>OZ241905.1:0-2529447 GCA_965203665.1 Nitrospirales bacterium | reverse complement strand
CGCTCGTCGATTACCCGACGGCTCACTCGCGGCGGGCACGAGGTGCGAAGCTTTGACTCCGGCGAAGCGCTTCTCGAAGGATTGGACGACGACGTTCCCGACATCATCCTGCTGGATCTCAAAATGTCGGGCATGACCGGCCTTGAGACCCTCAAGCATATCCCGCCTAAAGCCCCGCAAACGCTGGTCATCCTGTTGACGGCCTACGGAACCATTGAAGACGCCGTGGAAGCCATGCGCTTGGGGGCGTATGACTTTTTGATCAAGAGCGTGGATTTGTCCGGAGTGGGTCCGGTTGTCGAACGCGCGATTGACTATCTGACCCTTCGTCGCCGGGTCAGTTTTGAAAACCAGGGCAGTGCCGGCCGGTATGCGCTCAAGGATCTCATCGCGAACAGCCCCGGCATGCGGGAATTGGTGGCCCAAGTCCAGGAATTGAGTGAAAACGCCAAGACGACCGTTCTGCTTCAAGGTGAAACCGGCACGGGCAAAGAATTCATCGCGCGCGTCCTCCATCACAACGGCCCCCGAGGTGACGCGCCTTTTGTCGGCGTGAATTGCACGGCCATTCCCCAGGAACTCTTTGAAAGCGAACTGTTCGGATACGAACGCGGGGCCTTTACCGGCGCCGCCCAGCGAAAACCCGGTCTCTGCGAACAGGCGGAAGGCGGCACACTGTTCCTGGATGAAATCGGGGACTTGAATCCTTCCATGCAAGCCAAGCTGCTTCGCGTCCTGCAGGAACGCTCCTTCAAGCGCCTGGGAGGCCAGGACGATATTACCGTGGATTTCAGGCTGATTGCCGCAACCAATCGCGATCTGAAGAAGGAAGTCGACCAAGGCGCGTTTCGAGAGGATCTGTTTTTTCGGCTGAACGTCGTGTCGTTGCAACTCCCGCCCCTGCGACAACGCGTCGACGATATTTATCCCCTGAGCCTTCGCTGCCTGGTTCACCATAGCCGGGAGGTCAACAAAGACATCAGCGAGATCGACCCTGAGGCCCGAGCCTTGCTTGAGCGTTACACGTACCCCGGGAACATTCGCGAACTGGAAAACATCATCGAACGAGCCGTGATCTTCTGTCGCGGCAAAACGTTGACACCCGGGGACCTGCCCCGGGAAATCCGTGAAGAACCCAAGAAAATTGTTTCATCCACCACCCAAACCGACGAATCGATTCTCCGAATGGAGATAGTCTTGGGACGGCAAACGTTGGCGGAAACCGAATTCGCGATTATTGAAGAAGTGATGAAACTCTGCGGACAGAATAAGAGTTTAGCCGCCCAAAAATTGGGGCTCACCAGGTTCGCACTGGACCGGCGACTGAAAAAGATTGCCGACGACTTGGAATAGCCCTGTCCGGCAAACGACTCAATGGTTCACCCCACCCTGGTCGATATGCCATGGACTCCCCGACCAACACCTATCAAATTTCCGGGCTTGATGACCTGGGCCGGGGGTTCAATCGACAGGTCGAACTGAAAGTCTCGAGCGGAACGTTTCAGGCCGTCTTCCGGTATGAACGCTTCCTTCTGGAGACCGAACCGCAAACCACCGAAAAAGCTGCCGTTACTCTGCTCATCGCCCAATTACATGAACGGGGCTACACCCAACTGCGCAGCCGGCTGCAATTTCAAGGCGAGGCGTATTTGGGCAACCAAGAACTGTGGGAAGAACACCCCGACCCCATGACCCGGGGACTTCTCGCCAGACTCGTACAGACAATCCGAAGCGCGTTCCACCGAGGCTAAGTGCGCAAAGCAGGTTCCCTTTGCCGCGTGCAGAATGCCGAGGGTCAAGCTTTGCTCAAACGACTGATGCGGTCCAGCACCTTTTTGCGGATTGCGTGGTAGGCTTTCTTGCCTTCGGTCAGGGTGAGAAACGTTCGGTAATAGCTGACGGCGACGAGCCGGTTTCCCTCCACGTCGAGAGCATACGCCAAGTTCAGGTGCACCTCGGGAAGTTCAGGTGCCAATAACTCCGCTTGTCTGAGGGCATCCAATGCTTCACCGAACCGGCCCTGCTGTTGATCCACCAAAGCTCGCTGCACCCACAATTGCGGCACCGTGGCATCCCGTGCAAGACCGTCCACCAGCGACGCCTGGGCCTTCTCCAATTGACCTAGGCCCAACTGCGCCGTTCCTAACCAAAACCAAGGTTCCCAGCGTTCAGGAGGCTTCGCAAACAAGGGGGCCAGGACGTTGATCGCCTGCGCGTATTGCCGTTGCTTGATAAAAGATTGTGCGCGGGCGAGTTTGATTTCAAAGGGAGTGGCATTCCGAAGCCGTGGGGAACCCCGGGTTTTTCGTTGACCGGATGAAGCCGAATGGGTATGACGCGTTGGTGGCGGTTTTGCCGTGAACTGAATGCCGGGAGAGGGGCTCGGCTTGCGGGCACGTGCATTCCCGGCATCAGGCGAGGTCAGCAACGGGTCGGGCACTGAAGCCGGCTCTGTTGAATCGGAATCTTCACGCTTGTCTGTCGCGGTGACAACAGGAGGTTCTTCCCGTTGTTCAGGTATCGACTCTACGATCCCGGACGGAACGGGTTTTGCGGATTGAGCTGCCTTCACCTTTTCCTGCTTCGGCATCACCCTATCAGGAGCCGCAAGAAAGGGCAGGCCCCATAGGTAGGCCGCAATCCCAAGACACCCCAGCACAACCACAAGAGCCGTCAGACGGTTCCCAAGAGCCCGGGATGGGGTCTGAGAAGAGGAAAAATCCAGGTCCTGGAAATCGGCCGCTTTCTCGCTATCCGGGGGCACCGAAGACCGGGGTTGGTCCGGGCGCCGCGGACGTTCAGCCTGCAACCGCGTCAGCGTATCCGCGATAATACTCATTGTACGTCGCTGGTCGTCGAGCCTTCCTGCCTGACGTTTTTTCTTTTCGGATAATCGCCTCGACGACTCAGGTCAGACCGATGATTTCCCGTCTGGCACGCAGGACCATGCAAAGACTGACTTGGAACCGGCAACTGGCATAGGCCGCAAGCAGGGAACGATGACAAAGCTGGTTGATCCGGCGCGGTACGCCTCCGCTCAGGTAGTGCGTGAGCATCATGACTGCGGGAGGAAACTGGAACCGGGTCCGCGGGCCTGCGACCCGCAGGCGATGCCGGATATAGTCCATGGTTTCCCGACAATCGAACGGCTTTAACCGGAATCGAATGCTGATGCGTTGCGACAGGGGGCGAAGCACGCGATGGGACAACGTCCGCTCGAGTTCGGGTTGGCCCACAAACAACAAACACATGAGTTTTTCCTTTTCGGTATCCAGGTTCGATAACAGCCTGAGACCTTCCAACACTTTCCCGCCCAACCGATGCGCTTCGTCAACCAGGACAGCCACGCGCTCACCCTGCCCGGCCAATTTCAGCAACACGTGGGACAACCTGCGTTGCAAAGCGCCGATGCTGTGATCTTCGGGGATCTGCCCTGTGAGGTCCCGATAAATTGAACCCAGCAGATCCACGTACGATTGATCGGGATTCAAGAGATACGCAAAGCGTATGCCTTTCGGAGGATGCCGCAACAGATAGCGGCATACCAGCGTTTTCCCGACCCCGACTTCACCGGTCAGCATCGTCAACTCGCCACTGGCGATCCCGAATCGCAAATGTGCCAAAGCTTGCAGGTGTTGCGGCGACCGGAAAAAATAATCGGTGTCCGGCGTCATCCGAAACGGCGCTTCGATGAAGCCCAGTTGTTCGTAACACACGTTCAGATCGAGTTTATCCATCACGTTACCCGCAGGATACGAGGCATGAGGAAGATGACAAGTTCGGTGTTTCGCTCGGCCTGATAGGTGCCGCTGAAAAACGTCCCAAGCACGGGAATATCGCCCAGCAAAGGGACCTTGCGTTCGGTAGTCGTAAGTTGTTCCTGGATCAGCCCGCCGATAATCACCAACTGGCCATCACGGACACGGACCAGCCCTCCGGACTGTTTCACCTCCAAAACAGGCGCGGTGGATCCGTTCTGTGATTCGACGATATCGGTCAACCGGGTGATAATGGGCGACACGTCCATCATGATCCACCCGTCCTGGGAAATCTGTGGGGTCACCGAGAGGACGAGCCCCGAGGTCACGGTCCGCACCTGTTCCGTAATAATGTTCCCGGTCCCTGCCGTCCCTTGCGTGGTAGTCGAGGTAAAAAAGGATTGATCCGTCCCGACCTTGATCAGCGCCGGCTGGTTGTTCAGCGTCAAAATGCGGGGTTGGGACACCACCTGCACGTCGCCCTGCTCCTGTAAGGCCTGGATGACGCCTTCAAAATCCCCGTCGTTAAAACTGAAAGCCGCAGTCGCCGATCGCGCGACAAAGCCACCGGCCGGCGCCGTGATGACGTTGGCCAGCTTGAAACTGCCCTTGGGCGTTCTGAGATCGATCCGGCTCCAATCCACTCCCAGGCTGTAATCGTCCCGTAGCGCGATTTCATAAATTCTGGCCTGGATCTCAACCTGTCGATAGAGGGAGTTACGGACATTGCCCAGAAACGTCGCCACCTCTTCCACTCGCCTGTGCAGGTCCGTCACTTGAATGGTGCCGGACAACCGGTTCACCACGAAGCGTCCTTCGGCTGAGAGAAGAGCACCAATCTGTGTTTCAATTTCTTCCCAGAACTTGATATGGTCCTGTTGGCTCAGGATGACTTCGCCCGCGTCCTGCCCACCGCTTCTTCCGGACCCGGACGTGACTTGCGCTTTATTACGTCCCTCACCGGAACGTTCCAAGCGAATGTAATCCAGGGTAAAGATACGTGTTTTCAGCCGGCGGACGACGATCAGTTCTCCATCTTTTTCCCAATAGTACCCCTGCATATCCAGCAGCGCGGCCATGGCGTTGTCGAGCGCGAGGCCCCGAAAGTCCACCGTGACCACACCTTCGACTCCCGGCTCCACGACGATATTGAGCGCATTAGCGCGCGAGAACAGCCGCAAGGCATCGACCAGCGGCATTTCTCTGGCCCGAAAACTGAACACCCGGGCAGGTTCACCGTCGTCGAGGGACAGGCCTGAAGAGGTTCCAAGCGCCATCCGGTCTTCGAGCGAGAATGGGATTGGGCTTAGTTCAGAGCGTTCCAGGGTATCGACTTCCGCAGAAGAAGCGGCAGACTGGCTAGCCTCTGGCTCGGGTAATGCGCTCGGTGCTGGCTTTGTTGAGTGGACGGAACCGAACGTGCAACTCGCTACCATGGAAGCCAAAAACATGCTCAGCACGAAGATCCCCGGTTGCCATGCTCCACATTCTCCCCGGTCACAATGCCCGCGGGACGCTCTTATCGATACACGGATTGATCGAGTTTGCATGATTGTGAACTTCTATCGACTCGTTACTCCATACACTAGATAAAATGATGGACTAAAACACCAATACTTGACTGTTTTGTCAAATACACGCCTAATCCAACTGGTTTGTCAAGGTATTTTCCGCTTCCATCGCACCGGACGGATGTTCAAAAAGGTCGGCCGATAGAGGACGAGAGCCCACGGAATGGCTTCGGGTGATCAGCCAATCCTGATCCGGTGGGAAAGGATTGCTGGCATCAACCGGTAGGCTCGTAACAACTATTCTGCTGATTCGGAAATTTTGTTAATGATGACGGGCGGGATTATAAGACCGAGATCCCTGATATCCGAGCGTGATGAACACTTGGCCGATCAAGGCTAGGGAATCGGCAGTGGGGCATTGGGGAAAAAGTTTTGAATCGATCCGGAGCCTGCGCTGGAGGATGCCTGGAGTGCCCCATAAATCCCGGGACATCCAGGCATCCCGCCTCATTCCCTTCAATTCTTACCGTCTGAGCGGGACATCCTCGTTCGCCGTCACGAACGACAATGTTCTATGCAGAGCGGTGTTGCAGGCATTGATCCTCCCGAGCTATTTCACGTCCACGCTCATAATGACGAATGCCTTGTTCAGTTGGCTGCCCTGATGCGGTTCCACATAGGTCCCATCATAGTAATACCATTGGAGGGGCTTCATCTTTCCCAATTCACCGGGATGACGAGGAAGTTTCTTGATATCCAAGCCGCTTTCGATAAACTGGGCAGGATTGAGGTAATACACGACATCCTCATGGGTTTGTTCGGGGGTTTGCGAAAAGTGGATCATATTGTGTTTGGTCACCGTCTCCAGCATACACATTTCCCCACTGGCCTTGGTGGCATCAATGGGCACCATCTTCGACCCGGGAGCAATCATGTTCGCAATCGTGTTAATCTCCTTGCGGGCTTTTCCTTCCAACTTCAACACGGGGGCAAAGGCTTCGTTGATGTCATTCTGCGAAGCGTCGGCACGAGCAACAGATGGTACGACGACCCATGTCGAGGCACAGACGCCAAGGATTCCAATGAAGAGAGACATTGATCTCCAATACTTCCTCATGCCCGCCGCCATGGAAATCGATTTGTGCGTTTTGTCTTTCATGGTTAATGCTCCTCTGTTACAGGTTCATGATTAAGCTCTACTGAGTATCCGAATGTTGTGAGGATGGAGCTGCCGTTCATCGGCAGCCAAAGAGGCGAGGACACTAAGCTAACAGGCTCACACGGTACGCGTCAATCATAACCCGGCCCACCGTTCCGATCATTGTCGATCAAGTGAGACAGGGGCGGCCATCATAACGAAAACTGAAGCCGCCCCTTTTTTTCTATTTCACCAACGTGTTGATGTAGTGAATCAATTGCCAGATTTCATTATCGGGCATGTTGGAAAAGGCCATCATGCCGGTACCTTTGGAGCCGTTTTTGATGATCCAGAACATCTGACCGTCGGAAATGTCCTTCATGGTTTCCCCACACGTGAAGTTTCGTGGAGGTGGATTCAGGGCAGCCCCCATCGGCCCTTGTCCGTCACCTTTAATCCCATGGCAATTGAAGCACGCCAACGGTTGAGCCGTTTGTTGGTATAACGTTTCGCCGGCCTTGATGTTGGCCGCATCGGCAGGTAAGGGATTCGTCATGTTCCGGAACTTTCCCGGAGCGCGTTTGGTCTTGCGCGGCTGCGGGCACACCCCGGACGGACCCGTCCCCGTTGCGGCAGCCATGGTCTCGGGCACACCCTTAAACGTCGCTTTCAGATACGCCATGACGTCCGCCACTCCCTGTTGGCCGATCGTGAGGTCCCAGTACGGCATGGTGGGCGACTTTCCCACGCTTCGCCCGCCATGATTGATCACGTTATAGAGGTATTCCACCGGCAGCTTGTCAAAGGCCATCTTCGCATGCACCGCGGGTTTGGGACTCAAGCCCGACGCGGCCGGGCCATCCCCTTCTCCCGTCGCACCATGACATTGCGAACAGTACTCTTTATAGACCACCGCTCCCCGGTCCACGCTTGCCTGCGCAAACTCAGGGCTAGTCCACGGTTCATGATAGTTGAATTCCGGAACGCCCAAGGTCATGAGATACCCGACAATCGTCCGCACGCCGAAATCCGTGGCATCAGCCAAGAATTCTCCGCTGTGAGGCGTAAAATCCTGCGGATTGAGCGCAAACCGGTAGAGCCAATCCGGATTGTAACGCCTTCCTGACTCCGCCAAGTCGACACTTTGCGGTCCGCCGACCAATTGCCCGTTTTCCTCAATGGTATGGCAGCCGATGCAGGCATGTTCCCTGAAAGCCAAGGCGCCGAATTCCGCTTCCTTTTTAGTGACTTTCGAAACGTCAAACGCACCGACTTCCACGCGTGGGTCAACGTACTCTTTCTCCAAATAGGTCGCGATCGCCTCGGCTTGCTCCTCCGGAAGGGTCACGTGTGCGTCCGGTTCCCACCCCTGATCCCATCGATAGCTTTTGGCGTATAACCGTTTTTCCTTTCCGGCGAGAAACCCGACCAACCAAGCGTGCCGGTACTTGCTCCCGGCCCACATCAAATCCGGAGCTTTCAAATTGAACCGGCTTTCCGGCTCACCTTCAAATTTGTGGCAGGTCGAGCAAACGTTCTTCACCGTCATTTCAGCCTGCCGTTCATCGGCAGCCCAAAGAGGCGAGAGGGCCAACAGGCTCACACAGGCCCCGACGAGCACACCCGCGGACGCCGTTCCCACCACGTTCCATAAAGACCGGATCTTCTGTTTCATGTCTCTCCTTTCCCTCTACGACTATTCATGCCAACGGCTTACGTTCCGCCAAAGGCGCGCACGTACAGGAGAACGTGCCACGCCTCTTCTTCCGTCAACACGAGCGGAATGAACGAGGCCATATCCGTACCCGGGCTGCCGTTTTTCAAAATCCAGAACAGTTCACCATCGGTCCGCGCGGCCTGCCACTGGGTGTCCGTGAAATTTCTCGGGAGTTTTCCTCGAAGACCGGGAATGTTACCCAACCCCTTCCCGTCACGCCCATGACACGTCACACAAAAGCCTTTCCCATGAAAGATCTCTTTTCCTCGTTCGAGACGTTCAGGTGTCACGGAAAATGGATTCCGCCACGTTCTGGCTTCTTCGATCTGATCCGGCGGCACGCGCGGATCGAGAACCGCAGGGTCTCCTCCCCAGACGACCGACCCTCCCACCAGGAGCGCGATGAGGACGCAACTCACCGCTTGTCTGTCCGCAATCCGCATCAGACCTTTCCTTGTGTGAAAATGTTGGCGGGCAAAGCCGGCGCGGGAAATGAATCGTTCCCGCACCGGTACTCGATGTTACTCGGTTCGGAATTTGTGACCGACCGAATTCGGAATCGTGACCGTTCCATCAGGCACTTTCTGGCCCGGTTGCCAGAGGTGATAAATCACGCCGTCGGTTTGAGCGGCAACGGCGGCAATTTCCGCAACCTTGTTTTTATCCTCGATGTCCAGAATCAGCACACGACCGGTGGCGATTTCTACCTCATGGTCATGGAAATTTCTGTTCCATTTAATGAGCGGAACTTCCTTCCGAGCCAGATCCTTGGCGACGAAGTATTCCACCCCGATCAACGGAGCTTTGGGGTCGGTAGACGGAAAAAGCATGCACTGGATGATTTCGTTGGAAATGCCTTTGCAATAGTGATGGAAGGGACCACCGATTTGTCCGTCGGCCATCATATGAGGGGCTTGAACGTGCAGCCCGAAGCCGTCCGCCGGACCGCCGTCGCTCAAGGCCGGGGTGATCATCAAACTAAGAAAGAAGACGCTGAGCAGCACGGTAAAACTCATCGCGCGAATCGAACCGAACATGACCCACCTCCTTGTGGTTAATGAATAAATCGTCCTTTTCTACGAACTACGAGCGATCTTTCCTTGCAACCTTTTTTCATACACACTTCATTCTCAAAGCAAAGCCTATGCCACTTTTCAAATCGGCACAACAAAAAAAGTTACCCTTTAATTTTAAGGGGTTGCAATGTGAACCCTTTGAGAATGTTTAAGGAGGGGAGGTCATGTTAACGATATAACGCTAACTCGTTAACTTAGCATGTTAACGAACTTGAGAGGAAGTTCCTTGAATGCCGAATTTTTGCAGCTTTTTCCACAGTGTCACTCGACTGTATCCCAACAATTTGGCCGCTTGGGTTTTGCTGCCCCGGGTCTGTCGCAGGGCATCAAGTATCTGATCGCGCTCGGCCTGTTGCTCAGGGGTCAGAGGCTCTTTGATTGAAGCATTAGAGGTAGACGACGTGGGCGTACGAATTTCCGGAGGGAGATCGAGTACGGTCAAACAGCCCCCTTCCGCCGTCACGAAAGCATGTTCGATGGCATTTCGCAATTCCCGAACGTTTCCCGGCCATGCATGTTTCAGCATCTGCTGCATCGCATCCTGCGCAATATCGTTAATGGCACGGGGATACACTTTTGACCCTTCGGCCACAAAGTGACTGACTAACCCGGGTAAGTCTTCCCGCCGTTCTCTCAGGGCCGGCAGGGAAATTTCAAAGACCCGAATGCGATAATAAAAGTCTTCCCGTATGGCCCCGGTCGTCAACGCATGTTTTAAATCCTTGTTGGTGGCCGTGATGAATCGCACGTCGACCTTTATGCTTTTCTCATCACCGACGCGCCGGATCTCGCTCTCCTGCAAGACGCGAAGAAGTTTGAGTTGAAGCAACGGACTCGTATCGCCGATTTCATCCAGAAACAGTGTGCCGCCTTCGGCCGCCTGGAACACACCGACTTTATCGCGGATTGCCCCCGTAAAAGCTCCTTTCACGTGACCGAACAACTCGCTTTCGATCAAGGTCTCCGGAATGGCCGAACAATTGATGGCAAAAAACGGCTTATCCTTTCTGCTACTGAGGGCATGAATGGCCCGTGCCGCCAATTCCTTTCCCGTGCCCGACTCCCCGGTCAGCAGGACAGGCACGTCGCCTTGCGCGGCCAAGCGCACGCGTCGAAAGACTTCCTGCATGACACCGCTACGCCCGATCATCTGCTGAAATGAATCTCGGGACCGGGCCTGTTCTTCTAAGACCTGGATTTTTTCTTTGGCTAAAATAAAGGAGGTGAGATCCGTAAAAGTCCCGACGGCGCCGACAACCGTGCCGCGTTCATCGCGCAGGACGGACACGTTTCCATAGAGATACAGTTCCCGCCCGTCCTTCGCCGATACCTTACATTCCTGATTGCAGATTCCCCACGGATAGGGTGTCGGGTTCTCCAAAAACTCGGTAAGTTTGTAAAACCCTTTACAGTTTTTCCCTTCGAGGATATGACAGGATTTGCCGAGGACGTCATCGCTGGAATAGCCGGTAATCCGCGCCGCGCCCGCACTCCACGCGACAATATGACCCTGGGCATTCACGGTAAAGACGCCGTCGCCCATGGCGTCGACCATGGTGCCGAGGACGTCCGGATTTTTCCGAAAATCAAGTTGGAAGTCTTCTTCTGGAATGGACAAGGTCGGAACCCGTCAAACCGTACCCGCGTGTCCGGGCTGTCTTTGCCGCCTTGCGCGACCGGTTATTCCGTCCGGGTCGAGACTTCACACCGATCCTTCCGGGCACGAGGCGGATACGAAAAGCCAAACGAAAACAGCCTTCAGAGGACAGGAATCGTGAGGCGAGGCTGTTCAGCACCAGGCGAGAACCAGCCGTTTCAACAAGATGAACGGCTGAATTCTCGCCCGGCTATGCTCGTTTAAGAAGTCGCCGTCATCAACGAGTGAAACTTCGGGTCCGTGTCCACGAACCCTTTCAAGGTATCGTTTTGCAGGAGAAAGGCCCAGGACTGGGCCGTGGTTCCCGGAATCTGCCGATACCAGCGTCGCGCTTCCTGCAAGAGAGCGAACATCGCCTCATCGTCACGCTTGGGGCGAAAAACCAAACTGTACGCCTTGGCATACGCCGCGGAGAATTTGATCAGGGGATCAGAGGACAACGTAAAGGCCTCATCGGCTTCTTTATACCCTTGGATAATATCCGGGTCGTCAAAGAATCGATTCCACGCGACCTTGCTGATTCGTGACCAGGCAATGGCCATCAACACCCTGGCACGCATGTTCGGTTGATCCGTCGGCAATTCCGAAAGCAACTGCTGGGGGGTCATGATGGCGGACACTTGGTCGTTCGTCCATCGATAGGCCATCGTCAGTTTCAAGAGTGTTTCAAAATCTCCGGGTTGTAAATCCACCAAGGTTTCCATCGCGGGAATCAAGCGATACAAATAATCGGCCGGGGTCGGCTCGGTTTTGCCGCCCATTTCCATCTCAAGGGAAATGTCCATCCGGTCAGTTGACGACTGGATCGTCCAATAGAGGGTGTTAAACGCCTGATACAGCGGCTCGCTCTCTAACTGAACGCCATGCGTCCGTGCGCCGAAATCCAACAGGCCGGCATACAATTCGGCGGTAATCGCTTTGAGCCCCTCCAGGTGTGAGGGGTTCACGACTAGAATCCTGTTGAGCATGGAGATCCGCTCCCGGCGAGTCGGTAACGTTTTCGCCCGCTCCAACCCGGCGGTCAATGCCGCTTGCGCCTCCTTCGCATCCCAATATTCCGTGGTTTTCTGCTCAAACCCGCCCGGGTCCACGACGAACGGAATCGGCGTCCCCATGGAAGAGGTCATCGGCATATTGAGCACGGCGGTATCCACGGGAAACCCATGCTGATGCAGCCCCGACAATACCACCCACTTCACGGTCACGGCTTTGACCGGATGAATCGGTTTCTTATACGGCACGACCCAATCCTGCTGACCCGGGCCGTTCGCGGCCGGTGACGTCATCGGATCCGGATAGGCAACGCGGACCCGGACCAGGGTCGTGGGCACGGCCACCATGTGGTCGGAGCCCGGAACCTGAAAGGACGCATGGGGAAGCGGGCCGGTCCCAACCACCTCCAGGGTGAAACCGGGCGCCCCGGACATGTCGCCGATTTCAGGCATGACAAAAAAGGACGGGACCCGCTGACGCGCTTGGGTTTCCGCAATCTCGAAACGCTTGAAATCCCGATAATTCACCAACTTGCCGACACCCGGCCACAACTCATCCAGCGCCAGGTCGCGGCTCTGGATCACTTCCGCATGCGCTTGCACGAGCCGGTCCCAACACCAGGAATAGACCGGGTCGGATTCAGGCAAAAACTGCCCTTTCCCCGTGGCTCCGGCTTCCACCATCTTCAACAGACAGACAAAATCGTTTTGGGCCACCCGAGTCGAATCCCGACCGGCCACCGCCTGGGCGTACGTCCGGACGGCCTCTACGGCCGCCTCGCCCTGCGCAGACGGAACAGGCTCCGCGGCACCCGAAAAATTGGCCGCCCCGAACCCGACCAGCCCAAAAATAAGGACCCCAAGGCCAAGACCGCATCGTTTCAATGCTCGCGATTGGTTTCGGCCAAACGTGGAGGTCCGTCCACCATATAAGCAATCAACCATCTGATACCTCATGAGCCCTTCTCCTCTTCAAAATCATAGTGGGACACGAAAATAAACATCTGACACCAGCATATTTATCCATCTAACCGTCAACCACGATCATCCCGTTCATGATATGTCCCGGCAAATCACAGTAGAACGGAAATGAGCCGGCTTCCTTCGACGTGAACACCAATTCGACTTGGCCGCCTGAAGGAATCAACACGCGGCGAAACCCCTCCTTGCCGAACTGCGGCGCCCCGTCTCCACTGACTTGGACGTTTGTCCGAACCAGGAGATTCGCGGGAACAAACGCGTGCAGTTCAACGTCTTCGTTCTTGAAGATAAGGCGGACCCGTTGCCCGACGCGCAAGTTCACCACGTGCGGAACAAACCGGCGATTCTCGATGTGAACGGTCACGGCAACGTCTTCCTGACCCAACGCCGCGGCGGGCACGACTGCACCAAGGCTGGAACCAGGGCTCCACATACCGCACATCAAGGTCACGACAACACCAGCCAGTTTGATTCTCTTCATCAGTCCTATGGAGCGTTTCCTCACAATCACTGCCGTATTCAGTGTACCAAAGTCCCGGAAACCCGCACAAATCGACGGTTCAGGCCTTACCCCCCGACAACCGCACAATGATCTTCCATTCGCTTTCCCTGACCGGTTGAACCGAGAGACGCGAACCCTTGCGGAGCAGTTCCATTTTTTCCAGACCTTTGACTCCCCTGAGGCTTTCCAAAGAAAGCGGCGTGCGCAACACCTTGTTCAACCGGACGTCGACCATCACCCATCGCGGATTCTGTTCCGAACTCTTTTCGTCGAAATACCGGCTCTCGGGCTGCCACGCATAAGAATCGGGATATGCGGCCTTGACGACATCGACAATGCCCACAATCGCCGGCGGATCGGCATTGCTATGATAAAAGAAGGCCAGGTCGCCGACGGCCATGGATCGCAGAAAATTGCGGGCCTGATAATTTCTCACGCCTTCCCAGCACGTCGTCCGTTTGGGCGAACGCGCCAGATCCTCAATGGAAAACGCCGAAGGTTCCGATTTGAGTAACCAGTAAGCGGGCATCCGCTGGGCCTCCGAATGCCTCTACCTCCCCTCGCCCCTCCTTACAAAGGAGGGGAAAGAAAAGGCGAAAAGCGTCAACATTTCTACAATCCTATCCTGTTCGACAACGCCCCTTCAACGGGCTTCCGACGTGCCTCATGGCGCCTTCTTCCGGGCGGCATAAGATGCCGCCGCTACAGGAGAAGGCATATATGCTTGTCGAATCGCTGAGAACGTGTTATTTCCCCTTGCGACGCACAGAGTTCGCCCGATGAACACCATTGTATCAGTCTATGACGAACTGACCGCTTTGGTCCCCCCCGAGGCGCTGATCGCCATCACCATCGTCTCGGTTGTGATGTTTTTCGGGACCATCGTGCTCATTCCCGTCATTATCATTCGCCTGCCCGTGGACTACTTTTTGCACGATGAGGAACACGTGTGGCTGGAAGACTACCATCCGGTCCTGCGCTACGCGGGGTTGGTCATCAAGAACACGGTCGGCCTGGTGTTTCTCCTGGCGGGAATTGCCATGCTGGTCCTTCCGGGACAAGGTTTACTCACCATGGTCATTGGAGTATCCTTACTCGATTTTCCCGGCAAACGCGCGATTGAACATCGACTGCTCACAAAACCCATGGTCTTCAACGCCATGAACGCCATTCGACACAAGTTCGACAAACCCCCGTTTTCACAACCTGTATGATCGACGGACTCCGTGCCGGGGAAAAAGCATCGTTTCGCCGCACCCGGTCCACATAAATCGTTCGCTCGACGTTCTGAAGCACCATGAAGACCCTGAAGACGACCGCGTGGATTCTCGTTTCCCTCCTGTGCGCCGTGTCCTTCGGCTTTGTCACCGGATTGCTGAACCCTGACGAAAAGGTCAACGGACTCTGGCTGGTGACCGCGGCCGGGTGCTTTTACGTGCTGGCCTATCGGTTTTACGGAGGTTTTTTAGGCCGGCGCGTCATGCAACTGGATGATGAACGCAGCACCCCGGCCTTTCGACTGGAAGACGGCACCAATTACTATCCCGCGAACAAATACGTGCTCTTCGGACACCATTTCGCGGCCATTGCCGGCGCCGGGCCGTTGTTGGGTCCGGTTCTGGCGGCACAATTCGGGTTTCTGCCGGGGTTTCTCTGGATCGTGATCGGAGCCGTGTTGGCTGGCGCGGTCCAGGATTTCGTCATCCTGGTCGGATCCCTGCGCCGAAACGGCCGCTCCCTCCCGGAGATCGCGCGCGCGGAGATCGGGTGGGTCACCGGCACGGCCACGGCCGTGGCCGTGCTGTTCATCGTGATCGTGGCCCTGGCCGGTCTGGGGCTGGCCGTGGTCAACGCGCTCGTGGCCAACCCCTGGGGCACGTTTACGATTGCCATGACCATCCCCATCGCCTTGCTCATGGGCTGGTACCATCATCGCGTAAGACCCGGGCGCGTCGGAGAAATGTCTCTCATGGGCATCATCCTGCTTGTCCTGTCCGTGGCCCTGGGCAAAATGGTGGCGCAATCGGATATGGCGATGTGGTTTACCCATGACCGGACCACGTTGGTCTGGCTGTTGGCCGGATACGGATTTCTGGCTTCGGTCCTGCCGATGTGGATGCTCCTGGTCCCGCGGGACTACCTCTCGACGTTCATGAAGCTCGGGGTCATCGGGTTGCTGGCAATCGGCGTGATCATTCTGGCGCCCGACCTGCACATGCCCAAGGTCACCGGGTTCATCGCCGGCGGAGGCCCGATCATTCCCGGTCCCCTGTTTCCGTTTCTGTTCATCACCATCGCCTGCGGCGCCATCTCGGGCTTCCATTCGCTCGTATCGTCGGGCACCACGCCGAAAATGATCGCCCGCGAATCGCAGGCCATGGTGGGCTACGGCGCCATGTTGCTGGAAAGCTTTGTCGGAGTGGTCGCGTTGATCTCGGCGTCCCTGCTCATCCCGGGCGATTATTTTGCGATCAACACGCGCCTCCCGGCCGAGGCTTTGGCCGCGATGGGATACCCCGTTGAAAACATTCACACGCTCTCGCAACTGGTCGAAGTGGACGTCTCGGGCCGGCCCGGAGGCGCGGTGTCGCTGGCCGTGGGCATGGCCTGGATTTTTTCCGCGCTGCCGGGGATGGCCGGGCTCATGGCCTACTGGTATCAATTCGCGCTCCTGTTCGAAGCCCTGTTTATCCTGACGACCATCGACGCGGGCACGCGCGTGGCGCGCTATCTCGTTCAGGAAATGGGCGGACACGTGTATGCCCCGCTTCGCCGGATCAATTGGTGGCCCGGCGTCATCCTGTCCAGCGCGCTCGTGGTCGGGGCGTGGGGATGGCTCATCGCCACGGGCACGATCTCCACGGTCTGGCCCATGTTCGGAGCCGCCAACCAGTTATTGGGAACCCTGGCGCTTTGTATCGGCACGACCTTGTTCATCAAAATGGACAAGGCCCGCTACCTGTGGGTGACGGCCGTCCCCATGGTGTTCGTGGGCATCATCACCTTGACGAGCTGTCATGACCTGTGGTGGATTTTTCTGGACCGGGCACAAACCGCGACGGACCCGGTAGCGCGCATCACCATGGCGCTCAATGCGGCGCTGGTCGGGCTGGTCGCGGTCCTGGCCCTCGTGGTCCTGACCGAAAGCGCGATGAAATGGTACCAATACCTGATCCTGAAACAGCCCTATACCACGACGGAGATAATCGACGGCGAAGGCATCCGGATCCCGGAAGGCAAATGTTGCTAACAAAGGAGACAAATTCATGGCGGAGACGTTTTCGTTTGACGTGACATCCACGGTGGACATACAAGAAGTGAAGAACGCGGTTGATCAAACCATGAAAGAAATCGGGCAACGCTTCGATTTCAAAGGGTCGCAATCCAACGTCACGCTCAAGGAAAAAGAGCATGTCCTGGAGATCGTGGCGGACGACGATTACAAACTCAAGGCGGTCATCGACATCCTCAAGGGAAAATGCGTGAAACGCAGCGTGTCATTGAAGGCGCTCAACTACGGCAAGGTGGAGCAGGCCCTGGGGGGAACCGTGCGGCAACACGTCACGGTGCAGAGCGGGATCGTCGAAGACAAAGCCAAAGCCATCACGAAGAGTCTGAAGGAGAACAAGTTCAAGGCGCAGGCGCAGATTCAAGGCGATCAGGTGCGCGTCCAGAGCAAGAGCAAGGACGAACTGCAAACTGTCATCAATTTTCTGAAACAGCAAGACTTCGGCATCGATCTGCAATTCGTCAATTATCGCTAGACTCAGGGACGGTTCAGGACCCGTCCCAAACCTCTTTCAAATGCAGCACCGCCTGGTCGATGGCATCGCCGGCGGCGACCGCTCGCATGACGTCGTGCGCATCTGCTTCCTTTTCAGGGTAAATGGGCGGGTCCTCCAGGTTCCGTCGAACGACCGGATACTCGTTGGACTCAATGGGCGGGTCCAGCCGGTCCAGGGAAGCCCAGGCATTTCCCTCGACTCGGGCCAACACCTGCCCGCCGCGCACGTCGATTAACGCCATTTCGGCAAGCGCCAGGTTTTCCGCACGATACCCGAACTGTAACCCGCGCGCGATGGCTCCCAGGCTGGACCCTCGCCAGGGGAATCGTTCCGGCACCTCGATTTCGGCACTCGAGAGAACGGCCATCACGAGGTAATCGACCTGCTCGTCTTTTGCCCATTGCAGCACCGACGTGAACTTCGGAGGCGAGGCTCCCGGGTCCGGGGAATGAACAATGCGCACCGCCTCGAGCGGGACGTCATGCATCAATTGAAGCCGCACGTGTTCGGTCAGGGATGTCAAAGAAGCTTCGGAGAGTTTTGGAGCCGAATCCGGAGCGGTCGTATCGTTGAAAAGCACAAGCCCGGCTTGTACCGGGCCCGGCAAACCCGCAAACCGTGAGAGATCATGGGCCGGCTGCTGCCCGAGGTACGCATCGAGACGGGCCTGTGGCCATTCGCCGGCGCATCCCCCTAAGACGAGGCTCATGATGCCCAGCATGACGGGGAGAAGACCCGAGAACCGGTTTCTGTTCAGGATCATGATGGCGCCATCTTATCCTTCTTTTGTAGCCGCGCTATCTTATGGCGCTTCTCCTGGCGACCTCTCCAAGCGGCATGAGATGCCGCAGCTACAAAGGCGGAGAGGCCGCATGCCCCATGATGCGGCCCTGCTGGAAATAATGTCCTGATTTATTCTCACCGGTAAGCCCAGGATGGGTCAAGCAATGTCCCTCGCGAAGCGGAACGAAAGGTTGCATTCCATTCAAAGCATCGGGTACGTTACACGCCATGTATCTCAAGACGTGTACCCTCACGAGACTTCTGCTTTTCGTGTCGATCCTCCAGTTTTCAGGCTGTTCATATCTCCCGGACGTGAGTATGCCGGACCTGGACTTCCCGGACATCAGCCTGCCCAGCTTTGGATTTGGCGAAGACGAAAAACCCAAGGAGCCGGCCATTCCCATCTCGGTGGCGTATGCCTTTGATCCAAGCGTCACGGACGCGACACTCGAAATTCAGGCGTGCGACCTGCCGTATACACTGAACACGGGAGAGGCTATCGTCCAAAATTTTCTCACCCTGGCACAGGAAACCTTTCAGTCCGTCACGGCCTATTCGGGAACCGGAGAAGCCGTCCGAGTGGCCAAGCCAAGCGATCTGGTTATCCAGATCAGCATGGTCAACCAAGCGTTCCGGGAGGTCGACCGTATGGCGGATGAAGACAATTACCTCGCCAACCTCGACTTCAAGCTGCAAGCGGTGTTCATCGATAGAAGCGGAGCCGCGTTGGGACAAATCCCTTTGCATTACGGCGGCCAGGTCAGGGTTTGGGCTCCGACCATTACCGGCCAATCCGTCACCTGCACCACAGGCCAATACGATGCCAAAATCAACGGGGCGGCCGCGGAACTGGCCGAACAACTCGTGGCAGTGGTTCCGCAGGTGCTGAAGGACGGCGGCACGCAATCCCTGATGGCGCAGCAGGATCGGCAACCGGCATTCACCCCGTCCACGCCTCAATACGCGCCGCGGGCCGCACCGCAAGCCGCGCCCAGGTTCTCGGCTCCGGCCCCCGCCGCAGCGGGAAACCGTCCGTTCTTTACCTTTCGCACGATGCTGAAGGATGGCAACGATAATTTGATTCTCGAAGGCGGGGAAGCCATTGTGCTGATGATCGAAGCCACCAATCTGGGGAGTGCCGCCGTCACCACGGCCACTGCCAACGTCGTAGGGAACACGACCCTGGTCGAAGCTTTTTCACAGATGACACCGCTTCCGATCTCCATGGGCACGTTCCAGCCCGGAGAAACCAGGACCACGGAGATTCGGGGCCTCATGCCGGTCGACGTGCCGGGGCAAAAGGCGGAACTGGTGGTTTCGTTGCAACTCGAAGACGGCACGCACATCGGGTCTCACCGTATTGTGGCGCCGCTCCAGCCCGGAACTGCGGCATTAGGCTCCGGAGCCCGCCCATCCAAGCCACGGGCCGCCATGCGAAAACAAAGGCCGACGACGACGAAGTCGAGGCAAACGGCTCCTGCCACGGATGCATACGTGGCCATGCTCGTCGGGATGGATGCGTATCAGCACCCTTGGCCTGAGGCCTATCGCACACCCGACGGTCTTTTGATGACCTTGCGGGATACCTTGCGAAGCACCGGGTTGTTCCCCAACCGGAACATCCGCGTCCTCCAGGGGAACAATGCCGCAAAAGCAGACATAGCCAAAACACTGCTCAAATGGGTCCGTCAACGAATCGGGAAGAAATCCGTGCTGGTCGTATATTTTTCGGGTCAGGCCGTTCACGACCAGGGAAACGGCCAAGTCTATTTGGTCCCCTATGAAGGGGCGCCGGAGGCATCGAGCAAACAGTTGATCTCGCTACGAACCCTCCAGCGTCTCTTGGGGAAACTTCAAAACCGGCTGACCCTGCTGATCCTCGATACGCCGATTGTCAAGCAAGCCGGACCAAACGCATCCGCCGATAAGTCCTCTCCGGTGCGTTGGATCAGCGGTTTGTCCAAGCAGGACGCGACCCCCGTCATTCAACTACGCAGACGACCCGGACAAAGAATAGCCAACCCGCCCGACGTCCTGGCCGGCCTGTCAGACAACGCGGACGCAAACAAGAACGGAACCATCACCGTCGGCGAATTCCTCGAATCAGCGTCCGCATCAAGCAGGATCACCCGTCTGCTGCCGGACTCCTCTCCCCTCCTGGCCCTTCCGCTCGCACGATAATTCTTTCAACGGCAAAAGATTTGTACCAGTAACGCTCTTTGGTCATTCCCGACAAAAAGAACTGGATCCCCGATCAGGTCGGGGATGACAGGAGAAGAGTCTGTAGGGAGAATGAGGAAAGCTGTCGATAAAAGCTCTGAAGGTGTCTAAGCAGGGGTAATTATCGTGCCCACAGCGGTTGGTGGGCAAACCGTTCTTTCAAGCGGTCGTTCGGTTGGACCGGAGCATCAAGCGCGGCGACAAAAGCATCGTAAGCCTCGTCATCGAGCACAATGACCGGGCGCTCATTCAACGTCTCGATCGCCGCTGCTTCACTCGACCGGAGCACGAATTCGGTGCGCGTGACGCCTCGAATCGCCGCCGGCCGATCAATAAGGGCCAGACGCTCGTCTGTCATTCGGAAGTTCACTTGACCCACGTCACCACCTCCTTCTTACGCTCAGACGCATGGATTTGGCCAATTCTGAGCGTATACCGTTTGTATAGAAATATTTATCTATCATCAAGCTGTGGATTGTCGACCAGATAGACAATGATGCGTGATGTTACATATTGTACAAAATGTAACAAAGTTTACATATGTTACAAAATGTACATATTGTACAAAACGTTACGAACTGTACAAAGGAGTTTCTTGTTCCTCCCCTTTGTAAGGGGAGGATAGGAGGGGTAGAGTCAACCATGCACGGAGCAGGATTCGCCATGATAGCCGCAAGCTCTACCTCCCCTTCGCCCCTCCCCTTCGACAGGCTCAGGACAGGCTTACAAAGGAGGGGAAAAGAGGGTCAGAAAGTGTCAACGCCTGCCCTGAGCGCAGTTGAAGGGAATTACTGAACACATACAAGGATGACAGAGGGGAAGAGGGTATGAGCAAGGGGGGAGTGATGGGGAGTGGCACAAAAAAATCCCCGCTGAGGGATGAGCCTCAGCGGGGATTGAGTTCACAGGATTACTTCTTCTTAGAAGTTCACCCAGAGTTGGGTATAGCCCCAGCTTTGTTCGGAAGCATTCCCACCACGTTCGTTTTCAATGTAATCACCCGGCAAAAAGACCCCACCGCCAATCTGCCAAGCCACGTGGTTCCCAGGGGTGAAGAAGTGAGTATAGACCACATCAATTTCCTCTCCTAGTTCTGTCGCGTTATTGCCCGCCGACCGGCTAATTGGCATTGCATTTTGGCCAGCATGATACCAACCGTCGGTTTGCTCCTGGAGCGAGAACACGTGGCCGGTCACTTCGAAGTGGCTGTCCGCGTTGGGCCGCATTTGGAGACCGAACGCCAAATGGTTCATGTTTTTCCAGGACATGCGGTCCATGTACCCGAAGTGAATGTGGTTGGTGGGGTACAATTGATCGAAGCCGCCGAATTTGTTGTCATTCGGATCCTGGTCGCCAGACGCAGCGTTGAACTCGGCACTCAGGCGGGGTTGCATGGGAACCGGCAGAGTCACACCACCATCAATATGGAAGGCATAGGCCTCGATATCCAAGTCCTTGGGGCCTGTAGCCATACTACCGATTTCCCCGAATTGGTAGTAACCTTCCATCGTCAGGTCCACGCGGGCGCCTCCCGCAGCGAACTTCTTGACTGCCCGGCCACCGACGGTATGCCTGTCTTGATTGACCGGACGAGCATTCGTTCTGGCGCCAGCATTGGTCCCATTGCTGTGCCAGATATAGGTGGGTTCCAGCACCACGCCCGCGACTTTCATGGGCGCCCGGACATAGACCACATCGCCATCGTTACTTATTGCATTGTTGCCGCCGTCCGCAGCCAAGGCCTGGGTGGGACCAATGCAGTTCCCTGATGTCGGAGTCTTACAGTTTTGCTCAGCCGTCCGCAACCAGCCGATTTGCAGGTTGGTGCTCTTGCTAAGCTTGTAGTTCATGGTCAACCCGTCGTGGGTCCAGCCGACGTTGTTCCAGTCGAAATGCCCGAACATGCGATGGTTGCCCCAGACCACCAGTTGCCGACCGGCTTTGATGGTGAGGTTCGGCACCAGGAAGTTCCGCACCAGCATGTAGGCCTGGCGGGCAAAGAGGGTTCCATCCGTTCCATTAGCGTCGCCGGCACCTGTACTCCTGGTGACCCCCCAGTTTTTGGAATGTTGCCCCTGTAAAAAGAACGTCACATCCGGTGAGATGGAGTAGTTGAAGCCCAACCGCGCCCATTGCTGCACAATGAACGTGTTGTTCTTTGGGCCACCAAAGGTGCCGTTCGTCCGGAATTCCGGACGGACCCGCAGGTCGCCGGAAATGGTCAGCTTGTTGATGTCGAACAGTTTGCTCTTGGGCGGATCGAATTTGTGATACGGAAGCAGATCCGGAATCGCGCGCGGCACCGCCGGCACGGCCGAGTTCTTACCTGTGGCCGGCGTGGTCTTCTCGGCAAAAGCCGGAACAGCCGTGATCCCGGCAAGCAGGATCGCAGCCATTGTCCATTTGATACCGTAGTTCAATCGTTTCATTGTGACTCCTCCTGTAAGTTGATTCCCCCTACGGGCAGTGCGTGATTCTTTGCCGGCCCAGTATGATGACTGCTCTTTTTATTTCCCTTTATTATCATAAGTACGACTTGTTTCATTATTTCAGCATTCTATTGGAACAAGCATTCCCTTTTCTTTGTCTTTTCCTGCACCTCCTTTGCTCAGTGAGTGACATAATCGGGTCGCCTGTTTGTGAGACTCGTGTCGTCATCTTTAAAATTAGCTTCCAAATATAGGCCAAATTCTATTTTATTGCAAGAGGTTGTGGAATATTTGTTTTGTTTTTTTTCTCCACCCCTCACCCCAACCCTCTCCCGCCAGGGGAGAGGGAGATTTACAAAGGAGGGGGATCGGTCGTCACACGGGTTTGTTTCCTTCGTTGATGCCGGCGGAGGCCGCGTCCCCTGCGCCCTTGATCGTGTCTTCCGCTTCCTTCATGGATGATTGCAGGTCCTGCTCCACCATCTTGACTTCTTGCTGAATCATATTGATTTCCGGCTCGACGGACTGCCGTAAATCATCGGCGGTTTCCTTAAACCCCTTGACGGCCTTCCCGACCTGTTTTCCAATTTCCGGTAATTCCTTGGGACCAAACAACAGAAAGGCAATTACCAGAATAATCAGAATTTCCATTGCCCCCAGGCCGAACATTGTTCTCCTCGTCGGTCACGATCGGATCGCGCCGCTATGCCTGCCTGGTTTCCTGTACTTGCGCTTCGGGCTGCGGTGCCGGTGCCGCTTGGGGGACCGGCTCTCCAGCCGGTGGAACTGCAGTGGATTGCGCGATGACCGGCTCCGTGATCTGACCCGGTTGCGGGGCCGCTGTCGCGCCCATATCGGCTTCATCCGGCGGCGTCACGTCCATGGCCTCCGGTTCATTGATCGACTTCTTAAACCCTTTGATGGCTTTCCCCAATCCTTCTCCCAATTGCGGAATTTTCCCGGCCCCAAAAATAATGAGGACGATGAACAGGATGAGTAATAATTCCATCCACCCAAAGGAACCTATCATGTTTCACCCTCTCGCTGTGACTTCATTCCGACACACTCTCCGACTCTTACGGGTCTGTACGTGCGAGCAGTATACTCGCACACAATAAAGAAGTCCACAAAAAATTTAGGGTCAAGTCGCTTTTTCGGAACGGGCATTCCGGCAAGTCCAAAACGACCGTTCCGAAACAGGGCGACGGGCAGGCACACAGGCCTGTCCCTGCCGGAATGACCCAAGATCACACAGGTAATGGCACCTACTGCATTATCCTTCTCCCTGTCCCATTCGGAAATGGAAATAATCGACGGGTTGCGGCGGGGCCATGAGCGCGGCCCGAAGGGTGTCCCGGTCGTAGCCCAACTCTTCCAATTGACCTGCCGCCTTCATGACCTCTTCTTCCGCGAGGTAGGCCACGGTATCCGGGACGCCGTATTTTGCCTGTTGCGCCAACAGTTGCTCCAACTCCCGGCGCGTATTCTCAGGGGTCTCGGGCGACAGGGGCAAGTCGATGGTTCGCTCGTAGGGACTCGCATACCCGGCATTCACGGCCTCGACGGTCTTCAGGAGCAACCCGTCTATTTGCCACGGTGCGTCCTGCGGCAGGTTGGGATGAGAGGCCAAGACGTCCATGAGACTCATCACGTTGCCCCCGAGACTTCTTCCGACAAATTCTTTTTGCGGTTCGATCGTGACCTGCCCGCCGCCGACCTGTTTGGCCACGTCTTCCAACAGCGCCAGGTTGACCATAAAACTGAATTGCCCGCCCACCAGGTTGTAGCAGGGTTTTTCCGGATCATTGAGCACGGCCTCGTCCGCGGTGCCGGCATCGAAGCTGCTGAACCCGAGCGCGTTCGGGGCCAGCAGCCGATGCGCTTCCTTGAGGGAGGCAGCCGCGCCGACGTTCACGGGTATCAGGAGTTCTTCATCGAAGAGTTTGAGAAAATCCGTGATCAAGCGACGGAACGGCATATCCTTGGCTTCGATCTTGTGGTACTCGCGTTCCCACAGGATGTCTTCCAGAAAAGCCGGGAGCGGTTTGAGCCCGGCGGTGTCGGCTTCATCGAAGGCTTGTACCAACCCCGGCCAATCCGGATAATCGACGAGCCGGGTTTCCTTCAGATTGGGCCGGATGTGTTCTTCCATGACGTCACCGGCCTTGCGCAACAGGAGTTTGGTCGGCAACTCGCTCCAGAGTTCGTTGCAGAAAATCCGGTCGATTGACCCGTCGGCATACGATGGCAGGTCCGGCACCGTCGCCTGTACGAATTGCACGCGGTCCCCGTGTTTGGCCAACTCCGCATTCGCTCTCGCGCCGTCAAGCACCGTCTCCGAGGCATCGATCAGCACGTACTGCATGCGCGGGTACAGCGCGGCGTCCCGGTCCAGGGCCTTGACGTGATCCAGAAAGCACGCGGCCAGATTGCCGTTGCCGCAGCCCCACTCCATGATCGTGAGCGTCCCGGTTTCTTTCTCGGGATCGGCTTTTCGGCGTTGCGCGGCCTGTTGCACGTAATCCGCGGCCAAGGCGTACCCCAGGCGGTAATCCGCCGCGGCAAAGGTCTGATAGAATTCCCTCACGCGTTCGCCCCGCAGGCCGTAGAACACCGCATTCATGTGCCGTTGCCAGACGTCTATCGGCGCGAAATCCCCTAATAATTGCGGTAACGCTTCTTCGTTTTCAGCGACGTGCTCAGCCACTTGATCACCCAACTTCAAATGTTCAAGAATCAGGACCTTCCGAAAGGAAAGCGATTCTAACAAAGGCCTTTTTCGCCTCGCAAGGCAACGCCTTGGCCTGCTATAGTAGGGAACAACGATCATCGTTCCCTACAGTCTGCCGCATGCGTATCTCCCATCTCGTCTTCATCCTATTTTTCCTGTGCTTTTCGGGGCCGGGCCTGGCGCAGGACGGCGTGCCGGCGCCTTTCAGTCCCGATGAACTTCAACACGGCTTTTCCCAGTTCGACACCATGCCCTCTGCTCCGGAGGACGTGGCTTCCGACCCAATGGACTATTACAAGAACCCCGGTCTCGACCTGTCCGATTTTACTGACGCGGCGCCGGGCGGCTTGTTGCGTCACATCACCCTGGCGGAAAGCTTTGAAGAAGATCTGGATCTCCGGCGCGGCCACCGCTATTATCCCATTCATCCGACCCAAGAATTTCCCGCCGATGCGCCGGCCATCCACGTCGTGTTTCGCGTGTTCAAACACTATAGCTCGTATGAGATCATCGGGCGCCTGTTTCCGGAGAACGTCCCGGGATCGTCCGGACAAACTTTCTCCGACGAAGAAAGCGCCTACCTGGCCTTGGAAGATGAAAGCGGGTATCTCAAATTTTTCCCGCCGTCGCAGGCCGGCTGGACTCCGGGACAGTACCGCATCGACATCTTCGTGGGGTACGAGGCCAATGAAATCACGCGCATGGGCACCCTGCGTTTCACGGTGACGCCGAAAGCCTGAGGGGGGGGATTCGTGGAATGGCGCGCGTACAAAGAGGGTGGGGATGGGAATAGTGGTACAGGGTTGGCGTCTGTTTCATATGTACTGAACGAGTACATTGGTTTGACCCGTTTACGGGCGATGGGTAGAATAACCGCCGAGCCTCGTGAACGATGTTCCTCCCATGTTGCCTCCCGTTGATGCCCCGCACGTGAACCTCCGCGTATGACGCACTCTCCACCACCCTGGCTCTCCATGGTGATCCCCATCAAGGATGAGCGGGACAACCTTCAGCCGTTGACCACTCAATTGACGAAAGTCCTCGGAAGCCTGGAGCAGTCGCACGGAGCGCCGTTCGAAATCGTGTACGTGGATGACGGCAGCACGGACGGCAGTTCCGCCTTGTTGGATGAGATCGGCAGACAGACCCCTGAAGTCCGGGTGCTCCATTTTGACCGGAACCACGGGCAAACCGCGGCCTTCGACGCGGGCTTTCGCCATGCCCGCGGGGAATTGATTGCCACGTTGGACGGCGACCTGCAATATGATCCCGCGGATATCGCCCTGCTGCTGCCGTTGATCACGGAGTACGACCTCGTGTGCGGACGTCGCCGGCAGCGGCTCGACACGTTGGTCCGGCGTCTCTCGTCGCGACTGGCGTACCTGATCCGCAACACCGTCCTCCGCGACGGCATTCACGATTCCGGCTGTTCCTTGAAAATCTTCCGGCGCACGGTCGTCGAACGCATTCCCCTGTTCCGCAACATGCACCGGTTTTTCCCCGCGCTCGCCAAGATGCACGGGTTCTCCGTGACCGAAGTGCCCGTTCAACATTTCCCGCGAGCCCATGGGCGTTCCAAATATGGAGTCGGCAATCGCCTCTTCGCCGGCCTGTACGATCTCGTGGCCGTCCGATGGATGCAAAAGCGCTGCTTTCACTACATGATCGTCAATGAACCGGTCGATTCTTCCGACGCGCCTCCGAAATGACCGCTTCTTTCCCGACCATTGGGGTCTTCGGGAAAGAGTAGCTTGCGTTACCTTCGGCTACAAATTACACTACTTCTCCTGAATTTTCAGATGTCAAGATCAATAACTACCATCGGTGATCATGGTGATTTCCAATCCCCTGCCACTCCATCCCGGCAAGGTGCTCTCTGAAATTTACATGGCAGAGATGAGTCTCAACCAGACCCGTCTGGCCAAACGCTGTGGGTGCTCACCCGGCAAGATCAACGAGATCGTAAACGGCAGGCGAGGCATTTCCCCTGCCTTTGCCATAGCCCTTGAGTCCGCACTTGGCACCAGTGCAGAGATGTGGGTCCGTATGCAGGCGGAATATGATCTGTGGGAAGCGCGCGTGAAGGTTGCTTGATCGGCCGGACCACGTCGAGATCGCAATATTGAATTGACCCCTTCCAACCCGTCATTCCCTTCGACAACACGCGGACGAATGCAGGAAACGAACGCCTCGCATCCTTTCACCCCTTTCCTTGATCAATGAGCGAACTCGTTGCCGGTATCAGCGCCTACTTTGTCAACCTGACGACCGCGGAAGGCATCTGGCTGGGTATCGGCTTCTTCGGGCAGGCCCTGTTCTTTTCCCGTTGGTTGGTCCAGTGGATCGCGTCGGAACGGAAAGCGGAGAGCCAAATTCCGGTGGCGTTTTGGTACATGAGCCTGTCCGGCAGCCTGATCGTCCTGTCGTATGCCATCCATCGCCACGACCCGGTGTTCATTATCGGACAGGGAACCGGCACGTTGGTCTACTTGCGGAATCTGATGCTGATCCACAAGCAGCGAAAGCGCGCGACCCGTGACTGATGCCGCCGCGGTCGAGTCACAGCCGTTTTCCACGCGCACCCTTCACCTGGCGTTTCTGCTCATCTGCGGGTGTCTGCTGCTCCTGCTCGGACTGGGAGACGTAGGACTGACAGATCGCGACGAAGGCAGCAATGCCGGCGCCGCTCGTGAAATGCTCGAAACCGGGGATTGGATTTCTCCCACGCTCAACTATGAACCGCGGTACGCCAAACCCGCGGGAACGTATTGGCTCACTGCCGGCATCTATGCCCTGTTCGGCGTAAACGACTTCACGGCCCGGCTGCAGTCCGCGGCATTCGGACTTGCGCTACTCGTTTTGCAGTACCTCTTTCTCCATCGCCTCTTGGGACCGGCGCTCGCGTTTTGCGGTTCGCTCGTTCTCCTGCTGAACGTGGAATTCGTGGGCATTCACCGTATGGTCCTGACCGACCCGGCCCTGGTGTTCTTCACCACGCTGGCCGCCTACGGCTTCTGGCTGGGCTTTTGCGACTCAAATCGAAACCCGCGATTCCTGTGGCTCTTCTATCTTGGCATGGCGCTGGCCACGCTGGCCAAAGGACCGGTGGGGATTCTCATTCCCTTGTTGGGCGTCGTGCCGTACCTGACGCTCACCCGGCAATGGAAACTGTATTTCACGGAGGGCAGGCCGCTGCTCGGTTGGCTCCTCTGCGTCCTCATTGCCGCGCCCTGGTACCTCGCCATGCTCTCCATCCACGGCGCGGACTATGTTGCCGCGGCCCAAGCCAATACCACCGGACGATTTGCGAACCCCATGGAAGGGCACGGCGGCACGCTTCTGTTTTATGTCCCCGTTCTCCTGCTCGGATTTTTCCCGTGGAGCGGGTTGCTCCCGGCCGCCCTCTGGCAATCGTTGAAAGAGTGGAAGTTGTTCCGGACGGGCACGACGGACCCGCGAGGAGAAGAAGGCCTGTTGCTGTTCTGCGCCCTGTGGGTTTCCGGGATTTTTCTCTTTTTCACCGTCTCCGCGACCCGGCTTCCCCACTACGTCCTGCCCTTGTATCCGCCGGCCGCCCTGCTGGTGGCCGTGCTCTGGTCCCGTTTCCTGAAGAACGTTTGGCCCGCCGGCCTGATTGTCTCGAGGCGCATCATCCTCGTAACCGGGTACGTGTTCAGCATCGCGCTGGGTTCCGTACCACTTATCTATGCCAACGTGAGAGACCGGATCGCCGTAGACTTTCCGGCCGCGGCAAAGATCGGCGTGGGCGTCACGCCGATCGTGTTGGGCGTCCTCGTCTTCTTGGGAGTGGCAATCTTTCGTCACCTGGTTCGTGAGGAAACCCGCCGGCCGCAGGCGTTTTGGGTGTTGTCGGGGATGATGGGGCTGTTTCTTCTTGTCGTGATCCTGTTTGCCCTGCCACGCTTCGGGAAATATTTCGTGAACCCGCCCCAGGAATTGGCGACGATCGCCGGATTCAATCTCGGTCCTGAAGACACGCTCATTCACTACGGACGCAAGCTGCCGTCGTTAACGTTTTACGCCAAGCACAAAGTGCAGTTCATCAATCCGGGTGACCATGAAAAATTTTTCCCGCATCTCAAAAAGGACGGACGCGTCATGGTCATTCTGCCGGCCAACCTGCGTGAACACCTGCCCCATCCCGTGGATTCTTTTACGCCGATTCTCCAGCGATACGGGCTTCTGCTCCTGTCTCGTGACCCGATGGTAGGAGGCATGCCGGAGGGTCAGAAATAGTAAACCCGCTACGGCACCAGGCCGTGGAGACCCTGTAACGTGACCAGCACGATGACCAACGCGCTCGTGAGCGCTGCCTCGCGCAGGAAGCCTCGGGGCGCCCTTGATTCCGGTTGATGGTTCAACCACCAGGCGATACAGGCCAACAGGGTCACGACGACGACCCACCACGCTTGGGTGCCGGCCGCCAGGCCCAGCGCAATCATGACGTTGGCGCCCAACGTTCGTTGCGCGTTTCCACTCCCCTGCCAGGCCATGATCCACCGGACGCCGAGTCCCGCAAGCACCAACAGCAGCCCGGTCCAGAACAGGGCATCCGTTAATCCACCGGAGGCCGGATGGCTGAAGATGCTCCAAAACAAGGCGCACCCGCCAATCAACAACGGAAGGGTCAGCGGCAACGCCTGCACCACGTTCCACCGCCACTCCTTGAGTGCGCGCGCCCACACGTAGCCGATCAGGAAACCCAACACCGCCCCGCCCAGCACGTCGGTGGGAAAGTGAGACCCTCCCACCACGCGCGCCGCGCCGACGAAGAGGGCGGCGCCGTACCAGAGCCCCCTCCATTTGGGGAAATAGCGCGCCAGCACCGCGGCCACGGTAAACGACGCCGCGGCATGCCCGGACGGAAACGCATCGAGCCCCCCTTGCCACGACGGACCGTATTCGAAGGCTTCCTGATGCGTGAACCGGGGGCGAGGCCGTCCGATGAGGTGCTTGAGGATTTGGACAGCGATTCCCGCCAAACCATGCGCCACGAGCCCGTCGAATCCGGCCTGTTGCCACGCCTTGTTCTTCCGGAGATAGCCGATGCCCCACAGCCCGATGCACAGAAGCACCAACGTGAGCCCGTCTCCCAACCGGTTGCCGATGGTTCCCAGTTGCGCGACGAACGGATCGTGCAGGGACCTGACCAGTAAAACGGTCTGAAAATCCAATTCAGAAAGCTGGTACAGACAGAAGAAAACGATGCTGCCGGAAAGGGCAACCACGCTGAGGGCTTTGATTCGGGACACGAGATCGCTCGCTGCTTGTTGAACACGCTGTCACGCCGGATCGTATCACAAAAAGCAAAGACACTGGATCCTCGATTAAAAATGTCGAGGATGACAGATAGGGGATCAGGGAACCCAGTCGGCGAGAAACACGTTGAATTCATCCGGCTCTTTGGCGTTTCGGTCGGAGACCCACACCAGCAGTTTGCCATCGGGCGAGAACATGGGGAAGCTGTTGAAGTGGCCTTCAAAGGTGATTTGTTCCAAGCCCGTGCCGTCGTCGTTGACCAGGTGGAGGTGAAACGATGGCCGTCCTCTTGCCTCTGTGGCCGGACGCCCGCTCGACGTGAAGATGATCCGATGACCGTCCGGATGGAAAAACGGCGCGAAGTTGGAGGCGCCGTTTTGGGTCACCTGCTGTTTGCCCGACCCGTCGGCGTTCATCATGAACAGTTCGAGATTGCTCGACTCCATCAGGTTCCGGCTCAGCAATTCCTGGTAGGCTTCGCGTTCCTCCGGCGTGCCGGGATGCTGCGCCCGGTACACGATCCGCTTGCTGTCCGGGGAGTAGAACGCCCCGCCGTCGTAGCCCACGTCGTCGGTGAGCCGCTTGAGACCGGTTCCGTCGATGTTCATCGAATACAGGTCGATATCGCCGTCCCTCATCGACGTGAACACGATTTTTCGCCCATTGGGCGAGACGGTGGCTTCGGCATCGTATCCGGGCGAAAACGTGAGACGATGGAGTTCGCGGCCATCCAGGCGCACGGAATAGATTTCATAGTCCTCCAGGGCCCACCGATATTTGGGGCCCCGCTTGGGCTTGGGCGGGCATTGCAATCCGGCCATATGTGTTGAGGAATAGAGGATCCGCCGGCCGCCCGGGAAAAAGTAACCGCAGGTCGCGGCGCCGTATCCCGTACTCACCCGGTGAACGTTTTCACCGTCCAAATCCATGACGTACATCTGATAGCAGTCCCCGAGCGTTTGGCTGGCCGGATCTTTGGTGGATTGAAAAATCAAGCGCGACCCGTCAAAGGAAAAATAGGCTTCGGCATTTTTGCCGCCCGTGGTCAGTTGCCGGACGTTGCGTAAATGCCGTTCGTTTTTCCCTGACCCGGCCGGTTCGTCGGCCCAAGCCGCGTGTCCTGGAGCCAGAATCAGGCCAGCCAGAGTCGCCACGCTCATGACCAGGAATGAAATGAAGAGAAAGACACTGGATCCCCGATCGGGTCGGGGATGACAGAAGGAGAAGAAACAGATTCCTCGCTTTCGCGGGAATGACAGCTTTAGGATGTTGTTCACCATGTTCATGTCAATAGCCATAGACTCTTAATGATCAGACAACGCGACCGTCAGATCAGGCATGGGAGGATCGAACGAGCCGCGCGCCGCGACCTTTCGGTTTTCGAACACAAGATAACTATCCCATCCATAAAAAAACAACAACCGGGAAAGCCCGTGAACGGCTTGTGGGGAGAAGCCGAAGAAGACCGTGCCCACGTGTCCGGGATGGTCGGGATTGGCGCAAGTGACCAGCACGGCCACGTGCTCCCCCGAGTACGTCGTCCCCTGAATCGTGATACCTTGTCCTTCCAGCCTGACCTGTGGTCCGCACCACCCGAGAATTTTGCCGACCCACGAATTGGTTTGGGGATGCCCCATGGCCAAGACCGATTGCGGCCCGATCCTGACGGTCCGTTCATTCAACCAGACCGTGTCGTCGTTCTGCGAGCGGATCCGGTCAAGCGCCGGCTTCAAGCCCTGTTGCTCAGGTTCCGGCGTGGTCGAAGCCAACAGTACGGCTCGACGTTGGTCCGTCACCCATCCATTCAGCATCGGACTCATGGCTTGACGATCTAACCCGCGAAAGGTCTCATACCCCGGATCGAGTTGCACGTGGAGGGGCTTGGCCGGAACCCACAGGGCCATGGTTTGTTCGTTTTCCCGAATATCCACCCAGGTGCGATAGGCTTCCCCTCGTTCCAACTGCACGACAACGGGAACGCGCAGGCGATAGGCCGTGCCTTTTTGCGTGACCGTCAAGGAGACCCAGTAACCCGTGCGGGCGTCGCGTTCGACACGCGCTTGAGTGATCCGGAGGTGCGGCGTTCCCTTCCCGTGCACCCATTGCTTGAAGAACCAGGACAACTCCTTACCCGACGTGTCTTCGAACACCTGCCGGAGCTGAGGCCAATCGGCGTATTCGCCCGAATAACCGGCTATCAACGCACGAATCGCCCCGAAAAAAACCAAGTCCCCGAGTTCGCGCCGCAACATGTGAAACATCATGGCGGTCTTCTGGTATCCGATCGCATTATCCACGCGGTTCTCTTTATAATGAAAGTTCACCACCGGATAGTCGTCGGCCGGCTGCACGTACAAGTTGTATTCCATGATCATCCGTTTGCGATGCGCACGCGCCTTGTCCTCACCCTCCATCCGTTCGTCGTAATAATAGTTGGCGAGGTAGGTCGTCAGCCCCTCCACCCAATTGCCCGTTTCGAAATGATTGTGTACCGAGTTCCCCAACCAGGAATGCACGACTTCATGCCCCAGGGAATAGGGTTGGGTATAGCCGCGCTTCATCACCCGGCTGCCCAACAACGTGAAGGACGGCAGGCCGATACCGCTGGGAAAGAAATTTTCCACGACCGCGAACTTGGGAAAGGGATACGGGCCGAGTAGTTTCGTGTACCACTCGAGATAGCGCGTCGTGGCCTCCACGTACTGCTCCGCGACGTGCGCATCCTCGGGAAAGACGTACGTGGCGATTTCGATATCGTTCCACGTGGACACCCGTTTCACGAACCGATTCGCCGCCAGCGTCAGGGCTTCGGTTCGGGCGCGCACGTTCCATTTCGACGTTGCCGTGGTTCCTCCCTCCGTAAACGAGACTTCCTGCCCATGCGTGACCGCTCGCCAGCCGGCCGGCGCGGTGGCCGTGACGCGAAACGTGGCGAGCGACCCGCGAACATGAGGATACCATGAGGTTTCGGAGGTCAAATAGACGCCCTCTTCACCGATGTATCCCACGGTTCTGTCCGGCCGCACGAACCGCAGGCCCGGCGACGCCGTGGGCGCATCCTGGATGCGACCGCGATACGCGATGTACACGCTGGTTTCAGCGGATGCGGAAGACGGCTCCGGGAGATGAATGTCGATAGTGCGCGTCCATCCGGAGGCATCCTGTTTGTTGCCGGCTGAGGACAGGTCCTCTTCCCAAGACGGTGATAGGCCGTTCGACAAAACAATTTCTTCGATTTCCAAATCCGGGTTCAATTGCACGTGGAGGACCTGGCCTGCAGCCGCATGACCGGTCAAGCGGAGCGTGTCGCGGGCCATGATCGTGTGTGTCTCGGGCTGGAGTTCGACCTGCAAATCGTGATGCCGAACGGTGACGTCCGCGGCCTGCACGGGCAGGCTCATGAGCAGACTGATGCCCCATGCGCCTGCAATCGTCACGCTTGGCCTCATGAAGGGTGAACCTCCAGGAGGGCCTCGGCAAAGGCTTGAGCGTGAAAGTCCTGCAAGTCTTCTTCCTGTTCGCCGATGCCGACCAAACGAACCGGGATGGCCAATTCCTCGGCAATCGCTAACACGACCCCGCCCTTGGCCGTCCCGTCCAGCTTCGTGAGCACCAATCCCGTGACGCCGATGGCTTCATGAAATTGCTTGGCCTGGGCCACGGCATTCTGACCGATCGTGCCGTCAAGCGTCAGTAACACTTCATGCGGGGCCCCGGGATATTCACGATCGAGCACCCGCTTCATTTTTTTCAGTTCGTCCATTAAATTGACTTTCGTATGCAACCGGCCGGCCGTGTCGATCAGCATGACGTCCACGCCCCTGGCCTTCGCCGCCGCAAGCCCGTCAAACACCACGGCCGACGGGTCCGCTCCTTGCCGGTGCTTGATCACGTCGGCCCCGATTCGCTTGCCCCACACTTCCAACTGTTCGATGGCCGCGGCCCGGAAGGTATCCGCCGCCACCAGCAACGGGGTCAACCCCCGCTTGCGCAGCCGGCCGGCCAGTTTCGCCATGCTCGTGGTTTTCCCCACGCCATTCACGCCCACCGCCAAAATCACGAAGGGCTTGGGACCCGTGCGGATGAGTTCCTCCATGGACTTCGATTCCACGGACGCCAAAATATCAGCCATCGCCCGCTGCAATTCCTGAATGGATTCCCTGGGATCTCCGCCCGCCGTTTCCCGAAGCCGCTCGATCAACCGATCCGCCGTCCGGACGCCGACGTCCGCCCCCAACAACGAGGCTTCAACTTCCTCCAGCACCTCGGGATCGAGACCGCGCCCCATCAATTGCATCAACGAACGCTCGACGCCCTTTCGCGTTTTCCCCAGTCCTTCTTTCAGTCGATCCAGCCAGCCCATGAGTTTCGTGATCCCTCTTTGTGTTCGTTTCTCGGTTGACGATTCTCCCCCTCACCCCAGCCCTCTCCCTCCAGGGGAGAGGGTGAAGATCCGCGTGTCAGGACTCAATCACCAACGACGGCACGGGAGTAAATGTTTCAAACAGTTCCGTTTCCTTTTGACGCATACGCCGGGCCTGCTGGCGGCTTTGCTCATGGTCATAACCGACCAAATGCAGCACGCCGTGAATCAGTAACCGCAGAACTTCTTCATCCAGGGAATGGCTACATGCCTTGGCTTGGCGTCCGGCCGCGGGAATCGAAATCACCACGTCCCCGAGCAGGGGAGCAACATCGGATTTGACTTCCCGATATGCAAATGCCAGGACGTCCGTGGTTCGATCCTTGCTCCGATACGTCCGGTTCAACCGTCGCATCTTCGTGTCGCCGACCAACGCGATACAGACTTCGGTTTCGGCTTCGCCCTCGTCAAGAAGTCGCAAGAGTTTCGCGGTGACGCGGCGTAACGTCCCTTCATGAACCGACACGCTTTTCAAGCGACATTGAATACTGACAGACACGAATCACTAATCACTACGGGGAAAGACGGTGTATCCGGGTTACGAGGGGCAAGCCCGTTCATTCGTCGGCTTTTGCCGACGTCCCACCTGTTCCGTTTCCATGTTGGTTGTAGGCCTTGATGATCTCCTGCACCAAGCGATGCCGGACCACGTCGCGGTCCTGGAAGTACACGAATTTGATCCCGTCCACGTTTTGTAAAATTTCGGAAATCTGAATCAAGCCCGAGGGGCGGTCGGGCGGCAAATCGACTTGCGTAATATCTCCGGTCACGACGGCTTTGGAATTGAAACCCAACCGTGTGAGGAACATTTTCATCTGTTCGGCCGTGGCATTCTGGGCTTCATCCAGAATGACAAAAGCATCGTTCAGGGTACGGCCCCGCATAAACGCCAAGGGCGCCATTTCGATATCTCCGCGCTCGATCAGACGATTCGCTCGCTCCATATCCATCATGGCATACAAGGCATCATACAAAGGACGCAGGTACGGGTGCACCTTGGCGAACATGTCGCCCGGGAGAAAGCCCAATCGCTCACCGGCCTCCACGGCCGGGCGCGCCAGGACGATCCGTTGCACTTCCTTTTTTGTCAGCGCCGCCAGCGCCATGGCCATGGCCATATACGTCTTGCCCGTTCCGGCCGGCCCGATGCCGATCACCAAGTCATGCTGCTGGATGGCCTGGAGATACATCTGCTGTGAGGGGGTCTTGGGAACAACCCACCCTTTGGGCGTGAGAATGTGAGCCGTATCCAGGAAGGACGACGTTTCGGGTTGGTCGGATTCGGCAGCCTTGAGCGCTCGGGTCACGTCTTCCGATCGTAGCTCGCGCCGGCCGATCGTGCGTTCGGCCAATTCACACAACAGCCCTTCGGCTCTGCCCACCGCTTCGGGCGGCCCTTCCAGGGTCACCTCATTGCCGCGGGCCGACACGCGCACGTGCAGGCCGTCTTCGATCAACCGGAGATGTAAGTCTCTCGGACCAAACAGGTTGGGAAGATCGACTCCTTCACGAAGTGTGACTTTTTTCACGAAAGCGTTGTGGTCCAAGGAAGACACAAGTTGCGTGTGCGTATTCTAGCAAAGGGTCCACAGGCCGACAAGAAAAAGATGGGGCACAAGCCTAGGCCGTGCCGCCGAAATTGCGTGGGGTCTACGCCGTGCACTTACCTTTTCTGGCAGGTTGGACACACAAACGACGAGCGTTCATCCATGAGACCTTGAATTCGGGTCCCGCACCCGTTTGGACAAAGCGCGCCTGTCTTTTGATACACCAGGTGCCGGCTCTGGTATTGTCCCGGTGTGCCATCCGGCGCGACGAAGCTGCGAATCGACGAACCGCCCATGGCAATCGCTTCTTCCAGCACGCGTTGCAGGGTTTCAAACAACGCACGGATTCTTCTCTTCGATAATCGACACCCACGAGCGTACGGATGGATGCCCGATCGCAACAGCGCTTCATTGGCGTAGATATTCCCGATGCCGGCAATCCGGTGTTGATTCAACAACACGGCCTTGATCCGGCCACGGCAGGATTGGATCAAGTCCACAAACTCGTCATCAGTCATCGTGAACGGATCACGGCCGAAGCGGCGTTGGCGATAATCCTCCCAGGCTTCCTGATCAAGGAGATACAGCCGGCCGAATCGACGGGCGTTCCAATACCACAACTCCGGTTGCGGCCCGTTTGCCAGGCTCATATTCATATGCACGTGTTTCGCACTCGGAATGGCTTCCCGCGTGAAGAGCAACAGGCCCGTCATTCCGAGTTCCGCCACCAGTACACGTTTTTCGGCGCCTCGGACGCAGACCAGGACGACGCTCTTCCCATGCCGCTGCACCTCCGTGATGCGAGAGCCGGAATACCAAGAGAGCGACTCGACGCCTTGCCGGACGATATCTTCCCGGCCGACCCGAATGTGATTGATCGTGGCCCCGACCATTGCCGCGTGTAACTGTCGTCGAACCACTTCGGCTTCGGGAAGTTCCGGCATCACGATTCTCCGGCAAGGACGAAATTCTGAACGAAATGAAGAATGCCCGTATGGTGGAGGCAGGTCCCGGTTCTGTCAACAAAATCGTGCATGCCTTCACTTCCTTGGCGGTTGCGCGATCCCACCACGGCTTCTATACTGTTGAGACAACCATTCACGCCCTTTCATCCGGAGAGCAAGTGACGATGTCCAGCCTCGACGTCCAATACGTGCAGGAACGACTCACCCAAGCAAAATGTGCGGTGTGCAAGAAGAGCCGGTTCGGCATCGACAGCCGTTCCATGAAGGAAGACGGGGAATGGAAGGGGATCTGCCTGGACTGTTACTACAACTTTCCGGTCTACACGGATATGGAGTTTTATCTCCGCATCCAACCCGACGTGCAATATTGGCTCAAAGAAATTACCTGTCCCTTGTGCAGCCGTCGTGGCGTGACGCTCGACTTTCGCATCGTGATGTCCGTGCGGGAATCACGCTATTTCGTGACCTGCGAGCATTGCCACCATTCATTCACCGAACTGTCTTATTTGGAGGTCTTTGAATAACGCTCATGGACGACTCCGAGCCCTCCTCAGCCCCCCAACCGGCTCCCGACAAGGACGAGACCAAAGCCAAGAAGGAAATTCACGTGGTCTCGGTTCCCCACGAAGACGACATGATTGCCCAGGAAATGGCTGAACTCTTCGAAGAAGATGAAGTGACCCACCAACACGGAAGCACCGAGCCCGAAGGCGACTAGCCACTCCGAGTTCTCAAAGGCCGCATGAGTCGAATCAATCCTTGGGGAACCATGGGATGAACGCATTGGTCGTGCGTTGATACTCCCGGTAGTCCTCGCCACGGCCGGCCAAGGCCTGTGCTTCGGCCAGAGGGATACCCGTCACCTTGAGCAAGGCTCCGATCATGACGACCGGGGCCACCAACGTCAGCCACCAGTCCGGCAATCCGAGACTCATCACCACGTACGCACACCAGTGCACGCCGTCGAAAAAGTAATTGGGGTGCCGGGAATAGCGCCACAGTCCCTGCCGGCAGGTTTTGCCCCGATTGCCTGGGGCTCGCCGGAATCGATTCAACTGACCATCCGCCACGGCTTCTCCTACGACCCCGATGACCCAGATGACCAGCCCCAGGACTTCCCATGTCTGCCACGTGGGATCGGGATTCGACATCAGGACCGCCAAAGGGATCGAAAAGACCGCGACGGCAACGGCCTGTCCGACAAAATAGACAAAGAAATAGAACTCGGCCCGTTCGCCCCATTGCGCACGAAGTGATTGGTACCGTTGATCCTCGACAACACCACGGTTTCGATTGGCGACAAGATGCGAGGCGAGCCGAACCGCGTACGCCGTCGTCATGGCGGCTACGACCCAGCGGTGACTCACGTCGCCCGTGGTCGTCAACGCGAAGCCGACGGCGACCAAGCCGAAGCCCGCGCAAAACCCCACGTCCGCCAACGACGCGTTCCGATGCACCCATCGATATCCCAGCCACAATCCCACCATCAAGGGCGTGGTCAGAAGGAAGGCCCATACGGGAAGTTGCCAGTTCATGGTCCCGGCGCTCTTTTCTCCAGCCGTACGAAACGTCGCGGTTTGTTGAACGAACCTGCACTGCCGGATATTGACCCCGGAAGGAGCCTTGTGTATGGTGAGCCGCTACATTTGGGAGGTACGCTCATGGATGACCAGCTCATGCAGGCTTACTTGGACGTTGAACGTTCCATGCAACACTACAATGAAGTCCTCAATCAATATCTGATTTCGCTTCAATCCACCGAGGGTGCGGATGCCAAAAAACTCGAACGCATGACCGCCGGCACAAAAGCCATGAAAGACAGCAGCGGTATTTATTTGTCCTATGCGAAATTTGTGGCCTATGGCATGCCGGAGAGCGAAGATCTCATCGAAGAAGAGGACGATCTTCAAGCCTGATACTTGTGACGAGAGAGGAAAAACAACGGTCATGGTCGGGGCGAGCCGATTTGAACGGCCGACCTCTCGCACCCCAAGCGAGTGCGCTACCGGGCTGCGCCACGCCCCGACAATGATTCCATGACTTGAGAAACGCCGGACCTCTTAATGAGCGGAGGTCCCGGTCTTCCCATGACTCGATACATTCAAGATATCCAGGATCCCCTGGAGTTCTTCCCTGATTTGCTGCACTTGTCCCGCCGGAAGCGACGTATCCTCCCGGCCGCGGCCTCGCCGGCGACGCCAGTGCCGTTTGAGGCCCATGATGGTGTAGCCTTCCTCATAGAGCATCCGTTTGATTTCCAGAACGACTTCGATCGTCTGTTTGTCATAGACCCGGTGCCGCCCCTGACTCTTTCTGGGACGAAGGAAGCTGAACTCGGATTCCCAAAAGCGAAGCACGGAAGCCGGTAATTTCGTGATCGTGCTGACTTCACCAATCTTGTAGAACGCCTTATCCGGGAACTTACTCGCCATGGGTACGACGGCCTCCGTGGGCCGATGCACGAGGTTGGCCCTACAAATTCACATCTCTTTTGAAGATTTGACTCGCTCGAAAGGTGACTACCCTTCGAGGGGTGATGGCAATTTCTTCGCCGGTTCGAGGGTTGCGCCCTTTACGCTCTCCTTTACTTCGCACCATAAAATTTCCGAATCCCGCAATTTTTACCGATTCGCCTTTGCGTAGCACGTCCTTCATGCATTGCAGGACGTACTCTACCAAATCCATAGCCTCGGTTTTGGAAACGCCTACTTGTTCACAGATGTGATTGGCAATGTCGGCTTTACGCATGGTCACCCCGGAGGATCACTCTTTTTTCGCCAGGAGATTCCAGCCTTGCAACGTATCCAGCGGACACCGGATTGTCAATAGCCTGTCCCCGACTTCATCGTCTCCTCGCGCTCGCTCTTCAGCAGCTTATACTCAATGCTATCGGCCAGGGCCTGCCAACTGGCATCGATAATATTTTCCGACACGCCCACCGTGCCCCACGTGCTTTTGTGGTCGCCGGATTCAATCAGCACTCGGACCTTCGACCCGGTCCCGTGGCTGCCCGCCAGCACCCGCACTTTGTAGTCCAACAACTGGACTTCGCGGAGTTCGGGGTAGAATTTTTCCAGCGCTTTCCGCAGGGCGTTATCCAGCGCGTTGACGGGTCCGTCGCCTTCCGCCGCGGTCTGTTCCACGGTCTGATCGACCTTCACTTTGACCGTGGCTTCCGTAATCGGCACCTCGTCGGCCTGCCGCTTCTCGACGATGACCCGCAAGCCCAACAGTTCAAACGAGGGACGATGCGTGCCCATCGCTTCCCTGACCAGTAACTCGAATGATCCTTCGGCGCCTTCGTATTGATACCCGTCCCGTTCCAGGCTCTTGAGTTGGGCCAACAGTGCCTGGAGATGCGGATGGTCTTTGGACAGGCTGAAACCCAGACTTTCCACCTTCTGGACGACGCCGCTCCGGCCCGTATTATCCGAAATCAGCACCCGTTGCCGGTTGCCCACCGATTCCGGCTCAATGTGTTCGTACGTTTGGGCGTTTTTCTGGACGGCATGGATGTGGACGCCGCCCTTATGGGCGAACGCCGCGTCCCCGACGTAGGGTTGCCGCTTGTTCGGCAGCAGGTTCGCGATCTCCGAAACGAAATTTGACACGTTCCGGAGTTGCCGGATCCGGTCGCCGCCTAACACTTCCGTCTGCATCTTCAATTCAAGATTGGCCAGTACGGAACAGAGATTGACGTTCCCGCATCGCTCGCCGATCCCATTGATGGTTCCCTGCACCTGCCGGGCACCCTGCTGCACGGCGACCAAGGTATTCGCCACGGCCATTTCCGCGTCGTTATGCGCATGCATGCCAAGCGGCACCTGACAGGCCTGCTTGACTTGCTCCCAGATGGATTGGACTTCCCACGGCATAGTGCCGCCGTTGGTGTCGCAGAGAATGATCCGTTCGGCGCCACCCTCAACTGCCGCTTGTATCGTCTGCATCGCATAGGCGGGATCGGCCTTGAACCCGTCGAAGAAATGTTCGGCATCATAAAAGACCTGTTTGCCATGGGCGCGCAGGTACGCGACGGAATCCCTGATCAGTTCGAGATTGGTTTCCAGGGCCGTACCCAACGCGTCCGTGACGTGCAAGGTCCAGCTTTTCCCGAAAATCGTGATGACGTTGGTTTCCGCAGCCAGGAGCGCTTGGAGATTGGCATCGGTCTCGGCGGCTTGATTGGCCTTTCGGGTCGAGCCGAAGGCCACGATTTTCGCATGTTGCAGCGGAATCGCCCGGACGGTCTGAAAAAACTCGATATCCCGGGGATTGGCGCCGGGCCAGCCGCCTTCGATGAAATGGACGCCCAACTCGTCGAGCTTCTGCGCAATACGGACCTTGTCCTCAACCGAAAAACTGACGTCTTCGGCCTGGGCGCCGTCCCGCAACGTGGTATCGTAGATTTCCAAATGATCCGTCATCAGACTTCCATTCCCTGCCGGCTATTCATCGCCTGTACCAAGCAGAGGGTCATTTTACGTACATACGCGAATCACGTTTTCTTTTTCAAGGCCTCTTCACGCAGGTCCGGTGTGATCAGGCGCCTTGTCCAGTCTGAATTCCTCGTGAAGGGCCCAGACGGCTTTGTCCACGTCACGCTCATCCAGGACACAGGAAATCTTGATCTCGGACGTGCTGATCATCATGATGTTGACTTTTTCGCGCGCGAGCGTTTGGAACATGCGCGACGCCACGCCCGAGTGGGACCGCATGCCGACTCCCACCAACGACACCTTGGCAATTTCCTCCTTGACTTCCACGGCTCCTGCGCCGATTTCCGCGGCCGTTTGCTTGACCAAGGCCATCGCACGCGCCAAGTCGCTCCGCGGAACCGTAAAGGAAATATCCGTCAAGGCATCCTGGTGACTCACGTTCTGAATAATCATATCCACCACGATGGAGTGTTCCGCCACGACACCGAACAGGTTCGCCGCAATGCCCGGTCGATCCGGAACGCCCACCACGGTGATCTTGGCCTGGTTCCGATCGCCCGTGACTCCGGACACCATGGCCTGCTCCATATCCACGTCTTCATGCGTCACGAGGGTGCCTTCTCCTTCTTGAAAACTCGATTTTACTTGTACCGGAACCCCGTATTTCGCTGCAAATTCAACGGAACGCGCCTGGAGGACTTTCGCCCCCAGACTCGCCAGTTCCAGCATTTCCTCATAGGACAATTTCGGGATCCGCCTGGCCGCGGACACCACGTTGGGATCGGTGGTATACACGCCGTCCACGTCGGTAAAGATGACGCACCGGTCCGCCTTCAACGTCGCGGCCAACGCCACCGCCGTCAGATCCGAGCCTCCTCGTCCGAGCGTGGTCACCTCCGAGCGTTCATTCACGCCTTGAAATCCCGCCACAATGGGCAGAACCCCTTGGTCAAGGGCCTGCTTGACGGGATCAGCCGTCACCTTCGCAATCCGGGCCCGCGTGTGCGAACTGTTGGTCACGATTCCCACCTGGCGGCCGGTAAACGAACGCGCATTGATGCCGCGGCTCCGCAGCTTCATCGCCAGCAGGGCAATGGTGACACGCTCTCCGCAGGATAACAACATGTCGAGTTCCCGGTCATCCGGCTGCGGGGTGATTTCATGGGCCAGCCGCAACAATCGATCCGTCTCCCCGCTCATGGCGGACACGACCACGACGACCTGGTTGCCCGCTCGATAGGTCTGTTCGATGAGTTCGGCAATCCGATGGATTCGTTCAATGGTCCCGACGGACGTCCCGCCGAACTTTTTGACTAACAGTGCCATCCGTGGCGCCTTTTTCTGCTTCTTTTGTAGCCGCGGGATCTCATCCCGCCTTCTTCATGGCGGCATAAGATGCCGCCCTACAAATTCAGGAAACTTCGCTGCAGCCCTTTCAGTTCATCCTATTCAAAATGCAAGGGTAGCCGAAAAGGCAGGGAACGCGAGTCGTCGCCTTGCGTTCACGACCGGAGCAACGCAAGAACGTCTTCCCGTGTGGCTTTGACCGTCAGGGTCTTGGGTGAGATTTCCACGGCGATATCAGGGTCTTTCAGGCCGTGGCCGGTTAGCGTGCAGACGACCGTGGCGCCTTCGGGGAACAACCCGGCCTGGCTGCACTTGGTCAAGCCGGCCACCGAGGCGGCGGAAGCGGGTTCGCAAAAAACGCCTTCTTCTTTGGCGAGCGCCTGGTACGCGTCAAGAATTTCTTCATCCGTCACCATCTGGATCGCGCCGGAAGATTCCTCCACGGCCTGCCCGGCCAGTTTCCAACTCGCGGGGTTGCCGATACGGATAGCCGTCGCCACGGTCTGGGGCTGTTCGACCACGTGGCCTCGAACGATCGGCGCCGCCCCCTGGGCTTGGAAGCCCAGCATTTTCGGACATTCTGCGATCTGCCCCGCGGTCCGGTATTCCTTGTACCCTTTCCAATACGCCGAAATGTTGCCCGCGTTGCCCACCGGCAGACAATGGTACGTAGGAGCGCGGCCCAACTGGTCACAGACCTCCAGGGCCGCGGTTTTTTGTCCTTCCAGGCGAAAGGGATTCAACGAATTGACGAGTTCGAATTCCTCATTCGCACAGAGATCCTTGACGATTGACAGCGCCTGATCGAAATTGCCTTCGATTTGAATCACGATGGCTCCATGCGCCATGGCCTGGGCCAGTTTTCCCAACGCTACTTTCCCGGCCGGCACCAGCACGTACACCGGCAGTCCCGCCCGCCCGCCATAGGCCGCGGCCGCGGCCGACGTATTACCGGTGGACGCGCACATGACTGCTCGCGCTTGTTTTTCCAACGCCTTGGATACCGCTAGGGTCATCCCGCGATCCTTGAACGACCCGGTGGGGTTGGCCCCTTCGACCTTGAGATACAGTTCGACGTGCGGGCAGATTCGTTTGGCCAACCGGTTGGCTCGAATCAAAGGCGTATTGCCTTCGCACAGGGTGACCACCGGCGTCTGTTCCGTGACCGGAAGAAATTTCCTGAACTCTTCTATAACTCCACGCCAGGGCATCATCGCGTTCTCTCACCGAAAGTGGGGCGCCACGTGACGCGGCCCATACCTGTCATGATTCCTGATCCTCCACCCGGATGACCGTCACCGGTTCCGAAACCAGCGATGGGAGGTGATTGATTTCCCGGATCGCGGTTTGCACCGAACGTTCCGACGCACGATGCGTCATGATTACGACCGGCACCGTTTGACCTTCCTGCCGGCCCTGCTGCAACACGGAGGCAATACTGATGGCATGATTCCCGAGGACGCCGGCGATCCTGGACAGGACCCCGGGCTGATCCGGCACCATGCAGCGCAGATAATAACGGGTGGTCAATTCCTCCATCGGGCGAATCCGGACCGACATTCTCCCGTCCATTTGAAACGAAGTCGGCGGCACGCGACCGCAGGCCTGCTTGCGCACGTTGCGGGCGATGTCGATCACGTCGCTCACGACCGCGCTGCCCGTGGGCATCGACCCGGCCCCCTGCCCGTAAAACATGACGTCCCCCACGGCGTCGCCCACGACGTGCATGGCATTATAGACGCCATGCACCTGAGCCAACGGCGCCGTATTGTCGATCATGGTGGGATGGACGCGCGCTTCGATGCCGTCCTCACCCCATTTCGCCACCCCCAGCAGTTTCACGGTCATCCCCAACTCCGACGCGTAGCGAATGTCCAAGGCCGTCAGGCATTGAATGCCTTCGGTATAAATTTCCTTGACGTTGACTGGTGTTCCATAGGCCAGGCTCACCATGATGGCCAACTTGTGCGCGGAATCGACCCCTTCGATATCGAACGTCGGGTCCGCCTCCGCGTAGCCCGCAGCTTGCGCCTGCGCCAGGGCGTCCTGAAATTCCCGTCCCTCGCGTTTCATCTGGGTCAAAATGTAGTTGGAGGTGCCGTTCATGATGCCGGCCAGAGACGCGCAATGATTGGCCGCCAGGCCTTCGGTCAATGCCCGGAGAATCGGAATCCCTCCCCCTACGCTGGCCTCGAAGCCCACGTCCACGCCCGCGCGATGAGCTGCGGCAAACACGTCCTCGCCATGCACCGCCAACAAGGCCTTATTCGCGGTCACGACGTGTTTGCCTTTGCCGATGGCTTCCAGCATGACGCGCTTGGCAAAATCATAGCCGCCGACGGTTTCAATCACGATGTGGATGGACGCATCATTCAGGAGTCCGTTGAGATCCGTACTGAGGACGCCTTCGGGAAGCGCCAGGCCGCGATCCGTGGTCACGTCGAGATCCACGATGCGTTTCAAGCGCAGGGGCGCCCCCACCCGTCGCGCGATCAACTCGGCCTGGGTGACAAGAATTTTTGCAGCCCCGGACCCGACGGTGCCGAATCCGATCAGGCCTATTCCGATTTCGTTGTTCATGATTGCGTGTCCAGTTTCAACGCGGTCTTGATTCCACGAATGGCCTGATGGGTTCGATGTTCATTTTCGACCAATGCGAATCTCACGTATTCGTCACCGCCTTCTCCGAATCCGATCCCCGGGGACACCGCGACCTTCCCTTCATGGAGCAGAAACTTCGAGAACTCCAGCGAGCCCATTCCCGCGTAAGCCGCGGGAATGCGAGCCCACACGAACATCGTGGCCCGCGGATAGTCGACGTGCCAGCCGATCCGATTCAGTCCCGAGACCAACGCGTTCCGCCGGCTTTCATATTGTTTCACGATTGACGACACGCAATCCTGCGGTCCATTCAGCGCAATGATACTGGCAATTTGGATCGGCTGGAACATCCCGTAATCCAAATAGCTCTTGATCTTGGTCAGGGCCCCGATGATCTCCTTGTTGCCGACGCAGAATCCGACCCGCCAGCCCGGCATATTGTAGCTCTTGGATAACGAGTAAAATTCCACGCCGATTTCTTTCGCTTCCGGCACCTGTAGCAGGCTCGGCGCCCGATAGCCGTCGAACACAATATCCGCGTAGGCCAGGTCGTGAATGACGTAGAGATCGTGTTCCCGCGCAAACGCCACCACCTTTTTGAAAAACTCCAAATCCACCACGCTCGTGGTCGGGTTGTGGGGAAAACTCATGATCAAGGCTTTCGGCCTGGGTTGGCTTTGACGATACGCGCGTGTGAGGTTTTCAAAAAAATCTCCGGTGGGACCCAGCTCGACGCCGCGGACTTCTCCGCCCGCAATGATCACGCTGTACATATGAATGGGATACGTCGGCGTGGGCGTCAGCACCACGTCGCCGGGCCCCAACATCGCGAGTACCAGATGCGACAGTCCTTCTTTGACGCCCAGCGTCACGATGGCTTCGGTCTCGGGATCGATGTCCACGTTGTAGTGTTTCCCGTACCACGCACTGATGGCGTGACGTAACCTGGTAATGCCGCGAGACGCCGAATACCGGTGATTTTTCCCTTTCCCGGCCGCTTCGACCAATTTTTCAACAATGTGAGGAGGGGTCGCTTGATCGGGATTGCCCATCCCGAAGTCGATGATATCCTCGCCACGCTGCCGTGCCTGAATCTTGAGATCCTGGACCTGGCTGAAGACGTAGGGTGGAAGGCGTTGAATGCGAAAGAAATTTTGCATGGGTCAGCAGAATAACGCTTAGGTGCAGGGAAAAGTCTCGTGACGACGCGTCATGATGATAACCTGTTATTGTAGTAGAGGCCGAACGACCAGTCAACGAAAGGCTTTGTTTTTTCAGCTTTTTCTTCGACGTTCGGGAAGACGTTCAGGAACGCGCCTTCTCCGAGATCATCGATCATGATTCATTGCGACCCCTTGCTCGTTTTGCCATAATGAAACGTCAGAGGTTCTCGCTTCCCACCTGATAAGATAGGTTGTCATGGCCAAACTCGGCGTCAACATCGACCACGTCGCGACTCTCCGGCAGGCCCGCGGCGGGCATGAGCCGGACCCCATTGCCGCGGCGGTGCTCGCGGACCTGGGCGGCGCGGACGGCCTGGTCGTGCATCTCCGTGAAGATCGCCGGCACATCCAGGAACGGGACCTGAACCTGCTTCGGGACATCATCCCTTCCGCTTTAAATCTGGAAATGGCCGCGGACGACGCGACCGCGAAGATTGCGTTGCACGTCCGGCCCGATAAAGTCACGCTGGTCCCCGAACGGCGGCAGGAATTGACCACCGAAGGCGGGCTCGCGGTGACGGACCACCGGAAACGGCTCACCACCTTCATCCGTCTGTTCCACGACGCGCAGATACCGGTCAGCCTGTTCATCGACCCGGACCGTCGTCAAATCCGCGCCGCACATAAAGTGGGGGCCGACGCCGTCGAGCTGCACACCGGACCGTATGCCAACAGTCACCAGCCCCGGGAGATCCGGAAAGAAGTCGACGCCCTTCAGCAGGGCGCACGCCTTGCGCAGCAATTGGGACTGGAGGTGAATGCCGGTCATGGGTTGACGTATCACAACATCCAGCACCTGACGGGCATCACCGAAATTGTGGAATTCAACATCGGGCACAGCATTATTTCGCGCGCGGTCCTGGTCGGTCTCGAACGGGCCGTCAGGGAAATGCGGGCCTTAATCCCCTCATCGCTTCACGGTTAGATGCCCGGCGCATCCGTGCTTGGTTCGTCATGAAAATCGTCACCGCTCACCAGATGCGAGAACTCGATCGTCGCACGATCCACGAGGCCGGTGTCCCCGGCAAGACGTTGATGGAACGGGCAGGAGCCGGCGTGGTGTCGGCCATGGAAGACACCTTCGGCACCCTGAAGGGGAAAACCGTGACGATCTTCTGCGGGAAAGGCAACAATGGAGGGGACGGATTCGTCGTCGCCAGACTCCTGCGTCAAAAACGGGGCACCGTTCAGGTCTGCCTTTTTGCACATGCACGAGATCTCAAGGGGGACGCCAAACTCATGTATCAACGGTTTGTCAGAGACGCCGGCCGATCCAAGGTCTTGAGCAGCCCCTCGCCGGATCGCATGCACCGGTTGGTCCGAAACAGCCACGTGCTGGTCGACGCGCTCTTGGGAACCGGCACGTCTGCACCGGTCACCGGCCCGTACCAAGAGGCCATTCAGGCCATGAACGCCTCGGAGGCGCCTAGTGTTGCGGTGGATCTTCCTTCCGGCATCGATGCGGATACCGGCGACACGTTAGGGACCGCGGTGCAAGCCGACCTGACGGTCACGTTCGGAAACCCCAAGCTCGGGCTTTTTCTGGGAGCGGGCATTGATCACGCCGGCCGCGTTCATTGCGTCGATATCGGCATTCCGAGCCAATACGTCGAAGACCTCCGTCTTCCCATCGAGATGTTGACTCCCGCCAGGATTCGACCGTGGCTGCCCAAGCGCCAAGCTTCGTCGCACAAGGGTACGTTCGGTCACGCCGGGATCATTGCCGGCTCATCCGGAAAGAGCGGAGCCGCCGCCCTGGCAGCCAAAGCGACCCTTCGGGCAGGAGCCGGGCTCGTTACCGTGGCCACGCCGTCCAGTGTGCAAGCCAGCGTTGCCTCGGAGATTCCCGAGGTCATGACCTTGCCGCTTCCCGAAACCGCAGAGCAGACGCTGTCGCGAGAAGCCCTGCCCCTCTTGCAAACGTTTTTGCAATCGCGCAGTGCGATCGGCGTGGGTCCCGGCCTTTCGACGCAGACTGAAACCGCCGAGGTGGTTCGAACGCTGATCGACCGATGCGACCGGCCGCTGGTCATCGATGCCGACGCGCTGAACGCCTTGGCAGGCCATACGAATCTCCTCCGTTCACGCCCGATCTCCCCGATCCTGACGCCGCACCCCGGAGAGATGGCCAGGCTGCTTGGCGAATCGACGGCGGCAACCGTGAACCGTAATCGTTTGGGAATCGCCCAGGATTTTGCCCGTACCCATTCAAGCGTCGTGGTACTGAAAGGAGCACGCACCATTGTGGCCCATCCTCAAGGAGCGACGTCCATTTCACCCACCGGCAATCCCGGGATGGCCACTGCGGGCACGGGGGACGTGCTGACCGGGATCCTGACCGGATTGCTGGCGCAAGGGGTCTCACCGTGGGAGGCGGCTCAAAGCGGCGTCTTTCTTCACGGCCTGGCGGGCGACCTCGCGGCTCGGGTCTACGGATATCCCAGCTTGATGGCCGGCGACCTTTTGGCCTACCTGCCGCAAGCCCTCACCCAGGTGCTCTACGCTGGTGCCGCTCGACCGTGAAGCTTGTTTTGACCACATGACCACCGCACAGACAAAATCCTGGACCCTGTCCCTGCGGTCACCGTCACACACCGAGCAACTCGGCTCGACCATCGGTCGTCGTCTTCAGCAGGGCGACGTCATTGCGCTCATCGGCGAGTTGGGCGCAGGGAAAACGACGTTCGTCCGCGGAGTCGCCTCGGGTACGGGTCTCGAACCCCACGTCGTGAGTAGTCCGACGTTCACCTTCATCCAGGAATACGCCGGCCCCCTGACGCTTGCCCACGTGGACTTGTATCGACTGGAACAGTCGCGAGAGTTGGCTGACACGGGATTGGCCGAGTATTTGAACGGAGACTTCGTGGTCCTGATTGAATGGGCTGACCGGCTGCCTGCCTCGTGGATGCCTGATGACTATCTTTCCATTCATTTTTCCCATTCAGGGAAAACCGCCCGTCACGTGAACGTTCAGGCTTTCGGGCCCCGAAGCTCCGGTCTTCTTCACGTGCTCATGTCGGGCGCAAGGTAGCTGCCTCATGGGTCAATCCGAACTGAAACCCCTGCTGAAACAATATTGGGACATCAAACGACAGTACCCGGAGACGATTGTGTTCTTTCGCGTGGGTGACTTCTATGAAATGTTTGAGGAAGACGCGAAAGAGGCCGCCGCCCTGCTCAACATCACCCTGACGACCAGGGACAAGAACAGCGCCAACCCCGTTCCTCTCTGCGGAGTGCCGCATCATGCGGCCACGAGCTATCTGGCCAAATTGCTGAAAGCCGGAAAAACCGTGGCGCTCTGCGAGCAAGTCGAAGACCCCAAAACAGCCAAGGGTCTGGTCAAACGAGAGGTCGTCCGACTCTACACCCCCGGTACGATTTTTGACGATGAGTTGCTGGACGCCAAAGAGGCTAATTTCCTGGCGGCCTTGTCCGTTCAACGCGACCCGGTCCATTCACGTCATAGTTTTGGGCTCGCCTCGATCGATCTGTCCACCGGACAATTTCTCATTGCGGAATTCTCCGGGGAACACGGCCAGGACTCGATGCTGGATGAACTCATCCGCCTCGGCCCGCAAGAAGTCGTTATCCCGGACGAAACGGACGCGATAGCCCTCGACAGGCTCCTGGAACCTCTGCGGTTACCTCGCGTGACGGAACAACCGTCTGCCTGTTTCGAATCGGATGCTTCGCAGGAGATTCTCCGGGCTCATTTCGAGGTTGGCCACGTGGACGCACTAGGCCTCTCTGCCGCAGGACCCGGGGTCCAAGCGGGTGGGTGCATCCTGCGTTATCTGAAGCAGACCCAACCCACCCTGGAGCATCATCACATCCAGAAGCCGGAACTCCTGGAACCCACGCGGGAGATGCACCTGGATGCCATGACCATGCGCAACCTGGAACTGATCCACCCCCTGCATCCGGATCAACAACACGCCACCTTGCTGTCGGTTCTCGATCATACGGTCACGGCCATGGGATGCCGTCTGTTGCGGCAATGGATTGTTCGACCCCTGATCGACAACCAAGCCATTCAACGCCGGCTCAATGCGGTCTCCGTTTTCCTGGACAACCTGAAACTTCGCCTGCACGTTCGTTCGTTCTTCAAGGACCTGCATGACCTCGAGCGGTTGAGCAGCCGCGTGGTCATAGGAACGGCGACTCCACGGGACGTTCTTCGCTTGAAAGAATCCCTGTCCATTCTGCCCCAGCTCTTTCAGCTTTTCGACGGTGTTGCCGATCCTTTGCTCGACTCCGTCTTGCAGCGCTGGGATTCGCTGGCTGACGTGACCGCGCTGGTCGAAGACTCCATTGACCCCAATGCACCGGGTTCCGGCAAAGAGGGCCCGATTTTTCAGGACGGTGTCGATCCCGTCATCGATGAGCTGCGAATGATGAGCCGGGACGGCGTTCAATGGTTGACCGATCTGGAGCAACGCGAACGTGAGCACAGCGGCATCGACTCGCTCAAGATCAAATACAATCAAGTGTACGGATACTATTTCGAGGTGACGAAAGCGAACCTGTCTCGTGTGCCGGAATATTTTCGACGGAAGCAAACGCTGGTCAATGCCGAGCGGTATACGACCGAAGACCTCGAACGGATCGAAGCCCAACTGTCCGGGGCCAATGAAAAGTTACGCCGTGCCGAACAGGAACGTTTTCAGGCGATCCTGCAAACCCTGTCCGGCCACGTCTTTCGGATTCAAAAAATGGCCAAACACGTGGCTCTGCTCGACGTGCTCTCGAATTTCGCCGAGGTCGCCTCCAGGAATCGTTACGTCAAGCCGGAGATGCACGACGGGGGGATCATCTTCATCAAGAATGGGCGGCATCCGGTCGTTGAACAATTCGACTTGCCCGACGGGTTCATCCCCAACGACTCCTACCTGGACTTGGACGCCCATCGAGTATTGTTACTGACCGGACCCAACATGGCGGGAAAAAGTACGTTTTTGCGGCAAACCGGGTTGATCGTCCTTATGGCGCATGTGGGCTGCCTTGTCCCTGCCTCAGAAGCTACAATCGGGGTCATCGATCGACTGTTTACCCGAGTGGGCGCCTCCGATAATCTGGCATTCGGATTAAGCACCTTTATGGTGGAAATGCTGGAAACCGCCAAAATTTTACATGGGGCTACGTCTCGCAGTCTCATCCTGCTCGATGAAATAGGGCGGGGCACCAGTACCTACGATGGTTTGAGCCTGGCTTGGGCGATCGCGGAACATATTCAAGACCGTCGTGTCCTGGGGGCCAGGACTCTCTTTGCCACCCACTATCATGAAATGACGGACTTGGAAAAATTCCGGGAAGGCGTCCAAAACCTCACCGTCGCGGTGAAAGAGGACAAAGACGACGTCATTTTTTTACGAAAAATCACACCGGGGAAAGCCGCTCGCAGTTACGGGATTCACGTGGGCAAACTGGCCGGTTTACCCTCCTCTCTCATCTCGCGAGCTGAAGAAGTCTTGGCGCAACTGGAACAGGAGTCGTCGTCCGAGAATGTAGGCAATCGGATTCAGGAAGAGAGCCCTGACGACATGCTGCCCTCAACTCCCCAACCCCATCCCCTGATTGAGGAAATCAAACAGTTGGAACTCTTTTCCATGACGCCCCTGGAAGCATTAAACCGCTTGGCGGATCTCCAAAAGCGTCTCGATGCCAAATAAAAAAAGGGCAGGACCTGAGAAAGGTCCTGCCCTTTTCGTTTTGCTAAAGACTTTTCTTATTGCAACGACGCCCCGAACTTGCCTTCCTTTGTCCCCTTGGAGGTATGGGGGGCTTGGTTGGAGTACGGAATGAATCCGGAAATCGGACCCACACCCGGGACCATCACATCATATTGCATCTTCTTGTTTTGAGCCCAGCTGTTGTTGTCGATCGAATCGACGACGCTGATCGCCCGCAGGCTATGAATGCTTCTGGGCTTGTCCGGCGAACCGGCCACTTCAGGAACTTCCTTAACCGAGGAAACCACTCGATGGTTCTGCTCGGTTTCCTGAATCACGAGTTCAACCAAGGTATACTTGGAAGCCTCAGTCCCGCTCATGACTGCCTGACTATGCGAGCCTTTGCCCAAGGCCACGAGTTTTTGCCACACGCCGTCATCTTTCGGGTAGACTTTCAAATTCTTCCCTGGGAAATACTTCTGCCAATAGTATCCACTCTCGGCATTGCCCCCAAACACGGCGATGTTGACCCAAGCGGCATTGTCATACGGATCGGTAACCGCAACCCGCCCATGCACAGTGGTCGGCTTGCTGAGATCTCCCCACTCAAACCGTTCTTGGAACGCTTCGATGGCAAGCGCACTGGAGGCCATGCAACCCACCACGATCAAGGCAGTCAAAACTGCTAACCCTGATTTCCCAATTTTCATGATTCCTTCCTCCTCAATTAAGCGCTAAAAAATTTTGAATGAATCCTTTTCTATATCCAAGCATCAAATTCGTCAATTTACTCGGCAGCAAGGACTTTGAATCCCGTAACCGTGTTGCCGTCGAGTTGCACTTCCATGGCGACCAGATTTTGAGACGCGTCGGTCAACTGCTTCATCAGAGCGGAATCCTTCACCCGTAACCGCACGGTCGTTTGCGGATTGTACCATCCGGCATAGGGATTGTTGCGATCTTCGCCGCCCTGATACCCCCATGCACAGCACGCGAACAGCGGATCAGGAATGGCCACGTTCCGGTCATCGGAAGCCCGACCAAGGGGATCACCGGTTTCGCCTGGGTTGCTGGTGTTCCAATATTGAATGCCAAAAAGAATTTCTCCGGCCGGATTGTCGGCCCAATGGGCATACACGCGACCCTTCAAGCTGGCGGGTGCGGTCCCGACGAGTTTCATGTCTCCGATCGTGGCTACTTCACTTGGATTACCCGAACATTTCTTGTTGCTGGAACAGGGGCCCTTTTGGGCATCGGCCAGACCGATGAAGCCAACGAGCATCAGACCTGCAGCCACCATTCCCACAACGCCCCCACGGAAAAATGACTTCTTCATTTCCCCCTCCTTTACTTAGGATGACATAATAAAAATAACGACTCGTACTTTTTAACCAAAAACCGTTTCAATTGCAACGAAAAAGCATTACCCCTTTTTTCTCATCACTCAAGGGGCCATTCGACCCTCACAACCTTCTCGCTTTTAATCAGAGTGGCCCATGCTACTCATCCTGTTGCAAGATGTCAAGAGTCTTTCCAGAGAAAATTTGCGGGTTTTCACGCCTGCGCAAAAAATTTTTCTTGCAGGGGCTCCGGGGACACGGGTCCCAATGCCGTCACGGACATGGAACCAAAATCCAAAAGCTCCCGGCCGATGGCCTGAACGTCCTGCACGGAAACGCGATCGATGGCGGACACGAGTTCCCGGAGAGACACGTACCGTCCTTGCGCAAGTTCATCCTTGGCCAACTTATTCATGCGCCCATAGGTCCCTTCCAACCCCAGCATCAAGGTTCCTTTTAATTGGTTTTTGGTTCGTTCCAATTCCTGGGGGGCGGGCCCGCGTTTCTGCAATTTTTTGATTTCCCGGCAAACCACGTCCACCACCGAGGACGCCTCTTTGGCCCCGCTCGCCGCATAAATGGTCAACACCCCTCCGTCTGAAAAGCTCGACAATTGGGAATAGATGGTATACGCCAGACCGCGTTTTTCCCGAATTTCCTGGAAGAGCCGGGAACTCATCCCTCCCCCAAGCAGGGCGTTCAGCGTGTGGGCCGCGTATCGGGCCGGATGGGCCACGGGCAATCCTTTGAATCCCAGGCAGAGATGGACCTGCTCCAATTGTTTGTGATGGACCATGAGCCCTCCCCGAACGCGGGGCGGTTTCTGCGGTTGCCCGCCATTCCCATCACGGCCGGCGGGTTTCCACGATCCAAACGCGGCCCGGACCAGGGCCTCGACTTTCTTCACCTCGAAATTCCCCGCCACCGCAATCACGGTTTTCTCCGGACGATAGTGTTCCTCCAGATACTGAAGCAGGTCACGTCGCTGCATGCGCTTCATTGTGGCCTGATCACCCAGAATCGACCGCCCCAAGGGATGCCCCTTCAACACCTGCTTGGCATGCAGTTCCTGCACGAAATCTTCGGGGTCGTCCCGAATCATTCGGATCTCCTCCAACACGACCTGTTTTTCCCGTTCGATTTCCTTGCGGTCAAAACGGGAGTGATAGAAGACATCGGCCAGCAAGTCGATCGCCTGCCCGATTTGTTGGTCCAACACTTTGATATACAGCGTGGTGGTTTCATGGGTGGTAAAGGCATTCATCTCTCCACCCAGGCTGTCGATTTCGTGCGATATCTGCGTGGCTGACCGACGGCGCGTGCCTTTGAACATCATGTGTTCAAGGAAGTGGGCAAACCCCTTCTGCCGGGGCCCTTCATCCCTGGTCCCGACGTGTTCCCAGATACTGATGGCAACGGACTTGAGCGAGGGCATCCGTTCCATCACCACGCGAACGCCGTTATCGAGGACGATCTTGCGTGTCCACGTCATGTTTTCACTTCCCAGGGTTGGAGTGGTAAAAGTGGTAAAGAATAGTCAGTCAGGACACCCGTCCCAGGCTGGTCAAACAGCCCTTCCCGCTAGGACGAGGCAGGAGGCTGTTCCGCTTCCGCTAACGCCTCTTTGCGGCTTAAACGAATTTTGCCCTGCTTGTCGATTTCCAGGACCTTGACCAGCACTTGTTCCCCTTCCGTGAGTTCATCAGACACGGATTGGACTCGATGCTCGGCTAATTGGGAAATATGCACCAAGCCATCCATGTTGGGTAAAATCTCGACGAAGGCTCCAAAATCGACGATCTTCCGGACAGTCCCCATGTAGGTTTTTCCCACGACCGCTTCCTCCGTCAACCGGTTGACCATGTCAATGGCCTGCTGGGCCGACGATTCGTCCACCGACGCAATCGTCACCAGGCCCGTATCGTCGACGTTGACCTTCACCCCACATTCCGCAATGATGCCGCGGATGACTTTCCCACCCGGTCCGATGACGTCCCGAATCTTGTCGGGTTTGATCTGAATCGTATAAATGCGAGGAGCATGGGGCGCCAGGGATTCCCGAGGCGATGAGAGCGATTCCTGCATTTTTTCCAAAATGTGGAGCCGGCCGGCCCTGGCCTGTTCGAGGGCCTGCCGCATCAACTCGATCGTGATCCCCTCGATTTTGATATCCATCTGAAGCGCCGTGACGCCCGTTCGGGTCCCCGTCACTTTAAAATCCATGTCGCCCAGATGATCTTCGAGTCCGAGAATATCCGATAAAATCAGGACCCGGCCTCCGTCTTTGATGAGCCCCATGGCAATACCCGCCACGGGTTCCTTAATGGGCACGCCGGCATCCATCATGGCCAAGGTGCCTCCGCACACCGTGGCCATGGAGGAGGAACCATTGGATTCCAAAATATCCGACACGATGCGAATGGTATAGGGAAAGGCCTCCTTGTCAGGCAGAACCGACTTTAAGGCACGCTCCGCAAGTTTCCCATGCCCGACTTCGCGTCGACCGGGCGACCGCAACGGCCGGGCTTCCCCCACGCTGAACGGGGGAAAATTGTAGTGGAGCATAAAGTTGCGGAAATACTCCCCTTCGAGCGCATCGATACGTTGCTCATCGTCCGAGGTGCCCAGCGTGACCACAGCCAGGCTTTGGGTTTCCCCTCTGGTGAACAGGGCCGAGCCATGCGTGCGCGGCAACAGACTCGTTTCGCACGTAATGGGCCGGATATCGGCAGGACCCCGGCCATCGGCGCGGACTTTCTTTTCCAGAATCATGTCCCGGACTTCATGATATTCCAAATCATGATAGACCCCTTTGACTTGCCGACAACGCACCGGATCCTCTTCGCCCAGTTTGTCAACCGCGTCGGCCAGAATCTGGTCCAACCGTTCTTGCCGGTCGTTTTTGTTCGCGATGAGCACGGCTTCTCGAATCGGGCCGGCCACCAATTCGCGCACCTGTCCTGCCAACTCTTCACTGACCGGTTCAACCGGCACGACCCGCTTGGCCCGCCCCACCAGCTCTTGCAACTCGACGATTTTCGCCACGATCTTCTTGATTTCCGAATGGGCTAACGCCAGCGCATCCAGTAATATAGATTCGGACAACCCATTCGCCCCGGATTCCACCATCATGATCGCGTCCGCAGTACCGGCGACAACCAAATCAAGTTCACCGTTCTGAATCTCCTGCATACTTGGGTTGACCACGAATTGGCCGTTTATGTGTCCGATTCTGACTCCGGCTAATGGGCCTCCAAAGGGAATATCCGAGATCGCGAGCGCGGCTGATGCCACAGTGATCCCGACGACTTCCGAGGTCATCGATTGATCGACCGAGAGCACCGACGCGATGACTTGCGTCTCATAGGCAAACCCCTTTGGGATCAAGGGGCGAATAGGCCGGTCGATGAGCCTGCTCGTCAGGGTTTCTTTTTCGGACGGAGCGCCTTCCCGCTTGAAATACCCCCCCGGAATTTTTCCGGCCGAATAGGCCTTTTCCTGATAATTCACCGTGAGCGGCAAGAAATCTATATCCGGCTTCAATGTTTTGGACGCCACTGCCGTCGCCAACACCATGGTATCACCATACGAGGCCAACACGGCCCCATCGGCCAGCTTGGCCATCCGACCCGTCTCCAATCGCAGCTTGCGTCCTGCTATCTCCAATTCAACTGCTTGCACCATGTACCTCTCTCCTTTTTGCCTTCTTGTCTTGTGGAACCTCTGATTTATTGCACTATCGGGCGTATGGCGGCGTTGTGTCCTCGCTCAACCCTCACCTATCTCTCTGATAAGCCTCGGGTTTCGCTCCGGGACGCCTTGCCCTCCATCCCGCTATCACCATAAATCAGAGGTTCCTTCTTTCCTTCCGGCCTTCGTGACACCCCATTGAAACGGGTGACTATTTCCGCAGCCCTAATTTGCCGAGCAGGGCGCGATAGCGACCGACGTCTTTTCGATGCAGATAATCCAACAAACGCCGGCGCAGGCTCACCATTTTCAGTAACCCGTGTCGCGAATGATGATCCTTTTTATGCGTGCGCAAATGGTCGGTTAAATAGGTGATGCGATTCGTCAACAAGGCAATCTGCACCTCCGACGAGCCCGTATCCCGTTCATGCGCGCGATGTTGCTGCACGATATCCGATTTTGCTTCCTTGACCGCTGTCATACCAGCCTCCTTTTTCCCTCTTTCAAAGTTCATGTTTCACGAGACGGGAGTTACGTCTCAGCAAACACTTTGACCATCCGTAATTGATGTGTTGGTCCATCGGACGTCGATGGGGCCCATTTGCCCAGGGCCAGTAAGCGCCCCATATCGTCTTTCACCCGAATCAACGTCTCGACGGAGGTCTCCCGATGATCCTCCGACCACAGGGCCGCGTCCGAAACGGGCGCTCCATTCAAGACCTTCTCGACCATGGCGGGCTCAACGACCACGGCCGGAAGATCAGCTAAAGCCTCATCGAGACTCAGAAACGCCCCCGGGTACCTGAACAGGTCATCGACGCGTCCGACGTCATCAAGCGACCATGCCCGGTCGAGGTGAAACGGCCCCACTCGACTGCGAGTCAATTGACTCAGGTGCCCCCCCACACCCAGTATCCGGCCGATATCCGCGCATAATGTGCGAATGTACGTGCCCTTGGAACAGCAAACGCGAAGCGTGACGTAAGGCAAGGACAAGGTCCGGACCTCAATGCGATAAATGGTCACGGGCCGTGCCTGACGCTCAACGGTCTTGCCTGCACGAGCCGCTTTATACAGCGGCTGTCCTCCGATTTTGACCGCCGAATACATGGGCGGTACCTGCTGCTGTTCACCGCAAAATTGCGCAACAGCCTCATGAACGGTCTCGGGACGAATCTCTGGGACGGGACACTCGCGCACGACAGCGCCCGCGGCGTCTTGAGTCGTGGTCTCCTGCCCCAGACGCAAGACGGCCTCGTATTCCTTGTCCCAATGCAGAAGAAAGGCCGAAAGTCTCGTCCCTTTCCCCAGCAGGACGGGAAGCACGCCAACGGCTTCGGGGTCCAAGGTTCCCGCATGCCCGACTTTACGGACCTGGAGAAGGCGGCGAACCTTGGCCACGACGTCGTGCGACGTCCACCCGGCAGGCTTCGACACGTTCAGCACGCCGTGCGGCACAGCCGATGCCACCTTGTCTGAAGGACGACTATCAAGGCATTCGGCCATCATGCCCGGCCCTCGTCCGCGGATTCGCCCCAACCGGTCCCCTTGCGCCCCGATTCATCCTCAGGGAGCACCGTATCAAGAAGCCGGCCGATCTTGTCCGCTCGTGAGCCGCTCGAGTCGAACCAGAATGAGACTTCCGGCGTATAGCGCAACTCCAAGCGCCGGCCCAATTCCAACCGAACGAAGCCGGACGCATTGTCGAGAATCTTACCGACGGTTTCCGTTTCGACGTCGTTCCCCAGCAAGGATACGTAGACGTAGGCTTTCCGCAGATCGTTGTTCATCTCCACGTCGGTGACCGTCACGAACCGGAGCCGGGGATCCTTGCATTTTCTGGCAAGAATGTCCGCGACCTCCATTCTGATTTGATCAGCCACCCTGACTGATCGCTTATACGCCGGTTTCGACACGACACTCGCGCTTCTTCCCGCCCTACAAGAGTTCGATGCGAAAATCGAGCAACTCCAACGTCGGAGTGGCCCGAATCATATTCATCGCTTGATCGAGAACCCGATTCACGTGACTCGATTCATTTGCAATACAGGCAATGCCCAACACGGACCGTTGCCACAGATCATGATCGCCAAGTTCGGCGACCGACACTTTGAACGTCCTGCACAGACGCGCTTTGAGGCTGGACAGAATCTGACGTTTCGATTTCAGCGAATGCCCTTCGGGAAAATGCAATTCTATCCGACAAACTCCAACCACCATCAGTTTTCAGCACGGCTCGCGACATCCTTGACGCAGCCCGGCCATGCCGCAGGGTTACAATTTAGCCGTCTCTTTATCAAAGACGTACGCTTCAATCACGTCACCGGATTTAATATCATTGAAGTTTTCGATGCCGATCCCGCATTCATACCCCTGCTGCACTTCCCGGACGTCGTCTTTAAAGCGCCGCAACGAGCCCAATTTCCCTTCAAAGACGACCACGCTGTCCCGCAACAAACGAACGCCCTCGCTCGCGCGGGCAATATGCCCGTTCGTGACGTAACAGCCTGCGATCGAACCGACTTTGGGGATCGAAAAGACTTGTCGAACCTCCGCCCGTCCCAACACGCGTTCCGTGAAGGTCGGGTCCAGCAAACCCTCGGCCGCGGCTTTGACGTCGGCGATCGCATTGTAAATGACGGTATGCAGTCGGACCTCCACGCCCTCGCGTTCGGCGAGCGCCGTGGCTTTCGGGTCCGGACGAATGTGAAAACCAATCACCAGCGCCTTCGACGCGGACGCCAGCAACACGTCCGATTCCGTGATGCCCCCCACGCCCCGATGAATAATCTGCACCTTGACGCTCTCGGAGGAAATCTTGGCGATGGATTCACACAGGGCCCCGACCGACCCTTGCGCATCCGCTTTCACCAACACCGCCAGTTCTTTCCTGTCCGACTCTTGGCTGTGGGCAAACAAGGCATCCAGCGTGAGCCGGCCAGGGCCGGTCCCAAGCTCCGCCGTACGCCGCTTTTGATGCCGGGATTCGGCGATCTCCCGGGCCACCCGCTCATCTTTCACGACGACCAATTGATCGCCGGCCGCCGGCAACCCCAACAAACCAATTACCTCCACGGGGGTAGAGGCTCCAGCCTCACGGATTTTCTTCCCGTCGTGCGACACCAGTGCGCGGACACGACCGCTGGTCGCTCCCACCACGTACGCAGCTCCGACTTCCAGTGTTCCGCTTTCGACAAGGACGGTGGCCACGGGACCACGCCCTCGATCCAACTTGGCTTCCAACACAACCCCCTTCGTGGGTTGGGTCATGTCCGTCTTCAACTCCATGACCTCGGCTTGCAGCAACAACATCTCCAATAACGTGTCCAACCCCTGTTTTTCTTTCGCCGATACTTCCACGTAGATCGTCTGTCCGCCCCAGGATTCGGGAACGAGGCCCTGTTCCGACAGGCTCTGCTTGATTCGATCCGGATTGGCTCCGGGTTTATCGATCTTGTTGACGGCCACCACGATCGGGACCCCGGCGGCCTGCGCATGATTCGCGGCCTCGAGGGTTTGCGGCATGACACCGTCATCCGCGGCCACCACCAGGACCACGATATCGGTGACTTGTGCCCCGCGTGCTCTCATGGCCGTAAACGCTTCGTGGCCGGGGGTATCCAGGAAAGTTACGCTTTTCTCCCCTACCTGCACAGAGTAGGCGCCGATATGTTGCGTGATGCCCCCGGCTTCCTGTTGCGTGACCTTCGTCTGACGGATTGCATCGAGCAACGACGTTTTCCCATGATCCACGTGCCCCATAATGGTCACCACCGGAGCTCGAGGGGTAAATTGTGACTCGGTCGTCGGCTCAAGCATTTCTTCCAACAATGCTTCGCCTTCTTTTTCCGTCTGAATCTCAACCTGAATCCCGAGTCCTTCGGCAATGAGTACGCCGGCATCCAAATCCATGGGTTGATTCAGCGTCAGACCGACACCCACTTCCATTAACCTGCGAATCACGTCCGCCGCCCGGATGCCCAAATGTTCTGCAAACTCCTTCACCGTCATACCCGACGACAGTTTGACGGTCTTTCGTCTGGGTTTCGTGATTTCGGTCGGCGTGGCCGAAGGGACGTGACGAGTGCGTTCTTCCCGTCTGAGGGTAGGAAGGGGACGAAGATCCTGCCAGCGAGCCGCATCTTCATAGATCTCGGCAAAGAGGTCTGCATCACGCGGTTTCCCGGCCTTCCGACTCTTTTTCGGTTTCTCCTCTTCCTTGATTTTCTTGGGCTCATCAACCGTTTGTTCAGGTTGCGGTGCGGCCGGTTCACCGGTCGCCACGGGCGAGGCTTTATCTTCGCTGGACGGTCCAACGTCGGGAAGCACCGCTTCTGGAGCCAAGGCCTGATTGACGGCTGCAACTTCCGGGGGCTCATCGGTCACGGACACCGGATCCACGGGTTCGCTCTTGGCGATCACGGAGCTGATGCCGTCTCCCGGAGACGCTTCTTCTGCCACGGTCTCGGGGTCGGAAGGAGGAACAACTTCTACTTTTCGTCGCTTGATTAAAATATGTTTCTTCTCGGGTTTACGAACTTCCTCTTCCGCGGCTTTTTCCTTTTCCCGAGCGGCTTGGCTACGTGCTTTGGCGGGCGAAGCCGCCGGTTTTTTTGCGGTTTTACCGGGTTTGTACGATCCGGTTGCCTTCTTCCTCACCGGTGTCTGCGGGGCCGCCTTGCCCGAAAGCGCTTTCAAGGCTTTCTGGAGGTCCTCCTCACTCAAGGCATTGCTGTGGGAGGAAACCGCAATGCCCAATTTGCTCAGTTCGGCAATCAGGACCTTGCTTTCCTTCTCCAGCTTTTTGGCTAATTCGTAAACTCGCATCGTGATTCGTTACGCGGACGCCTCCCCGGATTCAACCGTCTCTCTGGACGCCACCTTGAGCGGTTCATCCGTTTCCCCGTCACCCGCAGTGGTCGACGACGGCTTTTCGGCGCCGGTCCCTTGTTCCAGTTGCGCCGCGGTTTCCTCGGCCAAGGCGGCCTTGATTTCGCGTTCCCGCTCGAGTTTTTCTTTTTCATACTCGCTGACGCTGATGATGTCGATTTTCCATCCGGTCAATTTGGCAGCGAGTCGGACGTTTTGCCCGTTTTTGCCGATGGCCAGTGACAATTGCGAATCCGCCACCACGACCAAGGCTGCCTTTTTCTCCTCGTCGATGCCGACTTTCTCGATGGAGGCCGGGTTCAACGCTTCGCCGATAAACACGCGGGGGTCCGTGGTCCACGGGATGATGTCGATCTTTTCTCCCTTGAGTTCCCGCACGATGGCCTGGACACGGGAACCCTTAATCCCCACGCAGGCGCCGACCGGATCCACGGCTTTATCCTTGGAGAACACCGCGATCTTGGTCCGATCCCCGGGTTCACGCACGACCCCTTTGATTTCCAGAATTTTTTCCGTGACCTCCGGCACCTCCAATTGAAAGAGCCGGACCACGAACTGCGGGTGGGCACGGGACAGAATCACCTGGACGTCTTTCGGGGTCCGGCGCACTTCCAACAACAACGCCCGAACACGGTCCCCTCGACGATGAACCTCACGAGGAATTTGTTCGTGAACGGGTAAGACGGCTTCGGTCTTTCCGATTTCCACCAGGTAGTTCCGGCGTTCCTGCCCAAGGATGATGCCGTGCACCAATTCTCCTTCGCGCTTGGAGTATTCCCTCTCGACCGCCTCCCACGTGGCTTCCCGGACTTTTTGACAAATCACCTGTTTCGCCGCTTGTGCCGCGATCCGCCCGAATTCCTCGACGTCAATGAGCGAGCCGATTTCATCGCCCAATTCAGCTTCTCCATCAATGGACCGCGCTTCCTCCAGAGAAATCTGGGCATTGGTATCGGTGATCTGATCCGCAATGGTCTTCAAGGACACGATGGAAATTTCCCCGGTTTCCGGATCGATTTGGACCTGGATATTCTCGTTGTTGCCATACCGTTTCTTCGCCGCGGTCAGCAGCGCAGATTCCACGGCCGCAAGCACCCGATGTTTATCAATACCTTTTTCACGCCCCACTTGTTCGATGACTGCCATCAGTTCACGCTTCATAACCGCCCCTCTTCGTGCTGACCCGTAATCGGCTCAGACTCGACTGCTTCACCCTCTTTCAAGTCCTCCGTTACCATTCGATTTCGCGTTTGGCCTGGGCGACGGCATCCCACTCAAGAACCACCTGTCGAGACAGCCTTGATTTTCGCACCGGGACCTGCAGGGTAATGCCTCGGTCATCGACCTCGGTCAACTGACCGATCACCGTTCCCTTCCCCTGAACGGGGGCATGGACCTTGACTCGAATGTTCAGTCCGACCGCCTGATCATAGTCCTTTCGCTGTTTCAGCGGGCGATCGAGACCCGGAGATGACACCTCGAGACGATAGGCGTGCGGAACCGGATCGGCCACGTCAAGCGCTCGCCCGAGCGAATGGTGAAACTGTTCACAATCCTGAATCCCGATGCCTCCCTCTTTCTCCACGAACACCCGCACGATGGTTTTGGCTCCCTTGCCGTGACACTCGATGTCGACAATGTCAAGGCGTAGGGCCTTGGCAATCGGCTCGGCGATACGCTGGACTTGGCTCTCCAGCCCGTTCATTTCCGAAATTCCACGCCTTCCGGGATGCTTTTCGGGAGAACAGCAATGCAAAAAAAAGTGGGCTTCCGCCCACTTTACTGTCAAGACCTTAGCATTTCTCCCTGACCGAAGGCAAGATAGGCGTCCTTCCGCCAGTCTCAGATTCCTATCGACGCCACTCATCCTCCGCCAGGCATCCACATTGGGGGAGGACGGAATTCTGATACGGCAGGAGGCTCGTCGCTTCGTCAAAAATGGTGAGCCGCCTCGGGCTCGAACCGAGGGCCCTCGCCTTAAAAGGGCGATGCTCTGCCAACTGAGCTAGCGGCTCACCTGCACCGGATGCTAACAACCGCTCCCGGGGTTGTCAAACGCCGGAGCCCCGCAGGCTCAACCGTAGGGCCATGCTTGTGTCAGGCACTGACTTGGGAAAGTTTGCGCCGAGGACGCGTCTGCGCCATGGGGTTCTTCAGCACGATCGTATGTTCCCGATGAGAACCCGTTGAAACGATGTCGATCGGGCACGATGTAAGGGCCTCGATACGCCTCAGATACCGCTTGGCCTCAACCGGTAACGCCTTGTAGGACGTCGCGCCGGTCGTCGTTCCTTTCCATCCCGGGAACACTTCATACACGGGTTCGCACTGCGCGAGGATACGTGAGTCGACGGGCATCTCGCGGTACAGTTTGCCCTGATGACGATACCCGACCGCAATTTTGAGTTCCGGCGCCCCATCCAACACGTCCAGTTTCGTCACCGCCAGCGACGTGCAGCCGTTCACCCGGACCGCGTACCGCAACAGCACCGCGTCCAACCATCCACACCGACGAGCCCGGCCCGTGGTCGCACCGAATTCCTGCCCGCGCTCCTGTAACCCACTGCCCACGTCATCGGACAACTCCGTGGGAAACGGCCCGCTGCCCACGCGCGTGGTATAGGCTTTGGTGACACCCAGCACCGCGTCGATTCTTGTCGGGCCCACCCCTCCTCCGGTACATGCGCCACCGGCACAGGCATTGGAGGACGTCACAAAAGGGTACGTCCCCAGATCCACGTCCAAGTGCGTCCCCTGAGCCCCCTCAAAGAGCACGCGCCGCCCGCTTTCCATGGCCTTGTGAATCAGCAAGGAATCATCCGTCATGTACGGAGCCAGGCGTCGCGCATAGGCCAGATATTCTTCACAAATCCGGTCGGCCTGAAACACGCGCACGCCGTAGACGTGCCGGAGAAAACTGTTGATTTCGGCCAAACTCCGTTCCACTTTGTCCCGAAACCCTTCGGGATCGAGCAGGTCGCCCATCCGAATCCCGATACGCGCCATTTTGTCCACGTAGGCCGGGCCGATTCCCTTGCCGGTGGTCCCGATCCGGCGAGCACCCTTGGCCTTTTCCGCGGCTTTGTCGATGGCCTTATGATACGGCATGATCAGATGCGCGCGCTGGCTGATGGCAAAATTCCGCCCCACCTTGATGCCCTGGGCCGCCAGTTGATCCAGTTCTTCGATCAAGGCCCCGGGGTCGATCACCACCCCGTTGCTTAAAACACACTGTTTTCCCCTGGACAGGATTCCTGATGGAATCAAGTGAAAGACGAACGTGCCTTTCTTCGTGACGACCGTATGCCCGGCATTGGAGCCACCCTGGAAGCGCACGATGAGATCCGCCTCCCGGGCCAGGATATCGACGATTTTTCCCTTGCCTTCATCCCCCCACTGGGAGCCGATGACCACCAAATTTCCCATGTATCCAGCCTTTTCCGGAAAATAGTCACAAAAAAAGGGCCCGGCCAACCTGATGCCAGAGCCCATGCAACGATCCTAGGGCCCCCTTCATTATTTGTCAATAGCGTGGATGGGCATTGGTGGGCCACGCAGACTCGTGCGCACATGACCGCAGGAGGCACTCGCAGGCCGGGCACCGACCGACCACAAACCGTTTAATTGAATTTACTGGTAGCTTTCCTGATCGGTGGGAAACTTCTGACACTCCACCTCTTCCTTGAAACGCCGCAAGGCCTGGAGGGCGTCGGCTTTGAGGTGGGCGTAGGGCTTGACGAATTTCGGCACGAACTCGTCGAACAGGCCGAGCAGGTCATACAGGACCAACACCTGGCCGTCGCAGTGGGGCCCCGCCCCGATCCCGATGGTGGGAATGGAGACCGCTTGGGTCATGGATTGTGCCACGGTAGCTGGCACCGCCTCCAGAACCAGGGCAAACGCCCCGGCGGCTTCCAGCGCCTTGGCATCGTTGAGCAACGCGTCGGCTTGGGTGGCTTCTCGGCCTTGCACTTTGTAGCCGCCGTAGCGGTTCACGGATTGCGGCGTCATGCCGAGATGACCCATCACCGGGATGCCCACGGTGGTCAGGGCGCGGACCCGGTCCACCATGGCGCCGCCTCCCTCCAATTTGACGGCCAAGGCTCCCGCCTGGATCAAGCGACCCGCATTGTGAATCGCCCGTTCCTCGCTGACCTGGTAACTCATGAACGGCATATCCGCGATGACCATGGCCTGCTGACGGCTTTGCGCCACCAGCCGGGTGTGATACACCATATCGTCCATGGTGACCGACAATGTGTCCGGTTTTCCCTGGACCACGACACCCAGCGAATCACCGACCAGAATGACGTCGATACCGGCCTGTTCGATGATGCGGGTGAACAGCGCATCGTAGGCCGTCACGACCACCAGTTTTTTCTTTCCCTTTTGGCTTTGAAATTCGGGGACCGTCATCAGTTCAACTCGGCCTTTCGGATAATCTCGGGCAGGCGATGCGCCAACCGGCCGGCCATGAGGTGCACGCCGTCACAGAATGGACGAACGGCTCGAATGGTTCGCACGGCAATTTCAATCCCGGCTTCGGATACATGCGTGTCTCCGGCGTTCCGCAGTTCCTGCAGGATCTCGTCGGGCACGTCGATACCCGGCACATGCTCGTTCACGTATTCTGCCATTTTTACCGACCGAAGTACCAGGACCCCGGCTAACACTTTGCGGGAATAGAGACGCACCGCCTCCATGAAAGGTTGGATCACCTTCGCCGAAAAGACAGGTTGCGTCTGAAAAAAATCCGTGCCGGCGTTGACCTTGGCCTCAAATTTCTTGTGCAGGAGTTCATCGGGTTCGGCGCCGGGAGCCGCGGCTCCACCGATAAAGAACGCGGTCCGTCCTTCCAACGCGTTGCCGGCCAGATCCCGTCCCTGATTGAGTTCGCTCACCGCGTGCATGAGTTTTACGGTATCCAGGTCGAACACCGGTTTGGCATCCTTGTGATCGCCGGCGCCAGGGCTGTCGCCCGTCAGGCACAGCACGTTCCGGATTCCGAGCACGTGCGCGCCCAGGAGATCCGATTGCAGGCCGAGCCGGTTCCGATCCCGGCAGGTGAGTTGGAGCACGGGGTCATGCCCCTGTTCATACAGCAGGCGGGCCACGGCCACCGGACTCGCGCGCATCACCGCGGCGGCGTTATCGAGCACGTTGATCCCATGCACGTGGCCGCTCAAGGACTTGGCGGTCTCAAGTAACTCCGACACGTCCGTCCCCTTCGGGGGGTTCAACTCGACGGTCACGGCAAACTGGCCTTGGGCCAACGTGTGTTGCAACGTGCGGGGTGTCATGGCATGGATCGAAACGACTCCCTTCAAGCAGCCGTTCGCCTGGCTCCTTCCAACGTGTTCGCCAATAACATGGCAATGGTCATGGGTCCCACGCCTCCGGGCACGGGGGAAATCCATCCGGCACGTTCACGCACCGGTTCGAAATCCACGTCGCCCACCAACCGGCCGTCATCGAGTCGATTGATGCCCACGTCAAGGACGATGGCCCCCTCCTTGACCATGTCGCGTGTGACGAACCGGGGTTTACCGATCGCGGCCACCAGAATATCGGCTTCCCGGCAGACCGCGGGCAGGTCCTTCGTCCGGGAATGGCACATGGTCACGGTGGCATGCTGATGCAGGAGAAGCATGGCCACGGGCTTACCCACGATGTTGCTGCGGCCGACCACGACGGCCTTCTTCCCGGCGATGGGTTCGCCGGTGGATTCGATCATGCGGACTACCCCTTTGGGCGTACAGGGGACAAATACGGGCTCCCCCGCGACCAACCGGCCGATGTTGTATGGATGAAAGCCATCGACGTCCTTGTCGGGAGCGATGGCATTGAGCACGGCCTCCCCCTCAATATGCGCCGGCAAAGGGAGTTGCACCAAAATTCCGTGGATCTTGGGGTCCGCGTTCAACTGATCAACGAGAGTCAACAACTCGGCCTGGCTGGTCTCCGCGGACAAATGATGGTCGGCCACGTACAGGCCGGCGGTATCGCAGGCCTTCTTTTTATTGCGAACGTAGACCGCGGAGGCCGGATCCTCGCCGACCAACACCACGGCCAAACCCGGACGAACGCCGGTTTGAGCTTCAAGCGCTCGCACGTCCCGGCCAATGCCGTCCCGAATGTCCTGTGCCAAATTTTTCCCATCAATGAGTTGAGCCGCCACATCATCCTCCTTAACGTGGAAGGGAACCATTTACGCGTCACGCTACGATAACAGGGCTGAAAAATTCCCGTCAATCAAGGAGAAAAGGTGACATACGCACTGCCTTGACACCTCCCAAAGGGTTCCGTAGCATGCCGTTGTGAGACACTGTTTTACCCTCCAATTTGTTTTATTCCCGTCCTTCTATTCCCAGCCAGCCTTGTTTCGGACGACGCTCCGCGCCATCGCCGTGCTTCTGCTTCTTGGTTGGTGGCCTTTGTCGGCGTTGGGCAATCCCATCAGCGAGTTGAGCAGCCCCCAATCCTTTATCGCTCATCCTTCGGGGGAGAGCTATTTCATCGCCAATGCCAATGGCGAACCCGGCGCAGCCGACAATAACGGATACATCTCGAAACTCGATCAGGACGGCAACCTGCTGGAGCGGCATTTCATTCAAGGCGGTCGAGGCGACGTGATCCTGCATTCCCCCCATGGCATGGGCATTGCCGGGGACACTCTCTACGTGGCCGATATCACCGTGATCCGCGGCTTTCACGCGCAAACCGGCGAACCCACGATGACCGTGCCCCTGCACCCGTTCCATGTCGAGGCGTTGACGGATCTGATTGCCGACGGCAGCGGGCAACTCTACGTCCTGGACACGGCCGGAAACGCCGTGTACCGGATCGACCCTCAACGCGATTTCGAGGTGTCCCTCTATCTCCAACACGAGGATTTGGCGTCGCCGCGCGGACTGGCCGTTCACCCGAGGTCGGGCCGGCTCTGGATCGCCAGCCTCGACAACGGGACCGTGATGGAAATTGCGGAAGACCGCACATTGACCGAGGTCATTTCCAATTCGTTCTTTACCGGAAAATTTCGCAATTTAAGCGGGCTCGATTTTGATCGATTCGGCAGCCTGTACCTGTCCGACATGACCGCAGGAAAAATCTGGCGGGTCCAGCCGGACCATTCCATGCAGGTCATTGCCGAGTTCCTGATTTCGCCGTCTTGCGTCAAAATCGACCGCCGGAAGCATATGATCCTAGTCCCTTATTTGTACGCCGACGGGGCTGAGATCAACGGCCTGGAACAGCCGACCAATACCGGCAAGCAACGGAAGCGCAAGCGGACGCTCTCCGATTACGGGCTGGGGTGGTTGGAAGGAGACGAGAAGCAGTGAGCAAGTGCATCTATTGCCGGGAACGCAAAGGCAAGCGTCCCTGCCCGGCGTTAAGCGGCGCCATTTGCAGCCAATGCTGTGGGACGCACCGCATCGTCAGTATTGCGTGCCATGCTGATTGCGTGTACCTGGATACGAACGTGGAATATCAACAAAAACGCGTCGGGGACCAGTTTGAACAGGAACGCCGCACGTTCTATAGGGACCTGCTTGACCAATCCGGAGACAAGGCCGCCGAGATGTTTTACTTTCTCGAAGCCGTGACGTTCAAACATTTCCATGCGAAGAGCGACGCGCAGGATGGAGAGGTCATCGCGGCCATCCAGGCGTTGCGTCGCTCCTTCAGCCCGATCCACGTGCCTGAGGGGATGGCCCCTCCTTTTACCGAAGCCCTCAAGAAAGAATACGACGCCTTCATGGAGGGAGAAAAGCCCGACGCCCAACTCGTGAGTGAGGTGCTGGATCGCGGCCTGACGTTTATTTCCGAATTTTCGGGAACCGGGCTTCGGTCCAATCGCTTTCTCAGCGGGCTGATCGGGTTCCTCAAAAGCCGTCACCCTGACGTGGCCGAAAAGCTGACCAAACTCGGCACGACCGCCGGACGCATCATCCTTCCGGGCAGCGCCCCCATGAAAGATCAGCCAAGTACTCTCGGCTAAGCACCGGCCCGCTGCTTGCCTTATTTCACCTCGACGGTTATTTCAATCCGTTCCAAGGGATTGTCTTTCGAATCCCGGGGTTGACTGACGATTTTGTCGGCCACCTCCATGCCACTCACCACCTCGCCAAATACCGTATACTGGCCGTCCAGAAACGAGGCTTTGTCTACCACGATGAAAAATTGAGAGCCGGCGCTATTGGGATCAGCCGACCGGGCAGCGGACACGATACCCCGTTCATGAGAAATCCTGTTGAACTCGGCCGGCACGTTATAGCCGGGGCCTCCCATGCCGTAGAGATGTCGCTTACTTGGATCTTTGGTGTTAGGATCGCCGCCTTGAATCATGAAGCCGGGAATCACCCGGTGAAAGATTGTCCCGTTATAAAATCCTTTTTTCGCCAAATTCAAAAAGCTTTCCACGTGCTTGGGCGCCAACTCCGGAAAAAACACCAATTCCATTTTACCAAACTTGGTGGTGATGATCGCCCGAGGCGCCTTGCCCTCCGCGACCGGCAGTGCCTGCGGATTCCCGGCCAGGACACGTTCCCCGGTGACTCCCGCCAGAAAAACTACGACTCCCATGACCCACAGGACTTTTCTTACTCCACGTAATCCGATCATTCCCTCATCCTCCCGATTGTGTTTTTGTTCTCAGATACTACCCGTGAAATCCTTACCCTCGTCACTCGCAGCCTGAAGTTGTTCGAGCGCCTGTTTGGCCGCGTGCTGTTCCGCCACTTTCTTGCTGTGCCCCTTCCCGCTTCCACGGCATTGTTGTTCAATTTCCACCGTGACCTCAAATGTTTTTTGATGATCAGGCCCCGATTCTTCGATCACGGCATACACCGGCAGGACATGGACGTGGCGCTGACACCATTCCTGCAATTGACTCTTGTAGTCCCGCCTGAACCCCGCGAGGTCATCCTGATGCAAGGCTTTGAGTTGCGCGTCCAGGACCTGCAACGTAAACGTCCTGGCCGCGGTCAGTCCGCCATCCATATACACGGCCCCAATCACGGCCTCCAACGCATTTGCCAAAAGGGACGCCTTGTCTCTGCCCTTGGTGCGTTCTTCTCCGCGACCCAGACGGAGCATGTCACCGAGCCGTAAGCTCCGCGCGGCTTCCGCCAGCGCGGGCCGTCCCACGAGCCGGGCCCGGATTTGTGACAAATCCCCTTCAGCCAACTCGGGAAAAGTTTCCGCCACATACTCACTCACGATCAACCCCAATACCGCATCGCCTAAAAACTCGAGGCGTTCATTCTGTTTGTCCTCCGAAACGGGTTTTTCTTGAAGGTGGGAACGATGCGTCAACGCCTCTTTCAATAACGCGAGGTCGCGAAACTCATACGGAAGTCGTTGATGCGCCTCCTCAGACACCTTCGAGCTCTTTTTCTGATGGTGGGGTCCGGCCGACGTCGAAAGCACCTATACTTCCCGGCTCCCTCGTGTGGACTTGATGACCAGGCAGGCATTCACTCCGCCAAAGCCAAAGGCATTCGACAGCGCGGCGTCGATGGGAGCCTGACGGGCCTGCCCGGGGATATAATCCAGATCACACTCGGGATCAGGATTCTCCAAGTTGATCGTCGGCGGCAACAGGCCATGATGCAGCGCCAGGGTGGTCACTACGGCTTCGACTCCGCCGGCCGCTCCCAACAAATGGCCGAGCATGGATTTCGTGGAACTCACCGGCAGTTTGGCGGCGTGGTCCCCGAATACGGTCTTGATCGCCTGCGTTTCGACTTTATCCGCAAAGGTCGAGGTCGCATGTGCGTTCACGTACCCGACCGCGGCTTTCGGGATCCCCGCGTCACCAATGGCTTTCTCGATACAATCCACGGCGCCGGCGCCGTCATCCGGAGGCGCGGTGATGTGATAGGCATCGCTGGTCATGGCGTAGCCGGCCAGCTCTCCGTAGATTTTGGCTCCGCGCTTTTGCGCATGCTCCAATTCTTCCAACACCAGCACGCCCGCGCCCTCTCCGATGACGAATCCATCCCGGTCACGGTCAAACGGACGACTCGCCCGTTGCGGGTCGTCGTTGCGACGCGATAACGCTTTGGCTGCGGCGAAACCCGCAAGGGCCAACGGGCAAATCGTGGATTCGGTCCCGCCGGCCAACATCACGTCCGCTTCACCGCGTTGAATAATCCGGTAGGCGTCTCCGATGCAGTGGTTCCCCGTGGCACAAGCCGTCACGGCGCACGAATTGGGGCCCTTGGCTCCAAACCGGATCGCCACCTGGCCCGAAGCCAAATTGACGATGACCATCGGGATGAAAAACGGGCTGACGCGCCCCGGCCCCTTGTCCTGAAGCACCTTGTGATACTGCTCAATGGCCGGCAATCCGCCGATGCCCGCCCCGATATAGACCCCGACCCGTTCGGCCGTGTCGGGGGTGATTGTCAGTCCCGCGTCATCCACCGCCTCCCGGCTTGCGGCCATGGCGTACTGGATGAACGTATCCATTTTCTTGATTTCTTTTTTTTCAATGTGATCGGCCGGGTCGAAGTCCTTGACCTCGGCCGCAATTTGGCAGGGATAACCGGACGCATCAAAGCGCGTGATGGGGCCGATTCCCGACTGCCCGGCACACACCGCGTGCCAGGTTTTGTCGACACCGACTCCCAAGGGCGTCACGGCTCCCAGGCCGGTGATCACCACGCGCCGACGGGGGGGATATTCGGTCATGGGCGCCGTGGATCAGGTTTTCTCTTTGATATACTCGATGGCTTGGGAAACTTTTTGAATTTTTTCCGCGTCTTCATCGGGAATTTCCACGTCGAATTCTTCCTCAAGCGCCATCACCAGTTCAACCGTATCCAAGGAGTCGGCCCCCAAATCCTCGACAAAGGACGCGTCGGGGACGACGTCTTCTTCTTCTACACCCAATTGTTCGGCAATGATCTTTCGAATACGTTCTTCAGCGGCCATTGACCTTCGCACCTCCTGTTAAACAATAGAAGTCATTCATCCTGTTACGCCATGTGCATCCCGCCATTCACGTGCACTACCTGTCCGGTGATATACCCCGCGGTGTCCGATGCCAAGAAGCGGACGGCTTCCGCCACCTCGGCGGGTTGCCCCAATCGACCCAGCGGAATCTGTTGCAACAACGTGTCCTTGACGTCCTGGTTCAAGGCCCGGGTCATCGCCGTGTCGATAAATCCCGGAGCCACCGCGTTCACCGTGATGTTCCGGCTCGCATATTCGCGAGCGACGGATTTCGTGAACCCGATGACCGCGGCTTTCGACGCGGCGTAGTTCGCCTGCCCCGCGTTTCCGATTGCCCCGACGATCGAGGCCATGTTGATAATCCGGCCTGATCGCTGTTTGGTCATGGGACCCAGAATCGCCTTGGTACAATAAAACGTCCCGGTGAGATTGACTTGGAGGACGGCGCTCCAATCCTCTTCTTTCATACGCATGATCAACCCGTCACGGGTAATACCCGCATTATTGACCAACACATCCACGCGCCCCCATTCCTTCATCACGTGATCGACCATCCCCTTGACGGCTTCCCACTGGGCCACGTTGGCCGACAACGCCAAGCCCCGACCTCTCTGGGATTCCACCAATTGCAGCGTATCGGCGCACCGGTCGGCTTCGAGGTCCACCACGGCCACGTCGGCGCCGGCTTTCGCAAAGCATTCTGCAATGGCTTGCCCAATGCCTTGCGCCGCGCCCGTCACAATGGCTTTTTTTCCTTCCAGCACGCTTCCCTCGTTCTTCTGTTGCGGAACTGCGTCTTACCGTCAATGACGCATGGCCGTCAAGGTCTTTTCCAGGGACTCCGGGTCCTGAATATGATGTAGTTCCGCCTCCGGCACAATACGCTTGGCGACCCGGGTCAACACCATCCCCGGCCCGATCTCGATAAACGTCCGGATGCCCTGCTCCCACATCGCGCGAATGGTGTGCTCCCATAACACGGAGGAGGGTAACTGGCTAATCAGGGAGCGGCGCACCTCTTCGGCACGAACCAACGGACGCGCCTCGACGTTGTTAAAAAGCGGCACGGTCAAATCGGAAAGTTGTACCGCGTGCACGTGCGGAGCCAGCCGGTCCGCGGCCGGCTGCATCAAGGACGTATGAACCGGTACGCTCACGGGCAACGGAATGGATTTCCGGCACCCTTGCACTTTGGCCAACTCGATTGCCCGTTCCACCGCGGCTTTTTCACCCGCGATCACGACCTGCCCCGGAGAGTTAAAATTGGCTGCGGCCACGACGCCCACGGATTGCGCCTCCCGGCAAATGTCCTTGACCACCTCTCCTGCCAACCCGAGTAACGCCACGACCAACCCGCTCCCCGGAGGGACCGCCTCTTCCATGTATCGAGCCCGTTTGTGCACCAACGCCACGGCGTCAGGAAACGACAGCCCCCCCGCGGCCACGAGGGCCGAATATTCGCCCAAACTGTGCCCCGCCACAGCGGAAGGCTGGAGGCGTGCATCCAAAGCCCGCCAGGCAATGAGGCTCGTCACCAGCAACGCGGGTTGGGTATATTCCGTTCGATTGAGTTGTTCCGCCGGCCCTTCAAAGCACAGGGCCTGCAGGTCGTATCCCAGGATCGCGTTGGCTTCCTCAAACAAGGCCATGAGTTGCGGATACGCCTCACGCCACGCTTGCCCCATCCCAACGGTCTGCGAGCCTTGACCGGGAAACAGGAATGCGATTGGGTCGGACATAGGCAGTTAAGGTATGAGTGAAACCGTCGGGAAAGTCAACGGATAAAAACGCCGAGGGGCCGGAACCGAGCCGGAGCGGTCAGTCTACGATGAACTCGCCTCCATCCACACAGATGACGTTGCCGGTCATCCAATGCGACTTGGGTTGGCTCAGCAAGCCGATGGCTTCCGCCACGTCCTGCGGCGAGGTCAAGCGGCCCGAGGGATTCTTCCGTTGGGCCATGGCGATCATGTCGTCCGACCCCGGAATTTTCCGCAAGGCCGGGGTATCGGTGACGCCGGCCATGATCGCGTTCGCCGTAATCCCCATGGGCGCCAATTCCAGCGCAAGCTGGCGCACGTGGGATTCCAGGGCCGCCTTTGCCGCGGAGACCGCTCCATAGGTGGACCACACCCGCGCGCCGCCCGCACTGGTCATCGCAAAAATTCGTCCGCCGTTGCCCATGAGTCCCCGTGCGAGCAACTCCTGCACCCAATACACCAAACTGTTGGCCATGACGTCCAGCGTCATATCGACCTGGGCTTTACTCACGGCATCGGCACGCGTTTCGGTGACGAACCGTCGTAGCGTGCCGAAGGCCAGGGAATGGAGAAAGACGCGAATCGTTGCCGGCTCGCCATGAGCCCGGAATCTGGCTTCAACGGCGTCCACGACTTCACGGCGCTTCTCCGCGTCCGCGGCATTAACATTGAAAAAGAGGGTTTCCCGCCCGAGGGCATGGAGATCCGCCACGAGACGATCCACGTCCGGGAGCGTGGATTTTCGGTCCAAATGCACCCCCACGATATTCATGCCGAGCGCCGCCAGCTCCAAGGCCACGGCCCTGCCGAATCCGCTCGAGGCGCCCAAGACTAACGCCCATTCTCCCGGTCTTTCATCCGTAGCCATAATTGATCCTTTCTACCATCGCATTACGCCGGAGGCCCACGTGAGACCTGCCCCGAACGCCGCCATGACGACCAGACTTCCTTCCCGGATCGTTCCGTTCCTGGCGGCTTCGTCCAAGGCCAAGGGAATTGACGCGGCCGAGGTGTTGCCGTACCGGTCGACGTTGATCATGATCCGGTCCGGAGACAACCCGATGCGTTGCCCGACGGCCCGTAAAATGCGGATGTTGGCCTGGTGGGGAACCAGGCAATCAATGTCGTCAATGCCGAGCCCCTGCGCCGCAACGGCCTCCCGTATGGCCTCTTCCATGGTTTTGACGGCAATCTTGAAAGTTTCATTGCCGCGCATTTTGACGCAATGCAGGCGTTCGGCCAACACGCGTTCCGACGGAGGGAGACTCGACCCGCCGCCCGGCACGCAAATCAAATCGGACAACCGCCCATCCGCGTGTAAGTGGACGGAGAGGATGCCCCGGTCGTCGTCCGTCGGGCCCAGCACTACCGCGCCCGCTCCATCCCCGAAGAGGACACAGGTGTTCCGGTCCGTCCAATCCGTAATGGACGACATGACTTCCGACCCGATAACCAGCACGTACTTGTGCCCCGTCCGCACAAAGGCGTCGGCCACCGACAGGCCGTACACGAACCCGCAGCACGCGGCGGAAATATCGCAGGCCGCGGCGTTTTCGGCGCCAAGCCGGTGTTGAATCAAGGACGCGGTGGACGGGAGAGGGGAATCCCCGGTACAGGTGGCCACGAGGATCAGATCGAGTTGGGCTGCCTGCACGTTGGCGTCTGCCAAGGCCTGCTGCGCCGCCAGCACGCCGAGGTCCGAACAGGCTTCATCGGGGGCGGCCAGGCGTCGCTCGCGAATGCCCGTGCGTTCTACGATCCAGGAATCCGACGTCTCCACCATGGCTTCGAGGTCGGCATTGGTCAGCACCTGTTTGGGAGCATAGGACCCCGTCCCGAGTATCCGGCTTCTCATTCACAGGCCATTTGCGGGCTGGGCGTCATCGGGGAGGTCAGACTTTCGGCAATATCGCGCCGGATCAGGTCGATCAACCGGCCTTGGGCTAGGGCGTCCGCCCGCCTGATGGCGTTTTTAATGGCCTTGGCCGAAGACCGGCCATGACAGATCATGCACACCCCATTCACGCCCAGAAGCGGAGCGCCGCCGAATTCGGCATAATCCGTCCGCCGCTTCAATCGCATGAGCGGACCCGTCATAAAGGCCAACGACAAACGCCCCAGGGTCGAATTCATCACTTCACTCATGAGGATTTTCTTCATGGCTTCCGCCAGGCCTTCGGAGATTTTCAACGACACGTTGCCCAGAAACCCGTCACAGACGATCACGTCGGCCGTCCCGCTGTAGACGTCCTTGCCTTCAACGTTCCCGATAAAATTCAAGGAACTTTCCTTGAGCAGCCGAAAGGCCTCTTTCGTCACTTCATTGCCCTTGGTCGCTTCTTCTCCGATACTGAGGAGTCCCACGCGAGGCTGCGCGATATCCATGAGGTGTTTGGCATACTCATGGCCCATGATGGCGAACTGCTGCAACTGTTGAGCGGAACAATCGACCGTCGCCCCGACGTCCAACATGATGGCCGTGTCCCGTATAGTCGGCAAGGTAGCCGCAATGGCCGGTCGCTCAACACCCTTGATGGTCCCGAGCAGAAAAAAAGCCGACACCATGGCGGCGCCCGTGTTGCCGGCGCTTACCACCGCCTGGGCTTCGCCGGTCTTGACCAGATCGGTCGCCACCCAAATGGACGAGTCGCGTTTTTTTCGCGCCACTTGCGCGGGAGATTCATGCATATCCACCGTTTGGGGGGCGTGGTGGATCGTCACGCGCGGGTCCGTGCACTGGACGCGTTCCAATTCCGAGCGGAGTGAGTCTTCGTGACCGACGAGGACTAATTCAACGTCAAGTTCTTTGAGGGCTTGGAGGGCACCTTCGACGACGGGGCTCAGGCCGTGGTCCCCGCCCATGGCATCAAGAGCTATCTTCATGAATCGTGCGTCAGCCTCCAAAGCAGGAGGGTAGAATCAAAACCGCGCAAGGAACCGCCGATTCCGGATCAGCGCTTCCCTAGCTTTCCTGAATTGCGATGATCGCTATCCGCTTGTAGTAACCGCACGACAGGCAGGTCCGATGAGGCAACATACGTTCGTGACATTGAGGACAAATGGAAAAACTCGGCATGCCGAGTTTTTTGTGCGTGCGCCGTTTATCCCGCCTGGATTTGGAATGTCGATGTTTGGGATTCGCCATTGTGTTCTCCTCACGTCACGGAAACGATCCGCGTTCGTCTGTTCTACGCGTACCTCACGCCAATGGTTTCTGTGACTGTTTGAAGGCCGCTTGCAGGACCGCAAAGGGAGACTCCGTTTTGACCTCCTTGCACCCGCACCCCTGCACGTTCAGATTTTGCCCGCACACCTGACATAGACCTTGACACCCCTCCGAACAGAGGGGTTGCATCGGGATGGACAGAATGAGTTGTTCACGAAGCATCTCTTGCAATTCAATCCGTTGTTCAACCACGGAATGGCCGTCCGTCTCTTCAGACCTCGAATCCCCGTGGACCGTTTCCGCGCTTTTCGACTGCCGCCGCTCCGGATCCTTGTACACGGCCCGAAACGAAAGATCCGACGGCATAGCAAACGTTTCAAGACAACGGACACATTCATGGAGGAGCAAGCCGTTCAGTTCGCCCTCCACCAGAAAGTCCGTCTCCTCGGCATGGATCGTCGCCGTCAACGCGAGCACGTCTTGGATGCCGGGATCGTTCTCGTCTAACTGCAAGTCCTCTTTCCCGACGACGCAGGCAACACGCGTGCCTTCCGGAGGCACGTCTTTCACACTGAAACTGAGCGAGGCCACGTTCCCCCGACCTCCCTTGCAGACGCGAACCGCACCGTCACGGCGGCCCTCCCGCCCTTACCGCTCTTCGGCAAAAGCCAACAAGGCAATACTGCGGGCACGTTTGATCGCAATCGTGAGCTTTCGCTGGTGCCGCATACAGTTCCCCGAGATCCGTCTCGGGATAATTCGTCCACGTTCCGTCAAAAAATTACGCAACAGGTTCAGATCCTTATAATCCAAGGGCGTAGTCTCATGACAAAACCGGCAAACGCGCCGTCGCTGAAAAAGCCTCCCTCGTTCCACGTGTGCGTTCTCCTCGTAGGCAAGATTTATGCGTACTCTTCAGACTCGTATGAATGATCGTGCGGGTACTCTTCTTCTCCGCCTCCGGGCTCAGCAGCGTGACTTTGTTTCTTCGGGCCAAACGTGACCGATTGCGCCACCACTTCATGTTTGCTTCGGCGTTGTCCGTCTTCCGTTTCCCACCGTCGCTGCTGGAGTCGGCCATCGATAATGGCGACGTCCCCCTTGCTCAGGTATTGGCCGCAATGCTCGGCTTGCTTGCCAAAGACCACGATATCAACGAAACACACTTCCTCTTTTTGATCATCGGCCTGTCGAAACCGTCGGTTCACGGCCAGCCCGAAATTGGCGACGGGGGTCCCGCTGGGCGTGTAACGAAGTTCAGGGTTTCGCGTCAGATTCCCGATGAGAATGATCTTATTGAACCCCACCACTTTCGGACTCTCCCTGTTCTTCAGCCGCAACCGCCTGCAATGCTTCCTCTTCCACCCGCACGGTCAAAAATTTGATGACCGAATCTTCCAGTCGATAGAGCCGTTCCAGCTCACTCACCACGTTCTCTTGCGTCGCTTCAAACTGAAGAAGAATATAGGTACCGCGCCGGTCGTGCTTGATTTCATAGGCGAGCTTCTTTTTTCCCCAATTCTCGGCTTTCACAATCGTCGCCCCGTGTTTCGTCAACACGGTTTTCATCTTTTCGATCACCGCCTCGGCTTCATCATCGGCCAACGACGAGCGAAGAATAAATATTGATTCATAACATGCCATACCGCACCCTACCCTCTCTCCGAAAAATCCTGATTGATCGCCCTTCACCAGCTTCGTGACAAGGGAAAGGACGGTACCACAGGGGAAAATGTACTGTCAAACCGCGTCTCTTCACGAATTCCGCTCTCTTGACGTCTCATGGCTTACGCCGACACGCGGCGATTAAAACGATTCATCGCTTCCTGCACATCATGCGTCACGAGACAGGCCAACCCTTCAACCGCCCGGGTCAGAACGGGTTGCAGGTCTTCCGTCTCCGCGGGCGTAAACGGGGCCAGCACAAAATCGGCGGGGTCCACATCCGGGTCCGGACGGCCTATCCCGATTTTCAAACGAACGAAGGCTTCGGTTCCCAGGGCCAGCACGATGGATTGCAAGCCCCTATGCCCTCCCGTTCCCCCACCGGGCCTGATCCGCAGGCACCCGGTGGGCAAGTCCAAATCATCATGAACCACGATCACGTCCCGCGCTTCGACGTCATGCGCCGTGACGAGTTCATCCACGGCCTCACCGGACATATTCATAAACGTCACAGGCAATGCCAGCACAACGGAGTGACCGTGCAGTCGACCGGCACCCCGTTGCGCGAGGCCGTTGAATTGTAACGGAATCGACCACTCGACCGCTGCTTGAGCCACGACCCGTTGTCCGACGTTGTGACGAGTTATCGCATACTCAACGCCAGGATTTCCGAGTCCGACAATAACGCGCGGGTTATTTGGAGGGTTCACTGGGTGTGGCTGGGGCCGCAGGTGCTTCGGCAGCACGCTCGGGTTCCGGAGCCTCGGCAGCCGGTGCCGCTTCCGACGTCAGCATGGCGGACAATTTCTCCTCGGAAATCGGCACGGCCACGTTGACGACCATACCCTCGGGATCGTCCAGAATCCTGATGCCCTCGCCGGCCTGCAGATCCCGGACGTGAAGACCCTGATTGATTTCCAAGGCCGATGCATCCACGTCGATTTGGTCCGGAATGACGTTGGGCAGGCATTCGATATGGACTTCTCTCATCGATTGATGCATGACGCCCTTGTCACGCTTGACTCCAATGGGCACAGCCCCCGTGATGTGGACCTGGACTTTCACGCGAACCGGCTTATCCATCGACACTTCCAATAAATCGACGTGCAAGAGCGATCCATCCAGAGGGTCCCGTTGCACGTCTTGAATGACGGCGGTTCGTTGTGGTGCCTGCTCGTCCCCCTGAATCGACAAAGAGATGAGCCCCGTACTCCCGGCTTGGGCCACCAGGATGTGCTGCATCGATTTGGGGTCAAGTTGGATCAACCGCGACGTCCCCTGCCCATACAGCACGGCGGGGATTTGTCCGTTGCGGCGGATTTGACGGGCCGCCCCTTTTCCGGATTGCGTTCTGATGGTGGCTTCAGCGACGAACTCCATAATGCTCCTTTATGTCTTCTCTCCCGGTCTCAGCGTCGGTGTTCTTCACCGACAACCGGGCCATCCTAGACTCCCCCGATGGCTTCAGGCTGCTATTGGACAAGCCTATTCATCAAATAATCAGTCGAACAACGAGGTGACTGATTGCTCCTTGTGGATTCGCTTGATGGCTTCCCCCAGAAGGGGAGCCACTGACAGAATCCGAACTTTTGAACATACCTGATCTTTGCCCTGTAGGGCAATCGAATTCGTGGCCACTACTTGCGCCAACGTGGATTGTTCAATTCGTTCGATCGCGGGACCGGACAACACCGGATGGGTACACACCCCCCAAACCATCGAGGCTCCTTTCTCGACGCAGGCATTGGCAGTTTCCACGATCGTACCGGCCGTATCGATCATGTCGTCCAGTAATAAGACGTGGCGATCCCGCACGTCTCCGATAATATTCATCACCTGAGCCTGATTGGGCCCCTCACGGCGCTTATCGACAATCGCGAGGTTCGCTTCCAACCGTTTGGCAAACGCCCGCGCGCGTTCGACCCCGCCGGCATCAGGCGACACCACGACCACGTCCTGCAAGTGACTTTTTTTGACGTAATCCAACAGGACCGGCCGGGCATAGAGATGGTCGACCGGAATATTGAAAAATCCTTGAATGGGCCCGGCGTGCAAATCCATGGTCAGCACTCGATGCGCCCCCGCCGTGGTAATCAGATCAGCCATCAGCTTGGCGCTGATCGGTACGCGTGGTTGGTCTTTTCGATCCTGACGTGCATAGCCGAAGTACGGAATCACGGCCGTAATCCGATAGGCGGACGACCGTTTCAACGCATCCAACATGATCAACAGTTCCATGACGGACGTATTGACCGGGTGACAGCAGGACTGAATGACGAACACGTCCGCCCCTCGCACGTTTTCTTCGACTTTGACGCGGATTTCGCCGTCGCTGAAGGTCGAGACCACCGCCTGCGACAACGGCACGCCCATATAGTCGCTGATCTCGTTGGTCAGAAGCGAATTGGAGTTTCCGGCAAACAGTTTCAGGTCATCGGTCATGAGCGCTGTTCCAGTGCGCGAAGCTTATCCCCGCGGTCTTTAGCGGGGATCTATCAGGGGAAGACGGGAGAAAAATCTTCCATCACTAATATTTAGGACATCCTCGTATGGTTGTCAACAACCCGACTGTTTCGCCCCGGTCTTGCCGACCGCGTCCGGAGACAGCGCACCGGTTTTCGAAGTCTGCTCCAATACACCACCCTGAAGAGACGGGCCGAGGGCAACCTGATACGCCGGGTTCTCGACGAAGAACTCTTTGGCACGGATGGCCTTGGCCTGCTCTTGAAACACGCCGAACACGGTGGCTCCGCTGCCGGATAAGAGCGCCCCTTCTGCTCCCATGGTCAACAAGGTGCTTTTGATGTCGGCCAAGACGGGATAGTCGTCGAACAGGGCCGCCTCGAAATCATTCTCCATCCGGGCCAGGAGCCCGCTCCAGGATACGGCAGACGCACGTTCAATCGATTCCAGGCCTTCGGGCAGGACAGGGATCGTCTGCCGCACCTCATCCAGACGCCTGAAGGCCTGAGCCGTGTTGATCGGAAACCCCGGATTCACCAGCAGGATCCACTGAACGCCGTCCAGGGTTTTCGGAATCATCCGCTGGCCCCAGCCATGCACCACGGCCGTCGGCGCTTCCATGAAAAAGGGCACGTCGCTTCCCAGGGTCTGTCCCAAGGCGGCCATGTCGCCGTTAGTCCAGCCGAGATCCAACAGACGATTGAGGCCCATGATCGTCGCCGCGGCGTCACTGCTCCCGCCGCCAAGACCCGCCTCTACCGGAATCCCCTTGACCAGTTTCAAGGCCACCCCCTTGGAAACACCCGCCCGTTGTAACACCAGTTCGGCGGCCCGATACGCCAAGTTAGCAGTCGGCGCCGACAGGGACGCGTCCGAACATTCAAGGCGAACCCCTTCAAACGCGTCCGTGACCCGAATCGTCAATTCATCCGTCACCCCGACCGTTTGCATAAACGACCACAGGGCATGATACCCATTGGACAGTCGATCGAAAATCTTGAGAATGAGGTTGACCTTGGCCGGCGGATAGACCAGCAGGGATTGATCCACGTTATCCATGAGGCACTCTTAGCAACCCGCCCGGCTCATCCGCAACAACGCCTCATCATCGAGCGGTCAGTCAAACATAGAGGGCATCGAGAAAATCGGCAGGTACATAGCCACCACAATAAACCCGATGCCGATACCCAACACGACGATAATCAGCGGCTCCAGGACCGCGGTGAACGCGGCGACATCGCGGTCCACTTCACGCTCATAGAGGTCCGCGACGTTGCCCAAGGCCGTATCGAGACTGCCCGTAGCTTCGCCGACCCCGACCATGTTGGAAACCAGGCGGGGAAACATCCCGGACCGTTCCAGCGGGTCGGCCAGGGTATGTCCCTCACGAATACTCGATCGCGCTTCCTCCAAGGCCCGTACCATGCGCTGCAACCCGGACACCTTTTGGGTGATTTCCAGGCTGCGCGAAATCGGCACGCCGCTGCCCAAGAGCACACTGAGCGTCCGCGCGACGTGAACCACAGCCACGTTTCGCCACAGTTTCCCCAGCAACGGCACGCGAAGCACGACGTCTTCGATCATCCGTTGCCCGGACCGGGTCTTCGCCCACAGGCGTCCTCCCATCCCCAAACCGGTGACACCGAGGAGTGCCGATAGCCAATGTTCCTGAAGCCAGTCACTCACCGCCAGCACCACGGCCGTGGGCCACGGCAGCGCGTCGCCCCAATCGGCAAACATGGTGGCGAACATGGGGATCACCCAAATGAGCAACACCCAGAGCACGAGCAACGCCACGACTACCACCAACAGGGGATAGGCCAACGCCAGCTTCACCTGTTGCCTGAGCCGCACCACTTTATCCAAATGCTCGGCCAGCCGGCCGAAGGTTTGGTCCAAGGTTCCGCTTTCTTCCCCGGCCTCGACCATACTGACGTACCAGGACGTGAACACCGCGGGGTGCCCCTGAAGCGCATCGGCCAGGGATGATCCCGACTTGACTTTCTGCTTGACGGCACGGAGCACGGCTTGCAACGCCGAAGACGAGGCTTGTGTCGCCAGCATGTCGAGACTCTGCGCAAGGGGCACTCCGGCTTTGATCAAGGCTTCGAGTTGATAGGTACACACCAGCAAGTCGCTTTGAGACACGCGGGCCGTCCCCGGAAAGGACCATCCTTCGGCAGAGAAGCCGGGCTTTTCCCGGATGCGGGTCACAAAGAGATCCTGCTGGCGAAGAGTTCGCAGTGCGGCGCCTTGGTCAACGGCCTCCAACTCTCCCTGCCGGACTCCTCCCTGCCGGGTTTTCACGCGATAAACGAACGTCGGCATGATCTGGTGTGGCTCAAGAAACGGGAGTTCTCCTCCCGGGTTCAATCCTCGGTGGAAACGCTCACCACCTCTTCCATCGTGGTCAGCCCTTGCTTGATTTTATCCAAACCGCTTCGTCGAATGGTTTTCAAACCATCTGTCAGGGCTTGCTGCTTGAGTTGCTCCGCGGTCTGGCGTTCGAGGATCCGGGATCGAAACCGGTCTGAAACCGGCAAGACCTCAAACAGACCGATGCGCCCTTTATAACCGGTCCCATGGCACGCGACACAGCCTTGGCCACGCAGCGGGGCGATGGATGTCACCTCCGCATCGGTGAACCCTGCCTCGCGAAGCTGTTGTATCGAAAACCGGTCATCAGGCCGTTGACAGTCAGGGCAGATTCGACGCACGAGTCGCTGCGCCACGATGACACTGACCGACGACGCCACCATAAAAGGTTCAACGCCCATATCGAGTAACCGCGTCACCGCCCGAACCGCATCATGGGTGTGCAACGTGGACAGCACCCGATGCCCGGTCAGCGCGGCCCGGATCGCTATTTGCGCGGTGTCCAGATCCCGGATTTCGCCGACCATCATGATATCCGGATCCTGCCTCAGAAAGGCCCGCAAGATCCGGGCAAACCCCAGACCGATCTCTTCCTTGATCTGGACCTGCGTGATGCCGGTGAAATGATATTCCACCGGATCTTCAACCGTGACGATATTCACGTCGGACGTGTTCAAGACTTGCAGCGACGCGTACAGCGTCGTGGTCTTTCCACTCCCCGTCGGACCGGTCACCAGGATCATCCCATGCGGGCGTTCCAAAGCCGTGAGGAAGATTTCGGTATCGGTCGCATCCAACCCCAAAGCCGGCAATTCGACCAGTTGCCCCGCCCGGTTCAGCAATCGAAGCACGGCTTTTTCTCCATGCAGGGAGGGCAAAACCGAAAGGCGCACGTCGACGGTCCGCTGTCCTCCCAACTCCAACGTCATACGCCCATCCTGCGGCAGGCGGCGTTCGGCAATGTCCAGATGCGAAAGGATTTTGAGTCGGGAGATCACGGCGTTCCGCAGTCCCAGAGAATAGGTCATCGCCGTATGTAAGACGCCGTCCAGCCGGAACCGCACGCGCACGCCGCTCTCATCGGGTTCCAAATGCACGTCGCTCACCCCCGTGCCGGCCGCGCGTTCAAGAATCGTCTGCGCCAACCGGGCAACTGGAGACTCTTCTTCCACCACGGCCTCGGTTCCGGCTTCCGGCTGTGCGTACCGCAGGCTCGACGACGCCTTGTCCAACAACGACGTCATTTCTTCGGATTGCAGGATTGAATCGACGGTGTGGGCGTGAAGCGCGCCCTCGTTGGAATGGGAGGCATCGCGGGCAGAGGCAGCGGCGTCATATGTGTTCGCCGGTGCGGATGAGCCGTCGTGTCGACCGTCATCCTGATCCCGGTACAACGCCTGCAAGCATTGGCGAATGTCGGATTCCAGCGCGATCACCGGAATCACCTGCAAGCCGGTCCGAAACCGTACTTCATCCAACACGTGCAGGTTGGCCGGATCAGCCAGGGCGACCGTCAACCGGCGGCCGACTTGATTCACCGGTACAGCCACGTGTTGCCGGGCCCAGGCCTGGGGAACGCAATTCGCAAGCTGTGGAGCCACGTCGGAAGGAAAGGGATACGCGGTGGCCAATCCATACTGCTGGCCCAGAAACTTCAGCAACGTGTCTTCGGAAATGACCTGCCGGTCACAGAGAATTTGGCCGAGGGGTTGGCGAGTCTCCTGCTGTCGAGCCAACGCTTCTCGCAATTGAGCAGCGGTCACACATCCGGCGTCGAGCAGTAATTGACCCAGCCGGGTGTGCAGCATAAGACCCCGTTACGAAACGTGGAATTCCTTACGAATCTTCCGCGTTGTTCAACTGACTCACACCGCGGAAAATATAATGCATGCCGGAAAGAACGGTCAGCAGACTCATCGTCAACAACAGGGGAAACAGCAGAGCGGTGTCCAGATTTTGAGCGGTAAAGGCCAGGACCAGGATCATATACCCTGCCTGAAACAGGGTGGTGGCTTTACCCAATACCGTGGGCGAGGCATCGATGGCCGTACTGGTGAGATGGGCCAGCAGCGTGCCGGTGAGTAAAATCGCATCGCGACTCACCACCAGGATGACGCTCCACACCGGCACCATGTCCAACAAGGAAAACGTCACGAACGTCGACATGAGTAACAACTTATCCGCCAGCGGATCGAGGTAGGCCCCAAACCGCGTTTTCTGATTCGCCATACGGGCGATCGTGCCGTCCAAGGCATCGGTCAGGGCCGCGATGATCAACGTCACCAGGGCATACTCCACGTGCTCGTAGATCAATAACCCGACAATGAGCGGGATCAACAAGATCCGGAGTATGGTCAGACTATTCGGGATGTTCAGCGGGACCACGCCGCCAATGGAGAAACGCGCATCCATCACATCCGTACTTGGCCCTTGTTTGGAAACCACGGGTAACCTCCCTAATGGAATAAGACTAAGGACGGGAAGCGGGTAAGTCAACCGAAGCAACACATTTTTTCGGGCTTCGGGCACAAACCAACACAGCGAGTCTCAAACCGTTGAGTATCACGATTCCGAATTAGACATCTTTTTTCAAAATGCGATCTATCGAGATAAGTTTTTTACTGTTTGCCTTTAGGCTACCGTACAATTCATCAAGAAGCCTTTTCGCATCGTCGGCTAATATCTCACGATCTTCTTTTTTTGCAGTAGCAACCAACCTTCTCAAATTATTGGAAATTTTACGCTTTTTCCCAAGAAAGCTGTAATCATTAACTTGCCTATAGATTTCCCAGTAATCATATTGACGATATTTCTTGGCTATTTGGGCTATTGTTTTACCTTGAGATAAGAGAGTATTCATTGCAGATAAATCACGTTGATTGATCGCCATTTATACCTCCTCTTCACGGTCGCATAGCGACTTGCATCAGCGGCAAAGCGAATTCCGATGAATGGATTTGTCAAATGCTAGACTGATTCACAGCACTCGAAAAGTGTTCGAGTGGACTGGTCGTGGCAATCTGTATTGCCACAATTGTTAGGCCTTGTTCTACTCCGCTGTTTCAGCTGCTGGCGGTTCGTAGCCTTCTGTAATTAAAACGTTTTGAGGAGCCTGTACATCAGGATCTGGAGATGCCGGCTCTGATTGTTGTGTTTCAACTTGCTGCTGTTCGGATGCATTGGGGTCAACCCGATTGTTTTCCGACATATTAATTGCCCTTTCTTTCGATTGGTAAGACGACATACGATATACGAATTTCTGACATAACTAGGCTCATTCATACATGCTCACTTGCTTTCCTCATTGGTATCATCCTGCCGATCTATGAGCATTTGAATGGAATTGGATACGCTTGTTCCATTCTTCATCTGACTAGTATCAGAGGCAAAATAGACATTGCCTATTGCAAGCAACACACTTGCCGCCAAGAATGCCATCGTCGGCAACGAAAACGACCAGTTGATCGCCTTTGCTATCTTTTCACTTTTGCGGTTTCCAAGTGACACATTGTGTTCAATGGCTTCCTTTGCCCTACGTGCCAATGCATATTTAATATTGATTGGTTGATGCTTCAAGAAGAATTCGATGACTGAGTCACCATAAGCAAATCGTTGCAAGTTTTCCATCTTGAGAGCACTTATCAAGTAGTAAAAGCCTACAGTATAAGCAACAAAAACACATGCTAAACAAATATAATTGGCGAGCACCCAAAGGTTCAAGCCCGAGCTGCCAAGAAGAAACCGAAGATTAACACCAACAAACCCCGTAAGGGCGATAAGGATCGGGTACGCCGATAAATATCTTCCGATCTTAGTATCCAAGCCTCGAAAACGAGCTATCTCATCGTCATATAACTTGATGTAAAAACCAAATAGGTCATCATACTTGTCAGCCATATCCATTCCTTCCTTATGGTGTTCTAACGCTTGGGCTACCGCCTACTCATTCTCATGAAAGATTCACTTTTCCAGCGAGAGGTTTAAGATTCTGAACCAGATGATTCTGAACCGGATACAACGTGGTGTCAAACATTACCCTAGATGGGACATACGCTCGATCTTTCGAAAGTTGCAAGGGCCTGGAGAACTTCTTATAATTTTGTTCCTCTCCTTTATGAGAAAGGATCCATCCGTATGAGCACCTTGCCGTTGTCGTTCCGGTTACGAAACGCCGTCATCGAGAAGCACCAGTTGGAAGGCACCGATCCCAGCGATCGTTATTTTAACCGCCTCGTGCCGATCAAACACGTGAATCGCGGCTACACGGCCACGATGACCTACGAAGCCTTAGTCACGGAAAGCGGCGTTCACCAGACCGTGGGCGGCGCCATCACGGACATCGTGGATAAACTTCGTCATCTAGGCTTTTTACACATGCGGACGCGGTTGAATTTCAAGGGTCAAAAATATCTCGCTGAAAAAGAAACGTGGGTTGAGTATCCCGACTGAGCCGTTTTCTTCTTGAACGGAATGCGCACGGCATTCCCCGGCCCTCACCTCCCACCCCATTCCTGATAGATCGCATCGTGAATCTGCGGGCGGAACGCCTTGATGGCCGTATTCGTCCGGGTCGGATGCACTCGATTGGACAAAATAATCACCTCAAGGTCACAGGACGGATCGATCCAGAGCGACGTGCCCGTAAACCCCACGTGCCCGAATGCCCGTGACGAAAACCGCGTACCCGAGGATGAGGGTGCAGACGGGGTATCCCAGCCCAGCCCCCAGGAAAACAGATCGGATTGGCGACGGGTAAACTGTTTCGCCAGAGCGGCACTCAATACCCCGTCACGGCCTTGGACCGCCTGAAGCCATGCGGCTGAGAGTTGGCCGACGGCGTGAGCCGTTCCGAACAGCCCGGCGTGCCCGGCGCAGCCTCCCAACGCGTAGGCGTTTTCATCATGCACTTCTCCGCACAGCAAACGATTTCTCCAGCGTTCCCGTTCCGTGGGGACGATGCGCGTCGGATCCTCCGTTATCGTTTCCTCGCGACCGAGAAACGCCAAGGACGAAATGCCCAGGGGCTCATAGATTCTCCGCCGGCAATAGGCTGCCAAGGACGTCCCTGCACACCGTTCGACGATCTCGCCCAGCACCATAAACCCCAGGTCGCTGTACAGGCTTTGACTCCCCGGCCGGTATTCGATTGGTTCGGACGAGATGGCGTTCAGCAACGCGTGCACGCGTTGTCGTCGCTCTTCTTCATTCCGGGGCGGTAACCCCGAGGGCGCCAATTGTTCATAATAGGGTCGCCACGCCGGCAACCCCGCTTGATGCGAGAGCAGTTGCCGGAGATCGACGCCGGCGAGCGGGCTCTCCCGCAACTCGTCCGCCCATCGAGACACGGGCTGGTCCAGGCGCAGGCGCCCATCCTGGACCAAACACAACAGGGCCGTGCTCGTGGCCAGTGGTTTGGTTAAGGAGGCTAAATCATAGACCGAGTCCAGGTGGACCGGCTGGTCGTCGGGTGGAGCCCCCCGGGTTCCCACGGCCTCGTGAAACACGACGCTCCCGCGAGACCGCACCAGGGCCACCGCACCCGGAAACACCCGTTCATCGACGGCCCGTTGAAAGGCTTGGAGGATGGGACCCATGAGCGCAACCTACTTCATGGCGCCTGGTGTCTCATTGCAATCGGAAACCGATGTCCCGAATGGTTTGTACCACGGCGTATTGCAGAAACATGATCAGTAAAATCGCCAGGATGGGCGAGACGTCGATGCCTCCGAGTATACCCACCCTGCGTCGGATCACGATCAGGACAGGGTCAGTCGCCCTGGCGAGAAACTGAACGATCGGATTCCACGGATCGGGATTCACCCACGAAATCAGGGCCCGGATAATAATCAGCCACATATACAAAAACAGGACCGTATCCAGGACATAGGCCAGCCCCTGTAAGATATTACCTGCGACGAACATGGTCCCTTCTCCTCATCACGTAGGTGTGTTTCGTGGTCCCGTCATCCTACACAACGTCTCCAATCTCTACCTCCCCTTCACCCCTCCTTACCCTTCGGCTCCGCTCAGGGCAGGCAAAGGAAGAGAACAACCGGATTCCAGGCTACGTTCACGATTCAGCCATCATCGATTACCGGCGCGCCCCGAACAATGCGGTGCCGACGCGCACCAACGTCGCGCCTTCTTCCACCGCGATTTCAAAATCATTCGACATGCCCATGGAGAGTTCGCACATGCGGACGCGCTGCAACGGCAGACGGCTGATCCCTTCGGCCAACTGTTTGAGTCGTTGAAAATACGGCCGCATCCGTTCGGGGTCCGGATTCCACGGAGGAACCGTCATGAGCCCTTGCACGCACACGGACGGGAAGGCGTCGATTTGCGAGACGGCCGACGGCAACGCGTCGGGCGAAAACCCGCCCTTGGATTCTTCACCTCCAACATTGACTTCGAGCAGGATGGCTTGGGACGTGTCGCGTTCCTGGGCCCGTCGTTGAATTTCCTCGGCCTGCTCCACGGATTCCACGGAATGAATAAGGTTGAATCGGCCCACCAGCCACTTGAGTTTTCGTCGTTGAAGCCGGCCGATAAAGTGCCACTCGACGTCCACGCGTTCACCCACCGCTTGCATCTTGGCCTGTGCTTCCTGCCAGCGGTTTTCTCCGCAGACGGTCAGACCGGCCCGGATGGCATCGAGGACCCGTGATGCTTCGACATATTTGGTCGCCGCAACCAATCGCACGTCAGACGGATCCCGTTTTGCGTGTTCCGCCGCGCGATGAATGCGGTCTCGTATCGCCTGAATCTTCGTCGAAAGGTCATCCAACGGTGCGTCCTTGAAAGGAGGGTGCCCGAAATCTTCTTGATTACCTCAAGGAACCTGTCTCAACATGATTCCGCTGACCATGCTCCCATGCACTGCTCCCTCCCGACGATAGGAGAAAAACAAATCCGGTCGACAGATCGTGCAGAGATCCACGGCATGGATATGGTCTTCGGCAAGACCGAGAGACGCGGCCTGCCATCGAATGAGTTTTTTTAAATCCAACCGGCCGGTCCCGGGACCGGTTTGTCTGAGGATGGTCGAGTCCTCAAGTGCATCCGGTGGCAACTGGTCCATCACCGGCGTATCGACTTCATAACAACATGGCCCGGCCGACGGCCCGATCGCCACGTGAAGCGAGGCAAGGCTGGCGTCGAACCGTTCCATCATGGTCCGCACGCTTTTCGCCACAATGCCATGCACCGTCCCACGCCAGCCTGCATGCACGGCCCCGATCACGCCACGGGAGGAATCCATCAGCAACACGGGAACGCAATCGGCGGTGTGGACGGTCAATAACGTGTCGGCCTGATTGGTGAGCACGGCGTCATGGCCTCCGAAAAACGTTTGGCCCGCCTTCAAGGGACGATCAAGGCTCAACACGTCCGTCCCATGTACCTGGCGGATGGAGACGACCAACGGATAATCGGGATCTCCGGCCTTCACCGTCCCCTGTTCTCCGTTCATACGACCATACTCCGGTCCATCCCGCGTCCCGAAGAAATGCAAGGTACGTTGACTCATCCGCCCAAAAGACCAACTTGTGAAGGGAAGCATCGGTTTACGTGTCGAAAGTTCCGCAACAAGGACCATTCTGCCTGTCCTCCTTTCTGACGACCCGTTAATTGGCTCTCCTGCGCAAAAACGTGGGGACATCCCAATCCGCATCTATCAACAAATCACCCTGTTCGGCTCTCGAATCCGATTCCCCTCGCCGCATAAACGCCGGACGATCCAAGTCGTCGGCCGAGCCGGCCATGGACGCCTTCCCGGCCATGGTCAAGACCGCTTGGGGGACCGGAGACACAGGGAGACGAGCCCGTTCTTGTACTCCCGGATTCGCGACCGGCTTTGTGAAGTGAGAGTCTTGCTGTTGTTCAAATCCGGTGGCGATCACGGTGATGATCACTTCGTCTGACAAGCCCGGATCGATCACGTGTCCGACGATAATATTGGCTTGAGCATCGGCAGCTTCTTTCGCAATGGTCGATGCTTCGTCGAGTTCATGCAGGGACAGATCCGTGCCGCCGGTGACGTTGAACAACAACCCTTTGGCGCCCTCGATTCCACTCTCTTCCAACAGCGGACTGGTAATCGCTTGCTGAACGGCTTCCATGGCGCGATTCTCTCCCTTGGCCACGCCCATCCCCATCACCGCTCTTCCCCTGTAGGACATGACCGTCTTGACGTCGGCAAAATCCACGTTGACCAAGCCGGGAGTCGTGATCACGTCGGTGATGCCTTTAATGGCCTGACGCAGGACGTCATCCGCCACTTTGAACGCCTCCAACACCGGCGTGCTCTTATCCACCAAGGTCAGCAGTTTCTGATTGGGGATCACGAGCAACGAATCCACGTGCCTTCTGAGTTCCCGCAACCCCTCTTCAGCATACCCCATCCGGCGCTGCCCTTCATGCTGGAAGGGTTTCGTCACCACGCCGACAGTCAAAATACCCATGTCTCTGGCCAGTCTGGCCGCGACGGGCGCGCCGCCCGTTCCGGTCCCACCGCCCATGCCTGCCGTGACGAAGACCATATCGGCATCTTCCAAGGCCGCCCGGATGTCGTCTTCACTTTCCAGAGCGGATTCCATACCCACTTCGGGGTTCGCGCCGGCCCCGAGTCCCTTGGTTCGCTCCGGGCCCAATTGAATGCGGTACTGAGTCGAGGATTTGCTCAACGATTGAAGATCGGTGTTCGCCACCACGAACTCCACTCGAGTCAGACCGGCGGCAATCATGGTATTGACTGCGTTGCATCCTCCTCCACCAAGCCCGATGACCTTAATTCGAATCGGAGTCATTTCTTCCTCTTGAAATGCAAACATGGAACGCCTCCTTTTTATGATACCCGAACTCCACGCCCAACGGGATCAATCATCGTTGATCCGCCGCAACCGTGGTGTCTAAAGGAACCTCTGATTTAGTGCACTATCGGGCGCATGGCTGCGTTGTGTCCTCGCTCAACCCTCACCTATCTCTCTGATAAGCCTCGGGTTTCGCTCCGGGACGCCTTGCCCTGCATCCCGCTATCACAATAAATCAGAGGTTCCTAAACATTGTATTCGTCACCTCTCAGAAGAGGTTCAGTGCCCAGCTTTTCATACGACCAAACACTCCTCCCAACCCATTGCCGGTTTTCCTCCCCCCACCGGCGAACTCAAACTCCTGGTCCGTCCGATGCGCATGCAAGATCAGACCGACCCCCGTGGAAAACATGGGATTACTCACGATATCGCGCAAGCCGCCCACGCCGGACGGGACGCCGCGCCTTCCCGGCAGATCCAGGACGAGTTCGGCCGCGTCCGGCATCCCTTCCAACATCGACGTGCCTCCGGTGATCACGACGCCTGCGGCCAGCTTACCTTCATAGCCCGATCGGGAAATTTCCCGCAGGACCAATTCAAAGATTTCTTCCACCCGAGGTTGAATGATCTCGGCAATTTCCCGCCGGCTCATGGAGTGCGGTGGACGGCCGCCGACGCTCGGGACCTCGACGACTTCCGTCTCTTTCACCATGCTGACAAGGGCCGAGCCGTAACGGACTTTGATTTTTTCCGCGTCGGCCAACGAAGTGCGCAACCCGATTTGCAGGTCGGTCGTAATATGCTGACCGCCGACCGGCAACACCGCCGAGTGGCAAATCGTCCCATCCGAGAAAATGGCCAAATCGGTCGTCCCTCCTCCGAGATCGATCATGGCAATCCCCAGCCCTTTCTCTTCATCCGTGAGCACGGCTTCGCTTGAGGCCAGCGGCTGCAACACGATGTCGACCACGTCGAGCCCGGCGCGGTTGACGCACTTCATGAGATTTTTGGCCGGCGGGATCGCCCCGGTGACGATGTGCACGTCGACTTCCAACCTCGTCCCGGAAATGCCGATAGGCTCTTGAATGCCTTCCTGGTCGTCCACGATAAACTCTCGAGGCAGGACGTGCAGGACCCGCCGGTCCGGCGGCACGACGGCGGCAGCCTTGGCCGTCTCAATGGCTCGATCCACGTCGGCGCGAAACACCTCATTCCGCTTGAGCGCCACCACGCCCTTCGCCGTCTCACTAACAATATGGCTGCCGGCGATGCCGATGTAGACCGAGTTGATTTGGACGGCCGCCATCAATTCAGCTTCTTCCACCGCCTTCTTGATCGACTCCACGGTGCTGTCGATATTGACGACGACGCCTTTTCGAAGCCCTCGGGACGGACTTGAGCCGACGCCGATGACGTTGACCCCTTCACCGGGCGCCACCTGCGCCACGATGGCGCATATTTTGGTTGTGCCAATATCAAGCCCGACAACAATGTGTTCTTTTTTCGCCATGAGCTTGTTCACCCTTTCTTGCGAACGATCACCTTGTCGGCGAACCGCAAATCAATCTCATACGTTCCTTGACGGAAGCGTTCTCGAAGTGACGGCTTCACTTCGAGATACGGCTGCCACATGTCTTTGAATTCGTTCTTCACCCGAAAAACCAGCCCGTCGGCTTTTCCGACCATGAACCGTGCATCACGTAAGTCGACGCTTACGGCAGGGCCGACGTGGCGCTGCAGGTGTTTGGCGAAACGGAGCCCTTTCCGAGCCTGAGCTTGTATCTTGAGATCGCCACCCAAAATCTTCACCGCTGAAAGCCCTCTCAGTTCAGGCAACGTCCCCACCGGCCTGTCCGGCGCAAGGGACAGCACCACTCCTTCTTTATCCAAAAACAACGTTCCTCCCGCGTGTTGAAACAACGCGGCCGGCTTTCGCTCGACCACGATCACCGTCAGGGTGTGAGGCAGGACTCGCCCGACCGACGCGGACGCCACCGCAGGATGCGCCTCCACTTTCTGTTCCAGGCTTGCGAGATCCACCGAAAGCAACGAACGATCATCAGGCAAATCCAACAGCGACAGCACGACTCGACGATCGAGCCGTTCGGTACCGGATATGGACACGCGCTCGATGGACAACAAACCGGCCACGGCCGATGGGAGCCACTGATAGCCCAGCATACCGAGGGTCACCAGAATGCCGAGCAGCCCGCCCTGAATTATGCGGGGCCGCCGCCTTCGTGACGACGTCTGCCGAAGTGATCGATTTTCGCGGCTCACGCCCGTCCGTTCCTCCCCTTCGTTGTCCTCCAACTCGATTGCCGCGCCAGACCGGACTGCAAAATCCGTTCCGTCAGCAAATCGTAATCAAGACCGGCCTGGGCCGCGGACATGGGCAACAAACTTCTCCGGGTCATCCCGGGGATCGTGTTGATTTCCAAAAAAACGGGCCTGCCGAAGCGGTTGAGCCGGAAGTCGACTCTGGCTGCGCCCGCACAGCCCAACACCCGGTAGGCCCGAACCGCCAAGGCCTTCACCCGTTGCTCCTGCCCCATGGTGACGGGGGCCGGACACAGGTACCGTGTTTCGGCTTTCTCATATTTGGCGGCATAATCATAGAATGCATTGGGTGCGACAATCTCGACCGGGGGCAAGGCTTCGCCGTCCAACACGGACACGGCAAGTTCACGACCGTCGATAAACGATTCCACGAGCACTTCATGATCGCGTTCAAAAGCGCGCGTCAGCGCACCCTTCCACTGCGAGGGCTTTCGCACCACCGACACGCCCACCGTGGAACCCTCATTCGCGGGTTTGACGACCACGGGCCACGACAGTTGTGCCGGCATGGCCCGGTTGCCGGTCCGCTGCATAACGACCCCGGGTGCGACGGGAACCCCGTGCATCCGCACGAAGGCCTTGGTCACCGCTTTATTCATGCCCATGGCGCTGGCTTGGACTCCCGAACCGGTATACGGAATACCCATGACCTCCAACAGGCCCTGCACCGTACCGTCCTCTCCACCCCGACCATGCAGGGCGAGAAAGGCCAGTTGTACCTTGCGCGCCCGTAGTTTGCGCGGCAGGGAGACGTCCACGTCGATGCGGGTGGCGGCATACCCTTTACGAACCAACGCGGCATAGACCTCCTGCCCGGTCTTCAAGGAAATTTCTCGTTCAGCCGATTGCCCTCCCATGAGGACTCCTATACGGGCTGAGGTTAATGGCATCGGTGCATTCGCATCCTACCGCTCGCCCACCACTTTCCATTCCAATTCCAACGTGATGCCCGTCTGCCGCGACACTTCCCGTTGGATCGTTTCGATAAGTTGGAGCACGTCTGCGGAACGTGCCTGTCCGAGGTTGACGATAAAATTCGCATGTTTGGTGGAGACTTGCGCATCCCCCACCCGGTACCCCTTCAAACCGGCTTCTTCGATCAGCCGGCCGGCCGTGGTCCCTTGAGGATTCTTGAACACCGACCCGGCATTGGGTTGCGAAAGGGGTTGCGATTGCTTTCGATATTGCAGATACGACTTGGTGCGTGAATCAATGGTTTCCCGAGAGGCAGGGGTGAGACGAAGCCACGCGCCCACCACCACGCCTTCGGGCAGGCTGACCGAACGATACGCAAAACCGACGGACGCCGCGGCATGGGTCACTAAACGGCCCTCGAGATCAACCATTTGAATGGCGTCCAAACAGTCTTGCATTTCTCCCAGCTTCGTGCCGGCATTCATCACGACCGCGCCCCCAACGGTCCCGGGGATGCCGGCCGCCCACTCAAGACCCGATAACCCGTGATGCACGGCAAAGCCCAGCAGAACCGGCATCCGCGCGCCGGCTTCGGCGAACACGAGCCGGGTGTCCTCTATTTCAATGGCTGCCAAATTGGCTAAACTCAAGACGATGCCTCGAATACCACCGTCCCGCACCAACAGGTTCGTGCCCCCCAACACCATGATGGGAATCCGGGCCGTCTGCGCTTGACGAACGATCCGGCACACGTCATGCACGTCTTCCGGGCTCACCAACGCGTCGGCCGGCCCCCCGATGCACAGCGACGTCAACGCTGCCAACGGCGCGTCAAACGCGACTTCTCCGCGGACCCCCGACAGGGCCGTTTTCAAATCATGATGGCTCGACACGGTCAACACGTCTCCCGCTCCCCGGCAGTCCGCTCCATAAGCTCACACCGACTCCAACAACTCGACTCCCACCTTCCACACGTCTCCGGCGCCCAGCGTGAGCACCGTATCACCGGATCGAAGTTCAGAGACCAACCGACCGACCAACTCGTCCCGTTTCTCCACCCAATGGACGGCGGGGTGACCCATGGTCCGGATTCGGTCGGCCAGGATTTCCCCGGACACGCCGTCGATCGACGTTTCGCCTGCCGCATATATCGGCATCACGTACAGGACGTCGGCTTGCTCAAAGGCTTTCGCAAATTCATCCAACAGATCATGCGTCCGGCTGTACCGGTGAGGCTGGAAGATCACCACCAACCGCCCCGGCCATACGGATCTGGCCGCCTCCAGGGTCACCCGGATTTCCGTCGGGTGATGGCCGTAATCGTCCACGACCACGATGCCCTGTTTCTCTCCACGGATATGAAATCGCCGTTCGACACCGGAGAACGAGGCCACGCCGGCACGAATCAAGTCGAGCGGGACGTCCAGTTCCAAACCCACCCCGATCGCAGCCAACGCGTTGGACACGTTGTGGACGCCCGGAATCATGAGCCGAAACGGCCCCAATTTCTGTTCGTGAGACTGCACGCGAAAATTCGTGGTCTGTCCCTTGATTTCGATATCCGTGGCATACAAATCCGGCTTGGAGGAGCCTGACGCCTCCCGGCCGAAGGTCACGTATCGCTTCTGGACCTGAGGCAGCATCTCCCGAAGAAACGCGTCATCCGCGCACAAAATGGCGACGCCATAAAACGGCACTTTATTGACGAATTCCAAAAAGGCCGATTTCAGTCGATCCATGGATCCATAGTGGTCAAGATGCTCCCGATCGATATTCGTCACCACCGCAATGGCGGGAGACAGTCGAAGGAACGACCCGTCGCTTTCATCGGCTTCGGTAATGAGGAGGTCACTTCGCCCCAACCTGGCGTGAGTGCCCATGGCATTCACCTTCCCTCCCACGACGAACGTCGGATCAAGGCCCGCATGCGCCAACACCGACGCGACAATGGACGTCGTCGTGGTTTTCCCGTGAGCCCCGGCAATCGCCACGCCGAATTTGAGTCGCATGAGTTCCGCCAACATTTCGGCCCTTGGAATCACCGGCACGACTCGCTGTTTCGCAGCCACCACTTCCGGGTTCGACGCCTGAACGGCTGAAGAAATCACCACCACTTGTGCTCCTTCCACGTGGGAAGCGTCATGCCCGATGGCGATGTGTCCTCCAAGGGTTTCCAACCGACGCGTATTCTCCGACGGAGCCACGTCGGACCCCGTGACGTGATAGCCCAACGTCAACAACACTTCGGCGATGCCGCTCATCCCACTCCCACCGATCCCCACGAGATGAATATGCCGAATCTTTCTAAACACCGTTCGTCATCGTACGTTCAGGGGGACGTTGCCCCAACAACCGAAAACACTCGTGGACCATGGCCTCGGCCGAACCGGTGTTTCGCAACCGCAGGCTTTGTTCCGCCATGTGTCGAACGCGGTCCGGGTGGTCCAGCAACCCTTCAATCTCTTCTGCCAACTTCGCACCGGTCAGCGCGGGCTGCAGCAGCACGATGCCCGCCCCTGCCTGCTCCACGACCCGGGCGTTGGATTCCTGGTGATTATGCGTTGCCTGCGGAAACGGAATGAGGATGGAAGGCTTGGCACAGGCGGCGATTTCCGATAACGTCAGAGCCCCGCACCGACAGATGACCAGATCCGCCCGGCGAAGCGTCCCGGGCATATCCGCAACAAACGGCACCACTTCCGCTTCCACGTTCATGTGGCGATAAGCTTCAGTCACACGATCGAAGTCGTTCGATCCCGACTGATGAATCACCGTGAGCCGGCTTTGAATCCGGGAAGAGATCTGAACCGCGTCGAGCACAATGGAGTTCATGGCCCGGGCGCCTTGACTGCCGCCACAAATCAACAGGGTGTCGATCCGGCCCGATCCGGGGCTCGGCGGCGGAGCGGCAAACGCCCGTCGCAACGGGGTTCCCACCACGGTGACCTTATCGGCGTGAAAATAGGGTCTGGCACGTTCGAACGAAACGAAAATGCGATCGGCCAGCGGTCCCAAGACGCGGTTGGCTATGCCCGGAATCGCGTTCAGTTCCACGATGGCTCGCGGGATTCTCAACAGCCAGGCCGCGAAGACGACCGGAGGGCTTGTATAACCACCGGTACTCACGACGAGCTTCGCTTTGGACGCGCGCAACAAGCGAAGGCAGTGCCACACCGCCCCGGGGATCAGCAGCAGCGCCTTGATGGAAGACCAGATCCCTCGACCTGCCACTCCCTGTACTCGCAGGGTTTCCATCCGCCACGGCGTACCGGCCATCATCGTCCGCTCGAGGTCTCGACCCGTCCCCACCACCGTCACGGAGATAGAGGCCGCTTGACGACAAAACTCTTCGGCCAACGCCAACGCCGGGTAAACATGTCCTCCCGTGCCACCTGCTGCAATCACCACGTTCATCCCATCCCGAACGAAGAAAGGGGGCGGCCCGATGGACCAGCCCGGGAAATACTCAAGAGAATGCCCATCGCCACCAGACTCACGATCAACGAAGAGCCCCCATAGCTCACGAACGGCAACGTCAATCCTTTCGTCGGCAGCAAACCGGACACCACGCTCATGTTGATCAGCACCTGTATCCCGACCAGTAAGGTGATCCCACAGGCCAAATGCCGGCCAAAAGCATCGGGGGCCTGTCCTGCAATTTTAAAGCCCTTGACGATCAGGATCGCGAATAAGGCAATCAGCAACCCCGTCCCGAGAAACCCGAGTTCTTCCCCGACAAGGGCCAGCACAAAATCCGTGTGCGCTTCAGGCAGAAAAAACAACTTTTGTCGCCCCTCACCCAAGCCCACGCCGAACCACCCGCCGTTCCCCAACGCAACAAACGATTGCGTGAGTTGAAAGCCCGTATCGGCCGAGTCCTTCCAAGGATCCAAAAAATTCAACAACCGGCGACGGCGATAATCGGACTGCATGATCAACATATAGGCCGCGGCGAGCAGGACCAGGCCCAGGAGAAGGAGATGGGGAAGCCTGGCCCCGCCCAGAAACAGCAGACCGAACAACAACAACGTCAGGACCACGGCCGTTCCCATATCGGGTTCGAGCAAGAGCAACCCTGCAAACAACCCGACGACCGCCATGGGAGCCAACACGCCGCGAGTCAACGTCATGAGATCCTGCTCTTTCCTGACGAGAAACGACGCCAGGTACAACACGATGGCCAGTTTGGCAATTTCTCCCGGTTGAATGGAAAGCCCTGCCAGACGAAACCACCGACGGGCGCCATTCACTTGCGTACCCAGGAAGGGGAGCAGGACCAGAACCAAGAGCAAGAACGTCAAGAACAAGCCATACGGTGTGAGCGTTTTCCACACGCTGTAATCCCGTTGAGCCACCCAATGCAGGGCCACGAGCCCGGACAGCAGCCAGAGGCTCTGCCGTTTCAGGAAAAACGTCGAATCTCCGTAACGCGTTTCCGCCATGACGCCGCTCGCGCTGAACATGATAATCAGCCCGATGAGGGCCAACAGATACGTCACGATCAGGACGGTCCGATCCATGGGACGCGAAGCCGGCCTGTCGGTGCCGGCATTCCATGTCAAGGGGAGCTGAATCTTGTTGCCGCGAACGCGGGGCATCGTTATTCACCTTATCCATCAATCGGCCAAGGCATTCACCAGATCGCGAAATTGTTGACCTCGATCGCGATAATCCCGAAACATGTCGAAACTGGCACAAGCCGGAGAAAACAACACGACGTCACCCGGCACCGCAAGATCCGCGGCCAAGGCGACCCCATCGGCCAGGGAAGACACGCGGCTGGTGGGCCCCACTCCTGTAATGGCTCGGGCAATGGCTTCCGCCGATTCTCCCAGCACGATACAATGTTTGACGCCCGGCTCGAGTGCGCCTTTCAACCGACCGAACTCGCTCCTTCCCTTTTCTTGTCCTCCCAGGATAATGACGAAGGGCTGCCGAAGACTGGCGACGGCTTTCAGCGTGGCATCGACGTTTGTCCCCTTGGAATCATTGATAAACGTCACGCCTCGTCGCTCACGCACGACTTCACAGACGTGGGGCAGCCCCTGAAACGATCGGACGGCCCGTCGCATGCCTTCCCGGGAACACCCCCTGACCAAACCGACGGCAAGAGCGGCGAGCACGTTAGAGACGTTGTGCATCCCCGGAAGAGGGACGTCGCAAACCGGCATCAGTTCGTCTTGTTCTCCGTTCCAGCGCGTCACGATCGTCTCACCGTCCACCCACACGCCCCTGGGCACTTCCTTGAACACGCTGAATTCGACGAGTTGCCCCTGCACCGAATCTCGAACGGACAGGACTTCCGCCTCGTCGGCATTGAGCACGGCAAAGTCCCCTGCAGTTTGATTTCGAAAAATGTTGGCTTTGGCCTTGGCATAGTCGGCGAAGCTCGGATGGCGGTCCAGATGATCCGGAGTGATATTGAGCAGCACCGCGATGTGCGGATGAAACCGGTCGATCGTTTCCAATTGAAAGCTCGACAGTTCGGCGACGATTTCATGAAAAGGAGCCGATTCCTCCGGGTCCACGCCTCCGAGCTGCTGAAAGACCAAGGCGGCTTCCGCTAACGGCGTCCCCAGGTTTCCGCCGACAAACGGAACGGACCCGCATTCCTCCAAAAGCGTTCCAATCAGCGACACGACGGTGCTTTTCCCATTCGTTCCGGTGACGCCGATGACGGGCACGGAAAAGAACCAGGAGGCCAATTCCACCTCGCCGATCATGGGAACGCCACGCCGGCGCACGGCGTCGAACGCCTCAAGGGCCGGAGACACACCCGGACTCACGACCACCAGGCCGACGCCTTCCAGTCCCTGCGCAAATCGTTCCCCGCCGAACGGGTGAACCCCCTGGATGTCAGATGCCCCCATGCCCCATGCCGTTTCAGGCTTGTGATCGACCAGCGCCACCTCGGCTCCGAGCGCGACCAACAACCGCGCCGCGGCCGCGCCGCTCTTGCCCGCCCCGACCACGGCCACGGATTGCCCGGCAAGCTCGGGGGTCCGGGGCCGTGGATTCGTGCGGTGCGTCCGTCGAGACATGTTCTCCATTGTCACAGGCATAGGGTTAACGCAGTTTTAAGGTACTGAGACTCAACAGGCTCAGGAGAATCGCTACGATCCATAAGCGAACCACGACCTTGGGCTCCTCCCATCCTTTCATCTCAAAATGATGATGGATGGGCGCCATCAGAAAAATCCGTTTCCGGCGTGATTTGTAGAACAGCACTTGAAAGATGACCGACGCCGCTTCCATGACGAACACGCCGCCGACCAGGATCAGCAGCAACTCGTGCTTGCTGACCACGGCGACCGTGCCCAGCGCCGCGCCGAGGGGCAGGGACCCCACGTCCCCCATGAATACCGACGCCGGATACGCGTTGAACCACAGGAACCCAAGACTGGACCCGAAGACGGCCGCCATCAGGACGGCTAATTCCCCGGCACCCTCGATGTACGGAATCAGCAAATACTCCGACACCACTTTATTTCCGGCGGCATAGGCCACGACGGCGTACGCCATCGACGCCACCATGACCGGGCCGATCGCCAACCCGTCCAATCCGTCCGTCAAATTCACGGCGTTGGAGCAGCCCACGATCACCAGAATGGCGAACGGAATGTAGAACGTCCCCAGGTCTGGCGTAAACGTCTTGAAAAACGGCACACTGAGTTCCGTCGAATACCCGGGAGAGGTATAGAAAAACAGGCCGATTCCCAAGGCAATGCCGATTTGCGCCGCGAACTTTTGCAGGACGCTCAGTCCTTCCGACCGCCCCCGGGAAATCTTGATGTAGTCGTCGATAAACCCGATGAGCCCAAACCCCACGATGGACAGGACGACGAGCCAGACGTACAGATTGCTCACGTCCGCCCACAGAAGCGTCGAGAGCACCACGGAAAAAATAATGAGAATGCCTCCCATGGTGGGCGTCCCCTGCTTAGCCTGATGGTGACTCGGCCCCTCTTCCCGGATCCGTTGTCCCAATCCGAGTTCCTGCAATTTCCTAATCAGGGGCGGAGCCAGGACGAACGCGAGGATAAACGCGGTCAGGGCTGCGTAAATGATCCGAAAGCTCAAATACCGGAACACGTTGAAAATTGCGATGTCCGTGTGCAGCGGGTACAGCCACCAGTACAACATATGCTTTTCCTGTCCTTATACTTGTGCCGTCCGAGGGCGAAGTACATCCACGAGGCACTCGAACTGCATGGCCCTCGAGGCTTTGAGCAAGACCACGTCTCCAGGCTCGACCAGCTTCTTGAGGATGCGGGCCGCGTCGTTGACTCCCCGGGCTTCGAAAATCCGCGATGCCGTCATGCCCTCAGTGGAAGCCCCATGAGCCACCTCCCTGCCCAATTCCCCGCAAGCAACCAACAAGGAAACGCGGCTGCCGGCGAGAAAGCCGCCGACTTCCCTGTGCAGGGTCCGCGTCTCCGTTCCCAACTCCAACATGTCTCCCAACACGGCAATGGTCCGGCGGCCGGCGCCCAATTCCTGTAACAGCGTCACGGCCGCCTTCATGGAATCGGGGTTCGCGTTATAGTAGTCCTGAATCACGGTGATCCCCTGCCAGGAGGAAACCTGGGATCGCATGGCCACGGGACGAAATCGACTCAAGCCGGTTGCCATGGTTGTGACCGACAGCCCCAGGACGTGACCGACCGCAATCGCGGCCAGGGCATTCGACACGTTATGCGTTCCATGCACGTGAAGCGACAGTCGATGCGATCGTCGACGTCCGGTCACGTGGAGACGAAATTCGGTTCGCGCGCCTTGCCGCTGAACGTGACTCCCGCGAACGTCCGCTTGCTCCCGGAATCCGAACGAAACCACCGCACAACGGGCGCGGCGTCGGAAAAATTCGTAATACGGGTCATCCGCATTCAACACGACGGCGCCGTCACGGGGAAGACGGGCCAGCAATTCGGCTTTTGCCCGGGCGGACCCTTCCACGCTGCCGAAGAATTCCAAATGGTCGTTACCGACGTTCGTGATGAGACCAACGGTCGGCCGGGCGATTTCCGCCAACCGGGTGGTTTGCCCTTCGGCATCCACGCCCAATTCCAATACCGCCGCCCGGTGGACCGCGGTCAACCCGAGCACCGTCTGCGGCAAGCCGATTCGATTGTTCAAATTGCCGGCTGTTTTTTTGAGACGCCAGCGTTGGGACAGCGTTTTCGCAACCATCTCCTTCGTGGTGGTTTTGCCGTTGCTTCCCGTCACCGCCACAACGGGAATGTCGAAGCGGGCTCGATGAAACGTCGCCAGGTCCTGATACGCTTTCAAGGAATCCGCAACCTTGACGACAAACGGAACCGACCGCGCCGGGACGGGCTTGGCGACCTTGGCCCGGCGTGGGAAAGCTTCGACCACGACCCCATGGGCTCCACGGGTGAAGACCTCATCAATAAAGCGGTGCCCGTCAAACCGCGCACCTTTCAACGCGACGAACAAATCGCCTTTGCGCACCTCGCGGGAGTCGGTACACACCCGTTGAACCCGACGACCCGTCGTGCCCTTCAATAACGTTCCACCGGTTGCAGCCAGCACTTCGTCCCCCGTAAACAGCGCCATTGCCGGAGAGCCTATTTTCCGTCCGGCAGGCCCGCCAACAGTTCACGAACCACTTCCCGATCATCAAAACGATGCCGCGTCGTGCCGATGATCTGATAATCTTCATGCCCTTTGCCGGCGATCAACACCAGGTCGCCCGGCCGGGCTTCAAGAAGCGCCGCCCGAATGGCCGCTCGACGGTCAGGGATCACGTGCGACGCGGCCCGTTCCGACGCCGAGAGACCCTGCACGCCTTGTTCAATATCGCGCAGAATCGCCTCGGGATCTTCGGTGCGAGGATTATCCGAGGTCAGGAACACCACGTCACTGCGCTGGGCCGCGATTCGTCCCATGCTCGGTCGTTTCCCCGCGTCACGATCGCCACCGCATCCGAAAACCGTGATGATCCGTTCGCGTTGCAGTTGCCGGGCGGCGTCCAGGAGCCGGGCCAGTGCGTCCTCCGTATGGGCGTAATCCACGATCACGGAGAAAGCCTGCCCCGCGTCCACCCGTTCGAACCGGCCCGGCACCGTACGGAATGCCCGGATAGCCTGACGGACGTCTTCGGGTGACAGGCCACGGGCAAGACCGACACCGATACCCGCCAACAAGTTCGACACATTGTGTTCACCGACCAAGGCACTCTCGATGTCCAAAGAACCGCGAGGCGTATGGGCGGTGAACCGGGTTCCCTCCATCGAGAGGGTCACGTTCGTCGCGTACAGATCTGCGCGTTGGCGCAAAGAATACGTCCAGACCGGCACCGGGGTCTCGGCCTGCAACCGGACGCCCCATGCATCATCAATATTGATGATCGCCCGTTTGGGTCCCGCTTTGGCCGCGGGGACGACGAATTCCCGGAAGAGGCGTGATTTCGCGTGATAATAGGACTCCATCGTCTCGTGGAAGTCCAAATGGTCCTGGGTCAGATTCGTAAAGACTGCCACGTCGAATTCACAGCCTTCGACCCGGTCCAGGGCCAAGGCGTGTGAGGAAACTTCCAAAACCGCGGTATCCATCCCCGCGTCCACCATCCGATGCAAAAACGCCTGCAAGGGAATCGCACCCGGCGTCGTGTGACTCGCCGCCTCATACTCCGCGCCAACGCGATACCCCACCGTGCCCATGAGACCCGTCCGAAGGCCGCCATGCTCCAGGATCGCCTGACTCGCGTGCGCCACCGTGGTTTTCCCGTTCGTTCCCGTCACGCCGACCATGCACAAGGCTTGGGAGGGATGCTGAAAGAACTTCGCGGCCAACTGACCGAGCGCCTTCCTCGAATCCTCGACTTCGATCCAGGCAGGTCCGCCTTGTTTCCTGACGTGGGGTGGAGCTTGAAACGGAGCTTGAACCACGACGCCCCCTATCTGTTGCCGATAGACCTGATCGATAAACGCATGACCATCAACCTGCCGCCCTTTGACAGCGACAAACAAACTGCCTGGTGTGACTTCCCGCGAATCATCCGTGATCCCGGACAGTTCCACGTCAAGATTGCCCGTCGTGCCGACCACGTCGATGGACAGCAATAACGTCGCTAACGTCATTCCCAGTTTGGCTGATACCCGTCCAAAGCGGGCCGTGAACGCTTCCCCATCACCCGGGGCTCATCACCGGGAGCCACGCTCAAATATCGGAGCGCCTGCTCCGCCACCTTCCGAAATACCGGCGCCGCCACCACCCCTCCCCAAGCCGGGCCTTGCGGTTCGTCGATCACCACCAATATGGCGAGCTGGGGGTCTTCCGCGGGGACGAATCCGACGAACGATCCCACGAATTTAGTGGACGAATACGTGCCCGTTTCAGGATCGACCTTCTGAGCCGTTCCGGTCTTGCCGGCCACCCGGTAACCCGGGACGGCCGCGCGTTTCCCCGTCCCTCGCTCCACCACGTTGACCAGGAGATCCGTGACGGTTTTAGCGGTCTCGGCGCCAATGGGCCGGCGGCGAATGTGAGGAACGTGCTCCCAGACGCTCCTTCCCTGGTGATCGGAAATTTCCCGCACCAGAAACGGCTTCATAAGCCAACCTTCGTTGGCAATGGCCGACACGGCCGTCAGGAGCTGCAACGGCGTCACGGCAATTTCCTGCCCGATGGCTAAAGACGGGAGCGTCCGCAGACTCCACTGGTCCGGACGTCTCAGGATGCCGATGGATTCTCCCGGAAGATCGATCCCCGTTTTTTCACCAAAACCGAACGTGCGCAAGGACTGATAGACTTGTTCTTTCCCCAAATCCCACGACATCTTCACGAAGGCCACGTTGCTGGATCGCTGGACGGCTTCACGAAACGTCACCCACCCGGCTTTTTCATGGTCGTGGATCACGGTCCCACTGATCGGGACCTCTCCATCACCCGCATACAGCAAGGTATCGGGGGTGATACTATTCGATTCCAGGGCGGCGGCGGCCAGAATCACCTTGAGGGTCGAACCCGGTTCGTAGGGATCCGTCACGCCGCGGTTCCTCCACTGTTCGGGTGACGCCTGCGGGATATGATTCGGGTCAAACGTGGGACGAAGGGCCCAAGCCAACATCTGGCCGGTTTTGGGAACCATGACCAGAACGGCCCCGCCCCGCGCCTTGGTGGCTACGACGGCCTGGTCCAAAGCTTCCTCCGCCATATACTGAATGACTTCATCGATGGTCAGGGAGATGGCATGGCCGGACAGAGGCTGAGGTTTCCGCCGGTTTTCGGGAATGATGATTCGTCCCAGCGCGTCCTGCTGCAACACCACTTGGCGCACCTGGCCGCGAAGGTGCTCGTCGTATCCGTTTTCGAGCCCTTCAAGACCTTGACTGTCGATTCCCGCGAATCCCAGGACATGGGCCAATAACGTCCCCTTGGGATAAAAGCGACGCGATTCCACCACGACGTCAATCCCGGGGAGATCCAGATCGGTCAGCCGTTTGACCTGGGCATCCTCGATTTTCCGCTGAACCCATACGAAATCCCGTTCGGCCCGCAACCGCTTTTCCAGAGGCTCTCGTGGAACACCCAGCACCCGTGTGAGTTGACGCGCAACCCCGGCAGGGTCGTCAATGGAGGACGGCGTGGCATAGACCGACGACACGTCCAGATTCAAGGCCAACGGCTTCCCTTGCCGGTCCACAATGGCGCCACGGTTGGAAGCCAAGGTGATAGGCCTCTCGTGCTGCTGACGGGCTTTCAGTTTCATCGTTTCCGCTTGAAGGACCTGCAGATCGAAAAGACGAAAAAGCAGAATGGCGAACCCGGCCAGGAAACACAGACCGAGGAAGGCCCGTCGTCCGGTACCTTCCCCGACGGCTTTGACTTCCTTTTTCGTGAATGACCGGTTCATTGTCGGTCTCCCGTTTGCCGGGCCAAGCGAAGCGGAGGCTCGGGTCCACCGCTCGGCGTTCCATCCTCCGGGTGGCTCGGGACCAGGACCACTTGCCGCGCGCCCGGAGGTCTCATCCCCAGTTTATTGCCGGCCTCCGAGGCAATTCGCTCGGGTGCCGTCAATTGAGAGAGCTGGGCCTGCAAGCGTTCATGCTCCTGCGTCAAGGCGGCTTTTTTCTTCAACAAGGCGTCCAGTTCATACCCGACGCGTACGACGTCGACCTTTCCCCACACGTAAAACAGGAGCACCCCGCTCACGCTCACCATCAACAACGTCCAGAGAACCCACCTCATGCGTGACCTCTTGGTTCGTCTCCCCGCCCGGGCTTTCGTTCAAGAACTCGCAACTTCGCGCTGCGCGCGCGGGGATTGGCCCGACGTTCTTGCAGGGAAGGGGAAACGGGTTTCTTCGTTAAGATGGTCCATTGATCCGGAGCATCGTGCCCCAAACGCCGAAACGTCTGTTTCACCACACGATCTTCCAGCGAGTGAAACGAAATCACACACAGCCGGCCTCCCGGTGCCAGGACGTCGATCACCTCGTCGAGCGCGGTTTGCAGCGAGCCCAGTTCGTCGTTGACCGCCATCCGAAACGCTTGAAAGGTCCGCGTCGCCGGATGAAGGCGCCCGGACCGGTAAGACCGCGGCACGGATTCTCTGATCACGCGCGACAAATCCATCGTGCTCCGCAAAGGGGATTGGCGGCGAACCCGCACGATGGCCCGCGCAATCCGCCGGGAATAGCGTTCTTCCCCGAACTCATGGATGATATTGGCAAGCTGCATTTCAGATAGCGTGTTGACGAGGTCTTCAGCCGTGTGACCGCAAGTGGGATTCATCCGCATATCCAAGGGGCCGTCCTGTTGAAAACTCAACCCTCGCTCCGGCTGATCCAATTGCGCCGACGATATACCCAAATCGAAGAGGATACCGTCTGCGCGTTCCCTGTTGGCTCTGTTCATCACCGATTTCACGTGTTGAAAATTTTCACAAAACAACTGAATCCTGGGCCCGTAGGCTTGAAGCCTTGTCTGTGCATGGGCAATTGCCTGAGGGTCCCGGTCGATCCCGATGAGGATGCCATCGGGTGCGCTCACATTCAGGATCTGCTCTGCCGTTCCTCCCATGCCTATGGTGCAATCCAGGTAACACCCTTGTTTACGCGGTCGTAACCAGGTCAAGACCTCCTCTAATAACACCGGAACATGAATCGGAGTATCCAACTATTCCTATATTGCCCCTACTTGATCCCACTTTCTTCCACTTTTTGCCACTTAATTGGTGAAATATACTCGTATTCACAATTTTGTCAAGCAAAATCAAGTAGTTATTGAATTGGACGAGAGCAAGCTCAGGCAAGGACTTCTACCCAAGAAATTTACACGGATTTAATCGGGGAAGGGCTGGGGTGAGAGGGAGCGGGGTTTCGCCCCCGCAGGACGAGGGAACGTCCTTGTGGGGTTTCGCCCCCACACGACGAGGTCCTTTTGTTTCGGCAAAAGGACCCAAAACCATTGGCGCCCGGGCGTGGCCCTCCGGGTGCCTGCGCCCCGGTCCCTTTTGCTTGGGCTGCGGAACTCGCTTCGCTCAGACAGTCCTCGCCCCAAAATAGAATTTGCGGGACCGGGGCGCAGCCACGCCCGCAGGCGCCAGCCCTTCTGTCATGCCCGGCTTGATCGGGCATCCAGTGTCTTTGTCTGTCATCCTCGACATTCTTGATCATTGACCTTGAACAGGGGCTGCTCCTGTGCTCGCGTTCCGTCAATATGGGCAACCGTGCCCTTTGAAGGATTCAAGACCCGAACGGAGAACTGGAGGAGTCCCCGTTTCGGCCTGGCGCAACACACACCCAATCGGCTCCTCCGAGTACCGCTTCCGTTTCATGGCAAAATCCCCCTCCTTCCTTCAGGCCATTTTGCCAGAACAATCACCTCCATGTCGGATCAATTTTGGGGTTGTAGACCATCCCGGTTTGAAACAATAGACGCCTGCTCTGCCTTGACGTATAATGGTGGTGACGTGTTTGCAAAGGGAAACATCCATGACGCTCGTAATTGACGAACACGAACTCAGTCGGTTGCCTGTCTCAATTGACCCCGATGTGCTCAGCGGAACTCCCGTGTTTACCGGAACCCGTGTGCCGGTGGACGCCTTGATTGCTAATTTAGAAGTGGGCCTTACCGTCGACGCATTTCTTGAAAATTTTCCTTCGGTCTCTCGCGAACAAGCCTTGGAAGTCCTCGAGTTCTCGAAAGCGACCCTGCTGAAACTCGGTCACGCCTCTTGACCATTCTTCTCGACGAATCGGTTCCCCGTCTCGTGAAAACCCAACTTTCCGAGTTTTCCATGACGACCGTCCAAGAAATGGGATACGTCCCGAAGTTTACAAAATGTGGCGAATTGTACAAAACGTACAAATGTTACAAATGTTACAAAACGTCAGGAAAAGCAGAAAGGCGGAGATGATCGGGTTACGCCTTCGGCTAACTCGACCTACGCCGACCTACGGTCTTGGGACCGGCGCGACGTCTTCGATCTTGATCAGGGATTCGGCTGGGATACCCAGGCCCTTGTGCAGGCGCCAGATCATCTTCAGGCTCAGCGGCCGCTTGCGGTTTAACACTTCGTAGACCCGATTGCGGCTTCCCAGGTAGGGAATCAGGCCCTTCGGCGCCAAGCCGTTCTGCTCCATGTGGTGGCGAATCGCGGCGACCGGATCGGGGAAATCCAGCGGGTAGTGCTTGGCTTCCCAAGCCTCCACCAACGTCACCAGAACATCGAGACGGTCACCCTCCGGCGTGTTGCGGCGGGCCGTCATCAGGCCTTCGATTTCCTTGAGCGTGCGGCGGTAGTCCCGTTTGGTCTTGATTGGTGCGATGTCCATGGCTTGTCCCTCAAATCGTCTGTGCATCGATGGCATCGTACATTCGATGGGTGCCGACGAAACGGATATACACGACCCGGTAGGGATAGTTGATCCATACCACGACGCGGTACGCGTTGCCTGCGACGTTGAACACCACGCGGCCGTCCTTGAGGATGCTTGCGCTCCGAATGTCCCGTTTGACGTCGGCCGGACTCGCCCAATCGGCGGCTTTAACCTGTCGATACCACGCCATCATCGGCTCTCGGGCATCTGCGTGAACTGGCTTGGCGTCAAGGAACGCCTTCAGGGTCGCCAACGCGATGATCCTCATCACCGCAATCTTAGCATGGTCCCATATTGGGATCAAGGCTCTGGATGACGGAAGCGGGATGCGGCAACGACAAGGCCCCCCTCACCCCAACCCTCTCCCGCATCGGGGAGAGGGAGATATGATGAATGGATCGCGTCGTGGTGCAGAGTGGGTATTGGAAAGCAGGCCTACGGGTACAGGCGGGAGAGCATGCGGGGGAAGGGGATGGTTTCGCGAACGTGGGCGAGGCCGCAGATCCAGGCCACGGCGCGTTCGATGCCCATGCCGAACCCGGCATGAGGCACGGACCCGTAGCGGCGCAGGTCCAGGTACCACTGGAAGGCTTCCTCAGCAAGCTGGTGGTCCTGCAGGCGTGCGGCTAACGTCCCGTAATCATGAATGCGTTGCCCGCCCCCGATGATTTCGCCGTATCCTTCCGGAGCCAACATGTCCATGCACAGCGCCCGGTCGGGATTGTCGGGGTCGGGTTGCATATAAAAGGCCTTGATCTTCGCGGGATACCGGTGCACCAGCACGGGTTTCTCGAACTGATTGGACAAAGTGGTTTCATCCTCCGCCCCGAAATCCTCGCCTTCCTCGATCGACGAACCGAGATTCTGCAAGCGCAGGATCGCTTCATCATAGGTCAGTCGCGGAAAAGGCGGGACAACCGCTTCCAATTTGGACACGTCGCGTTCCAGCACCTCCAATTCGTTCCGGCAGTTCTCAAGCACCCGTTCCACCACCATCGCCACGAATGCCTCCGCCAAGTCCATCGCGTCGGGCAATTCCGCAAATGCCACTTCAGGCTCCACCATCCAGAACTCCATCAAGTGCCGGCGGGTCTTGGATTGCTCAGCCCGAAACGTCGGCCCGAAGCAATACACTTTTCCGAAAGCTGCGGCGGCCGCTTCCCCGTATAATTGCCCGCTTTGCGTCAAGTAAGCCGTGTCCTCAAAGTATTGCGTTTGAAAAAGCGTGGTCGTCCCCTCGCACGCGTTCGGCGTGAAAATGGGAGCGTCAATCAGGACAAATTCCCGTTCGTCGAAAAAGTCCCTGCAGGCCTTGATGATCGCGTGCCGAATTTTGAGGATCGCCTGCTGCCGGGTCGAACGAAGCCAGAGATGGCGGTGGTCCATCAGAAATCCGACGCCATGCTCTTTGGGTTGCACGGGAAACGGTTCGGCGAGGTGAATGATCTCAAGCGCGGTCACCTCTATTTCGTACCCCCCCGGAGCCCGGGACTCCGCACGAGGGACGCCGGTGACCGTCAAGGAGGATTCCTGCGTCAGGTGAGCCGCGAGACTGAATTGTTCCTCTCCCAGGGTCCCCTTGCTCAAAATGGCCTGTAGCTCCCCGGCCCCGTCCCGAAGCGTCAGAAACTGGAGTTTGCCGCTCGATCGATGATGCCGAACCCATCCCCGGAGACGGACTTCCTTCCCGACCATTTCAGCAATCCGAGAGATGGATACGATTGGGATACTCATGCCGGTGTCTATGCCTTTGTCGGGCAATGGAACGACTCGATCATCTCGATACCCATTTCCCCCTCACCCCAGCCCTCTCCCTCGTGGGGGGAGAGGGGGTAGCCCGCGAATTGACACCGGCTCACTGCCAAGACTATCATATTTTTTCAAAGGAGGTCCGCAGATGAGTTATACCATTACCGTGCAAGAACTGAAGGGTCGCTTGGATAAAGGGGACAAGGTGTTCTTATTGGACGTCCGGGAACCGCATGAATTTTCCATGGCCAAGATTGAAGGGTCCACCCTCATTCCCTTGGGTACGTTGCCCCAATCGCTCAATCAACTCGACCCAACCGATGAAATCGTGGCCTTGTGTCATAAAGGCATGCGTAGCGCCGACGCCGTGGGATTTCTGCTCCAGCAAGGATTCTCCAACGTGAAAAACCTGATCGGGGGCATTGACGCCTGGTCCGTTGAAATCGACCACTCGGTTCCGCGCTATTGATCATCACTGAAGCGTCGATTTGAAGCGTCAACGCTTCTGCTGCTGAAAAAATTTCACCGTTTCATCCAAGCCTTCCGAGAGGGACACGGCGTGGCTCCACGCCGTCTCTTTCTCCAGTTTGCTCGCATCGAGCACACTGCGCAGTTGCTCCCCTTTTTTCGCGGGACCGTGGATTTCCTGACACGGCGAGTTCGTCAATTCTTTCAGCCTGGCGAAAATCTCATTGACCGTCGTCTCGGTCCCGGTTCCGACGTTGAAAATGCCTTCTACCGGGTGAAGGAATACTTCACGCACCGCTTCCACCACGTCTCCAACGTAGACGTAATCCCGCGTCTGAAACCCATTCCCGTTTATCCGGGGTTGTTCACCTCTCAACATGTTTTGCGTGAAAATCGCGATCACGCCGGCTTCGCCGTCGGCATTTTGTCGCGGGCCATACACGTTGGCTAACCGCAGAGCAACGTATTGCAGCCCGGCAACGCGGCGATAGTACTCAAGATAGTGTTCGCAGGTGAGTTTGCTGACCCCGTATGGAGACAACGGGCGCGTCTGATGAGCCTCTGAAACCGGGAACACCTCCTGTTCTCCGTAGACCGTGCCCCCGGAAGAAGCAAACAGTATTTTTCTGGCGCCGTGCCGGACGGCCAACTTCAGGAGTTGAAGCGTGCCGATGATATTCACTTCCGCATCGAATACGGGATCCTCCGTAGACTTCCGGACGTTCATTTGAGCGGCCATGTGCACGATCACCACGGGACGTTCTTTGAGAAACACCTTTTCTATTCGTGGATCGCACACGTTCCTTTTATAGAAGACGGCTTTGCGGTGAACCTGCTTGCGTTTCCCCGTGGAGAGATCATCGATCACGGAGACACGATGTCCTTCCCCCACAAACTGATCCACAATATGAGACCCGATAAATCCCGCACCGCCCGTCACCAAGATGTTCATGGCATGTCCTCAGGTTGCGGGCATGAACTCGCCGTATCCGCGACGGTCCATCGCAGACCCAGAAAAATTTCACGATTCCCTTTTTTGCCCTGCACGGGAGAGTCGAAAAGCCCGAGACACTCAAATCCCAAGTGTTGCGCCATCTCTTGGATACGCCGCGCCACGTCCTGCCGGACCCCGTCATCCCGGACCACGCCGCCCCGTCCCACCTGTTTGATGCCGGCCTCAAATTGTGGCTTGACCAGGGCAACGACCGTCGCCCCGGGAGCCAGAAACTTCACCACACAAGGCAACACCAGGCGCAACGAAATGAAGGAGACGTCAATGACGGCCAGTTGAATGGGCTCGGGCACGGCCGTACGGTCGAGATGCCGGATATTACACCGCTCAAGAACAACGACGCGGTCATCGTTTCTGAGATTCCAATCCAATTGCCCGTACCCCACGTCCACGGCATAAACCCGTCCGGCCCCGTGCTGCAGGAGACAATCCGTAAACCCGCCGGTCGAAGCCCCGACGTCCAAGACGACCCGGTCCGCAACGCGGACGGAAAAGGCGTCCAACGCGGCCTCAAGTTTTTCACCGCCCCGGCTCACAAAAGGGCTCGCGGGGCCATCCACGGCAATGGCCGCTTGCCCCGACACGAGTGCCGCCCGCTTTTCCACACGGGTCCCATCGACGGTAACCAATCCCGCCAGGATCATTCGTTGCGCCTGCTCCCGGCTTCCGGCCAACTGACGCTTGACCAGCACTTCGTCAAGTCGCTGTTTGGAAATTTTTGGGAACATCAAAGTGGGGATGACGTCTCCGGCAGTATCGGGAAGGAGCGCCGGGTTTCAGCTTGTTCCTTCTTCTTCGATGGAAAACGCTTCCACTCGCTTTTTCCCGTCCTTGTCCTGGACCATGATTTCCACTTTCCGTTCGGCGTCATCCAGCATCTTGAGACAGGTTTTCGAGAGCTTGATTCCCTCCTCAAACATCTTCAAGGAATCATTCAGCGGGAGGTCGCCTTTTTCCAGCTCGGTGACGATCGTCTCCAGCCTGGCCAAGGCATCTTCAAATTTTAAGGCTGCCATACTTACCTGTGGATGTCGATGTCAGATCAACGATTGCCGTCCGGCGCCTCTTGCGACGTCGACGACCTTTCACTCTTGCATTCAAGCAGCGTCCTGCACACCGCCAACGACGCGGAGAACGCATTATACGCGGTGTTCACGGGACGTCAAGATTGCGGATCCGTTTGTTCTACGAGACAGGACAGTCGCCCTTCGGCCAGTCGCGCGCGAATCCGGTCTCCGGCTTGCACGGCTTGCGCATCCTTCACAATTGTTCCCCCGGGAACGGTCTCAATGATACTGTACCCCCGAGACAGAATCGCGAGAGGACTCAGGGTGTCCAGCGTACCGGCCACGGTTCGCAATTGCTGCCTTTTCCCGGTGAGCGCCCATGGCATGGCCCTGGAGAGTCGTTGAAGAAGCTGGGGCAGCATCAGGCTCCCCCGTTGCCACGATTGACCCGGGCCGATTCGTTGCAGGCCGGCGGTGAATGCATCCAATCTCGGACGCACCACGGCAAGCATGGACCGGATACCGCTGCCGAGACGGAAACTGAGTTCATCCACCCGTTGCACCTGACGCTGGAGGATTTGCGAAGGAACGGGAAGCGCGTGCAAGGCCAATTCCACCTGATGCCTGTGAAACCTGAATGTGCCGCGCATGGCCCGTGCAAGCCTTGCGTGCTTGTCCCGTATGTCTTCGATCAAGTCGACGAGAACGGGTGAAACCGATTCCGCCGCGGCCGAAGGCGTCGGAGCCCGGTAATCCGCGGCAAAATCCGACAAGGTAAAATCGATTTCATGGCCCACCGCCGAAATCACCGGAATGCGGGAGCCCGCAATAGCCCGAACCACGGCCTCTTCGTTAAAGCTCCAGAGATCTTCCCAGGACCCTCCCCCTCTCCCGACGATGAGGACGTCGAGGTCCGTGTGTTGATTGGCCAGTCGAACGGCATCCGCGATTTGTTGCGCGGCCCCGGGTCCCTGCACGGCCACGGGAAAGACTCGCAGGCGGGTTACCGGGCATCGGCGATGGACAACCGTGACAATATCGTGCAGCGCGGCTCCCGTCCCGGAGGTGATCACCCCGACGCGGCGAGGAAAAAACGGAAGCGGGCGCTTGCGCGCGGGATCAAACAGGCCTTCCTGATCGAATCGTTTCTTGAGTTGTTCAAAGGCAACCTGCAGCGCGCCGATGCCCTTGGGTTCGAGATACTCCAGGATGAGCTGATAGTCGCCTCTCGGTTCGTACACGCTGACGCGGCCTTTTGCCAGCACCGTGAGACCGTTTTCCACCTGAAACCGGAGCGCCGCGGCAAAGCGACGAAAGAGGACCGCGCGGATTTGGCTGTCCTGGTCGTTCAGGGAAAAATAGACGTGCCCGGAAGAGGGGATGCGCAGGTTCGAGATTTCCCCTTCGACCCACACTTCCGAAAACGCGTGTTCCAAGGTCGCGCGAATGCCCGCCGTCAGTTCGGTAACCGTCAAAACAGTCGGAGGGGCGGCAGACACGAGTCGGAAGCGTGACGTTATGCGATTTCTCGCACGCGTTGGATGCCGGTGGCTTTTCCGGTTGCGGGGTCCAGTTCGATCACGGCGGCGCCCAGCACCGCCGGGCCGGAGGCGACTTCAAACCGTCGGGGCATCTGCGTGAGAAATTTGTCGATTACCAGTTCTTTTTTCATGCCGATGACGGAATTGACGGGACCGGTCATCCCGATATCCGTCAAATAGGCCGTCCCTTTGGGCAGGATCTGCTCATCCGCGGTTTGCACGTGCGTATGCGTGCCTACGACGGCCGTCACCTGGCCGTCCAAAAAATACCCCATGGCCATCTTCTCGGCCGTGGTTTCCGCGTGCATATCCACGATAATGCTGGACGTATGGGCTTGCAGCTTTTTGACCTCGCGCTTGACCACCTGAAACGGACAATCCAGCGCCGGCATGAACGCCCGGCCCATGACCTGGATCAGCCCGATCTTCTCGCCGTTCGGCCGGTCAAGGACGAACGACCCTTGCCCCGGCGTGCCGTCGGGATAATTGGCCGGTCGCAGGATCCTGGGTTCCTTGCGAATGTACTCCACCATTTCCTTTTTGTCCCAGACGTGATTCCCCGTCGTGAGCGCCGAAAATCCCAGGTCAAATAAATCATTCGCCAGGTCGGCCGTGATGCCGAACCCGCCGGCCACGTTCTCGGCGTTTCCGATCACAATATCGACGCGATACTGTTCGCTCACCCTGTGGATGTTATGGGTGATGCTCCGCCGTCCGGGTTCACCGACAATGTCACCGATAAACAACACAACCACAAAGACTACCGTTTCCCGTTCTCGTCTCAGTTATTTGGCAAATTCGACGAATCGACTTTCCCGGATCACCGTCACTTTAATCTGGCCGGGGTACGTCATTTCCTGTTCGATTTTCTTGGACAGGTCGCGGGACAGGACAAGCGCTTCGTTGTCGGACAGTTTTTCCTGTCGAACGATCACGCGTACCTCCCGCCCGGCCTGAATGGCATAGGCTTTATCCACTCCGTCATAGCCCACGGCCAAGCCTTCCAGTTTTTCCAACCGTTTCACGTAGGCTTCCAGCGTTTCGCGTCGCGCACCGGGCCGCGCCGCGGATAACGCTTCCGCCGCGGCCACCAACACGGATTCCGGGCAAATCGGATCAACCTGCTCATGGTGTGCGGCAATGGCATTCACGATTTTTTCGGACTCGCCGTATTTTTTCGCGATTTCGGCACCCAACATCGCATGCGTGCCTTCTTCCTCGTGGCTGACCACCTTCCCGATGTCGTGCAACAGCGCCCCACGTTTGGCCAACTTGATATCCAAACCCAATTCCGCAGCCATGATGCCGCAGATATACGACGCTTCGCGGGCATGATACAAATTGTTTTGTCCGTAGCTGGTTCGGTAGCGTAACCGGCCCAGGAGTTTCACGATCTCGGGATGAAAATCCGACAGGCCGACCTCGAAGATCACCTTTTCGGCTTCTTCCCGCATCACCTTTTCCAGGTCGCCTTTGACTTTTTCCACGACCTCTTCAATGCGCGTGGGATGGATGCGCCCATCCTGCATCAGCCGTTCCAGCGAGATTTTGGCAATCTCCCGGCGCAAAGGATCGAACCCGGAGACGATCACGGCTTCCGGTGTTTCATCGACGATCAAATCGACCCCCGTGGCCGCTTCCAGGGCTCGAATGTTCCGGCCTTCCCGTCCGATAATGCGACCCTTCATGCCGTCACTGGCCAGGGACACCACCGAGATGGTGGCTTCATTGACGTAATCCCGCGTGATCCGTTGAATCGCGTTGGTCACGATTTGCTGGGCTTCCCGGTCCGCATGTTCCTTGGCTTCGTCAAGGATCCGTTTCGTCAGGCCCGTGGCTTCCAACCGAACCTCACTTTCGATCCCGGCCAACAATTGACGCTTGCCTTCTTCCGTGGTCAATCCGGCCACACGCTCCAGGGCCTCACGATGTTCCCGGATCGTCTGCTCACAGACTCGTTCCTGTTTCGCCAATGAACCTTCCCTGTCCGAGACGGCTCGTTCTCTCTTGCGAAATTCCTCCTCGCGACGATCGAAATTGGCGATTTTCCTTTCCAGCCCTTCTTCGCGTTGCCCCACGCGCTTTTCCACCGACTGCAATTCGCTTCGTTTCTCTTTTTCCGTCTTTTCCAATTGAGCTTTGGCTTGAAACACCAGATCCTTGGCTTCAATGTTCGCTTCCTTGACAATATGTTCGGCTTCACGTTCCGCGGATTGCCTTAAGTGAAGCAGTTCGTCTTCGGCTTGACGACGTTGCGTGGTGAAGCGCGAGCGTTGAATCACTCCATTCAACACAAACCCCACACCGAGGCCTATGGCTCCGACGACTGCCATGATGATGATATCCGTCAAAATGGTCGTCACCCCCTTCTCTCACCAGTCAAACAAAGGCGCCCAGATCAGCCTTTGGAATGATTGACAATATCCGTGTTGCCACGGGCGAAGGAAATCAACCATCGTTGATCCTTCGCTCACATGGATTCGTGGATTCGTGCGACAGGAAGCGTGCAGAACGAAGAAGAACAGGCAGGGAATGACGAAAAACGGATACTACGCGATAATAGGGTGTGTGAAAAACATCGCAAAGGGTGGATATTGGCTGACGCCCAAATTTCTACATCGATCTAAAATTTTATCCGCCATTTGCTTGAATCCATTAAGCTCAGGTCTCTTTTGTGAACGATCCGCCCGGATGACTCTTTCCGCCTTATGGCTACCTTCTCAGCCCGACAGGGTGAGCCATCCTGTAACTCAAATCTCATGGCCCGTCGGTTATTCACACCCTCGGTTCTATAACGCTCGATTCATTCCATGTCAGATGCACTCGTTCTTCCTGACCGACGAATGTATCCTTCTCTCAAAGGTTAGATGTTTGAATCACGTTTCTCCCACGTTATCAGAGCGGCACATTTCATGCAAGGACATCGAACGCTCAGGAACGGTCCACCTCCAAATGCGAGTCGATACACTGCAGGAGCCCCTCGGCTCGACGCTCGACTTCAGCTTCGCCGGCCTGCCGACGACTTTCTTGCCGAAACAATTGATCCGCAATGTTCATCGCGGCCAGAATGGCAACTTTCAGGGGGGTGGTTGCAGTCGCCCCCTGTGCGATGGTCTGCATTTGTCCTTCCACGTATCGGGCGAGTTCGTGCGCATAGCTTTCATCTTCAATCGGCCGTAAGGCCAATTTCTGCCCGTATACCTCAACGTCGATGCTTTTAGTCACGGACCGCCTCTTGCAGGCCGGCCTCGGACGCGTCCATGCTATCCAGTTGCTCCAGGACCTTTTCGATGCGCGACTTGATATTCCCACGCTCTTCTTCCAACTCGCGTCCATAGTCCTCCCGCCGCGACAACTCCTCTTGAACCAGGGCCAACTGCTCTTGAAGAGATGCATTGGCATCCTTTAACTCTTGGACCAACTCCACTAACCCCCGCACGCGAACTTCCAATGTTTCCAATTTTTCAAGGCTCATGGTTATTGATACTCCTTAGCTACAATCCAGAAGAACAAAATATGCCTAAGATAAAATCTTTAGCAGGCCCTGTCAAGAGGAATAGCACTACATGTTGTGGAGTAGAGGGTCTGATAGATACGATAACTTGTAAGAACCCGCTTCACGTACCGACGGGTTTCCCTATAGGAAATCAGCTCGACAAATTCGTCCGGATCGCGGTTGCCGAACTTGGCAATCCACCGCTTCACGGCAGCGGGACCGGCATTATACGCGGCGACGCCACGTATGAGATTCCCCTGATAATCACGTAACAATTGCCCCACGTAGTCCACCCCCAACCGCACGTTCACATCGCCTTGCAACAAATCCTGCCGGTCCAAGGGGGCAAGGCCCAAGCGGCGTGCGAGGCGGTTCGCGGTTCCCGGCATCAATTGCATCAGCCCCATGGCGCCGACGGATGACAATGCCTTGGGATTATACAAACTTTCCTCACGAATGATTCCCGCAACCAAAAAAGGGGCTACATGCGAAGCCGCATAGCGTCGAATCAGCGGCAGGTATCCCGTCGGATACGCCATGCGCCATAACGGGGAATCAAGCGAAATCCCGCGCCGCGCCAAAGGTTCCCGAAAGTACCGTTTGGCGATGACGATCGGCGCTTCATAATTTCCGAGTTCAAGCATGCGCCGCGCCAAGGCATACAAGGTTTGCGGCTGATCGCGATATTGCCTCTTGACCACCAACAATTCTTCCAGTGCTTCCCGGCGAAGTCCCAACTTCGACAGTTCCGTGGCCTTTTGGAAATGCGTGTTGATCAGGAAGGCAGACGACGCGGGACCGTTTATCGTTTCATTCGTCCGGTTCTCACGTGGTTGGCGTCTTGAGGGAAGTGGATGTCGCAGGCGCGACTCGGACAGTTGCCCGTAATAGGTCATGGGCCACTCGGCAGCCACCTGCCCATACACCGTTTGCGCCTCATCGACCCGGCCCATGCGTTCAAGCGACCGTGCTTTCCAATAGCGCGCCCGGTTTCGCCAATGCCGGCCGGGACCGATCTCCGCGAGCGAGTCAAAGGCTTCAACCGCGTTTTCCCAAACGCCTTGTTGATAGTGGAGCCATCCCAACCGCCACAACGCGTCTCTCTTGATTCCGGCACGATCCGCCATGCGATAGGCCTCCTCATAAGCTCGCACGGCTTGCTGAATCGCACGTTCCCCTTCGGCCCACACGCCGCTCAGCCAGTGAATCTTGGCCTGTTCATCCAGGCTTAGGCCGGAAGGGACCGAATCGCGAAACTTCAGAAGACGCCCGCCTTGATCGCGTCGCAAATACACCTTGGCCAACCACACGGCGGCTTTCCCGGTATAGTCGGAAGGGGTTTCCAACAGCCGGCGGAACACTTGCGCGGCTTGGGGATACTGCTTCAACCGCACGTGGGCCATCCCCAACCGAAAGAGCCCATGCTCGTAATTCAGGTCATGCGGTCGGCCCTCCAAGAACTTCTGCAAATCCCGAATTGCGGCTTCAAAGCGCGCCGAGGCATACCACGTTCGGCCTCGTTCATAATAATCTTCCAAAGACGGTTCCCAGGGCAGCGCGTCCGGCTGACCGGACTGCACGGCTCGCTCCATGGCTTGGGCTTCGGAAGATTCGGGATGCCTTCGCCAAAGCTCGCCCAGCGCGTGTTGCGCCAAGTTCACTTCCTGCAAGCGACCGGCGCAATCGGCAAGAAGGGACAACGCTCGGGGAGCAGAAGGAGAATCCGGTTCACCGGAAGTCGCTTGTTTCAAGTACACGATGGCGGGCTGGCATTGCCCGTTCTCGAACCAGGCAAACCCCGCTTCATATGACGTGTCGGTGCGCAAGGCGGAAGGAGCGGACGACTCCAACGCCGCTTCAAACGCCAGGGCGGCTTCATGAAAAGAACCCACACGCCCCAAGGCCTGACCGAGTTTCAACAACACGTAGTCTTCGAGGACCGGGAAATCCTTGCGGGCCCCACGGAGGTAGTCAATAGCCCGGCCCGGTTCACGTTCGAGCAGGGACCACCCTATTCGCAATCCCGCTCGCCGGGCCCAGAGGGTTCCCGGATACGCCTCCTGTACGTGGCGAAACCGTTCGACCGACAAATCCACTTGATCGGGCTGCTCGTCGGCAAACGACGCGGCGCCTTGAAAACAGGCTTCCGCCGATTTGCAGTCCACGTCCCGAGCCTCGGCCTGTGACAATGAACAGACACTCGTCAAGAGAACAATGAGAAGGAGGGTCCCATGACAGCCCCATGAACGAGACGGTCTCACGACTGACCAAGGGTTCTGTTCATGCCACCACAGGCAATTTGTTGGTATCATTCCCACGTTTTTTTCCCGTAAGCTTTCTGCAATACCCTCTACATCTTCATCATCGAAGTCTCCAAGGACTTCCTTCAAATTCACATTCCGATGCCCCTGAATACCGTGGGGCTCCGTTCCATCACCTGCACCATACTGGAAACCACTTTAAGTATATGCTCATAATTTTCCATATCAAGAGTTGGGCATGGCTCCCTTCCGTATCCACACCCCCAAAATGGCGGTCCTGCCTTTCCTTAAAGCCAAATTCACGCCGCAGAAGGCAATACGCCTCCCTCACCAGCATGATCGAATCTCCTGTCAAGTTTCCATCATCCAGCCGGAAGGCCCCGTCTTGCTTCTTGGATGCCACGGGGCTTTTCGCTTTCTGCTGTAGCCGGTGGCAATCTTGTGGCAATAAAAGGCCTCAATCTTCTGAAACACTGATGAATACAGGCGATTCGCATTTCTCATGACTCACACTAAAGGAGATAATACAACATGGACACGAAACGGTTCTTCTTGTATTTCATCGTGATAACCGCCTTGGCGTTGGCCGGGTGTGGCGGTGGCGGGGGGACGCAGACGGCGATGCCGGACCCGACACCACCGGATCCGATGGTGACATGTCCGGACGGCTCAAGCGCGCCTACGATGGATGATTGTCCGCCGGCAGGCCCCACGCCTGAAGAAATGGCATTGAAGGACGCGCAGGATGCGGCCAGCGACGCGTATATGATGGCCATGGGCTATGTGAACAGCGCGAAGGACTACGTGGCCATGGGGAATGCACAGAAGTACGCGGACATGGCCAAGGAAGCCAGCGACGCGGCGGCAGCGGCCACGACGTCGGCGATGGCCGAAGAGTACCAGATGGCAGCCGAGATGGCCCGCGACCAGGCGATGGAAGCGGCCAACACGCGCGGCCTGGGAATCACCAACCTGGCGAACATGATCGTCAACCAGCAGCAGATAGAAAACGCCGAGCTTGAGGGAAAGCCCGCGGTCAAACCGCTCAACAACGCAAAAAGGGTTGGGCCGGCGATGAAGGGGTCGGCCGAAATGCCGTCCGTGGTAACTGATATATCGAATGCTGATGCGATTGCTCCGATTCCTCCTACTACTACTACTCCTGTTGCTACAGGGAGTGGGAGCGTTTCTCAGGGATCATCAAACCCCGCAGGCACAATACCACCTGGCACAGGAGATCCTGTCAATGTTCCAGCCAGTGCAACGGTAACACTCGATGCCACGGATCTCCCTGGACTCAGGATTACTGTAGCGCAAGGCACGGGTGCCTTACTGGCCGGCGAAGAGCCGACGAAGCTTAAAGCCAGAGGAGGTTGGTCGGGGGGCGAGTTCGTGAGGACGGAGACTGAGGTTACTGGTAGTGAGCCGGGGATGACGTACGCCAACGTCTACACGGATATTCAACCGCCGACGCAGGCTTATGAGTCTACAGCCACTGATCTTAATTCTGTACCGGGTCTGACGACAGGTATTACTGCTACGACATCGACTACGAGTGTGATCGTGGCGGGCGAGGTTGCGGAGGACGGAAGCAGTTTCGCGGCGACAGTGAACCTCAACCCCACGGATAATGAGCCCCCGGTCATGGGGCAGTTTCGGTGCGCCGCGGGCACTTCGTGTTCGATCAGCGTGGATGCCAGCGGAAAGATTGTAGGGGGTACAGGTTATACCTTCCATGAGAGCAGCGGTGTCGCTAATCAGGATGCCGACTACCTGGCATGGGGTGTCTGGTTGACAGTTCCAGGTGCGGTCACAGTTACCGGGGCGTTTCCTGCCGGTACTACGACGACCGGCGTATTTGCGAGCGGCAGAGATGTGTTCTCGGTCAATGCAGCCCTCAAGGGCAAGGCGACGTATAACGGGGTCGCGAACGGCCTGTATTCGGCGGCCGGCATGGTCGAGGCCTTCGACGCGGACGTCATGCTCGAAGCCAACTTCGGCGGAATCGTCGGGGCTGATAATAGCCCTGCTACTCCTACAGATAACGATGGGCTGCTCCTAGGCGCCGTTACCGGGACCGTCTCCAACATCAAGGCCGGCGGCATGGACGTCGATGGATCTCTGTCGCTGTTGAGAGCCCCTGTCTTGTCGGGAACCGCTGCCACTGCTAGTACCACCGCGAACGATCCTAGTACATCCGGCTTTAAGGGGAGTACCGACGGCATCTTGGGAGGCATGACCTACCGTGGCAACTGGGGTGGCCAGTTCTACGGGCCCAACAAGGCAACCGGTGATGCGGTACAGAACGAATTTCCCACGACCGCCGCTGGCACCTTCGGCGCTGCGGCCGAGAATGGGGCAAGCATCCTCGGTTCCTTCGGCTCGTGGAAGGCCGAGTAAAGAGATAGACAGTGCTTTGGGCACAGGGCCTACCCCGGGCTGCATAACAGCCCGGGGTAGGCCCTCCTTGTAAAGAATGCTTCGCCTGCCCCCTGTTCTTGTTCAGCATCAGCAGAAGATTTCAGCAGAAAATAAAAAAGAGAGGTAAAAATGTTCAGATCTTTGGGTTCGGTATTGTGTGTGGTGATGATGGCGGCATTCGTCTTCGGGTGCGGCGGCAACGGAGGCGGGACGCAGACGGCGATGCCGGATCCGACACCACCGCCGATGGTAACGTGTCCGGGCGGCTCAACCGCGCCTACGATGGATGAGTGTCCGCCGGTAGGCCCCACGCCTGAAGAAATGGCATTGCAGGACGCGCAGGAAGCGGCCGGCGCCGCGTATATGGCGGCGAAGATGGCGATGGACAGCGCGAAGGACTACGTGGCCATGCAGAACGCACAGAAGTACGCGGACATGGCCAAGGAAGCCAACGACGCGGCGCAGGCGGCCACGACGTCGGCGATGGCCGAACAGTACCAGATGCAGGCCGAGACGGCCCGCGACCAGGCCCGGGACGCGGCCATGACGCGCAGCCTGGGAATCACCAAGCTGGCGAACGCGATCCGCAATCAGAGTGACATCAACAACGCCATTCTCGAAGGCACGGAGCCGCCCGATCCTGTCTCCAACACGGTGAGAGTGGGTGAGGCGCTAGCCGCCAGCGCCACGGGCAACCCCGTGGTGGTTGGCACTGACTTGGGGGGGGGGGACTCGTTTGACAATGCAAGCATTTCTCAAACTTCTCCTGCAAGTATTCCAAACCATAGAGGCAGCGCACGTGTCACTTACGATGATAGCGGACCCATGTTTACAGTGGGTTTGCCTGCCACTACCCTTCTATTGGCTGATCGTGTAAGCAGAGGCGAAACCCCGACGCCGCTGATGACGCGCGGCGGCTGGATAGGCGCTGAACTGGTAGGGGAGCACCGACGACCCCCAGACAGCACCACCGAAACCGACAGCACAACGTACGCCAACGTCTACACGGATATTCAACCGCCGACGCAGGCTTATGCTGCTGATTCTGCGACCACTGCGTTTACAGTGGGTACGAGTGTGATCGTGGCGGGCGAGGTGACGGGTGACGGAAGCAATTTCGCGGCGACATTGAACGTCAACCCCACGGATAATCTGGCGCCGGTCATGGGGCAGTTTCGGTGCATCACGGCTCCGTGTTCGATCAGCGTGGATGACAGCGGAAAGATTACAGCGAGCGCAGGCTATACGTTCCATCTGGGCGACGGTATCACTATGCAGGATCCCGACTACCTGGCATGGGGTGTCTGGTTGAGAGTGCCGGGGGCTGGCCCCCCCCCTCCCCCTGTCGTGAACACCCACGCAGGCGCGTTCGCGAGTGGCAACGATCCGTTCGAGGTCAGGGCCGCCCTCAAGGGCAAGGCGACGTATAACGGGGTCGCAAACGGCCTGTATTCGGCGGCCGGCATGGTCGAGCAATTCGACGCGGACGTCATGCTCGAGGCCAACTTCGGCGGAACCGTCGGGGCTGATTCCGATCTAGAAGCCGCCGGTTCGCCGGACACACGACTCCTAGGCGCCGTTACCGGTACCGTCTCCAACATCAAGGCCGGCGGCATGGATGTCGACGGATCTCTGTCGCTGTTGAGAGCCCCTGTTGTCGCAGGGACCCAGGGCGAAACTGCTACTTCATCCGGCTTTACCGGGAAGACCGACGGCATCTTGGGAGGCATGACCTACCGTGGCCAATGGGGTGGCCAGTTCTACGGTCCCAACAAGGCGGCGGCGGATTCAATGGCGGCTCAAACAGAATATCCCACGACCGCCGCGGGCACCTTCGGCGCTGCGGCCACGAATGGGGCAAGCATCCTCGGCGCGTTCGGCTCATGGAAGGCCGAGTAAAGAGAGAGACGGTGCCTTCGGGCACAGGGGGGCTGGCCACCGGGCTGTTAGGCGGGCCGGGGCCTTGGAAAGCATGCTTCGCCTAAAAGGGAGATAGAAAAATGTTCAGATCTTCGGGTTCGGTATTGTGTGTGGTAGTGATGGCGGCATTCGTCTTCGGTTGCGGCGGCGGTGGCGGCACTCCACCGCCTGAACCGGATCCGCCCGTTGTGACCCCCCCGGCCCAGCCGACCGATGCGGACCGGATAGCCGAAGCGCAGCAAATGGTCGCGACTATCATTGCGAACGCTCGCACGCGAGCGGCGGGGGCAAGCTCGGCGGCGAGTGCGCTACAGATTAATGACGACGCCACGGCCGATCAACGCGCACGCGCCAGCAATCACAATACAGCGGCGCAAGCAGCGCTGGCGCTTATCGAAAGCGCGAACAGCGCTGCGATTGCGGCCGGCACGCTGGCCGCAGCGCAAACAGCGCTGGAGAACGCGAGGACGGCTCAAGGCACTCTGAACACAGAACTATCGGCGCTATCGTCCATCGAACGCAACGTGCGAATGGTCACGAACGCTCGCATGCAAGGCGAAGATGACCTGCGCGCCTTGACGAACAACTCCTCGCTCATCCAGCACCTGAGGGACAACAAGCTTCTCTCCGACGCCGTTTTGGGCGTAGAGGGTGGCAACCTGGACGCCACCAGGCTTGTCGTAAGCGCGGTCGGCAGCGCGACGACTATTGATTCTGCAGCTAAGACCGAGACCTGCACTACGCCATGCGCCACATTCCCTGGGGATACCGGGAGCGGCGCAACCAGAGTTACCGGACAGCGGACGGTCGTTGTGCAGGGCCTTACATCGGATAGCACGACGCCTTCACTCAGTGCAACAGGCCACCTTCGCACTGGATTCGATATGACAGGCACCACCACCACCGGCACCACCTTCGTCAACGCCTACACGGACATTTCCAAAACGAGACTCAACGTAACAAACAGAAGAAGATCGAATGTCGGGCGTGACGTGTCACATGCAGTGAATACAGAAGAGGGCGTAACAGCGGAAATGATAGATGTGGCCGACACCGACTACCTGCTCGCCGGTATCTGGATGGAGGTGAACAACACACTGGGCGATTCCCGTATAACGGCTTTCGCGCATGGCAGCCAAGCAATCCCCGAGTCTACGAATTTCTGTCTAAGTAGTGAAAGCGGAGGACCGACCGAGGGAATTACCAGAGTATGCGCCGCCACTACTTTAAACCGCATCAGCGGTTTTGTGGATGACGGCAAAGATTTCACGGCCACCTACCGGGGGAATGCGAACGGCGCCTACCTCGCGGGAAGTGATACGAGCTATTTCACAGGGAACGTTACGCTTACCGCCGAGTTCAAGAATCCGACAGGCGGTACGACTGACGGCACAGGCAGCATCCAGGGCGAAGTCACGAACATCGTTGCCGGCAGACAATCCATGGCGGGCAGCATTGAATTACAGAAACAGCCCTTTTTGGCAGATACCATAGATGCGGCCTGGGGGCCCGTCACTACCGTCGGGGTGGTTGACGGCAAATCCTTCAGCGGTAACTGGAGGGGCCAGTTCTTTGGACCTAGAGTCACAAGGTCGGATAACACAGAAACAACGAATGCGGATGCAAATCCCGTTGAAAAAACGATCACGACGACGTATTCGGCCGAGGCTCCCGGTTCTGTGGCGGGTACTTTTTACGCTACCCAGCAGAGCAATCCGGTGGGAGATGCCGCCTTCATCGGGGCATTCGGCGCGCACCGATAACCACCCGCGCCCTTCCGGCCTGAGCCGGAAGGGCGCGGCGACAGGCCTCCACCTTTGGAGGGATAAAGGGCAGCCAAACACGGCTGCCCTTCTTTTTTGTCATGCCATATGATAGTCGCAATCCTGTTCCCGCTCCTCTATGTGCTCCTGCTTTCTGTCCTGCCGGCCTTGGCTGCGGACGGGGCAGCTTCCGACTCCGCATCGGGCGCACAGCCGAAGACGTCTTCCGCTTTGACGCCTGAGACGCCACCTGAAGCCTGCCGGGACTGTGGGGGAGTACAATATTTTCGGCCTGAAGCCCCCCTCACCCCAACTTCCCCCCTCACCCCGGCCCTCTCCCACCAGGGGAGAGGGGGCGAAGAGAGCCAGGGGAGAGGGAGTGAAGAGGGTCAGGGGAGAGGGAGTGAAGAGGGTCAGGGGAGAGGGGGTGAAAAGGGCCAGGGGAGAGGGTTGTCTGGGGCTCCGGCGTCTCCAGGCCAGTCTCACCTGTCCTCCGATCCGCGCGTGAGGACCGCGCGCATCCTGGTCGCACGCAACCGTTTCCCCGAAGCCTTGGAGATTCTGCGGCCGCTGGCCCCTGACCATCCGGACCAGACCGACGTGCGATTCCTCCTGGGGTTGGCTGCCAGCCGGTGGTCCCAGGCAGCCGGGCTTGAGGACGAGCAACGGGAGGCGCTCCTGGACGAGGCCATCGCGGCGTTCCGGTCCATCCTGATCCGGCAACCGGATCTGGTGCGCATTCGCCTCGAACTGGCCCTGGCCTTCTATCTCAAGGAGGATGACTCCCTGGCCCGCGAGCATTTCGAGCGGGCCCTGGTGGGTCGCCCGCCCGCGGCCCTGGCCGCCAACGTCCAACGGTTTCTGACCATCATGCGCGCCCGGAAACGCTGGAACGGGTATTTCGGGTTCTCCGTTTCCCCCGATACCAATATCAATGCCGCGTCCGATGCGGAGATCATCTATATCCAGGGCCTGCCGTTCCGCCGGGGGCAGGAGGGCCGCGTCAGTTCCGGTCTCGGTATCGTGGGCTGGGGGGGCGGTGAATATCAATTCCCCCTGGCTACCCGCTGGCGCCTGCGCACGGGGCTTAACCTCAACCACCGGGAGTATAAGGGGAGCCAGTTCGACCAGACGTTCGTGGGCGGCTACGCGGGGCCGCGCTGGTTGTTCAGCCGGAATACCGAGATGAGCCTGCTGGCGACCGCCAGCCAGCGCTGGTTCGGTCAATACAGCTTCAACTATGATTACGGCGCGCGCCTGGAAGTCCAGCACCGGGTGTACGCGGGCCTGCGGCTGAGCGGCCGGGCCTTGTGGAGCGACCGCAAATACCAGCAGCAGAAGTTCCTGGAAGGGCCGCTCATGGTATTCTCCCTGGGCGCGAACTACGTGCCCTTCCCGATTGTGCAGGTCAACGCCCTGGTCGGCTATCAGCAGCAGGATGCGGTGGCGAATCGCTGGGACAGCACCGGGTACTGGACGCAGGTGGGTACGAACGTGGCGTTGCCGTGGGGCTTTACCGTGGGCGCCAGCGCCGAGTTCCGGTGGACGGATTACAAAGCCGGGTGGTTCCCGTTCCTGGGCGATAACACGACGCCCCGCGAGGACCAGACCCGCATCCTGTCGGCCACGCTCCTGAACCGCGCGATCACGGTGTTCGGCTTCAGCCCCCAGGTCGCGTTCTCCAACCAGGTCCGCACCTCCAACGCCCAACTCTGGGACTTCAAACGCAACCTCATAGAAATGCGCTGGGTCCGGCAGTTCTAAGGGCTGGCGCCAAGGGCATTGTGGATTTTGGATTGTGAATTTTGGATTTAAAAATCAGCAATCTGCACAGAAAACGTAGGTCGGATTAGCGGAGCGTAATCCGACGAAGGGCTACGGTGTCGGGTTACGCCTGCTCGGCTAACCCGACCTACGGCTGTCATGCCCGACCCGATCGGGCATCCAGTGTCTTTGGTTTTCCTGTGTTCATGTAGTGTCTAAACTTGTCACTTCTGGCCTAAAGGGGTATAAAAATGAGTATGAGTGGGTTACGGAGTCCAATTTCTAAACAGGGAGGATCGGTGGCCATGACTGAAATCCCAGGAATGGACGAGTTGAAGAAAAATATCAGTGCGTACAATTCCATGAAAGAAGAATTGGAACAAAACCATTTCGGGCGGATTGCGGTGTTTCATGATGGCGAGCTCGTTGCCATCTATAACGACAGGAATGACGCATATGATATTGCATGCGAGAAATACGGACTCGGTCATTTCTCGTTGAGGGAAATAGGCGAGAGTCCGGCGTCGTTTGGCGGCGCAGCTATGTATATCGACTTTGTTTCCATTGAGCAGTAACTATGCCAACGTATTGTGGGTCTATTAAAAAACGACAACTCCTTTTGGATGTGATTGTTTCTAACCCAAAAACCAACAAGACAAGACCTTACCGGGCGCTCTTGGATACAGGGGCAACCATAAGCTCGATTTCGCCAAAAGTTTTAAAGGAATTGGAACTGAGTCAAGACGGATGGATGCCAGTCAAGGGCGTACACGGGGAAAAAGAACTCCCTACGTGCAGCGTAGGGCTTCATGTGCCAATAACTGAACTATCGCAAGGCCAGCAGCAGCAACCAGGCCAGCAGCAATTGACCACTACTTCACGCGGACATAGTCGAATGAAAGTGACCATCATGGGCCAGCAACCAGATACTTTCGACGTGTTACTTGGGATGGATTTGCTGGCGGACTTTCATTTGACCGTCTACAAAAACCAATTCATACTCAGCAATTGATTGCCTTGCCGGTAGGCACTGACGGTCTTCGGGTTCAGCCCCCAGGTCGCGTTTTCCAACCAGGTCCGCACATCCAACGCCCAACTCTGGGACTTCAAACGCAACCTAATAGAAATGCGCTGGGTCCGCCAGTTCTGATATCCTCCCTCGCCCCCGGTGGGAGAGGGCCGGGGTGAGGGGGATGACTCTCATGAATCAGCGAACGAGTTCGTCCTGAACGAGCGACGGCCGCTTTTCGATCAGCGCAAGCAGCACGCGGGCGGGTCCCTCAGGCCGCCGCCGGCCCTGCTCCCAATTCTTGAGCGTTCCCAGCGGCACGCCGATGCTTTTGGCAAAGGCCGGTTGTGACAATCCTGTCCTGCTGCGGATCGCCACGACGTTCGGCTCGGGCACCTCCACTTCATGCACCGCGAACCCATCGCGCGCGCCGTGCAGGTAAGCTCGGGCATCCTCAAGCCCGGTCATGACTTTATTGAATGGCTTCGTCATTGGTGTCTCCTGTAGGGCTGCGGAGTCGGGTTACGCCTTCGGCTAACCCGACCTACGGGGCTAAAATATTCGCGTCCAGAACCAGGGTTTTATGAAGAGCCATCAGGCCCGATTGCCGCGCAGGGCACGAAACTCCGTCAGCATTTCCTCTTCACTGACGCCGGCTTGAGCTAGGAGAGCGTCGAGACGTGAGGCGGCTTCCTTCAGCGTAGCGAGTTCTGCTTTATCCGGACTGGGGCGTGCGGGAATATAGTAGCCGACGGTTTCACCGTGGCGAGTGATCGCGATCGGTGCATTGGCTCCTGCATAGTGGGCAATGTGGGAACGAAATTCACGGATACTGACTTTAGTAGGCGCATGATCCATCGCAGACCTCATGTATTTGTGTACATCTAGGTACACAATAGCAAAGCAACATGAAAATGTCACTTGGAATTTTTGAGGAATCCAGTGGAATTGGAGATGGGGGATGGGAAGAAGAGCCGTCTGCTATGCGGAACATAGCAAAACCATAGCAAAACCATAGCAAACATAGCAAAAACATAGCATGGCATAGCAAGAACATAGCAGAGTATAGCAAAATCATAGCAAACATAGCAGGGCATAGCAAAACCATAGCAAGCATAGCGAGCCCCGTAGGTCGGGTTAGCCGGACAGGCGTAACCCGACTCCGCAGCCCTTCGTCGGATTACGCTCCGCTAATCCGACCTACAAATGAAGAAACAAAGACACTGGATGCCCGATCGGGGTCGGGCATGACAGGAGGAAACGTCGAGGATGACAGAGGGAAAAATCTCCCGGCGCCTTCGGGCGTGGCTGCGCCCTCTTGACCATGCCGTGGTAAGACGTTATCTTACCTGTGATGAATACGGTCATGTCATCAAAGGGTCAGATCATCATACCAGCCAAGTTTCGCCGGCAGGACAAAATCGAAGCCGGTCAGGCATTTGATGTGGAACGGGTGGATAAAGGCAAGTATCGCCTGACAGCGACGATTCCGCCGAAGAATCAGGGATTGGTGGACACGCTGCTTGCCTGTCCGGTGAAAGGCTGGTTCACGCCGATTGAATCGGAATCCACCGACTCGCTTGAAGGACCATCGTGACGTGTCTGGTCGATGCCAATGTGCTGTGCGAGGCGGCAAAGCCCAGTCCGGACACAAGGGTCATCGAGTGGCTGACGCGTAACGAACGCGACCTTGTCGTCAACCCGGTGATCTTGGGGGAAGTTCGCTTCGGGATCCTGCTGCTCCCATCCGGACGGCGGCGGAAAAAACTCGAAAGCTGGTTCGATGAGGCCACCCAACGCATTCACTGCGTCCCATGGGACGCGGAGACGGGATTGCGTTGGGCGGAACTCCTGGCGCATCTCCGTACGCTCGGCAGACCGATGCCGATCAAAGACAGTCTCATTGCCGCAACCGCCCTCACTCATGGATTACAGCTTGCGACCCGAAACCGGCGCGATTTTGAAGCTTGCGGGGTCGAGCTTGTGGACCCATTTGTTTGAAAAAAACGGGGTGATTCAAGGGGAAGACATGATGAAGCTGGAACCGTATACCGAGGCGGCCCTAACCGTTGATTTGCCGGAGTATCGGCTGTGTCGCGGCGACGTCGTCAAGCTGGTGGACCACCATGTTGCCCTGGATGGCACAGAAGGATACTCCATCGAAGTCTTCAACGCGGTAGGTGAAACCATGACTGTCACCGCCGTCCCGATCTCGGCACTCGAAGCCCTCCGCCAGGACGAAGTGCTCTCCGCTCGACCGTTGGCCCGGTAACGGATGACGAACGCGTCCGCAAAGGCATCCAATCAGCAGCCGTAGGTCGGGTTAGCCGAGCAGGCGTAACCCGACACCGCAGCCCTTCGTCGGATTACGCTCCGCTAATCCGACCTACGTTTTCTGTGCTGATTGCTGATTTTTAAATCCAAAATTCACAATCCAAAATCCACAATGCCCTTGGCGTGAGCCCTTAGCGAGCCCCGTAGCCCCGTAGGTCGGGTTAGCCGAAGGCGTAACCCGACTCCGTAGCCCTTCGTCGGATTACGCTCCGCTAATCCGACCTACGTTTTCTACGTTTTCTGTGCAGATTGCTGATTTTTTAAATCAAAAATTCACAATCCACAATGCCCTTGGTCCACAATGCCGTTGGCGCCAGCCCTTAGAACTGCCTGACCCAGCGCATTTCTATGAGGTTGCGTTTGAAGTCCCAGAGTTGGGCGTTGGAGGTGCGGACCTGGTTGGCAAACGCGACTTGGGGACTGAAGCCGAAGACCGTGATCGCGCGGTTGAGGAGCGTGGCCGACAGGATGCGGGTCTGGTCCTTGCGGGGCGTCGTGTTATCGCCCAGGAAGGGGAACCACCCGGCTTTGTAATCCGTCCACCGGAACTCGGCGCTGGCGCCCACGGTAAAGCCCCACGGCAACGCCACGTTCGTGCCCACCTGCGTCCAGTACCCGGCGCTGTCCCAGCGATTCGCCACCGCATCCTGCTGCTGATAGCCCACCAAGGCGTTGACCTGCACAATCGGGAAGGGCACGTAGTTCGCGCCCAGGGAGAACACCATGAGCGGCCCTTCCAGGAACTTCTGCTGCTGGTATTTGCGGTCGCTCCACAAGGCCCGGCCGCTCAGCCGCAGGCCCGCGTAAACACGGTGAAGCACTTCCAGACGCGCGCCGTAGTCGTAGTTGAAGCTGTATTGACCGAACCAACGCTGGCTCGCGGTCGCCAGCAGGCTCATCTCGGTATTCCGGCTGAACAACCAGCGCGGCCCCGCGTAGCCGCCCACGAACGTCTGGTCGAACTGGCTCCCCTTATACTCCCGGTGGTTCACATTCAGACCCGTGCGCAGGCGCCAGCGTTGGGCCAGGGGGAATTGGTATTCACCGCCCCCCCAGCCCACGAGGCCGAGACCGGAACTGATGCGGCCTTCCTGCCCCCGGCGGAACGGCAGGCCCTGGATATAGATGATCTCCGCATCGGACGCGGCATTGATATTGGTATCGGGGGAAACGGAGAACCCGAAATACCCGTTCCAGCGTTTCCGGGCGCGCATGATGGTCAGAAACCGTTGGACGTTGGCGGCCAGGGCCGCGGGCGGGCGGCCCACCAGGGCCCGCTCGAAATGCTCGCGGGCCAGGGAATCATCCTCCTTGAGATAGAAGGCCAAGGCCAGTTCCAGGCGAATGCGCACCAGGTCCGGTTGCCGGATCAGGATCGACCGGAACGCCGCGATGGCTTCGTCCCGGAGTGCCTCCCGTTGCTCGTCCTCAAGCCCGGCTGCCTGGGACCACCGGCTGGCAGCCAACCCCAGGAGGAAGCGCACGTCGGTCTGGTCCGGATGGTCCGGAGCCAGCGGCCGCAGAATTGCCAAGGCTTCGGGGAAACGGTTGCGGCTGACCAGGATGCGCGCGGTCCTGACGCGCGGATCGGAGGACAGGTGAGACTGGCCGGGTGAAGCAGGGGCCTCAGACAACCCTCCCCCCTGACCCTTTTCACTCCCTCTCCCCTGGCTCTCTTCACTCCCTCTCCCCTGGTGGGAGAGGGCTGGGGTGAGGGGGGAAGCCGGGGTGAGGGGGACTTCAGGCCGAAAATATTGCACGCCCCCGCAGTCCCGGCAGGCTTCAGGTGGCGTCTCAGGCGTCAAAGCGGAAGACGTCTTCGGCTGTGCGCCCGATGCGGAGTCGGACGCCGCCCCGTCCGCAGCCAAGGCCGGCGGGACAGAAAGCAGGAGCACAGGGAGGAGCGGGAACAGGATTGCGACTATCATATGACAAAAAAGAAGGGCAGCCTGGTTAGCTGCCCTTCATCTCTCCAAAGGGGGAGGCCTGTCGCCGCCCCCCCTTCCGGCTCAGAAACCCCGGTGGTTATCGGTGTGCGCCGAATGCCCCGATGAAAGCCTCGTCTCCCTTCGGATTGCTCTGCTGGGTGGCGTAAAAGGTGCCCGCGACCGAACCGGGAGCCTGGGCCTTGTAGTCTACCCTGCTTATATTTCGATAATAGTTTACTTCCGCCCTGTCAGTGATGGTCGCATCATAGTTAGGGTTCACTTCAGTTGTTGAGAACCTTCTGAATTCCTGTCCGAAAAACTGGCCCTTCCAGTGACCGCTGAAGGATTTGCCATCAACCACACCGACGGCATTCCTGGATGGATCGGCCCCAGTGGCCCCAAAGAGCCCTCCTATGGCATCTCCACTAAAGGTATGTTTCTGTAATTCAATGCTACCCGGCATGGATTGCCCGCCGGCGACGATGTTCGTGACTGCGCCCTCGATGCTGCCATTGTTATCCGAAGCCGCGCCGTCTGTCGGATTCACGAACGTGGCGGTGAGCGTAACGTCCCCAGTGAAATAGCTCGAATCCCCTCCCGCGAGATGGGTGCCGTTCGCCTGCCCACTGTAGGTGGCGTTTACGTCTCTGCCATCTTCCACGAAATCGCCGATGTTGCTAGCACTGTCAGCCATATTACAGATTCTGGCGGATCCACTAATTACGCTCGCGGTGCTTCCCCCTTGCGTACCGCATAGAGAAACAATAGTAGTGTCGAGGGGTTGGCTCCCGTATGCGAATGCGGTTATCCTGGAATCACTCAAATTTGTGCCGCCCACCGTCAACCAGATACCGGCGAGCAGATAGTCGGTATCAAGGATATAGTCATACCGCTCGTCGTAAGGCGTAGTGACCGTATCATCTGCGGTAGCATTTCCTGCCCCCCTTCTCTCTGGAGCGATGTCCGTGTAGGCGTTGACGAAGGTGGTGTCGGTGGCGTTTTTCAGATCGAATCCATGGGGGAGGCGGCCGATTCCGCTGAGTGTTGGCGTCGTGCTGCTCGATGTAAGGGCAGTACCACCAGTTGGAGTTACCCTAACTGTCCGCTGTCCGGTTACCCTGTCTGCGCCCGCCCCGGTCCCGGTATACAGAGGGTGTTCGGCGCATGGCGCAGTGCAAGCAGCACGAACGCCGTTAGTGAGCGCGCCCTCATCGCCAGCTGCGGCTACGACAAGGCTGGCGGCTGTCAGGATGGCGCCCTCTGTGCCCAAAACGGTGTCGGCGAGAAGCTTGTTGTCTCTCAGGTGCTGGATGAGCGAGGAGTTGTTCGTCAAAGCGAGCTGGGCCCTTTCCTGTCCCATGCGAGCGTCCGTGACCGCTTGCACGGTTCTTTTGATGGCCTCTATCGACGATACGGCTGTGTTCAGAGTGTTTTGAGCCGTTTGCGCGTTTGTCAGCGCTATTTGCGCTGCGGCCGGCGTGGCGGCCGTACTCGCAGCGCTTTGCGCGCTTACGATACGAGCCAAGGCGCTTTGCGCATCTGTATTGTGACTGTCGGCGCGTGTTTTTTCATCGTCCATGGCGTCGACATTGGTCTGTAGCGCACTCGCCGCCGAGCTTGCCCTCGCCGCTTGCGCGCGAGCGTTCGAAAGGATAGTCGCGATCGCTCGCTGCGCATCGGCTATCTGTTCCGCATCGGTCGGTGGTACCGGGGTCACAACAGGCGGCTCCGGATCAGGCGGTGGAGTGCCGCTGCCACCGCCGCCGCAACCGAAGACGAATGCCGCCATCACCACCACACAAAACACCAAACCCGAAGATCTGAACATTTTTTTATCTCCCTTTTATCTTCTGCTGAACAAGAAAGAACGAGGGGGCAGGCGAAGCATTCTTTACAAGGAGGCCCCTACCCCGGGCTGCATAACAGCCCGGGGTAGGCCCTGTGCCCGAAGGCACTGTCTATCTCTTTACTCGGCTTTCCACGAGCCGAAGGCACCGATCAGGCTCGCCCCATTCTCGGCCGCAGCGCCGAAGGTGCCCGCGGCGGTCGTGGGAAATTCGTCCTGTATCGCATCACCGGTTGCCTTGTTGGGCCCGTAGAACTGGCCACCCCAGTCGCCACGGTAGGTCACGCCTCCCAAGATGCCATCGGTACTCCCAACAAAGCCGGTTGTAGTAGCAGCTCCGTCAGCGGATACAACAGGGGCTCTCAACAGCGCCAGAGATCCGTCCACGGCCATGCCGCCGGCGTTGATGTTGGAGACGGTACCGGTAACGGCGCCAAAGAGGTTTTGGTCCGGCGTACCGGCGACTGCACCGGAATCAGCCCCGACGATTCCGCCGAAGTTGGCCTCGAGCATGACGTCCGCGTCGAAGGCCTCGACCATGCCGCCCGCCGAATACAAGCCGTTCGCGACCCCGTTATACGTCGCCTTGCCCTTGAGGGCTGCATTGACCGTGAACACATCGTTGCCGCTCGCAAATACGCCGGCAGTCGTCGTACCTTGAAACTCCCCGCTAGCTATGACCGCACCCGGAACTTGCAGCCAGACGCCCCATGCCAGGTAGTCGGAATCCTGAGTAGTGACACCGAGGCTCGGATGGAACGTATAGCCTGTGTTCGCTACAATCTTTCCGCTGTCATCCACGCTGATCGAACACGGAGTCCCCGTGGTGTTGCACTGAAACTGCCCCATGACCGGTGCCAGATTATCCGTGGGGTTGTTGTTATATGTCGCCGTGAAATTGCTTCCGTCACCCGCAACCTCGCCCGCCACGATCACACTCGTGCCTACTGTAGGCGTAACGATGTCAGCACTTACAGTAGTATAAGCCTGCGTCGGCGCTTGAATGTCCGTGTACGCGTTGGCGTATGTCATCCCCGCCTGATTGGTAGCATCAGCCGGAACGGTGTTCACGAGCTCGGTCCCCGACCAACCCCCTCTGGCTTTAAGCTTCGTCGGCTCTTCGCCGGCCGTCAAGGCAGCCGCGGAGTCTCGCGTTACAGAAATCCTGAGTCCAGGGAGATTAACGTCATCGAGTGTTACACTTGCACTGGCCGTATTATCGCTAGCTGTGTCTGACGATCCCTGAGAAATGCTTCCCGCGCCAGTAGTACCGTCTACAGCGCCTACAACGGGAGCCCTATCAGCCGCCGCCTCCAGCGCATCTCCAACCCTTTTTGCGTTGTTGCGCGGTGTGACCGCGGGCTTTCCCTCAAGCTCGGCGTTTTCTATCTGCTGCTGATTGACGATCTTGTTCGCCAGGTTGGTGATTCCTAAGCTGCGCGTGTTGGCCGCTTCCATCGCCTGGTCGCGGTACATCTCGGCCTTCATTTGGTACTCTTCGGCCATCGCCGACGTCGTGGCCGCTGCCGCCATGTCTGACGCGCCTTTGGCCATATCCGCGTATTTCATTGCGTTCCCCATGGCCACATAGTCCTTCGCGCTGTCCGCGTAGCCCATGGCCATCATGTAGGCTGCCATGGCCGCGTCCTGCGCGTCCTTCAATGCCATTTCTTCAGGCGTGGGGCCAGGAGGCGCACAATTAGGAGGCGTCCCGACTTGACCTTCAGGGCACGTCGGCGTCGGATCTGGTGGTGTCGGATCCGGCCCCATTGCCGTGCCACCGCCGCCGCCGCCACACCCGGCCAACGCCAAGGCGGTTATCATGATGAAGTACAAGAAGAACCGTTTCGTGTCCATGTTGTCTTATCTCCTTTAGTGTGAGTTATATGAGTTGTAGCATAGCCACATAGATGTTTTATGTTTTACAAAATAGTCTCTTTAATGGGCGGAAATCAAATCTTTTTTTCCATTTACCCCTTTCGACTGAAAAGTTTTTATTGATGGAGGAACAAGGCTATTAAAACGTGAGCCCTCAAGACTCAACTGTGGGCCAATTGTAAAAATGGCAGATGATAAAGTCAAGCCCTTGTTAGTTCTTTTTTATTTCTTTTTTTTTATTTCTTTTTTGGGTCGTAGGGCGAAACGTAACCTTCCCCGTCAAGGCGACAGTGCAAAAGTAGAGGATTCGGCAGGTGTGAAACCGATACACGTTGAGCACCTCTTCACGGGAGGTGCGGTTACAGCGTTCGATGTAATGTAGACGTTTTGGTTCGGTTCGCCTTTCTGGATATCCTGAAGGGTCATCCCGGCCGAGTCAGCCCAAGCCACGAAGTCGGCGCTGAGAAACCTCGTGAAGACCACGCGGCCGTCCTTGGTCGTGTTGTCGAGAAGGGAACTCTTACCGGAGATTGATGACCTGGGCCGGGGCGTTCCTGGTGAGGTAGTCACTCCAGCGTTGCATGAGGACGCGACGTTTGGCTAACAGGTCCGTGCGGGTATAGGCGCGTTCGACGGACGACCCCACCTGATGCGCCAAGGCTTGCTCTTTCACGGCAAAGTCGGCCGTCGTCTGTTCTTCACTCCAGGTTCTGAAGGACGACCGAAAGCCGTGTATTACGGTTTTGTCTAACAGGCCCGTCGTGTCGAGCAGCCACGTCAGGGTCATCACGGATAACGCGTCACCTTTCTTCCTCGGCGACGGAAAGACGAATCCACTGCCCTCCTCAAGGACTCGCGCGCGGTCCAACACCCGCACCGCCTCATCCGACAAGGGGACGTGATGCTCGTGGTTCGTCTTCATGCGGGACGCGGGAATGATCCAGAGTCGTTTCGCCGTGTCAAGCTCCTGCCACCGCATGCCCCGGGCTTCCTGGCTGCGGGTGGCCGTCAAGATGAGAAACCGGAGGCACAATTTGGCCGACAAGCAGGATGTGCTCGCTTCAATCGTTTCCAAGGCCGCGCCGACGGCCTCATACGGGAGGCTGCGATGATGGGCTCGGACCGCCGGCATGGGCGCGAGGGCCCCGTCAATCACTTCGCCGGCCACGTTCTCCTTGACGTACCGGTGCGCTTGGCACCATTTGAGAATCAACCGCAGCCGTTGCCGAAGTTTCCGGGCCGATTCCGGGATCGTCGTCCAGATCGGCCGGAGCACGGCGAGTATATCGTCCTGGTCGAGCCGGTCCACCGGCTTGTGACCGAAGACCGGAAGGGCGTATTTCTCGACCACCTGCAACCACCGCTCGGTATGCCGCCCCGGTTTCCAGCGGGGTTTGTTTTCCTCATAGTACTGCCGCGCGACGTGCTGAAAGGTCGGCATGGCAGATTTCTTTCTCTCGCCTAACGGGTCAATGCCGTGGAACACTTGCTTGCGCAACTCCCAGGCGCGGAGGCGCGCCTCTTTCAGGCTCAGCAAGGGGTACGGGCCGATGCCTAAATCCCGGCGGGGCCCGTGGCGAATTTTCAGGCGCACCACCCAACTGCGGGTGCCGGAGGCCGTCACGTTCAGAAACAAACAATCGCCGTCCCGATACCGGCCCGCCTGGTGAAGGGCCTTGATTTTGGCCTCCGTCAAGTGCCCCATGCGGCACTCCCTCCCTGTAGAATTTACCACCAAATTACCACTTTATTGCAGGGATCATACGGGAGTCCAAGCGAAAACGCAAGGCACAAAATATCGTAAAAGACCCATGAACACTAGCGTTTGATGGATTTACCCAGAACAACGAGGACTACGTGGGATTACGGGTGGAGGTTTTGATTCAAGAAATCCATTATTTCGGATTGAGAATTAAGGGGGACACTATCTGCGCTACATGGAGGTGGCAGTTTCCTGATCATACTGAAAAAACAGATGGTGGGGTGAGTGACGGGAATTGAACCCGCGACCTCCGGATCCACAATCCGGCGCTCTAACCAACTGAGCTACACCCACCATCCAACGAGTAAAGGAACCTCTGCTTTCTTGCACTATCGGGCGTATGGCTGCGTTGTGTCCTCGCTCAACCCTCACCTATCTCGATGATAAGCCTCGGGTTTCGCTCCGGGACGCCTTGTCCTCCATCCCGCTATCACCATAAATCAGAGGTTCCTAAAATCATTTCCCGCGCGTAGAGCGATCTTACTGAAAAGGCCCGGCGTGACGCAACGATCGCTACCCCCCTGCAGGCCGGGATCAAGAGCGTTCGGCAAAGGCTGCTTGCATTTCCGACACGATCGCCTGCGCCGCGGCACGGGGATCGGGTGCATCCCGAATCGGCCGGCCCACCACCAGATAATCCGCGCCTGCATGAATAGCTTGTCGCGGCGTCGTGACGCGCGCATGCTCATCCACTCCCCGCCCCGCAGGACGTACGCCGGGCGTCACAATCAACAACGGCGCGTCAATCGCCGAACGAATGGCCGCGGGTTCCCGGCCCGAGGCAATCACCCCGTCACACCCCGCCTCGGCGGCCATTCTTGCACGAGTCACGACGGCGTGTTCCACGGTCCCGTCGAATCCGCATTCCCGAAGATCCGCTTGCGCGACGTTCGTCAACACCGTCACCGCCAGAACGTTCAGTGCCGAGTTGCCGCCCCGTCCTTGCACGGCGGCGGCCAACGCCTTGCGATCGGCATGCACCGTCAGGAAGGAAACGCCCATGTCCGCAACCCGCGCGACGGTCCGTTGCACCGTTTCCGCAATATCCAACACCTTCAAGTCGAGAAACACGGGTTTGCCGTATCTTTGCGCCATCCGAACGACTGCCGGGCCTTCGCTCGTAAAGAGTTCCAACCCGATCTTGATTACCCCCACGGTCTCCTGCACGCGATCCAACATTGCTTCGGCGGCCTTTGCCGTCGGCACGTCCAAGGCGAACACGAGTCGCTCTTTGGCTGGAATCTCCGATCCTTTTATATGCCGTTCCATTCTTGTCTCTTTCCCGTTGACCGGCGCGAAGAGGCTGTGTTAAATATTGAACGTTGTATGGGTTCAGTCATTCGTTGACTTTTCCCCCTCACCCCAGCCCTCTCCCACCGTGGGGAGAGGGAGTTTCAAAAGAAGGAGCATTATGCCGGTTGTTCATAAATCAACGATTAAACGTGCCCGTCAATCCGAGAAGCGTCACGCGCGGAACCATGCGATCCTGCATCGCACCAAGACGGTGGTGAAGAAATTTAAAACCGCGCTCCAGGAACAGAATGCGGAAGCGGCGCAACCCCTTCTCCGGGAAGCCACTTCGGCCCTTCACAAGGCCGTGACCAAAGGCGCCCTCCATCGGAATACCGCTTCACGCCGTATTTCTCAACTTTCGACGCAGTTCAACGCGTTCAAAGCCCAATAAAGGAACCTCTGATTTAGTGCACTATCGGGCGCATGGCCGCGTTGTGTCCTCGCTCAACCCTCACCTTGCCCCTCCTTACAAAGGAGGGGAACACGCAGGAAAAATCCTATCTTACCCCGCACGCTCACACGGCAACTGCGACCGCGGCGGAGTTTTCGCCGACCGGCACAAGTCCATGATCAAGGCGTGCATGATCCGGTGTGGGGACCCGGCTGCCGCACCTTTCAGCGCACGGTCGGTAGTCGAGAAGGCCTGAAACGCCTCAGGAAAATGCGCCGGGGGAACGCGTTTGACCATGGCGAAAAACTCGCCCTGCCGGAAAGGCGTAATCCCCAGGGACTTTGCGACCGCTGCCTCATTGACCCGGCGGCTCAGCCCGTCTTTCGCTTTCCACAAACGCCGGTACTGCCACAGCAACGCGCCGAGAATCCGAAGCGGGGCCTCCCCCGCCTCCAGAGTTTTCTCCAGAATGAGGAGGGCTTGCGACACCTTGCCTTGGATGATGGCTCCCGACAGGTCAAACACCGACGCGCCGGGTTCCGCGCCCTGGACAGCGACCACGTCATGGGCGGTGACCGTACCTTTCGTTGAGACGTAGAGCGCCAACTTCTCCAATTCCCGTCGGACCATGGACAACCCGTCGCCTGCCAGTTCTTTCAGTAACGCAGCGGCTTCGGCATCCGGACGAATCCCCAAACGCGCGGCCTCCTGGCGAACCCACCCCAATCGTTGATTGTCGTACAAGGGCGCACAGTTCACCACCACCGCCTGTTTCTTCAAGGCTTGGACCCATTTCAACCGGCCGTCCAGTTTCCCGGCGGAAACGATCATGGTGGTCGAATCGGACGGTGCGGAAAAGTAGGGAACCAGCGCTTCTCCTTCTTTGGCGGAAAGCTTGTCCGCCCATTTCAGGAGAACCACCTGGTGGGTTGAAAAGAAAGGCATTTCCTGGACACGGGCTAAAATTTCCTGGGCATCCGTTTCATCGCCGTACAGGACGTCACAGGAAAAGTCGCCTGCGTTTTCGTCCCGGGAACGCGGGGCGCGATGTGTGCGAATCGTCTCGATGGCCTGATCGCGCAGGCAATCTTCTTCTCCAAGGACCAGAAACAGCCGCGTCTTCTTTAGAGCCGGACCGAGTTCGGCAGGTTTGATCACCGGACACTCGCCCTCACGCGAGACTCGGAAAAAATCCCTTGGTCCCTCGCGGCCCAGAAAGCGGCGGCCAACATTTCCGCGGCCGCCTGGCCGGCCTGCTCCAGGGCCCGGTCTTGCAGGACCCGGTTAAACTGGATCTGATCCTGACGCGCTTCGACCTCAGGCGCACGATTCACAAAAAACTCCCCGCTCCCCGTGGCGGTTTCCGTCCAGAGATTCTCTCCCGTTTGTCGATGGGCCACCGTGACTCGTACGACCACGTTCACGCGGCGTTCCCGGGTTTGGCCGGACGAAAACGTGAGCGACGGGATCGTCACCGAGACGATCTCTCCCGTCATGACGTATTCGGCTTGCGCGTCCTCCGCCACGACTTGCGCTCCGCTGCTGACGGCAAACTGCTCACGCATGTACCGGGAATACGCAAATTCCAAATTGCTCTGGAACGTGCGATTGAGCAAATCCCGAATGACCAATCGTACCGGCGGTCCTTCCTGTTCGGCAGCAGACCCTCCTCCAATCCGCGGGCCCGGCCCTTCCACGGAAAACCGGTAACCGCAACCCGGAAGCACGACAAGTAACAGCAGAATGACAACCAGCGCTTTCATCGAGAGGGTTTCCTTTCAGACCACGAAATTGACCAACTTCTTTTCGACGTAAATCACTTTTCGGGGCGTGGTCCCCTGCAACCATTCACCCAATTTCTTGTCCGCGTGCGCGAGTTCGAGAATCTCGTCTTTCTGCGCGTCGGCCCGCACCTGAATCTTGCTGCGCAACTTACCGTTGACCTGAAGAGGGATGGTCAATTCCTCGCGCGCCACCAGGGCGGGATCGAACGTCGGCCAAGCCCGGTGCGCGAGACTCGGCGCATGCCCCAAGCCTTCCCATAATTCCTCAGCCAAATGCGGGGCGAACGGCGACAGCAACAGGACAAAGGATTCCGCCGACGCACGCGGCAGGGGTCCGTCCTTGGTAATATCCCGCACAAAGACCATCAGTTTCGAAATGGCCGTATTGAAACTCATCTCCTCGAGGTCCTGCGTCACCCCCTGAATCGTCCGGGCCGTGAGCCGCGCCTGCTCGGACGTTCCATTGCCTTCGACGATTTCGTCTTCACCCGCCACGAGACGATAGGCGCGCTGCAGGAGCCGCGCCACGCCCGGGATGGACTCGGACGACCAGGGCGCGCCCTTTTCCAACGGCCCCATGAACATTTCATACAGCCGCAACGCATCGGTCCCGTACTCGGCGATGATTTCGTCCGGATTCACCACGTTGCCGCGGCTCTTCGACATCTTCTCCGTGACTTCTTCCAACACCAACCCGTCAAGCGTCGGATGCCACGGCGTCCCCTCTTCCCACCGCACCTCCTGAGAAGCCACCCACCGGGCTTTGACTTCCTCCCCCGTCTTTTCGTGGACCGGGGTTTCATGGTCGAAACGCACCTCCGACGCGGGATAGGCTTGCGCCGCGAAGGCGGGATCATCGGAAAGATTGTTGTCGAAGTAGCGATAGCTGTGTCCCAGGATCATGCCCGGGTTGAGCAATTTCTGAAACGGTTCGGGCGTGTGCACCAGCCCGAGGTCATACAGCACCTTATGCCAAAACCGTGAATAGAGCAGGTGCAGGACCGCGTGCTCGGCTCCGCCCACGTACAAGTCCACCGGCATCCAATATTGCTCGGCGTCTTGGGACCACGGTTCCCGGTCGTTCCGGGGATCGCAAAAGCGGAGGTAATACCAACAACTGCCGGCCCACTGGGGCATGGTGTTCGTGTCACGCAGGGCCTTCTGCCGGGTCTCGGGATCCGTCACTTCCACCCAATCGCGGACGCGAGCCAAGGGCGGCTCGAACTCCCCGCTCGGGCGAAAATCCTCCAACTCGGGCAGCACCACCGGCAACTCGGATTCCGGAACGAGTTTCGTGGTGCCGTCTTCCAGGTGCAGCACGGGAAACGGTTCTCCCCAATACCGCTGCCGGCTGAACAGCCAATCGCGCAGCTTGTAGTTCACGGTCTTCTCGCCCTTGCCGTGTTGCGCCAGCCACTCGCACATGCGGGTTTTGGCCTCTGGGGTGGCCAAGCCGTCAAGGAAGTCGGAATTCACGTTCGTGCCGTCGCCCGTATACGCCTCGGCGGAAATATCGCCGCCGGAGACGACTTCGACAATCGGCAAATGCATCTGCTTCGCGAAGGCATAATCCCGCGTATCATGCGCCGGCACCGCCATGATCGCACCGGTTCCGTAAGTCGCCAACACGTAATCCGCAATCCAGATCGGAATGGACTGACTCGTGACCGGATGCACGGCAAACGCGCCGGTGAAGACCCCGGTCTTCTCGCCCAGTTCGGCCACGCGCGCCCGTTCGCTCCGGCGGGAGACCTCTGCAATGTAGGCCTCCACCGCAGGACGTTGCTCGGGGGTCGTGATAGCCGTGACCAAGGAATGCTCCGGGGCCAGAACCATGTAGGTGGAACCGAACAGGGTGTCGGGACGGGTGGTAAACACCTCGATGGATCGTGGCGCGTGTCCCGCGACCTCGAAGAAAATCTTCGCGCCTTCCGAACGGCCGACCCACTCCCGCTGCATCCGCTTGATGGACTCCGGCCAATCCACGGACTCCAAGTCGTCGATCAACCGTTCGGCATAGGCCGTGATGCGCAGCATCCATTGCCGCATGGGCACCCGCACCACCGGATGCCCGCCTATCTCGCTCTTGCCGTCGATCACTTCCTCGTTGGCCAGCACGGTGCCCAGGGCCGGGCACCAATTCACGGGGACTTCCGCCAGATAGGCCAACCCCTTTTCATAGAGTTTCCGAAAGATCCATTGCGTCCATCGCACGTATTGGGGGTCCGTGGTATCGATTTCCCGTGACCAGTCGTAAGCCATGCCCAAGGCCTGGAATTGGCGCTTGAAGTTTTCGATGTTCCGTTTGGTGGTCTCGCGCGGATGGGTCCCGGTTTTAATCGCGTATTGTTCCGCGGGCAGACCGAAGGCGTCCCATCCCATGGGATGCAGCACGTTCCAGCCCCGCATCCGCTTGTAGCGGGCAATGATATCGGTCGCGATATAGCCTTTGGGATGACCCACGTGGAGCCCGGCTCCCGACGGATACGGGAACATATCGAGGACGTAAAATTTGGGCTTGGCCGGGTCGATCTCAGAACGAAAAGGCTGGTGCTCGCGCCAGTAAGCCTGCCATTTCTGTTCGATGGCCTGGTGATCGTAGAATTTGGACATGAGCCGGATGAACGCGGCCGGGCAATGTTCGCCACGCGCCTGGGATGAAGAAAAAATGTACCACAGCAGCGGACAGGCGACAAGATAAGAGCGGGCCGCAACGCTGGACGGCATCGCTCTTGGCATATTGCGGACTTTTTATTATGTTCGCCCCTTGAGGTGAACGGGCGCAATTGGCAGCGTCGGACAAGCTGCTCCATGCTTGATTCTCTCGCCTTACTCATATAAGGTTTTGGTAAGGAGGATCGCCATGATCGTCAAGATTACATCAAAGCGACAAGTCACGTTCCCGGCGCGGGTGCTGGAGGCGATGGGCGTAGGCCCGGGCGACCAACTCGAACTGGAAGAAAGCCCCAAAGGGTTCATCCTGCGACCCAGGCGGATCGACCTTTCCAAGCTCGGTTATCTACGGGACAAGATACCGCCTGGAACCCCGCCGTTCGACATCCGCAAGTTCCGGGATCAACGGGAGCAAGGGTATGGCCCTTCAATACGGAGTTGACACCTCAGTCCTGGTCAGGCTGGTCGTGCGGGAGCCGCAAGGCGACTTCGAACACTGGGTGCGCCGTCTTGTCGATTTGGTGGAGGAACGGGGGTGCGAGATATTCGCGTCCAACCAGGCCATAGGTGAAGCCTACGCCGCCTTGATGCACCACTACGGCATCACCAGTGCCGACGCCCGTACTGGTCTCCGAGACGCGCTGACCAGCGGCTTGGTTGCCCCTCTGAATGGGCCGGCTGTTATTGAAGCCCTTTCAGTCTCAGGCGGTCCCGGACTCTTCGACAGACTCATCGCCGATGACTACTCACGGGCCGGGTTGGAGACCCTGACGCTGGACCGCAAGATGGCCACATTGTCCAACGTACGGCGTCTGTAGACAGCGAGAACCGTAAATTTCCGCATGCCGATGACCCTCGATAGACTGCGGAGCAACAATCTGAGCAGTGAGGAAGAGTGAGGGCATGCCGTCCGAATCCGCAAAGCTGGAATTTACCAAGCACGCGCTTCATGCAATGGCGGAACGGATGATACCGACGGATTGGGTCGAACGGGTATTAGCCAAACCAGATTTGCGCGAGCCCGATCTGGACGACCCTGAGGTAGAACGTTTTTTTCGTCGTATTCCGGAACAGGGCGAACGCGTGTTGCGCGTCGCTGTCAACACCCGTGTTGCGCCTTGGCGGGTGGTGAGCATATTCTTTGATCGCAACATGAAAGGAAAGCTATGAAACTGCATATCGACAAGGAAGCCGACGCTCTCTATCTGCGACTCGATGACTCTACTGTCATCGAGTCCGAAGAAGTCTCGCCGGGAGTGGTGCTCGACTACAACGAATCGAACGAAGTGGTGGGCGTGGAAATGCTCTATCTCTCGAAACGCTCCTCCAATCTGAATCTCTCGGCCTTGGAATTCGAGACGGTTTAGCCTCTGCCGCCCTTCACTCCGGACTTGAACGATTGAAGTTCAGAAGCGATGAATCGGGTGCGCCCAACATGCCGACGGATTTGCGACAAGTATGTGCGATCCAAAGCTTCTATACATGTAATTCCACAGGTCATTAGCATGTTCTTCCATTCTGGGAGTTCCAAGCATGCCTTTGATATGGAAATGCGGGGGATTACCACCATACATATTCATGATTTGTGGGTATGCCCCATGGACAAAACCTGAATACACCCTCCTAACGGTTTTTGATGCTTCAGCAAATTTTGCACCCATGCTCCTTTGCAGGTATTCTCTGATTTCTCGTCTAGGAATCATTGCACGTTTTTGTTCTCCGTCAATTTCCTCTTCCCAAAATGCGTTTAGAAATTTTTTATGTAAGTCAGTAATCTCATCGTTAGCTACTGCTAGAAATAGAAACGTTATGTCGTCATTAACTTCATCTATGATGCGCTGAAGGATAGTTTGTTCTTGAACAAAGCCGTTATCAAGCAATAATTTAGCCGCTCTTACAGAACTTTGAACGTGAGCCAACTTTAGGATCATGGCTTGCCGGATATCTTTTTCCTTGAACCTGAATGCCATACCGGAAGGCAGCCTCTCAAGTCGTGGCTTGTTCGGCATCAACTGCTCTAAATCGCGAAATACACGATCCATTAGATCAAGCGTTTCATCAAAACTTGTCGACCAGTTCATCAGAAATCCCACAGGCGCACAGGTGAGCCCTTTTTAAGCGAGGGGTATCGTCTTCACATGAGCTTCAACGGCCTGGACGACTTCGGCGGCCAGCGGAAGGTTCGACTTTTCGGCGTGCCAGTGTTGGTGAAACAGCGCGACGGTTTCACGGGCGGTATCGAGAACGAGTCTTTCCGGTAGTCGCGCCTTGGCGGCAAGATGGGACAGCTCGTCTTCTGAATATTCGGTGAAACGCCGGGTCCGGCTGAAATTCAAGGCGGACTTGTCATCCGGGATGTAGGCAATCGTAGAAACAAAGTCATAGGCCGGCGCCAGGGCGGCGTGCCGGCGGTCCGGGTAGATCAGCGACCAGTTCTTCAGATGCATGTCGGCATTGCCGATCAGCACGTTGAAGGTCAGTCGCCGGATAAATTCGATAACGTCCGCTTCGCTGCCCTCGGCGCCGATGACCCTGCCAATGCTGCGCGCGCTGGCGTTCTCGTATTTTTCTTCGGGATAGACACCAAAGATCTGCGCGAAATCCTCCATGTGAACGGCACCGCCGTCCGGTAACCGGTCGAAACGCTCAATCGCAAGCGCCTGCCCTTTGAGAGTCCCGATACCGTCCGGAAGATTCCGGATGGCGTTGACATTGACAAGCCGCATCGCGGGCACGTCCATACCAATCAACCGGGCCAAGGTCATCATCGAGAATTCGTTTTCGGGGACACCAGCAAATTCGCGCGAGGGCAGCTTGACAATCCACGAGCCGCCGATGCCCTTGGCCGGGATAGTTAACCCGCCCTCTGTCTCGTTGATGGCCGAGAATTTGAGTTGCACCCCGGCCAAAGAAAACCGCAAGGCGTTGTTGCGGTCATCATCACGGTCACTTTCGTCGGTCGTGTCACGATCATCGGGCGGCCACTCTTCACCATCTGCAGGTCTGATCGTAATCGCGCCCGGCAGATCCATGCCGAGTACCCAGAGCAGAAAAAACTCCCGTACGGGCTTCACTCCCGCGCGCTCGGCAAGATAGGTGCGCAGATGCCCTTCGGGCAGCAGATTCGCAAAGAACGGCATGACTCGCGTCCGGGTGGGCTTGAAAGCGGTGATCAGTTCACCGAACTGGTCCTTGAACGCCAAGCCGAGCACAGGCCGATTCTTATCCGTGACATAAGCATCCTTGAAGGCAAAGAGAATCCGGTCGCCGTCAACGCGGGTGAGCGTGCCGATGGGCTCGTCATGAAGCAGGACGTCGAGGACGTTGACATCAGCCATGATCGTCCTCCTCAAGACTGTAGGCGGGGCGCACGGACTCGGTTTCATCACTTGCGATCCGGCCATGAGCCAGCGCGTTTCGCAAATCTCGAAGCCGGAGCAAGGATTGACGGATAGCACTCGGATCATGGGTGCCGCGCTCAAACGCCCTGATTGCCCGATTGGCATCACGGAGGGTCTGAATTTTAAGCAGGGTGGGTCGAAAAGACGAAAGCCCGCGCACGTGGCGCTGAAACCATTCCAGTTCGTTTTTCGGAAAAAGGTCGGTTGGCAGATTGTTTATCGCGTTTTGCAGGCGTGCCAATTCCTTCATGATCCGCCTGGCGGCTTTGCCCTCATGCGGAGTACTGCTTGCAATCGACTGAACCGCCGGAACGGACTTGCGAGGTATGAGCATCGGCTCCAGATCAAGGACGCGGGCAAGCGCAATCAGGCTCGAAACCCTCAGATCGACGGCATTGTTCTCGATCTTCGAGATATGGCCTTGCGGCACCCCTGATGTGACGCTCAACTCACGCTGGCTGAGGCCTCTGGCTTCGCGGGCGAAACGTAGCGTACTGGCTATATATTCGGTATTATAATTCATTTTGATAATTTATTGCATATCAAAATAATTATTAGATATAATTTTATGTATCATATTATTTACATAAATACAATACTTCAGACGCTCCAGTTGGTAACTGGAGAGCATTGAATTCTTCGTTCTCGTCTACAAACGGGGCAGAGTTGAGGTGAGAACGGGAGGTCGATGTCAACGGTGCCATGCGTTGGCATAGAACAAATGATTTACGCCACTCGTCTTGCCTCGACAGCCTTGGCCAAGTCATAAGTCGCCTGCAAGTTCAGCCAAAGCTTCGGTGAGGTCCCCAGAGTTTCGGCCAGATCGAGTGCCGCCTCGGCGGTGACGCCTCGTTTGCCTCGTATCACTTCATTCAGACGCGCTCGGCTCCAGCCGATCTTTTGTGCAAAAGCCGCCTGGCTCATTCCCATGGGCTCAAGAAATTCCTCAAGCAGCATTTCGCCCGGATGAAAAGGATTTTTCGGTTGTTTATCCACTGCTTCTGCTCCTTTAGTGATAGTCGATGATTTGTACACCATAGGCATGGCCGCCACTCCATCGAAACACCAATCGCCACTGGTCATTAATCCTGATGGAATGGAACCCTTTCCACTTTCCTTTCAGCTTCTCCAGTTGGTTGCCGGGAGGTATTCTCAAATCTTTCATGTCTGCCGCATCGTGGAGATAGAGCAGCTTGCGTCTTGCCGTCCGTCGCAACTCCGGGGGAAATAATCGTGTCGTTTTGCTTTGCTTGTCGTAGAATAAATCTTTCGCCAGAGCATTACCAAATGCCTGAATCATGTTTCCATGTTATCGGAACTCGATAACAAAGGCAAGTAAGATCAGAGCGATACCATGTAGGATTCACTTTCTAGCAACGCATTATCCATCGCCGTAGAGGCATGGCGCAGGAAGTAGTCGAGGCGTAATGATGAAAGTATCTTTTGATCGTGAAGTGGATGCGCTCTATATTCGTTTCAAGGAAACAACGGTGACAACGAAACACCTTGATGACGGGATTGCCCTGGATTACGATGCGGCAGGCCGCCTCGCGGGCATTGAAATTCTTGATGCCATGAAGCGACTGGATGATCCGGAGACGTTCAAACAACTCGTCTTCGAAGACATCGCACAATGAAACTGCACGTCGATAAGGAAGCAGCCGCCCTCTACCTGCGCCTCGACGACTCTACTGTCATCGAGTCCGAAGAAGTCTCGCCGGGAGTAGTGCTCGATTACAACGAATCGAACGAAGTGGTAGGCGTGGAAATGCTCTACCTATCGAAACGCTCCTCCAATCTGAATCTCTCCGCCCTGGAATTCGAGACGGTTTAGCCTCCTCCGCTTCACTTCGGACGTGAACGATTGAAGATCAGCACTATGAGTCAGGGGCTCTGTATATCTGTTGGTGGAGCAGTTATGAAGCATGCCGATGCTTTTTGTTCTTTTCTCTCTGGCGTCAAAGTTCTGAGGGCGTCGGCTTCATTCCTGTCGCGCGCTCCCAGTCCTGGGAGATCGCGCAAAAGTACTGCTTGCCATCGTGCTCAACAATATGGAGGGCTCCTTCTCCGAGCAACAATGTCAGGAGTGGACGTTTCAGTTCATCTTCCGTCTGGATATCTTCGGAGTTTTTGCTATCTCTGATGAGGTAGTATAACTGCCCACTATAGATCCCAAGTAGTTCCTGCCCTCCAGGGGTTGCGCTGGGAAGGCTGTAGTACTTGGTCCTGCGATCCCTCAATTGCTCCACCAACTTCTCCTTGATGTGAGCCATCGCATCTGACGCCGCTTTGACGACTTCTTTGGCTCCCGTGTCTTCGATCGGTGGTTTTGCTTCGTCTTCCTGTATATTGTCTCCGTAGATTTCACCGAAGTCTCTCAAGCGGACCGGAAGTACGAAGGGTTGATGCGGTGCACTCCACATGTAGCAATTGCCTGGAATGGGTTCCGCGATGAGATGCGCAAGAATGTCCGACGAATAGTGGGAATTGTATTTTCCGAGAACGCCGGCGTCGCCCTCTGAAAGCAAGTGAAAACAAAACCAATTGTCCGCTTGGCTAAGCAGTTCAGGTGCCATTGCGCCTGGTTGCTGTGTGATGAGCATGGCTCCCAGATCGTATTTGCGTCCTTCCTTCACCCATTCAACAAAGGGGCTGGTGTCGTCGAGGTTTCGACCAAGGACGCTTTGCGCTTCTTCTATAATGGCCACAACGGGGATAATGGGTTGTCCGCCCGTGAAGTGCTCCTGATTGTGTGAGAAAATTCGACGGAGGAGTAGACCGGCAAGCATGTTGCCGGCACCCGAACTCAACAGACTGATATCGATTACGACGACCTTTCCTTGGGCCAGCGCCTGGAGTGTTCCGGCCAACACATGACTGGCCGGATCATGGAGTGTACGCACGACACCGAACATGTTGCTACGAGCCGCGCTGATTTCCGCTACGGACTGAGAAATTTGGTCCCCGGTGTAGCCAAGGCAGTTACCGACGTCCTGATCGCTTGCCTGCAACTCTTCGTTGTGGATCAGATCAACGAGCCTACGCCAATTTTCACGAGAGACGCTTTTGAGCTTGAGGACGTTTTGTTGGTTCTGGCGATCTGAAGAAATCGCAATACTGATCACATCGCGTGGAGAGAGGTCGCGAATATCGAGTTTCACTTCACCGGCTTTCCAACTGCCATAGTACGGACTCGGAGCTGCCCTGTTGGTAAATACGAGGAGTTGCTCTTTCAAGTGTGGCACGTCGCACAGTCCAGGACGATTCTCCACACGATCAGGCCAAAAGTACTCACCATCGGGATCGAAAATTAGCGTACCGACGGGGCGATCTTTCGCTGTCCTAGGCTGCGTCTTGTACAATTCGGCAATCAGGAACTTGATAAGATTGGATTTTCCATAGCCTGCCCGTGCGAAGACGACGGATCGTCTGGAAACGAGTTTTTTGATGTCGAAAGTAACCTGGAGGTGTGGATCAAATGAAATCAGTTCTGGGTGCCGCTGGTGGTGGCCACCACCACAGAAAACAAACTCGCCCAGTACATATGCCCCCAACTCGGTCGTGCCCCGGCTCAGTTTGCAGAGTTCCTGCAGAACTTGGTCACTGGGCAATGCGACACGTGCGCCAAGGTGCGGCAATCTGCGCTGTGATGGGACATAGATGATTCCGTCATCTTTCGTACGTACCGCTCCGAGCAATTTCACTTGGACGCGATACTTCAGTCGCTGCTGCTTGAGATCCTCCGGAACGTTTTGCTGCCTACGTTGCATCGTATTGACGTAGTCTTCCCCTTCAGGTGTCGCCAATAATCCAGAAGGAACGAAACGGGTTATGCGTCCCAGCGCTGCTTCTTCCTGTGAAGCTAGTTCAACAAGGAGGAACTGACCGAGCTGCGGGCGATCAAGCATGCTGGCATCGTATGGGGCAACGATCTCGGCTGCAAATTCAAGGCCGCGATCATTAAATCCTTTGAAGGTTCCCACGATTCGTGAGTTGGCAAACAGCACTTTAAGCCTCCTTGTATCTCAGATTTGCTAGGGTCTGCCCCAGATACTTCATGCGCAGCAGGCGCTCAGATTCTTCAGCCGTGAGCCTGCCACACATTCCCTCAACAAGCATGTCTTGGAGATCCTGGACCTCAAGACCGGACAACTTCGCAAAGTCGTGTGCTCTTTGGATGCACATGGGATAGTCTGGAATGGGAAAGCCCTGCTGTGCATCGACTGTCAATTGTCCCAGGATGCGGTCTGCGCGGTCTACCTGCCATACGGCGATATCGACGGGCCAGACAGGGTCCATTGGCCTGTCTCCAAACTTCACGAGATAGAGGCGCCCGAGGGATTGGTACAGCCGACGTCCGGTGTCATTCTCGTCGGTCGTCTCATATGTTTGAAGCCAAGTGCGGTCGAAGTTGTAGCACTCGGCTTCAATGTCTTCCTCAACCTGGACATAGCATGGATAGTTTTTGTGGAACGTGGCCTCAAGCTCTAGAGCAACAGCGAGTCGCCCAAGCACAGCACTTTGTTTGGCGACGCCTACAAGTGACAGCTGTACGTTCTTGTTCTTATGGGCTGCAATACCGTCACGGATTTTTTGATCCAGGAGAGGGAACATGTCTTGTGAGAATGATTTCGTTCGAAGCAGACCATCCCGAACCAGAATTGTGTCACCTCCCCATTGCAGACTAGGATTCGCGACAAGATCATACAGCACCGCCCACTCAACGATGTCCCGGTAACATCGCATCGCCCCAGTGCTCTTTCCTGGAGTCCCAATACCTCTAATGAGATAGGACATCTCTCTGAGTGTCTTGCTTGTATCTTGGGATAATCGTTGCAGGGGTGTGACTTTATGCGTTGATTCCAGTTTGGCCCTTTCCTCCAATTCTTCGATGCCTATAGTTCCGGCGACTGCGTCAAGGACACATTCGTTACCACGTGAGTCCACGACACGTATGAGTTCAACAACCGCTGGATTGAAAGTCAGTCGGTTGTCACCGCCATCTGCTGAGACAAATGAGACCGCGTTGACGGAGTAGGTACGAAGGGGTTTCACGCTGTTTCGGAGTCGACGTGCGTACTCCCGAAATCGCTGGAGATGAGGATCATCGACGTTATACGCCTCCATGACCTTCTTGCGGAGTGCTTCTCTGTCCAGATTCGCTAGCGACACGCTCGCATTACCCCATTCTTTCAGCGATTACGTGAAGACGACGGAGGCTGGAGATCGTTCCGCCTACGTTCCAGTTCCTCCATTCGGGATGCCGTTGCGCCCGAGGAATTGCCCATCTTTCACGCCAGTAGTCGGCGATTTCTGCGGCTGTCCTGGTGATATAAGACGGACGTTTTCTTGTCCCAAGAAGTATCTCACGTGTGTTGTCCGCTAGGGGGATGACATATACTTGGCGACGAATGCCGTGCTGAATTACTTCGGCATCAATTCCCAATTCCACGGTGGCTTGGCGAATGACCCGAATGCGCCAGTTGGGACCGTTACCAAACCTGTTGCCCTTAGCATAAGGATGATTCCGTCGAATGAGGACTTTTTGCAGTTCTGCGAACACGTCTTCGGGGATGTGGAAATGTCCATAGCCCTGCGTGTACCACGTCGGGACACGATCAGTCTCAACATCCGTAAGAAATGTGACGCTTCCCGGTATCCGGAGGCGGTTGTAGAGCGATGATCGACCAAGGGCCGAAGACGTTGTGAGGAGGACAAGACGAGGATCCTTCTTGCTTTTACTGATTATGCCCTCATAGGTTCGGTACTTTTGGTGAAAATTCGTGACCACTTCTTTAGATGTCGCCAATAGAGCTACCAGTTTGCCACCGAGAATTTTGCTATAAGGCGGTAAGGCACCCAGTACAAAGGCATCCATCACGTGAATCAGACGCTCTGCACGATCACTGGAATTCCAGCCAACCCAGGCGTCGCGTGGCGTGAGGTTAAAAACGGGGTCCGTGAGGCCAATGATACCGATGAGTTTGCCATTGTTTTTGTCCCTCACAAGGTATCGTATACGTCGTCCGAACCCCTTGCTTACTGGCACCGACCAGAGAAGGGAAGCAGCATTGAAGAGCTGGGAGTCTTGGGTATTCCCTACGACTATGCTTAGAGAAGGATTGATCTCGGAGACAGCAACCTCTTGAGGATGAGCAAGATGCTCACGTAGCAGCCTGAGATGATAATCGAAAGAGCCGTTCATAGTTGCCATGACGGACAACCGTTTCCCTGAGTGAAGACCTCGTATTTGCATCTTGCTCAGCGTACGAGGTGAGGCTGGTAACTGCTCAACGAGACCAAGCAAGCGCTTGCGAAGACGGCACTCTGCCGCTGTGAGTTTCATGCTTTGATCCAAGTATACGACTTACCGTTTGTTTTCATTCACCGATGGCATGAGAATATTGGGTGTCGCAAGTTGCTCCTTCGCGTCCCGACACGACCAAGGCCGCTACCAGCACGAAGCCGTCCACGATAGTCGTCACGTCCGGTCCGTATCACGGGCGCGGAGGATGCGGGACGGTGGGATCCGTGTTTTCGTTCCTGCCTTCCGTTTGCGAACGTCTTGCAGCCACGTGCCAACGGAAGGCCGTGACGCGATACGCTCCAGTTCGCGACGGAGGAATTCCTGCATGGACTGGCGTTGAAGTGCCGCACGCATTGCGAGTTCATCGCGGACTTCCTCGGGCACCCCTCTGATAGTGATCTGTACGGTCATGAACGCATTATGCCCTCATTGACGGCATTCAGCAATCAATTGATCGGAATCTTGAGGAAGCATTATCCCGATACCTCGTCTGTCACCCGGTGCAACTCTTACGGTGAGTAGCGGAATAACGGCGAGGAAAGCCTTCCCATTATTTGCGGGATTTACCCGATTTCGACTGCGGCATGACGAAGGCCTGGCCGCGGAGTTTTCGATGGTAGGCGATGGCGAAGCGATGGGCTTCATCCCGGATGCGCTGGACCAGGCGGGAGACGTGGGACGTGGGGGACAGGATGACCGGATCACGATGCCCGGGTGCGTAGATCCGCTCTTCCTTCTCGCCTTTGGCCTTGGCTAATCCGATGATGGGGAGGTGACTGAGACCGACAGCGCGCAAGGCGTCCACTGCGGCGCCCAATTGCCCGACTCCTCCGTCGATCAAGATGAGATCGGGAAGAGGCAACGCCTTATCGGCTTTGGTGCCGAGGGTCCCGCCGTACCGGCGCGTGACGACTTCCTCCATGCTCGCAAAGTCGTTCGCCCCCTCGACGGTCCTGATACGGAATCGCCGGTAATCCGACTTTTTCATTTTTCCGTCTTCCCACACCACCATCGAGGCCACGGAATCGGTGCCCATGGTGTTGGAAATGTCGAACCCTTCCACCCGGCCCGGCGTCTTGGGCAATCCGAGGAGTCGCTGTAACTCCTCGGCCTCCTTGTGTTCCACCGCGGTGTTACGCAAATGCTCCGCGATGGCCGCGGCGGCATTTTCTTCGGCCAGTTGGAGCAGTTGACGTTTTGCCCCTCGCTCGGGAGTCAGGATCCGCACCCGCCGGCCTTTCTTTTGACTGAGCCAGCGTTGAAGCAATTCGCGGTCGGACAGCGCTTCGGAGACCAACAATTCCTTGGGGGGCAAGGTGTCCTTATTGTAGAACTGCTCAATGGCCGACCGGATCAACTCCTCATCGGCGGCCTCTTTCGTATCCGCCCAGAAAAAGTCCTTGCGGCCGATCAACAGACCGCCGCGCACAAACAACAGTTGCAGGTCCGCCGCCGGTCCCATCCTGGCCAAGCCGATAATGTCCTGGTCCATGGGGCCGATTTGCGCCACGCGCTGTTTTTCCAACGTCTTGGCAATACTCGCCATCCGGTCCCGCAGCCGGGCCGCTTCTTCAAATTCTTCGCCATCGGCAGCCGCTTCCATCTCCTTTCGCAACTCGTCCAGCAATTCCTTGTCCCGCCCCTCCAGAAAACAGCGAACCTGTTCGACGATGCGATGATAGTCTTCCTGTGACTGGTTGCCGGTACAGGGCGCCATGCACCGCTTGATCTCAAATTCCAGACAGGCGCGGTCGGCCGTGCCGTCGATGTCGATCTTGCACGTCGCCAGCGGGAACACCTTCTTGATGATCTTCAGGGTTTCCCGAAGCGCGCCCGCGGGCACGTAGGGGCCGAAATACAGCGCCCCGTCGTTCTTCACGCGACGCACGATCGAGAGACGGGGAAAATTTTCCTTCACCGGCAGTCGGAGGAACGGATAGTGCTTGTCATCGCGCAGCACCACGTTGAACCGGGGACGATGACGTTTGACCAGGTTGCTTTCGAGTAAGAGGGCTTCCAATTCGGAGCGCGTGACGATCGTTTCGATGTCCCGAACGAGGGACGTCAATACGCGGGTCTTGGGCGTCGGGTCGTGGCCTTTCTGAAAATACGAGCGCACCCGGTCCGCCAGCACCCGGGCTTTCCCGATGTAAAGGATTTCACCGCCTTTGCCTTTGAACAGGTACACGCCGGGCTGGTTGGGCAGGTGCGCTAGACTCGAATCGAGAGCCCTTCGACTCCGCTTCGCTACGCTCAGGATGCTCGGGTGGGGGTTGGTCACGGGTGAAGCCTGCTACACGATCGCCGTGCCCGGCGGCCGTTCGATCAACTCCACTTCATAACCATCCGGAGCATCAATGAAAATGAACCGGCTCCCCGACGCCGTGCGAGTCGGACCGTCCGTGACGGGCACGCGCTTGGCCTTCAACTGATCCATCGTCAGGTCAAGGTTCTCCACCTCGAACGCGAGATGGACCAGATCTTCCTGCACCTTGACGGGGCCGCTCGCCGGGAAACTGCACAGTTCAATGAGTTCCTCGCTATTGGGAACCGCCAGAAACGCCAAATGCGACCCGCGCGGCGAGACCTTGCGTTCCAGCACTTCCAACCCCAACACGTCCCTGTAGAACGCGATGGTGGCATCCATGTCACTCACGCGCATGCGTGTGTGCAGTAATTTTTTGACGATCATTGTCTGTCTTGCTCCGATCAGAGACGTTGCCCTTTTCCTCTCCTTTTCTACCTCCCCTTCACCCCTCCTTACAAAGGAGGGGAATAAAAGGTGCCACTTCTACAGACGCATTGTACTGAACCTCACGGCGCCCAACAATATTGTCTTTTCTTTTCCATCGACGCAAAGTAAAATAGACCGAACGATATAATAATCTGCAGAAGCGAACCACGCTCCACTATTTCCCATGATTCAGCGCAGCAACCATTCCCGCTCTTCTTTGTTTGTCTCTGTTCCGGGCACCTTGTCGGCACTCGTCATGGCGGCGTGCTTATCTCTTCCGGCTTTTGGCGAAGGCTTCAGGATTCTGGACCAGAGCGCGTCGGCCACGGCTCAAGGCGGCGCGTTCGCCGCCCAGGCCGATGACCCGTCGGCCGTGCATTTCAATCCGGCTGCCACCACGGATTTGCCGGGCCTGCAAATGACGGCGGGAACGCTCCTCGTAAACGGAGGCATTGATTTCAGGCCCATCTCGGGACCGGCCATTGAAGGTGATTTCGGCGGCACCTTTGCCAATCCTCCGCCCAGCAGTTTCTTCGTGACTGCCAAACTCGGCGATTTGATATCTCCTTCGTTCGATCCTTGGACATTGGGGTTTGGGGTCTATTCGCCCTTCGGCAACGTCACACGCTATCCCCGGACTTCCGGCCTCGCCCCTATCCTCACAAGAACGGCTTCTCCGATCCTGAACATAACCCCGACCGTCGCGTTCAGGGCGCACCCCATGTTGGCGCTCGGCGCCGGGTTGGACATTTATACGTTTTCCGACCTGTTCGGGGAGGGCCACGTTGAGATACAGCAAACCGCCGCGGACCTGGCGCGCGCCGGATTCCCGTTTGCCCCGGACGACGATATCGAACTGAACGGCCGGGATACGGCCCCTGGGTATCATGCCGGGTTGCTCTTTACGCCTGTGCGCAATGCGCGAGAACAACCTCTGGTCAACGTCGCGTTGGTCTATCGCAGCCGGGTGACCTTGAACCTGAAGGGACAGTTTTTGAACAGGAGTCGAAGGTTTGCGTTGGGAGCCAAGGCCGATCTGAACCTGCCGCAAGTCGTCACGGCCGGCCTCGCGGTGTGGCCCATGAGGGATGCCCGGCGCGAGTGGAAGCTGGAAGTCGACGTGGATTACGCGGATTGGACCTCGTTCGATCACCTGGACGTGACCCTATCCAATGGCGCGGTACTTCCCAACCCGCGAAACTGGCAAAGCACATACGTCGTGATGGCCGGCACCGAATACAAGTTCATCAGCCCGGCTCTGTTGCCGTCCTGGGACATCGCCATTCGGGGCGGTTACGTGTTTGCCGACAGCCCGGTGCCGGAGCGGACGTTCAAACCCGACGTTCCGGATTCCAATTCTCATTCATACTCGGCCGGCATCGGCTTTCTGTGCCGGCGCGGCGGGACCTTGCTTGGCGTGATTCCTTGCAGCACCGGTCAGGAAGGCCTCGGTCTGGACGCCCTGGGATTCGACGTGGCCTATCAGGGCATTTTCTACCAATCACGCGGCATTTCAAATAATCAGGATCCTCGGGTCCACGGAGTATGGGACACCACCATCCACGTGGTTTCATTGAATCTCCGCGCGAATTTCGACGTACCCCGGTCATACTGACCCTTCGACAGGCTCAGGGCAGGTTTCCTGTCTCGGTTCGTCCCGTCCGTTGAGTTCGGGACAGCCATTATGTGATAACTACACACCCCGTGGCATGCAGCATGCCGCATATTCCCAACCGGCGAAACATACAGGAGCCTTCATGGAAATCAATACCGACACGCAATTATGCGGCGTCCTCGGTCATCCGGTGAAGCACTCGCTGTCCCCGGCCATTCACAATGCCGCGTTTCAACACTTGGGGCTGAATTACGTCTACCTGGCGTTTCCCGTTGAAGACGTGCCCCATGCCATTCACGGAATCCGTGCGTTGGGCAACCTCAGGGGGTTCAGCGTCACGATTCCGCATAAAGTGTCGGTCATGGCCCACCTGGATACGATCGAGCCCGCGGCCCGGCACATCGGGGCCGTCAATACCATCGTGAAAGAGGACCAGACCCTGTCCGGCTATAATACGGACGCCTCCGGCGCCCTCCTGGCACTGCGGCACGCGGGCGTCGACCTCGCCGGCAAACACGTGGTCATCATCGGCTCCGGCGGAGCCGCGCGCGCCATTGCATTCGGGCTCGCGCTGGAAACCCCCGCCGGCCGGCTCACGATCCTGGGGATCGAAGAAGAAGAACGCCAAACCCTGGCTCGCAATCTCCGCAAAGGCACGACGCTTCCCGTCGAAGACCACACGCTCAACGCGGACACCCTGGAACCGGCCCTGGACCAAGCGCAGGTCTTGATTCACTGCACCCCCGTGGGAATGGATCCCCACACCGACCAGACCTGTGTGCCTCAACAATTTTTCCATCCCGACCTGACGGTCATGGACATCGTGTACAACCCCCTGGATACGCGATTGCTGAAGGAAGCCCGGAACGCCGGATCCCCCACGATCCGGGGCCTGGAAATGTTCCTGCATCAGGCCGTCGCGCAATTCGAGCTGTGGACGGGCCAACCCGCACCGGTCCCCGTCATGCGGCAGGTCCTGGAGTCCCGGTTTTCATGAATCTGGTGCTCATCGGTTACCGGGGCACGGGGAAGAGCACCGTGGCGGAACTCCTCGCGACGAGCCTCGGATGGAAGGCCATATCCACGGACGCGCAGATTGTCGAACAGGCGCAACGCCCGATTCCCGACATTGTCGCGAGCGACGGATGGGAACACTTTCGCCGGCTCGAAACGGAGATGTGCCTCGCGCTCAAGGACCGGGACCAATTGATCATCGATACCGGCGGAGGGCTGATCCTGCGACCGGAGAACGTGGCAGCGTTAAAGCCCAACAGCCTGATCTTCTGGCTGACCGCCACGGTCTCGACGATTACCCGAAGGATCGCGGTTGACACGCAACGCCCGGCGCTCACCGCGGGGAAGACGTTCGTCGAGGAAATCCGGGAAGTCCTGACTGAACGGACGCCGAAATATCAGGCGGCGGCGGATCATACCATTGCGACCGACGACCGCTCACCGGAGGAAATTGTCTCTCAAATTCTGACCATTGCCCGCGGCCACGGTCTCGATTGATCGAGCTAGCCGCATCGTGGGTCTTCTTGATACACTGCGTCAATCGCCTTGTGTTCTACATATTCGCTGAGAGGCCTAAGAAAAAAGGCGAGGGCATCAATGAGTATTGAAAAGAATTTTGACGTTTCTCTGATTGCCGGAATGGCACTCAAAGAAAAACAAATTCAGCAAAATTATCGTCCTATTATCGGCGTTCATAAATGGTTCGCCCGTCGTCCCGGAACCTTATTTCGCGGGCTGATCCTAGCCGAATTCGGCAACGATCACTTGGCAGACACCTTTTTTGGGGCAAACGACTTTTCGGGATTCAAAATCGCGGACCCTTTTATGGGCGGTGGAACTCCTTTGATTGAGGCAAACCGGGTCGGATGCAATGTGCAGGGCTTCGATATCAATCCAATGTCTGCCTGGATCGTCCGCGAGGAAATCGAACATCTCGATGTACGGGCATACAAACAGGCGGCCCAAAGCCTTCTTGAGGCCCTCCGCGCTGACATTAATCAGTATTACCGAACATCTTGCCCGCTCTATGGCGACGCCGATGTACCTGTGAAGTCCTTTCTTTGGGTCAAAGTGTTCGATTGTAAAGCTTGCGGAAAACAGTTCGACCTATTTCCGGGATACCTTCTCGCCGAAAACAGGCGCCATCCGAAGAACGTCCTTGTGTGTCAGGCTTGTGGCGACCTCAATGAGGTCGATGACCGCAGGAAGCCCGGCCATTGCTCCTCGTGCAAGTCGGCTCTTCGTCAGGCTGGGCCCGCGCAAAAGGGACGTTGCACCTGCCCCCACTGCGGCCATCCCAATACCTATCCTGGAAAACTGCGCGCACCCCTTGGACACCGCATGTTCGCTATCGAATACTACAACCCGAAACGAAAGGCCAGGCACAAGGGTCGTTTCTTCAAGAAACCTGACGCCGAGGACATCGCGTGCGCTGATGCCGCAGGCAGACGATGGGAACAGCTCACCCCAATGTTTGTGCCGGATCAGAAAATACTGTCCGGGGACGAAACAGATCGCCTGCATCGGTGGGGCTATGAGCGCTATAGAGATATGTTCAATCCACGTCAACTTCTCGGACTGGAATTGAGTTGCCGACTAATCTCCAAGGTCGAAGACGAACGCTTACGCCATGCGCTCGCCACCAATCTTTCCGATTTGCTCCGCTATCAGAATATGCTTTGCCGCTATGACACCATGGCGCTGAAATCTCTGGATATCTTCTCCGTACATGGCTTTCCCGTCGGGCTGGTGCAATGCGAATCCAATTTTCTCGGCATCACCAACGGCGCAGGAGCGAATGTCGGTTCCGGTGGCTGGTCTAATATCATCGACAAATTCATCAAGGCGAAGCGCTATTGTGACGCGCCATTCGAGGTTCGCCGCAATGGAATATATAAGGCCCGGGTCCCCATCAACGGCGAATGGATCGGCGAGAAGCGCAATGGCAACCACCGTCCGGTAACTATCCGTTGCGCGAACGCCACAGAGATCGAACTTGACCCGAATAGTCTCGACGCCGTGTTTACGGATCCACCGTATTTCGGCAACGTCCAGTACGGCGAACTGATGGATTTCTGCTACGTCTGGCTCCGTCGCCTTGTCGGAGACAAAGCCGAGGGTTTTGATCGCGCGTCCACGCGGTCGGCTGATGAACTGACGGGCAATGTCACACAAAATCGCGACTTGGGCCATTTCACCGAAGGATTATCCGCCGTCTATTCGCGTATGGCGCGTGCCTTGAAGCCCGGTGCCCCTCTCACATTCACCTACCACCACAACAAGCAGGAAGCCTATTACGCCGTAGGGGTAGCCATCCTGGATGCAGGCTTGGTTTGTTCGGCGTCGTTGCCATGCCCGGCCGAAATGGGTGGCTCAATTCATATCCATGGCACGACCTCTTCGATCATCGACACGGTTTTCGTATGCCGGTCAACAGGCATGGTCCCACGCAGTTGGCTGTTCGACACGCCGCGGCAGCTTGCCGGGATTGTAGCAAAGGATTTAGACCGGCTGGAGACTGCCGGTAGAACGCCGACTCATGGCGATACGCGATGTATCGTCCTTGGTCATCTGACCCGCATGGCAATCTGGAAACTCCACGAGAGCTGGGACAACACCCAATCTACCGCGCAAAAGATCACGGTTTTCGCCGGCGTGCTTTCCACCCTCGGATATCCCGACCACGTCATGAACCTTGTAGAAACCGGCAGATCCAAGAAGGTAATGCTCGAACCGTTGTTGTCAGCAACGAAACCCGATGAGGACATGCGCGATGCCGTTTCCTTTTGAAGTCGGCTTCGACGAAGTTCAATCCAATCTGGACGTGTATGTCGATGCGGTGTTCGGGTGTCTCGAATCCGAATTTCTGGTTATGCCGAAGGGCAAGGGGTTCGTCGAGTTCACCACATTCGAGGCTGGCTACGAAACCTTAAAACGTGCCACGAGAAATTTCCAGAACGTGACGCCAACAACGGTCATGCCAGCCGTATTCGATGCGCCGATTTCATTGATTATCCTTCGCTGCATGATAGGCTTCACGCCGTCGGAATGGGCCTACTACGCAAGCCGGCATACAGGAATCGAGATAACCCAGGGCGCGGCGCGCGCGATTGACCGCAAAATCCGCATGAAGCCAGAAGCGGCCCTGCCGAGAAATGGCGGCGTGACGGAGAAGCGCATTCATACATTGGTTGCCGCCGCCTGCCATATCCTTGAATCCGGTGTCCCCAAGGTTTCCCCTGACAGCCTCCATAGGCTCGATAAGGCCGATACGGCTTCAGGGCTTACCAGTATCCAATCTCTTGCGGATTTGGGTGTTCCCTACTCGATATTGCTGTATGAGCGCTTCCTTGGCCGGCCGTTTGCCGGCCACAGGGACTCCATCAGCGAGATTGTCGGTAATATTGTCGAAAACGCCATTGAGGAGGTTCTGTCCCGCGCCGGTATCAGCGCTCGCAAAACCAAGAGGGCCGAACGACTGCCGGGCTTCGACCAAACACCTGATTTCATCATCCCCAACGAGTTCAATCCGCAAATCGTCATCGAGGCCAAACTTACCGAAGACGACGGCACGGCGCGCGATAAGATCACACGAGTGCAGCATCTGAACTCGCTCAGCATGAAAGGGCAACCGCCAAACAAGCCAAAATTCGAAGTGGTCGCCTGTATTGCCGGACGCGGCTTCGGCGTACGCCGTGAGGACATGAAAAAGTTGCTACTTGCCACTCGAGGCAAGGTCTTCACCTTGCAAAACATGCAGCAACTCGTGACGCATACGCGTCTCGCAAAATATCGCTCGCGATAAACAGCCGATACGACTCATAGGACGTATGAATGCCAAGCCCCCAGATCATCTGCCGCCCATGGACCTGACCTGGATCCGGTGGCTGTTGGACAGCTACGCGGTCTGGTTGAAGCGCGAACTCATCGACCGGATGGGGACGCTGGAGGAACAAAGCGAACGGCTCTTTGTTGCCCCGTTTGTGGTGGCCTCTCACACCAGGGCGGAAGATCCCATCCTCAATTACGGCAATCGACAGGCCCTCGAATTATGGGAAGGGAACTGGGAGGAATTTACCGGAATCCCTTCCCGATTGACCGCAGAACCCGTGAATCAACCCGAGCGGGCCAGGATGCTCGAGCAGGTGGCGACACACGGATTCATTACCGATTACCAGGGAATCCGCATTTCACGAACGGGCCGGCGGTTTCTCGTCAAGCAGGCTACGGTCTGGAACATCCTCGACGACCACGGGACCGTTCAAGGGCAAGCCGCGACGTTTTCACACTGGCACCCGCTCCCTGAAAAATAAGAAAAGTGGCCCTGCCCGACACTCGTTGCAAAGGGTCATCCGCTTCTTTTATGGTGGCTGTTGCAGAACTCGTCTTGACATCCTCACAGCTTCTTCAGTCTCTACCTCCCCTTCGCCCCTCTTACAAAGGAGGGGAACAAGGCGGCGGGAACGGTCAACGAAGTCGTGAACACATGGATAACGAAAAGGGAGAATCATGATTGTAGCCGGAGACATTGGCGGAACCAAAACCTACCTGGGCTTGTTTGATTGGCAGGAAAACCGCGTTGCCCCTATCCGGGAGGAAAAATTCTGGAACGCGGACTTCGAATCGTTCGAGGAAATTCTTGAGGAATTCTTGCAGCCTCCCGCGCCTCCGGACGAGGACGAAGGAGAAGAAACCGAAGACACGGGGGACGACAAGGATACCGTCGAGATTTCCCCGAACATGCCACTCCGGGCGGCCTGTTTCGGCGTAGCCGGTCCGGTCGTCGACAACCGCTGCCGCGCGACGAACCTCCCCTGGACCATTGATGGGAACGCCCTGACCGACACCTTGAACACCTCCTGCGTGCGACTGCTGAACGACGTCGAAGCCATGGCCCACGGCGTGCTGGTCCTCGAACCGGAAGAAACCGAAGTGGTCCACGGCGAACCGCAGGAAGACGGCACCAAAGTCCTGATCGCTCCGGGCACCGGACTGGGCGAAGCCGTGCTGTATTGGGACGGGGAGCGGTATCACGCGCTGCCGTCCGAAGGCGGGCACGCCAGCTTTGCCCCGAACAGTGATCTCGAGATCGACCTGCTCCGGTATTTGCGCACGAGTTTTCTGCACGTCAGTTACGAACGCGTGCTGTCGGGAACCGGCCTGCACGGCATTTACCAGTTTCTCCGTGACACCAAGAGGAATGAACCCACGTGGTTTGCCGAACGCCTTCCCACCGGGGACCCGCCGGCGCTGATCGCCGAAGCCGGGCTCGCGGGCAAACCCGAGATTTGCGTCCAAGCCCTGGACCTGTTCGTGTCCGTCCTGGCCGCGGAAGCCGGGAATTGCGCCCTGAACACGTTGGCACGGGGCGGGGTGTACATCGGCGGGGGAATCCCGCCGAAAATCATCGACAAGCTGCGCGATCAACGTTTTTCCCAGGCATTCGTCAGCAAAGGCCGGTACAAGCGGCTGCTCTCCTCGATTCCGGTCCACGTCATCCTGAACGATAAAACCGCCCTGCTCGGTGCGGCGTCCGTGGCCGCCGGCATGGACGTGGAATCGTAAACCAACCATGACGCAGTCCCCGCCATCCCCCGACCGACAGGAAGCCGGCAAGCGCGCGGCCGGGGAAGCCGCACTGGACTTTGTTCAAGACGGGGCGCTCGTGGGATTGGGGACCGGCTCCACCGTGAAATATTTTTTGCTGGCCCTCGGCGAACGCGTAAAGGCCGGGCTCCGGGTGCATGGCGTGCCCACGTCCCGCGAAACCGCGGAATTGGCCGGGCAACTGCAGATCCCGCTGCTCCCGGAACAGGGCGAGTGGGAATTGGACGTCGCCGTGGACGGCGCGGATCAGGTCGATCCCCACTTTCAGTTGATCAAGGGCGGCGGGGGAGCCCTACTGCGGGAAAAAATCGTGGCCGCGGCCGCGCGCACGTTCATCGTCCTGGTCGATCACACGAAATACGTGCCGGTGCTGGGCAAACCCATGCCCGTTCCCGTGGAAGTGATACCCTTCGGCTGGCCGCAGTCCGCCAAACAGCTTGAGGCGTTGGGCGGCGTCCCCACGCTCAGGGAAAAACAGGGAGCGGTATTCGAGACCGACGGAGGCCATTACATTCTCGACTGGCTGGTGGACTCGATCCCGGACCCCGTGCAACTCGAAGCGCGTCTCAATCGCATACCCGGCGTCGTGGAAAACGGCCTCTTCGTCAACCAAACCTCCACGCTCATCATCGGCTCGCCCGACGGCGTGGAAATCAAACGCAACGCTTCCTGACCGGGTTCCCGATCTGCAATCTACACCGGTTTTTTATACACTCTGCTCCGGTGCGAACGAGCTAACCCAAGTTCCTGCCTCATCTTTTTGCTCGTCAGACGATCAGCAGGATTTTCAAGTCTGGACCCGGCAAGGTAACGATCTTCCAATTCATCGATATGGTCTTCGATGAGTTGGCGAATGTAAAACGTCTTGGTTCTTCCGGTTGTTTCCGCCAACCGGTCCAACCTGTTTTCCAATTCCTTATTCAAACGAAGAGACGCCACGCTACATCCTCCATACTCCATATTCGCTAGTCCGTATTCTTCAGTGTAATACATGCTGTCCGGCTATTTTTCAATCCGTCGAAAGCCTGGCCCCGGATTGCGCGGCGTGCTTCGCTAGTGGTACAGTGCTGCCGTTTCGACGAAACGATCACGACGGCATAACTCATAGGCTGGTCCCATCGTCTAGCTTGGCCCAGGACGGCACCCTCTCAAGGTGCAGACACGGGTTCAAATCCCGTTGGGACCACCATTTCCCGCTCCCGATGTCCCCATGACAACCGGCCTTTTTCTCATGTCCCGTGAGATGAGCAAGACCCCCGCCGATCCCATCTCGTCCTTTTCCACCATACCCCAACTTCGCGTCGGGCACCGTCGCAACCGGGAAATCCAATGACGCGAGCCTTTCATGACGGGGCGGACGACGGGCTCGAGGCCCTGGAAGCGCTTGACCCCGCGCGCATTCATTCCTTCTCGGATCTGCTGGCCGCGATGAAAAAAACCGCGTTCGGCGGCCGGCGGCTCGGGGAAGCCTTCGAGGTGCTCAAGGTCATGATCGAGGACCCCGACTGTTTCGTGGTCATGACGCTGTCCGGGGCCATGACCATCGCCAAAATGGGGAAAATCATCTGCGCCATGCTGGATCGCGGAATGGTCCAGGCCATCGTCTCCACCGGAGCCTTGATGGCCCATGGCATGAGTGAAGCCGTCGGACAAACGCATTACAAATATCAACCAGCCATGGACGACGTCGAACTCTTTGAAAAGGGATACAACCGGGTCTATGACACGCTCGAAATGGAGTTGAACCTGAACCACGTGGAGGAAGTGGCCGCGGCCACCCTGAACCGGCTGGACCCCAACGAACCGCTCTCGTCGGAGATGCTGAACCGGGAACTGGGCCGCACGCTGGCCGAACACTATTCCGGTCCGGGCATCCTCAAGAGCGCATTCCTGCAAGGCGTGCCGGTCTACGTCCCCGCGTTCACGGATTCCGAACTGGGCCTCGATACGTCCATTTGGGCCATGAAAAAACAAGGACAGGCCACGCCGGGCACGGAACCCGGCGATAGCCGGACGATTTGGGACCGCCTGCAACAACGTCGTCCTGCGTTTAATCCGTTTCTGGATCTCAACAGCTATACCCGCAACCTCCTGGGCGCCAAGCGACTGGGCATCTTTACCATCGGCGGCGGCGTGCCCCGGAATTGGGCGCAACAGGTTCCGCCGTACATCGAAATCCTGAATATGCGGATGGGCACGACCATCACCCCTCCCCGGTTCCACTACGGCGTCCGCATTTGCCCGGAACCCGACTATTGGGGCGGGCTGAGCGGCTGCACCTACCAGGAAGGCATTTCCTGGGGGAAGTTCGTGCCGCCTGAAGAAGGCGGACGATTCGCCGAAGTCTTGAGCGACGCGACCGTAGTCTGGCCGTTGTTGATCATGGCCTTGCTCGAAGGCTCCTCCTCGTCATCGGACGCCGGCACGCCGTGACAACATCCCTCGTAGGTCGGGTTAGCCGAAGGCGTAAGCCGACACCTTCGCCGTTCGCCGCTATTGTCGGATTACGCTACGCTAATCCGACCTACAACCACTCCTCCGCTGAATCGTGATACGGCTGCCGTGCCGTGCAGCTTGACAGACGCCTTTTGGCACCCCACACTGTAAAGGAGAAATCGCTTTCCACATGAATGAGGAGACACGATGAAAATTTCCGCACCATCGGCAAATATATCCGGTCGTTCGAACATCGCAGCAGGGCTGGCCACGGCGGTCTTGAGCCTCGGGCTCGCGATCGGTGCCTACGCGGCCCCAGGGTTTACCGAGGAAGATGACCGGGTTCGCGGCAATCCCCAAGCTCCGCTGACGCTTCTGGAATATTCGGATTTCACGTGCGGGTACTGCGAGAAATTTTTCCAGGAAACCTGGCCGATCCTGTTCTCCGAATACATCGACACCGGCAAGGTGCGCCTGGTGTATCGTGATTTTCCGCGGGCTCCCAGCGGGGCGAGCGTGGATACCGCCCTGGCCGCACGCTGTGCCGGAGAACAGGGACAATATTGGGCCATGCACGACCGGTTATTCGCCGGCAGCAACAAGTTTTCAACGGCCCAACTCCAACAGCAGGCCGAAGCACTGAAGCTCGATGTCAAACAATTTGCTTCATGCTTCGAAGGGTCCCGCTACACCAAGGACATTTTCAAGGATCGCATGGAGGGGGGCGAACTGGGTGTCCGGGGCACCCCGCATTTCATTTTGTTTGCCACGGATGATCCTCAGGAGGCCGTCGCGATTCCCGGCGCCTTTCCCTACGAGGTGTTCAAGGAAGAGATCGACAAGCTGCTGCAAACGGTTTCTGCACCCAAAATATCTTCCGAATCCTTGTAAGATGCTCCCTGCAAGTATGCGAGTACGGTTGAACGTTCAACGTTGCGCCTGATTGCCTCCCGTGTCCGTGGAAACCATCGCTCCCATCCTCGTCGGTTCTGAATGGCGTGAGACACCCACGCGTCAGGCCGTGACCAATCCGTTTACCGACGGCCCCGTGGCCGAGGTCTGTCTCGCCCGGCCGCAAGACGTCGAGGAGGCCGTCACGCTCAGCCTGCAAGCCTTTGCCGGTCTCGCCCGCTCCTCGTCACGCGCGCGCGCGACGGCCCTCCAACACGTCGCCGTCAAATTGAAGGAACAAAAGGAAGACTTTGCCCAAACCATCTGCCTGGAAGCGGGTAAACCCATCACCGACGCGCGGCGTGAAGTGGACCGGGCCATTCAAACCTTTTCAATCGCAAGCGAGGAAGCCAAACGCATACCGGGAGAAGTCATCCCGATGGATAGCAGCCCGGGCATGGAACACCACCTGGGTCTCGGGCAACGCGTCCCGGTCGGGCCGGTGCTCTGTATTACACCGTTCAACTTCCCACTGAACCTGGTCGCGCACAAAGTGGCCCCGTGCCTCGCGGTCGGCAATCCCATCCTGCTGAAACCGGCGCCGCAGACCCCGCTCACCGCGTTGCGGTTGGGACGGTTGTTTCAGGAACTCGATCTCCCTGAAGGAACCTTGAGCATCCTGCCGTGCGAAAACGCCCTGGCGGAATCCATGGTCCGCGATCCGAGAATTCAAGCCTTGAGCTTTACGGGCAGCGCAGCCGTGGGTTGGAGTTTGAAAGACAAAGCCGGGAAAAAACGGGTCCTGCTCGAACTGGGAGGCAATGCCGCGGTCATCGTCGAACCCGACGCCGACCTGCACCTGGCCGCCCAACGATGCGTCGCGGGCGGATTCGCGTATTCCGGACAAACCTGCATTTCCGTCCAGCGCATTTACCTGCACGACGACGTGTACGACGCCTTTCTCGACCGGTTGATCCCGCTCGTGGAAGCCCTGCCGGCCGGGAACCCCGCCGAAGACGCCACGGTTGTCGGGCCGTTGATTGACGAACGCGCGGCCGTCCGGGTGGAAACCTGGATCAGGGAAGCCGTCCAGCAGGGCGCCACGCTCAGGACCGGCGGAACCCGGGACAAATCGTTGATCCACCCCGCGATCCTGACCGACGTGGACCAACGCATGAAGATTTCCTGCGAAGAAGTCTTCGGGCCGGTCATCACGCTCTCCCGGTACCGGCATCTCGACCAGGCCTTCGACATGGTGAATGACTCCCCCTACGGACTCCAGGCCGGTATTTTTACCCGCAACGTGGATTCGATTTTCCGCGCGTACCGGGCCCTGAACGTGGGGACGGTGCTGGCGAATGAAATCCCGACGTTCCGGGCCGACCACATGCCGTACGGCGGAATGAAAGATTCCGGGCTGGGACGCGAAGGTGTCAAATACGCAATCCAGGAACTCTCCGACCAAAAGCTGTTGGTCTTACATCTTTCCCAATAACGCGTGTCTCTTCTTTGCCTCTTTTCTTTTTTGTAGCCGCGCGATCTGCTTTCTGCCAGGCGGCCTCCAAGCGGCATAAGATGCCGCAGCTACAAATGCGGAGAGGCCGCTTGGCACGAGATGCGCACAACAATTTTATTCGGTAATGCCCGTCGATGAGAAACGGCACGAAATTTACACACCCGTCTTGCAGTTTCCCGTAAAGATTTGTCACTATAGCGCTCGTTTTGTCCGTACACGGGCATATCCTGTTTTGAGGACCGGGAGGAGAGATGGTTCCCACGCATGTTTTTCTGACCCGAGGGGTCGGCGTCCATCGGGAAAAACTGGCTTCGTTTGAAGAAGCCTTGCGCAGCGCCGGGGTGGCCTACTGCAACCTGGTCAGCGTGTCGTCCATCCTGCCGCCGAATTGCAAGATCATTCCACGGAAGCGGGGCGAAAGCCTGTTGAATCCCGGGGAGATTACCCATTGCGTCATGGCCAGGAGTGAAACCAACGAACGCAACCGGCTGATCTCGGCCTCCATTGGCGTGGCGATTCCCCAGGGCCGGCACAAGACCTACGGCTATCTGTCCGAACATCACGCGTACGGGGAAACCGACGAAGAAGCCGGCGAGTACACGGAAGACCTGGCCGCCCAGATGCTGGCTGCGGCGTTAGGGATCGACTTTGATCCAGACGTGGCCTGGAAGGAACGGGAACAGGTCTTCAAAATGGGCGGGAAAATCGTGCGGACGCAAAACATCACCCAGTCGGCGATCGGCAAACCCGGGATGTGGAGCACCGTGGTGGCCCTGGCCGTGTTCATTCCACCGGAAAACATTCCCCACACCATGAAGAAACACCCGACCCGCAAATAACTGCAAGCGGGAACATAGCAAAAACATAGCAGGATATAGCACAAACATAGCAAGATCATAGCAAAACATAGCAGAGTATAGCAGAAACATAGCAAGGCATAGCAGTTTTATAGCAAGCCATAGCAAAACATAGCAAAAATATAGCAGTATATAGCAGAAGGGCTACAGCGAAAATTCCGCCCAGAGGACGGTATGATCGGACGGAGTTTTCCCCTGCCTGGGCCTGATGTCGACTTCGACGGCCGTACAACGCCGGGCCAATGACCCGGTCGCCAGGATGTGATCCACCCGCCATCCCCGGTTGGCCTTGAGGGCATCGGGACGCCGGTAATCCCAAAACGTAAACTGCTGCCGGTCCGGGTACAGACGCCGGAACAGATCCTCGAACCCCCACTCGACCGCGTGCCGGTAGGCTCTCCGGGCCTCGTAATGAAAACAGACGTGGGTGAAGTGTTTGTCCGGATGATGCACGTCACGCGGTTCCGGCGCCACGTTCATGTCCCCGCACCAGATCGCGGGCTCATCCGGGGACAGGTGACGGCTGAAATACCGGCGCAGCCGTTTGAACCAGGCCAACTTGTATTGATACTTGGGATGGTCGATGCGGAAGCCCTGCGGGATATACGTGTTGACGATGGGAATGCCGTCCACCACGGCGTGAAGCAGACGCGGCCCGTCTCCGGCGGGCCCTTTGCCCAATCCATACGAAACCCACTCGGGTTCACGCCGGGTGAACAACGCCACTCCGTTGTACCCTTTCATGCCGCAAAACCGCACGTGATATCCGGTGGCGGCAAACGCTTTGACCGGAAACTCCGAGTCCTGCACCTTCGTTTCCTGGAGACACAGCACGTCCGGCGCATGGTTTTTCAGCCACCGTTTCACCACGGGCAACCGCTTCCGGATCGAATTCACGTTGAACGTCGCCACTTTCATGAACCCACTCCCGCGCTTGCAGCCGTTTCCCGGCCCGTGTCAGGATGCCCGTGTTTCATCGGCGCCTCGTTGTGACTCATGAATCTGACCGCCAAAGACATTACCCTGCTTTCCGACACCGAGTTCTTTGCAGCCAAAGCCCACGTCTCCCCGAAGATCCGGCACCTGCTGGAACAGATCCATGAATCCTTTCGACGTGAACTCACGGACCATCGCCTCCTGGTCCCCGACGGCTTCGACCCGGACGCCAGCCAATTCGTCAAGGGAGAACACCTGGAGGATTTCCCGTATCAATACCTGGATTACCCGCGGTTTTTTACAAAAGACGTCAAATGTTCCTTTCGTTCCCTCGTCTGGTGGGGTCACCACATGGTCTTTGCCCTCATCCTGGAAGGCGGTCATCTCCGGCGGTACAAGGAAAACCTCATCAACCGCTTCCCCTCCGTGGCGGACCGGGATATCCGCCTCTGTTTGAGCCATTCGTTATGGGAATGGAAACAGGGCCCCGGCTACACGCTGGACCTGACCCGGGAACGATCCTCCGAAGTGGCGGCCGTGTTGGCAAATCGACCCTTCTTCAAACTGGCTCGATTCGTTCCATTCAGCGACCCCGCCGTCCAAAACGGTGAAGCGCATCACTTGGCCCACCAAGCTCTACGGGCCATACTGCCTGTCATCACCGAATAGACACCTCTGCTTTATTGCACCATCGGGCGCATGGCGGCGTTGTGTCCTCGCTCAACCCTCGCCTATCTGTCCTGATAAGCCTCGGGTTTCGCTGTGGGACGCCTTGCCCTGCATCCCGCTATCACCATAAACCAGAGGTGTCTTTGTAAACCGGAGGCACCTATTTACGTCTCTTCGTCCAGCCCCAACAGATGGGTCAACTGTTCCACGCTATACCGGGCTTCCCGATTGAGCCAGATCACCTCAATCCCGGCCTTCAGGAACAAGGCCTCCACCAACCATTCCTGTGCATGCGAAGCCGTGGCCTCGTCGCCCGGTTTTTCGAGGAACACGGCTTTGACGGGCAGCCGGGTCCCCGGATGGACAAGGACAAAATCCGCCGTCACGTTTCGTAGAGCCTGAGCCACGGCTCGTTTGGAGGAATCGTCCTCGACGCGCAGTTGCAGGAGGTTTCTCAAGGGAACTTTCGACAACAACAAGAAGTGATCGCGCACCGCCAGGAGCAAGAGGTTGAACACCGCAACCTCCGCGTTGTTCATAAGTGGTTGGGCCTTCGCCGTAACCCGTTCTTCAATCCCGTCGATCCATGCGTCGTGAGCAGGCCCGCTTTGGCGTCTCCGCGGCCGGAACAGCATAACAATCACCAAACCCGTCACAATGATCAGCCCGACCACGAGGAGCTGAGAAAGCGAGGGGTGAGAAGCAAGGGAGAGCCATTCAAGTACTCTTTCGAAAAGATCCATCGTTGCTCCACACGCGCTACTTTGTGAAAACCAACGGCTTCCGGCCCGGGATCACCGTACCCAGCACGACCGGCGACGCGGCGCCGGTGACCCGAGGCAAGTTGGCCGGCACACCCCGGACGGTCTCATGGGCCAACACCGCAAAGGCCATGGCTTCCAATGCCTGGCTCTTCACACCGGCTCGTTCCATGGACATGACGGACCCCGGCTCAAATTCCCGCGTTAAGGCTTGCAGGAGACCGCGATTCCGGACTCCGCCCCCGCCGGCAATCACCTCATCCACCGCCCATGACCCGGACCGGCGAATCGTTCGCGCAATCGCAACACAACTCGACGCCAGCGTATCTTCCAACGAAAACCGATGGCGCCTGGCGACCCGCCTGACGTGCCAGACGTAGTCGGCATTGAATTCTTCACGCCCCGTGGACTTCGGAGGACGGCGGGCAAAAAACGGATGGCGCAGGAGTTCGTTGACGAGCACGTCTTGCGGACACCCGCGAGAGGCCAGGGCCCCGTTCCGATCGATCGACTGTTGACCGTGCGTGGCATGCGCCAGCAATCCGTCCAACAACAGGTTGCAGGGCCCCACGTCAAACGCGACCACGTCCTCCAGGCCGCCTCCCCGCGGCAACCAGGTGACGTTCGCAATCCCGCCGAGGTTGACGATCAGTCGCGACGCGTTTCGTGACCGGAACACGTGATAATGCACATACGGGGTCAACGGCGCCCCTTCTCCGCCTGCCGCCAGATCCCGAGCGCGAAAATCGGCAACCGTCATGATACCCGTGCGCTCGGCAATGACCGATGGGTCGCCGATCTGCAACGAGGACCGGACCGGTCCGATCCCCGGCATCGGCACCCGCGTGGGACTGTGCCACACGGTTTGTCCATGAGAGCCGATCACGGCGATGTCCCGTGCCGACAGCTTGGCCTGCCTGATGGTCCGGTTGGCCACACGGGCGAACACCTCTCCCACGGCCGCGTGCAGCCGGCACACGGTCTCGACCGTGCCGGTTCGAACCAGCGACAGGAGCTGCTCCCGAATCGCAGGCGGGTACGGGTACGTCCGGTGGGCCAGCAGGGTAATCCGTAACGTCGCGCGGCCGGGTCTCACGTCGATGACGGCGCAATCCACGCCGTCCATCGAGGTCCCCGACATCAACCCAAGGCATTTCATAGAAGTTCTCCGGCCTCCCGGCCTTTTCCTTTCAACCACCGTGAAGCATGGTGGACGGGTTCAAACCCGCGCATCAAATCATACTGCACTCGGCGGGGGAATGATACCGCTTCTCCAAAGGAGATCGCTCATCTGAAGCGGTTGGATGCATACGATTGACCGCCCCGCTGTCGCGAGCACCCGACGAGCCTGAGGTTCGTGCCCGGCGATGGGCGATAGACGACGGGGAGACATTACGGTACCATGGCGCAAGCATGAGCGGAATATCGGCGGTATGCATCTTTAAGCCACCGAAAAGGAGAAACAACCCATGACTGACGACCACAGAATTCACGATCAAGGCGACCACGGGGGTCACACGGACTACCTTGTCGCCGGTCACCTGCATCATCCGCACGGTGAGCACTGTGACGACCACGGCAAGGTCTAGACCGCGCGGCGGAGGGTAGCGTGAGCCATCATGGATCTTTCTAACTCTCTGCTGCTGCTGACGGGGTACTGCGTCGTCATCATGGCCGTCTCCCTGTTCGGGGGATGGCTGCCGTCCATCGTCCGGCTGACGCACACCCGCACCCAGATGATGACCAGTTTCGTGGCGGGCGTCATTCTGTGTGTCTCCCTGTATTATCTCCTGCCCCACGGGATGAGGGAGATTCCCGGCGAGCACGCCATCGAAACGGCCATGTGGTGGATGCTGGTGGGCGTCGTGCTGATGGTGGTGCTGTTGCGCGTGTTCTCCTTTCACCAGCATGACTTCAGTGATGCCGAGGACGACGTTTTCGGACTCACCCACGAGCATCAACCGCATGCCGACGCCGTGATGCACCCGTTCAGTTGGGCCGGTATCGCCCTGGGCCTGGGGCTGCACACCGCGACGGAAGGACTGACGTTGGGCACGAGCATTAGGGCCGAAGCTCCCGACGGCACGATCGGGGCGTTGGGCCTCAGCGTGTTCCTGGCGATCGTGCTTCACAAACCCCTTGATTCCCTCTCCATTCTCGGCACGATGCGGGTCGCGGGGTTCGGTGAACACCAGCGCATCCTGTCCAATGTCCTCTTTTCCCTGATCTGCCCGGCGGCGGCGTTCGTGACGTTCTGGGGCGTGGGTCTCCTCGGCCAGTGGGAGGAATACGTGGTCGGGTCCGCGTTGGCCTTCGCAGCCGGCGCGTTACTGTGTATTTCCTTGAGCGATCTGCTGCCCGAAGTGCATTTCCACAGTCATGATCGCCTCAAGCTCACGCTGTCCTTTTTCGCGGGAATCGGCCTCGCCTATATGCTCCACTACCTCGAACCGGCCGGCCTGCATTGATCCGGCGGTTGACGGGTTCGCGCGATCCGATGACCGGGAACCGTCATCCTGATTCGTTTCCCATGGCGACGCACTTGAAAGAAACTGGAGGGTAATTCATTATAAAGGAAATGATTTCCACGTGTTGCTCCTCGCCATGTGTCGATTGAAACCCCCAAAAACCATTCTCACCGCCTTGCTTCTCGGAAGCCTGGCCACCGCCGGCCAGGCGGCTGAGCCGCCCCGCGAGAAGAATGCGGTGTTGGCCCTTCCAGCCTCCAGCCCCGCGCTGATTGCATTCGTGCGGAACGTCGTTCCGTCCAACCCGCGCGTCCAAGCGGCGCGCTCGGCTTTGAACGCGAGGGGGGCATTTCAAGCGGCCGCCTCAAGACCCCTCTACAACCCGAGTTTTTCGATCGAGACGCAACATACCTATGAAAACAGGCACTACCTGGGATTACGGCAGAGGATCGACCTGGCCGACAAACGCTCGGCCCGCACCGCGGTCGCGGCTGCGGACCGCCTTGCCGTTCACGCCGACTATATCTTCACGCGCCGGGCCGTCACCGCGGACCTGTTATCGGGTCTGGCCGGCTATCAGACGGGCGTCGAACGCGACGCGCTCGCGACCAAGCGCGTACGTTTGATGCAGGACTTCGCCGCGCTGACAAAGAGACGCTTTGAGGCCGGGGATATGGCCCGGGTCGAATTCAACCTGGCGATTCTGGTCTTTGCCGACGCCCGGATGAGACAAGCCACCGTGAGAACCACGCTGATTGACGCCCGGCAACAGGTGACCAACCTCATCCCTCCGGATATCACCACGCCCTGGCCCACGTTGGAGACGGGGCTCCCCGCCCTGCCGGCCCAGGATGACCTGGAATCCCTGTTGACGGCGTTACCGGAGGTGCAGGCGGCGCAACGTCGAGTCGATTCAGCCAAGGCGGTGATCGCGTTACGGAAGCGCCAAAAAGTCCTCGACCCGACTGTCGGCGTCATGCATGGCGGCGAAGCCGGTGAGGCGCTGGTCGGGGTCAACCTGGTGCTCCCCCTCCCCCTTCGCAATCCCTTCAGATATGAAGTGACGGCTGCCTACCGGCAATATCAGCAGGCGCACCAGACGGTCAACGACGTCTTGCGGCGCGCCCGCGCCCGCCTCGTCAACGCGTTCGAGCGCTACCGGATCGCCCACAACGCCTGGCGGGATTGGCAGCGCATCGGGCCGGCCAGCTCGCAGCAACAGGCAGACCATCTCCGTCGCCTGTGGCTATCCGGCGAACTCAACGCCACGGAATTCCTGGTGCAAACCAGCCGGACCATCGACAGTCAGGACAGCGCCCTTCAACTGCGTCAGGCGCTGTGGCTCGCCTGGTTCGAATGGCTGGTCGCATCCGGAAAAGTGGATGAATGGCTCAACGTCGACAGCTATGCGAAAACGGACGGCATCCCTGACTGATTCGGGAAGACGACCAATGAAGCGTTTTCGCGCAGTCCCTTTGTTGATGATCGGGTTGAGCGCGGCCGTCCTCGTGACAGTCGCGCTCACGTCGTTGGAGGCGACCGGGCAGCACATCCACGATGAGCCCCTAACCGGTCAGGCGGACCACGGGGAAAATTCCGAGGGAGGGGTCGTCGAACTGTCCGCCGAATCCATTCTGGCCGCGGACATCCACGTCACCACGCTCAAAGCGGAATTCCTGCCTGAAGTCATTTCCGCACCGGGTGAAATCCAACTCGACCAATACCGTAGCGCCGAGGTGACGCCCTTGATCGACGCCGTGGCCATCAAGCGACATGCCAGGCTCGGCGACGAGGTCAAAGCCGGCCAACCCCTGATCACCCTGGCCAGCGTCGAGGTCGCCGCGGCGCAGGGTGAACTCAGGATCGTGGCGAACGAGTGGCAGCGCGTGCGCAAGCTGGGCAGAGGAGTCGTGAGTGCGAAACGCTACCTCCAGGCCCGGGTGGCCTACGAGCAGAGCCGGCTGAAGTTGAGTGCCTATGGCCTGGACAACAAACAGATCAACGCCATCGCCACCCGCAGGATGAACGTCGCGCTGGGACAATTTCAACTCAATGCCCCGGTGTCCGGGACGGTGGTGCGTGACGATTTTCGCGTCGGCCAACGCATTAAAGCGGGCCACAGCCTGTTCCTGATCGCCGATGAACGCCGGGTTTGGGTGGAAGCAAACCTGCCTCCCCTTCAGGCCGACCATATAGAGATCGGTGTGCCGGCCCGGGTCAATATCGGCGGAGACTGGCATGAGGGGAAAGTCATCCAGAAGCATCGTTTACTCGACGAGCAGACGCGAACCGTCCGGGTGCGTATCGGGATCGCACCGCGCGGCAAAAATCATCACGCCGGGGAGTTCGTTCAGGTCGCCATCGCCGCACAAGGCGACAACGCAAAACCCACGTTGGCGGTGCCCGAGTCGGCCCTGGTGCAGGACGACGAAAGCAACTGGACGGTGTTCGTCGAGCTCGAACCCGGTCATTTCAAACAGACCCGCGTTCACCGGGGCACGACTCGCGCCCAGAAAATCTCCATTTCAGGGATTGCGGAAGGCACGCCGGTTGTGACGGAGGGAGCGTTTTACCTGGGAGCCGAACTCGCCAAAGCGGCTTCGAGGTCCACAGCCACTAAGCCATAGAAGAGCCATGTTGAATGCAATGGTGGATTGGGCGGTCCGTAACCGCCTGCTCGTGGTGCTGGGTTTGATCGCCGCCCTGATCGGCTCGGGCTTCTCGTTACAGAAACTGAACGTCGATGCCTTTCCGGAAGTGACGAACGTGGACGTGGACGTGCAGACCGAAGCGCCGGGACTTGCGGCCGAGGAAGTCGAACAACTGATCACCTATCCCATCGAGGCCGTGATGTACTCACTGCCCGACGTGGCAGAAGTCCGCTCGATTTCCAAGACGGGCTTGTCCGTGGTGACGGTCGTCTTCAAGGACGGGACCGATATCTACTTCGCCCGGCAACTGGTGTTCGAGCGACTGCAAGCCGCGCGTGAGAACATTCCCGAAGGCGTCGGCACGCCCGAGATGGGGATCAACACCTCGGGGTTGGGTATGGTGTTCCAGTACGTGCTGTTGGCCGAGGAAGGCAGCAACTTCGACGCCATGCAACTGCGCAGCCTGAACGATTGGGTGGTCAAGTTGCTGTTGCTGCCGATCGACGGCGTGACCGACGTCCTGTCGTTCGGCGGCGACGTGTTGCAGTACCAGGTGCAATTGGACCCGGCCCGCCTGCTCAGTTACCACCTGTCCATCAGCCGGGTCATTGAAGCCATCGAAGCCAACAACCGCAACGCGGGCGGCTGGTACGTCAACCGCGGCGACGAACAATTGGTTCTGCGCGCGGTCGGCTTGGTACGTACCGGCGCCGACGGGCTCACGGACATCGGCAACGTTCCCGTGAAGGAAGTCAACGGCGTCGTGGTCAAGGTGAAAGACCTCGCACGCCTGGAATTGGGTGGCGAAATCCGCCAGGGCGCCGTCACCATGACCGACCGCGACGCGCAAGGCCGGCCGCAATCGCACGGCGAGGTCATGGCGGGCATCGTGTTCAAACGCATAGGAGCCAATACCAATACCACCATCCAAGGCATCTACGACCGGCTGCCGCTGATCGCGCAGGCCCTGCCCGACGGCGTGACGCTCTACCCCTACTATGACCAGGCCGACCTGGTCAACAAGGCCGTCGCCATGGTGACCGACGCGCTGTTGATGGCGTTCGTCCTGTTCATCATCGTGCTGGCGATCTTCCTGATGAACCTGCGCGCCACGGCGTTGGTGTTGCTGTCCATCCCGCTGTCGATCGGACTGGCTCTCACCGCCATGGCCTATTGGGGTATTTCGGCCAACCTGATGTCGTTGGGCGGCCTGGCGATCGCCATCGGGATGATGATGGACGGCACGGTGGTGGTCATGGATAACATCTTCTCTCAACTGACCAAGCCCGATACGGTGCCTGCCGAGGAGTATCTGGGCGTTGTGGAAAGCCGGAAGCGACACATGAACTTGCGCATTCAAGCGGCCACCCACGAAGTGACCAGCCCGGTATTTTTTGCCGTCATGATTATTGCCGTGGTCTTTTCCCCCCTGTTTACCCTGGAAGGGGTCGAGAGCAAATTATTCATGCCGATGGCCATTTCCATCATCGTGGCGATGCTGGCCTCGTTGCTGGTCGCACTGGTGGTGATCCCCGCTTTGGCAAGCTTTGTCTTCGAACAAGCGCCGCGACACAGGGAAAGCCCGATCCTGCCGCCCATCGCACGGGTGTATCGTTACGTGCTGCACAGGGCCCTGAAGCACAGTCCGCTTGTCGTCGGTGCGGCCGCGACCTTGTTCGTCCTGTCCATGGCGATCATGACGCAACTGGGCACCGAGTTTATGCCGGAACTGGAAGAGGGGACGTTGAACATCCGCACGACCCTGGCCCCGTCATCGAGCCTGCAGACGTCCGTGGCCCTCGCCCCCAAGCTCGAAGCAATCCTGATGGAGTTTCCGGAAGTCACCACGGCCCTGAGTCACATCGGCCGCCCCGATCTCGGCGGAGACCCCGAATCGGTGTCCAATATCGAAACCTACGTCGGGTTGAACCCGACGGCGGAATGGACGTCCGCCGGCAACCGCCATGAACTGCAAGCCCTGATGGAAGAGAAACTGTCCGTGCACCCGGGGTTGTTGTTCTCCTTTTCCCAACCCATCGCCACCCGGGTGGATAAATTGCTGTCCGGCGTGGAGGCCCAACTCGCCATCAAATTATTCGGCCCCGACCTGGACGTGCTGGCGAGAAAAGGCAGGGAAATCGAGACGCTGGTCAAGCAGGTCCGGGGCACACGCGGCGTATCCTTGGAGAAAATCGCCGGCGAAACCCAGCTCGTGGTGCGCCCCGACCGCGAGGCGCTGGCGCGCTACGGGATGGCCGTGGAGGAAATCGTCTCGCTGGTGTCGGACGGGATCGGCGGCGTGTCCGCCGGGCAAGTCATCAAGGGCAACGAGCGTTACGACATCTACGTGCGACTGGAAGAATCCGTCCGCCGAAGCGCCGACGCCATTCGTAATCTGCTGATCGAATCGCCGAACGGCGCGTGGGTACGGTTGGGCGAAGTGGCAAGCGTCGAAATCGAAACCGGGCCTCCGCAAATTCGCCGCGACAACGTGCAACGCCGCGCCGTGGTCCTATCCAACGTGGATGGCCGAGACATGGGCGGACTGGTGAACGAACTGAAGGAACGGATCAGCCGTGAAATCGACCTGCCCGAGGGCTACAGCGTGGTCTTCGACGGTCAATACAAAAGCCAGCAACGGGCTCAGGCGCGACTCATGATCGTGGTGCCCACGTCCCTCGCGCTGATCTTCCTGTTGCTGTACTTCGCCTTCGGTTCGTTAGGCCAGGCCGCTCTGATTATGACCAACGTTCCCCTGGCGTTAATCGGCGGCATTATCGCGCTCTGGTCCTCCGAACTGTATTTATCGGTGCCCAGTTCAATAGGGTTTATCGCGCTGTTTGGTGTGGCGGTCCTGAACGGGGTCGTGATGGTCACGTCCATCAACCGGCGTTTCACCGAGAACAGGATGCTCCGGCAAGCCATTGAGGAAGGCGCGCGCGCGCGACTGAGACCCGTACTCATGACCGCATTAACCACCGCGTTGGGGTTGATCCCCTTGTTACTCGCAACCGGCGTCGGGTCGGAAATTCAGCGCCCCATGGCAACCGTGGTCGTCGGTGGATTGGTGTCCAGTACCCTGCTGACCTTGCTGGTGATCCCGGCGCTGTACCCTTGGTTTTCCCGACACTGGGTGCGCAAGAATTTAAAAGTAGAATAAAACGTGGTGGAGAAGCGGCCTGCGACCGGGCACGGCCTTTTTATGCATCACGGCGGGAAGGAGGAGTGTTGTCGTCGATCCCAGACCATGCCGGTCTGTTCCTTGGCACTGAAGCCGAGATTTTCATAGAATGCACGTTTGTCACGCGTACAGAGCCAGAACAGTTCGACGCGGTGCAGGGCCGGATGGTTCAGGATCCGATGCATGATTTCCGTGCCCACGTCCTGGCCCTGGTACGCCGCATCCACGATGACGTCCCAGATGGAGGCGCGATACACGTAATCGGTCAGGACCCGGCCGCACCCGACGACCCGGTTGTCGTCCCACGCCGTGATGAACAGATCGGTCTCCCGGAGCATCTCCGTCGTCTCGGCCACGGTCCGCCCCTGGGCCCAGGGCGCTTGCTCAAACAGGGGCAATAACACGGCGGGGGCAAAATCTTTATGGTCGGTATAGGTGATCATGTGGCGAGTGGCGGCCTGTTTGTATTACACTAAATCCGTTGCAATTACCAGCAGAGACCGAAAGGCAGGAAAGCCATCATGCCCATGCTCGTCAGAAAATGTCCCAAATGTGAAAAACTGTTCTGGATCAAAGAACAGGACATCGACCGTTCAGACCAGGATATTCTGCGCGTCACCTGTACGCACTGCCGGCAGGTGCTGCGCATCCCGCTCGTGACCGAAGGCGACAACGCCGGCGCGCCGAAGATGGGGCATTAAGCCCGGCCTCTCGCATTCCCAAGGATTTGATTCCGATGCGCATGCACACGTATGGGGGGCTTGACGTCTCTATCGCGGGAGGACCGGACCGCGAGGGCGGAGGGAACGGGCCCGTGGTCATTCTGCTGCATGGGTTCGGCGCACCCGGTGACGACCTGGTTCCCCTGTGGCGGATGTTACGGGTTCCGGACGACGTGCGGTTCGTGTTTCCCGTTGCCCCCCTGAAGCTGGACGACGGCCTGCCCGACGGGCGGGCGTGGTGGATGCTGGACATGGACCGGATCGCTCGAGGCCTTCCGCGTGATATCGAGAAAGTCCCCGACGGGCTGGCCGCGGCCCGCGAGCGAGTGCTGGCCATGCTGGACGACCTCGACCGGCATGAAGGCCTTCCCCCGGACCGGGTCTTCCTCGGCGGGTTCTCGCAGGGCGCCATGCTGGCCTGCGATACGACGCTTCGCAGTGCTCGCCCGTTTGCCGGGCTTCTCATCCTGTCGGGCAGCATCATTGCGCAGCCCGAATGGGAAGAACGATGGCCTGCCCGAAAAGGACTCCCCGTGTTTCAGAGCCATGGCACGGACGACCCCCTGCTCCCGCACGACACGGCGGTCCAACTCAAGAATTCCCTGCTGGCGCATGGGCTCCCCGTAACCTGGCACGAATTTCGAGGGGGGCACGAGATCCCCCCCTCGGTCCTCGACCAACTTGGCCGCTTTGTGAGTGACGCGTGCGGTGGATTGTCTTCGTAGCTGCGCCATCTCATGGCGCGGTTTTCAATGCACGGCCCTGACCTCAAAAAAGAGGCCTTCTCTTTTTTGCAGACACTCGATGATTTCGAAAAGGTTCCTGGCCTGCGGATTTCCTTTCCGACCGAACATGCGCATCAAACTTTTCGGAGACTTGTCCGTCAGAGTACCTAACTCTTCAAAGCCAACCGTGGCATTGATATAGTCACGCAAAATCGTCTTGCCGGTATCCATATCACCGGACACCAAACATTGTACCCCTTCTTTTAACAATTCTTCTCTGAAAACAGGGTCGGATTGAACTCTCTTTTGTACGGTTTCCTTAAAATCTCTTGTTAATGCCATTTTGTTTATTCCTGTTTTTTTCGCTTCTTATATTCCTTCCAAAGTTCATGAGCCTTTTGAATATCGACATTTTGTTTTTTCTTGGTTCCACCACCAAGTAAAATGATGATCTTTTTCCCATCCTTTCCGAAATACACTCGGTACCCCGGACCAAAATCAATTCGGCATTCATACACTCCACCGGAGACACTCTTACTATTCGAAAAGTTTCCCGATTCCATTCTGACAAGATTGGCCGTGACTTTAGCTGCTGCCTGAGCGTTCAGGCCATTGAACCACTTCTCAAAGGGGCTTATGCCGTTACCATCAACAAATTCTTGGACCTCTACAACCAATTCCATCCTAGTCAATAAACCTCAAACGATTCAGAATTTTGTCTGTTTTGTCTGTTGAGCGCGATCATTTCGTGCCTCCTGTGTGGGTTGTTAGTTGTTGGAAGTTAACTGCTTGAATGGTAACATAAAAGTTCCTTTTTGGCAACTTGCGGAAGGGGGAGAGTTTGCGGGACCGGGGCGCAGCCGCGCCCGCAGGCGCCGGGAGACAGCGGGCGTCGTTGCGCGAATGCGCGGCCTTTAGTATCATGGGCCCAGTTGTATTCGCGCCCCGGTATGAGGCAAGACCCATCATGATTACGCCGCAAACCATCACGGACTATGTCCGGCAAGTCCTGGACGATGCCCAGGTCACCGTCACGGACCGCACGGGAACCATGGATCATTTGAACGTCCGGGTGGTGTCGGATGGGTTCAAGGGAAAAAATTTATTGGATCGGCACCGTCTCATTTATCAAGCATTGGACGAGCCGCTGAAAGACGGACGCATCCATGCGCTGGAACTGACGGCAGAAACAACGGATGGCTCATAGGAGGAAAAACTGTATGGCACATCCCATCGAGGAAGAGATTCAACAGGAATTGAAGCTACACAAAATCCTGATTTACGGCAAAGGGACCAAGACCGCGCCCCAATGCGGCTTTACCGTCGAAACCATGGAGTTTTTCAACCAATTCGGATATCCCTACGAAATTATCAACGTGTTGGAAAATCCGGAAAAGCGGGAAGTCCTCACACAGATGACCAACTGGCCGACCCTGCCCAAAGTGTTCATCAACGGCCAATTCTACGGCGACACCGACGTCCTGGGCCCCATGCAGTCGAAAGGGGAACTGAAGCCCCTCCTGGAAAAAACCTTTCAGCCGGAAGAGTAAGCAGGCAAGTGGTTGCGGGGTTTCGCCCCCGCGCGACGAGGTCCTTTTGTTTCGGCAAAAGGACCCAAAACCAGTGGCGCCCGGGCGTGGCCCTTCGGGTGCCTGTGCCCCAGTCCCGATTGCTTGGGCTGCGGAACTCGCTTCGCTCAGACAGTCCTCGCCCCTAAATTAGAATATTCGGGACCGGGGCGCAGCCACGCCCGGAGGCGCCGGGATCTTGCGGCATGGGATGCCAGCGCTACAGATGCAAGAAAGGGAAAGACACTGGATTCTCGCGCCTGTCCTGAGCGCAACGGAGTGAAGTCGAAGGATGCGCGAAGATGACAGAAAGAGAACGCCGTTGTGGGGTTTCGCCCGCAGGCGCCGGGAGAGAACGTCATGAGACCGCATGGCTGGGAAGGCAATAAAAAAGGGAGGCTATCGTTCCGATAGCCTCCCTTGTCATTTCGTCGATTCGAAAATTGGTTACTTAATAACCGTCGACTTGGCACCGCCCGGGTTGATGTCCACCTTGTTCAAGGCCCCTTCAACTTCCGGCAAACGCCCGGCGCCTTGCGATTTCGTAACCCGCGCACGATTTTGGTCGCTCGTATTGTTCATGGCAGCGCCATCAGCGGTGGACGATGCGGCCATCGAGGCTTTGTCACCCGTGGCATTTCCTTGACCGGCATCATGGCTGGTCCGCGTTCCGTCGACCGGAGACTTGGTGTCCGCAGCAGGATAACCAGGATGTGCCGGCAGCATCCCAGGATTCGCATACGCCATTGACGCCATCATGGCAGTACCCGCGACCGCAATAAGAAGAAGGCGAATACTCTTCATAATTCCGCTCCTTTTGTTAAAACAGGTTATGGACGATAAAGACATGCATTTCCGAATGAACCGTTTCCCAAGAGAAAGAGGGACAATCTTATTCGTTTCATGCGGAGGTGTCAAGCACGAGTACACCCGGATCAGGGGGACCCTGACCCGCTCTCAGGCCGGCTCGGGGCCCGTCGCCTAGCGCCGCCTGGGCGGGCGCCCTTTTCCCCGATAAGGCCGCCTGGGACGCATGGCAGGCAGGGTGATGGTGACCAGCGTCCCTTCCTGGGGACGGCTGTCGATCGCAATGTGGCCTTCGTGTTCGTCCACGATTTTTTTCACCATCGCCAGGCCCAACCCCGTGCCCGACCGTTTCGTGGTGAAATAGGGCTCAAAAATTTTCTCGCTCAATTCTTCGGGAATCGGCGCGCCGTCGTTATGGATGCGAATGACCATTTCCGGCTGGCGCCCGCGTTTCTGCGACACGGAGATTCGCAAATTCCCGCCCGGCGACATGGCTTCCAGGGCATTCGTGAAAATACTGAGGAAGACGTGCTGAATCTTCTCCCGGTCCCATCGCACCTGGCCCAGACGCGAGGGAAATTCCTTGGTGACCTCGATCCGGTTTACCCGCAAATCCGTGGCGACCAGCGCCAGCCCGTCTTCGATCAAGGCGGTCACGTGGCAAAGCTGGCGGTCCAATTGGAGGGGCTTGGCGATATCCAGAATATCATTCAACATGCTTTCCATCCGCATGAGATCCCGCATGGCCGCTTCGATGGAGGTTTGGGTTTCGAAGTCGAGTGTCCCGTCACCCGTCACTTCCTCCAATTGCGCCCGGATGTAGCCCATGGGCTCACGAATCTCGGTGGCGAGAAACGAACTGACTTCATTCAAGGCCGTTTGACGTTCCTGGCGCCGGATAACCGGTTCCGAGGCGCCGGCTGTCGCCGCCTCCGGTGTCGACGGGGCCGCCGCACCCGTCGACGCCTGGAGATTCAGGGACGGGTCATCGAACAGTTGCGCCAATTGCATCGTGACCGGGGCGAGTTTTCCGGACTCGGCTTCCGTGTGTTCGTATTGCGCCGCCGTCTTGGACGCCAGGGTGATCGTGCCGGCGACGCGGCCCCTGACAAAAAAAGGCACCACAAGCGTGCACCGGAACCGGTCGCGGTACAATTGCTTGTAATCCTGAAAGCGCCCCTGCGTAGAGGCCAGGTTCTGATCGATCCGGGGCTTGCGATGCCGCACCGTCCACCCCGCCGCGGATTCGTTCAACGACAAGCGGTGCCCCGGCAGCAGCTCTTTCTTATGCCCGGCCAGACAACCCAACACTTCCAGGGATGCGGCTAGGGGATCATACAACGTGACCCATCCCCGGTCGAATGGGACCAGGGACTGCGCCTCGGTCAAACACTCGGCGACCCGCTTCTGCACCTGGGGCGACGTATACGTCCGCGTCGTCGCGTCGCCGGTCTCCGCGGGCTCCTCGGTTGAGGGTTCCTGTTGAATCCAGGGACGCGCCAGGAGCACGGAATGATCGAAGAGCTTCGCTTCCCGCAATTGCTCGGTGATCCGCTGACCGGTCGCGTCGATGGTGGTTTTTTCCCGCTTCGTAAACGGCCGCCGTTCCTGCTTGCCCACAACCAGCGCCCCATACGTCACTTTCCCTTCGCGGAGGAGCTTCGCCAACAGATTTTTGGACCCGGGCGTCACCATGCGCAGTTCGATCGCCCTGTGCCCTTCTTCCGGCCCGGCACTCCCGAGCAGACCGTTGGGCTGGCCGGGTCCACCGGACAGGGTCCGGACGACGGCGCGAACTTCACGGGCCGAAAACCCTTTGGACACCTGTGACACCAGCGGCCCCTTGGGTTGAGTCATGATGGCCACCGTCGCATCCATGCCCAGGTCATTGACCGTCGTGGTCAAAATGCGCTGTAACGTCGTCTGCTTCGAAGACCGAACCGGCTCCGGCGTTTTCCTTTTAGTCATGGTCGTAACCGTTGAATGGTCGGTGTTCGTTGATCATGTCCACCCTCACCCCAACCCTCTCCCATCAAGGGAGAGGGAGACGAAACAGCCTCTCCGCAGTTGTAGCGGCGCCATCTTATGGCGCCATATCCCGGCGCCTGCGGGCGTGGCTGCGCCCCGGTCCCGCACATTCTAATTTGGGGCGAGGACTGTCTGAGCGAAGCGAGTTCCGCAGCCCACACCACCGGGACCGGGGCACAGGCACCCGAAGGGCCACGCCCAGGCGCCAATGGTTTTGGGTCCTTTTGCCGAAACAAAAGGACCTCGTCGTGCGGGGGCGAAACCCCGCATAAAAAAAGCATGCCTTCAATTGATATGCCGAATCTTTCGTGACCGGGACGGAGACACGACCACCTGCACGTGGCCGCGATCGGCCACCACCATGTTCGCGACGACGCTGACGAGGCTGATCAACACGGCCCCTCCGACCGCGGGCCAGAATCCGGCCACGTGAAACCCTTTGACCAGGAAGGAGACCACGTTCAACAGGAAGGCATTGATCACGATCATGAACAAGCCGAGCGTCACGACGATGAAGGGTGCTGAGAGCACGTACAGGAGCGGACGGACCACGGCGTTCAGGATTGCCAGGACCAGCACGCCGACCACGCCCGCGGCGAACGAATCGATGGCCACGCCCGGAATAATCTGCGCCGCGACAACCACCGCGATCCCCGTGACGATACAGCGAAGAAGAAACCCTCTCATACACGCATCTCCTGCCTAGCCTTATCCTTTTGGTGCGGCCACCGTCAAATCCAGGGACTGTTGCCGCCTGGTTATTGTATCACTCGGATCATAATCGGCCACAAACGTTTTTGTCACGCCTTGAGCCGAGACTTCGACCGTCGCGCCGGCGTTTTCATTATGCATGTGCAGGAATATTTCATAATACCCGGCCTCGTTGGCCTTGCCGGAGGCCCCATGCCCGCCCTTGACCTGCGGCATGGCATGCACCTCCGTCCCGGGCAAGGCCCGGCCCGAGGCATCCCGCACGTACCCGAACACCGTGAATCCATGCTCCACGTTGGCCTTCACGAACACGGGTTTCGGGGTCTCGGCCGTGGGGTCCTTCAGCGTGGACAAATACGTGGCGAGCGTCGTCACCTCTTCCTCCGTCATCAAATCCTTGTATTTGTCCGGCATCCGGCCTTTCTTATGCTCTTTCTCGAAGCCCTCCGCATACAGGTACGTCGGATCGAAAATTTTCCGCTTGATGTCGTTGACCGTCAAAAAACTGCCGATATTATCCAGGATCGGTCCCCGTTTTTTGACGCTCCCCTTGCCCCCGATCTTGTGGCAGTTATAGCACTCGTACAAATCATAGACCTCGGCCCCGCGTTCCACCACCGTGAGAGCGCCCTGCTCTTCAGGAGCCTCCGCCACCGCGGCGGCCGGAGCGAACCGGCCCAATCGCGCCATCACCGTTTGCGAACCATCCTGGAGTACCCGGACCTGTTCGAGTAGCGCGTCCACCTGGCTTTGTTCGGCCAGGGCCATGGCCCGCTTGCGTTTGAGAATCTTTTCGATCTTGCCCTTTTCCACCTCCGGATCATACTGGGGCAACGACGACGCCCCGCCGATATAAATCGCGGACAGCACGAGATAGAATCCCACCAGGACCGCCACCGCCATCCACCCCGACAGCCTCTTCATCGGCGGGGCATCCAAGAGAAGAAACACGGCCAACCCCAGGGCCACGTACGCCACAAACATCGCCTGGAACACGTGGGGAAAGCCCAGGGCCCCGCTCCCGAACCACGCCGCAACCGCCAGGACAACGGCCACCGCGATTTTTCTTATGCCTGCGGACATCAATTTTTAGTGTTGAACGGTAGGGGGAAGGGAGTCTTCATCCATCGTTCAGGGGAATGGATACATTCTGAAAGGACAGCTACGTACATCTTACTCGGCATGCCGGTTTCATACAAGCATTGATTCGGGGATTGCGGGGTTTCGCCCCCACACGACGAGGTCCTTTTGTTTCGGCAAAAGGACCCAAAACCATTGGCGCCCGGTCGTGGCCCTTCGGGTGCCTTTGCCCCGGTCCCGGTTGTTTGGGCTGCGGAACTCGCTTCGCTCAGACAGTCCTCGCCCCCACATAGAGTTTGCGGGACCGGGGCGCAGCCACGCCCGCAGGCGCCGGGATCTTGCGGCATGGGATGCCAGCGCTACAGATGCAAGAAAGGGAAAGACGCTGGATTCCCGATTAAGAATGTCGGGAATGACAGAAAGAAGAGGATGCTGACAAACGGCGCAGTTTCAAAACCATCAAGGCGGTCACGGGAAGGTAGAGGACACACCCCACGAGCCCAAGCAGCCATTCGCCGATCCAGAACGTCATGACCAGATTGAACAGCAAGACCAGGTAATACAACCCGCAGCCCGGAAGAACGTCCTTGACCGGGACCGCGTGAGGAAACGCGGGCAATATCCCGCTCCGGTCCAGCAACCTGTAGCCCGTCATCGCGATCAATCCCACCACGAACCACCCGGCGAAGTTGGCCAGCGGCACGCCGAAATACACGCCCGGGTCGGGATAGCCGTAAATGAGCCCCAAATACCAGCGGTCGCCGCGAAGCGCCACCGGATCGATCACCACGTCGATCAACATGAAGAACAGACACGTCAGGCCGATCACCGGCCAGGACAGCAGGGCACAACGATCGTTGCGCCCTGCGCGCGTCAGGAACCGATAACCGGATGCCTCCGACGCAGGTTGGACGGGCAAAAGGAACCAGAGAGCCAAGGAGTAACTCGCGTACAACAGGAACGTGAACGACAACGAATCCATGAACGGAACATTCGCCAGGTACAACTCTTCACCCACGGTCGAACCCGTGTAATAGTAATCGCCGAAGGGAAAGCCGATACGGGTCGAGGACAATTCACAGACAAACGCGGTGAGCCACGTCACGCCGAACAGCGCGCCGGTGCGCTTCCAGCCCAGGAACCGCGACGCGGCCACCAGCGCCACGGCCAAAAAGAAAAACACGTAGGGCCGGAGCAGGAGGGTCTTCCATAGCAGAAAGGGAACATCCATGGGCGGGGTCACTTAAAGGTCGTCATCAAATCAAAGACACTGGATGCCCGATTAAAGATGTCGGGAATGACAGACCAAGACAAATAAGAAGCGCCATCTTATGGTGCCATATCCCGGCGCCTGCGGGCGTGGCTGCGCCCCGGTCCCGCAAAATTCTAATTTGGGGCGAGGACTGTCTGAGCGAAGCGAGTTCCGCAGCCCACACAACCGGGACTGGGGCAAAGGCACCCGGAGGGCCACGCCCGGGCGCCAATGGTTTTGGGTCCTTTTGCAGAAACAAAAGGACCTCGGCGTGCGGGGGCGAAACCCCGCATCCCGCAGCACCATCTACGCATACCCGTGATCCCGGAACCATTTGACGGCCTTTTCCAGGGCCACCTCGGGCGGCGTCTGGGGCAGGTCGAGTTCCCGAACGGCTTTGGAACTGTCATAGTGCATCACGTACTTGGCCATGCGGACGCCGTCGAGCGGAATGCGCGGGGTGCGATGCGTTACGTAATCGGCCAGCCACTTGTTGACGTGGGCCAGGGGCAGGACCAACCCACGGGGGAGCTTCACCTTGGGCGCCTTCACGCCCGTCAACCAGCCAAGGATCTCGAACACCTCTTTCAACGTCAGGTTCCGGCAACCCAGGATGTACCGCTCCCCGATGCGCCCGCGCTCCATGGCCCGGAGGTGGCCCACGGCCACGTCATCCACGTCGATGAAATTCATGCCGGTCTCCACGTACGCCACCATGCGCCCCTTCATGAAATCGACCACGATCTGCCCGGTCGGGGTCGGCTTCACGTCGCACACGCCCACCGGCGCCGAAGGATTCACGATCACCACGGGCAAACCCGCGTCCGCCGCCTTCAACACCTCCTGCTCGGCCAGAAACTTGGAGCGTTTATAATCCCCGGTCATCTGCGACAGCGACACCGGCGTGGCTTCCGTGCCCGGCCCGCCGTCTTCGGGCAGCCCGATCGCGCCGATCGTACTCGTGTACACGACGCGGTCGACCCCCGACTCGCGCGCCGCGGCCAGCAACGTCCTGGTGCCCTCGACGTTCACCTTGTAGAACACCGACGGATCGCGCGCCCACAAGGCATAATGCGCCGCCACGTGATACACCTGCCGGCAGCCGTGCAGGGCCGCCCGAAGCGACGCCGCGTCGGTCAAATCGCCGGTGACGGTTTCCATCGCCAACCCGTCCAGGGCCCGACGGTCCGCGCCGGGACGGACCAGACCTCGAACCTCCGTGCCCGCGTGGAGCAACGCGCGCGCCACGGCGGACCCGATGAACCCCGTGACCCCTGTGACCAAGGCTTTCATGATGAGGTTCCATGAAAAAGGAACCGGCAAGGAGGCGATTGGCTAATTCTTGCGGTCCACGATATACCGGGCGATCCCGCGCAACGGATCGGCTTTCTCGTCAAACCCGTCGAGCCGGCCGATGGCCCGGGCGGCGCAATCCTGCGCGAGCTGTTGCGCGCCTTCCAACCCATAGATCGCCGGATACGTCTGCTTGCCCCGTTCATCATCCGTGCCGGGGTCCTTGCCCAACTCCTCCCGCGTCCCCGTCACGTTCAACACGTCATCCGCAATCTGAAACGCCAGCCCGATATCCTCCGCATACCCGGTGAGGCGCTCGAATTGCGTCATGCCGGCCCCGGCGAGCAACGCCCCGACCCGCACCGCGGCACGAATCAGCTTACCCGTCTTGTGTACGTGAATCTGTTGCAACTCCGCCAAATCCACCTGCCGGTTTTCGGCCTGGATATCCAGCACCTGCCCGCCCACCATGCCCGCGTGCCCGGCGCCCAGGGCCAGCTCCGCGATAATCTGGACCTGACACTGCGGATTCAGGTCCGTGACGAGATCGGCCCGGCTGCACCATTCAAACGCCATGGCGTGCAACCCGTCCCCGGCCAGAATCGCCATCGCTTCCCCATAGACTTTGTGGTTCGTGGGTCGCCCCCGGCGAAAATCATCGTTATCCATCGACGGCAAATCGTCGTGAATCAACGAATACGTATGGATGAATTCGAACGCGCAGGCCACGGGCAGCAGCGACGCCGGGCACGGCCCGATCGCCTCCGCCGTGGCAATCGTGAGGATGGGCCGGATGCGTTTGCCCCCGGCCAACAGGCTGTACCGAATCGCCTCGTGCAAACCCGCCGGCGGCATCTGCGGATCAGGCAGATGCGCCTCCAGATACCGGTCAACAACGTTCCGCTTGTCTTCGAGATAGGTCTTGATATCCACGGACATATAGTGCCTTCCCCTGCACTGATTCTCCGGGTTCAGAACCTAACAAAGGACCGGGGGGGTGTCAAACCAAGTGGAGGCCAATCCGCAGTTGTAGCTGCGGCATCTTATGCCACCATTTCCCGGCGCCTGCGGGCGTGGCTGCGCCCCGGTCCCGCCATGTCTATATGGGGGCGAGGACTGTCTGAGCGAAGCGAGTTCCGCAGCCCAAGCCAGCGGGACCGGGGCAAAGGCATCCCCTTGGGGCCACGCCCGGGCGCCGATGGTTTTGGGTCCTTTTGCCGAAATAAAAGGACCTCGTCGCGCGGGGGCGAAACCCCGCATAAACCTCACTGCATTTGTAATTCCTTCGATCCTCCGGCTATACTGCTGCGCCATGAGTATTCGAAAAGGCGCAGGCGAATGGGAACCGCTGTTGTTGGGCATTGAGCCGGAACACTGCGGGGTGTGCAATCAGGTCCTGTATCGCAACACCACCATGCTCAAGGGAGGATGGGAGCGCTGCTCCGTGTGCAACCGATTCGTCCACTATGCCTGCCTCGTCGACGGCAAGTTCCTCTATCTCAAACGACGGCCCCGCGTGTGCCTCAACTGCGAGCACACGCTCGCAAAACCCGCAAAACAGTCATAGCCCGCCGGGTCGGTGAACGCTATGAAGAAGGGGGCGCTCCAGAAACAGGATTCGGAAAGTTGCCCCTGTCCGCCATAGTCAACCTCGGGCTGGCCGTGCTTCTCTCCGCATGGAGCGGCTTTTTCACGATGGACTTCCTGCTCAGCGGGATCTATACGTGGCCCCGGTCGAGTCGCGTCGTAACCCTCACCGCGGCGGTCATCATCCTCGTCTATGAATTCATTTACAAGGAACATCAAGCCCGGCACGCGGCCGTCACGGGCATCTCCCCGCTCAAGCTGGTCGTGTACACGTGCATGATCCCCTACATGCTAGGCACGCTGGTCCTGCTAGCCCTCATCAATCTCGGCTGAAACAGCGTCATGAGATGGCGCGGCTACGAAGACCAAAGACACTGGATGCCCGATCAAGCCGGGCATGACAGCAGAAGGGGTCGAGGATGACAGCGAGGAAACAGTTGTAGCGGCGGCATCTCATGCCGCCATTTCCCGGCGCCTGCGGGCGTGGCTGCGCCCCGGTCCCGCCATGTCTATATGGGGGCGAGGACTGTCTGAGCGAAGCGAGTTCCGCAGCCCACGCAACCAGGACCTGGGCAAAGGCACCCCTTGGGGGCCACGCCCGGGCGCCAATGGTTTTGGGTCCTTTTGCCGAAACAAAAGGACCTCGGCGTGTGGGGACGAACCCCCACGTCCTTCCCCTCGTCGCGCGGGGCCGAAACCCCGCAGGAGTTAGCCTCTACCCTTCGTCGCGGAGCACCTGCGCGGTCCAAGAGGTGCCGGATTTGATCAATTCGGCGGGGGGGCCTTCGTCCACGATCTCGCCGCCGGCGTTGCCGCCGTCCGGGCCCAGGTCCACGATCCAGTCCGCGTTGCGGATCACGTCCAGGTTGTGTTCGATCACCAGGACGGTGTTGCCGTGTTCCACCAGCCGGTTCAACACGTCGAGCAGGCGTTGCACGTCCGCAAAATGCAACCCGGTCGTCGGCTCGTCCAGCAAGTAGAGGGTGCGGCCCGTGGCCCGCTTGGACAACTCGCGACTCAACTTCACGCGCTGCGCCTCGCCCCCGGACAACGTCGTCGCGGACTGCCCCAGCTTGACGTAGTGCAACCCCACGTCCGCCAATGTCTGCAACTTCCTGGCGATGGCCGGAATGTGCTCGAAGAAATCCAGGGCCTCGGCCACGGTCATGTCCAGCACGTCCGCAATAGTCTTGCCCTTGTGCCGCACGTCCAGGGTTTCCCGATTGTACCGCCGTCCCTTGCAGGCCTCGCAGGTCACGTACACGTCCGGCAAGAAATGCATTTCGATCTTGATCAACCCCCCGCCCTGACACGCCTCGCACCGGCCGCCCTTCACGTTGAAACTGTAGCGTCCGGGCCGGTACCCGCGCACGCGCGACTCCGGCAGCCCGGCGAACAGGTCCCGGATAAACGTGAACACGCCCGTATAGGTGGCGGGATTGGAGCGCGGCGTGCGGCCGATGGGCGACTGATCGATATCGATCACCTTGTCCAGGGCATCGGCGCCCTTGAGCGTCTTACAGCCCTCCATGCGCGATTTCCGGTGATACAACAACGACGACAGCGACGGGAACAGGACCTCCAGCATCAGGGTACTCTTGCCGGACCCGGACACGCCGGTGACGCACGTCAACAGCCCTAGCGGGAACTTCGCGTTCACATCTTTCAGATTATGCTTGCCGGCGCCCACGACGGTCAGAAACCCCTTGGGCCGCCGCGCGCGCGACGGCAACGCCACCCGTTTCTCCCCGCGCAGATATTGCCCGGTCAACGAGTCGGGATGGCGCATGATGTCCGCGGGCGTGCCCTGCGCCACGATGGACCCGCCGTACACCCCGGCGCCGGGCCCCATGTCCACGATATGATCCGCCACACGCATGGTCGCGGCGTCATGCTCCACCACCAGCACGGTATTCCCCAGGTCGCGCAGCCGCAGCAGCGTTTGCAGCAGCCGGTGATTATCGCGCTGGTGCAGGCCGATACTCGGCTCGTCCAGGATATACAACACGCCCACCAGGCCCGACCCGATCTGGGTCGCCAGCCGGATACGCTGCCCCTCCCCGCCGGACAGGGTCGCGGCCGCCCGGTCCAACGTCAGATAATCCAATCCCACGTTCAGCAGAAACTCCAACCGTTCCCGGATCTCCTTCAGGATGCGCTGGCCGATCATCCGCTCCCGTACGTTCAGGTCCAGACACTCGAAAAACGACCCGGCCTCGCGGATCGAGAGTTGCGTGACCTCGGCAATGGATTGCCCGCCGACCTTCACCGCCAGGCTTTCCGCCTTCAGCCGCGTCCCCCGGCACACCGGGCACAAATAGTGTTCGGAATACTCCTGCCCTTCCGGGCACGCGGACACCTCGTACCCGATCCCGTCACACGCGGGACACGCGCCGTGCGGGCTGTTGAACGAAAACACCCGGGGCGCCAGTTCCGGATAACTCACGCCGCACGTGATACACGCCAACTGCTCGCTGTAGAGCGTGACCGTGTCCTCGTCCGTCAACACCCCGACCAAACCCTGCGTCAGTTTCAACGCCGTCTCCACCGAATCCGCCAGCCGCCGCTGCAACGACTCCTCGGCCTTCATCACCAAGCGGTCCACCACGATCTCGATCGTATGCTTCCGCTGCTTGTCCAGCGAGATGGCTTCGTCCAACCCGACAATCGCGCCGTCGATGCGGGCGCGCACGTACCCCGCGCGGCGGGCGTCGGCCAACTCCTTGCGATACTCCCCTTTGCGGCCGCGCACGATCGGGGCCAGGACCTGAAACCGCGAGCCCGCGGGCAACGCGCCGATCGCATCCACCATCTGCTGCACGGTCTGCGCCGTAATCGGCTCCCCGCAGCTCACGCAAAACGGCTGGCCCACGCGGGCGAACAGCAGACGTAGGTAATCGTAAATCTCCGTGACCGTCCCGACCGTGGACCGGGGATTGTGACTGGTCGTCTTCTGCTCGATGGAAATGGCGGGCGAGAGGCCCTCGATGGAATCCACGTCGGGCTTGCCCATCTGTTCCAGGAACTGGCGCGCGTAGGCCGACAACGACTCCACGTACCGCCGCTGCCCCTCGGCATAAATCGTGTCGAAATTCAACGACGACTTGCCGGACCCGCTCAGCCCGGTCACCACCACCAACCGGTCGCGCGGCAGCACCACGTCGAGGTTCTTCAGGTTATGCTCACGCGCCCCTTTGATATGAATCGTCTGGCTCATAAAACGGTAGAGTATACCACGACACTTTGATCTGTCATTCCTGCGAAAGCAGGAAGACGGCGGTGTTTCGCCCCCGCATGAAAAAGCAAAGACGCGCAGCCGTAGGTCGGGTTAGCCGAAGGCGTAACCCGACACCGCAGTCCCTCGTCGGATTACGCTACGCTAATCCGACCTACAAATGAAAACAAACCTCGGCAACCAGACCATTTGATTATACGCAGGCCGTTCGTTACAATCACTGTAATGTAGGGGCGGCATCTTATGCCGCCCGGAATGCAGCCAACAGAAATCCGCGCCATGAGATGGCGCAGCTACGAAGTCAAAAAAAGACACTGGATTCCCGCGTCCGCGGGAATGACAAAATCATTCCCGTGCTTCACGCAAGAGAGCGTCGTTTATCAGACTGGGGGAGGAGAATTTCATGCATAGACTGTCACTGATTGTGTTGGCCGTGTTGGTGGGCGTTGGAGGCGCCATGACCGCCACCGACGCCGCGGCCAAGACCAAGAAATACGAACTCACGAGGAACAACGTGCAAAAACCCGAGGAGATCGACAGCACCACCGTGTCCCTGTACGGCGTCCGTTTGGGGGACCCGGAAATCGAAGCCGTGGAAATGCTGATCAACGAAAAAATTTCCGGGGTCCGCGCCGAGCAGGAAGGAGTTCACCTGCTGTTGTGGGATCAGTCGAACCCCACTGGGCCTATGGCCGGGGTGCAGATCATGGACGGCCGCGTCGACCTGATCTGGATCGGCAATCGGTTCGTCCATAAGACCCGTGGCATCTTCCGGCGCGTCCTCACGGCCGAAAGCGCGAAGGAAATCCGTGAACTGCTGGGCCCCGAAGACTTCGGGGACGAAAACGTCATGGGCGCCATGTTGCACTACCAGAATCAAGGCTTTCTCGTGAACTTCCTGGGACGGGACATCAACGTCGAATTCACGCTCCCGTAACATCCCCTTCGACTTCGCTCCGCTACGCTCAGGACGAACGGGGGGATAATCCGTTCACCCTGAGCGTAGGTCTCTTGAGACCGGAGTCGAAGGGCGCCGCTCACCCCCGGAGAACGGCCCACGCCGTCCCAAGTCCAGAAGATCCCTGCATGGAAGACCGCGTCGTCACCGACCACCTCCTGGAAGAAGAACAACAGACCGAAGGCACCCTGCGCCCGCAAACCCTGGACGACTACACCGGCCAGGCGCGCATGAAAGAATCGTTGCGGGTCTGCATCGAGGCGGCCCAGGGCCGCGGCGAACCCCTGGACCACGCCATCTTCTACGGCCCGCCCGGCCTGGGCAAGACCACCATCGCGCACGTCATCGCCAGGGAAATGGGCGGCGGCATCCGCTCGACCTCCGGGCTCGTGCTGAACCACGCCGGGGACCTCGCCGCGATCCTGGCGAACCTCCAAGCCCACGACGTGCTGTTCATCGACGAAATCCACCGCCTGCCCGCGTCCGTGGAAGAAGCCCTGTATCCCGCCATGGAGGATTTCCAGATCGACCTCGTCATCGGCCAGGGCCCGGCCACCCGCACCATGAAACTGGACCTGCCCCCGTTCACCCTGGTGGGAGCCACCACCAAAGCCGGCGCGCTCACCTCCCCGTTGCGTGAACGCTTCGGGCTGGTCTACCGGCTGGACTTCTACACGGCGGAAGAACTGGAAGCCATCGTCAACCGGTCGGCCCGCCTGCTGAACGTGGCCATCGAACCCGGCGGCGCGTCCGAAATCAGCCGGCGCGCGCGCGGGACGCCACGCATCGCCAACCGGCTCATCCGGCGGGTGCGCGACTTCGCCGACGTCAAGGCCCAGGGCGTCATCACCCAACAGGTGGCGCAGGACGCGTTGCACTGGCTGGGCGTGGACGAGGCGGGATTCGACGAAATGGACCGCAAAATCCTCCTGACCATCCTGGAAAAATTCAACGGCGGCCCGGTGGGCGTCGAGGCCCTCGCCACCGCGGTCCGCGAAGAAAAAGCCACGCTCGAAGACGTGTACGAACCCTTCCTCCTCCAGGCCGGCTACCTCGACCGCACCGCCCGAGGCCGCCAACTCACCGCCAAAGCCTTCGAACACTTCGGCCGCAGCAAGGGCAACCCCGATCTGTTCGGGTAAAGGCGGTAATCCCCCTCACCCTGCCCCTTCGACAAGCTTCCTTCGACTCCGCTTCCTTCGACTTCGCTCCGCTACGCTCAGGACAGGCCCTTTTGTTTCGGCAAAAGGACCCAAAACCAGTGGCGCCATGAGATGGCGCGGGTTCGAATGTAAAAAACAACGACGCTGGATCCTCGCGTTCGCAAGGATGACCGAAGGAGGAAGGAAGGAAAGAAAAGTAAAGGAGAAAGACAAAAAGAAAGGGCGAAAAGGCAGGAGGAGACATTTGAGTCTTTGGTTCACGGAATGCCACAATTCTTTTCGGGCCGGTACCGGCTTTGATTGATAATTCTATTCTTCCTTCCATCATTACGATGAGGATGCCGTTTATGATTGATCGGTTAAGTCTGTTGTGTTTGCTGCGCCACGTGAGGTCTATGGCGCTGGTGTGTGTGTTTCTGATCGCCGTCTTGTGGCCGGCTGCGGCCGTTTCGGGGGAGGCGGATGACGCGGCGATGGCCATGCCCCTGCGTCTCGTCAACCTGAATCCGTTTTTTGTCCTGTACGGCGTGCCGGTGTCCGTCGGCACGCGCACGGTGTCGCCGGGGTCGTCTGAACTTACCTTCGCCGTGGATACCGCGTCGCATCTGAGTGGCGCCGCCTCGGGGTCCGAGCGTCTCCTGCTCGACGGCGAGACGTATCGCACCAGCTTCATGCTGCGCCGCGGGTTCCGGCCCGGTTGGGAATATTTTCTGGAACTGTCCGCGGTGGGGCACCATGGCGGGTTGTTCGACGGCTTCATCGAGGATTGGCACGATTTCTTCGGTCTGCCTCAAGGCGGACGGGACGTTGCCCCGCGTGACCGCCTGGCCGTGATCTACGGGGACGCCGGCGGCACCCGCGTGAATCTCCGGGAGGACGTGTTCGCGCTGGGCGACCTGGTGCTGGGTGTCGGGTACGCGGTGCCGGAGTGGCCCATCGAGAATGACGGGTTGACCCTCCGGGGCAACGTCAAGATCCCGACCGGGAACGCCGGCGCGTTCGCGGGGTTGGGCCGCTTTTCCACGTCGCTCTGGGCGGAAACCTCGGGCGCCCTGCCGTGGTCGGTCGAGTCCCGCAATTGGTTGTACACGGCGACGTTGGGGGTGCTGGTCGCGGAGCCGCCGAAGCGCCTGTCGAGCGTGGGCGACCCGGTCATCGGGTTCGGCCGCGCCAGCGTTACCTGGCGCGCCCTGTCCCGCCTGAATCTGACGGTGCAGGTGGACGTGCATTCCTCGCCCTACCGTTCCTCGAATTTGGACGTGCTCGCCGACCCGGTGGTCATGCTCGGCTTCGGCGGGTCCATCCGGGTGACCGACACGGCAACGCTGGAACTCGCCGTGACCGAAGATGACGGCACGCACCGCGCCGCGCCGGACATCGGCCTGCATACGGCGTTACGCTGGCGGCTGTAGGGGGGGGAGGATTGCGGGGTTTCGGCCCCGCGCGACGAGGTCCTTTTGTTTCGGCAAAAGGACCCAAAACCATCGGCGCCCGGTCGTGGCCCTTCGGGTGCCTTTGCCCCAGTCCCTTTTGCTTGGGCTGCGGAACTCGCTTCGCTCAGACAGTCCTCGCCCCAAATTAGAATTTGCGGGACCGGGGCGCAGCCACGCCCGCAGGCGCCGGGATGTGGCGCCATGAAATGGCGCGGCTACGAAGGCAAAAAACAAAGGCGCTGGATCCTCGCGTTCGCAAGGATGACAGCAGGAGAAGACAAGGATGCCCTCATCTGTCATGCCCGGCTTGATCGGGCATCCAGGGTCTTGGTGGGGTCGTTTGGTTTTTCTGCGTTCGTGAAGAGAACGACGCTGGATCCTCGCGTTCGCAAGGATGACAGCAGGAGGAGACAAGGATGACAGCAGGAGGAAGGAGGAACGTGACCTCTTCGCTTAGAAGTAGAAGCGGCTGAGGATGCCGAAGGTGCGGGGTTGGCCGACGCGATAGGCCATCCGCGCGGCGCCGTTGCGTTCACGGTCGAAGGAGAGTTGTGGGTTTTCGTCCGTGATGTTCTTGATGTAGAACATGACTTCCCACGTGTCGTAGAGCAGGCCCGTGTTCAGGTTGAACAGGTTGTACGCGTCCAGTTCCATCTGATCCCGGAAATTGTCGGACGCCATGTCCGCTCCGGTCAGACCGGTGATGAGTCTGGACGGGTAAGGCGTGCTTTCCTGGTCGCCGGGTTGCGTGAACTGACTGCCGACGTACTGCCAGGAAGCGGTGACGTAACTCTCCTCGGATTGGAACAAACCCGGGAACGTGTACGTGGCCACGGCGGAGAGTTGCCATTCCGGCACGGACGGGATGCGGTTGCCGTCCTTGATGCCGGGCACGTTGGTGACCGTGGAATCGAATTCCGCCTGTACGTAGCTGCCGGCAAACGTCACCAGCAGGGCATCCGTGGGATGCACGGCGAACTCCAGTTCCCCTCCCATACTGTGGGCCTCGGGGACGCTGACGGTCACACGCGATGAACATTCACCGGCATCCACGTTCACGCCCAGGTTGCTGATGTCGGCGTAATACAGCGACGCGTTCATGGTCACCTTTTCGTATGAGGACTTGAGCCCGACCTCGTAGTTCCACAGGGTCTCGTCCTTGAACCGCTGGAATCCCCGGTAGGTCTCATAGGCGGCCGCACCGCACAGCGGCTCGTTCAAGGGATCGTTCACGCCGCCCAGCCGGAAGCCCCGCGACGCCTGCGCGTTGAGGGCCACGCGGTCGGTCACGTCGTAGTTGATCATGAACCGGGGCGTGAAGCCGTTGGAGGACACGGTCACGGCCTGGTTCTGCGCCGCCGAGTTTGAAAAGTTCCCGCCCGACCTGAAGGTCTTGTCTTCTTCCCAATCGTACCAGCGCAACCCGGCGGTCACCCCGAGACGGTCGAAGAGCGTGTAGGTGGCTTCGCCGAATACCGCGATCTGGCTGAGGTCGTAGGTCAAGTCCGACACATAGGGCGAATCCGTGGTGACGAACCCGTTCCTGGCGCTGTCCAGCGAACCGAGGGGACTGCCCGCCCCTGTATGTGTCAGGTCCCACCCGGGCGTGGGCAGTCGCTGGGAGTAGTCGCGTTTGATATTGGAATAGAACACGCCCGCCTGCCATTGGAACGGGCTGGCGTCTGTGGAAGCGACGCGCACCTCATGGGTCATCTGTTCCAATTCGGTGGTGTCCCGCAGGTTGGACGGCAGCAGCACTCCTTCCGGTGGAAATCCGACATCGACCGCCACACTCCCGATCAGCGCACTGGAGTCCCGGCTGACCAGCAGGTCGCGCTTGGTATAGCTGGCGACATAGGTCGCCTCGACGCGGTCGTTCGGATTCCATTTGATGGTGTTGTCGAGGAGCATGGTCTCGTCTTCGAAGGCTTCTTCCAGCAACAGGAATTGTTGGCGCTTGCCGAGCTGCACGCGGGGCCGCGTCGTGGAATACGGGTTGGCGAACAGGTTGAAGAGCTCTTCGCGGTTGAACCCGTCCATGTCGATGTTCTGATAGACCAGGCGGGGGGTGACGGTGACGTTCTCGGCGGGTTTCCACAACACGGACACACGACTGCCGAAGCGGCCGCCGTCGTTGACGTTGTCGTCGATTTCGCCCGTTGGTCCCAAGGCATCGATGAACCCGCCGTAGCGCGTGCCGTAGCCCACCACACGCACGGCCGCGTTGTCTCCCAACGGCGCGTTGAAGGCCGCCTTGACGTGCCCGCCGGCCGAGCCGCTGTCGATGGTGTTCAAATCGAATTGCGTCCGCACGTCCTTGACGCCGAGTTGCGGCTTGTTCGTGACGTACCGCACGGTGCCGCCGATGGAGCCGGAGCCGAACAGCGTACCTTGCGGACCGCGCAGGGTTTCCACGCGTTGGACGTCATAGAGGTCCAAGTCCGGCGTGAACAGCGAGATCGCGATCGGCACGTCGTCCAGGTACACGCCCACTTGCTCCTTGATGCCCGGCTGGTCGCGTACGATCTGGCCGGAGGAAATCCCGCGGATGTTCACCACGCTCTGGCCGGGGCCGAGATTCTGGATGTTCAGGCCGGCGATGTTCCGGGAGAGGGTTTCCAGGTTGAAGGTGTTCAGGCGCTGGATGTCGGCTTCTTCCTGCACGTTGACCGAAAAGGGCACGTCCATGACCGTTTCGGTGCGCCGCGTCGCCGTGACCACGACTTCCTTCAATTGATGGATGTCCGAGACACTCGCGCGCTTCGTTTTGTCGGCGTCACTCTGAGCGACGGCTACCCCAGCACACAGCACAATCGCCACCGGGAAAAACAAGAAAAACTGTATTGCAACATTTAAGCATGCTTGTTCTTTTTTCATAGATGGCCTCCGCGGGGCGTGATTTTGTCGATGGCGTTTTATTGACAAGTTTTCATTTATAAAGAGAAGATTTTAGCGCGATTTTCCTTTTTTGTCATCGGTTTGACCCGACCACGATCGGGCATCCAGGGTCTTTTCTTTGCGGGGCTTCGGCCCCGCACGACGAGGTTCCTTCGACTTCGCTTCCTTCGGCTTCGCTCCGCTACGCTCAGGACAGGCTCTTTTGTTTCGGCAAAAGGACCCAAAACCATTGGCGCCCGGGCGTGGCCCCCAAGGGGTGCCTTTGCCCCGGTCCCGGTTGCGTGGGCTGCGGAACTCGCTTCGCTCAGACAGTCCTCGCCCCCATATAGAGATGGCGGGACCGGGGCGCAGCCACGCCCGCAGGCGCCGGGAGGTGGCGGCATGAGATGCCGCCGCTACAACTACCTGTGGAATGCGGCCAGGGCGCCCCGCTTGCTTGACAAATTCGGAGGGCCGGTGCTAACTGCCTGCATGATGCCGTCTATTGAACACGCCGCCGGTGATTCCACGGGCAAGGCCGTGTCGCAGTGGTCGGGCCCGCCGCGGGAACAGGCCGTGCAGCGCATGTTTACGGCGATCGCCGCCCGGTACGATCTCAATAATTCCCTGCTCAGTTTCGGTCTCCATCACCGCTGGAAGGCGTTGGCCGCCGGCTCTATCCCCGTCCTGACGCACGGGCGCGCCCTGGACCTGGGCGCGGGCACCGGAGACCTGGCCCTGTTGCTGGATCGCCGCATGGGCGAGCACGGCCGCGTGGCGGCGATGGATTTGAATTTCGCCATGCTGCGCGTGGGCGTGGACAAGATCGCTCGGCACGGCCTGAGTTCCCGCATCGCGTGTTTTCGCGGGAACGCGGAACGGATCGTGTTCCGCGACGAGACGTTCGACGCGGTGACCGCGGGCTTTTGCATTCGGAACGTGGGCGACCGGCCGCAGGCCTTTCGTGAGATTCATCGCGTGTTGAAACCGGGCGGCCGGTTCGTGTGCCTGGAGTTTTCCCGGCCGGTGTCGGCTTTGCTCCGGCGCGTGTACGACTGGTATTCGTTTCATCTCCTGCCCGCGGTCGGCACCTGGGTGGCCAAGGATCACACGGACGTGTATCGCTACCTGCCTGAATCCATTCGCACGTTTCCCGATCAGGAACAGTTGGCCGCGATGCTGCGGGAGGCCGGGTTCTCCCACGTGGAGTATCGCAACCTGAGCGGCGGAATCGTGGCCATTCACGTAGCCGTGAAGTGAGACGTGATGGATTCGCTCCTCTACGTGTTCCTGCCGTGTAAGAAGGTTTATCCCACCGGCATTACGTACCTGGCCGATTTCATTCACCGGCGACGGCCGGAGGTCCGCCAGCAGATCCTGGACCTGTCGCTGTTTCCACTCGCCGGCCGCTCCCGCGCGTTGCGGGAGACGGTGCAATCGTTCCGGCCGGACCTCGTGTGTTTTTCGTGGCGCGACATCCAGATTTTTTCCCCGCACGAGGGCGACGCGTCGCTGGAGCAGGCGTTCAATTTCTATTACGCGAGCAATCCCCTGAAACGCGTGGCCGCGTCGTTCCAGGGCCTGCGCAACCTGTTCCGCTATTATCAGGACATCAGGCGGAACCTGTCGTACCCGTGGCTCGTACACAAGGAGTTTCCAAACACGCGGCTGATGATCGGCGGCGGGGCGTTTACCGCGTTCGCGGATCAGTTGATCGAACGGCTTCCCGACCACACGCTCGGCATTCTGGGCGAGGGGGAGGATGCGATCCTCAAGGTCCTGAACGACGAGCCCCTGACGGATGAACGGTTCATCGTCCGGGAGAACGGGCGCGTGACCAAGGGCGAGAAGCATACGCCGGCCCTGCTGGATTCGCTGACCGTGGACCTGCCGTACCTGACGTCGATTTTTCCGCAGTACCCCGAATACGTGGACGAGTGCATCGGCGTGCAGACGAAACGGGGCTGCCCGTATGACTGCGCGTTTTGTTTGTATCCGTATATCGAGGGGAAGCGCGTGCGGTACCGGCCGCCCGAGAACGTGGTGCACGATATCGCGCAGTATTACCACCAGTGGGGCGCGCGGCGGTTCTGGTTTACGGATGCGCAGTTCATTACGGGGAAGGACGCGTACCCGCAATGCACGGAGATCCTGGAGCGGATTATCCGTGAAGGGCTGGAGATTGAGTGGTCGGGGTACGTGCGCACGTCGCTGATTTCCGCGGACCTGGCGAAGCTGATGGTGCGGTCCGGCGTGGGCGACCTGGAAGTGGCGATTACCGCGGGCTCCCAGAAGGTGCTGAACAGCTTGCACATGGGCTTCAAGCTGGAACACCTGTATGACGGCTGCCGGTATTTGCAGGAGGCGGGGTTTGCGGGCCGCGTGATCCTGAATTATTCGCTCAACTCGCCTGAGGAAACCGAGGAGACGCTGTTGCAGAGTATCGAGTCGTATAAGGTGGTGGCGTCGATTCTCGGGGAGGACCGCGTGTTCCCGCTGATGTTCTTTCTTGGCGTTCAGCCGAATACGGACCTGGAACAACGGTTGTTGTCGGACGGGTATCTGTCGGCGGGCTACAACCCGCTCAGCCTTACGCCGTGGAACATCAAGAAGATGCTTTACAACCCCGCGCCGCTGAACAAGTTGATTGCGAAGGCGTGCCTCGCGGCCTGGAACCGGAAACACGGGAGCCGCGACCCGCGGCCCTGGTCCGGCAGTTTGAGTCAAAGCGCCACGCAGGACCACGGTCACACCTACGCGGACCAGAGCCTGTCCAAGGGCCTGGAAGCCAACTCGGGCCGCGACGCGCTGCTGACGCTGGAAGAATTGTTGCGGTCGCGCCCCGCGGCGCGACACCGCGCGTCGTAAAAGCCTCTGGCGGTCAATCCGTGATGGTGAACGCCATGGTGCCGATCACGTTGGGGTCGTATAGTTCCTGGCCGGGACTTTCGAAATAGAGCTTGACGAGGTACTTCCCTTTTTTCCAGCCGCCTTCGGGGCGAAAGATTTCCAGGTACCCTGCCTTTTCATTCATTTCCATGAACAGGGCATCGGTGCCCGTGAGTTCTTCCGACGGAGTCTTTCCGTCCGGCATGTGGAACCAGGCCGCCCGGTATTGCGAGGGCGCATCGAGGGCCGAAACCGCAAAGACGAGGTAGAAGATTTCCGTGTCCGCTGAAAATTCGGACGCGCCGGGGTCCACGGGTTCCACATAGGCGTCATCCGTCATCCATCCCTGTCGCCCGAACGTGTCCCAGGGCACCTTGATGTCCCGGGCCATGGCGATCCATTTGAAAGCGGATTGCGGGCGCTGCCAGTTTTCCTGGTCCAACGCCATCAGTTCGGTCGTGGTGGTGACGTTTCCCTCACTCTCTTTCGTGGCTGCCTTGGGGGCAAAGCTCTTGTCTTCTTCCCCCACGGCCACCGAAGGCATCGCGAAGGCGAGCAGGAGCATGGCGAGGCCGATACTGCTGAAGGATCGGACAACGCGATGTGCATCATTTGCATATGAAGGTTGCTTGGTCATGATTCACCCGCTTCGACAAAGGCTTGTCTGTAGCGGTACTTTACCGCTCTCGCGGCGTTTTCGCAATCGTTTGAGGGGGCGGGGTTTCGGCCCCGCACGACGAGGGGAAAGAGCTTGTAGGGTTTCGTCCCCACACGACGAGGTCCTTTTGTTTCGGCAAAAGGACCCAAAACCATCGGCGCCCGGGCGTGGCCCCAAGGGGATGCCTTTGCCCCGGTCCCGGTTGTGTGGGCTGCGGAACTCGCTTCGCTCAGACAGTCCTCGCCTCCAAAATAGAATTTTCGGGACCGGGGCGCAGCCACGCCCGGAGGCGCCGGGGAATCGCGCCAGGGGATAGCGCGGTTACGAACGCCAAGAAGAAAGACACTGGATCCCCGATCGAGTCGGGGATGACAGAAGGAGAAACAAAGACGAGGAGAAAGACGCTGGATTCCCGCGTGCGCGGGAATGAGCAGAGGAACCAATGCTGCGTACCCACCTGCTCTCAGGGCGGGGGGGCGGCGACGCGGGTGGCGGCGATGGCGTGACGGCGGCGTTCGACGATGCCGTCGGCGATTTCGGTGAGGTGCTGTTCCAGAATCAGACGGAGTGGACTCCCGCTGCGGTAATCGGCCGGGGCCATGAAATGCACGCGGTCGGCATGGTGCGCGAGGTCGTAACTTTTTTTGAAGGACCGGCGCGTGGGATCGTCCGGGTTGTACACGGCCACGGCGAGGCCGCCGTGCTTCTTGATGACGGTGAAACACGGCACGTCGGTGGGTCCGTCGCCCACGTAGATCATATTCGGAAACGGCACGCGCCGGGCTTCCTCGGGCATGTGGTCGTTCACGTCCTGAGCCGGGTCCAGGAGGTTTTTGTTGACCCGGAAGAGGTATTGCGTTTTTTGCGTGTGACTGATGGTGCGCTTGGGGAAACTGATGTGCCCGTCCTCTTCATCGAACCGGCATCCCCAGATGGCCTTGGTCCACTTGGCGATTTCGCTGCCCTCCAGGATCGCTTCCAGCCCCGAACTGACCACGTAATGTTCCAAGTGAATGTCCCATTCCTGATATTTGGGCTGTTGGATGATGGCGTTCAATTCGCCGAAACAGTCCGGCACGCCGGGGAAAAACGTGAGTTTTGCGCCCATCCCTTGCAGGTCCCTGTTGGACAGGGTGCGGATTGCGTCGTGTTCCAGCATCCGCTTCATGTAGGCGAGTTCCTGGTCATAGCCCTTTTCCCGGATGAGCGCGGTGCAGCTTTGCCAGAACTCCTGCGGGTTGATTCCGGCATGCGGCAGGATGGTCTGGTCCTGCATGTATTGCGGGCTCAGGGTGTGATCGAAGTCGTAGACGACGGCGATGATGTTTTGTGGTTCGGCCATGCGGGATTTGAACGCGAGGCTTGTCTCTCTACCTCCCCTTGCCCCTCCTTACAAAGGAGGGGAACCGGGTTAGAACCGGGGAAATGTCAACCGGCGACGTGGCTCAGAAGATCGCTTTTACGAGTTCCTGGATGCTGCGGTGCATGTCGGCGTCGTCCGTGATGGGCTGGACTACCGCCACCTCGCACGCGCGCTCCGGGGTCACGCCCTGCCGCATGAGGGTGCCGGCGTAGATGAGCAGTCGCGTGCTGACGCCTTCTTCGAGCCCGTGGTTGCGCAGGGTCCGCACCTTGCCCCCGAGTTTGACGAGCCGTTGGGCCACGTCCTTGGCCACGCCGGCTTCATGCTCGATAATTTTCGTTTCGGTTTCGGCGGGCGGATACGTGAACTCGATCGCCATGAACCGCTGCTTGGTGCTTTGCTTGAGTTCCTTGAGCACGCTCTGGTAGCCGGGGTTGTAGGAAATCACGAGCATGAAGTCATCGACCGCTTCGATGACCTGCCCGCGTTTTTCGATCGGCAGAAACCGGCGGTCGTCGCCGAGGGGATGCACGACCACGGTGGTGTCTTTGCGGGCTTCGACGATTTCATCCAGATAGACGATGGCTCCGTGTTTCACCCCGAGGGTCAGGGGACCGTCCACCCACACGGTTTCTTCGCCCTTGAGCAGGTACCGGCCCACCAGGTCCGACGCGGTCAGGTCCTCATGGCAGGCCACCGTGATCAGCGGACGCTTCAGCCGGTAGGCGAGGTGTTGCACAAACCGGGTCTTGCCGCAGCCCGTCGGGCCTTTGAGCATCACCGGCAAATGCTGTTGCGCCGCGATGTCGGCGAGCCCGATTTCGCCGTTGATCTCCTCATAAAACGGTTCTTCGGTGATCCGGTATTGCTCGATGTCGATTTCGTGCCCTTTCACGCGTCCTCTACATTCCTTCTCCCATCGGAGGGTCGCCCATAGGAGGGTCGCGTTGCGCACCGAAGGCTCCGACGATCCGGTTCCGTTGAAAGATGCCGCCGACTTCTTCGTGGTTGGGTCCGTAGAACCGGCCTTCGAGCGTCGGGTCGTCAAAGCCCCCCCCGAACCGGCCGTTTCTGACCGGCAGGTTCTCCCACGTCATGTTGGGATACGTCTCCGGCACCTCCACGTCACGGAGGCTGCGGATGTTGGTAAAGGCCACGTCCACGTCCGTGTCGGCGAAATCAAAGGTGAGCGTGGCATCGCCGCGCACGGGATCTCCGAAATCGGCGGTTTCGCTGATTCTCCCCCCCACCATGACGCCCTCCCACGTGGCGTTTCCTTCGACCGGATTCGTCTCACTTAGCTGACCTATCGAGGTACCCACGCCATAACGCTGGCCTGTGTAGTCTCGACGATAATCTTGTCCGACTTGGACGAAGCCGCGGGTGATGATATTGATTTGCCCGCCAAATTTACTGTACTGCATCCAGCCTTCATACGACAGGATATCGGTGTCGATTTCAACTGTAACGGGCCTGCCGCGGAACTCGTATTCTTCCCGCTGGTAAGTCCGTTCGCGAAACGCGCCCAGGGACACGCCCCGGTATTGCTCAAACCCACCGAGATTGACCGGCGGGTCCTTGGAGAGCCCGTCAAATTCGGGGTCCTCGGCATCCAGCCCGTACACGAGAAACGAGTGGCCCTCCACGGTGGTTCGACACTTTGTCCGGCCACAGGACGTCGCGCCGTGGAGCCGCTCGGTCTCGCCGGGTAACGTGAATACGAGATCGCTGACCAGCAAAGAATCCGAGGCGTCTTCCACCGCCTTCAACTCGGCCAGCGCCGTATCGAGGTCGATGGACAGCGGCTCCGGCTCCATAGGCATGAGGGCGGCTCCCCCGCAGCCGCTCAGGACCATCATGAGACCCGTCGCCATGAGGTACATGAAGAATCGGTGTCGTTGCATCAGATGCTCTCCTTCGAGTTCGGATTGCCCAAGGCCCGGTGACCACGTCCGCCGGTGAAAGGTAGCCCACTTACGTACCATCGTCAACTGCGCGCCGCTTGCTTGTCTCTCCGCGAGGGGTCGTGGTATTATGGTTATCTGTCGGGTGTTCTGTTGCAACCCCGCGAACTCCACCAACGTCCATTCTTCATCCCTTCATCATTGCGATCCACTGAGGTATAAGGTTTTCATGGCTCACGGCCCGACGGCAGGTCCCATGCTTCAGCAGTATTCGGATACGGCGTCCCCTTCCGGCTTCTCTCCCGCGCCTCCGCTGAGCGAAGAGGGCCGGCGCTGCTCGGCCGTGCATCATGCCCTTCAAACGGCGGGGCTGTTCGAGTCTTCGCCCGCCTGGCGCGTCTCACCCGTTCCGTTCCAATTGACCGCAGACGAGGTGTCGTTCTTCGAGGAGTTGGGTCCCCGGCTCTGGGCGTTTTCGAAGGCGCTCAACCGGCTGTATCTGGAGAGCGTCAAGGGCCGTCAACCGTTCTGGGTGCATCAATACCTGGACCAGGGCAAGCCGCCGGCCCTGTTGGAATATGCCCGCATGAAACGGTTTCGCGAGGCGCTCCCGCTGGTCATCCGGCCCGACGTGATTCCGACCGAGGCCGGCATGACGATTACGGAGTTGGACTCGGTCCCCGGCGGCATCGGGATCACGGGCCGTTTGTCCTCGGCTTACGCCGCGCTGGGTGATACGCTGGTCGGCGGAGCCGACGGGATGATCGAGGGGTTTGCCAGGCTGTTCCGGTCCGCCAATGCAGCCGGCGAAGAGGCCGGCTGTCTCGCCATCGTGGTGTCCGACGAGGCCGAAGATTACCGGATCGAAATGGAGTGGGTGGCATGCCGGCTCCGGGCCGCGGGGATGGACGCTTATTGCGTGCATCCCGAAGACCTGCGCTTCACGGAGGACCAACCATCGTTGCTTCCGACATTGTTCGCCTCCACTCCTTCGGGGGAACGGCCCGTTTCGCACGTCTACCGGTTTTTCGAACTCTTCGACCTGGATAATATTCCGAAATCCGAATTGCTGATGTACGCCGCCAGGAAGGGCCGCGTGAAGGTGACGCCGCCGTATAAGCCCTGGATGGAAGAGAAGCTGGCCTTCGCGCTCCTGCATCACCCCATGCTGGAGAAGTTCTGGTCCGACGCGTTGGGGCCGGCCGTGTTCGAGCATCTCACGCGGGTCATGCCCAAAACCTGGATCGTGGACCCGCGTCCCCTGCCGCCGTCCGCGATTATCCCGGACCTCACGCTTGACGGGCAGGCCGTGTCCGATTGGCGACAGTTGGCCCACGCCACGCAGAAGCAACGACAGTGCGTCCTGAAGCCGTCGGGGTTTTCGGAACTGGCCTGGGGCAGCCGCGGGGTGGTCGTGGGGCATGATATTCCACAGTCCGCCTGGGCGGCGAAATTGGACCACGCGCTGGATGCCTTTTCCTCGACGCCCTACGTGTTCCAGGCGTTCCACAAGGGCCGGCAGTTCGAGATGACGTATTGGGACGAGCGCACGGGACACCCGGCATCCATGGAGGGGCGGGCCCGGCTGTCCCCGTATTATTTCGTGTCCGGCGACGAGGTGACGCTCGGCGGGATTCTGGCGACGGTGTGTCCCAAGGATAAGAAATTGCTGCACGGCATGCGCGATGCCATCCTGGCGCCGTGCGCCCTTCGACTTCGCTCAGGGCAGGCGCTGCCGGCACGGTAAGAGGCAACGATGCCTTCACTGACGTTGTATCATACTGAATGGTGTCCGGAATGCGCCGTGGTGCGGAGCCGGCTGGATGAGTTGGAGATCGAGTATAAAAGTGTTATTGTTCCGACAGTCCGCCCGTTCCGGAAACAAGTGTTTGAGGTCTCGGGACAGTATTACGTCCCCGTCCTGGTCGATGGAGACACCGTCCTGACCGAAACGCCGGACATCCTGGATCACCTGGACGACTTGGCGTCCGCTTAGGGAACTCAACGATGGTTGTTCCCTGCAAATTCGCACCCGCATACCACCCCTAGTCACGAGGCATGCCGATGGATGATTGGAAACGTGTCCTGGCCGAGAGCATCACCAAACCCGACGATTTGGCGAAACATCTCGGCGTGGATCCCAAAGAGGTGGAGCAGGTCGTCGGCCCGTACCCCATGCGGATCACGCCCACGGTGCTCGCCACGATCAAGGAGCCGGGCGACGCGATCTGGAAACAGGTGGTGCCGGACGCCGTCGAGATGGACGACTTCGACGCGCCCGACGATCCCCTGGAAGAAGACACCGACAGTCCCGTGCCGCACCTGGTCCATCGCTATCCGGACCGCGTGCTGTTGATGGTCACGAATCAATGTCCGATCTATTGCCGGTTCTGTACGCGCAAGCGGCTGGTCGGGAAACCCGGGTTTTTGAAGAAGGGCGAATTGGATCAGGCCATCGCGTATCTCCGCGAGCATCCGGAAGTCCGGGACGTGATCCTCTCGGGCGGCGATCCGCTGTTGTTGCCCGATCACCTGATCGAACGCATTCTGAAGGCGCTCAGGACCATCCCGCATCTCGAACTCATCCGGTTCGGCACCCGCGTGCCCGGAACGCTGCCCCAGCGCATCACCCCGGAACTGTGCGAGATCGTCAAACAGTATCACCCGATCTATATGAACCTGCATTTCAATCATCCCGACGAACTCACCCCGGAGGTCAAAGCGGCCTGCGGGCGCCTGGCCGACGCCGGCGTGCCGCTGGGCGCGCAAACGGTGTTGCTGAAGGGGGTGAACGATGATCCGGCCGTGATGAAGCGGCTCATGCACGAACTCCTGCTGGCCCGCGTGAAGCCGTATTATCTGTACCAGGCCGACCTGACCAAGGGCACCAACCATTTCCGCACGACCGTGGAGACGGGCTTGTCCATCATCCAGTCGCTGCAAGGCCATACCAGCGGCATGGCCGTTCCGCATTTCGTGATCGATGCCCCGGGCGGCGGCGGGAAAATTCCGTTGTTGCCGTCCGACTATCTGCTCAACCTGGATGAAAACGGCGCGGTGCTGAAGAATTACGAAAACAAGACCTACCATTATCCGCAGCCCGACGCGGGTCGCCTCCGGGAACTACCCATGGTCGGCACTTCCGCTTCCGAGGGACTCTGCAGCCTGGGCGCCATGGACGAGTAACGATGGGCGCGACGCGCAAGCACGGCATTCTGTCCGACACTCACCTGAAAACCCTGATTCGGGAGCGCGCGATCGACGCTGATCCCGCGGTCACCGACGACCAGGTCCAACCGGCCAGCGTGGACCTCCGGCTCGGCACGAAAGCGTACCGGTTGATCAGCAGCTTTCTTCCTGAACGCTCGGAGATCAGCGAGCGCTTGAACGTGCTGGACCTGTACCAATCCGAGCTGGTCATGTATGAGATCGACCTGACCCAAGGCGCCATCCTGGAAAAGGGACACGTGTACCTGGTGCCGTTGCTGGAACGCGTGGCCTTGCCCCCTGACGTTCGCGGCAAAGCCAATCCCAAAAGCTCCACGGGGCGCCTGGATATTTTCACGCGGCTCATCACGGACCTGAACGCGGGGTTCGATGAAATCCCTGCGGGCTACCAGGGGCCTCTTTACCTGGAGATCGTGCCCCGGTCGTTTACGATTCGCGTGCAGACCGGCTTGCCGTTGAACCAACTCCGGCTCCTGACCGGCCGGCCCACGGTCTCGGATTCGCGCCTCCGTGCTTTGCACCGGTCGGCCAAGCTGCTGTACCACAATGACGACGAACCAGCGGAGTCCCGCCCGCTGGCCGCGCCGGACGTCCGGGTGGATCACGGCCTGTTCCTGCGGATCGACCTGCGGGGTTCCGGCAGGGACCGCGAAATCGTGGGGTACCGGGCGAAGAAGAACAGTCACGTGGTGGACCTGTCCAGGACCGGCCATTATTCGGCGCTGGACTTCTGGGAACCCATCTACCGGCAATCCAATAATACGTTGTTGCTCGAGCCCGAGGAGTTTTATATCCTGGCGTCCCATGAGCGCATCAAGGTGCCCGCGGGGTACGCGGCCGAGATGGTGGCCTATGAAGCGGCCTTCGGTGAGTTGCGGACCCACTACGCCGGGTTCTTCGACCCGGGCTTCGGCGCCGGGGACGGGCCGCGCAAAGGCACGCAGGTCGTGCTGGAAGTCCGGCCGCATGACGTGCCGTTTTTGATTCACGACGGCCAGACGTTTTTCAAGGTGGTGTACGAGCACATGTTGGACCTGCCGGAACGCCTGTACGGGGCCTCTATCGGGTCCAGTTATCATCAGCAGGGCCTCACGCTCAGTAAACATTTCAAGTGGTAGCGCATGACACCCGAGACGGAACAGCCTGACCCTTCCCGCGTTTCCGGGCAGCCCGAGCCGCCTGAGCCGCCCAGGCGGCAGGTGCCCGGGGTTCCCGTGGGTCCGCCGCGCCAGGATTCGGACGTGGACCAGGAAGCGCACGAAGCCCTGCAAATGAAAGTGGCCATGAAGATGGTGGGCTCCGCCATGGTCTTCATCGGGTTCATTCAGGTCTTCATGTCCGCCAGCACCGGCGCGGAGATTTCCATCTTTCCCATGATCCTGTACTTTGCAGGCCTGGCCCTGTGGGCGTATTCGTCCGTCAGGATCGTCGTGGTCCGGTACGCGGTCATCACCTTTTCCCTCTTCTGTATCGTCGCCTTCATCAACATCGGCGAAGTCCTCTTCTGGCATAAGTACGTCATCTACTGGGGCACGATCGCCATGGTGGTCTACTTCATGTTCCAGAACCCGATGAAACCCTCCAAACCGTCGTAGGGGGTCAGAGGATTGCGGGGTGTCGCCCCCGCGCGACGAGGTCCTTTTGTTTCGGCAAAAGGACCCAAAACCATTCGCGCCCGGGCGTGGCCCTCCGGGTGCCTTTACCCCGGTCCCGGTTGCTTGGGCTGCGGAACTCGCTTCGCTCAGACAGTCCTCGCCCCAAAATAGAATTTGCGGGACCGGGGCGCAGCCACGCCCGCAGGCGCGGGGAAATGGCAAGGCTACGAAGACCAAGACCTTGGATGCCCGATCAAGGTCGGGCATGACAGAAGAAAAACCCCATGTCCACTTCGATTGCCGTTGTGATTCCTACCTTGAACGAGGAACGCGTGCTGTCGCGAACGCTGCTTTCGGTGCGACAGTTGCGTTTCGATGAAGTCGTGCTCGTGGACGGCGGCAGCCGGGACCAGACGGTGTCCATCGCGCAGGGCCAGTTGCCGGGGCTCAGCCTGCACCCCGCGAAAGTTCTTGTCGCGGAGCAGGGACGCGCGTCACAAATGAACGCCGGCGCCCGGGCCACGCGTTCCGACGTGCTGTTGTTCCTGCACGCCGATACATTGCTGCCGCCGGAGACGCGCACCGAGATCCAGCGGGTCCTGGAGCATCCCAAGTACGTGGGAGGCCGGTTCGACGTCCGGTTCGAGGACGATCGCGGGTGGGCGTGGCTGATCAGCCGTCTGATGAATTGGCGCTCGCGCTGGTCGGGCATCGCCACGGGAGATCAGGCGTTGTTCGTCCGTCGTTCCGCGTTCGACGACCTGGGCGGGTTTGCCGATTTGCCCTTGATGGAAGATATCGAGTTGACGCGGCGACTCAAACGCCTGGGATCCTTTGCCGCCTTGCGCGCCACGGTGACCACGTCGTTCCGGCGATGGCAGCGACAGGGGACCCTCCGCACCATCTTGCAGATGTGGCTCCTCCGCTTTTTGTACTGGATGGGCGTCCCGCCCAGACTGTTGCAGCATTGGTATGGCACGATCAGGTAACGCCGGCTCATCGCGCCGGGACCGACGCAAACGGAGCGCCGGCCCGTCTCCGAGACCCGCCGCAGGACGACGTCCTGTGCCTGCGGAAGGCGCGATCATTATTTTTGCCAAGGCGCCGGTGCCCGGCACCGTGAAGACGCGCATGTGCCCGCCCCTGATTCCCGATGAGGCGGCGAGCCTTCATGGCAGCCTGGTCATGGACGCCGTGGAACGTACCCGGTCGCTACGAGGGTTCGACGTGTTCCTGGCCTGCACGCCGCGGATGGACCATCCGTTTTTTCAAGCGCTGGCGGCCCGGCATCGCATCCGTTTGTGCGACCAGGCGGGTGAAGATCTCGGGCAGCGCATGGATCATGCGCTCACCGCCGTGTTCAACAGCGGGTACACGCACGCCTTGCTTGTCGGGACGGACATTCCCAACCTGGCCCCCCGGCACTATGAACGCGCGAAGGCGCTGTTGCAGACTACGGACGTGGTATTGGGGCCTACGGAAGACGGCGGCTATTATCTGGTCGGGGCGAAACACCCCGTGCCCGCACTCTTCGCGGATATTCCCTGGTCGACCGGCGACGTGCTCGCTCAAAGCCGGGTCCGCGCCGAACGGGCGGGGCTGGTCGTCGGGTTGCTGGATCCCGAACGGGATCTCGATACGTTCGACGATATCCGGGCTTTCCTGCACGACGACGCGGGATCAGGCAAACAGACGCTGTCCACGCGAACGGGCAACGTGTTGCACACGTTGACCCAACGGCATGGGAACGCGTCGCCCGGGTAACCGGCGATTCGTCTTTTTTCACGAGGTCCTTTTGTTTCGGCAAAAGGACCCAAAACCATTGGCGCCCGGGCGTGGCCCCAAGGGGGTGCCTTTGCCCCAGTCCCGGTTGCGTGGGCTGCGGAACTCGCTACGCTCAGACAGTCCTCGCCCCCAAACAGGTTTCGGGACTGCGGCGCAGCCATGCCCGAAGGCGCCAGGAACTGGCATTTGCATTTCTTGTCATGCCCGGCTCGATCGGGAATCCAGTGTCTTTGTGTTTTGCATGCAGGGTTTCACCCCCGCGCAGGGATCGCGCCGCTACAACTCCGGGATTTTGCATCCCGGAGCGGAGTGGGCGTAAGATCCTCAACCGATGAAAACTGTCTCGTTGCGATCGTCGCCATGCCAGCCGCGTTCCCGTCTGGAGCTTCCCGGTGAGGTCCTCTCGCTTCCGCTGATGGACTACGAAGCGGCTCGCCGGCTCCAATGGCGTCTTCACGAAGAACGGGTCTCGGACGTTCGACCGGATACGTTGGTGTTGATGGAACACGAGCCCGTGCTGACGCTCGGCCGGACCGCCAAGGACGCGCATTGGAATGGGCTTGATGCGGTGCCCGGAGGGCGTGATCTTCGCGTGATTGAAAGCGAGCGCGGCGGGTCCGTGACCTACCACGGACCCGGGCAGGTAGTCGGGTACCCGATCGTGAAGCTCAGGCACTTTTGTCCGGGCCCGAAGGCGTACATGCGCATGTTGGAAGAGGTGATCATTCGTGTGTTGTCGGACTGGGGGATCGAAGGCCGGCGCGTGGACAAGTTCGTCGGGGTTTGGGTGCAGGATCCCGTCGCCCCGGACGGGCCCTTGGCGAAAATCGCGGCGATGGGCGTGAAGATCGCTCGCGGCGTGACCTTGCACGGCTTTGCGTTGAACGTCACGGTCGATCTCACGCCGTTTGCCGGGATCGTGCCGTGCGGCATTGAAGACTGCCGCGTCACGTCAATGGCCGAAGTGCTGCACCGGAAGGTCGCTCCGGACGAAGTCCGTGACCGCATCACGCGATATTTCGGGGACGTGTTCGGACTGGACTGGAAAGACTCACGCCATGAGCGGGGCGCGGCGTGAGCCGCGTTACAGGCCCCAGCCGCCGCTGACGTGAATGTTCGTGCCCGTCACGTACCGGGCCTCATCGGATAACAGATACGTCACCGCCGAGACAATGTCGTTCACTTCGCCGATGACCCCGGCCGGAATTTTTTTCGCCATCCCATCGAGTTCTCCCGGCGGGGCGCTTCCCGAATCAATAAAGCCCGGCGAAATCGCATTGACGGTAATCCCGTGCGGAGCCAACAGTTTCGCCAGGGTCCGCGTCAGGATCAGGATGCCCGCCTTGGCGATATAATGCGCCGTGACCATGGGCTGGGCTTCCATCTTGTCCGCGTTGGCCATGCCGAACGAGATGATGCGGCCAGACTGTCGCGCCTTCATGCCGGGCGCCACCGCCTGGGCCAGATAAAAAATCGGGTGCAGGTTGTTGGTGAACATGTCCGACCAGCCTTCCGGTGTTTCGTCGAACAGATTGACCCGGTGATACGGTCCCGCCCCGTTCACCAGGACGTCGATCCTGCCCCAGCGCTCTTCAACCTGCCGGACCAGGTCCCGGCAGGCCGCGGGATCGGACACGTCGCAACGAACGGCGAACCCTTGGCCTCCTCGCTCGACGATAGCCTGAGTGGTCGTGGTGGCATCCTGTTCACTGGTTCGATAGCAAATGGCAACGGACCACCCCCGTGTTGCCAGTTCGAGGGCAATTCCTTTTCCGATACCGCGCGCGCCACCGGTGATCAGTGCGACTTGTGATTTCATCGACGTTCTACCTGCCATAAACGGGTGAATGGAAAAGTGCTCCTGCCGCTCACCTCGGCCCGGATTCTCAGGCCACATCCCAAGGCCATTGTAGCGGCGGTATCTTGTACAGCCAAGTCCCGCACGGTTACGATGATGCGGCGACGAAAACAACACACAAAGACACTGGATGCCCGATCGAGCCGGGCATGACAAGAAATGCAAATACGATTCAAAAAACAACGGCGGAAGAAGTTTCCTTCTTCCGCCGCGTGTTCAACAGGGAGAGAATTTATTTCTTTTTCTTGGCCGGGGCCTTTTTCTTGGCGGCCTTCTTAGCCGGGGCTTTCTTCTTGGCGGCCTTCTTGGCCGGGGCTTTCTTCTTGGCAGCTTTCTTAGCCGGGGCTTTCTTCTTAGCTGTTGCCAATAGTCTCACCTCCTTTCAGGTCTTCTTCGAGACTACGTCTTTCTCTTTCATCACAGCAAAGCGTAAAACCCTGAGTGCTTCTTACGCTTGTACACAAATTTTTTCAATCCCCTTTTTTTCACGGCACACGTGGAGCAATCGTCGCGCAGAAGAACGACATTCGATGTGCGGGAAGGCTGACTGGGAGTAGACGGATCTACTCCCAGCAGTGTCGGTAAGCGGAGAGAGGGATTACTTCTTCTTTTTGGCGGGAGCTTTCTTCTTCGCAGCCTTCTTAGCCGGTGCCTTCTTCTTGGCAGCCTTCTTAGCCGGTGCTTTCTTCTTGGCAGCCTTCTTAGCTGGTGCCTTCTTCTTGGCAGCCTTCTTAGCCGGCGCTTTCTTCTTGGCAGCCTTCTTAGCCGGCGCCTTCTTCTTTGCTGTTGCCAAAAGTCTCACCTCCTTCCAGCGTTGCGGCAATGATGATGAACGACACTCTTGTTCATCGAGTCACGCGTATCCGGACTTGTCACCCGGACGCGTTTACGGACTTTTCGGTTGACTCCACGTTAGCAAAGGTATTCGGTCCAACTTTCTTGAAACGGGGGTCTCGTTTGAGCGAGGTCGCAATCGACGTCACCGGTGTTTTTCCTCTGATCTGCATCCCACCCTCAAGGAGACGCTGACACAATTCTTTGGCATGCATGGGCCCTCGCGTTTCCCGGAAAATGATGAACGCGGCGTCCGGGACGCTCATCCCGACGTATTTGCTGCGCCCCAGAAGGATTTCCTTGGATTGATCCGTGACATCCGTGACCGGTAATGGTGGAGCACCCGTTTCATCCGAAATGATTTGGCTGGAGAGACTGGCCAATTTCGCTTTGTCCGCTTCAACTCGATATAACGTCTTTGCCAACTCCAAGTATTTCTCAATGGTCGCAATTTCTTCATTGAGCCTCTCCCTTTTTTTCTTGAAGTCCTTGAGCTTGGTTTCATACGCAGTGATGCGCTGCTCCAAGCCGACGATAATATCCCTGAGTTCATCTTTGATGTCTTCCATATCAAAAGCAAGCTTCAGTCTTGCTTGCTTTTATCATTTCTTTAAAAGCAAGTCAATATGAAATGTTTACATTTTGACTATTGTATAAATGAGTAAATTTTCATGACAATTTAATTTTCTTTATTTTACGTCATGCACTCACGATATGAACTTGCTGTCATGTAATATTTCTAAGCCTATATTTGGTGTTATTTCAATAAACTCCACAAAATAACGGGCTTTTGTTCATTTGTCTCCGAGCCATTTCATGGCGCCTTCGGGCGTGGCTGCGCCCCGGTCCCGCAAATTCTATTTTGGGGCGAGGACTGTCTGAGCGAAGCGAGTTCCGCAGCCCACATAATCGGGACCGGGGCACAGGCACCCGGAGGGCCACGCCCGGGCGCCAATGGTTTTGGGTCCTTTTGCCGAAACAAAAGGACCTCGGCGTGTGGGGCCGAACCCCCACGTCCTTCCCCTCGGCGTGCGGGGGCGAAACCCCGCATGGACCTCTCTTTGGGGTGTTTATTGTCGTGCATTTCTCACCTGTGATAGGGTTTCCCCATGCGTACCCCACCCGCCGGCACGAATGTCCCTGAACGGAGCATGACCGCCTCGGCAGGGACGAACCTTGTTACCCTCGATGTAGAGCACATGGCTTCCCTGGTGGAACGGCTGGGTTGGCCCGCCTACCGAACCCGGCAAATCCTCCAGTGGATCTACCAGCATCGTATTCACGAGATCGCCAGGATGAGCAATCTTTCCCTTATGGATCGGGAGACGCTGGGGCGAGAAGCCGTTCTTGAACGGTTGGCGTCGCCCACGCTTTTCCAAAGTGCGGATGGGACCAAGAAATTCCTGTTTTCCCTGAAAGACGGGCTGACGGTGGAGAGCGTGCTGATCCCCGACGGGGAACGGTTGACTCAATGCGTGTCAACGCAGGTCGGATGCACCCTGGACTGCGGTTTTTGCGTGACGGGACACATGGGACTCAAACGCAACCTGAAAGCGCATGAAATCGTCGATCAGGTGTTGACGGCCCAGGACCAACTCCGACCCGGCGACCGGATCTCGTCCCTAGTGTTCATGGGCATGGGCGAACCGCTGGCGAATTTCGATGAACTGTCGGAGGCCCTCACCCGGCTGACCGATACTGAATGGGGTGTGGGCTTTCCCAAACGACGCATCACGATTTCCACCGCGGGGTTTTCGCCACGGTTTCACGACGTCGCCCGGCTCGGGGTGAACCTGGCCGTATCGTTGAACGCCACCACGTCCGAACAGCGAGACCGGCTCATGCCGATGATGAATCGCTTACACCCTCTACCCGATCTTCTCGAGGCATGCCGGGCGTATCCCATCCCGGCAAACCGGCACTTGACGTTCGAATACGTGTTGTTACAAGGAGAGAACGATTCCGCCGGCGACGCCGTCCGCTTGAGCCGGCTGCTTCACGGCATGCGGTGCAAAATCAATCTCATTCCGTTCAATGAATTTCCGGATAGCCCGTTCCGCCGGCCGGCGGACCCCGTCATTGCGGCGTTCCAGAGGATCCTCCGGCAAAAAGGGTATGACGTGTTCGTCAGACAGAATCGCGGACGTGACGTCCTGGGCGCCTGCGGGCAACTGGGCACGTTGCCCGGAAAAACGGTGGTGTCTCATTCGATAGGCCCCTGATGCAAGAGCTGAACCGGCTATCCATTCCCCGTGACCTGCAGAGCAAAGCGGCGAACCTGCGTGACTTCTTTCAGCGGCTTGATGGCGTGTTGGTCGCATTTTCCGGCGGCGTCGACAGCACACTCGTGCTCAAAATCGCCGAAGACGTGCTAGGCGATCGAACGACCGCCGTGACTGCGGCATCGCCGACGCTGCCGCACGAGGAGTTGGCGGCCGTCCGGCAACTGAGTCAGGAAATCGGTGCGCGTTTGATCGTGGCCTCGACCAATCAATTGAACGACGACGCGTTCGTGCGGAACGACGCGACACGCTGCTATCATTGCAAAACCGATTTGTACCGGCTCCTGGCTCCCATACAACGGGATACGGGCATTGCCACGATCGTCGACGGCACCCACGTCGACGACCTGGGCGATGACCGCCCGGGGTTGCAGGCCGCCGAGGAGTTCGGCGTTCGCAGCCCGCTGGTGGAAGCCGGATTTCGGAAAGCCGATATTCGCGGCTTGGCCAAGGCCCTGAGTTTATCCAACTGGGACAAGCCCGCGGCGGCGTGCCTGTCCTCCCGTATTCCGCGAGGGATGAAGATTACCGAAGAGAAATTACAGCGGATAGAGCAAGCCGAAAAAGTGTTGAAGGAAGAAGGGTTCCGGCAGGTTCGCGTCCGTGATCATGACGGCATCGCGCGCATCGAGGTGGACCCGGCAGAACTCCCCGAGTTTCTCGAGCCCGGTCGTCGCGACCGCATCACCCGGGGCCTGAAAGCCCTCGGGTTTCAATTCGTCACGGTGGACCTGGACGGCTACCGCTTGGGCGGAAGCGTGAAGTAAACGCCTACTTTTGGGGTTCGCCGGCGGCCACGGCTTGTACGGCTTCACGGGCAAGACGGCGGTGATCGTCGTCCGACAGACTCCGCGCCAGGACTTTTTCCGCCACCGTCAACGCCATGTCCGCGGCTTCGTTCCGAATGTCTTGCAGGGCTTTTCGCCGTTCCCGCTCGATTTCCTGCGTCGTCTCCGCCTGGATCCGTTCCGAATCGGTGCGCAGCCGCTGCTCGTTCTCTTCGAGCAGCCGTTGAGCCTTGGCTTTGGCTTCCGCCACGATCGCCTCGGCTTCCTGCGCCGCGCCGCTCAGCTTCGCTTCGTAGTCGGCCAGGCGTTGTTCGGCCGTCAGCCGGTTCTGTTCCGCTTGCTCGATACTGTCGCGGATCTTGCGTTCACGCGTTTCCAGGGCTTCCAAAATCGGCGGGAATGCAAATTTGTACAGGACCCAGAGCAGGATGCCGAATGAGATGAGTTCCCAAAAAATCAGGGACGAAAAGAAATGGACGTCAAATTGAGGCATGGCGTGCGCGTCCTATTTCCGCAGACCCATAATGATGAACGCGATCACCAGCCCGTAGAGGGCGATCGCCTCGACCAAGGCGAAGCCGATCCACATGTACTTGCCGACCCGGCCTTCGGCCTCCGGCTGACGGGCCACAGCCTCGATCATTTTTCCGAAAATATACCCGATGCCCACACCGGCGCCGGCAAACCCCGCCGCCGCAAGGCCCATGCCCAATAATGCTGCTGCTGCAGAATCCATGATCTTATGTTCTCCCTGGTGAAATCGTTAATAAGAATGTATCGAACAGGCGTTTCAAGTTAATGCAGATGAAAGGCGTCTCCCATATAGACACACGTCAGGATCGTAAAGATGTAGGCCTGAATAAAGGCGATGCCGAGTTCCAAACCGTAGAGCGCCACCGTAAAGGAAAAGGGCAGCCACCCGATCAGCAGCCCGCCGCTGATCGCCAATCCGAACAGGACTCCGAGAATGACGTGCCCCGCGGTCATGTTGGCGAACAAACGCACGGACAAGGACACCGGCCGGGCCAGTTGACTGATGATTTCAATCGGGACCATGAGCGGCAACAGCCACCCCGGCGTCCCCGACGGGACGAGGATACTCAGAAACTTCATCCCGTGAATCTTGAGCCCGACCAGAATGCTCAGCGCATAGACGCCAAGAGCAAAGACGCCGGTGACCACGAGTTGACTCGTGACCGTATAGGTGCCGGGTATGAGCCCCAGGAGATTGCAAAACAAGATAAACAGGAAGAGGGTGGCGATCAGGGGAAAAAACCGCATCCCTTCCGGTCCCATGGTGTCGTGAATCATCCCGCGAATGAACTCCACCAGCAGTTCGGCCACGCTCTGTAATTTCGTGGGGACCAGGGAGCCGGACGAACGCGCTTTCGTCAGCAACAGGATGACCAGCCCCACCACCAGAAACATCATGATCACGGCCTTGTTGATGGACACGTCCAGGCCGAACAGGGACAGCGGGACAATCGTATGAAGCTCAAAAGGATGCAGGGGATCTTCCAACGGAACCTCGTATTCGTGTTCGAGAAAACGTTCAGGGGAAACGCTACGATTGATCCCAGCCCTTCGACTCGCTCAGGGCATGCGTTGGGCGGTACGGTAGGCGTTTCGAATACCGGCAATCAGCCCGAGGATCAGACCTCCCACCAAACCCCACGGTTCAGTGGACAACAGGTAGGAATCGATGCTCCACCCCAACCCTCCGCCCACTATCAAGGTCGCGAGCAGATTCGTGCCGATACGCACGGCTTGCCCCAACCCCGCAAACAATGGATCTTGTGACGAAGGCATAAGCCCGGCCTCACGAATCCGGGCAGGCTATTCAAACAAAATCCGGTTTCGACTGTCAACCTGCGCCTGTTCCCCGCTCACCCCAGCCCTTCGACAAAGCTCAGGACAGGCCCTCTCCCTCCAACGTTTCTCCCTAAAAGACTTTCTCTCCTCCACCCACTCCGCTATGATACATCGATCACCATCCGAACTCGGTCTGAAACCATGAGCCAGCCCGTTCTTTCTTCAGGTTCTGCCACGCGTCCCGGCACCGGGCGGTTTCCGTTGGTCCGGACCAGACCCTTTGTTGAAGAAAGTCCCTGGGACGTCTACCGGCGTCTCGCCGTTCCGCACCGGCCTTCCGTTCTTCTGGAAAGCGGAAGCCCGTCGTCCAACCTGGCCCGCTGGTCGTTTGTGGCCGCCGATCCGTACCTGATTTTTTCCGGAGAGCCGGGGCACTATACTCTGGAAACGACACACGGTAAGACCCGGCATCTCGGAGACCCGCTTTCCGCCTTGTTCGGGCTTCTGGGCCCCAGCCTGGTTCCTCGTTCCGACTCCCTGCCGCCGTTTATCGGGGGGGCCGTGGGGTACCTCAGTTACGATGTCGTCCGGCATTACGAAACGCTGACGTCGCTGGCCCGCCGTGACCTGCCCCTGCCCGACCTGGAGTTCCTGTTTTTCGACCTGGTGGTGGCAATCGATCACCATACGCGGTTGCTGCATATGATTTTCACGCCGGCCCCCGAGCGGTTGCCGGCCGAATCCCATGAGGCCTTGCTGCGTGAAGGCAACGCCCGAATGGACGAACTGGACGGCCTTTTGTCTGCTCCCAGCGCCGACCCGTCGGGGTCGCCGATCGTGGCGTCCACCATGGAGGGCACGCATTCCGAACGGGAGTACGTCGAGCGCGTTCAACAGTGCCAGGCGTTTATCGGGGCCGGCGACATTTATCAGGCCAATCTGGCCCAACGTTTTTCCGTCGCTTTCAATCCGGCAGAGGACCATGCGCTGCACACGGCCGGGCAAGGCTTGTATCACCGCCTGCGCATGGTGAATCCGTCGCCGTTCGCCGGATTGTTCGTCACCGACAACCTCGCGTTGGTTTCTTCCTCGCCTGAACGACTGGTGCAAGTCACCGGCAACCGGGTGACCGCCCGGCCCATTGCCGGCACTCGACCTCGCGGCCGCAGCGCCATGGAAGATCACGCCTTGATGGACAATTTGCGGCTGGACGCGAAAGAACGGGCGGAACACGTGATGCTGGTGGACTTGGCGCGCAATGACCTGGGCCGGGTCTGCGAATACGGGTCGGTCCAGATCGAGGAATTCATGACGATCGAACAGTATTCGCACGTGGCGCACTTGGTCTCCGAGGTTGTCGGGACGCTGAAGCCCGACTGTTCGACGCCGGAACTCATACGATCCGTGTTCCCCGGCGGTACGATCACCGGCGCGCCCAAGATCCGCTGCATGGAGATCATCGAGGAACTGGAACCCGTGCGGCGCGGGCCTTATACCGGGTCCCTGGGGTACGTGAGTTGGACCGGCGACGCGGACTTCAATATTCTCATCCGCACCATGGTCTTGACGCGGCAGCGGGCTTACCTGCAAGTGGGTGCCGGCATCGTCGCGGACTCCGATCCCCGGCGCGAGTATCAGGAAACCCTGTACAAAGCCCAGGCCCTGTTTGAAGCGTTGCAATAAGACGGCGCGTTGCCATGTGGGTGTATTTGAACGACCGGATCGTGCAAGCGAAACAAGCGCGGATCTCCGTCTTCGATCGCGGATTCCTGTACGGGGACGGTGTCTTCGAAACCGTCAGGGTCCACGACGGGCGACCGGTGTGGTTGGACCGTCATCTCGCGCGGCTCGCCGACGCCTGCACGCAGATCGGCCTGTCGTTACCGGACAAACCGTGGCCGGCGATTTTTCAGAAGGTTATCGACAAGAATCGCGTGGACCATGCGGCGATCCGGTTGACGCTCTCGCGTGGGGTACGAGACACCGAGGCTGATCCGACGGTCGTGTTGTTTCACCGGCCCCTTCCGCACGTCACCCCCTCCCAACGGCGCAAGGGCATCAGGCTCACCCTCACTACGATTCGCAGGCTTTCGCCGCGCTCACATCCGACTCAAGCCAAAACCCTGAACTATCTGAACAGCCTCCTGGCCAAACAGGAGGCTGCGGAACGGGGAGCCTTCGACGGGTTGATGGTCACGACGGACGGGTACGTGGCGGAATGCTCCATGAACAACGTGTTTTTCATCAAGGACCGGACCCTGTACACGCCGTCATTGGCCTGTGGCGTCCTGCCCGGGATTACAAGGGGCGTTGTGCTGGATATGGCCCCGTCGCTCGGCCTGCAAACCCGGGAGGGGCGCTACCGTCCGGCATTCCTGTACAAAGCGGATGAATGTTTCCTGACAGGGAGCGGGGTCGGCATTCTTCCTGTCCAAGCCATCGACGGGCATTCCTTCCCCAGGCAAACGTCCCGTTCCCGGGTGGCCGTGCTGCAAACCCGGTATGACCGGTTGCTACGAGCCGGGAGTCGATGAGCCTCGTGTCCCCGCCGGTGGCATCGGGGAAAGAATGAACGAAGGGTTATCCGGCGCGGCGCCGGGTTTTGGGAGACGAATCGAATGGTTCATCCAGACGGACTTGGCTGTGCGTTCTCCACGCCTCACCCCGACAGCTCGGGAAATCCTCACGGTAATGCGTACCCAAGCTGTTTTCCCGCCACAGGGCGGCTTCGGTCACACATCGCGCTACCTGGATCATGTTCTTGACTTCGAGGTCGGACCGCGTGTGCAACGAAACCCGGATTTGCGGATCCCACCGGGAGAGTTGCGCCAGCGCCTGGATCAAGGTATCGCCGGTCCTGACCAACCCGACCTTGGTCCACATCAGCCGGCGTAATGAATTCCTGAGTTTTTCGCTGTCTTCCAACGCACCGACCGGTTCCGCGGCGAATTTCGCGGCCAGACTTTTGAGATGCGCCCGCTTGGGACCCGCCGGAAGAGACGCCGCCGACGTGGCGGCGCGGTAGCCGAAGACCAGCCCTTCCAACAACGAATTGCTGGCCAACCGGTTCGCCCCGTGGACTCCGTTGCAGGCCACTTCCCCGGCGGCCAGCAGGCCGGGCAAGGTGGTTTCGCCATCGATCCCGGCTTTCAGGCCGCCCATGAAATAGTGGGCGCTCGGCGCAACCGGAATCCATTCTTCCGTGATGTCGATGTCGAACCGCAGGCAGGTCCGGTAGATCGTCGGGAACCGTTTCTTGATGAAATTTTTCCCCAAATGCGTGACGTCCAAATACACGTGGCGCGACCGGGATGCGGCCATTTCCGACCAGATCGCCCGGGCCACGATGTCCCGGGAGGCCAGTTCCGCAGCCGGATGATACCGTGACAGAAACGCCTCGCCTTTCCGATTGCGGAGTAACCCGCCTTCACCCCGCATGGCTTCGGACAACAAAAACGGGGGACTCGAAGGCAGGTGCAGTGCCGTGGGATGAAACTGGACGAATTCCATGTCTTCCAACACCACGCCCGCCCGATAGGCCATCGCCATGCCGTCGCCCGTGGCATTGCCCGTATTGGTGGTTCTCCCGTAAATCTGGCCGGCGCCTCCGGTGGTCAGGATCACGGCCTTGGCCGGGAGCAGTTTGACGTCTCCGGTGGCTTCACTCACCGCCACCGCGCCGCAACACCGGTCATCCACAACCAACAGGTCCATCGTGAAATGACGATCAAACCATTGAATGTTCTCGTGCTGCCGGGCCCGTTCCAGCAGGACGCGAATCATTTCGTTGCCCGTGGCATCGCCCCTGGCCCGAAGCACCCGGTTCCGGCTGTGAGCCCCTTCCTTGGTAAAGGCGAATTTCCCGCCGACCTTATCGAACTGCGTACCCCAGGTGATGAGTTCCTGGATCCGCGTTGGCCCTTCCTCCACCAGGACCCGCGCCGCGTCTTCCCGGCCGAGCTGATGCCCGGCACGGATCGTATCGGTGAAATGCAGGTTCACGTCGTCTTCGGCATTCATGGCGACGGCGACGCCACCCTGGGCATAGATCGAATTGCTTTCCAGGCGGCTGCCTTTTGTCACGATCAGCACTTTGCCGTGTTGCGCCAATTCGATCGCGGCACGCAATCCCGCGATCCCGCTCCCGATCACCAGGAAGTCCGCCTCCGGGCCCCAACGGTACTTGGTCGTGGGTTTTTTCATGGCAATGACGCGTGGTTGGTGCTGAGGACGGCCGGCGTCACCGGCCCTCTCAAACCTTGGGACATGATGGGTCAGTTCATCAGGAAGAGGGGACGAGGGGTCAGCGGTCTGCCTTTCCGAACGGCATCGCGCCTTCCACGCCCGCCAACAAAATGTCCTTTGTGCCTTTCCAGACCCACACCCCGTGGCCCTGGTCCAGTTCAGGCGCTTCTTCGGGAAGACGTCGCCAGGCCCCCTCCCATCGCACGTTGACGTTGATCTGTTCCCCTTTAATGTAAATTCGCTCAATCGCGACGCGTAAGGACACGGTGGCATAGGTGCTGAAATCTCGTCGGATCTGATCTTCGAGTTGCTGAAAGCCTTGTAACGGCAACATCAATTTTTGAATCGTGTCGAACTTTTGCTGTTCATACGCCGAGCGCAAGGTTTCCACCGCCTGCACGATTCGCTCGAAGCGTTCATGGTCTTTGGAAACCTTCTTGTCACTGGAGAAGAGCTGGCACCCCGACAGAACCACGACGAGGAGCAGCAGGGACAGGCTCAGGAGAGAGAGGGGGGATCGAGGCATGGGGCCATTATAGCGGGAGCCTGTCAAAACCTCAAAAGCCCAACCGCTCACTTTCTTGACACTTCTTGGAACGCTGTGTTACCTCTGCTTCTTTCCATGGCCGTTTCGGTCGCGTGTCGCTTGACCAGTGAGACGCGAGTCGGCGAAACGTTCCCTGCTTCCGCCTGAGGAAGAATTGAAGGAGTCTGAATGGCGAGTGTAGTTAAAAAACGACGAAAAAAAATGCGGAAGCATAAACATAAGAAACTTCGCCGACGCATGAAATTCGCCCGACGGCGGAACTAAGACACACCATTCCAGCACCAGGTGGGCCGGAGAAATACTCTCTACCTTGCCATGAGTCACTTCTCCCGCCTGCTCCCGTTTGTCCGGCCGCATCTTTCTCAATTGGCCTTGGCCGGCGTCCTGATAATGGGCGTGGCGGCCCTCAACCTGACGTTGCTGAGACTCGGCGGCACGCTGTGGGACCTTATCACGGTCCAACGGGACGTCGAACGCATGACGCAGACGATCCTGCTGTTTCTGGTGATCGCCGTCGTCCAGAGCGTCCTGAGCATGGGACAGAGCTACCTGAGCACCCGCCTGTCCCAACTGATCATCGCGGATTTCCGGGTCCACCTGTTTCGTCACCTGCAAACCCTGTCGCTCAACTTCTTTGCCAAACGGCGAACCGGGGAAATTCTTTCGCGGCTCATGAACGACGTGGGCGTGATCCAGAACCTGGTGACCGAAACCCCCATCGATTCCGCCAAACAACTGGTGACGCTCGTGGGCGGCATCGCGTTCCTGCTGTACATGAATTGGAAACTCTGCCTGTTGATCGTCCTGTTGCTGCCGCTCCTGGTCCTGGTGGCGCGCTTGTTCGGCAAGCGGTTGAAATCCCTCTCCACGCAAATACAGGATCACACCGCCGCGCTGTCCACGCTCATCGAAGAAGTGATTTCGGGCATTCGGGTCGTGAAATCCTTCGTCCGCACGGACCGGGAGGAAGGCCGATTCGGCGCCGCGGTCGACAAGTTGGTAGCCCGGACCCTCAGCCGAGCCAAAATCCTTTCCGTGTTCATCCCCGTCATCACCCTCCTGACATTGATGATGGCCGGGGTGGTCCTGTGGTACGGCGGCAAGCAAGTCATCGACGGGGCCATGACCCCCGGGGATCTCCTGGCTTTCGTGTTGTTCGCGGGGATTCTCATCGGTCCGTTCGGCGCCGCGGCCAGAATCTTTTCCCAAATGAAGGAGGGACAGGGCGCCCTGGAACGTGTGTTCGAATTACTCGACACCGCGCCGGAAGTCACGGATGCCCCGCACGCCCACGCGTTGCGGGACGTGCAAGGGCACGTCAAGTTTTCGAACGTCAGTTTTGCGTATGACCCGCGTCACCCGGTGCTCACCGATCTCTCCTTTGAAGTGCAGCCCGGCGAAATCGTGGCGTTGGTGGGCCCGACCGGTTCAGGGAAAAGTACGATCGCCAACCTCTTGCACCGGTTTTATGATCCGACGGAAGGAGCCGTCACGATCGACCGGCAGGACCTGCGGGACTTGCAACTGGCCGGCTTCTATCGACAACTCGCCATCGTGCCTCAGGAAACCGTCCTGTTCGGGGACACGATCATGGAAAACATTCGATACGGACGGGAAGACGCCTCCGAGGAGGATATTCTGGCAGCGAGCCGGGCGGCGCACGCGCATGAATTCATTTCGGCGCTCCCGGACGGGTATGCCACGCTGGTCGGGGAAAAAGGCGTCAACCTGTCCGGGGGGCAGCGGCAACGCATTGCCATTGCCCGGGCCATCCTCAAGAATCCCCGGCTCCTGATTCTGGATGAAGCGACCTCGGCGCTGGATTCCGAATCCGAGCTGCTGGTCCAACGGGCGTTACAGGAACTCATGGCGGGACGCACCACCGTGGTGATCGCACACCGCCTCACGACCATTCAGGAAGCCGACCGGATCTTTGTGCTCAACAAGGGCAGGATCGTCGAGGAAGGCACGCACGCGGCGCTCATGCAGCAGGACGGCCTGTACCGTCACCTGTATACGCTTCGCATGGTGGAATCGGAAACGCCGGCTTCCGCGTCTTGAGGGAAGCCACCGTCGTCGATTTCCGGCCCAACGACCGTTGAGCCCTATTTGATCTTCGAAAAGTCCGCCTCGATCGTGACCAATTTGCCGTCGGGGAAGAACACGACGATATTCGTCACGGCCTGCGGATCAAAATCCTGATAGGCGAACCGGGCGGAAAACCGCGACACGTAGTCCATCTCCGATCCGGGAATTTTCCGGCCCCGGCTGGGCTTGCCTTTGTCCACGGCCATGACGTTCGTGGACCCCTGTTGCAGGGCCACATCGGCCCCTTCGGCAAAAAACTCTTCCTGTCCGCAAAGCCCGATCTCCATTTCCAGGTTGGGCATATTCAGTATTTCCTGGATTTTGGTTTCCGGCATCCGGACTTCCTGCTTTGCGACCTTGGACCGCCGGCCTTCTTCACGTCCGAAATATTCGAACCAATAGGTTTTCGTTCGAAGAATCGCGCTGCTTCCACAAGGTTTGACGGCCGGATCGTCCCCGATACGCGAGTTCTTGTCCGCGGCTTTGATGATGGCGAACATTTCGTCATTGGACGCTGCCTGCTCCATGGGGCCTCGTGCCGACGCCATGATCTGCTGGGCTTGCTCCAACGTCAATTCGACGTCGATCGCCCACGCCGGCGACCCCATCGCTCCCAACACAAACAACAGCATGAGCCCGAATGCCTTTTTCCGGTAGTGGTATCGTTCACGTGAGCTCATGCGGTCTCTCCTTTTTGCTTCAGATGGGCACGGATAACCAAGGGATCCCTATAGCCTTGACGGCAAGGCTGAATTGTAAGAAACCTCCCTACCTCTTTTCAACGCCTATCAGCCGGCCGGCCGGACTCTCGACCGGGGTGATGACGGGAAACCAAACGGTTGACTCATCGTCGGCGTAGTGTTAAATTTCAGCCCCTATCGTGCCCGCTTCAGATGGGCCTTCCAACGGTGCTGGGGCAGAACGGGAGCACTCCCGTCTCACGCTTTCCCGAATTAACGTTCGTGTAACCTCAAGTGACCTGATCGCTCAACTAGCAAGGGGTATGGCATGGGAAATGGAATAAACCAACAGGAACAGGCCATGAACCTGGAAAGCCTGGAGCGCGTCTATACGAATTACTCCTCGGTCTACGACCAAACCTTCGGCAAGGCTTTTGATGAATCACGCGAATCGGCCGTGAAAGGGCTGAAAATCGCTCCTGATGAGCACGTGCTGGAAGTCGGCGTGGGCACGGGCATGGCCCTGCCCCTGTATCCGACCCACTGCCGGATCACGGGCATAGACCTCTCGGAAGGCATGCTGAAGAAAGCCGAAGAACGTATTACCAAGCATGGCCTCGAGCACGTGACGCTCCAGCGCATGGACGCGGGAGAGATGTCGTTCCAGGACGATTCTTTCGACCTGGTGATGGCCGCCTACGTCGTCACCGCGGTCCCGGATTACCGGAAAGTCGTATCGGAGATGATTCGCGTCTGCCGCCCGGGCGGGCGCATCGTCATGTTGAACCACTTCAGCAACGGCAATAAATTCATCGCGGCCGTGGAGAAACTGATTTCCCCCATCTGCCAGCGGATCGGGTTCCGCACGGACTTGTCCCTCCATCACGTGCTCGACGGCACGGCCCTCCAAGTCACGAAACAGGAAAAAATGAATCCCTTCCAATATTGGTACCTGGTGGAATGCGTGAACGCGAAAAACGGGTCTTCCCACTCGTAAGCGACACCTCTCTGCTCCTCAACCCGTCGTTCCCATGAAGCAGGCCCTGTGCCTCCAACACGTTCCCTTCGAAGGCCCCGGCGCGTTTCGGCGGGCGTTGGAGAACCGTCACTATCAGATCGAAACGCTGCTCGTCCCGGCAGAAGATCTTCCTCGCACCCTTCCGGATTTCCTCCTGGTCATGGGCGGTCCCATGTCCGTGAATGATTCCGACCCCTGGATTGAAAAAGAACTGCAATTCATTCGACATGCGATCGAGGCGGACATTCCGGTGTTGGGCGTGTGCCTGGGCTCTCAATTCATGGCCAAGTCCTTGGGCGGACAGGTGCGTCCCGGCCCTCGCCTGGAAATCGGACCGACCCCGGTGACGCGGACCGTCGAGGAAGACGCCGACCCGGTGTTCGGCACGTTCCCCCGCGAGTTCACCGTGTTTCAATGGCACGGCGAAGGACTCACCCTGCCGCCGGGAGCCTGCGTGCTCGCCTCATCCGAGTTCTATCCGGTCCAAGCCTTTCGCTATGGGGACCGCGCCTACGGACTCCTGTTTCATCTGGAATTGGAAGTCCAAGGCGTCGCAGCCCTCTGCCGCGAATGCGCCACCGACGTACAACGGGCCCACACCACGACCGAGGCCCTGTTGGCATCGGCAGAGACCCTGCTCCCCGAATGCCACCGCCTCGCCAACCGCCTCATCGCCCACATGGCTAGCTAACGAGATATTGCCGGCGGTGACCGGAAAAACAGCAGGCGTTGCCATTACCAAAAAACGTCCGTTGGAGAAACAGCCATGAAGAAAAGAGGAAGCAATAACACGAATGTGGTCATCTACCAGGCCAAGAACGGACAAATCGAATTCCGCGGGGATTTCAAGCGCGATACGATATGGGGAACGCAGAAACAGATAGCAGATGTTTTTGACATAGACAGATCCGTTGTAACCAAACACATCAACAAGATCATGCTGGATGGAGAAGTCGAACAAAAAAGCAATGTGCAAAAAATGCACATTGCAAATTCAGACAAGCCTGTAAATTTTTATTCCCTTGACGTCATTTTGGCAGTGGGTTATCGGGCGAATTCTGCCAAGGCCATTGCGTTCCGCAAGTGGGCGACAAATACCTTGAGACAGCACCTCCTTGAAGGCTACACCATCAACAAAAAGCGCATTGCCCTGAATTACGAGCGGTTCCTGCGGGCAGTTGGCGATCTCAAAACACTACTGCCCAAAGATAACAAAATCCACACACAGGACGTTCTGGAACTCGTGGAGGCTTTTGCCGGCACGTGGTTTTCCCTGGAGGCCTATGACACACAAAACTTCCCCAAAAACGGAGCGACGAAAAAAGACGTCACGTTTACGGCCGATGAACTGACGCAGGCCCTGCACGAGTTCAAGCATGAACTACTCATGCGCAAACAGGCAACGGATCTATTCGGTCAGGAAAAGAGCAAAGACGCCGTACACGGGATTGCCGGTAACGTGTTTCAATCCTTTGGCAAGCAAGACGTGTATCCGACGGTTGAAGAAAAAGCCTCACACCTTCTCTACTTCATGGTGAAAAATCATCCCTTCGTGGACGGCAACAAACGAAGCGGTGCGTTCGCCTTCGTCTGGTTTTTGCGCAAAGCAGGGCTTCTGCAGGCGAGTCTCACGCCGGAAGCCCTGACGGCTTTGACACTATTGGTGGCGGAGAGTAACGCGAAAGAGAAGGAAAAGATCATTGGGTTAATTCTGTTGTTGTTACAAAGAAGATAGGTATGAGCAACAAGCCCTCCAAAAGCCTGACCATCCGTAACAGCACTGCGGAATTTCTCATCTTCACCAGCCAAGCCGGCGAGGATGGGATTGAAATACGTTACCAAGACGAATCCATCTGGCTCACGCAAAAACTCATGGCTGAGTTGTTTGACGTTGAACGTTCTGTCGTTACCAAACACCTGAAAAATATCTTTAACGAGAACGAGTTGGATCAGGAGACAGTATGTGCAAATTTTGCACACACTGCCCCTGACGGCAAAAGCTACAAAACTCAGTTTTACAACCTCGATGCCATCATCTCGGTTGGATACCGGGTAAACTCCAAACGGGCCACACAGTTCCGCCAATGGGCGACCCGTATCCTGCGGGAATTTGCCGTCAAGGGCTATGTGCTGGATAGGAAGCGCCTGGAACAGGGCGCATTCCTTGGCGAAGACTATTTTGAGCGACTGCTCGCTGAAATCCGTGAAATCCGTCTGAGCGAGCGGCTCTTTTATCAGAAAATCACGGACATTTACACCACAAGCGTTGGCAAAACCATAGCGTTCACATAGCAAAAACATAGCAATTTCATAGCAAATATAGCAGAAATATAGCAAAGTATAGCAAAGTATAGCAAAGACATAGCAATCATAGCACAAACATAGCATTTTCATAGCAAAAACATCTTCTAAGCATGTCCTGCTATGTTTTGCTATAAAACAGGATGCCTTCAAATCCGTTACGCCAAGGCAATAACCGTTTGTGAAGCAATGAGGTATGCCGTTCTTGACCATTTCGTTGACACCAACAAAATGGTGCCTTCGGCTCCGGGAGCCAGCGGGAGGTGCCGGACATGATGCCCCCCGCTACGCCTGCTACCTCATCGCCCGGAACAGTCGCCCATCACCTTTGAAAATGTATCCATTCGAGTCATGTAGACGGTGTTTATGAAATTGTTCTGTGTTCACTTCATTGAACAAAATCTTTCGACGTCCATTGGATACCGGATAGAAAAATGCGCGGTTTTCAATTCAACGAAAAATATCTCTACCCAATTCCTGCTCTACGGGAACTGATCGACTGCGTGTCACAGCCAACCCTCGCGGGACATTCCTTGATTCCCGCGTTACCGGTGCAGTAACGTGAATCGTCTTTTTGTGAAAAGAAAAATACCCTTACCAATACTATAGCGACAATTGGCGCTCCATAGCCGAGACTCAGGTGTAGTCTGACTTACCGCTAAAGGAGACACAACATGAAAGAAGCTTTGACGGCAGTCTTTGAGAAATCTCCGCAAGGATACATCGGGTACGTTGAGGAACTGCCTGGTGCTAATACACAAGGCGCAACATTGGAAGAGACTAAAGCTAACTTGGTTGAGGCCATACAACTCGTGTTGCAGGCAAATCGGCAATTGGCTGAAGAAGAGATAAGCTTAGGAAACTCTCATGTTGTGAAAGAGGCTTTGGGCAACGTTTCTATATGAAACGGCAGTTTTTGATAAGCCATCTTGAAAAAATGGGCTGTAAATTATTACGTGAAGGCGGCAAGCACAGTGTCTATGTCAATCGCCCCAAAAAGAAGGTCACGACCGTTCCAAGACACAGGAAAATCGACGAACATCTTGCAAGGCGGATCTTCAAGGATTTGGGCATTCCCAAACCGTGAACGTTTGCATCGCATTGCATGAGAACGAGAAAATGTACGGCTACGTGTATGAGGTGGTATTTCTGTCACCATGTATGGATAACGTGTTCAAGAAGTTGCAGGAAGTATCCGGATGAACGAAAAAAGCTGGAGCAACTCAATCGTTGGGAAAATTCAGAAGGCCGTTGACCGGCTTCCGTCAAATGAGTCGAAGCTCGTTGTCAAATCCGGTCAAAGACTCCCCTATGCCTATGAGATATTGAAATACGCCGACCAAGAGCCGGAGGTGACGAAGACTGTCTACGAAACCGATTTGCTGATCTATGAACAATGGCCGGATCGAGCATGGAAACCTCGGTTGATCATTGAGGTCAAGATAAACTCAGTCAACACACACGATGCGATTACGTATAGTCAAAAGGCCTCCGCACACAAAACCGTCCATCCCTATCTACGCTATGGGATTCTACTGGGCAACCGTAAACACTATGCCTTGCCGGGACGTCTCTTTCGGCACGGGGCATACTTTGATTTTATGCTGTCATGGAAAACATTTAGCCCTTCGAGGGATGAGTTTAATAACTTAGTTGATCTGATTCGGTCGGAAATCGAAACTTCTCGAAATTTGGAGAGAATCATTTTCGATAGTCGGAACCAGAACCGAAAGCGGTATACGTCCTTGCATCGTCCTTTGACGTTAAAAGAGGAAAAGATTTTATCCTCTCGTAAAAAGAGACCTTCAAAACCGATTTAGTCATAATGAAAAAGGAGTGGCAGGAATGAGTGGTGTTCCCATCACGTATGCTGAACGCATCAGGACGTTACCCCCTTATCTGTTTGCGGCCATTGACGAGATGAAGCAGGCGGCCATTGCTCGCGGGGTCGATATCATCAATTTGGGCATCGGCGACCCCGACCTGCCGACGCCCGCTCCTATTCTGGAGCGCATGCAACAGGCGGTGACCGATCCGCAGCATCATCAATATCCTTCGTCGAGCGGGATGTTGTCATTTCGCACCGCGGTCGCCGGCTGGTACCGGCGACGGTTCAACGTGACCCTGGACCCCAAGTCCGAAGTGGTCACCTTGATCGGGTCCAAGGAAGGCATCGGCCACGTGCCCATGGCTTTTATCGACCCGGGCGACGTCGTGCTGGTCCCGAGCCCCGGGTATCCCGTGTATCCGGTCTCCGCCAGTTTTGCCGGCGGTATTGCCCATGAAATGCCCCTGTTGAAAGAGAACGGGTTCCTGCCCGACCTGGACGCGATTCCCCCGGACGTGGCCCGAAAAGCGAAACTGATGTTCTTGAATTCGCCGAACAATCCCACGTCGGTCATCGCGGACACGGCGTTTTTTTCTCGCGTGATCGCGTTCGCGAAGGAGCATCACGTGATCGTATGCCACGACGCGGCGTATTCGGAAATTTTCTACGACGGCCAACGCCCGTCCAGCTTTCTGGAAGCGGAGGGCGCCATGGACGTGGGCATCGAGTTTCATTCGTTGTCCAAGACCTTCAATATGACGGGCTGGCGGATCGGGTTTGCCGTAGGCCGCGCCGAAGTGATTGCGGGGTTGAGCCAGATCAAGAGCAACATGGACTCGGGCCAATTTCAGGCGGTTCAGGAAGCCGGGATCACGGCCTTGGAGTCCGACGATCAACTCACCGCCGGACTCCGGGCCATTTACCAGGAACGCCGGGACGTGCTGGTCGCGGGGTTGCGAAATCTCGGACTCGAATTTGACACGCCCTCGGCCACGTTCTACGTCTGGATCGAGGCCCCCAAGGGCTATACGTCCGCATCCTTTACGGCACACCTGTTGGAAAAAGCCGGGATCGTGACCACACCGGGAAACGGGTTCGGGGCTCCGGGTGAAGGCTACATTCGCATGGCCCTCACCACGACCAAAGAGCGGCTGGCCGAAGCCGTGGACCGGCTCAAACAAATCGGGTGGTAACGCCGCCCTACAAAGGCGATCTACCTCCCCTGTCCCCCTCACCCTGCCCTCTCCCACGGTGGGGAGAGGGTTCTTTTCGTATCAATACGGTGAAGGGATGAGCGTCGAAACCGTCTTTATCGCCTTCGGATCGAACCAGGGAGACCGGCAGGATTTCTGTGACCGGGCCGTGGCCTTGATGGGGCTGTTGCCGCAGTCCACGTTGACCCACGTCTCGTCGTATTATGAGACCGAACCCATCGGCATGGCTCTCGGGCACGACGCCACGTGGTTCTATAACGGAGTCGTTCGTCTCGAGACGCAACTCCAGCCTGAACACCTGTTGGCTATTTGCCGGGAAACCGAGCGGGGCCTCGGGCGCGACTCCGAGTTGAAAAACGTTTCCCGGCCCATGGATTTGGACATTCTGTTCCATGGACAACGGATCATCGACACCCCGCAACTCACCGTTCCGCATCCCCGTCTCCATGAACGGCGGTTCGTCCTGGCGCCGATGGCCGAACTCGATCCGGACTGGATCCATCCTCAATACAAACAAACGATGCAAGCCCTGCTCGACCGGCTGACGGACACCAGTCGCGTGCGAAGGCTCGACGTCGTTCCCGGTTCACGGTTCACCACGCGGCCGTCATGCGCGCTGCCTCCGGCTGACTGAATGCGCATCATCCGAACGACTCAGGCCCTGCGAACGTGGCGACGCCGGCACGATCCGCTTCGGAGTTCCATCGGGTTGGTGCCGACCATGGGGGCGTTGCACGCCGGGCACCGGGCGTTGATCCGACGCGCCCGTCGAACGTGCGGCACGGTCGTGGTCAGCATTTTCGTGAACCCGCTCCAGTTCGGCCCGGCCGAGGATTATCGTCGCTATCCCCGGGACCTGTCTCGGGATCTCGCATGCTGTCGTGAAGAGAACGTCGATCTCGTCTTTCTTCCGAAAGCGGATATCCTCTACCCTCAGGACTTCCAAACGACCGTCACCGTTGGGATGCTGTCCCAAGGATGGGAGGGAGAACGCCGGCCCACGCATTTTCAGGGTGTGACCACGGTCGTGACCAAACTGTTGAATCTCGTCCGTCCGGATCGAGCATTCTTCGGACAAAAAGACTATCAGCAATTTTGCGTGATCCGGCAATTGGTGAAGGACCTTGACCTCGACTTACGGATCACCCTGTGCCCCACCGTTCGCGACGCGGACGGGTTCGCCCTGAGTTCACGAAATCGCTACGTGACGAACACGCAACGCCAACGAGCCCTGGCCCTCTACCAAGCCCTGGCTGCCGGGAAGCAAGCGATCGCAAGAGGGACGCGGCGCACGGACCTGGTCGAAAAGAACATGGCGAAGGTCCTCGATGCCGGACACGGGCTCACCATCGACTACCTGGTGTGTTGCGATGCCCGCACGCTCGAACCGCTGACCCGTCTGCGGGGAACCGTCGTCCTACTCGGCGCGATCCGGGTCGGAGGGGTGCGCTTCATCGATAACCTCATCGTCCGGATTCGATAAGGTCCGGGCGCACCGGAATCCGATGTTCGGCGAACGCGTGGCCGGCGTGGCGCCGTTGCGCGTGGCCGTTCGCAGGAGTTGCGGCCGGCTTCGCCACGATCCGCCGCGCACGCTTTTATACCGCCCGGCTTCGGCCCCCTGCGGATTCCGTTCGGGCATCAGGGGATACGTGTCCGGACCGAACCAATCGCGCACCCATTCCCGCACGTTTCCGGCCATGTGATGCAGCCCGTACGGGCTCCGCCCCTCCGGGAAACTGTCCACGGCCGCCACCAACGGGATCTGGTGCACGTGATACAACCCGAACACGGCCACGTCCGCGGTAGGCGGGCCGGCGCCCCAGGGAAACACCCGGCCGTCGGTCCCCCGCGCGGCTTTTTCCCATTCCGCCTCGGTGGGCAAGCGTTTGCCGTGCGCGCGACAGAATTGATCCGCTTCGTCCCACGACACGTACAAGGCCGGCCACCGCGCCATCACGTAATCCGGGAGAACGTGTACGTCGATCAGATGCCAGATCAGGTGGCGCAGTTTGCGCGGAACCGGCAGTTCGTGCCGGTGTAAAAACGCCAGGTACTCACCCATGCTCACTTCATCGCGATCGAGTGCATACGCGTCCAGCCAGATCCGTCGTTGCGGAAACTCCGTGTCGTCATACTGCGTTTCCAACCCGAACGGGTCGTCGTCTTTGCGCACGGTCCCCATGAGGAACCACCCTTCGGGAATCTCGACCACCGGAGATAGTTGAGCCAACCCGGCGATGGCCGCCAGATGCGGCTCCAACTCCGGCGGCGGATCGTTGTTTTTCTGAGCCGCACTCGCCAATCCCGCGACACCGCAGACAAGAAGAACCGTCACGACCCCCAGGAAATGCATGACGTTCCTGGAGAAAGACCCGGTCGATGGGGCGACCCGCTCGTTCACTTGCCTTCCCGTTCGGGGAATGCTGCCGGCGGCTGCCTGAGCAGGATGAGTTGGCCGCCTTCGACCAAGTTGTGCTTTGCGATCAGGCCGTCGCGTATCGTGTGCGCCTGGACCGTGGCCAGCAGCATCCGTTCTCCAACGCGGGTTTCGAAAAGAGAAGTGACGTCGAGAATCCCGGACGACTCCCAGGCTCCGATGACACCGGGCTCCTCATCGGTACTGCCTTTGGGCAACACCACGGATCGATCGATCCGGGCAATGCGTTGCACCTCGCCCGTGAGCGGGTTCAAACGCCAAAGCGAAGCCTCCTGCCCCGAATGACTTCCAAATAGCGGGTCCTGCTGTTTCGCCTTGTCTTCCTGGATATAGATCCATCCATCCTCCCCCCACTCCAGGTTATCCGGATTGCGAATTCCTTGATCAGGGTGAGAAAACCGGGCGCCGCCGGCATCATCACCGTCGTACAGGATTTTGAGTGTAGCGGTCATCGTCTCGAAGTCGACGTCGATCCGGTAGATGGTCCCCCACGCATCATGATCGGGAAACACCGTATCCCGTCCCGTCGAGGCCAGGACTGCCCTGGTGCCGATGACAGGATGCGTACTCACGTCTTCCGGCCGGGAAAATTGAAAGGCGCCGCCAGCCTTTGCCTCCCGCCGTAGCGTCAAGCCCGTTTTATAGCCCATTGGGTCATACCCTTTTTCCCCGGCCTTCGTTCTGTCCAACACGTCAATTTCTTTCCAGACGCCGGTGAGCGTGGACCCCGTCCCATTGAATTGCGCTACCGTCCGTACGCCGTGGTCCGCTACGAAGTAATACAATTGCCCCGCGAGTAATCCGTTCCGGTTCAGAAAGGACGCGTTTCCCGGATCCATGCCGGGTGGAAGTGTCTGTTCGACCGCCGGAGCATTTTTCTGGCCCACGTACAACCAGAGGGGCGCCGTGACGACGTGGCCGGGAGACGTGTGGAGGCCGGCATCCTGTCCGGCGTCCTCCGCCTTAACGGTTTGCGGGATCGTATCGTCTCCGATCAGGAGGGCGACCGTATCGGGCCGGCCGGCTAACGGTGTCGTATTTTCTCCGGCCATGCGCCCCATCGCGGGCACCCCGTGCAGGGTTTGGCCTTCCACGTCCAGGGCCCAGACCGTTCCCCCATATGGATGGCCCAGGGGGTCCGAGAGTTCCTCCTGGGTCATGTAAATCGTATCGACAAAATTGAACGTGTCTTTCTCGATCAAGTGGCTGGAACACAGGCGTGAGAGACCTTGTCCGGTCTGCGCGATCTCATTGATCTGAAACCCTGTTTCGACGATCCGGCCTTGCCGGTCTCGAATGGTTCCATACGCAATGCCGCTGTCGAGAATCCGCAAGGTGCGGCGATCGATATCCAGAAAGCTGATTCGCGCCCCTGTCAACGCGACACCGTTGTCGAGCCGGTACGGATGCCCGGTCTCGCCGTCCAATTCATGATTCACCAGCACCCGGATGGTCTCTTGATCCAATTGATAGGCTCCGAGGCCGTCCGGCGCACCCGCGGGTCGATATTCCCGATCGGCGAATTGCGGGGCCCCGGATGGGAGACGGTCTCCGATCGTGAAGAGAGGACGCGCTTCCCACGTCCCATCAGCGTTCATCATCGGAGGGTCGTTGGACGCGAAGCCCGTCAACATGATCCCAAGGATGGCGAGGCTGGCCAACATCAGAACCCGATTCAGCGTCAACGAATTGTCCGGTTTCACTTTTCTTCCTCTCATGACAGCGTCAGCAAAAGAGCGACGGTTTCATAACCGAGCGGTTTATGCAAGCGCGGGAAGAACAGCTATTAACCCTTGACATATAAATATTATTATAGTAATGATTATCATACTCAATATTGTATATCGCGTGGCCATGCGAAAGAAAAAAGGAGGACTCATCGATGAAAGGTTCTTATACCCTGACACTTCGACAACCGGCTTCCTCTATCCCCAATAAAGAGAATCCGTTTTGCCTCGTTCGCGGATTTCTCCAACTCATGGAAAGCCAGGACCCGCTGATTGTCGGCCATTGTGAACGGACGGCTCAATTTGCTTTGGCCCTCGGGCATGCCATCGAGTTGGCCGATCAGGAACTGCTTCAACTCCATTATGCCGCCCTGTTACACGATCTCGGAAAATTTTGCCTTCCGCCTCGCGTTCGAACCGGCACCAATTTGTCCACGGAAGAAGAGATGAAACATCAATGCCATCCCCGGGTCGGGGCGGCCCTTCTTCAACAATGGCCCTGTCTCAATACCGCTTCCGTCCTCATCGCCCACCACCATGAACGGTGGGACGGCTATGGCTATCCTTATGGACTTCGGGGTACGTTAATCCCCCTGGGCTCCAGAATCCTGAGCATCGCGGATGCGTTTGATAAATTGACGTCGCCCTGTCCGCATGGTGACGGACAACCATTTGAAAAAGCCGTGCAAGTCCTCAAGGGAGGTTCCGGCCTCCGATTCGACCCGGACCTGACGGAACGGTTCCTGCTCCTCATTCCCACGTTATTCAACGTGGAACACGAGATCCAATTTTCCCTGTCTCACTATTCCCCGGTCGGCAATTTGGTGAGTTGACGTGGCTATGCTACAATTCCATTCGTCCATACGGTCGTGAACATGCCTTCAGCCATCTCTCGTCACAATGCTCTCTCAGCCAAGACGCGCGTTCGACGCGATGCCGTTTCCTATTGTATCGTCCGGAGTCCCGTGGGCCGGATTCTTCTGGCAGGAAATGCTCACGCGTTGACGCATCTCTCGTTTCTGGACGGCCGGCATCCGACCGAGCCGGACCCCCGGTGGATCTATGCCGAAAAACCGTTTCAACGACCCATCAAGCAACTCGAAGAATATTTTTCCGGAAAACGCAAAACGTTCACGATCACACTGGCCCCGCAAGGCACCCCGTTTCAGCAACGGGTCTGGCAAGCCCTTCGGGCCATCCCGTATGGTCAAACACAGTCATACGGGCAGATTGCAAAAGCCGTCGGCAAGCCCACGGCCAGTCGCGCGGTGGGCGCGGCAAACGGGCAGAACCCCATTTCGATCATCGTCCCCTGCCATCGCGTCATCGGCAGCAACGGGAAACTCGTGGGTTACGGCGGCGGGCTCTCCATTAAGGAAACCTTGCTGGCTCACGAGAGCAGCCACCAGCCTTGAAGCCGTGGCAAGACCCACATTCCTCATGATGAGTTAGAAACGCTTTTTCGCCCGGCGCGTGGATGACCGCCTCTGCTGGCTTTCGAGAATGGAGGCGATCCTGGCAGGGGAATAGGTCGGCGGCTTGACCCACTTGCCGTCCTCCCGTTTGTACCCGCCCACCTTGCTCATGTTGGAACGCTGGACTTCCCGGAACACCGGCGCCATGTCGATCCCGTAGGAGACGGCCGTGCCGTACACGACGTAGAGCAGATCGGCGAGTTCTTTCGCAATAGCGGGAAGATTTTCCGCTTTCATGGCTTCCTTCAGTTCGTCAAACTCCTCCTGAATGAGCCGCTCGCGCAGGACCATGGTCTTCGGGTCCGGCACACTGGGGCGCCCTGCGACGTGGATCTCGAATTCCCTGTGAAATTCCCGAACCATTTTTTGCGCTTCGTACATTCCCCATCCTTTCGGTCAAGCGTTGGTTACAAGGCCAGAATCATATAGACGTCGTTCACGTTCGTCCCGGTCGGTCCGGTCACGACGTGCCCGCCCACCCGGTGAAAAAATCCATGGCTGTCGTTCTCCCGAAGCGCCGCTTCGAAGCTTACCCCCTTCTGCTTGGCCTGGCTGACGGTTCCCCCATCCACGACGGCCCCTGCCGCTTCCGTCGGCCCGTCGATCCCGTCGGTGCCGAACCCCGCCACGAACACCCGAGACAATCCGTCGATTGCAGGAGCGGCCGCCAAGGCAAATTCCTGAGCGCGCCCCCCCATCCCCTTCCCTTTCACGGTCACGGTGAGTTCCCCGCCGGCCAACAGACACGCCGGCGGCTTGATGGGGTTGCCTGAAAGGTGCATTTCCCGGGCGAGTTCTCCAAAGAGTTTTCCGATCTCATGCGCTTCCCCGGACAGGGTCGTGGTCAGGATCAGGGGACGGAGCCCCAACGCCCCGGCTCGTTTGGCCATACATTCGATGGCAGAGCGGTTATTGCCGATCACGTGATGTTGGATCCGGGAAAACAGGGACTCACCGGGTTTGGGCGTGTCGGGTACGCGTCCCCGGACTCCGCGGTCCACGTGTCGTCGAACGGCCAAGGGGATCCGGTTCCGGATGCCGTACGCATCGAGCACTCGTTTCGCATCGGCAAACGTGGAGGGATCCGGAGCCATGGGGCCCGACCCGATCGTGGCCGGATCATCGCCCGGCACGTCCGACAGGATGAGGGTAATGGCCGTGGCACTCGTGGCACCCGCCAAGCGTCCGCCCTTGATCCCGGAGAGGTGCTTGCGCACCGTGTTGATCTCCTGGATGGTCGCGCCGCTTCTGAGCAGCAACCGGGTGGTGAGTTGTTTCTCCTTCAAGGTCAGACCAACGGCCGGAGCCGCCAACAGGCTCGACGCGCCACCGGACAGCACCATCAGGACCAGATCGCGGTCCGTCAAGGACCCAATCAGCCGGACTATCCGTCTCGCGGCTTGTTCACTGCGACGATCGGGGACCGGATGCCGCGCCTCAATCAGTTGTATGCGTTTCGTTTTTTCGGCACGGCTATCGGTGACCACAACCAGGCCGCCTTCCAACCGCGGCCCCAATTGTCGTTCCAACGCGGCCGCCATGGCACCCGAGGCTTTTCCGGCCCCGATGCAGACGACACGCGAAAATTGTGTCAGATCGTACTGCCGCGCGCCTACAATGAGGCTGTTGTTCCTGACCCGCACGGCGCGCCGGATGGCCGATTCGGGATTCGCGGCATCCAAACCTGCCAGCAGTAGTTGCTTGAGCATCGTTCGGACGTGTTGGTCGGTGCAATTGATTCGGATAGACATGTGTCAGCCGGTTCGTTCGTTATGGTACGATTCCCGCGATGAGCAGTCTCAACGTTTTACACCAGACCATCGCCGATTGCACGCGCTGTCCGCGCTTGACCGCTTACCGCCGGGAGGTCGCCGCCGTGAAGGTGAAACGCTTTCAGGAGTGGGAGTATTGGGGCCGGCCCGTTCCCGGATTCGGAGATCCCCGTGCGAGACTCTACGTCATCGGGTTGGCACCGGCGGCTCATGGGGGCAACCGGACCGGACGCGTGTTCACCGGCGATCGAAGCGGAGACTGGCTCTATGAGGCCTTGCATCGATTCGGATTCGCCAATCAAGCCGAGTCCACCCATCGGGACGACGGACTGCAATTGACGGATTGTTACGTGGGTGCGGCCGTCCGCTGCGCGCCGCCGGGCAACAAACCATCGAGAGAAGAATTTAAAACATGCCGGCCTTACGTGCTGGAAGAACTCCGGTTGTTAAAGCGGATCGCCGTGGTGGTGGCCTTGGGGAAAATCGCCTTCGATGAATATCTGACGGCCGCGGGACCACCGGGACGGGGCACGGGCAAACCCAAGTTCGGGCACGGAACCGGCTATGCCACGGCCTGGGGCGTTACCTTGTTAGGGTCGTACCACCCCAGCCAACAAAATACCTTCACCGGAAAACTCACCCGACCCATGTTTCATGGCGTATTCGAACGCGCGCGGCGGTTGGTGGACGGCCTGTCCTGACCAGTTCACCCTTTCGGCGCGTTTCGGGCTTCCCAATCGGCCAGGAATTTCTTGAGCCCGATGTCCGTGAGCGGATGCTTGGCCAGTTGCTGAAAGACGCCGTACGGCATGGTGCAAATATCGCCGCCGACCAATGCGGCTTCCACCACGTGCTGCGGATGTCTCACGCTGGCCACGAGCACCTGCGTCGGATAATCGTAATTGTGGAAAATGGTCACGATTTGCCGGATGAGTTCCATGCCGTCACTGCTGATGTCGTCCAGGCGGCCGATGAACGGCGACACGCACCATGCGCCGGCCTTGGCGGCCAGCAGGGCTTGCGTCGGTGAAAAACACAACGTGACGTTCACCCGGATGCCTTCGGCGGCCAAGCGCTTTGTGGCCGCGAGCCCTTCCGGGATCAGGGGGCATTTGACCACGACGTTGGGGTGAATGCGGGCCAATTCCAGCCCTTCCTTGACCATGGCATCAGCCTCCACGCTCACCACCTCCGCACTCACCGGGCCATCCACGAGTTGACAAATTTCCAGGATCAGGTCCTTGAAGTCCCGCCCTTCTTTGGAGACCAATGACGGGTTGGTGGTAACCCCATCCAGGATCCCCATTCGAGCGGCTTCGGCAATTTCCTTGACGTTCCCCGTATCCAAGTAGATTTGCATGTTCTTCCTCCCTCAGCACGTTGTTGACGCTTGTTCCCTGGCGCACGGCACAATGACGACCACTGTCTTCACCGCGCTACTCGCGTACATTGTAATGGAGCCTGTCGAACATTGACAATCGGAAACACCCCCGCATGAGTTCAGGGCGGCATCCGTTCCTTCATTTGACTGGACACCGAGCCGGAGTTACGATTCCGCGAAGATGCCGTTCGACATTCTCACCATTAAGGCCCAGGCTTCGCTCTTGTGCGCTCTCCTTCTCGGAACGTTGGCCGTGGGCGGCTGTGGCACGTCTCCTCATGCGGAGGCCTCACCTGACCCTGCCGCGATCAAAGGAAAGACGCAGGCGTGGTTTCTTGAGCATTGGGGTACGCCAGGCGCCAAAGCCACGCGGTTTTTCGGAGGCGAGACCTGGATGTATTTTCGCCTGACCGGCCCATCATCCTCCCCGCTTTCCAGCATGGCTCCCGCGGACTGTCAAATTCGTTTGGCCTTCGACAAAATGGGCAAACTCGAAGATTCAGGCTATTCCGGCTGCTGAACGCAAGGCCATGGGTTTACCTTCCTGATGCCCCGCATGCCTTCGCCTCAACGTGACATACACGTCTACCCGACTGCCCAAACGTTGCTGGAAGCCGCGGCACACCACGTTCTTCATCACGCGCAGCAAGCCATAACGGCGCGGGACTCGTTTACCATCGCCCTTGCCGGAGGCTCAACCCCGAAAGGCCTCTATGCGATGCTCGCAGCCCCGCCTTTCCGGAATCAACTGGATTGGACAAAAGTGAGATTTTTCTGGGGGGATGAACGGCACGTCCCGCCTGATCACACAGACAGTAATTATCGAATGGCCCAAGAATCACTTCTTCGACTTCTGCCCATTTCCACGGCGCAGGTTCATCGTGTGCCGAGTGAACTCCCCAATGCCCAAACCGCTGCCGACCACTATGAAGCCGTGCTACGCGAGCAATTCGAGGTCTCCGAACCGGACGTCCCTCGTTTCGATTTGATCCTGTTGGGCATGGGCCCGGACGGGCATACCGCTTCCCTGTTCCCGGGCACCCGGGCCGTGCATGAAACGAGCCGGCTCGTTGCCGCTCCCTGGGTCGAAACGTTGCAGGCGTCCCGGATCACCTTCACCCCGGTCCTTCTCAATCACGCCAGACAAGTCACGTTTCTCATTTCTGGCCGCGCCAAAGCCGAAACGCTTCACGCCGTGCTTGAAGGGCCTTTTCAACCCGATGCGCTTCCTGTTCAAGTGATCGGCCCACGTGACGGGACGCTGACTTGGTTTGCGGACCAGGAGGCCGGCGGCGCGCTGACCTTCCTGCAACGGTAGGCTGTCTCCCGGGGCATGCACCTGGAGACGAACGTCATCAGACTGCGGCCCTTTGAATAATTTCCTCATGGTACAATGGATTGAGGCCCCGCGTTGCCTGACTCGTGAAATCCCTTGATCAACGGACTGCGGCCTTGTTACAAGTGTTTTGTTATTGATGCGAAATCCTTTTGCGCGGATGACGATGACGCCTCTTTCTGTGCTCCCTCATGTCTTTTCGCAAACCCTGACGGAACACGGGGGACTGCCCCTCCGCGCCGGAACCATTCACACGTTACAGGTGAACGTCGGGAAACTCTGCAACCAAACCTGTCATCATTGTCACGTCGACGCCGGGCCTTCCAGGACGGAAATCATGAGCCGGGAGACGATGGAGAACATCCTCACGGTTCTTCGCCGCCATCCTCAGATCACCACCGTGGATATCACCGGCGGGGCCCCGGAAATGAACCCGCATTTCGAATATCTCGTTTCAGAATCTCGTGGGCTCGGGAAAACGGTGCTCGACCGCTGCAATTTGACGGTTTTTTCCGTCAAAGGGAAATCCCACCTTCCCCGATTTCTGGCTGATCACCAGGTGGAGATCATCGCCTCCCTGCCCTGCTATCTTGAGGAGAATGTGGATCAGCAACGGGGCAAAGGTGTCTTCGCACGGAGTCTGGACGCCTTACGACAATTGAACGCGTTGGGCTATGGACACGAAGGTACGGACTTGGTGTTGAATCTCGTCTATAACCCGTTGGGCCCGCAACTGCCTCCTGATCAACAGGAATTGGAGGAAGCCTATAAGGATCAATTGCTATCGCGTTTCGGTATCAGGTTCAATCACCTGTATACCATCACCAATATGCCCATTAACCGTTTCCTGAACGACCTGCACGCCCAAGGCGAGTATGAAGCGTACATGAACCTGCTGATTGAAAATTTCAACCCGCGCGTGGCCGAACACGTCATGTGCCGTAGCTTGCTCAGCGTGGGATGGGACGGACGGCTGTCCGATTGCGATTTCAACCAGATGCTCGACATGCCCGTGCACCACGACCTTCCGCAAACCATCGAGCAGTTTGATTTTGAGGCGTTGGCCCGGCGCCAGGTCGTCATCGGCCAACATTGTTATGGGTGCACGGCCGGCGCGGGTTCATCCTGCGGTGGAACACTCGCCTGAATTCTCCTGACCGCTCTCGACCGGTACTTCCCCAACTTTATCCGGACATATAGCTCTTGAATTTGTGGGCACATTCGTTGCTGCAGAAGTGGTAATGCTGCCCCCCGATTTTTTCAACCACTGCGGAGCCCGCCGTGATGTACAGTTTGCAGACGGGATCCTGCACCATCATGTCTTTCGAGGGTAAAGAAGGATCGGTGGATTTTCGGCCACGAAAATCGCGAATGGATTTCCGGATCATCAAAAACAGAATGAGCAGGAGAACCAAAATGATAATGATACGCCACATAAGTCTATCGGGGAGTGCAGTTATGGGATTGTCGTCGATCCAGTATACTGATTTCTCTTGCCTTGGCCAATGCCCCGGCTTGGCGCATCCCGGGTTCTTCACGTCCGATTGCCCGACGGCAGTCCATCCTGATAGGATGAGGCATGGAGTCATTCCTCCACCCCCCATCCCCAATCCACAATGATAGAACTAAGGAACCTCTGATTTATTGTGATAGCGGGATGCAGGGCAAGGCGTCCCGCAGCGAAACCCGAGGCTTATCATGGAGATAGGCGAGGGTTGAGCGAGGACACAACGCCGCCATGCGCCCGATAGTGCCCTAAATCAGAGGTTCCCTAAATCACCGCGTCAGCTCGCTGCAAGAAAGAGAGGGTATCGATGGTGACCATAACCCTTATGGGAGATTTGGAAACGTCTGACGGCGAACGGAGTTTGGCCTGTGAATTGGACGATCCCCTTTCGGTCAAACAACTGATCAAACAGCAGGGGCGCAAACTTCGACAGGTGACCAGACTCTTACGAGAAAATAAAGTGATGGTGACGATCAATCGACGGGTGGCAAGTGAAGATACATCAGTCCACGATGGAGATGAAATCAGCCTCGTGGCCCACGATGGAATGAGTACGAAAGGGCTGGGGCCTTCGTTTTATTAGAACGAAGGCTTGAGGCTTACCTTATACAACGGGAAACACCCATACGCTGAAAATGTGTTGGGTGTAGAGCTTTCTGTTTTTCGTGCAAGAAACCGTTGACTCGTCATCCCTGTTCGCAAAACAGGCGGCCCCGGTCTTACCGTCAAAACTGAAAGCTTACTTTTTGCCCAAGATGGAATCTTTCGCGACTTTGGCTACGCGGAACTTCACCACTTTCTTGGCCGGAATCTTGATCGGCTCACCGGTTTGAGGATTCCTTCCGGTTCGAGCTTTCCGATGAGACAACACCAACTTCCCAAGTCCGGGCACGGTAAAGGAGTTTTTCGCTTCCTTGTAAGCCAAGGCAGCCAAGTTATCGAGAATTTCACTTGTGATCTTTTTTGTCACTCCAGACTTTGTCGCCAACTGATCAACGATCTGAGACTTGGTCATAGCTTTGGCCATGAGGAACCTCCTCTTGAATAAGGATACGTGTCAGCAGGATTGAACACGTGCGGAATCAGCTCAAACTGGAAGATATCTCGAAATGCTTAACGTCACAGAACTGAACAAAGAAAAGCACAAAAAGGATGAAGGCGAGTCTACCGAAAGAGTCCTACCCTGTCAACCAGAAAACCCTTTCATGATGGGAAACCTCTCCGCATTCTATTCGAAATAATCGATGAGTTTCCTTGAAGCCAAAGTTCCGACCACTGTACAGTGAGCTTAACCTGATTGATTCAAGTGAAAGGGAATAACCATGGGACGCGAATTATCCGTCATTTCATTGACCAAATCCGATGACGCAGGGAACGAGTTTCTCTATTCCCGGGTCTTTTGCCAACGCAAGAACCCTCCTGCTCTCCGCTTGTTGTTGGATTTCCTGAGATCGAAAAGCCAGGTTCCCCTCATACCCAACGTGGAGCCTGAAGTGCTCGATGACTATTCATGGGTCCAAATGGCTGTCGGGTATCATCGTGAGAAGAAACCGATTCAACTGTTTTGCATTCGTCATGAAGGCACCTATCAAGACGTCTTCGAGAAAGAACAGCAGGGATTTTCCGCGCACCTCTCCCCCTTTGGGGACGTAGAGGCCGACCTGGCGAGAGAATTCGTCGTTCGAGCCCACTTTATCCTTGCGACTCGAATCCTCAAAAACGACATCACCGACGAAGGCTATGATTTCAACGGGTGGATCCTGGAGTTCTTCCAGGAAAACTGTAACGGAATTGTCCAGATCGACGGACAGGGCTTTTTCTCACCCAAAGGGGAACTCGTCGTGGACTTGCAGGACGACCCTGCGCAGCAGGACTTTTCCCAACCGGAAATCCAGCCGTCCTGATTCGAACCACTGATTTATTGCACTATCGGGCGCATGGCGGCGTTGTGTCCTCGCTCAACCCTCGCCTATCTAGCTTGATAAGCCTCGGATTTCGCTATGGGACGCCTTGCCCTGCATCCCGCTATCACAAAAAATCAGCGGTTCATTTAGTTATCCGGCTGCGGCTGGTTCCCGAAAGCCAGCAGGTCGTCCACCCCGGAACGAAACGTTTTCTGAGGAACTCCGTTCAGATAACCGCGATAGCCGATTCCGTCTTTGATCACTTCCGCTAACGCCCCTTGATCGAACAAGTGCGGGTCGGCAATCACGTCGCCCCGGCTGAACAGGATGTCGGCCCGATACCCCGGCACCAATTTCCCGGTATCGTTTTGCCCGATGCGCTCGGCGGCAAGCCCCGTCCCGCTGTACCACGCCGCCAAGGGAGGAAGGCCATCCCTGATCAGCGAGACCATCTCCATGTAATTCCGGCCATGCATTCGGGGGAGGATCGGGTCAGTCCCCGTAATCATGTTGAGACCGCTCGCCTGCGCGATTCTGACTGATTCAGCATGTGCCTCAGTCACCTGTCGCACTTTTTCGGCGACAAAAGGCGAGAGGTTCTCCGCCTTGGGCAACTCGTAATTGATCCATGACGTGGGGGTCACCGTACACCCTTTGGCATAGGCTTTTTCCGCCAAGGCTTCATTCAGAAACGAGATATGCTGAATGTCATGCACTCCGCAATCAATGGCCAATTCGATCCCTTGCCGGCTATGGGCATGGGCCGCAACCATCATGCCGCGACCGGCGGCTTCGTCACAAATCGCTTCAATTTCCGCTTGTGTGAAATCCCGATTCTCCAATTTGTCCGAGGGAGATACAACCCCGGGGCTCGTACAAATTTTCACCAAATCTCCGCCGCACGCGGCGATTTCACGCACGCGTTTTCGACAGTCCCAGGGCCCGTCCACAATGCTCGAAGGACGACCGGGACCGGCAGGCCACAGCCGGGACATCGTGTCATGGCACCGGTCCGTACCTCGAAAATCCGCGTGCCCGCCGGTCGTGGACAGCATGCAAATGGCAATTTTCAACCGGGGCCCGATGATCACGCCTTCCTCCACCAATCGTTTCACCACGTGCGTGGCTCCTCCCACGTCACGAACGGTCGTCACCCCGCCATGAACCAAGGTGGCATACAGAATCCGCTCGGTATAGACCAGACCGGCCGGCCCGTTCATCGTGGCCAGGTCTTCGTCATGAATGCCAAGCACGGTGACGTGGCTATGGCAGTCCACGAGTCCCGGAGTCGCGGTGAGTGACGAACAATCAACCCGCCGAACGTTGAGGTCAGGCTCGGCCTGGTGCGGTTTCACCGCCGCTATTTTCCCCTCGTCCACCCATACGTCGACGCCTTCCTGAACCGCCGAACCGGTGGCTGAAGTCCCGTCATACAATTTCTTGATGTTGGAGAAAATGATCATCGTGTCTCCCCGCGTGGAAACCGGACGTGTCCTTGTGTACCGGAACATCGAGAATTTCTCAAGCAAGAAAAAATAGAGAGCGTCTGATCGTTCGATGCCGGATCGCGTCTTGTCTGATTGAAAAATCCTGAAATATCTGGATAATGGTCGATGACGTTCTTTCGGAACCTCTGCTTTATTGTGATAGCGGGATGGAGGGCAAGGCGTCCCGGAGCGAAACCCGAGGCTTATCAGAGAGATAGGTGAGGGTTGAGCGAGGACACAACGCAGCCATACGCCCGATAGTGCACTAAATCAGAGGTTCCTTTCCATTCCAGTGGCCGTTTCCCCTCACTGCGAGGCCACCGGCAACATGCTCCGTGAGAATAGCGAAAGAGAAACGGTCCGGGGCGGCGTTGACCAATAGCGGCCGTCACGCGGCGCAAGACCTGCCGATCGCATGAATGCCTTCATGAAATTCGACGAAATGCTCGGGATGGGCGACACGCATCGTAAGCCCTATCGCGACTATCATCGATGGCTGGAGTCCCAGGACCCGGCGTGGCTGCATCGGAAATCAGATGAAGCCGAGACGGTGTTTCGCAGAATCGGGATCACCTTCAGTGTGTATGGCGAGGAGGAAGCCAGTGAACGGCTGATCCCGTTCGACGTCGTGCCGCGCATCATTTCCAGTCGTGAATGGTCACGACTCGTTCGCGGTATCCGGCAGCGGGTCCAGGCCATGAATGCCTTTTTGCACGACGTGTATCACCGCCAGGAAATCATTCGGGCGGGTCGCATTCCGGCGGAGTTGATCTCCGACAATAACGCATTTCTGCCACAGATGATGGGGGTCTCGCCACCGGGGAACGTCTATACCCACGTCGTCGGCGTCGATATCGTCCGCACCGGCGAAGACGAATTTTACGTCCTGGAGGACAATGCCCGCACGCCGTCCGGGGTGTCCTACATGCTGGAGAACCGGGAAATCATGCTTCAGATGTTTCCTGAACTGTTTGCGCGGATCAACGTGCAGGCCGTGGGCAACTATCCCAAGAATCTGCGACGCTTGCTCGGCAACTGCGTCCCACGTTCCTGCAAAGGGACACCCGTCATCGCGGTGCTGACGCCCGGCATATACAACTCAGCGTATTTTGAGCACGCGTTCCTGGCCGGCCAGATGGGCGCGGAACTGGTCGAAGGGCACGATCTGCGCGTGGTCGATGGCCGCGTCGCCATGCGCACCACCCAAGGGTACGCACCCATTGACGTCATTTACCGGCGCGTGGACGACGATTACCTGGACCCGCTCAACTTCAATCCGGACTCACTCCTGGGGGTGCCGGGTATATTCGACGTCTACCGGGCCGGCGGGATCACCATCGCCAACGCACCCGGCACGGGCATTGCCGATGATAAGGCCGTCTATTCGTACATGCCGGATATCGTCCAGTTTTATACGGGCGAAAAAGCGCTCTTGGAGAACGTGCCGACGTGGCGTTGTTGCGAGCCGGAGGCGTTGCGCTACGTGCTGGACCACCTGTCCGAGATGGTCGTCAAAGAGGTGCATGGTTCCGGCGGGTACGGCATGCTGGTCGGACCAACCGCGAGCAACGAGGAACTCGTCGCGTTCCGCAACAAATTGGAAGCCACACCCGAGAAGTATATAGCCCAGCCCACCCTTCCGCTTTCAACAACGCCGATTTTGACCAAGAACGGCCTGGACTCGCGTCACGTGGACCTGCGCGTCTTTGTCCTGGTGTCGTCGGATGAGATTCACATGACTCCGGGAGGGCTGACCCGCGTGGCGTTGAATAAGGGGTCGCTGGTCGTCAATTCCAGCCAAGGCGGCGGCACCAAGGACACCTGGGTCCTGGAGGAATAGCGGGCATGCTTGGAAAAACCGCCGACGGCCTGTTCTGGATGTTTCGTTACCTGGAACGAAACGAAAACACCGCACGCCTCCTCGACGCGGGGTTTCGCATCGCCCTGACCCGCGCCGCCGCCGCGGAGAACGAGTGGGCGTCCGTGCTCACCACGGTCGGCGCCAAGCCGGCTTTCATGGAAAAATACGAACGGATGAAGACGACCCACGTCATTGATTTCCTGTTACGCGACCCGTCCAATCCGTCCAGCGTCATGTCGATGATCCAGGCGGCACGCGACAATGCCCGGCGCCTGCGTACCGCGCTGACGCGTGAGCTGTGGTCGGCGACCAATGAATGCTGGCTGACCCTGAAGGAATTGCTCATCCGTCCCGTGCGAGAACGGGAATTGCCCTTTGTCCTCAACACGATTCAGCAGCAAAACGCCCTGCTCAACGGTACGCTCCACGGCACCATGATGCGCAATGAGATTTTCAATTTCGCCCGGCTGGGCACGTTCCTGGAACGGGCGGACAACACGGCGCGCATCCTCGACGTCAAATATTATTTGCTGTTGCCGTCCGTCTCGTTGGTCGGCAGCTCCGTGGATAACGTCCAGTGGGAAACCATTCTCAGGTCGGTGTCGGCCCAACGCTCCTACCATCGGCTCCATAAAGGCGACGTGCGTCCGCGGGAGATCGCGAACTTCCTGATGCTCGATCTGCGGATGCCGCGTTCTCTCGCCTTCTGTTATTCCAAGATCACGGATAATCTCACGCACATCGCCAAGGATTATGAAGTTCACCAGCCCTGTTTCGATCAGGCGGAAACGGTGTTCGCCAAGCTGACGGACCGCTCAATCGACCAGATATTCGATGCCGGGTTGCACGAATTTGTCCAGGATTTCATCCGCGACAACAATGCCCTGGGCCGGCAGATTGAAAAGGATTATCGCTTTTACGGATAGCAGGATGAGATTGCACATTTCCCATCTCACGAAATACGAATACGACAGGCCCGTGCACTATGCCTTGCAACAGGCTCGGCTGACCCCGAAATCCCATGCGTCACAGAACGTACGAGCGTGGGGCATTACGGTTGAAGGCGGTCGCAAGGAACTCGAGTTGACGGATCAGCACCAGAACCTCGTGACCCTGATCAGCCTTCATGAAGATCACTCGGAAATCAGTATCCTTTGCACAGGGGAAGTCGAAACCGTCGCGCAAAGCGGGATAGCCGGCCACCAGTACGGCGACACGCCACTGTGGTATTTCAAACGGTCGACCGCACTCACCAAGCCGGGGGAGCCTATCCAAACTCTCATCACATCGCTGAGCGGCAACGCGGGGGACGACCTGACGCGGCTGCACACGCTGTCCGGCTTGGTGGCACAGGCCATCTCCTACAAGAAAGGACGGACCAGCGCCCAAACCACGGCGGAAGACGCGCTACGGGCAGGGCACGGCGTGTGCCAGGACCATACGCACGTGTTTCTCAGTGCGGCGCGCCTCCTCGGCTTTCCGGCCCGATACGTCAGCGGGTATCTCATGCTGGACGACCGCGCGGAACAGGACGCGAGCCATGCCTGGGCGGAAGTCTGGGTCGAGAGCCTGGGATGGACCGGGTTTGACGTGTCAAATGGCACGTCGCCGGATGAGCGCTACGTGCACGTGGCAACGGGTCTGGATTATCGAGACGCCGCGCCCGTATCCGGTATCCGGATAGGAGACGCCACGGAATCCATGACCGTCACCGTCCGCGTGCAAGGATAAGATTTCCTCAAGACGGCCGGATGCCTTGGCAGGGTTTGAAAGACCATGATAGGCTTATGATTGACTGTGATCACGTGCGCATCGGCCGGGAAACGGCAACGCACGCAACCGCTCCAGCAACCTCTTCATATTCGTTGAACGTTCTTCAGACGCATTGACCGTCTCACGACGACTCTTCCCTGACCTTTTGCTGAGAAGACCATCATGAACCGTTTTCAATCCGGACTGAGCATCGCGTGTTGCGCCATCCATGACTGACCGCCCAGCACAGAATTGGTTGAGGCCCGCGAAGACGTTCCATGATCGACACGTCGGGCCGACGGAGACGGAAACCCGGGACATGCTGAACGTCCTCGGGTTCCCTTCACTGGAGACGTTGGTCAACGCCACGGTCCCCGAGGATATTCGTTTTCATGAATCGCTCGACTTGCCGCCCCCGCGGAGCGAGCAGGAAGTGTTGGCCGACCTCAGGCGCATGGCCGGAAAAAATCAGGTGTTCCGGTCGTTTATCGGGATGGGGTACTACGATTGTCACACGCCCCCGGTCATTCTCCGGAACATCCTGGAAAATCCGGCGTGGTACACCCAGTACACGCCCTACCAGGCGGAAATCGCCCAAGGACGCCTGGAAGCCCTGCTCAACTTTCAAACGATGGTCGCCGATCTCACCGGCCTCCCGTTGGCCAATGCGTCTCTTCTGGATGAAGGAACCGCCGCAGCGGAAGCCATGGCCATGTGCAAAGCCATCACCGGACGGCCGGCGTTTTTCGCCTCGCACAACTGTCACCCGCAAACGCTGGCCGTGGTCCGGACGCGCGCCGCATCGCTCGGTCTCGATTTGGATATCGGCCCGGTCGATGAGATCGACTGGGAACGGGCGTCGTATGGCGGGCTCCTCCTGCAATATCCCACCACGGACGGCACGTTTCACAACAACCACGACTTGGTCCGGCGTGCCCATGACGCGGGCACCCTGGTCGTCGTGGCCACGGACCTGCTCGCGCTGACCCTCTTCAAACCGCCTGGTGAATTCGACGCGGATATCGCCGTGGGCTCCAGCCAGCGCTTTGGGGTCCCCTTGGGATTCGGGGGCCCGCATGCCGCGTTCCTGGCCACGCGCGAAGACTACAAGCGCCAGATCCCCGGACGCATCGTCGGCGTGTCCAAGGACAGCCAGGGGCGAACGGCGTACCGGCTGGCGTTACAGACCCGGGAGCAACACATTCGTCGCGACCGGGCCACGAGCAACATCTGTACCGCGCAAGTCCTGTTGGCCAATATTGCCGGTATGTATGCCGTGTATCACGGGCCGGACGGGCTGAAGCGCATGGCCGAGCGCGTCCACGGCTTGACCCTCGTCCTGGCCGAGGGCCTGTCCCGTCTCGGGTGCCGCGTGCCGGACGAACTCTTTTTCGATACGTTGCGGGTGTCCGCGACCGCGCTCCCGGCGGACCGGGTCCGCGACCGGGCGGAGCAGAATCGTCTCAACCTTCGGGAATTTGCAGACGGCTCCTTCGGCATCTCATTGGATGAGACGACCACCATGGAAGACGTGGAAACCCTCTGGAAGACGTTTTCGAAAGACGGTCAGGTGTGGTTTACGGCAAAAGAACTCGCGGACACGCGCTCCGTCTCGTTGCCGGCCCCGTTTGCCCGCACGACCTCCTTTCTGACGCACGAAATCTTTCATCGCTATCGTTCCGAACACGAACTGTTGCGCTACATGCATCGTCTCCAGTCTCGGGATCTCTCGCTGGTCCATTCCATGATTCCCCTGGGTTCCTGCACCATGAAACTCAACGCCACGGTGGAGATGATTCCCGTGACGTGGCCGGAATTCAGTCGCCTGCATCCGTTTGCTCCTCCGAAACAAACGGAAGGGTACACCCAACTGTTCCGGGAATTGGAAACCTGGCTCTCGGAAATCACGGGATACCCGGCCGTTTCACTCCAACCCAACGCGGGCTCCCAAGGGGAATATGCCGGGCTGCTGGTCATCCGGGCGTATCACGAAAGCCTCGGACACGGACACCGGAACACGTGCTTGATCCCCGCGTCGGCTCACGGGACCAACCCCGCGAGCGCGGCGATTGCCGGGATGCAAGTCGTACCCGTGGCCTGTGATGAACGCGGGAACATCGATCTGGTGGATTTACGCGCCAAGGCCAGCCATCACCACGAGACGCTGGCCGCCCTCATGGTGACGTATCCTTCGACGCATGGGGTCTTTGAAGAAACGATCCAGGAAATCTGCGGAGTCGTACACGAACACGGCGGTCAGGTCTACATGGACGGGGCGAACATGAACGCGATGGTCGGGCTCTGCCGGCCGGCCGACATCGGCGCCGACGTCTGTCATCTCAACCTGCACAAGACCTTTTGCATTCCCCATGGCGGGGGAGGACCCGGGATGGGACCGATTGCCGCGGTCCCACATCTCGCTCCGTTTTTGCCCGGACATCCGATCCACAAGACAGGCGGAGAACACGGCATCGGGCCGGTCTCCTCGGCACCCTATGGCAGCCCGAGCATCCTCTCGATTTCCTGGGCGTTTATTGCGCTCATGGGCGCAACGGGGTTGACCCGGGCCACCAGCGTCGCCATCCTGAATGCCAATTACATGGCCAAACGATTGGAGAAGGATTTTTCCATTCTGTATACCGGAAAGGGCGGCTTATGCGCCCATGAATTCATTCTGGATTTGCGACCATTCAAGAAATCCGCCGGCGTTGAAGTGGAAGACGTGGCCAAACGCCTCATGGATTTCGGATTCCATGCCCCGACCATCTCCTGGCCCGTAGCCGGCACCATGATGATCGAACCCACGGAAAGCGAATCCAAATCGGAACTCGACCAATATTGCGACGCGCTGCTGGCAATTCGCAAAGAAATTGCGAATATTGAAGAAGGGCGATTCCCGCGAGACGACAATCCCTTGAAAAACGCCCCGCATACGATGGAAGACGTCACCAAGGCGGACTGGAACCATCCCTACGGCCGCGAACAGGCGGCTTTTCCCCTGCCGTGGCTCCGGGACCTGAAATTCTGGCCGGCCGTCTCACGGATCGACAGTGCGTATGGGGATCGCAACGTGGTCTGCACGTGTCCTCCCATCGAGTATTATCAATAATTTCCGAACGCCCTGAGGACGAGGGGCAACCGAAGACGCCATGAAAACGAAATCACCAAACACGCTGCTGTTCGCGATCCTGACGGGCATTGTGTCCGGAGTGATCCTCGGGGGGACGTGGCCGGAAGCCGGGCATTCCGTCGCGTTCCTGGGGGAACTGTTTCTCAAAGCCTTGTTCGTGCTCGTGGTCCCCCTGGTCATGAGTTCCATCATCGTCGGCGTCACCAGCCTCGGCGACGTCCGCCGACTCGGCCCGCTGGGAGGCCGCGCGGTCCTGTATTTCATGACCACCACGGGCATCGCGGTCGTCATCGGGCTCGTCCTGGTCCTGCTGATCCAGCCGGGCACCCCGGAATCGGCCGGAACCCCTGTCGGCGACATGACGTCCGTGTCCGAACGATTGGAAGACAAGCCCGACAGCGTGCCCGAGCTGCTCCGGACCATCCTGACCGGGCTCATCCCGAAAAATCTGTTCTCGGCCATGGCCAACGCCGACGTCCTGCCATTGATCATTTTTTCTTTGGTGTTCGGCGGGATCCTGACGACGGTGGGAGAACGGGGCAGGCTGGTCATTCAAGTCGTCGAAGGCGTGAACGAAGCCATCATGGCCATGGTCCACTTGCTGATGTGGTTTGCGCCGGTGGGCATCGGCGGGTTGATTGCCGGCCGTCTGGGCGAGGCGGGCGGGTTCAGCGGCTTCTGGCCGCAACTGGTACAGTTAGGGGCCTATGCCGGCACCGTGATCCTGGGTTTGCTGATCCACGGCCTGATCGTGATTCCCCTGCTCCTCCACTTCGTCGGGAAACAGAACGTCTTCGCGTACGCACGAAACATCGGGACCGCCCTGACCACGGCGTTCTCCACCAGTTCGAGTTCGGCCACGCTGCCGCTCACCATGGAAGCCGTGATCGAAGAAAACAAGGTTTCGCCGCGAACCGCGCGCTTCGTGCTGCCCCTGGGCGCCACGATCAACATGGACGGCACGGCCCTCTACGAGGCGGTGGCCGCCGTGTTCATTGCGCAATCCTACGGCATCGAACTGGGGTTCGCCCAGACGGTGATTATCGTGCTGACGGCAACCCTGGCCGCGGTCGGCGCGGCCGGCATCCCCGAAGCCGGTCTCGTCACGATGGTGATCGTGCTCAAGTCCGTGAACCTGCCCATCGAAGGCATTGCGCTCATCCTGGTAATCGACTGGTTCCTGGACCGCTGCCGCACCACGGTCAACGTCTGGGGCGACGCCGCGGGATCGGCGGTGATTGACCGGTTGGAGAACCGAGGCGGCAGTGGGTGAACCTGCCGCCCGGTGATGCAGGTAGCCTAAAACCCGTACCGGAGCCCGACACCCACATAATTTCCGGATATGCTGGCGTCGAAATCTAGGTTGCTTTCATATCCCGTGAAAGTCGGCGAACCGGCATCGAAGTATCGGTAGTCCAGGCTGAGGGTGACCGAACGGCCCTCCGGCAAGGGGAACTCGTAACCGACGCCTCCACCCACCTGATAAGAGAACACGGTCTCACTATCGTCAACAAGCACATTGCCTGTGGTTCCCGAACTCACATCCACAGAAACCTTCGTCAACCCAATGCCGCCACCGACGTAAGGTTTCCACGCGAAACCCAGGTCAATATCATAAAAAGCATTGGCCTTGAAGGTCAGTGCCTGAAAATCGCCGGTGAGGGGGTGGGGGCTTCCTTGGATAGCTGCCTGTTCCAATGTTTGTTTTAAGCCTGGGTTGGCTTCAGCGGCCGCAAGGTAGTAATCGCGTCCCTCAGTTAGACCCCGGCTTCTTGCAAAAGCGTTATAAGCGTCAAGGACAAAGGCGCCCGGACTTCTGACATTGATTTCGTTCAGATTGTGTTTCCGGTAGCTGATCTCGCCTTCGACGCGAAAGCCGTTGGCAAAGGCCCAACCGAGCGCGCCTTTCACCTTATACCCGGTATCGGTACTGGTTTTGGCATTGAGCGGGGTGAACAGGGGATTGGCGTACTGTGCCGTAACGTCGGCATCGTTCAGAATGTTGACCCCGCCCCCGACCGCGACGTACGGTCCCTCGCCGGCATGGGCGCTCGCGCCGAAGGACACGAGCGCCACGGCGAGCGCCGCCATCAATCCTTTCCTTACTCTAGATAGACTCCACGTACCGGGCGGCAACCCGGGCTGGTGGGTAACGACAACAACAGGGGTATCAGTTAGCATCGCCTTTTCCTCCTCGCTGAAAAAAATATAGAAAGCATGCCTTACTCATGACGCAAACCGAAGTTTAGCACAACATACTTATTTGCCATGTTATAATCAATAGAGAATGAGCACGTCGCACACCATAGGATCTCTGGTTCTCGACCGCTTGCACCGGCTCGGGCTGAAACATATTTTCGGCATTCCGGGCGACTACGTCCTCTCTCTCTTTCAACTGATCGAGGAATCGCCCATCGAGCACGTCGGCACCACCCGCGAAGATTGCGCCGGGTTCGCCGCGGATGCCTACGCGCGGCTCCACGGCATCGGCGGGGCCTGCGTCACGTATTGCGTCGGCGGGCTGAACATCGTCAATGCCATCGCCTGCGCGTATGCGGAGCGGTCGCCGGTCGTGCTGCTGTCGGGGTCGCCGGGGCTGGCCGAACGACTGACCACGCCCTTTCTGCATCACATGGTCCGGGATTTCTTTACCCAACGCGACGTGTTCGAAAAGATCACCGTGGCGGCCGTGATCCTCGACGATCCCCTGACGGCCGAACGGGAAATCGATCGCGCCCTGGCCGCCATGCTGCAATACAAACGGCCGATCTATTTGGAAATTCCCCGGGACATGGTCTTCGCCCCCGTCCGGGTTTCATCCCCCACGCCTCCCGCGACGACCGGCGAGAGCGATCCCATCGCATTAAAGGAAGCCGTCGACGAGGTGCGCACGATTCTTTCGAGTTCGGAACGGCCGGTGATCCTGGCCGGCGCGGAGATCTATCGGTTCGGGCTCCAGAACGAACTTACGACGTTGGTGGAACGCATGGGCGTCCCCGTGGCCACGACGTTGCTCGGCAAATCGGTCATTCGGGAGGATCATCCCTTGTTCATCGGCGTGTACGGCGGGCTCGTGGGTCGTGACGAAATTCTGGAATTCGTGGACCAGGCCGATTGCCTGCTGACGTTGGGCACGCTCCTGACCGACGTGGAAGACGTCAAAATCCATTCCACGCTTTTGGCCGCCGGACGGACGATCCATGCCACGGCCGATTCGATTGCCATCAAACACCATCGCTATGAAGGTGTCCGATTCGAGGACTTCATCCGGGCGCTCTCGACGGCCCCGCTGCCCTCGTTTCTGCCGCGCCCGCTGCCCACTCGGGATTTCGGCGCGATTGAAGCGCCGCCCCCTCACGCGCCCGTGACCCTTCAGAGTATGGTCGGGTATCTGGACGGGCTGCTGAACGAACACACCGTGGTGATTGCCGACGTGGGCGAATCGCTCTTCGCCTCTGCGGATCTCCGCGTGCGGAAAAGCGCCGAGTTCCTGTCTCCGGCCTACTATACGTCCATGGGGTTCAGCGTCCCCGCCGCGCTTGGCGCAGGATTCGCCGATCCGTCCCTGAGGCCGCTGGTCCTGGTCGGCGACGGCGCGTTTCAGATGACCGGGACCGAACTCGCGACCTGTCTCCGGCATGGACAAACGCCCATTGTCATCATTCTCAACAACCGCGGCTACACCACCGAACGGGAAATCCTGGAAGGGCCGTTCAACGACGTGTATGAATGGCACTATGACAAAATCTGCACGTTACTCAACGGCGGTATCGGTCACCGGGTCGAGACGTTCGGGACCTTTGTGCAGGCCATGGATTCGGCCATGGCGGATTCCGAACACCTGCACGTCCTCAACGTGATCCTCGACCCCAAGGACCGCTCGACCGCCATGACCCGCGTGGCCAGTCGCTTGGCCAAACGCCTGTCTCAGCCAAGTCCCGAGCGTTCTTGACCCTCCTCCTTCAGTTCCCTTACCCTTCGATCAACACCTATTGTCCCGGCCGACGTCACGCCGGGGTAAGGTCCGTTCATGAAAGTATCGTTTCATCAATTCAATCCCAAAAAATTCTCTTTTCGGAAAGACCCGGTCCTGGTACTGGAAAATTTCTGGACCGAAAAGGAAATGGAAATCTTTCGAGAGGCGATGACGCATTCGACTTGGACGGGTCTCTTGGACATGCCCGCGGTATCCCGGGCGTTCCCCGATTCAGGCAATTGGCTGAAAGCCGAAATGGGTCCGCGCGAGCGGCAACTCTTTCTCGACAAAATGTCGCTGCCAAGCATTATGGAGTACGTGGAATCCTTTCCCAATATCCGGCAACGGCACGTGAATTTCAATTTCTATTCCTATGGCGCCGGGGACTGTTTGCCGACGCATGATGATACGGATGAAGCCTACGCCGACAACAGTGACCGCCCACCGCCGCTCCGGCGGCTGGCCCTGGCGACCTACGTCCATTCCGAATGGAACACCGATTGGGGCGGGGAACTCATCATCTATCATGCCAGGAAGGACTCGCGCGGGAACCGTGTCCTGGAAGTGGCGCAATGCATCGCCCCGCAACCGGGATCACTTGCCCTCTTTGCCGTACCCCGGTTCCATCGCGTGTGCCGGGTCGACGCGCTGGCGGGCGAACACAAACGGCTTTCGATCGCCGGTTGGTTCATGACGGAACACTTCACCTGACGAGAGCTGATTGTTTTCGGGGCTGCCCATCGTCACGGCAGTCACGTTCTTCTCAGCCCCAGCCATGCACGTCATCACCACCCTTGATTGTCACGTTGCCGGCGAAGCGCTTCGCGTGGTGACGTCCGGATTTCCCGAGCCGGCCGGTTTCACCATCCTGGAAAAACGCCGGTATTGCCGGACACACCTGGATCATCTTCGCACGGCGCTCGTGTGGGAACCTCGAGGCCATCACGACATGTACGGTTGCCTGTTGGTTGCCCCCGCACACCCGAAGGCCGATACCGGCGTGCTGTTTTTCCATAATGAAGGCTACAGCACGATGTGCGGGCACGGGATCATCGGGCTCACGACCGTCATGCTGGAACAAGGGTTGTTTCCCGTTTCCGTTCCGACCACCACCATCCGGTTCGACACCCCCAGCGGCCTGGTGACGGCGCAAGCTGCCCTTGACGAAGGCAAGGTGCGAAGCGTCGCATTTTTCAACATACCCTCGTTTGTCCTGGACGTGGAGCAGACGGTTCACGTTCCGGGCATCGGCCCGGTTCAATATGATATCGCCTTTGGCGGGGCGTTCTATGCCTTTTGCCAAGCGGAGCCGTTGGGCCTAGACCTCGAACCCAAACACGCGCCGCGACTCCAGGCCCTGGGCTTGGCCATTAAACAGGCCATCATGGCCGAACGCACCATTTCCCATCCCACGGAGCCCGAACTGGGTTATCTCTACGGCTCGATCTTTACCGGACCCCCGCAGACACCCGGAGGGGACGTGCGGCAGACTTGTATCTTTGCCAATGGCGCATTGGATCGATCGCCGACCGGAACCGGCGTCAGCGCCCACTTGGCCCTCCTCCACGCCAAAGGGACCCTAAAGGTGGGACAATCTCTACGATTTGAAAGCATTCTGGGCACGCAGTTCGGAGGGAAAATTGTGGAGGAGACGCAACTGGCCTCATGCCCGGCGATTATTCCTGAAGTCGAAGGCCATGCCTGGCTCACGGGCCGTCACGAATTCATGATCGACCCGGACGACCCGTTAAAGGAGGGGTTTCTGTTGGGCTAAAGGTTACGAAGTCGGAGACAAACCGCCTGGAGGCCGATGATGGTCTTGGCGTCCTGGATCTCGCCCGTATTGATACGAGCGATGGCTTGGTCGAGCGGCATTTCAATGATCTCCAGGACTTCATCCGCACCCAGATCTTGCGTGCCCGGCGAAAGTTCGTGCCCCACGAAAATGTGAATGATTTCGTTGGTAAAGCCCGGCGTGGTCAAAAAGCTCAGGAGCGGCTCCAACCGGCCGACCTTGTAACCGATCTCTTCTTCCACTTCTCTAGCCGCGCAATCCTTGGGGTCTTCGCCGGGATGCAGCTTGCCCGCGGGGATTTCATAGATGAAACCTCCGACGGCATGACGATATTGCCGGACCATGACCACCGTCCGGTCGTCTTTCATCGGCACCACGGCCGCGGCGCCGGGATGGGTAATGACCTCAAGGTCTGCGGTGGCCCCGTTCGGGAGGGTCACCGTCTCCACGAAGAGGTCGATAATTTTTCCCTTATAGATCGGTTTCTTCATCGCCCTGCATTCATGCCGAATCTCACGCCGGCGGCCTGGGCTTTTTATAAAAGGGAAGGCCGACGACTCGGGCCGGCACGCGCCTGCCTCGAATCTCCACGTCGAACGCCGTGCCTGCCTCGGTATAGGCGGGGTCCACGTACCCCAGGCCGATGCCTTTCTGCAAAATGGGCGACAGGTTCCCGCTGGTCACCGTGCCGATCGGTTTGTCCTGAGCAAACAATGGCATGTCGTGACGGGGCACGGCTTTTTCCAATAATTCGAATGCCACCAGGCGTCGTGACGGCCCCTCTTGCATTTGCCGTTTGAGCACGGGCTCGCCGATGAAGGCGCCTTTGTCAAAGCTCACGACCCATTTGGCATTGGCTTCGATAGGGGTGGTCGCTTCGGTCAGGTCGTTGCCATACAACAAATACCCCATGTCCAGCCGCAGCAAATCCCGCGCGCCCAACCCCGCGGGCTTCAAGCCGAACTCCTCTCCGGCCTGCATCAGTCGATCCCATACGTGGCGAACCTGCTTGGCCGGCACGTACAATTCATATCCCGGCTCTCCGGTATAGCCGGTCCGCGTGATCAAACACTCGACGTCGCCGACCGTCTCCCGGATACAGCGTCGCGGTTTCAATTCATCGAGTGACGATTGCACCTGCGCCTGTAACAGCGCCTTGGAGGCAGGCCCTTGCAGCGCCAATTGAGCCAGATCTTCCGATCGATCGACGATGCGCAACTCCCCCTGTTCGTCACCCTGCTGCTGGAACAGCCAACTTCTGATCTTGTCGAGATTGGACGCATTCACACACAGCAGAAATTCCTCCGCGCCCAACCGGTACACGAAAATATCGTCTTTGACGCCCCCGTCAGGGTTGCAAATCATCGAGTACTGCGCGCCCATGGGCTCGACGCGTTGCACGTCATTGGTGGTCACTCGCTGCAGGAACGGCACGGCCCCGCTGCCCTCGACGTGCAGGCGCCCCATGTGACTCACGTCAAACAGGCCCGCGGTGGTGCGAACCGCATGATATTCATCGAGAACGCCTGAATACTGGAGGGGCATAGCCCAACCGGCGAAATCCACGATTTTGGCCTTCCGGGCCACGTGGGCCTCATACAGGGAGGTTTGTTTCATAAGAGCAGAGCAATCGGATGCCGGGCAGGCTGAAACGCCTCCCGTGAACGGAACGATATTTTACCGGAGATCCAGAAGTTCCACTTCAAAAATCAGCGTGGCGTTCGGCGGAATGATGCTCCCCGCGCCGCGACTGCCGTATCCGAGATGGGGCGGAATAATCAACTTGCGTTTCGTGCCGATTCGCATGCCCACGACCCCTTCATCCCAGCCTTTGATGACGCGACCCGCACCCAACCGAAAAGAGAACGGCTCTCCGCGGTCCACCGAACTATCGAACTTCGTTCCGTCTTCCAGCCAGCCCGTATAATGGACGAACGCAGTTTCTCCCACGTGCGCCTCACGGCCATCGCCCGTCACCAGGTCCACGTATTGCAGCCCGGACGACGTCTTGACGGGTTCGGGTTCTGCTCCAAGCACCGTTCCCGGCCCTTGAAGAACAAATACTCCACTGACCGCCACGACCCATACCCAAGCCCGAATGTTTTTCAACACCATGTTCTTTTATTCCTTTCGATCCGACATCCGCACTCTTATCTATCCGGGAACGGCTCGGCAAAAAGCGCCACGCTCGCGGTATACCCGTGAATGAAGTTCTTCCCGCCCACCGGCCCGATCTCTCCGGCGGCAAAAAACCCCGCGACCGGAATCCCGTCGGCCTGTCGTTGGAGGGCCGTAATATCATGGTTGGGTTCGGCGAAAAACCGCCGGCCCCGGCCGTTGCAACTGAACAACAGGGCTCCCTTGAAAGGAGAATTCGGGAAGTCCAAGCGATCCTGCGCCAGCAATAGATTGAAATCTTCACTGGCGGCCATCGGATCCCTCACGTGAAATTGAATCGTCTGCCCTTCCTTCACGACGTCGGAAATCGCCACGCCCCCGGAGCGTTGGTCCGCGCCCAGCAACCCGCGAATGAGAAAATCTCCCCGGCCGAACTGCTCGCGCTGCTCATCAAACGCCACGCCGACCTGTACCGCCATGGCGACCTGTTTCCCCCGTTCCGGTCCCAAGTCTTCGAGTGTCTGCTGGAGCCGTTCAAGCGTGGGCACGCCGCCCAACTCATACATGATATTTCGTTCAGCCTTGGTTACCACGTAACGTTCGCCGATGGGTTGGCAGCCCTGAGACACCAGGGTTCGAATCCACACCGGTCCCCATAAAGCCACTCCGACGAGGCCTTCCTGCACGATCCCGCCGTTCATCACCAATCGATTTTCCCCAAGATCCGTGCCCCCACTGGCAACGCCCCCGATCGCGGGCGCACCCGGGCAGCGTGTCTCCATGGTTTCAAACACGTCTTCGATAGGCGTGGAAAAGGGATCGGCAAACACCAGGAACGTGGGCCGCTCAGACAGTGATTCCAATTCCTGGGGCCACCCCTCGAAAGTATAAGAGGATTGGGATTCCTTTTCGTGGAACGTCAAATGAAAGGGGACCATCCGCACTTCAGGCAGTTGAGCCGCCCACAAGGTCACGACCGGCGTATTCTCGTATTCCTCGGCTGGTCCGATCACGCCGCCGCCCATGCAGCCGACCATCACTCTGGGGGCTAATTCCCGGTGGAGCGTCTCGACCAATTCACGTGCGGCCTTCGCATAATGCGGCGAAAAAAACAGACAAACCAAATCAGGGGCAGTCCGGCCGAACGCCTCCCGCACGGACGCGACTAACGCCTGCGCCGCCCGATCCGCGCCCGAATCACGAGCTATGGCTACGTGGAATTGCATGGGATACCTTCACCGGAGTCTAACAATGGGTACGTGCGATTGTCCACCGGAAACGCCTGGACAGTAGGGAACAGCGATCGTTGTTCCCGACATCAGAATTACCTACGTCCGAATCTGACGCAGATGTTTGGTAGGGTGACAGCATCTCACAAAAAACACGAAAGAAAGGAAGTGACATGCTGATACCCTCATCGACACCCTACGAACAACATCTCACGTTCTGCTATCTCACGAATGCCGCCTCACGTCTTCATTACCGCAGTAAGGAAGCGGAGAAGCTCAGCGAGTGGGTTGCCGACAACGCCGACGAACTGAACCTCAACGGCATGGTGCAACCGCCACGCCGTCGATCGTTCAGGGACGAGCACAAAACGAGTCCATCCAAACAGAACTGGCAGGCTCTTCTCAAGCTCCTTGAAGACAAGCGCTCGGCGACAAAAAACGCGCCTGAAGACACCACGTCACAGCGCATCCGGCATCTGGGAAAGACAATGGGACTCTCTCCAACGGACGTGGATATTCTCAATTTCATGCTGCGTTGCGAGACACAACCGATCATCGAGTCGATGATCGATGAAGTATTCGACGTGAGGAGCCGGAAGATGGCAAAGCTCAACGTCAAGGGTATCGTTCTCCGTTATCTGCTCGACAGATCGGTCCATACGGTCCTCAGCCGCTTCAAGCCCGATGCGCCACTCCTTCGGTCAGGGTTGATCTCCGTCGATAGTGACGGTGATGTCAACCTTATGGACCGGTTGCACCGGCTGGCCATCTCCCCCGGCGAAGCCGGCCTTGACCCGACGCATCTGCTACTGGGCACCCCGACGCAGAGTGAACTCGAGTGGCCGGATTTCGACCACCTTGCACGAGATCGAGACCACGTCGAAGGGTTGCTGAAAGGCGCACTGCGGAGCGGCGTCTCGGGCGTCAACATTCTTTTATACGGACCTCCCGGGACCGGCAAAACCGAATTCTGCAAGGTGCTGGCCAACAGGCTTGGCTCCACGATCTACAGCATCGGCGAGGCCGACGAAGACAAGAAAGAACCGAGCCGGAGAGAGCGGCTGGACGAGTTGAAGTTGGCCCAATGCCTGGTTGGCCGTGACCGGAAGTCGATTCTCCTCTTTGACGAGATGGATGACTTGCTTTCGGGCTCACGATCAAGCGGGTTCGGGTTCTTCTTGGGGTTCTCTCACGGTCACCGGCACGGCGAATCCAAAGTGTTCATGCACCGGCTTCTCGAACAGAACGCCGCGCCCATCCTGTGGACCACGAACCTGACCGACGAGATCGATCCGAGCATCCTGCGCCGCATGATGTTCGCCATGGAACTGCGCATGCCGCCGCCCAAGGTCAGGGCGCGTATCTGGTCCAGACAACTCTCGCGTCACGGCATTGACGCAAACGAGAGCGACGCACTCGCCCTGGCCACGGAGTTCGACGCCACGCCCGGCGTCGCGGCCGGGGCCACGGCTGCGGCCAAGCTTGGCGGCGGAGGTCTGGATACGGTGCGACACGGCGTGCGCAATCTGTCCCGGGTGCTCTCGTGTGAGAAGCCGTCCCAAAGACCGCCGGACAAGTTCGACCCGGCCTTCATCAGGGCAGACCAAGACCTGATCCGTCTCGCGGACCGGCTCACGAAGAAGAAGGAGCGACGATTCTCGCTCTGCTTGCAGGGACCGCCGGGCACGGGCAAGAGTGCGTTTGTCCGCTACCTCGCCGAGCGTCTGGGCTTGGGAATCATGCAGATGCGGGCATCCCACTTGCTTTCCATGTGGGTCGGCCAGACGGAAAAGAACATTGCCAAGGCCTTTGCCGATGCATGCAATCAGGAGACCTTTCTCGTGTTTGACGAAGCAGATTCGTTGCTTGCCGATCGGCAAATGGCCCAGCGCACTTGGGAGATCAGCCAGGTCAACGAGATGCTGACCTGGATGGAAAGCCACCGGTTTCCCTTTGCCTGCACCACCAACTTCGTCGAGAAACTCGACCCGGCCACGTTGCGCCGCTTTACGTTCAAGATCAAGCTCGGCTATCTCACCACGGAACAGGCGTCGGCCATGTTCCGGGCGTACTTCAACCTCGCGCCCCCAAAGGAACTCGCGGCTCTCCCGGTGCTGACTCCCGGCGATTTCGCCGTTGTCCGCAGGGCAGTCGAGGCGCTGGACCTCCTGCACGATGCCCATTTCATCGCCGACATGTTGCGCACCGAGTGCGAGGCCAAACCCGGCCAGACGAAAAAGAGCGGCTTTCTGCCATAATCACTCCCCCCTTGAGTGTAGGGGACGGCCTGTGTGCCGTCCCGAGGGAGACAAGGGCGCAGCCCGCAGGCGAACCGGTGGGGGGACAGGTGGGGGGGGAAGGATGAAATTTCCTCTCCCTTGATGGGAGAGGATTAAGGTGAGGGTGGATTAGGGTGAACAAACCTGCTTCCATGCAAGCGTTGCATCCCTCTGATGCATCTGCTAAAGCCTGCCCTGAGCTTGTCGAAGGGAGCGTAGTCGAAGGGGACCCGCAACAGGAGACGCCCGAATGCGCTACGAACGCGTAACAGACATCGTGCGATTAGCCATGCGCCTTCAAGGCGCAAGGGGCGGCCTGACGCTCGACGACATCCGCACCGAATTTTCCATCAGCCGGCGGACCGCGGAGCGCCTGCGCGACGCGGTTGATGAAGCGTTCGGACCGCTGATCGTGGTGGACCGGGATGAACGGAAACGGCATTGGCGGTTGCAGTCACCCGTCTTGCAGCATTTCGTGTCCGTGTCGCCCGAGGAGTTGACGGAACTCTCGTCCGCAGCCGAGACATTGGAGCGCAGGGGGCTGGGTGAGCGAGCGACCCTGCTGCGGGACCTGGCCGCCAAGATTCGGGCCACGTTGCCCGACAAATCGCTACGCACGCTTGAAACCGATTGGGAAGCGCTCATGGAGGCCGAGGGTCTGGCCATGCGTCCGGGACCAAAACCCCGACTTGCCGAAGGCCTGCTGACGACCCTGCGCGAGGCCCTCAAGGCCTGCCGCGTGGTCACGTTCCGGTATCGCGCACAATCCACGGGCCGGCGCAGTTCACGGCGCGTCCAGCCCTACGGCCTGCTCTACGGGAACCGCACGTTTCTGGTTGGCCGAACCACACGCGGCAACGACATGCGGCTCTGGCGTCTCTCCAACATGAGCAAACCGGAAATGACCGAAGAGACGTTCACCCGCGACCAGGATTTCGATCTCCGCACGTATGCCAAACGTTCGTTCGGCGTCTTCCAGGAAGAGGCCATAGACGTTGTCCTGCGCTTCGACGCCGGGGCGGCACCGGACGCCAAGACGTTCCTCTTCCATCCGGACCAGACCACCGTCAAAAACAAGGACAAATCCCTGACCGTGCGTTTCAAGGCGGGCGGCATCAACGAGATGTGCTGGCACTTGGTCACGTGGGGCGAGGGCGTCACCATCATGCAGCCCGCCAAGCTCCGGCAACGTCTGGCTCACATGTGCACAACCCTCGCGGCGCATCATGCCGATTGATGTTGGTCCTCTGACCTTGAACCGTTCCCCTCTCCGTTATCATTCTTAAGGTCCGTTCATTCGCTGACCATTCCCTCCCTTCACAGCTGTCATTGGTATGAAAATAGCCCCCTTTTGTCATTCCCGACCTGATCGGGCATCCAGTGTCTTTTGTCTTCACGGACGCAGAGCAACGCGAAGAACCTGGCGAAGGATCGGCTGTTTCGATAGGGCATCCTATAAATCTTCTTTCTTGTCGAACTTTTCTGTTGCCCGCCAAAGCCCTGTCGTCATACACATCAGGTATCCTTTGTCCTTGTCTTTTATCATATTATTGAAAATCTTAATCTGCAGTTCCGACAAATGATAATCGCTCATTTCCGTCTTTACTCCATTTTGCGCAGCCAGCATCAGAAGAGTACACATAGCACGTAATGGGCCTTCAAATATTGGGGCTTTTAGAAGCTCTTTTAGTATGAGGATTTCATCGTCCATTACCTCTGTATTTGCTCTCCTTTCCAATTCTTCGGGCGTAATGGCAAGCGCACCATGTTCAGCATGCACGTGTCCGGCAAGCATAATGCAGACGAACGCGATAGTGATGATAGACGTTTTCATGATTGCTCCTTTCCTTTCATGTGCTTTCGATCTTCCTTTGCTGTTCGGTCTTCAAGTCTTGAAATAGGGATTAAGAAATTCACGCTAACGCACGTCTGCGTCAGATCCGGTCGTGTGCGTACAAACTGAACTTGACGCCCTAGTCCAAAACCTCTTAAATACAGTAGGGAACAACGATGGTTGTTCCTTGCCCCTCGAACACGCTCTGGAAAGCTAGGAAAAGTTGTAGATCGGTAAGACCATGAAGAGCAGCAAACGAGCGCTCAGGCGGCACCAGAAAGCCAGGGTCAAAGCCAAAGCGCGCCGCATCTATCCGCACGACCGCGCCGCGAAGAGCGCAGATTATCTTGCAGTGTGTTCCTGTTGGATGTGCGGGAATCCACGAAAGTGGTCCGGCGAGCCAACCCTACAAGAGCGCAAGGCGTGGCTGGGTGAAGTCGCCATGTAATCCATCAATGGAAAGAAAACATATTCGAGGACTTGGAGGATCAATGATAACTCTAGACAACTTTTATTCGGACCTGAAGAAAGCCTTGGACAGTTACCGCAGTGAGTACCAAAGACGCTTGTCCGGCTTTTATTCAGTCTTGAACCAAACCTTGCACAGTCACCGAGAAGCAACTAGGCGACTGGATCATTTCCTTTCAACCGGGTTCAACGTCTTCAAAGTGATCCGGCCCAACGAAAACCGCCTTTCTGAAATAATCGCGGACCTGCTCGACCCGTTCGGTTCGCACGGACAGCAATATAAATTTCTCAACGCATTTCTTGAGGTCATCGAGCGTTCTGACCTGAAAGGCATAGAGCTATCGAAAGTCGATCGCGAAGTTCCAACCTACAACTACGAAAATCCGGACCGTCGGATTGACATCGTTGTCGAGTTCGAAAAGAAAGCCTTCGGACTCGGCATAGAAAACAAAAAGACTGATGATGGTGATCGGGAAGGGCAATTGGAAGCCTACTGCTGTCACCTTAACAAGACGTACGAGAGCAGATTTTGCCTTCTCTACCTTACCCCGGAGGGAGGCGATCCAGACGAAAGCAGCATTTCGCGTAACTGTAGAGAGGAACTGAAGCGAAATGGAAAACTGATCTGTATTTCATATCGTCACCACATTCTGAAATGGATAGAGGAATGTTGTCAGCTATGCGAATCCGATAGATTCCGATGGTTCCTGCGTGACTTTATGTATTACATAAATGGAGGGCAAACGATGTCGATGGGAAATGAGAGAGAAATTATTCTGAAACATGCTCAGCAGAGCGAGGAGAATTTGAAGACAGCGTTGGATATTAACACTGCGTTTAACGGTGATCTTCACGGTCAAATAATCGTGGGCTTTCTGAACAAACTCGAAACATTTGTCATAGACGAACTTAGACGACGCTCTGATGGGCTGGAATGGGAAATCGTCATCGATGCCAACCACAAGGACCTCCGTCATTCTCCTCTTAAGATGTATAAGAGGTTTGGCTTCTGGAAAAAATCGTGGCAAAGACAATATGGAGTGGCACTTGAGTCACAGCAAGTAAACGCCGGTGATGTCATCATTGGGGTATGGAGGGACTACAATCAAACGACTGAGACGGGAGCGCCAAAATTTCAGCCAGAAGATCGCCTCCGGGCAATTCTAAATGATAGGATCGAAAGGACCGGAGAGCATAACGCTTGGTGGGAGTGGTACTGTTACCTGAATGAACCCTATCGGTCTTGGGGTACTGACCATAATAGAACCATCAGGCTCAAGCTTCACGAGGATGAGGCTGTCTGGCATGTCGGTCAAGAGTTTGTGCGAATCATCGAGGTGGCGGCACCGATCATCGACGAGCACGTTCAGGATCTTGGAAAGAAGAGAAGCTAAATTTTTTATTTTTTAAAGTTTGTGACAAATTGTACAATATGTACGTTTTGTAATATTTATTACATTTTGTACAATATGTAAACTTTGTTACATATTGTCATATTTCAAAGTCGTTGTCGGGTTACGCCTTCGGCTAACCCGACCTACCCTGACTGCAAAGACACTGGATCCTCGATTAAAAACGTCGAGGATGACAGGAGAGGCAAATGCCATTGCTTGGCGCCTGCGGGCGTGGCTGCGCCCCGGTCCCGCAAATTCTATATGGGGGCGAGGACTGTCTGAGCGTAGCGAGTTCCGCAGCCCACACCACCGGGACCGGGGTAAAGGCACCCGTGGGGCCACGCCCGGGCGCCAATGGTTTTGGGTCCTTTTGCCGAAACAAAAGGACCTCGTCGTGTGGGGGCGAAACCCCGCATGCAAGGACAAAGACACTGGATTCCCGATTACAAACGTCGGGAATGACAATTCAAGTTTATTCACCAGATCTGGACGGAAGGATGAAATCGGTTTCGAATACTTTGTAGGGTGCCGCGGACAGGCCGGCTTGCGTGTAGACTTGCTGGGCGACGGCGTTGTCCTGTTCCACGTATAAACGGATACCGGCCACGTTGCCTTGGCGTTTGCCTTCTGCCAACACGTAGTCGTACAACTGTTTAAACACGCCTTGCCGTCTCCAGTCCTTGTGGACGTACACGCTTTGGAGCCACCAGAAGACGCCATTCCGCCAATCGCTCCACTCGAAGGTGATCAACAACTGCCCGATCGTCTTTCCGGTGGGCCGGTGTTCCATCACGACGTAAAACCCCTTGGCGGAGTCCGCCAGGATCGCCTCCACGCCGGACCGGAGGAGAGCCCGGTCCAAGTGTCTCTCCTCGGTTTCCGATGCGAGCGCCATGTTATACGTGACTAGCGACTCGAGATCACGGGGTTCGGCTAACCGGATATGGAGGTCTGACTGGTTCATGGTCGTGGGATCCAGTGTTAGCGGGAATCCGGAAACTTGACGTCCTACCCTACAGCCTCAGTCTCTACTACCTCAATCTCTACCTCCCCTTCGCCCCTCCTTACAAAGGAGGGGAATAGAAGAAGTAGCCTTGCCTAGCTTGGGACAAGTCTACGGAAGCGGTCGAACGTGAGGGTCGGCGGCCAGCCAGCCTTGGGGTGGTCGATAGAGCCCCGCGGAGAATTCCAATTTCATGGCCTCTTCGGGACGCAGGTTGACGCGGTGGATCTTGGATGCCCCCACGAACGCCAAATAGCCCGTAAAGGGGTGAATGGCCGTCGGCACGAACACCATGATGAGTGAATCGTCTTCGGCTATCTGGAGCATTCCGGGTGCGGTGCCCATGAGAAATCCGATGGCCCACAGGCCGGTGCGGGGAAACGGGAACACGACCACCGTACTCTGGCCGAACCGTTCCCGGAATTGAAACACGTCGGTCATCCCCTTGAGGGTGTAATAGATACTTCTGACCAATGGGATCCGCTCGAACAGGTCCTCCACGCGTTTGACGAACCGTTGCCCCACGAGACGAGTGCCCAACATGCCCGCCCCCAGAATGAGCAGGAATAACAGCGCGATTCCCGCTCCCGGTATTTCAAACGTCATCACGGGACCCAGCAGGTCCTCCCACAGTCCATCCAGCGTCACGAACAGCGTGGAGAGAATCAGGAAGGTTCCCCAGGCCGGGACCACGACAAAGAGTCCCGCGACGAAATAGCGCTTGAGTTGCTGCAGTCGACTGCGTTTATCCATAGTCATCGTCGCCAACCGCTAGTACCTCGCCTTGCAATCCAAGGACGTATTATCTAGTGTATGGAAGACGACTGTGGAACACAACTGCCGAATCGGAAAGGGAAAGCATGAGTCCTGACAGCGAGTCAGCCCCGGCGATGCCGCTGGACGAGGCGCTTTTGGAGATTTTATGTTGCCCGGAAACCAAGCAGGCGGTAACGCTTCTGGATACCGCCTCTCTCGACGTCCTGAACCGAAAAATTGAGACTGGGGAAGTGCAGAATACGGGTGGGAACCCGGTGAAAGAGCCTCTCGACGGCGGGTTGATCCGTCACGACAAAAAGGTGACCTATCCGATCAGGGAAATGATTCCGATCATGCTCGTTGAGGAAGGGATCCCCACAGACGGCATTCTGTAAGCCCGGCCGACGGGGCAGGTTTGTTCCTACGAATCGGCGGCTCGCTCTCCCCTCCACAACCACCACGCCGAGCGCAACAACTGGACGCACACGTAGACCGACAGCGCGAATAGCAAGCCATAGAGCCACAGGCTGCCGGCCGGCCATTGGTCCGGAGCGTGCAGCAAGAGGCCGAGAGCGATATGCCCGCCCAGGCCGAGGCAGACGGCGAAAATAATCCACTCTCGTATCCAGCGTGACTTGAATCGGTCGGCGGCAAACATGCTCAATCAGGACGGCTCAGGGCCGTCCCTTCCGTGTATGTGGGCGTCCAGGCAACGCGACGTCCCATGGAACCCCGTCAGACCGGGCTTTTGGCCGATTCGATTTCCGTGGCCGTGATCAAACTCGTGAGGTAATCGGTCACGAAGATGAGCGCTTCTTCCCGGCCGTCAGCCCTCCTGCCCTTTTCGCGACGCTGGACGGATAACTCATGGTCAAGATCGGATTTGACGTCACCCAGCAGTTTGTGCAGGGAGGCCGTCGTGAGATTCTGGTCCACGTCTTCAAACTCCTGACACCGGTCCAGGACCCAATTGAGCCCTTCCACTCGCCCCAAATATCGATCGTGGTCCGCTGAATCAATTCGGGCCATGGTCGTAGAAAACGCCTGTGCTTCATAAATCAGGTTGTAAAAACTTGAAATTGCTCGATGTAAAGTTGAGTTCATTGTTCCTCCTACGTTCTTCCTAACACAGGGGTTGCCCGACTTAGGGTCAGGTAAACAATAACGGATGAAATTCCGCCATAAAGCCGTAATACAGCGGAGCAAACTCCTTTAAACTATGTGGACTCGTTTCCTTTAAGCGCTTAAAAAAGAAGATCTGTTGACGGGCGTCAATTTGTTCGAGAATCGCCGAAAGCTGGGGGATGGAAATGGATTTCGAGGGAATGCTCAAGACGTAATGCACCAACCGTTCGACAAATTGTTGAGTGACGTATTCCGTCTTGAGATATTCGTCGGGCACTTTCCCGGTTTCCAAAAATTCCCAAAAGGGAATGGCCCGAGCTGAAACAGGAACGGGATCAGGAGGAGCGAGACTCATGCTGTCGGGATCGCTTCTTTCATGACATTCGCTGATACACGGTAAAATATCTCTTTAGGATACACCATTTAGAACAGGAATCTAAGCAATTTTTTGACGCCTTTCCTATAAGATGCGGCTGTTAAAAAAAAAGCCGGAGGTCCGAAAACCTCCGGCTTTTTTTCATACCCTACCAGGCTCTTACAGCCAGGTAGCGCGTTCGGCTGGCCGAATGTAAATCGGCTCTTCCACCTGCTGCCGCACGGCTTCCTTCCCGGACTTGTTGAACCCTAACACGGTGTCGTTGTACATCTCGAACTTCCGACCGTGAATTTGGGTTTCGAACACTTTCGGTCCAGGAATGATGTCGTACCGGAAGACGATCTGTTGGCTCGCTCTCCAGAGCTGGAGGACGGCTAACAGTTCCCGGCTCGGCACCAGGTACTTCTCGATCGCATTGTCCACGCCCGGCCCGAACATCTGCCGGATGTAGCCACGAGGCGCTTGCCGCGGGGGAATGTAGAACCCGTTCGGCTCGGTGCCCCATTGCGGGTACAGCGGCAACGCCACCTGTTCCACACGGATGGTGTAGTACAGGGGGTTCCACCGATCTTCCGCCCACAGTCCATCCTCACCGATCTTGACGAGGTTCTGTAAGCGAATCTTACCCACGCAGGCCGCCATACACCGGGTTTCCATCGGCTCGCCGCCGGTCAGAGGATCTTTCCCCTCGACCCGCGGATAGCAGGCGATGCACTTCTCGGTGACCCGAGTCGTACCCCGATACATTGGCTTTTTGAATGGACATTGCTCCACGCACTTCTTGTACCCACGGCACCGGTTCTGGTCGATCAGCACGATCCCGTCTTCCGGCCTCTTGTAGATGGCCTTCCGCGGGCACGCAGCCAAACAACCCGGGTAGGTGCAATGGTTACAAATGCGTTGAAGATAGAAGAAGTAGGTTTCATGTTCCGGCAAGCTGCTGCCGGTCATCCGCCATGGTTCTTCTTTGGTAAACCCGGTCTTATCAATGCCTTCCACAAGGGCGCGCATTGACGTGGCCGTGTCTTCATAAATGTTGACAAAACGCCATTCTTGGTCCGTCGGAATGTACCCGATCGCGGCCTGGCCGACTTTGGCCCCGGCATCGAAAATGGTCATTCCTTCGAACACCCCGTACGGCGCATGGTGTTTGCGGCCGACCCGCACGTTCCACACCTGTCCGCCCGGGTTCACTTGTTCAATCAACTGCGTGATTTTCACGTCATAGAACTGTGGATATCCGCCATACGGCTTCGTTTCCACGTTGTTCCACCACATGTACTCCTGACCTTTCGAGAACAACCAGGTGGATTTATCCGCCATGGAACAGGTCTGACAGGCCAAGCAGCGATTGATGTTGAACACAAAGGCGAATTGCCACTTTGGATGCCGTTCCTCGTAGGGATACAGCATCTTCCGCCCTAACTGCCAATTATAGACTTCTGGCATGGTTTCCTCCGTTTCTTTGAACCATAGTTAGTTCAATTGCTAAAAATCCACATTTGATCATGATGTTACACTTTGATCTTAATGTGGTCGCCTTTGAGCCACTTGATCATGAACTCATTTTCCTGCCCAGGCGTAAACCCGGTCCGGACTGGCTCCCATGGACCCCTGCCGCCGATACCACCGTCCTCTGCTTTGGTGATCCGCATCAGACATTCTTTCGGAGTGGTGTTGACTGCGTGGTTGTCCACTTGATAACCGAATTTGAACTTCCAGCCCACTGCGTGTTTGCCCGGCAGTGAGTCGGTTTGATGCATCGGCATCAACCAGTCACGGGTGAAGGACTGTTGCGCCCCATACCGGAAGTTGGATTGATAACCCGTATCCATCGCGATGGCCCGTCCATCCGGTCGTGTTTCGTGACCCTTCACGGATTTCGCGGTGGCCACGTACGGAGCGTGTTTCGCCATCGTCACGTGGTACGGGAACGCCGGGTTGTACTTACAACGAATCATCAACCGAGCCACTTTGTAGTACGGGTCACTCGGCTTCCATCCGCGGTACGGCCGATCAACCGGATTGCCGTCAACGTACACATAGTCACCGTCGTTGATGCCCCGGTCTTTCGCCGATTGTGGGTTCATGTGAAGTTGATGCTCACCCACGCCCGGTGTCCGTTTATCCATCCGATACGCGTCACCGAAGTTCGATTCGTACATCTGCACCCAGTCGTTCACTGACCATTGGCTGTGTACACGATGCCGCGTCTTCGGCGTCACGCAGTAGAATTGATACCCCTTTTCCCACAGCGGGTTGGAGTACCGTTTGATTTCCTGCCACGGCAACGCAATGTTCCGCACCGTCTTGTCGTCATGGTGCTGCGCCGTGATAGGAATACCGTAGTCATCCGGCCGTACGTACGGGTTCGTCGTCATAATCGCGTTCGGCAGGTATGGAGTGGCTTCCGTCCCTTCCCGGTGCGAAATGAAGTTTTCACCGTACTCAATGGCTTCCGGCTCCGTCCGGTAGTTTTCATACCGGCCAGTCCGCGTCCATTGCGGCTTCGATTCGTTCGTCTCTTCCCAGAACGGTTGCCGTGGATACGTCCGGCACAGCACCATCCAGCCCTTTTCGGACTTGAGCATGGTGTCAACGCTGTACCCGTACCCCGTACAACTGGCGTCCAACAACCGTTGCACGTACACGTCCACCCGGTTGTCATAGACGAACTTGAAGTAATCCCGGAACCGCCCATCGCCCGTCATGTTGGTCAATTTGGCGGCCACGCCGGCGGTCGTATCCAGGTCGTTTCTGGTGTCATACAAGGGACGGATGCCCCCTTTCCACACCTGGAACCACGGATTCGACACCGTCGCGGTATGTTCCGGATACGTGAACTCCATCCATGTATTCACACCCATGGCCACGTCCGCGTGGTTCACGTCCGAGGTCATCTCGATGTCTTGGGTGACGATACATTCGATGTGCGGGTCCACGTTCTTAACCATGTCATAGTGGTGTTTGGCGTTGTTCAACACGTTGACGTTCGCCACCCACCGGAACTTGGTCGGGGTCGGCATGTGCGTTTTTCCGGTAAACACCCGGCGCCCATACTTCGGCGTGTTCACGATCAACGCCGTGTCCCCATGGTTCCAGTAAGCCACCTCTTCACCATAGTAGTAGCCACGCACGTGCACTTCTTTACCGTGTGCGTTCGGATCCGTCGTGATCTTGAACGGATTTTCCGCGGTGTGCGTGCCCAAACCACCGCCGGACCACGGGGTGCTGTTCCAGATCCCCGCTTTGTAGTTCCCGGCCCAGGTATGTTGCCCGGTCCCGAACTTCCCGACGTTCCCGGCGAGAATCAACACCATCGCCGCGCCACGCGCAATGATGGTTTGGTGGAAGTAGTGGTTCGTGCCTTCCCCGTTGTGAATCGTTGCCGGTTTAATGGTACCTGAATCTCTGGCCCAGCGGACGATCAGGTCCTTCGGGGCCCGGTTGATCTGGTGGACCGTATCCAGGTCGTAGTCCTGCAAGTGGACTTGATACAACTGGAAGATCGGTGCCACGTCGACTTCCCGGCCGTTCAGCAACTTCACCCGGTAGGTCCCGTTCAACGCCGCCTCGATACCGCTGTTCCGATAGTGCCAGCCCACCAATTCACGGTGAATCGGCACGGCTTGGTTCTTATTGGTGTCCCACACCATGAAACCGCCGAGACGGGCAATTTTCGCCGGATTCAGGGTTTGCACTTTCCCTGAATAGGTCTTGGAAAAGTCCGGCAATTTATAGCCCTTGATCACGTCGCGCGGATCCAGATATTGCAGGGTATCCGTACGAACCAGAATCGGCATGTCCGTGTAGGCCGCGCAGAAATCATGGTCGTGCATGTTCTCGTCGAACATGATCTTACAGGCACCCAGGAACAACGCCGCGTCCGTTTCCGGCCGAACCGGAATCCAGTAGTCGGCACGATACGCCGTCGGGTTGTACTCCGGCGTGATCACGACCACCCGCGCGCCACGCTCGATGCTTTCGAGCTTCCAGTGCGCTTCCGGCATTTTGTTTTCGACGAAGTTCTTGCCCCAGCTTGTGTTCAACTTCGCGAACCGCATGTCGCTCATGTCGTTGTCAGAGGTTTGGACCCCGGACCAGAACGGATGCGCTGGGTTTTGGTCACCGTGCCAGGTGTAGTTCGACCAGTACCGGCCGCCTTGGGCCTGGGCAGGTTTCACTTTCCGAATGTAGTGGTCGAGCAATGCGCCGCAACCACCGTTCATCCGGGTGACGGCCATTTTGCCGATCACGCCCAGGATGGGCATCCCCGCGCGGAACTTCATGCACCGCACGCCGGAACCCTTGTCATTTCGATCATTTCCGGCGGATAGCCTTGTTCCCGCAACCGACGGGCACCGGCTTCGCCGCTGTACCGCTCCGCGATAATGACCATGGCTTTGCCCAGATACGTGAAGGCCGTATCCCAGCTTACGCGCAACATGTCATCCAGGTACCGCGAAGTGAATTTGTATTTATTCATGACGTCCGGGGTGAATTCCGGGCTACCGGCATCCATCCAGGCTTTCCAGCCACGGCGCATCAAGGGGCCTTTCAACCGATAGGGCCCATACACCCGACGATGCATCGTGTACCCCTTCAAGCACATCCGCGGGTTGTGAGCAAATGTTCCGCGGTTGCCGTAGAGGTCTTCGTAGGTTTGGTGGTCGTAGTTTTGCTCGACCCGCATGACCACGCCGTTACGCACGAAGGAACGAATGCGGCAGGCGTGAGTGTCGTTCGGGGAGCAGACCCACGTAAACGACGAATCATAGCGATACTGATCGTGGTACACCCGCTCCCAGGCGCGATCCGGATACTCGCCCAGCGGATTGCCCACTTCGACAACCGGTTGCAGTGCGGTCAAGGCCAAGGCTTTGTCCGCCAACGCCACTGCCGCCACCGTCCCGGTGGTCACTTTTAAAAACTGACGTCTAGAAAGAAACATTGTGAAACCTCCTCGTGTAAAGGCCGATCGGCCTAACGTGGAATGGATTAATGAAAAAACCCCCTGTTGGGGAAAACTGCTGACTTACCACCTCCCTTCCTGACTCTTGCTTCATCATTCCGTTCATCCTCTGCCTTGACTACTGGCTGATTGACACTAATAACACGTAGATTGTAGCAATTTTCGGGCCATTGCGAAGGAGCCCGCATAAAACTTATAACTATTTGAAAATAAAAAGAAATATGTTTTGTATATAATGCTCGGTCTTCCCTAATGTTTCCATTCGGTAGCACGAATGGACTACGACCCTACCCCGTATGACCAAAAATTTCGACGCCATGCGACCTAGCGATTGAACTATCTTCAAAATTTCATTTTATATCAATTAAAACAATATGTTATGCTCTCGTTAAATGAACTGTCAGCCATAAATTGATCGTCAGACGTGTAGTTTTCGTAACGCAATGGTCCATTCAGCCTATGAGACTTGACAAAAAACCCATATGATTTGACATAAAGTTAAATAGTGTCAATTATTCTGTGCCATTGATGACATTATTTCTGCTTTTGTGACCAGCAGGGCATTAGAAATCCAGAGGACGACCTCAGTTCATCGTAGCAAGACGGCACGCGTGCCGTCCCGGTATTTCGGGAATTATATACCTAGAAGCGCAAGCAAGTGTGAAGTTTCGGTAACAGACTAGCTGCCTCTCAATTTATCCACTTGGCTATCATACCATTTGAGGTCAGCCTGGAAGGCTTTATCCTCGTCAACATGCTTAAATGGATTGGCAGCTTCTTGTTTATCCAGGTGAAGGTCGTAGAGGGGAAGTGTCCACTCATCAAGATCGCGTTCCCTTGAAAGCGGACCATCCGGCGTGTTTGTCCAAGAGAGCCGACGGGACTCCTTAATCTCCCGAAGATCGTCCACGATAGAGCCTTGGGGCGTGACAGATTGATCGTTTTGCACGTTGCTGCTCCTTTGCTAATATTGGTTCCATAGACTTTGGCATAAATACGTCGTTCAGTATATAAATCCCCTTGAAGGTAACAAATTCAGGGCAGTGGTCTACCGTCACCAACGTGCTGGTTTCACTATATTCGTATTCGGCACGTGATCGGGAAACTGCGCGGCCCGCAACATAGACGGCCGTATGTGCCGGACGTGACTGGCAACATTCTGCAGCTTCGGTGCCACCGACCAGCGCCCCGGGCAAACGACGTATACCACCTTGCCCCTTTCCATTGTCACCATACGAATAGGGGTAACGAGATCGGTGTCGTTCGAGACAACCACGGCAACATCAAACAGGTTTTTCCAGGCATCATTCAGAAGATGCACGGCGAGGCTCACATCTGAACCCTTTTCCTCCATGGTATGAACTTCCGCGATAACCGCGTCGGGCTGAGGTCTGGTGCTCTTGTGCTGCTTCTTCACTGTCCTATTCCGCGACGCGTAGCTTCCCACGGGCAATGTCTGAGTCTGTTGACCCGAACCAGAGACGTCAAAGGTTCCAACCGGCAGCGTCACAGGCACTGGTGCATCGATCCGCCTTTTGGCAATCGGCAGATTGACGAGCGGTCGCCAGACTGTCTTGGCAAGGAAGCTACCGAAACAAATCTCCACCTCGGGCAACGTCCTAAGCGCATTGAGATAGATTTGCTGCCTAGCCGGTGCATAGGGATCCGATGCTCCGGAAACTTTGGCTGTAAAATACTTCAGCTTATCGATGGTATGTCCGGATGGTAGCACCCGATAGGAAAGAGCGAGGAGATTGAGCCACTTAAACGATGTTCCTTTGAGGGCTCCGTAGTAGAGATTGAAGCCATCGACATAGACGCGGGTTCGCATGCACCGTTTCCCAAAAAAGCAAGGGCCACCCCGAAGGATGACCCTTGAGCCGACAGCATGCTGCCGGCGGGTATAATATGGGCGTGATTTACGGCAGAATCGACTTCCCTGCCACGCGATTGTCTGCATCCACCCGAATCAATGTCGGCTGGTTTTCTCTATATTTTCATGCAACTTTCGCGCCATTACGAACGTGATTGCAATATCTTTATAGCATGTTGAAAATAAAGAGAAATTGATTATCTGAACGATACAGAATACTCCCGCACGTTTCCAATTGGTAGCACACCGTGGAATTGGTCGCTACCCATCGAAGCGGGACGGCACAGGGACCGTCCCCTACTGCTGGTAACAAATTCTGGTCAGGTCGCCATCACTCCTGCGCCTTTTGAGCTAACGGGAGATGGGTCCAGGACTCGCCGCCATCCTGACTGCGGAAAAGACCGCTGCCGTTCGTACCCGCATACAGGATCCGTGAATTCTGTGGGTCCATGGCAATCGCTCGAATATTCAGGTTGGCCAACCCCTCGTTCGTCGCGTTCCATGTCTGCCCGCCGTCCAGGCTCTGAAAGATGCCCCTGCTGGTGCCCATGTAGAGGTGCCGCCCGTTTCCCGATTCCAATACCAGACTGCTCACGTAGAGTTCTCCGAGTGCGGCCGCGAGTCTCGACCATGCCTCCCCTTTATCGAGCGTCTTGAACACGCCTCGGGTCGTACCCGCGTAGACGACGTCCGGGTCGGCGGGATCGATCAGCAATCGATTCACGCCCAAGGCCATGGACGCCATTTTGGCATCGTCGGGCACGAGCCCGTTATTGGCCTTTGTCCAATGGTCCGCGCCGTCAAAACTCCGAAAAACCCCGCCGCTCGTCCCCGCGTAGAGAATATTGGGGCTGACCGGATCGATGGCCAACGCCACGATGAAATTGATTTCGTTCATGCCTCGCATACGTTCGGTCCAGGACCGGCCGGCGTCCTGTGTCTGGAACACCCCCACGGTCGTGGCCGCGTACAGGACTTGCGAGTCCCGCGGATCGAAAACCAGTTGATTCACGTTGGCCGAGATCGTCCCTTTCTGAATGCCGGCATTGCGCGGGAGCCAACGTCGTCCGCCGTCGGGACTCTTGTACACCCCGTCGGCCAGCGTGCCGGCAAACACGTTCGCCGGGAGCCTCGGATCGATCACCAGGTTCATGACCCGAACGCGGGTCAACCCCTCCGACAACCGCTTCCACGCCTGTCCCCCGTCCCGGGTTTTATACACGGCTTCCTCCGTCGCCACGTACACCAACTTCGGTTTGGCCGGATGAACGACGACCGCGACCACTCGATCACTGCGTTGGGTGCATCCCAGCAGCAGACCCACCACCATCGAAAACACAACGGCATGTCGAATGACGGTCTTCATCGGCTCAGGTGACGTTCTCGTGAATCACGGTCCAATTCCAGCGGGTTCGCGTATCCGGTGAGTTCCACGTATCCGTTCCCGGTGACGGGCGCATGCCGGTACTGACCGCGGACTTCCACGGCGCCTTCCCAATACGTCACCCGGGTACTGTTTTCGGTCCGCAGTTCCTGATCGGCCAGCACCGGCGTGATCGTGACCTCAAGCGGGACGGACGGGACCTCCACGATCCATTTCGCCGGGTACTGCGCACGGCTGTGTGGACTGCTCCACTGATCCGTGGTTCGAACCACGAAGTTCGCGCGTGTCAGGTGCCGGCTCGTGCCGTCCGGAAAGATCAACGTCCCGCTCGACGCCGGATCATGGGACCCGTCCCGTTTGCGCAAGAGATACAGCATGAATTCGACGTTCGAATCAAATTGCACGCTGAACCAATCCCACCCGACTTGATCCTCCCCCAAGCCGCCGGAACCGAACTCATGATCCATCCAACTGGTCCCGGCGACCTCGAACGGTTCGCCGCGGACCCGGACGGTGCCCCGGGTCGCCAGGCGCGTGAGTGAATAATAATGCGACGCCTGGCCGGCGCCGGCGCCCTTGCGACTGATCCCTTCCCGGCCGTGGATCACGGGTGGCTTGTTCAGGGTGAGCGTCAGATCCACCCCGAATCCTGCATCGTGGGCCGTGAGACGCAACTGCCGATGCTCCTCGGTCACGGGTTCCAGGTTCCAGCGGTCGATCCAGACTTTCATCCGCCCGGGATCGGCGCCGGCTTTCCCAAAGGCCGCGCGACTTAATTTTTCGGAAAAGGAAAAGGTGGCCCCTTCCACGTCGGTCAAGGCCAAGTGCGCGAAATACAAATGCCGCAACGCCCAACGGGAAGGGTGTTCGCGGACGCGCACGTCATCGATGGCCTTGCGGAAAAATGTGACTTCATAGCCGAACCGTCTTGCCGATTGATCATAGAGGTGACCGGTGAAGTACCACCACTCCAAGCCGTAGGCATCATGGGAACCGTGATCGCGGGGGAACGCATAGACGTACCCCGGCCGCGCCGGGACAAGTTCCCCCTCAGCCCGGCTCTCTCCCAACTGGAGAGGGAGCAAAATCGACAACGCACAACACAGACCGACCACCCTCGAACGCAGGCGTGACAAGGGATGTTTTCCTCCGGGCCGGACCCCGCTGTTCTTGCTTCGCAGACCATTCACACGTCACCGCATCTTCGCCTGGTCACCGTACGAATGCTCACGGACCTTCACGTTGACAGGAATTTTGAGCGTCGGCTATCGTACCGCATGCCTGCAGTAAATGACACGCCTTCTTCGAAGGCCTATCCGGTTCCCGAAATCATTCCGATTTTTCCGCTTCCCAACGTCGTCCTGTTTCCGGACACCTATTTGCCCCTGCATATTTTCGAGCCACGTTACCGGGACATGGTGGCCGATGCCGGCCGTGAAGGCTCCTGCATCGGTATGGCATTGTTCAAACAGGGATGGGAGAGCCAATATTACGGCAATCCCCCGATCTTTTCCCTGGGATGCGTCGGTCGCATGACCCATATCGAGCCGCTGGAGGATGGCCGGTCGAACCTGATCCTGCAAGGCTTGTATCGGTATACGATTGAAGAGGAATATTTTGACGCCCGGTATCGCAAGGCCAAAATCACGCTGGGACCAAGTGAGCCGTTTCAAACGATTGCCGAGGAGCCTGTACGCTCAACCCTCACCGCGTTGGCGATGCGTTACCTGCAATCCCGGAAGGCCGAGAAACTCTGCGAGCTTGTGACCGATGAAGCCATGACGGACCGCGTCCTTGTCAACGGGCTCTCCTCGTGCCTGGACTTGACGCCGCTGGAAAAACAGTTCCTGCTCGAAGCCGAAAGCCTGCACCAACAAACCCGCCGCTTGATCGACTTCCTGAAGTTCAAACTCGACGGTGAAACTCAATTGTCAGGGTGGGGATGATGGATACTGCCGTGGTGATTGACGTCGCACGTTTGGGGAAAACTTTCGGCCCGGTGACGGCCGTGGAGGACCTGTCGTTCACGGTCCACGCCGGTGAAATCTTCGGACTCCTGGGCCCCAACGGCGCCGGGAAAAGCACGACCCTGCGGATGCTGATCACCGTGCTGCCCCCGTCCACCGGCACGGCTTCGGTCCTGGGGCACGACATCGTCACGGAGGCGGATACCGTCAGGAGCCTGATCGGCTACGTGCCGCAGGAACGCGCCGTCGACCGGTTTCTCACCGGCCGCGAACACCTCGAGTTGTTGGGGGGACTCTACCACCTCTCCCGGACGGAAACGAACGCGAGGATTGACGAACTGTTGAAGCTCGTCAATCTTGAAGAGCACGCGGACCGCGTGGCCAAAACCTATTCCGGGGGCATGAAACGCAAACTGGATATTGCCTGCGGGTTGCTGCCCAATCCCAAGATCGTGTTTTTGGATGAACCGACCCTGGGATTGGACGTCCAAAGCCGGCTCAAGATCTGGGACTATATCCGGCAACTTCGTGAGAACGGCATCACCATCGTCATGACGACCAATTACCTGGAAGAAGCCGATCAACTGTGCGATCGACTCGCGATCATCGACGGCGGGACCATCCGGGTCATCGGGTCGCCCCTGGAATTGAAGACCGGGTTGGGGGGCGACAGCCTCTCGGTGACGATCAAGGAACACGAAGCGGATAAACTGCCTCGCCTGCGTGAAGGGGTCATGGCTTTACCCCTGGTCCGAGACGTGCGCCTCAACCCCACCGGGCTGGATATTCTCGTGGAATCTCCGGAAAAATCCCTGCCCGCGGTGATCGAAGCGGCCCAACGCGTCAATTGCAGCCTGGATGGAATCGAATACCATCGGCCCAGACTCGATGACGTGTTCGTCGCCCACACCGGGCACGAGTTGCGGGGCGGGACCCCGGACGCGGTGGAGGAATAGCCGGACGCCGAATCATGACCTTCCAACACTACAAACAAGAAGTGCTCGCCCTGACGATGCGGTGGGTGCGCCGGCTCAGCCGGGAGAAGTTCAGCATGCTGTTCACCCTGGTCCAGCCCATGCTGTTCTGGCTCATCTTCTTCGGCAGCCTCTTTCAGCACGCCGCCAACATCCAGGTCCTGCAAGCCCCGAATTACATGAGCTTCCTGGCCGGCGGGGTGGTCGTCATGACGGTCCTCAACAACGGGCTGGCCGGCGGCGTCGACCTGTTGTTCGACAAAGAGAACGGGTTCCTGGAACGCATGATGTCCACGCCCATTCACCGGTCCTCCGTGATCCTGAGCCGGTATCTCTTCGTGATGGCCATTACCGGCATGCAGATCCTGGTCATTCTGAGCATCGCGTTCATCTTCGGCGTGCGCCTCGAAACCGGACTGCCGGGCATCGCCGTGATCCTGGTGATCGGCATGCTGTTCGGCGTGGGGCTGACCGCCATCTCCATGGCCCTGGCGTTTTCCGTCAAAAGCCACGGAGATTTCTTTTCCATGCTGGGCTTTCTGTCCCTGCCCATGATTTTTCTGAGTTCGGCGCTCGTGCCCCTGTCGGCCATGCCGGGCTGGATGCAGGTGGTCGCCATGGTGAATCCGATGACCTGGGTTATCGACGCCGTCCGCCCGCTCATCATTACGGGATGGGACGCGGCCATTCCCCAGGTCGGCATGGCGTTCGTGATCCTGGCCATCTTCGATGCCGTGTGCCTGTACGGCGGGGCCAAGGCTTTCCGCCGGGCAATCGGGTAGGACTCGTGAACACGGGCTCCTCCGCGATGAAGAACGCACCGTTATCCTCAACTGAACGAACAGACATCGAAGCGCTGGTCCACCTGCTCTCCGACCGGGATTCACGCATCGCCCGGCAGATTCACCAGCACCTCGTCGACGCGGGGCCCGAAGCGCTTCCCCTCCTCCGGGAAGCTCTGAAGGACTGCGGCGAGCCGTCCCTGGCCACGCGCATCCGGACCGTCATCGGGGATATTGCCCAAGCGGACGTCGAACGACACTGGGACGCGCTCCTCAGGACTGCGGCGCCGGACCTCGACCTGGAAGCCGGAGCCTTCCTGATTGCCCGGACAGGGGATCCTGAAATGGAGACGACCCCTTATCAACAACGACTGGACGACATGGCCGCCGAACTCCAACCCCTTTCATCAGGCACCCCTCGTCAAGTCGTGCGCCACATGAACGAGTACCTGTTTGAGACCCTGCAGTTTCGGGGAAACACGGAACAGTACTACGATCCCAACAACAGTTTTCTGCATCGCGTCCTGGACGACCGCGTCGGGATCCCCATCAGTTTGTCGGTCGTGTATTTACTTCTGGGGCAACGGCTTTGCGTGCCCGTGGCCGGAATCGGCCTGCCGGGCCATTTTCTCGTCGGGTTGCGCACGGAGCCCGTGTTCATTGACTGTTTTCACCAAGGGACCCTACTCACGGAAAAGGATTGTGCGAGACTGTTGCAGAACCATGGCGTCGAGTTCGACCGTCGCTATCTCGAACCCTGCTCCCATGCCGAAATCCTGGCGCGCATGCTTCGCAACCTCATCGCCGTGTACGAAACCCGTCAAGAGGCGACCGAGGACCGGCGATTTCGCCGGCTGCTGACCGCTCTTGAAAACCGGGAGCAGCACCCACACGTCCACTAGCCGTTAGCGTCATGGCCATCGACGCGCCTTCATCTCATCTCACCAATCAACGTGGACAAGCCAACATCAGCGTGGCCTTGGCCCTGATCATCCTGATCGTCGGCGGGGTCTGGATTTGGAACCACTTGGACTTCGACACGCAGGACTTTATCGTCGATGAAGTCGTCCCCGTCCTGTTTCTGGTCGTCGTCGTCACCCTCCTCACATGGGTCAACGTCCGAAAGATCAAGCGTGCGAAACACACGAAAAACCGGCGGGACAAACTCCTCAAACAATTTTCCACCGAAAAGGCGCCGCGCAAACGGTTCGATCTCGCGAGCCAACTCATTGAACTGAACGAGTTTCAACTGGAAGGACTGGAAAGCGTCGCCACGGACATGGCCGAGGTGTTCCTGTATACGTTCAAACGATCATTGGGCGACAAACAGCACCGCATCCGCGGCATGGCGGCCAGTTACCTGGGCGTCGTGCAACACCGGGAGAGTATTTCCCTGTTGATCAAGGCGTTGGAAGACGATCACGCGTACGTGCGGAGTTGCGCGGCACTGGCCCTGGGACGCATGCGCGCCACGGAAGCCAAAGCCAAACTGGAATATACGATGAAGGAAGACTGGGATCAGACCGTGAGAAGCCGGTCCAGGGAAGCCGTCGAACGAATAGGTTAAGGAACCCTCTGCTTTATTGCGCTATCGGGCGCATGGCGGCGTTGTGTCCTCGCTCAACCCTCGCCTATCCAGTCTGATAAGCCTCGGATTTCGCTGCGGGACGCCTTGCCCTGCATCCCGCTATCACAAAAATCAGAGGGTTCCTGCGGTATCAGGACTCGCCCGTCACGCGCCCCATCGCGGCCTGATCCGCAGGGGTGAACCGGTACCCCTTGCTGTACAAGGCCTGCATGCTATCGGTCAGGGTCGTAAACTCGATCGTCTCACGAACGTCGTCAAATTTTCCCTTCAACTTCGCAAGGAGTTGAAGATGATCGCCCTGCAACGGCGCCACGTTCAGGGACGCCAACATATCCTGCAACTCGCCCGCGTCATAGCGCTCATCATCGTCGCGGTCGGCGACCAAGGCCAATTGATAAAACGTGAGGCTCAACGAGAGCGTGGATTGGCTGTGCGCAAAGGCCTGACGCGCTTCATCGATGCCGGGGTATCGACCGGCACACGCATGGGAACGGTCTTCTTCCGCGACGAAAGAAAGCTGTTGCACGTCAGGGCGCATCGGGGAAGGCTTTTTCAATTGCTCATAAAACCACGAGGTACAGGATTCCGCGACCGCAAAATCAACTTTGTCCCGGTTAATCTGCTGGGCGATATGGTGGATGAATCCCTGGAACACGCCATTGCCGGTCGCGGCCCAACTTATCCCGCCGATGAAAAGAGCCGCCGCGAAGCCCGCGATCCCCAGGGATCGTGTCCATGATCCTGTCCAATGCATGTTGACAGTATACCACCCTCCCGGATTCGCGACCAAAAGAATTTTCCTTTCCCCTGGCATGACTATAATCTGGACGAACACCGCCTCTACAGGCCACCTCTCCTGTTCCCCTCCTTTGTAAGGAGGGGGCAAGGGGAGGTAGAGGACGTTAACATGGAAAAGGGTCCGCACCTCCCGTGGGTGTACAATAAAACCATGGAAACTGAAACCGTGACCCTCGAAGGTCATATCATCGATTCGCTGATCCTGGCGAAGGTGCTGGACACGATTCTCCAGCGCAGTGGCACCTTCACCATCAACAAGATGCACGTCGGGGCCACGCGAGAGGATGCATCCACGGCCACGATAGCCGTGCATGCCGACTCCCCGCAACGGCTCGCGTCCATCCTGCACGCCGTCCAACCGCATGGGGCCGTGGTCGAACACGCCGTTGATTGCACCTTGGAGCCCGCGCCGAAAGACGGCGTGTTGCCGGATGCGTTTTATGCGACTTCGCACCTGCGGACGCAAATCCGTTTCAACAGCCAATGGCTCGACGTGGACGCGATCGAAATGGACCTCGCCATTCGCGTGACCCTGGATCCGCCGACGGTGCGCACCGTGCCCATGGCCGACGTGAAAGCCGGTGACCTGATCGTCACGGGTCGAACCGGCGTGCGGGTCTTCCCATTGGAACGACCTCGAGAGCGGGACGCGTTCGCTTTCATGGCCGCGGACGTGTCTTCGGAACGTCCTCATCATCCGATGATCGCGGACGTGGCCAAACGCATGCGGATGATTCGCGACAACAGGCAGATGGTATGCCCGGACGGCCAGGCCGCCCCCGACCCCGACATCGGCACCAAAGTGCTGTTCGTCGGGGGCCCGGCCATCATCCACGCCGGAGGCCGGGAGGCCCTGTCGTGGTTGATCGAATCCGGCTTCATCCACGTCCTGTTTTGCGGAAACGCCCTGGCGGCGCATGACATGGAAGCCAGCCTGTTCGGGACGTCCCTGGGCTACGGCCTGCGCGCCGGGTGCGCCGTGCCCCATGGTCATGAACATCACCTGCGCACCATCAACCGCGTCCGGAACGCCGGCAGCCTCACGCGCGCGGTGGAATCCGGACTGATCCAAGATGGAGTCATCGCCTCCTGCGTGCGTCAACACGTGGACATGGTGCTGGCGGGAAGCATACGCGACGACGGACCGCTCCCCGACGTCATCACGGACACGAGACACGCCCAAGAGGCCATGCGCGCCGCGCTCCCGGGCGTCGGGCTCGCGTTACTGGTCGCGACCACGCTGCATGCCATCGCCACAGGAAACTGTTTACCGGCAAAGGTTCCGACCGTGTGCGTGGATATCAACCCCGCCGTACCGACCAAGCTCAGTGACCGCGGCAGCTTCCAATCCATCGGCCTCGTGATGGATGCGGCATCCTTCCTGCGACAACTGGCCCAGGCCCTCGGCCGGCGGGAGTAACATCGTGACTCGCCTCCTGGTTTGCCCACCGGATCACTTCGGAATCCAATATGAAATCAATCCGTGGATGCGTCTGTCCAACGCCGTGGACAAGGACGCGAGCCTTGCCCAATGGCAGACCCTCACACGCATCCTGGAAGAAGAAACCGGAGCCAAACTCGAACGCATGACGCCGGTCCCGGGCCTCCCCGACCTGGTGTTCACCGCCAATGCCGGCGTGGTGCACAACGGCACGGCCGTCATCAGCCGGTTCCGGCATCCGGAACGACGCGGAGAAGAGGAATACTTTGCGCAGTGGTTCAAGGAACACGGATATCGCGTGATCCTCCTGGATGAGGATTGTTATTTTGAAGGAGCGGGAGACCTGCTGGGCTTCCCCGATGCCTGGTTCGGGGGGTACCGGCAACGTAGCGACATCAAAGCCCATCGCGTATTAAGCGACGTCTATGGCAAAGAAATTCTGCCCCTGGAACTCGTCACGAGCCGGTTCTATCACTTGGACACCTGCTTCTGCCCGCTCAGCAACGGCGAACTGCTGTACTATCCGGCTGCGTTCGACGCCTATGCCCAAGCCACGATCGCGGATCGTGTGGAGGCACGGCGACGCATCGTCGTGCCCCTTGCCGAAGCCGCGCGCTTTGCGTGCAACGCCGTGTGCGTGGGGGAACACGTGGTCCTGCCGTCGGGGTGCCCGGAAACCACGGCCATGCTCAAGGACAGAGGCTACACGCCCCACCCGCTCGACCTGGATCAATTCCTCAAATCCGGGGGCTCCGCCAAATGCCTGACCCTTGCCCTGTAGGGGCGGTGTCCGCCCTCCCCAAGTGTCCCTCCACCCCGCACAGACGGCACACGTGAAAATTTCGGAAAACTTCGTTAAGCTCCCGGAAATGCCCTCCGAACCCTATTTCGACATCGACCCCGAAACCGCGCAACGGATTCGCAAGGAGCGGGACAAAGCCCGCGCACTCAAACGCACGCCCTGGTGGAAACAGCAACTCCACAAAGGCCGCTGCCACTACTGCGGCAATCCGTTTCCGCCGGACCACCTGTCCATGGATCACGTGGTGCCGCTGGCCCGCGGCGGGAAATCGACCAGGGGAAACACCGTCCCGGCCTGTCACGCGTGTAATCGCAAGAAGAAGCTGGAAACGCCCGCGGAAGCGGTGCTGAGAAAACTTTCAGAAGTGCGCAGGCCGGATTAGCCCTTTGCTCTCGTTCAGGGACGAGCGGAAGGAGAAACCGTCGGTCCCGAGGATGGCGTAGCGCGACGCGCCCATGACCGGGCTCCCGGCGTTCAATTTCCGGACATATTCGAGGCTGAGTCGCCGGGGTCCCCGACGGCCGGGTCGCAGTTGCACGCCTGGAACGCCCCCAGGATTGCGACGCTCTCGTCCTCTGCGGCGAAGCCGAACGTGCCGCCCAATTCCTCGAGGCTGTCGTCGCTCCAGCGGGCGCCCCACGCGCCGCTGCCGGCAACCGAGGTACTCGTTTCGCCCGAGAACGTACCGTCTTCAGGCGAAAAGCCGGTTTCGCCGAGGGTCACGGACAGGTCGCCCAACGACGTCCCGTCGAGGGAACGGAACCCGGCGACCTCGCCGTCCATCATGTTGGCGTCGAAATCGGCGACCAGTATCGCGTCGGCCAGGAACTTCGTGACCGCGCCGTCCGAGGCGCGGAGTCCGACCGCGTCACCCGTATAGGTGGCGGTTCCCATCGGGAACGTCGGCTCGAAAACCTGGGACGGGTCCGACGGGCTCGTGTCCCAGAACGCGCCGACACCTCCGTTCCACGCCCACAGGCCGAACACGCTGTGCGGGTAGGTCGTGAGATCGGGCTCGATCCCGGGGAGCAGGTCGGTGAAGACCGCGAGGCTCAGGCCCTCCCGTATCCCGGGTCCGGGCACGGTAAATTCCAGGACGGGGTCCCCGGTGACCAGATAGCCCAGGCTCCCGTCATCGTCGCGAATCACACGCACCGACATCTCGTGGGCGGTACGCCCGCTTGCGTCGACCCTGGAAGATTGCGAGGAGCCGTGCGGAATCGCCCGGGCCGCGGCGAACAGGGCGTCGATGACGTCCGGGTTGAACTCGTCTTCCGCGCCCTGAATCGGCGAGAGGCCCGAGGAATCCAGGCGCGGGCCCCACATGAGCGGTTCGTCCGTGAGGTCGCCTCCCACGTTGTTGGGCACGGAGCCGGAGCCCCCGCCGCCGCAGGCACACAGCAGGAACGAAAGCGCGAGGAGCAGAGCGAGTTTCATGGTAATCGGTCTCAACATCAGGGGACCCTCCAAGAACAATCCGGCGCATTGAAGCCGAAGTGCCGGTGCGTTGTCAAAATGATGGATGGGGGACTCATGGCCTATCACGAGTGCGACCCAAAAAAGAAGCTGGAACCCCGGCGGAGGCGGTGCTGAGACAACTTTCAGATGGTTGCGCATTATGGCACAAAGGGTTGCTCCAATTGCTCCAATCGTGCTTTCGCTTTCTTGGCCCATTCCGATTCGGGATGTTCGTGCATGATGCGTCGATACAATTCCCTGGCGTGGGCAACGTTCGTCTGTTGTTCCTCGAACTGCGCCGTTTCAAAGAGGCTTTCCGGGCTCTCTCCGCCACAGCCGACGATCAAAGAAAACAGCAGTCCAAATATGACTAAAACTATTGTTGCGCCATGCTTCATACATTTCCTCCCTCGGAATGAATCGTTTTTCAGCATTTCCCGCCTTTGGCCTGGCCGAGAGGCGCCGCCAAATCTGGAAGAACGGCGAGGACTGTTTGAGCGAAACGAGTTCCGCAGCCGCCAGATTTGGCAAACCTCGACGGGAACCCGCAGGGCTAGGCCAGGGCGGGAATGGTTTTGGGTCCTTTCGCCGAAACAAAAGGACCACACCTGCCGCTCACCGGCGCATGAGCATGATCCACCGCCAGATGTTCAACAACCCGCCGAGCGACGCCGCCACGTACGTGAGCGCGGCGGCCGTCAGGATGGTTCGCGCCCCTTCCATGTCCTTCGGCGGAATATACCGGCCTTGCTCGAGAATCGGGAGAGCCCGGCGAAAGCTGGCATCCCATTCCACCGGCAAGGTCACCAGATGCACCAACGCCCCCATCGACATCACGGCCAGTCCCGCGAGCAACACCAACAGGCCGCCGGCCGGTGAACGGGTCAGCCCGGCGACGATGGGAATCCCGAGCATGACGAAGGATCCGGCCTTTTCCGCGCCTTGCGCCAACCGGATGAGTTTCGTGCGTTCGTGCAGCGGCCCGTACCCGGTTCGATCCTGAATGGCGTGTCCCACCTCGTGCGCCGCGACCGTCACCGCGGTCAACGACTTGCCGTTGTAATGATCAGGGAGCAACCGGACCGCTTTGGCCTGCGGGTCATAGTGATCTCCGAGTTCCGTGGTTTCGACCCGCACGTGCGCCATCTCGAACCGGTCGAGCAAATGCCGCGCCAGTTCCCCACCCGTGCCCGAGTAATCCTCACGATGACCGCGATATTTGTTGAAGACCCATCTGGTCCACAACTGCGGCCCGATCAGCACGATCAGGATCAGGACTAACAGAAGAACGCCTCGTATCATTGTGCCCCCTCACCCCAGCCCTCTCCCTCCAAGGGCGAGGGTATGAGAGAGAAGGCCAAGGCTTCCCGCTACGACGAGCAACTCACCACGATCTGCTTGCCCCAGTCCGGCGGCGGGGCGGCATACTCGTGCATCTCGGGCTGGTCGTCGAACGGACGGCACAGCAGTTCCCGCAGGCGGTTGATCTCGGAATAATCCCGGTGCCGGGCTGCCCGTTCAATCGCGATTTGGACCAGATAATTCCTCAACACGTATTTGGGATTGCAGGCGTCCATGTGTTTCTTGCGTTCAGCATCCGTGCTGTGCTCGGCTTTGAGCCGCGCGCGATACCGGTCCGCCCACCAGTCGAATCCGTCCCGGTCGAGGAACTGATCGCGCAGATGGCCGTTCGCCGAGGGGTCATCCTGGTTGAGGGTTCCAAGCGCCCGAAAGAAATTCGTGTAGTCCACGTGGTTGCCGTGCATGAGTGCGAGCAGATCGCGCCGGAGCTTATCGTCGCCTTCGCGGGCTTCTTTCAGCCCCAACTTGGCCTGCATCAAATCCGCATAGGTCTGCCGCATGGTGGCTTCGTAGATCTCGGGGGCCCCAAGCACGTCGGCTTCCTCCACCAGGGGGGAGAGGGCCTGCGAGATCGCACGGATGTTCCAATAGCCGATATCGGGCTGATTCTGAAACGAGTAGCGGCCATGATGATCGGAATGATTGGGAATGAACCCCGGGTTGAAATCATCCATGAAGCCATAGGGTCCATAGTCGAGGGTCAGGCCCAGGATCGACATGTTGTCGGTGTTCATGACTCCGTGCGCCCAGCCCACGGCCTGCCATTGGGCAATCAGCCGGCCGGTGCGTTCGGCTACTTCACGCAAGAATCGCGCGTAGGCCTCGGGGCCGTCGCCAAGGTGTGGAAAGTGCCGGGCCAGGACGTAATCCGCCAGCGTCTTGAGGTGTTCATGTTGACGACGATAAAAGAAGACTTCGAAGGTCCCGAACCGGACGTGACTCGGCGCCATCCGCACGAGCATCGCGCCGGTCTCCACGCTTTCCCGCAGTACGGCTTCATCGCTGCCGATGAGACACAGGGACCGGGTCGTCGGGATGCCCAATCCGTGCATGGCCTCACCGCATAGGTACTCCCGGATCGTCGAACGAAGCACCGCCCGGCCGTCGCCGTCCCGTGAAAAACGCGTCATGCCCGCCCCTTTCAGGTGCAGGTCCCAGGTCTCGCCCCGGCCATTGCGGACTTCGCCCAACAGGATCGCCCGGCCGTCCCCAAGCGGCGACACGTAGTGACCGAACTGGTGACCCGCATACAGCATGGCAATGGGGTCGCTGCCCGGCAGGAGGAGTTTACCGCCCATGGCCTCATGGAACTCCGGACGTTTGGCGTCGTCCGGGTCCAAGTCGATCAAGGCCGCGGCCGAAGGATTGAAACTGACCAGATGGGTGGATTCGAAGCCCGTGGGCATCACCCGTTCAAAGAAGACTTCGGGCAACCGGGCGTAGGTGTTGTCAAAATTCAGTGTTTCGAGTTTCCGCACGTGCGCAGCCCGTGAAGGGACATATTAGGTGCCGATGTTGCCTTATCATGTCCCCGCAAGCTCGACCTGCGCAACTTTCTGCGTCCGCTCACTTTGACAAGGAGGTCCGGAGGACGCGCTGCACAAAATGGCCGCGTCGATTATTTTGCCAGCAGCTTGGCGTGGTCAGCTAACGAGATTCGTCTGTTTTTGCCCGGCGCCAGATCGTCGCCAACAAGGGGCCGGTTACGTTGTGCCAGATACTGAACACCGCGCCGGGGACGGCGGCCACCGGGCCGAAATGCGCCACGGCCAAGGCTACGGCCAGCCCGGAATTCTGCATGCCGACTTCGAGGGCCACGGTCCGGCAAAGGCGAGGCGAAACGTTCCCCAGTCGAGGTCCCCAATACCCGAGCGTCAAGCCCAGCGCGTTATGCAGGACCACGGCCAGCACGACCAAACCGGCCACGTGGAGTTGATCGTGATTCAACCCGACGATGACCCCGACAATCCAAGCGATCATGAACATCGACGCGAGCGGCAGCACGCCTTCAAAAAACCGGGGACTCGGTTGCCACACGCGGCGAAGAACTATGCCCGCAGCCACCGGCAACAAGACGATCTTCGTGACCGTCCATAAAAGCGGGAGCGGATCAATGGCCAACCACGTGGAGGCGAGCAGCCAAATCCACAGGGGCGTCAAGAGCGGGCTGAGCAACGTCGAGACCGTCGTCATGCCCACGGATAACGCCACGTCGCCTCGGGCGAGGTAGGCCACCACGTTCGAGGCCGTTCCCCCGGGACATGCCCCGACCAAAATCACGCCGAGCGCCAGGAGTTTCGGCAGGCCCAGGATGGTCGCGATGCCCCATGCACCCAGAGGCATCACCGCGTACTGCAAGGCCACGCCCAGCAGCAACATCCGGCCCCCCTGACGCAGGGTGAGCACATCCCGGTGCGTCAGCGTCAATCCCATCCCGAGCATCACGGCGGCCAAGGCTTCGGGAATCCAGATTTTCCCGGAGGCCGCGGGACCCGGCATGAACCAACCCCAGGCGGCTCCGAGCATGACCCATACGAGAAAGCCGTCTTGAACCAGCCTCAACCAGGACGGAACGCCGCTCGTTGGAACGTGCTTTGCCGGACGCGGATTCCCGACAGATGGTCTCTCGAAATCGTCCATGGAATAGGCATTGTGGCAAATCTTCGAGATCAAGGGCCACCTCTTTTTCACGAGGCCGGCTTTGTTCTCCGATTGTCGGGTTACGCTACGCCTGTCCTGAGCGAAGTCAAAGGAAGCGTAGTCGAAGGGGTTGGGGTGAGGGGGACCAGCGCGGTTCATTGTCAGGAATCAACGGGCTATGATAGACTTCTCATATGGGCGATTAGCTCAGTGGGAGAGCGCTTCCCTCACACGGAAGAGGCCACTGGTTCGATACCAGTATCGCCCACCATTTCATCATTCTTCACTGAACGACACAGGTCGAGTTTGAGGTCTTTCCCCACCCGCTCAGCAGTGAACCCGCCAGGGGTGTGGATCTTTGTCCTGTGGCTGGGCTTGCTCCCGGCGTGCGGCCCCACGCCGGCACCGCGTCTCGACCCCATGCTCCCTCCTTCGGCGAGTGACCTCGAATTGTTGGGAGCGTCGCACCTGTGTGACGCCAAGGAGAGTGTTGTCAAGCACTGGCAGGGCCTCCGCTATGATCAAGCGCCCTGGGGGTCGGGAGAACAACTGCAACGTTCGGCGCAAAGCGGACAACCCGACCACGACCGGTTTTACTTTTTCAATGATGAGCAGCGCCTGGTCGGGGCCGTGTTTCGCTACAACAACGGGCTGTCCTTGAAACCGTATCCCGTGCTGAAGCAAACGTTATCCCAACTCCCCCCGTCGTCCACGTTCTATATCGACCCCACGCAACTCCTTTCCCAAGAGGGCGCGCGATCTGCCGTCCTGTACCGGACCGGGGATTATACCAGCACGACCCAATACCTGGTGCTGGAGAGTGAGGGGGACCCGACGTTACTCGTGGCTTCCATGGCGATCGATCCGTACGAGCAACTCCTGTCAAGTTATCATGAGACCTTTCTGCCGGATCTCAACCGAAGCCGGTCCGCGGCGCCGGGAAAATCCTCGCCGGAGACGGACTCAAGCGACGACTTCCCGGGCCTTCAGCAGTTCGCACGAGGGGAAGCCGCATTATTCGGGTCCTGCGGAACCGCCCAGCCGAAGATTGCCGTGGACGCCTACCGGCGATCCATTCAACTTGGGCTCAAGGACGAGGCTCGCGTCGCCGAAGCGCACCATCGACTGGGCTTGGCGCTTCTTGATCAGGACCAACTGGCCGACGCGCAACGCGAACTGGAACAAGCCCTCTCGCTTCGCCCCAATGCTCCGGCGATCATCAGCAATCTCGGCCGGGTCCTGGCCGAGCAACAACAGCAGGACCGCGCCATTGCACTCTTTCAACGGGCACTCATCCTGCGCCCGAACTTCGCCGAAGCCCGGTTTTATTTGGCAAACAGCCTGGAACAGAGCGACGCCCGGCGCGCGATCGAAGAATACGAAACCTATCTGGCCTTGGTCCAAGGCATCCCCAAGGAAGCCAAACGAAGCCGGTTCGTCCTGGAACGCGTGAAACGCCTCAAGGGTGAATAAGCGCCGTGAAGTTCTACGCCGTGGGCAAGGGGCGCATCCCTGGCATCTATACAAACTGGGCTGCCTGTGAAGCCCAGGTCAAGGGGTTTCCCGGAGCCGTCTACAAAGCCTTTCCCACGAAAGCCCAGGCCCTGGCGTTTATGGGAGAATCCCATATCGATGCGACGACCGGCCTCCCACCGACCGGGACCCTTCCGACAACAGAGGCCGTCCACGTTTGGGTCGATGGATCCTGTCTGCCGAACAGGCAGGGACGTCTGAACTTCGGCTGGGCCTACGTCATCCTCAACAACGAACGGGAACTGCACCGGGCGAGTGGGCATGACGTGCCTGCCGAAGCGCGCCGGCATCGCAACGTGGCCGGAGAAATACAGGCGGTCTTGCAGGCATTGGAATGGTGCCGGGAACGCGGCATTACAGCAGCCGAGATCTATTTCGACTATCAGGGGTTGGCCAGTTGGGTGGAAGGCGCGTGGAAAACCCGGACGGCCTTTACCCGGGCGTACGCGGAACGGGTCCGGGCCATGGGCATGACCCTCACGTGGCACAAAGTCCTGGCCCATTCCGGCGACGTGTATAACGAGTTGGTGGATCGACTGGCGAGAGAAGCCGCTCAGTCCGCACCGTAAAATCACAAAATCCAGGAATCGACACCTCAAAGAATGCCAAAGAGCACTGGCCTGCGCGACGAATGACGAGCGACCGCCTGTCAGTCGACGCCTCAGACTCTGCTTGCATCGGGGAGTGTGCCACGTTGTCCTAAAGGCCGGAATTCTACCCGCATCGGACTTTGACCACGTGCCCATCAGGTCCGATGACGATGTTCAATCGCTCCGGCCGGTGGTCCATGGTAATCCGGCTGCCGGCAGGATAGACCCGCAAAGGTCGAGGCAGGGCGGCGATGTCGATCTCCTCTTTAGGTCGCCCGATGAGTGTCCGATGTTTCCCGGCGTCGCAGGTGCGGGCGTTGGACTGCTCGATGGTCGCCACGTCGGCCTGATCGAGTCTGTCGGTTTCGTTCTCTTCGAGAGCACCCGGAGCCGCGCAACTCCAGAGCAACCCTGCCGACAACACGATCAGCATGACTATACGGTACATCGCTCGTTCCAAAGGAGAGAAATCAGGGAGAGGGTTCTCCTGAGTTCAGAATTCGCCACGCCAGCCCGCCAGCAGGCTGAACATGGGCTTCACGGCCACGTGTCCCGGATTGTGCGAAGCCGCCGCCTCCGCTCGGAACTCGCCGCCGAAGACACCCGTGCGACGCCACCGTGCCGCCACGTCGATCTGACGCGCCGAAGGGACAAGACCGGCCGAGAACGACTCGCGCAGGATCACGCCGTCCCGGGTCCGGCCCACCGGCAGCCTGAAGGTCGCCGCCCCGTTCTCGATCCGCGGCGGTTGCGACACCGAAATGGTCAAATCGTCATGCGCGCCCAGTCGCCTGTTCGCGCGAAGCGACATCGCACTCGTGGTCAACCACGACATGCCGTCGATGAGTCCGCCGCCCGCGTTCGGGGCCACCAGGCCGATCTCGGTGTCGAAGCCAAGCTGCCAGCCACCCAATGCAACGGCCGCTTCGAACCCGGTGACCACATTGTTGGCCGAGAGCCGGCCGAACGCGCCCGTCGCCGTGGCCCCCAGCAGGGAATTCCCCTCCTTGAGCCACCCAACCCGGACGCCAACGGGCATATCGGCCGGTCGCCAGGCAAGCAGGGCCCCCATGTCCGACATCTGTTGCCGAGGCAAGCCGGCCGGGTTGAACGCCGTGGATTGGCTTACCGTGGCAAACGCCGTGGCTTCAAGCCCGGTTTGCGCCGTGTAGGTCACCGTCGCAGCGTTCCCGGCCAGGTTGAGCAGGCTGCTTTGGGCATTCGCCGGCGAATCGTACAGACCGAAGCGCCAGTCGCCTCGATGCGCGGCGAGCGCATAGGGCGCACGCGTCAGCCGCGTGCCGCGCCCGGCCTGGCGATACGCGTTTCCGCCGGGAGTCATGAGACGAAAAAGCCGTCCCAGCGCGGACGGTTGCAACTCGGTACCGGCCAAGCCCGACAGATCGAACCAGAACGGTGCGCCCAGCGCGTCAAACGCGGCGATTTCCCGTCCGGCCAGTGAGCGCGAGAGACTGTTTCCAAACGCCATGCCCAGCCTGATCTGAGTCGATTGGATGCTATACCCGTCATTGCCACTCTCCCCCACCCGACTATTTGTCATCACCTGAGCATTGTCCACCGGTGACACCGCGGCTCCGAGATCCATCATCCCCTGGCCGTAGATGGAGGAACTGCCGTCGGTCCGGTCCGGCGCATAGATGCCGCTCTTGTTCGCGGTCGCGAAGAGCCGCGCGAGCAGTTCCTTGTTGGAGAGTTGGCCGCGGAAGTAGTGCTTCATCAGCGCGAGACCCCCACTCACCATGGGTGCGGCGACGGAGGTGCCCTGTGCGTTCAGCAGGACCCGAAAGATGCCGGATGATGGCACCAGGTTGTCGAACAGGGCGGCGGTGACGCCGACGCCCGGCGCCGCGATGCACCACGGCCCGGCAATCCCGCAACGGTTGGAGAAATCGGCGATCCTGCCGTCCTGCTTCACGGCCACGGTGACCACGTTGTGTCCTTGCAGTTCCGGCAGCTTGGCCACCGCCCCGGCCTCCGGACCGGGCGACGTCGCCCGGTAACTGTAACCCGTGGAACTGCTCGAATCCGTGAAGCAGTTCTCGTCGCCCTGATCGCACGGGTTGCCGTAGTCGTTGCCCGCGATCCACACGAAGATCGCCGGGTCCGCCACACCCGTTTGCGCGATCACCTCGAAGGAACGGCCGAGCCTGTCAATACCGCGCAGTTGGTCAACCGTGTAGTTTTCCACGAACGTGCCGGCAAACCCGTAACTCGCGTTCACGATGTCCACGCCGCTCGCCAACACGTCTCTATAGGCGTCATCCCAGTCGAACGTCGTCCGGCGAATGTCATCCTCGGGAATGTGGTCGCCGATGGGCACGGTAAAGACCTTGAAATCCGCGCCCCAGGCAATGCCGAGGAACCCGGCGTCGTTGGGTTGCGCCGCCATGACGCTCGTGACCACGGTGCCGTGCGAATGCCCGCCGTTCGTCCGGTAATCCGCTCTGGTCTCATCCGGCAAACCTTGGAGGAACGTTTCCGTGATGCTCGCACCGGCGAGTTCGTGATGGTTCAGATCCACACCCGAATCCATGACCCCGATGGTGACTCCGTCGCCCGGCTTGACATCCGTACCATCCACGTCGCCCTCGATCACGGCGAGCGCCGCATGGGCTTGATGCACGTTCAGCGTTTCCAATGCCCATTGGCCCACGTAACGATTGGGGTTCGTCGAACTCCCTTGAAATTCAGGGTCAGTGCGACGATTTTCGGCGAATCCGTTACGCAGTTCGTTAAATCGATCCCTCGAGATACATCCATGAGAGACCGTGTCAATTCCCGTGCAGGATGGTGAGTTCGGGGGTGGGGCCGGGGGTTGGAGTGGGGGTGGGGGCTGCGACGGAGGCGTCACTCCAAGAGAGTCCGGCAGTGTTTCAAGCGGCGGTATCGTAACAGGTGGCGGGGAGGGTGATGGTGCGGGCGGGTCGGGAGCCGGGGGCGGAGCAGGGGGTCCAATTCCACCCCCTCCACCACCGCCTCCGCAACCGGACAGCGCCATGACGAACGAGAAAGCTGCGATTCTGAAGATTCGGAAACGCATATGAGGAACGGCTGAATTTATCTCAGACGTGGAAAGACAGGTGAGAGTAATCAGGGCTGGAGTTTGCCTTCGCCTTTGAGATACTTGCGAAACCGGTCCATGAGTTCTTCGCCGAGCACGCCGACTTCCGGTTTCTCTTTGGTCATGAAGTCGCGAATTTCTTCCAAGCGCTGCTCGGCCTGGCTGTTCCCTTTCAGGCGTTTGACTTTCACCAACGCGTCATCGAAGGCGTCAAAGGTCAATTCCTGATATCCAAAACTTCTGATCCGCTTGACGGCTTTCATCATCGCTTCGTTCCGGAACGTGGTCAGGTGTTCGGAATCGATTTCCCGTAAACCGAGTTTTCTGGCGCGCCGTTCAGCCGCCTTGCGGATGCCGCTCCGCACAAAATCCGGCGACGTGAGCAACCGTTTCCAGGCGTCGTCAGTCCACGCCACGGTTTCCTGCGGCGCCTCCCAGATCTTGAACAGTGTGAGTTCATCAATCGTGGTCAGGCCGGCTTCCCGCGCCAGGTCTTCCGCGTCCCGCTTCAGCATATCCGTAACGAACTCCAGGGCAATGGGTGGGGAATCCTTGACTTTTTCCTGCAACATCGCCTTCGCCCCGTCGGTCCATTCCACGGGCACCACTTGGGCTTCGGCCTGTTCCCCCATGGCTTCGACTTTTTCGAACAGTTCGACGTTGACTTCCAGATGACCCCGTTCCCGCGCCACCTCTTCGGTAATTTGTTTGATCATGGCCCGCATGAACTCGGGGACGCTTTCCAACCGCTTGCTCGCTTCCGCGGTCCAAGGTAATTTGCCTTGGGCCATCTGGTCGGCCGCTTCGGCCATCCCGGCTTCTCCGCCCATGCTCCCCATCATCTGCCGCTTGAACCGGTCCAACATTTCCCCGGTAATCTCGCTTTCCCCCAGTTCGCGGGCCTTCTTTTCCGCCAAGCGTCTCACCATACCCCGCAAAAAGATCGGGGCGCGCTCAAGCCGCGTCAGGGCCTCGGAAGTCCAAGCCGGTGTCGTCAACGTGGGGTCAGGATTACTCATGCGTCGGCTCTTCCGCATTCAACAGTTCCTTGATCTCCTTGCCCGCCTTGAAAAACGGCATGCGTTTTTCCGGAACGGACACGGTCTCGCCGGTCTTGGGATTACGTCCGTCCTTGGTGCGCCGGACGCGCAACCGGAAACTACCAAACCCGCGAATCTCCGTTTTCTCACCCCGCTTCAAGGCGTCACGGATGGAGTCGAAAATACCATTCACCACCTTTTCCGCGTCGCGGCGGCTGAGAGTCTTGGCTTTTTCCACCACTTTCTCAATCAGGTGTGCCTTGGTCATGACTCCACTCCTTGCCTACAACGCCATGAAATACATGAGGTTCATTCCCGTTTGAAGCGGCAACGCGGGCGTGTCGCCGAACAGGGACCCGACCACCCAATCCCGGAATGAAAATTCCGGGGTCGATTCGATCACCGCCGGCGAGCCTTTGATCCCGGTCATCTTCGCCGCCAGTTTGACGGCGTCTTTCAGGTCTCCCAGATCATCGACGAGAAGCACGTCTTTGGCTTGTTGCCCGGTCAACACCCGTCCATCGGCCAAGGTCTCAACGTCGGCGACGTCCAGCGCGCGCCCTTCGGCCACGGCTTCGATAAACTGCCGGTGGGCATCATCCATGACCGATTGCAACAGGTTCCGTTCCTCGTCACCCATCATGCGAAACGGCGATCCCACGTCCTTATACCGTCCGCTCTTGATGACGAAGTTCTTCACGCCGATTTTGTCCATGAGTTCTTCAAAATTGGCCAATTGCATAATCACGCCGATACTGCCCGTGAGGGTTCCGGGGTTGGCCAGGATACGGTCGGAGGCCACCGCGATATAATACCCGCCGGACGCCGCCACCGTTCCCATCGAGGCCACGACCGTTTTCTGCTTTTCCGCCCGCACCCGTTTGACCGCATTGTAAATTTCCTGGGAGGCCGCAACCCCGCCGCCCGGAGAATCGATCCGCAGGACAATGGCCTTGACGAGCGGATCATGGCCATACGACTCCAACTCATCCACGGTGGATCGCGAATCCAGAATGGGGCCTTCGATCCTGACGAGCGCGATGCGCTCCTTGCCGACCGTGGCGAGTTGCGGTAACAGCGCATTCGCCGCCACGGCCAACGTCCCGGCAGCCACGACGATCCAGAGGACCCGTCGCCACTTGGGAGGAGATGTTCTTGAAGGTCCGTCGGCCATAGGCGCTAACCCGGCGTCAATCCTCTACGGTCGTGTCCGCCGAGGTCGGGATGTCCTGCTCCTTGACGGCATCGTCCGGGTCGCCGGCCGCCTCGGGCGCCTGGCTCTCCGGTTCCTGCGGACAGTCTTTCACGCTCAAGGCAATTTTCCGTTCTTCACAATCGACTTTGACGATCTTCGCGGTTACGTTCCGGCCTATGGCAAAGTTCTCCTCCAGCTTGTTCGCCCCGTCGGGGCCGACTTCACTCACGTGGATCAACCCCTCCACGTCCCCATCCAATTCAACGAACACGCCGAAATCCGCGATCTTGGAAACCGTCCCGGTCGCGACGCTGCCCACCTGGTACCGCGAAGGAATGTCCGCTTCCCACGGGTCCGCGGTGAGCTGCTTGTAGCCCAGCGACAACCGCTCTTTTTCTTTGTCGATACGCAAGATGACCGCGGACACCCGTTGCCCCTTCTTGAACAATTCCGAAGGATGCTTGACGTGTCTGGTCCACGACATGTCCGAAATATGAATCAGCCCGTCGATGCCTTCATCCAATCCCACGAAGGCCCCGAAATCCGTCACGCTTTTGACTTTCCCTTCGATTTGCGTGCCCACCGGGTAGCGGGCCTGAATGACGTCCCACGGATTAGGCGCCGTCTGTTTCATGCCGAGCGAAATCTTGCGACCTTGCTGGTCCACGTGCAGCACTTGCGCGTCGATGGCGTCACCCACTGCGACCACCCGCGACGGATGGCGCACTTCATGCGTCCAGGACATTTCAGAGACGTGGACGAGCCCCTCCACGCCGGGCTCCAGTTCCACAAACGCGCCATAATCAGTCAGGCTGACGACCTTGCCGCTCACCCGTGACCCTTCGGGGTATTTGGAGGCGATGTTCATCCAGGGATCGGCGGTCTTCTGCTTGAGCCCCAGGGAGATTCGTCCGGACTCCCGGTCGTACTTGAGCACGAGCACTTCCAACCGGTCCCCGACGGCGAACATATCGGAGGGATGGCCGACCCGTCCCCAGGAAATGTCGGTGATGTGCAACAGGCCGTCGATGCCGCCCAAATCCAGAAACGCGCCGTAGTCGGTGATATTTTTCACGGTGCCTTCGAGCAGTTGTCCTTCGGCGAGGGTCGAGAGCGTGGTTTGCCGCCGCTTGTCCCGCGTTTCTTCCAAGAGGGCCCGGCGTGAAATCACCACGTTGCCGCGCCGGTGATTGATCTTGATGATTTTAAACGGGAAGGTCTTACCGACCAGGCCGTCCAGATCGCGGACGGGCGTCAGGTCGATCTGCGATCCGGGCAAAAAGGCCTTGACCCCGATATCCACCATCATGCCGCCTTTGATGCGCGAGACCACTTTCCCGTGGACTTCCCGTTCCTCCTGATGCGCGACTTCCAGCTCATCCCAGATTTTCATCTTGTCGGCTTTTTCCTTGGAGAGAAGCAGGTTCCCTTCCGCGTCTTCACGCTGTTCGATGTACACCTGGATGCGGTCGCCCACCGCCAACGTGTTCAGTTCATCCGGCATAAACTGGTTCGTCGAGATGATGCCTTCGGATTTATACCCGATGTCCACGATCACCCGGTCTTTTTGAATGACCACGACCCGGCCTTCCGTGATCGTGCCTTCTTCGCAATTCTTGAAGCTTTCTTCATACAGGGCTTCCAGCGCCCCGCGGTCCATTTCTTCAACGACGTCCGTACTCATTGATGATTCCTCGCGTGGATGCTTGCAGGGAACAACGATCGTTGTTCCCTACCTGGGTTCATGTTGTCGGTACCGCCGAATGATCCACGCCGCGCAATTCGGCAATCCGAGCCATTACTGTCTGACTGATTTGTTGGTACAATTCTTTTCCCTGATATTGTCGGCATTCCTCTTGAAATTCCATGCACTCCCCAAACGACACTTCCACCGGATGCCGCCTCACCCATGACGCACCCATCGGAAGCACCTGGTACGTCCCCTTGAGATACACCGGCACCACGGGACATTGGGCTTGAGCCACCAGCCGCCCGATTCCCGGTTTTCCCGGCTGGAGCGCGCCGTCCGGCGTTCGCGTTCCTTCCGGAAAAATGACCACGGCCTTGCCCGCCTTGAGCAACTCCACGGCTGACCCGAACGCTTGGCGGTCCCAGCGCTCGGTCTTTAACGGAATCCAGCCCAACCAGCGAAGGATTGGACCCATCAAGGGCCAGGAAAACAAATTGGCCCGTCCCAGATAAAAGAGGCGCCGCCGCACCCCGCACCCCAATAACGGAATATCCGCGTAACTCGCGTGATTCGCCGCCAACAACACCCCACCTGCAGCCGGGACGTGTTCCACGCCCCGCGTCCGATAGTGCAGGAACACGCGGCCGACCACGCGAGTGAGAATCCACAGGATCCCATAGACCACGGCACTCACGAGTGACCCGGAATCCACGCCAGCATACGTTCCACCACCTGCTCAACCGTCAAGGACGAGGAATCGATCACGACCGCATCGGCGGCCGGTTTCAACGGCGCGGTGACCCGCGAGCGATCGTTGGCATCCCGTTCCTCAATGGCCCGCCGGATGTCCGGCTGTGTTTCAGGATGACCGTCGCGCACCATCTCCCGGTGCCGGCGAGTCGTCCGTGTCTCAAGGTCCGCCTCGAGAAAAAATTTCACGTCCGCTTCGGGAAACACCCGGGTTCCCATGTCCCGGCCTTCCGCCACAATGCCGCCTTCACGGCTAACCCGTGCCTGAATCGGTAACAACCGGTCACGCACGTACGGCAGGGCCGCCACGGTCGACGCCAACCGGCTGATTTCGGGAGAACGTAATTGCCCGGTGATTTCCTCGTTGTCGATAAAAGTTCGCGTCACCCCCTCGTCGAGAGACACGTGAAAATCCATTGAAGACAACAGCGCCTCCATGGCCTCGACGTCGGCGCAATCGATCCCTGCTCGCCGGACCACCCAGGCGACCGCGCGGTAAAGGGCGCCCGTGTCCAAATAGGCGTACCCCAAACGCGACGCCAACGCCCGCGCCGTCGTACTTTTCCCTGCCCCGGCAGGGCCATCAATCGTGATGAGGAAGCCTCGCCTGTGGGCAAACGTCTCCACGATCCTCGGAAAAGGATATTATTATAGAATTCAATGTGAAATTGTCAATAATTCCAACAAGTTGTCATGAAAGTCAGGAAAAGAGGTCGCAATGCAGCCGGTGTCGAGAATGGTCGTCGGCGCGTCGCCGGTCAACGCGGCGATGGCCAAGGCCATGGCGACGCGATGGTCGCCATGGCTCATGCAGGTGCCGCCTTTGATGGAGGCGCCCCCCTGGAGAACGAATCCGTCCGGGGTTTCCCGAATGGGGACGTTGAGCGTGGTGAGTTCCGCGGCCATGGTTTGGATCCGGTCGGTTTCCTTGACGCGCAACTCTTCGGCACCCGTCACCACGGTCCGGCCTTGGGCCAGCGCCGCGGCCACGCAAAAAATGGGAAATTCGTCGATCATCTTGGGAACGCGTGCGGCTTCGATGGTCACCCCGCGTAGCGGGGCCGTGCGGGCCACCAGATCCCCCACCGGCTCACCGGCCTCTTCCCTCGGGTTGACGATCCTGATATCAGCGCCCATGTCGCCGAGAATGTCCAGGATCCCCGTCCTGGCCGGATTGAGGCCGACGTTGTCGATCCGGACCTCGGAGCCGGGAACCAGGGTCGCACCGACGAGAAAGAAGGCAGCCGCGGACAGGTCGCCGGGAACCGACAGATCCTTGGCCGCATAGGCGGGGCGTCCCTTCAGGACGACGCGACACCCGTCGGTTTCGAGTGGAATCCCCAGATACCGGAACATCCGCTCGGTATGGTCCCGCGATTGCAAGGGCTCGGAAAACCGCGTCTCTCCCTCGGCGAACAGGCCCGCAAAGAGGACCGCGGACTTGATCTGCGCGCTCGAGACCGGCGATTGATATTCGATGCCCCGTAAGGCCCCTCCCTGGACGGCCAGCGGCGCCAACTCCCCACCCTTCCTGCCCTGGATGGTCGCACCCATCATGCGCAGGGGGTTGACGATCCGTCCCATGGGACGGCGGCGCAGCGAGTCGTCACCGGTCAGGATCGAAAAAAACGGTTGGCCGGACAGCACTCCCGCCAGCAGGCGAAGGCCCGTCCCGGAATTACCGCAATCCAACTGCTGCACGGGCTCGGTCAACCCGTTCAACCCCTTACCCCGCACCTTGACCCGGTCCGTTTCGACTTCGATGTCCACGCCCAACGCCTGTAGGGCATGGAGGGTATTGAGGCAATCTTCTCCGCGGCAGTAGCCGGTAATCGTGGCGGAGCCTTCCGCCAGGGCGCCGGCAAGCAAGGCCCGGTGGGTGATGGATTTGTCACCGGGCACCCGGATCGTCCCGCGCAAGGGTCCTTGCGGCGTAATCGTGAGCGTACTCATTTCAGACGCTGCCGCGCTTCCCGCGCCTTGGCGATTTCGCGCTCCAGGCCCGGGCCGTCCTTCGCCTGGAGCAACGCCTTGAAGCGCTGCAACTGTGTTTCCAGGGCTTCGGTCATCGCCAGAAGATTGTCGGCGTTCCACAGGAAAATATCGCGCCACATTTCCGGAGACGAGGCCGCGATCCGGGTCGTATCCCGCAAGCCGCCGCCGGCATAGTCCAGGAGGGAACAACGATCGTTGTTCCCTCCGGTTTGTTGTTCAAGATCCGTCAAGGCGTTCATGAGGGCGAACGCGGCCACGTGGGGCAGGTGGCTGACGGCTCCCAGGAGCCAATCGTGCACAAAGGGATCAATCGACCGGACGAGACAACCCATGAGTTCCCAGACGTGCTGCACCGTGCGGAGGGCCTGGGGATCGGTGTTCTCCGTCGGCGTGACCAGGCACAGGGCATTGGTGAACAAATCGACCGACCCTTCCCCGACCCCGGACGATTCCTTTCCGGCGATGGGATGCGCACCCACGAAATGCACGCCGGCCGGAACCAGTGATTCGACTTGTCCCACCAGGGGGCCCTTGACGCTGCCCACGTCGCTGACGATCGTGCCGGGCTCGAGAAGGTGGCCCCACTCCTTGAGATGCCCGGCGTAACTTTCAACCGGCGTGGCGAGAATAACCAACTCCGTCCCCGGCATCGCCGCCTTGGGATCGCGTTCAAACGTATCGATGGCCCCGCGTTCCACGGCCAATTCCAGATTGCCCAGACTCCGGCCTACGCCGACGACGCGACCGGCCAGCCCCTGACGCTTCAGGATCATCCCCATGGAGCCCCCGATCAAACCGACTCCGACGATTGTGACGTGTTTGAAATGGACGGTCATGTTCTGGAGGGGAAACGGCAGGCTACACTTCTCGTCCCACGGCCCGCGCGAGGAGTCTCAGGTCGTTCATCAATTCCGTGAACCGGCTGGGCTTGAGCGATTCCTCGCCGTCGCAGAGGGCGCATTCCGGATTCGAATGGACCTCGATCAGAAGCCCGTCGGCGCCCGCCGCAATCGCCGCCTTGGCCATGGGCGCCACCAGGTTCCATCGGCCCGTCGCATGGCTGGGATCGACAATCACCGGTAAATGCGAGAGGGTTTTCAACGTAGGCACCGCGGCCAGGTCCAACGTATTCCGATACTGGGTTTCAAAGGTGCGAATGCCGCGTTCACACAACATCACGTTACGATTGCCGCGGGAGACGATGTATTCGGCCGACAATAAAAATTCCTTGATCGTGGCGGACAGTCCACGCTTCAGAAGAACCGGCTTGTCATAGGCCCCGACTTCCTTGAGCAATTCGAAGTTCTGCATGTTCCGGGCCCCGATCTGAATCACGTCGGCTTTTTCCAGAAACACGTCCGTGTCGCGGGGATCCAGAATTTCGCTGACCACGGGCATCCCCGTCTGCTTCTTCGCTTCCACCAGGAAATCGAGCCCTTCCCGGCCCAGGCCTTGAAACGAATAAGGCGAGGTGCGCGGTTTGTACGCGCCCCCCCGCAGGATAGCGCCGCCCGCGGCCTTGACGTCATGCGCAATCCCGACCGTCACTTCCAATTTCTCCACGGCGCAGGGGCCGGCCATCACCACCAACCGGTTACCGCCTACCGTGACCCGGTCCACACTGACCGTCGAGTCCTGAGACTGAAATTCCCGGCCCACCAGTTTCCACGGCGTCAAAATAGGCGTCACGCTTTCCACGCCGGGGAACACCGTGAGCGGTTGGTTGTCCAACAGACGCTCGTCGCCGATCACGCCGATGATGGTGCGCTCCTCCCCGCGGGACATTTGCGATTTCAGGCCCAGTTCCCGGAGTCGATCCGTGACGTGATCGATGTCCTCTTCCGTGGCAGTCGGCTTGAAGACGATAATCATCGGGAGTCCTCATCCATCGGCAGGGTCTCCAGCACGCGACCCAAGGCATCGAGGAATCGACGGTTCTCCTCCGGCCGCCCGATCGTCACGCGAAGCATCGACCCGGCGATATGCCGGACGATGACCCCTTCTTGAAGAAGCCGGTCGAACACCGCACGGCCGTCCCGGTGCGTATCGAAATAGAGAAAGTTGGCCTGGCTGGGAAGGGGCGCCAATCCCAATGCGCGAAGCCCGTTGTCCACCGATGCCATTTCCGCTTCATTGAGCGCGCGGCTCGCGGCCACGTGTTGTTCGTCGCCCAACGCGGCGCGCGCGGCGAATTGCGCCAGGGAATTGGCGTTGAACGGATTCCGCACGCGATGCAGGTATCCGGCGATGTCCGGGGTCGTGATTCCGTATCCGATCCGCAACCCCGCCAACCCGTAAATCTTGGAAAACGTCCGCAACACCGCCACCGGCCGGTTTTGTCGAACGTAATCGAGGGTGTCGGGATACTGCGGGTCCCGGACGTATTCATAATAGGCTTCGTCGAACACCACGATCACGTCATCGGGAACGGCCGCCATGAACGCCCGGACTTCATCGCGGGTCACCATGGTGCCCGTGGGATTGTTGGGATTGCAGACGAACACCAGCCGCGTGCGATTGGTCACGGCCCGCGCCATGGCCGGGAGATCGTGACGCCACTCGTTCAAGGGAACTTCCACGCAGACCCCGTGCCCGCCGGTCACGGCGAGCTTGTACATGACGAAGGTATGGTCCGCCATCACGGCTTCCTCGCCGGGAGACATGAACGTCTTGACCAGCAGGCTGATGATTTCATCGGACCCGTTGCCCACGACGATCTGATCGCCGGACACTTTCCACCGGTCGGCCAGGGCCCGGGTGAGATGATGCGCCCCGCCGTCCGGATAGCGATGCAGGGTCTCTTTGCCTGCATCCAAGGCCGCCAGCGCCTTGGGGGAAGGACCGAGCGGATTTTCATTGGACGCCAACTTCACGGCATCGCGAATACCCAATTCCCGCTCCAATTCATCCAGGGGTTTCCCCGGGGAATACGGAACGAGCTTGGCTATGCTGGGATGAATTCGGATAGGCATTGGCGACTCACAAGGGCATTTTGGATTTTTGATTTTGGATTGTGGATTTTTGATTTGGAAAATCCAAAATTAGCAATGCTTTTCAATCCAAAATCCACAATGCCTTAATGATGGACCGGATACGAACCGAGCACTTTCATGAACAAACACCGGCTCTTCAGTTCCTCGATGGTCCGGCGGATCCGGTCTTCTTGCAGATGCCCTTCAAAATCGACAAAAAAGATATATTCCCAGGCCTTGCGACGCGAGGGCCTGGACTCGATTTTGGTCATGCTGATGCCGTTGGAGGCAAAGGGCCGCAGCAGATCATAGAGCGCGCCGGCCTTATCCTTCACCGACAGCATGACGGACGTCTTGTCCTTTCCCGTGGGTTCGGCGCCATGCTTGCACAACACCAGAAATCTGGTGAAGTTGTTGATGTTATCCTCGATTTTCGATTGCAACACGTGCAGGCCGTACATGTTGGCTGCCAGTTCGGAGGCAATGGCCGCGGCGCGAGGCTCTTCCTGACACCGTTGAGCCGCGCGCGAGGTACTCGGGACTTCCACCATCGGCACCTCGGCCACGTTGGTCTTCAACCAATTCCGGCACTGCGCTAAAGCGTGAGAATGTGAATAAATTTTCTCCACGTCCTCGATCCGCTCACTCTTCGACATGAAATAATGGGATATCTCCTGCATGACTTCTCCATAGATCATCAGGTTGGAGTCGATGAACATGTCGAGGGTGTAGTTCACCACGCCTTCAGTCGAGTTTTCGATCGGCACGACTCCATAGATCGCCCGCTCGCGCTCCACTTCGTCAAACACTTCCTTGATCCCGCTGACCGGCACGTATTGCGCGGATTCTCCGAATTTGCCCAGGGCCGCCAAATGCGTAAACGTGGCCGGGGGACCCAAATACGCCACGGTCTGCGCGCCTTCCAACGACAGCGAGGCGGACATGATTTCCCGGTACACCGGGCGAATCGCTTCGTTGGGGAAGGGGCCGGTGTTCTGACGCACCAGACGTTCAATGACGAAGGCTTCCCGCCCGGCGGTGTGCAGCAGGGCATCCGGGTCCGCTTGCCGCTTCGCCTGACCGATCGTGATGACGTGACCGGAGCGCTCATTGAGCAGCCGCAGGATCTCGTCGTCCAGCCGATCGATTTCCTTGCGGGCCGCGTCTATGTGTTGTTGTTCCGACATACCGGCACCTGCGCAATCATGACGTACGATTGAGCATACGCAGACACACCCGTCTTTGCAAGAAAGCGGCGGCGCTTTGCTTTTTTCATGCGGGGTTTCGTCCCCGCACGACGAGGTCCTTTTGTTTCGGCAAAAGGACCCAAAACCATTGGCGCCCAGGCGTGGCCCTCCGGGTGCCTGTGCCCCGGTCTCGGTCGCGTGGGCTGCGGAACTCGCTTCGCTCAGACAGTCCTCGCCCCAAATTAGAATTTGCGGGACCGGGGCGCAGCCACGCCCGCAGGCGCCGGGATATAGCGGCATAAGCTGCAGCGGCGACAACTACGGAGAGACCCCCGTTCGTTTGACACCCCTCCGGACCTTTGTTAGGTTCTGAAACGGCCTGTTTTCGCGGGAATGACCATTTGGGGTTTCATTGCTTTTTATTTTCGCATCAATGAAAAAGATTCGACATAACACGAAGTTCACGATTTCAGCATCGTTTTGTAGCCTGTTCCCGGCACTCTTTCATGACACGGCCGGGGCAAGAATGGGTTTCGCGACATGACGAATCAACCCACATTGGAGTTGAGCGGGTTCGACGCCGCGATTTTTGACCTCGACGGGGTCATCACCAAGACCGCGGCGGTGCACGCGGCCGCGTGGAAACACCTGTTCGATGATTATCTCCGGCAGCAGGCCGAGCAAACCGGGGAGCCGTTTCAGGCCTTCGACCCCATCAAGGACTATTGCGCCTATGTGGACGGCAAGCCCAGGTACGACGGCGTGACCAGTTTTTTGGCCTCCCGCGGCATCACGCTGCCCCATGGCGACCCCTCGGACCCGCCGGAGCATGAGACCGTTTGCGGGCTGGGGAATCGCAAGAACGTCGAGTTTCTGAAGGCCCTGCACGAGAACGGGGTGGATGTCTTTCCCTCGACGGTCGCGCTCATGCGGCTGCTCAAATCCCTGGGTAAAAAAACCGCGATCGTCACGGCCAGCGAAAACGGCCGAGTCATCGTGCAAGCCGCGGGCGTGACGGACCTGTTCGAAGTGATGGTGGACGGCCGGGATGCCCGCGCCTCGAGCCTGCGCGGGAAACCGCACCCCGACACCTTTTTGAGAGCCGCCGAATGTTTGGAGGTCCCGCCGCAACGAGCCGTGGTGTGTGAAGACGCGTTGGCCGGTGTGGAAGCCGGGCGAGCCGGAGACTTCGGCCTGGTCGTGGGCCTCGATCGCGTGGGCCAGGCCGACGCCCTGTCCGCCCACGGCGGGGACGTGGTGGTCCCGGATTTGGAGGAACTGATCGTCCGGGACGAAGCCGGGATCACGTGGCGTAGCGCCACGGCCTTGCCGTCCGCGCTCGATCGATTCGACGACGTGCTGGCCCGGTTGGGGCCACAACCGGTGGTGGTGTTTCTGGATTACGACGGCACCCTGACCCCGATCGTGGACCGGCCCGAGTTGGCCGTGTTGGCTCAGGACGTGCGGGACGTGGCAGACGCGTTGAGTCGTCAGTGTCCGGTCGGGATCATCAGCGGCCGGGACCGCCAGGACGTGACGAACCTCGTGAACCTGAATTCGCTGATCTATGCCGGCAGTCACGGGTTCGACATTGCCGGGCCTGAACACTTCGCCCTGTCCCATGAAGTCGGCACGCAATTTTCCAAGGCCCTCGATCACGCGGAGAACGTGCTCCGTCCTCTCCTTGAACCCATTGCCGGCGCCTTGATCGAGCGGAAGAAATTTTCCATCGCGGTGCACTATCGCCTGGTCGATGCCGGTGAGGTCTCCAAGGTCGAAGAGGCCGTCACCCGGGTCATGGCCGAGTCTCCCGATCTCAAGCGCTCGGCAGGCAAGATGGTCTTTGAAATGCAACCGCAACTCGACTGGGACAAAGGCAAAGCCCTGTTGTGGTTACTGGAAGGCATGAAATGGAAGGAGCATCACTATCAGCCCGTGTATATCGGCGACGATCTCACGGACGAACACGCGTTTCGTGAGTTGGTCGAGCGCGGCGCGGGGATCGTAGTGGAACACGGCTCGCGCTTTTCGTCCGCTTCTTTTTCATTGCAAGACCCCCAGGAGGTGAAAGAATTTCTCATGCGATTGAGTCGTCACCTGGAAAGCCGCACGCCATGAGCGACTGGGCATTGATCTACGACGGGTTCGACCCCGCGAAGGAACGCCTTCGCGAAGCCCTCTGTACGCTGGGCAACGGGTACTTCGCCACCCGCGGGGCGGCTCCCGAAGCCAACGCCGATGCGACGCACTGCCCGGGAACTTACCTGGCCGGCGGATACAACCGGTTGCAGACCGAGATCGAGGGCCGGATGATCGAAAATGAGGACCTCGTGAACCTGCCGAACTGGCTGGTCCTCACCTTTCGCCACCCCGGCGACGAGTGGTTCAACTTCACGTCCCTTGACTTGCTCTCCTACCGGCAGACTCTGGACCTGAAGGCCGGAGTCCTGCATCGTTCCTATCAATTTCAGGATAGCCAAGGACGAAAAACCACGGTCAACAGCCGCCGGTTCGTCCATTTGGGTGATCCGCATCTCGCCGGGCTGGAGGTCGTCATCACCCCCGACAACTGGTCAAGCCCGTTGGAGATTCATGCCGGCCTCGACGGCCGGGTTCGCAACACCGGCGTGCCGCGCTACGCGGCCCTAAACAACCTTCACTTATCTCCTTTGGAAGCCAGCGTCTTCGACCACGACAAGATCTTTCTGTGTACGGAAACGACTCAATCGAAAGTGCGCATCGCCCAAGCCGCGCGCACCGGATTCTTTCCCGATGCGGCCTGGGCGGACCTGCCCAGGACCCCGGTGCAGGAACGGGACTATATCGGCCAGGAATGTACGGTTCCCATGACGGAAGGCCGGCCTTTGGCCATAGAAAAAATCGTGACGCTGTATACCTCCCGGGATCACGGCATATCCGAATGCGGAGAAGAGGCCCGCGATACCCTCACACATGCCGGCAGGTTCGAGGACCTGCTCCGGTCGCATACTCAACGCTGGGATCAGGTCTGGCAACAGTGCGACCTGGGCCTTCAGGGCGGCGAAGGCTCCCAACTCACGCTCCGGTTACACCTCTTTCACCTGCTGCAAACGGTCTCCTCGCATACGATCGAATTGGACGCGGGCATGCCCGCGCGGGGATGGCACGGCGAGGCGTACCGGGGCCACATTTTCTGGGATGAACTCTATATCTTTCCGGTGTTCACCCTGCGATTCCCGGCGCTGACCAAGGCGCTGTTGTTGTACCGGCATCGACGCCTCGAACAGGCCAGGCGGAACGCCGCAACGGCCGGGTTCAGCGGGGCGCTGTATCCCTGGCAAAGCGGCAGCAACGGCCGCGAAGAAAGCCAGGTCCTGCACCTGAACCCCAAGTCCGGCCGATGGATCCCTGATAACAGTCTGCTTCAACGGCACGTGAATGCGGCCATTGCCTATAACGTCTGGCAGTACGCCGACACCACCGACGACTGGGAGTTTCTTTCCACCCAGGGCGCGGAAATGTTCCTGGAGATCGCCAGGTTTTGGGTCAGCGCCACGTCGTATAACCCCGACAAGGACCGCTATGAGATTTTGCGGGTGATGGGACCCGATGAATACCACGATGAGTATCCGGATTCCGAAACCCCCGGTTTGGACAACAATGCCTACACCAACGTCATGGTCGTATGGATTCTGTGCCGGGCTTTGGAACTCCTGGACCGGCTCGCGGCGTCCAGCCGGACCGAGGTGCGGGACCTCCTGCACGTCAGCCCCACCGAGGTCGCCTTGTGGGAAGACATCAGCCGGAAGATGTTCGTGCCGTTTCACGACGAAGGGATTATCAGTCAATTCGAAGGGTATGAGGCATTGGCGGAATTTGATTGGGAAGGCTACCGGCAACGATACGGGGACATCCACCGGCTGGACCGAATCCTCGAGGCCGAAGAAGATTCCACGAACCGCTACAAGCTCTCCAAACAGGCCGACGTCCTGATGCTCTTTTACCTGTTTTCTCCGGAGGAACTGCAAGACCTGTTCGACCGGCTGGGCTACCCGTTCCGGACGGACACCATTTCACGGAACGTCGAATATTACTCGGCGCGGACGGCCCACGGGTCTTCCCTCAGCCGGGTGGTGCATGCCTGGGTGCTGACGAGGTCGGACCCGGAAGCCGCCTGGGAACTGTTCAAGGACGCGTTGGGCGTGGACGTGTCCGACCTGCAGGCCGGCACCACCGCGGAAGGCATTCACACGGGCGCCATGGCCGGGACGGTGGACCTGATGCAGCGCGCGTATACGGGATGGGAAAGCCGGGACGGCACGCTTTGTTTCAATCCCTGTCTCCCGCCGAAAGTGGAAGCCCTCCATCTCCGGGTGAGGTATCGCGGGCATTCCCTGGACGTGACCGTGACCCAAGCCACGTTCCAACTCGCCTCACGACCGGGTCGCGCGGCCCCGATTCAGGTGTCCGTCAAGGGCCAAGCCCACGTCCTCGCGCCCGGCCAAACCATCAAGACGATCCTGTAGCCCGGGCCGGGCCGCGGCCCGGGACCAGGACCGCCGGAACTCCTTACAAGCGACTCAATTCGTGTTGCGCCACGGCCGATGAGACCGCCTTCACCAACCGGTCCTTCCCGATCGGTTTCATGAGGAAATCTTTCACCCCGTCGCGAATCAGCCCCGCCAACTTTTCGGACCGGAGCACGTAGGATTGCATGTCCCGCTCCCGTTGAATCAGCAGCCACAGGAGTTTCGACGCCGCTCCGCCCAGGACCTCGACCCGTTCATGTTTGTTTCCGGCGATCCGCGCCTCCATGGCCGGATCGCCGGTGACGTCGATCAGCAGATCCACGTGTTCGTTGCGTATCAGGTTCATCGGCTCAGGCACCACCGGGATCTCGAATTCCTGCGCGAACTGTAGGCCGGTGGCCTCGGGATCTTTGTCCGTAATGCCCACCACCTGCGCATCCGGCAGATGGAGGAACACGTCGAGCAGGGCCCTCCCGCCTTTGCCGGCGCCGACGATGCCGATCCGAATGGCCGAAGAGCCGGAAGCCTGATCGTCGGCCATGCCCGTCAAGGCGATCAAGGGAATATGCGGAAATTGGGATTTAAAATAGTTCAGGGATCCGACACCCAACTTCTTGTCGATATCCGTAATCACCACGTCGAGCAACAACGGATTTTCACCTTCCTTGGCCACGTCGATGGCCCGAGTTTCCGTGTCGGCCTCCAGCACGTCGAACCCCGCCGCTTCCAGAGTCGTGCGCAGCTCTTGGCAAATACCGGGATCGTCCTCGATGAGCAGCACGCGGCCGTTTCCCGGTTTGGAACCGAACATTGCAGCAGTTTTAGGTTCAGTCATGATGATCCCTCCTTGATAAAAGCCCGTCATTCCTGACCCTCTCCGCACCGCAGTCGTACTCGAGAGATCGTGCCTGCGGGCTTCGAGCGCGTCTCTCGACCGTTCGCGTGCGGACAGGATTCGGTGTCGTTTCAGGGCCGAAAACTACAAAAGCCCTTTGGATCGTGAAGGATCCAAAGGGCTTTGCCTCGATCTTGTTTGCCGCAGGAGGTCTCTTTCCAGGAAGCTACCCCATCGCCTGCCTCTTTCGTCAAGAATGTTTGTCCTAATAAAATGATAAGCCCGTCTTCCCGAACAGTCAATAAAGGAACCTCCGATTTAGTGCACTATCGGGCGCATGGCCGCGTTGTGTCCTCGCTCAACCCTCACCTATCTCTCTGATAAGCCTCGGGTTTCGCTCCGGGACGCCTTGCCCTGCATCCCGCTATCACCATAAATCAGAGGTTCCTAAAGAAGCTCCCCGTGTCCTGTGTTTTAGCTGCATTCTCCATCATTGGATTGATAGAATGGCATTTTGCCGAAGAGGGAATACGGGAGGGGAAGGAAGAAACAGGCTGACGATGAACCCGCCGCAAGACCGAAACGCTCCCGACCAACGCCTGTGTCTGGTGGACGGGTCCGGGTTTCTGTTCCGGGCGTTCCACGCGCTTCCGGTGTTGACCCGGCCGGACGGGACACCCGTGAACGCCGTGCTCGGGTTCACCAACATGTTGCTGAAACTACTGGACGACCTGCAGGCCTCGCACGTGGCCGTGATTTTCGATTCGGCCCGGAAGTCTTTCCGGAACGAGATTTTTCCCGACTACAAGGCCAATCGCCCGGACCCGCCCGACGAACTGATCCCCCAATTCCCGTTGGTGCGCGACGCCACGCGGGCCTTCAACGTGGAATGCCTCGAACGGCCAGGCTTTGAAGCTGATGACCTGATCGCCACTTACGCGCGACAGGCCTTGTCGGAAGGGTTCGATGTCATGATCGTGTCCTCGGACAAGGACCTGATGCAGTTGGTGTCCGACCGGGTGAGCATGTTCGATGCGCTCAAAAACCGGAAGATCGGCCCGGCCGAAGTCGAGGAAAAATTCGGCGTCGGCCCCGAGCGCGTGGTGGACGTGCAAGCCTTGGCCGGTGATTCCACGGACAACGTCCCCGGGGTCCCGGGCATCGGCGTGAAAACCGCGGCGCAACTCATTCAGGCCTACGGCGACCTGGATTCCCTGCTCACGCGGGCGTCCGAAATCAAACAACCGAAGCGACGCCAAAGCCTCATCGAGTTTGCCGAGCAAGCCAGGCTTTCCCGGAAGCTCGTTCGTTTGCGGGACGACGTGCCCACGGACGTGACCGTATCCGAGTTGCGCCGCCGGAATCCTGACCCCGCGCAGTTACTCACGTTTCTCGATGAACAGGGCTTCAAGTCGGTGATGGCCAAGGTTCAACACCGGCTGACGGCGTCTGGAGAAGCCGTGTCCCGGACCGCCAAGGCTCAACCGGCGACTCGGTATGAGTTGGTCCAATCCGTTGAGGTCCTGCAAGACTGGGTCACCCGGGCGCGCTACGCCGGCGCCGTGGCGCTCGATACGGAAACCACCTCGCTGGATGAAAGCCGCGCGGACCTGGTCGGTATTTCCCTGTGCGTGCAACCCGGCCACGCGTGCTACGTTCCCCTCGCGCACCGGCTTCCCGAGCCTGCGTCGGAACCGGATGTGTCGCCATCTTCCACTGAGCAGCCTCCCTCTCCACAACGGGAACCGCTCGAACAGATCCCACTCGACGCGGCGCTGGATCTCCTGCGTCCGCTTTTCGCCGATCCCTCGGTCCTCAAAATCGGTCACAACCTGAAATACGACATGGTCGTGCTTCGACGACACGACGTCGTTGTTTCACCGCTGGACGATACGATGCTGACGTCCTACGTTTTGGACGGGGGCAGCCATGGTCACGGTATGGATGAATTGGCCGCGCTGCATTTGGACCATCGAACGATTTCGTTCAAGGACGTGACCGGCACGGGAAAATCACAAGTGACTTTTGATCTGGTCCCGCTGGACCGGGCCCTGGCCTATGCCGCGGAAGACGCGGACGTGACCCTGCAGCTTCACCGCTTCCTCAAACCCCGCCTGCCGGCCGAACGCATGGTGACGCCCTACGAAACTCTGGAACGGCCTCTCGTACCGGTGCTGGCCGACATGGAAATCGACGGCATCCGCGTGGACCGGGCGAAACTGGAAGAACTCAGCCGGGAGTTCGCGGAACGTCAACGCGCATTGGAGCAGGACATTTACCGGCTCGCCGGTCACGAATTCAACGTGGGCTCCCCGAAACAACTGGGTGAGGTGCTGTTCGACGAACTGGGCCTGGAGGGCGGGCACAAGGGAAAATCCGGGGCCTATGCCACCGGCGCCGACGTACTGGAATCACTGGCCGCCGAGGGACACGAACTGCCGGCCACGGTGTTGGAATGGCGACAACTCGACAAACTCAAGAGCACGTACACCGACACCCTGGTCGAACAGATCAACCCGCGAACGGGCCGCGTGCATACGTCCTTTGCCATGGCCGCCGCGTCCACCGGCCGCTTGTCTTCGACGAATCCCAACCTGCAAAACATTCCGATCCGCACCGAAGACGGTCGAAAAATCCGTCACGCCTTCGTGGCCGAACCCGGCCGGACCCTGCTCTCGCTGGACTACTCTCAAATCGAACTGCGGCTTCTGGCCCACGTGGCCGGCATCGACGCGTTGAAACAAGCGTTCCACAATGGCCTGGACATTCATGCCCTGACCGCCGGCCAGATTTTCGGGATCGATACCGACAAGGTGGACCCGGCGATGCGGCGGCAAGCCAAGGCCATCAATTTCGGCATCATCTACGGGATCAGCGCGTTCGGGCTGAGCCGCCAACTGGGCATTTCCAACGAAGAAGCCGCGGCGTACATGAAAGCCTATTTCGAACGATACCCGGGCATCCAGGATTACATGACCCACACCAAGCAATTCTGTCGTGAACATGGGTACGTGGAAACGCTCTTCGGGCGCCGGTGCCACGTGCCGGGCATCCACGACAAAAACGCCGCCCGGCGCAATTTTGCCGAACGCGCGGCGATCAACGCGCCGATCCAGGGCACGGCCGCGGACGTGCTGAAACGCGCCATGATCCGTGTACCCCCGGCCTTGGCGCGGCACGGCCTCGACACACGCGCGCGCATGCTGTTGACGGTCCACGATGAGTTGCTCTTTGAAGTCGATGACGAGGTCGTGGATCAAACGGCCGAGGTGGTGAAGACCGTCATGGAATCCGCGTGCCTTCCCGCGCTACATTTGTCGGTGCCGCTGACGGTGGACGTGGGCCGGGGCCAATCGTGGGGCGAGGCGCATTGAGGGGTCATGCGGGGTTTCGCCCCCGCACGACGAGGGGAAGTTTACTTATAAGTGAATTTGAATTATAGTGCCTTTCATTTTATTAGTTTTGATAAGTTTACTTGCACAAGCAGGAGAACCCTGAAGATGAAAACCGGAACCTTCAAGACCAGGACTTCCTTATTTCTTTTGGCCGGCCTGCTTGTGCTGGTCGGCCTCTTTTCCAATGCGCACCTTGCTTGGGCGCAGATGCAGGACGAGTGTCCGGTCCCTCCCGGCGTGACTCCTCCGAATCCGCCCGTGACGGCGCAACAGGTGGAAAGCGGCAGCGCCAGCCTGGAGGACTTCGCGCTGATCTTGAGAGACGAATTAAAGAGCCAGGCCCAGAGGATAACGACCCTGGACCAAGTGGGATACTATGGGTGTCTCGTCCGGCAGGAGGGAGGCCCCTGGCGCTCGGGTTCCACCTACATGGTGCAACTGACGCCTGACGGCAGGATCTTTGTTCACGCAAAAAACATGGCATTGTCGGGCAGGCTGCTCCACCCCTGATTTATGCACAGATCCTTTCCGCACTGGGCGCCTCCCCAACCGACCTGGCCAACCTGCGCGATCCTGCTAACGCAGCCGCCGCCTTCGCCTCTATCATCCGCACATTGTCGCAAGAACCGGCGGCATTCTTCGATGCGAGCACCCCTGTACCCGGTGTATCACCGGGCATACCCGGGGCCTCCGGCCATGCCAGCGTCTATGTCGGGCCCCAAGTGGGACTCCCGCTCCTGCTGCTTACGGGATTCGATCTGGACTCATCTCACGTGTTTGAAGAGCCAATCGATTATGGCGACCCGACCATTACGGCCCGGGACGTGGTGGATCGCAGAACCCTGAAGGCATTCGTCACGGAAGCGGGCAATTACTTCATCGCGACCCAGAAGAGCGGCGACGTGGCCGCTCTCTCGAAAGTCAGGATCGCCCTCCGGGATGAAAACGGGCCCTGGAGACACGGTTCCGTGTACCTCTATGTTTTGGATCGTATCAACAACGTCGTCATGTTTCATGCAACGGAGCCGGACAGACTGGAGCTTTATCCCCTGGTAGGGCGGGCCCGGGACGGCGTGACCGGAGAACTCATTCTGCCGCAGGTCATCGCTGCGGCGACCAGCAGCCCGGAAGGCGGCTTCGTGGAGTACTTCTACGACGACCCCGCTGACGACAGCGACAGAGCCGACATCCCCAAGATAGGCTATGCGCGCGAGTTCGTCAGTGAACACACGCGGCCGGATGGAAGCACGTTCCCCTTGAACTACATCATCGGATCGGGCCTTTACCTGAGTGATCCCAATGTGATCGCCGCGCACCAGAACTCGGTCGTCAAGTCCGTGCTGCCCCAGGTCATGCGGGCCATGACCGCGAGCACGGTCGATGCGGTGTCGGGCCGCATCCAGCAGGCCACCGCCGGCACCCCGCCGGCCAAGGGCTTCAGTCTCGGCGGCGCCTCCTCGCTCGCCGATGCCCTGCTGGCGAACGGGCGGGCCCTGGGGAACGGCTCGTTCGACGTCAGCCGACTGCTCGCGAACTCCTCCTTCACCCTGCCGCTCAACGCGGCCGGCACCGGGGGCAGCGGCCCGTTCGGCAACCTGACGCTCTGGGGCAGCGGGGACTACCGCAACTTCGCCGGCGGCAACAGTAATACAGTGGACTACGACGGCGACGTGGTGAGCGCCAATCTCGGGGTGGATACCAGGCTGAGCGCGGACCTGCTGGCGGGGGTGTCGGTGGGGTGGGCGCGGGGAGCCGTGGATTACACGGCCTCCGGCCTGACGGGCGAGTCCACCACCACCCTGACGAGCATCAATCCCTATGTGGGGTGGCAGGCCCCGAGCGGCCTGAACCTGTGGGGCACGGCCGGCTATGGCTGGGGCGAAGTGGAGGTCGACGATCCGGCGGCGGGCACGCAAGCCAGCGACCTGGCGCAGCAAATGGTGGCGGCGGGGGTGAACGGGCCGCTGGCGTCCAGCGATCAGGTGATTGAAGGCGGGACCACGAGCCTGCGCCTCAAAGCCGAGACCGCGTTCACGTGGGCCGATCTCGAAGGGTCCGGGTCCCTGGCCAGCACAAACTTGAATGCCAGCCGGCAGCGGCTGATGTTCGAAGGGCTCCACGTCCACAAACTCGCCTCGGGGGCCACCCTCGCCCCCTCGGTCGAGATGGGTATGCGGTATGACGGCGGGGACGGCGACACCGGCCACAGCCTGGAGATCGGGGCCGGCCTGCGCTATGCCGACCCGGCCACGGGGCTGACCGTCGAAGGCCGGGCCCGGACCGTACCGGTGCATAGCGGCGAGTACCGGGAGTGGGGCGTGAGCGGGCTGGTGCGACTTGATCCCGGCGCGGCGGGCATGGGGCTCGCGCTCAGCGTGCAGCCGGCCTGGGGCCAGACGGCCAGCGGGGTGCAACGGTTGTGGGAGACGGGCATGACCGGGGGCGCGGCCCCGGCCAACCAGGCGGCCGGGCGCGTGAATGCGCGGCTCGCCTATGGCATCGGCACCACGTGGGGTGGCCAGGGCGTGCTGACGCCCTATACCGACGTATCGCTGTCCGGGGAAGGGTCCCGGCGGCTGAGCCTCGGCGGGCAATTCAACCTCGGGGCATCCGTGCGAATGAGCCTGGAAGGCGTGGAGAGCCGGCCGGTGCGCGGCTTCACCAACCACGGCATCATGCTGCGCAGCGACCTGAACTGGTAGGCGCAGCATTTCTCCCTTCTGTCGGCAGGGGCTACGACCCTTGCCGACAGGGGGCTTTTTCTTTCATCATCCCCTACATGAAAATTGCCACGTGGAACGTGAACTCCATCAACGTCCGGCTGCCGCACGTCACGGCCTATCTGAGAGAGGTGAGCCCGGACGTCCTGCTGCTCCAGGAATTGAAATCCACGGAGGAGCGGTTCCCCCACGGCGAGTTTGAAGACGTGGGTTATCACGTCGCCATGGTCGGGCAAAAAACCTTCAATGGCGTGGGGATCCTGGCGAAACAGCCCATCGAAGTGGAACAGCGGGCCCTGCCCGGCGATTCAACCGATGCGCACGCGCGGTACCTCGAAGCCGTCATCGGCTCCATCCGCGTCGCGTCCATCTATCTGCCCAACGGCAATCCGATCGACACGGACAAGTTTTCCTACAAGCTGGCGTGGATGGATCGTCTGATCGCCCACGTGCGGACCCTGTTGGCCTATGAGGAGCCCTTGGTGTTGGGCGGCGATTACAACGTCTGTCCCACGGATGACGACGTGTACGATCCCGAGGGATTCGCTCATGACGCGCTCTGTCACCCCGAGACCCGCGCCCGGCTTCAGACCTTGTGTTACCTGGGCCTCACCGATGCGATTCGCGCCAGGCACCCGCACGCGGGCGTGTACACGTTTTGGGATTACCAGGCCGGATGCTGGAACAAGGACCAGGGGTTACGGATCGATCACATGCTTCTCTCTCCGCAGGCGGCCGACCGGCTCGTCGACTCGGGGGTGGACAAAGGCCCGCGCGGAAAAGAGAAACCCTCCGATCATACGCCCGTCTGGTGTGAGTTGCAGGTGGAGAGCTAACGAGGCGTCACGTTGTCACTGGACACCAAGGTCGGCCGAATGGGCGACGATGGCGCCGGCTTCCTGCATGGCCTCCAGCGCACGCTCGGAATCTCCGGGGTCCACGTCGATCCCGCGCACGCCGTCACTGAGGACCACGACGCGAAATCCCAGCTTGCAGGCATCCAGGACCGTCTGCTTCACACAGTAGTCCGTGGCCAGCCCGAGCACGTACAGGGTCTGCGCGTCCAGATCTTCAAGGCGTTCGTCCAACGTCGTCCCGTCAAACCCGGAATAGGCTTCTTTTTTCGGATTGGTAGCCCCGGACACGATCAACGTGCCTGGCGGCATTTTCAAATCCGGGTGGAATTGGGAGCCTAACGAGCCTTGCACGCAATGCGGCGGCCACGGTCCGCCCTGTTCCTGAAAAGAACAGTGGTCCGGCGGATGCCAGTCCCGCGTGGCGACAATCCCGTACCCCTGTGACGCAAACGACCGGATCCAGTCATTAGCCACGGGAATGACACGATCTCCCTCGGGCACCGGCAAGGCTCCGCCCGGACAAAAGTCGTTCTGCAGGTGAACCAGCAGCAGCACGGTCTTGCGGTCCGGCGGCGGCACGGCCGCACGATTCTTCCGCTCGGATTGAGATTTCGTGAGTTTCATCAGGCTAACCGACGGGTCACGCCACGATCTCCGTACCGATTCCCTTGTCCGTGAAAATCTCCAGTAAAATGGCATGCTCGACCCGGCCGTCGATAATGTGGGCCTTGTGCACGCCGGCTTCGATGCCGGTCAAACATGCCCGCACTTTGGGCAGCATGCCTTCACTGATCGTGCCCTTCTTCACCATGCGTTCGACGTCTTTTCTGGAGACCGTGGGCAGGTGCCGGTTGTTGGCGCCGCGAATGCCCCGCACGTCGGTGAGCATCAACAGTTTTTCGGCTTTCAACGCGCCGGCCACGGCACCGGCCACAAGGTCCGCGTTGATGTTGTGTGGTTTGCCTTTGCGATCCACGCCGATGGGAGCGATGACCGGAATCAGATTTTCCTGCTGCAATTTCGTGATCAACTGCGGTTCGATTCGATCCACCTCCCCCACAAAGCCATACTCTTCCTCCGCCTGACCCGGAGTCTCATGGCTCAATCCCTGCGACCAGGTTTTCGCGGAAAACGGTTTGCACACGATGAACTGCGCGTCCTTGCCGGTGATCCCGACGGCTTTTCCCCCGTGCTGATTGAGCAGCGTGACGATTTCCTTGTTGATCTTTCCACCGAGGACCATCTCGACTACGTCCATGGTGGCTTGATCCGTCACCCGCACGCCTCGTTTGAAGGTCGGCTTCATGCCCAGCCGGGCCAGCATTTGATCGATCTGCGGGCCTCCCCCGTGCACAATCACGGGATTGAGGCCGACGTACTTCATCAGCACCACGTCTTCGGCAAAGCCGTCCTTCAGTTCATCCTGAACCATGGCTTTGCCGCCGTATTTGATGACGATGGTCTTGCCCGCAAACGTCCGAATGTAGGGGAGCGCCTCGACGAGCACGTCCGCCTTTTTGATCAGTCTGTTCATGGTTCGTCCCGGAGCCGGTCGGCGTTACAAAATGTACCGGCTCAGATCCTGATCCTTCACAATCTCCTTTAAATGCTCGTGCACGTAAGGCGCGTCGATCACCACTTTTTTCTCTTCCAGTTCCTGCGCCTCGAAGGACACTTCTTCCAGCAACCGCTCCACGATCGTAAAGAGCCGGCGCGCACCGATGTTTTCCGTGCGATCGTTGACCTCGACGGCAATAGCCGCAATGGCGTCGATGCCTTCCCGGGTAAAGTCGAGCGTGATGTCTTCGGTTTTCATCAAGGCCTGATATTGTTTCACCAGAGCATTCCTGGGTTCCGTCAGGATGCGCACCAGGTCGCCTTTGGTCAAGGGTTCCAACTCGACCCGAATGGGGAACCGGCCCTGCAACTCGGGAATCAGATCAGTCGGTTTGGCCACGTGAAACGCCCCGGCGGCAATAAACAGGATGTGGTCGGTCTTCACCGGCCCGTATTTCGTATTGACGGTCGCGCCTTCGACAATCGGCAGCAAATCCCGTTGCACGCCTTCCCGTGACACGTCGGGCCCCATGTGTTTCTCCCGGCCTGCGATTTTATCGATTTCATCCAAAAAGACGATGCCGGACTGCTCGACCCGTTCGATGGCGTCACGCGTCACCTCGTCCATGTCAATCAGTTTCTGCGCTTCCTCCTGCGCAAAATATTTCAGGGCGTCGGGAATTTTCATGACCCGGTCTTTCTTCTTTCCGGGCATCAACCCGCCAAGCATGTCGCGCAAATGATTTTCCAGTTCTTCCATGCCTCCGACGTTGGAGATAATCCCGACCGGGAGCCCGCGCTCCTTGATTTCGATTTCCACGGTCCGGTTATCCAGCCCGCCTTCGCGTAATTGCTTGCGCAGCTTTTGTCGGGTGGCGTCACCCGACGCCGGTTGTCCCGGCCCATTCTCCTGTCCTTCCGCGGTTCGAGACGGACTCGGAGGAAGCAACAAATCGAGCACGCGATCTTCGGCCAGATCTTCGGCCTTCCGTTCGACTCGCTGAAGCGACGAATTTTTCACCAGGTTGACCGACTGTTCGGTGAGGTCGCGGATGATCGATTCCACGTCGCGCCCCACGTACCCCACTTCGGTAAACTTCGACGCTTCGACTTTGATGAACGGGGCATCGGCCAGTTTCGCCAATCGCCTGGAAATTTCCGTTTTGCCCACGCCCGTCGGCCCGATCATGACGATGTTCTTCGGGAAAATTTCCTCACGCAGTTCCGGGCTGAGCTGCTGGCGGCGCCATCGATTTCGCAAGGCGATGGCCACCATCCGTTTGGCGTCGCGTTGTCCGATCACGTACCGGTCCAGCACTTCCACGATTTCGCGGGGAGACAAGCTATCGAGTTTTACCGCCGGGGAGTCGGGATTCATGAGGGCGCCTTCAATTCTTCGATCACGATTTCGTGATTCGTGTAGATATCGATGCCGCCGGCGATGCGCATGGCTTTGTCAACGATTTCCGGCGGCGTCAAGGAGGAATGGTCCATCAGCGCGCGAGCCGCAGCCAGCGCATACGGTCCGCCCGATCCGATGGCGAGAATCCCGTCTTCCGGTTCCACGACGTCACCCGTACCGGAAATGAGAAAGGACCGATCCATGTCCGCGACGGCCAACAGCGCTTCGAGGCGACGCAACACGCGATCCGTCCGCCAGTCTTTCGCCAACTCCACGGCGGCTCTGGTCAGATTGCCTCGATATTCTTCCAATTTCTCCTCGAATTTTTCAAATAAGGTAAAGGCGTCTGCCGTGGCTCCGGCAAAGCCCGCGATCACCTGATCGTGATGCAGACGCCGCACTTTGCGCGCGTTGGCCTTCATCACCGTAGTCCCGACCGTCACCTGGCCGTCGCAGCCCATGGCCACGGTTCCGTTTCGACGCACGGACAGGATCGTGGTGGACCGGATTTTCATGACGATTTCCTCGGCGTGGCGGGCTTTGCAGGCGTTCCCGCCTTCACGTTTCCTGACCGCGGATGGGCTTGATCGTACACTTCCATCAAGCGATCGGTGGCCAAGTGCGTGTATTTCTGGGTAGTGGCCAACGACGCGTGTCCGAGCATTTCCTGGATGACCCGGAGGTCGGCCCCCTCGTCCAATAAATGCGTGGCATAGGAATGCCGAAAAGTATGCGGGGTCACGGTCCCTACCTGCAAGCGGTCGGCGTACCGCCGGACGATCCGCTCCACGCTCCGGACCGACAACCGCCCCCCTCGATTATTGCGAAACACCGGACTATCCGCCGACTGCACCGTGAGGGGCGAGGTCGCGTCCTTGTCAGTGGCCGGATTCGCCCGAACCGGTGTCACCGCGAGATAGTCCCGGATCGCCTCGACCGCCACGTGCCCGACCGGCACGAGGCGTTCCTTTTTGCCTTTGCCTTTCAACCGCACCATCCCTTCATCGAGACTCAGATCGCTCCAATTCACCCCCACCAACTCGCTCACCCGCGCACCCGTCGAATAGAGAGTTTCCAGAATAGCCTGATCCCGAGCGGTGGCCGTTCCCTCATCGGCATCAGGAGACTCGATCATCCGCTCCGCCTCGTCTTTCGTGAGGACCCGGGGCAAGCGTTGCCCCAGCCGGGGGGAACGAACGTTCGCTACGGGATTGCTCGGCACCTCCCCGCGGCGGTGCAAGAATTTGAAGAGGCTGCGCAGCGTCGCGAGCTTCCGCGCCTGCGATGACTTCTTATCCTGTCGCGCGGCCAACCACACCAGAAACCGGCGAACCAGGGACGCATCGATCCCGGCCGGTTCCGGAAGCGCCTCCGTGACGGTCTTCAGGAAGGCCACGAATTGTCGCAGGTCCGACGCATAACTGCGAATCGTTTCCCGGGACGCGCCTCGCTCCACGTCGAGATACGTCAGGAAAGTGCGGATTGCCGTTTCCATGTTTGCCATTCTTCAATAGCCCGTTCGTGGATCATGCGACGCTTTTGTTCTTTGTCCCGCACGTTCACGGGAAGGGGCGGGAACAAGCCGAAGTTCGTATTCATGGGCTGGAAATGCTTGGCGTCGCTGGTCGTAATGTACTGCAGCAAAGCCCCATGCGCCGTGGCCACGGGAGGCGTCACCACCGGCAGATCAGCCAACGCCCGCCCGGCGTTGATGCCCGCCAAGCCGCCGGTGGCGGCACATTCGACGTAGCCTTCCACCCCGACGATACAGCCCGCCAACCACGTGGTTTCGGACGCCTTCAGTTGCAACGTGTTGCGCAACACGGCCGGGGAGTTCACGAAGGTGTTCCGATGTACGCTTCCGTAGCGGAGAAACGCCGCTTGTTCAAGGCCCGGAATCATCCGGAACACACGTTTTTGCTCCGGATAGGTCAGCTTGGTTTGAAATCCCACCATGTTATAACACGAACCATGGCGATTTTCCGCACGTAACTGGAGTACCGCGTACGGCCGGACCCCGGTACGCGGGTCGACCAAGCCGACGGGTTTCATCGGACCGAAGGTCAGCGTCTGCTTTCCGCGTTCCGCCATGGCTTCGATCGGGAGACACCCTTCAAAGTAGGGAACCTGTTCAAAATCCTTCGGTTGCACCTTGTCCGCGGCCATCAGGGCCTCGTAAAAAGCCGAATAGGTTTCTTCATCCATCGGACAATTCAGATAATCCGCGCTGCCTTTTTCATAGCGTGACGCCCTGAACACCTTGTCCATGTCAATGGACTCGGCATCGATGATCGGGGAAATCGCATCGAAAAACGCCAGGTTCGTCTTGTGAGTAAACGCGGTCAAGGCCTGCGCCAGGCTCTCGGACGTCAAAGGCCCCGTGGCCACGATGCACAGGGCGTCCGTGGGAATCTCCCGAATCTCTTCTCGAATGATCCGGATATTCGGGTGGGATTCCAGCGTCATGGTGATTTCCCGCGCGAAGATCTCGCGGTCCACGGCCAGCGCCGCCCCCGCGGGCACGCGGGCCGATTCCGCGGCCCGGATGATCAGCGAATTCAGGAGCCGCATCTCTTCCTTCAAAATACCCGGCGCACTGAAGGGGTCCGCGGATCCCAACGAATTCGAGCACACGATTTCCGCCAACTGGTCCGTCTTGTGTGCCGCCGTCCCCTGTTTGGGTCGCATCTCGTACAGGGTGACCCGGGCTCCGCGTTCCGCCGCCTGCCACGCCGCTTCCGACCCCGCCAGCCCCCCGCCTATAACCACCACGTCATCGCGCATCATGCGTTGTTTCTCCTTCAAGAACCGAAAAATCATTCTAGGGACGCAACAAAAAGCCCGTCAAGAAAGAAGGCCCGATGGACCAAACGCCTTGAGCACGTGTTTCTTGTTGCCGTAGACAACATGATGCCGTATTTTATACAACTCGGCGAGGCATGAAGCGTGCATACATCTGACCAAGCTTCACACACCGTTTCTGTGAGTGACGCATGAAAGCACGAGAGGAAACACATGGCTGAACACTCAGGAGGAATAGGAGAAACGCCGTACGCCTCGCCGGAGAATGAATCCGGCGGAGAAGTGGGGGGTCCGACGCACGACGGCCTCAGGATGGCGCCCGACCTCATGCTCGACCTCGCACGCCGGGCGGCGGAGCTTCTGGTCGAGCGAATCGAGGACCTGCCCAAGGAAAGCGCTTGGGAAGGAGATTTCCAGCAGATCCTGGCGGACCGACTCATGGAGGATCCGCCCGAGCACGGCCGGCCGGCGGAGGAGGTTCTCGAGCGAGCCGCCCGCGAGATCCTCCCGTTTGCATTGCGGCTTGATCATCCCCGTCAATTCGCGTTCATCCCGACGGCACCCACGTGGCCCGGAATACTCGCCGACTTCATGGCTGCCGGATACAACGTCAACCAATGCACCTGGCTGACATCGAGCGGCCCAAGCCAGCTTGAGTTGGTCGTCATCGACTGGACCCGGCGCTGGCTCGGCTATCCGAAGAGCGCGGGCGGGCTGTTGACGAGCGGGGGATCGGCAGCCAGCCTCGACGCCTTCGTCGCGGCACGGGAAAACGCGGGCCACCCCGAGCGCGCGACCGTGTACATGAGCGACCAAAGCCATAGCGCACTTGCCCGCGCAGCCAAGATCATCGGCATTCGGCCTGAGTGCGTCCGCAGGATTGCAAGCGACGATCGTTCCCGCCTGGACATGGAAGCGCTCGCCCGCTCCGTGGCCGAGGACCGCGGCGCCGGGTTCAATCCCATCGCGGTTTGCGCCAACGCCGGAACGGGCAGTACGGGGACCATCGATCCGCTTGAAGCCATGGCGGACTACTGCGAGACGGAAGGCATCTGGCTGCACGCCGACGCCGCTTACGGCGGCTTTGCGGTCGTAACCGAACGCGGGAAAGAACTCTTGCGAGGAATCGAGCGTGCCGATTCGATCGGGCTGGACGCGCACAAATGGTTCTTCCAGCCGTATGAGGCGGGCTGCCTGCTGGTAAAAGACGCAAAAACGCTCGAAAAGGCCTTCGTCGTGCCGCATGACATGCTGCAGGACACGATCTGGGGCGCGAACCACCCGAACTTCTCTGATCGCGGTTTGCAACTGAGCCGCTCGGTCCGGGCCTTGAAGATCTGGATGTCGGTCCAGACGTTCGGGATGGCCGCGTTCCGGAAAGCCGTGTCGAACGGAATGGAGTTGGCCGCCCGGGCCGAAGCGTACGTCCGGGCGAGCCCGGTCCTGGAGATGTTGAATCCCGCGTCACTGGGAATCGTGTGTTTCCGGGTCAACCCCAAGGCCACCGCCTTGGACGAGGAAGTCCTGGAAAAGATCAACCGGAACGTGCTCGCCCGCGTCTTTTGGGAAGATCCCGCGTTCATGTCGTCGACACGGCTCCGGAAGAGGTTTTCGCTCCGGCTCTGCATCCTGAACCATACCACCACCTGGAACGACGTGCGCGAAACCCTGGAGGCCATCGAGCGGTTCGGGAGAGAGGCGGTATCGAAGGGCGAGCATGACGGAACTTGAGCAAGCGGTTTCCACGTGGGCCGGGAGATGCCGGATCGCCATGATGCATGTCTCGCCGAATTTGTTGAACTCACCAAAAGAGAAGCGCAGTGTTGGATTCCATTGCTGAAGGAAGTTTCTCGTGAAATCCAAAACCCCTGGAGGTAGAACATGACTGCCGCCACTACGGAGATGACTCCCCAGACTCAAGGCTTTTTGTCCGCCCCGCGGAAAATCCTGATTGACGGGAAATGGGGCGACGCCTTATCCGAACGAACGTTTCCTACCTTCAATCCGGCCACGGGCGACATGTTGTGCCAAGTCCCGGACGGGCAAAAAGAGGACATCGATCGCGCGGTCAAGGCCGCGCGGCACGCGTTCGAACAAGGGCCATGGCGAACCATGACCCCGTCCGAACGGGGAAAACTCCTGTGGAGATTGGCCGATCTCATCGAGCAGCGCTCGGAGGAATTTGCGCAATTGGAGTCTCTTGACAACGGCAAACCGGTGACCCTGGCACGGGTCGCCGACGTCCCATTGGCGGTCGACCTGTTCCGATACATGGCGGGGTGGGCCACAAAAATCGAGGGCACCACAATTCCCATTTCCGTCCCGTATGCGCCGGGAGCTCAGTTCCATGCCTATACCCTGCGGGAACCCATCGGCGTGGTCGGACAGATTATTCCCTGGAATTTCCCGCTACTCATGGCGTCGTGGAAGTTGGGCCCCGCCCTGGCGGCAGGTTGTACCGTCGTCCTGAAGCCCGCCGAGCAAACCCCTCTCTCGGCGCTCATGTTGGGAGAGTTGGCGTGTGAAGCCGGATTTCCGGACGGCGTCCTGAATATCGTGACCGGCTTCGGGGAAACGGCCGGTGCCGCGCTCGCCGCGCATGCCGGCGTCGACAAGGTCGCCTTTACGGGATCGACGGAAGTCGGCCGCTCGATCGTCCACGCGGCCGCCGGGAACCTGAAAAAAGTGACGCTTGAATTGGGCGGCAAGTCGCCCAGTGTGGTGTTGCCCGATGTCGACCTGGCTTCGGCGATTCCCGGGGTGTCCAATGCCATTTTCTTTAATCATGGACAAAGCTGCTGCGCCGGCTCCCGCCTCTATGCCGAGAAAACGATCTTCGATAACGTGCTCGCGGGTCTGGCTGATCAGGCCAAACAGATAAAACTGGGCCCCGGCATGGACACGGCCACCCAAATGGGTCCCCTGGTTTCCGACGAACAACAACAACGCGTCCTGGGGTACGTGGAATCCGGATTGAATGACGGGGCCGAAGCGGTCGTCGGAGGCAACCGGTATGGTGACAGGGGATATTTTGTCGAGCCAACCGTACTCGTGAACACCACGCAGCACATGAAGGTGGTTCAAGAGGAAATTTTCGGGCCCGTGGTCTGCGTGGAACCCTTTGCCGATCTTGAAGACGTGCTGGAAAAGGCCAACGACAGTATTTACGGGTTGGCGGCCGCCGTGTGGACCAGAGACGTGAGCCAGGCGCATCGCATTGCCGCCCGGCTGCGGGCCGGAACAGTCTGGATCAACTGTCATACCATAGTGGATGCCGCCCTTCCCTTCGGGGGATACAAACAGTCAGGGTGGGGACGGGAGATGGGGCATGCAGCCATTGATTTGTACACCGAAGTGAAAGCCGTCTGCGCGCAACTCTGACGGTCACACCTGCTCTTCCCGTGGCTTCAGCCCCAGTTCTTCCACGACCGGCCGCAAGGCCTGAACAACTCGTTCGTGACAGAACCCGTTGCTCGCCAGCAGGCCGTGCACGTTGGCGAGTTGCGCCTTGACGGAAGCCTCCGAACGGGCCTGACCATAGATCAACGGCTGGCCCAGGATGGTGGTAAATGCTCCGCCCGCGGCCCGGAGGATCGCTTCCGGGGCGCAGGAATCCCAGAGTTTGGTATAGGGACCCGGTTCTAGGTACACGTCGGCTTCTCCCCTCGCAATCAGGCCGATCTTCAATCCCACGCTTCCCGATGGAATTTCGTTTCCCACGTCGAGCGCCCAGCTGATCTTTTCGACCATGGGATGTCGATGCGACCGGGAAACCGCCAGGGTGAGCGGTCTTCCGCAATCCTGTTCCTTGATCACCAAGGCTGACCGGAGGCCCCCCTGTTCCATCCACGCCTCACGGCCCAGGTCTCCGGCATACAGCACGTCTCCCTCCGGGCGATAGACCACACCGAGTTGCGCTTGCCCGTTGACGGCGAGTCCGATCATCACCGAGAACTCTCCGTTCCTGGCGATAAATTCTTTTGTGCCGTCCAGCGGGTCCACGTACCAGACACGACCGGAGGCCGGGAGATCGTCAGGGGGAGGGCTCTCCTCCGCCACCACGGTGTCCCGGGGGAACGCCTCCTTCAAGCCCGTCACAATCAAGTCGTTGGCTTGCCGGTCGGCCTCGGTCACGGGATCGTTGTGACCTTTGGACGCCACGGCAAATTCCGTGGCATACACGTCCATCACGGCTTGGCCCGCTCGTCGAGCCAATTCCACGGCCACCGACAATTCCTTGTTCATGTCTTCGCTCATGCTGTTCGTTGCCAATTTCCCCCTCATCCCAGCCCCTTCGACACGCTTCCTTCGACTCCGCTCAGGACAGGCGGGGCAGGCTCTCTCCCACGCGGGGAGAGGGGGATTCTTTGGTGAGGAGGACAGGTGAACACGAGCACCGTATGCGTGGAGGCGATGGGTGTTGATTGCAACACGTGTTCACGTCGGGGAAGGAGCTGTGACGTGTGAAGGCTCAGGGCCGCTTACGCCTCAATTGCCCTGTGGGGGGCCGTGACGCACGAGTTTTTGGCCGGCTGTCATCAGCGCCTCCATTTCCTCACGAGTCGACGCTTCCGCGTAACAGCGCACCAACGGTTCAGTCCCGGAAGGACGGAAAAGAAACCAACTCCCGTCTTCCAACACGAGCTTGCATCCATCCAGGGTGTTGACCTGCTGAACTGATTTCCCCGCGAGCTCGCCGGGCGGCGACTTTTGGACCTTGAGCAAATTTTCCTGCATCGCGTCCGTGAGCGGTTGGTCATGGCGCGACGAAAAGGTCGGGCCCACTCGATTAAACAAGTCTTCCCGGAGTTCTCCGAGCGTCTTCTTGGTTCGGGCAATCATCTCCGTCACCAGCAGGCAGGCCAGGATTCCGTCCTTTTCCGGTACGTGTCCCTGAATCGACAGACCCGCACTTTCTTCGCCGCCCATGCGAATCTCGTCCTTGGCCATGAGTTCCGCGAGATGTTTGAACCCGACGGGGGTTTCCCGCACGCCCAATCCGTGCTTGTGGGCCACGCGATCGATCAGATGCGTGGTGGCGACGGATCGTCCCACGTCTCCGGTCCAACATCTGGTCGTCGCCAGATAATCAACGAGTAACGCCAAAATGATGTTGGCATCGATAAAGCTGCCGTCTTGGTCCACGACACCGAATCGATCGGCGTCCCCATCGGTGGCCAACCCGATATGGGCTTTCCCCTGTTTCACTGTTTCTTGCAGTTCCGCCGTCGTCTCTCGCGTGGGTTCAGGACGGAGTCCCCCGAAATAGGGGTCGCGCCAATAGTGCAGGACCGCCATTTTCGCCCCGGCATTCCTGAGGAACGCATCAAGATAACCGCGCGACGTTCCGTACAGGGGATCCATGACCACACGCAGGTCGGCCTCGCGGATCGCGTCCACGTCGATATGCTTCCCCAGCGCAGCCAAATAATCGGGACACGGATCAAACATTTGCACCATTTGCGTTCGCTGGGCCTTTTCCCACGGGAGCCATTTGACGTGTTCCCCGTGCAACAGGTGCACCAGCCGTTGTTCGATGGCGCGGGTGGTTTCAGGAAGCGCGGGACCGCCCCACTCCGGTGTAAACTTGATCCCGTTGTATTCAGGGGGATTGTGGCTGGCGGAAATGTTCAACCCGCCGGCCAGGTTTTGCTGGAGCACGTGGTACGAAATGGTCGGAGTGGGTGTTTCCCGGTCGCACAGCAACACCGACATGCCGTGGCCCGCAAACACTTCTGCCGCGGCTCTGGCAAATTGTTCACCAAGAAACCTGGCATCATAGCCGATGATCAGGCCTCGGGGCCCGAGCTTTTCTTGTTTCAGGACGTGGACGATGGCTTGAGCGACGATGCGGACGCTCTGAAACGTAAAGTCTTCTCCCAGAACGGCGCGCCACCCTGAGGTCCCAAAAGTAATTTGTCTCATGCAGTCTTATATGGTCACGTGAGCCGGATGCTCGAAAACATATCCTTTAAGAGTAGCAAACCTGGTGTCCGAAGACCACTCTTTTTCATTGACGCAATGCGCGGCAGTTCCCCGATGGCGACCCTCCGGATACGGGCCAAAAGAAAAGCCCACGGATTCACACCCGTGGGCTTCAAAAATAACCCGGCAACGCCCTACTTTCCCACAGCCTCGCGGCTGCAGTATCATCGGCCCTGGAGGGCTTAACTTCCGTGTTCGGGATGGGAACGGGTGTGGCCCCTCCGGCATGGTCACCGGGAATGTGTTGATCTGTGTCCTCTCGAAATTCCATGACGGGACGAGAAACGCGCGGTGCGCGCCAGCCTCTCTCATCTTTCCCGTCATAGACATCCCGCTCGTGAGAGGTCATGTCTATCAGAAGTAAATTGATGTTAAGTCGCACGGCCGATTAGTACTGGTTAGCTTCAAGCCTTACAGCTCTTCCACATCCAGCCTATCAAACTCGTCGTCTACGAGTGGCCTTTAGGGAGGTTACCCTCCGGGAGATCTTGTCTTGAGGCTGGCTTCCCGCTTAGATGCTTTCAGCGGTTATCCAAACCGGACATAGCTACCCGGCGCTGCCGCTGGCGCGACAACCGGCACACTAGAGGTCCGTCCATCTCAATCCTCTCGTACTAGAGACAGACCCTCTCAAATCTCCTACGCCCACAACAGATAGGGACCGAACTGTCTCACGACGTTCTGAACCCAACTCTCGTACCGCTTTAACGGGCGAACAGCCCGACCCTTGGGACCCGCTTCAGCCCCAGGATGCGATGAGTCGACATCGAGGTGCCAAACCTCCCCGTCGATGTGAACTCTTGGGGGAGATCAGCCTGTTATCCCCGGCGTACCTTTTATCCGTTGAGCGATGGCCCTTCCACCCAGGACCACCGGATCACTAAGCCCGACTTTCGTCCCTGCTCGACGTGTCCGTCTCGCAGTCAAGCTCCCTTTTGTCTTTACACTCGACGGCTGATTGCCGACCAGCCTGAGGGAACCTTTGGGCGCCTCCGTTACTTTTTGGGAGGCGACCGCCCCAGTCAAACTACCCACCAGACACTGTTCCTGCCCTGGATGACAGAGCCAGGTTAGAATGTCGGAAAAATAAGGGTGGTATTTCAAGGATGACTCCACGGGAACTAGCGCCCCCGCTTCACCGTCTCCCACCTATCCTACACATAGTCGCCCAACACCCAATGTCAAGTTGTAGTAAAGGTGCACAGGGTCTTTCCGTCTAGTTGCGGGCACCCGGCGTCTTCACCGGAACCACAAGTTCGCTGAGTCACTCCCCGAGACAGCGCTCCAATCGTTATGCCATTCATGCAGGTCGGAACTTACCCGACAAGGAATTTCGCTACCTTAGGACCGTTATAGTTACGGCCGCCGTTTACTGGGGCTTCCCTTCGAAGCTTCGCCTTGCGGCTGACATCTCCAGTTAACCTTCCAGCACCGGGCAGGCATCAGACCCTATACATCCTCTTACGAGTTAGCAGAGTCCTGTGTTTTTGGTAAACAGTCGCCAGAGCCATTTCACTGCGACCTCGTTCCGCTCAAGGAGCAAGTCCTCTCACGTACGCGAGGCACCCCTTCTCCCGAAGTTACGGGGCTAGTTTGCAGAGTTCCTTAGGGAGTGTTCTCTCACGCCCCTGAGTGTATTCCACTCGCCTACCTGTGTCGGTTTGCGGTACGGTCACCATGCCCACTCACTACGAGGCTTTTCTCGGCAGTGTGGGATCAGCCCGTTTGTGGCCTTGCGGCCTCCCCATCACGCCTCGGCGTTAACGGATTCGCGGATTTGCCTACGAATCCCGCCTACACGCTTGGACCGGGTATTCCAGGGACCCGGCGGTGCCTACCCTTCTGCGTCCCCCCTTCGTTGATAACGCGAACATGATGGTACAGGAATGTTGACCTGTTTCCCATTGACTACGCCTTTCGGCCTCGCCTTAGGGACCGACTAACCCTGACCTGACGAACATTGGCCAGGAAACCTTAGGCTTACGGGGACGATGATTCTCACATCGTTAATCGCTACTTATGCCGGCATAATCTCTTCTCTGCGATCCAGCCGTCCTTGTCGGTCGACCTTCACCTCACAGAGAATGCTCCCCTACCGCTCATCCCGTGAAGGACAAGCCCGCAGCTTCGGTTGTAAACTTAAGCCCCGTTACATTTTCGGCGCAGGCGCACTCGACCAGTGAGCTATTACGCACTCTTTCAAGGATGGCTGCTTCTAAGCCAACCTCCTGGCTGTCTGAGCATACCCACAACCTTTCCCACTTAGCTTACAATTGGGGACCTTAGCTGGCGGTCTGGGCTGTTTCCCTTTTGACCACGGACCTTAGCGCCCGTAGTCTGACTCCTGGAGATCCAGTAGCGGCATTCGGAGTTTGGTTGAGTTCGGTAGCGCGATAACGCCCCTAGCCCATCCAGTGCTCTACCTCCGCCACGGTTACTCCAAGGCTAGCCCTAAAGCTATTTCGGGGAGAACCAGCTATTACGAGGTTTGATTAGCCTTTCACTCCTACCCACAGCTCATCCGAGCTTTTTGCAACAAACAACGGTTCGGGCCTCCTCCATCTGTTACGACGGATTCACCCTGGCCATGGGTAGATCACCTCGCTTCGGGTCTATTCTGCGCAACTGAGCGCCCTATTCGGACTCGCTTTCGCTACGGCTCCGTCTTGTCAACTTAACCTTGCTACGCAAAATAACTCGCCGGCTCATTAAGCAAAAGGCACGCGATCAGGCATTCCCCTTGCGGGGCATAGCCCTCTCGCTGCTTGTAGGTATACGGTTTCAGGTTCTATTTCACTCCCCTCACCGGGGTTCTTTTCGCCTTTCCCTCACGGTACTGGTTCACTATCGGTCATCAGAGAGTATTTAGCCTTGGAAGGTGGTCCTCCCGGATTCCCACAAGGTTTCTCGAGCCCCGTGGTACTCAGGACCTGTATCCAACGAGCCAACCTGTTTTCGCATACGGGACTGTCACCCTCTGTGGTTGGCCTTTCCAGGCCATTCCGCTAACAGGTTGGTTTGTCACTCGTTGACACCGCTGTACCGGTGTCCAATACAGGCCTACAACCCCTCATGTACAACGCGCACAGGCTTGACATACATGAAGTTTAGGCTATTCCCGTTTCGCTCGCCACTACTCAGGGAATCGCAATTGCTTTCTCTTCCTACGGGTACTGAGATGTTTCACTTCCCCGCGTTGGCTTCACGTCACCTATGGATTCAGTGACGGATAGGCGGCATTCATCGCCTGGGTTTCCCCATTCGGGCATCCCCGGATCACGGCCTGCTTGCGGCTTCCCGAGGCTTATCGCAGCTTGCTACGCCCTTCATCGCCTTCTGATGCCAAGGCATCCACCGTACACCCTTAGTAACTTAACATCATTTACTTCTGATACACATGACCTGTGTTTCGGTCTATTCAGTTGTCAAAGAACCACCAGCCCGCTCGTCGGGCTGAACACCAAATCTTGGTGGAGCTGAGCGGGATCGAACCGCCGACCCCCTGGTTGCAAACCAGGTGCTCTCCCAGCTGAGCTACAGCCCCCTCCCCTGCATCGCGACGAATCCTGCGCTCGCTCCTCGTGGCGTCGGATGCACACCTTCGTGCAGCACGAGCCGGATGGCCGGAGCCAGATGGTGGGCCTAGATAGAATTGAACTATCGACCTCACGCTTATCAGGCGTGCGCTCTAACCATCTGAGCTATAGGCCCATCCCCAGTTACGGACCGTCACAGGTTTTGTTGAGGAGAAGCTGTGTTGAAGAGGTGACCCTTGCGATTTGTGTCATAGTTTCTTTGGAGCAAAGCTCCTTAGAAAGGAGGTGATCCAGCCGCAGGTTCCCCTACGGCTACCTTGTTACGACTTCACCCCAATCATCAACCATACCGTGGGCACCTGCCTCCCTTGCGGGTTGGCTCCAGCGACTTCAGGTACAACTAACTTTCGTGGTGTGACGGGCGGTGTGTACAAGGCCCGGGAACGTATTCACCGCGGCGTGCTGATCCGCGATTACTAGCGATTCCTCCTTCATGAGGTCGAGTTGCAGACCTCAATCTGAACTGAGGCCGGTTTTTGCGGATTGGCTCCCCCTTGCGGGATTGCAACCTTCTGTACCGACCATTGTAGCACGTGTGTAGCCCCAGGCATAAAGGCCATGCTGACTTGACGTCATCCCCACCTTCCTCCCCGTTATCCTGGGCAGTCTCTTCAGAGTGCCCGGCATCACCCGATGGCAACTGAAGACAGGGGTTACGCTCGTTGCGGGACTTAACCCAACACCTCACGGCACGAGCTGACGACAGCCATGCAGCACCTGAGCTCGCCCCCCCGAAGGGGTCTTTACTCTTTCAAGCTTTTCCACGAGCATGTCCAACCTGGGTAAGGTTCTTCGCGTTGCGTCGAATTAAACCACATGCTCCACCGCTTGTGCGGGCCCCCGTCAATTCCTTTGAGTTTCAACCTTGCGGCCGTACTCCCCAGGCGGGGTACTTACTGCGTTAACTGCGGCACCGACAGTAACCTGCCGACACTTAGTACCCATCGTTTACGGCGTGGACTACCAGGGTATCTAATCCTGTTTGCTCCCCACGCTTTCGCACCTCAGCGTCAGAGACGTTCCAGAGCGCCGCCTTCGCCACCGGCCTTCTTCCCGATATCTACGCATTTCACCGCTACACCGGAAATTCCGCGCTCCTCTCCCGCCCTCTAGCTTAGCAGTCCCCCTCGACCTTTATGGGTTAAGCCCATAGCTTTCCCAAGGGGCTTACTAAACCGCCTACGTGCTCTTTACGCCCAGTAAATCCGAACAACGCTCGCCACCTTCGTATTACCGCGGCTGCTGGCACGAAGTTAGCCGTGGCTTTTTCTGGAGGTACCGTCCGGGTGGAAAACCACCCCATCTTTCCTCCTAAAAGGGGTTTACAATCCGAAAACCTTCTTCCCCCACGCGGCGTCGCTGCGTCAGGCTTTCGCCCATTGCGCAATATTCCTCACTGCTGCCTCCCGTAGGAGTCTGGCCCGTATCTCAGTGCCAGTGTGGCTGATCGTCCTCTCAGACCAGCTACCCGTCGTAGCCTTGGTGGGCCGTTACCCCACCAACAAGCTGATAGGCCATGAGCCCATCTTCGAGTGCCACATCCACGATGCAGCTTTCCTTCCTTACCCGAGGGACCGGAAGCGTATGGGGTATTAGCCAGCCTTTCGGCTGGTTATCCCCCGCTCAAAGGCAGATTACCCATGTATTACTCACCCGTTCGCCACTTTACTACTCCGAAGAGTCTCTCGTTCGACTTGCATGTGTTAGGCGCGCCGCCAGCGTTCGTTCTGAGCCAGGATCAAACTCTCAAAAATTATACTGCTTTTCACAAGGGCCACCACTTCAACACACTTCTTCGTTGCCGTTTGTTTCGGCTATTTAACTGTCAAAGAACGACTGAATAGGGGAACTGTGGACAATACTAAAGCGTCAGGTGGATGTCAAGGAAATTTTCGCGAAAATATATCCTTCGTGTATTTTTTTATCGCGGCACTTGGACGGAGGCTCAAAATCGGCTCCCATGGCGCCATTTCGTTAGTTCCAATACCGTGCGTGCGGATGGGGCGGATTGAAAAACTTGACGTGAGGGTGTTTGAAGAACCCGATCAACACGACGCCCGCCAGGAACCCGCCGATATGCGCAAAAAACGCCACGCCGCCTCCCTCGCTTCCGAGGCTCATGCCCCCGCTCAGGACCTGCAAGACAAACCATAGGCCCAGCACGATCGAGGCCGGGACATAGAGCATCTGGCTGAAGAACCCCAGCGGGATGAGCACCAACACCTGGGCGCGGGGGTAGAGCAGCAGATAGGCGCCCAGGATCCCGGAAATGGCGCCGCTGGCCCCAACCATGGGAACCGTGGAAACCGGATCGATGGCCGCATGGCTCAACGCCGCAATCACCCCGCACAGGAAATAAAAGACGATGAACTTGCCATGCCCCATCACGTCTTCAATGTTGTTCCCGAAGATCCACAAATACAGCATATTCCCGATCAAATGCATCCAGCCACCGTGCAGAAACATGCTGGTGACCAAACTGCCATAGGGCGACACCGCCGCGAGTTCAACCGGGAGTTCGGCATACCCGAACACGACCGCCGGGATGGCCCCATACTGATACACGAAGGCCTGCCCGCTCTGCTGCCCCAGCATCGCTTGGTTCAGGAAGACCACCACGCAAGCCACCAGAAACCCGATGGTCACGACGGGCTTGATGTCCGTGGGGTTGTCGTCGCGCAAGGGAATCATGAAATCACGCTGCGACACGTCATGCGACGCGCCATCTGCTATGCCTCGCTATAATTTGCTATGGTTTTGCTACGTTTTTGCTATGCGGTGCTATGATTTGCTATGAAGTGCGATGCTTTTGCTATGATTGTGCTATGATTGTGCTATGTTTCTGCTACGCTTTGCTATGCGGTGCTATATTTTGCGATGTTCTGCTATGTTTTTGCTATGTCTTGCTATGCCACGCCACTTCAGGGCAACGCTATGCTACTTTCTGATGGGATTCAGGATATCCGCGTCTTCAAGAGGAATGGAAAAGCCCGCGGCATTGACGTGCCCGCCGCCCCCGTGCCGGGCGGCGATGGCAGAGACGTCAGCGGTCCCCGGTTTCGAACGCAAACTGAAATATCGCCGGCCGTTCCGCTGGTGCCAGATGATACAAAACGGATAGCCCTGGCGCAGGCGTTCACCGATCTGACTGGTCATCACCGGGCTGTACACCGCGGGCACCGTTTCACCCTCGAACTCGACCAGGACCGATTCCTTGATGATCTTGGTAATCAGGACGTCTTCCCGGCGTAGAATCGCCCGGCCTTCGATTTCCAACGTGTCCTGCGTCAGGCCGTCCCAGACCTGAAAATCAAACGGATACGAGTCCAACGCGGCGTTGATTTCCCGACTCTTGGGCAAGCGCCATTCCCACAAATCCTTATCCTGAATGTACTGCAGCAACCAGGGTGCCGGCTCCGGGTGCGCCCATTCCCAGGCCAACACCGCGCCGCTTTTCTTCATGTCGAAATACGCATACGGGAGACCGGCCAACGCGGCCTGCGCCGTCACGTGGTGATCCAGGATTCGCAAACTGGCCGTGGAGTCAGCCAGTCGTTCGATAACCTCGCGAGGATAACTGAAGTCCACCATCACGACGTGGTCGTGGTCCAACCCCGACGGCGGGCTCAGTCCGTGTTCCACCGGCAGATAACGCGCGTCCGGATATTTTTTCCACAACGCCCACGCCGCGCCGAACCCGTCCAGGCAATCGGCATGATACAGCACGACCGTCGGGTCCTGTCCTGAAAGCGGTTTAACCGGGGACTCGCTCATGGTTCAAAACATAGCATGAATCCGGTTGAAGACAAAGCCCATTGACAATTCCCGCTGCCTAGCTGGTGACGAATGAGGGGTCGCCGGTGTTGCATTTGATCGCAGCATGGCGTAGGGTAGAATGATCCTGATGCTTTCTACCATGGAGAGTGGTGATGGGCCTTAACATCAAAAACGACGAGACCTGCAAACTTGCCGACGAACTCGCGCGGTTGACCGGGGAGACCATGACTGGCGCGATTACCGTGGCGTTACGCGAACGCTTGGAACGCGAGAAGCGCGAGCGGAGCGCGGAAGCCCTAGCTCGGGAGTTGCACGCCATTGGACAGCGCTGCGCCAGCCTTCTGGGGCCTGGACCCTCGGCCATCGAGCATGGCGACCTGCTCTACGATGAGCAAGGCTTACCCAAATGATTATCGATACGTCGGCCCTCCTTGCCATCCTGCTCGGTGAACCAGACGCGGGGCGTTATGAAGATGCGATAGCCGCGGCATGGCCCCGTCGCATGTCGGCGATCGCGTTGCTTGAGGCGGCAATGGTTGTCGAAAGCCGGGGTGGAGCCAAGGCAGGACATGAGTTGGATGTGCTATTGGAGAAAGCGGCGGTCGAGTTGGTTCCAGTCACGTCTGAACATGCCAACGCCGCTCGCCTCGCTTGGCGGCGCTTCGGCAAGGGGAATCACCGGGCGGCGTTGAATTTCGGCGACTGTTTTGCCTACGCGCTCGCCAAAACAACGGGCGAACCGCTCCTGTTCAAAGGCAAGGATTTCACCCACACCGATATCGAGCCGGCATGAAGTTGGCCCCCTCCACCACTCAGGATTCTTGATCGGAACCCTGAGGCAAGCCGTTCAACCAATCAATGAGTTGTCTGAGCCGGCCCGCAGCCTGCCGATGATAGGGGACGATCAACCGGGGCAAGGAGAGCGCGTCCGGATCGTCGAGTTCCGGCGCTAACGCCTTCCCTTGGACGATGACACCGTTGGGAGCCAGATCGTGAAAGCGGGAACGGACATCCTTGAGCTGCGCCGTGGTCAAGGGGTGTCGCATCCGGATGACCAGGGATTTCTTCACAAAACGGTACGAGTGGAAATTCCGGTAAAAGTGTTGGATTTCATCGACCGCGGCCTCGGCATTGTCGAAAATTTTCAACAATGACAAATCCGATTCCTGGATAAAGCTCCCGGGCAACAATTGGCGCGACACGAAATCCATCCACCGGTTCCAATAGTCGGAGCCCGGAGCCTGCAGACACACGATCGGCACCACGTTCGCCTTGCCGGTCTGGATTAAGGTCAACAATTCGAACGCTTCATCCATGGTGCCGAACCCTCCGGGGAAAAAGGCGGCGGCGTGCGATTCCCGAACGAACAGGAGCTTCCTGGTAAAGAAGTACTTCAGGTGAACCAGTTTGGGGTCGCCGGCAATGGTGGGATTCGCGGCTTGCTCGAAAGGCAGCATGATATTGACGCCGAAACTCATGTCCTTGCCCGCTCCCTCGTGACCGGCCTCCATGATCCCCGGTCCCGCGCCGGTAATCACCATGAACCCGCGTTGACTCAACAGCCGCCCCAACTGAGCGGCCAGTTGAAAATCGGGGTCGTCGGCCGGCGTCCTGGCCGACCCGTAGATGCTCACCTTCAGACAGTGTTCATAGGGCTGAAACACCCGGAACGCATGTTGCAATTCCTTGAGCGCCCGGCTCATGATCTTGACGTCCAACAGGTCGGGCGGCTGTTCGGCTATCCTGGCGATCCCTCCAAGCATTTCCCGGATCAACGTGCTACGCAGGTCATTGGAGGAGTTCGCAAGGATCCTTTCCAGTCGAGCCAGAAGTGCTTCATGCTCGCCTGACAGTTCGCGGGACAGCAAGCTCGCTCCCCCCTCGTGAGCGGCCGGTGGATGATGGTTCGAATTATGCCGGTTCGTCATGGCAATCACCTCTTGTCAAACTTTCCGAACATTGCGCCGGACAATGCTCTCATCTATCTTATAGTTAGCTCTTTCTCTATATTGTACAGGATGTCGTCTCTTTCAACGAACATGAGCTTCTGGCATCACCTTCCGCGGCCTATTATCGGGTTGGCTCCCATGGACGGGGTCACCGATATCGCGTGCCGCCACATTATCGCCACCCATGGCCGGCCGGACGTGATCTTTACGGAATTCACCAACGTCCATGATATTTGCCAGGGACGGGTCATGGGCTGGGAGCCGTTACGGTACACCGACGGGCAACGCCCGATCGTGGCCCAGTTGTACGGCAAAGAACCTTCCTTGTTTTACCAAGCCGCCCATGTGGTGAGTGAACTCGGGTTCGACGGCCTGGATATCAACATGGGGTGCCCGTCGAAAAACGTGGCGTCCTCGGGATGCGGCGCCGGGCTCATCCGAACGCCGGAACTGGCGCTCGACATTATGGCGGCGACCGAGCGCGGGCTGCGCGATTGGGCGGCAGGGCAGACTTTGTCCGAAGCCGGGCTCAAACCCGGTATCGTGGAAAAAGTACGCACGGCGCGTACGGGGCAGGACCGGCCGGCGCCGCCCCGTGCCGCCCTTCCGCTTTCAGTGAAGACGCGCCTGGGATACGACTCCGTCATTATCAAGGAATGGAGCGCGTGCCTGGCTCAAGGGCGGCCGCAGGTCATGTCCATCCACGGTCGCACCCTGAAACAGATGTACCGGGGCGACGCGGATTGGGACGCGATCGCCGAGGCCGCGGCCCAAATCCGCCAACAAGGCATCCTGGTGTTCGGCAACGGCGACATCGGCTCCCTGAACGAAGCCATTGCCCGCATCCTGGCCAGCGGGGTGGACGGCATTCTCATCGGCCGGGCGGCCCTGGGCAACCCGTGGATCTTTCACGGCAAGGAAGCGATTCGGGAGGCCGTGAGGACATGCTCCCAAAATCAGGTTCCCGAGCCCACGGTCTCCCTGGCAGACCGGTTCGACATGATCCTGAAGCACGCCCACACGTTTGAACGGTTTCACGACGAGCCCCGTTTCCCGCGCATGCGCAAACACCTGGGCTGGTATTGCAGCGGCTTCCCGCATGCGGCCGCCCTGCGCGCCCACATGGTCAAGACCAACAATTCCGGTGACGTCGAACGATTGCTGCACGAATACGTCTCCCGGCACGTCGCACCGGACGTCGAAGCCCTCACCGCCGCCCCAGCGTAATCCGCCGCGAGCACCGTGTCCGTTATCCTGGCTTCCACCTCCCCGCGCCGCCGCGAATTGCTGGCCCTGCTCGGCATCGCGTTCGAGATCGTCCCGCCCGTAGCCGAAGAAATCCCCTCACCCGGCCTTTCGCCTCGTGAGCAAGCGAAACAATTCGCGCTGGACAAAGCGCGCTCCATCGCACGACGGCACCCGGATGACCTGGTGTTGGGCAGCGATACGGTCATCGAGATCGATGGAACATTGGTGGGCAAGCCGCGGGACCTCGACGACGCCGAATCCATGCTGCGGCAACTCCGGGGACGGAGTCACCAGGTACACACCGGCATCGCACTCATTCACGAGGCCGCATTCGTGACCGTCGTCCAGGCCGAAACCGCCCTGGTCCGGATGACGCCGTTCACGGACCGGGAACTCCGTCGCTATCTGCAGACCGGGGAAAGTTTAGGGAAGGCCGGGGCGTACTCCATTCAAGGGGAAGCGGCGCGGTTCATCGAGAAGATCGAGGGAGATTACCCCACCATCGTCGGGTTGCCCTTGCGGCAAACCGCCGACCTACTGGAGCAACAGGGTGTCGTGCTGCCGACGCCCGTGCAAGAGCTTTACCGGCTGAAGCCCTACGCGAATTGGAAGGCGTTTGGGTAAAAAGAGAATGACTAAAGACTCTGGATCCTCGATTACAAATGTCGAGGATGACGGAAAAGAAAAGGCGGCTCCTGTATGAAGAGCCGCCTTCGGTGAATCAATGCCCGACGCTACTTCACATGAACTTCATGAACTTTTCCTTGGCTTCGTCCATGAGTTCGGCGGAGACCGTGGTGGCGCCGCGTTCCTGGGCCAACCGTTCGATTTCCTTGCGGGCCATGGGTTGAATGAAATCCGGGATGTTGCGCAGGCGCTCCTCGGCTTCCGGCGACCAGCTCAGGCCGTTCGATGAATTCTTCGAATCATCCATGACCTGCAGCGTGACGGTCGAATAGCCGTTCTTCCGCGCATATGTTTCCACGCTGCCCTTGACCATCGGCTGCACGAACGACGGCAGCTTGTCCAACCGTTCCTGCGCATCGGGACTCCATTGCAGCGCGGACGGTTGCGTGCCGGTGGCGGACTCGCCACTGGTTAATCCCATCTGCGCGACCATCGCGGAAAACGGACAGCCGCCGGACTCGCCTTCTTTGGCGGTGGCGCCGGGTGCGGGGGTTGCGGTCTGCCCTGCGCCGATTTTTTCGTTCAGATAGGCTGCCATGGACCCGGACGGTGCCGGAGCGCCGACGTCTTCTTTTAGCGTGCCCCGCGTCATTTCCAATGGGGAAGGCGCCACCGTCCGCCCGCCAAGTTGGACGCCCAGAGAACTGACCATTTGGGTTTCGCCCGGATTCGTCACCATGGACACCTTCGCCTCACAGGAGGGGCAGGCGAAAAACACTCCGAGTGACCCTTCGGCGGGTTTCTCGACTTTTTCAAAACTCATATAGGTTTCACAGTTCAAGCAGACGAATTTCATAACGGCCTCACGCGGGAGAGTTAAAGGTAAAAGAGACAAGCCTCATCGTTTACTTATAATTTTTCGGCCAGGACTCTTTTGTAATCCAGCATCGACTGGATGCGGCCGACAATATCCGTATAGCGCCGGTTCGTGGGGTACTCTCCATCCAACAACGGGGTCCCTTTATCGAACGTCTTCGCAAAATTCCGGTCAAAAGGAATACGGCCCAACAAGGGCAGATTGAGGGCTTCACACATGCCTTCGGTGTTGCCTTCGAACAGTTCGTTCTCGGCACCGCACGACGGGCACCGGTATTGGCTCATGTTTTCCACGACCCCCAACACGGTGATCCCCAGTTCCGTGGCATAGCCGATCGACTTCTGCACGACGTTCGAGGCCACTTCCGACGGCGTCGTGACTACCACCGCACCGGCCAGGTCCGGTAGGAATCCGGCGATGACCGGCGGTTTATCCGCCGCGGCGCCCGGAGGCAGGTCGGCCAACAGATAATCCAGGTCGCCCCAGAGAATATCGGCCAGGAATTCCCGGATCACGTTCATCTCCATGAGCCCGAGCCACACGGGGCTCAAATCCATCGGGCCTTTCCATCGCACGGGAGCCGTCTCATCGAGCAGGAAATCCATGGACGCCACTTTGATGCCGTATGGCCCTTCCGGTGGTCGCGCCCCATCCGGCGTGACCTCCAGTCCTTTGCCCAGAATCCCCATCATGCGGGGAACGCAGGGCCCGTTGAGGTCCACGTCGATGATCCCGACCTTGTGGCCTTGCCGCCCCAGGGCCAAGGCCAAATTGACCGTGGTCATACTTTTCCCGACTCCGCCCTTACCGCTCATCACCACGATCTTGTGCTTGATCCCCGACATGCGGTCCTGCACCTGCCGGGTCTGCTGGGTGATCTGCTGGACGACCTTGGCATCGTCGGTGTATTGCAATTTACCCAGAATGCTTTTCAGGTCTTTTTCCATGGAGACTCCTTCACCAAAGGCTTCGGCTCAAACGAAAAAGGTAGCATAGGGGCTTTGACCCGTCAATCAAGGGGCAAGGGAAGGATGGGAAAGTGCAACAAGTCACCGATGACATGTGTCGTGGGCTGGGGAGGTTCCGGCAGAGCTGGGTTCAGCAAAGGGGCGAACGTGAACATGAGGGACGGGTCCAGGCGGATTGTGACTGCGACGGCATGCATGTATTCCGCGCCGTACACTTCCACGGCAGTCACGTTGCCGGCGGAACGGGGAAAGGGGTGAAACATTCGGAACACGTGACTGTCACCGAAGAGCAGGATGACCCGTTTCCGGAAGACCTTTGCCTTCCTGATGAGGGTCTCGGCGAAGCCCTTGAATCCGGAATAGGGGTCGAAGGTTTCCTCCTCCGGATCGAACCCGGACCCGAACATATCGGCGTGAATGGCGACCACCATGGCCTCGGCGTCCGCGGCCGTGGCCTTGTCGAAGGAGTCCGCAAGCCACACCCTGTCCGCTTCGTCTCGCGCGAGGAATTCCCCGGTCGCCTCGGATCCTTCGATAGCGTCGTGGTTGTTGTTGGAGCCGACCACGTGCGCAGTCACGAACCACACGCCTCTCCAGTTGAACCGGCTGTTTTCCACAAACGCTTCGAAACCGGGCATGAGGTCCGCCTGGCGCTCGATGCGGATCGGTTGCCCACCGAGACTCTGGTCAGTCGGGAAATAGTGCTTCCGGATGAATGCCAGCCGTTCGAGCGGGTCATACGCACCCGCCAGCAGGCGGTGACAGTCGGTCCACTCGTTGTCTCCCGGGGTGTAGACCAGCGCGGATTCGAAGCTGTTCATGAAATCCCGCTGCTCCAGCAGCAGTGTGTCTGAGCAGGGGTCCAATCCCGACTTGGTGTCGCCGAGGTGGATGGTAAAGACGGGAGCTCGGCGGTTGATCTCCGCGATCAACGCCTTGAACGCGGGGTAGGCTTGCTCTTGCGGGCCGTAGGGCATGTCGCCCAAGGCCACGAACGTGAACTCCGCTGCCGTTGCTGTGGTCGTGAGGGCGAGGCACGCGATGACGAATGCCGCCGCAAGCCGGCGTTTCATGTCATGATCGGCGACCCGCTTCCAGCAGCAACACGCCCAATTGCCTGACCCGCTCAAAATAGTCCAAGGGGTCCTCGCTCAATTCCGGCAGTACGGCCTCCAGATCGGACAGGCAATCTTCAAGGATCGCCACGCGTTGCGGGTCGAGTTCGTGTTCTTCAAAATAATAGGTGGCGCACCCGCTGACGACCGTATCCAGGGTCATGAGTTCGCCTTCACGGGAGCCCACCCCGACCGGCCATTCCGCCGTTTGATGGATCTCCCACAATCGGGTCAGGTCCTGCTCATCCGATGAAATCATGGCGTCCTTCTCAGCCATGGAGTATGAGGTCCGCAGCCAAGCCCACCGCAAAGGCCAGATCGAGCGTTCCGCCGACCCGAAACAGCCACGGCGGCCATGTGCCGAGCCATCGTAGCGCCCGCTCCCGCCACGATGCCGGCGCCCCGAGCAACAGACAGGCCTTGATCGCGGCCAGCGCGCCGCACACCGCCCAGACCCAAACCCCCGTAAGGCTTGTGGTGCCGATCATCAACAGCAACCCGATCAGCAGGATCGTCTGCCCGAACCAGAAGCGCGGCCAGGGATCCAAGAGAATCCGCCTGGCCCAGACGAGCGCCGTGGCGGGCACAATGGCGACCGTCAACCCGGCCAACCCCCAGGCCAAGCTCGTCAATCCCATGAAGAGGTCTGCCATCAACTCTTTAACGTCTTTCCTTGAAAGGGCGGACACAGAGATCCGCCCCTACAGCCACCCGCACGCATGAATCAACAACACCGAGAGCGCACACAACCCCAGCCCCCAAAAGCGATAGTCCACGGCCTCCCGGCTCAAGCACCACTGCAACACGGACTGGCGCGTTTCGTCGTTCGACAACAGAAAAAATCCGCCCTTCGCCACCATGGCGAGCCCCGTGACCATCCATACTATCGGGTAAGTCAGATCGGACGCTTGCAGGAGCAGGATCATGCCTCCCGCCAGGGTGAGCCCCGACCATTTCGCGAGTGAAGGCGAGGTCGAGAGGGCTTGCCGGACCTGCCCGACGATCCGCAGGGGCGCCACCAATAAGGCCAACCCGTCGGCCATCCATAACCCCGCAATGGCCATCAGGAGATAGGACATCGCTGTGATTGCCCCGTCTATTCTGTTTCAGGATGGTATCAGAGAAATCGCCTCGGGAAGCGTGGCATTCACCGGGTTTCAGTGTCAAGCGAAGCGGTTGCCTCAACCACACCTTGCTGCGTATGCTGCCTGACGATTGTCGAAAACCCTCACCCGAGCACGCCATGACGGAACAAGCCCAAGAGACAGCGAAAGCCCTCGTTCGACTCATCCCTCCGTCCGTCGCTCCCGATTTCCTCGAGGAATACGGACTGACCCTCACCACCCAACAGGCGCAAACCGTCACCAAAGAGCTGCTGGCCCTGAGCCTGTATTGGATCACCTGCGCCGTGCGCGTGAGCATACCGGAACCGGTGTGCAGCCGGATGCACCAAACCATTCATGAACAGGTACGCGAAAAATGGGGAAGCCGGTTCGGCTTGGTTCACGTTCCCATCGATGAGTTTTATGCCGCGATGGAACGCAAGCACAGGACGTGGGAGGACATCGCGCAACAAGGTGGGGAACCCATTGCCGTCTTGAGTGACGCGGCAGAGAAGCTCGAGGACGACTACGTCATTGCCTCCCACGACCGGCAAAACATGCTGGCGGTGCTGCTCGACCTGGTCCCGATCGACGAGATCGGCGAACTCGTCGCCGAACTCGAGGAAACTCTGAGATAGAATTGTTTAGCGCCGGAAGAAGGCGAGAAAGACGGAAGAAGAGAAAAGCCGCATAAGATGCGGCTGCTACGAAGACGAACTCGGTCAGTTCAGCAAGAATTACAAATACCGATGAGTGACGGCTCGGCCCTCGTCGTCCAGTTCATAGAGTAACGGGGCGCCGGTGGGGATGTTCAGTTCGAGGACCTCTTCACGGGAGAGTTGGTCGAGGTGCATGACGAGGGCGCGCAGGCTGTTCCCATGGGCCACGACCAGCAGCGTCTCGCCATTCGCCAGGCGTGGCCATATGTGTTCCCGGTAATAGGGTAGCACGCGCTCGGCCGTATCCTGAAGACTTTCTCCGCCCGGGGGCCGCACGTCATAACTTCTTCTCCACAATTTCACCTGAGCTTCTCCATATTGTTTTGCGGTTTCGGCCTTGTTGAGGCCTTGCAATTCGCCGTACATGCGTTCGTTCAACGCCTGGTGTTGCTCGACCGACAATCCGGTTTGGCCGATGACGTCCAATACGATCTCCAGGGTTTTAATGGCCCGCGTCAACACGGAGGTAAAGGCATGATCAAACCGGAAGGCCCGGAGTTTCTCTCCGGCTTCCCGCGCTTCCTGCTCGCCCTTGGGGCTGAGGGGCACGTCCACCCACCCGGTAAACCGGTTTTCGAGATTCCATTGTGATTCACCGTGGCGAATCAGGACGACTTGTTTCATGCCTCCTCCTCATATGCGAACCGGGCGAACACCCATTCACTCCGCTTCCTTCGACTCCGCTCAGGACAGGCAGGACAGGCTCCGGTTCACCCCTACAGGCCACCCGTTTCGTTCCTCTTGCTTTGCTCGGCCGCACCTCGTACCATGCCAAGCACGTTCCGCTCCCCGACGGATCCCCGACGGGATCACGCCTCCGAGACAATCGTTATGGCACCTATGACTCAACCCGACCGACCTCACCTCGACCCCCGGTGGTGGATCGCGCTGGCCCAACGGCTCCACATCGAAGAGAAGGTCGAGCAGTTCTTTGACAACGCGACCACGCCCCACGACGTGCTGGACCGCGTGGCGAAAGCCGATGGGGATATGCCGTATATCCTGTTCGTCCTGGTGCGCCATTGGATCCCCATCGTGTTGCCCCCGCCGGGTCGTGAACGCGTTTCCAAACACGATCCGGATTACTGGTTGGAATCGGCGCAGATCCTGAATGCCGCAGTGACGCGCCTGCGCGAATTAAAACCTCTGATCGACCTCTTGACTACACCCAATCCCCTGGCCGACCAAACGGCGCCTTCGGCTTCCCCGATCGTCGAGGTCGAGTTGGCCAATATGCTGCAGGACATCGCCAAGGTCGCGGGGAGTTACGGCGGGCCGGACTATACCTCGATCATCAAAGACTTCGATCCCATTCCCCTGCGACAAACGCAACCCTTTAAGCACAACAAGAAACACAGCGCCGAGTTATGGGTCGTGTTTCTGCTCCGCGAACATTTTCGCACCCTGAACCTGGGGAAGGACCGCTATTGGCCGCTGCTCACCGACGTGATTACGGCCGCCGGCATTCATCAACCCAATGACCATCCGTTTACCCCGGGCGAACTCAAATCCTGGTGGACCAAGAACTGGCCCCGGACCTATACCCTGTTGAAGGAGAAAAGCGACGACGGACTGCCCACCGTGCATACGGCCTACCAAAGCGACTATGAGTGGTTCCAATCATGGTTCGGGTGGGAACTGTCGCAACCGGCCGGCCCCGGACGCTGATTTCCGACTCATTCACGGCCGTCACAGGAACATCCGGCGGCCCTCCGTCTCCTCCCCGCCGGACTCCCCGTCAGGCAAGGGAAACTCGTCTTCGAGCGGCGCTTCGCCGAGCACGGCAAAGAAGACACCGATTTTCAACAAGAATGACACCGCCACCAACCAGAACACGTAGGATTGGACGCCGCCTTCATCCATGAGTTGCCGCATGCGGGTCGCGTGGTCCAGGCCGGTCCGGGCTTTCGCCTTCAGTAACAGGTCTCTCACGTGCCAGTAATACACGTAATTGGCGCTCGCGCTGGCAATGATCGACCATACGATCGGCACCGTGATGTCGCTGGTGATAAACACGGACACAATGGGGCCGATAAAATACACGAACGCAAACAGGTACATTTTGCGATACAGAAACCAGAGAAAGGGTTCGACCAAAAACGGCGCCCAGTTCCACGTGAGCGAAAAGCGGGGGCCTTGTGCGGTGTGAAACCGTTGAAACGCGCGTTGGTAATAATCCCACGCGGGTTTCCACGACCAGCCGCTCGTCAACGTGAATTGGATACATCTCCCGGGACCGATCAACGTCCGCCAATACTGCTCCTCCTGATCCGTCTCGGGCGCAGCCTCAGCCGCCGTTTCCGGGGGAAACTCCTTCCCGCAGCGCAGGCAAAACTGAGCATCATCGGGATTCTGTTGTTCGCAGGAATCGCACGCTCTCATGGTTGGGGTTATACCATGCGACTGTTCCGGAAGGCCACCGGGCGGTCGAATGCCGCGTCAACACGGGAGAAGAAGACCCCGTTCCATTGCACCGTTGAGAGGCCCTGTGCTAGATTCGCCTTTTTCCACGCGAGGTTTCGTTGCCATGCTGACTGAAGATCTTCAACAGCGTTCCGCCCGGACGATCATGGATACCTATGCCCGGCTCCCCGTCAGTCTGGTGCGGGGCAAGGGGTGCAAGGTCTATGACGCGGAGGACCGGGAATACCTGGATTTTGTCGCCGGCATCGCGGTCAATGCGCTGGGGCACGGCCATCCTGACTTGGTCACGGCCATCGAGCGACAGGCCCGTCACCTCCTGCACACGTCGAACCTGTATTATTCCGAACCGCAGGTGCTGCTCGCCGAGCGCCTGGTCGAACATTCCTTTGCCGACAAAGTGTTCTTCTGCAACAGCGGGGCGGAAGCCAACGAAGCCGCCATCAAGCTCGCCCGCAAATATTCCTTTGAAAAATACGGCCCGGGCCGACACAAAATCATCACCATGAACAACTCGTTTCATGGACGGACTCTGGCGACCCTGACCGCAACGGGACAGACCAAAGTCCAACAGGGATTCGCGCCGCTCCCGCAAGGGTTCAAATACGTCGACTTGAACGATCTTTCTTCGATCAAACGACAAATGGATCGTCGCACGGCTGCGGTGATGCTTGAACCCATACAGGGCGAGGGCGGCGTGGTGTTGGCCGAGGCGGCGTTTCTGGAACAACTGTATGCGCTCTGTCGGAAGCGCGACGTGCTGTTGATTTTCGATGAAGTCCAGACGGGCATGGGAAGAACAGGCACACTCTTCGCGTATGAACATTATAACGTGCAGCCGGATATCATGACCCTGGCCAAGGGTTTGGGCGGCGGGCTTCCCATCGGCGCCTGTCTCGCCACCGACGACGTGGCGCACGCGTTCGGGCCGGGTTCTCATGCGTCCACGTTCGGCGGAAATCCCCTGGTCTGTGCCGGCGCCCTTGCCACGCTTGACGCTTTGTTGGACGACCAGTTGCTCGAACGCTGCCGGGCTGCCGGGGCCTACCTGCAACGAGGGCTCCAATCCCTGCAGAACCGGCTTTCCGTGGTCACGGCGGTTCGCGGTCTGGGGCTCCTGCAAGGCATGGAACTTTCCATAGACGGGCAACCGGTCGTCCGGGACTGTCTGGCCCAGCGCATGTTGATCAACTGCACGATGGGAAACGTGCTTCGCTTTGTGCCCCCCCTGATCGTGACCCATGGCGAGATCGATCGGCTGATGGACGTGTTGTTGGGTGTGTTGCAGAAACGATTTGAGTCGTCTCAGCATTCGTGAAGACGGGAAAAATGATGTTGCACGCAATTCAATTGGGACCATGGACGGCACGGGGGCCGTCCCCTACATGACACTCTTGGGACAGTCCATTTCGGAGCCCGGCGTTTCGGCGGCTCCGCCTGCAACGCCGCAAGGCGGAACGGAAGACTTGCTGGCTGTCTCCGACGTTTCGAGCAGTCAGATCTTTCGCCTGTTCCGCATTGCCCGCGAACTCAAGGCGACCCCGCGACCCGGTCCGGCTTCTCAATGGCTCTCGGGATTGACCTTGGGCCTGCTGTTCGAGAAACCCTCGACCCGCACGCGGGTTTCCTTTGAAGCGGGCATGCATCAATTGGGCGGGCAGGCCTTGTTCCTGCCGTCGGATACCATCCAGCTCAGCCGGGGTGAAAGTCTCGGCGATACGGCCCTCGTGCTTTCCCGGTACCTCGACGGGCTCGTCATCCGTACGTTCGAGCAGTCCACGCTGGAAGAATGGGCGCACCATGCCACCATTCCAGTCATCAACGGGTTGACGGACCTGTGTCATCCCTGCCAAGCCCTGGCTGACCTGTTCACTCTCATGGAAGTCAAAGGGTCTTTCACCAAGGACGCGTTCCACGGGCTCAAACTCGCGTACGTGGGAGACGGGAACAACGTGGCGAATTCATTGATCGAAGCCGGGGCGAAAGTGGGCATGCACGTCGTGATCGGATGCCCGCCGGAATACCAACCGGATCCCGGCATCGTCGAACGGAGTCGCGAGGAAGCCGGGCGCACGGGCGCGACCATCGAGATCGTGCATGACCCCGGAGAGGCCGCGGAGAACGCCGATGCACTCTATACGGACGTCTGGACGAGTATGGGACAGGAGCAGGAACAAGCCGAACGGGTGAAGACCCTGGCCCCCTACCAGTTAAACGAACGACTGCTCAGCCTGGCCAAATCCTCGGCCATCGTGTTGCATTGTCTGCCGGCTCACCGGGGAGAGGAAATTACCGCGGCGGTGCTGGATGGCCCGCAGTCCGCCGTCCTCCAGGAGGCGGAAAACCGCCTGCACGTTCAAAAAGCCATCTTAACGGAGTGGCTCGGGCGACCCTGGCCCTGAGCATTTTATAGCACGATGCCGACACCTTCATCGCAATCCAACACGATTAGAAAAGTCGTTCTGGCCTATTCCGGCGGGCTCGACACCTCGGTCATCCTGCAATGGCTCCGGGAGGAATACGAGGCCGACGTCATCGCCTTTTGCGCGGACCTCGGCCAAGGCGAGGATCTCCAGGCCATCAAGAACAAGGCCGTGGCCGTGGGAGCTTCGAAAGTCTACGTGGAGGATCTTCGGGAAACGTTCGTCAAGGACTACGTCTTTCCCATGCTCCGGGCCAATGCCGTGTACGAGGGCTGTTATTTGTTGGGCACCTCGATCGCGCGCCCGCTGATCGCCCGGCGCCAGATCGAAATCGCGCAACGGGAAAAGGCCCAGGCCGTAAGTCACGGCGCCACGGGCAAAGGCAACGACCAGGTCCGGTTCGAACTCACGTATACGGCCATCAATCCCGATATCGCCATCATCGCGCCGTGGCGGGAATGGACGTTTGAATCCCGCGGCGAGTTGATCCGGTACGCCCGAAAACACGGGATCCCCGTCACCGCCACCAAGGCCAAACCCTACAGCATGGACCTGAACCTGTTTCACGTGAGTTACGAAGGCGGAATCCTCGAAGACCCCTGGAACCCCCCGCCCGAATCCATTTTTCAGATGACGGTTTCCCCGGAACGCGCGCCGGACCGGGCCCGCCAGATTGAAATCACGTTCGAGCACGGGGACCCGGTCGCGGTGAACGGCCGGCATCTGTCCCCGGCCAACCTTCTCGATCTCCTCAACCGGCTCGGGGGGCAACACGGCATCGGACGGGTGGACCTGGTGGAAAACCGCTACGTGGGCATCAAGTCGCGCGGGGTCTATGAAACTCCCGGCGGTACGATCCTGCACGTGGCGCACCGCGGCATCGAATCCCTGACCATGGACCGGGAAGTGCTTCACCTGCGCGACAGCTTGATTGCACGCTACGCGGAACTCGTGTATTACGGCTATTGGTTCGCGCCCGAACGCGTGATGCTGCAGAAGCTCATGGATGAAGCCCAACGCGGGGTGAACGGCACGGTCCGGATCAAATTGTACAAGGGGAACTGCACGGTCACGGGCCGGCGGTCCGAGTCGTCGCTGTACCGGGAAGATCTCGCGACCTTCGAAGGGGACGAGGGATATCGCCAGCAGGATGCCGAAGGGTTTATCCGGCTCAATGCTCTGCGCCTGGCGATCATCAAATCCCGGAAGACATCCCGGTCCCGTGGCGCTTCGCGTGGAAAAACCCGGCGGTCGAAATGAACTCCGGCAAGCGCACACAGCGTCGCTCTCGCCCGGCGGCGGGCAAAGGACAACCACGGGGGGCTGTCCCTACAAAGGCGTGGACCGGTCGCTTGACCGAACCGATGCATGAATTGGTCGAACGCTTTACGTCCTCCCTGCCGTTTGATCGACAGTTGTTCGAATACGACATCCAAGGCAGCCTCGCCCATTGCCAGGCCCTGGAAAAAGCCAAGATCCTGACCCGGGCGGAACGTCGCACCCTGGTGCGCGGGCTTGAACTGGTTCGGGACGAGCTTCGTGAAAACCGGTTTCCGTTCGCGGATTCGGATGAAGACATTCACATGGCGGTGGAACGCCGGTTGACGGAACTCGTGGGCCCGGTCGGCGGCAAGCTCCATACCGGCCGGAGCCGGAACGATCAGGTCACGCTGGACCTTCGGCTGTACCTGCGAGACCACCTTCGGACGTTGGAGTCGCGCATTCAGGATTTGCAACGGGCTTTCCTCGGACAGGCCCGGGAGCACCTCGACGTGATCATTCCCGGGTACACCCATCTTCAACGCGCCCAGCCCGTCTCGCTGGCCCATCACTTTCTGGCGTACGTGGAAATGCTGGAACGCGACAACGCGCGCGTGCGTGACGCTCTGAAACGCATCAACGTCATGCCCCTGGGTTCGGGCGCGCTGGCCGGTAACAACTATGCGATTGACCGGGCTTTCACCGCGAAGCTGCTGGGATTCCCCGCCCTGACCCGTAACAGCCTGGACGCGGTCTCGGACCGGGATTACGTGGCGGAAACGCTCGGAGTTCTGGCCATCATCATGATGCACCTGTCCCGATTGAGCGAAGAACTTGTCTTGTGGGCGTCGTCCGAATTTTCCTTCGTGGATCTGCCGGACGGCTTTTGTACGGGCAGCAGTATGCTGCCCCAGAAAAAGAACCCGGACGTGCCCGAACTGGTCCGCGGCAAAACCGGCCGGGTTTACGGCCATCTTCTCTCGATCATGACGGCCCTCAAGGGACTCCCCCTGAGTTACAATCGGGACCTGCAAGAGGACAAGGAGCCTCTTTTTGACGCCATGGGAACTGTGTTAGAGTCTCTCGCGGTCTATGCCGAATTGATCCGGCGGCTTCGCATTCGCCGCGACGTGCTCTCGGAAGCCGTGGGATCGGGATTTCTCCTGGCTACCGAGTTGGCCGATTACCTGGCAAAAAAGGGCGTCCCCTTTCGGGAGGCCCATGGTATCATCGGTCAATTGGTGCGATACTGTCTGGAGCACCGGACGGAATGGCATGAGCTCTCGTTGACCGATCTCAAGGCCGCGTCCCCGCATTTTTCCAAGGACGCGTTGCGGCACCTGACCATTGAAGGGGCCGTTGACCGGAAGGCCCAAACCGGAGGCACGTCCCGGAAACAGGTGACCCGGCAGATGAACGCATGGGAAGCACGTCTCGCCAAGAAAGCCTGATGATGTTGCACGATTCCCGCCACCCGGCTCTGCCACGGCCCCTTGTTATGGCACTGCTCTTTTCGTTTGCGGCGGGCTGCGGGGTGGTGGGCCCTCCCATAGCACCGGAAGACATCGGGATCGAAGCCAAGATCCGGGCTCAACGACAAGCCGAAGAACAGCGCATGACTGCCGAGGAGAAACCTGAAGTCGTGCTGCCCCCTCTCCAACCCGTGGGGAACCAATGACCGGCCTTGAGCGAAACAACGTGATTCGGATAAGTTTCGACAATCCTCGACCTGTTGGCTCGACGTTAGTGTAAGGGAGATCGTTCCATGGACGAACACGCAGGACGCGATACAACTCGGACGTTACTTCTCCTCGATCCCTATCCCAGAAACAATCCGTATCGCATGACCGCGAGCGAGCGGCGCTCCATCTGGTTTCCCAAACTCAGTTTGCCCGTGATCGCCGCGTACACCCCGCCCGATTGGGACGTGCAACTCGTGGATGAGGCGGTCCAGGAGATCGACTTCGACCAACCCTGCGATCTGGTGGGTATCTCCGTGATGACCTGCTACGCCCCGCGGGCCTATGAACTCGCCACGGAATTTCGCAAACGCGGCAAAACCGTGGTCCTCGGCGGCGTCCACCCCACCTATTGTCCCGAGGAAGCCCTGCAATATTGCGACACCATCGTGTGCGGGGAAGCCGAAGACCTGTGGCCGCAAGCCATCGCGGACTTCGAGGCCGGGCAGATGAAACGTATCTACCGGATGGAGCAATTTCCCGCGCTGGACAACTACAGTGCCCCGAGGATCCAGCTCCTCAGCCCGGATTCCTACATGACACGGCATTGCACGTTCACGACGCGCGGCTGCCATTTCGATTGCGAGTTTTGCAGCGTGTCGCCTTTCAACGGGAAAACCACCAGACGGCGGCCGGTGCCGGAAGTCATCGAAGAAATCAAGAACGTCAAGGAATGGATACGGGCCGAGTTGGTCGAGCGCATGGCCACGGGATCGTTGCGGGAAGCCCTGGCCATCGCCGCTAAAGTCTGGGTGGGGCTTGAAGAAGGATCGATCGTGGCCTTCGTGGACGACCTGCACAACAGTCACCGTGCGTATTGCCGGGAGTTGTGGCAGGCCATGAAATCCCTGAACATCAAATGGGGGTGCCAATCCACCCTGTTCTTGGGAGACGACCCGGAAATGGTCAAATTGGCGGCGGACAGCGGTTGCATCTCGGTGTTCGTGGGCATGGAATCCATCTCCGATAATTCCCTGGCCGAAACCAACAAGGGCTTCAACCAGGTCAGAAAATTCGAAGACCAGATCAAGATGTTTCACGACCACGGCATCATGGTGAATCCGGGCATGGTGTTCGGGTTCGATAACGACGATGAATCCGTGTTCGAATCCACGCTGAACTTTCTCATCCGCAATCGCGTGGAACTGGCGTATTTCAACGTCCTGACGCCCCTGCCCGGCACCGCCCTGTATGAACGGTATTCCCGCGAAGGCCGAATCTTCGATCGGGACTGGGCGAAGTACGACGGCAAGTACGTGGTATTCCGCCCCAAACGGATGACGCCGGAACAACTGCAAGAAGGCTTCTTCTGGGTCAACCATGAGTTCTATTCGTTGAAATCCATTTGGCATCGACTCCGGCATACCAGCCAGCGCCTGATCCCCCGCATCGAAATGAATTATGAATTTCGCAAGCTGGTCAAGCGATCCTGCCCCCAGGGGAAACTCTCTCCCATTGCGGCCGTGCTCAAAAACCTCCAGGCGAAACTGCCCTCGCTGGATACCGGACAACTCATTCCCAACGCCCTGCACAAGATCAAGGTGCCCGCGAAGCCGCACGAGTTGTTCCTGAACATCAAGGGCCGGCGCCACGATGAGCCCGTGGCGCTGTTTATCGACCTGGAGGGCACGCTGGATCATTTGAACGCCCGGGAACTCCTAAACCGCATCAAGGACGCCGCGCAACAAGCCAGGATGGACATCGTGGTCAACTTCGAGCATCTCCGGCAGGCCACCCCCGGGGCCATCCAGATGCTCCTGGACCAGGACGTACTCAAGGCGGTCGCTCCTTACGCGAAGCTGCGCTATCGGAAATTGAAGGACGCGTTTGATTCGGCCCTGGACGGGTTGACGCTGTTCGACCCCGAACTGTTTGACGAGTTGCCGCAAGATGCATGATTTTCACTATCACAATGATGCGCTCTTCTGTGAAGACGTCCCGCTCGAACGCCTGGCCAAGGAACAGGGCACGCCCTGCTACATCTACAGTCACGCGACGCTGACCCGCCATTTTCAGGCCTTTGACCAGGCCTTTGCCGCGGTTCCCCATCTCATCGCGTTTGCCATGAAGGCCAATTCGAACCTGGCCATTCTCCGGCTTATGGCGTCATTGGGAAGCGGGGCCGACATCGTATCGGGCGGTGAATTGTTTCGCGCGTTACAAGCCGGCATCCCCCCGGGCAAGATCGTATTTGCAGGGGTCGGCAAGAGTCCGGAGGAAATCGCCTATGCCCTGGACTCCGACATCCTGTTGTTCAACGTGGAATCGCCCGCGGAACTCCAGGCCATCAACGACGTGGCGAGGGGAAAAGGCCTGCGCGCGCGCGTGGCGCTCCGGGTCAACCCGGACATCGACCCCCAGACCCATCCCTATATCACGACGGGGTTGAAAAAGAGTAAATTCGGGATCGGCGCGGACCGGGCCCTGGACGAATTCACGACCGCGGCGTCGCTCCCCAACGTCGAGGTCATCGGCGTGCACGCGCACATCGGCTCTCAACTGACGCAGGTCAGTCCCTTCGTCGACTCCCTGAAAAGAGTGGTGGGGCTGATCGAGACTTTGAAAAGCCGGGGCATTCCGATCCGGTATCTCAACATCGGGGGGGGACTCGGCATTACGTATTCGGACGAAACGCCGCCGCTTCCCACGGAGTACGCGAACGCCATCATGCCGCTCCTGCAGGCGTCGCAGTGTGAAATCATCATGGAACCCGGCCGCGTGATCGCGGGAAACGCCGGCGTGATGTTGACGCACGTCCTCTACATCAAGGAGACCGGCGCGAAGAACTTCGCCATCGTGGACGCGGCCATGAACGATCTGCTGCGGCCCAGCCTGTACCAGGCCCATCACGACATCCTGCCGGTTCACCAAGAGCCGAACGTCTCGGAAGCGGTGTTCGACGTGGTGGGGCCCGTGTGCGAGTCCGGGGATTTTCTCGCGCAAGGCCGGACCCTGCCCGCGGTGAAGGCCGGTGATCTTCTGGCGGTAATGTCCGCGGGAGCCTACGGGTTTACCATGGCATCCAATTACAATTCGAGACCCCGGGTGCCGGAGATCCTCGTGAAGGGTGCTGAAAGTTTCGTGATCCGGGACCGCGAGACGTTCGATGATCTCGTGCGCGGGGAAAAGATCCCCGCGTTTCTTGAGGCAAAGGCGTAAGGACGCACGATGTTTTCAGGATCCCTCGTCGCTATCGTCACCCCGTTGAAGAACGGCGCATTCGATGAGACCGCGTATCGCGAGTTGATCGAGTTTCAAATCGCCAACGGCACGCACGGCATCGTTCCCTGCGGGACCACGGGGGAATCCGCCACGCTCTCGCACGAAGAACATGAGCACGTCGTCGCGTTCACCGTCGAAGTCGTGAACCGCCGGGTCCCGGTGATTGCCGGCACCGGCTCGAATGCCACGGACGAGGCGATCGCCTTTACCGCCCACGCCAAACAGGCCGGCGCGGACGGCGCACTCCTCATTACGCCCTATTACAACAAACCCACACAGGAAGGCCTGTATCAGCACTATGAGGCCGTGGCCAAAGCCGTGGATCTGCCTTTGATCCTCTACAACATTCCGGGCCGTACCAGCGTGAACATGACCCCGGCGACAATTGCGCGGATCGCCAAGCTCGACAACGTGGTGGGGATCAAGGAAGGAAGCGGGTCGTTGGGGCAGGTCTCCGAGATCATTCACCTATGCGGCGACGATTTGACCGTGCTCTCCGGGGACGATTCGCTGACCCTGCCGATGATGGCGCTGGGGGCCAAGGGCGTGATTACGGTGACCGCCAACGTGGCGCCGAAAGACATGGCTGCTCTGGTGAATGCGGCCCTGGCCGGGAACTTTGCCGACGCGCGCGCTTCTCATTTCAAACTGGCGTCGCTGTTCAATGCCCTGTTCTATGAGACCAACCCCATTCCGGTCAAAGAAGCCCTGGCCATGATGAACAAAGTCGAACCCGAATTCCGGCTCCCGCTTACGCCGATGTCGTCGGACAACCGTGAACGGCTCAGGCAGGTCATGAAAGATACCGGGCTGCTCTGATGCCATGACGGCTTCCCTGGCATTATCACAACACTAGATTATGAGTTCCCCGATCAACGTCACGGTCACCGGCGCCGCCGGACGAATGGGCAAACGCCTGGTTGCCCTCGTCCATGAATCAGCCCGCTTACAACTGGCCGGAGCCACGGAAACAAATGGACACCCGGCTCTCGGGAAAGACGCCGGGGACGTGGCCGGCTGCGGATCCCTGGGCGTCTCATTAACCGACGACTTCGCACAGACCCTGGCCGCGAGCGACGTGGTGATTGATTTCACCGCACCGGAAGCCACGCTGCATCATCTGTCACAAGCCGCCCGACTCAAACGCGCCATGGTCATCGGCACCACCGGGTTGTCTCCCGATGAAATGGACCAACTGCGCCGGCACGCGGAGTCGATCCCCTGCGTTCAAGCCCCCAACATGAGTGTGGGGATCTCGGTGCTACTCCAGATTATCGGAAAAGTGGCCCAAGCGCTCGGTGACAACTACGATCTGGAAATCATCGACGCGCACCATAACAAGAAGAAGGACGCGCCGAGCGGCACCGCGCTCAAACTCGCCGAAGTCCTGGCCGCGGCCAAAGACTGGGACCTGCAGGATGCCGGAGTCTATGCTCGTCACGGCCTCATCGGGGAACGCACGAAAAATGAAATCGGCATACAGACCGTGCGAGCCGGTGACATCGTGGGCGACCATACCGTGCTCTATGCCGGGCCCGGAGAACGCATCGAGATCACGCACCGCGCCCACAATCGCGACCCGTTTGCGCACGGCGCCCTACGCGCCGCAGAATGGGTCGTCAATCAGCCCCCGGGCCTGTACGGCATGGCCGACGTGCTCGGATTATCCCGGTAACGCATTCATCTTTGTTTGTTATTGAAGAAGGAGGGTTGTGTCATGGATATGTTTGGGAAGATTCCGCTCATTGAAATTCCGCTCCACGTGACGCCCGACCAGAAAAAGTGGTTGGACAAGATGGTGGAAGAAGGCCGGATCGCGGTGCCCCCAGGCGGGACGTTGGAAAAAGGCTCCGTGATTTCGATGTTCCTCCGGATGCTGATCCACAACGCCATGGAAGAACAGATGCGCCAAGCCGCGCTCGAAGCCGAAGATGAGGATGACGACGATGATGACGAATAAAGAAGGAGTCCATCCCCAGCCCTGACCGGGAGATGGGACAGCAAAAGATAAAGCCGTTCTTCGATGAGATTCAGGACGGGGCTGTGTTATTTCCTTCCGCAGGCCATGGCCTTCCTGATTCCGGCTTGTCGGCTGCACCGCGCCGCATTCTCACTATTTCAACTGTATAGTTCTTATACCACATTGATCTCCCCAGCGCCTGAGCAGCTTGGTGTTCCGGGTGTTGTTTCCAAGCCTTAATGGAGTCGAAATCCTGCCAATAAGAAATCGTGATTTCCTGTTTCCCTTCCGTGCGGTCTGATCTGCCCATATACCCGGGTTGCTTTTCAACCAGCACATTCATTCTGTGTGCCATGTCAGCGTAACCGGCGATGTTGTCGGCCATTTCAGCAGTAAATATCACTGCGTAATAACAGTCGACGGCATCGTTCATCCATCAATCCCCCGTAAAGGAATGGTCATCAGCAAATCGGAAACACCTACAATCGCTTGAACGCTTCGTGAACGGCTTTGATGGTCCGTTCGATATCTGCCGTGGTGTGCGCGGTGGAGACGAAGGCGGCTTCGAATTGGGAGGGGGCGAAGTAGGAGCCGCGTTTCAACGTGTGGTGGAAGAACTTGGCGTATCGGGCCGTGTCGGAGTGTTTCGCTGACTGGTAATCCACTACCGGCCCTTCGGCAAAAAATCCACCCAGCAGAGACCCGACCCGCGTTTGATAAAACGGAACGTTGGCGCGTTTGGCGGCTTGCGCCAGGCCTTGCGCCAACTGATTTCCTCGCCGCTCCAATTTTTCGTACACGCCGGAGGCCTTGAGTTTTTTCAGCGTTTCGATGCCCGCGGTCACGGCCAGGGGATTCCCTGACAGGGTTCCGGCCTGGTACACGGGACCTGCCGGCGCCACCATCTCCATGATTTGATTTGACCCGCCGTAGGCGCCCACCGGCAGCCCGCCGCCGATGATTTTTCCCAGGCACGTAAGATCGGGGGCGATGCCGTACAGGGTTTGCGCGCCTCCATAGGCCACGCGGAATCCGGAAATCACTTCGTCGAAGATCAGGAGGATGCCGTGTTTTTTGGTGAGGGTACGCAGTTGCCGGAGAAAGTCTCGCCGCGGTAACACGACACCCATGTTGCCTGCGATCGGCTCGACGATGATACAGGCCAGGTTTCGCCAATGCTTTCGCACCAGGCTCTTGACCGACTCGATGTCGTTATACGGAGCGGTGAGCGTCTGGCTTGCCGCGGCCTTGGGCACGCCCGGGCTGTCGGGCAGACCCAGCGTCGCGGCCCCGGACCCCGCCTTCACCAGCAGATGATCGGCGTGGCCGTGGTAGCACCCTTCGAATTTGAGGATGGCGTCCCGTTTGGTGAAGCCCCGCGCCACCCGGATGGCGCTCATCACGGCTTCCGTGCCGGAACTCACGAGTCGAACCTTTTCGATGGATGGGAACGCCTCGCAAATCATACGTGCCAACTCCAGTTCCTGAAGGGTCGGCGCGCCGTAGCTGGTCCCCGCCTCGGCAGCCCGCTGAATGGCCCGCACGACCGACGGATGGGCATGTCCCAGGATCATGGGTCCCCACGAGGCCACGTAATCCAGATACGTATTGCCATCCGCGTCGGTTACCGTGGCACCCTGCGCGCGTTGGATGAACAACGGATGCCCGCCGACCGACCGGAATGCGCGAACCGGGCTGTTCACCCCGCCGGGGATATATTTCTGCGCACGGGCAAATAACGTTTTCGACGTGGCGCTCTTCACAATGTGTTACCTTTCCAAGAATTGCTTCATCGCACTTTTACTCGGGATCGCTGAAGCGCTGTCCTTCCTCACCGGACCAGCGCACAATGCCGATTTCTTCCGATTCCCACAATTTTTGTTGTTCTTCTACAGCCAAGTCGGCTTCTTTCATTTTGTCTTCCTCGGACTTTGTGTCCTGTTCACGGGCGGAGACCCAGCCCGGCGGTTTTTCTCCCTTGGGAATATCTTTACGAAGCACGTTGACTGGCATGTGATTCCTCCTTGATAGCCACAATGGTCCCGGCACCATTGTGTTCGAACCTTACCCATGCGACCAAGCCATAGGCCTAGCTGCGAAGGCCACGTTTTGTCAAGGGGTGCTGCACCCGATAGGCATAGAGCGCCATACCCGCGGCGACGACGGCATTGAGGGACTCGACCGAGTCGCTCATGGGTACGGCGAGACGTGTGCCGGAGGTGATGGGCGGCAGGCCTGGGCCTTCTTCGCCCACCAACAGTCGAATATCTTTTGGCCAATGAAACGCGGACAAACTTTCACCCTGCGTATCGAGGGTGACCCACGTGGCGGGTTCCGGCAGACCCTTGATCGAAGGCCCCTGCATCAGGGACATCTTGAACACAGTTCCGCTGGCTGCCCGGATCGCTTTGGGGTGAAAGGGATGCGCCGATTCCTTGAGCAGGACGACCCGTTCGATGCCCATGGCCGCCGCGGTCCGGATCAAGGCTCCCACGTTCGCCGGATCTCCCAAGGGGCACAGGATTTCGAGGCCCCGAGATCGAGCCTCAAGGTCTGCGGAGGGAAAGGGAGGGGCCTGGCAGACCAGGATCGGAGCCCCCGTACCAAAGAGATCGATCTTCTCGAAGAGCGGTGCGGACAGGGCATAGGCCTTGACGTGGGCCGGAACCGAGAAAGGCACGGGTGTCCCGGCACGATGAATAAGTTCGAGACACAGCGCGGGGTGCTGCGCCAGGGTTTCCCGAACGACTTTTTCCCCCGGGACGAGGCATTGCCGGAACCGTTCAATCCCGCGAGCCTCCTGCAACGCCGCCCATCGCTTCACGTGGGAATTCTGCGCGCTGCTGATGGATCGGATCCTTGAAGGCGACGTCATTGAGTGAGGGTCATTTGCAACTGCCGAGGCCCGGACATAGCGTCGTGACGCCCCTCTAAAATGAAGTAAAGGTTTTCCCTTTCCCGCGGAGTTGCCAGTCCTCGGTTTTGATCACGACTTCCCAATCCTCAGGGTCACGGTCGGTGACATGCCCCAGCCGGTAGGCTTTTTTCCCAAACCTGCCCACCAGTTCAAGCGTCCTGTCCGCTTGGTTTTCCGGGACCACCAGACAGAAGCCGATGCCCATGTTGAATACCTCGAACATGACCGGATCGTCGATGCCGCCGAGTTGTTGAATGATGGAGAAGATCGGAGGCGGCGTGGGAAACGTCTCGATCACAAACGTGACTCGAGAGGGGACGCGATTCATGTTCAGGAACCCGTCGCCGGTAATGTGGAACAGAGCCTTGACGTCGATTTCCGAATCCGTTTCGAGGAGCGGCAGGATTTCCCGCGTGTAGATATGCGTGGGCTGGAGCAATTCCTCACCCAAAGACCGGCCGAGTTCGGGGTACTGCTTGTCATACAGGGACACATCCTGGCCGATCGCCTTACGGACCAGAGTGAGACCGTTGCTGTGCACCCCGTTGCTTTCAATGCCCAGGATCGCATCGCCCGCACAAACGCGTTCCCCCACGATGATCCTGTCCAGATCCACGATCCCGATGGCCGACCCTGCCAGATCGAACCCTTCGCCCTCCTTGCCGGCTTCACTCTTGATGACGTCCCTGACCTGAGCAATTTCCCCGCCGGGAATGGAGATGCCGGCACGCAGGGCTCCCTCGGTGAGTCCTTTTGCCATTTCTCCCAAGCAGGCCGGATCAAGGGTCTGCACCGCGATGTAGTCCACCATGGCCAGCGGGGTCGCTCCGACGCAGAGCAGGTCATTGACGTTCATGGCAATGCAATCGATGCCGACCGTGTCGTATTTGCCCATTCGCTGGGCAACCAGGACCTTGGACCCCACGCCGTCCGTGGTCATGGCGATGCCCTTATTGTTGCCGATCTCGATAATGTTGGCGAACAACCCGAAGTCCAGACGGACGCTGCCGACTTTTCCTTTGGGGACGGTCCACGTCTGGCGGAGTTGCTCGGTAATGTCGGCCAGGGATTGCACGACTTGATCGGTATCGACCCCGGACCCTTGATAGGTCATGCCTGAGAAATCACTCAATTTTCGGACCCTTCCTCCAATGCGACAAGTGCGCTGTTTTCTATGATAAAGCCTTATACAATGGAAGTCACCCGTGATTGTCTAGTGTTGAAATGGTGAAACGCGCCAGCGTATACTGTTCGTAAGCGAGGGAAGCAATGGAGTCAACGCGGAAACAGCCATCTTGTTTCCGGGCATGCGTGGCGACATGATGCATTGCCCTTCGAGTGGGATGAGACACTCGGAGGGCAATTTTGTTTTCGTCAGGCTACGCGAAAGGAGAACAGCCATGATGAGCATACTGGCTATCCCGATCATCCTCTTCTCAATGGCTTTGACCATACCCGAGGTTAAAGCAGCCTGCACAACTACAAAGTTTGGAAATAATGCGGTCACCAATTGCACCGATGGTCGTTCCACGGTGAGTTCGACGTTTGGCGGGAACACCGTACACAACTCCAATGATGGAAGCACAAGCATAACGAACTCGTTCGGCAATACCAGTGTTTCCAGCAGCAAGGAGCCAGGCCTGGGCGGGACCAGCGTATCCGTCAGCGAGGATACGGGCGTTTCCCGATGGAACGACGGCGTGACCGGCGTTCACCAGCAAGCGGGCAACACGCGAGTGGACGTTTACAGTGACGGCACCATCTGTACCAACACACCAGTGGGATCGACGAGTTTTACGAACTGTAACGGGAATTCGAAAGACGCAGAGAAGCGCAGCACGATTATCGGTACGAAGTAACGATTCTCAGATAAGGAACCTCTGATTTCTTGCACTATCGGGCGTATGGCTGCGTTGTGTCCTCGCTCAACCCTCACCTATCTCTCTGATAAGCCTCGGGTTTCGCTCCGGGACGCCTTGCCCTGCATCCCGCTATCACAAGAAATCAGAGGTTCCATAAGATATTGGCATCGGCACGACGGAATCGGTTCTTTACTCCGAGACCACATGTTCCTTGTCCATTCCCATCTTTTTCATTCGTGCAAAGAGAGTGCTGGGCTTCATCCCCAGCAATGCTCCAGCCCCTCCTGGACCATAAATTTTCCATCGTGTCTGTTTGAGCGCGGCTAAGGTGTTGCGGCGAATTAATTCTTGTACCTGTGCCTCAGACATGATCTCAGAACCCTCTAAAGACTCAGGATCCGCTACTCTCCTGGAAGACAAAAGCCCTTTTGCCGTACCTGGCAAGTCGAAAGACAGCTCACCGGATTTGGCCGTGATCAAAGCGCGTTCAATAATATTTTGTAGTTCTCGCACGTTCCCCGGCCACGCGTAGCCTTGTAGAATGCTCACGTGTCTCTCGGTTAATCGCGGCCGTGGGCGATACAATTTTTTTGCCTCGACGCCGAGAAAATGATCGGCCAATAATGGAATATCTTCCTTACGATCCCGAAGCGGGACGATCTCAATGGGAAAGACGTTGAGTCGATAGAAGAGATCTTGCCGAAATCGACCTTCCTCCAGGTCTCTTTTTAGATCCCGATTGGTTGCTGCAATAATACGCACGTCGACGTGTCGGGTCCGTTCCTCTCCAACTCGCTCGTATTGTTGTTCTTGCAACACTCGCAGGAATTTGCTCTGCAGGTCTAAAGGAATTTCTCCAACTTCATCGAGAAATAATGTCCCGCCGTCTGCTGCTTCGAACCGACCGATGCGATCCTTGACGGCTCCGGTAAACGCACCTCTGACATGACCGAAAAACTCACTTTCGTAGAGCTCCCTCGGAATCGACGCACAATTAACTCGAATGAGAGGCGCGTCCCGACGCTGGCTTCGTTTGTGAATCTCTCTCGCCAAGAGTTCTTTTCCCGTACCGGATTCACCGAGTATCAACACCGTCGCTTCAGTCGGCGCCACGAGATCTATCTGCCGAATAACATTGGCGAGGGCCGGGCTTGCTCCCACAAGATCGCCAAAGGCACGCACCTCGCTAATTTCTTCTTGCAAGTACATGTTTTCCGTCTGTAATCGGTTTTTGGCTTCCAGCAGTTGTTCCGCATCTTTCTGTGCGCTAATGTCAACGACAAAGCCTTCGTACCATTGTGGTGTACCTTCCTCATTCCAAATGACTCGAGCATTTTCCGAAATCCATACGGTCGTGCCGTCCCGACGGTAGACCTGTGATTCAAAATTGACAACGACTCCATCCCCTTCGACGAGCTGACAAAACTCTTCCCGTCGTGCTGGGTCCACATAGATTTGGTTACCGATATCGTGAATCGCTTTCAGAAGGGCATGGGGGGAATCATAGTCCAACAACTGACTGAGCGCTGGATTAGCACTGAGAAATATTCCCGCCGGGGTGGTTTGGTAAATACCTTCCACCGCCTCATTGAAAATCGATCGATACTTTTCTTCTGATTCGCGCAACTCCGCTTCTATTATTTTCCGTTGGGAAATATCGCGGATGATCCCGCTAAAGAACTGTTGGTCCTTCTCTTTCCAAGCCGAGAGCGTGAGTTCCAAGGGAAATTCTTCTCCGGTTTTTTTGAGGCCATGGAGTTCTACGGTTTTCCCAACTATATGGTTTTCTCCCGTGTCGCTAAGCCGCGTCATCCCCTGTTGATGTGAGGTCCGGTACCGCTCCGGCATGAGGATGGAGAGCGACTTCCCTACTATTTCCTCATTTTGGTAACCGAATATAGTCTCCGCCCCGCTGTTCCAAAACAACACGTTCCCCGCTCGGTCCCCAATTATAATGGCATCGTTAGACGATTGGGCCACTGCCCGGAATCTCATCTCTGCCGCATAAGCTTGTCTTTCCACTGATAACACTCCTGGTTTTATCCAATCCGCCAATAAAATGGGAAGTAGACCGTTCGAAATATAACCAATTTTTTGTTTTGCAACAACAATAAATTGGTTTTCACCAAAATATTGCTTGTCTTGTTATGATGAAAAATTAATTTGTTCATTAAAAACAATAACTTACGAAGTTTTATTAAGTGGCATATTTTCTGCAATATAGATGAGAGAAATGAAAATTTTTGGAGGAATATTGGCGATGTCCGCTGAGAAAACTCAATGAAGAATTGTCGTCTCAATAAGAGGCCAACATGCAACATGATTGGCTTCCCACAAAGGAGAAAGCCCATGATTGCTCAAGATCAACGTACTGACGCCTCACCTAACGAAAAAGGTCTCGTTCTCGTGGTCGATTATAAGAAGAACGGCATTCAAGTCAAAACTTTGGTCGACACGCCGACGGGGACGATGAAGCTTTTCGCATTTGATCATGGCACAAAGCTGAAAGAGCATAAAACTCCGCATGATGTGCAGTTATTTATTCTTGAAGGAATAGCGGAAGTGACCATAGAAGGGCGGATCTCTCAGGTACAGGCTGGAGATAGCATGACACTACCGGCAAAACGGATGCATGCCGTGGAAGCAAAGACCCCGTTTAAGATGTTGCTGATTACTTGGTCTTTTCTGCTCTATAGGACAGATTCCCAAGAATGTCGGGTGGGGCATGAGCAATCACCCATTGATGTGGTGCTGCCACATCATCCCAATCATCAAAAAGAGTGGGATTTCCACTAATGAGAATGTAGAACGATTGACTTTTCTGACAGAATCCGGGCAAGCCAATGAGCCCAGCCATGAGGGCGGCGTCAAAATGGTGCGTTCTGTTCAACTTGTGAAAGCCGAAGAAAATGGCTGGGGGACCAGGAATCGAACCTGGGTTCACAGATCCAAAATCTGTTGTCTTGCCCCTAGACGATCCCCCAACCGGGGAATCTCACCTTACCCAGCCCGTTCCGATTCAGTCAAGCCGTTAATGGAGGGTGGCCGTTAATACACTCGGCCGGATACGATCCAATGCCGGTCGTCGGGGACGTCGATCAGAAGGCGGCTCAAATACATTTCCGCCAACTGGGCGGCGATTTCGTCTTCGGTGAAGGCGCTCAACAGGGAATGATAAAAGTCGTGGCGTAGTTGTTCCGGCTCATCAGCCGCGTATTGGTCTACCAGCGCCCGGGCCTCTTCCGTGGTTTCGGGTCGCAACAGATCCATGACGAGCACGGGTGCCCCGGGCTTGGCCAAGTTTTTCACGGCGTACCAAAACTGAAACGCGTTGGGAACGTGATGCACCAGGCTGTTGGAGATCACGGCATCAGCCGGCTGGTCCAACTCAAGATCCTGGAACCGCCTGCACATGAGTTGGATTCGATCCTCAAATCCGGCCTGGCGAATGACATCGTCGGCCCACTGCATCATGGGGCCGGATGCGTCCACGGCAATGACGTGAAGGGTCGGACGGCTCCGGAGAAGCCGTATCGGAATATCCGCGGGACCACATCCCAAATCCAGCACGGTTCCTTCCCGGAGATCGGGATACAATTTCAAAAATTGATCGACGAACCCCTGATTCTCTTCGGCGAAATCGGCCTTCGCATACACCTTGGCCTGCTCGTCTCCATCCATGATTTCCGGTTCAAGAATCCTTTCCATATCAACTCTTCCTTTTCATGGCTATCTCCACGTCCGTCAATTTCGTCCGCGTGATCGTACCTAGCCCCACCAGGGGGATTCAAGGTGAGAGGGATGCGGCTAAATTCTCCTTGCACCATTCCCGGGTTCTGGCTAAGGTCTGAAGAAGGATACGCTGAAAGGAACCCAATGGCCACGTATGCATTCGGCGATATTCAGGGCTGCCTGACCCCCCTCCAAAAACTGTTGGATCGCATTCGATTCGATCCGTCTTCGGACCGGCTGTGGTTTGTCGGCGATTTGGTCAACCGCGGCCCCCATTCGCTTGAAGTGTTGCGTTTTATCAAGGGTCTCGAAGGACGTTGCGTGGTCGTGCTGGGCAACCACGATCTGCATTTATTGGCCATCCATTGCGGGATCGCGCAGATCCGGAAACAGGATACGATTCAACCCGTCCTGGAAGCGCCCGACGTAGAGGAATTGCTGGACTGGCTTCGTTGTCAATCGATGCTCTATCGTGAAGGCGAATATCTGCTGGTCCATGCCGGCATCCTTCCCCAATGGTCCGTCGACCAAGCCGTGGGATTGGCCGGTGAAGTCGAGGACGCCCTCAAGTCCGACCAATATCGCACGCTCTTACCGTTCATTTACCGGAGTGAGGAAACCCGTTGGTCCGACGACATGCCGTCCCCGGCCCGACTCGGCGCGATCACAAACGTCCTGACCAGAATGCGGATGTGTACCCGGGAAGGCCTCATCGACTTGGCGTTCAAAGGCCCGCCTGACCAGGCACCAGCCGGCCTCTCACCCTGGTTTCACTTACCCCCCCACACCAGACGAACCGAAACGGTGATTTGCGGGCATTGGTCCGCCCTGGGGGTCTGCGTAGACGAAGGAGTGATTGCGTTGGACGGCGGATGCGTCTGGGGACACGAGTTGGCCTGTCTTCAACTGGAAGACAGGAAACTGTATACGATCGCGTGTCGTTGAGCCGGCCCGTGGCAGCATCGTGGTTCCCGGCAAACCGGGAATCCGCATCCGGCACCCCTGCGAATGGTTCCATGAAGCTACTTTCGAAAGATCATTCCATCCTCGAAAGACCCGTCATGCAATTTCGCCCGTTCGGGGTTGCTCCGAACGGTGAAAAAATTCGCGACGTGAGCGGGAGTACGATCAAGGCGAACGTCGAATACCTGGAAGAGGTCGTCGGTACAAAGAACGGGGAAGCCGCCGGTCGTCACGCCATTGAGCGCCTCTGCGATTCCCTGAACGCCCGGATCAGCGATCCCTCGTATCACGTCACCCCCGAATTTCTACAAAATATCTGGCACAGTTATTCCTATGAATTCACGTGTTACCTCGGCGAGTTCTGCATCCTGATCTCCGGGAATCCCGACTTTCAATTCGAAATGGGGAAACACAAATTCATTTCGCCCGTCATTCAAGCCCTGGGACGCCCGTTTTCCGTTGCGCAAATCTTCAAAATGTTTCCGCACTTCGGGGAAAAGTTTACCAAAGGATCCATCCTTCATAGCGTGTCGTTCGTGACCAACGGCTCAGCCGTTCTTCGCATGAAATTTACCGATCACGTCTATGAGCAATTCGGCCCCTACCGCAAACGGTGCGCCTACATCGTCTGCCAAACGGCCAAGGCCGGCATCCGGGCCGTGCCCCAAAAAGTTCACCAACTGGGATTTGCCGACGTCCGGGACCTCCAATGCATTGCGGACGGAGACGAGTTCTGTGAATGGGAATTCCATTGGCCCGCCCAGCCGCTCTCTGAAACCCGTGGATGGGTCGTGACCGGGACCTTAGCATGCGTGAGTATCATGGCCTTCATCTACGTCCGATGGGCACACCCGGAACTGTCCTGGCCGGAGACCTTTGCTTGGACGTTCATCCCGGGAATGGCCTCCTGGTTCGTCTGGAATTGGTATCGTCTCAAGAAGAAAGTGAAAGAACGGGACACCCTGCTCAAGGAACAAGTGGATTCCGTGGATGCCCGTCACGAAGAGCTTCGCGAAGCCTATCTCGAACAGGAACGCACGGTTGTGGAACTCCGTACACTGAACGCGGACCTGGAAAACCGGATCCGGGAACGAACGCGCTCCCTCGCAGTCGCCAACGAACGACTACGTGAACTCGATGAACGCAAATCCGCGTTCGTCTCCATTGCGTCGCACGAAATACGCACGCCCCTGACATCCATGAAAGGCTTCGTGGAAAACATGCTGACCGGCGTGACCGGGGACTTACGTGAGCGACAAGTCCTGTATCTCACGCGGGTCAAATATAACATTGACCGATTGACGCGAACGTTGAACGACCTGCTGGACTTGTCCCGTATCGAAGCCGGTCACGTGGAATTACGGTTGACCGACGTCTCGCTGACCGAAGTGACCGCCGAAGCCTTGGACAATTTACGCCCCCAGGCGGAGGAGAAATCCCTCGTGCTGGAAACCACGCCTTCTTCGCAGCTTGAGCCGGTACGGGGAGACCGGGACAAGATTCTTCAGATTCTGACGAATCTCATTCACAATGCCATCAAGTTTACGCCTTCATCCGGACGCATTTCGATTTCACTCGTACCGATGGAAGATTCCACGATCCAAGTGTGCGTCGCCGACACGGGCCGTGGCATCGCTGCCGAAGAGGTGCCCAACGTCTTCGATCGCTTCTATCGGAGCGACAGCGGGACGACGGAGGCACGGGGAGCAGGTTTGGGCTTGGCGATTACGAAAAGTCTGGTGGACCTGCATGGAGGACGGATTTGGGTGGAAAGCACGGTAGGCAGCGGGACCCGATTCTTTTTTACGCTTCCCACCCGGTGAACCGTGAAACGGTCTTACCGGTCGTCTTTCTGCGCTTCCGCCCGTTTCTGCTTGAGAACGCGCGCGAGGTACGAACGCTGGAGCCCCAGCGCTTCCGCAGCTTTGGTCTGATTGCCACGGGTGCGTTTCAAGGCTTGTTCGATCAGAAAGTACCGGTGGTGTTCCATCGCCTCATGGTAGGACAAATCACTCGCCTCCCGGACTTGAGGCTCTTCGTCCTGACCGGCAGAAAGGCGCAAATGCTCGGGACCAATATCGCGCTCCGTGCACAGGACCACGGCCCGGGCCACGGCGTTCTCCAATTCCCGCACGTTGCCGGGCCATGGGTATTGTTGCATGGCCCCGAGGGCGGCCTCCGTCAGTCGCATGCCCGGCTTTCCCATCTCTCTGGTATAGCGTCGGAGGAACAGGTCGGCCAAATGAGGGATCTCACCGGGCCGGTCTCGTAAGGGAGGGATGGAAAAACTGATCACGTTCAACCGATGAAATAAATCTTCACGGAACGTGCCTTCTTTGACGGCCTTCGAAAGATCGCGGTTCGTTGCGGCGATGACCCGGATGTTGACCCGGACCAGACGCGTCCCGCCCACGCGGTGAAATTCCCGGTCCTGCAGTAGGCGCAACAATTTGGCTTGCAGGTCCGGCGCCATGTCCCCGATCTCGTCCAGAAAGAGTGTGCCGTCATCGGCCAGTTCGACCTTGCCCTTTTGTTGCGTGGTCGCGCCAGTGAACGCCCCTTTTTCGTGACCGAACAATTCGTTTTCGAGCAGGGTCTCGGTCAGGGCCACACAATTGATCACGACGAAGGGATTCTCAATCCGCCTGCTCCACTGATGGATGGACCTGGCAAAGAGCTCCTTACCCGTCCCGCTTTCTCCCAGCAACAAAACGGTGGCATCCGAATCCGCCGCCCGTTTGATCAACTCGATGAGGGACGCCATGGCCGGCGTGTCCGCCACAATGGTGCCGTACCTGGAATCGACTTCCTCGCGCAACACGGCGACGTGCCGTTTCAGCGATTCGCGTTCCAGGGCCTTTTTCATCACCAGGGTCAGTTGATCCACGTCCAGGGGTTTCGTGAGAAAATCAAAGGCTCCGCGCTTCATGGCTTCCACGGCCCGTTCAATCGTCCCATGGGCCGTCATCACAATGACCGGAGGAAGATTCGAAAGGGGCGCCTGCTCTTGCCGGGCTAAAATTTTCAGGACTTCGAGGCCCGTCATCCGGGGCATTTCCAAATCAAGCAGAACGAGTCCGGGTTCTTCGGATTCCAGGAGTTCGAGTGCGCGCTGCCCGTCGCCGGCGGACAGCGTCGTATAGCCCAATGACTCCAAACGATCCGTCAACATCAACACGATGTCGGGGTCATCATCAACCACGAGAATTGTTTTCTGCATGGGCAACCCAACGAACGTTGGTCCTGGCAAGCAACCCTATGACAAATGAAGGCTCGGCTCGGGTTTCGTCCCGGCCCACTTCTTCCGCCATTCCGAAACGGCCGGAAGCGATTCTAGGCCCACTCCCAGGAAATCTCAATAGATATTATAACGATTGGTTTATAACTATTTCCGTCTTTCTTCATCACTCCCTCCTTGAGGGGGAATGGGGGGCTGTAGTAAGGAGAGTAGGTCGGGTTAGCCGAAGGCGTAACCCGACAACTTCGCCGTTTGATGCTTTTGTCAGATTACGCCTGTCCTGAGCGAAGTCGAAGGGCTACGCTAATCCGACCTACCCTGGCTTGGAGTTTTCCGGAGGGCGATGCTATAGTCTCGCGGTCATGAGCGGGGAATATCGGACCAAAGCCTTACTCATCGCGGTGTCGGATGACCCTGTTCCGGTGCAAGCCTGCATCAACCGGCTCGCCCCGGAGTTTCTCTGCTTCGTCGTCTCCGAATCCCGGAAAGGCTCCATCGAAGCCGACATTCAACCGGCCATCACCACAATGCCGCAACGATGGGATTGGATACTAGTAGATGAGTCCGAGAGCTTTACCGCGGTCCATCAAACGTTCACCAAGAGCCTTCCCGAGATGCTGAAGACCTGGGGCCTGCAACCCGGAGAACTCGTCGTGGACTTCAGCCGGACCACGCCGACCATCGCCGCGGCGATGGCGCTCGCCGCCAGGCCGTGGATGTCGCAAGTCGTCGGCCTTTCCATGCCAGAGAGCGGGACGGGAAAAAATGACGTGGTCGAGGTCGGAGACCGAACCTTCGCCTGGCAGGAAGGGAACCCCTGGAACGAAGAAGCCGTAGCGGCACGGCAAGAGGCGGCCGTGTTATTCAATCAAGGAGCGTTCTCCTCGGCAGCCAAACGGTTTCGACGTATTGAATCGCTGGTCGGGGGAAGCCTCAAACCGCTGTATCACGGCCTCGCGGATTTAGCCGACGGCTATGCCGCCTGGGAAAGCTTCAAGTACCGGGACGCCTGGGACAAACTCAAAACCGCGCACAAAGCCCTGGAGTTGGCCTCGGTCTGGGGCGGGCCGGCCGGCATGTCCTCGCTACTGTCCGGGGTCAAACAAAACCTGAAATTTTTGGAAAGCATCGTCATGGACCCCGATGACGTCAAACTTCCCGTGGCGCATGATCTGCTGGCCCATGCCAAACGGCGCGAGGGAGAGCAGCAAATCGACTCGGCCCTCCAACTGTTGCTGCGAGCCCTGGAAGCCTATGCCCAGTACCACTTGTGGAAACAGTATCGAATCAAGAGTTGGGACGTGCAGGTCGAGCAGTTACCGCAGGATCTGCAGGAAGCCTGCCGGTCCTGTTATAGCAGCGACGTGGACGGCAAGTTTCACCTGCCGCTTCAGGCTCAATTTCGCGCCCTGGCCGGGCTGGGGCATCCCATGGGACAAACCTTCGTCAACGAGTGGACCAAGCTCAAAACCCTGTGGGATGCGGCCCATCAGAGCGTCCTGGGCCATGGGTTTCAAACCACGAAAGCCGACCGGTTTCATCAGTTCTATGCCGCGGCCGTCAAACTGACCAACGTCACCGAACCCAACTTGCCGGCCTTCCCGAAGATGACGCTGTAACTCCAGTGAACGTCAAAATCTATTATGGAACCTCTGATTTATTGCACTATCGGGCGCATGGCGGCGTTGTGTCCTCGCTCAACCCTCACCTATCTCGATGATAAGCCTCGGGTTTCGCTCCGGGACGCCTTGCCCTGCATCCCGCTATCACCATAAATCAGAGGTTCCTTATGAAGATACCGACTGCGGCGGCGTGGTGTACTACGCCAATTACCTCAAATATTTTGAACGGGCGAGGACCGAATGTAGGTCGGGTTAGCACAGCCCTTCGACTACGCTCAGGACAGGCGTAACCCGACAATCAATGCGATGTCTGTGCTATGTTTCTGCTATGCCAGTGCTATGTTTGCTATGTTTTTGCTATACTTGCTATGCCAGTGCTATGTTTTGCTATGAATTGCGATGTTTCTGCGATGTTTGCTATGCCTCTGCTATGTTTTTGCTATAAACGCTATGAAAAACATAGCATGCTGCATCACTCCCCCCGCTACCTCCCCACCCCACCTGAACCTCTCTTGCGATACGCAAGCCGGGACTAGTCCTTGTCCGCGACGAAGCCGCCGACCATCCCCACATAGCGGCCGTGCAGCCAAGCTTGAGCGGGTACTTCGAAAGTCCCGCCGACCTGGGCCGCACCCGTGCCGCGGAAGGTGCCCGATACCGTGGCGCCGGTAATACTATTGGTAGCTATGTTGTGGCCGCCAACAATTGTCTGTGAGAAGGATCCGTTCGAGATATTCATGTTGCTCCAACTCACGTCAGGATAGGAGGTCCCGACAGTGGAGCCCTTGAGGTTCGTCAGTTCCACGGTCGCCCGAGGGTTGGGTTGAGCATGCTTTCTCACAGTGATCGTGGCGGTGCCGCCGATCAGGTCCCCGCGCCGCCAGAAGTTCGGGGACGCCGTATCAAACTGGCGCGCCGTGTCGAGGCCGACGACCGCGCCCGTCCACGTCACGGGGGAGCCCTGCACTACCGTCGGCTGCACGGCGGTCCCAGGCGCCTCCAGGTGCGCCTCGGCCGTGAAGAAGTCCAGGTGCTCGTAGAAGTAGTCCTTGCTGTGGCCGTTCTCGAAGAAGTAGTGCTGCGATTTCTTGCCGCTGTCCGAAGAGGCGCCCGGTTCGTTGCCGAACGTCCCCCTGTGGACTCGCAGATGCACCTTCATGTCGTTCGTGCCGGCGTTGTGCGGATAGCTGAACCACCGCCTGTAGGCTTCGATACCGCCCAGCCGGACAGGGGGCGTACCTGTCACCCAACTGCCAATCCGGCAAGTGGTCTGGGCTCCGTCACTCTGGCACGGAAAGTCGACCTCGAAGTACTGCCCGCCACTTTCGACTCGCTCCCGAAGCTGCCCGACATTGTGCTTGTTGACCACCCACCCGGTGGTGCTGGGAAGTCCTGACGGTGCCGAGGTTTTCGGGTCATTGCTCTCGACCGCTTTGGCCCTTGGTGGGTGCAGGTTCAGGCTCTTCAGGGCCGCCAGGGTGTAGGGAATACCCTCCGGGCCGCCCCAGGCCGGCGAGGTGACGTTCGCGCTCAACGAGCCGGAGAGCTGCCGCCCGTCGCTGGCGCAGATCGCCCCCGCCGCCGCGCAGTCCGTGGTCGCGCCCAGCGCCACCGTCACCGGTTCGTGCGAGGTCGGCCGCACCCGCACCGTCACCCGGCGATTCTCGCCCCGCACCGTGCGCTTCACGTCGATCACCCGGCCGCCGGTCACCTGCAGCGCCCGCTTGAGCGCCGTCAGCCGCAGCCCCCGGAACTCCTCGCTGAACCGGATCTCGAAGCTGAACAGCTTCTGCCCGTTGTGCTCCTCCGGCAGCCCGTGGAACGTCGCGGTCAGCGGCGCCGGCGTCTCGGCGGCCGGAGGCGGCGTCACCGGGGTGGCCGGCGGGGACGTCACGGGGGTGCCCGGTTCGGTCGGGGCGGCCGCGGGCCCCGCCACGGTCGCCGAGACCGGGTCCCACAGCTTCTTCTTGCCGGGCAGCCGCACCGTCACGGCTCCGGTCGACGACGGCCGCACCCGCACCGTCACGCTCTGGTTCTGGCCCCGCACCGTGCGCTTCACGTCCACCAGCCGGCCGCCCGTCACTTCCAACTCCTGTTTGAGCGTCGTCAGCCGCAGCCCCTGGAATTCCTGACTGAACCGGAGTTCGAAGGTGAACAACTGCTGGCCGTTGTGCGCGGCCGGCAGGCCGTGGAACGCCGCGGTCAGCGCGGGCCCCGTCCCCGGCCCTGGGCCTGTGCCCGGCCGCGGCCCCGGCCGCGACGCCATCAGGTCCGCCGCGCAGCCGGTGATGCTCCCGGGCGCCCACGTCCCGGGCGACCACAACGCCAGGCAGTCCGAGTTCGCGAACGCCGGGCCCGCGCCGATGGTCACCGTGGCGACCATTGCGACAATCAGCAGGGCGGCCCCCGCGGCCGCACGCGCGCCGCTCATCGCGGCCGACTCACTATTGGCAGGCAGGCAGGCAGGCAGGCAGGCAGGCAGGCAGGCAGGCAGGCAGGCAGGCCACTTCTTAGAGTATCGAGTCTCATGTACTCCCTCCTTGGTGAATGTGCAACCCGAAACGTCTCCGGTATCTGTATCGACAAGTCAACAACAGGGCGTAGTTCTACAATATTTATATCAGTGAGTCAATAACCGGGGCGCCCGGCTCGGCCGGAGTCGCCCGCTCGTTCGTCGCTGTCGCCCCGGGGGCCTGGTCGCTGAATACGTAGGTCGGATTAGCGTAGCGTAATCCGACAAGCGGCTGCGGTGTCGGGTTACGCCCTTCGACAAGCTCAGGACTAACCCGACCTACGGCTGTTTTATTTGTCATTCTCGACATTAGTAATCGAGAATCCAGCGTCTTTGCTTTTCCTGACCGGTATAATGATCAACTCAACTGAGTTTAGGAACCTCTGATTTGTGGTGATAGCGGGATGCAGGGCAAGGCGTCCCGCAGCGAGACCCGAGGCTTATCAACTGGATAGGCGAGGGTTGAGCGAGGACGCAACACAGCCCTGCGCCCGATAGCGCCATAAGGCAGAGGTTCCTAGGGTTTTTCCCGGAACACCCACGCCATATACATCCCGCCGATCGCTATGGTGACCAGTTCCACGGTCTGCAGAATGCGGCTCACCACGGCCTCGGGCTCCGGGGGCGACAGAATAAAATGCATGCCCAGATAGGCGGGCGGAGAGCCGGGCGGCGACTCCCACGGCGGAAACAGCACGGCCAACACCAACAGCCCCGCCATTCCGTACAAGATCCGAAGGTTGAGAATCTCCTTGGCACGAGCCTCAGTCTGCGTCTCCTGAACAAACCGCTTCCCGCAACCCGTGCAAAACCGGGCCTCCGAAGCCGATTCCTGCCCGCAAGCCTGACACGTCTTTTGCTCGTTCATTACAACAGATTATAATCAAGCGGAGAGAAATTACCAGCAAGTGGAATCCGAGCCACCAAAATCGTGGAGCCTATGTAAACATGTCTACGCAGTCGAGCATCGAATGGACCGAGACTACTTGGAACCCGGTGACGGGCTGCACGAAGATCAGCGACGGCTGCAAGCATTGCTACGCTGAGCGAATGGCGACACGGCTCCAAGCGATGGGCGTTGAAAAATACAGGAACGGATTCGACCTCACCCTTCACGAGTCGGCACTGGAAGAACCGCTCAAATGGAAAAAGCCACGGCTCGTATTCGTGAACTCGATGAGCGACCTGTTCCATGAATCTGTCCCCGCCGCATTCATCGAGTCGGTATTCCGCGTCATGAATCGGTCGTCCCAGCATACGTTTCAGGTGCTCACGAAGCGCCCGGGTCGCGTCATGGAACTCGACCCTAGACTGACTTGGACGCCGAATATCTGGCTCGGCACGAGCATCGAATCCAAAGAGTGGACCGACCGATTGGCGAAACTGAAAAAAGCCAACGCCCTTACAAAATTCCTGTCTCTCGAACCATTGCTGGGGCCATTGCCCAGCCTGGACTTGGCAGGAATCGATTGGGTGATCGTAGGCGGAGAATCAGGCCCCGGTGCGCGACCCATGAAAGCGGACTGGGTGCGGGAAATACGCGACAATTGCCTACGAAGCGGCGTCCCGTTTTTCTTCAAGCAGTGGGGCGGCGTGTTCAAGAAACAGACGGGGCGCACGCTTGATAACAAAATGTGGGATCAAATGCCTTCTTTCAAAACGATCTGACACAATGCCCAATACTGCTCCCCCGCAACGGGTGCAAAAGCTGGCTTCCGAAGGCGATTCATGCCCGCAAGCCTGACAGGTTGCGTGAATAGCCATAATGGAAGCTTCTGATCGACTAGGTCGCGTGTGATCAAGTCAATTCAGGTAATTCTTTTCCCTTTCGTTCAGATTCTTTGAACAGCCTTAGGTAATCAGACAGCAATTTCTCTTTCTGTTCCGGTTCAAACTTTGCGCCAGCAAGGTGGGCAATAATGTCTGTTGTCAATATGCGGTTTTTCGTGATGATCTTACCATCTGTTCCCCCTAACCAGAGAATACGATCCCATACTCTTAGATTTTCTTCTGTGATGCTCCATGGCAATGTATTCAGCTTCTTGCAGGCTTCTGCAAAAGCCATGTTGTTGGTGGATTGATCGGTTAGGCGCATAAAAGCACGAACCAAGCATTCCTGAGTGACCGGTTTACCCAGCAGGTTGTTTGCTCTTATTTCTTTACGTTTTTCGTCTCCAGACTCATCGGAATCGCTGATTGCATCAGCGAATACCTCAATTTCTTCGAGTAGTACTTCCCAAACTTCCCTTACCTTATCCCTAAAGAGGCGTATGGTAGTCTTTTCCTCCGGCAGTTTACTTGTGTCTATCCTCCCTTTAGAAAAAGTGCTACGGATGATGTTTTCGTTGCAATTGTAGACCGTAGAAAGTGTTGTGAATTCAATATCTTTAGAGCTCAAGGTGTTGCTCATGTATTTTACCAGTCGCGCGCCAATTAGATCATTGGACACTTCGCGGGCGAGAACGGCGATAATATCATCATCATCGGTTACGATATTCTGACCAGTTGTTGTTGGCCGCGCATAGCGGTTAACGCGCGTGAATATCTTGCGCGCCTTGGTCGGTTCATAGGGAACAAGAATCACCGAAACATCTTCATCGGCAAGTTGAGTGCAGGGGGTAATTCCCGGGATGTTCTTTCCATTCTCGTCACGCCCACTTATAGCAAACTCAATTGCCTTGAGTCTGTGCTGTCCATCTAGCGGTACCAGTACTTCTCCACCACTAAAAATCAAAAACCCCATGCTGGCCGTCCCCGTTTTATACAATTTGGGTAATCCTTTAGTGGCAACATCAGACAGAGGCTCAAAGAAAACGGCTGTGCTAAAATTCATCGCCGCAACAATAATAGCGCCAAAAAACCTGCTCTCGTCACCAGCAAAATACGGGGCAATCTGCTTTTTGACGCGACCGTAATTGAGATCACGCTGGTACCGCTCCTCGACCGACATGTCATCCCAACCATCCATTTCTTTGGGGATTTTCACCTTTTCTGCCAGCTCGTTTGCTTCGGAATTATATACCTCTTTACCCACGTAGAAATAACTTGACAATTCTACATAATTTGGGTAAACTCCTTCCATAAAGAATATCACATAATGGGAGGATGGTATGGCACGGAAACGACAAGGCATTTCATTCATTCAATTACAGGCGATGTTTCCCGATGAGGCGACCGCCGAACAGTGGTGGATTCAACATCGCTGGCCGAAAGGCGTGACGTGCATGCGGTGTGCGTCGAAGAACATTCAGGCACGCCCGAATCGCAAACCGCAGCCCTATCGGTGTCGAGATTGCCGGAAAGATTTTTCAGTGAAGACGGGCACCTTGCTGCACAATTCCAAATTGACCTTACGCCAGTGGGCGATTGCCGTCTATCAAATGCAGATTTCCATCAAAGGCGCGGCCAGCACGAAGTTGGGAGAGGACTTGGGCATCACGCAAAAGTCGGCGTGGCATGTGGGGCATCGCGTGCGAGAAATGTGGGAACGGTCGCAGCGCGTCCAAGGCCCCGTTGAAGTGGACGAAGTTTTCATCGGTGGAAAAGCGCAGCATAAGCGGACTCCCAAAAGCCATCGCACGTATGAGGGCCGTGGGGCCGTCGGCAAACAGGCCGTGGTGGGCCTGAAATCCCGCACCGATCAGACGATTACAGCCAGACCCCTTGAGCCGGTCAGTGCCAAAACCCTTCAACGGTTTGTCATGGATCACGTTCAACCTGGCACCACGGTTTACAGTGACCAAAATCCTGGTTATATTGGATTGAAGAAGCGAGGCTATACCCATGAATCCGTCAATCATTCAGCCAAGGAATACGTGAATGGACAGGCGCATACAAACGGGATAGAATCCTTTTGGGCCTTACTCAAACGTGGGTATTATGGCACCTATCACAAGATGAGCGTGAAACATCTACATCGCTATGTGAATGAATTTGCAGGGCGTCATAATGTCCGTCCGCTAGATACGCACGAGCAGTTATCCCAATTGGTCGCTGGAAGTGAAGGCAAGCGATTGCCCTATCAGGAGTTGATTGGCAAGCGGTTTTAGAACTTGACACTTGCTACACGATTATATAATTTAACCATTGTTAAGTGCGCTTACAATTAGACGAGAGGGATAGATAATGAGTCGCACTAAACCCAAACTTAATGGCAGTGTTCAACGACTTGCTCAAGCATTTGGTGATGTTATTCAAGAAGCCATGCAGGTTTCTGAGGATCGAATGCAAAAGAAGATTCAGGTGGTGGTAGCAGAAATGCGTGATATGAAGAAAGATACCGATAAACGCTTTGTTCAATTAAAGAAAGATACCGATAAGCAGTTTGTGCAACTCCGCAAAGATTTGAAACTTAAGCACGCCGTCACACAGTAATCCTATTCGTATGAGCCGCACCAAACCCACCACTTCGCGTAAGCCGCGTCAGTCCAAGTATGACGAAGTGAACGACCCTGCCTTCAAGATTCCCGACACGCCGGAGAACATTGCTAAAGCGATTCTCCAAACGCCGCCGAAGAAGTGGGACTATCTCAGCAAGTCGTCTAAATCTGCCTCGTAATTTCCTTTACACCTTCTCCTGATTCCTCTATAGTTTTCGTATTCCGTTCTCTAAGGATGACCCTTGTCGGGTCGCCTGCTCAATACAAGAGCCTTATCACCGAGAATGGCGACTAGCTATCGTCAGGCATGGTGATCATTTACAGGTAAATATGCAGGGTCGCCAAGTCTCCTTGGAGGACGGAATCGGCCCGACCATGTTCCGGTCGTGGCCGCTGATTCCTTTCTTCCAAGAAAGATGGCCATGCCGCAGATCAGCATCATTATTCCCACTCACAACGGGACCACTCGTTTCCTCAATCAAGCCTTAGACTGTGTACTTGCACAAACTCATTCGGACTGGGAGTTAATCATCGTTGACGATGCTTCTAGTGATGAGACGTTGACCTCTGTTCAAGATCATCTTCGGAACCATGCTCATCCAATAGAGTATCTGAGCCGATCTGTGAATGGTGGCCCTAGTGCGGCGAGAAATGATGGTGCTCGTATCGCCAAGGGAATCTTTTTGGCTTTCTTAGACCAAGATGATCTATGGCATCCCACGTTTCTTGAAGAGACTCTGAAACGGCTATCCGATACGCCTGAACATGTCGCAGCCGTGCATACAGATCAATGGACGATTAACGCCAAAGGCCACCAGATCAAATATGTTCCCACGTATCGGCCACGTCTCCGCTATTCACAAATTACGCCTATCCTCTGTCGAGGCAATTTGTGTTACATCCAAGGAATGCTGCTGAAACGTGAGGCGTTTGAATGCCTGAACGGGTTTGATGAAGCATTGCGGACTGGGGAAGATCGAGAGTTTTTTATCCGATTACATCAACAGTTTCGCGTGGAACATATCCCGAAAGCTCTCTATTCGTATCGTGTCCGGTATGGGGTCAGTGCGCATAAATCGACAGCCCCTCTTACTGTCCAAATTGACAACCAAATCTATCGGTTACAGAAGCACGGGCATTTATGCGAATCTGATCCTGGATTAAGGAAAGCCTTATCTGCTGAACTTGCACAACTGTATTATTACAACGGAAAGGCAGCCCGTAAAAAACGAGATCGGCTGCTATCTCGACATTATTTTAAAGCCGCCCTCCTATTGCATCGCTCGGCTAAAAACCTCGCCCGCTACATTCAGACCTATTTACCCATATTTTGATCGTTTATTCTTGGGTAAACACGTATATAATTCCGGTTTGCTTTCATTGACAGAATATAATACTCGGTGTTGCCTAAGCGTGCTTTCATTGCTGGTACTGTCATCGCCATTTCTTTTTTCTCCTTCGATTCGGGTTGTGCAGATCATTGGTTTCAGGTTTCCAAAGTTTGATCAAACGCCGTTCAAGACGATCAATCTTTTTCAGTTCAGCACAAAGAAAACACACTTCAAGTTTGTTGCCGAAAGACCGAATCCAACATCGAAGCATTTCGTTGTGTGAACCGCGCCAATGATCGTGAAGTCGTTTTCTTATCGGCTGATCTTTTGCCTGGCCAACATAAACACATCGGCCATTGTCGCGAAACCAAAAGGCATAAACGCCATATGCTAAATTCGGCATTTGGCTAAAGCCGTTATATGACCAATTAAATTTCCTATGTTTTTGACCACTCCGAGTCATGAAGAAAAAGCCCACACCATAGCAGCATTTCTGGCCATTTCCTTTTGCCTTCTGTCTACTTCCGCTGGTGACCAATCATTGCAGTTCGCAACTTTCTTCGTTAAGACTAGTGCGCTTCTTCCGAGAATTGCTTTTTTCTTAGAAAAATCTCCGTTATGTGCTGCACTCGGCTTGTTATCGCTCTCTCCAAGAAGTGTTAAGTTTCCAATCCGATGAACCCACTCCGCAGGGTTTTGCCCTCGAAAACTAATCCAGCGAGACCAATGCTTGTCTGATTTCGGAAGAATATGCTCAACCGTGCATCTATTTTCATTGATGATGTATCCATCAGTCTGCATGTTTGCATTCATGCCAATAAGTAAACGTTTCGCTTTCTTTGGATCATGCATTTCTATTTTTGTGAGCTTATCAATAAATTTAATGTCTTCGATTATGCCATAGAGAGTATCGCATTCTCTTAGATGTTCCATGATATTCAGCTTGAAAAGCCCGTTTGATGAATCTGCTGACATTATTCGCTTTGCCAAATGAGAAAATTCGCTTTCAAAGTGTGAGGGTTCAAATTTTCGAGCAACAAAAGCTGTTCGCATAATGAATGATGTTATATTTTTCATGCAGGTGAGGATATGTTTTGCTACACGTCTTTTTTTTATAGTGTCTGTTTCTTTAACGTAGTGAACCAGCAAAGCAAAAATCATTGGCTGGGCAACCTTGTAGGCTTGGAGTTCACGAAGAAAAATGGATAAGTTTCGTTTCGACCTTGCTGACCCGGAGTGAGTGGTAAATTTTTCGATAAAGGTATCCCCCGTCTTAGGATTTGCAATTGTTCTAAACAACTCCACCAATTCCCGGCTGGAAAATTCATTCACAAGATAATAAACATAGTCTGCTGGCCTCCCTTGTCGAGCAATCATCCCACCAGTATTTGTGTCAATATTCTTTCGTACTTCACGATAAAACCTGGCTTTTTGCAAAAAGCCATATATGCATTGAAAATAACATCGCACATAGTCAGCTGCTCTGGTATCATCTCTAAGCTGGGTTCGAGCATTCTCAAGATTGCTGTGGACCGTATCACGCCTGCTACGCTCCTCGTCTCCATTAAAGTGGGAATACAGATAGTTGCGGATTAGATCGAAGTCCTCGAGTTGTTTGCCGCGGCAATTAATTGTTTCAAAGACAGAGTTTGGATCAACGTCGTTAGGAATATACAAACATGCAACCTCAACTTTTTTAGTCAGAAACTCGAAAAATGTCTTGGCTTTTTCCCTGCCCATAGCAGAAAAGAAATTGTCAATTTCTTGCCAGGCAGCGGTAAGCTTGCCATTTGTTCCAAGGTTTTTTCCTCGAATCATCAAATAATAGCGGGACTGATCGTCGCGGGGTGGGGTGAGACGAGGCTTGAGGTCATCGGCGCTGGACAAATTGTCTGTACTGTTTTCATCAAGAACGAACAGGATGCGTAATGCCAGTGTCTCATAGACAGTTGGCGATAGCGTTGGGTTCTGCTGACTAAACAAGCGACACAAGCGTGCGCAGATGAGAGAAAATGTTATCATGCGTTGCTGTCCATCATTAATTTCCCAAATTCCTTTATCTTTCCTCACAAGCATAATCGAGCCTAGAAAATAGCATCGGCGATTTTCAGTTACAGCTTCGTCTAGATCGTGTAGCAAATCTAGTACGTGCTCTTTTTTCCAGTCATATCGGCGTTGATGCCAAGGCACAGAAAATTGCCCTTCATGAAAGAGACTGGAAAAAATCATGGGCTTTGAATTCATTACGGCCATGTTTGCGTAGCCCCAGATCAGTTTCTAAAGAGAGCCCTACAACTTTTCTTGAAGCGCAAGACGTCCCTCTTCACGAATACCGTCAACTCGCCAAATATCTTCAATCACTGACATTTCGGAAGCCGTAAGTAGCGGTTCGCCGATTTCCTTTTCCAAAACTCTCAGGTGGGTCAAAATATCCCGCCGCACATCAAACCTGAATGGACCATGTACACGGCTCCCATCGTCCCGAAACTTGTGACTGCCATCGCGTCGAACCGGCAACCGATTGGCCTCATTTTCCCGGAGGGCGATCAGCCAGTCACGAAATTCTGCCAATGCCTCCAACTTGTCCTCATCTTCATGGCCGGCATCAATCGAACCGCGCAAGCTTTTGTCCTTTTGCACCACCGTACATGTCCAGCAACCAAACCTTGGTGATGTGGTCCCGCATGAAGGGGCATCGTCTTGGCTTAGAACCAGTGGGCATTCACCACCGCCGGCATTGCGGTAGAGGGTAATTAACTCACGGTGTGATCCTCCCCACGGCGGTCGACGTTGCATCAAAATCATCCACACTTCTTCATCGTTTAGATCAGCAAGTGGGGCAAACACGCGACATCCCTTGATGTGGCTATGCGGATTCATCGTCTCTGCCCTGACCCCATGTTTGTCCATATTGCGGCGACGATTTTGCGATTCGCTCTTGCGCGTCCCGATCAGCAAGACTGTCCGCTTGTGCCGCATAACAAGTTTTTCCAGCAGCTGATCGGTCGGTTTGATTTTCATCCTGTCAGTACACCAGCGAAAATTCCTCGTGGGCGGGATATAGCCACGTCCGATCACATTGACCCAAAAAGTCTGGTCAATATAGGGTTCGGTGATAACCGTGGTAATGGGTAACTCATCTCTGCGTGCCGCTTCCTGGATCACGGCAAGGCTTTTCTTTAAATGGCTGATTACCAGAGGCGATTCAACCAGCGTATCGTTAGCCACCACATAGATATGACGCTGCCGGTGTTTCGGATCGACAGACAGGACGATCTCCCATGTCAACTGCAAGAGCAAGGTAGAATCCTTGCCCCCAGAATAGGCGACAATCCACGGATCATTATGCTTTTTCCCGTACTCGGTCTCCATAACTTCCCGCACCATGTCGAGCCGTGAAGCAGCCGTGGAACCAGAGTCAACTTGCATTGCTTTCCCTCTAAGCTTACCTTTCATGAGCTAACTGAACCATTAAATTCACCAAACGGCACTACCGCGGCATTGATGATTTTAGATGGAAGGATTTCTGTTTTTCAACTGATCAGTCTTAATATGGGTCTGATGCGATGAAGTACAACAGGCTTAGGTCTTGCCAGCTAACGAGAAGCAGTATAGCACAAGGGGATATGCGGGGCTAGAACCATCCAGAATTGGCAGTCCTGAAAGGCCGTTCCTATAATCCCGCACCAGTTTTTACCTTGCACGAATGAACGTGATGACGACTTCTTACCCTGCCATTCACACTGCGTCGGTTATCGGATCGGGTGCTTAGGGCACCACGCTCGTCCGCGACTCGGCATTCGGTCATATTGGTTATGACCGTAACCAATCCTCAATCGGCATGGACAAAAAGGTTTCCACGGGGAGTCCGTCGCCGCCCACGAGCAGTTTTCTGGTTGGCCGAAAGGCTTGGGCAAAAGCGGCCATTCCCGGCAGGGCGTGAGGTGCGTGTCCGCCCTTCACTTCGATCGCCACGATGCGCTTGCCCGCCTGCACGACGAAATCCACCTCGCGGTTGCGGTCCCGCCAATAGAAGACCTGATACGCTCCGCCGGCCGATGCGTTGACCAAGTGGGCACCCACGGCGGATTCCACCAGTCTTCCCCAGAACTCCCGGTTTGCGCGCGCTTCGGCCAGGGTCATCCCGGACTGGGCCGTGATCAGCGCAGTGTTGAACACCTGAAGCTTCGGGCTCGATCCTCGTTGCCGGGCTGCGGAGCCGGCATACTTTTGCAGGCCGGTCAGCATCCCTGCACCCGCCAACAACTCAAGGTAGTGGGCCAACGTCGTGGTGTTGCCCGAGTCTTGGAGTTGTCCCACCATCTTGGTATAAGACAAAATCTGCCCCGAATAGACGCAACCGAGTTCGAACAGACGGCGTAGAAGCGCGGGCTTATCCACACGGGATAGTAACAGGACGTCACGAGCAATAGTCGTTTCGATAAGCGAGTCTCGAATGTAGCGGGACCAGCGGGCCGGTTGTCTTGTCAACGGTTCGGCGCCGGGGTATGCGCCGTAAAAGAGGTACGTGTCCAGCGTCCAACCGAACGCGTCTCGCATCTCAGGAAAACTCCAGTGCGGCAGGCGTAGAATCTCGAACCGGCCTGCCAGGCTCTCGGTCAACCCGCGCTGGACCAGCAGCGGGGCCGAACCCAGCAACACGACTTTCAGCGGCCTGCGGAAACGCGTATCTTCATCCCATAGGCGCTTGACGGTTTCTGACCAGTTCGTGACCTTCTGTATCTCATCCAGGACCAGAAGCGCACCGTCTTTTCCCGCCTTGGCGGCCAGTAATCGCGCAGCCTCCCACTGGGCTTCCAGCCAGTCGAGGCCGCGTAACGTCGGCTCGTCCGCACTGGCGATACGATGCGGCAGTCCGGCTTTCGCCGCCACCTGTGCGATCAGAGTGGTCTTTCCCACCTGTCGCGCTCCGGCGATAACCTGGAGAAAGCGGCGGGGTTCATCCAGACGGCGCAACAGTTCGGTCGCATGAGGGCGGATGAATTCCTTTTTACTCATCATAGCTCGTAATTTTACTCAGACAATCTCGTAAAATGCAACTTCTTAGGAAAGGACGTGGGTGACGATGGCTGGTTCTTGACGCTCTTTCAGAAATTGACAGTCCTGAAAGGCCGTTCCTATAATCCCGCACCCGTTTTTACCTTGCACGAATGAACGTGATGACGACTTCTTACCCTGCCATTCATACTGCCTCGGTTATCGGAGCGGGTGCCTGGGGCACCACACTGGCTCGCCATTTGGTGAACCAGGGGCTCACGGTGAAGCTCTGGGCCTATGAAAAGGAAGTGGTCGGGAGCATCAATCTCAAAGGGGAAAATGCCTTGTTTTTGCCGGGCGTCACCCTTCCCAAGGCGCTCTCGGCCACGCATTCTCTTCAAGACGCGGTTAGCGGCACCGGCCTGATTGTGCTGGCCGTGCCTTCTCACTTCATGCGCGCGGTGCTTGGGCAGTTGAAACCCTCTCTTTCCGGTCCGCTTCCCGTTGTCGTGGCGTCAAAAGGGATTGACGAATCGTCGCATCAATTGATGTCCCAGGTGCTCGAAGAACTGCTGCCCTCCGACTGGGCGAATGGCATCGCCGTGCTCACGGGGCCCAGTTTTGCGGCTGAAGTGAGCCGGGACAAGCCCATGACCATTCTGTTGGCCGGTCAGGATGCCGGCCTCACGGCTCACCTGCAAACGGTGTTCATGTCCGCGTCCTTCCGTGTGTATACCGGCACGGACGTGATCGGTGCGCAATTGGGCGGGGCGCTCAAGAACGTCATGGCCATCGCGGCCGGCGTCGTGGATGGCCTGGATTTGGGATTGAATGCCCGCGCCGCGCTCATCACGCGAGGATTGGCCGAGGTGATTCGACTGGGCGTCGCACTCGGGGCCGACGTGCATACGTTCTACGGTCTCTCCGGCCTGGGGGATCTGGTGCTGACCTGCACGGGCGCCTTGAGTCGCAATCATGCCGTGGGCCTGCAGTTGGGCCAAGGCCGGCGGTTGGAGGACATTCTGAACGAAACGGTCACGGTGGCCGAAGGCGTTCGGACCACCAAGGCCGCCATGGGATTGGCGCGACGATTTCAGGTAGAGATGCCGATTGTTGAAGGCGTCCATGCGATGTTGTTCGAAGGCAAACCGCCTGAACAGATCGTTGCCGGTCTGATGGCGCGATCAGCCAAGGGAGAAACCCCTTTCGCCGGCTCAACCCGGCCACGCTGAACCACGATGCACCCCTCGGTTCTCGAATCTCTTCTTCAATCGGTTCAAGACGGGTCCACGTCGATTGCGAACGCGCTGGAACAACTGCGCACCCTGCCCTATGAGGATTTGGGGTTTGCCAAACTGGATCACCATCGAACATTGCGTCACGGTGCGCCGGAGGTGATTCTCTGCGAGGGGAAGACCGAGAAGCAGATCGTCGCACTGACCCGTGGCCTGCTGAAACACAAACATCCCGTGCTCGCCACACGCGCTGATGCCGCAGTCGCCCGCGCGCTTAAACGCGTGAGCCGGAAAGCCGTGTATCATCAAGCGGCGCGGGTCGTGGTGATTCAGCCGTCCGCTCCCAGTCCCTTGCAGGGCGACATCGTGATCGTCACCGCCGGCACCGCGGATATCCCCGTAGCGGAAGAAGCCAAAGTAACCGCCATGACGTTGGGCAGCGCAGTGGAGACGATTTTCGACGTGGGGGTGGCCGGGGTCCACCGGCTGTTCGATCAGGTGGATCGTCTCCAACGCGCGCGTGTCGTGATTGTCGTCGCGGGCATGGATGGCGTCCTGCCCAGCGTGGTGGCCGGTCTGGTACAGACCCCGCTCATTGCCGTACCTACCAGCAAGGGTTATGGCGCGAACTTCGGGGGGCTGGCCCCGTTACTCACGATGTTGAATACCTGTTCCGGTGGGATCGGCGTGGTGAATATCGATAACGGGTTCGGGGCCGGGCATCTGGCGCATCGCATCAACACCCTGGTCGACCGGCCGTAATCACCGGCGCGGTTTACTCACAGGTCACCCTTTTCTGCAGCCTCCGCTTTCACAGACTGATCGGAAGCGGAAGCGCCCGGATCTGCACCTTCCTCATTCAAGACATCGGAACCGGTTTCGTCCGACACGAATGGTACGTGTTCCAAATGCGGGGCCTGCCGGGCGAGGGTTCCCGGAGAAGACACCTCGAGCGTCCCTCTCGCCAACGGCGAAACGATCTTGGCCTTGGCAAATCCTTCCTCATGGGCCATCAACTTGGCTCTGGCTTCATAGGAATACGTGCCTTGTGATACATGCTGCCGGGTCTGATCTTTCCCATCCCAGAGCAGGATGGTCGTCATGCGAGGCTTGCCGCCCTTGACGATGACGGTATCCAGGAGCTGCCGTCTAACCAGGAATCGGATGGAGCGCCTGGTCGGCACACTGATGAGCGACGAGACTTCGAGCAAATCGAACTGATCCAGTTTTTTCGGCAATTCCACGGTCACCGTGATGGTCATGGGCTCATGCCCCGGAGCAAACGGCACGGGTGAGGTCGTGATATCCACGATCTTGAGTGGAGGCGGCGGGGCCCGCCTTTTTCGTTTGGCATCGAGGGCCGCGGGAGCCAGCACAAAAGCCAGAAGCGTGAGCAGGCTGATAAGGGTTAGACGAGAAGAGATCATTCGGATTTTTGATTGCGGATTTCGGATTGTGGATTTTTGATTTTGGAGGAGTGTGAATTGACAATCTACAATTCACAATCCAAAATCCACAATTCCCCGAGTGCTTACATACCGTGACGCGGGTAGCTCGTCAAGAACTTTTCAATCAGAACAAGGCGTGCAGGATTGCCATGCATCTTCACTTCGATTGTTTTTCCGGTATCAGCGGAGACATGACGTTGGGGGCCCTCGTAGACGTCGGGCTCTCGCCAAGAGCCCTGCGCCAAGGCCTCAAGGCGCTTCCTCTATCCGGATACCGCCTCAAAATCTCAAAAGTCCACCGCGGGGCGATCCACGCGACGAAGGTGGACGTGGTCATTTCCAAGGTCGCGGAAAAACGCCGCTCCTGGACGCAAATCCGGCGGCTCCTGTCCACGAGCCGTTTACCTCCTCAGGTCAAAAAACAAGCTCTTGCGGTCTTCGAACGCTTGGCCACGGCAGAAGGAAAGGTCCATGGGCAAGATCCCGCCAATGTCTCGTTTCATGAAGTGGGGGCCATCGATGCCCTGGTCGATATCGTGGGCGGACTGCTCGGATGTCATGAACTGGGGGTGAAAACCTTCAGCGCGTCTGCCGTCAACGTGGGGTCGGGAACGATCGACGGAACCCACGGCGTGTTGCCGGTTCCCGGACCCGCGGTTGCCGAAATGGCGAAAGGGTATCCCATTTATTCCCAAGGGCCCCCTATGGAATTGACCACTCCGACCGGGATGGCCCTGCTGACCACCCTGACGCAGAACTTTGACCGGCTCCCGCCTCTGGTGCCCGGTTCCGTCGGGTACGGGGCAGGCACGGCCGATCCACCCGATTGGCCGAACGTCTTGCGCGTGTTTCTTACGACTTCTACCCGCACCCCTTCCCTGCTCCCAGGAGGAGAAGAGGTTCAGACGGACCAGGTTATCCAGTTGGAAACCAACATCGACGACATGAACCCGCAACTGTACGACACGGTCATGGAACGCCTGTTCGAGAACGGCGCCCTTGACGCCTGCATGACCCCGACCATCATGAAGCGCAACCGGCCGGGGATCATCCTCACGGTGTTGGCCCAACCCGAGCACGCAGGTATGCTCACGCAACTGCTATTTAGTGAAACGACTACCCTCGGAGTGCGAAGCCAACTTATCAGCCGGACCACGCTTCCCCGGTCAATGCAAACGATCCGCCTGCCGCAAGGTCGCGTCCGGGTGAAAACCGTTCACGTGGGCAAGGCCGTCCAACACCGGCCCGAATTTCAGGACTGCCAGGCCATCGCCCAAAAAACCGGAATGCCGGTTCAAGAGATCATCGATCGGGTGATGAAAGCAATCCGGGACAAGGGCCAGTCTTAACTCATGCCGAATACGCCGACACGCCACAAGCCCATTCTCGCCGTGACCATGGGCGACGCGGCCGGAATCGGTCCCGAGGTGATTGTCAAGGCGCTGGCGTCTCCCGTTGTGTGGCGTGCGTGTCGCCCCATCGTGATCGGGTCGGGTCCGGTTCTCCAACGGGAAGCCCGCCGTCTGTCCTCTTCCCTCACGGTCCTCCCCTTGGAGAGTGATCACGCACGAGGGCCGGCCATTCGCAGGGGCCGCATTCCGGTGTTTGACCCTTTGAAAATGCCACTGGGTCGCATTCGAGCCGGCCGGCCCGCCCAAGGCCCCGGAGCGGCTTCGGTCGAGTTCATTAAAACGGCCGTCCGGTGGGCGCAGAGCGGCTGTGTCTCGGGAATGGTCACGGCTCCGATCAATAAAGAGGCTCTTCACCTTGCCGGGTATCCGTACCCCGGGCATACGGAACTTCTCGCCGAACTGACGGGCACCAAACAGGTCGGGATGATGTTAATGGGCGGGCCTTTGAAAATTCTCTTTGTGACGACGCACCTGGCGCTCCGGGACGTTCCAAGCGCCTTGACGACCCCACGCGTGTTGCAGGCTATTCGACTCGCCCATCGCGCCATGAAAGATTATTTCCGGATCCCGAGGCCGCGGGTCGGCGTGGCAGCACTCAACCCTCACGCGGGCGAGCACGGGCTGTTCGGCAGCGAAGAACAGGACTGCATTGCACCCGCCGTTCGCCTTGCCAGGCGCGCCCGCATTCACGCATCCGAGCCGCTTCCGGCCGATACCCTGTTCGGCGCCGCGGTCCGCGGAGCGTATGACGTCGTGGTGGCCATGTATCACGATCAAGGGCTGATCCCTCTCAAGACCGTGGCGTTCGGACGCTGTGTCAACGTCACGGTCGGCTTGCCGATCATTCGCACTTCGGTGGATCACGGTACGGCCTATGACATCGTTGGTAAAGGCAAGGCCGACCCCCAAAGCCTTGTGGAAGCCATCAAGCTGGCCGCGGATTTGGCGAAAAAGAATTCCTGATTGAAAATCCACCATTCACAATCTGAAATGCGTCCCCGGACCTGTCGAAGTCTGGCCCTTCAAACCCTTCTGGCCGTGGAACGGGAAACCTGTTTTGCCGATGAGGCGTTTGCCCGCTTCGCCGCGCGAGCGAAGCTGTCTCACGAAGACCAGGCCCTGGCTTTTGAACTCGTGTACGGGGTGCTCCGCCACCGAGCGACATTGGATTGGCAATTGAACGCCGTCGCGAGTCGTCCCCTTCACCGGTTGCCGGCGGTCGTGGCCGCGATTCTCCGTCTCGGGGCCTATCAAATGCGGTATCTGGATCGCATCCCGGTTTCCGCGGCCGTGAACGAATCGGTCAAACTCGCCAAAGGAATCAAAGGCCGTGACTGGCGCGGGGTGGTGAACGGCATCCTTCGGAATTTTGACCGAACAGAAGTCGAGTGGCCGGATATGGCTCACGACCCGGTGAACGGACTGTCCGTCACGTACTCCTGCCCGAACTGGTTGACGCAACGCTGGATCGACCTATGGGGGCTGGAAACGGCGGAAGCGATGTGCCGGCACACCCTCACCATTCCGCCCCTGACGTTGCGCACCAACACGCTTCGCTGTTCACGAGAGCAGATCGAAACCAGACTGAGTGAAGAAGGCTATACGGTGTCCCGAGCGTCCGTCAGCCCTGAAGGGCTCATTCTGGAGAAGTGCGGGTCGTTGCAGGCCTTGCCCGTGTTGCAGGAGGGCTGGTGTTACGTCGAAGACGAGGCCGCCCAGTTAGTTCCTCTGCTGTTGGACGTCAAGCCCGGGCAGCGTGTCCTGGACGCATGTGCGGCTCCCGGAGGCAAATGTTCACACATCGCGGCATTGATGCAGAACGCAGGGGAGATCGTGGCGACCGATCCGGAACCCCGGCGCCTTGAACGCCTGAAATCGAATCTGCGCACGCTGGGAATCACATGCGTGGAAACGGTCGAGTTCTCCCACGAGACGGACCGCGCCTCCCCATGGCTCCATGCACAAGAAGGGTTTGATCGCATTCTGGTGGATGCGCCCTGTTCGGGATTAGGCGTGCTCCGTCGCCATCCCGAAGCGAAATGGCAGAAGACTTCCGCACAACTCGATTGGCACGGGAAACGGCAATCGGGCATTCTGGAACGCGTGGCTCCTTACTTGAGAACGGGCGGAGTCTTGGTCTATAGTGCGTGCTCAACGGAGCCTGAGGAAACGACACAAGTCGTTTCTCGTTTTTGTCAAGACCACCCGGAATTTTGCCGTGAATCAACGGCACGGTGGCTTCCTCCACATGCGCATTCCCTGACGAATCCGGACGGAGATTTCCTCACGTCCGGCTTCCGTTACAATATGGACGGGTTCTTTGCCGCACGACTTCGACGAACGTAGACGATGAGTTCCACGACCGTACACATTGCGCCTTCGATTCTTTCCGCGGATTTCGCGCACCTGGCCGATGAAATCGCCGCGGTGGAAGCCGCGGGGGCCGACCTGCTGCACGTGGACGTGATGGACGGGCATTTCGTTCCGAACCTGACGATCGGCCCGCCCATTGTCGAATCGTTGCGAAAAGTTACCGCTCTGCCCCTCGACGTTCATCTCATGGTGACGAATCCGGATGCCGTGATTCCAGACTTTGCCCAGGCCGGCGCCAACTATCTCACGGTACACACGGAAACCTGTCCCCATCTGCACCGCACGATCCAAAGCATCAAGGAGCATGGGGTCAAGGCCGGGGTCACGCTCAACCCGTCCACTTCCTTGAGCGCCCTCGAAGAAGTCGTCGCGGACGTGGACCTCGTGCTGATCATGTCGGTCAATCCCGGGTTCGGCGGACAAACCTTCATCCCCGCCTGTTTGGATAAAATCCGGCGAGCCAGACAACTCATCGATCAAGCCAGCGGTCACGCCCTGCTCGAAGTGGATGGCGGCATCAAAGTCGAGAACGCCGCCGAGGTCCTCAAAGCCGGAGCCGACGTCCTGGTCGCAGGGTCGGCGATTTTTCGCAGTCCGAATTATGCCGACACGATTGCCGCGTTCCGCACCATTGCCCGGGAACTCCAACCGCGTTAATTCCATGCAGACCACGGCTGTGTATGACAGTTTGCATCCCCTCGAAATCAACCTGCTGGCGGCATTCAGCCAATCCGCGGATCAGCCGCTTTCCGACTCGTCTTTACAGGAACTTTCCCGATTAGAGCCGTCTCAAGTCAGCATGGCCCTGGGGTGGCTTCAAGCCAAAAAACTGGTCAGCATCCATTCCGAAGTCGTCACGGCCTGGGTGGGGTTGACGGAAGTCGGGCACCGGTACCTGGCCGACGGGTCTCCGCCCGAGTGGATCATCAGGACGTGCAAACAAGGGGCCGAGGAGGGACGATCATTCACCGTGAAGGATTTGCAGAGTCTGAACACGTTCCCGCCCACGGATCTCAGTCGAGCCTTTGGCCTGCTCAAAAAAGAGGGCGCCATCGCCTTGGGAGCCGGAGGCCGCATAGAACCCACGGAAACGCCGAGTCCCACTGTCGAGAAACTGCGTGTGCTCCTGCACGAGTTGAAGAAGAGCCGCCAAGAGTTGCTCTCCTTTTCGCCTGACCAACAAACACTCTTGCGCCAATACGCGGTCAAACGGGGCAGCGCCCAGGAGCCGTTTCGGATCGAGGAACGGATTCAACGCGAATACACCCCGACCAAAACAGGAAAGGCCGTTGCGAAACGCTGTCATGCCGGCTCCGTGGAAGAAGTCTCCCAACTGACGCCCGACATGCTCAAGGACGGCTCATGGCGCAACAAGCGTTTCCGGAAATACACCATCACGCTACGACCCCCGCGGGTCGCGCCGGGACGGCGGCATCCGTACAGGGAATTTCTGGACCTAGTCAAACATAAATTGGTCGGGATGGGCTTTCAGGAGATGCGAGGTCCTCTGGTCGAAACCGAATTCTGGGACATGGATGCCCTGTATATGCCGCAATTCCATCCGGCGCGGGCCATTCACGACGTCTACTTCGTGAAAACCCCGACCCACGCAAAGGCGGTCACCGAACCGTTTCTCTCTCAAGTGGCAGCCACCCATGAGACCGGCGGGTCCACCGGCTCAAGCGGGTGGGGGTACCGCTATGACAAGGAACGGGCCCGTCGCTTGGTTCTGCGAAGCCAGGGCACGGCCGTGTCGGCTCGCACCCTGGCGTCGAATCCCCTGATCCCCGGCAAATATTTTTCCATGGCCCGCTGTTTTCGCTATGACCAGGTCGATGCCACGCATGCCACGGACTTCTTTCAGATCGAAGGGATCGTACTGGGCGAGGAGATCAATTTTCGCACGCTGCTGGGCCTGCTCACCATCTTTGCCAAGGAAATGGCGCAAGCGCAGGAGAGCAAGTTTTTCCCGGCCTATTTTCCTTTCACGGAACCGTCCGTGGAACTGCACGTCCGGCATCCGAAACTCGGCTGGATGGAATTGGGCGGCGCGGGCCTGTTCCGGCCGGAAGTCACCCAACCCCTGGGCGTCACGGTGCCGGTGATCGCGTGGGGCTTGGGTCTGGATCGCATGGCGATGGTGGCCCTGGGTATTCATGATATTCGCGAACTCTTTTCCGTGGACCTTGAAAAAGTTCGCACCTTGCGCGGGCGGTTTATGTAGAACATTGTTGATTTCGGATTGCTGATTTCTGATTTTAAAATCCACAATCCGCAATCCAAAATTAAAAATACTCTTATGCCCACCATTTCCTTTTTTCAAAAAGATTTTGAAGATCTGCTCGGTCGAACGGTTCCGCCTGAACAACTGGAGTCATGGCTCCCGTTGGTCAAAGGGGAATTGAAGGACGTGACCCAGGCCACCGGCGAAATTCGGGTCGAACTTCAGGACAGCAACCGGCCCGACCTGTGGAGCGTGGAAGGGATCGCCCGGCAGATTCGGATCAAGTTACAGGAATCGCCGCCGGCCTATCCTTTTCTGAATACCAAGACCAAGCCCAAACGACGCATCCTGGTGGCCGAGGGACTCGAACAGGTGCGACCGTACGTCGCGGCCTGTACGGCCACGGGGTACACCGTCACCGAGGAAAGCCTGGCGCAACTGATTCAGGTACAGGAAAAACTGGCCGACCTGTACGGGCATAAACGAAAAACCGTGTCGGTGGGGTTGTATCGGCTCCCCCGGATCCACTTCCCCGTGACCTATGGGTTGGTGAAACCCACGGAAGCCCGATTCACGCCCCTTGGCCTTTCCGAAAAACTCACGCTGCAGGAAATCCTGACGGTTCATCCCAAAGGCATCGAGTACGGCTCCATTCTCGCCGACCAGCCCCTGCTGCCGTTGCTGTGGGATACGGAAGGCCAGATCTTGTCCTTTCCTCCCATCATCAACAGCCAGGACATCGGGCAGGTGCACGCCGGGGACTCAGACCTGTTGGTCGAAGTCACGGGCACGGACATGCGCATGGTACTCCTGACCCTCAATATTTTTGCCACAAATCTGGCCGACCGGGGTGCCGCCATCGATCCGATCGAGGTGCAATATCCGTATGACACGGGATGGGGCAAATCGGTCAGAACCCCCTGCGACATCAGCGCCGTGCAGAAAATTCCGCTGAAAGCCATTGAATCCGCGCTCGGGCTCCCGATCGACGCCGAACTCGTGCAACAAACCTTGCGCGCCTATGGCTATGAGGTCAAAGCGAGTCGCCATACCCTCGCGGTGCGCCTACCGCACTATCGCAGCGATCTCATGCACCCGGTGGACGTGGCGGAAGACGTGGCGATCAGCCGCGGGTATGACTCGTTTGTTCCGGTGATGCCGGCCCAATTCACCGTAGGTTCGTTATCGGCTCTCGAAATGATGTCCGACTACATTCGCGAACACATGGTCGGGCAAGGATTCCAGGAGATTTTTTCCAATATTCTGTTGTCTCACGAAGAGCTCGTTGAACGGATGAGACTGCCGGAGGACGAGCAAGTGGTGGAAGTGGACAACGTCATGTCGCAAAGCTTCTCCTGTCTTCGGTCCTGGATTGTGCCGTCGCTGTTGCGCGTGGAGACGGCCTCGCCGCGCGCGTTTTACCCGCACAGGCTTTTCGAAATCGGCGAAGTCGCGATTCCCGATTCGAAACAGGAACTCGGGTCACGCACCGCTGTCCGACTCGCGATCGTCATCGCCCATCCCCACGCGAACTTTTCCGAAGTGCATACCTGCCTGGACGTCCTCATGTTTTATCTGGTGAAGGACTACGAACTCGAACCCCTGAGTCACGGCTCCTTCCTCGACGGCCGAGCGGGCACCATTCTTTCCCAGGGGCAATCTGTCGGCTTGATCGGGGAACTCCATCCAGAAGTCCTGGAAAACTGGGGCATCTCCGTCCCCATCTCGGTGGTCGAACTCGACGTGGACTGGCTGTGTACTGACGGCCCAACCGGAACCGCGAAATAGCGCTGCATTTCTGCTCGACACAGGTCACGTCTCCGCAACCCTTCGGGAACAAGGCAGTATCCCGCCACCCCGATTCCATTCATCCGTAGCCATAGGAAGCCGACGTTGTGCAGCGTGTCGGCTGTTCAGGCGGTTGTTTCCCACAGCGCGACGGCGCTACAATTTGCACCACTGCGGTTCACCGTCGCCCTGTCAATTTTTCTCCACAATCACCCGCGGGAGGTTTTATGCTGGAAGCCGGCATTGCCATCATCAGCCTTATGATCGGCGTCATCATCGGCTGGTGGGGCCGGTCAAAATCGTCCCCGGATGAAAAAATCGCCCGCCTGGAGGCGGAATTGCAGGAGGCGAAAGCATCTGAAGTAAAAGCGACGACCACTTTGGAGCATCTGCAAACCCAGTTTGAAACGGAAAAGAAACGTCTCGAGGAAATTCGCAACGCCATGGAGAATTCCTTCAAGGCCATGGCCGCCGATATCGCCCGGGACAATTCCAAAACCTTTCTCCAGCAGGCCGGCGAGCAGTTCAGGTCTCTCAAGGAAAACTCGGAAAAGGATCTGGATGAAAAGAAGAAACTCATCGATAAGAGTCTATCCGGAATGAACGACAAACTGGAATTCATTCACAAGCAATCCACGGAACTGAAGACCAGCATCGACACCAGCCGGCAAACCACGGAAGCACTCAGCGAACATACCGCCCGCCTGCGGGAAATTCTGTCCTCCTCGCAAAAACGCGGCCAATGGGGTGAGCGCATGGTCGAGGACATCCTGCATTTTGTCGGGCTCATGGAAAAAGTGAATTACACCAAGCAGGACCAAGTCGAATCCGGCCAGCGTCCCGATTACACCTTCTTTCTCCCCCAGGATAAGAAGCTGAACATGGACGTCAAGTTCCCCTTAGATCACTATGAACGCTATCTGTCCGCGCAGGACGAGGAAGCCAGCACTCAAGCGAAAAAGACTTTTTTGCAGCAACTTCGCAATCACGTCAAAACCGTCAGCGGACGCGAATACATCAATCCGGCCGAGGGGACGCTGGAATACGTCATGCTGTTTATTCCCAATGAATCCATTTACGGGTTTATCAACCGTGAGGACAGCGAACTGATCGATTTCGCCCTGGGAAACCGCGTGCTTTTGTGTTCACCGTTGACCCTGTATGCGGTGCTGTCGCTGGTCCACCAGGCCACGCGCAATTTCATCATGAACGAGCGTGCCTCGGAGGTGATGAATTTGGTGGGGCAATTCAGAGATCAATGGAAGAAATACATCGACCAAATGGACAAACTGGGGCGGCGGATTGAAGGTCTGAGCGGCGATTATCACGAACTGGTCACCACCCGAACCCGCAGCTTGGAGCGGCCTCTCGACAAGATCGAGAATATTTCCCTGTCAGGTTCGGAAGACCATCCGGATTTGCTGGAACAGCAGTGAGGAGCATCACGCACGGATTGTCCCGTGCGAAACAAAGACGCAGCCGCTCGCCGAAGGAAGGGCTATGCCGCGGCTTTTGCCAAGTCCGTGAGGGATTTGAACCCTTCCGGATCGTGAATGGCCATTTCCGACAGCATCTTCCGATTCAAGGCGATGTTGGCTTTGGTCAACTCATGGATAAACCGGCTGTAGGATAACCCATGCGCTTTGACTGCAGCCGAGATCCTCGCAATCCACAGTCGCCGGAAATCTCTTTTGCGATGTCGCCGGCCGATGTACGCGTAGACCTGGCCTTTATCGACTGATTCCGTTGCCGTCCGAAACAGTTTGCTTCTGCCCCCATATTGCCCCTTGGCTAATTTCAGCCGTTTCTTTCTGCGGCGACGGGTTTGAGGACCTCCTTTGACACGTGGCATGACTTAGAACTCCTTCGTTAGGAACCTCTGATTTATTGCACTATCGGGCGTATGGCTGCGTTATGTCCTCGCTCAACCCTCACCTATCTCTCTGATAAGCCTCGGGTTTCGCTCCGGGACGCCTTGCCCTCCATCCCGCTATCACAATAAATCAGAGGTTCCGTTATATTGAATTTGTCTCCCTCAGGTGGCTTCGCGATGGCATCACGCCCCGGAGAATTGACGTTTCGTCCGACCAAACACCAGGTTGCGGTGTTCGCTCACTCAACAAATCAGGAATACGGCAAGAGTCGGGCCAGCGAGGCCTGATCCGGTTTGGCGACCACTACCGTATCGCCCAAGCGACTCTTCCGTTTGGCGTTTTTCGTGGTCAGGATATGTCGCAGTCCCGCCTTTCGCCTCAGGAATTTTCCGGTTCCCGTACGCTTAAACCGTTTGGCTGCTCCCGAATGACTTTTCAACTTCATGCGTGCCATGTGTTCATCCCCTTAATTCTTGGGCGCCACAATCATATACAGGTTGCGGCCTTCCATCCTGGGCTCCATTTCAATCGTCCCCGCTTCCTTGAGCTCTTCCCGAATCTTCCCCATCGCCTTCCGGCCCAACTCCTGGTTCGCCATTTCCCGGCCTCGAAACATGACCGTCACTTTGGTCTTGATCCCCTCTTCCAAGAACTCCACTATCCGGCGCACCTTGGTTTCGAGGTCATGTTGGTCCGTTCGCGGACGAAGCTTGATTTCCTTGACCTGCGTCGACTTTTGATGCTGGCGTGTCTTATGTTCCTTCTTGCTCTGTTCGTACTTGAATTTTCCATAGTCCATGATCCGGCACACCGGCGGCGTGCTGTTCGGCGCGACTTCCACCAAGTCATGCCCGCCCTCATTGGCCCGTTTGAGGGCCTCGGACGTCTTGAGGATCCCGAGCTGTTCACCTTCCGATCCGATCACCCGGACTTCGGGCACCCGGATCAGGTGGTTCACGCGATGTTTGGCAGTGACCGTTCTACCCATCAGTGAACAGACGAACTAGTCAATGGTTCTGCCGGCATATCTTGTCGAATCAGATCTATCACCTCGCTGATTGGCAGCGTCCCCACGTTGGTCCCACTGCGTTTTCGCACGGAGACCGATTCGGCCTCCCGTTCCCGATCCCCCACGACAAGCATGTAGGGAATCTTGGCTTTTTCAGCTTCGCGGATTTTGAGCCCAACCTTTTCTTTTCGCAAGTCTATCGAGGCGCGCAACCCGGCACCCGCCAAGCGGTCCCGGACAAGCGACGCATAGTCCGCCTGTTTGTCCGTAATGGGCAGCACGATGGCCTGGACCGGAGCGAGCCACGTTGGGAAAGCCCCGGCATAGTGTTCAATCAGAATGCCGAAAAACCGTTCGATGGATCCCATCAGCGCCCGATGAATCATGATCGGTTGGTGCGCCGCGCCATCTTCTCCGATATAGGTCAGCCCGAAGCGTTCGGGATTATTGAAGTCGATTTGCACGGTCGAACATTGCCAGGCCCGCCCCAACGCGTCGTGAATTTTCAGATCGATTTTCGGCCCGTAAAACACCCCTTCGCCGGGATCGATCTCATACGGAAACCCGCTGTTTTTCAGTGCGGCTTCGAGGGCCTCCGTGGCCTGGTCCCACTTTTCCACGGCACCCACGGCTTTTTCCGGGCGCGTGGACAGATACAGCGCGAATTCCGTAAAGCCGAAACGCCGGAGAACGAACATCGTGAAATCGAGCACCTTTCTGACTTCGGATTCGATCTGGTCAGGCCGGCAGAAGATGTGCGCGTCATCCTGCGTGAATCCCCGAACCCGCATAAGGCCGTGCAGCACCCCCGACCGTTCGTAACGATAGACCGTTCCCAACTCACCATAGCGAATAGGCAGTTCCCGGTAGCTTCGCAAGTGCGACTTGTACACCATGATATGGAACGGACAATTCATCGGCTTCAACTGGTACTCGCCCGCCTCCACGGTCATGGGCGCGAACATATTCTCCTTGTAATAGTCCACGTGCCCGCTGGTCTTCCACAAATCCAACCGCGCCACGTGCGGGGAATAGACCAGTTCGTAGCCGTGCTGCACGTGGCTGTCGCGCCAGAAATTTTCGATCAACAACCGAACCAGCGCTCCCTTGGGGTGCCAGAGGATCAGGCCAGGCCCCGTGTCTTCGGGACTGCTGAAGAGATCCAGTTCCTTGCCGAGTTTCCGATGATCGCGCCGCTTGATTTCTTCGAGTTTCTCCAAATGGGCATCCAGTTCCCCCTGCGTGGGGAACGAGGTCCCGTAAATGCGCTGGAGCATGGGATTGCGTTCATCGCCGCGCCAATACGCGCCCGCGGCGTTCAACAACTTGAAGGCTTTGACCTGACCGGTTGCGCCCACGTGCGGCCCCCGGCACAAGTCGATGAAGTTGCCCTGCTGGTAAAGCGAGACGACGTCATCCTCGATCTGTTCGATTATTTCGACCTTGAAGGCTTCTTCTTTTTCCCGAAACAGTTTGATCGCGTCTTGCTTCGACATTTCCAGGCGGTGCACGGAATAATTCTCTTGAATAATCTCGTGTGCCCGGGCCTCGATTTTTTCGAGATCCTCCGGCGTGAAGGGCCGTTCAAAGGCAAAATCGTAATAGAAGCCTTCGTGAATGGCCGGGCCGATCGTGATGTTGGCCGAAGGGAACACGTCTTTCACGGCCTGCGCCATAATATGGGTGCTGCTATGTCGATACACTTCCTTCCCGTCCTCCGACGCAAAGGTCAAGGGTTCCAGCGTGACGCTCCTGGTCAGAGGCGCACTCAGGTCCCCGGGTTGTCCGTCAATCCTGACGGCAAACACCTCCGGCGGCAGAGCCCCCGTCAACTCCGTCAACGCCTCGCGCGCCGTGACCCCTGTCCGAAAGGTTTTCGTGCCGGTCCCCGGCAAGGATATCTCGATGCGTTCACCCTGGACTTTTTCGGTTTCAATCGAAACTGACATGCGTCTCAAACTCCCATCATCGGCTCTCTCCCGGAGACAGAGGGTGGTAGGCGCGGGCGGTATTGAACCGCCGACCTCTACCGTGTCAAGGTAGCGCTCTCCCCCTGAGCTACGCGCCTATCACAAACAGAGCATGCTAGAGGAGCCTCTCTTCTCCTGTCAAGAAATCAGCGGTCTTTCGGACTAGGAGGAATCAGTCTGTTGGCGGGAACGGCGCGAGACGGGGATGCGGTATTCCACGATTTTCTTGCGCAGGGTATTGCGATTCATGCCTAGAAGCTTCGCGGCTTGAACCTGATTTCCGTTCGTTTCATGGAGCGCATGTTGGATCAACGGTCGTTCCACCGCCTGGATGAGGGTCTCGTGCAAACCCTTGGCCGAACTCACCTTCATGGTGTGAACAAACTCGCCGAATTTCAACTCGACGTAATCTTCAAGAGTCAGTCCCGGGAATTCCTGTAATCCGCGCTTGACTCCCCTCCCATCACCCTTGCCGAGAAGCCATGTCATGGTATCCAAAGCCGCCTGAAATGAAGGCGGACCTGAGATGATCAAGGTCTGCGACACGTCGATGACGTCCGACAGGTCACCGAGGCCTTCCTTCGCCGTCTTTTCAGAAAACACCAATCCATCGATCGGTGCTTTTTGAGCCTCTCGTTTGACCTGCTGGAGATTCTCCACCGCCGACACGCGAAAGCCTGCTCCATCCCGCCGGAGCTGGAAAGACCTCCCTGCCGGATCGCCCACCACGACAATATGCTTGACTCGCGACACGGTCCTTACCCTTCGAAGAAGTGGCCTGCCGGCTTCTCGTTCACGCGAACCCCATCAACGGACACAGCAGCCGGAGGGTGAGCCAGACGAGGACGGCCCCGATGATATTCAAGAACACCCCGGCTCTCAGCATGTTCGGAAGCGGGATGAATCCCGTGCCGTAGACGATCGCATTCGGCGCGGTCGCGACCGGCATCATGAACGCGAGGCTTGCCCCCAGACAAATCCCCAGCGTCGGCGGAACGGGAGAAACCCCGGCCGCGGTGGCGATGGAAATCACCACGGGAACGAGCATGCTCGTCGACGCGGTATTCGAGACAATCTCCGTGATCACCAGCGCCGTACCGATGGAAACGGCCGTCAAGGTCCACAACGTATTGCTCCCGAAGAGTGCCACCAGACTTTCGCCGATGATCTCGGCCAGGTGCGTTTGCACCATCAGATGGCCGAACGTCAAACCGCCGCCGAATAACAGGATCGTGCCCCAATTGATGTTCGCCGCCTGGCTCCAGCTCAACGTGAATTCCCCGGCCTTGAAATTGAGGGGCAGCACGAACAGCAGACCCGCGGCGAAAATCGGGACCATTTCCTTGGGAAGACGGGCATTGATGAACGTCACCAGATCGGAATCCCGTCCCAACACGATCCCCAACAACCCCGGACCGATCCAACACGCGACAGCCAGGATCAACGCGAAACAGGTGTTCCGTTGGCCGCGCGTCCAGCCTTCCTGTTGCCGGCGAAGGTTGTGAAGATGATCACCCAGATCCGGAAACGTTGTGGGCAGCGGATGCAGCCAAAAGAGAATCGCGGCAATACCCAACCAGAGCACAACGGTTAGTGGAAGCCCGATGGCCATCCAGTCGAAAAACGAGACGGAAATACCGGCTTGTTGGGAAAGCAGGCCCACGCCGATGATATTCGGCGGCGTGCCGATTATGGTCGCAATGCCCCCGGCCGCGGACCCATAGGCCAATAACAGAAGGACCCCGGGCTCGTGGGACTTGGCTTCGTCCTTGGCTCCACGAATCGTCGAGAGCAGGCCAAGCGCAATCGGCACCATAATGGCCACGGACGCGGTGTTGCTGATCCACATGGACAGGAAGGCGGTGGCCAATCCCATGGCCCCGAACATCAGGACCGGCTTGGCCATGATCCTCTTTCGGGACAACAGCCAGACGGCAAACCGCCGGTCCAGCCCGTGCACCACAAAGGCTTCAGCCAAAAAGAAGCTGCCGATAAAGAGAAAGATGATCGGGTGGGCAAACGTCGCCAGCACTTCCCTGGTCGACCCCAAGCCAAAGGCAATGCATAACGCCGCACCGACCAGTGAGGTCACGGCCAGGGGAATGGCTTCCGTGGCCCAACTCACCACGACCCACACCAAAATGGCCGAGAGGGTATGAGCCGAGGGAGGGAGACTGGAAAGCGGGTTGAGATACACCAGGAGCGCCAACACGGGCGCCGCATATAGGCCGACTCGTTGCCTCATTCCCCAGGCATGCCGGTTTGGGGGATTCATGCCGATGCGACTCCGGTGCCCTGTTTCAGAATGAGCCCGAACGTGGTTGATGTGATTGGAACACTCATGTCATTGGGCAAGGCAGGAAAGACTAACATAGGAACACGTAAAGATCACCTTGCTCCTCGATCCGGAAGACGGCGAGCCAGTCACCAATCTTTCCTTCTTGACGAACTAGGATTTTCGCAGAGGACGGGGTATCATAGACTGCTTAGGGCACACGAACGGTCGGCTGGTTTTGAGTACACGCATCGTCACCGCCCAAGAACTCATCCCCCTTCTGACTCGGCAGAGCGAGCCTTTCCCACGGTGGGGAGAGGGTTTCAGAAGGTTATTTTCATATCAATGACCCAAGACAACAACCCGTTCCAGACATCCTGCGACCAACTGCTGACGCCCGTGTTCGAGGCTTTGACCACGCCGGGAGCGCAACCCTTGGTGCTTGGGCCGCATGGCTCCGGCCTCGCGTTCATCCTGAGTCTGCTGACGACACCGCATAACGAGGCTTCTACCTCCGTACGGCCGCGTGAAGGAATCATCCCCCAGCATTCGCTTATTCTGACACCAACCCAGGACGAGGCGGAATCGTTATGCCGGGACATGCAGTTTTTCTTTGACTTCTTCAACCTGCCCGCCGAATCGCTGGCCTTTTTCCCTGACCGTGGGCAAGCCCCGTATGAAGCCGATGCGCCGTCCATCGACCTCGTCACGCAACGGATGCGGACTTTGTTTCAGCTTCAAACCCATCGCCCCACGGTGGTCATCACGACGCCGCCCGCCGCCTTGCAGTATCTGGTGCCACAATCCGTCTTCGCGCAATCCTGTTTGACGCTCAAAGTAGGTAGCGTGATTGAGCGGGAATCGCTGCTCCGCCATTTACTGCGGACCGGGTATCGACGCGTGTCCGTGGTGGACATTCCGGGAGAATTCAGCGTTCGCGGGGGTATTGTCGATATCTTTTCCACCGGGGCCACCGAGCCCTACCGGATCGAATTTTTGGGCGATACCGTGGAGTCCACCCGGCAGTTTGATCCGGGCACGCAGGAATCCACCGAATCGGTTCTCTCCGCGGTGCTCCTTCCCGCCAGGGAATACCTGCTTCCGGCCGACGATTCCGACCGCTCGCTTGCCGAGGTTCCGCCGGATGCCGAATGGCGCTTGCCGGACATCCACCCGTCCATGGCCACCCTGCTGGACTACTTTCCGACTTCGCCTTTCGTGGTCATGGATCGTCCCATCACCCTGGCGCAGCATGCACGGGAGTGGGAAGAACACTTGCACGCAGCATGGGAGGAACACGACACGTCGAATACCGAAGTTCCGTATCCGGGTCCCGCTCAACAGACCGGCGTCTGGGATGAATTCCTGCCCTTCCTTACCGATGGGCCAGTTCTGGCGTTTGACGTGGTCGCGCCCGCCGACGATACCTGGAACCCGGTCATCACCCTTCCGTTCCAATCGGCCAAGAGCGTGGGCTTGGGGCTCCGCGGAACGTCCTTTACCGAGACGCTGTCGATCCTGGAACGGCTTCGCCGTGACGGGCCCGTGATCGTCGTGGTCCGATCCTCCGGACAAGTCGGGCGCTTGTCGGGGCTGTTTGCCGAACACCAGGTTCCTGTGACGGAACAGAATCCTTTTCCTCAGGCTTTCGATCCTTCGGAACGATTGCCGTTTTATATTCTGCAAGGATTTCTTTCCTCTGGGTTTATGGCGTCGTCGTTGCCCTTCGCAGTGGTGACCGAAGACGATGTTTTCGCCAAAATTTCGCGGCATCGGCCCCAACCGAAAAGCAAGACCGCAACCTTTCTCTCCTCGTTGGAGGATTTGAACACCGGCGACTACGTAGTCCACGTGCAACATGGAATCAGCCGGTACAAGGGGCTTCGACGTTTGTCCGTACAGGACTTTGAGAGCGACTATCTCATTTTGGAATTTGCGGGACGGGACACGCTTTATGTCCCACTGGACCGGCTGAACCAGGTCCAGAAATTTCGAGGCAGCGATCACGTGGCTCCGACCCTCGACAAATTGGGGGGCACCGCGTGGGCCAAGACCAAGGCGCGCGTCAAGAAAGCCATCGAGGACATGACCGACGAACTCGTCGATTTGTACGCCCACCGGGAAGTCGTCACTCGCCAACCGTACCAGCAGGACAGCTCCTTGGCCCATGAATTCGATGCGGCGTTCGATTATGAGGAAACCCCGGACCAGATCAAAGCGATTGGCGACATTCAACGGGACCTCCTGCTGCCCAAACCCATGGACCGGCTCGTGTGCGGAGACGTCGGATATGGTAAAACCGAAGTGGCGATGCGCGCGGCGTTCCAGGCCGTCCAGGATCACCGGCAGGTGGCGGTGCTGGTGCCCACCACCCTGCTGGCGCAACAACATGCCGAGACGTTCACGCGCCGCTTCGCGCCGTTTCCCATTCAAGTGGCGGCACTTTCACGGTTTCAAACGCCCAAAGAGGTCAAGGCGGTGTTGTCCGACCTTGCCTCCGGCGTCGTGGATATCGTCATCGGCACCCACCGGCTCCTTCACAAAAACGTGCGCTTCAAGAACCTGGGACTGGTCATTATCGACGAAGAGCAATGGTTCGGCGTTCGCCACAAGGAACGCCTGAAACAACTGCGCACGCAAGTGGACGTATTGACGCTTACGGCGACTCCCATCCCGCGCACGCTGCAAATGGCCTTTTCCGGAGTCCGGGACCTCTCGGTGATCGACACGCCTCCGCCCGGCCGTCTCGCCATTCGCACTCAGGTCGTCCGATTTAATCCCAACCTGATCCGCGAGGCGATCCGCCGGGAACTGGCGAGACAGGGACAAGTCTTCTATGTGCACAACCGGGTCGAAACGATCGAGCGCACGGCCGAATGGCTCCGCGAACTCGTGCCCGAAGCCCGGCTCGTCATGGCGCACGGGCAGATGAACGAACACGTGCTCGAAGGCGTCATGCTCAAGTTCTTCCATGGCGAGGCGGATATCCTGGTTGCGACCTCGATTATTCAATCGGGGCTGGACGTGCCGCGCGCCAATACCATCCTGGTGGATCGCGCGGATACGTTCGGATTGGCGCAACTCTATCAACTGCGGGGGCGAGTGGGGCGCGCCGGCGACCAGGCGTATGCCTATTTCTTTTTCCCCAATGAAGAAATCCTGGGCACCGACGCCCAACGACGGCTGCTGGCCATTCAGGAATTTGCGGACCTGGGTTCGGGGTTTCGCATTGCCGCCGCGGATCTGGAAATTCGCGGCGCCGGCAACCTGCTCGGCAAACAACAATCCGGCAACATTGCCGCGGTGGGCTTTGATCTGTATATGCAAATGGTGGAACAAGCCGTGCAACAGCGCCAAGGCGAACCCGTGGAAGAAGAGATCGAACCGACGTTGCACGTGCCCGTGTCGGCCTTCATCCCCGACGATTACGTGGAGGACGGCCATCAACGCTTGTCTTTGTATAAACGGCTTTCCGCCAGCCAGACGATCGGTGATCTGGCGCTGCTGCACGGGGAGACACAGGATCGATATGGAACGCCGCCCGAACCCATGGAGCAGTTAATTGAGGTGATGCAGATTCGCCTGCTCGCCAAGAAGCTGAAGGTAGAGTCGCTGGAGGTTGCGAATGGCACCGTGACCGTGGCCTTTGCTCCCAACGCCACGATTGCGCAGGAGAGCCTCGATTGGCTCATGCAGTATTCGGAAGGCCGGCTCCAATTTCTCTCGCCGGTCTCCTTTGCTATACCCATGGACCTTGATGACTGGCCCGCGGTGGTATCCGTCCTGACGACGTTGTTGAACGGCTTGTTGGAGGCTTCCCCGCAACCCATGACCCCTACACTCTCATGATGCACGCTCATCTCCAACATCGTGGGTTATCCCGGAACTGGCGAGACTGGCGCAGGATCAGAACGACGGCCCTCCCGGCTATGGCCCTGTGCGTACTCACATGCCTTGTTCCCGTTGTGTCCGCCCAATCCCCGGCACAGGACGGCGAAGGTAAAACGTTAACTGATGGGATCGCCGCCGTCGTCAATACGGAAATTATTACGGTTTCAGAACTTCAATCGGAAATGGGAGATGAATTCTTTCGCTTGAAAGCTCGCTATGAAGGCGACGAACTCACGGAACGTCTCTCTCGGAAACGCCATGAAGTCCTGAACCGGATGATCGAACGGAAACTCCTCGTCCAGGAGGCCAAGGCCAAGAACGTTTCAGTCAGCGATGAAGAAGTGGAACAGGCGTGGGAACAAATGCGCAGAAACCCCGCCGGGTTCCCGGCGGCGGCCGCTCAATCAAAGGCCATCCTTCGTGAAGAATTGATGGCCCGTCGAATCAGGGATATCGAGGTTCGCCGGGGAATCGTCGTCGTGCCGAAAGAGATTCGCGCCTACTTTGAAGAGCAGCAACAGCGCTTTACGTCTCCCGGCACACATCACATCCGGCAGATTCTCCTGCTCCCGAAGCTGGATGAAAATCGGGAGACACTGAAAGCGCGAGCGGAAATCCTCATGAGTCAGCTCAAAGAGGGCAGAAGTTTCGAGAAATTGGCTGAACTGTTTTCCGATGGATCAGAGAGCGTGATGGGGGGCGATCTGGGGTTCGTGACGAAAGACGAACTCTTGGCGCCGTTGGGCGAAGCCTTGGAAAAGCTCAGCCCGGGGGAGGTCAGCCCCTTGATTGAAACGGAAATCGGGATCCATATTCTCCTACTTGAAGAAAACCGGCCGGGAATCACGGAACCGTTTGAGAAAGTGAAAGAAGCGATTGGGACCCGGTTGTTTCAGGAGAAAATCCAGGAATCCCACGACACGTGGATGTCATCGCTGAAAGATAAAGCCTACATCGAAATCCGGTTTTAAAATCCCTCCCACTCTCACCGATTCGAGCCGGAGCGCGTCACGTAGAATGAGAACATCCATTGAAGTGAAATGGCTGAATGCGCATTCTTGGTGCAATTTGGTGCATTTTTGAATCACTTTTGGTGTAATTTAGAGTATTTTTAGTACATTTTTGTAGCATATTTGCGTACGGACATGTCACTGAGGATGCGAAAGATTGTTCCACGATTCATAATGCGCTCTCAAGGCGTTCCAGAGTTCCTGGCGGCCTTCGTTCGTTTTTGAGGAATACCCCACCACCGCTTCATCATGTTCCACGCCCAGGGTTTGGCATACTTGCAAGAGGGCCTGCCGGCGCCGGCCGCGGGACAGTTTGTCGATCTTTGTCACCACCACGATCGGGCGATACCCGAGATGGGTCAGCCATTCCAGCGTCGTCACGTCATGGGCTTCGACTCCTCGCACGTCGACCAATTGCACGACCGCGCACAGTTGAGCCCGGTCTTTCAGATAGCGCTCGATCATCGGCCCCCATTGTTCACGCACCGACCGGGCGGCTTTGGCATAGCCGTAGCCGGGCAGATCCACGAAGAAGATCGGGGGCACCGTCTTGTCACTCGTGAGTATCCGGAAGAAATTGAGCGTTTGCGTCTTGCCCGGAGTCGTGCTGACCTTGGCGATGGCCCTGCGATTCAATAGCGAATTAATCGCCGATGATTTGCCCACGTTGGAGCGCCCTACGAAGGCTACCTCGGGCAAATGCTCGCGAGGATAGTGCGCCGGCTTCATACAACTCTTCACAAAGTCCGCTGACAGAATCTTCATGATCAGATCACAGTCGGCCGCGCAGGCCTCAGGGTTTCCCGGATGCCCGTTTCATGGCCCGTTCCATTTCACGTCCGGCTTCGCGTTGTTTCACGGCCTCCCGACGGTCGTAGTGCTTCTTCCCGCGCGCGAGCCCCAACTCGACCTTGGCAATCCCGCGTTGATTGAAATACATACGGAGGGGCACCAGCGTCAGGCCCTTCTGCTGAACTTTGCCCGTCAATCTCCGCAGCTCTTTCTTGTGCAACAACAGCCCGCGGTCGCGCAAGGGGTCATGATTCATGATGTTTCCATGACTGTATTCGCCGATGTGACAGTTATGCAGGATCGCTTTCCCCTCGGTTACCGTGGCATAGGCCTCGCGCAGATTCACTCGGCCTTGCCGGAGCGACTTCACTTCCGTACCTTTCAGGATCAGCCCGGCCTCGACCTTTTCTTCAATCGCATAGTCATGAAACGCCTTGCGATTACTCCCGATCAGTTTTGTCGTTGTATCTTGAGACATGCGGTTTTGCCGGGTCCTTCGAGAACGGGACAGTGCCCGGTGTGATCCCGGCCATCAATTGACCCTACCCGATTGACGGCCTAGAATACCATCCCATGCACGCCTTTTCCTCCTCCCGGTCAGTCATCAAGGAAATTTCTCAAAGCCACGGGTTCGCGACGCGCCTCTGGGAATATCGTCTCCAAAAACAGTGGGACGCACTCGTGGGCGAGGTCGTGGCGGCCCATACCTGGCCGACCCGGATCAAATTTCGCAAGCTGCACGTGGCCGTGGACAATTCCGTGTGGCTGCACCAACTCCTCTATCTCAAGGCCACGTTAATGGAGAACATTCAGGCGCAGATGGAAGAACTCCAGTTGGAGGATATTATCTTCCGGATCGGCGAACTACCGGAAGCCCGTGAAGAGGCCGGCGACGCGCCCGCCGAACAGATTGCCGTTTCCCCAGACGTGGAGAAGGCGGCTCGTGAATACGCGCAAGGCGTCAATGACGACGAACTACGGGATTCGCTCAGCAGAGTCATCGCCCGGGCACTATCGACTGTGCAAAACCAGAAATAGCTGCTTGGTTGGGGTCTTCGCTGAGCCCAGAGGCAGGCACTTGTCAATCAAGAAGGAGCAGAATATACTACCAAGTAGGAATATTTGCTCAACTTGTGGAGAACAAATCATGGCAATGGTGAAAAAGAGCATATCCGTAACAGACCGGCAAGCCAACTGGATCAAGGCGCAGATTGAAACCGGAAACTACGGTAACGAAAGCGAAGTATTCCGCGATTTGCTTCGTGACCGTATCAGCCGGGACGCTGAAATCACGGCCATCCGTGCCGCAATCATTGACGGTGAACAAAGCGGCGTCAGTCACAAGACCGTTGACGAAATTTGGGAAGAAGCGCAGCAACGCCATAGATCCCAAAATGCCTAAGTATCGGCTGACTCAAAAAGCCGAACATGACCTGCTGAACATCGCATTGTATGGCATAGAACAATTCGGAGTTGAAGGGTCACGCCGGTATTACAACAAGCTAACAGAGCGTTTTGACAAGCTGGCAGAACAGCCGGAGCGTTACCCATTGGTCGAGCATATTCGTAAAGGGTACAGACGGAGCGTATGCGGGGTTCATTCGATTTACTACAGGATTGACCGAGACTGCGTAGAAATCGTGCGAGTGTTAGGCCGACAAGACTCCTCCAAGGAGTTTTAGAACTTCTCTATCCCCGTTCGTCCCCGAGGCGATTCCTCAATTTGGCATCAGAACCGGAATGACGTGACGGCTGTGTTTTCGATAGATGCGAAAATCCTGATTCAGAGTTAAGGTCACCACCTAAGGGAGGTCCTCAACCCATAGCATTCGTTTTCCATAACGGCTTTCTGCCAACGACTCACAGAATTTCCGGTCTGCGGTCACGACCTGCCCGTCTATGGCTTCAGCCAAGGCCAGATACAGACAATCGTATAGACTTCGCCTAGTTTGAATGGCGAGGGTAAATGCAGGCTTCATTAATCGTTCATTCGAATGCTTTTGTAAGGGAATCCGTTGCAGTTCGTTCAGGATGGCTTTTCCTTCTTCGGGCGCCAGCTCATCCCGGCGGATTCTCTTGGATAGAACATTGCCTAGTTCCAAATGAAAAAACGCCGGGACGTGAAGCGAAGCATTCAACAACGGTAACCGGCCGGCCGCTTCGGAGTGAATTTCAGGAAGAAACCATTTGATCCCGACGCTCGCATCAACCACGTAGCGGGTCACCGATCCCGCTCCTCGCGAATGAGGGGCGTACTGTCACTGAACGTCCTACCTGCCTGTTCGAGGGTCTGCTTCAACTTGGCAATCCGTTTCCATGCGCCTGCATAGTCGGGGACCGCTTCTTCCAGAATGGTCTTCACTTCCGATTGTAATGACCGGCCATGTTCCTTGGCCCGTTTCTTCAACCGTTCTACCAGCCTGTCATCCAGTTGCCGCACGAGAACCTGTGCCATGTTTCCCTCCTCAATTCGTTTGATGACGTCTCATATGATAGCAAAATGATAGCATGGTGCGCTTGGAGGGGCAAGTAGAGCCGCGTTCTCCGCTCCTCGGGGATTGTAAAGATCCAGTAATTCCCTTCGACAGGCTCAGGACAGGCGTTGACAGAATCAGGGTCTGCTATTTCTTGCGGTGGTTGGTGAAGAATAGAAACGGAATTTTGTGTAACGGTGAAAAGAGCGAGGTTAATGCCTGAGAGAATAATGCAGTATGTTTGTCTGACGGCTGATCAAATGCGTCCAACAGTGCAAACAACTCTCTGTCTTGATGATCGTGCGTATCATGCCCTCCTGATGTTCTACATCCGATTGTTTCCTGCGAATGGCCGACATGGCAGGGGTGGGGCAAGGCGCTACGCCTCGCTGGCTTACAGTCAGCCAATGGCGTTCTCTGTTTCTTCATGAAACGTACATTTTGAATTGATTGATTAAGATGAACGTCGGCGACATTACTTTCTTTAGATCAATAAGTCAATAGTGTCGGAATGACGGGGATGACAGAAGGAGGGGAGGTGTAACGAATGCCTCTACCTCCCCTTCCCCTCCTTACAAAGGAGGGGAAAAGAAATGGCTAGGAAGGGATGAGGTCGTCGAACAGGACCTGAATGTTCTGGCGTTGTTCGGGGATGGATGGGTCGGGAATGGGGCCGAGCCAGCCCTTGGTCTGGCCTTGGTTATAGATGAAACCGGCGCGGGCCGAGTTCTGGAACTCGCGGCGGAACGCGGCTTCTTCGACGCCGACCTGTTGCCCCGCTTCCGCGGGGGCGCGTGTCGCCAGATAGCGGTGGAGGGTTTCCGGTTGTGTCCACTGAGGATCGGAAAAGATGTAGAGGACGACTTCCCGATAGAGCGTGGCCGGATCGTCCGGTGTCGTGGGACGTACTTTCATGGACCGGAAATCATGGTTGGCCACGCCGACCTTTCGGAATCGATGGATGAGGGTTTCAATGTCCGGATCGCTGGTCCACGCCGGTACATGCACGGCCACGACGGTGCCTTCCTGGCTTCCGATGCTGAAGGGCGGGATGGTGCGGTCGGGTCGGGACAGGAACATGCCCCCCCCAATCAGCATCAGGCCGCCCAGTAACACCGTGAGTCCTATCTTGACGACGGGGTCGAATGGCTTCTTGGGCATGGGAAAGACAAAAGACACTGGATTCCCGCATTCGCGGGAATGACAGAAGGAAAGGAAGGGATGACAGAGAAGTACAGCATGAGTGACTCGTTACAAGCCGGCACGGCAGATTCCGTTATCCAGACCCGGTCGTCTCCGCCGCGTGACCCGAGCCGTTGCTCCCATCACTCCCGTCTTCCTCGCTGCTCTCGGCGAGTTTCGCCACGTCTACGACCCGGTCGGTCTCTTCCATGTCGATGAGACGGACCCCTTGAGCATTACGCCCGATGTCCCGGAGATCTTCGATTTTGGTCCTGAGGATTTTTCCTTCGGACGTCATGATCATGATTTCATCGGTTTCCGTCACCTGATGAAAGGAGACGGCCGACCCGTTTCTTTCGTTGACTTTGATGCTGATCAGCCCGCGCCCCGCCCGACCTTTGGTCCGGTATTCGGTGGCCACTGTCCGCTTTCCGAATCCCTTTTCGGTCACGGTCAGGATTGAGGCATCGCTATCGGGCTGAATAATGACCATGCCGATCACGTGATTGGTATCGTCCAGGCGAATGCCTCGAACTCCTCGAGCGGTCCGGCCCACCGACCGGACGGCCCGTTCCCCGAACCGGATGACCAAGCCTTCCCTGGTGCCCAGCATGATGTCGCTCAGGCCATCGGTAATTTCCACACCGATGAGTTTGTCGCCTTCCTCCAAGGTCAGGGCGATGATCCCGCCCTGCCGGGGGTTTCCGTAGGCTGATAATTTCGTCTTCTTGATGTAGCCTTTGCGGGTCGCCATGACAACGTACAAGTCATCGGGGAATTCCCGAACCGGCAGCGTGGTGGTCACCCGTTCGTCCGGGCCCAAGGCCAACAGGTTGACCATAGCCTTGCCTTTGCTGGTCCTGCCGGCTTCGGGCAGTTCATGGAGTTTGAGCCAATACACTTTTCCCGCGTCGGTAAAGAACAGGATGTAATCATGCGTTGAGGCCGTAAAGATCTTCTCGACGAAATCTTCTTCCTTGACCCCCATGCCGATCTTGCCTTTTCCTCCGCGGCGCTGCGCCCGGTATTCGGACACGGGATGGCGCTTGATATAGCCTTCGTGGGAAATGCTGACGGCCATTTCTTCGTCCGCAATCAAGTCCTCGATGTTGATCTCGGCTTCCTGCGGCACGATTTGGGTGCGGCGTTCATCCTGATAGGCGTCCTTGAGTTCGGTCAGTTCGTCCTTGATGACCTGTTTGACCAAATCTTCCGAGCCCAGGATGGCCTGTAGCGAGGCGATCCTCGCTTTAATTTCTTCATATTCTTGGGAGAGTTTGCGTTGTTCGAGTTGCGTCAAGCGTTGGAGCCGCATGTCCAGGATGGCCTGGGCCTGAATCTCCGACAGCGGGAATTGCTGCGTGAGGCCGGTCCTGGCTTCGTCGGGCGACGCCGCCCCGCGGATTAACGCAATCACTTCATCCAAATGCGCCAACGCCACGGTGAGGCCTTCCAGAATATGCGCGCGTTCCTGGGCTTTCCGTAACTCGTAGGCGGTTCGCCGGATGACCACTTCGCGCCGATGTTCGAGAAAGGCCGTCAGGATCCGTTTGAGATTCAAAATCTCCGGCCGGTTATTCACGAGCGCGAGCATGATGACGCCGAACGTATTCTGGAGTTGGGTATGCTTGTACAACTGGTTCAGGATGACGGGCGGAAGCTCGCCTTTCTTGAGTTCGATCACCACACGGATGCCGTCACGGTCCGATTCGTCCCGAATGTCGGAAATGCCTTCCACGCGCTTCTCCTGCACCAACTCGGCAATTTTCTCCAGCAGCTTGGCCTTGTTCACCTGGTACGGAATTTCGGTCACGATGATGCTCGACCGGTCCCGCTTCTCATCGGTTTCCACGTGCGTCCTGGCACGGATGGTCAACAGCCCCCGCCCGTGTTCATAGGCGTCTCTGATGCCTTGCGTGCCATAGATGAATCCGGCCGTGGGAAAATCCGGACCCGGGATCATGTTCATCAAGTCCGCAATCGACGCCCCGGGATGCTCAAGGAGGTGGATCAGGGCGGCGAGGACTTCACCGAGATTATGCGTCGGAATGTTGGTGGCGTAGCCCACGGCGATCCCGCCGGCGCCGTTGATCAACAGGTTGGGGACCTTGGCCGGTAGGACCAGCGGCTCGACGTCCGATTCATCATACGTGGGGCCGAAATCCACGGTTTCCCGGTCGATGTCCGCCAGCATTTCGCCGGCCAACCTCGTGAGCCGTGCTTCGGTGTAGCGCATGGCGGCCGGCGGGTCGCCGTCCACCGACCCGTAATTCCCCTGGCCGTCCACCAGGGTATAGCGCATGTTGAAGTCCTGAGCCATGCGCACCTGCGTATCGTAAATCGCGGAATCGCCATGGGGATGATAATTCCCCATGATTTCGCCCACGATCTTGGCCGACTTGCGGTAGGCCCGGTTGTGCGCCAAGCCCATCTGGTTCATGCCGTACAGGATGCGCCGGTGCACGGGTTTCAGCCCGTCACGGACGTCCGGCAAGGCGCGGCCGACGATCACGCTCATGGCGTAATCCATGTACGACAAGCGCATCTCGTCTTCGATGGCGACTTGAGTGAAACGTTCTTCGGTGGGCATCGTGGTTGGGAGGATCGAGGTTCCTGGCGACTACACGTCCAACCGGCGGACTTCCAACGCGTGTTGCTGGATGAAATTCCGTCGCGGTTCGACTTCGTCACCCATGAGAATGGTGAAAATCTCGTCCACGCCAGTCATGTCTTCGAGTTTCACCTGTAGCAGGGATCGCGTCTCGGGGTTCATGGTGGTTTCCCACAATTGCGGGGGATTCATTTCTCCCAGACCTTTATAGCGCTGAAGGTTCAATCCCTTTTTCCCCACCTCCAGGATCTCCCGGACGAGTTCATCCGTGGAGGCAAAGGTCGTTTCCGTGTCATTCACTTTCATGCGATACTTCGGACGGCCCAACCCGATCGCGTTGGGCGCCAATTTCTGCAGTTCCCGAAAATCCGCGGACCCCACCAGGTCATGGTTCACCTCGAGGGTTGACACCACGCCATTGGTCGGCATCCGGCAAACGATTCTGTTGGATTGATGTTCTTCATCTTCCACCAGGTCCACGTGGACCGTGGCCTCCGGATAGGCCATGGTCAACCGTTCTTTCACCCGCTCGATCAACTCCTGGACGGCAGGCCGGTCTTTTAAGAGTTCGCGCCCCAGGGCCGGCTCATCCACGAACGCGCGCAACAGACCGGAACTCTGTTTTTTTCGGCTCAGCCTTCCCAGCATTCCCTCGAATTCGATCATTTTCTTCAAGACGGGGTTGAGCGTCTGCCCGCTGATGAACGCGTGATGACTGTCCACATAGACTTCCACGGCTTGTCCGGCCAGTTCGGCGAGGTAGTCGTTCAGGGCCTGTTCATCTTTCAGATATTGTTCGGTTTTGCCTTTTTTCACTTTAAAGAGCGGGGGCTGCGCGATGTAGACATAGCCCCGATCGATCAATTCATGCATCTGGCGAAACAGGAACGTGAGCAGGAGCGTTCGGATGTGGCTTCCATCGACGTCCGCATCCGTCATCAAGATGATTTTGTGGTACCGGGCGCGGCTCAGATCGAAGGCTTCCTTGTCATCCTTGCCCTTTTCCGCGTCATCCCGCTTGCGACCGATGCCCGTCCCCAGGGCCATGATGAGCGTGCGAATCTCTTCGCTCGACAGCATCTTATCGAACCGCGCTTTTTCGACGTTGAGGATTTTTCCTTTCAGCGGAAGGATGGCTTGAAATTTTCGATCGCGGCCCTGCTTCGCCGACCCGCCGGCCGAATCCCCTTCGACAATGAACAATTCACTCAGGGCCGGATCCTTTTCCGAGCAATCCGCGAGCTTCCCGGGCAGTGATCCGCCATCGAGGGCGCTCTTCCGGCGGATGAGATCCTTGGCTTTCCGGGCGGCTTCTCGCGCCCTGGCCGCATCCGCGGCTTTGCCGATGATCCGTTTGGCCACGGCCGGATTTTCTTCAAAATACGTCCCGAGACCCTCGTTCACGGCGACTTCGACGATCCCTTTGACTTCGCTGTTGCCCAACTTGGCCTTGGTTTGTCCCTCGAATTGCGGGGCCCGCACTTTGACGCTGACCACCGACGTAAGGCCTTCCCGCGCGTCGTCGCCGGTGAGTGAGTCCATGTCCTTCTTCAACAGGTCGTTCGCACTGGCATAGGAATTGATCGTCCTGGTCAGGGCCGCCTTGAATCCGATCAGGTGCGTGCCGCCTTCCCGCGTATTGATGTTGTTGGCAAAGGAGAAGAGATTTTCGGCGTAGCCGTCGTTGTACTGGAGCGCGACTTCCAAAATCACGTCCGGTTTTTCAACCGAAATAAAAATCGGTTTATGGAGCGGGGTCTTGGCTTCATTCAAATGTTCGACGAACGAGACGATTCCGCCCTTGTAACAGAAGACCTGTTCTTTTTGACTTCGTTTATCGGCCAGCGAGATCGAAAGCCCTTTATTGAGGAAGGCCAATTCCCGAAGGCGTTGGGCCAGCACGTCGAAACTGCACTCAATCGTCTCGAAAATGGTCCCGTCGGGTTTGAACGTAATTTTCGTCCCCCGCTTTTTGGTCACGCCCGTCACCTGAAGCGCAGCCGCCGGAGTTCCGCGGTGGTAGGCCTGTTCAAAGACCTGCCCGTTTTGCCAGATTTCCAGTTCCAGCCATTCCGATAAGGCGTTGACCACGGAGATCCCCACCCCATGGAGCCCCCCGGATACGGTGTAGGCGCCCTGCTCGAACTTTCCGCCCGCGTGGAGGACCGTCAGGGCAACTTCGGCCGCCGACTTGTTCTGGGTGGGATGGAGCCCCGTGGGAATGCCGCGGCCGTTGTCCGTGACCGTGATACTGCCATCGATTTCCAGGGAGACCTCGATCGACTCCCCAAACCCCGCCATATGTTCATCGACGCTGTTGTCCACCACCTCGTACACGAGATGGTGCAGGCCGTCCGCACCCGTACTGCCGATGTACATCGCGGGTCGTTTCCGAACGGCTTCGAGGCCTTCGAGCACACGGATCTGCTCCGCACCATAGCCGCTCTGTTCGACGGGTTCTTCGGAAAAACCGGAGGGATCAAGACCTGTGACAGGTGTCGGATCGTTCGGCAAACGCTGAGGGTTCATCTCCTCGTGAAGCATGCTATTCCAGTATACATGATCATTACACTTTGACGGGCATCACGACGGCCTGGAACAAGGCGTTGTCCTGCTCTCGAATCAAACACGGGCTGAGGGACGCCTCCATATTGAGCACGACGGTCTCGCTTTCCATGACGCTCAAGACGTCAAGCAGATATCGCGCGTTGAATCCGGCGGAAAATTCCTCTCCGTTAAAGCTGGCGGGAATCTCTTCTGTCGCTTCTCCCATGTCCGGATGACTCGAAAAGAGCGTGATCGCCTCCTTTGAAAACGTGAGTTTGACGGCATAGGTCTTGTTCTGGGACAGGACCGAGACCCGTCGCAGGGCCCCTTCGAGATCATCCCGGTTCACCGTAACTTTTTTGTTGCCCGCCTTGGGGATGACCTGCTGATAATTGGGGTAATTGCCTTCCATCAGCCGCGATGTCATGACGAGCCCGCTTTTCCTGAAGATTACCATGTTCTTGGTAAAGCCGATCATCGGCTCACCCTCGCCCTCTTCCAACAACCGGCGAATCTCAGCCGCGGCTTTTTTCGGGATGATCACTTTTTCTTCTTGCGCATCAGCGGACGCCTTATTCTCCGCTTCCAATTTTTGCTCCGCCATGGCCAACCGATGCCCGTCCGTACCCACTAACCGGATCATCGGCGTCTCCCCGTCATTCGTGACGACCACCAACAACCCGTTGAGCACGTAACGCGTATCGTTGTCCCCAACGGCAAAGATGGTCTTTCGAATAAGTTGAAGCAAACCCTCACCGGGCAGTGGTATGAGGCCGTCCCTCTCAATGACGGGCAAGGGCGGAAAATCCTTGCTGGGGAGCCCGACGACCTTGAATTCACCCCGGCCTGTCGTAATGGTGACCAGGCAATCCTCCGTGACGGTCATGGCGATTTCCGGGTCCTTGATTTCTTTCAGAATTTCATAAAGCTTTCTGGCGGGGAACGTCACCGACCCCGGTTCTTCGACCGTCGCTTTGTAAAGCCCGCGCATGCCAAGTTCCAAATCCGTCGCCGAAATGTCCAAGCCATCCTTTTTCGCTTCCAAGAGGACATTCGCCAAACTGGGCATCGTGTTGCGTTTTTCTACGATACCCTGGACGCGCTGGAGGGCCGTCAACAGGACTTCTCGTTCCACCGTCACTCGCATGAGAGGCTCCCTTCTGTTACGCCTTACCGATTTCGTCTTTGAGGTTGTCCAGCGTCGCCCGCAAGGTGTTGTCTTTCTCCAGGGTTTTTTCTATCTGACGACACGCATGGATAATGGTGGTGTGGTCTTTTCCTCCGAACTCGCGGCCGATTTCCGGGAACGAAGCGTCCGTGAGTTCCCGACAGAGGTACATGGCAATTTGCCGGGGATGAACCACGGTTTTGGTTCGTCGCTTGGATTTGAGTTCGGCGACTTTGACGTGAAATCTCCTCGCCACCACGTCCTGCACGTCTTCCAGGGTGATCACCTTCTTTTTGCTCCCCAAGAGATCGCGAAGTACGGTTTTCACCATATCCATCGTAATGGGCTGGCCGGTCAGTGTGCTGTAGGCTCCCAGCCGGATCAACGCGCCTTCCAATTCGCGAATATTGCTCTTTAACCCTTCGGCCAAAAGGTGAATGACGTCGTCGCCAATCGCGATGCCTTCTTCCTCTGATTTTTTTCGCAGGATCGCGATCCGGGTTTCGACGTCCGGTGGTTGGAGATCGGCGATCAACCCCCACTCGAATCGTGAGCGCAATCGTTCTTCCATCGAGGGCATTTCTTTAGGAAAGCGGTCGCTCGACAGAACGATCTGTTTTCTTGCCTCATACAGATCGTTGAAGGTATGGAAAAATTCCTCCTGCGTCCGCTCTTTCCCCGCGAGGAATTGAATGTCGTCGATCAGGAGCATGTCGATGTTTCGATAGCGCCGGCGCAGTTCCATCATTTTGTCGTAGCGAATCGAGTTGATGACTTCATTGGTGAATTGCTCGGTCGTGACGTACGCGATTCGGAGGTCGCCTTTTTGCATGACGAAATTGCCGATGGAATTGAGGAGGTGTGTTTTGCCCAAGCCAACGCCCCCGTAAATAAAGAACGGGTTATAGGAAAGCGCCGGCGATTCGGCGACTTTGAGGCTTGCCGCATGAGCAAACTGGTTACTGGCCCCCACCACAAAATTCTCGAAGGTATATTTCGGATTCGGCACTTGTCGATGTACGCGGGTCTGCTGGGGAGCGGCCGGCAATTTGTCGGCTCCCTCACTAACGACGGGCGATGACGGCTCCCCGACGATGAACTCGACGTCGACTTTTCCTTCTTGACCGGGCCGAACCGCTTGCAAAGCTTCGCCGATCATGTCTCTATAATTTCTTCCCAGCCATTCCCCGAAGAACTTATTGGGCACGACAATAGTTGCTTTCGTCCCATTCAGTTCACCCAATATTGTCGGCTGGAACCAGGTTTCAATGACTTCATCCCCCATTTGGGCTTGGATAAAGCCTAGAGCCTCTTTCCAAATCCCCACTGTCGTTTGTTCACTCTTTTCCATTACAATTATTCACAGGGTTATTAACACCTGTTAATAACCCTATAACAACTTACTTTATATTACAAATCTTCTTCTCTTTAACCTATATCATCTGGACAACCAACCATTTTCTTCACGTCTTCCCACAAGTCCTATACCCCTTATCCCTCCACTTTTCCATATCTTCTATCTTATTATTTCTTCATAAAATCAATAGGATAGAAAGAAAGTACCTTATTCACAGCCCCTACTCCTTTTCCTATTACTACGAATTTTCTTATCTATGTTAATGATTAGGAAATAATCGTATCAGCCTCGAAAACCATTTTCAGTACGTCAGGATAATTAATCGATGGATATGCCGATTCTTCCATATTTTCTGTAGACGCAAGCGTATAACACGGGAAAGGAACCGTCTTGGCGGATCCGAGACGCTCTTTCAGAAAGACCCCCTGCACTGAGCAGTCTGAAAAATCGGACATCGCAACAAGCTCTTCCATAGAGGATTCGGACCCGGGAGAGAATAAAAAGAGAACTTTCCTCATAATTCAAAACACCAGGACCCGGTCGGCTTGACAAAGCAGGGATGTGATACCCGATTGTGAAACCTCCCGAACGGAAAAATCCGGATCGACGGGGAAAGCCTCACGACTCCCTTCAGGGAGCACAATAGGCAGTTCCAGTTCCTGGATGACAGGAAGATGTCGTTCGAGAATATCCGCCTCGACAACGTCACTTGCTTCTTCAGTGAGGAGTATTCTCGCTTGTCCAAGTAAAACAACCGTGAGGGATGCGGATCCGGTTGACAAACCGAGCGCGATACGAAGGCCTTCGGTCGGACGATGGGTTTCCAGAGGGTTGCTCTGAATCAACACGAGAATCGAAAGGCCCATGATCGAAAAGACAAACGGATTCTCGCCGTGGAAGGAACGATAACCCGTGTTTGGTCGATGAAAAACAGTTGAAGATCGCCTCATTGTGTATGAGGCACGGACTCTGATGATGAAGATAGAAAAGCTTAGAAAAGAGAAGATATTCTAAGCACCACTACGTATCAAGAAACAAAGAAAAAATCGTATTCGCAACACGACAAAAAGTCAATTCACGTTTCTACGTGTTTACGGAATCCGAGGCGTTTGAGTATGGCTGATAAGGCGGAATCCAAGTCGTAAATCTCCTGCTCTTTCGTCGCCATATTTCTGAGAATGACCTGGTTGTTCGCGACTTCATCGTCTCCTATGATGACGACATAGGGCGCATTGATCCGGTCTGCGGAGCGCAGGAGAGTCTTCAGGGTTGAAGCGGTGTAATCCGTATCGGCTTTCATATGATTTGAGCGGAGGGAATCCATGAGAGTATCACCGGCCGGCCTCCCTTTTTCTCCGAACGCCGCGACAAACACCCAAGGCTCTGGTGCGGGAAGGGTTGAATCGGGAAGGGCGAGAATGACCCGCTCGAGGCCGATGGCGAAACCGACTGCCGGGGTGGGAACGCCGCCCAACGTTTCAAACAATCCATCGTATCGTCCGCCGGCACCAATCGCATTTTGAGCCCCGAGTACGGAGCTGGAGACCTCGAAGGTCGTCATTGAATAATAATCCAGCCCCCTGACGAGCCGGGGATTGATCGAATACGGAACGGCTAAGGCTTGTAAACCCTGCAAGACTCGATCGAAGTGTTCTTTAGACGAAGTGGAAAGAAAATCCGTCAGAAAGGGAGCCTCTTTCGTGGCTTCACGACAGCCGGGGACCTTACAATCCAGGGCTCGCAGAGGATTGGCCTCGAGTCGTCTCCGGCAATTGTCGCATAGCCTATCCGCTTTGGTTTTCAGAAAGGAAACCAAATCCTCTTTGTAGGCCCGGCGGTCCGCAAGTTGGCCCAGTGAATTGAGTTCCAACGAGAGTCCCGGCAATTGGAGCGCTGAAAAATATCTCCAGAGCAGCGTGACGACCTCCACGTCGGCGGATGGATCGGAACTCCCGACATACTCCACTCCGAACTGGTGAAATTGCCGCAACCGCCCGGCCTGAGGGCGTTCGTGGCGAAACATCGGCCCGATGTAATAAAGTTTTCTGGACGCCTCGTAGGTTTTCAGTCCACGCTCGATAAACGCGCGAACGACACCCGCGGTTCCTTCGGGACGAAGCGTCAAGGAAGTTCCATCCTTGTCCGGGAACGTATACATTTCCTTTTCCACAATATCCGTGGTGCCCCCGATGCTGTGAACGAACAGGTCCGTTCTCTCAAAAACCGGGATCCGGATTTCATGGAAGCCGAACGCGTGCGCCAACGCATGCGCGGTTCGTTCCACCACGCTCCACTTGGGCATTTCGTCCGGGGTAATATCCTTGATGCCTTTAATGCCTCGAATCACCGTGACGGTCCTTTGTTCATGAGAAAGAGGAAGAGATGCGCTCCTTCTGACTATAGAAGGGGGACTTCAGGGAGTCAACGGAATGGACGACCGCGAAGCAGACGGGCGACGAAACCTGATTTGACAGTCAATAAGCGGGAATTTACAATCCTTTCATTATTCTTGTTTCGATAAGAGGGTCTTGACCATGTCCATGACGTATCGACAACCGTCGAATCTCAAGAGAAAACGTGACCACGGGTTTCGCAAGCGAATGAGCACGAAAAGCGGGAGAAAAATACTCGCCCGCCGTCGCCGAAAAGGCCGCTACCGCCTGACCGTATCCGATGAGTGACGTTTCCTCACGGTGCCCGCCGGTATTCTTGAAAAAAACAGAAGACTTCGAGCGAGTCAAACGGGAAGGAAAGCGCATTACGACGCGATTCTTTAACGTGGTTTCCTGCCGTTCCGGCCTTGGGACTCCCCGGGTCGGAATCGTGGTGGGACGCCGGCTGGGCAATGCGGTGGTGCGGAACAGAGGGAAACGCATTTTTCGCGAATTGGTGAGACACACGTACCAGTGCCTTGTGAAGGGGTATGACATCGTCATCTTCCCCAAACGGCCGGCACTGGAACTCAACCATCAACGCCTCCAAGAAGCGTGGATCACAACCCTGATCAGCCAGGAGCTGATGTTTTCCCCTAACCCCCCTGCCCCCCTTGTCAGGGGGGCGTGAGAGAGATGCGCAAAATAGCGTTGTGGCTCATCGTCGCGTACCAGAAAGTCGTGTCTCCGCATTTGGGACCGCAGTGCCGTTTTGACCCAACCTGCTCACGCTATACCAGCGAAGCGATCACCCGTCACGGCCTGCTGCGAGGAGTGTGGTTAGGGGTTTGCCGGCTTCTGAAGTGCCATCCCTTCCATCCGGGCGGGATCGATCCCGTTCCCTGATCGGCTACACAAGGGTTCTTCGGTTTTAGCAAATGGAAAAACGGATTCTCATCTTCCTGCTCCTGTCGTTCGCCATCATTTTCAGCTTCGACTTTATTCTGAAAGAGCTGGGGCTGATGCCGGAACCCCCGCCTATTGAGGAGGGACAAGAAGCCGCGCCCGCCGGGGATGAATCGCTTCCACCCGGTATGCAGGACCCCTCATCCGAGATTCGTGCCGATGGCGAGGGAATGGAACACCCTCACCCTGGCCCTCTCCCATCGAGGGAGAGGGAACTGGTGGAAGTGGTCGAGACACCGCTGTACCGGGTCGCCTTCACGAACCAAGGCGCGCAGATTCAAAGCTGGAAACTGAAAGAGTATCTGACCCAGGGCGACGACGATCCCCAACCCATCGAGTTCGTGTACCCGGAAGGCCATTTTGCCGGCCCGGTGTCCATGCAGGTTGAAGATCCTGAGGTGAACACCCTGCTCAACACCGGCCTGTTTGAAGTGAGCCGTGATTTTGAAACGCTCGATGAGGCACACCCGACGGGCCACCTGACCTTTTCCTATCGGAACGAGGAAAAGGGCTTGCTGGTGGAAAAGGAATTCACCTTTTCCCATGACTCCTACCTGGTCGATTCATCCATTCGCGTCGAAGGCCTGGACGATACCGTGGCGGTCATGTTGGGCACCAACTTCGGAGTGGTGGAATGGGGGCAGGGATTCATCGGCGCGCTGGGGCCGGCGTGGATGATCGACGGCGAGTTGGAGAAGGAAAGCCCGGACCCCGAGATCCGGCGTACCGGAGACCTGCGCTGGGCGGCCCTGCAGGACAAATATTTTATCAGCGTCATGATTCCCCAGGGGGCCCAAGGCGTCTTCGCGAAAACCGAAACCGAACACGTGGTGACCTCCGGCGTGGAGTTTCCGGTTGACGCCGAAGGGAGCCGGATCGCGTTTCAACTCTATGCCGGGCCCAAGCAATTCGATCTCATGCGCGAGTTGGGTCACGAGCTGGAAGATACGATCGATTTCGGCTGGTTCATTTACGGGAGTTGGGGCATCGTGAAAGCGGTGGCCAAGCCGCTGTTCTACGTGCTGCGATTCGTCCATGACTACACCCAGAATTACGGCGTGGCGATCATTCTCTTGACCTGCGGCATCAAGCTGTTGTTCGTGCCCCTGCAGTACAAGAGCTATAAATCCATGCAGGGCATGCAGAAAATTCAGCCCAAGATCCAGGCCGTGCAGGCCAAGTTCAAAGAGGATAAGGAACGTCTCAACCGGGAACTGATCAAGCTGTACAAAGAGCACAAGGTCAATCCGGTCGGCGGGTGTGCGCCGATGCTGTTACAGATGCCCGTCTTCATCTCGCTGTTCAATATTCTGTATATGACCGTGGATCTGCGGCAGGCCCCGTTCATGCTGTGGATTACGGATTTGTCGATCCCGGACCCGTATTACGTGTTTCCGATCCTGATGGGCGCGTCGATGGTGCTCCAACAAAAAATCATGCCCACCACCATGGATCCCACTCAAGCCAAGATGATGCTGTTGCTGCCGGTGTTTCTAACGTTTCTCTTTTTGAACTTCCCCGCGGGGCTGGTGATCTATTGGTTGACCAATAACGTGCTGACGATCCTGCAACAGGTGGTCACGGATCGGTTTATTTTAAAAGCCGCGCCCGCCGGCGCACCGGCCCCGGCCGCCAATAAGGACTCCTCCACGAAATCCGATAACGGAGAGCCTGCCAAGAAGAAAAAGGGCAAAGCCAAGGAGTCGCAACAAGAAGCGAGCGAATAAGCCCACGACCCTTCGACTGCGCTCAGGGCAGGGTTTTCTCTCATGGAAAACTCGGTTGACGATACCATTTGTGCCATCGCCACTCCCGTGGGGGAAGGCGGAATCGGTATCGTTCGGATCAGCGGCGCCCACGCCGTTGACATCGCCGCGCACGTCGTACGCCCCCGCAACCAACAGCCCCTGCAACAACTGGAAAGTCATCGCCTGTATCTGAGCGACGTGCTCTATGCGCGATCCCCTCTCCCCCTGGGAGAGGGCCAGGGGGAGGGTCCCATAGACGAAGCCCTGGTCGTCATCATGCGCAAGCCGCATTCGTACACAGGCGAAGACGTGGTGGAAATCCAGACCCACGGCGGCGCCTGGATCCTGCAGGCCACGTGTCATGGCCTGATCCGGCATGGCGCCAGAATGGCGCAACCCGGAGAGTTTACCAAGCGGGCGTTTCTCAACGGCCGGTTGGACCTCACCCAGGCCGAGGCGGTGCTCGATACGATTCAAGCCACGACCTCGCGGAGCCTGCAAGCGGCGCAATCCTTGCTGCGCGGATCCCTTTCAAAAGAAGTCGATGCTCTCCGCGAAAGATTGATTCGCGTGCTGGCGCACGTGGAAGCCGGGATGGATTTCGCCGAGGAGGATATTACCTTTATCCAGGCGGCTGAAGTGCAGCAAGCCTTGACGGACACGCAACGGGCGGTGGAGCAATTGATCGCGTCCTATGAGGAAGGCCGCCTGATCCGGGAAGGCATCAAGGTCGCCATCATCGGCCGTCCCAACGTGGGCAAATCGAGTCTCCTTAACGCGCTACTGAAACTGGACCGTGCGATCGTGTCGGATCAACCCGGAACAACGCGCGACGTGATCGACGAATCCATGAACGTCCGGGGCATCCCCCTGCGCTTGCTGGATACCGCAGGCCTGCGACAGACGCAGGACACGATCGAAGGCGAAGGCATCCGTCGAACCGAAGACGCAATAGCCGAAGCCGACGTGTTGCTGCTTGTGCTAGACGGCGCCGAAGGCGTGACGGACGAAGACCGTACCGTATTCGAAACGTACGGCTCCCGACGACACCTGCTCGTGATGAATAAAATGGATCTCCCTCAATCCCACGCATTTTCCCCTCTCCCTCTGGGAGAGGGCCAGGGTGAGGGAAAAGGCCCGGAGTTCGTGAAAGTCTCCGCGAAAACAGGCGAAGGCCTTGATCATTTGACGTCGGTCATTCAAAGTGTCTGCCTCAAAGAAGGGCTGGAAGCGACCCCGTCCGTGCTCGTGACGCGGCTGCGCCACAAGGCCAGCCTGGAGCAGGCGCACGCCTCTATCGAAGAGGCCATGCGTTCGCTAGAACGAAAAGAATCCGGAGAATGTGTGGCCCTGGACATCCGAGCCGCACTCGACGCACTGGGAGAAATCACCGGCGCAATCAGCACCGAGGACATCCTGGATCGCATTTTTCAGGATTTCTGCATTGGGAAGTGAGTGCCTGGCAATTAGACTTGTAAAAGCGCATGCTCGTTCCGTAGGCCTCCTTCTGTCATTCCCGACATTTTTAATCGGGAATCCAGTGTCTTTTATGAACGAACAAAACGCGTGTATAGAAAAGCACCTTTAATCGTAGAACCATGAAACAAGCGATGATGTTGCTAGTCGTGCTCGCAGCCTTCTTCATGGGAAATTTCACGGCTAGGGCGGACAGCGGGAATCCCTTCGGGTTTGAGACGCACAAACATCCCTTGGAGTAAGAGTATTGTAAAAAAGAACCTGGTGGTTACAGGGGTCATGGGTATAAATGCAGTTCTGCCCCTCGACCTCACCCGGATCTTGAAGAGTATGCTTTGCAGTTTGTTGAAGACGTTGGCCTTTGCTTCATTGCTGCCCGCCACCAACCAAAACCTTTTACGAACCCAAAAGACGTGTTCGAGACGTTCCATCGTCAGATCGCCCAAAAATACGGACCCCCTACCTCTCGAAAGATAAAGAGACCTGACCGCAATGAAGATAGCTCTTATCAGTGGGTTCCATCAGAGCCTATTGATGATGTCAGACGTGAGAGGGGTAACAAGGCCATTGCAGAGGACCAATCAGCAGTTGCCGACACAGACATAACCAACGAATATCTGAGGGCCAATAAGGCCATTTCAGGTGCCCAAACAGCAATTGGTATCATCAAGAGAAGGCTAGAAAATCACGAGTCCGTGCCAAATGAAGACGAAATTGCCAAGTTGCGTCGTGATTTGGTTCATAACCAGGACGTCCTTGAGAGGGCCTCTAAGTACATCGAAGAATTCTGGGCAGTGACCCGAGAGGCGGGGTTTAGGGGATTAGGTGATGTTAAAACAATAGAGCTAGTTCTTAGAAGCAGGCCAAGCGTCTTAGACGTCCATTTCTGGCTTGTAACTTACGATGCCTGCCAGAAAGAAATTGACGACAAAGCGGACCGCGCATTTTGAGAAGACGAGAAACTATTGCTAGGTAAATATAACTATGTCAGTTGACCGTGACATCATCGTCATAGGCGGCGGGCATGCCGGGTGCGAGGCGGCGCTGGCTGCGGCCAGGATGGGGTGCCGGGTCCTGCTGCTGACCATCGATCAGGACAAGATCGCGCACATGCCGTGCAATCCCGCGGTGGGCGGGATCGGCAAGGGGCATCTGGTCAAGGAAATCGATGCGCTGGGCGGGGAAATCGGCCGCAACACGGATAAGGCCGGCATTCAGTTCCGTATGCTGAATACGAGGAAAGGGCCTGCGGTCCGGGCCACGCGCGTGCAGTGCGATAAGGCCTTGTATCGAAAAGCCATGCAGGAGACGCTGGCGGACCAGCCCAACCTTGAGATCGTGTCGGGGACGGCCGATCGCCTGTTGACGAAAGGCGGCGAGATCCGCGGGGTGGTGACGGATGCCGGGGAAACCGTCCACGCGAAGGCGGTCATCATTACCTCTGGCACGTTCTTGAAGGGGTTGATCCATATCGGCATGAGTCATATGCCCGGCGGGCGGGCCGGCGAGGCGCCGGCGGAACATCTTTCGGATTGCATGAGGGATTTCGGGTTTGAAGTGGGGCGCTTGAAAACCGGTACGCCCCCGCGATTGGATCGGGATACGATTGATTTCAACGTCATGGGTGAGCAGCCCGGTGACGTGCCTCCCCGCCCGTTTTCGTTCCGGACGTCGCGGATCACGAACCCGCAAATTTCCTGTCACCTCACGTATACCACTGAACGGACGCATGACATCATCCGCGACAACCTGGACCGATCGCCAATGTACATGGGGGTGATCGATTCCACGGGGCCGCGCTATTGCCCGTCGATCGAGGATAAGGTTGTCCGGTTTCAGGATAAGACCCAACATCAGATCTTCGTGGAGCCCGAGGAACTGGATTCCCCGTCGTTTTACCCGAATGGCATTTCGACCAGCCTGCCCGTGGACGTGCAGGCAGCCATGTTGAAAACCATCCCAGGGCTCGAACGCGCCACCATGCTGAAGCCCGGGTATGCGATAGAATACGACTACTTTCCGCCGTACCAGCTCCACCAAACCCTGGAAACCAAAAACGTGAAGGGGCTGTACCATGCGGGCCAGATTAACGGAACCTCCGGGTATGAAGAGGCCGCGGCCCAGGGACTCATGGCCGGGATCAATGCGGCCCTGCAGGTCAAGGGCGAGTCGCCGCTGATCCTGGATCGCTCGCAGGCCTATATCGGCGTGCTGATCGACGATCTCATTACGAAGGACGCCCGGGAACCGTACCGAATGTTTACTTCGCGGGCGGAATACCGGCTCCTGTTGCGAGAGGACAACGCGGATCAACGGCTCATGGAAACCGGGCACCGGTTGGGCTTGGTGTCTGGTGCTCTGCATGAAAAATTTCAGGAAAAACAACGGGTTGTGGAGAAAGAAACTCGTCGCCTGTCGGAGACCCGTCTCCCCTGGACGCCGGAACAGACGGAGCGGTGGACGCAAATAGACCCTAAAGTACCAGATCCAGGAGCCACGATGGCGCAATTGCTCAAGCGTCCGGAAGTGAGCTACGCCCGGTTGATGGACATTGCCGGTGAAGCGGACCCGGTAACCACGCAAATCGGCGAAGCCGTTGAAATCTCAATAAAATACCATGGTTACATCAAACGTCAGCTCGAACAGATTGAGAAATTTCAGAAACTGGAAGGGAAAAGCATTCCCGCGAACTTCCGGTATGACCGGGTGACGGGATTTTCAAACGAGGTCGCCGAAAAGCTGTCGAAAATCAGACCGGCCACAGTCGGCCAGGCTTCGAGAATTTCCGGCGTGACCCCCGCAGCCATTTCGTTACTGCTTGTATCCTTGGAACGGTTCCAGCGGTCGGCGAACGTCGCATAGATATTTCTTTCGTTTCCAGAAAGTCCCATTTTAATCCGTCATTCCCGACATATTTTATCGGGAATCCAGTGTCTTTAGTCTTTACGGACGATGGAAAAAGCAAAGACTCTGGATCCCCGATGAAGTCGGGGATGATAGAAGTGGGGGTATTGGGATGTTCCACGTGGAACAATGATGAACAACGAACAGATTAAAGAACTCTTTCTTAAAGGGTTTGCGGCCATGGAGATGGCCCCTTCTAAGGAGACGATCGACAAATTTGTGTATTATTTACAAGAGGTTATGAAGTGGAATGAGAGAACGAACCTCACCGGCCATAAGAGTGAAGAGGAGATGGTCGGGAACCTATTTGTCGACTCCCTGGCCTGCACGAAGGTGCTTTTGCCGGACACGGCCTCTTCGATTCTGGATATCGGAACCGGCGCCGGGTTTCCGGGGATTCCCATGGGCATCGTTTCCCCTCAACACAATGTCACCCTTCTGGAACCGAATTTGAAAAAAATGGCGTTTCTGCACCACATTATCGGTTCCCTGGGCTTGCCGAACGTTCGCGTGGAACCGTGCCGGATCGAACAATTTTCAGAGAAACCGGAATTTCAAGAAAAATTCGATTGGGTATTCACCAAGGCATTGAGATTCGACGTTGTTTTGGCCTATGTTACCCCTTTACTGTCCGAATGCGGGAAATGCGTGTTTTGCCGGGCCGAACCCCTGACCCCGGACCTTGTGCCGAAAGGGTTTTCCGTGCTCAATGAACTGCCCTACGAATTGCCGTTCGGGTTGGGAAGCAGGCTCCTCAGTATTGTGGGCCCTGTGTAGGCGGACTCCAGAAAATTGTTCCACGTGGAACATTGTGAGGGAAGAACACCGCCAATGAATAACAATGGCTAAGATCGTCGCAATAGCGAATCAGAAAGGCGGGGTCGGAAAAACAACGACTTCCGTGAATTTGGCGGCTGCGCTGGCGCTCTGTGAACGGAGAATCCTGCTGGTCGATATTGACCCGCAGGCCAATGCCACCAGCGGGGTCGGAGTCGAACAGCCGGACCGCACGCTGTATGATTGTCTGTTCAAAGGCATTCCGGCGGCCGATTCGATTGTGGCCACGGCCGTTTCGCAATTGGACATTTTACCGTCCGGGCCGGATCTCGCCGGGGCGGAGGTCGAATTGGCCGAGGTCTCGCAGCGGGAGGAACGCTTGAAGCGTATCTTCTCGACTATTCCCCATCAGTATGATTTCATCATTCTGGATTGTCCCCCGGCCCTGGGGCTCCTGACGGTGAATGCGCTGACTGCGGCAAACTCGGTGTTGATCCCGGTTCAATGTGAATATTATGCCATGGAGGGCTTGGGACGGCTGATGGCGACGATCGAGCGGGTGCGGAGCAGCCTCAACCAGGGCTTGTCGATCGAAGGGATTCTCTTGACAATGTGTGACGCCAGGCTCACCCTTTCCAGGCAGGTTTCGGAGGAAGTCAGAAAATTTTTCCCGGATAAAGTGTATCAATCGGTCATCCCCAGAAACGTGGCATTGGCCGAGGCCCCGAGTTACGGGCGTCCCGGATTGCTCTACAATTCGGCGTCGATCGGCGCCAAGGCCTATATGGACTTTGCAAAGGAGTTTTTGGCGAATGGAAAAGAAAGCGCTGGGTAAAGGCCTGGCAGCCCTTTTGCCGGAAGGCGAGGCAAAGCAGACCGGGCAAACGATTCACATGATTCCCGTGGCGCAAATCGTGCCGAACCGGTATCAGCCCAGAAAAACGTTTGTCGAAGAGGAGCTCCGGGAATTGGTGGAATCCGTCAAGCAGCACGGGATTCTTCAACCCGTCCTTGTGCGACGAAAGGGTGAAGATCGTTATGAACTCATTGCCGGGGAGCGGCGGTTCCGCGCGGCCAAAGCGGCGCAACTACCGGCCGTCCCCGCGGTGATCCGAAAATCGAGCGACGATGAATCTACGATATTATCCCTAATTGAAAATATTCAACGAAGTAATTTGAACGCGGTGGAAGAAGCCAAGGCCTATCGCCAACTGATCGATGAATTGGGGATGACCCAGGAAGCAGTGGCCGAGCGGGTGGGGCGCGATCGGGTTTCGGTCGCCAATATTTGCAGACTTCTCTCCTTACCCCAGGAAGTTCAGGGCATGGTGGCGTCCGGTCGATTGACATTGGGTCACGCAAAGGTCATTCTTGGCATCAAAAATTCGGGAGACCGGTTGACCCTGGCGAAACGGATCCTTCGCGACCAGCTTTCCGTCAGACAGGTTGAGCAATTGGTCAAGAAAAGGTCCGGAAAGGCGAAGTCTCGCCCAACGGCCGGGAGTCCCGTTCATTCCGACGTGGAAGAACGCCTCCGCAAACATTTGGGAACAAAGGTGGTGATTCGCTCAAAACGGTCTGGAGGTGAATTGGTTCTGACTTATTATTCCCAGGATGATTTGACGCGAATTGTCGACGTGATTTTGTCATAACAATTGAACAGGGCCGTTGAGGTCATCGAACCGTGGCCTTGGTGCCTTGGTACTTGGTATAGAGAGGGCCGTCTTATGTGGGGTACAACATCAGAGCAAAAAGACAAAAAATGGGAATCGATGTTTGAAGAAGGCTCCTACACGTTTCTCGGAAAAGGGGTGGACTTCAAAGGAAAAGCCAAGTTTGACAGTAGCGTCAGAATCGACGGGCATTTTGACGGTCAAATTGTTTCCCAGGACACCCTCATTATTGGCGAGGGTGGGGTGGTGAAGGGTGAAATCGCCTGTGAAACCATCATCAGCAGCGGCAAGATCGAGGGAAATATTGTAGCCTCCCAAAAAGTCCAATTGCTGAAACCGGCCGTGTTGATCGGCAGTGTTCGTGCCCCCTCTTTTTCCGTGGAAGAAGGAGTCGTTTTCCATGGCACGTGCGATATGGGGGTCAGCGGGCTTGAGGATGTTGCCTCGGAAGCCGGGAAGTCGGCGGCCATCGAATAGGTCCACCGTGAGCTCTCGGAATGCTGAGAGCAACACGTAAGAAACTGGATACGTTATGTCCAAACCAACAGTCCTTCTCGGGATGAGCGGCGGCGTCGATAGCTCGGTCGCAGCGTTACTGCTGACGGAACAGGGCTATGACGTACAAGGCGTGACGCTGCAAGTCTGGGAACCTGAAGACGAACACGCGGCGGTGACGAAAAAGTGGGAAGAACGCGGCTGTTGCAAAGTCGGCCTGGCCCGGCACGTCGCCAAGCGATTGGGCATTCCCCATGAAGTGGTCGATACCCGGGAGGTCTTTCGCACAAACGTCATGGATGATTTCATTGCCGGGTATTTGAGTGGGACCACACCCAATCCGTGCGTGCGATGCAATGAACGGGTGAAGTTCGGGCAGTTATATCAACTGGCGCAGGACCGGGGGATCGACTTCGTGGCCACCGGGCATTACGCCCGGGTCTTACCGGTCGATGATGGGGTTGGCCTGTTTCGAGGGGTTGATGCCAAGAAAGAGCAATCCTATTTTTTGTATCGGCTCCCGGCGGCCTGGCTTCCCCATATCCTGTTTCCCGTGGGCCATCTTCAAAAACCGGAGGTGTGGAAACGCGCGGAAGAGCTGGACCTGCCGGCCGATGAGATGAAAGAAAGCCAGGAAATCTGTTTTGTCACCCAGGGCGACTATCGCACGTTCCTGACCGAGGAAGCGCCACAGGCGCTACGGCCGGGCCCGTTCCTCGATCCGGAAGGCCGGACAATCGGAGAGCACCGCGGCATTGCCTTTTATACGCCCGGGCAACGAAAGGGGTTGGGCATTGCACTGGGCGAACGCCTCTACGTCAAGGAAGTGAACCCCGAAACCAACGCGGTCGTCCTGGGGCGGGCCGAAGACCTGTCCCGGCAAACGTGCACGGTGCAAGATCTGAATTGGTTGACCGATGCCTTGCCCGCCATGGAGCAGGTAGACATCAAATACCGGTATGCGTCACCGGCAGTCTCCGGCCGGGTTCGGCAGGACGTAGCGGGTACCCTCTCCATCGAATTCGCAGAACCGCAACAAGCCCTGAGTCCCGGCCAGTCGCTGGTCCTCTATCAAGGCGACCACGTCCTGGGCGGCGGGATCATCCAGCCCTTCGTACGTCAACAGAGTTCGCCGGCTATCCGCGAAAACCCCGCCTGCGCGTGAAAGCCTCTTCCCTCACCCCCCTCGGTTGACACCCGGATTTTCCACGTGATAGCGTGACTCGTTTTTTGCGCGAGCAGCGCAAACACCGGGATTTTGTCTTTTTCTTCACAACTGATTCGTCATGAAAAATGCCATCGCACGGCGGTATGCCCAGGCGTTTTTTCGTTTGGTACGCCAAGAAGACCTGACGGCTGCCCAGGACGGGTTGCACGCCCTGTCTCTGGCGTTGAAGGACTCTCCGGCGTTCAAGCACGTGCTGGCCTCGCCGGTGTTTACCCTTGACGAAAAACTCCAGGTCCTCACCTCATTATGTGAACGAACGAACTGCCCACCGATCATGGGCCGGTTCTGCGAACAGTTGCTGAAGAAAAACCGGATCGGGTTCCTGCCGGAAATTGCCGAGGCCTTCAAAGCGTTGATGATCCGGCAGAGCGGGAAGCAACAGATCGTCGTGGTCTCGGCGAGACCGGTCGACGACACCATGAAACAGGATATTCTTGCTCAGTTAGGCGCCACGACAAAAGGGGAAGTGGAAGTCGATTTTCAATCCGACCCATCCTTGCTCGCGGGCGTTCAAATAAAAATCGGGAGTAAAGTCTATGACGGGACGGTCAGGGGCCGACTCCACAAGATGCGGGCTCAATTGGTAAAGGGGTAAGGCATGCAGATCAAGGCGGAAGAAATCAGTTCAATCATCCAGGATAAAATCAAGGGCTTCGATCAGCGTGTCGATGTGACGGAGACCGGCTACGTGATTCAGGTCGGCGACGGCATTGCGAAAGTCTATGGTCTCGAAGGCGCCATGGCCGGGGAATTGCTGGAGTTTCCCGGGGACGTGTTCGGGGTGGCGCTGAACCTGGAAGAAGACAGCGTCGGCGCCGTGTTGATGGGATCGGACACCGGCATCAAAGAAGGCGACTCGGTCAAACGCACGGGGCGGATTGCCGAAGTGCCGGTGGGCGACGCGCTCATCGGGCGCGTGGTTGATGCGATGGGGCACCCCATTGACGGGAAAGGCCCGGTGCAAACCTCGGAGACCCGGTTGATTGAAGTGCGGGCCCCTGGCGTGGTGGAACGTCAATCCGTCAGCGAACCCTTGCAAACGGGGTTGAAGGCGATTGACGCCATGATCCCCATCGGCCGCGGGCAACGGGAGTTGATCATCGGCGACCGGCAAACCGGCAAGACGGCGATTGCCGTGGATACCATCATCAACCAGAAAGGGCTCGACGTTTTTTGCATCTACGTCGCGATCGGCCAGAAACGGTCAACGGTGGCCCGCGTCGTGAAGACGCTGGAGGACCATGGGGCCATGGCCTACACCACCGTGGTCTCGGCCACAGCCAGTGACGCGGCGCCGCTCCAGTTCTTTTCGCCCTATGCCGGGGTGGCGATGGGTGAGTATTTCCGCGACAACGGGAAGCATGCGCTCATCATCTATGACGACCTGTCCAAACACGCCGTGGCCTATCGACAATTGTCCTTGTTGCTCCGCCGGCCGCCGGGCCGCGAGGCGTTTCCCGGTGACGTGTTTTTCCTGCACTCCCGGTTGTTGGAGCGTGCCGCCAAATTGAGTGATGAGAATGGAGCTGGGAGTCTGACCGCGCTGCCCATTATCGAAACGCAGGCCGGCGACGTGTCGGCCTATATTCCCACCAACGTGATTTCCATTACCGATGGGCAAATTTATCTGGCCGGTGACCTGTTCTATTCGGGCATTCGCCCGGCCATCAACGTGGGGCTGTCGGTTTCCCGTGTGGGCGGGGCGGCCCAGATCAAAACCATGAAACAGGTCGCGGGGACTCTTCGACTCGATTTGGCCCAATACCGGGAAATGGCCGCGTTCGCGCAATTCGGCAGCGAGTTGGACAAGGCGACGCAGGCCCAGTTGGCTCGAGGCGCGCGGATGGTGGAGATGCTCAAACAGGAACAGTACAAACCCATGCCGGTGGCGGATCAGGTGCTGTCGATTTTTGCCGGGGTCAACGGGTTTGTCGATGACGTGCCCGTCAACAAGGTGCGTGAATTTGAAGAAGGCCTGTTGGCGTTCATCAAGGAAAAGCATCCTCAACTGCGGGAAGGCGTCGTGACCAAAAAGAAGATCGACGACGAGTTGGGCGGGCAACTCAAGCAGGCCATTTCCGAATACAAACAGACGAAACAATTCTGATCGAACCCACGGTCCATGCCAAGTTTACAGAGCCTCAGACGGAAGATCGCTTCCGTCAAGAATACCCAGAAAATCACGAAGGCGATGAAAATGGTCGCGGCGGCCAAGCTGAAGCGGGCCCAAGACCGTATTCTCTCGTCCCGGCCGTACGCGCATCAGCTTCGGGACGTGGTGCGGCACCTGGCGGAACGGGCGAGCCCCATCTCGCATCCCCTGTTGCGCAAACGCGAGGGAAACAAAACCGAACTGCTCGTGATCACGAGTGACCGGGGGCTGTGCGGGGCGTTTAACGCCAATATTCTCCGGCAGGCCACGGAGTTTCTGAATCAGCATTCGGAGCGGGGTGAACAGGTGAACGTGTCTCCGGCTGGGAGAAAAGGCTGTGACTTTTTCCGGCGGCGCACGTGGACGATCCGGCAGGAATGGCCGGGCATCTTCGATCGCTTGAGTTTCGAACATGCCTTGGACATGGGACAGGATATCATCCAGCACTACAACGACGGCACGTTCGATCAACTCTACGTGGTCTACAACGAATTCAAATCCGTGATGCAGCAACGCGTGGTGGTCGAAAAGCTTCTGCCCATCGAATCCTTGGATGAAGAAGCCGGCGAGACGTCATCCAAGGCCGTGGGTGCCTATCTGTTCGAACCGGATGAGGACGAGTTGCTCCAAACCCTGCTTCCGAAACATTTTCAGGTCCAGGCGTTTCGCGTGTTGTTGGAATCCGCGGCCGCGGAACAGGCCGCGAGGATGACCGCGATGGATGGAGCAACCCGGAACGCGGGAGAACTGATTCAGAAAGTCACGTTGTTTTACAATAAAACCCGGCAGGCCGCGATTACGAAAGAATTGATGGATATCGTCGGCGGAGCGGAAGCCTTGAAGTAGAGATGGCATTCGTCAGAAAAGGAGTCATCAGGTGAGTACCGAAACAGGAAGAGTCATTCAGGTCATCGGACCCGTGGTCGACGTGGAGTTTCCACCCGGGCATCTCCCCAACATTTTTAACGCGCTCAAGATCACCCGCGACGACGAGGGTGAAGCCGGTGGAACGGAACTCACCATGGAAGTCGCGCAGCATCTGGGAGAAAACCGCGCGCGCGCCGTGGCGATGTCCTCCACGGACGGCCTGGTACGCGGGTTGGAAGTCCGGGACACGGGTGGACCCATCTCGGTACCCGTGGGCCGTGAGACGCTGGGCCGGGTGGTCAACGTGTTGGGCGATCCGGTGGACGGGTTCGGTCCGGTGTCCGCCAAGAAAACCTATTCCATTCACCGGGAGGCTCCACCCCTCGAAGAGCAGGAAACGAAGACCGAGGTGCTGGAAACCGGCATCAAAGTGGTTGACCTGCTGGAGCCCTACGCCAAAGGCGGAAAAGTAGGCCTGTTCGGCGGCGCCGGAGTGGGGAAAACCGTGATCATCATGGAACTGATCAACAACATCGCCCTGCATCACGGCGGCTTTTCCGTGTTTGCGGGCGTGGGCGAGCGCACGCGTGAAGGAAATGACCTGTGGCATGAAATGCAGGATTCCAAAGTCATCGATCCCTCCGACTTCACCAAGTCGAAAGCCGCGTTGGTGTACGGACAGATGAACGAACCGCCGGGCGCGCGGCTCCGGGTCGGGCTCACCGGGTTGACCATTGCGGAATATTTCCGGGATGAGGAAAACCAGGACGTGCTCCTGTTCATCGACAACATTTTCCGGTTCACGCAAGCCGGCTCGGAAGTCTCGGCCCTCCTGGGTCGCATGCCGTCGGCCGTGGGCTATCAGCCGACCCTGGGGACGGAGATGGGGACGCTGCAAGAACGGATCACTTCGACCAAGAAAGGGTCCATCACTTCGGTGCAGGCGATTTACGTGCCGGCCGACGACCTCACGGACCCGGCGCCTGCCACCGCGTTCGCCCACCTCGACGCCACGACCGTGTTATCCCGGCAATTGGCGGAGTTGGGCATTTACCCGGCGGTCGATCCGCTGGATTCCACGTCCAGGATTCTGGATCCGTACATCCTCGGGGAAGAGCACTACAACGTCGTGCAACAGGTCCAGGGGACCTTGCAACGGTACAAGGACTTGCAGGACATCATCGCCATTCTCGGGATGGACGAGTTGTCCGAAGAGGACAAACAGATCGTGGCGCGCGCGCGCAAACTGCAACGCTTCCTGTCCCAACCGTTCCACGTGGCCGAAGCCTTCACGGGCACGCCGGGGAAATACGTGAAACTCAAGGACACCGTCCGGAGCTTCAAGGAAATCGTCGAGGGCAAGCATGACGATTTGCCGGAGCAGGCGTTCTATATGGTGGGGGCGATTGAGGAAGCCATCGAGAAGGCGGAGAAACTGAAACAATAATGGCGGAGACAGGGAAAACCGTGCCCTCGGGCAAACTGCTGTTGGAAGTCGTGACACCGGACAAGCTCCTGGTGAGTGAATACGTGGACCAGGTCTCCGCGCCCGGCGAGGAAGGCGACTTCGGCGTGTTGCCGGGCCATTGTCATTTTCTGACGACGCTTCGGATCGGCGAACTGCACTACCGGATCGGCGAAGCCGAGCATTACATGTCGGTGTTGTGGGGATTCGTGGACGTGACGCCCAAGAAAGTCACCGTCCTGGCGGAGATCGCCGAGAAAGCCGAAGATATCGACGTCGACCGGGCCCACGCCGCCGTGGCCAGGGCCGAAGAACGGCTCGAGCGCGGCGGGCTGCCGTCGGAAGTCGAAGAAGCCCGGGTGAGTCTGGAAAAAGCGCGCCTCCGGCAAAAAGTGGCCGAGCGCCGCAAGCAGCAAGGGCACGCGTAACCGGTTCGCCCCGGATGCGGCCATGCCGTACGTTGACACGCGGACCGAGATTGTCGTTTCGCCTGGCGAAGGCCCAAAGCGCCTCGACCATTTCCTGGCCAATCGCGACCCTGATTTCTCCCGAACGATCCTCCAGCGCTTGATCCTCGACGGACACATCACCGTCGACGGGCAGCCCACCAAACCCAGTCATAAAATCAAACCCGGCGACGTCATCGTGCTCAGGGTCCCCAGGGCGGAACCGCTCGACATCCAGCCCGAGCCCATTCCCCTTGAAATCCTCTATGAAGATGACGCACTGTTGGTGTTGAATAAACAGGCCGGCTTGGTGGTCCATCCGGCGCCCGGCAATTGGTCGGGAACCCTGGTCAATGCCTTGTTGCATCATTTCAAAACCGGGACCGGGTCGTTCTCCACCATCGGCGGCAAGGAACGGCCGGGGATGGTGCACCGGTTGGACAAGAACACCACGGGCATCATGGTCGTGGCCAAACAGGATCGAGCCCATGCGGGATTGGTCAACCAGTTCAAGCGGCATACCATCGACCGGGTCTACGAAGCCTTGATCTGGGGTGTCCCGAAGAAAGGCCAGGGGATGATCGAGGTCGCCATCGGGCGGGATACCAAGGACCGGAAAAAATTTTCCGCGCGCACGACCAGGCCCAAGGCGTCGGCCACGCAATACCGGGTGACGGAACGGTTTGAAAAACTCGCGGCTCACGTGGAGTTGTTTCCGCAAACCGGCCGGACCCATCAACTGCGCGTGCATTTGTCGGCCATCGGGTGTCCGATTCTGGGCGATCCGACGTACGGGGGAAAGAAGGTGGGCGCAATCGGCGACGTGGTCATTCCTCGGGTCATGTTGCATGCAAAGGTGCTCGGCTTTATCCATCCGATCTCGCAAGAGGCCATGCACTTTGTCGCTCCGCTGCCGGCGGACATGGCGGACGTGATCAGCCAGTTCCGAAGGCTTCCCTCTCTCCATGGTGGGAGAGGGCCAGGGTGAGGGGGATGGTATGACTCCACGAAAAGAAATGGACGCTGTACAGGTGCTGGATACCTTCGGCGAATTAATCGCGGCGGTGGCGGCATTGGCCGGACAAGTGCCGGCACAATCGTTCACGGCGATTCCCGGCGGGATCCGTCCCAGCGAAGAAGCCACCGAGAAATATGAAACGGTCGTCTACCGGTTCCGGGATCAGGCGGGACCGCCGTATCGGGTCCTTTACGCCTTTTTCGTGGATTCGCTCGAGGCCTTTGAAGCCGGCCGGATCTTTGATGCCGTGCCGCCCCTGCTCCAGGCGATCGAACGGTTGGTGGATTTGCACAAAGAAGAAAAAGTCAGTTTCAATTCCGCGGAGCAGAACCGCATTCGCGAGTTTCAACAGCGCCTGGAAAAGATTCTCCCGGAAGCCAACAAACCTGAAGTGGATCTTCCCACCCCGGAGAGCTACTGACCCACTCCACGAAGAAGACAAAAGGCTGTTGCTATGATCTTGCTATGTTTTTGCTATGCCTGCTATGAATCTGCTATGTTTTGTTGTGCTCATGCTATGATTGTGCTATGACTTGCTATGTTTCCTGCTATGATTTTGCTATGGTCCGAAAAGTGGGCGGCCAACGGGGAGGAACAGGACACGGTCGCGCCCGACGCAAGATAGGCAGCGTAGGTCGGGTTAGCGTAGCGTAACGTAACCCGACAGTCTAACTGCAGGCTTGCAAAAGGGCTTCACGCGACGGCGCAAACCAGTACGAACTCGTAACCGGTTGGGAATAACGGATGAGGTGGTCGGACACCCCGTCTCCCGATACGCCGAACATGCGTTCCAGCAGGATCTGAAACCGATACAGCTCGCAGGAGAAGGCCAGGAAATACAAGCCGTGCTCTCCGACTGTTCCATAGGGAGCACTCCGACGGACGATCTTCAAGGCCTTGCCGTTTTCCTTGTAATCGGTCCGGCTCACGTGTGAAGTCGGGGGCATGTCCTCGCCTTCCAACTCGATGCTGTCAGGCTTGGTCCGGCCCACGACCCGTTCCTGTTCGGATTGGGAAAGAGTATTGAACGCGGGGAGGTTGTGCACCCATTGCTGGGACAAGACAAAACTTCCTCCCGCGCCCGCCTGCCCTTCGGGAATCAGCGCAGCTTCACGAGCCTTCTCCTCTTTGGGGTTCGCGGTCCCGTCGATGAATCCGATCAGGTCCCGGGAATCCAAGTACTGAAACCCGGCCAGGTCGAGCGAGAGCGTTCCCACCGTTCGCATGAACGAATGGATAGCCAGCGCTACCTGCATATTCACGTCGCGCCGAGTACTTTGAATCCAGAACAGCAGATCCCGTTGTGTCGAAGGAACGGAATGGCTATCCACTCCTGAAAGAGTTGAAAAGTCTCGCAGCCCCTCAGGACACCACGCGGGGTTCACCCGGTCCCAGGCATCCTTACCGAATGCGATGACCGTCTCGGATGGTTCCTCTCCTTTGACAGCCAATGCCGACCGGATAGCCTGTCGGATGTCCTGCGTCGCGGCATCCGGTTGAAGCCGATACTCCAGGTAGTAAAAATGCGTGTTGCCTTCGGTAAAAATCCCTTCCTGTGGCGAAGACGACATGTCAGGTTCCTTCCTCTCTAAGCCCATCCAGTATTCATTCTATCAGTTTTATCCGGGAAACGTCGTCGGTGGCGCGCCGGGTTGACAGGCTATCGAAAATAGGTGAAAAGGACGGTCGGACGCGCCCGTAGCTCAATGGATAGAGCATCAGACTTCGGATCTGAGGGTTGGGGGTTCGACTCCCTCCGGGCGCGCCATTTATGCTTAGCGGTTAGAACTCCAAAGTCTGTCAAAAAGTGTCAATGAACAGAAGGACAAAGTGACATGATGGGCCATAATTATATTAAACCAGAGCGATTATTTCTTAAGCACCACCCAAACCTGAACGAAAAATGGGTTCAGGACCTTATTGCCGATGACCCTTCTATACTTGGCCTTGGAGACTTGGTGTTGAGGGACATAGAAAGAAGACAACCAAGAGCAGGCCGTCTTGATCTTCTTCTACAGGACCGGGATTCGCAACGACGGTATGAGGTGGAAATTCAGCTTGGCTCAACGGATGAATCGCACATTATCCGCACCATCGAGTATTGGGATATTGAGAAAAAGCGGTATCCGCAGTATGACCATTGCGCCGTCCTTGTGGCAGAAGACGTGACCAGCCGATTTCTGAACGTTCTTTCTCTCTTTAACGGCACCATGCCTTTTATTGCCATTCAAATGCAGGCGCTTCAGGTTGGAGAAAACGTGACGTTGGTTTTTACAAAGGTCATGGACGAATTTTCGCGTGGGCTCGTTGACGAGGACGAAGATGCTGAGGCCGTACCTACTGATCGAGCATACTGGGAAAAACGTGCGACAAAGGAAACCGTTGCTCTGGCTGACCAACTACTTGATTTGCTCCGTAAATTCGATCCAACTCTAAACTTGAAATACAACAAGTTTTATATCGGACTCGCAAGAAATGGCCAACCATTCAACTTTGTTGCATTCGTCCCTAAGAAGAAGCATCTTCTTTTTCGACTTCGCCTTACTCAAGCGGACGAGCTTGATCGCAAGATAGATGAAGCAGGTCTTGATCCTCCCGAATACAGTAAAGGAAGACGCTATCGGCTTCGCTTGACAGAAGAAGATATCAGGTCAAAATCGGAGATCCTCGAGGAATTGTCAAAATTGGCCTACGAACGGCGAGTAGAGGGGGAGGGTTACGATTTCGTGAAAGCCGAATTGTAATAAGGGTGGAGTTTCCCAGGTTGATATGTGCCAGTAATGTGTCAAGGTTATTGGTTCTTAACGCAGAAACGATAGCGTTTTTGCCTTCGGGTGTTGCTTCATTTTTGCAAAGAAGTCGGTCTCGGTGAGCCGTGTCGGCCACTCCAGGTTGATGGCAATTTCATATCGACCTTCCCCGATTTTCTTTGTTGTGATTGCATTCAACTCTGCCAGGTTAAGTAGATCCCGAATCAAGCCTCCCACGGGGTCTTTCAACGTGCTGTAGGCACCTTCGGTCACTTGTATTAACCGATCAAGTCCCATGGAATCGACGTTCAGTTCCATGGAATCGACGTCCAGTAAGATCTCAAGAATCTTCAACTGCCGTTGTGCGATGAACCGTTTCCGCTTTGATTTGAGTCTGCCAAAGAGTTCGTACATAAGGTCCCGATAGAGCACTTTGGAGATGTGACGCTGAATTTGGGCAAGGACTCGCTTGCTTTGGAGGGCAATGCCCTTGAGACCGAAAATGAGGAAAGGCGTCAGATCGTGGCCGGACTGGCGGACTTCTGCCAAGGCGGCAAGATACGCATTTTTCTCGTCGTAATAATAGTTGGACATCGCAATGAAGCAGGTATCGCGAAGCCCGGCCCGTTGGAGCATCAGGGCTTCCAGGGCTCGGGCGGTCCGGCCGTTTCCATCAAGAAAGGGGTGCATGGCCGCCAGATGATAGTGAGCCGCTAACGCCTGAATGATCGGATCGTGGTCCTGATACTCTCTGTGAATGGCTTCGCTGAATTCTCGAAAGGCTGATGCGCACTCAGCACCTCCTTCGGCGCCTCGATGCTTGGGCATCCCAAAGTTCACGTTCTGATTGTCCTTCCTTAACTGCCCGGGCGGGCAATGATCATCGTCCGCGCCCGTCACAATTGTCCGGTGAATATGAAAAATCAGATCTGCCGTGATAGGTCTGTCTTGGGGAAGCGCGGCAAGCCAGCGATAGGTCTGGACAACGGCATGGGCTTGTCTCTGAGAGCGGGTGAGAAGTTGGTCCGGGGTTTCCTGGAAGGCCAGCTCGAGTTCCTGCTCTGTAAATTCAGCCCCCTCAATCCGTGACGTCCCGGCGACTTCGCGCTTGAGTTCAATGTCTTGCAGTGCCTCAACCCAACGACGTTGGTAAGGGACCGTTTGCAGAGAAAGGATTGCAGCCTTCGCTTCTGCATAAGCGCTGGTCAGATCCCTGCTACCACTATCAAATTGAATCCAGCTTCTTGGCATTTCATACTTGATCATAAATCCATTATATTCCCAACTCATTTTCATTGCAATTTTAAGATAATTTATTATAACTATATGATTTAAAATATAAATTTTACAATACTTCATTTAAAATAAAACAATTAATTCACAACTCGTTTCAGATATATTTACTATATATTCTTGACAAAAACAGGTTGATTTTTCTGATGAACCTCTGAAGAAGGCGGTGGGAGGCGCGAACTGGATAGAGCATCGGGCTTCGGATCTGAGGGTTGGGCTCCATCCGGGCGCGCCAGTTTCCCGCCGATTCTCTTTCTGGATCAAGCCGGAAATTTGATTGTCCGGCGCTTGATGCCGCAAAAACCTACCTCAATTTGCGTGATGTTTGTCCACGATAAGAAGTGCTTCGTACTGGCTGGAAAGATTTTCCAGAGAACTCCACCAAGGTGGCGGCTCTGTTTGATGTGGAGGGCACCATTCCTTATTGTCTCCCGTGTCTGCGGGGTGAAATTGGGTTCGCACCAATAAACAGCTTGGGTTGAAATCCACCCCGCTCAAGTCTTGGCAGAACGGTCTGATTTCATTGATCATGGCCACGAGTTCTTCCGTGGGATCGCATTCGCCAATGTACAACTTTCCTTTAACAACTTTGAAAATTACAAAGGCGGCTATCGGATTTGGGGTGGCACACCCAATCCAGCGAACACTCGCAAAATGCTCGGCAAAATTATCAACCAATCGCGTGCCGACCCCCTTCCGTCGATGTTGTGGCAGGACAGCCAACGAATCGATCCAACCAACAGACCCCCGTGAAGACGTAATCTCTGTCGCGAAAAGATAACCAACGGAATGATCCGCTTCGTCTGAAGCAAGAAACAGACGATGAGCTAATTCCAACCGCTTTTTAATTGGCTTCGGACCGAGCCTGTAGGGTTTTTGGGTCTTGGGATTTATGCCGAAGCTGTTGCTGAAAATGGAAGAGACTGCATGAACTAAAGAAGGAGATTCAGAGGCACTGGACCCGGAGTGACTTTGAAATCGATAATGTCCCAACGGATTCATGCTTTTGTGTGAATGGCAGCATTGGCATACTCTACGGCATTGCAAGATGTTAAGGGGCTGTCTGTTCTCTCGATGACGAGAAGGGCCTCATAGGCATTTGGTAAATGCTCAAGCTCCTTCCACCAATAAGGTGGAGAAGAAGGCGTTCGGGGATTCCATTCCCGTTCATCCGAGCGGGAAAGCGGGCTGAACCCGGTTTTTATTCGCAACGTTTTTCCCTGGATGGCACAACCACGGAGGTCAAAACAGTGTTGGCGGATTTCGCTGAGCATTTGGAGCACTGCGGTCGGCGGTTTGCAGTTTCCAATAAATAGGGTTCCGGGTATGACCTTGGTCACCACCAAAGCCGCAATTGGATTCGGGGTCGCGCATCCGATTTTTGATGATCCCTTGGTTGCCAGGCGAAATGTCTGTATGAGGGCAGTCGCAACGCCTTGTTTCCGATAAAGTGGTAAGACCGCCATTGACTCGATCCAAGCGATTCTTCCGCGGCGGGAAGGGATCTCTTTGCCAAATAAATACCCGATTCCTGATTGTTCATCACCGGCGATGAGCAGAAAATCCGTCGAGGCCAACCGTTCTGCCGTCGATTTTGGTCCCAAACGGTAAGGTTTTCCATCCGGTCTGTAGCCGAAACTCTCGTTGAAAATTTTAGAAACAAGCCCGGTTACGGTTTCATTTCGAGCGGCTTCCAGACCGGAAAACCTCGTAACCTTTTGAGGAATTGGGAGGGTCGGGCAATCGGATTCTTTTTCCCGAAGGGTTTGAGTTTGTCCACTTACTGAAGGAAGGGGAGGCATGTTGTCTGTAGGCAAGAACAGAAGGCTGTTGTGAATTTATACGTGATTGTTCAGGCAATGACAAGAAAAATTGCCACGACAGCCACTAGCCTTTGTCTTTTTAATTTGGGCCTGGGCACGGCCAAAGGTGACGGGAAAATTGGGCTCCATCCTCATCGGGGTTTTCAAATCATGAATACAGGGAACCCTGGTGTTGAGCGGTCGCGTATCGGGCAGGGTGTCGAAAAAATCCGTAGCGCGTGGATCGTTTGTGCCTGCCGTCGGGTTTATATGAAACACTTGAAGGTCGAATTGACATGTATATATTATGGTATATCCATATAAAGGAACCTCTGATTTATTATGATAGCGGGATGTAGGGCAAGGCGTCCCGGAGCGAAACCCGAGGCTTATCAGAGAGATAGGTGAGGGTTGAGCGAGGATACAACGCAGCCATACGCCCGATAGTGCAATAAATCAGAGGTTCCTAAACTATTCGAGAGGAGCAACGATGCCCAAGCAAATAACAAAAGTATTTAAAAGCGGTAACAGCCAAGCCGTGAGATTGCCCCGTGATTTTCGGGTGGATAGTGACGAGGTCTTGATTAGAAAAGAGGGGAAAAATATCATCATTTCACCGTCCCCGACGTCATGGAAAGGCTTTATGGACAATACTTTGTCACTGTCAGAAGATTTTTCCATTGAAGGTGCGCCGCTTCCGGACGATAGACCCCGTGCTTTATTACAGGATTAAACATGCTCAAGTTCTTATTGGATACGGATACCACCATTGCCATCATGAATGATGACCCCGTCCATGTTCGGCGGCAATTAGTAAAAAAACGCGTGGCTGATGTCGGGATCTCGGTGATCAGCTTGTACGAACTGCAATACGGTGTGAGTAAATCAAAAAAGCAAAAACAAAATGCCAACACATTGAACAGTTTTCTTGAATATATTCAGGTACTGGATTGGACAAAGGAATGTGCATACACAGCCGGAAGTCTGCGCGCCGACCTTGAAAAGACCGGTGATTTGATTGGCCCATATGATTTACTGATTGCCGCACATGCGAAAACTCTAGGGGCAACCCTTGTTACCCATAACTTGAAAGAATTTAAACGTGTCGGAGGCCTCAAGATAAAGGACTGGGTGGAAATCCATTAGAGTGGATACACCCTTTCAAACAGTCGCAAGCACCCTTCCCGTTCGTCGCGTCCCGTGTAGTCCGATGGCTTCACGGGTCCCCCCAATCGCCAACGCAGCCATGACAAACGCGACCGGTATCGTTTTTTTGTTGAATGGAGTATCGGACTTCGGATCTGAGGGTCGGGCCCCTGCGGGACGCATCATGAAGAGGGGGAACACGACAAGCAATCGGCCGTTTCTGCATCCCGACTTCATTCAGCTCATCAGTTTTTTCAAGCCCATTCGTTGGATTCTGGTCGTCAGGGTTGTCGGGGGGATGCCGAGCAATTCGGCGGCGCCGTTCTTTCCGAACATTTTCCAGTTCGTGCTGTTTAACGCGTTGAGGATGTTTTGGCGTTCCAATTGTTTGATGTCGTCAAACGTGAGCACCGGTCCTGAAGCGGGAGCCGCCGGATTTTGTGGGACAACGCTTCGACTTTTCGGATTTTTCGGCAGATCGAAAATCAGTCTGTTGGCCGGGGCAATAATCACGGCACGCTCAACCACGTTTTGGAGTTCCCGGATATTGCCGGGCCAGGCGTAATTCTCAAGTGCGATGATGTTGGCCTTGGTTAACTCGATCCCCGTGCGATTGAATTTCTTTTGCGCGAGTTTCAGGAAATGACCGGCCAGGGCGGGGATATCTTCTTTTCGTTCTCGCAAAGGCGGCATGTCGATGGGAAAGACATTCAGACGATAATAGAGATCTTCCCGAAACGTTCCGCTGTCCACCTCTTTTTTCAAGTGACGATTGGTGGCCCCGATCACGCGAACGTTCGATCGTATGGTTTTTTCATCGCCCACTCGTTCGAATGTACCTTCCTGAAGGACCCGCAGTAGTTTACTTTGCAGGTCCAAGGGGATTTCTCCGACTTCATCTAGGAACAGCGTGCCGCCGTTGGCCAATGCAAACCGGCCGACGCGGTCCTTGACGGCACCCGTAAAGGCGCCCTTCACGTGACCGAAGAACTCGCTCTCATAGAGTTCCCTGGGAATCGACGCGCAGTTGACGCGAATCAGCGGCCTGGATGCTCTGGGGCTCCGTTTGTGAATTTCATGCACGATGAGTTCCTTGCCGGTTCCGGATTCTCCGGTAATCAGGACGTTGGCATCGGTCGGTGACACCATTTCGATCTGTTTCAGAATATGTTGGAGCGGTAAACTTTTCCCGATGATGTTGCCGAACGGTTGGAGTTCCCTGACTTCTTCGTGAAGATATTCGTTTTCAAGCTCCAACTGCGTGCGCAGTCGATTGATTTCTTCAAACGCGGCGGCCTTTTCTTCTTCGATTTTTTTTCGACTCGTGATGTCCCGGATAAACGCGACACCGTACTCCCGCTGATCAAATTCCAAATAATTGACGGTGACGTCAATGGGAATAACGGCCCCACGCTTCGAACGATGATGATCTTCGAAAGACAGCGTTTTGGCTTGTCTGAGTTCCCGCCAGAACGTTTGCCAGGTTTCTTGAGTGGAATCAGGATTGATATCCTGAATGGTCAGGCCGATCAATTCCTGTTCCGAATATTCGAGATGCCTGCATGCCGCTTGATTGGCATTGAGGATCACCCCTTGGCAATCGTGAAAAATGATGGCATCACCGCAATGTTCAATGGTGAACTCTGCCAACGCTAACGTTTGATCCCTGTCGAACTTTTTTCCCATCCTGAATCTCCGGCTGCTGAAAAGCTGCCGCCTGACGGTCGCACCCACCACGATATATGAAATTGAGTAGTTAATCTACTCAAAACAGTAAGATACTCATTTGAGTAGAAATTTATTGAATGCAGATGGTCGAAAAAATCCTTTATTATATGAAGGTTATACAGGTCAACCTATGCTGGCACGGTCCGTGCTTAGGAGAAGCTAGACTCTCAATATGAAAAATTGGAAGGAAAGCGGCCATGGAAGCATTAACGAAATCAATTGACGTCAACATCTATCCCCCTGAAGTCCAAGGGACCGGAGAGTTCGATGGGGGAAGGATTACCGAAACCAAGCCCCTTGGGTTTCCCGGAGAAGGTCCCGAAGTTCCCCATACGGGCCCCCTGTTTTACTGGGCCTGGGCAACAGCCAAGGGTTACGGGAAGATTGGCCTCCATCCTCATCAGGCCTTCGAAATCATGAGTTATGCCCTCAAAGGGGAAATCGGCCATTACGATACCATGGGCAATCGCAGCCGGGTGAAAGCCGGAGGCGCGCAGGTGATGCAGACGGGGTCGGGCGTCTCTCATGAAGAGGAAACGGTCAGCGATCACAATGAATTTTTTCAGATCTGGTTCGAGCCGGATCTGAAACAAGCCATACGCCGGACGCCGACCTATGCGGAATTTCGCCATGAAGACTTTCCCGTCGAGGTTCGTGACGGGGTGACCCTCAAACACGTGATCGGGAACGGCGCGCCGGTATCGATCCAGGTCGAGGCGGCCATGCAGGATATTCTCATTCCGCCGGGTCATCGGTACCGGCGGGAGCTTTCCGCGAATCGCACCGTGGCCGTGGTGGTCATCGATGGAGAAGGAACGCTGAGCGATGAGGCTTCTTCAGAACAACATGATCTCAAGCCGAAATATTTTGCGGTCGTCCACGCCGGAGATAACGGCTCAATCGTGTTCCACGGGGAGCACAGCGTTCCGCTTCGCCTCGCGATAATCGAGGTCCCGGCAGAGGTGGATTACGCCTTGTATAAGGAACGACGGCGTTGAGAGATCCCGTAGCCGGCACCAGGCCCCGGTCGGCGCAATACACTCATGTGGTCAGGCGACATTGCATCAATCTAATATAAAAGCAGTTCGAACAATATGTCTGTTTTCGTCACCTGTTTCTGAATTTCTCAACGAAAGGAGAATAGAGATGGCAGATCCAATCATTGCGCAACGCACGCCCTATGTGATGGAAGTTGAACCCGGGAAATACTATTGGTGCCGGTGCGGCCGATCCAAGAATCAACCGTTCTGTGACGGCTCCCATGAGGGAACCGAGTTCACGCCCGTGGAGGTGGACATCCCTGAAAAAAAACAGGTCGCGTTTTGCGGATGCAAGCGCACGGGTACCCCGCCGTTTTGCGATGGCACCCACTCGACTCTCTCATAGTGGTCTGATCACGAGAAGGTGTGCTTACCCAATCCCTTTTTATTGACAACAGTGTCCCGTCTGCTATGATTCGGGGCATCATGCACAAAGGGGAGGAAGTATGAGTTTCGTCCTCAACACCTTTTCGTTCCTGATTTGGGGTGTGCTGGTGATGTGGATGTGCGCCGGCTTCACGATGCTGGAGTCGGGGTCCGTCCGCACGAAGAATGCGTCCGTCATCTGTCTGAAGAACATCGGCCTCTACGCGATCGCGGGGCTCGCGTACTTCGCGATCGGCTACAACCTGATGTACGTGGACGTCGGGTCCTGGATCGGCTCCTTCAAATTCTTCTACGGTCCCTCCGCTCAAGAAATCGCCTTGCTCAAGGGCGATGCATCCATGGAAAAAGCGGTCGTCGAGAACGGCTACTCCGTCATGTCGGACTGGTTCTTCCAGATGGTGTTCGTGGCGACCACGGCCTCCATCGTCTCGGGAACGTTGGCCGAACGGGTCAAACTCTGGTCGTTCTTCCTGTTTACGTTGATCCTCACCGCGTTCATCTATCCGGTGGTCGGCGCGTGGACGTGGGGTGGCGGCTGGTTGAATCAGATGGGGTTCCAGGACTTTGCGGGGTCGACCATCGTGCATTCCACCGGCGGGTGGGCGGCGTTGGCCGGGGCGATCGTGGTGGGACCCAGGCTCAGGAAGTTCCGGCCGGATGGCACGGTCAAGGCCACGCCTCCCTCGAACGTGCCCGCGGTCACGCTGGGCGTGTTCATCCTCTGGCTGGGCTGGTTCGGGTTCAATGGAGGTTCGCAACTGGCGTTGGCCGGGGTCGGCGATGCCGTGGCCATCAGCATTATCCTCGTGAATACGAATCTGGCGGCAGCCGCGGGGGTCATGGCGGCGATCTCCGTGTCGCGGCCGATATTGGGCCGCTACGATCTGTTTGCCGGGCTCAACGGGGCGATTGCCGGGCTGGTATCGATTACCGCGGGTCCTGATATTGTCGAGCATCACTGGGCGATCATCATTGGAGCGGCTGGCGGAGTGCTGTGTACGGCAGGTATCAGGCTCCTGGAAACCCTGAAGATTGACGACGTCGTGGGCGCCGTTCCGGCCCATCTCGTGGCCGGGATGTGGGGCACGCTGGCCGTGTGTATTGCGGCCGGCGGGAACGTGGGCGTGCAACTCCTGGGCATCGTAGCGGTCGGAGCGTTTGTGTTCGGCACCTCATGGATCCTGTGGCTGATCATCGATAAGACCATCAAGGCACGGGTTTCGCAGCACGTAGAGGAACTCGGTCAGGACGTGGCGGAGTTGGGCATTGAGGCCTATCCCGAATTTCTGGTTATCCCGGATGCCGATGATGTCGCTGAACTCAAACAGAACAAGTAAGGAACCTCTGATTTATTGCCCTATCGGGCGCATGGCTGCGTTGTGTCCTCGCTCAACCCTCGCCTATCTCTGTGATAAGCCTCGGGTTTCGCTCCGGGACGCCTTGCCCTGCATCCCGCTATCACAATAAATCAGCGGTTCCGTAAGGTCGTCCTGAAAAAAGGTTCTCTCCAGCGATGATGTTACACCGACTCGCAGCATACGTGCTGGTTCTGTTTATCCCCTCGCTTTGTCTGGCCGAAATCCAAACCAAGGCGATTCCCTATCAACACGGCGAGGTGCAACTCGAAGGGTTCCTGGCCTGGGATGACGCGCAGACGGGGAAACGACCCGGCATCCTGGTGGTGCACGAGTGGTGGGGCTTGAACGAGTATGCCCGCGACCGGGTCCGGCAACTCGCGGCACTTGGGTACGCGGCCTTTGCCGTGGACATGTACGGGAAAGGCCAGGTCACGACCCATCCGGACCAGGCGGCAACCTGGATGAAGCAGGTTCAGGCCGACGTCAAGGTATGGCAAGCTCGCGCCCTCACAGGGCTGGCCGTGTTGCAAAGCCAGGAGATGGTCGATCCGCAACGCCTTGCGGCGATCGGCTATTGCTTCGGCGGTGCCACGGTACTTCAGTTGGCCTACAGCGGGGCCGACGTGAAGGGCGTGACGAGCTTTCACGGGGCATTGCCGTTGCCTCCTGAAAACCAAAACGCCAAAGCGAAAATCCTCATTGCCCACGGCAATGCCGATCCATTTCTCACCGAGGAGCACGTGCGCAAATTCCGACAGGCTTTGGATGCCGCAAATCTGGATTGGCAGATGGTGGTCTACGCCGGGGCCCGACACAGTTTCACCAATCCCGGTGCGGATGCCCACGGCATAGACGCCTTAAAGTACAATCGCCAAGCCGATGTGCGATCCTGGAAACACATGCAGCTCTTTTTTGAAGAACTGTTCCAGGGTTCCTGACCGGAGCCGTACCCGTCCCGGGTCATCGGCCTATTGTGACAAACCGGCTTAACCCGATCTGTCTCCCCCTATGGATCTGTCTCCTTCCATGGATCTATTCGACATCCTTGCCATCGTCCTCACGCTGACAGCCGGATTCTCGTATCTCAACTACCGGTTCATTCGATTACCCGTGACCATCGGTGTGATGATCATCGCCCTGGCCGGTTCCCTCCTGCTGCACGGCATCGATCTCCTCGGGTATCACGTGGAGGCCCTGGCCGCCAGGTGGCTCGAATCCATCGACTTCAACAAGACCCTGTTGCACGGCATGTTGAGTTTTTTGCTTTTCGCCGGGGCCTTGCACGTGAATCTCAACGACCTGTTCAATCAGAAATGGGCGATTGGGTCGTTGGCCACGGTCGGCATCATGCTGTCCACGTTCCTGGTAGGCACCTTCACCTATGGGGTGTTGAACCTGATCGGTATTCCGCTCTCCTATCTCACTTGTCTGGTGTTCGGGGCCCTGATCTCCCCAACGGATCCCATCGCGGTCCTGAGCATTCTGAAAAATGCCAACGCTCCCAAGAGTCTGGAAGTGAAAATTACAGGCGAGTCGCTCTTTAACGACGGCGTGGGGGTCGTGGTCTTTCTGGTCCTGGCTGAAGTGGCGGCCGGGACGCATGAGCCGACGGTCGGCTACGTGGCCGGGCTGTTCGCGCAGGAAGCCGTAGGCGGGATCGTCTTCGGACTGGGGCTGGGTTACCTGGCGTATTGGCTCCTGAAAAGTATCGACCAGTATCAGGTCGAAGTGCTGATCACCCTGGCTCTCGTCACCGGCGGCTATGCGCTGGCGGGTGCTTTGCACCTCTCCGGTCCCATTGCCGTGGTGGTGGCAGGCTTGATGGTGGGCAATCAAGGACGCGTGCTGGCGATGTCGGAGAAGACCCGCGAACATCTGGACACGTTCTGGGAATTGATCGACGAGATCCTGAATGCGGTCCTGTTCGTGTTAATCGGGTTGGAAGTCCTCGTGCTCACGTTCACCGGAGACTATCTTCTCGCGAGCGCGATATTGATTCCGCTCATCCTCCTGTCACGCCTCATGGCGATCGGGTTGCCGATCGCGCTCCTGAGTCGCGTGCGCGCATTCACTCCGGGGGCCGTGTGGCTGATGACGTGGGGCGGGTTGCGGGGCGGCATCAGCGTGGCCCTGGCCCTGTCATTGCCGGCCGGCCCTGACCGCGACGTCATCCTCGCCATGACCTACGTCGTCGTGGTCTTTTCCATCGTGGTCCAGGGCCTGACCATGGAAAAACTGGTGAAATACCTCATCCCGCGTTGAGTGCAAAACACCGATCATCCGAACGGAAAACATGGATACGTACACCATTCATCTCAGTCTGGCGATGTTGGCTGCCGGGTTCTGGATACCGGCCGGGATCTGGCTCATGAGTAACCGGCACGCGTTCCCGGTATTGGCGTCCGTCCCGGTCGAAGATGATCACCGGCTCCCGTCGGTCTCAATCGTGATCCCGGCCCGTAACGAAGAACGAAATCTGGAGCAGGCGCTGGAATCGGTTCTGGCCTTGGACTATCTGGACCTCGAGTTCATTGTGGTCAATGACCGGTCGACCGACGACACGGGAACAATCCTCGAAAAAATCGCGGAACGGGACGCTCGCCTGGTCGTCGTGACGATTGACGATTTGCCGGCGGGCTGGATCGGGAAGCCGCACGCGTTGCACGTCGGCGCGCAACAGGCTCGAGGCGAATTCATCCTGTTCACCGACGCGGATATCGTGTTTCACCCGTCCGCGCTCAGAAAAGCCATGGCTCACGTGCAGGCGCACCAATTCGATCACGTCACCGTGATCCCACAAGGCACCATGCCCGGGAGTTTCCTGACGGCGGTGTCCGCGACCTTCGGGATGTTCATGTTCATCATCTTCAAACCGTGGCAAGCCCGAAATCCGCAGAGCCGGCGCTACATGGGCATTGGGGCGTTTAACCTGATCCGGACGTCGGTCTACCGGGCCATGGGCGGTCATGAGCCGGTAGCCCTGCGGCCGGACGACGATCTGAAATTCGGAAAGCTGGTGAAAGACGACGGCTACAGGCAGGACGTGCTGAACGGGAGGGGAATGGTCACGGTGGAATGGTACCGGTCGGTCGGGGAACTCATCGACGGCCTCATGAAAAACATGTTTGCGGGCATGGAATACCGGATCTCGGTGGTGATCGCGGTCACATTGGCCGCCCTGGTTATGCACATCTGGCCGTGGATCGGGGTCTGGGTGACCGGGGGATGGCCTCAAGCCGGGTATGCCGTGACCATCGTCATGATGATCGTCAGCTTTGGAGTCACCATGGCCCCGTTCGGGGTGAAATTTTGGCAGGGCCTGTTACTTCCCCTCACGATCGGCCTGTTGGTCTATATCCAATGCCGTTCGGCGGCATTGGCGCTCTGGCGTGGCGGGATCGTCTGGCGTGGCACCTTCTATGAATTACGCCAACTAAAAACGGGTAAAGGATTATAGGAACCTCTGATTTAGTGCACTATCGGGCGTATGGCGGCGTTGTGTCCTCGCTCAACCCTCACCTATCTCTCTGATAAGCCTCGGGTTTCGCTCCGGGACGCCTTGCCCTCCATCCCGCTATCACCATAAATCAGAGGTTCCTATAAAAGATTTTCGCAATCCTCGTATTTCATTCTTCTTGAAAACCAGCAAGTTGTGAAATTTGGAGTCCGTCAGGGCCGGGGTGTATACTGTCTCTATGAGTGCCCGTCCGTCATGGCACCGCGACGTCGAAACCGATGAAAATGGAATGCAGAAAGGAAGTGAAGCCGTGAAACGATCCGTACTGGGTGTGCTGGTAGTGGTGTCGATCCTGACTGCCTCCTGGGTCGGTGCCGTGTCGGCACCGTTCAGGATTCAAATGGAATCCTGGTCTCCATATTTCGCGCCGGTCACTGCCACGGTGACGGCCGGCAATCCGATTCGGTGGGAGAATCCCACCGGCTCGCATCACACCATTACGCATGACGGATGCCGGGGAACCGGCGCCTGCGCCTTCGATTCCGGGTCCATCGGACCGGATGGCGTGTTTGAAATAGCGGAGTTGCCGCCCGGGCTGTATCCCTACCATTGCACGCTGCATCCGATCATGCGTGGGACGGTCGTCATTGTGGATTCTAAGCGTCCCTCGGAAATCTAACCCCCCGACGTGCTCAAAATCCGCCAATGTCACGTAAAGAGAACCTGCAAATCGGGTACGGGAAACTCCGGTGTAGCCCCCTTGACTCCGGCACATGCAGTTATATTATGAAACAGGATGAAGAACCCGTCAGCGGGAACGGAGAAAACAGTGAACGCGATGGTTGAACTGCGAGGACTGCGGAAAACATTCGGGCCGATCGTGGCCGTGGAAGACGTGTCGTTTACGGTCGGCCGGGGCGAAGTGCTGGGCTTTTTGGGGCCCAACGGCGCGGGGAAATCCACGACCATGAAAATGATCACGGGGTTTCTGACCCCCGCCAAAGGTACCGTGACGGTCAACGGCTTCGACATTTGGAAGGAGCCGCTCGAAGCCAAAAAGAGCCTGGGGTATTTGCCGGAAGGGGCCCCGGCCTATGGGGAGATGACGCCGTTGAGCTTTCTGATGTTCATCGGCGAAATGCGCGGGTTTCGCGGAGCGGAATTGTATCGCCGGGTCTCCGAGACCATGGAAAAAGTGAATCTCGAAGGGGTGGCGCACCAGCCCATCGATACTCTCTCCAAGGGATTCAAACGCCGGGTCGGCTTGGCCCAAGCCATCCTGCATGATCCGTCCGTGTTGATTCTTGACGAACCCACCGACGGGCTCGATCCCAACCAGAAACATGAAGTGCGCGGGCTCATCAAGACGATGGCGCAAGAGAAGGCCATCATTTTGTCCACGCACGTGCTGGAAGAAGTCCACGCGGTCTGCACACGCGCCATGATCATCGCCAAGGGCAAAGTGATCACCGACGGCACGCCGGCGGAGTTGGAGGCCAGGTCCCGCTATCACAATGCGGTGATCCTGCGATTGCGGGGGCCATCCACCGATGGCGTGCAGGCGACACTGGAAGGGCTGCCCGGCGTCAGGCGGGCCGAGGCCCTCGACGGGACCGCGCCGGAATATCGGATTCTGCCGAAGGACGGGCAACCCATCATCGGAGCCGTCAGCCAGTGCGTACATCAGCAGAACTGGGACGTGGTGGAGTTATCCGTGGAACACGGGCACTTGGATGAGGTGTTCCGCTCGTTGACCATGCCCGCCCAGGCCCTCACGTAGGGACAGCCCGGCAGTAATGAACAGCGGAAAAGACCGGCAAGACAACAGGATATGGGTAGAATCGGCGTCATCTTCAAACGGGAACTGATCGGGTACTTTGCCACGCCGATTGCCGCGGTGTTCATCATCATTTTCCTGATGCTGGCTGGAGCCTTTACCTTCTATCTGGGTGACTTTTTTGCCCGCGGGCAATCGGATCTCATTCCCTTTTTCGACTTTCACCCGTGGCTCTATCTGGTCCTGATCCCGGCCCTGGCCATGCGGCTCTGGGCCGAGGAGCGGCGCGGTGGGACCATCGAATTGCTGTTCACGCTACCCGTGACCTTATGGGAAGCCGTAGTCGGCAAGTTCCTGGCGGCGTGGTGCTTTACGGGCATTGCACTGGCGCTGACCTTTCCCATGTGGGTGACCGTGAATATCCTGGGAGAGCCGGACAACGGGGTGATCCTGGCAAGCTACCTCGGCAGCTTTTTGATGGCGGGCGGCTTTATGGCGATCGGCTCATGCGTGTCGGCCCTCACCAAGAACCAAGTGATCGCCTTTGTGATCAGCGTGGTGGTCGGGTTGGGGTTCGTCCTCAGCGGCTTTTCCATGGTGCTGGACGTGTTCACCGGGTGGGCCCCGCAATTCTTCGTGGAACTGATCAGTTCGTTCAGTTTCCTGACACACTTCAACGCCCTGAGTCGCGGGGTCGTCGATCTGCGCGACCTGGTATATTTCCTCTCGCTCATCGGCTTCTGGTTATTTGCCACGGCGCTCATGCTGGAATGGAAGAAAGCGGAATAAAGGACCCATGAACGCACGACTTCTGACAGGAGGCGGATTGGCCATCGCGGTGGTCCTGTTTTTTACGGTGAACGTCCTGAGTCACGTGGCGTTCCGGTCGGCCCGCATCGATCTCACGGAACAACGCCTCTACACCCTGTCCGAGGGCAGCAGAAACATTCTGCGTGGGCTCGACGAGCCGGTGACCCTGCGGTTCTACCTGTCGAAGAAGCTGGCCGTGGAACTGGCCGGCATTCGCGGCTATACCAACCGGGTGCTGGAACTCTTGCAGGAATATGAACAGACCGCCGCCGGAAACCTGGTCCTGCACGTCATCGACCCCGAGCCCTTTTCGGAGGACGAAGATCGCGCCGTCGGATACGGCCTGCGCGGCGTACCGATCGACCAGGGCAACGCGCAGTTCTATTTCGGACTCGTGGGCACCAATGCCACGGACGACCGGGAACTCATCCCGTTCTTTCAGCAGAGCCGTGAGGAATTTCTCGAATACGATCTCACGAAACTCGTGTACCGGCTGGCCAATCCCAAACAGAAAATCGTGGGCCTGTTGAGCACCCTGCCTCTGGACGGCGGCCCGCAAATGCCGTTTCCACAGGCCGCGGGCGGAGGGCCGCCCTGGATGATCATGGACAGCATACGGGAGGTCATGGAAGTCAAGGTCCTGGACAAGGCCGTCACGGACATCCCCGAAGACGTGGACGTGCTCATGGTCGTGCATCCCAAGCGGCTGGGCGACCCGACCCTCTATGCCATCGACCAGTTCGTGCTGCGCGGCGGTCGCGCCGTGGTCTTCGTGGACCCCCATGCTGAAGCCGACCGCGTGCTGCCCAATCCTCGCAACCCCACGGGCATGCAGGGGCCGCGCAATTCCGATCTGGGTCCGGTCTTCGACGCCTGGGGCATCGAGCTGATTGACGGTCAAGTGGTGGGCGATCTCCCCTTGGCCAAACGGGTCAACTTCCAAAAGGAAGACCGCATGATGGTGGCGGACTACCCCGTGTGGATCGACCTGACGCCCCGGCAACTCAATGCCGAGGACGTGGTAACCGCCAAACTCCCGAACCTCACCATGGCCTCGACCGGGATCCTGCGCAAGAAAGAAGGCAGCGCGGTCGAGTGGACATCCTTGGTGGAAACCGATGACCAGGCCATGCAGATCGAGGCCGCCCGCTTGCAGTTCATGCCCGACGTGGAAGGCATCCTGCGGGACTACCGGCCGGGAGACGAAATCCTCGTGCTGGCCGCGCGCCTGACCGGCAACGTGAAGACCGCGTTTCCCGACGGCAGGCCGCCCGCGGAGGAAACGGACGAACCAAAGGAACCGGAGGCCGCGAGTGCCGTCAAAGAAACCGAACAACGCCCGCACGTGGCCGAATCCGCGGAGCCGATCAACGTCATCGTAGTGGCGGACACCGACATGCTGCAGGACCGGTTTTGGGTCCAATCCCAAAATTTCCTGGGACAGCGGATCGGGATCCCTACCGCCGCGAACAACGATTTCGTGACCAATGCCTTGGACAACCTGACCGGCAGTCACGACCTGATCAGCGTCAGGAACCGGGGGAGCTTCTCGCGCCCCTTCACCCTGGTCAGGGCCATCCAACAGGAAGCCGAAGCCCGGTACCGGCAAAAGGAACAAGCCCTGCAACAACGCCTGAAGGACACCGAACGCAAAATTCAGGATTTGCAGAAGCGCAAAGAAGACCAAACCACCGTCATTCTGAGTGCCGAACAACAAGCCGCGCTGGAGGGCTTCCGGCAGGAGTTGGTGGCGACCAGAAAAGCACTGCGCAACGTCCAGCACGAACTACAGAAAAACATCGATGGCCTCGAAAACGTCGTGAAGTTTCTGAATATCGGTCTCATGCCGTTGGTGATCGCCGTAGGCGGTGTCGTACTCGGCGCCTGGAACATACGCCGCCGCCAGCGTAGTTCATGAATCGGGACCTGGAGTCGGCACAAACTTATGAAACTCAAGACCCTTAGCTCTTTGGCAGTGATCGCCGCCGTCCTGATCATCGTGGCGGTGTTCATGGCCGAACAACAAGAACCCGGCGCCCCGCCGACGGGCCAACCCGTCTTCCCCGCACTGAAGACCGTCATCAACGACGTCACGGAGCTTAACGTGGCCACGCAAAGCGGCACCATCACGCTGCACCAGCAGGAAGACACATGGCGGGTCAAGGAAAAATATGATTACCCGGCCGACCTTGGAACCGTGCGGGAAACGCTCATCGGCCTCGCGGAACTCACAACCCTCGAACCCAAAACCCGGAAACCTGAACTCTACGAAAAACTGGGATTGCAGGACGTGAACGCGGAGGGTTCGTTATCCACGGGCATCACCCTCAAAGATGCTACGGACAACACCGTGGCTGCGGCCGTCATCGGCAATGATCGACCGGCGCAGGGGAAGAGCGGGTACAAGGAACTGTTCATCCGTAAAGTCGGAGACCCGCAGACGTGGCTGGTCGAGGGGCGGCTCACGGTCGACAAGAATCCGGGCAAATGGCTGGACAAGGAACTCACGCAGATTGAAACGAAACGGGTCAGGCGCCTGACCGTGACCCACCCGGACAGGACCCGGCTGGTCGTGGAGAAGGCCAAGCCCTCGGACCTCAACTATCAAGTGGCGAACCTGCCGGAAGGCCTGGAGATTGAGTCGCAATTTACCGTGAACAACATCGTGTCCACGGTCACCTCGCTCTCGTTGGATGATGTCAAACCGGTGAGCGAAATCCCGTTCGACGGGCAACCGGTCGTGACCGCCGTGTTCGAAACCTTCGACGGCCTCCAAGGAACCGTGCAACTCCTCCCGAAAGACGACAAAAACCACGTGACGATCTCCGCGACATTCAACCCCGACCTGGTCTGGAAACCTGAACCTGAAAACGAAGCGGAACCGGAAAAAGAATCAGATCCCCAAGCCGACGAGCAACCCGATACGGACACGCAAGACAAGGAAGCCGACACCAACCCCGAGCAACCCAAGATCAAGCCCGAAGCCGAAGTCAAAGCCGAAATCGAAGCCCTGAACAAGCGGGTCGCCGACTGGGTCTACGTCATCCCCAAATTCCGCGCCGACACCCTCCTCAAAAAACCCCAAGACCTCCTCAAAACCTCCGACGGGTAAGCCTCGTCCAACTCATTCCAATCATCCGTGACCCAATCGGCACGTGCATCTTGACACGCCTGGTCATGTTGGCTTTCCTTTAATCCTCTCGGCTCTTACCGGCCGGGGGCAACAAGCCGGCCCGTCAGCCGAAGGCCATCGAGCAGGCTCGATCCCAGGAGCGTGAGGTTCAGGGCTCCCGCGGCAAGTTCCAGGGCCTGCACGGCATAGAAAGTTGCGTCGAACGCATAAGTGTCGGCCTTGAAGGCCAGGTACAGCGCGGCGGGAACCAGGATGAAGATGCCATTGGCGGCGATAAACGGCATCCGTCTGCGCTTGCGGCCGATGGCCTCGTCTGTTCGGCGGCGGGCGAGTGACGAGCCGGTAGCCCCTGCTAAGGCAAGTGACGGAACAAGCACCAGGAAGCCCCAGGGAATCATGAGTTTGACGGTCCGGATGGTGTCTTCCGTGCCGAAAAGTTCAGAGCCGAGAGTGCCGACCCAGAACACCGAGATGATCAGAATCGCAAGCACGCCGGCAATGGGGTGAAGTCGCCTTTTCATTTTTCAGTCCTTTCTCAACCATAGAGCATACTATGGAAAAACGTCTCTACTGACCACGGCATTGCCTCTATTCAGGCAATGTTGCGACTTGGGAGGCACCGGCAGAAGGCTGCTGCGGATTGAGCCATGCATCCTGGAGTTCCCCATAGACTTGCATCAACCGGGAATCCTCAAGCCGATAGGCCAGGGAGATCAGGATCAACCCGAAAAGCAGGACCAAGGCGCCGAGTCCGGCGATGCCCAGAGCCAGGAACCAGCCGCTTGCCGAATCGAACCCACCGTCGACCCCGAACGTGACCAGAAAGATCACGGTGCCGATCGCCACGAGTCCCAACCAAAGCAGGGTGAGCAGACCCGATGACCAAGGCACGCGTTTGATGAGGTGCAGTTCCACGCCGGTCCCGGTGGACCGGACCGTGATGGTGCCTTTCAACGGCCATGCCGTGCGAAACCGCATGGAGAATAATTGGTACGAGGGACGAAGCGAGATCACTTCTTGCGCGCCGAACCACCGCGCCACGCCATGCGGCAGCGCAATGGTATCGTGTTTGCCGAATTGCCGGAGCAAGGTTTGCCGGGTCAGGGCGTCGAGGCGGTCACGCCGGCTGGCGATGCCGAACCCGTATTGCGCGGCAAAGGGCCTGAGGCTGGTAAACTGATACCAGTCCCCGATAATCAGCAGGACAAACAGGATGCCTCCGAAGATTCCGGCCAGGAGCATGATGCCCGCACCATAGCACAACCGGCCCCGATCCTGTGAAGCCGTCCTTCCCTCTGTCATCCTCGACATCTTTAATCGAGGATCCAGTGTCTTTGCCTTTACCTCCTTCCTTTCCGATGGTAACTCCTGGCAGTCGTCACAGACGGTGATTTGACTTTGTTCGCGACGCTTCGCTACCATTCCTCTGCGGGGTGGAGCAGTCTGGTAGCTCGTTGGGCTCAATACCGTGAGGAGTGATCCGCTGGTTGCTCGAAACATTTGCAACCCCTCCCAACAATGAATGGGCTGTGCAGAAGGAAACTTCTGTACGATTACCTGTCAAATTCGGGGAAGCCGGTAGCGGGGTAACCCCGAGCCAAGCTGGCGGAGCCGTCGCGCTCCGGCAGAAGGTGTAGAGACTTGACGGCAGGCATCCTAACGGCGGCAAAGCCGGTCCGAGGATGAAGAGAAAGTCCGGACCACGAACTGGATTTTCCAGGCGGCGAAAGCTGTAGTGGCGCGCATAACCCAAAGGTCGAGGGTTCAAATCCCTCCCCCGCAACCAACCCCCTCATCAAGCTGACGGGATCGTCCTCATGAGACGGTCCCTTTTTTTGCCGTGACCATCGGCTGTGACGGCTTTTGGCATGGGCTGGAATCGTCCGTGCCATTGCGCCGGGGTCGCATGGAGAAGCAGTTTTTTATAGAATACCCGGGAGCTGATGCCCCAGGTGTTCCTGGGAATCGCGGGGAGGGAGGAATGGTCAACGTACGATGGTTATGGGTTCCTCTGGTCGGGGCGAGCGTGTTTCTGGCCCTGCCCGGTAATGAGACCATTGGCGAGGTGCTGGGTGACGTGGTGGGACATTTTTTCTCGGCCGCGCTGGTGGCCGTGGTGCCGGTCGTCGGGTATCGCCTGATTTACAAAGACATCGGCGAAAAGGAAATCACCTACATCTTTGCGGCATCCTGGGCCTATCTCGTGATCTCACAACTCTTCAAGTTGTAGAACCCTCTCCTCATCACGAAACACCCCTACATTCCCACGAAATGTTGGATTCGCATGTCTCGCGACCAATCCCTTTTTACGTGGTTTTGAAGCCGGGTTAACACGACCGACATCCGCAGCCTGTACTCTCCGGCACACGCATGTGACCCCGAGCCGCCACACGATGCCCAAACCATGGTAATATCAAATATGAACGGATATCGGACATGCCCCCAATGCCAGGGGTTGATGGTCCTCGAAGATCAAGGCGAATTCCTCGAACCTCTTGACGTGATGAGTCTCTTCGAGTATCGGTGCCGGGCCTGCGGCCATCTCGAACGATCCGAGAAGAGTGCTTTGCGCGTGGAGACGAAGGAATCGGCGAGGACCACGCTGCACGCGCCGCCGGCCGTGGTCACCTGAACGGCTGACCACAGATTTCCGGCAATGGTTTGCGGGTGGATCTATGAGAAGGGGAACTTTGGACGCTGAAACGATGTCAGCGGTCTGCAAAAACGTGGCGATCAGGAAAAACGGCGCAGAGAACCGGCGAGTCCCACGCGGGAGAGACCGTAGATGAGCCACTTCGACGGATCGAAATTGTACCACTTGGGACCATTCCGATAATCACTTTGATACATGTGGTGATAGTTGTGGTATCCCTCTCCGAAGGTGATGAGCGAGACCCACCAACTGTCACGACTGGAATCGGAATCTCCATGCGGTTGGACCCCCCACAGGTGGCAAATGGAATTGATGCAAAACGTGGAATTCAAGACGAAAAAGATTCGGCCGACTCCGGCGAGCAGGAAACAACCCAGTCCCTCGATCCAACCGCCGTACACGAATCCCACCACGAAGGTTAACGCCAAGCCGGACAGGACAATGGGGACATAATACCGGTCTTGCCACACCACCACGGGGTCCTGTTTCAGCTTAGTGGCATATTTATCGTCTTTATGGGGATCCATCCAGAAGAGCCACCCGCAATGACTGTACCAGAATCCCAATTGCGCATTGTATGGATCCTCTTCCTGATCGCACCGCGCGTGATGGCGGATGTGATCCGCCGCCCATTTGAGTCCGGAATTTTGCAACGCCCAGCCCCCGGCAATCAAAAACGCGCCCTTCACCCAATCGGGGCACGTAAAACTTCGATGGGCCAATAAGCGGTGATATCCCACGGTGATGCCCAGCCCCGTGACGATATAGAGCAGCGCGAACATGGTCCACGCCAGCCATGAAAAATCATAGAAATACGCGTAGGTGGGCAACCCGATGACTGCACCGCCCGTGATAGTGGGAAACAACGTCAGGTTCAAGCGATCATATATACGTGGTACGGGGGTAACGGTGTTTGAATGAGTCAGAGTCGTCATGGTGTCAGTATCCATTGAGTGATCAGTAAAGTCGTGTCTGAGAAACAACTGGCACGTAATAAAGTGAATGATTGTTGGAACGGAAAGTGCTGCTTTGCACTTGCTTCAGTATCGTCTTCTCAAAATCCCGTCCACCGTTTTGATGAAGCAGCACTCGAAAAGGCAAGTTTTCCAAGGATACCTGCCCAAGGACGGATTGTAAAGGCTTAACCGTACTTTTCGTGGAAATCGTCCGGCTCAAATGCGACATATGGCAAGTCGGAACGTCGCTCTTGCTCGGATGTCGAGGCGATTCTGCTTTCGGCTGGCGGCGAAAAACGTCAAAGGAATCGAGGGGGATTGCGGTCAGGCGTTACCCTCGCGGGCGGAAAGATTTTTCTTTAGGCCTCGCCTCATTCACCACGAGATTTCTGCCTTGGAGGTCTGTGCCATTGAGCGCCTCTATGGCTTGCTGCGCTTCCTCTCCGCTCCCCATTTCCACGAACCCGAACCCCCGGGACCGTCCGGTATAACGATCCGTGACGACGTTGGCGGACTGGACGGTTCCATGTTGGGCAAACAGTTCCTGCAATTCGAGGTCCGTCGTCGAATAGGCCAGGTTCCCGACGTATAATTTTTGATTCACTCGGGCCTCCATTTTGTCAATCTGTCACACGGCGAAACGCACCGTGGTCCGTCTGCCCCAAGACTCCCGTTTTTTCCGTAGACCCGGTAAATGTCCGACCCGGGATGGCTCACAGTACCTCGAGTTTGTCGGGTTTCTGCGAAACGGGCTTTTCGCGAAATTTCTTGATTTCCGTCGTCGCGGCCTTGAACGCGGAGCGAATGGCTTCCTCGAAACTCTTGGCTTCTTTTCGTGCCGTCACGGTATGACGTGGAGGAAGATTCAGCACGATCAGCGCTTCGGCGTTATCCTCTCCCTTTTTATGGTGTGGGTTTTTGGTCAACGTGATGCGGGCGTGAGTGATGTTGTCGTACTCGGTTTGCAGTGTGGTGATCCGGTCTTGGATTTCCTGTTTCCATCTCGGCGTCATGCCGACGTTCCGGCTGTCAATTTTTACATCCATCGGCCTCCTCCTTGCTCGGGTCCAACACGATCACGAGTCTTAGAGACACCAATTACAAAATATTATCTCACGAATGCTCTCGTCTTGTCATGAGAGATTGTGTGCCGGAAGGATGAAAAATCATCACAAACGTGAAAAATCGCGTCATTTCAATCTTGTGTGATCCAAGCCACGTGAGGTACCATCGTCTCTTATTGCTTTAAGGAGGCGTCATGGATAAAACCAAAGGGGCGGTTAAAGAGAAAAGCGGCGCGCTCGATCAGAATATCGATCGGTTTCGTCAGCAAATTACGAGCCTGAAGACGTTTATTATGGGAGGCTCATCCACGCAATCATCCATCGAAGAATTTGACTTGGCCATGGAGGAACTCATTGCCGAAGTGTTGGGCAGTTCCTCGAGTATGTTGGAAGCCTATGAATATGCGCAGTTGGGAGAAGCGGGAGGACTCGTCAATATCTCGGACGAAGCTCCGGAGGGAGCGGGGCTGGATAATGAACGGGAAGCCCTGCGACAACGGTTACGGGTATTGGAAAGTTGCATCGCGGATTTGGAGGCCCGGCGGGCTCAGGCCAGTGCCGGTCAACGCTCCCAATCGACGGGCGGCCCCACCGTGAGCGAATTTATGTCCCGGTCAATTCGCTCCGTCCCGCATGACGCCACGCTACGGGAAGCCGGAGAATCCTTGCAAAAGTGGAAAGTCGGCTCGTTGTTGGTCGAAGGCGGTGATGACTTCATCGGAAGTATCACGGAAACCGAATTGAGCCGGGAAGTGGTCGCCAACGGGGTCGATGCGGCGACAACGACCGTCAAAACCTGCATGCGGGAACCGCTTCTGACGATTGAAAGTAGTGAGTCGATGGTGACGGCCGTGCAGCTCATGAAAGAAAAAGCGACCCGTCACGTGTGCGTGACGGAAAGCGGTAAAATCATCGGCCTGATTTCCGTGTCGGATATTCTGCGCTACTACTCCGGGGTGGCCTGACGCCAGTCCGCCCCGGGGCGTGCTACTTCCTCTCCTCGCGTGTTGATTCGAGCATACCGACGACCTCGGCGGGGTCAAACGGGTCGCCTGAGTGAAGCCTCAGGGTCGAGACTCGTTCGTCCGGGGCGAGCGGCTCTTGATCCCGCTCCTGTTGTTCCAGGACGGACAGGTCGGCTTCCGAGGCGTCATCCGCCGCGACGGCTCTAGCCGCGACCCTTTCGCGAAGAGTGGCCAGCTCGGCCTGCATGTCCAGTATCAGGAAGGGGACGTTCAACGAGGCCGCCAGCTTCTTGAACGCATGACGATGCTGCCGCTTCAAAAAGGTCGCATCCACGATGACCGGATATCCGAACAGCAGAAGTTGCCGCGCAAGGGCTTGCAGGCGGTCATAAGTCTTTCGCGTCGTTTCCGTTCCATACACGGCGTCCTTGAATTCCCCGGAACTCCGATCCGACGGTGCTAATCCGAACAGGCGTTTACGTTCGACGTCAGACCGGAGACGGATGGCGCCGGTCTGTTCCAGCAACGTTTCCGAGACGAATGATTTCCCGGTTCCGGTTACTCCGTGCATGATGACGAGCCACGGCGCTTGAGTTTCGGTCAAGGATTGGGCGGCCGAGAGATACCGAATGAAATCGTCCGCGTGTGACGAAATCCGCTGCCCACGGGCCTGGGCGAAAGCGAGTGCGGCGACCTTCACCCGGACGAGGGCCCGGTAGACTTCGTAAAAGGGGAGGAGTCCCAGGCCGTCATAGTCCCCCGTGAATTCGAGGTAGCGATTCAGGAATCGGCTTGCCAATGCCGGCTGCCCTCTGGCCCGGAAATCCATCACCGTAAACGCCACGTCGTTGATGACGTCGATCCATCGCAGCCGTTCACTGAACTCGATGCCGTCGAATGCGATAATCCGATCGTCCAGAAGGGCCAGATTGGCCAGGTGAAGATCACCATGGCCCTCTCGAATGAATCCGCTCACTTTGCGTTTTTCGAAATCACCGGCATGAGCCGTGTGGAAGCGAGTGAGCCAGTGCCGAAGTTGTTCCAGGGATGAGTGATGTTCGGAAAAGCGGCCATCGGAGGGGATCTGTTCAAAGACTTCTGCGATGACTTCTGCTATCAATTCGTGAGTGCCAAAGGACGTCTCCCGTTCCGCTCCGGCCGCGTTGTGATGAAAGGTTGCAATATCCTGGGCTAATCGGTCGATCTGATGCGGTCGAACTTGGTCCAGCACGTGATCCAAGGTAGCATCGGCCATGAACTGTCGCATTTTCACGGCGAATTCGAAGGGTTCCCCTTGTCCATCCAGCCGCGGGTGCTCGGGCGTTCCGGAAATCGGGAGGACATCGACGTAGATATCCGGTGCCGACCGTTGGTTCAAGCGAATCTCCTCATGACAAAAAAATTGGCGTCGGGCGAGGGAAGAAAAGTCCACGAATCCAAAATTAACGGGTTTTTTGATCTTATAAGCAAAGGGTCCGGTCAGCAGGACCCAGGAAATATGGGTTTCCCGAAGATCGAAGTCGGTGACCGGATGGGGATACAGACGGGGGTCCTGCAGGGCCCGAAGGAGTGTGGGCAGGTCGTCGGGGTTCATGGTTCAACAAGGGAAGATGAGAGTGACCCGATACGATGAGAGGATACCGACTTTGGATGGGCCTTGCGGGCGTTGCGAATAGCAAAAATGGAGCCAAATGATCTTTCCCCAGAATCTGGGGATAAGTTGGTGAAATTTTTTTTAGAATGCTTATTCCATGTCCGAATGATCAAAGATCGAGCAGATTGCACATTTTTTGTGCATTGTGGTGAATTCTATTTTTGCACTAAATATAGTGTACTTAAAATATCTACGTGTATTTGGAGTTATATTTCAAGACGTTATGAAGATATGAATGGAATGGAAAAGTATTTCCGGCATTAGACGATAATGTTGAACAGGAGTCTTATGATTATCCACAAAGGCTGTTGACAAATAGCCGAGTCAGCCGCTGAAATTCAAGCATAGTCCAGCCCTTTACAGGAAGCTATGCCGTATCCGGAGGAATCACTTCTCGATCATGCAGGGAATCTCTGCACTGGCCACCATCATTTCGGTTTGCACGTTTTCGTTGACGTGCATTGTGGTGCTGTACCCTACCCTGTCACGCTTCAAAAGTCGATGGAAGGGAGTCGCATTCTATGGAAGTATTTCAGCGGGCACGTTATTGGTGGCGGCACTGACCGCGCCTGCTCCGGCTTCGCCCGACTTGGACTGGTCCTGGGTTGATTGGGCGGTGCTTGGTCTCGGCGTAGGGACCGGCTTTGTCGTGATCCTGAAGCGTTCGGGGTGGCTTCGAAAGAATCAGGTTGGCGGACGTGAGGATGAGACGAGGAGCGAGAGGTTCGCTGACAAAAAAGGCCCAGGTCGCGCAAAAAAGTTGTCCCGCTAACGGACCACTCCTCACGTGTCAGTCAAGACCGGTGGCCGATCCTGTTCATGTCGGTGTAACCAGGGTTCTTTGATCGTCGTGACGTCGTATCGCACTCCTTGTCGAGATGATTCGATCCAGCGTTGTCCAGTCAATCGGCGGACAATCAGGCTGGAAGAGTTGGTTCAGGGTCAATTGCAGAAATCTCGGCAAAAAGGGATCCATGATGGTGGAATCATGCAACACGTCGCCACCATCTTCGATCCTGAAGTGGTTTTCGAAGAGACGGCCGGTGAACCTTGTCTCGTCACGAGGTTCCAGTTGAAGCCTGAACCGGAGCGTCCCGGCGCGGACCTCAATGTAACGATGGCAGATCAGTTGGTCATATGGCACGAAAGAAGTAAATTCGTACCTGCCCAGCATCGACGACCTGAGCCGGACCGTCGTTCCGGACGGCAAAACGCTCCGTTCTTCAAGCTCGGAGACGAATTGCACGTCATCGAAGGTCGCCTGCCACTCCGATGAAAGGTCACGATACGTCGCCCAATCGTCTTGGCCGAGAAGCTGTTGAATGATCGTCAGAATGTGCGACCATTCGTATCCAAGAACCCCGAAGTGCGAGTCGACAAACCGGCCCGCGTCAATGTCCGGCCGGCGATCCTTACTGAACTCGATCCGAATCATGTCGACGTGCGCAATGTCGTATCGCTTCAGCGCACTCACCATTTCCCTGACGGCGCGGGAATCGGCGTACTGCCTGTTGATCAGGACGCGCGCCTCGCGGTATTTCTTGAGAAGCGCCTGGAAGGGATCGACTTCAAAACTCAGGCAAGCGGGTTTCTCCACGATGACCCGTGCGCGTGGATTTCTCGACAGAATCGTCTCAAGGCTCTCGAAGTGTTTTTCCGTGGGCGTACAGATGCACCAGATTTGCACGCGATGGAAGAGGTCGCCGGGTACGTCACCCAACGCGGCATAGGGCCGGAGTTGCAGGTCGTCGGGCGCTCGCGGGTCCACAATGACGAAACGGTCAGACAACGGGTCGAAAACCTTGCGATAGATGTGACCCATCTTGCCGCAACCGACGATCCCGATGAGTTCAAAGTCCTTCTTCACAACAGCGTGACATCCTTCCGCCCAAGCGGGTCAAAGTGTTCCGACCACCGAACCGGGGTCTGTGCCGTTCATGTCCGAATCCCTACCATGACGTCCTGGCAGGCTGAGGCAGTTGACGATCAATCTCGTGAATCCTGTACCCGAACCCGGGACCGCTGATTGTCTTGAGGTCGAGACACCCGCCCACCCGTTGATACAAGCCCGGATGGACCCTGGCTTCGTCCGCGGACGCGTCGGGATAAAACTGCATGGAGTTGGTCTCGAGGCCAATGCCGGGTGACGCATGCGCCCCGAGTTGGGCGTGCGCGATTTGCGCAAGCATGGGGTTGGTCAGGTCCTGGGTCAACACCTCGAGGCCGTGGCGTTTCGCCCAACTCAGCGTCAAGAGCGCTTCCGTCTGGGTCTTACACGTTTTCACCACCACGCCCGAGTAACCGAGAGCGTGTGCTTTTTCAAGCACACGCCAGTCATGGGCGCTTTCATCCAGGACGCACGGCGTCCACTTGGCGACGGCGGACACGTCCGTCCCACGTTCCAGTAGTTCCGGCGCGAACGGTTCTTCAACGTAGCAAAGCGCGTCCAGGACCTCGGGCCGGTCCCGGCGGATTCGCTCGACCAGGTTTATGACGTACCGGGGGTCTGTCACCGTGCCATTGAAGTCCACACCCAACTTCGTAACTCCGCGTGGCATCGAAACGTCGACCACGTTCATCACACGCTCATAATCCCACTCGAAATCGGTGCCGCTCAGTTTGATTTTCAGACGGCTCAACCGGTCTTTGCCTATCCATTCTTCCAAGGTCGCTGGAACCCCTTTTCCCACCTCATCCGAAGCCGTCGCCTCTCCGGACAATGCGTCCAATCTCCCGACGGCATGCCACGCGGGAATCCTGCTTGCCCCGTACGAGAGAAAGTCGCTCGGGTACAGTCCTTTGAAGTCGGCCTCTCCAAGGTAGGCGCCCAAACCGTCGGGCATGTCGCGAGAGGAGTAGCAGTCGTAGACCGGCCGGCCTGCGGCGTGGCCATACGCATCGTGGAGCGCGATATCGAAGGGCGCACAGCACATTAATGCTGCCAGGTAAGGTATTTGGCTGTCCGTGCTTTGCCGCGAATTGAACGAAACCAGCAACCCGGGCAACGTCTCGCGCAGGAAGGCATGTCCGAGCGCCAGCGGGTGCCCGCCGGCGTCGACCGCCGACCATGCCTCCAGCACCTCACGGCAAAATTGTCGTAGAGCCGCCTCGCGTTCCGGTAACGGCACGTCGCCGGGCCATGCCCATTGCGCGGAGAGCGGGGACTCCCCCCAACCTTGAAAGGATCCGCGAGAGGCTTCCTCCACTTCACACATCACGCGGGCACACGTGACCCGCTCGAGCGTCTCCTTGCCGAATCGAAACGGCACTTGTGCCCGGACGTCAATAAAATAGAGGGCCAATCTGCTCGGACGAATCGCAATCACTTTTCTGCTCCTCTGAACGTCATTGCCGGGATGGGGAAGCGGAGGGTTCCATCTTCAGAACGCGCCATGGTAGCCGGTCTGCTTTGACCCGTCAAAACCGCTTTGATATTTTTTCGTCATGCACAACGTTGACAACTGGAACAGGTTGTATCGAACACAGGGCCATAGTCTGCCCTGGTGCGTAGAAACCATGCCGGCCTGGTTTTCGGAAGTCGTGAATTCCGGTTGGATGAACCCGTGCAAGGCGTTGGACGTGGGATGTGGGGTCGGCAACTATGCGTTCCACCTCGCGCAAAAAGGATACGAGATTCTGTGTATCGACCATTCCGAGACGGCGATTGCGCTCGCGAAGGAAAAAAACAGCCATCCGTCTTTACGATTCATGGTCGAAAGCACGGAAAACCTGAGCGCCCTTGGTGAAACATTCGATTTAATCTATGACATCTCGTTACTCCATCATCTGCAACCCCGAAAAAGAGACGAGTACGCGTTTCACTTGTCATCACTCCTCCATCCCGGCGGCAAATTAATGGTGTGCGTGTTCTGTGACGATGAAGAGCGGTTTGGAAAGACCGACAAGTTCATGAATCCGGTAACCGGCACTCTCACCTCCCTGTTATGGAAAGAAGAACTCGTGAATATGTTTGACCCGTATTTCACCTTCGACAAGCTGGGAAAAGTCCCCTTCGACAACTACCTGCGTTATCTGTGTTTAATGAGAAAGAAATAACCAACGGCAAGGCAATTTGACGACGAATCCAGTATACTTTTCATGGAAAGCCTCGAACAAAAATCTCCTCTCCCTTGACGGGAGAGGACAAAGGTGAGAGTGATGTTTCGGCATTTCACGATTTGGACCATGGCGACGCTGTCGGTCCTGCTGATGGCGTCACACGTTGCGGCGTCGGAAACCCCGCCTCCGAGCCGGTTTCTTCACCAATCGATTCCCGTACTCGGGATGACGCTGGACAGGGCTCGACAACCCGCGGGAATCGTGACGTACGTCATGATTCACTTTCACCAACGATCCGATCACGATGGGCTCAAGGTCCATTTTCGAAAAATCCCCGGCCGGTTCGGACCTATAGCAAGAAAAGGCGTGGCGACCGCCATCGACCGCGTCGCAAAATCAGCGAATCTGCAGAATGACTCATGGACCGTGGTTTTGACGTTTCCTTACTCCGGGTTGACCTTGTACGGCGACAGCCTGTCGGCGATGGTGGCGTTAAGCGTCCTGGCTCTAGCCAAAAACGAGGCGATCGTCTATGGCCGAACGCTCACCGGAAGGATTACGGAGGACGGTCACATCGGGAAAGTCGCGGGCATCCCGTATAAAATTTCCGCGGCCTATTCGGAACGCCTGGACCGGGTCCTGATTCCTGATGAACAGCATCCCGGTGATGGCGAATGGCGAAACCCTTTCCTCATGCACGTCTCACGGGTGGGGACGCTGGAAGAAGCCTATCAGGGCTTGACGGGTCGTTCCCTGTTTCCCAAGAAATCATTGAAATAATATCCCGTCGTGCCTGGTTTCTGTTTTTCAACAAGTCGACTCTGCAAACGGAAAAATTCGTGCTCGATGGTTTAGGTGAAAATGGAGGATGGCTTGTGGCAATCTTTGCGTTGTCTCTCATAACCTTGCTCGGTCTGTCATTCATGACGCCCACAACCGGAATGAGTATGGAATTCGAACCCCTCGCGCATCCTTATCCCCGACAACCTGAACGGGACCACATGGTGAAGGCGCAACTCCTCGCGCGCGGGATCAGCGATCGAGCCGTCATCCGGGCCATGCGGGAGGTGCCTCGTCATGAATTCATGCCGGCCGAGGATGCAACCGAAGCCTATGACGACCATCCGGTGCCGATCGGATTCGGCCAAACCATTTCACAGCCCTACATCGTGGCTTATATGACCGAAGCGCTACGCCTGGACGGAGATGAACGCGTGTTGGAAATCGGTACGGGTTCGGGGTATCAAGCCGCCGTCTTGGCAAAGCTGGGAGTGAAAGTATTCACTATTGAGATCGTCGAGGAACTGGCCCAACGCGCGCGCCGGACGTTCGACAGGCTGGGCATTCCCCATATCACCAGCAGGGCGGGTGACGGGTATCAGGGTTGGCCGAAAGCGGCCCCCTTTGACGCGATCATTCTCACGGCGGCTCCGGAGCATATTCCCCGGCCATTGCTGGATCAGCTTGCGCCCGGAGGGCGCATGATTCTGCCTCTGGGGAAGACGCTGCAGAAACTGATCATTCTCACCAACACGTCGACGGGAATCCGACGCAAGGAGTTGTTACCGGTCGCGTTCGTGCCGATGACGGGAGAAGCGGAGACAGGTAGAGATTGAAAACGAGAAAAAAGGAAGACTGCAATGAATAAGAAGAAAGTCCACGTCTCGCGCCGGAAGACCGGCCTCACGCTGCATCTGATAGGGGCCACGGTGTTGTGCCTGACAGCAGCGGGCCTTGCTCAAGCCGAACCGTTACCCAAAGAAGCGGTGCTGCCCCTGGCGTTGGCCCAACAAGCCGCGGCGGCAGGATTGGCCAAATGCGAAGAAGGCGGGTACAAGGTCAGCGTCGCCGTTGCCGACCGCGGAGGGAACCTGAAGGTGTTGTTGCGCGCTGATGGCGCGGGTCCGCACACCACGGACAGCAGCTTTCGAAAAGCCTACACCGCGGCGAGCTTGCGACGCTCCACGCTGCACCTGGCCGAACTCATCGCCAAGGTTCCCAGTATCCAGGCCTTGCGGGACATGAACGACAAAATTCTTATCCTCGGCGGAGGTCTGCCGATTGAACTCGAAGGCGAAGTCGTGGGCGGGATCGGCGTCGGTGGGGCCCCGGGAGGGCACCTGGATGAAGCCTGCGCCGCAGCCGGCCTCGCCAGTCTCGAAAAACCGTAGGTCGGAGTAGTCGGAGTAGGTCGGATTAGCGAAGCGTAATCCGACAATCCTAGCTGGGACCCCCTTAAGAAAATCTTGAATCGTCCATAAATCTGGCTATAATATAGCCAGAATGCGGCATGAGATTATTTTGTCCCCCGAGGCCGTTGAAGATTTACGTAACCTCAAGGCCTACATCCGAGCTACGTTCCGGGCTGGCATTGAAAAACATCTTCGGCATCAACCGTGGAAGACGAGCAAGAGCCGAATCAAAATGCTACAAGATCTCTCGCGCCCCCAGTTTCGACTTCGTATTGATGAGGTTCGCGTGTTTTATGACGTGAGGGGAGGAACCGTCGAAATTTTGGCTATCATCCCAAAATCTGAGGCTGAAGAGTGGCTCAGGCAATATGGAGAAGCATCATGAAGGAAATTGCACTGTCGCAGGTAAAAGATGACCTGTCCAAATACTTACGACTTGCTGAAAAAGAGAAAATCGTGATCACAAGGCACGGGAAACCGGCCGGCGTGTTGATCGGGTTTGAATCAGAAGATGCATGGTTCGATTATCGGCTGGAACACGACCCTCGATTTCTCCAACGCGTTGAGCAAGCCAGACGAAGTCTCCGAGCCGGACATGGGATAAGGCTTGAAGATAGCGAGAAGTAATTCAACCCCTAAGCTATTACAATTGGGCGCATTGCGCTGTTGCCCCCGCGCCCGTCACCCGATGGTCAGGATGCCCGCGCCGTTGATGGTTCCGGCTTTGAGGGCTTGAAGCGCTTGGTTCGCGTCCTCCAGCCTGAAGGCTTGGGTGTGCGTGCGGATGGGTATTTCGGCCGCGACCCGGAACAGATCCAACCCGTCCTGCCTCGTATTGGCCGTGACGCTTTGGAGAGACCGTTCGTAAAACAAGTCGCGGTCATACACCAGCGACGGAACGTCTGACGAATAAATGCCGGCCATCGCGACCGTCCCGCCCCGCTCGAGGGCTTGAAGCGCAGGAGGCACGAGGTGCCCGACCGGCGCAAACACGATCGAGGCATGGAGTTTCTCCGGCGGTGCTTCGGTCGAATGCCCGACCCACGTTGCCCCGAGTTCTTCGGCGAGACGTCGATGGGCGTACAGGTGTGAAAAGGCGTACACCGGGCAGCCCCAGTGCCGTGCGATCTGAATCGTGATGTGGGCGGCTGCGCCGAACCCGTACAGGCCCAATCGTTGCCCGGGCTTCAGCCCACTCCGGCGTAACGCCCGGTACCCGATGATCCCCGCACACAGGAGCGGCGCGGCTTCCGCGTCGGAAAAAATCGAAGGAATGGGGTACGCAAAGCGCGCGGGCACCAACGCATATTCCGCAAACCCGCCGTGGACGTGATAGCCGGAAAACGTCGGGCTTTCGCACAGGTTTTCACGACCCGCGGCGCAAAACTCGCAGGTCCGGCACGTATCCTGGAGCCAGGCGATGCCCACGCGATCGCCGGGGTTGAGAGTGGTCACGCCTGGTCCCAGTCGATCGACGATCCCGACTGTTTGATGGCCGGGGATGATGGGTCTCGTGGCAGGCGGTAGTTCGGCTTCCACCACGTGCAAATCCGTCCGGCATACGCCGCAGACGTGCACCTTCACCCGCACGTGACCGGGTCCGGGTTCCGGCGCGGGCACGTCCCGAAAGTACAAGGGAGCCGTGCTCACGTCGCCGTCATGATCGAGGATCATCGCTCTCATACCACCACCGTTTAAAAATATACCACTGAAGGGGTTTCGCTCTTCAAATTTCTATTGACTCCACGACGGAAGAGGCATAGGATTTTCTCCTGAAATTATTGATCCAAACAAGAGGGGTCAACCATGAACGACCTCAGCCCACCGAAATTCTAAGGCCCGTAGCGAGCGAAGGGATCAACCTTCTTCGGATTGCGGGCCGGCTTCGTTGCCGAGCGGCAACACTCCCGGACAGTGCTTCGCAGCACACGGTCGGAACGACCAAAGAAGAGCCGGAAAAAAACGAATTCCCAACAGGAATTCTCCCTCAGGCAACAGCTTCTCCCGAAGAAAAACAGGCCTCGCCACTAGCGGGTCAATAACAGCAGAAAAAGGGAGCGCACCATGCGCAAACACACATGAGCCCGCTTTCTTCGGGAAGCGGGCTCATCGTCGTTTGAGGACCGAATGCGTTCAACACATGTGCAATGCAGATCCCTCGCAACGAAGCCCGAACCCACATTCCCACCAGACGGTAGACGCCGTCCGTTTCCTTTGACCGCAAGACGAGCTTCCGTGTACATTTTTGTCGAGAACAACCTCGCAATAAATCGCAATCAACAATGAGCAATTCCTTTTTCAAGGGCCACGGGTTGGGCAATGACTACATTGCCCTTGATCCCTCACAGTTGACGTTCAAATTGACCGCCAAAACCATTCGCGCGATCTGTGACCGGCATTGGGGCGCGGGGAGTGACGGGATCCTGGCTTTGGTGCCTTCGAAAAAAGCCGACTTCGGGTTGCGGATTTTCAACCCGGATGGCAGTGAGGCGGAGAAATCCGGAAACGGCTTGCGAATTTTCGGCTGTTTTTTGTATGCCACGAAACGGACGAAGCGCCGGTCTTTCTCGGTTGAAACCAAGGGCGGGCTGGTTCACGTGGAATTGGCTTTGGACCGGAACGGGCAGGTGAACGGCGCGACCGTGGAGATGGGGCGAGCCTCGTTCAGGCCGAAGGATTTACCGTGCACCATCAAGGCCCCGGAGTTGGTCATGCAGCCGATCAAAGCCGTGGGGCAGTCCCTGCGCTTTACGGGGGTGAGTGTCGGCAACCCGCATTGCGTCGTGTTCAAGGACCGGGGCGGGTCGTGGACGCGTGAGGATTTGCTTCGCATGGGGCCGGAATTGGAAACGCATCCCACCTTTCCCAAGCGCACGAACGTGCAATTGGCGGTGCCCACGGGCCCGCACACCGTATCCATATTGATCTGGGAACGGGGAGCCGGCGAGACCCAGGCGTCAGGGTCCTCAGCCTGCGCGGTGGCCAGTGCGGGAGTGCGCTTGGGGTTGGTGAAAAGCCCGGTGAGGGTGCTGGCTCCCGGCGGCCGACTGGACATCGCGGTGGATGCCCAGTACAGCCTGACCATGAAGGGTGCCGTCACCGAAGTGTATCAGGGACGGTTCAGCGGAGCCTTGTTGTCTGCCGCGCGGTAGCCGTCGTCAAGACCCGTCTACTTGGGGAATTGGGTCGGCGGCGTGACGTTCCAGCCTTCCCCGTTCAACGATTCCATAAACTCCACCAGGTCTTTCTTTTCCTGCGCCGTTAATTTCAGGGGCTTGATCGCGGGATCAAGGTGGGCATTCGGCAGTCCGCCCTGGTCGTAGAAATCCACCACTTCGCGCAACGTCGCCAGGCTGCCGTCGTGCATGTAGGGTGCCGTCTTGGCGACTTCACGAAGGGTCGGCGTCTTGAACGCGCCCGTGTCTTCGGCCTTGTTCGTCACGGCTTGCCGGCCGACGTCGCTCTCCTTCTTGTTCGAGCCGACCCCCAGGTTATGGTATTGCTCGTCGGTAAAATTGAATCCGAAATGACAGCGGAGGCATTGCCCCTTACCCAGGAACACGCGAAGCCCGTTTTGGGCATTGGCCGATAACGCCTGCTCCTCGTTCCCCATGGTGAAGCGGTCATAGGCGCTGTTCCCGGAAAGAAGGGTGCGTTGAAAACTGGCAATGGCTTTGCCGATCAGCTCAGTCGTAATGGCAGGCGACCCGAAGGCCCGTTCAAATAAAGGGCCATACCCGGCGATACTCTTCACTTTGGCCACCAGTTCGTCGTGATCCTTGAATCCGTGCTCGATGGGGTTGGCGAACGGACCCACGGATTGTTCCTCGAGCGTGGCCGCGCGCCCGTCCCAAAACTGGGCCGAACTGAAGGCCCGGTTGATGGCCGTCGGAGCGCTTCGTCCCCCTTTTTGTCCATGAATGCCCGCGGAGACCGGCTGTCCGTCCGTAAAGGCCAGGGACGGCACGTGACAGCTTGCACAGGCGATCGTGTCATTTGCAGATAAGCGTTTATCAAAGAACAGCAGCTTCCCGAGTGCCACTTTTTCTTTGGTCAAGGGGTTATCCTCGGGGATCACGAGGCTGTCTTTTTCCAGTCCCAACGGGAGGGTCAGTTGATAGGGAGTTTGCCCTGAGCCTGTCGAAGGGTCGGCTTGGGTCATGCCGGTCTGCATGGTGACGAAGAGCGTCAGGATTCCCGCGATGAGAGCCCATCGAGGTTGAAAATCTTTGTTGCCGGTCATTTCGTGCCTCCTGTTTTGCGAATCATCAATGCGAATGAGTTGGAGCGTTCTCTCTTGTCATTATACCAAGCGGTCGCTATTCCGAACGACGCGTTCCTCTGAGCAGGACGTGAGTCCCGGTGATCAGGTATTTTCGTTTGAACGGAGTATTTAGTCAAAGCGATTTTTGGAAGGATTTGCAGGCTTCGAGGTAGTGGACGAGGTGCTTGGACTTGAATTCGTCCGGTTGCCAGAGAGTGGACGTGAGGCACGCTCGATCGTGTGGAAGAATAAGGTAGGCATAGGCTTGCAGGGACCGGCCTTCCGCAACTTCCACTTCGACTCGTTCCCGGGTATACACCTCGTCTTCAAAGGCATCCAGGACTTCGAGGGTTCGGCTATCCAGGTGATAATAGACTCTGCCCGAACAGATCGATCCTTGTACGGCGGTCATGCCGGGATAAATCCGGCCTTTGAGCAGGAATTTTGCGAATCCTTTTATCCGGGCTTGGGCAGAAGCCCATGATCTGCCGGTGACGGCTTCCATCACTTCGGGGATTTCAAGCGTCCCGTAGGTAAAGAGGTGGGTCATGATTCTTCGATCATCAGAGAAACCCTATTTCGCCTCATGAAAAATAATGCCCAGCACGTAGCGCTGACCTGTCTTGACCGGGCTGACCCCGTGCCGCATCGAGGCCCGGACGTAGCCGCGCTTGCCTTGGACGGGCCGTTCATGAACGGGAAAGATCATGAGATCTCCCATGCCAGGATTGAACGCAACGACTCGGGCTTGCTGGCGTGGCCGGTTTTCCACGAGCACGAATTCACCGCCTTGGAACTCCTGTTCATTCCGGCTGAGCATGATCATGGCTTGCAGGGGAAAGTGCGTCGGGCCATAGATATCCCGGTGCAAACAATTGAAATCTCCACTGTCATAGCGAAGCAGCAAGGGGGTGGGTTGGGTCTGTCCGTGGCGGCGACAGGCTTGTTGAAAGGCCGCAAAGGTGGCGGGGTACCGCTGGGGACGGTTCAGACGGTCCATCATCCGGTTGGCAATGGGGGCCAGATGCGTATACAAGTGAGTCCTCAAATGCGAAACCGGCACCGGCAACGGATACGCAAAATACGAGTACTCTCCCTGTCCGAAATTGTACCGGGCCATGACGATCCTGGATCGAAAACAGCGGTCGTCGTCGTAGAGGGTTCGCAGGGATCGACAGACGGAGGATTGCACAACGCGCGGCAAATGGGCATACCCGTTCGTGAGGATCGAGTGTTCGACGGCAACCCAATCCAGCATGTGAAGATCCGGAAGATCTGACGCGAGCTTTCGCTTCGTTCGAATCATGGCAGGCAAACGTTCAATTCCTCTCTGGGGCAAGCTGGTCTGGGCGTTAGGGGTATTGGCCTCGCTCGGCCTCGCGCTTTGGATGCTCCTCCCCGGCGTCGTCTCTTATTTTGTGGAACGTCAATTTGAAGCCTTCGGCTGCAAGCATGTCAACGTGGAGATCGAACGTCCCGGTTTGCGACGAACCGTGGTCCCGCTGGTTTCCTTTCAAAAAGACCTGGGAACGGAAACGATTCACCTGACGATCAGGGGGTTGACTCTCGACTATGAGCTTGAGCGGTTGTGGGAAGGTTTTCTCAGTGAGGCGCGGATCGAAGCATTACATCTGGACCTGAGAGGAGGGCGGGGCGCTCAATCGGAGTCTGCCTCCGGCGAACTTTCGATCGCCGCGGTTGCCGCGACCCTGGATTCCGTATCGGAATTCCTGCTTCATCCCCGGATCGGGCGATTCGTTTTGACGAATGCGAGCGTCTTTCGAGAGCAGGCGACCGGCCCGTTCCGGCGCTTGAAGGTGTCCGGAACGCTTCGCCACGAAAAGGAAACACTGACCGGAGCCATCACGTTTCAGGGAAAGAAAGGAGAGCCGTATGCCCTGCAACTGACGATGAATCCTCAAGGCAGGACGAAAGTTCTGCTACACTCCGGCAAAGGCCCTGCCGAATCCCTGTTGGATATCGAGTCTACAGTACGGGTCTCCCGGGCCCTGCATTGGCAAGGCTCCTTGAAGGCGAATCTGAAGCGGGCCACCCCCTTCTTAGCCTTGCTGCTGCCGCTTGGGTCTGATCTCGAACGAATCGATGGGGTGGTGCAGTTCCAAGGGGAAGGCTCGACAAAGCAAATCGAATCATTCCCTCGTCTGCTCCGGGACGCTTCGACCCGCGTGCATGGCGCGTTTCAAGCCTCCGTGGAGCTTCCGGCCTGGGGAGAGAACGCACAAGACATCGCCGTGACGCTCTCCGGTGAAGTGGACGCGGATTCGACCGGCGCCGCGTTGACGCTTTTCCCGTCTTCTTCCGTGAAAGTCCTGGTACACCCTCCGGACCATCTTCTGAAGGGGACTCCCTTTCCGATGCCACTCAAAGAGAAAGAGCCGGTTCATCTGCAATTGCAGGATAACGTCAAAGCCCGGGTTTCGTTGGGTGACGACCCGCAATGGCATCTCGATGGCTCCATTCGGGTTCAATACGGCATGGAGCGCTCCCCAATCGGGCTCGACGTTGTCGTGACCAGCGCCTCCGGTCCGTTCCGGGACCCGTTATCCACGAAAGCCGACGCGCACGGTCGCCTCTGGGGGGCGTTGCCGGTTCTCGAGTCAGAACCGGTCCACGCAAAAGATCTCCGTTGGAACGTGACGGGCAGGCTGGCGTTCTGGAAGCCGGCCATCCAGGTGGAGGTGGAAAAAGGCTCCTGGGTCAAGACCGGGCCTCTCCGATTTGGGAAAGGCAAAGCGGATCTTGCGGAGTTGCACGTCGGTCGCACCTTCCCGGTTTCCGTGGAATGGCCCTCAAGAAAGTGGCAGACCGGACCTGCCACGACACGGATCACGCTTCCCCGGCTTCACTGGGGAGACCGCACGGTTACCATGAAGCGAGTGGCGTTGCGCATTCAGGAAGCGGGCGGGAAAGACAACGAATGGCAAGCTAAAGGCACGGCGCACGTCATGCTTCCCCGGTTTCACTGGGGAAGCCGCACCGTCACCGTGGAGAAAGTGGGGCTGCGCATTCAGGAAGCGAGAGGGAAAGGCAACCAATGGCAAGCCGCGGGAACGGCTGACATCACACTCCCCCGGCTTGACTGGGAAGGTCGCACCACGACCATCGAAAGAGTGGGCCTGCGCCTGGAAGAAGCAAGCGGGACCGGCAACGAATGGCAAACCAAAGGCACGGCGAAGATGTTGGGACTGTCATCAGAATTGGACGAGTTCGTCCTTCCGAAGATCAATCTCGCTATTCAATTCGATGCCGCCTCCGCCTTGGTGAAAGCCGGCCTCGTGGCGGAGACCGCAGATCAGTCCGTCAAGGCAGCCGGGCGCGTGACGCACGATTTGACGACGAACCAGGGAACTCTTCGCGCGGCGCTGGCGCCCCGACCGTTTTCTCCATCAGGCACGACCTTGAGCCGGTTGATCACGCCCTGGGAGTATCCCTTTGATGTCACCGCGGGGCGGCTTGCCCTGTCCGCGGCCGTGACCTGGGGAGCCGGTCCCAGCCGTGTGTCTGCGGGGAGCGACGATAGACAGAAGCCGGGAGGCGTTATTGTTAAGCAAGGCCGGCTTGCCGTCATGGCCGAGGATCTGGACGGATATTACGAGGACATACCGGTCGAAGACGTCAATACGACCGTTACCGTCAATGCCACAAGCCTGGATGACGTGAGAATGGCGGGTCCGGCAACGGTGCGGATAGGCCGCGTCGATCCCGGCATCGCTCTCGAAAATATCGCGTTGACCCTTCGACTCGGACGTCTCGGGTTCGGTCAGGGTGCGGGTCAACCCAGCGTGGATCTCACGGACGTCTCGGCGCACACGTTGGGAGGACGAGTCTCAAGCCCGCGGATTCACCTTGATCCGGCTCGACCGCCGGCCCGGTTTACGGTGAAAGTTGACGGCGTACAGCTTGATCGACTGTTGCAGTTGGAGCAGCAGCCGGGGTTGGAAGGGACCGGCGTACTTGACGGCCGTATCCCGATCACGTTGAATGGTGAGACGGTCACGATCCACGAGGGTCACGTGGCGGTCCGGCCTCCGGGAGGCGTGATTCGTTTTGCGCCGGTTGACGAAACCAGGCAGATGCTGGTCCAGGCAAAACCGGAAATGGAGTTGGTTTTGCGGGCCCTGGAAAATTTTCGTTATGATGTGTTACGGGCCACGGTGAACTATCGAGAGGACGGAACGCTTTCGCTGGAAACCCGCCTGGAAGGCAAAAATCCGGACATGACGGAATCACCGCCCGTCCATTTCAATTTGAACGTGGAAGAAAACATCCCCGCCCTGCTGCAAAGCGTGCAGGTGGTGAAAGACATTGAACAACGGTTGGAAAAGGCGTTTGGGCAATCATCTGACTGAGAATGGGCCTGCCGCCTCGTTCGTGCTACTTGAAGCGGGCCGTTTCAGGGACGCTCGACCGGAGCCCGTGACAGAAAGGGATAAGACGAGGATGAGTCATTATCAGATTTTGGGAGCATGGTTGCTCGTGGGCCTGGGGTGCCTGCTGTCGAGTTGTACGACGCACACCGTGCAAGTGGAAGCCCCGGATAAACCGATTACCATCAATTTGAACGTCAAGATCGACCACGAAATACAGGTGAAAGTGGAGAAGGATCTGAATGAAGTCTTTGCGGAAAACAGTGAACTGTTTTGAACATGAGGGAGCGCCGGTTATGCGGATGAACATGCGATTCACACGAGCTTTCATAATCCCGGTCCTGCTGGTGATGCTGCTCGGAGGACCGGCCAGTCTCTGGGCGTTAACCCTGGGTGAGGCCAAGGCCAAGGGGTTGGTAGGAGAAACCCCGGCGGGCTACCTGGGCATCGTCTCGGGAAAAGGGTCACGGGAAGTCCGGGCCTTGATGAAGGACGTCAATCAGAAACGCAAGCAGAAATATCAAGGCATTGCCAAACGGAACGGGACCAGTCTTCAAACCGTGGAAGTCCTGGCGGGAAAAACCGCCATCAAAAAAACCCGGCCGGGGCACTACATCCAGCTTCCCTCCGGAAAATGGACCAAAAAATAGGCGCCAATCGCCTGCCCTTTTCTTTCTCCTCTCTGTCATGAGAGGCCCACGATGACGGAATTCGGCAAACAGGTCGCTGAGGTGTGGCACACGGGCGTGCTCGGGATCAGCCTGGGTCAAATGGTGACGGCCATTCTCGTGGTGTTGGTCTTTCTGGGCCTCCGCCGCCTCTTCTTCCGGTTCGTGGTGTCCTCGCTCCGGACCCTGACCAAGAAGACCGAATCGGAACTGGACGACATGGTGCTCCACGCCGTGGAAAAACCCCTGGAGTTCGGGTTTGTGGTCGTGGGGTTCTACCTGGCCGGACAAATCCTTCCCATGTCCGCGGCCGCCGGCGACACGTTCGACACGTTCATTCGTTCCCTGATTTCGCTTTCGTTGTTCTGGGTGCTGTTCCGGGCAATCGATCCCCTGTCGTCACTCATGGACCGCGGGATCGCCATGCTGGGCAGCTCCAGCATGCGCGATACCATGAAGGGCTTCTTCGTGAAGCTCGCCAAGTTCGTCGTGATCTGCCTGGGGATTGCGGCCGTGTTTCAGGAGTGGGGCTTCAACGTCGCGGCGTTGCTGGGCAGTTTGGGACTGGTCGGCATGGCCGTGGCCCTGGGCGCGCGTGAGTTTATCGCGAATCTGTTCGCGGGCCTGACCATTTTCCTGGATCGGATGTTCGAAAAGGGCAATTGGATTCGCTCGCCGGACGTGGACGGGATCGTCGAGGACATCGGCTTTCGCGCCACCAAAGTGCGACAATTCGACAAAGCCCTGGTGACCATTCCCAACTCGAAGTTGGCGGGGGAAGCGCTGGTGAATTTTTCCCGCATGACCCATCGAAGGATTTATTGGACCATCGGAGTCGAATATCGGACGACCCGGGACCAACTGCGTCTGATCGTGCATGACATTCTGGAATACCTGAAATCCCACGAGGACTTTGAAACGGACCCCGCGCGAACCAAGACGTTCGTGTTCGTGGACGCCTTTGACGCGTCCAGCATCAACATCATGCTCTACTGCTTTACCAGGACTACGGAATGGGGGGAATGGCTGGCCTGTAAGGAGCGCCTGGCCTACAAGGTCAAGGACATTGTCGAAGGCCACGGCGCGGCGTTCGCGTTTCCCTCGACCTCGCTTTACGTCGAAACGCTTCCATTCGGAAACCCCGAGACGTTTCCGCTTCCCGGACAAGCCCAACCGCAGCAAGTTCCCGCACGCCCCGCTTAAGGGCAGCCGTTAGTGATAGCCCTGACGCTGGTAGCATTCCAGGGCTTTGAGAAACGCTCGATTCGCCAGGTTGGCGGCTTTCGCCATATAGTACCGCTCCACGGTGTTGCAATAGCCGTTCTCCTCGGGTCGCTTGCACGGCTTCAACGGGCCGTCCGGGTTGTTCGAGACGTCGCGGGCGATGAAGTCGGCGCTTTTTTCCACCCGGACCTGGTGTTGAATTTCTTTCCGAAGAAAGGCCACTTGCTCCTTGATCCCGTCGGCCCGCTCGATAGCCTGGGGGATGGACGCCTGCAGGACGGAGCGCATCGTCCGTTTGAATTCCTTGACGTGCACGCCTTCGAGTAACGCGTCCATTTCTTCGCCGAGGTGGGCCAGGTTTGCCGGGCACTGGTCCGCGGCCGGCGCCGGCGGCGAGGATAGAGCCAAGACCCCCAAGAGCATCGTGATCACGGACAATCGTTTCATTGGTGGTTCATCCAACCTCCATTCTGCTAGAGTATACGCGAAATACGTTTTGATCAATCCTCGTGAACGCCCCATGGAACCCGCCGCGATCCCGTGCAAAACGATCCTCAATCCCACCGGTGGATTCCTGGGTCAGGGGTTTACCCATACCATCAACCTGTATCGGGGTTGTGCGCTCGGCAACACGCTGTGCGGGTTGTACTGCTATGCGCAGTGGAATCCCTATCACGTGCGGGGGCGGACGTGGGGACGTTTTCTGGACGTCAAGGCAGGAGCCGTGCAAGCCTATTGTGCGCAATATGACCGGCTAAAGAGTCCCGGCGAACCCAAACCCATCAGGATTTTCATGTCCAGCGTCACCGAGCCCTATCCGCCGCAGGAACGCACCCTGCGACGTACACGGGAATTGCTGGAAGCCATGGTCGAGCGCCCGCCGGATCTCTTGGCCATTCAGACGCATACGCCGTTGGTCGTGGACGACCTTTCACTTCTGCGGCAACTTCAGCAACAATGCGACGTGCGCGTCCACATCACGGTGGAAACGGATAAACCCAAACTGCCGGCGCCGTTTCCGAATCAAGCCTATTCGCCCCGTTCCCGGATTCAGGCCCTGCACGCCCTGCGTGCCGCGGGGCTGGACGCGGTGGCCACGGTGAGCCCGTTGTTGCCGTTGGATGACCCCGAGCACTTTGCCAATGAACTGGAGCAGGCCTGCACGCGGGTCATCCTGGATCATTACCTGCTCGGGGATGGGAGTAAAGAAGGGCAGCGGACGAAGCAGACGGCATTCCCCCGATTGTTACGGGAAGCGGGCTATGAGGAATGGACGACCTTGGAGAAGTTTCATGAAATCGTGGACGTGTTTCGTACCGTGTTCGGAGGTCCCGAGCGGGTGGGCGTGAGCCGGGAAGGATTCAATGCAGGTGGCAATCAGGTGTATGATGCAACACGGAGCGTGAGTGCAGGGTCCGGGACATGAGAAAAAACAGAAAATTGGGAGGACCCATAGGTCCTCCCCTACTGGCTTTCGTGTTGCTGGCCGTCCTGGGGCCTGCTCCGGCAATGGCCCAAACCGAACCCCATCCCCTGGATACCTTTCTGACGGACATCCTGAACTTTACAAACCCCACGGGGATTCGCGGCACCATTCGTCACATTGACTTCGACGGACCGGTCCTCTGGTTGAATTGGCATCAACGCTCCGTCGATCCGTCATTCGCAATGGGATGGAAGGCGGTCCCCGGCGAGGCCATGCTGGCCGTGCATCCACGCCCGGCCGACGGCATCGTGGATTTACGGTCCCTGAAGAACGGAACGGCCGTGGAATTGATCATCCAACTCGATTCCGAGGGTAAACGCCGGATTCTGTCCTTTCGACCGATGTCTCAGCCGCCCAAGGTGCCTTTGTAGCCGGCGGGGTCCGCGCCGGAAATCTTGCCCAAGTGGATGCATTGACCGGCAAGATGCGGTATGATGAAAGATGTGCGTCGGTTCACGACCCACGGCCGATGCGTTTCGTCGGAGTTCCGATTCTCGTTGTTCCTCACGCCGGTGCGGCAAGAAGGCTTGACGAACGTATGCATCGGATCAACCCACCCACCCTTCCTCAAGGCCGGAAGATCTTTCCGCCACAATCGGTTCTTGAGCCTTCAAAGGAGGTGTCAGAATGTTCATGCAAGCGTACACTAACCAAACGTATGCCTTGTTGAGAATCTTCGCGGGGCTGACGTTTCTGTTTCATGGCACGCAAAAACTCTTTGTCTTTCCCGTGCCCTCGCCACATGAAATGCCGGCGTTCGTTGTCTATATCGCCGGTCCCATTGAATTGATAGGCGGCCTGCTGGTCGCGGTCGGCTTGTTTACGCGGTGGGCGGCGTTCTTGTGCAGCGGGCTGATGGCCGCGGGGTATTGGATGGTGCATGGAAGCCAAGCCTTTTTCCCGATCGTGAACCAGGGAGACTTGGCCATCATGTATTGCTTCGCCTTCCTGTTCATCTCGGCGCAAGGGTCGGGAATCTGGAGCGTGGACGACGCGCGCGGCGCCTAACTGCCGCTTTCTGTCATCCCCGATTAAGTCGGGGATTGTAAATGTTCAGTCATTCCCTTCGACTGCGCTCAGGACAGGCGTTGACGATTTTTGCCTCTTCTTTCCCCTCCTTTGTAAGGAGGGGCGAAGGGGAGGTAGAGGGCACGTCTGCTTCCCTGTGCGTCGTATTCTGTCAACGGGCCTCAGTTGGTGCGCGTGTACACGATCTCCATCATGCGAAATTCTTTGCCGTGCTTATCCGCCACGTACAATTCATAGCGGTAGTGGGCATCGTCGACAAACGTGATGACCCCGCGGTAGCTCCGTTGTCCGATCATGGGGTCCGTGAAACGGCCTTTGTCCGTTAACGTCTTCTTGCCCGGATCATAGGTCCCTTCACCGAGCATCATGCCCGTTCCCATGTTATCCATCCAGAGCGTTTGATAGATTTGCCTGCCGTTATCAAAGCCCGTCAAACCCATGCCCTCGAAAGGCTGACCCATCGCCGTGCCCTTTACCGCGTGCCAAAGGAAGCGGCCGCCCATCATCCATTTCGTTTCAGTCGTTCCCTTTGACGTTTCAGGTTGACTGTCCGGCGTCATCCACCATTTCACGACGTGACTCCACGTCCCGACCAACGGGTCCAGGACTTTATGGTTGTCGTTTGGGGACGCATACTTCTGCCACGTTTCCATCATGGCCTGAGTCGCCGCATCCATCGACTGACCGTGTGATCCCGCTTGGTCATGGTTGCCTGCCGCATACCCGGCACTCGCGAGACAGAGATGCACAACGGCAACCAGCATCACGATCCTTCTGTAAGAACTCCATAGATTCATCATCGTAGACTCCTTTTTTCATGTGAAAAGACCCGTATTGATCAGTAGAAATTCTATGATACCATATGGACTAAATCAACAAAGAGCGTCCCCCGCGGCTTCCGGACATCGAGATGTCAAACGGGCATTTGAAATATAAATTAGAACCGGGTAGTCTTAATTCATTATGCGAAAGAGTACGCGCACAAAACTCATTGAGGCGGCGTTGGAGGTCTTTGGGGAGCGGGGCTATCACCATGCCACCATCCAGCAGATCGTCCGGCGCGCGGGCACCAACGTGGCGGCCATCAATTACCATTTCGGGGACAAAGCCCAATTCTACGGCGAGGTGGTTTCCCATGCCCTGGACCTGGACCGGGACGCGGAACGGATCGATTTGGGGGATGAGCCGCCCGAAGAGCAATTGCGAACGTTCGTGTTCTGGTTCCTGCATCACGTCGTGGGGATGCACAAACCCTCCTCGTCCCTGGAAAAAATCCATATCCAGGAAATGGTGAATCCCAGTCCGATATTGGATACGCTCGTGGAAACGTTCATTCGTCCGAATCACATGAAGCTGCGGGCCATCGTGGCGGGATTGCTCCCGGACGACGCGACCGAGCAGGACGTTCGGCATCATTGCTTCAGCGTGATCGGGCAGTGTCTGCACTACAAATTCGCGCGACCCGTGATGGATCGGCTGTATGACGACATCGAGTTTACCGAAGACTACGTCGACGCCTTGGCCGAGCACGTTACCAACGTCAGTCTGGCCGGCATGCGCGCCGTCCCTCGTCAACGGCTGACCGCGGCGCGGAGCGGGAGAGCGCATCAATCATGATAGTCCGGTTCCTGATGATCAGCCTCTGGACGTGCATGCTGGGCGCATGCGCGCTGGGACCGGACTATGAGCGGCCGCCCGTCGCGGAACCGGACAGCTTTCGGATGCAACAGGGTGCGACCCTTGAAGAGTCATCCCTGGCTGACCTGGGATGGTGGGAACTCTTTCAGGATGAGAACCTGCAAGCCCTGGTCCGCAAGGCCCTGGTGGAGAACAAGAATGTGCGAATAGCCGTGGCCCGGGTCCGGGAAGCGCGCGCCCTGCTCGCGGCCACCGGGGCCGATCTCTTCCCGCGGATCGACGGGAAAGGCAGTCTTCAACGGAATCAAGTGTCTCAGGCCGTGGTTCGCCAGTTCGGTTTTCCCGGCGGAGGCCCCGCCCGTCAGATTCCCGCCACGACGCAATTCAGGGCCACGGCGGATTTGTCCTTTGAACTCGACTTCTGGGGAAGACTGCGACGCGCCACGGAAGCGGCCCAAGCCGACCTGCTCGCCCGGGAATCGGCGCGCCGGACAATCGTCCTGACGCTGGTCAGCGATCTGGCCAAGGCGTATTTCGAGCTTCAGGAATTGGACGTTCAATTAAACCTTGCCAAGAGTACGCTCGAGACCCGGCAGGAAACCCTCGACCTGATCCGGTTGCGAAAACTCGTGGGGCAGAGGTCCACGCGGGAAATCCGTCGCGCGGAACAGGACGTGTCCCGCGCCCGGGCCGTGATTCCGGATCTCGAACGGCAGGTCGGCCAAAAGGAACACCAACTCACCCTGCTCATGGGAAGAAACCCGGCCCGCATCATTCGCGGGACGTCGTTGCGCGACCACCCGCTGCCGCCCGAGGTGCCGGCCGGGTTGCCGTCGGCGCTGCTGGAACGGCGTCCGGATATTGTGGAAGCCGAACAGCGGCTGGTCGCGGCCAATGCCAAAATCGGCGTGGCCAAAGCGGCGTTTTTCCCGCAGATCAGCTTAACGGGAAATTTCGGCGCGCAGAGCCTCCAATTTGCCGATCTCTTTGTCGGCTCCTCGCGGGTCTGGATGTTCGGGCCGACGCTCTCGGTGCCCATTTTCAACATGGGGCGCAATCGAGCCAACCTGGAAATCAGCCGGGCGCAACAGGAACAGGCGCTCGCCTCCTACGAACGAACCATTCAGCAAGCCTTCCGGGAAGTGGAGGACGCCCTCCTCGCCCATCAAAAAATTCAAGAAGTCCGGACGGAGCAGGAGCGAGTGATCAAGCTCGCGCGCGAAGCGTTGAAGTTGGCCCAACTCGAATACCTGAATGGGAAAGCCTCGTACCTGGAGGTCCTCGGCGCGCAGCGCGAAACATTGAACGCGGAAACGGCCCTGGCTCAAACGCAACGCAACCATCTCCTCACCGTCGTGCAATTGTATAAATCGCTGGGGGGAGGCTGGACCCCCCAACCCGAGTCGGAGGACCTGGCTCTGCGGGAGGTGCCACAGTGACGGACGAGCTCGACTCAGCGGATAACAACCAGGATAACAACCCGGATAACAAATCGAAGATCCTGAAGGTGGTCCTGCCCCTGCTCGTCATCGGGCTGGCTCTCCTGGGGGCGCAGGCGTTGCTGTTCTTGGGGCCGACCGTCCCCAAAACCGTGAAAGAGGTCAAACCGACCTTTGTCGAAGTCCTCACCGCGCGGGTCCGGGATGAGCGGGCGGTCATCGCCGCATACGGGACCGTCAACAATCATCAGCGGCTGATCGTGCAACCGGAAGTCGGCGGCCGGGTGGTGAAACTCAATCCCCGTCTGGTGATCGGGGAAACCCTGGACAAAGGGGCCGTCCTGTTGCAGATCGACCCGCGCGATTACCGGGTCGCGGTGGACGAGCAGCGCGCCGCCTTGGCGAAAGCGGAATACGACTTGAAGATGGAACTGGGCCAGCAAGCCGTGGCGAAGCGGGAATGGAGCCTGTTGACCCCGTCGGACGGCGAAGTCAATGCGTTGAATCGCCAACTGGCCCTGCGCCGGCCGCATCTCAAGGAAAAACGCATGGCCCTGGCCGCGGCACAGAGCCGGGTCCGCAAGGCGCAATTGAACTTGCAGCGGACGGTGTTGCGCGCCTCGTTCAATGCGGTGGTGCTCAATGAATCCGTGGAGATCGGGCAACTCATCAATCCGCAAAGTTCCGTGGCGACGCTGGTCGGCACGGATGAATTCCGGGTGCAGGTGAGCGTGCCCATCCGGCAGTTGGAATGGATGACCTTCCCGGATGCCGGGCAACCGCAAGGGTCGCCGGTCCGGGTCATTCGGGAACGGGGGAACGGCGAACCGGTGGTGCGGCAGGGGAGAGTCGTCGAATTGCTGGGCGACGTGACGCCGAACAGCCGGATGGCCCGGGTTCTGGTCTCGATTGCCGATCCCCTGGAATTGAAGAAACCCGCCCGGGGGCGACGGCCCCTCCTGTTGGGCGAATACGTCCGCGTGGAAATCGACGGCCCCGAGTTACGCGACGTGGTTGTCGTGCCCCGGACCGCGATCCGGGAAGGCTCGCGCGTCTGGGTGAAAGACGCTGGGAATCAATTGGAAGTGCGGCCGGTGGAAATCGTCCTGTCACGCAAGGAGACGGTGCTCATCGGGCAGGGCCTTCGGGACGGCGAGGAAATCATCACCAGTCAAGTGCCGGCGGCGATTCCCGGGCTCCCCTTGCAAACCTTGGATCAACCCGCGGGTCCCGCGCCGGCATCCGGTGAGCCCGGAAGCGCGCCGGCCGCGGTCACCGAGTAGCCCCGTCCATGGCGTCTCCCGACCAAACCTCCCCGCGTTCCGGGCCGATCGCGTGGATGACCCACCACACGGTGGCGGCCAACCTCGTCATGCTGATTTTCATTATCGGCGGGTTGGTCATGATGACCAACGTCAAGCAGGAAGTCTTTCCGGAGTTCAAAGTCGATCAGATTCGCGTCTCCGTACTCTATCCCGGGGCCAGCCCGGAAGAAGTGGAGCAGGGGATTATCCTGTCCATTGAAGACGTGGTGCGGGGACTGGACGGGGTGAAGGAAGTCACCGCCACGGCGTCCGAAGGCCGGGGCAAGGTGAAGATCGAGTTGCTCGACGGGGTCAACGCCGACAACGTCCTGCAGGACGTCGTGAACGAGATCGACGGCATCCAGTCGTTCCCGGAACTGGCGGAGGAACCCATTATCAGCCTGGCGGAAATACGCAATCAGGTCGTGACCGTCCTGGTGTACGGAGACCAGGAAGAGCAAACCCTGCGTGACGTGGCCGAACGCGTGCGGGATGATTTGTTGCAACGGCCGGGGATCACGCTCGTGGAACTGGGGTTGGCCCGTCCGCGCGAAATTGCCGTCGAAGTGCCACAACGGCACCTGCGCGCCTACGGTTTGACCCTCAACCGGATTGCCCGGGAGATCGGGGAAGCCGCCATCGAGCTGCCGGGGGGCGGGGTGAAGACTCCCGGCGGCGAAGTGCTGGTGCGGACCCAGGAGCGGCGTGATTTCGGCCGGGAATACGCGGATATTCCCGTGGCCTCGACGCCGGACGGGGCCACCATCACCGTGGGCGATATTGCGACGATCAGGGACGGGTTTGAGGACGTGGACCAGGAAGCCTACTACAATGGTCAACGGGCGCTCCAGGTCAAGGTGTTCCGGGTCGGCATGGAAACGCCCCAGTCCGTCTCCTCGAGCGTGCGCGCGTACTTGGATGAATTGCGGCCGGAATTGCCCGACGGCATCGGCTTCGCCATGTGGAACGATCGATCGGAGATTTATCAGGACCGGATGAACCTGTTGTTGAAAAATGCCTTCCTGGGCTTGACCCTGGTCCTGTTGCTGCTGGGGTTGTTCCTGGATCTCAAGCTCGCGTTTTGGGTCACGGTCGGCCTGCCCGTGTCCATTATCGGGTCGTTTCTCTTCATTCCGTTCACGGGCGCCTCCATCAACATGATTTCCCTGTTCGCGTTCATCATCACGCTGGGGATCATCGTGGACGACGCCGTGGTCGCGGGTGAAATCATCTATCAGAAGCGGGAACAGGGGCTGCCTCTGATCCCGGCGGCGATTGCCGGGGCCCGGGAGATTGCCGGTCCCATCATGTTTGCCGTGTTGACCAACATCGCCGCGTTCATGCCCTTGTTCTTCGTGCCCGGCGCGTTGGGGAATTTCTTGAGGCAGGTGCCCGCGGTGGTGGTGGCGGTGTTCGTGGTGTCGCTGATCGAATCCTTGTTCGTGCTGCCGGCGCATCTGGCCCATACGCGGGAACTGTCGGGGTTCTGGAAAACGCTCGACCGGCCGAGACAGTGGTTCAGTCAGGCCATGAAGACCTTCATCCGGGAACGCTACCAGCCGTTTCTCCGAACCGCGATCGCCAATCGCTGGCTGACGGTGGCGGCGGGGTTGGCCCTGTTGATCCTGGCGGCGGGCGTTGTCGCGGGCGGTCACATCCCGTTCAGCTTTCTGCCGGCGATCGATTCCGAAATTATCACGGCGCAGGCCACCCTGCCGTACGGTGCGCCCATGGAACAATCCCGGAGCGTGTTGCATCGCCTGGAGGAGTCGGCAAAAGTCTCGATTGACCAACTCGGGGGCGAGACCGCGTTGCGGGGAATCTATGCCCAAATCGGCGCGGCCTTGATGCAACGGGGACCGCGGCAGGCTGATTCGAGTCCCATGGGCAGCCATACCGTCGGGGTGCAGGTGTTTTTGAAACCGGCGGATCAACGGGATTTCAGCGGAGCGGATTTTGCCAGGGTCTGGCGGGCCTCCATCGGGACGATCCCGGGATTGGAGTCCCTGGGCTTTAAAGCGGAAGTCGGTCCGACGGGTGGACTTCCGATCGATATCCAGCTCGCCCATCGTTCCAGGACGATACTGGAAACCGCGGCCCAGGAATTGGCGGAGAATCTGTCAGCGTACGCGGGAGTGACCGACATCGACGACGGCGTCTCGTTGGGCAAACCGCAATTGAACTTTCGCATCAAGCCCGAAGCTCGCAACCTGGGCCTCAATGCGACGGGTTTGGCCCGGCAGGTACGCGGGGCCTTTTACGGCGTGGAAGCGCTACGTCAACAGCGGGGACGCAACGAAGTGAAGGTCATGGTGCGGCTGCCCGAATCCGAACGCCGGTCCTCGTTCACCATCGAACAGTTGATCCTACTCACGGAGCAAGGCGGAGAAATTCCCCTGGCCGAGGCCGCGGAGGTTGACGCGGGCCGCGCCTATACGGAAATCAAGCGACGCGAAGGCCGTCGCATCGCGGCGGTCACGGCCGACATCGACGATCAGATCGCCAATGCCAACACCGTCATGGCGGAAGTGATCGCCCATGAATTGGAAGCGTTGATGAAAAAATATCCGGGACTCACGTATTCCGTGGAAGGCCAGCAGGCGGAGCAACAGGAATCGCTGTCCGCCCTGGGCCTCGGGTTTGCCCTGGCGATGTTAGTGATCTATGCGTTACTGGCCATTCCCTTCAGGAGTTACGTGCAACCGCTGATCGTGATGCTGGCGATTCCGTTCAGCTTCATCGGCGCGTTGATCGGGCACCTGCTCCTGGGGTATGGGCTGAGTTTGATCAGTCTGTTCGGCATCGTGGCCCTGGCCGGCGTGGTCGTGAACGATTCGCTGGTCCTGATCGCCGCCACGAACCGGCTTCGCGAGGAACAACAAATGTCTGTCCAGGACGCGGTGATTCAAGGAGCCATGAACCGGTTTCGGCCCATCGTCCTGACGTCGTTGACCACGTTCTTCGGGTTGGCCCCGATGATCTTCGAGACGGCGCTGCAAGCCCGGTTTCTCATCCCCATGGCCGTCTCACTGGGCTTCGGCATCCTGTTCGGGACGGTCATCATTCTCGTCATCGTACCGACAGTCTACCTCATTGTGGAAACCCTGTTACGCAGGGACCGCCCGGCCCTGGCCGACGCCGCCCCGTCCCCGGACCAACCCGAAGCCGGCCCGGTCTAACGCCAAGGGCATTGTGGACCAAGGGCATTGTGGATTGTGGATTTCTGATTTTTGATTTAAAAATCAGCAATCAAAAATCAAAAATGCTCTTCGTGGATTGTGGATGGGAAGAGGGAAGGCCAGAGATCGTAGGTCGGATTAGCGGAGCGTAATCCGACGTTCCCGGCGTAATCCGACAATTCCGGCTAGGAGCATGCAATATCGACGGACGTTCGTACCCGGCGGCACGTATTTTTTCACGGTCGTCACGGCGTTGAGACGAAGGCTATTCTGCGATGAGGGGACCGTTGATCTCGTGAGGCAGGCCTTTCGCCACGTCAATGCGCAGCGTCCGTTTACGGTCAACGCGATGGTGGTGTTACCCGACCATCTCCACTGTATCTGGACCCTCCCGACCGCCGATGAGGACTATCCGACCCGGTGGCGATTGATCAAAACCTGGGTGACCAAACGGTATCCGTGTGGTCGGCCCCAGGCCGTAGGTCGGGTTAGCCGAACAGGCGTAACCCGACCTACCACTTCCCGACGGCAGAAGCCGGTAGTGTGGCAAGCTCGGTATTGGGAACACCTCATTCGCAATGAGGAAGATTACCGCCAGCATGTGGAGTACATCCATTACAATCCGGTGAAGCATGGGCATGTCCCGCGTCCCTGGGACTGGCCGCATTCGAGTTTCCGGCAATATGTCCAGGAGGGGCTCTATCCCCGAGAGTGGGGCGACACGGCCCTGTTGTTGGACGAGAAGATTGGTCACGAATAGAAAAGCCGTCGGATTACGCTCCGCTAATCCGACCTACAACGCTAACGCCAAAGGCATTGTGGACCAAGGGCATTTTGGATTTTGGATTGTGGATTTTGGATTTAAAAATCAGCAATCAGCAATCCACAATCAAAAATGCTCTTGCGGAACATAGCACAATCATAGCAAAAACATAGCAGGGCATAGCAGAAAACATAGCATCATATAGCAAGAAACATAGCAATCATAGCAAAATAATAGCATGACATAGCAAGCATAGCAGAAAACATAGCAGGTTATAGCAAGATCATAGCAACAGCATAGCAAACATAGCACAAGCCTTTTCTGAATTCTCCTTGAGGTTCCAGATCAGTATTGGTAACATGTTACCTTCTGGTGCAGCTATAGGGAAAACGGGCATGGCTTCTCATCCTTCCAGCAACAAGAAAATGCAGGACTACCGTCGTCGACTCAGGGCGGCAGGGTTGCGCCCTGTGCAGATTTGGGTGCCTGACACGCGATCGGCGCATTTCGTCAAAGAGGCCCGTCGTCAGTCCATCTTGGTCAGCCGGCACGAGTCTGAACAAGAGACCCTGGATTTCATGGAAACCATCGCGGATGCGGCTCCGGATCGATGAAACGCGGTGATCTGGTGATCGTAGCAGCACCGGGGGATTGCGGAAAGCCGCGGCCGGCGGTCATTGTTCAGTCCGATCTATTCAATGAGACCCACGCGAGCATCGTCGTCTGTTTAATCACGAGCGAGACACAACACGCGCCGTTGTTTCGGATAGACGTCCCACCATCAGACAAAACCGGGCTGACGGTGACTTCACAAATCATGGTCGATAAAATCGTGGCATTGCGGCGGGAACGTATTGCTCAACACATCGGGCGCCTCAATGATGAGACCATGGTTCGTCTCAATCGCAGCCTCGCGTTATTTATCGGGTTAGCTTCGTAGATCCAGCGTCGTTGTTTTTTCATGCGGGGTTTCGCCCCCGCACGACGAGGTCCTTTTGTTTCGGCAAAAGGACCCAAAACCATTGGCGCCCGGGCGTGGCCCTCCGGGTGCCTGTGCCCCGGTCCCGGTTGCGTGGGCTGCGGAACTCGCTTCGCTCAGACAGTCCTCGCCCTCAGATAGAAAAGCGGGACCGGGGCGCAGCCACGCCCGCAGGCGCCAAGACGTGGCGGCATAAGATGCCGCGGCTTTTTTGTCATGGTCTGTCATGCCCGACCCCGATCGGGCATCCAGTGTCATTGGTCTTTCATGCGGGGTTTCCCCCTCGCCCCTGGTGGGAGAGGGCGGGGGTGAGGGGGAGTCGGGGATTGTAAATGTTCAGGCAGGATGTCGGGTTACGCCTGCGGCTAACCCGACCTACACTCCCCCTCTGAACATATCCAGAAAACGTAGGTCGGATTAGAAAACGTAGGTCGGATTAGCGCAGCGTAATCCGACGTTCCGTGACTCAGAACGTCCACCCCACCTGCAACTGCACGCCCTGGTTGACGGGCTGTGGGCCGGCCGACTCCTGGCGGGTGCCTTCGAGGTTCAGGGTGAGGCCCGTGAACCGGCGGCCGGTCATCTGCCAGCGCGTGCCCACACGGTACGTGCGGGTCTGGCCCTCGGCCAGGCCCGTGCCGGCAAAGGGCGTCAGCACCCCGTCGGCCAGGGCCACCCCGTAGCCGAGTTGGGCATCCAGAGCCGCGGTCTCGGGCCCCGGCCGCCCGGGGCTCTGCCGCAGGTCATGCTGCCAGAGGGCCGTCGCGTCCCCGGTGGCCGCGCCCCAGCGGGGCGCCAGGGCCAGGGAGAGCCCCTCCCCATTCATGTCCGGGCTCAGCCGCGCGGTGACGCTCAGGCCCCGCTCCTGGGCCCCGTCTTGCGCATGCACCGCCAACCAGCGCCCCCGCGCCTCCAACTCGAACCGGGCGGCGGTATAGCGCAGGCCGCCGGCGACCTCGAGCCCGGCCCCGACAAAGCCGTCCCCGCCGTCATAGCGGCCCACGAGGCTCACAAAGGGCGCCAGGGCCGTGCCGTCCTCCAGGGCGACCGGCCGCGCGGCATCCAGGCCCAAGCGGCCCCGCCAACTCCGGGCGGTCAGGCCGTCAATGGCCTGCACCCCGGCATCGGTCTCGAGCTGCACCAGGCTGGCGTCGGCGCGTGCGGCCAGGGTGATCCCGGCCACGGGGGGCAACTGTTGCCGCAGGCCCACGGAGCCCAGCCACAGGGACAAATCACTCTTCTCGGGCGGCGCACCCGTGGCGAGGCGATGGCGGGCCGTCCCGCGGCCCGCGCCCAGGATCGTTTGGACGTCCAGGGTCTCGGAGAGGGCCCAGCGGCCATAGGGATAGAGCGTGGTCAGGGTGGTCTCCAGGTCCCCCCGGTCGTGGGGGGCGGTCCCGCCGTGAAACCGGTAATCGGCCTCGGTGCGGTCGTAGGACAGGGCGAGGCCCGCGACCCAATCGCCGCCCCGGGCATCGAGGCCGAGCCAGCCGGTGCGGGTTTGGCCTTTGAAATGCGACCCGGCCTCGGGTTGCCCGGCAAAGGCCCCGCCGCCGCCCCGGCCCCAGAGGGTCCAGCGGGGTATCCCGGCCCCGGCTGAGCCGTCGGGCCCCAGGGCCAAGGTGAAGCGGCTGGATGAGAGCAGCCGGCCCAGCGAGGGACTCGGGGCCTGGGGCGCGCGGCGCGCGGTCTCGTCCCGTCCCCCAACTCCCTCTCCCCTGGTGGGAGAGGGCTGGGGTGAGGGGGTCGTGCGGGCCCCGGCATCCCCGAACGTCAGGTGCTGGCCGCCCACCGTCAGGCTTGACGCGGGATCGGCGTCCGTGAACCGGGCCCCCAGCGTATCCAGGGCGTTCCCCAGGGTCTGTGCCCCCATGACCGCCAGGGTGCGGGTCAGGAACCGCTTCCGCGCGGGCGTCGTATCCGCGACCGTCACCGCGAAGGTCAGCACTGCGGCGTCGGTCTCGGCCCGGTTCTCGTCCGCGTCCTCCGCGCGGTACGTGAAGGTGTAGCTGCCGTCCGCCGTCGGCGTCCCCGCCAGCGTGCGCGTCGCCGGGTCGAAGGTGAGGCCCGCGAGCCCCGCGGGGTCGGAGGTCAGGCGATAGCTCAGCGCCCCGTTGCCGCCCGCGGCCGCGGGCAGGACGACGTCCGTCGTCCGGGTCAAGCTCAGCGCCAGGGCCGCCGGGGCTGCGTCAAAATGCGGGGCCGCGTCGCGCACCGTCACCGTGACCGTGTCGACGGCCCGCAACCCGTCGGGGTCGGTGACCGTGAGCCGGAAGGTGAGGGGCCCGGCCGGGCCGGCCGCGGTGAAGGAGGGCTGGGCCCGGTCCGGGCCGGCGAGCCGCACCGCCGCGCCCGCCACCTGGCGCCAGGCGAAGGAGAGGGTTTCTCCGTCGGGGTCGATGCTGGCCGAGCCGTCCAGCGTGACCGCCGTCCCCGGGTCCACGGCGCGGTCCGCGCCGGCGTCGGCCACCGGCTGTCCGGCCGGGGTGGCGTTGGTCACGGGCCGCGTGAACGTGCGCACCGCATTGCCCGCGCCGTCCCTGAGCCGGGCGCCGGTGGCGGGCCGGGTGTAGCGCACCTCGACCGTGTCGCCGTAGGCGATCGACGTCGCGAGCGCCAGCGTCAAGGTCACGGTCCGGCCGGAGAGGACGACGGCCGTGGGGTGGACGGGGGCGGCGTCGCCCACGCGGATCTCGAACGCCGAGGCCGGGGGGACCGAGCCGGCATGCAGCCGCTCGGTGAAGTCGAGGGTCAGGGTGTCCCCGGTCACGACCGGTTCGCCCCGAACCCGCGGGGGCGTGGTGTCCGGCGGCGGGGCCGGCGGGGCTGTGGCGGTTTTCTCGTAGCCTTGGACGGAGAACTTCACCGCTTCGGTTTCGAAACCCCACGAGCCGGTAGAGTTCCAATTTCGCCAGTTGAGATCGTCCGCAATACTCCAGCCCGCCGCCCCGCCGGTATCCTCGTCGGTGGCCTCCGTAATGGATATCTTGGTGTCCACGTCGTCGTCGGTGACGTCGATCACCAGGAAATACGTCGTGTTGGCGGCCAGGGCGATGCCGCCGCCGGACGCCGTGAACGTGTTGTCGGCGTTCGCGGTCAGCGTGCCGGAGAGCGTCAGCGCGCCCAGGCCGGCGCCCGGCGTCCCGGCGGTTAAGGACGACTGGATGCTCACGCTGAAACCCACCTGCGCCGGCCTTGCAGCCTGGAACGGGATTTTCACGCTGGTCAGCATGTAGCCCGCGGCGTTGCCGCCGGTGGTGAACGCGTTGGCCCAGTCGTAATTCAATCCAAAGTCTGTGTTGAGGTCCGTATCCTGCCCGGTGTTGGCGACCAGGGTGACGACGCTCTCCTGCGCCTGCGCCGCCCCGGCGAGGGCGAGCCCCAGGGCCAGGAGGGCCGTCAGGGCGGCGAGCCGTGGCCGTCCGGCCCCGCTCATGAGCCCGGCGCCCCGCCGGCGGGTGGGGTGGCAGCACCGGACTCCGGCCTGGCCTGAGCCCCACTTAGAGTCTAGAGTCGGTCGGTCGGTCGGTCGGTCGGTCGGTCGGTCGGTCGGTCGGTCGGTCGGTCGGTCGGTCGGTCGGTTATTCTAGCACGGACGGCGCGGCTCTCGCAAAGCGGCGTCCCGGTCGGCAGCGCGGTCGTCATGCGTTTCCCCTTCCCTGAAGCCGGCCGGGATCGATAGCGTGCCCGCTCGTCCACGGCCAGAATTTTGGTCCTGTAGGTCTAAACCTTAAAGTCAAAAACTACTAAAAACGCGGGACCCCGGTCAAGACGTTTTTGGCCTAATGATTTAAAAAGCGGGGGCAGGGGCATTGTGGATTTTGGATTGGGGGAAGAAGCATGTGGGGTTTCGGCCCCACACGACGAGGTCCTTTTGTTTCGGCAAAAGGACCCAAAACCATTGGCGCCCGGGCGTGGCCCTCCGGGTGCCTGCGCCCCGGTCCCGGTGGTGTGGGCTGCGGAACTCGCTCCGCTCAGACAGTCCTCGCCCCCATATAGAATGTGCGGGACCGGGGCGCCGCCACGCCCGCAGGCACCGGGATGTGGCGGCATAAGATGCCGCCGCTTTTTTGTCATGGTCTGTCATGCCCGACGTTTGTCATCGGGAATCCAGTGTTTTTGTTTTTTCTTTCCCTCGCCCCCTGGCAGGGCCAACGATCGTAGGTCGGATTAGCGGAGCGTAATCCGACGGGTTGGCGGGTTGTCGGGTTACGCCTGCGGCTAACCCGACCTACGGAGGCTACCTCCCATCAAGGGAGAGGAAAAGCCATACGAGAATGACGGATTGGGGCGTGGTGTTCGGGGGGGCGCCTCCCCCATGGACCGGGGGAAGCGCCTGCTGACGGGAGGAGCCGTTCGGCTCTCGTCAGGTTAAAAGAACCACTGTGCGCGGAAGAACACGGAGCGCGGCATGTTGGCATGGGACACGCCGAGCCCGATGCTCTGTTCGCCGGTGTTCAGGAACTCCTGCTGGTCGAAGAGATTGACCACGTCCACGGCCAGCAGCAGCTTCTGTTTCTTGGCAATGGGCAGCACCTGAGCCACGGAGAGATTATAGGTGGTATTCGAATCCTCATGCCCCGAATTCGTTTTTTGTCCCTCTTCCGCGCTTCGCAGACCTGACCCGAATAGCATCTGTGCGGTGATCGTGGTGTTAGTGAAGGGACGATACGTGACCACCGCCGAACTGGTCCAGTCTTGAGAATGGTCGCAAAACGTGCCCCCGCTCGACTGGATATCTTCCAGCTCATGTCCGTGCAGCAAAAAGTGCCCCGATTGCAAGCCAAACCCCTTGCACTGGCCCCACGCCACGTTGCCGCGGGCCGTGAGCGTGTCCGTGAGCTTTGATTTCAGGGAAAAGTCGATCCCCCGTTGCCAGCCCCGCTCAAACGCAAAATAATTCAGCATGGGGATCGTATTGAACTGGTGGGCGTCGGTCATGTTGCGGTTGTACTTGTAGTAGCCCGTCAACTGGATCACGGTCCTTTTCCCAATTGCGTGGGTCGACCCGATTTCAAAGTAATGCGACCGTTCAGGCTTCGTCCTGATATTGGTCGTATCCTGGGGTGCCGCGGTGGTGCCTTCGAGATTGAGGGCTAGCAAAGGCAGGGCCTCCAGGTTGGGCGGCGTAAAGAGGCGACCGTAAAAGGCGCGAAACGCATGCCGTTTATTGGGCGCATAGGTGACGCCGATACGGGGACTGACCTGGAAGGCCTCCACGTACCCGTGAATGTTGTCCAGTCGCAGGCCGAGGTTGATGGTCCATTGGTCATTGGGCGTGTATTGATCCTGGATCCAGAATTCTTCCCGGTACCCGGTAACCCGCCGGTTGGCATTGCGTTGTATGACTCCGCCCACGGGTTCGCCGTTTCCATGCCCGTGGTCGTCATGGTCATCGTGCATGTCGTGGTCGTCGTGGTCATCGTGCATGTCATGGTCGTCGTCGTGGTCATCGTGCATGTCATGGTCGTCGTCATGGTCATCGTGCATGTCATGGTCATCGTGCATGTCATGGTCGTCGTCATGGTCATCGTGCATGTCGTGGTCGTCGTCATGGTGCAAGTCTGCTTCTCCACGCATGAACGCAAATAAGCGGTTCTTGTTCCTCGTCGTGGTCCGGTCGACCTGGAACCCTGCTTTGATCAAGTGCCGGGAATTGAGCGCGTGCGTGTAATCGAGCCGGATGCCCCCGGCATAGCCCCACCGGTCCTGATTGGTCGCTGAAGCTGAAAACGGCTCCTCGTCATGCCCATGTTCGTCATGCCCCTCCTCCTCATGCGCATGTTCCTGAGTATAGGCCAGGACGTTCAAGGGGTCGGTGGTGAACGTCGCGCGGCTGTGCCGAAAGTAGCCGGCCACGCTGACGAACTGGTTGGCATTCATGTCGTGTCGCCACACCAGGTGCGAGTACTGGTTGTTCTCCTCCTGGTTTTCATCAATCTGCGCCGAAGGCGACGGCGTGAAATTCGCGTCGTTGAAGCCCATCCTGGGGTTGTCCCGGATCAACTCGACAATTTCTCCATTCTGCATTTGACCCGGTTCAGTGGGAATCTGCGAGTACGCCACGCTGTTCAAGAACAACCAGGTGAGGTTGTTGCGGTTGTTCACCTGGTAATCGCCGCGCAGGAAGGTCTGGTTGGATTCGCCCTGGCCGTGAAAGATCGACTGGCCCAACGTGGGCGGATCGATCGCCCGGTTGGTCGTCTTATAGTTGTTCATCACGTAATACCGGAACCGGTCTCCTGCCGTCCCCCCGTATTCAAACGACGGGAGCACGGTCTCATTCGAGCCGCCGAACACGCCGATCGACCCGAATCCCGGTTTGGTGCCGCTTTTGCTGGTGATGTCGATCACCGCGGTCGTCCTGTTCCCGTATTGCGCCTCCATGCCTCCCAGTAAAATGTCCGCCCGTTCCCAGGCCCGGGGGGAGAGGAGATCCGTAAACTGACTCGTGACGGTGTCCGGAATGGGCACGCCGTCGATCCGGAATTGGAGATTCGCGTGTTCCTGCCGAATGTGTGCTTGTTTGAGGCTGCCGTAGACTGCACTGGGGATCGTGACCAGGACGTCGTGCAGGTCCAGATTGTTGCCGCGCGGCAGGGCTTCGATGTCTTTCCGGCTGACGGAATAGGTCTCACCGGACGAGTTGGGCTTGATGGGCACGAGGGGCTCCACGATTTCCAAGGCAATCTCCTTGGTCTCCGTCAGGGTCAACACGACCTGATCGGGAGCTTCCCGGTCGATTGTAAGCACCACGTGCTCGCTCCGATAGGTATCCTGGATGGCTTGGACGGAAAACACCCCGTCGTTCGGGGTAATCAGCAAGAATCCACCGGCATCGGTCGTCGTCGCCGACGTGACCAGGGTCCCTTCCGTGTCCCGCAGTTCCACGGTGGCTTGCGCCACGCGCCGCAAGTCTGCATTTTGCACGTATCCGGTAATCGTCTGGCCTGCCGGGGCGGCGGAGCCGTCCTGCGGCGCTCCCCACAGCAGCGCCAGGGCGACCCCAAGCATGAGCCATGTCCGTCTTCCGTATTGAATCGCTAACAGATCTGTCATCGACGCTCTCCCTCTCTTTCAATGAACCTTCCGCTGTCCTCCAAAGGGACTTTATACACGGTCGATTCGTGTTTCGTGAACCATTTTCAATCAATGGACGAAAAACATCCATGAATCGCCTAATGAGATGAACGAACGGGATGGGGGAAGAAGTTTGCGGGGTTTCGCCCCCCGCGAGTGGCCACGCCCGCAGGCGCCGGGATATGGCGCCATGAGATGGCGCGGCTACGGCGACTCCCCCTCCAAGGGGGAGCGCCAGTAGGTCGGATTAGCGGAGCGTAATCCGACGGGTTGGGCAGGTTGTCGGGTTACGCCTGCGGCTAACCCGACCTACGGGGACTACGCTCAGGACAGGCGTAATCCGACGTTCCCGGCTAGGTCTTGCGGTTGAGGATCTCCGCGGCGTGTTCGCCGGCTTCTTTGACCAGGGTCCCCATTTTGGCATGGGAGGGTTCAAAGTGTACGGGCAGGTGATGGTCGCGGAGCCGTTGGCTGGTGACCGGGCCGATCGAGGCGACCATGGTTTTCCCCAGGGCGTCCCGAAAGGCCGCGCGTTCATCGGCGGCGTCGAGCAGTTGCACGACGTGATCCACCTGGGCGGCGCTCGTGAACATCACGACGGAGGCTTGTCCGTCCACGATGTTGCGAAGCGCGCGCTTGAGCGGCTCCACGTCATCGGGAAGCGCCCACCGGTACACCGGCACGCTCCTGACTTGCGCGCCCCGCCCGGTCAATCCCTGCGTCAGGTCCGTGTTTGCCGTCCCGTATTCCTGAACGGCAACCCGGAGTCCGGAGAGCCCCTCCGGTTTGTGTTCATCCAGGGTGGAGAGGATATCCCGCCAGGTATTGGGTTCGGGCACGGTGACATGCGGTTTCAACCCCAACTCCTTTAAGGCCGCAATGGGTTTCGGCCCGCGGCAGACCAGCGTCGTGTTCGTCAGGGCTTGCCGGATTGCTTCGAGAGGAAACCGCGGTTTCCAGACGTCCACCAGCGTCCTGGTGCCCACGCCCGTCAGCAAAATCAGCAGGTCCACGTTCCCCGCCATGAGGTGCTCCGCAAAGTCCAGGGCTTCCGTATTGTTTTCCAGGGGAATCTCCTGCAAGGCCGGGGCCACCCGAGGATTCCCGCCGTGCCGGGTAATGAGCGCGGCCATCTGCTCGGCCAGCCGGCTCTCGAAGGCCACGACGGTCAGGCCGGCGAATCCGCGTGTGGCGTCCGGTTGTGTGTTCATCGGGGGTGATGGGAATACACGAGGGTTATTTGGAAATCGCAATGGGCACCGTGGGGAGTTTGGAAACGTCGGTCACGGTGAGGTGATACAGTTGGTACAAGAGGTCGAAGGCTTCGTGATTCCACAGGTCGAACGATTCTCCTTCCGCGGATTCCTGGTCGATATAATACGACAACCCGCGTTTCTGAACTGAGATGATCGCTTCTTCGGGTTGGGTGCGGGACTCCCGGATGGTCAGCGTCTTGGCCGGATTGACGGCCACGGGTCCCGTCCGCGGGTCCGGGTCCACGTGAAATTCCGGTTCCTCGGCAATCCCTCGTCCGATAAATTTCAGGATCGCCTTGAAGTTGCGCAATTTGATCTGGCCGGACATGGGGAAATTATCGCGATCACCGCCTGGAGGGTTTTCTCGAATATCGACCAGAATATGATGATGGGTGAATCGTTCCGCTTTGCGTTGTAACGTCAGTCGATCATCGTTGGAAAGCAGATCCGGGTCATAGTTGGTCATCACGACCCGTCCGGTCTTCCGTTGGCCCCCGTCGGTGAATTGAAGCCGGCTCATATACAGCTTTCGCTCGGCCTGGAGCCATGACAGATGCATTACCCGTTGCCGGAATTCACGGTACTCCTTGGGCCGGTGAGGCTGGTTCGACAAGAAACGGTTGTCGTCGAGCATGATTCCTCGAGACACCAGACGAAAGAGGATGGCGGGATCGATGTGTTCCAGAAACAAGATGATCTCTTCGGTAATCGGGGTCAACAGGCGTTTGGTGAATTCCTCACCTTGAATCGGGATGATACTCACGGTGGGGTTTTCCGCGGCGGAGCTGCCCAACGTCAACGACAACGAGTCGGCGCCGGGGGCGCCTGCCAGTAATCCGGCCAAGCCGGTGTTGACGCGGAAATCGAACGTGGCGGCGATGTTGGACACGGCCGTGAAATGAATCGGCTCATGGTAGCGGGTGCGGGCGATGTTGAGCAGCAGGAGTTCGGTTTCGATGCGGTTGACCGTCCAATCATATTCCAGCACCGCTTCATGCATGGCCACCGGCGAGACGCACCCGCTCCAGAACAGGCTCATCCACGACAGGGTAACCCAGAGTATCACGGCGTTGCTCGTCCGACGTGGACGTCCGCGCCCCGGTCGTGAATCCCGGCGTGCCATGAATCCGCTTGTTGGCGTGTTCATGGGTGGGATGGTAACACACGGCCCGTCCCGCGGGGAACAACGTTTGTGGTTCCCTCGACAATGGGGTTGCTCCCCCGCTAAGATGACGTGCTTGGATTGGAAACCTGATGTCCGAACAACAAGAGATCCCCCACGGAAAAGGCTTGCGCCACGTGGCCCTGAACGTGACCGACGTGGAGGTTTCGAAAACGTTCTATCGGACCTGGTTCGGGATGAGGATCGTCTGGGAGCCTGATGCCGGGAACGTGTATCTGAGTTCGGGGGTCGATAATCTGGCACTCCATCAAATACCCCATGAGAAGATGCCGGTTGATCGTCAAGCGCAATTCCTCGACCACCTGGGGTTCGTCATGGAGTCGCCGGAAAGCGTGGACCAACTGTATGAACGGGTCGTTCAAGCGGGCGTCGAGATTCTCCATCACCCGAAACGCCACCGGGACGGCAGTTATTCATTTTATCTTGCGGACCCCGACCGTATCGTCATCCAGATTTTATACGAACCCGCCATCAGTCCGATTCGGTTTTCAACGGAGACGTAACGAATCGCCCCGGCCGGTTGCCTCATGACCTGAGGGTGTCACCTCTTACGCGGAAAGGTTGTATGGCTCTCTGGGATCGCGTTGACCTCAATCAGTTTGTCGGGCTTCAGCCGTGGGTGTGGGTGCAACTGGAAAGCGCCGAGCCGCCGGGTCCCTTTCCGTTCATGGGGGGCGTGGCCCCGGAGGTCGTGGCGAGTCTCCATGAAGTCCACGGCATTCTCATGAGCGCGGTGGAAACGGCCATCAGCGACGTGTTCGCGCGTCGCACGCCGGTCGATGACGCGGCGGCCGGCCGCCGGCTGGAGGATGCCTATGCGGAAGTGGTGCAGTCACGGCCCCGGCTCCGGCAACACATCCGGTGCGGACGGAGTCCCGACGGCACGTTTTTCTGGGACTTTCCCAAGGACCGCCGTCAGTCCGCGGTGATGAGTTACGCCGGCCTGCGTATTTTCAACGCGGTGAAGCGGGAGGCGCTGCCCATGGGATTCGAGCGCCCGCTCTCCCCCGAGGCGGGCAGGCTGTTGGGCTGTTTGAACGGCACCCGGACCGTGTCGGAAATTCGCACCGTGGTCATGACCGCGGGTCGTGACGCGGCGTCACAACTCCTGCACCTGCTTGAACAACTCGATTCGCACGAGTGTCTGGCCGTGACGGATCGTTCCTCGGTTCGCCAACAGTGGCTCGACGCGACCCGGGACCGGGATACGGTGCATCTGGGTCACGCGGCCTTGATCTATCGACAACAGGACCGGTTTTTCTGGTTCGACCCGTGGCTGATGCCCTGGTTTGCCGAGTCCCCGGTTCCTTCGCTGTGGACTTCGTTGTTGCCGGAACCGGCCGCCGTGTTCCTGACGCACGACCATGACGACCACGTCGATCCCCGCACGCTGCTGCACCTGCCCAAGGATGTGCCCGTGATCGTGCCCAGCCGGAAAAACCGGAAGACGTGGCATTTCGATTACCTGTCCCTGATGCGGGAACTGGGCTTTACGAACGTCATTGAACTGGCGCATGGAGACTCCTGGAAATTCGACGGCGGGCAGGTGGCGTCGGTTCCGTTTTTCGGCGAGGATCCCTGCGACTTGGCGCTGCCGCGTAATTGCTATTTGATCAGCGACCGCGGACACAATACTTTGGTTCATGCCGACAGCGGACCCACGAACGACGGGCATTCGGCGATCGAGGACGGAGTCATCGCCCGGCTCGTGGAGCAGCATGGTCCGATTGCGACCGTCTATGCGTCGCAGCAACAGTTGAAGGAAATTCGTTCCTACGCGGCGCACGCCAGCCTGTCCCATCCCGGCAAGTGGCTGGAGGTCGGAGAAAACGGATTCCTCACCAACGACTACCTGTCGGACTTGATGCGGCACGCGCAAGCCCAATTGTTCGTCTCGTACGCCACGGGCGGCGCCGATTGGTATCCGGACCATTTGTCGTTCATGTTCAGCGACCGCAATCCGGCCCGGACGGCGTTACTCACCGCCCACTGGGACCCCCCGGAATCCCTGCGGGACGTGCTGGCGGCAACCGGCCGTCAGTACCATCACGGCCAGGCCCTGGACGTCGTGCGCGCGCCCGAGCCGGGCCGGGTCACGGTCATTGAAAAGAACGACGCCCTCGCGCCGCTCGCCCTGTATCAACTCGACCATGACGCGCCCGCGTTCCTGACAGGCGGTCCTGTTTAAACCCTTCTTGCCGTGTAGCCGTGTAATGTGATAGGACCACGTAGGTTTTTCGAGGGGAGGACGTGTGATGACCGATCAATCACTTCCCGGACCCGACGTTGAGCAGGAAGAGGCGTTTCCTGAATGGGTCACGGTCGTGGGGTTGAAAATTCGCGATCGTGGTGAGGTCAAAACCGCGCAGACGACCGACCTCACCTTGAAGGCCGGTGACCACGTGCTCCTGGAACTGGAGAAGGATACGACCTACGGCACCGTCTATTCCCCGCCGCATACGCAACCGTTTCTCCCGCCCATGCGCGTGATGCGGAGCGTCCTTCGGAAAGCGACGACGGAAGACGAAGCCGCCATTGCGCAGCAGAAAGAACTCTCCTCCTCCGGTATCGCCTTCTGCCGGGAGCGGGCCCTGGCGCTGGGCTTGCAGATGAAGTTGGTCGAAGTGTACGGGTCGCTTCACCGGCGGGCCCTGACGTTCAGTTACACCGCGGAATCCCGCGTTGATTTTCGGCAACTCGTCAAGGACCTGGCGCGCGAGTTCAATTGCTGGATTGAAATGCGGCAAATTTCCAGCCGGGATGAAGCGCGCCGCCTCAGCGGGGTCGATACCTGCGGGCTGGTCCTCTGTTGCGCGAAATTTCTCACGGATTTCAAGCCCGTGAATCTCAAGTTGTCCCGCCGTGAAGCGGCGTGGTCGAATGACGCGCATCGCATCGGGGTCTGCGGACGGTTGAAGTGCTGCCTGATGTTCGAAAACGAAGATTGGCCCATCTCCAAGGCGCCCGGTCAACAACTCATTCAGCCCACTCGGTCGTAACGGTTGTCCGGCCCCGCACGCGGAGGGGCGATAGTCTCGAGAGGTGTTTCAGATGAGTGCCCCGCCTCGTTTTGTCATCTACGCCCATAACGCCACGTACGACAAATTGCACCAGGTGGCGACTCTCGGCCTCACGGCTGCGGCCATGGGAAAAGACGTGGCGGTCGTGCTGTTGTTCTGGACCATCAAAAAGCTCGCCGAGGGCAAGCTGGATGACGTCGATTTTCCCCCGGAGTATCTTCCCTATCATGATGAAGTGACCCGCTTGCTGGCCGAGCGCAAGGTTCCCCTGATTTCGGAAATGTTCGAAGAGGCGAGGAAGGTGGGCACGTTTCGCCTGATCGCGTGCAGCGCCGGCTTGGAATACATGGGCGTGGACGCGGACGCCGTGGCCGAACAGGTGGATGAGGTGATGGGGCTTCCCGCCATCCTGGCCATGGCGGCAGACGCCGAGACGACCCTCTTCGTGTAAAGGAACCTCTGATTTATTGCACTATCGGGCGCATTGCGGCGTTGTGTCCTCGCTCAACCCTCGCCTATCTTCGTGATAAGCCTCGGGTTTCGCTGCGGGACGCCTTGCACTGCATCCCGCTATCACAATAAATCTAAATCAGAGGTTCTTAAACAGAATGCGATCGGTTTCCGATGAGGTCACAATGAGCAGGAATCGGAAAGTTCTGGTGGTTGGCGCGGGAGTGGCGGGCCTGGGCGCCGCGTACACGCTTCGTAAGCATGGTCTGGACGTCACCGTCTTCGAAGCGTCCCCGCATCCCGGAGGCCGGATCTTCGGAGAGGAGGTTGATGGTTTTCATATCGATATCGGGTCGAACATTTTCATGGAAACCTATGGCACCGTCAGGCAGGTGGCGGAAGAACTCGGTGTTTCGTTAAAGCGAACTCCCGTCCCGATACATGGCGGTGTGTACTGCAAGGGCCGATTTCATGGTTTCTATGCGGGCAATGAACTGAAAAACCTGTTGAAAACGGCCAAAACGGTTCTGTCGTTTCAACTGCTGTCGCCCAACGGACTCTGGCAGGCGCTGAGGTGTATGCGGATGCTGAATGCCCGAAGTCACGATTTGAGCTTTGACGACCATTCGCGCATGTCGGATCTCGATACGGGAGAAAGCGCCGCCGAGTTTTTCGAATCGCGCTTCGGAACCGAGTTTCTCGAATGGCTCGTCGGACCCTACCTGAGTTGCTATACGTTTGGACACCCGGAGCAGGTCGGCGTCGCCTACGCGATGACGGTGCTTTGGCATTTCGGCATGAATGGAGACGCGTGGCCGATCCGCCCCGGCGGGAAGGGGAGAGGGGAATTCATGGACGCGCTCGTGCGGGCCTGTGACGACCGCATCAGGCTGTCCACGCCCGTCCGGCGCATCGTCCTCGAGGACGGCGTCGCCAGGGGCGTGATCACGGACGCGGGCCTTGTCGAGGCCGATGCGGTCATCTGCGCGACGACCGCCACCACGGCCCTCAAGATCGCTCCCGGCCTCCCATCGGGCATCAGCGACGTCTTGGGTCGCGTGACCTATTCCAAATGTTGCCGCGTGTTCTTCGGCGTCGATTCGAGTCCGTTCCCCGCGGACTGGTATGCCGTGAATTTCCCCCGACAAACGGGGGCGCTCATGATCGGCATGAGCAACTCCGCCGTGCTGGCTCCGCAGTCCGTCCCCGAGGGAAAGGCCCTGATCGACGCGCTTGTCATCGACAAGCAGGCCGAAGAATTGTTCGCGTTGAATGATGAGCAGGTCGGGGAACGGGTTCTTGCGGAAATTCGGAAATACGTCCCGGCGATGTCCGAAGACCCGCTGTTCACCCGCGTCTATCGCTGGGATGAGGCCGTGTGTCTGGCGCCCGGCGGCATGATGACGGCGCTCTTGCACATGCGCCGGCACAGTCTCGAGCACGTCAAAGGCTTGTTTCTCGCCGGCGAATACATGGGAGTCCCGTCGACGAACGGAGCGTTGCGCAGCGGCATAGACGCCGCGGAGGACTGTGCGGCTTTTGTATCCCGCCACCCCGACCGGCCTTCTGAGATCCGACAAGCCACTTGACAAACCCCTGCCTTGGTAGACAATAGGCGCGACAACGAGTGGGGTTCCTGGGAGACCGGAGGTTGCCATGGCTGAGGACAGCGTAGAGCCGGGCGGTTTGAGTGTTGGAACGGCCGGAAGAGAAATGCTCATCCGGCCGTCGATCTGGAACGCCATCCCGTACTTCGTGCCCCTCGCGATTTTTCCATTCATGATCATGGCCGCGAGAGACGGCGGCTGGTGGCTCGCGGGTCCGTTCTTTTTTTTCTGGCTCGCGGACAACCTCGACCCCGTCTTCGGTACGGAAGAGCGGAACCTGGACCCGAGGACGACGCCCGCAAGCCGGTTGTTCTTGTACAAGCTGGCCGTCTGGGCATGGGTGGCGCTCTATCCGTTCACGCTCGTGTTCGCGCTCTGGCAGATCCTTGTCGCCGACCATTTGACCACGTGGGAAGCCGTGTTGCTGGTGCTGGCGCTGGGCACCATGGCCCGGCTGACCCTGAATGCCGGCCACGACATGATGCATCGGCGCACCGTCTGGGAGCGCTGGATCGGCGAATGCCTGATGGCGTCCGTCTCCTTCCCGCAAGAGGTCACGGAGCACGTCTATATCCATCACGCCCATATCGGCACGCCCAAGGATTCCGTCTCCGCGCCCAAGGGCCAGACCTTCTGGCAGTACTTGCCCCGGTCCGTGGTGGGCAGCTTCCTGGACACCTGGCGCTTCGAACGCGACTGGCTGGCGCGCCGGCACCTGCCGGTCTGGCACTACACGAATCCGGTCTGGCGGTACGTCCTCGAAATCGCCGCGTGGTACGCGCTGGCGTATTGGATTGGCGGCGTATGGGGACTCCTGGTCCTCGCCGTCATTTGCGTCCTGGGGATTTTCCAGTTGAGGATGGTCGATTATGTCCAGCATTACGGATTGCAACGCATCCGTCTGCCCAACGGCCGGTTCGAGCGGGTCCAGCACCGGCATTCCTGGAGCGCCGCCTACAAGTTTTCCAACTGGCTCTATTACAATGCGCAACGTCATGCCGACCACCACATCGTGGCCACCCGTCTCTACGCGCTGTTGCAGCATAGTGGCGAGGACAAGGCGCCGCAACTGCCGGGAACTTACGGCAAGGTATCAACTCTGGCCCTGTTTCCCCGGCGCTGGTTCCGGACGATGGATCCGTTGGTCGATCGCTGGCGCGCGCACTTCTATCCGCAGGTCGAGGACTGGAGCCCCTACGACAGCCCGGCGTTCGCCGCGCGTCCGGACGCATTCGAGGCGATCGCCGAAATCCTCGGCGCCGCGCCCGGCCTCGCCGCGTGGATCAATCGCGCCCCGGAACTGCTCGATACCCTCAAGGAAAAGGAGTTCACGGATCTTGCTCTCCCCGACGGGTTCGGCCCGGACCCGGAATTCGAGAAGATCGCCCGCCGCGGCCTCGCGCGCGTGTACTGGACGCGGGAATTGGGCGTCTCCGAAATGAAGGAGCAGATCGCCGATTTCCCCGTCCGGGACGTCCGGGATGCAGTAGAGACGGCGCGGATCTGGTCGAACGATAAAGTCTTCCAGGTCGGCGTGCATACGATGCGCGGCAACCTGTCGCCGGTCGAGGCGGGGACGGCGCTGTCGAACGTCGCCGAAGCCTCGATCGCCGCCGTGCTGTCGGCCGCGGACGAAGCTGTCGTCGACCCCCGCGCCCAAGGCGGGGTGGCGGTGGCGGTCCTGGGCGACCCGGCCAGCGGGGAGGCGTTCCCGGGCGCCGAACTCGACGTCGTGTTCGTCTACGACGGCAGTCCCTCCGAATATTATGAAGTGCTCTGTCGCCGGTTCCTGGATGCGCTTCGCGCGTTGTCGCGTGAGAACCTGCTGTTCGCGCCGTTCCCGGGCGGTCGCGAACGGAAGCCCGTCCGATCACTCTCGGATTTCGTGGGATATTACCGAACCACCGGCTCGGCCGGCGAGCTTCTGGATTTGACACGGGCACGGTGTCTCTTCACCTCCGGCGATCCTGATGTCGGGAGGCGGTTCGACGAGGCGAGGCGCGACATCCTGGCCACTGGCGCCGCCCGGGGAACCCTGATGGCGAAATTGCGCGAAGCGGCCGGGGGCGCGCCTGAGCCCGGCCTGCTGTCGATCGACGACATGCGCGGCGGGCTCCGGGACGTGGAGCGGGCTGCCCGGTTTCTGCAATTGACTTATGCCGGCGACGGCCCTGACGATCCGGCTCCGAGCGCGGGTTCTGTCTTCAAGACCGCCGGCAGCCGCGGGGTGATCCCCGCCGGCGTCGCGGAGCGCCTGGTCGCGGCCGCGACGACGTGGCGGAACCTGCGGGGCATCCTGCGGCTGGTTGCCGACGACGGCTTTGCGATCGAGACGGCTTCCCCCCGGACCAAGGCCGCCATCGCCCAAGCCTGCGGCATGGACGATTTCGACGCGTTGATCGCCGCGATCCGCGAAACGGCGTCTCGCGCCGCCGCCGATATCGACGGGAGTTATGCAGGTAACTAGACACGGCTCCGAATAATCAAACTGCGTCCATCAGCCAACGCCGCCTTCATGCTGTCCAGTTTTGTACGGACCGCTTCATCGAGATATATATTGATCGGTCGATCCATAATGTGGCACAATACAAGTTCACCTGATCCCAAGTAACCTGTTGCCCGCCTTGGAGGGGGCTACGAGAATATTCCCCTTCCGATGGCAAGCGAGCAAAGCCTATGTTACAATCGCTTGCCGTCCGGTTGCAGGAAACACCATATGACTTCCCGACGGTTTCGAAAACGATTGGAGTCGCTCTTGGCTATCGCCGACGTCCGCATCAATGGCGATCGTCCGTGGGACATTCAGGTGCATAATGAAGCATTCTTCCCTCGGGTCTTCGCGTACGGGTCGTTGGGTTTCGGCGAAAGCTATATGGAGGGCTGGTGGGACTGCGAGCAGATCGACGAAATGACCTGCCGCGTCGCCCGCGCCGAACTCCCACGGCATTTTCGCCCGTTGACCGACGGGTTCCACTTCTTGTCTGCGCGGTTGCTCAAGCCCGGGGGCTGGAGGCGCGCCGACGAGTCGGGTGAACGCCACTATGAACTCGGGCTGGATTTGTTCAGGGCGATGCTCGGCAAGCGCATGATGTACAGTTGCGCCTACTGGAAGAACGCCGAGACGCTCGATGAGGCGCAGGACCGCAAGCTGGACCTGATCGCGCGCAAGCTCCAGTTCGAACCCGGCATGCGGGTCCTGGACATCGGTTGCGGCTGGGGCGGGGCGATCCACTACTTTGCCGAGAAATACGGGATCTCCGGCGTCGCCGTCACCCCCTCTCCGAACCAATACGAAGCCGCGCGCGACCTGTGCGCCGGCCTGCCGGTGGAGATACGCCTGCAGGACTACCGTGAAGTGGACGAACGATTCGACCGGATCTACTCCATCGACATGATCGGGCACGTGGGCCGGAAGCACTACAAGACTTACATGGAGCGCGTGCGCCGCTGTCTGGCGCCCGGAGGATTGTCCCTGGTGCAGACCATCGGCACCAACAGCCGCGCGATCAACACCGACCCGTGGGTCCAGCGGTACATCTTCCCGGACAGTGACATTCCGTCGGCGAAGCAGCTCATGGAGGCCGCGCAGGACGTGCTCCTCATGGAAGACTGGCACAGCTTTCCCCAGGACTATGACCGGACCTTCATGTGCTGGTACGATAATCTGGCCGCCGCCTGGGAGGGGTTGCGCGGCCGGCACGACGAGCGGTTCTTTCGCATGTGGCGTTACTTTCTCCTCTGCGCCGCCGGCGGCTTCCGGTCCCGGGTCAACCAGATCTGGCAGATCGTTTTTTCCGTCAAGGGGCTGCCGGAAGGGTATTCCGCGAGGGACATTCGTTAGCCGGTACGACATGGCCGAGAACCCGCCGTCCACGTCTACAGGGCTCCTGAAGAAGATCTCCGGCGCCGACCAGGGTCTCGTCGAGGTGCCGGTGCTTGCGCCGCATCTCGAATTCCGGTTGATCGGCGACCGGCAGGTGTTTCTGGTTTCCGAAACCTTCAACACGTTGCTCCGCGGACAGGTCCATTGCGATCTCCTGCCGCTTCTCGACGGCCGGCGCACGCACCGGGACATCATGGCCGCCCTTGCCGGCACGCATTCGGAATCCGACGTTCAAGCAAAGCTTGTTTCCCTGGCATCCAAAGGCTACGTGGTTTCAGGCGAGTACGCCATGGAACGGGGACCGGCCGCGTTCTGGTCCGCGCTGGGCTCCTCTCCCCGCTGGGCCGAGGAACGCCTGAGGGCGTCAAGGGTGGCGATCTCCGGCGATGACGGCCGGCTCGCCGGACTGCTTGAGGCCATGGGCGTGGCCGTGGGGGCGGAGCGCCCGACGCTCTCGGTCGTCGTCTGCGCCGATTATCTCGACGCACGGCACGCCGACGTCAATCAGCGCCATCTCGACTCCGGCGCGCCGTGGATGCTGGTCAGGCCGAAGGGCGTCCAGCCCCTCTTCGGCCCGGTCTTCCGCCCGGCGGAACAGGGGCCCTGCTGGGCCTGTCTCGCCTATCGCCTGCGCGGCCACCAGGAGATTCACAACTTCCTGCGCAACGTTGCCGGTGAGGAGGGCGCCTTTCTTCCCTGCGCAGCCGACCCCGTCGTCCTGGATTCGGTGTACGGCCTCGTCGCCGTTGAAATCGCCAAATGGTTGGTTCTCGAGGAATTGGCGCCCATCCATGAGCAGGGCATCTCCCTGGACGTGGTGAGTCTGAAGAGCGAGCGCCATCCGACCCTGCGCCGTCCCCAGTGCTTCGCGTGCGGTGATGAGGCCTTGTATCGCGCCGATCGACTCCCGGTTCCGGTGCGGCTGCAGCCGAGTCCGAAAAACATACGCAACAGCGGCGGCCTGCGTTCGGTGTCCCCGGAGGAGACCCTTGCCAATTACCGTCATTTGATCGGTCCCGTCAGTGGCGTCGTGACGTGGCTCACCCGGACCACGGAGGAGACCGATCCCTGGCTGCACGTCCACTGGGCCGGGAGCAACATCGCGCTGAGAAACAGGGCCCTGAGCGTGCTGCGACTCAGTTTGCGGACCAAGAGCGCGGGCAAGGGAAGTACGCCGCGCCAGTCGGAGGCCAGCGCGCTCTGCGAGGCGCTCGAGCGTTATTCCGGCGCCTTCCACGGTGACGAGATCCGCTGCCGAAGAAGTTTTGCGGACTTCGTCGGCGCCGGGGAGTCGCAAGTCATCCATCCGAACGACGTCCAGCTTTTCAGTGACCGGCAACTGGACCATGCGGCGGAAATCAACGCCGCCGGCCATCCTTACAACGTGGTTCCCCCGCGTCTCGATCCGGACGCGGAGATGGACTGGTCGCCCGTGTGGTCGCTGACCCAAGGCCGGCATCGGTACCTGCCGACGTCCTTGCTCTACTACGGCACGTCGGTCGATCATCGAGACAACTCGGATTTCTTTGCGGATTCGAACGGCTGCGCCGCGGGCAATACGCTGGAAGAAGCGATCCTGCAGGGATTCTTCGAACTGGTCGAACGCGATGCCTTCGCGATCTGGTGGTACAACCGCCTGCCTCGGCCCGGGATAGACCTGGAAAGCTTCGGCGACGACTACCTCTCGTCCGCACGCGACTACTACCGCGGTCTTCACCGCGAATTGTGGGGACTGGACGTCACCAGTGATTTCGGCATTCCGGCCTTCGTCGTTCTCTCGCGCCGGACCGACAAGAAGGCGGAGGACATCATCTACGGAGCCGGGGCCCACACGGACCCCCACATCGCGGTCTTGCGAGCGCTGTGCGAAATGAACCAGTTCCTGAACTGGGTTCAAGGCTCGGGACGCGGTGGCGCCGGCTATCAAGTCGATGATCCGCAATGCCTGTGGTGGTGGCAGACCGCAAGGCTTGAAGATCACTCGTATCTGGCGCCGGCTCCCGGCGGGAGGCTGCGCGGCAAGGCGGACTATCCCGTTCCCGGCACCACGGACGTCAGGGAGGACGTGGAGCGATGCCGCGCGCTGGTGGAGGACAAGGGCCTGGAATTCCTGGTGCTGGATCAGACCCGTCCCGACATCGGCATGCCGGTGGCAAGGGTCATTGTCCCGGGTATGCGCCACTTCTGGGAGCGCTTTGCGCCGGGGCGCCTGTTCGACGTGCCGGTGAAGATGGGGTGGCGCGAAAGTCCCCTGAGGGAGGAGGATCTCAACCCGGCCCCGGTCATCGGTTGAGAGACCGCCGTGATTCGGATATCTTTGGCGGGATGGGAGGAGAGCGGGGTTCGCTGACTATTCGCCGCCATGAGCATTCGGGAAGCCTGGGCCACGACTGAGGAGCGACTGCTGCGCGAGGCAAGCTCCATGCGGGAACTGCTGGAGCAGATCAGGCCATACATTTCCTCTCTCCTCATTGACGGCCGGGGATGGGAGCGGCTGTTGGAGCGCGCCGGTGAGTCGCCCGTCACGATGGCGGCGTTCCCTTTCGGGTTCGAGATTCCCCTGCACGACCCCCGGCCGAAAGCGGATTTCGGCGTCTCGCTGGTCGGCGACAGCCGGACGGCGGCCTTTTTCCAGGAACGGAATCATTCCGGAGACGCCGATCCGATTGCGGCGGGTCTCGCGTGGTTGTTGGATGAGACCGATCGAGAGGACTCTCTGCTTCGTCGCGTTATCGGCAGAAAGATGTTGCTTGAATACGACGTCGATTTGGATGGTACGCGGCAGGCTCCCGGGATCTTCCTCTACCCCGTTGAAGACGCGCTGGCCGGCGACGGCCGGCGGTTTCAGGATCTCGGCGCCGTGTATGACGCGCTTGTTTCCGCCAGTGGCTGGAGCCCGGATGCCGCCGAACGCGAACAGCTCGAGCAGGTGTACCGGACGTTAACGCCGGATACGTGTATCAAGGCCATCGGCACCTTCCCGTCACGGGACAGGTTGGTACGGATTGCGGTCACGGGCTTCAGGAAAGCGCGCGACGTCGTGGCGTTCCTTGAGCGCGCAGGCTGGCCGGGGCAGCGTTCGATCGTCGACGACACCGTGTCGTTTTTTGAGAAGCGCGACGCCTTTGCTTACCTGGGCGTTCACTTCGACGTTCGCGCGAGCGGCGTGGGACCGTCGATGGGACTGAGTTTCTTCGCCCGGGAACAGGAATGGCTGAAAGACATACGGTATTGGACCGCCCTTCTTGACGGGTTACGTGAGCATGGATGCGCCCTTTCGGAGAAACTGTCGGAACTGGCCCACTGGTCGACGGGATCGACAACGCTGTTCGGGAAATCCGGCCCGTACATGCTGGTGCGGGGCATTCACCACGTCAAACTTGTGATTGCCGAGGGTCGGGTCGAGCAGGCCAAGGCGTATGTTTTCTTTTTGATGATGTGCATGCGGCCGAAGGCCGAGTGACCCCCGTAGACTGAAACCGGCAATCGGCCAGCCATGAGCTTTGAAGACGAATGGGTCATCAATGAGGAACGCCTTCTCCGCGAGGCCGGTTCCCTGGGAGAATTGTTTGAGCAGATCCAGGGACTCTTTTCCCCGTTGCTCATCCCCGGTCCGGGATGGGAGGGGTTGGTGGAGCGCGCCGGTGAATTGCCCCCAACGCTGGCGGCCTTCCCGCTCTGGCTGGGGTTTCCACTCGATGAACACGGAGGGGGGGTGGAACTCTGCGTCTCTCTGCTGGGTGGGAGCCGGTCGGCCGCGTTCTTCCGAGAAGGGGGGCGGACCGGGGACGCGGACCCATCGACGGCGAGTATCGCGTTCCTGTTGGGGGAGACCGGGCCGGAGGACTCTCCTCTTCGACGCGTGGTGGGTGACAGGGTGTTGCTCGAACACCACATCGACCCGGCGAGCCGCCACGCACCCCGGGACCCGGGGATATTTCTGTACCCCATTCGACCGACGCTGGCCGGTGACCACGCCGGCGGGCGCCTTGAGGATTTCGGGGTGGTGCTTGACGCGATGACCTCCGCCGTGGGCTGGGAACCGGACGCCGCCGAACGCCGGCACGTCGAGCGGGCGTACCTGGCCCTGAAGCCGGATACGCGCATTGGAGGCATCGGGGCCTTTCCGTCGAGAGAAAGGGCGCTTGGGCTGACGATGTTGGGGTTCGTCAAGGCACGCGATGTCACGGATTTTCTTGAACGCGCCGGTTGGCCCGGACAGCCTCCGATGCTCGCCTCCATCCTGTCGCGTCTCGAGCGGCGCGGCGCCTTGGACCGCATGCACTTGGGGGTTCACTTCGCGGTGGGTGCGGGCGGCGTGGGGCCGACGCTCGAGTTGCATATCTTTTCCCAGAATCGAATGTACGACCACGAGGGGTGGTTCAAAGACAAGCAGTATTGGACCGCCCTCATGGACGGCATACGCCGGGAAGGTTTCGCCGACCCCGAGAAATTGTCGGAACTGGCCAACTGGTCGTCCGGCGCGAAAACCCTGTTCGGCAAGTCCGGCCCGTTTGTGGTCCTGCAGCGCATCCACCACTTCAAGTTTGTGCTGACCGAGGACCGGATTCACCGGGTCAATGGTCACGTCTTTCTGTTGATGTGCTGTTGGCCGCAGAGCGGGAAACCCGCCGGGTAGCTTCGCGCGCGCCGCCGGCCGGCTCTCCTTGCCCGTCCGCCGCGCCGCGCTACGCTGCCGGCTTCGCGCCGGACACGAAGCGGTAGGTGAACACGCCTTCCCGAATCCCCTGATCGAAGTCGAGGGCCGCCTGCATGAACTCGTGGTAGGCCCGATTCTCCTCGCCGGGAGGAGGAATCAGGAACAAGGAAAGAGTCCACCGCTTGCGGGTCGTCTCCGCGGACGGCGCCACTTCCGAATCGAGATCCTGTTCGCGTCTCTCCTCGAATCCCGCCTTCTCGAGATCTGCGAGCACGTCGCGCCACGACACCAGGGGCTGCATGCGGAAGCCGTATTGCATGCTGGCGTGAACCGCTTCCTGGGATTCGGACAAAGGAACGCCGCTTAGCAGGCCTTCCAGGGCTTGCCAATGTCCTCCCGGCTTGAGCACCCGGTAGACGCCTTGGAGGTAGGCGAGCTTGTCCGGCGCGTAACAGAACGATTCGTGGTTGAACACGGCGTCGAAACCGGCGTCGGGGAACGGCAGGTCCATGAAATCGCCGTGACGGAACTCGACCAGGTGGCCGACTCCTCGTTCTTCCGCCAGGTCCCTCGCCACCGCGACGTGGGGTTCGCAGTTGGTCAGTCCGGTGACGTGCACGCCGTACTTCTGCGCCAGCCCGATCACCGTGCCGCCCACGCCGCACCCGGCATCCAGGACCCGCTTCCCCGGGCCGAGGTCACACCCCTGCGCCAGGGTGTCGGTGGCGCGCAACTGGGCTTCCCGTTCGGACGTGGTGTCCGGTCCCCAAAGGCCGAAGTGACATGCCAGCAGATCCCCCATGTATTTCACCATGGGCTTCGTCAAGGCTGCGTAATGGGCGGAGACGGTCGTTCCCCCCTCAGGTCCACTGTCTTGTGGTTGTTGCAAGCGGCTCATGGCCCTACAGTTTAGAGTCGTTTTCCCTGATCGAACAAGAGGGTTTTCCGGGCGGCGCGTACGGGATCAGCCGGCTACGATGCCGGCCTCGTGGCGGACACGAAGCGGTACGTGAACACGCCTTCCCGAAGCCCCTGATCGAAGGCGAGGGCTGCCTGCATGAACTCGTGGTAGGCTTGATTCTCCTCGTCGGGAGAAGGAATCAGGAATTTGGCAAGAGTCCACCGCTTGCGGATGTTCTCCATGCACGGCGCCACTTCCGACGCCAAGTCCTGCTCCTGTATGTCTTCGAACCCCGCTTCATCGAGAATGGCGAGCAGGTCACGCCACGACACCAAGGGCGGTGTGCGGCAGCCGTATTGCAGGCTGGCGTGAACCGCTTCCTGGGATTCGGACAGGGGCGCCCCGCTACGCATCATATCCAGGGTTTGCCAGCGCCCTCCCGGCTTGAGCACCCGGTAGACGCCTTGGAGGTAGGCGGGCTTGTCCGGCGCGTAACAGAACGATTCATGGTTGAACACGGCGTCGAAACCGGCGTCGGGGAACGGCAGGTCCATGAAATCGCCGTGACGGAACTCGACCAGGTGGCCGACTCCTCGTTCTTCCGCCAGATCCCTCGCCACCGCGACGTGGGGTTCGCAGTTGGTCAATCCGGTGACGTGCACGCCGTACGTCTGCGCCTGCCAGATGGCCGGGCCGCCCACGCCGCAGCCGGCGTCCAGGACCCGCTTCCCCGGACCGAGGTCGCACCCTTGCACCAAGGTGCGGTTGGAGCGGATATAGGCTTCCCAGTCGGACGTGGTGTCCGGTCCCCAAAGCCCGCCGTGGGCCGCCAGCGTGCCCCCCATGTATTTCAACAGGGGTTTCGTCAAGGCTGCGTAATAGGCGGGAACGGAGGAGTCATCCACGCCGGGACCACGCACCGGCGATTCCTGCATACTGCTCATGGCGACGGAATATAGCGTATCTCCCGCACCTTGACAAGAGAACAACCCGCTACGTCATCCCTCAACCCTTTTTTCCCCCGGGAGCGGATTCGGGTCGACGAGACGCGTCCGGAAACCGTGCCCGTTGAGGCCGGTCCACGGCCATCAGCAAGGGTGGAAGGAGCAGAAAATCGGCGACCAGCGCAAGCGCGATAACCACCGCGGTGAGTTGCCCCATCTGCGAGGTGGGGAAAAACTCGGAGAGGGAAAGGACCAGAAAGCCCGACATCAGGATGGCCGTGGTCGTGCACAATGCCCGCCCGACTTTCTGAAACGCGTAGCGCACCGCGTCGTCGGGCGCGAGGCCGTGCTCACGCCGCGCGTGACGGTACTTGCTGAGAAAATGTACCGTGTCATCCACTACGATTCCGATCGTCATGGCCATGACGATTGACAGCGAGAGGCCGACTTCTCCCACCGTCAGCCCCCAGATGCCAAACCCCATCACGCCGGGGACGAAATTGGGCACGAGGCTCACCAGACCCAGGCGGAGCGAACGGAAGGAAACAATGAGCAGGACGGAAATGCCGAGGAACGCGATGATCGTTCCGACCAGCATGGCCCGGATGTTGCGCTGCCCGATATGCGCGAACATCAGCGCAAGCCCCGAACTTTCAGTCTTGAGGACGTGCGGTGCGTTCTCGTCCAGCCATGCCTCCGCGCGAGCGTTCAGTTCCAGCATATCCCGCGAGGAGAGCGTTTTCGCCGTGACCGTCATGCGCGTTGCCGACTTCGAGACGTCGATCTGGTTGTTGAGATCGAGACCGAAAGGAAGCGAGAGTTCGTAGAGGATCAGGTATTGCGAGGCGAGTTCGCGGCTGGCGGGCAGCCGGTAGGCAGCCGGGTCGTCGCCGTGCAAGTTCATGTTCAACTGCCGAAAGGTGTCGCTGATGACCCTGACGTGCCGCGTTTCCGGCTGGGCCCGGTACCAATCAGCAAAGGCCGATATGTCCGCGAGAAAGGCGGGATCGGCGATTCCGCCGGGCCCGGACGAGACAAGAGAGTATTCGAGCGTCGTGTTTCCGCTCAGGTTTTCGTCCATGAAGTCCATGTCCCGGCGGATCTCGACGCTCTCATCCAGAAAATGCGACAAGACGTCGTTTAACTCGTTGCGCGGGACGGCCGCCAGGAGCGTGAGGACAACCGCTACCGATCCCCACAGCAGAAGCGTCCGGTGGCGTAGTACGAATTCCGCGATGGCGGCCATCGCCGGGTCGTTGTGTCGCCTGGCCGTCGGCGTGCGTAATGGGAGCAGCGAGAGCAGCGCCGGGAGGAACGTGACCGAGAGCGCGAACGAGACGCCCACGCCGAACGCCACGATCGTTCCGAGGTGACGGTACGGAGGGACTTCCGAGAAATTCATGGTCAGGAATCCGAGTGCCGTGGTCAGACTCGCAAGAAAAATCGGATGCAGGTTGACCTTCATGGATTCCACGACCGCCGCGCGTTTCGCATCTCCGGCCCGCAGACGCTGCTGTACGGTAATCAGCAGGTGCACGCAGTTGGCCACGGCAATTGTCAGCACGATGGTCGGCGTCGAAGCTGCGAGCGGGCTGAACGGCAAGCCGGCCCAGCCGCTCAGCCCGACCGCCGCGAGAATGGAGAAGACGATGACGAGTCCGGTCGTGGCGATCCCCATAAACCCCTGAGCCAGGACGCCAAGGATCAGCGCCATGATCGCCAAAGCCGCGGGCAGGACGGTCTTCGTGGTGGCCGCCGTCGCTTCCGCAAAGGCATGGTTCAGAATCGCCGTCCCGACCAAACGGACATCGATGCCCGGAAACCGCTCTTCCGCCTCGGCGGCCACGCCACGCGCAAATCCGGTGATCTCGGAAGCCTTCAGCGCATCGTCTTCCTCGGGCAGCTTCACGGTGACGTTGACTCCGCTCACGCCGCCGTCCCTGGCCACGAGGCTGCCCGCAAGCCGCTGGTCGGCCAGGGCCGTTGCGCGGATCCGTGACCGTTCCTCTTCATCGCCCAATTTCGCCGGGTCCACAAGGTCGCGCACGGACAGGTCGTCGCCATCCGCCGTCGTGTGCTGGAAGTTCGCGATTGAATCGACCCGCGTCGAGTACGGCATTTGCCATGCGCGCTCGGTCAGCCAGACCGCGGCCTCGAGGGCCTGTTCCGACGTGGCGTCGTGATCTTCCGGAACGATCAGGAAGAGGACGTTATCGCTCTTCTCGTAGGTATTTTCCAGTGATTCGAACGCCAGCAGTTGAGGATTATCCTCACTGAAGAACATCCGGTAGTTTGAGGAGAACTTGAGGAACAGGATCCCGCCGGCAGACACGGCGACCAGGATGAGCGTCATGGCGATGATCGGCCAGCGCGCCGCAACCACCCACTCCGCGAATCGTGTTTCGAAATGCCGCAACATGGGCCCTTTTAGCAAGAGTTCAATCCGGAATGCGCGAAAACCCCCCAAAAAAACGCCCCAGACTTTATAAAGCCTGGGGCGTTACGACGGCAAGTAAATAGATCAGCAGGTGCCTGTCGAAAAAGGCGGTGAGGATTCGTTCAGCAGCAGCAACGACCGGCTGCGATGGCTTCGAGTTGCTCCTCTTCCAGTTCGCCGGGCGGTATTGACAGATGGATCGTGTTCATGTCGCTCTCATGGACTTGGATCCGGACATTGTCGGGAAAGCCAATGCCGAATTCATTCTGGATGGCATTCTTGGGATCCGACGTGAGTTGCTTCCTGAATTCCAAGTCCTCAACCGCCTTGTTCACGAGCTTGCGATGCATTTCTTCTCCCGACTGCATAGCTGGTTGGTTGAACGGTTTCATGTCGACCTCCTTGGTGATAAATGTAAGCAGTGCAATATATTACACTACTATATCAGACTGAACGGTATTGCGTAATGCTTTTTTTTGCATAATTTTGAATAAATTGTCAAGCCATTTGTCGACGGACCAGATCCTGGAAGACGCCTTCGGTTGCCACCAGTTTCTCAAATGACCCTTCCTGAACCACCTTTCCGGACCGCATCACGTATACGCGATCCGCTTGGCGAAGTGTGGAAAGGCGGTGGGCAATGACGATCCGCGTGGAGGTCAGCTCCGCGAGGTTGACCATGATTTTGGATTGGCTGTCATTGTCGAGCCAGTTCGTGGCTTCGTCGAGCAGAAGGATCCGGGGATTTCGGATCAATGCGTGAGCGATCGTGATGCGCTGGCTTTCGCCTCCCGACGTGACGCTGGCACTGGCGCCCACTGGCGTCAACATCCGCATTGGCATTGCCGCGATCTCGCGGTCGACGGCCGCGAGCCGGGCTGCCTGCCACGCATCCGTGGCGGTCGCTTCTTCATGGCCCCCGACGATGTTGTCGTACAGGTCTTGCGGATGGAGTTGCACTTCCTGCGGCACTGCGCCGATCTGCCGGCGTACCTGCTTGATATTGAGGTGTTTGAGATCGCGCCCGTCATAGTACACCGATCCGGCGGACGGCTGCTCCAGCCCAAGCGCAAGCCGGAAGAGCGTGCTTTTGCCTGACCCCGACTCACCGGCAATGGCAACGAATTCGCCGGGACGAGCATGAATCGAGACATCGTCGAGGATCAAGGGACCATCGGGGTCGTACTGGAAGGAGACGTGGTCGAACACGATTTCGCCCCCCAACGTCTCGACAGGTTCTCCCTCGACGCTCGTTTCCGGGGGCTCGGCGAGGAACGGTTGCACCTGATCCAATGCCGGCATGATGGCGGCAACGGCGCTGAACGATGTTCCCAGGCGGACCACCGACGATTGGAATACCATGAACACGGTGTAGACGACGAGAAATTCTCCGACCGTGACGGTCTTCTGCAGCGTTGCCGCCAGCAGCAGCACCGCCCCGGCAAAGAACGGCAGCGCCGCGCCGAATGCCTGTAAATGCGTTTCGTAGGCGGCAAGTTCCAACTCCGCGTACTTCTGCTCGCGGTAATCCCGCGCCCAGATTGCAAATGCCGACCCTTCCGCGCCGTCGACACGCAGCTTGGAAATGCCGTTGATGAACTGGAACAGGCGGCCGGCCAGACCTTGGATGGATCGGATCACCCGACCATGGGGCGATATCTGCTGCAAGCCGAGTACCACGGTCACGATCAGGGACAGAAGACCGAAGGCGGCGGCCACGCCACCCAGCGCGGCATCGTAGAAAAAGATGAGAAGGAACGCGGGCGATAGGAAAACGATCGACAACACGGCGTTGGCGACTATGGCCTGCACGGCGTTGCGAAGATTCTGGAACGTCATCCCCCGCATGGCGAGGTCACCGGCCGGATAGCGATGCAGGAAATTCGGCGGCAGCCGGAGTAAACGGTCCCAGAACGCGGCCTCGATCCGGGACGTCGCGCGTCCTTCCAGGCGCATCAGGGCCGTTCCCTGGAGGACGTGCAGCAGCGCCCCGATCAAGGCGAACACCGCCAGTGCCGCGGTCACTGCGTACAGCAGACCGGGTTCGCCCGTCGGTATCACCTTGTCCACGATGAAACCCAGTACCACGGCAGGCAGCAACATCACCAGACCTCCCAGCAACCCGGTCAAGATGAAGCGCACGAAGTCGGCGGTCAGCCCCTTTCCGGCGAGCCGAAGCAGATCTCGAGGTCCGGCGCTGTCGGACGGCAGCGGCTGATAGAACAGCCACGCGTCGGTACGGAGCGACTCGGCGCGTTTGGCCGTGACCCTGGTCCTGCGCCCGGCAGGATCCACTTCACGATAGTGTCCCAGTAGCCAGCCGGGCAACAATGCCACGGGCTGGTTGTCGTCCGCCCGAAACGCCAACATCGCACCGCTGTCGCCGATCCACCACCTGTCTTGCCGGTCGAGCCGAACCCGCCGGCCACGGACTCCGGACGCATCCAGAACGTCCCGGAGCACAGCGTTGGCCGCGGACGTATCCGTCTTCGCCGGCCATTTGAAATCGATTCCCTCATGTTGACCGATGGTCCGCAGGACTTCGAGCAGCGCTGAATCACTTGCGCCGGCGGTCCCCGGTTCCAACAGGCCGTACAGGTTGAACAGGCGACGCCGTGCGCCTTCCTCATCAGTGCGGCGGTTGGTTGCCCGCGCTCGTTCCAGATTCGCCTGGTCCACGACCGCCAGGCTGCGGTTGAGTCGCTCCAGGGAGAACGCCACGGCGTGGAAGTGTGCCAGGGCGGGAAGCAGCAGGTTCTCTTCGGCGAGCGTTTCGGAGGACCGGGCAAAAAGCTGCACCGGTTCCATCAGCGTGAGCCAACTGACGGGGGTGAGCGGTATCGCGGCTCCGCTTTTGCCCTGGGCCGCGTCGATCAGGCTCATGAACAGTCCCGTGCCCGGCGTCAACTCCGACACCCATACCACTTCTCGCTGCGCTGAGAGCCTGCCCTCTCTTGCCGCCGGGGCCTCTCCGGATTCAACGAGTACATCCGGGCGTGGCCGGGGTACGACGCCTCGTGACAGCATGGCTGAAACGTCCATGACCCATGCGTCGACGTGCTTTGCCAATTCCGCGTTCCGGACCGCTTCCAGCCTGGTGACCGGGAGGCGCCGCAGCATTGTGCCCGGCAACCCCTTGGCAATCAGGCTCAGGGTCGTGTCGCCGGCCTTCGACGCCACGCCGGGCAGGAGGCGACCGGCATCAGCTCGCAGCAGGTGCTGCTGCGCCGATTGCTCCACTCCGTCCCGGTGCTCGACCAGAAACAGGTCCACCGCGCCCTTGTCGATGAACCACACGAATTGCGGATCATCCATAGCCAGCGGCAGATTGCCGGCGCAGGGGACGGGCACTCCCGATTCACCGGCGAGTTCGGCGAGCGAGCGGCGTTCCGAAGTCGTCATCAGGCTAGCCCTCCCGGACGAGCCGGTAGTACACCCCGGTTTCGTCCGTCATCAGGTCGTCGTGGTTGCCCCGCTGCACTTCCACTCCCTTGTCGAGAACAATGATCTCGTCGCAGTCCCGGATCGTGCTCAGCCGGTGCGCGACGATCAGGCACGTGCATCCCCTGCGCCGTAGCGCGTCGTCGACGGACTCTTCGGTGGCTGCGTCGAGAGCGCTCGTCGCCTCATCCAGAATCAGCACCGTCGGATTGCCGACCAGCGCGCGGGTAATTTCCAGGCGCTGCCGCTGGCCGCCGCTGAAATTGCCCCCGTCTTCCTCAACCCGCGTGGTATAGCCGAGGGGCCGGCTGAGGATTTCATCGTGGATGCAGGCGTCCCGGGCCGCGTCCACCACGTTATCGTCGGGAACGGCGGGGTTCCACAGGGTGATGTTTTCGCGCACGGTGGCGGAGAAGAGGATGACGTGCTGGTCCACCATCGACAAGGAACGGGAGAGGACTTCTTCGGGAATCTCGTGTTGCGGACGGCCGTCGAACAGGATTTCGCCCGACCAGGGCTGATAGAGGCCGGAGACCAGGCGCGACACGGTCGATTTGCCGGACCCGCTTGGACCGACCACGGCGACGCGCTGTCCCGGTTTGATGACCAGGTTGAAATCCTTGATCAACGGTGGTCGCCCCCGATTGTATCCGAACGTCACGCCACGCAATTCCACGTGTCCGGCCAGTCGCAATCGCCCATTGAACGTGGCAATGGCCTCTGATTCCTTGCGCCGTCGGGCCAAGCCCGGGTCTTCGAGAATTTCCGTGATGTCATCCAGGCGCTGCATGTTGGTCTCCATCTCTTGACGCTCGTCGGCGAACCCGACGAAGCGTCCGACGGGCTCCAGGAACATCACTGCCACGACGTAGAACGCCGCCAGCGTGCCCAGCGTCAACTCTCCGTCCATGACCCGGGTCGCTCCGAAGGCCAGCACGATTGCGTTGCCCAGAACCATGAACAGGCCCGGCAAGGCCGCGTTGACGTGGCTCAGTTCGGAGAATCGCTGGCGTGCGGCCAACTCCAGGGCTTGATGGCCGCCCCAACGCGAGAAGAAGTGGTCGTCCGAGGCGGTGATCCGCAGGCGGTCCGCTTGGTTCAGCATCAACATCCCCACGCCGACCAGCAACCCCTGTTCGCGTCGCAGGGCATGGCTTTCGTCGGTCCTGATGCGCGTGATGACGCGTACAAGCACCCCATTCAGCACTGCCAAGCCCAGGACGATCAACGCCAGCGTCGGATCATACGCGAACATGACGGCCAGAAACACCACGCTCATGGCGATTTCGATCAACACGCCGAGAAAATGTTCAGACAAGCCCTTGGCGATCCTGTCGATGGACAGGACGCGATCGGTCAGTTCACCGACAAGCCGGTGATTGAAATACTCAACCGGCAGCCGCAGCAATCGGGACAGACACCGATTCCCGGCGACCACTGAAATCCGTATGGACAGGCGCTGCAGGCCCCACTGCTTCACCCAGGTGAGTCCGTAGACCAGAATGGCGGCGGCAGCCAGCACCCCGGCTACGAGTTCCCCCCAAGGCGCATTCTCTCCAAGCACCTGATCCACGAATATGCGCAGTACCGCCGGCGTGACGAGGGCCAGCACGGCCAGCATCAGCCCGCATGCGATCGCATACGACAACCCGCCCCAGGCGCCGTGCAGCCAGAGCGGGATACGTTGCAGGATGTTGGGCCGAACGCCTTCCTGCCGGAACGCCGGTCCGGGATTGAATTGCAGGACAATGCCCGAAAAGCTCGCACCGAACTCTTCCGCGGAGAGCTTGCGGCGACCCGTGGCCGGGTCGTTGAGATAGAAGGATTTTCGATCAAAGCCTTCCAGGATGAGGAAGTGGTTGAACTCCCAGAACAGAACGAGCGGTAGCGGAAGTTTCTTGAGTTGGTGGACTTGCACGTTCCGGCCGGAGCACTCGAGGCCATAGTGCTTGGCGGCCCTCGAGATGCCGGCGGCGGTGGAGCCGTCCCGGCTGACCTCGCACTTGTCGCGCAACTCGGTAAACGGCACCCAGCGGCCGAAGTAGGCGAGGACGCTGCCAAGGCACGCCGCGCCGCACTCGGTTCCATGCGTCTGCAGCAGGAGTGGAGTGGTGACACGCCGCTTCTCGTTCGACTTTGCTGATTTTTTCGCGTCGTACCCGAACATTCAGAACCATTCGAGGTCAAAGAGTTCGGCCGGCGCGTGCCGGCCCAGCACGATGCGTACGCGACACGGCGTGCCGTCCGGCACGTCAAGGTCTGATGCCTGGTGGAGGACCACGTCTATTCGATGTGCGGAGTCTTTGACCGCGGGTCGCAGGGACGCCAACCAGTTCGGCAGCGGTCCGGGGGTGACGGAAACGACCTCCCCATCCAACCGGCGCGTTGCGCCGTTCGGCATCACGACCTCGACTGACGCGCGCATGCCGGGTTGGATACGTTGCGCTATGCGCGGGACGACCCTCAACGCCGCTTGAAGCGGTTGGTCATGTGCGTCGCGGATGTGAGCCACGGCGCCGCCGGCCGGCAGGTATTCTCCCGGGGCGGACAGCAGGGCCATGATCTCGCCCCCGGTCGGGCTGGCAATCAGCTCTCTCGCGGAGCGCTGGGCCTCCATTTGAAGCAATGCCACCTCGGCCGAGGCCAGCAGCGAACGCAAGGTGCCGCTGTTTCCGCCGACTTGTCTGAGTTCCGTCTCCAACGTCTCCACGCGGTTGTGCAGAGCCGCGGTCTCGCGTTCAAGTTCCGGCACGCTCTGCCGGGCGATCGGACTCCCGGCCTCGACGCGGTCTCCGGGAGCGGCCAGAAATTCCACAAGATATCCGGGCTCGGTCGAGACAACCTCGTGGCGAGGTCCAGGCTCGATCAGGACTCCGTCGATGGTCACGCCGCGGACGATGTTGCCGAACAGCACCCAAGCCACGAGCGCCAGCAGGACCACGCCGATGCCGGCCAGGATGATGCGTTCGTGCGGCGCCGTTATCCTCAGCAGATGGTCGAGTTGCTGGCGCTTGTTTCTGCTGGTGGCGGTGTCGTCGAGAAATGGGTTGTCGAACATCGGTTGCCGTTTCCAAACTTATAATAAGGACCCGCCGAAACCACCGTCGAGATCCGAACCTGATAAAGAAAGTGACAGAATACCATATCGATAGTTCAAATATTAGCGCAAAATCTATCCGTCTTGCCCTCATGTCTCAAAAAGCATGAGGATTGACAAAGCCATGATGCCAAAATCATAGACTTTGTCAAGAACTGCATTAGCAGAAGCCATGACTCGTGATGCCTACCGGGAGGTTCGCACGCCGACTTTCTTGCAGTATCGGCTCACCGGACATTGGCTGCAAAACGGCGAAACGGGTCGACAGAGGTGTTGCCCAAAGGGCACCAACCAGTCATTGAACGTGATCCAGTATTTTGCGGGAAGTTTGTGTCGAAGCGCGCGTTCGGTTTCCTCAGGCGTCCCGGTTTGAACGTAGCCCCACCGGTTGCTGATGCGGTGCACGTGGATATCCACGCAGATCCCGGGCTTTCGATATCCGACGGTCACCACCAGATTGGCAGTCTTGCGGCCGACGCCTTTCAACGTGAGGAGTTCTTCGATGGTATCCGGCACTCGTCCCCCGAAGTCCCGAAGCAGGCTCCGGCAAATTTCCCGGATCTGACCGGCTTTGTTCTTGTAGAATCCTACCGGATAAATGGCCTTCTCTATCGTTTTGACGGGTAGCACCCTCATGCGCTCCGGCGTGTCGGCCAACCGGAATAACCGTTGGCTGGCGTCGGCCGTGGTTTGATCCTTGGTCCGGAGACTCAGAAGACAGGCGATCAGAATGCGGAAAGGGTCGCGGGTTTCCCGGGCCACGACGCCAAGTATCGGTTCCTTCCAACGGCGGATGGTTTTCTTGACTTGGGAGACAACCGCGTGAATATCGGCATCACGCATTGAGGAGGTGTTGAACGAGGAGGGATGGGGAGGTGACGGAACGGTGTGACCTAACGAAACGCACGCTTCGCCAACCATTTTTGTCGTCGCCGGGCTGCTTCCCGCTCTTTGGCTTTCCGCTTCACACTCGGCTTTTCGTAAAAACGTCGGCGCTTCAATTCACGAAACAAACCATCGGCTGCGAGTTTTTTCTTCGCAACGCGAAGAGCTTTCTCGACATTGTTGTTGACTACCTTGATTTCCATTTTCCCTCGTGATCGGTAGAAGTTCCTTGTCGCTCACTCAAGCGTCGTATGCTAACGTACCATACGGCTTTTTCCAGAGACAAGTTTGCCTGTAAGATGCAGGCTAACGCAAGAAAATCTTATAAATTACATAATATCAATAAGTTATGAAATATTTGCCTTGACGATTTCCGTTATTTTTCAACGAAATCGGAGACATTTTTACTAAATATAAATACTTACAAAGTGAAGGAGATTCCGTGGCCCGCGTGCGATCAGGGAACCTCTGATTTATTGTGATAGCGGGATGCAGGGCAAGGCGTCCCGGAGCGAAACCCGAGGCTTATCAGAGAGATAGGTGAGGGTTGAGCGAGGACACAACGCAGCCATGCGCCCGATAGTGCAATAAATCAGAGGTTCCTCAGGTATCTTTGAGCGCGGCGATGATATCCAGCACCATCTTCTTCCCGTCCCCGAACAGCATGAGCGAATTGTCCAACGCGAACAGGGGGTTCGGGATTCCGGCAAAACCCGGGCTTAGACTCCGTTTGATGATCACCACGGTCTTCGCCTTATCCACGTCGATGATCGGCATCCCGGCAATGGCACTGGTGGGATCGGTCCTGGCCAGCGGGTTGACCACGTCGTTCGCGCCGATGATCAGGGCCACGTCGATTTGATCGATATAGGGATTGATGTCGTCCATATCCTTGAGCGCCTCATAGGGCACGTCGGCTTCGGCCAACAGGACGTTCATGTGGCCCGGCATGCGACCGGCCACGGGATGGACGGCGTATTCCACTTCAATGCCGCGTTCGTTGAGAACGGACGCGAGGTTGGCCACGGGGTGCTGGGCTTGGGAGACCGCCATGCCGTACCCCGGCACGATCGCCACGCGTCGAGCTGCATCGAAGAGGAGCGCGACTTCTTCCGGTGAGGCGGACTTGACCCGGCCGGCATAGACTTCATCCGCGGTCGCCCCGCCGCCCGTCGGCGCCAGTACCCCGAACAGGACGTTGGTCAGGGAGCGATTCATGGCCCGACACATGATTTCCGTCAGGATCAACCCCGACGCACCCACCAGGGAGCCGGTGATGATCAGCACGTTATTGGACAGGACAAATCCCGTGGCCGCGGCCGCTAATCCGGAGTAGGAGTTGAGGAGCGCGACCACGACGGGCATGTCGGCTCCGCCGATCGGAATCACGAGCAGCACTCCCAGGAGGGAAGCCACGGCAACCAATCCCCAGTACAGCATCAGATTGGAAGGATCGATGATCACCCCTGCACTTAACGCGAGGGCGATGATCGCCAACACCGCATTAATGATCTGTTGGCCAGAGAACAGGACGGCATTTTCATTGACGAGGCCCTTGAGCTTTCCAAAGGCCACGAGGCTTCCCCAAAACGTGAGGGCTCCGATCAGCCCGGAGGCCGCAATGGCCACGGTGACCTGCGTGAGCGGGCCTTCGCCGTTGAGCGTGCTTTCGATCAGGGCGGCGCCCGCCACCAACACCGAGGCAATGCCGCCGAACCCGTTGAACAACGCCACGAGTTCCGGCATGGACGTCATTTCGATTTTGACGGCCAGCACGGCCCCGATCGCCGCGCCGATGACGATCCCGGCGAGGATGACTTCAAAGCCGACGATACCCTGATCCGTGAGCGTAATGACGATCGCCAGCAGCATGCCGCACGATCCGAGCAGGTTGCCTCGAACGGCGGTGCGCGGGTGGGTCAGGCCTTTCAGTCCGAAGATAAAGAGGACTGCGGCAACGAGGTACCCTCCGTTGATGAGTAAATCGGTCATGATTTCTTCTTGAACATTTCCAGCATGCGGTTGGTAACCATAAAGCCGCCGACCACGTTAATGGTCGCAAAGACCACGGCGAGGCCTCCGAGCACGGTGGTCAACGTTGTCTGTTGGCTGCCGGCCGACAGGATGGCTCCCACGAGTGTGATGCCCGAGATGGCGTTGGCCCCCGACATGAGGGGCGTATGCAGCGTGGGCGGAATCTTGGTGATGATTTCAAAGCCCACGAAAATGGCCAGCACGAAAATCGTAATGCTGGAAATCAGTATCTCCATGGCTTACTTCTCCTCTCCCTTACTCGCGGAAGGGTCCAGGATTTCACGGATTTGGGGATGGACCACGTCGCCGTCACACGTCAGGAGGGTTCCACTGGTGATTTCGTCTTCCCGGTTGATCGTGAGTTCGCCCTTCTTCACCAAATGAAGCAGGAAGGTGGCAATGTTTTTGCTGTACATCTGGCTGGCGTGATACGGAACGAGGGAAGGCAGATTTTCCGTTCCGATAATGGAAACCCCATGGGCGACCACCGTTTGTTTGGCTTGGGTCAATTCACAATTCCCGCCTCGTTCGGCCGCCAGATCGATAATGACCGATCCCGGGGACATGCCGGCGACCATATCGGCCGTAATCAGCGTAGGCGCTTTTTTGCCGGGTACCGTCGCGGTGGTAATCACCACGTCGCTCGAAGCGATCACCTTGGTCAGCAATTCACGCTGGCGTCGATAAAACGATTCATCCTGGGCCTTGGCATATCCTCCCTTGTCCTCGGCTTCCTGCGTGTCCAACGGCAGATCCACAAACTTGGCTCCAAGGCTCAGGACCTGCTCTTTGACCGCGGGTCGCACGTCATACGCCTCGACCGCGGCACCCAGCCGGCGTGCCATGGAAACCGCCTGCAGTCCGGCCACGCCGGCCCCGATGACAAAGACCTTGGCCGGCGCCACGGTTCCGGCGGCCGTCATCAGCATCGGAAACATTTTCGGCAGCGCATCCGCGGCCATGAGCACGGCCTTGTACCCGGACACGGTGCCCATGGACGAGAGCACGTCCATGCTCTGGGCTCTGGTGATGCGCGGCATCAATTCCATGGCAAAGGCCCGGACCCGTCGCGTCGTCAACTCCTTGATGCTGTCGGGATTGGCCAGGGCATCGGCCATGCCGACGATGATTTGATCGGGTTGCATCAACGGCAGGTCGGTTTGGCCGTGTTCGGGATTCGCACCCAACAGCCTGACCTGGGTAATGATTTGGGCGGCTTCAAAGACTTCTGCGCGGGAGGAGACAATGGTGCCTCCCTTCTCCGCATAGGCGTCATCAGGGTAGCCGGACGCGGCGCCTGCTCCCGTTTCAATCTGCACGTCCATCCCTTCCTTTTTCAAAGACGGGAGGGTGGCGGGGATCAGGGCGACCCGCTGTTCACCGGGATAGGTTTCTTTGGGAACACCGATAATCATGATCGTCTTTCACAGTCCATCCCCCGGGCGGCCGAGGAGCCGGCTAGGGAAAACTGGACACGAATAGCATAAACATTTCATGGGAATCAAAGGATTTTTTGGGAAAACGAGATCGAAAAGTCAGGAGGAGCCTCAGGCCCCATAGAGCGTATCGACGATGTGGCCGGTTTGAAACAGCAAGGCGTCGAGCCGTGTGTAGCAGGCATGGCCAAAGAGGTGTTCCTCAGGGGAGCCCCCCGTCGCATCGTGGTAATCGATCAGCAGGCACTGGCCGTCGTTGGGGCAACGGGTCACGCGACGTGCGCATTCCAGCCACCGTTCAAACCCGTCATACGGCTCCAAATTTTCACGCAAAGCCTGGTCCAGTTCAACTTCCCACGGTGAAGCGGGGACAACATCGGTGCCGGCAACGGCCAGTTGGTGCACGTAATCGCCGCCGGACGCCATGGGCATTTCCATCACGACTTGGGGCAACTCCATTTTGGCCAGCCAGCGTTTCCCGTCCTGCCGGATCGGGCGGTGATTGACGACGTGGAGCAGTTTGCCGAGACCATCAGTGTCCCAGCCGTACCGAACCGGGGTGCCGAGGGTGACCACGTCGAGCGAGGGCCATGCGGCAAATTCGTTCTCGGCCAGCAAGCGGTCCAGTGCCTGCAAATGTTCAACGGCTGCGGAGGGGGTCTCCTGTTGCTCATAAAAGTAGGCCAGGGTTTCAAACACGGTCTCGCGCACGGACGAGTCCCCCGGAGCCATCAGATTGGAAAGCAGCGCCGGCAACTGGCCGGCATGGCCATGGGCCACAATCAAGATGCGATCGCCGGCCTGTAAGTCTTGTTGTGCCTTGAGGTGATTGAGTTCATGGAGTAGGGACAACGCGCCTTCCATTCGACCGGGATGGTGGTGCAGGGACGACCACAGGTGTCGTTGCACCACCATCCCGTGAGCACTCGCGAGTCCGTCCCTGAGCACACTGACGTACTGTTCCGAAAAGTTTGCTTTGTCATTCAGAAGGTTGTCCAGCGTGGTTTTGTCGGCATCGTCATTGACAAAAGGGGGTTGGCATGAAGGATCTTGCAATGAGCGTTGATAGTCATTGGGGCGAAGGGCCGCAAGGAGAGACTCCAGGCCCGGAATGCCGCGGGAATAGCCTCGTTTCAGCCCGCCGACTTCATCGAGTCGCCCCGATCCGAAGAGGTCAGCCCCCAAAAAAGATCCGTACGCCAGGACGACCGCGCGGACTCCTTCGTCCCACATGCGCACGCCCAGGCGTCCGAGTGCATCGCGCCAGGCAGGGGAAAGAGGCGGAGCCCCGGGTTCAAAGGACACGTACCGGGCCCGATCTCCCGGATCAGAGCGGGAATACCTGGCATGGAGAAAATTATTGGCCTTGGGCATGAGCCGAAATCCTGATGAATCGAACGTTGCGTTGCCCTGCTGTCATACCTTGAACAGGGATCCCCGCGCAAATCGGGGACGACGGTGAGGGCGGTTGCGGTGCGCTCGTTCGCGTGGTTGACCATGGAAAAACCGGCATGGTAAATTGACCTTCTAACCTGTCACAAAGAGGTATTCGAGGCCTTTTATTGGAAACACGGAACGGCGGTGCGTGCTCAAGTCTCCTGCGTGTCGACACCACGTCCTCCAATAATTTTCACTAACCCTGAAAACAGAATCCTGGAACCATGTTTGTAAAAATTACGATCTCTCTCATTGCGCTTTTGGCTCTCGGTTTTCCCGGTAACAATCATGTTTTTGCGGCTTCGAGTCCGACCCAAGCCGACCACATCCTGCTGTTTGTCTTGGAGGGCGTGGGTAATGACTCGATCCAAAATGGGACCATGCCGGTTCTCCAGAAGCTCGCCCAGGAAGGGGCGGTTACCTGGAAAGCCGAATCGGTGTCTCCATACACGGTCCCGTCCATGGCCAGCCTCCTGACGGGGCTGCCCGTCAAGAAGCACCGCGTGAATCAGGAATGGGAAACTTATGATTTTTCCCGGTCCTTTCTTCGGTCGCCGACCATGTTCGATTATCTTGATCTTGCCGGGGGGATCGATACGGCGCTCTTCATCATGGATGAGCGGTTTTATCAATTGGCCCGACCGGAAATTTACGTGGACCTGCAAACGTGCGGAAAGGCCAAACCCCAGTGCAATCCCTCAACCCAGGTGGAATATATTGAGGATTACCTGAAGAAAGTGACCAGCCCCGGAGGCTTTAATTTTCGTATCTTCGAAATACCCGGGCTTCTGGTAGCCCATCTTCCCGAGCCGGCGGACGTCGCGCACAAACGCGGATGGGAGTCACGGCAGTATGCCCAGGCCCTCCAAGACGTTGATACGGCCGTCGCGGACGTGATGGCGCTTTATCAGAAATACGGGGTCCTGGATAAAACCATGATCATGGTCACGGGCTTGAAAGGAGCGGAGTCCCCTCAAGCCTCCAATGCGAAAATGGGAACGCCCAGGCAAACGGCGATTCCATGGCTTGCCTGGGGAGTGAACGTGAAGCCGGGGTATTCCATTCCCGATCACGTCAATATCATGGACGTCGGGGCCACGGTGCTTGAAGCACTCGGCTTGGAAACCCATACCGAGTGGGAAAGTCGCGCGTTGACGGACATCTTTCAAAAGCGACCCGAACGAAGGACAACGGGAAATGAGACGTTCGAGCTTAAATCTTCTCCAATTCGTAAAAAATAGCATCCTGGTATGCAGTCTTGTCGGAACCGTGCTGGTCGGTGACGCGGGCGCGGCGCGGGAGGCCGTCAATCCGCTCACGCGGGAATATACGATCACGATCGATCCCACGGCGCTCGATCCCCCGACTTGGTGGCACGTGCCGGGTGTCACTCCGTTAATCTGGACCAAAGATCCCATTACGTATGAGTCCTACAAGACGACCGACGTGCGGGAAATTAAATTGAAACCGGGCGAGTACCGCTTCGGGACCTTCACGTTCGACTTTGCGTTCCTGGTGACATTGGAGGGCAAGTTGGAATTTGATCGAACCTTGGAGCAATGCGTGGACGGACTCGGGACGGCCAAACTCGTGATCCGGTGTAGCCACACGCAACCGTATAAGCAAGAACGTGATTACGATTATCCCTCCGCCCCGTAAGACGTATCCTCAATCCCGGAACCATGTCACAGACTGTAGAACACTGGATCGAAGCGTTAGACGACGTTGACGACGCCACGCGGGAAGAGGCCGCGAAGGCGCTCGCGGAGTTGGGCGATCCCGAGACCCTCGAAGCACTATCTACCGCCCTGGAGGATGATTATTGGGCCGTTCGGGTGCACGTGGGGCGGGCATTCGCCAAAATCGGCGGGGACGTGGCCATCAACGCGCTCATCACGTTGTTCAACGACAACATGATGGAAGTGCAGGATGATGCCGTGTCCGCCATGGCTTCCATAGGGACAAGCACCGTCCCGAAACTCATTCCCTGTTTGAAAGATGACCGGTGGCGCGTTCGGCAGCAGGCCGGGAAGACCTTGGGGTTGCTCAAAGAGGCCGATGCCGTCCAACCGTTGATGATTGCCTGTCGAGACCGCGACGGGGCCGTGAAGAGTGCGGCAGCCGAGGCGCTGGGACAGATCGGTGATCCGCGAGCCGTGCCGGCATTAATCAAGCTGTTCAAGGATACCTCGAAAATTGTCCGGGAGACCGCCGGAACGGCGCTCGTGTATATCGGAGAAGCCGCCATCCCGGCGCTCCTGGAAACGCTGAACGATCCGCACTTCGTGGTCCGCTGTCATGGCGTGCGGGCATTGGGCGGCATGACGACCGACTATCAAATGGGGCGGGCGTGGACCAAGGACGCGCGCGTGGTCGAGGCATTGATCCGGGCGTTGAAGGATGAAGACCGGGCGGTTCGCGAAGATGCCACGATTGCCTTGGGAATCATCGGCGATCCCTTGGCCGTTGACGGGCTCATCGACGCCATGAGGGACGGAGCCGTGAAGCGTCACGCGATTGCCTCACTGGGCATGATCGGGGACGCTCGAGCCTTGCCGCCCGTGTTGGATGCCCTGAAAGGCAAGGGCATTGCTCAACAGGGAAGGCCGACGCCGGGATGTATTATCAGCGAAGATCAACTCATCAAAGAAGCCGCCGCCACGGCGCTGGGCCATTTTCGTGATCCCAAGGTGATTCCGGACCTGATCCTGTTGTTAAAGGACATCGTGCTGCGGGAGTACGCCGCCTCGTCGTTGGTGTTGATCGGAGACGCGGCCGTCGAACCGTTGGTGGCCTTTCTGCATGATCCCGAAGCCTCCAAGGTGGAAAAGGAAAGCGAACGGGTGTTGGCGTTTGCATCGACCAGGTTGACGGCGTCGAGTGCCTTGAAGAAAACCGTGGTGGAAACCCTGGAGAAACTTGGCTGGGAAGCGCCCAGAGACGATGCGCACGTGGGCATCAAGGATATCGAATACACCGACCCGGATAAGGTGCTTGGTGAAGAAGGCCGATTCGGGCCCTCCGGGGACTTTGCCAAGCCGGCCAAACCCTACCGAATCGAACGCTGACCCTGTTGCTGGCAACAATTGCGGGCAACCCTCACCCCAACATTACGGCTTTTGGAAGTGGAGAATTCCCCAGGTGAGGTGACCGCCCTTGCCCCCGTCAATCCAGTGTTGGAGACCGGATTTCATCCGTTCGATGTAGTCTTCGCTACAGACTCTCACCAAACTCCAATGATTGGCCAGAACTTCTTCCAGAACGTGCCCATAATGAGCACTGAGGTGTTCGGAGAGGTCCTCGATGGCAAGCTCTTTAAACCCGAGTCCCAACAATATATCCTTGTAGCGCGGAATTGAGCCCAGCGAGTCGAGGTGAATACGGTCGAGAATCGGTTGCAAGGCTTCCTGCGGACAGGTTTCACTCTGCATCGGGTCGGTAAAAATGAACTGTCCACCCGGTGTCAGGACCCGATTGACTTCTTCGAAGACCTTTTCGCGATTCCCGCTGTGTAAAATGGCATCCTGCGACCACACCACGTCGGCACTGCCATCCGGCATGGGAATCTCTTCAAAACTTCCGTCAACCACGTTAATGACCAGAGAGTATTTCCCCTGGGCGTTGAGTTCGCGGTTTCTGGCATTTTGGGTTTCACTCAAATTCAGACAGCCCACCGGGCATCCATAGTGCTTGACCAGATACCTGGCTGACCCGCCGTACCCCGAGCCGATGTCCAACACCCGGGTCGCCGGCCCCAGATCCTTGACCATGGAGGCCATTTTCTCGACTGTCTTGCGGCTCGCGTCGAAAATGGTATCAGTGTCGTGTTCATAGAGGCCGACGTGAATGTCCTCGCCTCCCCACACGGTGGCATAAAACCGGTCGGCGTCATGGCTGTTGTAGTAGCTTCTGGCGGTCTCGACGGGCTGGGAGTACTCCACGGAAACTTTAATGGACCGTTCCTCGTTCTTGTACAGTTTTTCAGCCATGTGGATATAGAAATCAGGGTCTTCGACGCGGTGCGTCTCTTGAAAGTCCGCAAAGGTTTTGACTTGTTGAAATCCCACCTCTCCCATGAGTTTTCTTACGTAATCCTTGCGGAGGGGGAACATATTGAGGTGATATTCCGAGTCGTCCGGGAATCGGTACCGGAAGCGGGCCAAGCCTTCATCCACGTATTCAGGCTCGGCGCTCACGTTATCCCCACAGTAATAATACACGTGCTTGGAAGTGAAGCCGTTGTCGAGGATACCGTCGTAATTCCGTTGATCCAGGATCAGGACGCCGTCGTGGTTCAGCACCGAATAGAATTCGGCCAGGGCTTTCCGTCGATCCTGTTCCGAGAACAAATGGGTCAGGGAGTTCCCCAGGCAAATGACCGCGTCATATTGGGTGTGGACATCCCGGCTCAGCCACCGCCAGTCGGCATGCAGGGTCTTCATGATAAAGCCCGCGCGTTTGGCGTTTTCAAAGGCCTGAGCCAGCATTTCCGGGCTGCCGTCCCCGCTGGTCACGTCGAAGCCCGCCTTCAGGAGCCGAATGGAGTGAAAGCCCGTGCCCGTTGCCACGTCCAGGACCCGCCGGACCCCGCGTTCCTTGAGGATATTGATGAAAAAGTCCCCTTCACTCTTGGCGCGGGCCTCCCAGTCGATGAGTTCATCCCATTTTCGGACAAAGCCGTGGACGTATTCGCGTTTGTATTGGTCGGTTTTTCGTTGGGCGATGGGATTGTCACCGTATAACTGTTCTTTACCCATGGTCCACCTCCTCGATAGTCAAATCCCTTTCCCGTTGAGCCGGGGCTCGACCTGCGGTTGGATGAAACAACGAAAAAGGGTGTTGGGGAATCTCCACTCTAACGATTTGGTCCCCTGAGAGCAACCTTTAATCCGTGCGATGGAATTGACCTTGAGTTCTCGTGACGTTCCCGTCAAACTATCCGACTCATGTCTCTTATGAAGGGACTGTTATAACCTGTCGATTTTAAATAGTTTTTGTCAGTCATGCCGCACTGACGTCAACGCAGGGACCGTTTCTCGAACGCATATCCGATGAAAACCGCCACTCCGGTCTTTAAGATTTCCTTTTCCATTGCCGCGGCATTTTTGGTGTGGGGCGCCGTGGCTCCCACCCAATTGGCCGCGGTCACCTCCGCGATTCAGCGCTGGTTGCTGGATGCGTTCGGGTGGTTCTATCTCCTCTGCGCGGTCGGGCTGTTGGTCATGGCCGTCACGCTGATTTTTTCGAGGTACGGGGATATTCCCTTGGGCAAGGATGGGGAAAAGCCGGAATTTCCGATGGCCACGTGGTTTGCCATGTTGTTTTGTGCCGGCATGGGCATCGGGCTGGTGTTTTGGGGGGTGGCGGAACCCACCGCTCACTTTTATGACCCGCCCATGGGACCGGGTGAGACGCCGGAAGCCGCCAGCCTGGCCCTTCAGTACTCGTTCTTTCATTGGGGGCTGCATCCCTGGGGGATTTACACCATGGTAGCGATGTGTCTGGCCTATTTTCAATTTCGCAAAGACAAACCAGGGTTGTTCAGCGCGAGTTGTGAGCCGCTCTTCGGCGAACGCATGAAGGGGCCGATTGGGCAAACCATTGATATTATTGCTGTTTTTGCCACGGTGTTCGGGGTGGCCACATCATTGGGCTTCGGCGCCATCCAAATCAGCGGGGGCCTCTCCTACCTGTTTGCCCTGCCCAATTCTGTCGTCCTGCAACTGGTGATGATTGCCGTGGTCACGGTGTTGTACATCCTGTCCGCGCAGACCGGCCTTCAACGGGGGATCAAATACTTGAGCAACCTGAACATGGTGCTGGCCATCTCGTTGATAGGTTTTCTCCTGTTCCTGGGTCCGACGAAATTCATCATGGAGGTCTTTACCTCGGCGCTGGGGGCCTATCTGCAGAATCTGCCGACCATGAGCCTGTATCTGGCGCCGTTCGACGACTCCCGGTGGATACAGGATTGGACCTTGTTTTACTGGGCCTGGTGGATTGCCTGGGCCCCGTTCGTCGGGACCTTTATTGCCAGAATTTCTCGAGGCCGTACCGTCCGGGAGTTTGTCCTGGGGGTGTTGTTGGTGCCGACGCTCTTTTGCGCGTTCTGGTTTTCCGTTTTCGGGGGGACGGCCATTTCATTGGACATGTTCGAGCAGGCGGGCATGAAACAGGTCATCGACTCGCAAGGGAAAGAAGTCGCCCTGTTCACGCTGTTGGAGCATTTCCCCTTCGGCGGGATCATGTCGCTCATTGCGATTTTCCTGATCGCCACGTTTTTCATCACGTCCGCGGATTCCGCCACGTTCGTGTTGGGCACGTTGACGTCCAACGGCAACCTGAACCCGCCGAATGCCATCAAGTTCACGTGGGGAATCATCCAATCCGTCGTGGCGGCCGTGTTACTGTGGTCCGGCGGGCTCAAGGGTCTTCAAACGGGCTCGATCCTCGCCGCGTTCCCCTTTGCCGTGATCATTCTGCTCCTGATGCTCTCCCTCTTCCGGTCATTCAAGGACGAGTTACGTGAACGGGCGGGTACAGAGGCCCGCCTCGACACATAACTCTCTCTATGTACGCGATTTTATTGACCCCCAAAAAATCGCTGTGATAAGTTGCTTGGGTGCCGGTTTTTCAGCATTTCTCCCTATCGATAGAGGGAAAAATGAGGCAAACCGGATTTTGTGACGAGAGGGGTCTGGCACAGAAGGCCGCCCCGATAAAGGGATGACCGTGGCCGATAGTGTGGCGGAGCACATTGCTGCCTTGAAGGATGAGGATTGGGGTATCCGCGAAGATGCGGCCATGGCCCTAGGCGAATCCCGTGACCCCAGAGGAGTGAGTCCGTTGATTGAAGCGTTACGAGATTCCGATCGAGCCGTGAAGACTGCCGCGACCAGCGCGTTGACGTCTATCGGAGGACCGGCTGTCGTGGATTTGAGTTACTGCTTGCAGGACCCGGATTTGTCCGTGCAGGAGGCTGCGGCGTCCATTTTGTCCGAGATTGCCGATGAGCGGGTACTCGAACCCTTGGAGTCCGCGCTCCTGAGCCAGGATTGGGTGGTGCGCATGCATGCCGCCCGTGCCGTGGGTCGACTCGGAAACCCGGGGTCGGTCGAGACCCTGGTCCTCTTGCTCCAGGACAAGGTGCCGGCGGTCCGCGATGAAGCCATTGCGGCGCTGGTGGCCATTGGTGAGTCGTCGGTCGAGCCTCTGGTGGCGGCGCTCAAGGATCAGGATTGGCGGGTCCGCCTGCGAGCCACGGAAGCGTTGTGCGTCTTGAAATCCGCGACCGCGGTCGAGCCCCTGGTGGGTCTTGTGCAGCACGATCCCGATACGGCCGTGCGCCAGGAAGCCATTCGGGCACTCGGATATATCGGGGACAAGGCCGCAGTCGACGCGCTGGTGGGGGTTATCGAGGAACCCCGTTTACAGGTTCGCGTCATCGAAGCAATCGGGAGAATCAGCGACCGGCGGGTCCTCCCGATGTTGTTTCGACTGGTGAGCGAGTTGAAGACGAGCGATTATGAAGATCGAACCCCGGCCTGTGAGGATAACCGTTACGAAGAGGATCTGGCCAGCGTGGAAGAAGCCATTCGGGCGATTGCGCGCATCCATGACGAGGAAGCCATTCCACTTCTGATCACGGCTCTGCAAAGCACCCTGATACGGAACGAAGCGAGCGAGGCCCTGGTCCAGTTCGGACAGAAGGCCGTTGCCCCTTTGGTCAGCCAACTGCAACGTGAACAGGACGAAAACATTCGCTACCATATCAAGGAAACCCTGACCCAATTGGGATGGAACCCCAAACGGGTGAGGTTGTAGCACTGACCGCGAATAAAGGGATAACGCCACACCGCCATGCCGAAAGAAACGCTTGACGTCATCGTGTCCGAGTTGGCCCATGAGGAAGATTGGCGACGTATGCGCGCCACGGCCACGTGTCTGAAGGGCGGTCCCAACGTCGTGGCCCTGGTCATCGAAGCCATGAAACTCGGGTCGCCGGATTATCAGATTGAAGCGGCCCGCATGTTGGCGCGGGTTCGTGACCCTCAGGCCGGGGTGCCGCTCGTCGAGTTGATGCAGGGCGAGAACGAGAGCGTCCGGGAGGCCGTGGTGGCTTCCCTGGAACAAATGGCCGGCATCGTGAATGAAGAGACCGCGGCGGCCCTGGTCGAGTTGTTGAAAAATGAATCGCTTCGGCCGTCGGTCACCAAGCTCTTGGGAGTGATTCCCACGTCGATAGGCCCCCTGACCGTCATGCTCAAGGACCCGGATGAGGAGGCGCGGGTCAACGCCGCCGAAATCCTGGATCATCTCCTGGACCCGCGCTCCGCGGATGCGTTGGTCGATGCGATGGGAGATCCCGCGTTGTGTGATCTGACGATCGGGACCCTGAAAAAACTCAGCGCCATTCGGGATCGCATCGACGAGGTGATGGATGAATTACGGGACGTGGAAGAATCCGAACTCCGGGAAGGGGCGCGGCAGGAAGCCGTGCACAAACTGCATCCGATCGGCCGGCCGAGCGTCGAGATTCTCATTGAATACCTCGAAGACGATGATTGGGTCGTGCGTGAAGCCGCGGCGGACGTGTTGGGAAAAATCGGCGACGTCCGGGCGGTGGAGCCGTTGATCGATCGCCTTAAGCGGGATAAGGATACGGGGGTCAAAGAGCTGGCGACCAAGGGCTTGGGATTGATCGGCGACGCCAGGCCCGTGCCTCTCCTGATTGACATGATTCCCATCAAACCGTTACGGGTATTGGCAGTGGAAGCCTTGGAAAAGATCAAGGACGTGGAGGCCCTGCGTCCCTATGCGGAGATGTTCAAGAAAATGAAGGACGACCGTGACGGATTGGTTTCGTACAACTCCGGAGTCATCATCGATAAATTGGAAGCCGCGGCCGCGCAGATGGATGAAGCGCAGTGGGCGGAGAAGGAGCAGGTGAATGGCTGAGAGTCAGCGCATTGAACAATTGTTGGCCGCGCTTCGTGATGAAAACGAAGGTCTGCAAAATTATGCGGCGTCCGGACTCGGGCAAATGGGCGACTCGGCCATCCCCCGCCTGATCGAGATGTTCGAGGATGATGATCTCGTGATCCGTGAGGCCGCGGTCACCGCCATCGTGCAAATCGGGGAACCGGCGATTGATCCCTTGATCGAAGCGTTGGAAGAAGACGAATGGACCGTGCGGGAGCAGGCGGCATCGGCGCTCGGGAAATTGAAGAGCTCCCGGGCGGTGTCCCCGTTGGCCAAGGCGTTGAAAGACAAGGACGGCGGCGTCCGCACCGCCGCGGTCTGGGCCCTGGAACGGATCGGCGATCCCGAAGCGGTGCCCGCCTTGGTGGACTGCCTCATGGATGCGATGTTGCGTGAAGACGTGGCTCGCGTGTTAAAAAAGATCGGTGACGCCAGAGCTACGGATGCCTTGATCGACGGGCTGCAAGGATCCAATTGGATCGTCCGCCGGCACGCGGCCGAAGCGTTGGGAAAAATCGGTGATCCCAAGGGTTTCGCTCCGCTGGTGGAAGCCTTGACGGATGAGGACTGGCTGGTACGCCGGAACGCGGCTGAATCCTTGGCTCGGATAGGCGATGCTCGCGCCATTCAGCCGGTGGTTGCCTTGTTGGAAGATGAAAATGAAATGGTCCGCGACACCGCTGAAGGCGTGTTGGCGAGTTTAGGATGGAAACCCGAGTCATGAAGAAGAAGGAGACATAGATATGGCAGATCCAGCTCCAACCCCTCTTGTGCAAATCACTCCCAAGAGTGCCAAGAAAGACGGCTTTAACCTGGTGACCGAAAACGTCATTGCCGTCAACCTGGAGGCGATGCAACTCGAAGTCGAGTTGTTGGCCTATGATGGGAAAACCGTGTTATTGGACGTAGCCGAGGACGCGCTTGAGGAACTGCAAAAAATCAAGCCCGGTGACGGGGCGACCCTCCGCATCGTCGAGGAAGACGGCAAGCGGCTGGTCAAGCAGTTTCGGATTCGGGCGAAAGATCCGAACGTCGTCAAAGTCGACGCCGCGTTGATGGATTTGAAGGATTCACATTGGCTCAATCGCAAATATGCCATTGAGACGTTGGGCGAGCTGAAGGCCGCCGATGCCGTGGATCCTTTGGTCGACTGTTTGGAAGATGAGGTGGGTGACGTCCGGCATCGAGCCTATGACGCGTTGATCAAGATCGGGGCGCCTTCCGTTTCCAGGATCATTCCGTTGTTGGTGTCGGAAGAAGATGAATTGCGTCAGTCCGTGACCGAGATTCTTCGGAAAATCGGCAAGCCGGCGGTCGAACCCCTGGCCACTGCCCTGGTCGATGCCGAGGGTCCGCTGAAGAAAAAGATTACCAAGGTGTTGGATCGTATGGGGTATAAGCCCAAAGAGGCGTAAGCCCGCCCCGCCCGGCGGCTCCACGGTCACGAGGTTGCGTAGGGGTTCACGCCGGCGGCGGGACGGCCGACCGACACGTAATGAAACCCGCAGGCGGCGACCCGTTCGGGGTCGTAGACGTTCCGGAGGTCGATAAACACCGGCTCGCGCAGCAGCGATTTCATGTGCTCCAAATCCAGGCTTCGGAATTGATTCCACTCCGTGGCCAGCACCACGGCATCCGCGCCCGTCATGGCATCATACGCATCCTGACAGCCGATCAGGCCGGGTAACGCGTTCAACGCGCCGGCCAATCCTTCCGGGTCATAGGCCCGGATGGCGCAGCCCTCCTTCATCAGGTGTTCCGCGATCATCAACGCGGGCGAATCCCGGAGATCGTCGGTATTGGGTTTGAAGGACAACCCCAAAAGGGCCAGGGTTTTCCCTTGAACGCCGTTCACCGCGTCACGGATTTTATCGACCATGCGCGCCCGCTGTTGTTCATTCACCCGTTTGGTCGTGGCTGCCAACTTCATGCCATAGCCGGCTTTTTCTCCGATATGCACCAGCGCCGCCGTGTCCTTCCCGAAACAGGAACCCCCATACCCGGGCCCGGCGTGCAGGAACTTGGCCCCGATCCGTTTGTCGAGCCCCATGGCTTTGGCCACGGTTTGCACGTTGGCATTCACCAATTCGCACAGGTTGGCGACTTCGTTGATAAAGGAAATCTTGGTGGCCAGGAACACGTTCGACGCGTATTTGATCATTTCGGCCGTGTGAAGGTTCGTCACCACGAACGGCGTTTCAATCAGATACAACGGCCGATAGAGATCTTTCAGGATGGCCGCGGCGTGATCGCTTTCTACGCCGATGACCACGCGGTCCGGCCGCATGAAGTCTTCAATCGCCGATCCCTCGCGTAAAAATTCCGGGTTGGACGCCACGTCGAAGTTGATGGGCTTTGATTGATGGGCTTTGATGATGTCCCGCAATCGTGTCGCGGTTCCCACGGGTACCGTCGACTTGGTGGCCACCACCTTGTATCCCGTCATGCGGCTCCCGATGCTCCGGGCCACTTCATCCACGTAGGACAGATCGGCCGAACCATCCAGGTTTGAGGGCGTGCCGACCGCGATGAAGATCACCAACGCCGTATCCACGGCCTGGTTCAAGTCGGTGGTAAAGGTGAGCCGCCCGGATTGGAGGCCTTTGGTTACCAATGCGGTCAAGCCGGGTTCAAAAAACGGCACCTCACCCCGCTCCAGTTGTTGAACGCGCCCGGCATCCACGTCCATGCACGTCACGTTGAGCCCGAATTCCGCAAAACACGAGCCGGTGACGAGTCCCACGTATCCCGTTCCGAGAACACTGATATGCATCACAACCTCTTTTGAGTAGGGACAACCCCCCGTGGTTGTCCATCAAAATTGCCATCGCGCCTACACGGGGTTTTCTTGACAGGGTAGCATACGCGAACTAGAATCAAAATCTCATATCCTTCCCCAGAGCGGGAATAGCTCAGTGGTAGAGCATCGCCTTGCCAAGGCGAGGGTCGGGGGTTCAAATCCCCTTTCCCGCTCCAATCTTCCCACAACGCAACCGAAAGATTTGAACGCCCGACCGGGGATTCCGAAAGGGGTGTGCCCCTTTCGCGGGGTGACCGGAGCGTAGCGGAGGCGCGAGGGGGCGGGCCCCCTGGCGGGAGCCGGCGCAGACGGGTGTTGGTCTGGGCCGGCGACGGAGGGGGTTCAAATCCCCTTTCCCGCTCCAATCTTCCCACAACGTAACCGAGTGATTTGATCCTCCGACCGGGGATTCCGAAAGGGGTGTGCCGATTGAGGGGCGTTTTCACTTTTCCGGCACCCGTTCCGGGACGAGTACGAGGTGCCAGGGAGGCGCTTCTTCGCTCATGTGACGGAATCGTCTGGCTGTGCTGCCCGCGGGCATGCCGGGGAAGACGGCGCCTCGGCGGATTTCCACAAAACGGAAATGGTAGGCGGTCGGGTTCCGTTCTCGAGGAGTCGTGCTCACGGGCATGGTCCGTCGAAGAGGGGTGACATCCGACAGGTTGCAGCGTTCTCCGATTTTTAACGACGCCAGGGTTTGATGAACGTGCCCGAAGATCTCCGGAATCGTTTCCGGAGTGAAGACGACGTCCGGAGGTCGCATGCCGGAATCTTCAACAAGTTGAGCGAGTATTTCCCAAAACACTTCGTCGTCAATGGCCGCGAGTATGCAAAGTGCGCCGCGATGAGCCGCAAGGTCCAACAGCGCCAGCGGACCGTGAATCACGAACTTCCAGTGCGGAAAGGTCAAGGCCTGTCCCCGATGCATGACTTCCAGGGCTTTCTCTCCGCGGACCCGAACCGTCCGGTAGTCGCCCTTGGTTTTGGTGAGGTGGGCGTGGATGGCGGCCGGCGATAAGCGCGTGGGCTCATAGGCAAAGGTCGGGGTGGCCGGCGCGTGACAGGTCACCAAGGTGTACTCGGGAAGCAGGTGGGGGCGCGTCGAAAGATCCAGCATGTCGACGCCGCCCCAAAACCGGAATTGCAGAGTGTCCGGAGCATCGCGGGTAAATCGGCGAAGACGTTCCGGGTCGGCATGGTATGCTCCACCCAATTGTGAGCCGGGTTGAAGGCGGTCCACGGCATGAAGGGTGAGATCTTTCCCGCTGTGTTGCAGAGAAGGCAGATAGTGATCCAGAAATTCCTCTTCAAACGATAAATCTCCCGCACCCAAATCCAGCAAGGACGGCTTCTCCACCTGAAGAAGAAGATCATACGGCGATAAATTCTGTTTCACGAAGGCCTCAACCTCATGAGGCACGGGTCCGGACGAGGGCACTTCTTCGTGGACGAGGGCGAAATACACGCACAACGCTCGAATCGCCTTTGTGGGAGGCAACCCCGTTAATTCTTTGAGCCGTACCTGGTCGATCCCCTCCGCCGAAGCAGGGTTCAGGACGGCAACCAACCCGTCCCGAAGCGTGCCGGGCAAAGGGCTGTGCCGGATGCGTTCCACGAGCCGGGCCAGGGTGTGCGCCAACCGGGAGCGATGCACCAGTTTCCTGGCAGATTCCCAGGCAGCGGGATCTGCAGATTTGCTTTCCTGGAGGAACCTCCGAAGTTGAGCGGGGTCTTGTGGCGCTGCCGGTTTGGCTGGCATAGAAGGTGGGCTCGACACGACGAAAGCGTAGCTGTGGTCCTAATCAGGCGTCAAGATTTACGGGGTGAGAAGTTGCGGCTAAACACCCCCTATGCTACATCATGCCCATGCTGCAATTCGTTACTGGCCGTTCACGTCGGACGTTGGCGTTCATGGGGTTTATGTGTGTGATGCTGATCGCAACCAGTGCCTTCGCCGCCGTCCTTTCCTCCGGCAATTATCGGGTCGGCCAGATCATTGAACCCCAAGAAAAGGCCACGCTGTCAGAGCAGGAATTCCATGCGATTCTCCAATCAGTTGATATCATCTATATCGGTGAGGCTCATTACACGCCTTCTCATATCGAGGCCGCACTGCAGGTGCTCCAAAGCGTGGTCAACGGAGGCAGAAAACCGGTCCTGGGCATGGAAATGTTCAGTTGGGACGGGCAAAACGGACTTGACCGGTACCTCACGGGCGTGGTCACGTCCACGGAAGATTTTCTGGCCGAATCCCACTGGAAGAACAATTGGGGCGGAAAATACGCGGATTACTCGCCCCTGGTCGATTTTGCGAAAACCCATGACCTCACGTTGCTGGGCCTCAATCCGCCTCGTCCTCTCGTCAGGAACGTGGCGAAACAAGGACTCGCGGCCATTGAAGGCAGTCCGGAGGGGCAACGATGGACCATTCCCGTCCCGTTCCCTGCCGACGATCCTGATTATCGACGGGTCATTTACGATCAGATTGAACAGTGTCATGCAGGCATGTCACAGGAGGTCTATCAGAAAATCTATGAAGCGTCCGTCTTTCGGGATGAAGGCATGGCATCCGTCATTTCGACGACGGTCAAATCGGAGACGCCTGCACCAACGACCTTTGTCAGTTACACCGGGGCCGGGCATATCCAATACGGGCTTCCGATTCCCAAGCGGGTGCAACGGCAGTTGGGCGCGCCGGTCAAAGACGTGACGGTGTATCTCCACGCGCTGGACTCCGAACACCCCGAAGACGTCGATCATTTGCTCGACGAACCCATTGCGGACTACATATGGCTCACGGCCTTAGGCCCCCAGGGAAGGCAACCCCGGTGCGGGGAATAGGAAGCTATCGCGCTCCGAGTCAGGGACATTCGCGGACATAAAATCGTCATCATCAAGAACACACAAGGAGGAAGAGGATGGGAGATCCGGTGAAGATTGCGCAACGGATGCCGTACGTGTTGGAAATGGAGCCCGGCAAGTATTATTGGTGCCGGTGTGGCCGCTCCAGGACGCAACCTTTTTGCGATGGGTCACACACGGGCACGGAACATTCCCCGGTGGAAGTCGAACTCACCGAGAAAAAACGGGTGGCGTGGTGTGGATGTAAACATACGAAAAAACAGCCGTTTTGTGATGGCACCCATTCCGACCTCGAAGAATAGCGTTGCCTTTCCCAGGAAAGTTTTTATATAATTCCATACTTCCGGACTCGAATTAAATTCTTCTGCTTGCCAAGGAGGATGAAACAATGAAGAAGACCATACAGGGAATTCTCGGTGCGGCTGTCCTGGTTGCGAGTACCTCGCCTGTTTTCGCCAATGAACCGGGTGGCGGCTATGAAGGGATCACCGCCATGTACTATGGCATGATCGCCTTGGTTCTTGCCTATGGGGCTTGGGATATTTTCTTCAAAAAAGACTGAGGAATCCGCTGATTTATCGCACTATCGGGCGCAGTGCGGCGTTGTGTCCTCGCTCAACCCTCACCTATCTATTTGATAAGCCTCGGGTTTCGTTGCGGGACGCCTTGCCCTGCATCCCGCTATCACAATAAATCAGCGGTTCCTAAATCAGCGGTTCCCTGACTCCTCTTCGAATACCGCCTCCTTTCATGCCCTCTCAGGGCTGTGAAAGGAGGCGCTTCTTTTTGAGTAACGGTTCGATCACGTCAAACACCGTTTGCACGACGATCCGATACCCTTCTGCGGTGGGATGAATGCCGTCAGCCTGATTCAAATCCTTCCGCGTCGCCACGCCTTCAAGAAAAAAAGGGATTAAGGTCACCGAGTGGTCCCGGGCTAATTGCTCAAACAGAGAAGCAAAGCCCGTGGTGTAATCCAGACCGTAATTCGGCGGTATCTGCATTCCTGCCAGCACGACTTCGACGCCTGCTTGCTGTAACCCGTCGATAATTTTCGCTAAATTCGAAGCCATGAGAGACAGGGGCTGTCCCCGAAGGCCGTCGTTTGCGCCCAATTCGAGAATCACCATCGACGGCCGGCTTTTGAGAATCCAGTCGAGGCGGCGCAACCCGCCCGTTGTGGTGTCTCCGCTGACGCCGGCATTGATGACTTCATGGTGATACCCGGCCTCGCGCAAGCGACGTTGCAGTTGAGCGGGATACGATTGGTCGGGAGAAACGCCCAATCCGGCGGTGAGACTGTTCCCGAACGCCACGATTCGAGCGGGTTGTGTAACAACGCGGTCTGAACCGTTCGAAATCTGAGAAGACGCAACGTTTCCTGCAAGTTGCGTTTCCGATGTGGGCAGAGCAGGATCTTTCGGGTCACAGCCTCCCACCCCTGACAAGAGCAGGAGAATCCCTATAGCGGTCCGCAACCATCGTCCCGATTGCCCGAATCGTTGTGTGGCGAAATGATGAAAAGCGTGAGGGTCCGGCATCATGGTGTATAATAGACCGCATTGATGAAGGTTTGCCAAGAGGAAAGAGACGGTTCAGGCCATGATCCGCGTTGAGAATCTGACCATGCAACTCCGGGGCGGCGGCCACGTGGTATCCATCCTCAAGGGATTGAACTTTGAGGTGCCGCGCAAGCAGATGGTGTCCATCGTCGGCCCGTCGGGGAGCGGGAAGTCCACCCTGCTGGGCCTGTTGGCCGGATTGGATAAACCCACCGCCGGCTCCATCCGGTTGAACGGCCGGGAGATCACGACGTGGACGGAGTCGCAACTGGCGCACTTTCGACGGCAAAATATCGGGTACCTTTTTCAGGCCTTTCATCTCATCCCCACCCTGACGGCCTTGGAGAACGTCATGCTTCCCATGGAATTGAGCGGCGATGCGACTGCGAAGGATCGTGCTCGTGACTTGTTGGAGGCCGTGGAGTTGCAAGACCGTCAGCGCCACTATCCCACCCAACTCTCCGGGGGCGAGCAACAGCGCGTGGCCGTGGCGCGAGCCTTTGCCTGCCGTCCTCCGATTTTGCTGGCGGACGAGCCGACCGGGAATCTGGACAGTGCGACTGGGCAACTCGTGATCGAGTTGTTGCTTAGGCTCCATCGCGATCAGGGGAGCACGTTGATCCTCGTCACGCACGATCCCGCGCTTGCCGAACAAACGGAGAGGATCATCACGCTTCGCGACGGCACGATTGCGTCGGACACGCTGATTCGCTCGTAACTCATGCAACGATTACCCATTTCGTTCCTCATGGCGTGGCGGGAAATTCGAGGCGGTTGGCGTCAGTTTGTCTTCTTCCTGGCCTGCCTGGCCGTTGGCGTCGGGGCCGTGGTGGGCATTGAATTGTTTGCGACGAACGTGGAATCCCTCATTCTCCGCGATGCCAGGAGTCTCCTGGGCGGCGATCTGGAGATCCGCGCGGCCCATCAATTGAGTGAATCCGGGAGAGAAACGTTGGATTCCCTCCGGGAGCGCAACATCGAGATCACACACGTGAGGGAACTCGTGGGCATGGCGGCCGTTCCCGTGGCGGAGCATTCCCGACAGCCCGGTGCTCAAACGACGCAGTTGGTTGAACTGAAAGCCGTTGAAGATCAATACCCGTTGTACGGACGGGTGGAGATGATCCCTCAACAATCTCTCCAGAATTCGCTTGCCCCCCTCGACTGTCCTTCGCTCCCCTGCTTCGGGGCTCTGGTGCAAGAATCCTTACTGATCAGCTTCGGGCTTCAGCTCCACGATCACGTCAAGATCGGACAAGCCTGGTTTACCGTGACGGGGATCCTCGTCAAAGAGCCGGATCGCGTAGCCAGCGCCTTCAGCCTGGGGCCGCGAGTGCTGATCTCCAGTCAGGCGTTACAGGCGACGGATCTGGTCCAGCCGGGCAGCCGCATACGTGAACGCTACCTGCTTCGCGTTCCGGAATCACTGGCCCTTGGCCCGCTTCGAGGTGAACTGCAAGGACGACTCGGGTCTGGGGGGGCCGGCGTCTCATCGTATCGTGACGCCCAACCGCGGATTCGGAGATTCCTGGATCAGTTGACCACCTATTTGGGACTCATCGGCCTGACGTCACTGTTTGTGGGCGGGATCGGTATTGCCTGCACCATCCATGGATTCATGCGACAGAGACTCACGACCGTGGCGATTCTGAAGACCCTGGGAGCCGATACCGGCCTGCTGCTCCGGGTGTATCTGTTGCAGAGTCTGTTCATGGGATTACTCGGCAGCATGGGTGGAGTGGCAATAGGAGTCGGACTGCAAAGGCTATTGCCCGCGCTTTTGGGTACACTCATTCCGGTCGCCGTCAGCAGCCAGGTCACCGTGTTGCCGTTGGGTAAAGGCCTGCTGGTGGGGGTGATCACGACGCTTTGTTTTACGATTTGGCCGTTACTCACGATCAGGAAAATTTCGCCCGCGCTGGTCTTCAGACGTGAAGTGGAGCAACATCACGCTCCGGCGGGTTCACGTTGGAAATTGATACGGGACGCAGTGATCGGCGTTGCTCGAGACCGCCATCGGCTCGGCACGGCCGTGATGATGGGTTGCGGCCTGACCGTCCTCGCCATGTGGCAAGCGCGCTCACTCACGCTGGGGGCGCTCTTTATGGTTGCGTTTTGCGCCGCGGTGCTTCTGCTTCAAGTCGGCGTTTGGGTGTTGCTCCACGGTCTGGGTAAACTTCCCCGTCCCCGTTCATTCGTGATCAGGCAAGCGCTGGGTAACGTGCAACGCCCGGGCAATTACACCCGGGGCATGGCCGTGGCGATCGGGGTCGGCGTCATGGTCATCGTCACGGTCGCGCTGGTGAAATCGTCGTTGCTCGTCGCCCTTGAAGAACGCATTCCGAAGGATGCCCCGACGTTTTTCTTCATCGACATTCAACCGGATCAACGGGAGTCGTTTGAAGAGATCGTGCAACGGGAATCTCATCATTCTCCGTACCGGCTCACGCCCGTGGTTCGGGCGCGGCTAAGGACGCTTGACGGGCACGTGATTGATCCCGAAGAGCACAAAGGCAAACGGAATGGATGGTACTTCACCCGGGAGTACGTGCTCACGGCCCTGGCGGCGCTTCCCCGGGATAATGTCGTGGTGAAAGGGAAATGGTGGACGGCTGATTCTGAAGAGATGAGGAAAGAGGATCATGAGAATCAGGTAATCCCCACTCGCGTGTCGCTTGAGGATGAGGCTGCTCACAACCTTGGCGTGGATCTGGGGTCCACGATCGAGTTTACCGTTCAAGGGGCTCCCGTGTCCGCTGTCGTCCAAAGTATGAGGAAGGTTGACTGGGGAAGTTTCACCATGAACTTTTTCATGATTCTGTCACCGGGTTCACTGGACGGGGCGCCGATGACCTACATTGCCTCGGCGAAGGTCAAAGCGGAAGAAGAACTGCCGCTCCAGCACGCGCTCGTTCGAGCGCTTCCGAATGTCACGGCGATCAAGGTCGGCGACGTGCTGGCCAACGTGGCGAGGCTATTGGAACAGTTGGCGTGGGCCATTCAAGGGATCGCGCTGTTGAGCATGGTGAGCGGCGCGGTCGTCATGATCGCGGCATTATCTTCGACGCGGTACCGTCGCCTGTATGAGTCGGCCATTCTCAAGGCGATCGGCGGTACGCGACGGATCGTCGTGGAATCATTTGCCGTGGAGTTTGCCCTGATTGGGGGGCTGGCGGGTCTCATCGGCGTGGGGTTGGCCAGTGCGCTCTCCTGGGCCATCCTCCATTTTTTCCTGGATCTCTCCTGGACGTTTCAACCCCTGGTGCTGGGCTGGGGGCTCCTGGCGACCGTGGGGTTGGCCGTGGCCGTGGGGTTTCTGAGCACCTTCAAGATTCTCGGCGAACCGCCCCTAGCCGTATTGAGGCAGGAATAGGGTATCCACACCGGCCTTAATTTCTTTCCGAGACGGGGCTATTCTCCCGACCGGATGAAGATGGCGTTCTCGATTCTTTCGAAGGCGTTGGTGTAAATCTTGACGTCCAGAATCGGGGTATCTCTTCGGCTGTTTTGTCCTTGGGCTGAGGACAACTGTCTCGTAATGACAAAATTCAATCGCACCCGCGCCCTGTTGCCGATTTCTTCTATGAATGCAGTCGCTACCGTCTGCTCGACACTTTGAGTCGTTCTGGTTGGTTCACCCCCTAAAACACCCCCTATGACGCCGATAAAGATTTCCTCTCCGGGACCGATCGACGTGTCCTGTGCGGCACTTTCCGCATTGATGAAGCCGGTGTTCAGGTCTGCGTTCTTGATTGTATACCCCAAATCCTGAAAGACCGAGACGACGCTGGCAAACACGATCTTCTTGGGAGATTCAAATTCTCGTGTCTGGATGCTTTGAATTTCCAGCGGGGTCATGGGTGGTTTCTGTTGTTGGACGACGCATCCGGCAAGGGTGAGCCCGATGGCGGTCAGCATGAGCGATACGTTTGTCAAAAACACGTTCACGTGGTCCTCCTGCGTGATGTATCGGCGTGGTCGATAGAGATGGGGTCGGAGTTCTGTCAATCAGAACTTTGACGTTCGACTTCGAAAATCACTCACCACGTCGTTCTGATCGAATTTGATGATCAGGGTGATCATGCTCGAACTGCTTTCGAACCCCGATGAGCGTGAATTTTGGCCGGCGAGAATAATCGTCCAATAGCCCGATTGGCTTGAGGATTGAGAAATCTGCGCCGCTCGCTGGTATGTCCAGACTTCACGTTCCGCTCCGTCACGAGTCGTGATATTCGGCGCTCCAAAATGTTCCAGGACCTGGGCTTTCGTCGTCTGACCGACGATCAGGTTCATCTGGACGTTTCCCTGCGTAAGCTGGGAATTGCGCTTGGTTACTGGTTCAGGGGGGGTGACACATGCGCCTAGGGTCATGACGACACCAAGGATTATCAGCGATTTGTGAATGTGCATGCTGGCTTTCTCCATATCTCCGTTCGGGTTGGTGCTGAAGCCGGGGACTCGAAGTCGCATGAACGGAAGCCCGTTCATGCTCCCACTAGGGGGCCACGCCCCCTCGTGCCTCGCCTGCGGCTCGGTCACCCCGTGAAGGGGGAATACCCCCTTCAAAACCCCCTGTTCGAGTCCCGCCTTTATGCCTATTGTCGATGGTGTTGTCTCTGATGGGTAACACCGCTTATCGTTTGTCAAGCTTATGGTGCCGAAGCCGGGGGACTCGAAGTCGCATGAACTGAAATTCAGTTCATGCTCCCACTAGGGGGCCTGCCCCCTCGTGCCTCGCCTGTAGCTCGGTCACCCCATGAAGGGGGAACACCCCCTTCAGACCCCCCGTTCGAGACCCGGCTTCATGCTCATCGTCGATGGTCGTGTCTCTGGAGGGAAATAACATTTTAAGCTTTTTTCGCTTATGGTGCCGAAGCCGGGACTCGAACCCGGATGGGTTGCCCCACACGCCCCTCAAACGTGCGTGTCTACCAGTTCCACCACTTCGGCATAATTCGATTATAGGTAGGGGTTCAAATGGTTGTCAATCGACGGAACCTTCGGTAAAATCAAGGAATTATATTAGTGGTGACCCAAGAACTTTTTCATGTCTGATTCTTCCTCCCACACACCGAATTCTTCACCGGACAAAATTGCGGCATTTTTTGATGTCGATAATACCTTGATTCCCGGTCAATCCATTGAAATTCATTTTGTCCGGTATTTGTGGAAAACCGGTCTGTTATCCAATCGCGTGTTGGTCGACAGCGCCTTGTATCTGCTTTTCAACCTTCTGGAGCTTTCCCTGAGGCCCTTGCGAGAACGAAAAATTTATCTGACCAATAAACGGCCGGAAGGCATCGAGCCCTTGGCGAAATGGTTTGTTCGGTCGGAGATCTGTCCTCGACTCTCCCTGCAAGGAACCGCTGCGTTGGCGCAGCATCAACAGGCCGGCCATCAGGTGGCCCTCGTCAGCGGCACCCCGGAGTTCCTGATCAAACCCCTGGCGCATTACCTGGACGTGCCGAACGTCCTGGCGGCACAGTTGGAAACCAATGAGGATGGCTATACATGTCGGGTCCTGTCACCCTATCCGTACGGTGAAGGCAAGCGGCGCCTGCTCCAGACGTTCGCGGACAGTCACGAAGTGGACCTTGCGCAAAGCTACGCGTACGGCGACAGCCCGGGCGACATCCAGGCCCTGGAATCCGTGGGGCATCCCCTCGTCGTCAATCCCATTCGCGGAATGGCGAGGATTGCGCGTCGGCATCGGTGGCCCACGACCGTCTGGGCGTAACGACCCAAGCCACTTCATGAAGAACCTGCTGAAGTGATGACGACGCGCATTCCCGCCTCTCCGCCTACCCTGCGCGTCACGGAAATCTTTCATAGTATTCAGGGGGAATCCACCCGAGTAGGGGAACCCTGTGTTTTTGTTCGTCTGACGGGCTGTCCCCTTCGATGCACGTGGTGTGATACGGCGTATGCGTTTGACGGAGGGACCGACATGAGTCTGGAGGCCGTGGTGGATGAAGTCAAACGGTATGGGTGTTCCCTGGTTGAGGTCACGGGCGGAGAGCCGCTGGCCCAGCCCGCGGCGTTCGACTTGATTGCGTGGCTGTGCGAGGAAGGGTTCGACGTGCTCATCGAAACGAGCGGAGCCATCGACGTGACTCCGGTTGATTCCCGGGCAAGCGTCATTCTGGACGTCAAATGTCCCGGCAGTGAGATGGACGACCGCATGCGCTGGGACAATCTTCACCATATCCGCCCAAAAGATCAGGTGAAATTCGTCATCGCCGATCGCCGCGATTACGAGTGGGCCGTTGACGTGGTCAAGCGGTATCGACTCACGGAAAAGTGTCCCGTATTGTTCAGTCCGGTATTCGGAGCGCAAGAGTTGCGACCGTTGGCGGAATGGATTCTTCAGGACCGGTTGCCCGTGCGCTTGCAGGTTCAATTGCATAAGTTTATCTGGGACCCGGACACCCGCGGCGTCTAGCAGGATGTTGAAAAAAGCCACCAGCTTTGTTCTCGCGGCACTCGGAGGCTCAACGTACCTCCAATGTACGCCTCGCCTCCTCGCTTGCTGCGGCCGCGCTGGACGGCCTTTTTGAACATCCTGCTGCTGTGGTGATGGTGTTCAATGATCCGCTGAATTGGAAGAAATAAGCGAGAGGAGAATCGTATGAAGTGTCATGTCAAGGAAGGTCCCGTTGCCCAGGAAGCCACGGACGTGCTCGTGATCGGTGGCTATGAAAACGAGAACGCGTTGCCCAAAACCCATCAAGCGTTGGATGACGCGTTGGGCGGACAACTCAGGGAGTTGAGGGAAACCGGAGAGTTTTCCGGCAAGAATCAACAAGCCGTATTGATTCACACGCGAAAGGCCCTTCCTGCCAAGCGAGTGCTTTTGTTGGGGTTGGGAAAGAAAAAGGACGTGACCCTGGACCGCATTCGACAAGCCATGGGCACGGCATGCAAGAAGGTTCGGCAGGTAGGGGCGCACACGTTTGCCGCGCCGGCGCTGGGCACGGATGCCGTCAAAGCGCCGGTGGCCGCTATCGCCCAAGCCATGGTGGAGGGAGCCGTGCTGGGCAGGTACCGGTTCACGCACTATCAAGCCGACAATGAGGAACCGTCGAAAGAAATCAGGACTATGACTCTGCTGGCGAGTCGTGCGAATCAAGTCAGCGGCATGAAAACGGGAGCCCGGCGGGGAGAAGCCAGTGCCAACGCCACATGGCTCGCACGTGACCTGTGCAACCACCCGGCCAACGTCATGACGCCCTCTCGCGTGGCGCAGGAGGCGCAAACCATAGCCAAAGACTTCAACCTCAACTTGACCGTGCTCGAGCGCAAGGACCAGGAAAAATTGGGAATGGGCGGCATGCAGGGCGTCGCGCGGGGAAGCCAGGAACCGCCGAAATTCATCGTCCTGGAATATTCAGGGGGGAAGAAAAAAGACCGGCCCGTGGTGCTCGTCGGGAAAACGATCACCTTCGATTCCGGCGGCATTTCACTGAAACCTTCGGAAAATATGGAACAGATGAAGGCGGATATGACGGGCGGGGCCGAGGTGTTGGGCGCAGTCCGGGCTGCGGCGCAATTGCGTCTGCGCATCAACGTCGTGGGTATCCTGCCGGCGACGGAAAACATGCCGGGCGGGCGGGCCACGAAACCCGGGGACATCCTGCGCATGCTCAACGGCAAAACCGTGGAGGTGCAAAATACCGACGCCGAAGGCCGTCTGGTTTTGGCGGATGGGTTGGCTTATGCGGCCCGGTTCAACCCGCAATGTATCGTCGATATCGCCACCTTAACGGGTGCCTGTATCGTGGCCCTGGGTCAGTTTGCGATCGGGATGCTCGGGAATGATGACGCGCTCAAGGCCGACGTGAAGAAAGCCGGTGAGCAGGCCGGCGAACGCGTATGGGAGATGCCGCTCTGGGAAGAATATTTCGAACAACTCAAAAGCGACGTGGCCGACATGCGCAATATCGGCGGACGTGGAGGGGGCATGATTACGGCAGGCATGTTCTTGAGTAAGTTTGTCGGCGATTGCCCCTGGGTGCATCTCGACATTGCCAGCACCGATTGGAGTTCGTCCGAGCGTCCGTATATCGGCAAAGGACCCACAGCCATCGGCACGCGATTGTTGGTCCAGTGGTTGATCAATCGCTCGGGTCGATAGGGAATCCGAAGTGAGTCCTCCATGACGATTCGAGACACCGTCGGGCAACTCGTGATGGTGGGGTTTCACGGGATGGAACTCTCCCGGACGTTTCTCGATTGGTTGGAGGAGTATCGCCCCGGTGGCGTCATTCTCTTTTCACGTAACCTGGAAGATCCCGAACAGGTGGCGCGGCTGACGAACGCCCTGCAAGAGCATACGCCTGACCTTCCCTTGTTGATTGCCATCGATGAAGAAGGTGGGCGCGTATCCCGCTTGCCCCGGGGCTTTACGACGTTTCCGGCCGCTTTACGGGTCGCGGCGTGTCACGCTCCGGACGTGGCCTATGAAGTGGCGGAGGTCACGGCCCGGGAATTGCGGGCGGTCGGGATCAACATGAACATGGCGCCGGTGTTGGACGTGAACAGCAATCCGGCCAATCCCATCATCGGCGACCGGGCGTACGGCACGGAGCCCGAACCGGTCTGCGCGTACGGTCTGGCCGTGGCGCAGGGGCTTGAAGACAATGGCATCATTCCATGCGGTAAACATTTTCCAGGGCATGGCGATACCATGACGGATTCCCACCACGGACTGCCCGTGGTCGAGGCGGACTGCGCACGACTCGACGCCGTGGAATTGGAACCCTTTCGACGGGCGATCAGCCACGGACTGCCCGCAATCATGACCGCCCACGTGCGCTACCCGGCGCTCGACGCGGAAGCGCCCGCGACGCTGTCCAAACCCATCCTCACCGATCTGTTGCGGAACCGGTTGGGGTTTGAAGGTGTCACGCTGACCGATGATATGGAAATGCGCGCCATTCTCGATCACCAGCCCATCGGAGAAGCGTCGGTCCGAGCGTTACAGGCCGGTGCCGACATGGTCGTCATCTGTCATCAGCAGGAGCGGCAAGGAGAGGCCATCGCAGCCATCGAACACGCGCTTGAACGAGGCGAACTCTCGTGGGAGAGGCTCACGGCCAGTGTCGCTCGTATACGGGCCCTGAAACACAAATACCTCGCGTCGTTGCAGGCCGTTGATCCGTCCCAGGTCGCGCAAACCGTTGGGCATCCGAGGCACCAAGCCCTGTTGGCGAAGATCCGAAATGGTGTCGGCTAGCCGGATTCACTACGTTGAATCAATGACGGCAGAGTTTTTTACGGAGGAGAACATGGGGTTAAAAAAAGGCGACATCATCGATGAGCACAAACGCCATCCGGAAAGTTGCGGTTTGCTGATCAAGGTCATGGCCGGAGGGGCGGGATTCGAAAAAGTCGTGTGCTGCGGGCATGAACTGACGGAAGAAGACGTGATCCCGGCATTTTCGCGTGGTCGAGGACGGAAACGTGGAACACTTCCACCGGCCGTTCTTCTGGATGAGAAAAAGCTGCACCCGGATTCCTGTGGGCTCCGCGTCATGATTATGGACGGAGGGGAAGGGTTTCAGGAAATCAGGTGTTGTGGCCATTCGCTCAGGCTCAATGCAATGAAGGAATTCAAATATGGTGAAGAAAAGCGAGCAGATTTGCCTGAAACCGGGCCGGCTGGGAACGCCTGAAGACCATTGCAGTAGCCGTCAATGATTGGCCCTTTTGTTCTGTACATCCAAGATAGTAAAGTCTATACTACTACTCTCTTAAGGTATCTCAATTCATAGACCGCTCTCAGCACTTTTCAGTATTCAAGGCGGACCAAGTGGGAGCGGAAACGAAGAGACACCCTGGCCGTGGAAGGAAAGGTAAATGGCTAGCGACACTCATTTCGAGCGGAAAGAGGAAATCCTGATAGGGAAGCTTGACGGTCGTATCGACACAACCAATGCCGAGGAACTTCAAAGTCAATTGGACGCTGAAATAACGGCGGAAGACCATGCCTTGATCCTGGATTTCAAGCACGTATCCTACATCAGTAGTTCAGGCCTTCGGGTGATGTTGAGAATGGCAAAGAAATTCAATGAGCCGGGCAAACGATTTGCGATTTGCTCACTCTCCGAGTCGGTCCATGCTATTCTCACGATGAGCGGGTTTGATCAGCTCATCTCGATTTTTGAATCGCAGTCCGTGGCAATCAGTGACATCAAGAACTGTTAAGCCCTGTCTGTATCTGTATCGTTGGGGGTTTCTCCATCAACAAAACCAAGTCGCAAAGGAGAAAAAAGATGACTATCAATGACGAGGACAAAATTGGATCGATTAAGAGTGCGGTAGATCTCGCGATCGTGGGAGACAACATCAGCGATATTGCGGAATTCACTCTTGAGAAATATGAATTCAAGAATGACACAACGCTCTCTGACGAGGTACGTGAGGAAGGAGTCACCAAGGTCAAGGACGAATTATGGAAACGGGTGGAGCAATTAAAAAAGCGGCGCATGCAGATTCTGGCGGAAATGTTCACGCTGGCCGAAACAACGCTTGAAGAAGTTCTCAGCAAAGGGAAATAAGCCACTCTTCCAGACCTCCTTTTACACTCAGAAGATGCGCCGTCGGCCGTTCCGAAGAAGCGTTCCTGCATTTCGACAGTGCGGGCTACGCACTGGCAGTCAAACATGCATGAAAGGCTTCTTGGGACCCGGCGAGCGTACCCTGTGATCCCCTCACTGTCAGCCACTTGACCGGCTGTCTCAATCCCAGCCACAGATCTTTTCCCTCAAGAAACCGGTTGTTTTTCTGCTACCCCTGTAATATTATGGACTGCACTATTTGGCCTTAGCCTTGGACCGACAGAGTCAAGCGGCAGGCTTCGGGTTTCTATCCATCAACCAAACCAAGATGCAAAGGAGCAAAAAGATGGCTCTTAGTGACGAAGAAAAAATCGGGTCGGTGAAAAGCGCAGTCGATTTAGCGATCGTGGGGGACAACATCAGCGATATTGCGGATTTCACGGTTGAGAAATATGAATTCAAGAATGACATAAGTCTCTCGTCCGAGACGCGTGAAGAAGGAGTGGTAAAGATCAAGGAAACACTGTGGCAGCGAGTGGAGGAATTGAGAAAACGGCGCATGCAGATTCTGGCAGAGATGTTCACCCTGGCAGAGAAAACGCTTGAAGAAGTCATCAACAAGGGGAAATAAGACAGTCTCTCAAGAAATGAGACTCTGCTTGGCCAGCTTTAACGAATGAACGACCTTCGCGGGCAAGGCCCTGCCCTTTGAAGCAAGATATGAATACGTCGCAAGACCCTGTTGCCATCGTAGGATATAGTTACCGCATGCCGGGCGGAATCCGCACCGACAACGACTTCTGGCGGATGCTGAGCGAACGCGAGATCGTGCAGGAGCCGGTAAATGAGCGTTACGGCCGAGGCTACCGGCCGATCGGCGAGTTCTCCGGCCCGGGTCGGTTTGCCAGCCCGTACGAAGGGCTGCTCACCGAGCAAAGAGAAAAGCTCTTCGATCGTAGCCTCTTTGCGATGTCGCATCGTGAAATGCTGACAGCCGATCCGCACGTGCGAATGCTCCTGACCTGTACTTGGGAGACCTCCGAGCGGGTTGGCTGGGATTTGCAATCGTTGCGCAACAGCCGCACGGGCGTGTTCGTCGGCGCGCAGGTTCCGGCGACCTCCAACTGGCGCGCGGCGCACGGCGCCAATGAGTTTTCCATCGCCGGTATCAGCCTGGCCATGATGGCCAACCGTATCTCCTACCACTTCAATCTGATGGGGCCGTCGCTCGCCTGCTGCACGGCCTGTTCCGCTGGCTTGACCGCGTTGCACACGGCGTTGAACGCCCTGCGCTACGGCGACTGCGAACAAGCCTTCGTCGGGTCGGTCACTTACCTGGGATCAGCCCGGCTCAGCGCAGGCTTCAATGCCTTGGGCGTGATCAGTCCGGACGGCCGGTGTCACTCCTTCGACGCGGACGCCAACGGCTACATGCGCTCGGAAGGAGCGTTCGTCTTTGCCGTCAAGCCCCTGGCGGCAGCCGAAAGAGACGGAGACCCCATCTACGCCGTGATAGAAGCAACGGCAGTGAATGCGGCCGGTGCGGCCGACGGCGCCGAGGGCTTGGCTCAAGGGCGTTACATTACCGCGCCTACCCGTCATTCACAGGTTGAGTTGATGCGAATCGCCTGCGCCCGCGCCAATCGTGCGGCACAGGATTTTGATTACATCGAAGCGCATGCGACCGGGACCGTGGTGGGTGATCGCATCGAAGGAAATGCCATTACGGAGGCGTTCGGCGGTGTCCACCGCCAGGTTCCGTTGCGGGTGTCCAGCGTCAAGAGCAACGTCGGGCATATGGAAGCCGCCGCGTTTCACTGCGCCCTACTTAAGGTCATCCTGATGATGCAGCGCCGCACGTTCGCGCCGATCTCCAAGAATTTTCTCGTGCCGAATCCGGAGATCGACTTCGACAGGTGTCCCATGCAGGTGCAGACGACCTGCGAACCTTTTCCCGACCGTCCCGTCGTGGTCGGCATCAATTCATTCGGCTTCGGCGGGGCAAATGGCCACTGCGTGGTGCGGGAATACCGCCCGGCGCAACCACGGATCTGGTCGGTGGCGCTGGCTCCGAATGCGGGCTTCATGATTCCCCTGTCGGCGCGTACGTCCGGGGCGTTGGAAAAGAGCGCCCGACAGTTGCGGGAGACGCTCGACAAGCAACCGATGGATCTCTACACGCTGGCCGGCAATCTCAGTCGCCGCCGCACCCATTTCGCCACACGGACGGCCTTTGCAGTCCATACTCAGGAAGAACTGATTGAGGCACTGGACGCCTTTGAAAAAGACCCAGCGCCGGTCGCCACGGTTGGTGAGGGGAGGCCACGGCTTGTTATGGTGTTCTCAGGACAGGGCACCCAATGGGCCGGGTGCGGTCGCGGGCTCTACGACGCCGACCCCGTGTTCCGCCGCGTCATCGATGCGATCGAGGGATACTGGCGTGAGCACTCGGACGTCTCGTTGCGCGAAGCCTGTTTCTCGGCCAGTCAACTGGAACTCGACGAGTGCGAGTTGGCTCAGCCCGTCACGTTCATGATTCAGTGCGCCCTGGCGGAACTGTTCAAGACGTGGGGGGCATACCCTGACTGCGTGGTGGGCCACAGTTCCGGCGAGGCTGCCGCCGCCTACGCCTGTGGGGCTCTCTCTCTGGCGGAAGCCACGCGCCTGATTTTCCATCGCGCCACGTTGCAACAACGCGTGGCCGGTTCCGGTCGCATGCTGGCGATCGGCCTCGATCGGCCTGGTGTGGAACAACTCCTCGAGACGCTACGCGTTCCCTTTCGAGACGGGGAAGCCCGGCAAGTGGAGATCGCCTGTGAGAACGCGCCGGCCAGCACCGTCATCTGCGGGAAAGAGCCTGCCTTACGGCCCATCATGGAGGAATTGGACCGGCGCCACCTGCAGAATCGGCTGCTTCAGGGCAATATCGCCTTCCACTCCAGCGCCATGGATCCGCTCAAGGACGACGCCGGGGTGTTCCTGTCCTTTCTGAACGATTGCGCCTTCGACGCCGAAGTGCCGTTGGTTTCTTCGGTGACGGGACAGACCGCGCAACGGCTGGACAGCGCCTACTGGTGGAAGAACATCCGCCAGACCGTCCTCTTTGCCGCGGCGGTGGAAACCGTCAAGCGGGAGTACCGGCCCGACGTCTACTTGGAACTCGCGCCGCACAGCGCCCTGCAATCCACCCTCGCCCAGTGCCTGGAAGACAGTGTTCCGGCGCCGGTCTGCATTCCGACGCTGTTACGGGACACGGACGTCTGCCTCAGTTTCAAACAGGCGTTAGGCGCCCTGTTCAGAGCTGGTGTGGGGCTGGACTTCGCCGCCCAGTACCCCCGTCCCGAGCCGGTCGCCCATCTGTTGCCCAGCTATCCACGCGACGAACAGATCACGGCCGACGAAACGAGCGACGACGAGATGTTCCTGCAGCAGGGCCAGTACGCCCACGGTCCGTTGATCGGCCACCGGGTGCCGTGTGACCACCTGCTGTTCGAGGCGCGGATGTCGGAGCGGGATTTTCCCTGGCTGGCTGAGCACCGTGTGCATTATGCCTCGATCATGCCGGCGGCCGGCTACATCGAACTGATCCTCCAGGCGTTCGGGGGCCTTCCGCTGTACGTGGAAACGCTTGAGTTCCTGCAGCCGTGTCCGATTCCCAAGACGCCGGTCCGCTTGCAGACGGCCTTGTATCCGGTGGCCAATGCACCGGACGAATTCACTTTCACCATCTCGTCCCGGTCGTACGACGTCGAGTCAAAGAGCGAACTGCACTCCCGCGGCAAGGTGCGCCTGGTGCGCGCAGATTACCCGGTGAACGTGCCGCTACGGCTGGCGGATATCGACACCACGGCGTTCGAGCCCTACTACTTCGTAGGTGAAAGTGACTTCTACGAGCGCATCGACGCCAGCCTCGGCGAGACCTTCCAATACGGTCCCTACTTCCGGAACATCCAGCGCGTTCTCTGGGAAGGCGACACGGCCGATTATCTGTTCGATGTGGAGATGGATGAGCGATTGTGGACGACCGGTCGCGAGGAAGGGTACGTCGCCAACCCTGCGCTGCTCGACGGCGGGCTGCAGATCTTCCTCTACCATCTGCTGCGCGCGACCGACATCTTCGCCATGCCGCGGCGCGCCCAAGGGGTGACGTTCCTGCGCCCTCCGACCGGACCGCGTCTCACCTGTTACGTGAAGAAAGCCAAGGATTGGGCGGACGTGAACGAACTCGGGCAGTTCACGGAACGGCGCGGCGAGCGATCCGGTGGCAGCATCCGGTTCTACGATGGCGCCACGGGCGATCTGGTCTTGTGTATCGACGCCTACGTCTCCTTCAACTCAAACCCACGCTGGAACGAGCTGCCGGACAGCAAGCACGTCGTCTCATGGCAGCCCAAGTTCGTGCCGGACGCGGTTGCTGCCCTGCACCGCCTGCCGGAGGGCGAGATCGAACCGGCGGCGTTGATCGCCGCCTTGGAGCAACCCGGCGCCGGTGACCGCTATGCCTGTCATGTCGCCGAGATCGCGGGCGCACGTCCTCCTGAGGAGACCATCCTTAATCAATGCCTCGACTACCTCGGCAGCGCCGGGGCACAGACCGAGTACTGGCTGCTCGGGGACACGCAGGAGCAGGTGCGCGCACACTACGACGCGTTTTCCAACCGCGATGCCGCCCTGCGCTTTGCCTGCCTCGACCTCGCTGCGGAACAGGGGCCGAATCTGGACGCCGGCCTGTTGCGGCCGCACGCCGCCGAGATTCTCTTGCTCCATGGAGACGCCGCGGCGGGGTTGGGGACGGAACAATGGCTGCTGCTACGCGGCCTGGCGGTCCCTGGGGGGCTGGCGCTGGTCGCACACCCTGACGGTGAAGCGATCAAGCCGGACGCCGGCTGGACCACCGTACGCGCCGGCCGGCACACCACCCTGCTGCAGTCGCCCCAGGCTGTGAATACCTCCGAACCGCGGGAACTACCCGGCCCTCGCTGGGTGATCGGCGAGCCGGACAGCTTGGCCGCCGAATGGCTGGCGTTCCTCGATACGTCAGAGGCGCATGCAGTCCCTTACGCGGACTTGGCAGATGACCGCATCGGTGCACTGGCCGATTGGCCGAAGGCAGCCGACTTACAGGCAATCGATTTTTTCTGCGGCGGCGACCCCGACGATCCGACAGGCGAAAAGCTGGTGGCGCGCCTGGTCGCCTTCGTCAAGGCGCTGATTCCGTTCCGGGTGGCGCAGGCGCGCTGTTCCTGCCGCTTGACCGTGGTGACACGTTGCGCCGCGTTCGAGGTCGCGGAGCCGCGCGCGAGCGCCGTGTGGGGAGCGCTACGCGCCATCGGCCAGGAGGTCGCCGCGGATGTGGGCACGGAGTCGCAGATCGAATTTCGGCTGGTGGATCTGGACGCCGCCGGGGACCTTGAGACGTTGGCTTGGCTCGGAGCATGCGACCTGCGGGAACGCGAACTGGCGATCCGCCGCAACCGGATATGGGTGCCTCGGCTGACGAGTATCCGGGAGCGGGGGCCGCTGGTGCCGGCGGGCGAAGAGGCCACCTACCGGCTGACCCTGGAGAATCCGGGACAGATCGGCGGCCTGCAGATGACGACCTACGAGCCCGTATCTCTGGGGCCGCACGATGTGGAGATCGACGTGGCGGCCGCGGGGCTCAACTTCCGCGACGTCATGGTCACGCTGGGGTTGTTGCCGTCACTCTCCTACGAACGCTCGGCGCTGGGCCGCACGGTGGGGGTGGAGGCCAGCGGGATTGTGCGCCGCGCCGGCGCTGCTGTGCGTACCTGCCGTCCCGGTGAAGCCGTGGCTTTTACCCAAGGCGGTTGCATCGCCAATCGCGCCGTGGTCAAAGAATATCTGGTGTTCCGCAAACCCTCGTCCCTCACCATGGAGGAGGCCGCGTCTGTCCTGTCGGTTTACGTCACCGCCTACTATTCGCTGGTGCATCTCGCGCGCCTGCGCAAAGGCCAGCGGGTGCTGATCCACTCTGCCATGGGCGGCGTCGGCCAGGCGGCGATCGCTCTTGCGAAGCACGTGGGAGCGGAGATCTACGCCACGGCCGGCAGCGAGAGTAAGCGCCAACAACTGCGTGCGCTGGGAGTGCGCGCGGCATTCGATTCGCACGCCTTCGACTGGTATGACGAACTGCTGGCGGCGACCGGCGGCGAAGGGGTCGACGTGGTGCTGAACTCTTTGGCCGGACGCCATATCGCCCTCTGCCTCGATGCGTTGCGGCCGGGAGGCTGGCACTGCGAGATCGGCAAGGTGGACATCTACGCCGACAATGCGCTCAGCCTGTGCGTGTTCCGGAAGAACCTGCGCTTCGCGGCGATCGACGTCGACCGCCTGATGAACGACGATCCGGAACTGGCACGCGAATTGTCGCAGCAGTGCATGAACCTGCTGGATCAGGGTGCCGTGCCGTCGTTACCGACTACTTCCTTTGCCTACCGCGACTATGCCGAGGCGTTGCGCCTGATGACCACCGGCCAGCACACCGGGAAGCTGGTGTTGAAAGCTCCGCCGGCCACCGGTGCCGACCGCTTCCCAATTGGCGATAGGCGCCCGTTTCTCGACCCCGATGCAACCTATTTGATCACTGGTGGATTGGGTGGATTCGGCAGGCTGTTACTGCCCTATCTGGCGGCCGCAGGGGCGCGCCATCTCACGTTGCTGGACCGTGACCCGCAACGCCGCCGCAGTGCCGACTGGGTCCGGAAGACCAGTGCGTTGTGGTATCTCTCGGAAGAGGTGGAGATCGACATCGTCGCGGGCGACGTTGCGGAAGAGGCGGACGTGCGGCGCTGTATCGCCGGGTTGCAGCGTCCGCTGAAGGGCGTCTTCCATCTCGCGGGCGTCCTGGACGATTGCCTGCTGGCGGACCTGACGACCGAATCGCTGGCCAAGGTGTTCGCACCCAAGGCATGCGGCGCCCTCAATCTCCATCGCGCGACGACCGGCTGCCCCCTCGACCACTTCGTGCTGTTCTCCTCCATCGCCTCGACGCTGGGCAACCCGGGACAAGTCAACTACAGCGCCGCCAACGGGTTCGTGGACGGGCTGGCGGCCTTCCGCCGGCGCCAGGGATTGCCTGCACTGTGCTACAACCTGGCCGCGGTCGCGGAGGCCGGCATGGCTTCACGTAGCCTGCACGTGCTGCGCATGGCGCGGGCCGCGGGCATGCCTCCGGTCAGCGCCGATTTCGCCGTTACCAACCTCGATTACGCCATGCGCACGATGGCCGACAGGGATCACCTGATTACCGCCCTGTTCTTCCGCCCGCCCTGGACAGTCGACTCGCCCGACTACCTGCGGAGCGGACGGGTGCTCAGCAACCCGGACGCGTTCGCGATCGATACCGGGGGCCAACTCACGCTGGATGCCGTGGTGGAGCAGATCACCGGCAAGGTGGCCGAGTTGTGCGGCCACAGCGAGGGCAGCCCGGAGGAGCCGTTGTCCAGCTTCGGGCTCACGTCGATTTCGGTCGCCGAACTGGGAGCGTTCATCCGGATGCAGTTCAACTATCAGGTCAGCGCCCTCGAACTGATGACGACGGCCTCCGCTCTGTCGTTGGCACAGGACATCATCCATGGAAAGAAGGACGTTGAGGAGGACCAGGCCGAGTCGGGTGCAGCCGGACCTGAGGATGCTCTCCTTGCCGACCGGCAGCGCATCCGCCGCACACCGTCGGCGTTTGCCAGCGCGCCGGAAGACCACTTTCCGCCTGGGGCCGGCGTGGTATCCGCCAACCTCGAAAACAGGGAGCGGGGAAAACGTTGCCATGCCTAATGCGCTTCTGGTGTATCCCGCCTATCCCCCTTCCTATTGGGGGTCGCAATTTGCCCTGGAGGTGTCTGGGTTGAAGGCGGTCTTTCCGCCCCTGGGCCTGCTCACCATCGCTGCGATGTTTCCGCCGGGATACGATCTCCGCGTCGTGGATATGAACGTGGCTCCTTTGAAAGATTCGGACCTGGAGTGGGCCGACTTGGTGTTTACTTCCACGATGGTCGTTCAGCGAGAATCCCTGAAAACCGTGATCGAGCGATGCAACCGGGCAGGCGTGCCGGTAGTTGCCGGGGGGCCCCATCCCACCACGTTTCATGACGAGATCCCCGGCGTGGCCCATTTCGTGCTGGATGAAGCCGAGGAAATCTTTCCCGAATTTCTGCGCGACCTGGAACACGGGACGGCCAAAGCTATCTACCGGGAACCGCGAAAACCGGACGTGACCGGGACTCCGGTTCCCCGCTTCGACCTCATCAACGTGAAGGACTACTACTCCATGTGCGTGCAGTTCTCCCGGGGCTGTCCCTTCGACTGTGAATTCTGTGACATCATCCAGTTGTACGGGCGTGTGCCCCGGACCAAGTCACCGGAGCAGATGGTGAACGAGTTCGAAGCCCTGTATCGACTGGGCTGGCGAGGCCAATTGTTCCTGGTTGACGACAACTTCATCAGCAACAAGCGGGATGCCTTGAAGCTGCTGCCGGTGCTCGCCGAGTGGCAGAAGGCCCGTGGCTATCCGTTCACGCTGTTCACCGAGGCGACCGTGAACCTGGCCCGCATGGATGAATTGATGGACGTCATGATCGAGGCCGGGTTCAATGCGGTGTACGTGGGCATTGAAACGCCCAACCCCAAGGCGTTGCTCAAGATGAAAAAACCTCAGAACGTGAGGAAGCAGGAAGAGCAGTATCTCCTCAATTCGGTTCGCCACATCCAGCACAAGGGTATGCAAGTCATGGGGGGATTCATCCTGGGCCTGGATGATGACGACGAGAGCGCGTTCGACGCCCAGATTGACTTTATCCAGGAGGCCGGCATTCCCATAGCCTCGGTCGGTTTGCTGACCGCGATCAAGGGTACGGATTTGTATAAGCGCCTGAAGAGGGAGAACCGGCTGTTGGATCAGTCCGTCGGCGCCCGCACCGACTCGGTCGTCAACTTAATCAGCGTCAACATCCCCCTCAACTTCATTCCGGAGATGGATCCCGTGAAGTTGGCTGAGGGTTATCGCCGGGTGATCACCACCCTCTACGACCCGACGCTTGAGAATTACTTCAAACGCTGCCTGACCTTGTTGGCGCACCTCAAAGCCGTCCCATACCTGCTGAAACCGCAGAGTCGGAACGCGCTTTTTGGAGCTATGATGGCTATACGGCGGCGCCTGTCCCCCAGGCAAGTCCCGGCCTACCAGCAGTTCATGGCCAGGGTTGCCAAGGACCATCCCCGTATGCTCCCCGAGGCGACCTCCCTGGCCGTGCAGGGGTACCACTTTGAAAAGATTACCCGCCAGCAGATTTCGATCCAGGACTTCAAGGACTTTCTGGCGGCGGAGTTGGAGAAGTTCAAAAAAGCGCTGACGCATCCCGGGCAGGATGTGGAGGCAATCAAGGAGCAGCGGCAAGGATTGTTCAGGCATGTCAATTCGCGCTATGAATCAATACCCGGCGATTTTCGTCACGACGAGGACGGCATCGAGCACGCGGTGGCGAGCTTCCGATCCTCCGTAAATGAAAGGGTAGAGCAGTTCACACACTCGGCAGCGACCTGATGAACCACTCCGAATTTGCCCTGATCAAGGAAAGGAAATAGGACCGTGACCGAAAGAACCGGCGTCGACACGACCGTGCCCCCGCTCGTTGGAGCCTTGCCGCCGCATTGCCGGAGAGACGTCGAGACCCTGCGTCGATTCGTTCATGAGACCGTCGGTAAGGAAGCACCGGCCGCCGCCGTCGCTCCGAGTGATTTCCGCGAGGTTTTGCTGACCGGGGCGACCGGATTCATCGGCCGTTTCGTCCTGCGCGACCTCTTGCAGCAGACGACCGATCTGGTCGTGCACTGCCTGGTGCAGGCCGACAACGTCGAGCATGGATTCGAGCGGCTACGCGCCGCCTTGCAGCATGCTGAAATCTGGGAGGAGGCGTTCGCGCCGCGTATCCGCGTGGTGGTCGGCGACATCGGCCAAGCCCGATTCGGTCTGAACTCCGCGGATTTCACCGATCTCTGTCAGCGAATCGATGCAGTCTACCATCTTGCTGCCGATATCAACCTCACATCGTCTTATCTCGACATACGCAAGATCAATACGTTCAGCATTCGCAACGCGCTCGAATTGTGTTTGCGAAAACGCTTCAAGCATTTGTTCTACGCTTCGACCATGGCGGTGTTTCCGCAGTATTTCTCTGACTTCGCACATGAATTCAGGCACAGCAGCATCGACCACCAGACGCAACCGGATCTCGCAATCATGAAGAGAATGTTTCCCATCGGTTTACTTGGCTACCCATGGAGCAAACTGACATCTGAACAGATTCTGCTGTTTGCCCAACAAGCCGGCATGCCATTGGCGATTTTCCGGCTGCCGCAAACGGCTGTGTCCACTATGGGATATATCCAACCGAACGATCTCACCATGAAGATACTGGCCGCGGTGCTCGATTGCGAATCCATGCCGGAAGGATTCACGTTTCGCTCCAACCACGAATCGGTTGATACGTTGAGTCAAGCCTGTACGGCCATTTCCCTGAATCCCGATCGGCGTTTCACCATCTACCATTGCTGCAACCCGCAACTCGATTATTACACCCTCGAACTCGCCGATTTCGGAGTCTATTTTCCCGAAGTCCCTTACGAGTCCTTTAAGCGTGCTTGCCAGGCGCGCGGCGAGAACTCACCGCTACACGGCCACTGGGCTGTGCTCGATCATTTTGGGAAATACTGGTTCAGCAAAGAAAAGGCGGATGACAGGCTGCCCATCTGTGACCGGGCACTCCGCGAGGATTGTCCGCACCCGATCAAGTGGGCGGGCGTGTTGACCAAACTTAAGCGCTCCTACAAACGAGGTCAGGAAAATCGGCGACACTGGCCATATCCCGCATCGCACGGCCGTCTGGATTTCGCCTGCCTGATCGACCGGGCTAAACGCTACGCTAAAGACAATGGCGTTTCATTCGAATCGGCATATCCCACGTGGATGCGCCAAAACCTGCAGCAATTGGTTCAGGCTTTTCAAGCATCCGATGCCAAACTATTGGAGAATAAGATCGTTGATATCGTTTTCGACCTGAGCCGTCTCTTGCTTATTAATGCTGGGTTCGCCAGTGAACGGCAGCGGTATCCGGAGATCGAACGGGAAGAGATCACGCGCCCGGTCTTCATCGTCGGGATCAACCGCACCGGCACGACCTACCTGCACCGCCTCATGTCCCGCGACCAACGGTTTTGGGCCCTGCGGGGCTACGAGTACACTGCGCCACGCCTGTCAAAGGGTGAATATGCCGCGATAGGTTGTACCCCGGACGACCCCCGTCGGGCATGGGTCGAGGATCTGCTGAACTCTTCGGATGCCCTTGAGCTTTTCGAGGGGGTTCACGATTTCGACGCGGATGAACCGTCTGAGGATTTCCCGATCCTGAGTATGGCCTTCTGGTCGTGGACCCTTATCGTTCGATTCCGTATCCCGGAATTCGGACGTTGGCTGGCCGCCACCGGTTCGCAACGTGCCTACGCCCACCACCGCCGAATCATGCAGAATATTACCTGGCAGCACCGGCAGCGTCAGCCTGAACACCAAGGGCAGTGGTTATTCAAGATGCCCTTTCATCTCATGGAGTTGGAGACTCTCGTCGAGACTTACCCCGATGCCCTATTCATCCAGACCCATCGAGAACCCACGCAATTTATGGGGTCCTGGAATAGCTTTGTAGAACGAACGCACTCGCTTGTCTACGAGTCACAGTCGCGAGAAACTTTCGGTGCCGAACAGTTGGCTTTCATGAGCGGCCTGATGGAGAGAGCCGTGCATTTCCGGGAAACCCATCCCGAGCTGGAGCACCGCTGGATGGACGTGAACTACGTCGATCTGATCGAGGATCCGTTTGGTGTGGTTCGCAGCATCTACCAACACTTCGGCTGGACGCTTGAGCAGGCGGCCCTCGACGCCATGGAAGAGTGGCAATTCCAGCAGGCAGAGAAACGACGAGGGGAAAAGCGGCATCGCTACGCCCTGGAGGACTACGGCCTCACGCCGGAGACGGTCAACGCCGCTTTCAAGCGGTATCGGGATTTTCTCACCGGCCGCGGGATTCGGGTGTCTCGTGGATGATTCGGCCCTGACCCGCCACGAGTTTGCGGTGGACAAGCCGGCACGCGCGGCTCAAAAGAACCAGAAGACCTGCGTCCTGTGGTTCACCGGTCTCCCGGCCTCGGGCAAGACGACGATGGCGAATGCCGTGGAGCGGCGCCTGCACGCCGTGGGCCGTCACAGCTACGTCCTGGACGGCGACAACCTGCGTCGCGGACTGACGAAGGATCTCGGCTTCACCGCGGCCAACCGCGTCGAGAACGTGCGGCGCGTCGCCGAAGTCGCCAGATTGTTTGTCGACGCCGGCTTGATCGTGCTCGTCGCAGTGATCGCTCCCTTCAGGGATGAACGCCGGATGGCCCGCCGGATGATGGAGGAAGGCGAGTTCATCGAGATCTTCGTGGATGCTCCCCTGGAGGTCTGCGAGCGACGAGATCCGAAAGGGCTCTACAGGAAGGCCCGCGCCGGCGAGATCAGGAACTTCACCGGTATCGACAGCCCCTATGAACCGCCCGAGAGTCCCGAGATCGTATTGAAGACCGCCGAGCGAAGAGTGGACGAACTCGCGGACGACGTCATCGCTTATCTGCAAGCGAGCGTCGAGCATTAAGGCCAATAGCCACGGCGACTCCCTCACCTGCTCCTCGTCTCTCATTCCCTCGAGTCCGAGGGGAGAATCCACGTTCTTGCGTCACGAAACCGGGTATGGCACTATAAACTTTTTGGCCTATCATGAGTACACTTCCTGAATTCGTCGGTACGATTCATATTTTTTTCGGACCCTACCGGGGCAATCCGATCGGGTTGTATCTGCGACAAGAGGGCGACTCCTGCTCCATCGCGCCGACCGTGTATCCGTGGAACCGGGTGGTGGGCGTGGGCGAAACCGTGAACAAAGCGGCCGCGGATTTCGATGCCAAATGGAAAGAGGGTGAGTTGGCCGCGGAAATGTACTCCGGGCCGCATTGGGAAGGCGGGGTCAAACCGGAAAAACCCAAACCCCCTCCGAAACCCGCGGCCCCCAAGCCGGAAGCAACAAAGCCTCCCGAAGCCGCGGCTCCTCCCAAGCCCGATGCCGGGACAGTGACGGCCTCCCCGACAACCGCCGGCGAGTCGGCCCCTCCAAGTCCTGCACCAAGCCCCGAGACAACACCGCCCCCGGCCGCTCCTCCCACATCGGATCAGTCAGCACCGTAAGAAGCCACACCTTTGCCGGTGATGTGCCATTTCCCGCTATCCCCTCGTCTCCTGCTGTCTCAAGGCACGTGAAACGGGAAAGAGTGCCGACCGAAGGCACATCAGGGGGAGGTACCGGGGCGGCAGTACGGCCCACCCCGACACCTCAGGAGGAACGTTAAAACCCGATTCGCAGATTGGTTTGAAAGAGATTGTCCTCGTAGTGTTCTTCAGCCCCTCGGTTTATGTCCGCACGCACATATTCGAGGTTCAGTTTGACGTTGGGAACGAAGTGATATTGCAGCGAGGCGACGATCTGAGATTCGGATAAAGGACTGTCATCGGTGTCATGCCAGTCGTATCGAAAGATGCCCAGTGTCTTGGGCGTCACTTCATAGGAGGCTTCGACCGTCCCGCTCGTGGCGTTGTAATCCTCGGCTCCGGAAAAGCGGTAGACGCCCGTCATGACGTTGAATTTCCCGTATTGCAAGTCGAGTATGCCGCCGAACGTAGTGGTCTCCTCGCCCTGCTCATCCGGAGTGTCGGCCTTATCGTGCCGGAACAACAGGGAAACCGTCTGGCCGGAAAAGGTTTGGTTGGCAAGGGCGTAGAAGTGGTTGCCGAACCGGCTGGTATCGTCCTGGCTCTTGTTGCCGACTCCCACGACGTAGCGGAAGCCCTGTTCTTCAAGCTGTCCGTTGAGTTCAAGACCTTCATTGCCGAACGTCACGTTATCCTCCCGGTCGGCCGTAGTCTGTACCAGATAGGTGCTGTTCGTCAGTCGACGGGGATGGGACAGGAAATAATTGTCCACGTTGAAAAGCCCGACTTTGAGATTCAGCAAGCTGTCGGGCAACAGGTCGTCGAATTGAACGAGCGGCAAGTTGTCAGCGACCAGCGCATCGATGAAATACGACACGCGTGGTCCGAGCGTCCCACCGCTGAAAAATTCGAGACCGTAGCCGTCGTCTTCATCAAAGGACACCGCGCTTTTTTCTTCCGTCTCGCCGGTCGTCTGATCTTCCTTGGACCTGTGGGTGTACCCGGCGCGGACAATGGCGGCGATGGGAAAATGTTTGCTTTCCCAGAGGTATTCACCGACCTCGTCTCTCATCCGATAGCCCCGGTTTTTGAATGCAATGCCATAATGGTTCAGTTTCGGAAACTGCACGTGACACGTGTTGCAGGACACCCCGTATTTTCTGGCAAAGGCCGGAATGGCCTCCGCTTCCTGCGTGAAGCTGACGAGTAATCCGAACAGGGCGAAGCAACACGTCCAAAGCCCCCAAAATAATCGCCTCATCTTCTCCTCCGTAGTTGGAAGTTGGTTATAATTGCGACTGTGCCGGTACTGGAAATCGATTCACTCTTTTATTCGAGAGAACCAGGGTATTGTCAGCACGTCCGGCAATAGGATAATATCGGTTATGAGTTTCAAGATCTGAGCTATATAATACAAATGAATGTGAAATGCAAATGATTTTTAAAATCAAAACTGTAATAATGCGTTCGGTGTTCGGGTGCTGGATGGTGCTTTTCCTGACCTCCTGTGGTCCCGGCACGTTTGTGGGAACGTGGTCCGACGTCCTGTCGAAACAGGTGCAGAGAAAACAAGGCCGAACAGAAGGGCAGAGAACGGTGGGGACAACTGATAGCGGAGCCGTGGCTTCGGGGGGTGATCCCGCCGTGATGCGACTCTATTCCGAGGCGGGGCGTGGCCTATGGTTGGTCAATGAACGGGCCGGCCTCGCCCATACGATCATCGGGATTGAAAATGGGGACAGTGGATTGCTGACGTTTCGGGAAACCGGCCCGCAAACGGGGCTGGCGGTGGCGGCCGGCGACCTGAACGGCGACGGCCGGGACGACCTGATCCTGGGCGCGCCGGAAGCGGATGGTCCCTTGCAGGGAGCCGCGGCTTCGGGTTGGGTCTACGTGGTCTTCGGTCGCGAGCAGTTCCCGAAGAAGCTCGATCTCAAAGAAGCCGGGAACCTGAGTCTGTGGGCGGGTCGATCGGCCGGAAGAAACCGGTTTGGGCAGACGATGATCACCGCCGACCTGAACGGCGACGGATTGTCAGACGTCATCATCGGGGCTCCGCATGCCTCTCCCCGTCTTTCGCGGGACCATGAGTCAACGTCAAGTGTGAAGCCCCATGCAGGAAGCGTATTTGTTCTGTACGGACGTCGGGATTGGGGCGAGGGATCTCAACTTTCTGAAATCCTCGATCTCTCGCAAAGGGCCGACGTCATCATCCACGGCGCCCGGGAAGGAGATCTGACGGGGTTTGCGCTGGCCGTGGGTGACGTGAACGGCGATCGCCGGCAAGATCTTTTGATTGGCGCACCGGGCGGCCGCGGTGACGGGGAGTCCGGGCGGCAGGCAGGGCTGACCTACATCATCCATGGCCGTTCACATTTTCCCCATGTCCTTGATCTTTCGGAGACGTGGAACAGCCGTCTTCACGGCATCGACGGATCAGGGACACGTTTGACTCTGACGCAAAACCGGCCGGATCGCGCGGGAAGCTCACTGGCAACGGGTGACGTGAACGGGGACGGCATCGACGATGTGGTCATCGGGGCCCCGTTCGGCGACGGATGGTCCAACGAGCGGGAAGATGCAGGAGAATGTTACGTGGTCTTCGGCCACGCGGCCCTGCCACGGGAACTCACCCTCGGGTCTCAGGCGAACGTGATTATCTACGGCACCGAACCATTCGTCCACGCAGGGAGGGTCGTTGCCATCGGAGACTTGAATCACGATGGCGCCGGCGACGTCGTCATTGGTTCCTCCGGGCAATCGCAGCAGGTTGAGGGCGCACAGCGGGTTAAGGGCCATCGTGCGCACGTGATCCACGGCGGATCCGGCCTGTCCCCGGAGTTGTTTCTCGATCGTCAAGACACGTTGCCCCTGCTCTCTTCGGATTCCGGGGCTTCCGATTCTGCTACGGCATCCTTGGAGAAGGTGTTGCCCGATGCGATGTCCTCCCGGCCTGGTCCCATTATGATTTTCGATCATAATCGTGACGGTCATCCTGATGTGCTGGTCGGGCTGCCGGAGGCACGTGGCTTGTCCGCGCAATCATCGCGGGTCTCTCACACCGGTCAAAATATTCGGGCCGGCCGGCCCGGCGTGCTCAATTTGTTTCTCTCGTCGGGGAAGCCGGGACGCGCCGGGATCCGTCAAATCATTCAGGCGCCGCAACCTGGAGAAGAAGAAATGTTCGGCGCGTCAATAGCCCACGGGGATTTCAACGGTGACGGTCGCTCGGATTTGCTGGTCGGAGCGCCGGGCCTCCAACGATCGGCACGCACGTTGGGTGTCTTTGGTTCACTCAGGCCGGCCGGAGGCGGCTACCTGTTTTTCGGAAGACCCCAAGAGTAAAGGCGGGAATGCACTCCGTCTCGCCCATTCCATCGCCTTTTGCTTTACCGCCGGGAGAAGTTTTTCCCTGCTTTCACCAGGGCCTGAAAAAGACGGTGTTGGATGGGATCTCGATCGTAAAGAAATTCCGGATGCCATTGGACTCCCAGGATAAATGCGCGGTCCGGGGCTTCGATGGCTTCAATCACGCCGTCAGGGGCGACGGCGGTCTGCGCGAGGTTGGAGGCCACTTTCTTGACGGCTTGATGGTGGGAACTGTTTACGTCCATGCGCGCTTTTCCGGCAATGCGACGCAACAGGGACCCCGGCGCAATTTGGATGGCATGCGTGATTTTTGTCGCCGAATAGGCGGGAAGATGGTCGATGGAGGTTTTGAGTTGCGCCGGAATGTCCTGGTATAGCGTGCCGCCCAAGGCGACGTTGATGGATTGCATGCCGCCGCAAATCCCCAACATCGGCACGTCGGCCCGGTACGCCGCTTTGGCGATCCCCAGTTCCATGGTCGCCCGCTCGCGGCTCATGCGTGCGAATTTGTGTCGTTGGCGTTCCCCGTAGAATTCGGGCGCCAGATCGGACCCGCTTCCCGTGATAAGCAGCCCGTGTACGTGGGCCACTACCTGACGCCATGCGTCCTTGTTCGACAATAAGGGCAACACCACGGGAATGCCCCCGGCGTCTTCAATGGCCTTCATGTAGCGGGCGCGCAGAAAATAGGTCGGCTCTTTGCCGCCCATGTCCTTGCGGTTGCCGGCATTAAAGTCCGGCGTCACGCCAATGATCGGTTTGTTCATGGCGCTTTCTTTCTAGTCCTCTACGGCAGGAATATCCAATTCGGCCAACACGTCTTGTTTGAACGACCGTCCGTCTCGTCGTATGGCCTGCTCAAGTTCTTCAGAAAGCTCGTCGTGCGAAAGCAGGGTCGTTTCCTGGCGAAGGCCTTCATCGAGCGCGAGCTGCAATTTGGCCTGACATAGGTATTGGAGAAACAGGTCCTCGCCTCGCTGAAAATACTCGTCATAGTCCTCGTGTGGAAGATGGCGCAGGGTGTCTCGTAACCAGGACTCGAATTGCAGGAGCTGTTTGAAACGGGAGACGTCGGGTTGTGTCATCTCCACCACGAGTTGGATGCCTCCTTTCCAACTCCGCTTTTTGACGTTGAACACGCAATACACAATATCGGCATGGGTTTCATGAACCTCGGGCCCGAAAAACAGCGTGGTCCGATACCGTGGAATTTGTGGGGAGGACGAGGTGGACATTGCTGAAGATTCTACCACGAGTTGCACCCAATACAAGGGATGGCTGTTGTGTGCCGTGCGCAGTCGAGCAGGTTGACACACTCCATCCTGGTCTTTACAGTAAACTCACGGGATACTTGGGCGTTTTTTTCTGAAGGATACACGATGTTCGGAACTCTGGGCTTTTCAGAACTGATCATCATTCTGGTCATTGTTCTGATCATTTTCGGAGCGGGGCGGCTTCCTCAAATCGGCGAGGGAGTCGGTAAAGCCCTGAAGGGCTTCAAAAAGGAAGTCAATGAGGTTCCGCCTCCTCTGGAAGAACAGGAACAAAGTGCTCAGGCTGCCTTGCCCGAGCCTGCCCCCGAGGCTGTGGCTCAGCCCGGTGCTACTCCGGGAACGCCCGTAGCGGAGCCTGCGCCGCAGCCCGTGACTCAGCAAGCCCATCAGCCCGGTCCCGAACGGACCCCGGGGACGTTAGCAGCACAGGTGTACGGGGGCTTCAGTCCCGAAACGGTTCAACCGGCATCTCAACCTACGGCCGAAGCAAACCCGGAAGCCGCCTCCTATCAGGAACAGTTTGAACCGGTGACCATGGAGCAGCGTGCCGCGAATTCCGTGCCTCGTCCGATGGCGCAGTATCCGCCGGTTCCTGCTTCGGCCGCGACCACGCCAACCGGCAAACGACCGGCGGCCATTGTGAATAAAAAGGCCGTGGAGCGTGTGCAGGCACAACGTGCCGCGATGCAGGCCAAGGCTGCCAAGCCCCCCACCGCCCCCGCCAGTGACGACCTGCAATCTCTGGGCGAAGGGTTGGGGAGCACCCTTCGGACCTTCCGTGAAGCCACGGCGGACGTGCGGAACGCGATTGATCCGGAGATGCGGACCATTCAGGCGGAACTGGAATCGGCGCAAAAAGAGGTTGAACAGTCCATTGAAGCGGCCAAACAACCTCCGGTCCCCAAAGACCCACCGCCAAATCCGTAACGGGACGTTGACCACGCACGGTCCGAGTCGCGTCGCACGACGTCACCCGCGCCTAATCTGCGGGCTCATCCTGTTTGTGCTCCTGCTCCTTGGGAGCGCCGGTTGCCAAGCGGAAGCCCCCGTCGGGAATCCGCAAACCGTCACCGCTCGTCTCGTCACCCTTTTGTTGCAAGACCCTTCCCCGGACGTTCGACGAACGGCTGCACTCTCGCTCGGAAAAATTGGGCATTCTGCTGCAACAACGGCTCTGGTTGAGGCGTTATCCGATCCTGATTCTTACGTGCGTGAATATAGTGCCTGGGCCTTGGGACAACTCGGGGAAGACGTGAACGACAGGGCAGCGGTCCGTCTCGCCGGAGCCTTGAGTGACGAGCATCCTTCCGTCAAACAAGCCGCCGCGTTGACATTGGGGAAAATCGGTCCTCGGTCACCCGTTATTGCCATCCTCACGCAAGCGTTAGCCGTCGGAGAGAGAGGCAGCCGTCGCGCCGCGGTTGAAGCGTTGACTCAGCTTGAAGCCAAAGGGGCCTTTCCGGCGTTGCGGAAGGCATTGACCGATCCGGATCCGGCCGTGCGACAGGGGGCCGTGGCTGCGCTGGGTGAGTTGGGCGATCGTCGGGCTCTCCCTGATTTTCGGGAACGGCTGCTGTTCGATGCTTCCCCGGGCGTGCGGGCTGAGGCGGCCTATCGATTGGGAAAACTGGGAGATTCCGGTGATCACGCGGAGTTGCAAACCCTGGATGAAGCCGCTCAGCACGATACGTCCCCGGGTGTCCGTTCGTGGGCCAATTGGGCAAGGGCTTTTATTGGTCCACCGATGACGGGTGAGGAAGCCGAAGAGAGACCGTAGGCCCTATTCGACCTTGGTGTCCACGAGGAGGCCGATGGCTCGACGAATAGGCTCACGGCCGCCCAGCAGCACCACGACGTCCCCGGCTTCGAGCACGGTTTTGTCCGAGGGGTTGGATTCCGTGACCCCGTCGCGCATGAAGGCGATCACGGACGCGCCGGTTCGCGGCCTGATGGCCAAGTCGTGCAGTGATTGACCCAGCGCGGGTGAATCCTCATCAATGCGGCAGGTTTCCACTTCCGCATCTTCCAGCGTGCCGGACCGGAGATGGTGCGCCAGTTCAGGCAGTTCGCCCCGGCGGAGCAGCGCATAGCCTTCCCGCCTGATTTGTTCGGCCTTCCCCAGGATGACGTTGTTGGGAATTTGAAACGACTGGAGCACCAGGGTTGAGATTTCAATCGACGTTTCGAATTCTTCCGGAATGATTTCACTCGCTCCAAGTTTGTGCAATTCTTCGAGTTCCTTGAGATAGCGGGTCCGGACGATGATGTGAATCGACGGGTTCAAACTTTTGGCCAGTTGGACGATGCGTCGCGCCCCGAAGGGGTCGGATGTGGCCACCACGAGGACTTTGGCGTCTTCGATTTGGACCTGGTGCAGCACCGTCGGATTGGTCGCGTCGCCGTATTGAATGGGGACCCCCGTTCCGATTTCCAATTGCACCACCTCTCCCCGGATATCCAGGACGACGTAAGGTATCTCGAACTCTCGAAGGAGGCGAGAGAGATTGCGGCCGTTCAAGCCGTATCCCACGATGATCACGTGATCCTTGAGTTTGAACTGGGACGTTTCCGCGCGTAGCGACACACGCCCGGGCAACCATTGGTGCAACCGCTGCACGGCTTCCGTCCGCCGCGCGATCCTGGGTGCCCATTGGATTAAGAATGGCGTGATGATCATGGTGAGGACCGAGACGGCGAGAAACATGTTGTAGGTTTCAGGGTGGAGAATCCCTGCAGTGAGCCCTTCTCCGGCGAGGATAAAGGCGAATTCGCCGACTTGGGCCAGGGCCACCCCGGCCAGGATCGCCGACCGAAGCGGCGCGCCGACCGCCAACACCGCCGCGGCCCCCGTCACGAATTTACCGATGACCACGGCGCCGACGATGGCCATGATGAGCAGGGGATATTCCAGAATCACGCGCGTATCCATGAGCATGCCGATCGAGACGAAAAACAGGCTGTTGAAGCTGTCGCGAAAGGGGAGTACCTCGGCCAGGGCCTGGTGACTGTATTCGGATTCGGAGATGACAAGTCCGGCGATAAAGGCGCCGAGGGCGATGGATAACCCGAACAGGGAGGTCATCCACGCCGTTCCCATGCAGAGGACCACGATGGTCAGGAGAAAGAGTTCCCGACTTTTCACACGAACGATGTGCTCCAGGAGTTTGGGGACGAACACCCTGGCGGCCAGCACGATCAGGAACACCAGCGTGAGCGATTGCCCGAGAGCCAACAGGATGCGACCCATGCTTTCCGATCCCTGGTTACCCAAAAACGGGGTCATGAGCATCATGGGCACGATGGCCAAGTCCTGAAAAATCAGGATGCCGATCGTGGATCGACCGTGGAGGCTGTCGCTTTCCCCCCGTTCAGCCAAGGCTTTCAGGACGATCGCAGTGCTGCTCAGGGTGATCAGAAAGCCCCAGAAGATTGCGGAGTTCACGTCGATGTCCATCAGGTACCCGCCGACGACGAAAAAGAGCAGGACGCTGAACATCTGGGCCGGTCCTCCCACGAAGAACAAGTTCTTGGAGGACTTCAGCTTCGCCAACGAAAATTCCAGGCCGATGGTGAATAGCAGCAGCATCACCCCGATCTCGGCCAGCACGTGCACCTGTTCAAGATCGGAAATGAGGTTGAGCCCATGGGGACCCACGAGCGCCCCGACGACCAGGAACCCCGCAATCGACGGCAGGTGGAGTTTTTGAAACAGGAAGACCACCGCGATGGACACGGAGAAAATGATGATGACGTCCCTGAGTGCGCTGAATTCATCCATCGTGCAGTCTCCGGGAAACGGAGGAAAGAAATGGCATCGTGATCCTTTCGCGTCCCTGACCCACGTCAGGCGGATCCGAAAACGCTGCGTGGTTCGTCGAACGACGCCGGTGACATCCGGAAAACGGACTTACGAGCACAAGTCTTGGAAAAGCCAGGGAGCGTCCTGCTTTCGTCTGGCTTCGTAGTCCGCAATATCCTTTTCGCGCCGGAGGGTCAACCCAATCGCGTCCAACCCTTGCAGCAGGCATTGTTTTCGAAACGGATCAATGGAAAATTGAAACGAGGATTTCTGTGGCGTGGAGATCGTTTGCGCAGCCAGGTCGATGGTCAGTTCAAACCGGTCGTCGGCGGACACGTGGTCGAAGAGCCGTTGAATCTCCTGGCTGTCCAGCACGATCGGCAGAATGCTGTTTTGAAAGCAGTTGTTGTAAAAGATTTCGGCAAAACTCGGAGCCAGAATGGCGCGAATGCCGTAATCCAACAGAGCCCAGGGCGCGTGTTCCCTGGATGATCCGCATCCGAAATTGTCGCGGGTGAGCAGAATGGAGGCATCGGCGTACTGCGGTTGGTTCATGAAAAAATCAGGGTCCGGGGATCCGTCGGCGAGCTTGCGCCAATCGGCAAAGAGCCCTTCTTTTAATCCCGTCCGATGAATCGTTTTGAGATATTGCTTGGGAATGATCTGATCGGTATCCACGTCCACGCGATCGAGTGGAGCAACTTGGCCGGTATGGGTGGTAAAGGCTTCCATGGTTAGGTTTCCCGATCAGGCCCAATGACGGATATCGACGAAGTGGCCGGTCACGGCTGCCGCCGCGGCCATGGCCGGTGACACCAGGTGCGTTCGTCCGCCTTTGCCCTGACGGCCTTCGAAGTTCCGGTTGCTCGTTGACGCGCATCGCTCACCGGGTTGGAGGACGTCGGCGTTCATGGCCAGGCACATGCTGCAGCCGGACTCCCGCCATTCGGCGCCGGCCGCTCGAAAGACCGCATCCAATCCTTCTTCTTCCGCTTGTTTTTTGACCAGGCCCGACCCCGGCACGACCATCGCCTGCACGCCCGATGCCACCTTTCTCTTTTTAAAATAGGAAGCGGCCAGGCGCAAATCTTCAATCCGCGAATTCGTGCAGGATCCGATAAACACCCGGTCGATAGGGATCTCCACAATCGGGGTGCCGGGTGTGAGGGCCATGTAATCGAGCGCTCGTGACGTGGCATCCCGCGTCTCCGCGTCGGTAAAGGATCGCGGGTCCGGGACCACGCCGTCCACCCCGGTCACCATGCCCGGATTCGTGCCCCACGTAACCTGCGGGGCAATGTCTTCTCCTTGGAGCGTGACGACTCGATCATAGGCGGCTCCGGGGTCCGTGCACAGCCCTTCCCAATGTTGAACGGCTTGGGTCCAGAGTGAAGCCGAAGGCGCCATGGGACGGTCCTTGATATAGGCGAACGTGGTCTCGTCCGGGGCTATCATCCCGGCACGGGCTCCGCCTTCGATCGACATGTTGCAGAGGGTCATGCGGCCTTCCATCGACAAGGATCGAACCGCCTCGCCCGTGTATTCCACCACGTACCCGGTTCCTCCGGCGGTGCCGATGGTGCCGATGATGGCCAGGATCATGTCTTTGGCCGAACAATGGGGAGAGACGCGGCCGTCGACTCGGATTTCCATGGTCTGCGGTCGTTTCTGGATGAGACATTGGGTGGCCAGCACGTGTTCGACTTCACTGGTCCCGATGCCGAACGCCAATGCCCCGAATGCGCCATGCGTCGAGGTATGGGAATCCCCGCAGACAATCGTCATGCCGGGCAAGGTGAGCCCCTGCTCCGGGCCAATCACGTGCACGATCCCCTGACGCACGTCGTGCATGGAGAACAGTGTAATTCCGAAGTCGGCGCAATGCTGTTCGAGTGTTTCAATTTGGATGCGACTCAAGGGATCCGCAATCCCGACGCTTCGGTCGGTGGTCGGCACGTTATGGTCCGGTACCGCGAGCGTCGCTCCCGTCCGGCGAGGGCGCCGTCCGGCAAGCTTGAGTCCTTCAAAGGCTTGCGGAGAGGTCACTTCGTGGACCAGGTGGCGGTCGATATACAATAGGGTCGTGCCGTCCGACTCCTCGGACACCACGTGGGGACCCCAAATTTTGTCAAAAAGCGTGTGGGCTGCCATCAGAAGAACCTCGATTCGTGAACGGTCAATATGGCGTATTGAGGGCGTGACGTGCAACCCTTTACACGCTCAATCCCGGGCGTGAACACTGTTGTTCCGCGATCCGGCCGTCCGCCTGCACAGCGTGGGGAAGTGGCTGTTCGCTTCCGGCTGCCTCACGATAGACTTGGTCGGTCATCTCCGCTACAATTCCCGTTTCCGTTCCTATCCGAATGCCGAAAGCGGCGAATGCATACCGTGTCGTGCAAGGCATCGTACACGGGTTTGATGAAATATGCTTGAAGAAGCCTTACTGTCCATCGGCTTGGTTATCGTCGTCGCCAAACTGGCCGAGGGCCTTCTCCGGCATTTCCGGCTAAACGCCATTGTGGCCTACACGGCCACGGGAATCCTGCTGGGACCGATTGCCGGCATCGTCGAGCCGACCAGCGAAATGCAGATCCTGCTGGGTATCGGGATCTTTCTCTTCTTCTTCCTCATCGGCTTGGACGAACTCGATATTACCGGTTTCATCGATGCCATTCGAGGCCGGTTTTTTGCCACCGCGATCATTTCGGTCTTTATATCCCTGGTCGCAGCCCTGTCCGTCACCTCCGATCTGTTCTACGACTTCGGATTGGGCCTCACGTTCGCCGGGTCACTGGCCCTTGCCGGGATTTTGGCATTGACCAGTCTGGGAGTGGTGGCCAAGGTGCTGATCGACGAAGGTCGCCTGAAAGAACCCATCGGAATTCAAATATTCACCACCGCGCTTATTGCCGAATTGCTGACCTTATTGCTGGTGGGGTTCACGCTTGGCGGGCACGTGGAACATTTGAGTTTGGAAAGCGTGCTCATCCTGTTGGGCAAGATTGCCGGCTTTACCGTGGTGACCTGGGTGTTGGCCAGCCGGGTTCTGCCGCCTTTAATTGTCCTGCTGAAGCGCTTCCTGCACGTGCCGCAACTCTCCTTCGGATTGATTTTAGGCGGACTGTTTTTGACCGTCGTCGGCGCCGAGCATATGGGGTTACACGGCTCCCTGGGGGCTCTGCTGTTTGGCGCTGCCTTGTCGAGGCTGCCGTATCACGTGCGGCGGGACATCATCCCCGGAATGCGGAGCACCGCCGAGGGACTGTTCGTGCCCCTTTTCTTTGCCTCCGCCGGCTTACATCTAAGCCTATCCTTCACCGAGTTGCCGGGGTTGACCATTGCGGCGTTGGTGGTCATTCCTCTGGTCGGAAAGTTTGCCGGGGCGTGTATCGGCGCGTTTGTAGCACGTCTGGACATGCCCTTCGCCCTGGCCACCGGGCTGATGGCCAAAGGCGTGGCGGAAATGGCCCTTTTGCTGGTCCTGTTTGAACTTGACGTCATCGGATCTCCCGTCTTCTCGTTACTCGTGCTGATCATGCTCGCCTATATCCTGCTCACGCCTCTGGCTATCCGCGCCGTCGTGAACCGGGTGAGGCCGCCGGCGCAAGCCACGTTACCCGAACCTCTCCCGCCCTCGCTCGCCCGCTTTGCACTGGACGACATCACCGTCGCTGACATTCTTGACCGGACCCGCACCTATCCAGACCCGGCGATGTCGGTACGGGCTTTTGCGGACCAGTGGATCGTCCCCCACCAGCAGGACTACGCCGTGGTGGAGAAGGGCGAACTTTACGGGATCGTTTCGGTGAGCATGTTGCGATACCTGCCCAAGGAGTCCTGGTCCAAAACGCCGTTGCGCAAACTTGCACGCCGCAAAACATTGCACGTGTGGCCCGACGAGTTGGTAGAAGACGCACTACAACTCATGACGGAGAATTCGCTGACGGTGATACCGGTGAGGGACCGGGAATCCCGGAAGTTTCTGGGCGTAGTCAGCATCAGGCAGATCCTGGAACTGATCACCCGTGAAGCCGTCGGCGAATATTAACGACACACCCGGAGATACAACTTGGTTTCGTCAAAAAACGATTGACAATTCTTGTGGAGTTATAAATAATGCAATCCGTAGAATTATCACGGAACAAATTGGACCGTTGGCAATGTCTGCCCAATCCTGCTTTATGCAACCTTGAGCACGAAGCTGAGAAAGGTTTGTCATTCTTTCCTAGCCAGCTATCTAGTAAAGAAGAAAACTCGTCTATGAGCGATCAAAAAAAGAAGGAAGCAACGGCCAAGGAAGAGGAGAATGGTCAACCCTTGGATGAGGAGGAATTGGAAAAGGTCGCTGCTGGCGCGGGTCCGGGTGGAGTGCCTTACTACGCGCCTGATGGCACGATTTTACCACCCAGCTAGCGAGAATGGCGCGCCGCCCCCCATCCCTGCTCCGCCAAGCCCTCCGGTAGGACAAGGAGGAGCCTGAACAGGCTCCTAACGTCCAGAGTGACGACAACCTGTTTCTGAGTTCCCGCCCTCTGGTCTAGTCATAAGGCCAACGCCGACCGTTCGACAAGTGCTCCGCCTCTTCGCCGGTTTCGTCGAGTAGTCCCCACCCATCTTCAAGTCGAATTCACCATGTAGGCGTGCCGCTTGCCAGCTTTAACCAGTGCCGTGAAACCCTCGACCGGTTTCAAGCGTACACCCGGACTTCCGGCTGCTCCATCATTGCCTTAGTCGGTGGTTTCGCTTATATTTCTCATTCAACACCAGTACCAAAGGCTCTCATCAACGCTTGTCCTGGCTTGATAGATTTGAGAATCGGATTTACAGGAAATCTATTGGAGTTGGCAAACGGACGGTAACTCCCCGAATGCTACAACCCCCATCAGCGTATGTCGAAGGGTATGCGAAGGCCCGCCTGTGGGATTCGTCAAGGGCCGACAATTACATCAAGCATACCACCATCGGCGACCCTGTACTCGATCCGGTGATGGAGGAACTGTCCTCGTTGTCTCCCGCAGACCTGCACCGGTTCATCGAGGCGGGGATAGAGCAGGAGAAGGATCTCCGGGACGCGCCGCAGCCCCTGCGCGATTTCTTCGACCATTTTGAAGAGCCTCCCTGGCTGGACTACCAGGCGTTTCGCCCGGGCGTTCTGGTCTTCAATGAAAACGTCTCACTCATGCTCGTCGCCTTCGTGACGGGGGTGCTGGTGGAAGGCTTCTCGACGCTGATCGCCAAGTCTTTCAATATTACCAAGCGAGTAGCATCGAGCGACAGACGCCTCAAGCAGAACAACCGCCAACTCATGGAAATCTTTTATCCCGGCGGGTTGCGAAGAGACGGCGACGGCTGGAAGCTCTCCACACGCGTGCGCTTCGTGCATGCTCGCATCAGGGGCCTGTTGGCGAAATCCGAGGATTGGCAGCATGACGCGTGGGGCACGCCGCTGAGCGCGGCGCACCTGGGGTTTGCCATCTCCGTCTTTTCCAAGCGCCTGTTGGATTATTCGGCGTTGGTGGGCGCGCGTTTCAGCGATGAAGAAAAAGAAAGCGTGCTGGCCGTGTGGCGCTACACCGGCTATCTCATGGGGATCCCTGAAACCATCCTCTATACCGACGCCGCGGAGGCGGACAAGATCTACCGCGTCGGGTATATGTGCGAGCCGCCGCCGGATGCCGATTCCATCACCATGGCGAATGCCTTGATCCAGTCCATTCCGGCCGTTGCGGGAATCGCGGACCCGGTGGAAAAGAAAAAAGTGATCACGTTGGCCTACCGTCTGTCACGCGCACTCCTTGGGAACACGCTCGCCGATCAGTTCCAGTATCCCAAGGGCTGGAACGTGGGCACGCTGTTTCTTTTCCGGAGCAAACAACGCATGCAACGCTGGTTCAAACGATGGTTCAAGAAAGGCGGAATCAGATCGGATAATTTTTCTCAAATGCTCCAAATATCGGTGTATGACGAGGGGGGATTGAGTTACAAGATGCCCGACCACGTTTACGCCTCAAAATCGAGCCCCTGGTAAGCGATGTTCGTGATCAAAGAGAAGATTGGGCGGGATGCGTTCGTTTTCGCTCCCGGCCGATGATGGTCACGCGATGACTCATTTGGACCGCTACACAGCCGCCGTTCTGCGCCGCCGGTGGCCGGTCGTGGTGCTGGCTACGCTGGCCATGCTGGTCATGACGGCGGGTGCCCGTTTCATCGGCGTCACGAACGATTACCGTAGTCTGTTCAGCGAAGACGATCCGCAACTCGCCGCGTTGGAGGCCTTGGAGGATACCTATTCCGTATCCCATACGGCACTGATCGCCATCGCGCCTCGCGAAGGCTCGGTGTTCACCAGGGAGACGCTCGCCGGGATTGAGGAACTGACCGAGGCCGCGTGGCGCACGCCGTATTCCACCCGGGTGGATTCCCTTACCAACTATTCCCATAGCAAGGCGTTCGGCGATGATCTGGTTGTCGCCCCGCTCGTGGATGACGCCCAATCGAAGAGCGACGACGAACTGGCGCGAATCGAAGAGGTCGCGTTGAACGCACCCCAGATTGCCGGGCGGCTGGTCGCCCATGACGGGCGAGTAGCCGGGATGGCGATCAATGTCGTCCTGCCGGAAAATTCGGACCCCGCGGTGGTCGAACTGACCGATTATCTCAATGCCCTCTTGGACCAGGCCCGCGCGAGCCATCCGGATATCGACTATTCCCTGACCGGCGACGCTGTTATCCACCGTGTCTTTGCCGACGCGACGAAGGACGATATGGAGAACCTCTCGCCGATCGTGTTTCTTCTCATCGTCATTATGGCCACCGTTCTTTTGCGCTCCGCATTCGCCACCCTGGCCGTCGTTGTGACGCTCATGTTTACGATCAACACCACCGTGGGGTTCGCCGGTTGGATCGGGACGGTATTCAGCCCCGTCAACGCCGGCGTCCCGATCATCGTCATGACGGTCGCCGTCGCGGATTCCATTCACATCGTCACGACCGCCCTGGCGGGTGTGAGCCGTGGCTTGGGCAGGAATGAGGCAATTACGGAATCGCTGCGCAGCAATACCTGGCCGGTCTTCCTCACCTCGGTCACGACCGCGATCGCGTTCCTCAGCCTGAATGCTTCGGATTCGCCGCCTTTTCACGTCTTGGGTAATCTCGTGGCATTCGGGGTGATGTGCGCCTTGGTCTACTCCATGACGCTCCTTCCGGCGCTCCTGTCCATCCTGCCGTTGCGGGCGCCTCGCGCTCATGCTGACCGGCCGGGTTTCTTCGATCATTTCGCCGCCTTCGTCATTGCGCGGCGCACGTTCCTGCTCTGGTTCGTCTCCCTGTCGACCGTTGTTCTGGTCATGGGCATTTTGCGCATTGAGTTGACCGACAACTGGACGGAGTATTTCGATGATCGTTACGCGTTCAGGCGCGATACGGACTTCGTGATCGAAAACCTGACCGGTATGGAATCGTTGGAGTACTCGCTGAACGCGGGCCGCGAAGGCGGCATCACCGACCCCGGTTATCTGCGTAAGGTCGATGCCTTTGCCGAATGGTTCCGGGGGCAACCCGAAGTCACCCACGTCCAAGCCTTCCCGGACATCATGAAACGTCTCAACAAAAACATGCACGGCGATGATCCGGCCTTCTATCGCCTGCCCGCCGATTCGGAACTGGCCGCGCAGTACCTGTTGCTGTACGAGTTTTCGCTGCCGTTCGGCAGGGACCTCAATGACCGTATCGACCTCGCGAAATCCGCCACGCGCATGACCGTCGTGATGCACAGCTTGTCGGCTCAGCAACAGCGCGATCTCGACGCGCGCGGGCTGGCCTGGCTCCAAGCCAATGCGCCCGACCTTGCGACCCCGGCCACGGGCGTCAGTATCGTTTTTTCTCACCTGTCCCAACGAAACATCCAGAGCATGTTGCGCTCCACGATTATCGCCATGGGCCTCATTTCGTTCATCTTGATCTGGTTTCTGAAAAGCCTGCGCCTCGGTCTGGTCAGTCTGGTGCCGAATTTTATTCCCGCGGCGATGAGTTTCGGGCTATGGGGCTATCTGGTCGGCCAAGTCGGTCTTGCCGGGTCCGTGATGACGGCCATCGCCTTCGGGCTTATCGTGGACGATACCACGCATTTTCTGAGTAAATATCAGAAAGCCCGCCGCGAGGGGCTCTTGGCGCCCGAGGCGGTTCGCTCCACTTTTCGCACGGTGGGTCAAGCGTTATGGACCACGACCGTGGTCTTGGCAGCAGGCTTCTTGGTATACTCCGCATCGGGCTTCGAGGTGAGTTGGGCGCTTGGCCTTATGGTCACGATCACGATCGTCTTCGCGATCGCCGCTGATTTTCTGCTGCTTCCCCCTTTGCTCATGGCCATTGATAGGAGAAAATTATGAAAATGATCCATGTGTATCCCGTTCGATCGGGACTTGTGTTTCTCGCGCCGTGCTTGGTCTTGTTGTCTTGGCTGGGGACGCCGCTCCTTGTGCACCCGGCGACTCCAGAGGAGATCGGGCTCAAGATCGCCACTGAAGCCGGCGCCCGGGGCGACGGGTTCGGCAATTTCACGGCTCGCGAAGTCATGGTGCTGCGCAACAAGCAGGGTCAGGAGAGCCGGCGCCAACTCCGCGTCAAGGTGCTGGAGGTCGCCGGCGACGGCGACAAGAGCCTGATGGTGTTCGACGAGCCGCGCGACGTCAAGGGAACCGCACTGCTCACCCATGCCCACAAGAAGGAGGCGGACGACCAATGGCTCTATCTCCCGGCGCTGAAGCGGGTCAAGCGGATCAGTTCGTCGAACAAGTCCGGATCCTTCATGGGCAGCGAATTCTCCTATGAAGACCTGAGCCCTCCGGAGGTGGAAAAATTCACCTACCGGTACCTGCGGGACGAACCGTGCGGGGACTTGACGTGCACGGTCTGCGAACGGTTCCCGGTGGACAAGAAAGCCTCGGGCTACAGCCGCCAAGTGGTCTGGCAAGACAAAGACGAGCTGCGCACCTGGAAAGTGGAGTACTTCGATCGCAAGGACGCGCACCTCAAGACGCTCACCATCGGGAAATACAAGCAATATCTGGACAAGTACTGGCGCGCCGGGGAAATGAACATGGTCAATCATCTGACGGGCAAGAGTACCGATTTGACCTGGACGGATTATCAATTCCGTACCAAACTCAAAGCGCGTGACTTCAGCAAAACCGGATTGAAACGGGCGCGGTGATGCGAGGTTCTGCCGTTCGTTACCCCTTGGCCCTTACGGCGATCTGGCTGGCGGCATTGATTGTGGTCGTCGAAGCCCATGCGGAAATCGAGTTCGCGGCATGGGAGTTGTCCGGGCGCGTGAGCCTGGAAGGCCGTTACTTTCCGAAAACCGGCATTGATCCCAGCCATCAGAGCTCGCATACGACCGGCATTGTGGTGGAGCCCAAACTCTACGTTGAAGACCTTGAGGGAAGGAGTGCCACCGTGGTGCCGTTTTTTCGCTACGACAGCGCCGACTCAGTTCGCACCCACTGGGATCTGCGGGAAGCGTATGTTCTGTTGTTCGGCGAGCTCGGGGAGAGCGAATGGGAAGTGCGGCTGGGCGCGGACCGGGTGTTCTGGGGCGTGGCCGAATCGCAACACCTGGTCGATATCGTCAACCAGATCGACTTTCTCGAACATCCCAACGGCGAGGTGAAGTTGGGGCAACCCATGGTTCACGTGACGTGGACCGCCGATTGGGGCGTCTTGGAGTTTTTCGGGTTACCGTATCATCGCCAGCGTGTCTACCCGGGCCAAGGCGGTCGCCTGCGCTTCGCGGGACTCGTGGACACCGACCGGGTAGAGTATGAGAGCGGGGCCGGAGAGTGGCATCCGGATTTCGCGGCCCGCTACAGTCACAGCTTCGGACCCCTGGACATCGGCCTGAGTGCGTTCAATGGCACGAGCCGGGAAGCGAGCTTGATTTGTATGCCGCCTGCTTGTAAGCCGACGGGGGTCGGTGATGTCTCCAATGTCTGGATTCCGTACTACGCACAAATTCGCCAGTTTGGGCTGGATGCGCAATTGACGCTCGACGCCTGGTTGTTCAAGTTAGAGGCGATGCATCGCTCGGGCGAACGTAACGCGCTCGGCCGGGAACGGGAGTACGCAAGGGAGTACATTGCTATCGTGGAGGGGACCAGTGGGTTCGACGATCTTGTCGGCACCTTTCGGAAAGAGGAGTACGTGGCCGCCGTGGTGGGGGGCGAATACACCTTCTATTCCGTCTTTGGTTCGACGGCCGACGTCGGCCTACTGGCCGAATGGAATTATGACGAGCGGGGTCGTCAAGCGCTTCCCAGGCGCCAGCCCATGACGCTCGACAACGATTTTTTCGTCGGCACGCATCTGTCGTTCAACGACGTCCAGAGCACCGAGATCACGGCCGGGTTTGTGACGGACGCGAGCCGCTCGACCCACACCCTGGGCGTCGAATTCGACCGGCGGATCTTCGACCAGTGGTCCCTGCATCTGGAGTCGAGCACGATTCTCAGCATCGACCCGTTGGATGTTCAATATGTGGGGCGACGCGACGGCTTCTTCGAGTTCCACTTGGAATACAATTTCTAGCCTGTCTCTGAACGGGGTAACCTCCTTCCTCCTGTCCACGGTATCCTCGGCGTTGCAAAGGGCGACCCCTGTGCCCTCTCGGCGCCCTAGCCGGTTCGCATGAGGCCGGACACGATTGTTCCGCGAACGGATGACGTGATTAGCGCCTTATGGGATGTGGTTCCCTGTTGTGGGAGGAGAAATACTGCTTGGACGAGACACGGGCTTTGCCGTATCTTATTCCGTCTTGTCTTCCATACTGCTCAGGGCTTCCGCCGGGGGCTCCAGCGGTAACGACACGCGCATCTCGGTATAGTGCCCGACTTCCGTGTCCACGTGGATGGATCCGGCGTGACGAAGCAGGATGTCGGTGGTCAGGGAAAGCCCCAGGCCGGTGCCCTTCCCCGGTTCCTTCGTGGTCACAAACGGCTCAAAAATCTTGTCACGCACGTCATCCGGGATGCCTGGGCCATTGTCCCGGATCGAGAACTCCACGTGATTTTCCAATTGCCGGCTGGAGATGGACAGAGTCGGCAGGTAGTCACCGTCCACCTTTTTCTGCTTTTCGTTCATCGCCTGAAAGGCGTTGGTGACGAGATTGAGAAACACGCGACAGATATCCTGGGGGACGACCACAATATCTTCCATGTTCGGATCCAGGTCCTCCTTCATCTCCGCGTTGAAGGAGTTGTCTTCGGCACGTAGTGCGTGATACGACAAGTCCACGTACTGTTTCAAGAGGGCGTTCAGGTTCGTCTTTCGCCATTCCCCTTCTTTGGTGCGGGAATGTTCGAGCATGCTGCGCACGATGTTGTCGGCTCGCTTCCCGTGCTCCTTGATTTTTCCGAGGCTCGTCCTCAGTTCATCCAGGATCGACCTGATCTCCTCAAGGTCGAGGTTGTCTTGCTGTTTCATCAAATCATCGATCTCATCCGCCATTTCAATCGAGACATTGGCAAAGTTGCTGACGAAGTTGAGCGGGTTCTTGATTTCATGTGCCACCCCGGCAGTCAGTTGACCCAAAGACGCGAGTTTCTGCTCGGCAATGACCTGCTCTTGGGCGGCTTTCAGATTTTCCAGTGCATGCTCCAGGTTTTCGTTTTTGGCATCCAGTTCCTCCGCCAATTTTTCCACGAGATTCAATCGTTGAACCTCATGGGCGTAACGCCGGAACACTTCCAGCGCCCTGGCCATGTCGGTGACCTCGTCATTCCAGATTAAGTACTGGATGTTCTGCGTCAGGTAATTGGCCGATCCCTTCACGGGCTGTACGATACGAGTCCCTTCGACCTGTACCGGGACTTCCAGGTCGCCGCTGGCCATCTCGCGCATCGCGCTGGCCAGTCCCACCAGACGGCGAACCAGATAGCGCCTCACGAAGAGGGAGCCTAGTCCAAAAGCGCCAATAGTACCGAATACGTTGAGGAGAATCAGAAGCAGGATCCCCGTTTGGGCGGCTGCGCGAGAAGCTTCGCTGGATTGAATGGCCTCCTCGTTAATTTGCTCGACCAGATGGTTGACCTCCGATACCAGCGATTCCGAGGTGGTTCGTGCCTTTGCCAAGGTTTCCTGCTCCTGTTCCAGTCTGAGTAACGCTTCCATCCGTAGCTTAATGACTCCTTCCGGGCCTTCCCCAATTTCGTCCAGACGGGTCAGGTTTTCTTCAAGAAGATCATTCTGCATGGACTCCGGGAGTTTCGCATAGGCTTGGATGAAATTCCGGACGGCACTCTGGAAGCGTTCCTCCAAGGGGGTAAGAAACTGGCGGTCAGCCAGAACCAGGACCTCGTCCAGCAGCAACACCGCCAGATTCGCGGCCTGGTTCACGGTAATCAGATTTCGATAAGCGGTCAGTTCGTCTTCGGAGGCCCGCTTACGAATGGAGTCGACTTTATCATCCAACTGCCGTAATCCCGATACCAGGTAAAAAGCTTGATCATCAATGGCTTGGACCAACAAACGTTCCACGCGCCTGGTTGTTTCTCCGAGTTCGTCAATAAAGACGTTGAGTGTCCGGTCAATTTCCAGGCGCCGGGCGGAGGATTTCTTGATCACGTCCAGATGCTTACCCAGTTCCTCCAGATTTGACCTGATTAACCGGGTTTGTTCGCCGAAGGCGGAGCGGGCTTCGAGTTCCAGGATGGTGTTTTCGAGCGAGGCTATTTCTCGAGCCGTGGCTTCCACCACAGCCGTATGCTCCTCTTTCGAGGAGGCCGACACCAGACGAAAGGCCCCGTTGACCACGACGGCACTCTTTCGGGCCACGTCCACCGAATTGATCAGGTTGGGCATGCTGTATTCTGCCAGCCGGATTTCGTGTTGCAGCGTTTCGTTGAAGGTAAAGTAAGCCAGCGCGGTGGCACCGCCCATGAGAACCACGGCACCGAAGAGCAGGAAATACAGCCGTGCGCCGACTCCGACCCGGAATTTTCGTTCCTTTTCCGGTTCTTCAATGGCGGTAGGTTTCACCTGCAGTGGAGGTGCGCCGGAATCGGTCGGGTTTTGGGGCCCGGTGGGTGGAGGTTCGTTCATGGTGCCGACATCTTGTTGACCGACTGGAAGCGCCCCCTCTTATCGATGCGAGTCAGGTACACGCGGTCCGACCCCTGATTGTCATCGACGCCGTAGCGCAAACGAAACCCGCCCAGATCAATGTCTCCCGCCTGCGTCAGCGCATGCAGAAAGCTTTCTCTGGTCGGATCCGGTCCGGCAAGCCGAAGACCTTCAATCGCGATACGGCCCGCCAGGTAGCCTTCCAGCGAGACAAAACTGGGTTTGCTGTTCGCGTCAATTTCTTTCAGCGCCTTCTGGTATTGCGCGACGACCGGCAGGGTCGTATCCTTCGGGAAAGGCACCACTTGGGTCACGTACACGCCGGTCCCGTCCGGCCCCAAGGCTTTCGCCAAGGCAGCACTCCCGATGAATGAAATGTTGATGAAATAGGGATTGAAGTTCAGCCGTCTCGCCCACCGGATCATCGTCGCCGCAGGTTTATAGGCACCGACGATGATGACGGCTTCGGCGTTGGCCTGGCGCAAATCCAGCAGGGCGATTTTGACGGCCTCGGTATTGCGGGTATAGTACACCTCTGCAATCAGGCTCAGGCCATGGCGATTGACCGCGCGGCGCAGCCCGTTGAGCCCGGCCTGACCGAAGGAATCGTTCTGGTAGAAAATGCTGATCCGGTCTATGCCCAGATCGTTGTGAAGCCGGGCGACCATTTCCTCGGTTTCCTGGTAGTAGGACGCCCGCACGTTCACCACGTTGGGACGCTTCTTCGCATCACGAAGAAACTCCGCCCCGGTGAATGGAGCAATATAGGGTACTCCCGCCTCCGTGGCGACAGGTTGGGCCGATTTCGACGTTGGCGTACCAACGGCGCCGATCAGGGCAAAAACTTTGTTTTGTTCAATCAGGGTGCGGGTGTTGGCAATCGCGGCTTCGGGTTCGTATCTGTCGTCCAAGGATTCGAGGTGGAGCAGGCGACCGTGGACGCCACCCTTGCGATTAACTTCGGAAAATGCCGCGTGGAGTCCGAGGCGCATGCCGATGCCCAGTGCGCGCGCCGGGCCGGTGAGAGCTGCGGACTGCCCGAAGACTATTGTTTGTTGATCGGACTCTGCCCTGGCCGGCTCCCACGGCGTGACCAGAACCAGCAACAGGACCAGGATCATCCATATCTTCATGGGCAGGATAGGGTCGTGTCGCTTATGAGGGACCCGGCTGAAAACGTGCCACCACGCACGTGATGTCGTCTGATTGCGGGGCATCTCCGACAAATTCTTGCACGGCGTCCACGATCTCCGTGGCGACCCGTTCCGCACTTGCCCCGGCAAGTCCGGCGAGTTTCTCGTCGAGACGCGATTCAGTGAATTCTTCATCCTGGAGGTTTTCCGCTTCCGTGATCCCGTCGGTGTAGAGGAACAAGGTATCCCCTGGCCTGAGCTGGATTTGATCATTGTTATACGTGTGGCCAGGTTGTATCCCCAGTACGATGTTCCTGGTTTGGGGCACCACCTCGACTTGGGAATCAGCCTGCAGCAGTCTGGGGGGATTGTGACCGGCGTTGGAATAGTGGAGTTCGCCGTTCCGCAGGTCGAGCACCCCGAAAAACAGCGTAATGAAGATGCAGGAGGGGTTGCTCTCGCAGAGCAGTTCGTTGACCCTCGTCAGACACTCTGCCGGTGTGGAATAGTCCTTTGAGGATGTTGCTCGCAGGAGCGCACGGGTCACGGTCGTGAACAACGCGGCCGGCACCCCTTTACCGGACACATCCGCAATCACCAGTGCGATGCGTGCTTCGTCAATGTAAAAGAAATCGTACAGGTCCCCACCGACCTCTCGTGCCGGGAGGATCACCGCTTTAATGTCGTGGGTCTCACTGTCCGGGATCTCCTTTGGCTGGAGCGACATCTGCACGTCTCGGGCCATGTCAAGTTCCTGCTTGACGGCGACCAGCCGATCCCTGGTTTCCAAGGCGCTTTGCAGAGCTTGAACGTGCTTAAGGCCTTTTTCGATGGTCGCTTCAAGGTCGTTGAAATCAATCGGCTTTGTCAAAAAGTCGAACGCCCCGCGGTTCATGGCCGTGCGAATGTTTTTCATGTCACCATAGGCAGACACGATGACCGCTTGGATATCCTGTTCGCCATCGGCAAGCTGACTCAGCAGGGTCAGACCGTCCATCACCGGCATGTTGATATCGGAGAGGACCAGGTAGACATCAGGGTGCTCTTGCAGCACCTCCAGCGCCTCTTTGCCGTTGTGGGCAAACAGAAACTTCAGGTCCCCGTCGCGGATCCGGCGACGGAACTTCTGACGCACCAGCAACTCAAGATCTTCTTCGTCATCGACGACAAGCACCTGAGTTGGTGATTTACCCACGACGTGACTCTCCCGTCGGTTTTCTTAATGTTTGAACTGCCATTCTGCAGTACGAGTCTTCGCTCAGACTGCTCCAAGGGCATCGGCCCTGGTGGCGCGAATATCCAGAATTTCATTGAACCCGCTGATCTCGAAAATTTCAGCGATGTGATCCGCAAGAGCACAAAACAGAGCCTTGCCCCCTTCTTTCTGGGTCAGACGGGCGGCGATGAGCAATGCCCGTAAACCGGCACTGCTGATGTAACTCAGATCTTTAAAATCAAAGACCAGGGTTTTATTCCCGGCATTGATCTGCTCTTGGACGGCACTTTCCAGAATTCCCACACTGGAACCATCCACACGTCCCGTCACAATAAGGACCGTGGCCTTGTCGCCATGTTCGGCTTCCACGGAAAGCTTGGCTTTGTCCTCCATTAGTTTTGCCTCCAACTAGGTCACACTCAAACGTCATGATTTATTCCTTTTTCATCAACGCTTATGCATCGCGTTCCATGAAAACGGAATCGTTAGTCTAAAATCCAGAACATGCGAAAGATGCAGAAATAAACAACTACCATAGCATTCATGCAAGTTTACTTCAATAGCCATGTAGGGGGCCAGACCACTGCGTGGCTATACGTATAATCGACTCGTCGGTCGTTCGTGATGGCTGATAGTACTCTATTGGGGTTGGTATGCCAAGACCAACGTGGGGGCTGGGGGGTTGCCGTGCGGCTGAGTCCGGTTGCGTTTATCTTTCATCTTTTTGAATCGGCCGGTTGATTCAGGGCCACAAAAATACGATACTGATGCACCGTTCATGCTATACTCACTCAGCTCACTCAGACGAGGTGAGTCTGATTTGTTCAAATCTGGATAGAAATGAAACGGATTTCCCTTACCCCGGACTTGTCCTCGATTACGGAACTGGAACAGTCTCTGGAAGAGTTTGCCGCTGCCCACGAGTTGGACCTGGGCTTGCAGAATCGCCTTAATCTGATGCTGGAAGAACTGATCACCAATAGTGTCAACTATTCTCTGCCCTCGGTGTCCGGACCGGAACTGGAGTTAGGTCTGTCGGTGGAAGACACGTTTGTCGTCGCTCAGGTTGAAGATAACGGACCCGCGTTTGACCCGTTTACGGAGGCGCCGGAAGCAGATACCACATCGGTCTTGGAGGACCGGCCTATTGGCGGGCTTGGCATCTTTCTGACGAAAAAGTTTTCGGATCAATACACGTACGAGCGGGTTGGCGAGCGCAACCGCGTGATCTTGCGATGCAAAATCGGCAAGGCACCCTGAGGTATCCGGCAAGGCCGGAACAGGGTTTGCCGTGCACACTTCTCGTCCCCCCGAGGATCGTTGACGTCCGGCGGTTGCAACACGATCCTCAAGCGTCCACGCGGATGGTCACGATGTCCGTGCCATGATATTGCTGGTGGCGAACCGAGGACGCAAGGTGCCGCAGCAGCCGGAGTGAGACTTCCTGTTCGACCCGGGTGTCGTCGGTCTGTGCGCCAAGCAGCGCGATCCGGTCCTGAAGGTTTTCTTCTCCTGTCGAGGCCACAAACTCAAGGATGGCCCCGCCGTCTTCCTTGTAGGCAACCAGCAGCAGACGCTGCCGGTCCTTTTCCGCTCCTGCACCTTCTCGTTCGATGAGCGTCAGTAGCGTCTCTTCGCTGGCGGCGTCGAGCCGGTCTGCCATCTGCGCATCCCAACCGCTTTGGGATGCGAATCCGAGGAGAAATTCCCTGATCTTGGGGAGGGCCGAGACATTTAACTCCGTCTCCATTCTGTGACGGAGTGTCGTCAGATCCGTGAGAAGGGTCATGAAGATGGCGACGAATCCGCCGGCCGTCATCCCGTTCTGCAGAAGACCTCCTGCGAGTTCTGCAACGGATTCGGGGAAGATCATGCCGTTTTGGAACCCGACACCCATCCAGAACCCGACGCCACAGACCAGACCCTTGCGATAGTCAATCCCGTCCTGGATGACCAGGTTCATGCCGATCACGAACAGCATGGCAAGAAAGACGGCGAGATAGGCTGCAACCACCGGGCTGGGTATCGCCAGGATCACGGCGAGTGCCTTGGGAAGAAAAGCCAGCATGATGAGGACCATCCCGAGGGCGATGCCCACGCTTCGGGCACCGACCCCGGTCAATTCGGTCATGGAGACGGTTGTCGAGTAGGTCGTGTTGGGCACCGTGCCCGAGGCGCCGGACAACAGTTTGGCGACTCCGGCGGCTGTCACCGCGCCCTGCACCGCCCGGAAATCCACCGCACGCGGGTGGCGCCAGGAGACGTGCTGAATCGCGATCGACGCGCTGATCGTTTGCATGGTGTCGATCAGGGCCACGAGGACAAACGCCGGCAGCAGCGTCCAGAACATCGGCGCGAAGTCGAGATCAAAGCCCGGCCAGGTGCCCGGTGGAAGGCCGAGCCACGAAGCCTCGGCGATGCGATGCACGTCGTACAGGCCGAAGACCCCGCCGATGGCCGAACCGGCAACGACGCCGATCACCGGCGCCCAGAGACGCCATGTCCCCGTTCCCTTCAACACGCTCCCGGCGATGACGAGCAGGGTCACGAGCGCACTGAGCGGCGCGGCCACGGCCGGAACTCCATCCGGTACGTCCTTCAGCATTTCGAAGACGTGAGGTATCACCGTGACCGGGATCAGCATGATCACGGTTCCCGTGACGGTCGGTGTAAGGATGCGCCGGAGTAGCCAGAGCCGTGCGGACAGCGCAAGCGGGACGAGCGAGGAGACGACAACCAAAGTTGCCAGCATCGCCGGCCCTCCTTTGGCCAGTGCCGTGATACTGATCGCAATGGAGGCTCCGGAGATGCTCATCAAGAGCACGTACCCCGAGCCGATCTGGCCGAATCGAACTGCCTGCAGTATCGTGGTCGCGCCGCAGACCGCGACCGCGGCGAACACCGCCCATGACAGATAGGAATCAGGTCCGCCGGCAGCCCGGATGATGATGGCCGGCACCAACACCGTGGCGGCGACGCTGAGAATGGCGAGTTGCAGCCCCAACCCGAAAGCCAGTGCCATCGGCGGTGTTTCGTCGGGCTGGTAGCGGACGCCCGTGCGACGGTCGGAGTCGTTTGTATTCATGCCGAAACCTGGTTGCGCTTCAGAGAATTTCCTGAGCCGGGCAAGGAGACGAGGCGTACGAGTCACGGGATAACGACAACGCATTGTTACGTCTCTGCCAGAGCGTGTCAATGATGATGTCGTGTTCGTCCCCACCCATCGCCGGATGCTCGGCTCCTGACAAGTCTCCGACTTCTGGTCGGTTGAGGCCCCTCATGTAGACGCATAAAATTTTGAGGTTACGGGGCAGGTCTGCTATACTAGTGGACCAAAAGTGCCGACAGTTCCCCGCGTGGGAATTGATTGGAGAGTGAATAAGCATTGTCCGTCCTTCTCTTCGAACGTCCATCTTTCCGAAAAGCAGTGTTCCCTTTGTTGCCGGACGTGAGTCGTTGTTTTTCTTCTGGGACAGTCTGCTTCCGCAGAGCGAATCCATGGAGAATCGGTCATTGAAGGAAGTAGTGAATGCCCCAAGGGGCAAACGGGACGCGTTCTTTACAAGGACCATCGTTTCCGGGTTCGGCCTGAAGCGTCGTCTTTGCCGGTGAACCGATTATGGGACTGATCAGCCGATTCTTAAGTTTGTTCTCGAGCGACATGGCCATTGATCTGGGGACGGCCCATACCTTGGTCTACGTCCAGGGGAAAGGCATTGTCTTGAATGAACCGTCCGTCGTGGCGATCGAACAGCAATCAAGCAAAATTTTGGCCGTGGGCAGTGAAGCCAAGCGAATGGTCGGCCGAACGCCCGGCAACATTTCCGCCATACGTCCGATGAAAGAAGGGGTCATTGCGGACTTTGAAATGGCTGAACGGATGCTCCGCTATTTTATTACCAAGGTTCATAATCGTACGGCGTTTGTCCGACCTCGGATCATCATCGGCGTGCCGTCACGCATCACGCAAGTGGAACAGCGAGCCGTGAAGGAATCGGCGGAATTGGCCGGTGCGCGCGAAGTCTATTTGATAGAAGAACCCGTGGCGGCAGCGATTGGAGCGGGGCTGCCCATCACCGAACCGTCGGGGAACATGGTAGTTGACGTGGGAGGGGGGACGACCGATATTGCCGTCATTTCATTGGGGGGGATTGTCTACAGTGAATCCGTGAAAGTCGCTGGCGACCAAATCGACTCGGCCATTATTAATCACGTGAAGCGTGAACATAATTTATTGATCGGCGAGCATATGGCGGAGCGAGTGAAGGTGGCCATCGGATCCGCCTATCCATTGGAAGAAAAAGGCCAAATGATGGTCAAAGGCCGTGATTTGGTGTCCGGTATTCCTCGGACCATTGCGCTGGAAGACGGCGAAGTCCGGGAAGCTCTGCAAGAATGCATTTCGGCCATTGTGTCGGCCATCAAGTTGGCGTTGGAACATACCCCCCCTGAATTGGCGGGAGATATCGTGGACCGAGGCATTGTGTTAACAGGAGGCGGAGCGCTGTTACGCGGGTTGGATGCCCGGTTGAGGGAGGAAACCGGTCTTCCTATTGTCAACGTCGATGATCCCCTCACGTCAGTCGTCTTAGGAGTCGGCAAGACGCTTGAAGAACTCACCCTCCTGCGGAGCGTCTCCTCTATGTCGGCCGTCAGTTCGTAAAGGAACAACTTCTTATGCGTGGCCGGTTTCGGCCTGGGGTGTTTTGGGGGTCCGGCGTGAAGCGGGTTGGCGTGGCCGTCTTGGCCATCGCCTTTGTCGTGTTTGCCCTCTTGCCCCAGCAATCTCAATTTCTCTTCCACACGGTCGGCGGACCTCTTGCCGATCTCGTCGCCATTCCCGTGAGGGGCATGGCCACATTGGATCGGACCCTGCGTGAATGGTGGATGCAGTATATTGCTCTCCAGGGTCTTTCCCAACAAAACCATGAGCTTCGGGAAACAGTCCAACAACTCAGAGGAGAGGTGAATCGATTGCGTGAACAGGCACACATGGCAGAACGGTTAGCCGCCATGTTGGAATTTCAGAAGGATACATCCGGCCGGACGGTGGCGGCACGGGTCATCGGCCGAAGCGTGTCGAATTGGTATCAAGGCGTAATTCTGAATAAAGGTGAAGAGGACGGCATTCGGGAGCAGATGGGCGTCATGACGCCGGCCGGGGTGGTGGGGCGTATCGTCAGAACTTCGGCGTCCACGAGCATTGTTTTGTTGATGATCGATCCGAATGTGGCCATCACGGGTATGGTTCAACGGACGCGAGATGAAGGTATGGTCCAGGGGACATCGCAAGGGTTGGTCCTTATGAAATATATTCCCCCGCTTTCCTCCGTCAAAACTGGAGATACGGTGGTCACGTCAGGCTTGACGGGGGGATTTCCCCGCGGGGTGTTGATAGGAGAAATCGCCCGCGTCGAAGAAAGTGAAGACAGTTTGTTCCGCACCGCCGAAATCGTGCCGGTGGTAAAGTTTCGATACTTGGACGAAGTGCTGATCGTCGTGTCTCCTCGGTCACCGGAAGCCATGCTGTCACTCGATCACGCGTTGATGCCCCAAGGACGACAGAATCCGACTCCATGAAGATTAGTGCGTATACGCTGTTGACGCTGTCCCTTTTTCCTCTTCAGGCCACCGTGTTATCGTCTTTGAATCCTTTCGGGATTCAACCGGATTTCTGTCTCGTCATCGCCTGTTTGATTGGTTTTCGGTCCGGACCGGTTTCCGGCCTGATCGTGGGGTTCGGCCTGGGCTTTCTCCAGGATTTATTTTCCGCCGGTCCGTTTGGACTGCATACGGTCACAAAAGCCGGGGTAGGATTCCTGGCCGGCGCCTTTGCCAGGAATTTGTCCAATAGGGAGCCCCATGCCGCCTTTGTGCCGGTGCTGACATGTTCCATACTTTCCTCCATGGTGTTCCTCTTGTCGTCACGAATGGGGATGGGCCTGGGAGAGATGCTGTACGGTTTTTCCTTCATCTTATTGCCTCAAGCGGTCTTGGATGGACTCGTGGCCATCGTGGCCCACTGGGTCTTCGTGCGGGGGCTGGTCGAAGCGCCGAGTCCGTGAGGGACGTCCTGTAATGAATCGGGGTGAGGTCTGTCAATGAAGCCGGGCATATCGGATCCCGGTCTCCAATCCACCGGATTAGCAGACATCCAGGGACGATTACTGCTCATCCGAGTCGTCGTGTTGATCATTGTGGGGCTGCTGGTCGTACGCTTATGGCAGCTTCAAGTTCGTGACGGGGACTACTATCTCAATCTTTCTCGCGACAATCGGACCCGATCGGTGGTGTTACATCCGGTTCGCGGATTCATTTATGACCGAAACGGGATTTTGCTGGCGGATAGTGTCCCGAGTTTCAACTTGTACGTCGAACTCGGCGACGTGCGGGACCGTGAAGCCCTGATCGGGAAACTTGTCGAGTTGTTGTCGTTGGACCGGAGTGAGTTGACCAAGACGATAGAGGCTTACGTCGGGGGAACACCGATACGTTTGAAAAAAGGCGTCAGTCTCAAAGAAGCGGCCATTGTCGAATCGCATCGGTTGGATCTGCCCGGCGTGGCGATCCGTCCGGAATTTCAGCGTAACAATCCTGAGGGTGCCTATGCGGCTCACGTGCTTGGGTATGTGGGAGTTGCGTCAGAGAAACAACTCAAGCGCGAAGCGTTTCAAGGGCTGCCCGCGGGCAGCGTCGTCGGTCAGTACGGCGTGGAACGGAGCTATGAGCAGACATTGCGGGGGCGGGCAGGGCAAAAACTCATCGAAGTCGACGCGTTGGGTCATGAGAAACGGATGATTTCCGTGGATAAGCCACGCGTGGGAAACGACGTGTATCTGACGGTTGACTTTCGTTTGCAGAAATTGGCGGAAGATTTGTTGGGAGAAGAAGCCGGTGCGATTGTGGCCTTGGACCCGCAAAACGGGGACATCCTGGCCTTGGCGAGCCGTCCGAGTTTTGATCCCAATGCCTTATCCCGTGGGTTACGTGCCGCTGCATGGAACGACATTCTTCAGGATGAGCGCCATCCTCTGACGAATCGAGCGATTCAGGGTCAGTATCCACCGGGTTCCACGTTTAAAATCATTATGGCGACCGCTGCCCTTGAAACCAACACGATCGGACTCACCGAGACGCTTCGGTGCGGGGGACGGTTTCGATTCGGCCGCCGAACGTTTCGAGACTGGAAGAAGCATGGGCATGGTGCGGTCGACCTCCATGCGGCCATTGCTCAATCGTGTGACGTCTATTTTTATCGTGTCGGTGATCGTATGGGCGTGGACACCATTGCGGCCTATGCGAAACAGTTCGGGTTGGGCGAGAGGACGGGTATTGACCTCCCCTCCGAAAGAACGGGCCTGATCCCATCCTCGGAATGGAAACAACGGACGCGAGGAGAGCCATGGTACCCGGGAGAAACCATTTCCGTCTCGATCGGACAGGGCTACGTCACGGTTACGCCCCTGCAAATGGCGAAAGTCATCGGGACAATTGCGAATAATGGGATTGCGCTTCAACCGCATGTTGTGCGCGGTGTGCGAGGACGGACGGGCGAATGGATTGAGGAGTGGAGTCCGACACAAACGCTCCCTCTGACGTTACCGGCCCATGACCTGGAAGCCATTCAAGCGTCGCTGGCGGCGGTGGTCACCGAAGGAACGGCGCGACAAGCTCGATCGTCAATGGTCCGGGTGGCGGGTAAAACCGGGACGGCGCAAGTGGTTTCATTACGCTCGGAATCCGCAGAAGACACGCCGAAGCAATTTCGAGACCACGCCTGGTTTGTCGCCTATGCGCCATTCGAACATCCGAGCATCGCCGTGGCGGTGCTGCTGGAACACATGGGCCATGGCGGGTCTGCGGCAGCCCCCCTGGCTAAAGAACTGATCGAGGCCTACGTGTCATATGGGGTCGATGACAAAGAGCACCCACAGGTGTCTTTGACGTGGCCGTCCGACACGATGAGGCAACGGGAGACACGGCGTGATGGATGAACCGTGGCGTCGCAGGCGAGGGTTCGACCGGTTTGATTGGTGCTTTTTCGGCATCATTCTGGCGTTGTCAGCCATTGGGCTCCTGACCATTTACAGCGTGACGGCAGAGAGGACGGGGACTCCGTGGCCTTTGTACGTGAAACAGGCGACATGGATCGGCGTGGGCGCAGTGGCCTTTCTGGTGGTGTCACGCATTGATTACCATAAACTTGCTCGATGGTCGTACCTGCTGTACGGGTTTGCGTTGCTGCTCCTCGTGGTCGTTCTCATCGGGGGGAAGAGCAGTCATGGGGCTCAACGATGGATCGCTCTGGGCCCCCTGGCGTTTCAGCCTGCAGAATTTATCAAGGTACCGATTCTTCTGGTATTGGCCGTTTATTATTCCACCCAAACGCGTCGGGGCTGGTGGTATCGGGTCATCGTCCCGGCGTTGATCACTTTGCCGGGATTTTTCTTGATTCTCAAACAACCCGATTTGGGCAGCAGTCTCAGCTTTTTGTCGATTTACGTCACCCTGATGCTGGTCGTCGGCGTGAAGTCGAGAGCGTTCGGGGTGGTGGCGTTGTCCGCACTGATGCTGTTCCCTTTCGCTTGGAGTGAATTGTGGGGTTCGCTTCACGACTATCAAAAGGAACGGATCTTGAGTTTTGTGGACCCCGCCTATGATCCGGCGGGAAGAGGCTATCAAGGGATGCAATCTCGCATCGCCGTGGGCTCAGGGCAATTAGTCGGAAAAGGGTTCCATAGCGGGACACAAACTCGCTTCAAATTTCTTCCGGAAGGTCACACCGATTTCATCTTCGCGGTCCTGGCCGAGGAATGGGGGTTTTTAGGTGGGGTGCTTTTCGTCGGTCTTTTTCTTGCGTTGCTGCTCATGGGACTGGAAATTGCGGCGAGGGCCAAGGATTCGTTGGGGGCTCTGTTGGCCATCGGGCTCGTGGGCATGTTGACGTTCAATATGGTCGTCAACGTGGGGATGACCATTGGCGTGGCACCAATTGTCGGCATTCCTTTGCCGTTACTCAGTTACGGGGGGAGTGCGACGATTATGACGATGGCCGCGTTGGGCCTTCTGTTCAGCGTGAAGAGAGAAAGACTGATATTATCGCCATGACCCGTTCGTATGAGGTCTTCCCTGTCACCAATCGGGATGGATCATTTGACGAAACGGAGAATCCATGTCACGCTTTTGACTGGATCTGCCGGGACGGGGCATGGTCAGCACGCCCCCGAGTCGCCGTCGCGTCTCGGGGAAGGGAATAAAGGAGTAGCGGAATGGGAGTTGAAATAGCCATCAATATCACCCCGCAAGAAACGCGCGCGGCGGTGTTGGAGAATAAAGTGGTCAGGGAACTCTATGTGGACCGTGCCAAGAAAAAAGATTTTGTGGGCAACGTCTACAAAGGCAAAGTCGTGAAAGTGCTGCCCGGCATGCAAGCGGCATTTATTGATATCGGGCTGGAGCGCGCCGCCTTCATGCACGTGTCGGATTTGTCGGTCGGCACCGAACCCGGCGATATCCTGGTGGAAAGTGATGACGATGAGAAGGGCCCGGAATTCCCGCGCCCCCGACGGCAGACGGTGCTGCCCATTCAAGAATTGATGGAGGAAGATCAGGAACTCGTCGTGCAGATTTCCAAGGGCCCGATCGGGACGAAAGGCCCCCGGGTCACGTCTTATTGCTCGTTGCCGGGCCGTTTCCTGGTGCTCATGCCGAACGTCGACCATATCGGGGTCTCGCGACGCATCGCCGAGGAGGAGGAGCGCAGTCGTCTCAAGGAAATCATGAAACGCATCCGGGAACCGGGTTTTGGATACATCGTCCGGACGGTGAGCGAAGGGGTCAGCGAGGAGGATCTCAAAGCCGACGTCGGGTTCTTAACCGCCATGTGGCAAGACATTGTCAAGAAGCAGGATAGCCAGCCGGCGCCGGCCGCATTGCATACGGATTTGGACCTGACGCTCCGCGTGGTACGCGATTTATTTACCAAGAACGTCAAGCGTCTGCTCATCGATTCGAAAGAGGAATGTGAAGCGGTCAGGGAATTTGTCCGGCGGTATCTTCCGGATCAGACGTCTCGCATTTATCATTATGACAAGGATGAGAGTCTGTTCGATCATCTGGGGATTGAACAGGAAATCTCCCGAGCCTTGAGCCGAAAAGTCTGGCTCAAGTCGGGAGGCCATATCGTCATCGATCATACGGAAGCCATGACGGTCATCGACGTGAATACGGGTCGATACGTCGGCAAGCGCGACCAGGAAGAAACCATTTTACGAAACAACCTGGAGGCGGCCCGCGAGATTGCCTACCAGATCAAACTTCGCGGAATCGGGGGGATCATCATTATCGATTTCATCGATATGGAACGCGGACGGAATCGTGATAAAGTTTATCAAGTCCTTGTGGATGCGATGGGCAATGACAAAGCGCGCACGCGTATTTCCCGCATCAGCGACTTAGGGCTGATCGAGATTTCCCGGGAACGCGTGCGGGAAGACTTGCTCCGGACGCTCTCCGACGTCTGCTCCGATTGTGACGGTCGCGGCTATACCCGATCCGCACTCACGGTGGTGTACGACATTTTTCGCGATATCCGCCGAATCGGACGAGCAGCCGGGCAGCAAACCGTGGTGGTCGGGGCCCATCCTCATATCGTGGAGATGCTGCAAGACACCGAGCCTGAAGCGCTTGAGCAACTTCAACGGGAGTTTCAGTACCGGATCATGGTCAATGCCGACCCCCTGCTCCCTCTTGAGCAGTATGATATCGTGGTGTTGGGGGAAGGTGTGGGAGTGGCCTAGCCGACCAATGCTCATCCCATCCACGTCTTGTGTGCGGTTCTGCTGATCCATGGAATTGCTGGAAGCGTGGCTGATCCTGCGGTCAGTGAAAGGCGTCAGTGACGGGACGCTCTGTACGCTCATTCGACATTTTGGCGGGCCGAAAGAGGTGCTGTCCGCTTCGGCATCCGAGTTGCGGCACGTGGCCGGGTTGCGTCCTTCCGTGGTCACCGCATTGCGAAAAGAACCTGAGCCGAGTGTCGTGGCGCACGTCCGGAAGGAAATGTGGCTGCTCGAAAGGGGCGAAAGTGGGATTGTCACGATTCTGGATGCCGCCTATCCTCGCCGGCTGGCGATGATCCCCGATCCACCGCCCTTGTTGTACGTACGCGGTACGTTGCCTGCGTCCGACGATTATGCCGTCGCGATCGTGGGATCGAGAAAAGCCACACCGGCGGGGGCGCTCATGACGCAAGAACTCAGCCAACAATTGGCCGGTATGGGGTTGACGATCGTGAGCGGGTTGGCACGGGGAATCGACGCGGCAGCCCATCGAGGCGCACTGGCGGCCAAGGCCAAGACGATCGCCGTCGTGGGATGTGGAGTGGATCGAACCTATCCGCCTGAACATCAACAATTACGACGGGACATTGAAAGCCATGGAGCCGTGGTATCGGAATTGCCGCTCGGGTCCCCGCCGTTGCCGCACCATTTCCCCCGTCGCAATCGGATTATCAGCGGATTGTCGTTAGGCGTGATCGTCTCGGAAGCCGATCAGAAAAGCGGCGCGTTGATCACGGCACGATTTGCGCTTGAGCAGAACCGAGAGGTCTTCGCCATTCCGGGCGCGATCAAACACGGGAAACATCGAGGCGCCCATGAACTCATCAAACAAGGAGCCAAACTCGTTGAAGAAGCACGAGATGTCGTTGAAGAATTGCTCCCTCAGCTTGACGGACCCTTTCGGGATCGAGTAAAGAATGCCGGTTTTCAGGAAGCGGTCTCATCGGTCTTCACCCCCAAAGAGCAGCGCGTGTTGTCTCTTTTGCATGAGGACCCCGTGTCGATTGACGAGGTGTTGATGGAAGCGCCGTTTGATCGGGCCGAGGTGATGAGTCTTCTGCTCAGCCTGGAATTGCGGGGATCTATTCGACAGGTGCCCGGTTCCTGTTATATCAGGATGTCTTGACGATGCCTTCACGTACGTCTACTGCACCCAAGAAGCAGAAAGCGCGTCCTCGCCTCGCCGAAGGCGGGGGCAAGACGTTGGTCATTACCGAGAAACCCTCGGTGGCCCGTGATATCACCAAAGCGCTCGGCGGGTTCCAGAACGAAAAAAACTTCTTCGAGGGCCCGGACCACGTCGTGACGTCGGCGGTCGGTCACATGCTCGAACTGGTCGCGCCCGAAGGCGTCGAGGTCAGGCGTGGAAAGTGGGCGCTCGCCAATCTCCCGGTGATTCCCGACCATTTTGAACTCAAACCGATCCAGCAGAACGAATCACAACTCAAACTCATCAAGAAACTGTACGCGCGGAAGGATATCGACAGGGTGATCAACGCCTGCGACGCCGGACGCGAAGGCGAGTTGATTTTTCATTACCTGATCCGCCATTTCAAGGGGGCAAAGCCGGTGCAGCGCCTGTGGTTGCAATCCATGACCCCGCAAGCGATACGCGAGGGCTTTGAACGCCTGCGTGACGGTGAGAAATTGTTGCCCCTCCAGCGTGCCGCGGTGTGTCGCTCCGAGTCCGACTGGCTCATCGGGATCAATGCCACCCGGGCCATGACCGCGCTGAATTCGAGTGGCGGGGGCTTTTCCCTGACCACGGTGGGACGGGTGCAAACACCGACGCTCGCCATCCTTGTCGACCGCGAGAAAGAAATCCAGCACTTCGAGCCTCGCGAGTATTGGGAGGTCAAGGCCACCTTCGCGATTGCCTCAGGGCAGTACGAAGGGCACTGGGTTGATCTGCAGTTGCAAGCCCGGGCGAAGCAGGGCGCTGCATCCGGGGGGATCAAGGATCAACATGGCACCGCAAAGCCCGAGCGCATTTGGGACAAGACCCGGGCCGAAGCGATCGTGGCGCAATGTGCGAATCGGGATGGCAACGTGTCCGAAACCACGAAGCCGTCGAGCCAGCAACCGCCGATGCTGTTCGACCTCACCTCACTCCAGCGTGAAGCGAACCGGCGGTTCGGGTTTTCGGCGAAGGCCACGCTGGGTATCGCGCAGGCGCTGTACGAACGTCACAAGGTTCTGACCTACCCGCGCACCGATTCGAGGACGTTGCCCGAGGACTACCCGGAGACGGCCAGAAACATCATGCAATCGCTGGGCTCCTCCAACCCCGGCCCGGATGCCCTTTCGCCGGACGGCGAAAGCGACCGGCCGATCAGCCACTGGGCCAAACAGGTCCTTCACAAGAACTACATCAACGGCAACAACAAGCGCATCTTCAACAACGCCCAGGTGTCCGACCACTTTGCCATCATTCCGACCGGGGAGGTGCCGGGCAAACTGAAGGAACAGGAACGTCGCATCTATGAACTGGTCACGCGCTCGTTCATCGCGGCGTTCTACCCGCCGGCCCGCTTTGAAAACACCGTGCGCCGCACAGTCGTCGAAGAGCAGACCTTCGAGACCCGCGGACGGGTGTTGATCGAGAGCGGCTGGTTGCAGGTGATGGGGCGCAAGGAAAGCAACGAGACGTTACCTCCGCTTTCGGGCGTGGCCGACCCCGAAACGGCCAGGACGGTCGACGTCGGCATGGAAGGGAAGCACACCAAGGCCCCACCGCGCTACAACGAGGCGACCCTGTTGTCCGCGATGGAAGGCGCGGGCAAACTGATGGAGGACGATGAGTTGCGGGAAGCCCTGCAAGGTCGCGGTCTCGGCACGCCGGCGACGCGCGCGGCCATCATCGAGGAGTTGATCCGCAACCGGTATATCTTGCGGGACGCACGTGAATTGATCCCGACTGCCAAGGCCACGACGCTGCTCAGGTTGTTGCGCGCCCTCAAGATTGACGAATTGACCACGGCCGAATTGACCGGCGAGTGGGAAAAGAAACTGAAGCAGATTGAAAGCGACCAGTTCTCTTCCGAGGAGTTTATGCGGCACATTCGCAGGATGACCGAAGATATCGTCGAGGCCGCCCAGCAGTGTGACGTTGACCAGATTGACGACGAATACGTCGTGCTCGACGTGCCGTGTCCCAAGTGCGGCAAGGGTACGGTGAGGGAGAACTATCGCAAGTTCGTATGCGAAACCTGTGATTTCGCGATCTGGAAATCCATCGCCGGGCGGGAGCTGTCACCCAACGAGGTCACCGTCCTGTTGCGTGACCGGCGTTTGGGCCCCCTGAACGGGTTCCGCAGCCGTCTCGGCCGGGAATTTTCCGCGGAGTTGACCATCAAGGACGATTTCACCGCGGCGTTTGATTTCGGTGACACCGCCGAGGATGACGACGTTGATCCGCAGACCTCCGACCAGGTCGGACCCTGCCCGAAATGCGAAGCGCCGGTGCTTGATACGCCGAGACGGTACGTCTGCCGTAACGGACTCGGGGAACAACCGGCTTGTGATTTCAAAATCAGCCGGCAGATTCTGAATCGCCCGATCGATGCGGGTGAAGTACGGCAATTGCTGGAAAAGGGGAAGACCGATCTCCTGCAAGGTTTCGTGTCGAAGAAGAACAGACGCAAGTTCGCGTCCCATCTCACGCTCGATCGTGGTTCCGGTAAGCTGGGCTTCGAGTTTGCCCCGCGCAAGAACGACGTGAACGGCGACGGCAAGAACAAACGGTTTGGGAGAAAGAAAGCCACACGCAGCTTCGGCGTGTGACGAGGAGTTGCTACGAACCCACGGCGGGCTTCATGCGTGGTGACGGTTCAAAAAATTTGAACGGTTCGCCCTTCTTGAGAATCACGTCTTCCGTAATGACCACTTCCTTGATCTCGGTTTGCGAGGGGACCTCGTACATGATATCGAGCATGACGTCTTCCATGATCGCGCGAAGCCCGCGGGCTCCGGTTTTTTGCGCATAGGCTTTTCTCGCAACGGCATGGAGGGCCCCATCCGTAAATTTCAGTTTCACGTTGTCGAAGGACAACAGCTTTTGATACTGCTGGGTTAAGGCATTCTTGGGTTCGGTCAAAATCCGGACCAACGCTTCTTCATCCAACTCTTCCAGCGTCGTCACCACCGGCAATCGCCCGATGAATTCGGGAATCAATCCGTATTGAAGCAAGTCTTCAGGTTGGATCCGGGCCAACAAAGAGGAGCGTTCCTGTGGTGAGGCGGAACGGTCCGATTTGAAGCCCATGCGGTTTCGATTCAGGCGTCGTTCGATAATGGGTTCAAGCCCGACAAACGCCCCGCCACAAATGACCAGGATATTCTTGGTATCCACCTGGATGAATTCCTGGTGGGGATGTTTCCGGCCGCCTTGAGGCGGCACGTTGGCCACGGTGCCTTCGATGAGTTTCAGCAGGGCCTGTTGCACGCCTTCCCCCGACACGTCGCGGGTAATGGAGGGGCCGTCGGCCTTCCGCGTGATCTTGTCGATCTCATCGATATAAATGATGCCGCGCTCGGCACGTTCCACTTCATAGTCCGCGGCTTGCAGCAGTTTCAGGATAATGTTCTCGACGTCCTCCCCGACGTAGCCCGCTTCGGTCAAGGTGGTGGCATCGGCGAGGGTAAACGGCACGTCTAGGTAATCGGCCAGGGTTTGAGCCAAGAGGGTTTTCCCGGTTCCCGTCGGCCCGATCATCAGAATATTGCCCTTTTGGAGCTCGACGTCTCCGGTTTCATTCGCGGCGATGCGTTTATAGTGATTGTGAACGGCGACCGAGAGAATCTTTTTTGCGCGGGCCTGGTCGATGATGTATTGATCCAGGTGGCGGTTGATCTCGACGGGTTTGCGAAGTTTGGAGGAAAGGGCTTCCTTGGCCTCCTGCCATTCCTCGGCCATGATTTCGTTGCAGAGCCCCACGCATTCGTCGCAGATGTACACGGTGGGGCCCGCAATCAGTTTGCGCACCTGATCGCGGCTTTTCCCGCAGAACGAACACCGCAGATTCTCGTCCGATTTGAGTTGTTTGGCCATGGGTTGATCGACGTTCAGCGGTCAGGCGCCGTTCGAGCCGGCCGACTCCTTTTCCGACGCCCTGACAATGACTTCATCGATAAGACCGTAGTCCCTGGCTTCCGTGCCCGACATGAAATAATCCCGCTCGGTGTCCTGGCTGATTTTCTCCAACGCCTGGCCCGTGTGTTCCGCCATGATCTGGTTGAGTCGCTCGCGAATTTTCAGGATCTCGCGCGCGTGAATGTCGATCTCCGTCGCTTGTCCCTGAAATCCGCCCATCGGTTGGTGAATCATCACCCGGGCGTTGGGCAGGGCATACCGTTTGCCCTTGGTCCCCGCGGTCAGGAGCAACGCGCCCATGCTGGCGGCCTGACCCAAACAAATGGTCGTAATCGGCGGTTTGACGTATTGCATGGTGTCGTAAATACCCATGCCCGCAGTCACGCTCCCGCCCGGGGAATTGATATAGAGGTTGATGTCTTTTTCCGGATCTTCTGCTTCCAGGAACAGCAATTGCGCGATGATGAGGTTGGAGAAGACGTCGTCGATAGGCGCGCCGAGAAAGATAATGCGGTCCTTCAACAGGCGGGAGTAAATATCGTACGCCCGTTCGCCGCGGTTCGTACTCTCGATAACCATTGGAATTAACATACGGTTGTACCCTTTCTGTGCCAAACGGGTTTGCGGAGCGCCTTACCCCTGAATCACCGCGAATTGATAGACCAATTGAAGCGCTTTCTCGGCCCGGATGCGATCCTCGAACTCCTGCAGCGAACTCTCCCCTCCGGATTCCACCATCTTGCGGATGTCTTCCAGGGGAACGTTCAGGCCCTTGGCGAGTTTGGTGAATTCTTCATCGATTTCCTGTTCGCCCACGGAAATCCCTTCCTTGTCCGCGATGGCTTCCAAGACCAACCCGAGCTTGACCCGTTTCTGCGCTCCCGGCGCCACCTCCTGTTGGATGCGTTTCGCTTCCTCTTCCATTTGGAGTTGATCATCCATGGAGAACTTGCCGCCCTTTTTCCGTTGCTCTTCCATGATGCGTTGTCGAACCAGCGTGCGAATCTCACGTTCGACCAGCGTCTCGGGCAGATCGAAGTGATGCATTTCCAACAGCCGTTCCATGATCTGATCCTTATAGCCTTCTTCGATATCCCGTTTGAGGACCGACTCCAATTCGGAGCGAATCATGTCCTTGAGCGCATCGAGGTTCTCATACTCCCCGCAATCTTTAGCAAATTCATCATCCAACGGAGGGAGAATTTTCTGCTTCACGCCAAGGATGGAGAGATGAAACGTCACGACTTTGCCGGCCAGCCGGGCATCCGGATGTGTGGCGGCGTATTCCTCCTGAAGTTCCGCGCGGTCTCCTTCCTGTTTCCCCACCAGCACGTCGTCGATGGTGAGACCCAGCACGGGTTCCCGGGATCCCACCTTGTGGAGGTGCCCTTCCTTGTTCGAACCTTCCACCGGCTCGCCGTCGACCACGCCTTCGATTGTCACGACGGCATACAGGCCCTCAGCCAGGAGGGTGCCGGAAGGGGCGGCCTCCAGCCGGGACTGGTTTTCCCGAAACCGGTCCAGGGCGTTATCCACGTCCTGGTCGGTAATGGCCCGGGAATCGGGCTTCAAGGAAATCGGATTGGGCGGACGATAATCGCGTAATTCAATGGGCGGCTTGATTTCCACGGTCGCGGTAAAGGTCAGCGACGTGTTGCGGTGGGCTTTCATCCGCTCCATGGGAGAAATTTCAACCAGCACGGGGGCTACGCCGGCTTCTTGAATCGCCTTCTGGTAGTAAATCGGCACCAGGCGCTGAATGACGTCCTGTTCGACGGCCTTCGCATAGCGTTTTTCCAACATGGCAACCGGCGCCTTGCCGGGCCGGAAGCCCGGGACGCGCGCCTGGCGTCTCAGATCGGTATACACCCGGTCGAATTCCTGGTTGACGGCGTCTTCCGGCACTTCGATTTTAAGCGCACGTTTAACCGGTCCTAATTCGGTAACTTCCAATTTCATGTCGAGTCCGTTCGTTGGTGAAAGACAGCGGGGAATGGTGCGAGAGGGGGGATTTGAACCCCCACGGTCTCCCACGAGATCCTAAGTCTCGCGCGTCTGCCAGTTCCGCCACTCTCGCGTCTCTGAATCGTTTCTTGTTCCCGGGAGCACTCGAAACCGGGCAGTTGGAGCCAAAAGGCCACAAGGTTACCCGTTTTTGCTATTTACCCATACGGCGGCGTGGAGTGTCAACGCCTGCGCCTTCCTCGTCTTGCCAGAAACCAATGGAGTAGGCTAAGGTGATCAGGATGGATCTCAAAAAACTGTACCTGAACATTTACGAGCACTTTATCCAAACGCGCGAGACGCACAAAGGGTTCCATTTCCAAGAGGAGCCGCTGAAAAGCGTGGCGCCCAAAGCGGTGTCGTTTAAGGAACGCGTCAAGTGGTGGACCCTTGACCGGCCCAGCCGGTTGAAGAAGATCGAGCAGGAACGGGACCGCCAACAGCAGGAAATTCTCGCCCTCAAGCAAAAATCATCAGGCTAATCGTCTTTCACCGGCCACGACGACTCATGTCGGAGTTCGTCCCAGCGACTCTTCAACTTTATCGTCAAGCCCTGCTCGCGACCTGGCGGTCGCTGACCGGAAACTGGCTGCTCGTGCCGGCGGTCATGATCCTGGCCGTGCTCATGTACGCGGCCGCCGGATTGGCCATGGGGCTCGGCATGATCGGCGGGTTGCTGCTCGGCGTGGCCAACGCCTTCGTGGTCGGGGCGTTTCTGGGGTTACTCGAACAGGCCGTGACGGCCGCGCGACCCATGGTGTGGACCGACCTGTGGGACGTGGCCGGCAGCTATTTCTGGGACGTGATCACGGTCGGCTTTATCGTGTGGGTCCCCCTGCAAGTTCTTGAGCTCGGCATGCAGGCCAACCCGTATGGGCCGGCGATCGTCTCGGCCGTCTTCCTGCTCCTGTTTATTTTGCTCAATCCCGTCCCCGAACTGATTTACCAGGGCCGTGCCGGCGCCTCCCTTGAAATCCTCAAGGACAGCTACGAATTCGTCCTGGAAAATTGGATTGAATGGTTTTTGCCCCTGGTCGTGATCCTGGCGCCGTTCGGGTTGTCCTTTTTCTTTTCGATTTCGAGCCGGAGCGGCCGGCTGATCGGGTTGGATTTTCTTCAACTCCTGGGATTGCCCTTCGCCGTGTTGAGCCAGTGGTTCCAGGCTCTCGGCCTGTCCTCCGCAACGGCCATGCTCCTCGTTCTGTGCCTGACGCCCGTCTCGGCGGTCCTGATGATGCTCTTTCGCGGCCATCTCTATAAAGCGCTGACCAACTCGTCCCGGCGACAACGATTATTTCAACGACGCCAGTCCTTGTGAAATTGAAGGGCTTGAACCTCAGACCGCCGTCCCTCCCGTCCACGCCTTTGTAAGCATTGACAATCCTCGCCGTTTTTATTGTTGACTCACAGGAATGACCGTAGGTCGGGTTAGCCGCAGGCGTAACCCGACACCGCAGCGACGAACAAGCGAGCGGTCGAGTCCGTATCAGACCAGCGCAATTTATTATTGACTGCGCAATACAAATGCGATAAAAATGCGCCTAAATTCTTGACCCGTCGATACAAATGTTGGAGGGCTTTGGGGTTGCAAATGCGAACAAGGAGGAAGAAGATGAAACACGATACCATAGGCATTGGCCTGCCTGCCTGCCTGCCTGCTAATAGTGAGTCGGCCGCGATGAGCGGCGCGCGCGCGACCGCGAGGGTCGCCCTGCTGCCGGCCACGGTAATCGCACTTATCATGATGGTGACAATCGGGGCGGGCCCGGCGTTCGCAAACCCGGACTGCCTGTCGTTGTGGTCGCCCGGGACGTGGGCGCCCGGGAGCATCACCGGCTGCGCCGCGGACCTGATGGCGTCGCGGCCGGGGACGCGGCCGGGGGGGGCCGGGGACACAGCGGCGACGGGGCCCGTGCTCACCGCGGCGTTCCACGGCCTGCCGGCCGCGCACAACGGCCAGAAGTTGTTCACCTTCGAACTCCGGTTCAGCCAGGAGTTCCAGGGGCTGCGGCTGACGGCGCTCAAACAGGAGTTGGAAGTGACGGGCGGGCGGCTGGTGGACGTGAAGCGGACGGTGCGGGGCCAGAACCAGCGCGTGACGGTGCGGGTACGCCCGGCCTCGGACGGAGCCGTGACGGTGCGGCTGCCCGGCAAGAAGAAGCTGTGGAACCCGGTCTCGGCGACCGTGGCGGGGCCCGCGGCCGTGCCGACCGAGCCGGCTACCCCGGTGGCGTCCCCGCCGGCCACCCCGGTAACGCCACCCCCGGCCGCCGAGACGGCGGCGCCGCTGACCGCGACGTTCCACGGCCTGCCGGACGAGCATAACGGGAAGAAGCTGTTCAGCTTCGAGATCCGGTTCAGCGAGGAGTTTCGGGGGCTGCGGCTGACGGCGCTCAAGCAGGCGCTGCAGGTGTCCGGGGGCCGGGTGATCGACGTGAGGCGCACGGTGCGGGGCCAGAACCGCCGCGTGACGGTCCGGGTGCGTCCGAAATCGCACGACCCGGTGACGGTGGCGCTGGGCGCGACCACGGACTGCGCCGCGGCGGGGGCGATCTGCGCCAGCGACGGGCGGCAGCTCTCCGGCTCGTTGAGCGCGAGCGTCACCTCGCCGGCCTGGTGGGGCGGCGACCCGGTGGTCACTCACTATTCCCTGGCGGAACTGAAGAGCCTGAACCTGCACCCGGTGCTGCCCAAGAACGTCGTGAAGACGGTCAGCACCACCAAGCCGGACGGATTTCCGACCGATGATACCGGGACGGTGGTCAACAAGCACAATGTCGGACAGCTTCGGGAGCGCTGGGACCGGGGCGGGTTCTACTCGATCGAGTATCCGTGCAAGACTGGCTCGCCGCCTACGCATAACACTTGCAATATAGGCAACGTTGGCGGCGGGGTGGGTGCCCTCCCAGGCATCGATGCTTACGGGCGTTGGTTCAGCTATCCGTCCGACGCCGGCGCGAACGACATGAAGGTCCATGTGCTGGTCCGCAGGGCGACATATGGCAGTAACGGCAAGATCGCTCTGTCGTCTTACTTCCGGGGTAGTAGCCATAGTAGCGGTAGCGGCAGCGCCAACCTGGAGTACTTCTACGAACACCTGGACTTCTTCAAGGCCGAGGCGCACCTGGAGGCGCCCGGCACCGGCGTGAAGCCCATGGGGGCGGCGGGCACCACCGCGACATGGACGGGTGGGGTCGTCGGCCTTGACGTTGCGCGCGATGCCGCGGGGGGGGGGCCGAACTTCTGGCGGCGCGGGGACGTGATCGGCGGCACTGCCACGGTCACCGCGAACTTCCACAATCTCAATGATCCCCGAGTGGCCGTGTCTTTGACGAACCTCAAGGGCTCCAATGTCGGGACCTCCTATGCCAACCTGAGCTGGACCGGCATGACTGTGGACGCCAACGGGGACTTCTCCGGCACGTCTGGCGGTCGCACGGTCGAGGGCACCTTCCGCCAGCAGGGCACCGCGGGTACGAGCCCGAACACCGTCGGCGGGACCTTCGAGATGCCGATCCACCACACCCAGGCGATGGTCGGCGGCTTCGTCGCGACGCGCCAGTAGGCCGGGGTTCGGCGCGGCGGTCTGCCGATTCGGGTGGGGGACTTGCACCGGTCATTTCTCCGTCGCCCCCGGCTGCGCCCGGCCGGAAGGGCGGGGACCATCATGGCGGCGGCCGTTGGATCGGGATGGTCGGCGGCTTCGTCGCCGACAAGGATTAGTCCCGGCTTGCGAATGGCAAGAGAGGTTCAGGTGGGGGTGGGGAGGTAGCGGGGGGAGTGATTCAGGATGCGATGTTTTTCATAGCATTTATAGCAAAAAAATCGCAGGGGCATAGCAAACATCGCAGAAACATCGCAATTCATAGCAAAACATAGCGCTGGCATAGCAAGTATAGCAAAAACATAGCAAACATAGCATTGGCATAGCAGGAACATAGCACAGACATCGCACCGATTGCCGGGTCCTTCGACTTCGCTCCGCTCCGCCTGTCCTGAGCGCAGTCGAAGGGCTCAGGACGAACGGGGGGGATAATCCGTTCACCCTGAGCGTAGGTCTCTTGAGACCGAAGTCGAAGGGCTACCCCGACCCGGCCTGTCCCGGGCTTTCCCCCGGGATGAGCCCCCTCCCGATAAAGACGTTTTTCCAACAAACACACCTGTTGCAACTATTCCGGATCATTCCCCAACGAGTTTTCTTGTTGGTCCGAAAAACCCATGTTAAGATGGCATGCTTCGTCATGCGGAGAGGTGCGAGAGTGGCCGAATCGGCGTGCCTGGAGAGCACGTGTGCTGGCAACGGCACCGTGGGTTCGAATCCCACCCTCTCCGCCATAAAGGTCAAGAGCGGTATGGTCGAGATTGGAGCCACAGTTTCATTCAATAGTTGGACAAGAGGGTGGGATTCGAACAGGGGGTTTTGAAGGGGGTGTGCCCCCTTCACGGGGTGACCGGAGCGAAGCGAAGGCGCGAGGGGAGAAAATATGCCGAATTTCATGCTGGCCTATCACGGCGGAAACAAGCCGGGTTCGCAGGAAGAAGGAATGGCCCAAATGGAAAAATGGAGCGCGTGGGTCAAAGGGCTTGGCGAGACGATCGTGAATCCGGGAACGCCGTTACCCGTTTCAAAAGTTGTCACCTCCGATCGCGTTGAAGACGATACCGGTCCGAATTCGATGAAAGGCTTTGCCGTGGTGAAGGCGGACAGCATGGCGGCGGCCGTTGACATCGCTCGCTCGGACCCGTTTTTGGAAAACGGCGGGACCATACGTGTGTCGGAAATGATGGAGATGAAAGAGTAGGTCGGATTAGCGCAGGAGAGCCGACAACGGAAAGGGGCTGGGCCCTGTGCAGCAGAATCTTGTGAACCCCGCCAGGTCCGGAAGGAAGCAACGGTAAGCAAGCGAGTCTGTGTGCTACAGGATCACCCGGCCCCGGTTTTTTGACGATCCTCATGCGTGAAGGGTAACCACGCGACGGTGAAGCAAAGGGACGCTGGGTGGAGCCGCAGGCGGAGTCCTGAGCGGAGTCGAAGGAACGAGTGATGGAATACCAGGTTTCCGCCAGAAAGTTTCGTCCGGGCACGTTCGAAGAGTTGATCGGGCAGCCGCACGTCGTGCAGACGTTGCGGAACGCCATCCTTCGGCAACAGGTGGCCCATGCGTATCTCTTCTCCGGCATGCGCGGCGTGGGCAAGACCACGGCCGCGCGGATTCTGGCCAAGGCGCTGAACTGCGGGCGGAGCGAAGCCCCGAGCGGAGTCGGCGGAGCCGAAGGGCCTGAGCGAAGTCCTGAGCGAAGTCGAAGGAGCCCGACCCCGGAACCCTGCGGGCAGTGCGAGAGTTGTCTGGAAATTACGCGCGGCAACTCGGTTGACGTCATCGAGATCGACGGCGCCTCGAATACCGGCGTGGACGACGTCCGGGAGCTTCGCGAAAACGTCAAATTCTCGCCGTTCCGGGGCACCTATCGAATCTACATCATCGACGAAGTCCACATGCTCTCCAATTCTGCGTTCAACGCGCTCTTGAAGACACTGGAAGAGCCCCCGCCGCACGCGGTGTTTATCTTTGCGACGACCGAAGTCCACAAGATCCCGCCCACCATCACGTCCCGCTGCCAACATTTCAACTTTCGCCGGATTCCCCGGCGGGAGATCATTGCGCGTCTCCAGGAAGTCGTGACACACGTCGGCGTCACGATCAATGAACGAAGTCTGGGGGCGATGGCGAGGGCGAGTGAAGGCAGTATGCGCGACGCGCTCAGTCTGTTGGATCAGGCCGTGGCGTTCGGCGGCGACTCGATTACCGAGCACGACGTGGATGAGATGCTCGGGGCCGTTCCCGACGAACTGGTGGGTCGTCTCGTGCAAACGGTCGTGACCCAGGACCCGGCTGCGGCCGTCGCCCTGGTCGGCGAGGTGGTCGATCATGGGTACGACCTGCGGGCCTATTGCGGGGCGGTGGTGGAGCGTATGCGTCACCTGATGATTGCAGCCGTGGTGCCGGGGTTCGAGCAAGCGCAGGGCTTGATGGATTTGCCTGATGAAGACGTGAAACACTTGTTGGCTGAAGCCAGGTCGTTCTCGGTGGAGCAGGTACAGGAGGTCTTTCACCTGTTTGCCCAGGCCGAAGATCGTCTCCGGTCCACGGCGCATCCCCGGTTTGTCTTTGAAGTGGCCGCGGTGCGCGCGGCGCGGTTGCTGCAACCCGTCGAGCAGGTTTCGCCGCCGGCCGAAACGGGACGGGGCCCGCACCCCCGGGCTGCAAGCGCGCCGGCAGAAAAACCCCGGCCGGCGTCCGGGGCGCCGCCGTCAGCGGTAAGACAACCTGACCATCGCACCGGAACGGCAGGTCGGCCCTTCGACGCCGCTCGGGACAAACCTTCGGCTCCCGTGTCCGATCAGGGAGTGCGCCCCTCTCCTCCGGCGGAAAAGACCCCCGCTTCCAGCGCGGCGAGTGCGCCTCGCGCCGCACGCCCTGCGGTCGAGACGAAACCGGCGCCTCAACCGAGACCGGCGTCCCCCGGGAGTCCGCCGGCGATCCGGGAAGAAGACTGGCAGCGGGTCGTCGAATCCGTGATTCGCGATCACCCCAACGTTGGACCTTTTTTGGAAATGGGGACGTTGGTGAAAATCGAAGGCAACCAGGTCATCGTAGGCTATCCCAAAACCGCAACCGCATCGGTGGCCTGTTCGAGAATCCAGAAAGAAGAAAACCGCGCACTGATCTCGAAGGTCTGTCAGGACGTCGCGGGGGCGAGTATTCACCTGCGGGTGGTCGAATTGACCGGAGAACCGGGCGACGGGCTCACGATCAGGCAGGTGCGAACCAGACGGCGGGAACAGGATGACGAGGCCCTGTTGGAGCAGGCACGAGCGAATCCCATGGTGAAACACGCCATGGAACTGTTTGGCGGCGAAGTGGTGAAGGCCAGTCGCCCGAGTGGAAAGAAGGAGGCGTAAGCATGTCCAAGAATCCTTTTGGCAATATGGGAAACCTGTTGAAACAGGCCCAGGCCATGCAGGAGAAACTGGGAAAAATTCAGGAAGAAGCCGCCGCGAAGACCGTCCAGGCGTCGGCCGGGGGCGGGATGGTGACGGTCACGGCCAACGGCGGGATGCAAATCACCAGCGTGGCGATCGAGCCCGAAGTCTTGAAGTCTGAGGATCCCGACATGTTGCAGGACCTCCTTGTGGCTGCCACCAATGAAGCCTTGCGCAAGGCCAAGGAGTTAATGGCTGATGAAGTGAAGGGATTGACCGGAGGTCTCGGCATCCCCGGAATGTAGGGAATTGCTGATTGTGGATTTCTGATTTTCAAATCCACAATCAAAAATCCACAATCCACAATCAAAAATTAGACCATGAGCGTCCAACAACGGCAAGGGTTATTGGCCAAATTGGCCAAAGAGTTTGTGCGATTGCCCGGCATCGGGCAAAAGACCTCGCAACGACTCGCGTTTCATATGATGAAGGTCAACAAGGAAGAGGCCCTGCGCCTGGCCGATGCCATTCGCGACGTGAAGGAATTTGTGGTGTTTTGCGAGCAATGTCGCAATATCGCGGAAAGCGAGTTGTGCGACATCTGCCAGGACCCGCAACGGGATCGCACCAAAATTCTGGTCGTGGAAGAACCGAGCACGTTACATGCGATCGATCAAAGTCGCGGATACAAGGGCTTGTATCACGTCCTGATGGGCTCGCTTTCACCGCTGGACGGGGTCGGGCCGTCCGACATTCGCGCCCGGGAATTGGAAGCGCGCGTTCGGGACGGCGGAGTGCAGGAGGTCATCGTCGCGACGAACCCCACCATCGAAGGCGAGGCCACGGCTATTTACCTCACGAAACTCCTGAAGCCCTACGGGGTCAAGGTCTCACGCATCGCGTACGGGATTCCCGTGGGCATGGATATCGAATACGCCGACGACGTGACGCTGACCAAATCCATAGAAGGCCGACGTGAATTGTAGCAGGCGGGTCAATACATCCACGACGGTTTAATCACGGGTTCTCCGGTTGAATCAGGAGCCGGAAAAGCAACACTCCCATGAAAGTATTCGTGAGATTTCTCGTGCTCGTTGGAGTCATCGGACTCCTGGCGCTGGTTTTTGTCAGCCTGTCGTTGAATGCCTTGGTCAAAGGCGGCATCGAGACCATGGGGCCCCGAGTACTGGGCGTACCGGTCACGCTGGAGGACGCGGACGTGACCCTGCTGTCCGGCACAAGCATGCACGCCGGGTTGACCGGGCTCGTGGTCGACAACCCTGAAGGGTATGAGACCGCCTCTGCCGTGTCCCTCCCGGAGATTCGGATAAAGGTCGATTGGAACTCGCTGTTGACGGATACCGTGATCGTCGAGGAGGTGCTGATCGTCAAACCGGCCATGACGTTCGAGTGGTCGTTACAGGGCAGCAACCTCGGCGCGATCCACGAGAACGTCAAGCGAAATACGGGGTCCGGTTCCGATGACGACAGTCAGGAAAAGGGCGAACAACCCGAGGAAAGACAGGAATTCGATAAGTCCGTTCACATCAAGAAAGTGGCGGTCAAAGACGCGATGATCAACGTGAGTTTCGTCGGCGGACAAAGCGAGGTTACGCAATTGCCGTTGCCTGATCTCGAATTGCGTGACATCGGGAACCCGTCCGGCGGCACCACGTTCTCGCAAGCGTCAGCCGTCATCTTCGAGCAGATCTACGACGCCATTGACAAGGCCGTCATGAAACCGGGGATACTCCTGCCCCAGGGCGTCGAGCAACTCGGCAAATCCATCGGCAAGATGGGCAAAGAGTTGTTGAAGGGATTGTTCGGAGAGTAGCCATCAAATAGTGAGTCAATAATTGTACGTTATATTGTACAATATGTATTTGTTTGATATACTTGTTCAATAATATGTCCAACTAAAGACGGGGGTTCATATGCTGATTGTCTCATATTCCGAAGCCAGGAATCGGCTGAAATCGGTGCTTGATGGGGTCGCGAATGATGCCGACTGTGCGGTCATCACGCGTCGGGATGCAAAAGATGCCGTGGTGATGTCAATGGATTATTACAACAGCTTGATGGAAACCGTTCATTTACTGAAATCACCGGCCAATGCCGCTCATTTGGCTCAATCAATCGAACAATTCAAGACAGGGCAGGTCACTGAACGAGACATGATTGATGAGTAGGACGTTAGCGTGGACCGACGCTGCTTGGGACGATTATTTGTATTGGCAGGAACAGGATAAAAAAACACTCAAGCGAATCAACAAATTGATAGCCGAGATAAAGCGTTCGCCGTTTGAAGGGATTGGGAAACCAGAGGCCTTACGAGAAACTCTCTCGGGTTTTTGGTCAAGACGTATTGATGAGTCTCATCGTCTGGTGTATGCCGTGGACGATACTCGCATCATCGTCATTTCTTGTCGCTATCATTATTAAGTCCTACCCACGATTCCAAAATCACTCTGAAAACTTAATCCCCGTATCCTGCACTTCTCGGTAGGGCATCAACCACACGAGCGACTCGTCGTGGATGTCCACGACCTGGATGCGGTTGCCCCAGGGATCGCGAAAGTCGCAACGGAACGGCGGCTCCATCGTCAGGCCGTATTTGTTGACCAGTTTGTCCCGCACTTCATTGACCTGTGCTTCATCCCGGACCATGATGCCGAAATGTTTCATGCGATCGGGTTGGAGGGTTTCAACTTCGAAGATGGCCAGGAACTGATGCTCTCCGAGTTTGCACCAGGCGGCTCCCTCTCCTCCCCGAAGCATTTCCAGGTTGAACACGTCTGAGTAGAACTCCACGGCTTTCCGTGCGTCGTCCACTTCGATCACGACGTGATTACATCCATAAACTTGAACGGGCATTTTTGTCTCTCCTTTTTCATGATTGATCAACAGCGTTTTCGATGTCTTGATCATACCAGATTGGGAGAACGCAGGAGAACGTAGATCGGGTTAGTCCTGAGCTTGTCGAAGGGCGTAACCCGACAATCGGCCAAACCGTCGGATTACGCTTCGCTAATCCGACCTACAACTACTACAACTACAACGACTACTACCACCACGTCCATTCGGTCCTATCCCAGTCAGGGCCTGACGAGAAACCAGGATCAAGAAGTTGGCCTTCTTCTCTCGACGCCATTTTCCTGAATGCCTGTGCCCAGCCTGTTCTCGGTTTTATCAGGGAACGGATAACCAGTTCTCCGTTTTTCACTTCCAATTCGACAGAGTCTTCCAACTGGCATTGTTTCAAGAGCGTTTGAGGAATCCGAATGCCACGAGAATTTCCGATAGCGACAATCTTGGCTCTCATTGCATTCACCAATAGAATATCGTGTGTGTCAAGACCGGTGAAGGGGAAAACGCCGTTACCCCATCTCCAGAAGTTCGTGGTCGGGGTTACGTTCTTTTGTGAAGGTTTTGGACCAGGCGGAGCGGAAGAGCACGATGGGGCGGTTGCGGTGATCTTTGACGAGCATGGCGTCGCTCGGGGCGCGAAAGGTGTCGAGGTCTCCGACCAGCCAGGCGCTGCACGTATAGGTCAGGGGCTCGAGGCGGGTCTCCACCCGGTATTCGTTCCGCAGACGAAATTGCAGGACGTCGAACTGGAGCCGGCCTACGGCGGCGGCGAGGAAATCCAGGTCATCGAGGCTCCGGAGAATCTGTACCGTGCCTTCGGCGGCCATTTGTTCCATGCCTTTGTCAAAGGCTTTGCGTTTACCCACGTCGGTGGGTTGAACCCGGGCAAACACCTCCGGTTGAAACTGGGGCAGCGGCTGATAGTTGAACCCGTCACTCAATGAGATGGTATCGCCGATGGCAAACTGTCCCGGGTTGATGATCCCGATGATGTCCCCGGGATACGCCACGTCCACGGTGTTGCGGCCCTTGGCCACGAGACTGTGCGGCCTGGACAAGCGCACGTCGTTCCCCAAACGGTGATGTTTGACTACCATGTCGCGCTCGAATCGCCCGGAGCAGACTCGCAGGAAGGCGGTGCTGTCGCGATGCCGGGGATTCATGTTTGCCTGGATCTTGAAGATATAGGCGCTGAACGGTCGCTCCACCGGATCGACGACGATTTCCGTGCCGTCGTGTCGATCGGCCGTTCGCGGGATGGCCGCGGGCGCCATTGCCACAAAGGCGTCGAAGAAGTTTTCAATACCGAAATTCGTGAGCGCGGAGGCGAAAAATACGGGCGTCACTTCACCTCGAAGAAACGCTTCCTGCGAATACGGGTTCCCGGCCACGTCCAGTAGCTCCAAATCGTGATTGACTTCCTGCAACACGTCTTTCTCGATCAGGGCCCAGGCTTCTGGACCGTCCAAGGAAATTTCACGGCGTTCGGCTTTCGCGGAGCCCTGCGCCGCCAGTTTTTTGAACAGCGAGATCCGGCGAGAGCCACGGTCCACGACGCCCATGAATTGTTGTCCCGACCCCACGGGCCAATCGATCGGGTTGGCGTGAATGCGCAGGACGTCTTCCACCTCGGCCATGAGGTCCAGCGGTGGGCGTCCCGGCAGGTCCATTTTGTTGATCAACGTCAGGACGGGGGTTTTGCGCAACCGGCACACCTCGAACAATTTCCGGGTTTGCGTTTCAACGCCTTTTGCCGCATCGATGACCATCACGGCGCTGTCCGCGGCGGTCAGCGTCCGGTAGGTATCTTCACAGAAATCTTCGTGCCCCGGTGTATCGAGCACGTTGATAACGGTGTCCTTGTATTGGAACTGCATGGCCGACGCGGTGATCGAGATCCCGCGTTCCTGTTCCATTTCCATCCAGTCGGACGTCGCCGTCTTCGAACTTTTCCGGCTGCCGACCATGCCGGCCGTCCGGACCATCCCGGAATAGAGCAGCAGTTTTTCAGTCACGGTGGTTTTCCCCGCGTCGGGATGACTGATAATGGCGAACGTGCGGCGCTTCTTCGCCTGTGCCCGAACGTCGTTTTGAGTGTGCGGGTCGTAGGTGACCATGGGTGATGAGCCGGGGCTAAAGTTCTTCGAGTCGCCCCTGGGCCCTGGCGAGGTCCACGCGCGACGCGTTGAAATTGAACAACGCTTCGATGAGGTTGTCCCGGGCCTGCGTCACCGACGTTTGGGCATCCGTGACTTCGATGTTGGTCGCCATGCCCACGGCAAACCGCCGCCGGGCGAGATGGAGTTCCAGGAACGCCAACCGGAGCCCTTCTCTGGCCACGGCGACCTGTTGTTGAGTCGATTCCAGGGTCAACAGCGCGTCCCGCACCTCCAGGCCGATTTGCTTTTCGACGTCTCGCGTTTTGATGGACTCCATGCGCAGCATACTGCGCTGTTCGGAAATACGACCCTCGCGCTGGCCTCCATCGAACAGGGGAATGGAAAGGAGGACTTGCACATTGTCGGTGGTCAACGACCTGCTGGGTTGATTCCCGATCAAACCCACGTCTCCGCTGCCAGTGAGAGAGGGCACCCGTTCCATGACCACCGAACTCAACGTCAGTTCGGCCAACCGTTCCCGTTTCTTTTGGGCTTTGAGTTCGACACGTTGTGCCCTGGCGACCTCTAACGCTTGGGCCACGGTCTGAGGCGTGACGGGCACAAGTTTCAGGTCGTCCGTGAGTTGTAACGTCACGTCGAACGAGAGCCCGATGCCGCGGCTCAGGTTGAGTTTGGCGCTCCCGTAGTCGGTGCGGGCGATGAGCAGGCGTTGTTTTTCATTTTCGAGTTGCACTTTCGCGCGCGTGACGTCCAACTTGGTGGCCATGCCGACCGATTTGCGCTCCATGGCCAAGCGCAACAGCTCCCGGTTGAGCTTGACGCCGGCCAGGCGGGCCTTGACGGATTTTTTCACCCGCAAGGCTTCCAGGTAGGCCAGGGCCACCAAGGCCATCGTGTCCATTTTCTGGGTTTCCGAGTCCAGGCTGGCCACTTCGATGTTCGTGCGAGCCGCGCGCCATTTCTGGATCAGACTCATGCTGAAAAGGTTCTGGGTCAATGCCACGCGGCTTTCGTAAAAATTGAGCGGGTCGGACACTCCCGCACGTTGGGCAAATGCGCCGAGAAAGAATCGCCGTCTCGCTCCGCTGACCCGGGCCGACAGGTTCGGCAGCAGGGCGCCGCGTTGGGTATAGGCCTGCTCTTCCGCTTGGGCCACGCGCTCTTTAAATATCTGTACCGTAGGGTTGTTGTCGACGGCCGCCTGCATCGCGTCCTGCATGCTCAACCGGAGTTCGGGCGGGCGTGGGCGCGAGGCGGCCCCGTCCTTCACGTCTTGAGCCCAGGAGACGGTCGCCGTTCCCGACAAACACACGATGCCGATGAAGATGATGCCGATCATGACGGCCTCGTGGATCTGGGTCTTGCAGCGATGTGTGGCATAGGTCCTTCGATCATGTTTCGCGTACTCCCGAAACCAGATTCTCTTCCGAAGGCACGCGCCGCCTTGTGAGTTTCCAGTCCATCATGAGACTGAACACGGCCGGAACCAGCAGGCTTGTAAACACGGTTGACAGGATGAGGCCGCCGAGCACCACGCTGCCGATACCCCGGTACAACTCCGATCCGGCGCCCGAGGACAGGACCAGGGGCAGGAGGCCAAAGGTCGTGGTCAACATGCTCATCATGATGGGCCTGACGCGTGATCGTACGGATTCGGCGATGGCTTGACGGGCCGGCATGCCGGTGGACTGGTCTTCGTCCGCTTCCCAATGAGTACGCCGCTTCGGATCCATGAAGTTCAAGGCTTGATGCACGACCAGGATCGCATTATTGACCACGACTCCGATCAGAATGATGAATCCCAACATGGTCAGGACGTCCATCGGTTGATAGGCGATCACGCGATTGACGACGAACAATCCGAGAATGCCTCCGGCCGCGGCCAAGGGTACGCTGAAGATAATGACAAAAGGATAGAGAAAACTTTCGAACAGCGCGGCCATCAACAGATAGGTAATGAGCAGGGCCAGGAGAAGATTGTATTTCAGGGCGTCATAGGTTTTCGTCAGGTCGTCCGCCGTGCCTGACAGGTGAATGTTATAGAGACGCCCGAGGGTGCCCGTTTCCTTGATCGGAAGAATAATCTGTTGTTCGATCATTTCCATGGCCGTCTCCAGCGGCATTTGACTGGGCGGAATGACCTGGACGGTGATGGCCCGTTCCCGTTCGATATGGTTGATTTGTTCGGGACCCGCAACGAGTGAAATGTCGGCGATGTCGCCCACCGTGGCGAGACGGCCCCCGCGAGTGAAAATGGGAAGGTTGCCCAGATCCTGCGTTCGGTCGGCATAGGCATCAAGGCCCTGGATCGTGAGATCGATTTCGTCTCCCTCAAAGTGGTAGTCGCTCGCCTTGGCCCCGTCCACCAAGGCATCGATGGTAAACCCGAGTTCCTGATTCGTCATTTGCACGTCGGCCGCCCGGTCCCGCTTCAGGTGGACGCGCACTTCCGGGCTGCCCAGGTCGAGGCTGGGCTTCGGACGAACCTGTGCGCCGGGGAGGATGGAGCTTACCTGTCCGAAGACCTGCCCGCCCAGGGCGAGGAGCTTGTCGAGATCCGGTCCGGTAATTTCGATATCGATGTTGCGTCCTTCGCCCAACCCGCGTTCAAACAGGCTGCTTTGCGTCACGATCCCGATGATCCCGGGAATATCGGCCATGGCTCGGCGGAACACCGGCATCAAGCCGCGAATTTCCGCGTCGTCGTTGGTGCGGGCGCCCATGAACACGGACCGTCCGAATGCCACGTAGAAGAAATTGCGCATACTGGGACCATCGAGCGCGGCCTCTTCCGGGGATCCGGGTCGGGCTTTCCAATGGGGAGCGAGGACGTGCTCAATGGATTTTCCCAGGTGCACGAACTTCTCCGTGTTATACCCGGGTGGCGGCAGCACGACGCCGACGATCAGATTGCGATTCCCGCTGGGCAGGTATTCGGCTTTGGGTAACAACAGCGTGGTGACGCCGATGGCGAACGCGGTGAGTCCGAACACGACCGTCAGGCGCCAGCCGATACTGCCGCACATCCAATACACGAAATCGCCGACCCGGTCCGGATTGATTCCCCGCCGCCTGCCGGCCCGGTTCCCGCGACCCGGCAAGTCCGGCTCCGAGCGGGAGGAGGCGCGCGGTACATGGTTCGTCGTCGTCAGAATGCGTGCGGACAGGCACGGGATCACGGTAATGGACACCAGAAGGCTCAGCCCGACCCCCGCGCTGATGGCGATGGCAATATCCCGGAAGAGTTGGCCGGCTTGTTCCTCGACGAACACGATGGGCACGAAGACGGCAATGGTCGTGAGCGTGCTGGCCAGCACCGCGCCCCAGACTTCGGAGGTGCCGTCATAGGCGGCTTGCCATAACGGTTTGCCCAACTCCCGGTGGCGATAAATGTTTTCCAGGACCACGATGGAATTATCGACCAACATGCCCCCGGCCAACGTCATGCCGGCGAGACTGATCACGTTCACGTTCCGGTCCAATGCCCACAAGGCGACAAACGTGCCCATGATGCTGATGGGAATGGCCAACCCGATGACGAAGGTCGTGCTGGCCGTGCGCAGGAACAGGAAGAGAATCGTCACGGCCAGGATGCTGCCGATGACCAGGTTCTTCTGCACCAGGTTGATGGAGCTGTAGATGTAGTCCGTTTCGTCGTAGACCTGAAACAGCTTGAAGCCCCGTCGTTGGAGGATCTCGTCGTTCAAGGTTTGAACGGCTTCACGAAGTTGCTGCATCGCTTCCAGGGTATTGGCTCCCGTCTCGCGGACGGCATTGACGGCAATGGAATTGCGCCCCATTTCCCGAACGACGTGATCGGGCTCCTGATACGCGACGCTGACGCTCGCAATGTCCCGCACGTACACCGGCGCGCCGTCCCGTCTGGCAATAATGACGTTGGCCACGTCCTCGGGGCTCTGATAATCGCCGGTGGTCCTGACGATGTACGATCGTTTGCCTTCATCGAAATCCCCCGCGCTGTAGTCGCGGTTTTCCTGATCCAGCGCCTGCGCCAGTTCCAGAACCGTCAGGGAACGGATGGCCAGTTTCAAGGGGTCCACGAGTACTTGCAGTTCCCGTTTGCGACCACCATACACGTTGGACGCGGCCACGCCCGGAACGCGTTCGAAGCGCGCCTTGATCACGTCTTCCGCAAAATCCCGCATGGTATCGATCTCAATGGGATTGTCTTCCAACGGCTCGAAAATAAACCACGCCATGGCGCTGTTGTCCGTATCGGCACTGCTGATCACGGGTTCGTCGACCTCGTCGGGATATTCCTTGACTTGATTGAGTCGATTGGAGACGCGCAGGAGAGCCGTATCGGTATTAGTGCCGGCGGGAAAGCGAAGGATGATTTTTGCGGAATCGTAGGAACTTTCGCCGTACATCTTCTCCAACCCCTCCACACCTTTGACTTGTTCTTCCTGCTTATCCACGATTTCACGTTCGACTTCCTTGGGGCTGGCGCCCTGCCACCGGGTGGAAATCGTGATCTGGGGCTTGGAGACGTCGGGTGTGAGTTGGATGGGCAACTGGATGAGCGACACCAGCCCGAACAGAGCCATGAGAATCACGCCCACGGTCGTCGTGACCGGGTACCGGATGGCGAATTGAATGATGTTCATGGGGTGTTGCCGGGAGCCTCTCCGGGGGCATCCAGGACGCGTACGGGTTGGCCGGGGAACAGGCGTTCGTTGCCTTCCACCACGACGGTCATACCCTCTTGGACCTGCCCCGTGATTTCAACGAGGTCTTCGACGTGAAGGACGGCGGTCACCGGAATTTGTTCGACCGTGTCTCCATTCACCTGGAACACGAACTCATTGCCGCCCCGGAGGACCAGGGCGTCCTTCGGGACCATGAAGCCTTGGTGGGGCCGGCCGACCTGGAACGTGACGCGGGACACCATGCCGCTCTTGATCGCCAGGTCGGGATTGGGAATCTCCACCTTGATCGGGAAGGTTCGGGCGTTCCGGTCGGCTTGGGCCACAAGAGAAAAGACCCGCCCTTGCGCCTCAAACGCCGGGAGACCGTCGAAGGTGGCGGTGACGGGGTCCCGGGTTTGCACGTTGCTCACGTATCGTTCCGGAAGCGGAATCTCGACTTGCACGTGCGACAGGTCGACCATCTCGATAACCGCCCCGCCTTCTTCCACCCACTGGCCGACTTCCGTAAATTCTTGCGTAATCCATCCGTCAAACGGAGCGAGGATTTTGGACTTGTTCAGGGAATCTTTGACCTGCCGGATGTCGGCGCCCAATTGAGACAGGCGTTCTTTCAGCGCCGTTTCCTCGGCCAGGGCGTCATCAAAGTCTTTCTGCGTAACGAGTTCCCGTTTGAAGAGGACGCGGATCCGGTTCAGATCCCGTTTGGCTCGTTGATAGCGAGCGGCGGCCTCTCGATAGAGAGCCGAGGCCGAATCGAATCGGATCCGTAGCGTATCCGTGCGCAGACTCGCCAGCAGTTGCCCGCGTTTGACCGCCATCCCTTCTTCCGCGGGAAAGGCCTGGACCAGCCCCTCGACTTCGCTGGCCACGATGCTTCGTTTCCAGGGTTCGACGGTTCCGACCAGCGTGACGGTTTGCTTCACCTCTTGTTGAAGGACCGGGGCGACGCGGACCGGCGCCGGCGCAGGACCCGAAGGTGGAGGCGCGGCTTGTTGTTCGTCACATGCCTGGAGTGTGACCAGGCACAAGACCACGGGAAGACCTCGGCAGGCCTTGCGAAACCATTGCGGGAATGGGTGCGGAATCGTCATTAAATAATCATAACTCTCAGTCAATAATAAGGATATTCTACTATATGAAAACCCCGTGTCAAAATTAGATGACGCATTCAGGTTTTTGCAACTCGCACCCGAAAGGAAGAGCAACGACGCCGGTTATTGAAATGAATCGGGAGGCTTTTGCGAATCGGCCGGGGACGGTAACGCCGGGGTAACGCCGGGAGTAGGTTTGCCGGACTTCCCGTTGGCTGCGACGCCCGAGACCCCGCCCGAGACGATGAAGGCCATGATGTCCGCGCTGTCGGCGTCGAGTGGGCGGATTTGATGGCGGGGTACGACCAGCAGGTTGCCGGCAAAGTTGTAGGATTGCGGAAAGTACACGGCGACCCGGTCTTCCAGCCCCAACAGGTCCAGGTTCTGGCGCGTGACGAACCCGATCGCCTCCGCATGTCCGCCCGGCATCAACGTGACGAGGACGGGTTGATCGAACCGCTTTTTTTCACCCATGAAGGCTTCGATGAGATCCTTGAGCGACGTGTAGACCAGTTTGACAAAGGGCGTGCGGGTCAGGATTTTTTCCAGGGAACCCAAAGCCCCGCGGAAGAACACGTTCGAGGCCAAGCGGCCGACCAGGACGAGCATGGCGATGGTGATGAGAAACCCGATCCCCGGAATGGGGATGTTCAGCCAGCCGTCGATGAAATTGAACACCAGGAAGACGACGTAGATGGTGACGGCCACCGGGACCACGAGGAACAGACCTTCAAAGAAGTTCCGCGCCAACTCCTGCATGTCCCAGCGTTTGGGAATGGCCTCTTCTTTGAGGGATTTGAGAACTTCTTTCCAGTCAACACTCATCGGAACGGCCTTTGGATCAAGACGTGAAGCGGCGTCGCTTCATACGGAGCATCGCTCCATTCTTTGACTCTAACCGGAGAGAAGGCCTTGAGACAAGGGTTTACCGGGGATCATTTGACACTCGACACAACAACCCGTCAGAGTAGTATTCACAGTCCGGGATTTATCCACCACATGCAGAAAGGCGCACGTTGTGGCAGGCGAAACCTCATCGCGGAAACCGTCATCCAAATCAAAAGAACCTCTCGACACCGAAATCCTGACGGTCCACGTCGAGCGTGAAGGCCGACAAGTCAGCGCCAAATGGGGACTCAATCCGAGACTGAAAGAAGAATTGACTCCCGAGGAATGGAAAGAGGTGACGGACATCATGGGAAAAGTCACCGACATCGTGGGGAAACGGTTCTCGGAAATGCTGGCGCAAGGCCCGACGGAAGCCGGCGGAACCGCGTAAAACCATAAATCAGAGGTTCCTAAGCACGCGGATTGTCCCCGAGCCCTGGCGCTTGTGCACCCAATCTTAACCTATAAATGCGGATTGACCGGCAGGGCCAGGGTCAGGTAGCGCCCCTTGTCCTCAACCAGGATGCGTTTGGCCGTGAGCGTGGCGACCGCGTCGTCGATGGAAGGCGACGGGGTTGACGCCGCGGGATCGTCCGCTGAAGCCCGCCGGATTTGCTCCAACGTCTTCGGGGTCTCGTTGCAATACTCGATCACAAACGAAAAGGGCCAATCGAACCGTTCGCTCGTGGGCTGATCGGTGCGGCCGTCGTAGACGGTCACGTAGCTCATGGCCTTGGAGTAGAACAGAAACGGGCGGTCCTGCGAGAAATACCGGGCCCGCCATTCCTGCACGAGAGCGCACAACTGTTCGTAGAGGGCCTGGTCCACCTTCCAATCGATCTCATATTCGAAGTCGTACGCAATCTTGTTCAGGTCCACTTTCCGCGCGTCATACACGTATTCGTACGCCGCGCCCGGTCCGGTAATGCGCACGCCATAGTCTTCGGGACGCATGTAATACGGGCTGAACCGTTCCAGCCACAATTTGCCGGTGCTTTCCGGCGGTTGCAGGTGAAACAGTGAGGGAATGAGCGCAATCTGGCGCTTGTAGTCCGCGTCGGTCTCCTGCGGAAAGCCCAGCAGGATGTTCCAGTTGATATCCAGGTTGTAATAGCGGCTCCATTTCAGGCACTGGACGTTCTGAAGCGGGCTGACGCCTTTATCCATCTCCTTGAGTTGCGCGGCGCTCAGACTTTCGATGCCCGGCTGCATGCACTTCACCCCGCCCTGGGCCAGGGTCTGAATCTGTTGCTTGGTCAAGTTGGCCTTGGTCTCCATGAATACGTCCAGGTCGTAATGACCCGCGGCAAACCGGCCGAACAGATTGTCGATGTACTTCAGGTCGATGATGTTATCCACCAGACGGAAGCGCGTGGTGTTATAGCGACTGGAGAGCCCGTCCATCTCCCGGGCCACTTGGTCCGACGTCTTGGCGCGAAACTGCATGGACTGCGCGTTCAATCCGCAAAACGTGCAATGGTGTTTTTCGCCCCACCAGCACCCGCGTGACCCCTCGTACAGCAGAATCCGGTTGAGCCCGGTCGAGCCCTGCCCCTCCAGTTCTCGAACCATGTCAAAATAATCGTCGTAGTCCGGCGGCCCGACTTCGGGGAAATCGGAAAAAAGGGCCGTATTGGGTTGGAACTGAAGCTCCCCGTCTTTGCGAAAGGCCACGCCGGTGGGGAGCGCGTTTTCCTGACCGCGCAGGACGCTCTTCACCAGAGCGGGAAACACCTCTTCGCCTTCGCCGACCACCACGTAATCGATCCACGGAAACGCCCGGAAATATTCCAGGCCCATCTCGCCGTCGAAGTTGGCCCCGCCGAAGACGATGCGAACCGTGGGATACAACTCCTTGATCAATTTGGCCATGGTCAGGCTCGCCACGTTCTGGTCGAAGGTGGACGTGAACCCCACGACCTTGAATTGACCCCAGTTGTACGAGGTCAGCACCTCGGTGAGAAACTGCGGCGCGATGGTGTGGCAGATCTCTTCCAGATACCCCGTGGAACAACCGGCCTCCTGCGCCGTGCTCTCGAACACGGGTTTGAACACGTCGGGATATTGGGCGTGCTTCGGGTTGTCCCGGAACAAAATGGACGAGAACAGCCACTCGCCGATCATCCCGCGCTTTTCGCACAACACTTCGTAGAGCGGGAGCCCGATGCGATGGGCAAAGAGCAAATTGAAGTGATGGCTTTTGGACCCGATGCCGTGGTTCTTCAACACCCGGGACAGCGTGCCGAGTTGAATCGAGGGGAATTTGGAATACCCGAACGGCATGGTGACGAGCGCCACCTGCGGGACGCCGTCCGGATCGCCCCAAGGTTCTTCCGCGACCGCGGCGCCGGCTTGAGCGGACGGCTCGATCGTGATGAGGGACTCAGCCATTGCCCGCAAAGACCCGGTCGGCCTTGGCCGCCAGGTAAAAGTCGCTTTCCGTGAGCCCGTGAATCTTGTGCGTCCAGATTTCCACCTTGCACCGGCCCCACGCCAGATACAGGTCGGGATGATGGCCTTCTGTCTCGGCAATCGCGCCCACCGCATTCACGAACGCCAGGGCCTCCGCAAAGTCCTTGAATTCGTACTGGCGCTCGATATGCCCGTCGCCATTCAACGCCCAGCCCTGCTCCAATTGCCCCAACAACTCCTGCACCTTCGCCGGTTCCAGCGGCGGCACCCCCCCGCGACACGGCACGCATTGCTTATCCGCCAAACTCATGAGCATCCTCCTCGTATACTCTCCTCTCCCTCGATGGGAGAGGACTAAGGTGAGGGTGTAAAACAAGAATTATAGTCTCCCAAATGGCAAGGCACAAATGGAGTAGCCGCAAAGACTCATTTCCCCTCGCCCCTGGAGGGAGAGGGCAGGGTGAGGGGGGTAAGGCTTTCTTTTTCGTGATCAAAGACGGATAATCTACCGAGATTTGAGAGAAGAAAGGAAGGAATCCGGTCTTGGTCATGCTGACGTGAAAAAGCAAACCGCGAAATCCCCGCGTTGCATTGTGATCGCGGGACCCAATGGTGCGGGCAAGACCACCTTTGCAAAAGAATTTCTCCCTAAGGAAGCAAGTGTGGTGCACTTTGTAAACGCAGACCTCATTGCAAGTGGCCTTTCGCCGTTTGATCCCAACTTGGCCGGACGAACGGCGGGCCGGCTCGTGCTGGAAGAACTGGACCGTCTCGCTGATAAACGGAAGGACTTTGCCTTTGAAAGCACGTTGAGCGGGCTGACCTACGTGCAACGGCTCAAGAATTTGAAATCGGCAGGGTACCGCATCGAAATGATTTTTCTTTGGCTTTCTTCACCGCGCGTTGCACTCCGGCGGATCGCAATGCGTGTACGCCAGGGTGGCCATGATGTCCCCCGGCATGAGGCGTTACGGCGATTTGATCGAGGCTGGAAGAATTTTCACGCCGTGTATCGCTCGTTAGCCGATACCTGGTCGGTGTATGACAATTCCGAGGACATCCCTCGACTCATAGAGGTGGGACCATGAAACCTACGAAAGCCTCAAAAGAGGCGCAAGCATTTGCACGTAGTGTTGGCCGTGCGTTGCGCCGGGCTGCTAAAGTTGCCCGGAAAACCGCGCGTATGCATAACACACCGATCTGCATTTGGAAGGACGGCAAAGTCGTACTCATAAAGCCCTGATCGACCCTTTACTCCAAGGAGGTGTCACATGGGACCGACCAAAGCCATTATGAAGGATGAAGCCATCTATGATGCCAGGACCGGGAAGCTGATCAAGGATGGGCTCACGACCCATGACGCGGTTCGGGACTACGTCGATCACCATTACATTGTCCTCCCGGTGGTGGACAAGACATGCCAGCCCTGGCTGATCGACGGCGAACCCGTCTATTGCCTGCGGGGCACGCGGTACGAAAACCTCAAAGACGAAGTCCTGCACCTGTCGCGATGCCCGGACTGCGGCGGCATGGGGATTCGCGACGACGAACCCATGGTCGAATCGGACTGCATCCGCTGTGTGTCCTGCGGCCACGAGTTCGACACCCGTCTGGAAATGATGGAGAGTTAGGAGCGTTCGTTTCCCTTAAAACGAAGTTCTCCCTCTAGATTCAAGAATCTGGGGTCAGGTATGGTAGATCCTTTACGTGATGAGTCACAAAGGAGATTGCTATGAGTGGAAAACGGAGCGGCACATTCAACAAGAAAGGGATTGAAAGCTTGGCAAAGGACAAGCCTGTTGTGTACGAGATTGAAAGCATCAGGGGGAAGAATCTGTATACCGGTTCCGCAAAGAGAGGGAGAGTTGAAGAGCGTCTGAAGGAGCATCTACCAGGTGGTACCGACCCAGTGCGTGGCGGAGCGAAAGTTCGAATTCTACAAAAATCGAGCATAGAAGAGGCTAAAAAATCCGAGGCAAGAATAATCAAAAAAAGCCAGCCACCTCAAAACAAAAGAGGTAAATGACGCACGACGTGTCATGAGTATCGTTCAGGGGATATATCAGTTTGACTAATTTATTCTTCGAACAGCCTGTCCTCAACTCGCCCTACGAGTGCCCGAGTCGGTATTGGGAATTGGACGACACGGGCCAGCCGACCCAGCAGATCATCGAAAGTCGAAGGCAGGCCGAGTTCATCACGCCGATTCCCAAGCCGAAAAAGCGAAAGGGAGCATCCGGGGAACAAGCAGCCCTGGTGTTTGATGAAGGGGAAGGTCTTTCAACTGAGAAGCAGCAGTACGAGCACACGGAAACCATCAACGGGGTCCGTCGCCAGGTCGAAATATGGCGAAACATACCGAATCCGAGTCACTGGCAGGTGACCCCGGAGACCGCCCGATTACTCCAGCACTGGAGGCACTACCGTTTCAATGACATCAGGCCGTTCTTCTGCCAAGTCGAAGCAATAGAAACCGCCATTTGGCTCACCGAAGTTGCGCCACACACGGGCCGCGAGGGCAAGAGGTTCCTCGACCATCTGGTGAACGCCAATAACGAAGCCAACCCGGACTTGTCGCGGCTGGCGCTCAAATTGGCGACAGGAGCCGGAAAGACCACCGTCATGGCGATGTTGATCGCCTGGCAAACCGTCAACGCGGTCCGCCGGCCCCAAAGTAGCAGATTCACGCGTGGCTTCCTGGTGGTCACGCCCGGCATCACCATCAAGGACCGCCTGCGCGTGCTTCAACCGAACGACCCCGACAGCTACTACAAGAGCCGTGAGCTAATCCCGAACGACATGCTCCCAGATCTGGAGAAGGCAAAGATCGTCATCACCAACTTCCACGCCTTCAAGTTGCGTGATCGCCTGGAATTATCCAAAGGTGGCCGTTCTTTGCTTCAGGGACGAGGTGAGGAACTCGCGACCCTGGAGACCGAAGGCCAAATGCTGCAACGGGTCATGCCAGAACTGATGGGAATCAAGAACGTCCTGGTTCTCAACGACGAGGCCCACCACTGCTATCGGGAAAAACCGGGCGAGCGGGAGGAAGACGAGCTTAAGGGAGATGACAAAAAGGAAGCGGAAAAGAACAGGGAGGCCGCCAGGCTGTGGATTTCTGGCCTTGAGACAGTCAGCAAAAAACTTGGCCTCAACCGGGTCATGGATCTCTCTGCAACGCCCTTCTTTCTACGCGGGTCAGGCTATGCCGAAGGTACGTTGTTTCCGTGGACCATGAGCGACTTCTCGCTCATGGACGCCATCGAATGCGGCATTGTTAAACTGCCCCGGGTACCGGTAGCCGACAATATCCCCGGCGACGACATGCCCAGGTTCCGTAAGCTCTGGGAAACCATTCGTAACAGAATGCCAAAGAAGGGGAGGGGCAAGGCCAAGACCCTCGATCCGCTCAGCCTGCCCGTGGAATTACAGACCGCGCTGGAAGCCCTGTATGGGCATTACGAGAAAACTTTTAAGCTGATGGAGGAGGCAGGTATTGCCGTGCCGCCGTGCTTCATTGTGGTCTGTAACAACACCTCGACCTCGAAGCTCGTCTACGACTACATATCTGGATTCTACCGTAAAAAGGACGATGGTTCAGAGACGCTCGAAAACGGGCGACTGGAACTGTTTCGGAACTTTGACGAACACGGCAATCCGTACCCGCGTTCCCGTACGCTATTGATCGACAGCGAACAACTGGAGTCCGGTGAGGCGCTGGACAAAAACTTTCGCAACGTGGCCGAGGACGAGATCGAGCGCTTTCGGCGGGAGATCATCGAGCGCACCGGCGACCGCCACCAGGCCGAAAAAATCAGCGACCAGGACCTGCTCCGCGAAGTCATGAACACCGTGGGCAAGCCGGGTCGGCTGGGGGATTCCGTGCGCTGCGTGGTGTCGGTATCGATGCTCACCGAAGGGTGGGATGCCAATACCGTCACGCATGTGCTGGGCGTTCGTGCTTTCGGGACGCAGTTGCTCTGTGAGCAGGTCATTGGTCGCGCGTTGCGTCGTCAATCCTACGATCTCAATGAAGACGGACTATTCGACGTCGAATACGCGGATGTCCTGGGCATCCCGTTCGACTTTACGGCGAAGCCCGTTGTGGCCCCTCCGAAGCCGCCGCGAGAAACTGTTCAGGTGAGGGCCGTACGACCCGAAAGAGACGCGTTGGAGATCCGTTTCCCGCGGGTGGCCGGGTATCGAGTGGAGTTGCCTGAAGAGCGGCTCAACGCCGAGTTCAACGACGACTCGGTGCTGGAACTCACACCCGATCTGGTGGGTCCGTCGATTACGACGAACCAGGGGATTATCGGCGAGGGAGTCGACCTTAATCTGGTTCACACAAAGGACCTCCGGCACTCGACCCTTGTGTTTCATCTCACACAGCGGCTGCTCTACACCAAGTGGCGCGACGAGGGAAAAGAACCCAAACTCCATCTCTTCGGTCAACTCAAGCGGATCACCAAACAGTGGCTCGATGGCTACCTGAACTGCAAGGGCGGTACCTACCCCGCCCAACTCATGTATCAGGAACTCGCGGATATGGCCTGCGAGCGTATTACGGCTGCCATCACCCGAGCGGAAATCGGCAGTAACCCCGTCAAGGTTGTGCTGGACCCGTACAATCCTACCGGCTCGACGAACCACGTCCGCTTCACCACGTCGAGGACAAACCGCTGGGAGACCGATTCTCGCCGTTGCCACGTCAACTGGGTCATCCTCGATAGTGACTGGGAAGCGGAATTTTGCCGCGTGGCCGAATCCCATCCACGTGTCAAAACGTACGTCAAGAACCACAATCTTGGACTTGAAGTTTCTTACCGCTATGGCTCCGAAAGGCGGACCTACATTCCGGACTTTATCGTGCTCGTCGATGATGGCCATGGGGCGGACGATTATCTGCATCTCATCGTCGAAATCAAGGGCTATCGAGGAGAGGACGCCATAGCGAAGAAAGCCGCCATGGACACCTATTGGGTGCCTGGTGTGAATAATCACGGTCGCTACGGCCGATGGGCGTTTGCCGAGTTCACGGACGTCTACGAGATACAGTCGGACTTCGAGGCCAAAGTGGAAACAGCCTTCAACGAGATGATCGATAAAGCAGTAATAGATGGGCGCAAACAGCAGGCTGCCCGGGCTATGCGAACCATCCGTGAGTTGCAAGGCAAATTGCGGGTCGGACGCAAGTTGACGCGGGAAGAAATGAATGAGCGCTGAAAGTTTCATCGACACAAACATCTTTGTGTATCAGCTTGAGCGCCTTGATCCCCGTAAGGCCGGGATTGCAGATGAATTGATTGAACACGGGCTTGCCACTCAAACGGCGTGTATCAGCTTTCAGGTCGTCCAAGAGTGCCTCAATACAGCGATCCGTAAGGCTGAAGTACCACTGACCGAAAATGAGATGCGAAAGTACATGGAAGACGTGCTTGTGCCGCTGTACAGCGTTCAATCCAGTATTCGCCTCTATCAAGCCTCACTGGACATCCGGTCCCGCTACCGCTTCAGCTTCTACGATTCTCTTATTGTCGCCGCCGCGCTCGAATCGGGCTGTAAAACCCTCTATAGTGAAGATCTGCAAGATGGGCAACAGATTGAAGGCGTAACGATCACGAACCCTTTCAGGATGTAAGCAAGGATATGGCGAAGAAGGCGAGTAAAAAGACAGTCGCAACGCTCAAGCATAAGGCCGACAAACGCGCCAATATCCCAACGGCCGAGTTTCAAGCGGTCCTGGGGGACGACGAGCAAAGCCCAATCCAGGTCGCCTATGAGCGCCGCAACTGCGACCTCGACCCGCAGTTTGTCTGGCGCGGCAAGGAAGAGCAGGACTGGTCCGACCTAGTCGTCCAGGCGCCGCCGCTCTTCATCCAGGAAAAGGTGCACCCCAAGGTGCTGATCGACGACCTGCTACGCCGGAGCAAGGAAGCGGAGAAAAACGTTGGAAAGCCCGAATGGCAGGCCGATCTCTTCGCCGATTTCAACGGCTTGATCTCCGAAGAGGCCAAGACTGAGTTCTACCAACACGACGCCAACTGGTCGAACCGGATGATCCTCGGCGACAGCTTGCAGGTGATGGCGTCGTTGGCCGAGCGGGAGGGGTTGCGCGGCAAGGTGCAGTGCATCTATATCGATCCGCCCTACGGCATCAAGTTCAACTCGAATTTTCAATGGTCAACGACCAGCCGCGACGTCAAGGACGGCAATACCGACCATATTACCCGCGAGCCGGAGCAAGTGAAGGCATTCCGTGATACGTGGCGGGACGGGATTCACTCGTACCTGACGTATCTGCGGGATCGGCTGACCATAGCCCGGGATTTGTTGACGGAGAGCGGGTCGATCTTCGTGCAGATCGGGGACGAGAATGTGCACCGGGTGCGGGTATTGATGGACGAAGTGTTTGGGGATAAGAATTTTATTTCGCTAATAACATTTAAGAAGACTCACTATCAAGAAGCAGACAATATTTCTAACATTGCGGATTATTTACTTTTCTATGCAAGAAACGTCGAAACAAATAAGCACCGGAAACTCTATACGGCGGCTTGCCTTTTAGACCTAGACTATTCGAAGTACACGAGAGCCTTTACCCCAACTGGTGTGAGATTAATTCCGAAAGAATGGCGCAAGGACCCAAGTAAATTCGACGAAGAATGGAGACCTTTCCGAAGTGATATCACATTAACTCAAGATGGCGACTCTGGCGATAGCCAAGTAATCTGGCAGATAGAAGGAAAAGAATACCTGCCAGGTAAGGGACGTCATTGGAGAACACACCCCAAGGGTAGAAGTAGACTTCTCAAGGCAGGCAGAGTCAATCCGAGCACTTCGCGCCCATTCTACATTGAAAGTTATGATGACTCGCCAGCAACAAATGCAGCCAACATATGGACTGAAAGCTTAGCAGGTTCCCAAGGTAAGGTCTATGTGGTGCAGACGAATGAGAGAGTCGTCCAACGTTGCATCCTAATGACCACCGATCCCGGCGACCTCGTCCTCGACCCCACCTGCGGCTCCGGCACCACCGCCTACGTCGCCGAGCAATGGGGCCGCCGCTGGATCACCATCGACACCTCGCGCATCGCCCTCGCGCTCGCCCGTGCTCGCATCATGGGTGCCCGCTATCCTTACTACCTGCTCGCCGACAGCCGCGACGGACAACTCAAAGAAACCGAACTAACCCACAGGACGCCATCCGAAGCACCCACCTACAACGACATTCGCCAAGGCTTCGTATACGAGCGAGTCCCACACATCCCCCTGAGGTCTATTGCCAACAACGCCGAGATTGAAGTGATCTGGGAGAAATTCCAGGAGAGCCTTGAGCCGCTACGGGCAGAGCTAAATGCCGCTCTCGGCAAGTCTTGGGAGGAATGGGAAGTCCCACGCGACGCAAGTGACGCTTGGTCCGAGGCGGTCAGAAGAATTCATTCGGATTGGTGGGAACAACGCATCGCCCGGCAAAAAGAAATCGACGAATCCATTGCCGACAAAGCCGACTACGAATACCTCTACGATAAACCCTACGAGGACAACAAGAAAGTCCGGGTCGCCGGCCCGTTTACGGTGGAAAGCCTGTCGCCGCACCGTCTATTGGGTGTCGATGAGAACGACGAACTCATCGACACCATCACCGAAGCCAAGCTCGGTTATGGCGAAAAGCAGGACTTCACCGCAATGATTCTGGACAATCTCAAGACATCCGGTGTTCATCAAGCCCACAAAGAGGATCGCATCACGTTCTCCGCGATCAAACCCTGGCCCGGGGACCTCGTCTGCGCCGAGGGAACCTACATCGAAGGCGATGCCGACTCTGGTGCCGAAAAGCGTGCCGCCATCCTCATCGGCCCGGAATTCGGCACCGTCTCCCGTCCAGATCTCGTACAGGCCGCGCGTGAGGCCGGAGACGCCGGCTTCGACGTGCTGATCGCCTGCGCGTTCAACTATGAGGCCCATGCCTCGGAGTTCAACAAGCTGGGTCGCATCCCCGTCCTCAAGGCGCGCATGAACGCCGACCTCCACATGGCCGACGATCTCAAGAACACCGGCAAAGGCAACCTCTTCGTCATCTTCGGCGAGCCGGACATCGATGTCCTCGACGCGGAGGACGGTCAGATCCGGGTCAAGGTCAACGGGGTCGACGTGTTCCACCCCAACACCGGCGAAATCCGTAGCGACAACGCCGACGGCATCGCCTGCTGGTTCATCGACACCGACTACAACGAGGAAAGCTTTTTCGTCCGCCACGCATACTTTCTCGGTGCCAACGACCCGTACCAAGCCCTCAAGACGACACTCAAGGCCGAGATCAACCAGGAAGCCTGGGAAACCCTCCACAGCGACACCTCCCGGCCGTTCGCCAAGCCACAATCCGGCCGCATCGCCGTCAAAGTCATCAACCACCTCGGCGACGAGGTCATGAAGGTATTCCGGGTCTGAATACGCAACGACAACAGCTGGGTACAGCATGAGGAACCAATTATGAAAACGTCAGATGCTCTCGAAATACAGGTGACCAACTTTGGCCCAATCGTCGAAGCAAATGTTAGCTTGCGGCCGTTTACGCTGTTCGTCGGACCAAGCAATACTGGCAAATCCTATCTGGCTATCCTGATCTATGCATTACATCACTTATTTGAGGAATCAGCGACGAACATTATCGGTTCGCGCCGCTTAATGTTCAGGCAGTACCGATCCCGTGTATTGAGACGTCGCCGAAAAGGCCAACAGCGCTTAAGTGATGAGGACGTCACGACTTTGTTGGATTGGGCGCAACAAGCATTCGCGAAAACAGAAAGAGAGATAAAGCGGGAACAGTTGAGAGATCCTCTACCTGAAAAAATCGCCGCTCTCGTTCGATCTCTGTTCGACTCTGTCGGATATCCCAATGATGCTGTTACTAATGCAGAAATCGCCCGGTGTTTTGGGCTCCAATCACCTGCGCAATTGGTTCGTAGTCCTGTTCAAAAGGAAGCACAGGTCATTCTTCGGAGATACGTTGGAACAGAGAAAAAAGGCGAGAACCCCTTCGTGTATACACTCGACATATCGAGACAAGGAGATGCTCGTCTTTCTGCTTCGATTCCGGCAGAGAAGCCGCTATTTTTTTCTGGTAGCAGCAACATCGAGTGGCCGCTTTATAGAGCAATGGAATTAGAACATGATAAAGCGTCGGAACAAAGAAAGTATCTGGCATTCCGGTTGCTTGACAATCTCGCAGAAGCCGTTTTCCCCTATATCATCGGTTCTTTAGATTCTCGTGCTCATTACCTTCCCGCAGACCGTACAGGAGTAATGCACGCTCACAGGGTGGTTGTCAGCGCCCTGGTCGAGCGTGCAACAAGCGCTGGGATCCACCCGGCTTCTCCGATGCCCATGCTTTCCGGCGTTCTGGCTGATTTTCTTGAGCAGTTAATCGAGTTGGGCGAACTTCCGCATGGTAGAGGTTTACGAAAGGGGGAACTTGCGGCCCGCTTGGAAAAAGCAATTCTTGGGGGCACGGTGCGTCATGAGGAGAGAACGAATCTCGAGAAGTCTTACCCTTCGTTCTCTTACCGTCCAGATGGCTGGAAAGAGAGCTTGCCGCTGATGCGCACCTCGTCGATGGTATCCGAATTGGCGCCGGTGGTGTTGTATCTGCGTCATGTCGTCCAACCAGGTGACCTACTGATTATCGAAGAGCCCGAATCTCATCTGCACCCTGCCATGCAGGTCGAATTCACGCGCCTCCTCGCCGCCGTAGTTCGCGCTGGTGTGCGGATCATCATGACCACTCATAGCGAATGGGTGCTCGATGAGTTGGCCAATCTGGTGAAGATGTCAGCACTTCCCGAAACCCAACGAAGTGCCATCGACGGTGGTGATGTTGCGCTCGAGGCACACGAGGTTGGTGCTTGGTTGTTCCAGCCCAAGAAACGCCCCAGGGGTTCGATTGTGCAGGAAATTATATTTGACCGGGAATCAGGAATACTTGCCGCTGGCTACGAGGACGTTGCCGCCGCCCTCCATAACCGGTGGGCCGAAATATCAAGCCGATCAGAAGAAAGTGAAGATCTATGAGCGGCATCGTTAGTGCCGTCCGCGCTACAGTCTCGGATCAGTGTTGCGTCACTCGGTGCCGGAAAGAAGGGTGTTCGATACTCTTGCCTAATGAGCTACGTCCGTCTGTTGTAATTGATATGGACAGTCGCGAATCGCCGAATCCGAAAAATGGCAAACGCTGTGACTTTCTCTTTTTTGGTGAAGGTAAACGTGAAGATTGGGTTGTTCCGATGGAACTCCAGAAAGGCAATGCAAACTCCAGCAAAATTGTGCCTCAACTACGGGCAGGTGCGCTTGTCGCGGAAAAGGTCGTTCCCGACGATGCAGACGTTAAATTCCGGCCCGTGGCTGCCTATGGCGGTGGCCTCAGGCGGCATGAACTGACGGCTTTCAGGAACAAGAACAACAAAGTTAGATTTAGGAAACAAAACGAATTTATTCGTCTGATTAGATGCGGAACTAACCTTGTCAAGGCCATCCGCATCTCTTGAGGCCATGAACTTCCGCATCGCCGTCAAAGTCATCAATCACCTCGGTGACGAGGTCATGAAGGTGTTCCGGGTCTAGTACTGATAAACACAATTGTGGATAGGTGAATACTGGAGGACCTAATGCTGCCGGATTTTCCAAAAATCAAGCGCAAATGGTCGGCGATGTTTGTCCGGACAGTAAGGGAGCGGGTCTATCATGCCTCTTTTGTGTCCCAGATCAGGAAAGTCAGACATTTCGAAGGAGATGGGATGAAGACGACTGATGCGACAGGCGAGACGGAAGAGTCCAACTACAAACTTTTCTCCGGAGCACTGGAAGTCAATCATCATGATCTCATCGAGCGAGGTCCGCTTGCCTTGAAGGAAGGCCTCGAAAAGGTGGCCAATGAGCTTAGGAGCCAGCAGTCCCAAATGATCTTTGAGCATCTGAACCAGATCACCGATAAGACAGGAAATATCGTGGATGCGGAGGGACAGGCCATCAATCCTGATCTCCTGCTACAGATGCTGGAAAAGATAGAAATAGATTTCAGTGAGGACGGACAACCGCGGCTCCCTACTCTTATGGTTTCTCCGGAGCAAGGCGAAAAGCTGAGAGAGAAGATGCCGGAATGGGAAAAGGACAAGCACTACAAGAGGCGATTTGACGAACTCATCGAGAGAAAAAGGCAGGAATGGCATGATCGAGAGAGCCATAGAAAACTGGTTGACTAATACCAACGAACGCAACTACCAGACACCGTTCTGTCAAGCTCTGATGGTGCGTGGACATACGGTCCTCTATAAGTCTCGTCATCGGCCGATGGAACAGGGGAAGGACATCATAACGACTGACGGCTCAGGCCAATTCCATGCCTATCAACTCAAAACAGGTGGTATCGATCTAACGACCTGGAGAAGGATTAAAGGCGAAATCGAAGAGCTAATCCAACTGCCAATTGTCCATTCGTCGGCGCCTAAGGATGCTGGTCATCGCTCTTACCTGGTATGTAATGGAGAAATCACGGATGAGGTCCGGCTTCAGATTGACCAAATAAACGAGGACAATGAACGAAAACAAAGACAATACTCGTATCTGGATGTAATCACGTTTCCCAAGTTACTTGGAATTTTTGTCGATGCTCAGAAGGAATTCCTGCCAAATAGCATTGAGGATTTCGACGCCTTTCGAAAGATTCAATTGTCCGATGGACGCGATTTCATAGATAAGGCGGCACTGGCGCAGTTTCTTACGGGTTCTGTCCTGATTTCGAACGTCAAGAGAGATTCTGATCGAATCCACGCAATCTCAAGCAGCGTTGTCCTGATAGGTCATTTGCTAAAGCCGTACCAGGAAAAAGAGAACCACTTCGCTCTGTTTGAAGCCTGGGGGCTTCTGGCCGCCCTTATCGTGAAATATGCCGAATCACAAAACCTTAAGAAAGGATGGCAGGAATCCTTTGCTCTTGCCTTTGGAGAAGCGATTTCCAATCTTCACCGGCTCAAGGAGGAAACGCTTGATCGAACAGACTTCCTTGAAGGCGACCCGATGGGAGATGGCGGTCCTATGTACCGCGGCAGGCTCACCATTGTTCTTGGAGCGCTTGCAGTCCTTGAGCTGCATCTTTTATGTGAGGGTACAAGTGATAAGCCGGATAAAAGAGTTGCAGATCTGATTGTCGGCAACCTGAGCAGGATCTGGCTATGGGGAGACTCAGCGGTTCCGTTTCTGCTGAATATTGCCTGGGTGCTTGAGAAGGCAGACCACTCTGTTGAGGCGGAGGGAACCCTCGAAAAGCTATTCACAGCGATACTACAGTCGAATGCTGGGGAACAAGGGGAAGCCGTTCCTTTGCCTTCTCCTTACTACACCCTCTCACAGGCTTTGGAGACAATGTACGGGTTTACTGATGATGCCATTGATCTCCGATCCTTTGCCGGTGATTCCTACTCTCTCGAAGTCGTGATCCAGGCCATCGCCAGACGGGAGCTTCGCCATTTATTGGAGTCCAATTGGAGAAAGGTGACTCACATCCACGTGCAAGCATTCGTGCCTAACCGAGCAGAGGATTATTTCTCATGGCACGTTACTGAAGGAAAGAACACAAGCTATTTCTTACCGCCGACTCAAAGCTGGAGAAGTCTGGTTGAAAAATCACGGCAGCGAAACGATAGCATTCTGCTCCGTAATCAGAAGATTCTTCGCCTGTTCACCCTCATTGCTCCGCACCGCATGACTAAAGAAACGGCGGCGATCGTCGATCCGTATATGACCTAATCCATATTTGATCGGGGATCGTCGCTTAGTGGTCCACGAGCATGCATAGCCGCCACGCAACGCACTAATTTCGCCATGAACTTCCTTATCGCCGACACCTTCACTAACAGCCTCGCCAGGCTCACCGGTGACGAGCAGAAGGCCGTCAAGACCACGACCTTTGACCTGCAAGTGAATCCTGCCCAGCCCGGATTGCAGTTTCACAAGCTGGATAAAGCCAGAGATCCGAATTTCTGGTCCGTTCGTGTCAGCCGTGATGTCCGGATGATCGTGCATCGGACTCAAAATAGCCTGCTGTTGTGCTATGTGGATCACCACGATAACGCCTACAAGTGGGCAGAACGGCGCAGACTGGAAACGCATCCGCAAACTGGCGCCGCACAACTCGTGGAAATACGGGAGATGGTTGAAGAAATCAACGTGCCGAAGTATGTGACAACCGAACAGAAGGTCTCGCCCAAACCGCCTCTGTTCACAGACATTCCAGATGGTGATCTGTTGGTCTTTGGTGTGCCGGCTGAGTGGATGAACGATATTCGCAACGCCAATGAAGATAGTCTTCTGGATCTGGTCGGTCATTTGCCGAGTGAGGCAGCGGAGGCATTGCTTGAGTTGGCCGTTGGCGGAACGCCGAAGTTCATTCAACCGGCAGCGACAGCATCCGCTCACTTCGGATCTGCCGAACTCCAGGGCGTAGCAGAACCCGTGGCGGAATACGGGGTGGCTGCAGATCCCTTCGAGCATCCTGACGCTCAACGTCGTTTCCGCATCGTGCATGACGTTGAAGAGTTGGAGCGCGCTCTCAACTACCCTTGGGAGAAGTGGACGATTTTTCTTCATCCAGCGCAACGGCAAGTAATAGAGAAGGACTACAGTGGTCCGTCACGTGTGTCCGGTTCGGCCGGTACGGGCAAGACTATTGTGGCTATCCACCGGGCCGTGTTTCTCGCACGCGCCAACCCGAACGCCAGGATCCTGCTGACCACGTTTTCAGATACCCTGGCCGATGCTCTACGCACGAAACTCAGGCGTTTGATTCATAACGAACCGCGGCTTGCCGAACGCGTGGAAGTCGACGCCATCGATACTGTTGGAGAGCGGCTCTACCGGGCGCAGTTTGGTGCTCCAAAGATCGCCACACAGGAACTGGTCCGGGAGTTTCTGGAGAAAGAGGCTGGTCATGTGGAGGCTCACCATTTCAGTGTTCGGTTTTTGCTGGGCGAATGGGAGAACGTCGTTGACGCATGGCGACTGGATAGCTGGGAGGCTTACCGCGATGTCAGGCGACTTGGGCGAAAGACCCGGCTTCCCGTTGAGCAGCGTTCGGCACTCTGGTCGATCTTTGAACGGGTCAAGACTGCACTTCGAGACCGGGAACTGGTGACGCGGGCCGACATATTCGGCATGCTGGCCGAAAAGCTCAAGAATCGTCGAAATCCGCCATTTGACTTCGCAATTGTGGATGAAGCGCAGGATGTCAGCGTTGCCCAACTGCGTTTTCTAGCTGCGTTGGGAGGTGAACGGCCCAACAGCCTCTTTTTTGCAGGCGATCTGGGACAACGGATTTTCCAAACTCCGTTTTCCTGGAAAGCGCTGGGAGTGGATGTCCGGGGAAGGTCGCAGACACTGAAACTCAACTATCGAACGTCCCATCAAATCCGGACTCAGGCGGACCGTTTGCTGGGTCCCGAAGTCACCGATGTCGACGGCAACGTCGAGGACCGGCGGGGTGCGATCTCGGCATTCAATGGCGAGCCTCCGGCAATACACCTCTTTGAGACCGCGCGGGAAGAAAGTCAGGCCGTTGGCATTTGGTTGCAGAAACTTCGGGGCGAGGGCGTGGGTGCTCATGAGATCGGAATCTTCGTTCGTTCGCGTAAGGAACTGGACCGAGCGCGCGACTCGGTACGCGGTGCCGGTTTGCCTTTCCATGTCTTGGATGAATGCCGCGAGCCGGCCGAACCCCGCGTTTCGATAAGCACAATGCATTTGGCTAAGGGCTTGGAGTTCCGCGCCGTTGTCGTCATGGCGTGTGACGATGAGATTATTCCGTTACAGGAGCGGATCGAAACCGTCGCCGATGATGCGGATCTTGAAGAAGTCTACGATACCGAGAGACACTTGCTCTATGTTGCCTGCACGCGCGCTCGGGACTACCTGATGATTACGAGTGTCGCTCCTGCTTCGGAGTTTTTAGATGACCTGCGGATGTGATATTGACGTGTGTCCGGCGAGCGGCAGTTTTTAATCCGAAAGTCTGTCCACGCGGACGGTGACGATGTCCGTGTCGTAGTATTGCTGGTGGCGGACCGAGGACGCCAAGTGCCGTAGCAGCCGAAGCGACACTTCCTGTTCGATCTCGACTAACTCCCCCGAGGTTTGTGCGCCCAGCAGCGCGATCCGGTCCTGAAGATTTTCCTCGCCGGTGGCGGCTATGAATTCGAGGTGCGCCCCGCCGTCTTCTTCGTACGCAATGAGCAGCAGTCGCCGTTGTCCGCGTTCGGCTTCGCTCTTGTCCTGCAGGAGCGTCAGCAATCCCTCCTCGCCCACGGCGTCGAGACGGTCGGCCATCGCCGCGTCCCACCCCATGCGGGAGGCGAATGCGCGCAGAAATTCGCTGATCTTCGGAAGGGCCGACACGTCGAACTCCACCTGGATCCGGCTGCGCCGGGCACCCGTCAGTTCCACGAACAGGGTCATCAGGATGGCCACGAGCCCGCCGGCCGTCATGCCGTTCTGAAGCAGCCCGCCGGCGAACTCCGCGAAGTATTCGGGGAAGATCACGCCGTTCTGGAAGCCGACGCCGATCCAGAAGGAGACGCCGCAGACCAACCCCTTGCGATAGTCGATCCCGTCCTGGAAGACCACCCGCATGCCGACCACGAAGAGCATCGACAGCAACACGGTGAGATAGGCCGAGGCCACCGGACCCGGGATCGCCAGGATCACGGCCAACACCTTGGGGAAGAATGCCATCGCGAGGAACAGGATCCCCACGGCCACGCCCACGCGACGGGCCCCGACGCCGGTGAGTTCGGCCACGGACACGCTCGTGGAATAGGTTGTGTTCGGCACGGTCCCCGCGAAACCGGATAGCAGGTTGCCCACACCGTCTGCGGCCACCGCGCCCTGCACCGCGCGGAAATCCACGGCCCGGGGACGGCGCCAAGCTATGCGCTGGATGGCGACGGCGTCGCCCACGGTTTCGATGGCGCCCACCAGGGTCACGAACACGAACGCCGGCAGCAGCCCCCAGAACACCGGCCCGAACTCCAGATCGAAGCCCGGCCATGCGCCGTCCGGCAGGCCGATCCATGACGCTTCGGCCACGCGGTCCACGTCGTAGAGACCGAAAAATGCGGCTACCACCGAACCCACGACCACGCCGATAACCGGCGCCCAGAGCCGCAATGTGCCCGTCGCCTTCAGCGCGATCGTGACGATCACGAGCATCGTGACGAGGGCGCTGACCGGAGCGGCCTGCGCGGGGACGCCATCCGGCACATCCTTCAGCATGTTGAAGATGATCGGCATCACCGTGACCGCCACCAGCATGATGACCGTGCCGGCCACGGCCGGAGTCAGGATGCGCCTGAACAGCGACAGCCACGTGGAAAAGATGAACTGGAAGAGCGAGGAAATGACCACCAGGGTGGCGAGCATCGCCGGCCCGCCTTGGGCGATCGCCGCGACGCAGACCGCGATGAAGGCCCCGGAAGTGCCCATCAGCAGGACGTACCCCGCGCCGAACCGGCCGAACCGGACGGCCTGGATCAGCGTGGTTGTCCCGCTGACCAGGATCGCGGCAAACACCGCCCATGACAGGAAGGCCTCGCTCCCGCCAGCCGCCCGAATCACGATGGCCGGGGTCAGGACGATACCGGCGACGCAGAGCACCACCAGTTGCAGCCCAAGCCCGAAGGCGAGCGGCACCGGCGGCGTTTCATCCGGCTGATAGCGAATGCCCTTGCGCAATCCGGACTCATCGGCAGTCATGCCGTTTCTCCTTCTCCTTCCCTGCCGTCATTCCTAACCAGATCGGGAATCCAGCGTCGTTGTCTTTGTGTCATTTCTTTTCCTGTCATTCCCGACATTAGTAATCGGGAACCCAGCGTCTTTATCTTTCGTATTTCTCCCTCTCCCCTATGTGGGAGAGGGCTGGGGTGAGGGGAAATTGTCAACGAATCAGCGCACCCATCAACTTTCAACAAAAAAGGCCTCTGAATCAAAGAATCCAGAGGCCCTTATGGTGGAGGTGGCGGGATTTGAACCCGCGTCCGAAGATATTCAGCACAACGGTCCTACGTGTGTAGTCAATGTTTTAAGATTCGCAACCGCCCACGCCCACTGACCGGCTTAGAGCGTTCGCTAGCCCAGAAAAGTCTCATCCGCCGTTGCTGAGCACCAACATTGGACCAGCCTGCTGAAGTAGCGCCTCATCCATGCCCGCAGACAAAGAATGGGGAGACGTCGCAGTCAATTAAGCTGCGAGAGCCAATTCTTGGTTGGCAATTAATGGTTTCCCGAAGGTTTAACGAGACTCCGAGAGCTCGACACGCACCGTTGACCTCCTAATCCCCGTCGAAGCCAGTCACCCCCTTTGTGTAGAGTTGGCGAATTCATTATGGGTATTCCCTACTATAGCCCAACCGTGCTTCGATTGCTAGGTGGAGAACGTGGCGAAAATCAGAACAGCCATCATGACGACAGGAAGGCGAAGCGATGACAAGTGACTACGAGAGGGGACAGAGAGTGGGCGTACGTTCAGGCGGTTTGCGTATCAAGGATTGGACATGTTTCTGATTCGGTATTCAAGCGCCTGCTTGCTCACACGAAATTTGCGAGCTAGGCTGGCAAGAGGCTTCTCGTCGTCAATATCGAACCTCTTCTTCTTGAGCATTTCGGAGAGAAGGAACGTTGGCATCAGTAACTCCGCTGCGAACCGGTTTGCATCGATTTCCATACGTTCCGTTCCCGTCGCGGAGTTCGCGTGACGCATTAGGACGGGGAACTTCCTGTCGATATGCACTTGGTCCACGATCGACTCCCGATGCAATTCCAAGTGTGCGATTTCGTGGGCGATGGTGAATCTCTGGCGGTTGGCATGATGTCGGGAGTTCACCCCGATGATAGGCGTCCTTCCCTTGAGGTAGATCATTCCTGAGAGTTCCTCGTCCAACGGCGAGCGACGGACTCGCGCCCCAAGCGACTTGGCAATTTTTTGGACGGGGACGGGGGCAGCTGTAACGTTTTGTTGCTCAAGAAGCGCTTTTACGCGCTTTTCTATTGCGTCGTGACTGAGCATGTTGACCTCCTGATGCCGATGGGAGCTGTAATAGGCGAACAATTTGTTGCCCCTGTGCCAGACTCACATTTTCGGAAAATGGTAGGCCGTCCAATACTCTAAACGTTTTGTTTTCTTCAGAAGCGGGCAGCAGTGCTGAAACCTTCATATCGAGTTGTTCAGCCAAGCTGTATAGCTGATGAACGAGCACTCTTTGACGACCGGTTTCCATGTTGGCGAGTGCGGTCCGCGAGATACCAAGCTGGCTTGACAGATCCTCCTGAGTCAACCCGAGCCGCCGCCGCCGTTTTCTAATTATATCGCCAAGGTGCTTATAAAGCAGAGAATGTATGCCCATAAAATCACCTTACACGCCTGAAAAATGAATGTCAATATCATAAACATTGTTTGTTATATGCACAACCAAATTTTTATGTTTCTGTAATTGACATTCAGTTCGATCCGTGCTACTCTCCCCTACAGCGTTACTATCTGCTTTAACTTTCGGGTCACTGAATCACCAAACTGTTTATGGAGGGAATCATGAACAAACGCAATTTGCACGTGGTCCCGCACCCAGATGGGTGGGCGGTAAAGCTGGCGGGCGGACAACGATCATCCTCCCTGCATGACACTCAAAAAGAAGCGATTGATCACGGCCGTGCGATTGCCAGAAAGCAGGGCGTGGAACTGCTTATCCACGGTAGGGATGGTCGCATTCGCGAACGCGACAGTCATGGAAATGATCCCTTCCCACCGATTGGTTGAAGAGTTCTTGTGAACTTGGCGCTGATGAACACAATTCGCGGGCATCCAGCCGAAAACTGCGAAGGGAATGCGATATTAAGAACTGACCGCTCCTTGGTCGGCGACGAACTTAATCTCAGCCAAATAGAGGAAGGAGACTGAAATGACCAAAGAGAAAGACACACTGATCTATGTCAGAGGCCGGAAGCACGAGATCCAAACTGAAAAAATCAGCTACAAGGAAGTGGTGGATCTCGGCTATCCGGATGGGAAGCACGGACCGAATTACGAGTACGACGTCACATGGAAAGATGGACCGAAAGACAAACCGGAAGGAGTCCTGAAGGAAGGTGATTATGTTGAAGTAGTCGAGGAGATGAGATTCGATGTCAAATTTACTGATAAGTCGTAACAAGGACCTGTCTGCACTGGTGGAGGCAGGCTACCGCGTAAAGATACGAGGAGCCTACCTGATTGTGGAAGGAATACCGTATGTAGCAGAGAACGGCGAAATAAAAAAAGGGGACATAGTAACAAATCTGGATCTCTCAGGAGAGGAAACGGAACAAGTGACGATTCCGCCGAGCAGCCACACGGTTTGGTGGACAGGCGGGATGCCACACACGGCGGACGGCGAGAGTATGGAATCACATTTGAGTCATCGCAAGTGGAACGAAGGCCGAGATATTGGAGAAGGCATCACGGTTTATATGCTGTGGTCCAGAAAACCGAAAGAAGGCGGCAAAAAACGCCGATATATAGACTACCGCGAGAAGATAGAGACATATGTTTTCGAGGTCGGCGGTCCAGCGGAGGCTAAACAGCCTGGCTGTCTCAAGGCTGCGAGATTAGGATGGGATCCTGAAGTGGAATCAACCACTCGCTTTGTGTATATGGACACGAACTCCTATCGGAATGGGACAAAGGGGATAGAGAAACGTATCGAAGAAGAAGTAGTGGCGGTGATAGGTGTAGGCGGTAGTGGTTCCTACCTTGTTGATATACTGGCAAAGACAAACATTAAGGAATTGCACCTGTATGATGACGACGTTATGGAAGTGCACAACGCATTCAGAGTGGCTGGGGCAGCACGAGTCGGCGAATTGGGTTGCGGAAAATCCAAAGTAGATTGGCATGCGGAACGGTATAAGGAGGTTAGAAAAGAGGGCCTATATGTACATCATATGAAAATAGACGACGAGGGCTTAGAGGGCCTGAAAGCCTGTACAACTGTTTTCATCGCAGTAGATAATCTGAAAAGTAGAAGAGCCATCCAGAAGGCATGCAGCGAGATGGGTGTTCTGCATGTCAGCGTGGGAATAGGTCTAGAAATAGAGGGCGAGAATAATGACCAAATAGGAGGCAATGTAAAAGTAGAAACAGATTATCAAGCTGGCAGATATGTCGACAACGAAGACGCACATGCTGTCAAGCCGGACGAAGAGAAAGAAGACGACGGGATAGAGGACGTATATGGAAGTAACATTCAAACAGCAGAACTAAATATGCTGGGTGCAGCATTGGCGATAACGGAATGGAAAGCAAAGATAGGCATATATAGGGATGAACGGGATAAAGGAATTGACAGCATCATCTACTCCTCGACTACAGGAAAGATCCAAGTAGCACAAAAAGGTGACTGACTTCCAAAATTTCTGAAACAGAATAATTTTACGATAAAATTTCATGCCGAATACGCAATAACATTAGAATGGCCAAGAAACATCTCGCGGTGTCCGAAATTGAGTTTAATTGATCGAATTACTTCATTCCCCCACCCCTCAGGCCTTATCGACATGCGTAGAACCAGCTACCGCGTTTTGAACTTAGCAAGAATGGGTAGCACGATGGATAATATCACTAGCTAGGCAGAGGATTCGCTGCTATGAAAACCAAGATGTGGCGTCCAATATGGGTAGAAGATATGCCAGAAACAATGGAAGAAGGAGCGCTCTACCTATCACCTAAACATCGACTCACGGAACACCTGTGCGCATGTGGATGTAAAGCCGAAGTTAGTCTCCCATTGGGACGAAGCGAATGGATGATTGAGTACGATGGAGAAATGGTAAGTTTATGGCCGTCTGTGGGGAATTGGCAGTTGCCTTGCAAAAGTCATTACCTAATCCAAGAAAATAGAACGAGATGGTGTAGGCGTTGGTCCAAGGAAGAAATTATTGATGGAAGGAACAGAGACAGGGAAGAAAAACAACAGGATATTGAGGCAAGACGGAAGAAGACATGGTGGAAGCGAATTTTAAGAGTATTTTCATAATAGTTAGCAGAAATGCGGTGTAAGTCAGATGGCAAAGATGGGTCGTGCAGGTTTTGGCGATGAGCCGTTTTGATCGGAAGTTTCCCTGTTTATGGTACAGGTCTAAATCACAGCTTTCCGGCAATACCGTCCAAGGAAGGCTCCGGTTAACGGGCTTGATTAACTGCGACAAGTTTGTTTAGCGATCGAAGGTGCCTACTGGCTCCCCGATCAAAGCCTGTCCTTGACTCGATCGAGGATCGGGGATTGGATGTGTTCAGTCATGGGACTTATATACCGGTTTGCCCAAGATTCAATTGGTTTCAATGTATGGTTGGAAAGACTGTAATAATGCAGTCTATTTCTATGATCGGAGCGTAGAAACAGGAAGTCGTGGGTTATATGCCAAACCTAATCCCCGTCTCATTCCGAAACTCCAGACAAGTATTGGCATACTCTTGATAGGCTCGTCGAACCCTCAAGAACTGTCTCCACCGTTTGCCCCACGGCTTTTTCCCACTCTCCTAGAGTAACTGATTCACAATCTAGCGGTTCATTTTTCTGTCTCACCGTTTACTCCATCCAATCACTTAGGTTATACTTCATCATTCTGTTCCACTAGGACGATCCCTTAGTCGGGTCGGACCTGCAATACAACAGCCTCACATCGTTCTTACTGGGTAGCTCCCAGCCAGACGGTGTTTTTCACACAAGGTAAATACAGGCACCGCCAATCGTCTTGGTGGAACAGAAACGGCCCGACCGTTTTGTGGTCGTGGCTGATTGATCCTCTGTTTCACAGAAGGAAGGCGGTCATGACTCAGCATCACACGAACACCATCCCAGTCTTTGTGATTTCGCTCCCGGATTGCACAGATCGACGTGACTCCATTTCAAAAGCCTTGCGTCAGCTTGGCATTGAGTTTGAATTTGTCGATGCCGTAGACGGTCGTCATGGCCTTGATCCCCAGTATGAAGACCAAATTGATCGGGTCGCTGCTCAACGAGCAGGACATATCTTATCCGATTCTGAATTTGCCTGTGCGTTGTCACATCTCACCATCTACCGTCGAATCGTTTCTAAGAACATCGCCTATGCTTTGATCTTGGAAGATGATGCCATCCCTTCCCCCCAACTCATTGATTTCCTGACTGGTCGTTATTATCATAACGCTGACCTCACACAACTGTATTACTCTCGTGCCTATGTTCGTTATCAAGGAACACAGCATTTATTAGGCTGCTACACGTCATATCTTCATGCTCCGCGTTTAAAAGTCACAGGAGCCGTTGCGTATACCATATCATTTCAAGCGGCCCTTCATTTCGTGAAATACGCTTTGCCTGTTAACAGGGAAGCAGATTGGCCTCTCTGTATCCAAGACTTGATTGCAAAACAGCAATGTCGTGTTATTTACCCTTCGCTTGTGGGACATCCTCCCGTTGAGCAGAAGCAACAACAATCCGTTCTCAGTAATTATGGACGAACAGAGAACAAGGAAAATCGGAGGTTTCTCGGCATGTATATCCCGCCCTTCCGTCGTATGGTGGAATCCTGGGGCCGCGCTCCTTATAAACTGTTCGCAAAACGCTTGCCCTAATCTTGGGTAGACACCTATATAATTCCCTCAGTCATTCCCTTCGACTGCGCTCAGGACAGGCGTTGACAGAATAGCTAGCCTGCGTCGGGGGTACAAACCGGGCACATGGTTTACACTGGCACACTACCCTCCACATTTTGGTTGTTGCGTATTCGCTTCCAATTTTGTATATTGTGTAACACGGAAACTGTGAGGCTGTGTCTATGAAGAACATTACCGTATCCATCGACGACGAAATCTATCGGCTGTCCCGTGTCAAGGCGGCTGAGGCTGGGACATCGGTTTCGGCGCTTGTTCGGGCTTACCTTGTTGCCTTGGTTCGGGGCCAAGTTCCCAAGAAGGAATTCGACCGCCTGCACCAGCTTCAAGACGAGACGCTGGAGGCCATTCGCACTCGCGGTGGGGGCTTGCGAGCGGCCGATAATCTTCCGCGTGACGCATTGCACGAGCGTAATGCGTTTCCTTGATACCAATATCCTGATCTATGCCGTCAGCAACGCGGCGGAGGATGCAGGAAAACGAAGCCGCGCGCTTGAGCTGCTTGGCACGACCGATCTCGCCCTGTCGGTGCAAGTGCTCCAGGAATTTTATGTTCAATCCACCCGCGCTTCACGCCCCGGCGCGTTAACCCACGACGAAGCAGTGGCTTTCGCCGAAGCCATGCAGCGCTTCCCCGTTCAGACAATCACACTCGACCTCATACACGCGGCCTTTGTCATCTGCGACCGGTTCAACCTCTCCTACTGGGACAGCGCCATTCTTGCCGCAGCGCGCGCCTTACGATGCGATGCCGTCTATTCCGAAGATCTCGGTGCGGAACAGGATTATGACGGCCTGCGCGTTATCAATCCGTTTAATAGCTAGCCTGCGTCGGGCGTGCCCGTGCCCTGCTCCTCCCCGTTTTCCGCCCGCTATGCGGAACATAGCAAAATCATAGCAGAACATAGCAAAAAACATAGCAAGTCATAGCACAAGTATAGCAATTCATAGCAATGGCGTAGCAAAACATAGCAAGATCATAGCAAGCATAGCAAAGGCATAGCATGGCATAGCAAATTCATAGCACAAACATAGCAGGACATAGCAAAACTATAGCAAGAAGAGGAAAGGTTCTCGCGGGGTTTCGTCCCCGCACGACGAGGGAAAGGATGCTTGTGGGGTTTCGGCCCCACACGCCGAGGTCCTTTTGTTTCGGCAAAAGGACCCAAAACCAGTGGCGCCCGGGCGTGGCCCCAAGGGGTGCCTGTGCCCCGGTCCCGGTGGTGTGGGCTGCGGAACTCGCTACGCTCAGACAGTCCTCGCCTCCACATAGAGTTTGCGGGACCGGGGCGCAGCCACGCCCGCAGGCGCCGGGGACATGGCGGCACTACGAAGACAAAGACACTGGATCCTCAATTAAGAATGTCGAGGATGACAGAAAGGGGAAAGGAGAGAACGACAACTGCGATGAGCGCAGTGTGGAGACGAATACGAACAGGTCAGCGGTCGGTTGGTTTCGACGCGTGGTCTCTGGCAATTTTGACCAGCGTTCTGAGCGTAGCGTTGACCGTTGCGGAATCCTTGAACACTTCGGCGACGTCTGGTTCCAACAGGACTAAATTCGTACCTTGACGATAGGCTTTGTGGTGCTTGCCACGAATGCCGTTTGAAAAGTCGTAGTCGGCACGCATTACGTCTTGATCACGATCCGGACTCATACTGCCTACGCTCCTTTGGTGACGCGATCCGAGCACTGACAATGCGGATGCGCTCCTGGCGCTCAGTATAGGACACAACAAGAATGCGATTGCGTGAGGAGCGGCCCATACTTAGAAAGCGAAATTCTCCCACAGAATGATCCGGGTCCGCAATAGTCAACTCCAAGGGGTCGCCGAAGACGGTTGCGGCTTCGGCAAAGTCGACGCCATGCTTCTCGACATTCGCTTCTTGGAAAGAAAGAGAAAGACACTGGATCCCCGATCAGGTCGGGGATGACAGAAGGAGAAACGGCGGGGATGGCGGCAGTGGTCATGCAAGGCCGGGGCGTGTTACAAGGAGGCTTTCGGGCGTTCCTGTCACGAATAGGAGGAGTGTATGGCGTGGGTGTATGTGTTTGTCGCCGGGGTTTTTGAGATTGTCTGGATTACCGGGATCAAATATGCGGACGGGTTTACGCGGCTGTGGCCGAGTGTGGGGACGATTGTGGCGATGAGTGTGAGTATGGTGTGTCTGTCGCTGGCCGTGCGGGTTATTCCGATCGGAACGGCGTATGCCGTGTGGACGGGGATTGGCGCGGCGGGCGCGGCGATTATGGGTATGATTTTGTTCAATGAGCCGCGCGACGTGGCGCGTGTGTTGTTTATCGTGTTGATTGTGTCGGGGGTGGTGGGGTTGAAGTTGTCTACGCCCGCGTAGGTGGAATGTCGGGTTACGCCTGCGGCTAACCCGACCTACGGCTCTGGAGGCGGAGCGAGAGGAGATAAGCGTTAAGGAACCTCTGATTTATTGTGATAGCGGGATGGAGGGCAAGGCGTCCCGGAGCGAAACCCGAGGCTTATCAGAGAGATAGGTGAGGGTTGAGCGAGGACACAACGCAGCCATACGCCCGATAGTGCAATAAAGCAGAGGTTCCTTAAATCGAGAATTGGAAGACGGGTTGGTTGCCGATGGTTTCGGCGATGATGCCTTTTTCTTTGAGCGCGGTCAGGACGGCGTGGGCCGTGCTGGTGAAGTCTTCGGGGCCGGTGAAGGAGAGATCGGCTTCGATGGGGGAGGGGGTTGTCTCCTGGCTCATGTAAACGGTGAGGACCGGCGCGGGATGCACCAGCGTGCGGATGGCTTCGACGGTCTGATCCTCCTGCAGGCCTGTCCTGAGCCCGGTCGAAGGGGTGAACGAGTTCGTGGTTGAAATCAGCAGGACGCCGGTGTCGATGAGCAGCCGCGCCACTTCGCCGTAGCGACGGATCATTTCCCGGGCATCGCCTTCCTGCAAATCGGCGTCGAGCCCGCGGCGCAGGTTTTCCGGGTCCAGCATGTAGACGTGCCGGCCTTCGGCCACGAGAGTGGATTCCACTTTCTTGGCCAGGAAGGTCTTGCCCGTGGTATCGGGGCCGATGAGGAGGACGAGCGCCGCACGGTGGCCGTAGTGCTTGGCGCGGTCCGCCAGGGTGACGTCGCCCGTGACCCAGGCGAAATCCCGTTGCCGGGCTTCGATCCGCAGGGTCTCTTCACGGTCCGCCACCATCTCGGTGATGATCCCGCCCCCGGACACGTCGTAGTCATCGACCAGGACGAACCGGCCTGTGGTCTCGAAATCGGAATACAGGTCGAAGGCGAGCGGGGCCTTGGTCTGGATGGTCACGTCCGCTACTTCGTTCCGCTTTACGACCGAATTGGTCTGTTGTTGATCCAACGAGAGGTTGTCGGCGTCCACGATGCGGTGAATTTCCGCGACGCGGCATTCGACTTCGTGCGTGGCCAACCGGACCAGATAGGATTTGTCCATTTCCAGGGGCCGGCGTCCGAGCCAGAACAGGTTGGCGCGAAAAGTCGTGGAGACGAGCGGCAGGGAACGCTCGTGACTGACGATCTCCCCGCGCTCGACGAAAATCTGTTCGTCCAGGGTAATGCCCACGGATTGCCCGGCCTGGGCTTGCGTGGGCGGCGGTTCGATGTTGAATGCTTCCAGCGTTTGCACGACCGCGCTCTTGTTCGACGGTGAAAAGATCACCTGGTCACCCACTTTGAGGCGTCCGGATGCGATGCGCCCCGTCAGGATGCGGCGGGCGTCGAACTTATAGACGTCCTGCAATGGAAACCGCAGGGGTTGTTCGGCTTGTTCGGATTCCGAGGAAAATTGCGCCAGCGATTCCAGCACCGTGGGGCCGGTGTGCCAGGCCATCTGCGGGCTGGGCGTGGCGATGTTGTCCCCGCGTTTGGCGCTGGCGGGGATCACGAATTGGGGCGTCACGTCGAGTTGCGCCAGGAACGCGCGATACTCCTTTTCAATGAGCGCGAACGTTTCTTGGCTGTAGTCCACGAGGTCCATTTTGTTTACGACCACGGTGACTTGTTTCACGCCCAACATCGAGAGCAACAAGCCGTGCCGTTTGGATTGATCCTTGACTCCTTCCAGGGCATCGATCAGCAGGAGCGCGGCTTCGGCGCGCGCGGCGCCGGAGATCATGTTTTTCAGGAATTCCTTGTGCCCGGGCGCGTCGATGATGATGTATTGACGCCCCGCCCATTGGAAAAAGGTGCGGGCGGTATCGATGGTCACGCCCTGCTGCTGTTCTTCCAGGAAGGCGTCGAACAGGAAGGCGTACTCAAACTCCTTGCCTTGCTGTTTGCAGATGGCCTGGATTTTTTCGATCTTGCCCACCGGCAGGGTGCCTGTGTCCGCATACAAGCGACCCAACAGGGTGGACTTGCCATGGTCCACGCTGCCGACGATAACGATGTTCATGCGGTCGCGGATATCAACGGCGGCCGCGGTTTCGGCCTTACATGTATCCATCTTTGCGGAGTACCTCCATGCCTCGGCCTTCGTCCTGAGCGCGACCGGCGCGTTCCGCCACGTTCGTGGCGCGCAGTTCTTCAATGATTTCTTCGACCGTGGAGGCGGTGGATTTGATCGGGAAGGTGCAGGGGGCGCACCCCAGGCTCCGGTACCGGGTGCCGTCGCCCCTGTCGAGGTACAAATCCATGAAGGGAATGTTTTCGAGCTTGATGTATTCCCAGATGTTGATCTCCGTCCAGTCCAGCAGGGGGTGAATCCTGATGTGGGTGTTCGGCGGGAACGAGGTTTTGAATTGATCCCACAGTTCCGGGGGCTGGTCCCGAAAATCCCAATCGTTGTTCTTGTCGCGCGGGGAGAAATACCGTTCCTTGGCGCGCGTGCTTTCTTCATCCGCACGGACGCCCAGGATGATGCCCGTGTACCCTTTCTCCTCCAGCAAGAGTTTGAGCCCGTTGGTCTTGAGCGCGGTGCAGCATTCGACCCGTCCACGCTCGTGATTCATCCCTTCGGCCAGGGCTTGCTTATTCTGTCCGACTACCAGGTTGAGCCGCCATTCCCGCGCCAGCCGGTCCCGGTACTCGATCATGGCGGGGATCTTGTAACTGGTATCCACGTGCAGGAGCGGAAACGGGACGTGGCCGAAGAAGGCCTTGCGGGCCAGCCACAGGAGCACCGTGGAATCCTTCCCCATGGACCAGAGCATGCCCAGGTTATCGAAGTGCTTATAGGCCTCACGCAGGATATAGACGCTTTGGTCTTCCAGTTGCCGAAGATGTCTCATGCGTGCACGACCTTTGGTTGCTCGACTCCCTCTCCCCCGGAGGGAGAGGGCCTGTCCTGAGCTTTGTCGAAGGGCTGGGGTGAGGGGGGCGCCGGGGATGATGCGAGCGCCGCCAGTTTTTTTGCAGCCGCGCCGGAGTCCAATGCTCTTTTCGCCAACGGCACGCCTTCGGCGATGGACGGGGCCTGCCCTCCGGCATACAGGAACATGGCGGCGTTGTAGATGACCCAATCGCGGAATTGGGCTTGCCCTGGGCGTCGATGGGTTTGCTCGTTCAGGGTGCGATGAATCATCTCCGCCTCTATGGCGGGGACGTCGTTCGGGGCTTGTCCTGAGCCTTGTCGCCCTTCGACTTCGCTCACGCTACGCTCAGGACGAACGGAGGGAGAAGACGTCGGAACGGCCATGTGCTGGAACGAGGCCGGGGAAAGCCGGACGTCCTCGGGTTTGAGCGACAAGGGGGTCACGCGGTTGTCACGCAGTTCCCGCATGTTCGCCAGGGTCGTCATCGAAAGTTCGGGAAATCCTTCCACCCCCTGAAAGACCAGGAGCCTGCGCCCACCGATCATGTTCACGACTTCCGGGATCTTTTCCAGGTACGGCGGATGGGCCACGCCCACCACTTGCGAGTGCGCCCGCATGGGATTCAGGAGCCGGGCGACTTGATGGAACAGGTTTTGAGCGCCCAGTTGTTCGCGCAATGCCAGCAACCCGGCCAAGGGAGGGTGATACAGCGCGAGGTCCATGTACGCGAAGCCTTCCCGTTGCAACATGCCGGTCAGGTCGTCTCCCTGTAACGCGACGGGGATGCCCAGTTGCGCCAACACTCGCGGCAAGTCGGAAGACACCGCGGGATTGTCGACGCCGTGAAACAGGATGGCGGCCCCGGCGGAAGCGGCGACAATGGCCGCGGGCAGGCATACGTGATGCGTGTTGTGCTTTTCGGCATAGACCGGCACGTCCACCACGTTGAGGCCGGCCGGTGCTGTGATCGGCGCCACATAGCTGCGCGTGGCCGCGGTGAACGAGGCCAATTCCGTCACGCCTTCCAGCTTGATCCGCATGGCCATCAAAAACGCCCCGGTCTGCTGGGGTGTGGCAGTGCCCTCGATCATAGCCCGGGCGGCCTGTTTGGCTTCGTCCCACGAGAGGTCTCTAACCCCGCGTTGCCCTTTCCCGATTTTGGTGATGAGTTGATGCATCAGCGGCGCCTGTGGTCAATGAAACGTCCGGTTGAATTCCAATGGTGGTCTACGGTGACTTTCCGGGAAGATGGTTACTTGTGCAGCCCGCATTCGATTTTCTCAGAACTCTGCCATCGTCCGGATCGTGGATCGGCGCCAGGCTGAACGGGCGCGGTGCAGTGCGTGCATCCGATGCTGGGATAGTCCTGGTCATGAAGCGCGTTGTACGGCACGTCATGCGTTTTGATGTAGGCCCAGATCTCCTCGCTGGTCCAGGTTGCCAGGGGATTGAATTTGACGAGACCGAACCGGGCGTCCCATTCAACCAACCCCGCGGTGGCGCGCGTGGGCGACTGGTCGCGACGAATGCCGGTGACCCATGCTGAGTAGTTCTTCAAAGTCTTGGTCAACGGTTCGACCTTCCGGATTCGGCAGCATTCATCCGGCTGCCGGACCCATAACAGGTCTCCGAATTCTTTCGCCTGCTCCGCGGGCGTGAGCGCCGGCGCGACGCGAATCACCTGCTCGGGAGCAACCTTGTACCGGTCGATCAAGCGGTCACGCACGGCGTGGGTTTCCGGAAAGAGGAAATCCGTGTCCAGATAAAACAGCGAGGCTTGCGGATTGATGCGGTGCATCATGTCCCACAGCACCACGTCCTCCGCGCCGAAACTGCACGCCAACACCACCCTGGGGAAAAACCGTTCCAACGCATAGGCCAGGACCTCCTGCGGCGCTTGGCCCTCAAAGCGCCGGTTCAGTTCCTGAATGGCTTCTGCTGAAAGATTTTCTTGTGCCGTTTCCGTCACGGTCGGCTCCTGATTAACCTTCCACCTTCTCCACCAGAATCTTGAAATGTTCCTCGTCTGCTTCCAACGGATCTTCGCCGAGGACCTTGTGGCCGTCGTTGCGAAGACTCATGGGCACGTTCTTGATGGGTTCTCCGGCATCCAGCCAGACTTCCAGGCGTTCACCCTCGTCCATCATTTCCAGTTTCAATTTGGTCTTGACGTAATTCAGCGGGCACATGACTCCTCGAAGATCCAGCACGGTCACGTCCTGCACGGGTTCCGCGGCTGGGGCCGGTTCTGTTATGGCCGGGCTTTCTTCAGCGGTTCCGAGTTTCAGATCCTCGTCAATGGCTTCGGTCAATTTCCGGCAGTGTTCCACGAACCCTTTGGCAAAGGCCATCTTCTGGTTGGTGAACTCGGCGGAATTGTTTTTGGTGCCCAGGTCGCTGACGGTTCGGGCCAACCCGCGATACGTTTGCGGAATGAGCCCGTTTTGCCGGTCGGCGAACTCATCGAATTCCGCGAGCGTGTCCGCATCGGTGTTCGGATCGATGCCTTCGGTCACGAGCAGGGCCTTGGCCCCGGCCACCACGGCGCGATAGGACTTGTTGATGGCCATGGCATATTGATGTTTCTCGGCCAAGATGCGGGCCTGGTACAGTTCCTGCTCGGCTTCCAGGATCCGGTTGTCGATCATCTCGATGGCGCCGCCGGCGCATTCACCGGGGCCGAGGTCTTCGAGCGTAAATTCTTCATCCGCTTCCCAGTCGAAGTAGTACGACGGATCGTCGTCATAGGACGGCAGAATGGAATGCCCGATCAGTTCTTCCTTGAGCGCGTTCTTGCCGGCCCGTTTGACAAAGGTGTGCAGGCTTTCGCCCTCCTGGCGGTCGCGTCGATACACGTCGAGCAGGTGCGACACCGCGGCAGGCACGTTCTTGGCCGGGAGTTTGATCGTCATGTGTCCGACTTCCGCGGTCCCGTTGACCCGCCCGCCGAGATGCAGTTCATACACCGGGGCGATGTGATCGCCGACGCGTTTGCCCACCCCGTGCAGCCCGATGGTCGAGATATGATGTTGGGCGCACGAATTATGGCACCCGCTGATATGGATCGTGGTCCCTTTCAAATCCTCGGGAACTTGGCCGGGCGGAAAGACTTCGGCCAGGGCGCGGGCGACGCCCTTGGATGAGGTGATGCCCAGACCGCAGGTATCGGTCCCCGGGCAGGCCACGATGTCTTCGGTTTTGTTCGCGCCGGGCTGGCTCAAGCCGTGGGCGTCCAATTCCTCGTGGAAGGCCTCGAGTTGTTCATCGGCCACCCAGCGAATAATCAGGTTCTGCCCGATCGTGGTGCGCACGTTGCCGTTGGAATAGCGTTCGGCCAGATCAGCCACCACCAGCATTTGCTCGGCGGTGATATCCCCCGTCGGCAGTCGCAGCACGGCTGCGGAAAACCCGTCCTGCCGTTGCTTCACCACGTTGGTGCGTCGCCACGTGGCGAACGGCGAGGCCGCCGACCCATCAGGGTGACCGCCATTGCCGTTGCCCCCATTCTTGGCCGGCATGATGAGGGGAGCCGGGTCGGCATGCGGGAGGAGTTTCATCGGCGGATGCGCGGGCTTGGCGCCGAACATCTCTTCATAGGCTGCTTCCCACCGGCGTTTGAATTCTTCAAACCCCAGTTTCTCGATGACGAACTTCATGCGGGCTTTGCTGCGGTTCTTCCGATTGCCCAGATTGTCGAAGACCTTGATGACGGCTTCGATGGATGGGATGAGATCATCCATGGGCACGAATTCCCGGAGCAGGTGCGCGATGCGCGGGGCCGCGCCCAATCCGCCGCCGACCACCATGCGAAAGCCGATCGTGCCGTCCTCCGCCTTCTTCGCCAACAAGCCCACGTCGTGGATGGGCGTCATGGCGCAATCGTGATTGCAGCCGGAAAACGCGATCTTGAATTTCCGCGGCAGGCTCTGGTTGAGCGGGTTGCGCAGCAGGTGTCGGGCCACGGTGTTCGCGTAGGGGGTCACGTCAAAGACCTCGCCCTGGCAGACACCGGCCAGGTGGCAAGCCGTGACGTTGCGGACGGTGTTGGCGCAGGCTTCGCGCGTGGTGAGTCCCACTTCTTCCAGTTTGCGCATGACCGTGCTGATCTGCGGCAGGGGCACGAAGTGCAATTGAATATCCTGCCGGGTCGTCACGTGGCCGACGCCCGTGGCGTAAGTCTCGGCCAGTTCGGCCACGCGGCGTACCTGGTTGGCCGTCATCCCGCCAAAGGGGATTTTGATGCGCACCATTTGCACGTCCGCCTGCCGTTGCCCATAGATGCCGTATTGCAGCCGGAACGGCTTGAACAGGTCCAGGGTGACGTCGCCGGCCTGTAACCGTTTGACCTCGTCTTCAAACGTTTCGATTTCCTCTTGAATCTCTTGAGGGATGGGGATGGTATGAATCTCAGGAAACGTGGTGGAACGGCCCGTGCTCATGATGTGCCTCCGGATGAAATGGGGAATAGGCTCCCAATGCCAGCAACGTTAAATGTGGTACATCGGCGCCCGTTGTTGTTCGAGCTCCGTATATTGTTCAATCAGTGATTGCAGCGTGACCGAATTCAAAATCTCCCGCTCGGCCTGGTACACGCGATCCCACAGCCTCGATAATAACGCCTCGCGATGGGGAGGCCGCAAGGCCCGTCCGTTCGTGCCGGCCTCTCGGGTCTCCGGCTCGGCTTGACCGTTCATCGTTTCGACGATGGCGGCCACGGACACTTCCGCCGGGGGTTGCCGCAGTACGTATCCTCCCTGCGGCCCCCTGATGCTGTCAACGATGCCGCCCTGCTTCAAGGCGTGCAGCACCTGCTCGATAAACCGCGGAGGGATAGTCTGCCGCCGGGCAATCGTCCTGGCCTGCACCGGCCCCTCCCCGTATCGCAAAGCAAGGTCCAGTGTCGCAAAAATCGCGTACGTCACTTTCAGCGGAATCTTCAGCATCTCAATTCATACATTTCCGATAGGAATTATAGAATTATAGAAATTCGTCCATGTTATGTCAATACCCCATAGAACCCTCTCTCCATTGCGGGAGAGGGCCTATCCTGAGCTTTGTCGAAGGGCTGGGGTGAGGGGGAAGTTCAGTGCCTGACCGTCACACAAGGCTTGATCTTCTCCAGCGTTTTCTGACCGATACCCGGAATCTTCAACAGGTCTTCGACGGACTCGTAAGGCCTACCGGCGGTGATTTTGGCAGCTGTAGCCGGACCAACTCCTGGAATTTCCTGGAGCTGTTCATTTGATGCGGTATTCAGGTCGATAGGTTTGTCGCATTTTTTCTCCCATTTCATCTCTTCTTCCAGCAGGATTTTTCGCCCTTTAAGGAAGAGGTTAAGATCGGTTTCCTCCCATATTCCATTGCGCTTCAACATGGCGAAATCGAGGACATCCCGGAGTTCTTTCCATACGAATTTGCTTGGTGTGCCGTCAGGGTCTTGGTGGCTTTCGCCGTGTACTCTGGCCAGGCCCTGTTCGACGAGGAGGTGCCCGAGATCACGGCCGTCGTGGGTTTTGATAAAGGCATAGTAACGACCCATGGCCGACCCTCCTGGTGCCTTGGCGTAACTGGTGTAAATAGTGAATGGCCGGGACAGGACCCGTCTGACGTACGCGGCGGCCTCTTTGCCCCAGCGCATGACGGCCTTGGGGTCTTCGAGGCCGAAATCATATTGTTGTTCGAGAACCCTGTCCCTCGTAGCCTTTCTGGCGGTCGTCTCCGGGCAATCCACGTAGTACAGCCGCAGGTGCAGTTCCTTCCCGGCAGCCTTGACCTTGAAACTGTCCCCGTCGTTCAGGCCAGCCTCGACAAGCGTGGCGTTCTCGATGCGCTCAAGCTCCGCAGCCGGTAGGGCCGTTGCCAGACAGCATGAGATCAACAGGGCAGCAATCAGGCAATTCTTCTTTAAAGTTGTCACCACTTCCTGCCTCGAATTGTCCTGCTTACCCGTGCAACGCGCGAACGGCGTGCTTCGGATCGGCGTCCAGGATTCTCAACAAGGCTTTGGCGGGGCCGGTCGGGTGCCGGCGTCCTTGCTCCCAGTTTTCCAGTGTCCGCTTGCTGACACCGATCAACATGGCAAAGCGGTTCTGGCTCAGGCCCACCTTTTCCCGAATCAGTTTGACTTCCGGCTCTGGAAACTCAGTGACTCGGGCAGCGGCTTTTTTACCTTTAACAATGTCGTCCATTTCTTGCACACTGGCCAGCAACTCGTTGAACAGTTCATTTTTCATCTGACCACCTCGCTACGATCGATTTCAGACCTTTCTTTTGCTCTGCCGTCAGGTCTTCTTGCTTACTTTTTGGGTACACGTACAGCATGTACAGTTGTTCGTCTTCCGTCATCCAGTAGTAAATCACTCTAACTCCACCGCTTTTACCATGGTCTTCGTGCTTCCAGCGCACTTTTCTCAGCCCTCCGGTGCCTGGAACGACGTCGCCCATTCCTGGGCGATTCACCAGGGTTTCTTGAAGTGCTCTGTACTCATCATCGCTCATCAGTTCTTTGATACGCCGCGTAAAAATACGGGTTTCTATAATGACCATCATCGCAAATTATACGCCAATGGCGTATGTTGTCAAATTCAGTCTTCTTAGAGAATAGCGGGGTCAGGTCTTTTGACAGGGTGCACTCGCCTGGATGCCCAATGTTTGTAATCGGGAGATGAGGTTTCGGTCGGCACCCGTGATGGAGATCGGTGAACCGGCAAATTCCCGGCGATGCGGATAATCTCTTCGGAGTTGGTCGAAGACCTGCGGACGCAATGGCTCGGGAACGGCGAGTAGGTCACGCATTCGCGCGTGGTCTGCGGGCAGGTCGTACAGGGTTGTGAGAATGTCATGGGCCAGGGTTTGGAAATGTTTGCCGGTGGCATCGAATTGAAGATGGGGCAAAGAGCCGGGTGCCGGTGCAGCCGGAGTGTCAGGAGGAGCCCAGACCGGTTCGATTCCCCAAAAGCGGCAGCAGGCGTGATACACCATCACCGTTCCATTGATTTTCCCGTCTGAGGAGTAGCCGGCAACGTGTGGCGTGCCGAGCGTCACCCGGTTCAGGAGGTCCCAGTCGATGGCAGGTTCCCGTTCCCAGACGTCCAGGACCGCGCCTCCGATCGTTCCCTTGGTCAATGTCTCAAGCAGGGCTGTGTTATCCACGACTTCACCGCGTGCGGTATTGATCAGAATGGCAGAGGGTGTCATGTGCGCCAGTTCATCCGCTCCGATCAAATGAAACGTGGGGTCGGGTCCGTCGTACGTCAACGGGACGTGTAAGGTTATGAAGTCGGCTTGCAGGGTTTCAGCCAGTGACAGGTATCGTGGATCGCCGGTTGCTCGCGCCAATGGCGGATCATGCAGAAGCGTCTGCATGCCCAGCGCGGGCGCTTTGGCCGCCACAATGCTGCCGATCCGGCCGGCGCCGATGATCCCGAGGGTTTTTCCGCTGAGGCTCAGGCCCCTGGCGTGAGCCGTCACCAGCAGGGCCGTCAGCACGTATTCCGCCACGGCGTTTGCATTGCACCCGAGGGCCGCGGCAAACGCGATGTTGCGAGCGGCCAGATACTCACGGTCGATATGCTCGACGCCCGTGGTCGCCGTTCCCACGAATTGCACGTCGGTGCCGTCCAACAGCGCGGCATCGACTTTGGTGACGGACCGGACGATGAGCGCGTGGGCTTTCCGAAGCGCCTCGCGGGTGATGGCTCGTCCCGGTAGCAGGGTCACGGACCCGAGATGTGAAAACGCTTCCCGGGCAAACGGAATATTTTCATCGACGACGAATTGCACGTGTCCCTCACTCGGGCCAGGATTTTCTCTTTTCTTTTAGCACCGGTATATCATAAAATTTTACGAGTGCTCGGGGAAAAAGGGACGCTGGTGAAAACCTCGGTTACCTGAAGTTGATTATTCAGAATACAAGAAGCGACGAGGGAGAGGAGAAGTAATGGCCCAGAGAAGCAAGGCAACGAAAAAACCAACGGCATCCGGAGGAACGAAAAAGGCCGTCACCAAGAAAACGACCACACCGGCCAAAGCGAAAACGAAGAAAGCCGTACAGTCCCCCCCGGGACCTTCGACCAAACAGGTGAAAATCGGACAAAAAGCTCCGGTCTTCTCCTTACCGAACCAGGACGGAAAAATCGTGCGTCTCTCCGACTTCAAGGGCAAGAAAGTCGTGCTGTATTTTTACCCGAAAGACGATACGCCGGGTTGTACCAAAGAGTCCTGCGCCTTTCGTGACGGCCTGGAGGAAATTCATGCCAGCGGTGCCGTGGTGCTGGGGATCAGCGCGGATTCCGTGGACTCGCACAAGAAGTTCGTGAAAAAGTTCAACCTGAATTTCCCGTTGCTCAGTGACGAAAAGAAAACCGTGGTGCAGGCTTACGGCGTGTGGAAAGAGAAATCACTGTACGGCCGGAAATTCATGGGCATCGAGCGCACGACGTTCATTATCGATGAACAAGGCAAGCTCGATGATATCTTCCAAAAGGTCAAAGTGGACGGCCACCTGGAGGAAGTCCTGGCGGAACTGGACGTCATGCCCTAGTGCGGCCGGTCACCGCGGCTCGGTTTCATCGCCGATCACGGACGCGTCGTGCTCGCCGAAGATCGCGCTATCATGCGTGTAGTGTTTGAACTCCAGCAGATTGTGTGACGGGTCCTCGAGAAAAAACGTCTGGTGTTCAAGCCGGGTTCCCGGGAATCGATGACGGGGCTGTTGGTAGAACTTGAGCCCGTGGGCCCTGGCCCGATCCACTATCGCTTGCCACTCCCCCTCGTCCGTAAAAACCAACCCGAAATGCCGAGGATAGATGCCTTTCTGCCGGGGAAGCGGCTCCGTCGTCAATTGAGCCACGATTTGATGGTCCTTGAATTTCAGCAGCATGGCGTGCGGCGACCGGCGCCCCAGCGTGCAGCCCAGTCCATCCACGTAGAATCCCCTGGCTGCTTCCAGATCGTGTACGGGAAAGGCCAAATGAAAAATGACGGATCCCATCCCGCGCTCACTCGGTTCTATCATCGATCAATGTAACAGAATGTCTTTGGCGGGTTGATGCGGAGGATGCTGCATGCGGTCCAGGTCCTGGCGTACAAGTCCGAGGCCGGTCACGCACAGTTCGAAGTTCGAAGAGAGTTTTTGATACAGCACCGGGGGGTCTTGACGTTCACCGTGTTGAAAGGCGGCGACGATCCGGTAGGACCGTTTCCCGGCTTTCACGTAATCCACGAGGTGATCCTTGTGGTAAATCAGCCCGCCGGTCTTGAGATAGTGCAGATATTCCGGAAACAGCCCCGCAATGAACAGCGTCAAGTCGCCGATGTGCCGGTGAATCTTTCGTTCCCGGTCAGCGTCGGGGGAGTCCGTCGCGAGTTCGGATTCGTACAAGAGTTCGACCACCGTTTCGACGGGTTGTCCGCGCTGGTTCCTAATGTGTCGCAGATTGTCGACGTGGGAAAATTCGACGAGCAGATTGGAGAGGTACGCGGTGACGTTGAAATCGGGCCAGCCCAGTGATTCGGTGAAGCTGCGTTCCGTCAGCGCACCGAATAGTCGCCTGAGTGGATGATGTTGAGAAACGGCGGTTGCCATCTGCCCCCCATTGACCCGTTCGTGCCCGGGTTCGTTCAACACCTACTCTATTTTCCCTGATTGCCTCCGGTGGCTGTCAAGAACAAATGTCACCGGGCCGTCATTTTCCAACGTCACGACCATATTGGCACCGAACTTGCCTGTTTGCACCTGAACGCCCTGTTCTCGAATGGCGTGCGCCGCGGATTCATAGAGTCGCTGCGCCACGTCGGGCGGCGCGGCCGCATCAAAGCCCGGACGCCGGCCACGATGGGTGTCGCCCAACAACGTAAATTGCGAGACCATCAGCAGTTCCCCTTTCACGTCCGTGATCGACCGGTTCATCTTCCCCGCTTCGTCGGAGAAGATACGGAACTGCGGGATCTTGTCAGCCATATAGGAGACGTCGTCCTCGGAATCGTCTTTCGCCACACCCAACAGGACCACGAGCCCTTGCGCGATGGACGCGATGGTGTCGCCCTCGACCGTGACGGAGGCCGAGCGGACCCGTTGGAGCACGGCTCTCATGCGTGCGCATCCCCGGGCGATTCGAACGTCAGGTTTGGGCGCGCAAGAACGGAACGCTGCGTTGAACCAGCTTCCATAGGACTTCCAGTTCTTTGGAGTGAAACAAGGCCTGTATGCCGATGTAGCCGGTCGCGCTCAAGCCGATGCCGACCGTCAGCATGATGCCCTTGGCGATCCATTCGTCCTCGCGATGCCAGACCGCCAAATCTGCAATCCAGAGACAGCTCAGAATCACGGGGATTGTCGCGAGCCCGGCTTGGCCGAGTGAGCGGCCGATGCCTCGCCAATCTATGCCTCCCAGCCGATGCGTGAGAATGCCGGTCAAGACCCCGATGTTCACCATGGCCGAGAGCGCCGTCGCCAGAGCCAGGCCCGCATGTTTCAAAGGCTGCATCAGGAGTAACGCCAGGACGATATTGATGAGCATGGCAGCCACGGCCGCGAGAGCCGGGGTCTTCGTATCCTGGAGCGAGTAAAAGGCCGTGACGATGATACGGATGCCCGCGAAGGCCCACAGCCCGACCGCATAGGCCAACACGGCCGCGGCGGTCGCTTGGGTATCGGCCGCGGAAAAAGCGCCGTGTTCAAACAACAGGTGTACGATGGGGCCTCGAAGAAAAATAATCCCGATCATGGCCGGCAGGATGATGAAGCCGATCATGCGAAGGCCGAATCCCAACGTATCCCGGAGTTCATCCATGGCCCCGCGCGACGCCTGGTCCGACAGGGTGGGCAGAATGGCCGTGGCCAGGGCCACTCCGAAAATGCCCAAGGGAAATTGGATCAAGCGCATGCCGTAAAACAGGTACGTGGGCCCGCCGGGAAAATACGACGCCAGGATCGTGCTCACGGTAATGTTGATCTGCACCACGGAGAGCCCAAGCAACGACGGGATAATCAAGGTGCCGATCTTCCGCACGCCGGCATGTCCGGGGTTGAATCGCCACTGGAAGAGCAGGCCGCGTTTCTGAATGCCGGGTAGTTGCATGATGAACTGCGTCAGCCCGCCCGCCACGACCCCGAGGGCGATGCCCAGGGCCGGTTCCTCCAATGCCGGGGCCAGTACGAGCGCCGAGAGGATAATGCAGACGTTGAAAAACACCGGACCCAGGGCCGGGGCGGCAAAGGCTCGCAGGGAATTCAGGATGCCCATGGTCAAGGCCGCGAGACTGATGAAGATCAGATACGGGAACATGATCCGGGTCAGGATGGTCGTGAGACTCAATCGTTCGGGGTCATCGTGAAACCCGGGCGCCAGTACCCACACCAGGCCCGGGGCGGCGATCACGCCGAGCAGGGTGATCAGCGTGACAATGGTCAGCAACGTGGTAAACGCGGCGCTGGCCAGTTCCCAGGTTTCCTTTTTGCTGCGCAGGGTGTGGTATTCGGTGAAGACGGGAATAAAGGCGGAGGACATGGAGCCTTCGGCCAGGAGTTCACGCAACAGGTTGGGAATGCGATAGGCCACGAAGAACGCGTCAGCCGCAATCGTCGCCCCCAACAGTCGCGCGAGCAGGATATCGCGTACCAGCCCCAGGACGCGGCTGGAAAAGGTCGCTGTACCGATGAGACCGGCGGCTCCGGCGATAGAGCGGTGTTCGTCGGCGTTCGGCGATTGGGGTTCCGAAGACATGAACGGGATTCTAGACGAACGAGACCGGGGAATCCAGGAACGGAATCGTGTCTTCTTATAAGCCGCCACGATCCTGGCGCGGGATCGTCAATTTCGCCTCGATGAATTCCTGATGCGGCAACTCGAACGATTTGGCAATCTGGCGAATTGCTTCGATCTCGGCATGCGAGGTGTCCTCCGCGGCATTGGCAATGGCGAACAGGCACCGCAGAAACGCTTTGCGCTCCTCGATGGTGGTGTGGTGGCAAAACCCCCTGGTGAGCCGGACGAGATCCAGACCTTGCATGATCCGGGCGTGACTCATCTCGGTAATCAACCGGGCCTCGTCGTCGGGTACGTTCCAGAGTTCCCGGAGGGCGAGACTCATGGCCTCGCGTTCCCGGTGGCACACCTCGTTATCCACCCAGGCCACGTGGGCCATCAGGCCCGCGGCCAAACAAATTTTCCGGGCTTCCGTCTCGGGGAACGACAGGGTGCGTCCCTGCTGCTCCAACTCCGACGTCAACTGGAAGTAAATCGTGTTCTTGATGAAATCCTCGATCCGGTCCTCGCGTGCTCCCTGACCGGCCTTGCGTTTCAGGGTTTGTCGAAAGGGCGCGGTAAGATGCCCCAACAGGCCGGCACTGCGTCCTTCGATGTCCCGACGAATGTCCTCCACAAACGCCGACTCCGGGACGCCACGAGAGGCGTCCCCTACAGCCCCCCGGTCAGTCCCGTCGCCCGCGACCAGTTTCTTCAGGGTTTCAAGCACGAGTTGCTTGTCCCCGGAAGATCGAATGCCGGACAGGACGCGGTCCAGCAAGTCCCGGCGTTCGGCGTCGCTCACCGCATGCGTCATGTAGAGTTCCAGTTGCATCCAATCTTCCCCGGAAATGTCGGGGAGCATGAACAGGAGTTCCTTCATTGCATTGATTTCGTCCTGTTCGAGCCGGCCGTCGATCCATGCGATGCCGATCATCAATTTCCCCAGATCCAGAATAAAATCCTTGGTCGCCATGCATCCTCCATTGCTCACGGCCACATTGTTTCATTGACACTAAAACGACCCTTTCTATAGCATCTTTCGGAGCTTTTTGTCTTTTGAAAAGACCACATGAGACGAGGATGGGTGAACGGGTCTGCAACCTCGAAGGTGGACACCGAGATTCGCCCCTACACACTAGATGGACGCACAAGAAACTCCCGCATCGCCGTACCCGTGGGGCCGGCTGTGGTTTTTCGGCACGGCCTTTACCACGGGAGCCGTGGTCATGGCTCTCGAAATTCTGGGCAGTCGTCTGCTCGCCCCGGTGTTCGGCACGTCGCTGTTCGTCTGGGGCGCGCTGATCGGGGTCGTCCTCGCGGCGATGAGCAGCGGCTATTCCACCGGCGGCTGGCTGGCCGACCGGCGTACGCCCGGCGCGGTGTTGCCCTGGTTGCTGTTGGGCTCGGGCGCGTGGACCCTCCTGTTGGCCGGGGTGGGGCAACCGATCGTGTTTACGGTCTCGCAATGGACCACGGACCCGCGATGGGGTCCCTGTCTGGCGGCCAGCGTCCTGCTGGCGGTTCCGGCCTTCGGGTTAAGCGGTGTCCTTCCCGTACTCCTGCGGTTGGCCATCGCCGATATGGGACATCTGGGCCGGCACACCGGGGCGATGATCGCCATCTCCACCGTCGGCAGCCTGGTCGGGACCTGGGGTACTTCGTTTTTCCTGTTGACGTGGTTGGGGAGCTTGACCCTGGTCGCGGTCCTGGGCGTCGTGTTGGTGGTCCTGGGTTTGGGCTGGTTGTGGTGGAGCCGCCGGGTCAAAGGAGCGGCGCTGGTACCGGTCGCCGGGATACTGGGCGGGTTGGTCTGGCTGAGCTTCCACCCGGTTCTCATCTATCCGCCGGTGATCCATCAGGAAGACAGCCCATATCAGCAGGTGCAGGTCCGCGACGAGAAAGGCCTGCGACTCCTGGTGCTCGACAATACCTTCCACGCGATCATGTGGCAGCCCGACCCGGTGAGACTGGCGCTGCCGTACAGTCAAATGATGATGGCGGCCCTGGCGTTGCATCCCGAGCCGCAACGGGGACTGATCCTGGGGCAGGGCGGCGGGTCCATTGCCAAATGGCTGGAGCGGCATTGGCCGGAATTGGAAGTGGACGTGGTCGAAATGGATCCGTCGGTCGTTGAGGCGGCCGAGCAATTTTTTGAATATCAGGCGCCCGCCAACCACCACGTACACGTCCGGGACGCGCGCGTCTTTTTGGCACGGAAGGCCACGCAATACGACGTCGTCTGGGTGGACGTCTTTGCCCGGCACCAAATCCCCTTTCACCTGACCACGACGGAATTTTTTGCGGAATTACGGGCACACCTGAGCCCGGACGGCGTGGTGGCGGTGAACTTGGCGTCCTCGGATTCGGACTTGGATCGGATCAGGGCCGAGGCCGTGGTCTCCACGATGAAAACTTCGTTTCCGCACGTGGAAACGTACAGCATTCCCGCCCCGACCTGGCTGCGCACCAAACCGGGCTCGGTCAACCTGATCTTCTTCGCCGGTCCCCGTCCGTTGCACATGGACTCCGACGAGTTTGGCCTGGCGACGATGATCCTGCTGAATCAAGGCAAAATGCCGCCCGAAGTCATCCCCTTTCTGAATGCCGCCAGAGGCCCGGACTGGAACCCCGGCCTCATCCTGACCGACGACTTCTCCCCATTCGATATCCTGCAGGGCAGTGGCTGACAGCGGTGTTTTGACGCCAATAATCGGCCCGCTGGGGCAAGACGCCCTCTCTCGCAGCAAATCTCTTAGAAACCGCTCGTGGGATGGAAACCGAAAACGGTAAGACTCCCCTTACTCAATCGGTTTTCACTGCCATCCGAAAAGGACGACGGGGCTCAGTCGGCTTGGGCGGGCCAGAACTTGTAGCGGATTTGAGGGAGCTGTTTGCCTTCGAAGTTGGGAATGTCATACAGGCACCGGTCGATGGTGGCGACTTCATCTTTCGTAAACTCGAATACCTTCGACATCTTCCAGAATTTGTCAAAGGTGAAATAATCCCCTTTTTCCGGTTTGTCGGCGATCGCGGCCTGCATTTGTTTAAACCCTTCGGTATCCACGTTCGGGATCCGGCCGTTATTTTTGTCCACGCACCACTTCAGGATCTCGGCGACTCCATACATGGTGAGTTCGATTTTGACTTTACCTGAGTTTGTTTCCGACATGAGAGTCCTCCTCCTTCCAAGGAGGAAATCTATAGCACATTCTTGTAAAACTCTTCCAGTCGTTTCATGGGAAAATTGCGGGATTCAGGGAAAATCCCGTGGAAATCCCTTGGACCGCGAGTAAAAATCGTGAATCGAGCCTTCCGGTGATTCAGGAATAACCCATTGTGTAGCATCGCCAAAGCTCATATACTGCTCTATTCTGTGCGGATGTGCTGAACATCCCGGACGCATGCCGGGAACCGCGCGATCCGAGAAGGGTGCTGAAATGGCCGTTTCCCGCCTGGTGGCAGGCAACATACTCCGGTTCCTCACGTTGTGTGGAATACTGTTTCTGCCCGGGTGCTCGCCCAAGGATCCCTACGTGCCCCCGGACCTGCTCTATCTCTTTGCCAGTTATGACGTCGGGAAAAATCCAACCGCCGTAAGAGCCGGGGACTTCAACGAGGATGGATTTTCTGATCTGGTGACCAGCAACATATCGGCGAATACCCTGTCCCTCCTGCTCGGGAACGGGGATGGGAGCTTCCAGACGGAGGTCTCCATACGCGTGTGCAAGGAACCGCGGAACCTGGCGGTTCTGGACTTCAACGGCGACGCGCACGAGGACTTGGCGATCGCCTGTTCCGGGAGCAACCAGGTTGCGATTTTCACGGGGCGGGGTGGCGGGACGTTCGAGAAAGACGGGCTGTATGCCGTCCACCGGACGCCGGTTTCCATTGCCAGCGGGGATTTCAACAGCGACGGGCAGGTGGATTTGGTGGCGGCCCTGCGCAACGACAAGCTGCAACTGCTGTTCGGAAACGGGAACGGGAAATTCCGGATCGGACCGTTGTACGAATATGGGGATACCCCCACCTCGGTGACCACCGCGGATTTCAACCAGGACGGACACGTGGATATGGCGGTGACCAACGGCGGGCCGATGAGCAGTGCCGTCTCGATCTGGTTGGGCCAGGGCGACGGCACCTTTCTCCTGCCCACGGATTACCGGACGGGCAAGCGGCCCTTGTCCGTCTCCTGCGCCGACTTCAACAACGACGGCGTGTTGGACCTTCTGGTGGTGAACGGGCAGATGAACACGATCACCGTCTTTTTGGGCAACGGCGACGGCACGTTTCAGGATGGCATGGATTCAGGCGGCGACGCCGGTCCCAATGACGGCTTGGCCCAGGATTTCAACGGAGACGATATGCCCGATGCCGCGGTCGTGAACATCCAATCGGGCAGCATCTCGGTGTTGTTCGGCAACGGCGACGGCACTTTTCACTATCCCCCGCGGCACTATCGCACGCCCCGTGGCCCGTTTGCCCTGACGACGCTGATCGTCGCTCCGGACCGGGGCGAAGAACCCGGCTTGGCGGTTGTCAATAACGCGGAAAATAGTGTATCGATTTTCCTGCACCATGGGTTAAAATTCAGGGAACAGAGCTAGGCTTGCCCCTGCGAAAGCGGGGGGCAAGGAGCCGGCCGCGACCTGACCGGACGAAAGGGAAATGGGTGAACCACGGCAGGAACACCCGATGGAAACGGATCATGCAATGTCTCAGATGTCAGGGGCTGATGATGGTGGAACGGCATTACACCCCGATGACCAAACACCTCTACGCCAAGTGCCTCAATTGCGGATTCTGGTTTGACTTGGTGGACGTGCTCAGATTTTTCCATCGAGTCGTGCGAAACGGCTATCTCGGCGCAAAAATCCGGGAAACGCTGTAAGCCTCTCTGTTCCCCTTACACGACTTACTGTCATTCCCGACAGCTTTTATCGGGAATCCAGCGTCTTTCTCTTCACACACGAATGAAAATGCAAAGACCCTGGATCCCCGATCAAGCCTGTCCTTGACGTTTGTAATCGAGGATCGGGGATGACAGGAGAAACGCGGCCTAACTTTTCGAGAGCAGTTTCAGGCCTTCCCGGATCAATTCGTCGAGCGACGAGGGGGCAGGAATGGATCGATTGACCTGGTCGAGGGCATTCTTGACGTCGCGGTGGCGGTAGCCCAGGTTGACGAGCGCGGACAGGGCATCGTCCATCGGCGCGTCCACCGAAGCCGGCGCACCAAGTGCTTCCGGTGTATCATCCCCGAGACAGGCGATGGTGTCCTTCAGTTCCAAGGCAATGCGGCCTGCGGATTTCTTCCCGATACCCGGAACGGACGCGAGCTTGTCCACGTCACCGGCAAGCACGGCCGCCCGCAGGTCGTCAATCTTCAAGGCGGACAATACGCTCAGGGCCAGTTTCCCGCCCACGCCGGAAATCTTGGTCAGCAGGGTAAAGGCCGTTTTCTCGGCAGGCGTCAGGAACCCGAACAATTGAATGGCGTCATCCCGCAGGTGCGTGAAGACATGCAGCGTCAGTGACGCGCGCAGGTCGGGGAGGGCGAAATACGTGCTGAGCGGGATAAACACTTCATAGCCCACGCCGTTGACGTCGATCACGACCCGTGCAGGGTCTTTCGCCGCCAGGATTCCCGTGAGGTTGGCAATCATGTAGCGGGGCCACGTGAGAGGGGTGGGTGCACGTCAGCCGGAGGCCGCGACTTTTTCCATGACCTCATCAGAAATGTCGAAGTTGGCATGCACTTTTTGGACGTCGTCATGGTCGTCCAGGATTTCCATCAATTTCAACATCTGCTCGGCCGGTTTTTCCTCAAGCCGGATCTGGTTCTGCGAGAGATAGGTGAGTTCAGCCAGCGAAGTCTGAATGCCGGCCTCCTGCAAGGCCGCCTTGACCGCTTCGAACGCGGCGATCTCCGTGGTGATTTCGAAGCCGCCGCCGGTCTGTTTCACGTCCTCCGCGCCGGCGTCCAGGACGACGTTCAAGAGCTGATCTTCATCGAGCGCCGGCCCGTCCGCGACCAGAAGCCCTTTCTGGTGGAACTGCCACGCCACGGCCCCGGCTTCGGCCATGGTTCCGTGATTCTTTCCCAGCATGCTGCGAATTTCCGACACCGTGCGGTTGCGATTATCCGTCATAACCTCGATCAGGATAGCGGCACCCCCGGGTCCGTAGCCCTCGAGCGTGAACTCCTCATAATTGGCGCCCGGCAGTTCCCCCGTACCACGCTGGATGGCGCGTTTGATGGTATCGGCCGGCATGTTGGATTCCTTGGCCTTGGCGATACAGGTCCGCAGGCTCGGGTTCGCGTCGGGGTCGCCGCCTCCGCGGGCCGCGATGGTCAGGTCGCGAATCAATTTGGTGAAGACTTTGCCGCGCTTGGCATCGACCCCTGCTTTATGGCGTTTGATCGTGGACCAATGACTATGACCGCCCATACTGTCGTTCCCTCATGAAAAGGTCCTGCGATGAATTCGAATCGTTCCAGAAGGTATCACTTGGTTTGTAGCATAGGGCAGGGCTTTCGATTGTGTCAATGAGAGTTAAGTAATTAATACTAGTCCATGGCAAGACGCCTTGTTGTCTGCCCCTCACAAGCCGCGTGCGTCAGTTCATGCGGATCGAGGAGCACCAGGCAGTTGCGTGAAGGCAGGGAGGATGATAAGGAACCGGCATGCGTGTCGTCTTTATGGGAACCCCCGCGTTTGCGGTGCCGTCACTGGAAGCCCTGGCCAACTCGGATCATGAGGTCGTGGGCGTGGTCACGCAGCCCGACCGCCCCAAGGGAAGAGGCCAAGTCGTGGTGTCGTGCCCGGTCAAAGAACTGGCGTTGTCCAAGGGATTGCCCATGCGGCAGCCCGACAAGATCAAGAGCCCGGAATTCCTGCAACAACTCTCCGAGTGGAAACCGGACGTCATCGCCGTAACGGCCTTCGGCCGGATCCTGCCCAAGACAATACTGGATCTCCCGCCCATGGGGTGCGTCAACGTGCATGGGTCCCTGTTACCCGCCTACCGGGGCGCAGCTCCGATCCAGTGGGCGCTCATTCATGGGGACACGGAAACCGGGATCACCACGATGTTGATGGATGAAGGCATGGATACGGGAGCCGTGTTGCTTCAGCAAACCATCCCGATCGAACCCGAGGATACGGCCTTGGAATTGGGCGCCCGTATGGCGGAGGCCGGCGGCGCGCTCCTGGTGGAGACGCTGACGCGCTTGGCTGCGCAAACGGTCGTCCCTTGCGCACAGGATCATAGCCGGGCAACGATGGCTCCGTTACTGAAAAAAGAAGACGGCGTGATCGATTGGACGCAATCGGCCACGGAAATCGCCAACCGGGTCCGGGGCCTCTCGCCGTGGCCCGGATCCTACACCTTTCATCATGAGCATCGCCTGATCATCCGCAAAGGCCGTGTCGATTCACAAGGCGGCCCGGCCGGCGGCGGGCAACAACCCGGCACCATCCTGGCCGTGGGTCCGAAATCCTTTTGGGTGGAGACGGGTGAGGGCAGGATCGAAGTGCTGGAAGTGCAACCCGCGAATAAAAAACGCATGGCCGTTGAACAGTTTCTGCTAGGATATGCGCTCCGAGCGCAGGACACGCTCAGTCCGCAGCCGAGCCTGTCCTGAGCGTAGTGAAGGATCGCGTTTTCTAACAGATCGTGTGAATGCAGCAGAGGATACTATGAGTGATCAAACCAAACAGGCATTGGAATTCATCGGAAAGCAAATCCGCGAACTCAAAATCATTCAGCCGCACCTGCTGGAGGCCGTGAACGCGATTCTGGCAAAAGAACAATTCTACAAATGGAAAAAACAGGTGGTCGCGCTGGTCGGAGAAAAACTCGGCGACGGCTACCGGAAACGATTGTCCAAGGATTGGTTGGAAACGGCCTTTGCCGGCGCGGATATGTACGACGAATTGAGTGACGACATCGAAATGTGTCTCCGCCACCTCTATCAACTCTCCCAAGACATTGAAGCCAAGGGGCTGCAAGGCCCCGAGGAAAAGTAGAGATGTAGAGATTTTCGATTTTAGCAATCCACAATCAGCAATCCAAAATCCACAATGCCTCTCCTTCCTCGCCCGCGAAAACGCCTCGGGCAACATTTTCTCATCGACCCCAATATCGTCCGCAAGATACTGAAAGTCGCGGCGTTGAATCCGGAAGACGTCGTCTTTGAAATCGGCCCCGGACGGGGCGCCCTTACGCATGCGTTGTGCGAACGCGTCGCCAGGGTGATTGCCGTGGAGATCGACCGTCTGCTGGTCGAGTACCTGGCGCAAACCTGCGCGCAACAGGACGCGTTGGAATTGCATCATGGAGACGCCCTGGCGTTTCCCTATGACATTCTGCCCGCGGGTACGGTCGTTATTGCCAATTTACCCTACTACGTATCCACGCCCCTGGTCTTCCGGTTGCTGGAGGAACGCGACCGGATCGACCGAATGGTCCTCATGCTGCAACGCGAAGTGGCCGAACGCATGATCGCGGCGCCCGGCTCGCAGGACTATGGCCTCTTGTCCGTCGTCACCCAATACTTGACGAACCCCAGCAAGGCGTTCGTCGTGCCGGCCAGTTGTTTCCGCCCGGTTCCCCAAGTGGACTCGGCGGTCGTGTGTCTGTCGGGCCGGGCCGCGTGGAACCCCGACGATGCCCGGTTCGAGGAAGTCTTCATGAAAGTCGTCCGGAGCGCATTCGCGCACCGGCGCAAGACCCTCATCAACTCCTGCCGGGAAGAAGGCTGGGAAGAACCCGTGCTACGACAGGCCCTGGAAGAGACCAAGATCGACCCGCGCCGCCGGGCCGAAACGCTCACGGTCAAGGAATTCATCGCCCTGGCCCAAGCCGTCCGGGTTTTTTCCTGACCCGTTTTCCCTTCTTTCATCCCTGTCCTCGACCAGTAGGGAGGAACGATCGTTGTTCCCCACGCCTGCGTGAATTACCGAATCTTCACTAGGTATTTCGATTGATAAATGCCATCCCGCTATGCTAACGTGAATCTATGCGCCTATTTTTCAGGCCCGCCAAGAAGTCCGCCAGGCCGGCAGCGCCCCGCCCCGCCTTTCCAATCAACCGGGAAATTGTCGGTATTCTGCTTGTCACGCTGGCCGCGTTGATCTTTCTGAGTCTGTGGTCCTTTTCACTCCTTGACGTTGGCTGGTCCGGACTCCCGGAGAGTGACACGGTGGCGGAACGCGGCAGCCCGCAGAACCTGGTCGGGCTGGTGGGGGCCTACATTGCCAAGGGGCTGATTTGGCTCGTGGGCTCAGCAGCCTTGGCGATCCCGTTTGTCATCCTCGTGTTCGGCATTCGCATGTTCCTGGCGGAGCGCAAAGCCGTCACAACGATCCTGGGTTCCGTGCTGCTCATCCTGGGGTTGAGCACGCTCGTGTGGTTGCATCATCCCGTCTCCGTGCAGGTTTTGGAGGACGGGATCACCTCGGGCATTTATGCCGGGCACGCGGGCGCTTGGACAGCCGGCAAGCTGGAACCCTTGTTCGGCCGATGGGGCACCACGATCCTCTTGGGAGCCTTGCTGCTCGTTTCCCTCTTGCTCGTTACACCCTTCTCCCTCTCCGCAGGGGTCGGAAGCATTCCCAAGAGCGTAGGACAGATGGGACAATGGGTCCGCCTTCCCTCGTGGCAATGGCCGGCCTGGTGGACAGACCGTTCGCAACCCAAGGCCAACAAACCGCTCAAGATCAACCGCGAATGGAGAAAACATCGGCCGGCCTTTTCGTTTCTCAGAGAAGATGCCCCGCAAGAAGAGCCGTCCCTGGAACAAGACGCCCCGGCTTCGGCTGAGATCGATTTTCCTGTACGGAGCGGACTTCGTACCATTTCTCGATCCGACGTGGGGCGACCCGAACCGGTTCGGAAGGTGGCGAAGGGCTATCACCTGCCGGACCCCGTAGCCCTGCTTGAGGCGCCCCCGGTGTCAAACACGCAGCAGACGGACCAGATCCTGGAGTCGCAGTCCCAAATCCTGACCGCCACCCTGCAGAACTTCGGGATTGCCGGAAAAGTCACCGAAGTGCATCCGGGGCCGGTCATTACCATGTATGAATTCGCACCGGGGCCCGGCATCAAAGTCGCGCGGATCGTCACGCTGGCCCACGATTTGGCCATGGCCCTGAAAGCCCCCAGCGTGCGCATCGTGGTCCCGCTGCCGGGAAAATCCACGGTGGGGATCGAAGTTCCCAACCCGGTGCGAGAAACCGTGGCCTTGCGGGAAATCCTGACCAATGAGGCCTACACCCGGTCCCGGTCCAAATTGACGCTGGCTTTGGGAAAGGATATTTTCGGCAGGCCGTGCATCGCAGACCTGAAAACCATGCCGCACCTTCTGGTGGCCGGGGCAACCGGATCGGGCAAGAGCGTGGGATTGAACAGCATGTTGCTCAGTCTCCTCTTCTCCGCCCATCCCGACGAGGTCAAGCTGTTGCTCATCGATCCCAAGGTCCTGGAACTCCAGGTTTATGACGGGATCCCGCACCTGTTGCATCCGGTGTTGACGTCTCCGAAAGCCGCGGCTCGCGGGTTGACCTGGGTCCTGCAGGAAATGGAGCGCCGCTATCATCTGCTCGCGGAATACGGGGTGCGCAATATCCAGGCTTACAACGAGAAAATCAACCTGGCCGTAGGGAACGGCCCCCGTGCCGTCCCGCAAAAACCGGCCGATGACACCGGCGACCATGAGCCTGACGAGGACCCGCAACCGCTTCCCTACATCGTGGTGGTGGTCGACGAATTCGCTGATCTCATGATGACGGCGCCCAAAGAAGTGGAAGAAAAAATCGCCCGGCTGGCGCAAATGGCCCGGGCGTCGGGCATCCATCTGATCCTGGCTACCCAACGTCCTTCGGTGGACGTCGTGACCGGCCTTATCAAAGCCAATTTTCCCACCAGGATCGCCTATCAGGTGTCGTCCAAAACCGATTCCCGGACCATCCTCGATGCCAATGGGGCCGAATCCCTGCTCGGGTGGGGAGACATGCTCTATTTGCCACCGGGCACCGGCCGTCTGACGCGGCTGCACGGCTCTTACGTCTCGGACGACGAAGTTCGCCGGGTCGTCGAGTACGTGAAGACGCAAGCCGGCCCGGACTTCTGCAACGAACCGGCGTTCCAGGAACAGGGCATCGTTGAAGAAAATCAGGAACGTGACGAAATCTATGAGCAGGCCAGGGAAGTCGTGTTGACCTCCGGGCAGGCTTCCGCGTCGCTCATTCAACGGCGCTTGCGGCTGGGCTATCCCCGCGCGGCACGGATGATCGAACAAATGGAAGAAGAAGGCTTGGTGAGCGCCCCCGGACGCGATGGCCGTCGTGAAGTCCTGGGTCGCCGGATGGCACTCGAAGAGGAGGTAGGATGAAGTTACCTGTATGGATGGCGATTGGCTGTATGTTGGTGATGGGACCCGCGCTCGCGGAGGCCAAGGCGGCCGACGAGCTTGAAGCGTTGGTCGATCGCATCGATGCGCAATACGCGCAGATCAAGGATTTCCAGGCGGACTTTGTCCAGGAAACGCGCATTCGAGGGTTCGATACGCCGATCCGCTCCTCAGGGCGCGTCTATCTCAAGAAACCCGGCCGGCTCCGCTGGGATTATCTGGAACCCTCGGTGGAGCACATCTACGTGCATGAGGATCAGGTGGCCATGTACGTGCCTGCCCACAATCAGGTGCTGAAGGGCAGTCTCACGATGATGGTCTCGACCAAGGCCCCGCTCCGGTTGCTTCAGGGCGTCGGCAAACTGGCTGAACACTTTACCCCGCAACCCACGGGAGACGGCAAGAAAGGGGAAGGCGGGTTGCCGTTGGTGACGCTGATCCCCAAACCCGTCGCCGGTGGGCCGCCGTCGTCCCTCGTTAAGATCGTGGCGGAAATCCAACCGCAAACCTATATGATTCAAGCCCTCGCCTTGCATGAGAAGAACGGTAACGTGTCCACCTTCCGGTTCTCCGCCTTCAAGGTCGACAAGGGTTTGGATGACACCGTCGTCACCCTCACTCCCCCCGAAGGCGTCGTCATCGTCGAAGATTTTCTTCCGAAAAGCTGATCCAAGGTCCGGCGTCGTTGTTTCCTTTGGTCAACGAGCGACCGAACATTGACCATCCCGTGAAGGCGCCTGATGCGGCAAAGCCCACCCTGCTACCGGCAGCCGGGGGTCCGGTCTTCGACCAGATACACGGTGGCCCGTGCGCAGTCGCGTCCGTCCGGAGGACGGAAGGGCGGCACCGCTTGGGTCACGGGCGGCAGCGAGCGGAGATATGCAATGAGCGCGCGCACGTCTTCCTCATCCAAATTCGAGGCATGGTCCCAGACCATCCCTTGCCAGTGTAAAGGCCTGCCGTCTCGCGCCACGCCGCTACGAATCGCCCGGGAGATTTCCCGGTCACTCCATGCCCCGATCCCGGCCGTATGATCCGGCGTCAGATTACGAGTCCAATGCGAACCGGCGGGCCGCCAACTGATTTTCTGCCCTCCGCTCCCATCGGGCCCATGACAGTTGTTGCACGAGACGATCTTATAGAGATATTGCCCGCGCTTCGCCAACGCGACCTGTTCGGGGCTACGGAGAGCGGCCGGGTCGATCTGCGGCATACCCGCCGTGACCCCTGCCGCAATCTCTTCCGGGGAAATGAGGTGTAACGTCGGGGTGAAGTAGAGGAAAGCGCCGACGACCCCACCGATCCCGATTCCCGTCGCCGCGAGTCCGGCCAGGAGCCACCCCTTCACATTTTTAGGAAAGCGCCGGCCTCGCGGCCCGGCCAACAGGAACGCCAGAAGACCAGCCAGGAGGATGACCCCTTGTCCCCAGATCAGCAGTCGTTGACGAAGATCCGGATACGCGCCCAAATCGGGCCGGCCGTAGTTTCCGGCCGCATAGGTCAACACTCGTGGCCGGCCTTCCGGCAAGGGACCGGCCAGTTTGACCGCGAGCGTTTCCAGTACACCGTAATGCAACGGCGGGGGGATATGATTGCGCACGGCGGGTCGTGACTTCAGGTATCGGGCAATGGCGAGGGCATCGTCGTCGGTCAAACTATGAAAGAAGGCCCAAATCATGGCCCACGGATTCAGCAGCCGATCCGGGGACCGGCCCGTGCGCAACGCTGTCGCAATCTCGTCTTCGGTCCAGGTGCCCAATCCGGTTTCGTCGTCCGGGGTTAAGTTGCGGGCAATATAGACGCCGTGTGGATAGACCCCAACCCGCATCCCACCCGCCAAATAAAAGTCGTCCCCACGATAGATGCCGATCGGATTCGTCTGGGTATGGCAGATCCCGCACATCTGTGCATGGACCAGATACCGCCCCCGTTTCAGCAAGTCCGGGTCGTGTCCGGGGCCATTGAGCCGGCCACCTGGCTCCCACGGCGGCACCCGCGCGAGCGACAGGATGTAATTCACCACGTCCCATCGTTGGTCAGGGGTTAGCGCACTCTCAAAGGCCGGCATCGGCCCTGGGGCAAGGCCGGTCGTCACTCGCAACCAGACCTGTTCAGGGTCGCTTCCTCCGCGGAAGGTCCAGGGGGCCGTCAGGTCACGGGAAATCACGGGGTACCCGGTGGTTTCCTGAAAAGGAAGCCCGCCTCGCGCCTCGGGGCCGTGACACGCCACACAGCCATATTGCACATACAGGGCCTTCCCGCGGTCCAGGCTTTCGGCATCCGGCGGAATGCGCGGGGGAATCGTGACGGCGTGAGGCGGAGGTCCGGTAAAGACCGGGGACAGGCCTTGAATGTACCGGACCACGGCACGAATTTCCTCGTCACTCAGGAGATCATGAAAATACGGCATCGCACTCGCAGGGAGGCCATGCGAGACCGTGCGCATGAGATCGCGTTCAAGCGGTGGCTGCCCCGCGGGCGTGGACTTGTATTTGAACGTGCCGTCCGTGAAGTTACGGGGATGGGGAATGAGTGACGGCGCAGCCGGCCCGTTGCCGCGGCCATCCGGTCCATGACAGACCGCACAGCGTTCGACAAATACACGCCGGCCCATGGGCGTATCGGACGCAAGATCGGAACCCGGAGGCCAAGTCAGGTCAGCATAGACCGCGGGGTCGGGTTGCCATAACTCCACAGGTTCGGACAAGCCCAGCCGGGCATTGATGGACCGCCCCACGTCGAGCAAGAGCAGCACCCCGACGGTCAACAGCACGATACGGCGGCGGGAGAACCGGAACCAGGACATCGGCGAAGGCCTCTCTCAAAGATTAGGGAACCTCTGATTAAATCAGGGGTTCCTTGGACATGTGTCAGCGAACCGGAATCTTTCCACGTGACTCCACCGCTCGGCAAGATCTATGGGAATGTAATACCGGAAACGGTTGATAGCAACCTGATGGCAATTGTCCCTTGCCTTCTTATCCTGTTGTCATGTGGCTCCAGAAACGTTTCTTGAGAGGCCCGTGTATATCCATCCGGGCTCCAACGGATGTTGATAGCAAGGCCGTATTCACGCCCCCCTTGCATTCGTGGTCGCGGCGTCTTATCTTCCTTTGCTGTTGTTCTTGTCTGTGCCATGTAGCCGCGCACCTCATGCGGCAAATAGACTGCGGCCGACAACATACAACGCTATGAGGTAGCGCAACGACATGTAAGGAAGGGAGAAAGAAGAAAACCATGGGTGGTTGCATGAGAGTTCAGTTGTGTCTTTTGAGCTTGGCTCTGGCCGCGGGAGTGTTTCCTTTGTCCGTCTTGAGCTTGACGGGCGACCTGACCAATGATCCGGCCAAGGTGGTCGACAAATATCTGTCCTTGGATAAACGCGGGGGCCGGCTGACCGCTCAGACGTACGAATCGGTCAAGCCCTACGTGGCATGGGAACAGGATGAGCCGGTGTGGAATCGGTTCGTGGTGATCCGCGACTATTCGATCAGCGACGACGTGACACAATGGGACGTCGTGAGCAGCACGGAGGCCTTCATTCCCGTTACGTTCCAGGTGTTGGGCGTGGTCCACGTGGAGACCGCGACGTTTGTCCCGGGGCCGCGGGAGCAGGTGTTGCGCGTGCATATCCGGGCCGTGGACCATCACTGGAAACTGGTGGGACCGGTGTTTCCGCCGCATGTCGGCCGGCAACGCCTGGCGGATTTCGTGAAAGATTCCATGTTCCATGAAGACGATGCCGACCGGGCCGAGACGTTGCGCAGGCTGAGGGAAGCCCTCGTCAAGGCCGGCCGATCATGAAACGCGGCCCGCTAGCAGAATCCCTGGTCATTTTCGATCTTGACGGGACCCTGATCGATTCGAAGTACGATATTGCCGCATCGGTGAATCTCACGCTCGCGGACCTGGACTTGCCGACGCTTTCTCCCGAACGGATTTTTACCTTCGTGGGCGACGGAGTCAAACGACTGTTGCGCTTATCCGTCGGCGAGGGAAACGAGGCGCGCTATGAAGAATCGCTTCGGATCTTCCGCGGGCATTATCTCGCGCATTGCCTGGATACCACGCAATTATATCCCGGCCTGGAGCGGCTGTTTGATGGGCGGGATACGCGCATCAAGGCCCTGGCCACGAACAAATCACTGGAATACACCATGCGCATCATCGAAGGTTTGAAGGTCAAAGACCGGTTTGCCGCGATTGAAGGCCCTCTCGACCAGTCCGATTTGAAACCCGATCCGGGCATGTTGCTGCGCATCCTCGACAACCTCGTTGTTCCGCCGGAAGCCGCTATTCTCGTGGGCGACAGCACGAACGACGTGCGAGCCGCCCAAGCCGCCGGCGTGTCCGCCTGCGCCGTGGGCTACGGCTACGGCAACCGGGATAAAGTCTCGGCCCTCAATCCCGATTACTATTGTGAAAAGCCGCTCGACCTCCTGACGCTTCTGTCGTAATGAGCTAGCCCTGTTTGTCCTGAGCGACGGGTCTGGCCAAGGATTTCTCAAACAACAGATCCGTTCATCCTCTGGCATAACGGCCCGCTGGGAGAGTACACTGAATCAGCAGAACCGTGCCGGCGACCACCTGTTGATCATAAGAGTTGCCGGCAGCGAGTCACGGAAAGGAGGGAGGCATATGGAGATCGGAAGACGGACCGTCTTGCAGATAGGGGCATTGGCGGGGTTGGGACTCATCGTGAAAGCCATGGGCTTCTCCCCGGTGTTGGCCACGACCCAAGTGGAACCGGGTGCCATCGTCAAAGTCGTCAAGACCGACGAGGAGTGGAAGGCGATCCTGACTCCTCAACAGTATTACGTGCTTCGCGAGGAAGGGACGGAGCGGCCGTATTCCAATGGCTATCATGCCAGCAAGGACGTGGGCACGTACTATTGTGCGGGTTGTGACTTGGCGTTGTTCTCTTCGGAAGTCAAGTATGACAGCAACACCGGCTGGCCAAGTTTCTGGCAGCCGCTCTCGGAGCGGGTGGTGGGAACCAAAACCGATTGGAAATTATTCTATCCCAGAACCGAGGTACATTGTGCGCGTTGCGACGGTCACTTGGGCCATATTTTCAACGATGGCCCGCCGCCGACCGGTTTGCGGTATTGCATCAATGCGGCGGCACTTGAATTTCGGACCGCCTGAGGAAGGCAGGGAAGGAGGGCAACCCTCGGTGGTAGTCCCCGGTCGAAAAGAGGTATTACGCCTTTTGAATACGGCCGGACCTGAGGCATCGGGTGCAGACCCGAATGCGTTGCGCCGTGCCGTTGAGTAACGCCCGAACGGTTTGCAGGTTGGGCCGGAAGACCCGTTTCGTTCTGTTGTTGGCGTGACTGACGTTATTTCCGCTCATGCGTTTTTTTCCGCATACGACACAGGCAAAAGCCATGACGGTGACTCCTTTTCTTCAAACGTGACGCAACGTTCTGCTTGATACCATACCGTTGATTCGTCTGACAACCCTGTCCTGAGCCTGTCAAGGGCCTTTGTCCGGGGCCGTCATCTATTGTAGGAACCTGTGATTTATGGTGATAGCGGGATGCAGGGCAAGGCGTCCCGGAGCGAAACCCGAGGCTTATCATAGAGATAGGTGAGGGTTGAGCGAGGACACAACGCGGCCATGCGCCCGATAGTGCACTAAATCAGAGGTTCCTGTACTATTCGCCCCGGCATGGAGACAAACACACCGGCGAACACCGGTATTCCCCAGGCATTGCGGGCGCTGTTGGACCGGTTGAATCGTCCGATTCAAACAGCCTATGAGAATCGAGGGAATCCGGTCTCATCCACGACGCAGCTTGATTCGTTCGTGTCGACGCAAATCGTGGAGGCGTTGGGGAACGCGGTCTTTCCCGCCCACGTCGAAGCGGAACTCTTGGTCCTGCGCTTCTTGTTTCAGGAGCAGGAGGGGGTTGTCAGGACTCCGGACCGATTAGAGACGGCCAGGCAGGTCCTCGGTCGTCTATCCACAATGGCGCTTCAGCAGACTTCCGATTCTCCAAGCCGGGAATCCTCACCGGAACAAAGGGCTTCAACCGATCACGGTGATTCGCGGAGTGCGGAGAAACCTCCGGCTCCGTCGAATCGCCCGTTACACGAGACCGATATCCGGTTTGCCAAGGGGGTCGGCCCGAAGCGCGCGCTGTTACTGGAAAAATTGGGAATTCGTACGATCGAGGACGCCTTGTGGTTTTTACCCTGGCGGTATGAAGACCGTTCCCGCATCGTGTCCATTTCTCAACTGGTTCCAGGTGAAAAAGCCACGATAGCCGGAACCATCCACCATGCCGGACTCCGGCGGACGCGACGACGCAATATGACTTTGTTCACGATGTCGGTTCAGGATGAAACCGGTGCCGTGGAAGTCGTGTTTTTCAACCAGCCGTATCTCGACGATGTACTCCAGAACGGGTTGCGCGTGGTACTCAGCGGTCCGGTAGTGAGGCATCGCCGTGGGGCCGGGTTCCAAATGCGAACCCCGCAGTATGAGGTGGTGGATGAGGATGAAGACCTGCTGCTTCACGTGGGGCGCATCGTCCCGGTGTATCATGAAACGCGCGGGCTGAGCTCCAGGCAACTTCGACGGATTCTATGGGGCCTGCTGGAAACGTACGACTCCGATTTGCAGGATCCGTTGCCCTCAGGTCTTCTGGAGCAACACCGGTGGCCTTCGCTGGATTCGGCCATTGCGTCGCTCCATTTTCCCGGCACGGGTTCGGACCTGGCCTTGCTGAACGATTGGCAGACGCCGGCGCATCGCCGGTTGGCCTTTGAAGAAGGCTTTCTCCTGCAACTGGCATTGGCGCTCCGGCAGCGTGTGCATCAATCGGCGTCACCCGGCATTGCCTTCCGGCTCTCCGGGACGTACACCACACCCTTGCAGAAGCACTTGCCGTTTCAACTCACGGGCGCCCAAGAACGGGTGCTTGCCGAAATTGAAGCGGATATGCGCGCGGCCCGGCCCATGAACCGGTTGCTCCAGGGCGACGTGGGGTCCGGCAAGACCATCGTGGCCTTGCATGCGATGCTGGGCGCTTGCGGGGACGGGTATCAGGCCGCCTTGATGGCTCCGACCGAGATTCTGGCGGAACAACACGTGTTGACCATCCGTCCGTACCTGGATGCCCTTGACGTGTCCGTCGCCTTCCTGACCGGTGGGACGTCGTCCAAGGAGCGGGCCGCCGTGTTGGCGCGCATCGCCTCGGGTGACGTGCAACTCATCGTGGGGACGCACGCGCTGTTGGAACAGGACGTGCAATTCGCCAAGTTGGGAATCGTAGTGGTGGACGAACAACACAAATTCGGCGTGCTCCAGCGAGGGAAGCTGCGTGAGAAAGCCCTGTACCCCGACGTCCTGGTGATGACTGCCACCCCGATCCCCCGCACTTTGGCCATGACCATCTATGGAGACCTTGACGTGTCCGTCATCGACGAATTGCCTGCCGGGCGTCAACCCATCCGGACGCGCGTCTTTCGCCACAACGCGCGGTCCAGGGCTTACGAGTTGGTGCGGAAGGAAGTCAACGAAGGACGGCAGGCGTACATCGTGTATCCGTTGGTGGAAGAATCGGAAAAACTCGACCTCGAAGCGGTGATGCAGGCCGCGGAACGCTTACGGTCCACGGAATTTGTCGGGATGAACGTGGGCATCATCCACGGACGCATGAAGTCGGATGAGCGAGCCCAAATCATGAAAGCGTTCCGGGCCGGCGACGTCCACGTCCTGGTGGCCACGACGGTGATCGAAGTGGGCGTGGACGTGCCCAATGCCACGGTGATGGTGATCGAGCACGCCGACCGGTTCGGGTTGGCTCAACTCCACCAACTTCGCGGGCGGGTCGGGCGGGGTGCGCAACGTTCGTTCTGTTTCCTGATCAGTTCCGCAGGTCGGCGTCGGGATTTTGAGACAGATGTGCCGGCGCAGGGCGAGTTTGATCCGACGTTGCCTTTCCCCTCGGAGCCTGCCGCGAACCGCCCGCGCATGCCGGCCGGGCCGACGCAAACCGCGGCGCAGCGCCTGAAAGCAATGGTACAGTGTGCCGATGGGTTTGCGATTGCCGAACAGGATCTTCGAATTCGTGGACCGGGTGAAATGATGGGAACGCGGCAGTCCGGGATCCCCGAGTTTCGCGTGATGAACCTGGTTCGGGATGCCACGGCCTTGGAGCAGGCCCGGCAAGAGGCGTTTGCCATGATGGAGCGGGATCCGCAGTTGTCGCATCCGGATCATCAGTTGCTCAAGGCCACCATATTGCGAAAATGGCAAACCAAATTGGAACTGGGAACGATCGGATAAAGGCCGATGCGCGTGGCGGGCATTGATATCGGCACTCTGACCTGCCGGTTGTTGGTGGCGGCGGTTTCTTCTGAGGGTTTGGTTGACGCGATCCGTTCGGAACGAAAAATTTTGCGGTTGGGGGAAGGCGTCGATCACACCAAACGGCTCAAACCGGATGCCATGTTGCGCGTGATCGAGACGATTCAAGACTGGAAAGCGATTATCGAGAGCCATGGAGTCGAACGGTACACGGCCGTGGCCACGAGTGCCGTGCGGGAAGCCGGGAACCGGGAAGAGTTTCTGGAGCGCGTCAGGAGGGAAACCGGCGTCGAGATCGAAGTCATCGACGGAGAGGAGGAAGCGCGCCGGACTTTCCTGGGCATTCGATCGGGTTTGCCGGACGTGCGGTCGATCCTGGGCTTGGATATCGGGGGCGGGAGTACGGAATTCATCGCGAGCCGCCAAGGACAGCCCCTCAAGACGACGTCGATTGACATGGGGGTGGTCCGATTGACGGAGCGGGTGTTGCAGAGTGACCCGCCGCGTGCTACGGAAATTCAACAGGCGGAGACCTTGATCCGCGATCTCACGCGTGGTGCCCGACGGGAACTCGGAGACCTCACGGACCTGACCTTCGTGGGCACGGCCGGTACGATCACCTCGTTAGCAGCGGTTGCCCAGGAATTCCCCGCCTATGATCCCGCGCGGATTCAGAATTACGTGTTGGAATTGCCGGTAATCCGGCGCATCGAGCGCGACGTGTTCGGCAAAACGCAAGCACAACGCGTCGGGATGCCCGGCCTGGAAACGGGCCGCGAAGGCGTCATTGCCGCGGGCGTGCTCATCCTGCGTTGCATCATGGAAGAGTTGGACTCCGTACGGTGCGTCGTGAGCGAATACGGGTTGCGGGAAGGCGTCCTGGTCCACCTCGCCCGGTCCCGCCGCGCTCATCCATAGATAAAGCGGGTGGTGTTCTCCTGCCTTTTCCTCCTGCTTCCTCATCACGAGAAATATATTGATCGATCGATCAATAATTTGGCACAATGCAAGCTCACTTATCATATGAAAGAGTTGAACGTTGCTCATACGTTTCTTGAAAGATGCGTGGCAGCTAATATCTAACAATCTGATAAAGATGGATTTATTCTGAACGTTAGGATAAGGTCAGCACATTGATCTTAGCAGATCCTTCTGATATTACTCATCTAGCAAGTCCCTGCATAGCGGGATTCCCGATGAGAGACGTTCCGAAAGCTCAGATCTTAAAGCGAATTGAATTTGAAAATCCCTGGTGGGATAGGCCTCATGAGGTGCCCCCGAACTATACCCAGTGGAAGCCGCGACCCTATTTGGAACTCTTTTACCCCCTTGTCGAAAATCAAAATATTCGACGAGCAATTCTTCTTATGGGCCCCCGACGAGTCGGGAAAACCGTCCTCATTCATCACACCATTCATCGGCTCCTGCAAACGATTCCGCCAAAGCAAATCGTCTACTTTTCCATTGATCACCCCTTGTACAACAGCCTCGGCCTCGAGCAGCTTCTGGAATTTTTTGGTGAGGTCAGCGGAACGGACTATAAGACAACGCCCACGTATGTCTTTTTTGATGAAATCCAGTATCTGAAGGACTGGGAAATCCATCTGAAGACCCTGATGGATGCGTTCCCTGCGGTGAAACCGGTCACGTCGGGTTCCGCCGCAGTCGCCTTACGGCTGAAAAGCGTGGAATCGGGTGCCGGAAGGTTTACGGAGTTTCTCCTGCCTCCACTCACGTTTCATGAATATCTGACCCTATTGGACAGTTCCGACAAGCCAATGCCCAAATTAATGCGTCCGGAGTTGTCGAAGGGACCAAACTTTTCCCGCGCACAGAACATCGAGCATTTGAATCAGGTGTTTGTTGATTACCTCAACTACGGCGGGTATCCGGAGGTCGTCTTTTCAGCCGATATTCAGAAAGATCCGGGGAGATTCGTCAAGGCGGACATTGTCGACAAGGTTCTCCTGCGCGATTTGCCGAGTCTTTATGGCATCCAGGACATCCAGGAACTGAACTCGTTATTCACTACGCTTGCGTTTAATACGGCCAACGAGGTTTCCCTGGAGGACCTGACGCAAAATTCCGGTGTCGCGAAGAATACCATTAAACGATACATCGAATATCTTGAGGCCGCTTTTTTGATCCGGGTGCTTCATCGGGTTGACCAGAGCGGGCGACGGTTCAGACGGGCAAATTTTTTCAAAGTGTACCTGACCAATCCGTCGATCTATTGCGCACTGTTTGCTCCGGTCAAATCCCATGACGAATCAATGGGTTCCTTAGTCGAAACAGCGATATTCTCCCAGTGGTTTCATGCGGATATGTCCAGGTTTCATTATTCCCGGTGGCCTGGCGGAGAAGTCGATATGGTCTTTAGAGGGCCTGAGCAGACCATCCAATGGGCCATGGAAGCCATGTGGTCCGACCGGCTTTCAGAGGATTCCCATAAACTCAAGAGCAGTCTGCGCTTTTGCCGTTCAAACGATCTGAGAGACATGCTCGTCACGTCAAAACAAGAGAAAGCCTCCAAAGTGATTGACGGGGTCAACTTTGAATTCGTCCCGGCGAGTGAATACTGTTACACGGTTGGATACAACCTGGTGATGGGCAAGAAAGCCGTTCGCCCCGAGCAGAATCCGTCGTAAGGAACCTCTGATTTAGTGCACTATCGGGCGTATGGCGGCGTTGTGTCCTCGCTCAACCCTCACCTATCTCTCTGATAAGCCTCGGGTTTCGCTCCGGGACGCCTTGCCCTGCATCCCGCTATCACAATAAATCAGAGGTTCCGTAACTTACCGTTGACTATACCAGCGGAAGCCTTGGGATTCCTTGTAGGCGGGACGGTGAAACCCGCCGGGTTTCTCCAGAATCAGGGCTTTGAAATCCCACAGCCCGAACCAGGCCGGATCGAGGACGTTGTGATAATGCAGGCCGGTCAGTTTGGTCAACGACTCCCCGAGCGCGTCCTTTAATTCTCCTTCAGTATACGCCCGCACGGCGAACGCCTTGCCCTCGGCGTCCTGCAGGCGCCGGATGGCATAAGCGGCTCCGGTGCACAGGACTTGCGTATCCCGTCGAATCGAGAGGAGTTGCGGCAGCGCGCAGTATTGTTCCCGGAAGCCCAGCCACCTGGCCGCGTGGCGCAGGTAGGTATATTGCACTTCGTATTCCGTATGCCCGGGAAGCCGCACGGGGTCCGGCCAGCCTGAATCGATTCCGAACTCAATCAGCAACGCCCGCCCGCCCGGTTTGAGCACGCGCCAGAGTTCTTGCAGGAATTGAATGGCGCCGTAGTTGAAGATCGCCTCATCGGGATACGGGGTGTCCAGGTTCAGGCGGAGTTTTTGAATGAGGTCCAGGCATTGCTGATGTTCGGGAGTCGTTCCCTTGCGAGTCTCCAGTTCTTCTTTGGACAAGTGGATAGGGGTCATATCCGCCAGGTTTTCATTGTCGATGACCAAATCCACGCTGGCTTCGGCGAGGGGTAACTGCTCCGCGTTCGCGTTCAGGACTTTGGCGTCCCATCCGGCTTTGCCGGCTAACGCGAGCTGGGATTGCAGAAAGGCCCGGGTGAGATCCAGAAAGATGTATTCCACGCCGCGTCGTTCAACCCGCGAAAATTCCTTTGCCATTTCCTGGGACAGGTAGCCCAGGCCCGCGCCGACCTCCACCACCCGCTGCGGTTTCGGACTCCACCAGCCCAATTGCCTGAGGGTTTTGGCAAGCAATTGGCCATAGGAGAATCCGTGTAGCGCTTCGCAAGGTTCCCGGAGAAGATGCGAAACCGTGGTTTCCACGATTTCGAAATGACCGTGATGGCTCTGAATCCCCTTGTGATGAAACTCCGTGAGGTGTTCGTCGCTTTCGACCGCTACGTTTTCATGCCATTGTTCGCGAACCTTCTGGAGGAGGAGGTCCCATTTCGCGTTGACGCTGTGCCCGCTGGGCGGTTCCGTTCCGAAATAACACAACGAATAGCGGGGTAAAGACCACCGTTCGAGAAACCACCGGCCGGTTTCCTGGTTGGAGCCACAGACCCATTTGCCGAACTGATCGAGAAGCGCGCTGATCGACAGGCGGCCATCCATGGCCCCAAGAAGCGAGGCGCCCATCCGGTTCAACCGGACCAGGGGCAGGTCTTCATCCAGGGGCGTGACCCACCATTCCTGATCCCCGTGTTGGTAGACCACGAGGTCCGGCATGCGCCAGGCCCGCTGTTGGAGAATCTCGCCCTCCAGGGCAAGGGGTTCAAGGGATGGGACAGGAGAAGTGGTCATTCAATCAACGGCATCGGCGGGGTTGGCCTCAAAGATCATCCGGTACATGCCTGCCCAGAATTCCATCCAGGCATCCGCGGTTTCCCTGGCGCCCGCAGCCACGCGATGCAAGTCGTCCTCGGACCGGGCCGTCTTGCGCACGGCTTCAACCAACCAATTGCCGTGACGTTGTTCTTCAGCCAGGTGTAACGTGAAAAATTCCAGTTCCCCGGGCTGAAACTGCTCATATTGTTCGAGGCCTGGCACGAAATATTCGAATTCGGACGCTGCGGTCGTTTCAACGGCCAAGGCCGCTCCCAGTGCGGTCAAATGACCGGAATCAAGGTAGAGCCGCCGCAACGTGTCGAGGTAGGTCGTTACTTCGGGGATCGGGAGGGTAGAGTGGAGATCCTGTGACCGGAGCCCGATCGAAGATGCAAACCGCTCGAGTTGACGGATGTGCACGTGGTCGGGTGAACCGCTGCCCAACTCCGAATACAGGGTTTTGGCCAACTCGGTGCGCATTTCCATTTCGTGGATCGGGGTGTGGTATAACAGCCCTTCCAGGACCTTGACGAAATGGAAGCAAAAATAGTGGTACTGTTGGACAAAGGCCCGGAGTTGTTGAGGCCGGAGTTTTCGGGATCTGAAGGTTCTAAAAAATTCGTTGGTATTGACCGGGTGCGCCTGCAGTTCCAGGACAAGCGATTCGATGTCGGCAGGGATAGCTTGAACGGGGCTCATGCAATTCACGTCGGGTATGGTATTTTACACATCATCACGATGAGGGAATGCAGATTACACGATGCCCCCGGCCAGTCGCAAGGCAGCAATGATGACGTTCTTAGCTCCATGAGCGCTGTTTGCTATTGGTAGAATTATGGCGACGGTATCTGGTCCGGGAAAAATTGATGCTCATGATAGAATGAAATAGGAAACTTTTGTCCAGCGGTCTGTTTGAAACATGGTGACTACCTACGAATTTGACGTGCTGGTGATGGGGGCCGGGTTGGCGGGGTTGCGGGCGGCGCTGGCGGCGCATCAGACCGGGGCGTCCGTCGCGGTGATCACCAAGGTCCATCCCGTTCGGAGCCATTCCAATGCCGCGCAGGGCGGTATCAACGCCGCCCTGACCGACCGGGGCGACAAGTGGGAAGAGCATGCCTTCGAGACGGTCAAGGGCAGCGATTATCTGGGGGACCAGGACGCCGTGGAAATTCTGGCGCAGGAAGCCGGGCAGGACATTCTGGCCCTGGAACACATGGGTGTGATCTTCAACCGGAATGAGGAAGGACGGTTGGGCACCCGTCGCTTCGGTGGGCAGAAACGTGCCCGGACTTTTTTTGTCTCCGACTTCACCGGACAGGCGCTCTTGCACGTCCTTTACGAGCAGGCGATGAAAGCGCGCCTTCCGGTGTTTGAGGAATGGTTCGTGACGTCGTTGGTCAAGGATGAACAGGGTCGATGCGGCGGGGTCCTGGCCTTTGAAATACGAAGCGGGCGTATGGCGTTGTTCAAGGCCAAGGCCGTGATTATTGCCGCGGGGGGCTTGGGGCGCGTGTTCGAGCCGAGTACGAATGCGCTGATTTGTACCGGTGACGGCATCGCGATTGCCTATCGGGGCGGAGCCCCGCTGATGGACATGGAGATGGTGCAATATCATCCCACGACCTTGCGCGGAAAGGGATTGCTCCTGAGTGAAGCCGCTCGCGGGGAAGGCGCTTATTTGCTGAATTCCGAGGGTGAACGGTTCATGGAGCAGTATGCTCCGAACATGATGGAGTTGGCTTCACGTGACGTGGTGTCTCGCGCCGAGCAAATCGAGATCAATGAAGGCCGGGGGATCAACGGCTGCGTGTTGCTGGATTGCCGGCATTTGGGCAAGAAGCTCATCCGGGAGCGCCTCAGCCAAATTCTTGAGGAGGCGAAATCGTTTGCCAATATCGACTTGACGGAAGAGCCGGTTCCCGTATGCCCGGGCATGCACTATATGATGGGCGGGGTGAAGACGGACGTGGAGGGACGCTGTTGGGACCGCGAGGGCGGATGGCAGGGCGTTCCCGGTTTGTTCGCGGCCGGGGAAGCCGCATGCCTGAGTCTCCACGGCGGGAACAGGCTCGGTGCGAATTCCCTGCTGGATACCGTCGTGTTCGGTCGCCGCGCGGGCCGTTGTGCCGGAGAGTATGCGGAAACCCAGCCGCAACCCCGTATCGGCGACGGTGTGGTGAAGGATGGGGAAAACGCCCTCAAAGAGGTCCTAGCCAGGCCTGAGACCGGGGACACCGTGGCGCGCATCAGGCATGAGATGGGGTGCGCCATGACGGAAGGCTTTGGCGTGTTTCGCGATGAGGAAGAGATGGGCCTTGCGCAACAGACGGTCGGCAGTCTCCGGGAACGGTGGAATCGCGTGGCCATTCATGATAAAGGACAGGTGTTCAATACGAGCCTCGTGCGGGCGTTGGAACTCGACTTTATGCTGGATTGCGCCGAAACCATTGCGCTGGGGGCCGTGACGCGCACGGAAAGTCGCGGCGCGCATTTTCGAACGGATTGTCTTGACCGTGACGATGACCATTGGCTGAAACATATTCTGATTTATCATCGTCCCGACGGGCCGCCTCAACTCGATTTTCTGCCCGTTCGGATTACCCGATGGGAACCGCAGGTCCGCGTGTATTGAGGTTTCCTTTCTTGTTGCCATAAGGACTCATGCTGACCACGTTTCGCATTCGCCGCTTTAATCCTGAAGCGGAATCGCCGCGACCGTATTTCCAGGACTACCAATTGGCCACCGAGCGGTCGGACACGGTCCTCGACGCGTTGATCAGGATCCGGGAAATCGTGGATGAATCACTGACCCTCCGATGCTCATGCCGGGGGGCCATCTGCGGGTCCTGTGGGATGCGTATCAACGGGCATGCCGCCTTGGCATGCAAAACCAAAGTGGCATCCCTGGTTTCTTTGGGTAAGACGATCCAAGTAGAACCCATGAACAATATGCCGGTGATCAAGGATCTGGTCACGGACATGGCCGGGTTCTGGGAGAAGATCCGCCAGGTTCAGCCTTGGCTCCAGCCTGCGGGTCCTGTACCGGAAGGCGAGTATCTCGCGGCCCCGGAGGCCATGAATCATTTGACGGGGGTCATGCACTGCATCATGTGCGGGGCTTGCGTGTCGGACTGTGCGGCCCTGGAAGTGAATCCGGATTTTGTCGGACCCGCGGCGTTGGCCAAGGCCTATCGGTTCGTGGCGGACCCCAGGGATGGGAACAGTTCGTCACGGTTGAGGGAACTCAATGATCCGGGCGGCATGTGGGATTGCACGCGGTGCATGGAGTGCATCGAAGTGTGCCCCAAAGGCGTGGGGGCCATGGATCGTATCATGACGCTTCGCGCCAAGGGGATCGAGTACGGCGTGCCGTCGACCTCCGGCTCGCGGCATACCGAAGCGTTTGCGGATATTATCGAGCAGAAAGGGCGCCTGGATGAACCCATGTTGGCCGTTCGAACGTTCGGGCTCGCCAATTTCAAGCAGATGTTCTCCTTTCTGCCGATGGTTCTTCGAGCATTGCCCCGAGGCAAACTTCCCAAATCCGGACCCTTGTTCCGGCCGATACCGGGGATTGATCGAATCCGCCGGTTGTTTCGACGAGCGAAGGAGCCACGATGAAATACGCGTTTTTCCCCGGGTGCGTGTCAAAGGGAGGATGCCCCGAACTCTATCAATCCGTGAAACAGGTGTACCCTCGATTGGGGATTGAGTTGGAAGAAATGACGACGGCGTCGTGTACGGGCGCGGGGGTCTTGCAGGAAAAGGATTTGCGTTTGGGGGATATCCTGAACGCCCATACTCTGGCCCTGGCCGAGGAGCAGGGGCTTCCCATCATGACGATTTGTAGTACGTGTCAAGGCGTGATGAGTCAGGCGAATCACCGGCTGACGACGGAGCCCGGCTATTTGGACGACATCAACCGGGTTCTGGCCGAAGAGGGGCTCTCCTACCGCGGCACCACCACGGTGAAACATTTTGTCTGGATTCTCCTGGAAGACGTCGGGGAAGAAAAGCTCCGGCAAGCGGTGAAGAGGCCGTTGACGGGATTGCGGGCGGCACCGTTTTATGGTTGCTACATTCAACGGCCGAGTGCGGCGCTGGGATTTGACGAACAGCCGACAAGGGCCCAATCATTGGAAACGGTCATGGCGCTGCTGGGTGCCGAGGTGGTGGATTTCCCTGGCAAGACCCGATGCTGCGGCATGCCGTTGCTTACCATTAACGAACCCGGTTCGCTGCAAATGGTTGCCCATCATACGTCCGATGCCAAAGAGCACGGCGCCGACGTGATGGTCACGCCGTGTCCCTTGTGTCATCTGAACCTGGACGGGCTTCAAACCAAGGCCGCGAAGCAAGAGCGCCGTGAAATCGATCTGCCGATTTTACATTTGCCCCAGTTGCTCGGCCTGGCCATGGGCCTGGAGCCGCGGGTGCTCGGTTTGAACCGCAATCTGGTGTCCACGAAATCGGTGTTGGAAAAACTTGAGGTAGCGTGAAAGCAGCGCGGTCGGTGCTTACGAAACTTCTTTGGAGACGGTTTTGAAGTAGGCCAGGAGGTCGCGTGCTGAAAGAATACCCACGATCTTCCCGTTGTCGCTCACGGCCAAGTGACGAATCCGTTTATTGGCCATAAGATCTCTTGCATAGTGGGGTGAAAGTTTCTTGTCGACGGTCAGAATGGGACTGGACATGACGTGAACCACTGAAGTCTTTGCCACGTCGTCCTGTTCGGCCACGGCCCGGACCACGTCCGTTTCCGTCACAATACCGGAGAAATCGTCCCCTTTTCTTACCAGCAGTGACCCGATGCGCTGGTCGTGCATTTGTCCGGCAGCCTGTTTGACCGTCGTGTCCTCGGTAATGACGCTCAAATCCCTGTTCATCAATTGTCCGATGGTCGCCATCGCATCTCTCTTCGAGCATAGGGAGGGGGCTGGCAAACGGTCCTACGTATTCTAAGGAAAACTGGAACGAGATGCAAGAAATCGGCATCTGCCGACTGCTACACACCCATTCCCATCTCTGTTTTCTCTCTTGCAAGGGTTCGTCTTGTGCGTTAGCCTGATCAGGCGGGACCAGTGACAGTTTCCCAAAGAAAATTCCGGCCTAGGAGTTATACCTCATGACCCATTCCGTGATGAATCTCGAACAAGTCGTCAGTGGCATGCAGGAACCGATGAAGCGGTTTGTCGATCGCGTCCGGACGCTCGGCGGGGAAAATTGTTTGGCGGTGATCGGAGTCGGCGCCATTGCCACGTCCGGATTTGATCCGGCGCGACATACCGCGCGTAGCGTCCTGGTCCTGGAAACGATTGATCTGACCATGCTCCGGGAACTGGCCAAAGACGGGGTGAAACTCGGAAAAGCCAAAATCGCCGCTCCCCTGATCATGACGCCCGTCTACATTGCCGGCTCCCTGGATACCTTCCCGTTGGAGTTTCTGGAGATTCAGCAATGCCACCTGTGTTTCGCTGGCACCGATTATTTTGCGGATATTTTGTTTGAGGAACGTCACGTCCGGCTGCAATGCGAACGCGAATTGAAAACCATTTTGATCGGCATGCGTCAGGGTCTCCTGGCGGCCGCGGGTCGTGAAAAACTGTTTGGGGTCATGGAAGGCGATATTGCCGAACGGTTGATCCGCACGCTCCGCGGGTTGCTGTGGCTGCATGGACAGTACGACTATCTGTCGGCGGTTGAAATCGTCGGCCGGATCGAGCAGGAAACCGATCGATCCCTTCCCGGCATTCGGGCGGCGCTGCAAGAAAACCGCCAGCATGACTGGAACGACTTTACGCGGCTCTACGATGAAATCGACGGTTTAAAAACCGTGGCTGATCGCTGGTGACGACCATGATCGGGAACGCCCGGTTCGCCGTTGCGATTCTGCTGTGCCTGCCGGCTTTGTGCTGGGGTGAGGTGTTGGTGCCGGACCCCGGCACTCATGTCGTGGATAGCGCCGGCATCATTGATCCCGGTACCGAGCGGCAGTTGGAAGGCTGGCTTCGCGAACTCGAACAGAAGACGACGGCACAGGTGAAAGTGCTGACCGTGCAGTCGACCGAGGGCGAACCGTTCTTCAGTTTTGTCCAGCGGCACGCCGAGGCCTGGAAGCTTGGCCGGAAAGGCAAAGACAACGGCGCCCTGATCGCGCTGGCGCTCAAAGAGCGGAAGGTGCGAATCCATACAGGGTATGGTTTGGAGGGCGCGCTGCCCGATTCATGGGCGGGCTCGGCATCCCGTGCGGTGGCCTCCCAATTCTTTAAACAGGGCCAATATTCCCAAGGTCTGCTTCAATTGGCGATCGTGACGGCCAACCAGGTTGCGGACGCCCAACGGGTCAAGCTCACCGGGATTCCCCAACACCGGTACCGGCCGAGCCGTGGTGGCGGCAGAGGCGGTTCGGTGTTGGGATCGTTGCTCGTCCCGCTGTTCTTCCTCTTCATGTTGTTTTCCAACATGCGGCGCCGTCGCCGGCATTATTCCACGTGGGGTGGCGGCGGATTGGTCGGGGGCATGTTGCTCGGCAGCGCCTTGGGTGGCGTCACGGGGAGAAGCCCGTGGGGCGTATCTAGCGGCGGTTTTGGCGGTGGATTCGGAGGAGGTTTCGGCGGATCGTTCGGCGGAGGTGGCGGCTTCGGGGGCGGCGGGGGCGGCGCAAGCTGGTAGCAAGGCGGTTGCGCGCGTCAAATACGGCATACGTAAGGGAGGGAAACAATCATGAGCGCTGGACGCATATTACTCATGGTCTTCGGCGGGTTGCTCATCCTGATTTTGATGCTGGGTGGCTGCGTCTATTCCGGCTACAACCGCGTCATTGAGATGGACGAAGCCGTGAAGAGCCAATGGGCACAGGTGGAAAATCAATTGCAGCGACGGTTTGAATTGATTCCTAACCTGGTCAATACCGTCAAAGGCGTCGCGAGCCAGGAAGAGAAGATTTATCTGGGGGTCGCGGATGCACGTAAGGCCTATTTTCAAGCGCAATCGGTCAATGAGAAAGCCCGCGCGGCGAGCGGGTTCGAGTCAGCGCTGTCCAGGCTGTTGGTCCTGCGGGAAACCTATCCCCAACTCAAATCCGACCAATCGTTTTTAAAGCTTCAGGACCAACTGGAAGGAACGGAGAATCGATTGGCGGTTGAACGCAAACGGTATAACGACAGCGTTCGGGTCCTGAACACCTTTATCCGGAAATTGCTGGGGAGGCTCTACGCCGGGCTGGCCGGCGTCGGACAAGCCGAATACTTCGAAATCGGCGAAGAAGCCCGCGCCACGCCCAAGGTGGAATTTTAGAATCATTCCCCCCTTGAGGGGGAGTCGGGGAGCCAAGAGCCTGTCCTGCCTGTCCTGAGCCTGTCGAAGGAAGCTTGTCGAAGGGGCACGGCCCGCAGGCGAACCGGTGGGGGGTGGTGGAGACCTCGGGCTATTCTGTTCTTTGCTCCATGGGAACGTAGTTCGTGTGTGAGGGACCTCTATACAATTGTCTGGGCCTGCCGATTTTGACTTGGGGGTCCTGCATCATTTCCCTCCAATGGGCGATCCAGCCCGGCAACCGGCCGATCGCAAACAGGACCGTGAACATATTCACGGGAAACCCGATCGCCCTGTAAATCATCCCGCTGTAAAAATCCACGTTGGGATACAATTTATTCGAGACGAAAAAGTCGTCCTTGAGCGCGGCGTCTTCGAGGTGTTTGGCGATGTCGAGCAAAGGATCGTGAATGCCGAGGGCGGCAAGGACCTCTTCGCTGGTCCGTTTTAAAATTTTTGCCCGCGGGTCGTAGTGTTTGTAGACGCGGTGGCCGAACCCCGAGAGACGGAAGGGATGCGTTCGATCCTTGGCCAGTTCGATATATTTCCGCACGTTGTCTCCGTCGGCATGGATCACTTCGAGCATCTCCAGCACCCGTTGATTCGCCCCGCCGTGTCGCGGACCCCACAACGCATAGATGCCCGCGGACACGGACGCAAAGAGATTCGCGTGCGACGATCCGACGAGTCGCACCGTGGACGTTGAGCAATTCTGTTCATGGTCGGCGTGGAGGATGAACAGCAGGTTCAAGGCTTTGGTCACAACGGGATTCCCCGCGTATGGCTCGGAGGGAACCGAGAACATCATGCGGAGAAAATTGGAACAATAGTTCAAGGCGTTGTCGGGATAGACAAAGGGCTGCCCGATCGATTTCTTATAGGAATAAGCCGCGATGGTCGGGATTTTGGCAAGGAGGCGGTGAGTGGATATCTCGACTTGTCGAAGATCCGTCGGGTCGTGGCTGTCCTGGTAAAACGTCGACAGCGCGCCGACCACGGCCGATAGAATCGCCATGGGGTGCGCGTCCTTGGGAAACCCGTCATAAAACCGTTTCACGTCTTCGTGCAGCATCGTGTGCCGGGTGATGGCGTTTGCAAATCGCTCATACGCGGATTGGACGGGCAGGCTTCCCTCAATCAGGAGATAAGCGGTCTCCAGAAAATTCGACTGTTCAGCCAGTTGCTCAATGGGAATCCCACGGTATCGAAGAATCCCGTTGTCTCCATCCACAAACGTGATGCCGCTGGAACACGAGGCGGTATTCACGTACCCGGGGTCAAAGGCGGTGAGTCCCGTTTGGGCGCGTAGCGTCGTGAGGTCGAGCACCTGTTCGCCTTCGGTTCCCGTGGCGATGGGGAGTTCAATGGTTTGGTCCGCAACGTGGAGTGTGGAGTGTCGGTTCATGGGAGACCCTCCTTAAAAACATGGATTGCTTTTCATAAGGCCCTATTCCATTCTACCGGAATCATGTTGGGAGAAGAGTGCCATATAAGGTCAAGGGGTTGCCGCCAAGGCAAAAACCTTGATAGGTAACATCTTCGCAAACAGTTGAACGCCCTTCTTGCACGCGATTATGCCGGATTACCTGATTACCTGGATTCACCTTGCCGCAGCCATCACGCTCATCGGCGGATTGATGTTTTCCCAATTTGTCCTTACTCCGGTGGCGCGGAAAGCGCCGGCCGATTCGAAAGCCTGGGAAACCGTTCGCCTGTCGGGCCGCCGCTTTCGAACCATCGCGTGGGTGAGTCTCATTATCCTGATCCTGACCGGCGCGTATCAAATGCTGAACGAGAGCGGAGCCGCCCGGATCGAAACCACCTGGGGCGTGGTGTTGATGCTGAAGCTGCTTCTGTTCGTCATCGCCTTCGGGCTGCTCCTCATTCACGACTTCATTATCGATCCGTATGCCTTGCCGTCCAAGGATGCTTCATCGGCATCCGCATCACCGGCCGTCTCCGCCCGGGCCGATACCCTGCAAAAGGCCGTCATCGCGATGACGCTGGCCGTCCTACTCGTGGCCTCGTATCTGTCGCAGATCTAGGATTGTCTTTCACCTGTTCCGGTCAATCGGCATTCCCGGCAAAGTCCCGAACACGCCGGATTTCTCCGCTCCTGATACGGGCGACGTACCCTTCGATTTCGCGTTTAACTTGAGGTCCCAGAATATACAGGGTAATCACGTTCGGGATGGCCATGGCAAAAAACATCGAATCGGTGAATTCGAGCGTCGCCTTCATGGAGACGACGGCGCCCGTGGATAAGAGCAGGCAGTAGACGATCTTGTAGCCGAGACTGGTCCAGTACGATTCACCCGCGAGATAGGTCCAACATTTGACGCTGTAATAGGACCAGGTGAGCAGCGTCGTGTAAGCAAAGAGGATGACGGCCACCGCGAGAATGTTCGGAAACCAGGGAAAGACCGAGGCATAGGCCGCCGACGTAATCTCGATCCCCGACAGCCCCGGGATCTTGTATGCACCCGTGACGACCACGATGAGCGCGGTCATCGTGCAGACGACAACCGTGTCGATAAATGGCTCAAGCAAAGCCACAAGTCCTTCGCTCGACGGTTCACCTGTTTTCACGGCGGAATGCGCGATGGCCGCGGAACCGGTGCCGGCCTCGTTCGAATACACGGCCCGTTGCAGGCCGATGATCATGGCGCCGATGACCCCGCCGCTCACCCCTTCCGGGGCGAAGGCCCCGACAACGATGCTGATAAATGCCGCCGGTACCTGTTCGACGTGCAGACAGAGGATAATGAACCCGGCCGCCAGATAGATGAAGGCCATCAGGGGAACAAGCGCCTGGGCGACCGCGCCGATCATGCGGACACCGGCGATAATGACGAGCCCGACCGCGAACGCGATGACAATCCCGAAAGCAAGCCCATCCTGGAAACCCGTCGCTTCGGAAAATTGGATGAAGGCCTGGTTGACCTGGAAGAGCGTAATGCTGGCCCCGATGCCGAAAATTGCAAAGAGGGTGGCGAGGAACGGCCCGAGTTTCGCAAAGCCGCGTTCCGCGAGGCCCTTGTGAATGTAATGCATGGGGCCTCCCGATACGGTGCCGTCGGCATTGATCCTGCGGTAGGCGACGCCGAGCGTGCATTCCACCATCTTTGTCGCCATTCCGAGGATACCTGCCAGAATCATCCAGAACATAGCGCCGGGACCGCCGATCGAAATGGCTACGGCGACTCCCGCGATGTTGCCGATGCCGACCGTTCCCGACAGAGCCGCGCTCAACGCCTGGAAATGAGTGAGGTCGCCCGGCTCATCCGCACGCGTGTACTGCCCACGCACGATCTTCAGCGCCAGCCCGAAATAGCGAAAGTTGGGAAAGCGGAAATATAGAGAAAAAAACAATCCCGCCGTAATCAGCCAAAAGGCGATCACCGGAATGTCGAGACCGGCAATGTTGACAGAAAAAAAGATGACCTCGGAGATGACGCCCGCAATCGGCGAGATCGCCTCGTCGATTTGTTGGTCAAGGTTCATGGGAAAAATCAGACCGTTGGTTCGAGGGTGATGCTTACGACTAACGTTGCTCGCTCATCTCCCTTGCGGTCAGGGAACCACGAGGAAGACCTAAAACGGTGTCTCGCCGTTACGTAATTTGGCGAGGGCTTGTTTGACGAAGTCGGCGTCCTGGCTGCCGGGGTCCAGGTTCTTGTACGCGGTGGCCCAAAATTCCTCGGTTTCCCGATGCCGCTTCAAATACCAGAGGGCCAACCCCTTGTACCAGTTCACCCCGGGTTCGTTGGGACGATCGACCAACACGCGGTCGAAATGCTTGAGCGCGGCTTCAAAGATTTTAGGGTCGTCGAATTTTCGTTGTTCGATCATGATGACGCCCATATTGTAATGCGCTTCATGATTGCGAGGGTCCAATTCCAGAACCTTCTCATACGCTTTCTTCGCGTCATCCATGCGTTCCAGGACCATGTAGGAGCGACCGGCCATCATCTGGCCTTGCACGTCATCGGGATTTTCTTTGAGTCTGGCTTCCAACCGCGCGACCATTTCTCGCGGGTCGGGCATTTGGCCGGTCCGTTCGGTTTGTATGCCCACGAGCCGGTTGATGGTGCGCCATTGCAGAAAGCCGTAGGTCCCGACCGACAAGATGACCACCACCAGACTGACCGCGATTGCCGAACCCCAGGCATTCCCCGGTTGCCCTGCCTGCTCGGAGGACGACGACGTCCGACCGGTGGCGGCAAGAGCTTCGAGCCGGTCCATGACGCCTAGGAGGCGCTGCTCGTCGGTGGCTTTCAGGCGATCATGATCCTCCTGCTCCAACCGGCCTTGCGCCAATTCGACGTCGAGTTCCTGCAGTGACTGGAGGAGGACTTCGCGTTCGACGGACAGATCGGCCCGTTCCTGATCCTCTTCGGCTTCCCGGCTGATCAGCTTGGGCGTGGTAGGGTCTCTCCGCCAAAAGGGAGAAGAAATCGCGACAATCACCCCGATGAGAATCGTAAGACAGACAAAAAAGAAGATGGTCGACATGCAGTGTTTCCAAGAGCGATGTGGCGCGTGGAACGGCTAACCGGAGATCATTGATTCTCGTGCAATTCCCGCTCGATTCGGCGCCGGGAGGCCTCGTCGAGTGCGGGGGGCGGCTCAGATGGGGGAGTCCTCGTTACCCATCCTTTGACTTCTCTCCATAACAAGGCTCCGCCGCCGAACAGCAACAGAAACGGCGCCAACCAGATCAGCCAATTGACCCCCTGTTTCGGTGGCTCCATCATGATGTAATCGCCGTAGCGGCTGTGAAAGTACGCCCGGATTTCCTCGGTGGATTGGCCTTGGATCACACGTTCTCGAACGGCTTCCCGCATTTGATGGGCCAGGGGCGCGCCCGATTCCCAAATGTTCTCGGTCTGGCACACGGTACATCGAAGTGTTTTGGCAATCTCACGCACCTTCTGATCGATCTCCGTTTCATCCACGACTGTGGCCGAACCCGCGAAGGGGAAGACCACACACAGAAAGATCAGAATAGGGGCAAGACGAAGCATTCAGGTGCTGGGGGGTGAATCGGATAATAATGGGGTGAGAACGTTTTTCGTCAGATTGGTATACACGTTGTCCACGATCGGGCCGATCCATTTATGGCGAATAATGCCTTGTTTGTCGATGACGAACGTTTCCGGCACTCCGTAGACGCCGAAATCGATGGCTAACGCACCTTTGACGTCTTGCATGTGCGGGAAGCTCGACCCGTAGCGTTGTAAATACGCGCGCGCCTTGGGAATCTCGTCCTGGTAGTTGATCCCGACCATCACGAATTCGGGGTGATCTTTAAACTCGTCGTACAGTCTCAGCAGGTTCTCGTGCTCGACCTTGCATTCCTGACACCAGGAGGCCCAGAAGTTTACGAGGATGACCTTGCCTTTGTATTGTTCCGAGGACATCGGCTCGCCGGATTCCACGTCGGGACCCTCGAACACGGGGGCGCGGGTGCCCACCAGGACCGGCGGAATATGCCGGGGATCGCCCCAGAGTCCCTGGTAAAACAACGACAGCAGGGCCAGCAGCACGATGAGAATGGTGATCTGCGTGGTACGAGTCATGAGAAAATCAAACCGCGGCTTCCCCTATTCATCACGTTTGCGTGGCCGGAAAATGTTGAGCAGGACGCCCAGCCCCATAATGCCGCCGCCGCCCCAGACCCACAGGATCAGGGGATTGATCACGCCTCGGGCGACCGCCACGCCGTCCGCGGACACGTCCGGCATGGTCAGAAAAATATGCCCCATGTTTTTGGCGTAGATGGCGGATTCGGTCGTCGGCGTCTGTGACGCATCGTACACGCGCTTCTGCGGGCGCAATTTCGTCAGCAGGGTGTCGCCTTCGTACAGTTCGAACACGCCTTCCTGCGCGCTCCAGTTTTTCCCTCTGACGTCGTGAATCCGTTCGAGTTTCACCCGATAGTCATCCATGACGAACTCATCCCCCACGCGCATCGACACCACCTTCTCGGTCTGGTACACGGTCGATGCAATAATGCCGACGACCAGGACCAGCACGCCCATATGCGTCACGAGACCCGAGTAGCGGCGTTGATTGGAGGTAAACGCCGAGAGAAAACCCTTCAGCAGGTTGATGGACTCCCTGCGTGCGTATAACGAAGAAATTTTACCCACGTCGATAAAGATGGCCGCGCCCGAAAAGCCCACGACGAACGCGCCGGTCAAGGCAAAGAAGCTGCGGATACCCAGGGCGAACAACACGATGGTGGACACGACGCCCACGACGACCGGGATCAGAAAGTTTTTCTTCAAACTGGCCTGGGACGCCTTGCGCCACGGAATATAAGGGCCGACTCCCATCAGAAACAGGAGCCCGAGTGCGATCGGCATGAACACCGTATTGTAATACGGCGGGCCGACGGTGACCTTTGCGCCTTGCCAGGTTTCGATCATGAGCGGATACAAGGTGCCGAGAAAGACCGTGGCCGTCGCCACCAGAAAGAAGAGGTTGTTGAAGAGAAAGACCGATTCCCGTGACACCATGGAATCCATTTCGATCTGGCTCTTCAGTTTGTTGGCTCTCAGCAACAGGGCCCCGAAGGCGATGCCGATGATCGTGGTCACGAAAATCAGGATGTACAACCCCCGTTCCGGATCGGTGGCGAACGTATGGACCGACGTGAGGACGCCGCTTCGGACCAGAAACGTCCCGATCAGCGAGAGCGAAAACGTGACGATGATGAGGAACAGGTTCCAGACCTTGAACATCTTCCGCTTTTCCTGAACCATCACGGAATGCAGGAAGGCGGTCCCGACCAGCCACGGCATGAACGAGGCGTTCTCCACCGGGTCCCATCCCCAATAGCCGCCCCACCCCAATTCATAGTAGGCCCAGTAGCCGCCCAGGAGGATGCCCGTGGTCAGGCACACCCACGCGAAGATCGTCCACCGTTGGGTGACCTTGATCCATTCCTCGCCCAGCCGGCCGGAGAGTAACGCGGCCATGGCAAAGGAGAAGGGAATCGAAAACCCTACGTAGCCCATGTACAACATCGGCGGGTGCATAACCATGGCCGGATCCTGGAGCAACGGGTTCAAGTCCTTGCCGTCCGGCGGCGCGGGGATCAGCCGGTCGAAGGGGCTCGAAAGAAAGAGAATCAGGAGCAGGAACCCCAGGATGACGAGGCATTCCATGCCGATCAGGTACGGCATGATGGCCGGTTGAGTCCGCCAATGCAGCCACACGGCAATCGTACTGAACGTGGAGAGAATGAAGACCCACAACAGTAGCGAGCCTTCGTGCCCGCCCCAGACGGCCGCGATGGTGTAAAACAAGGGGAGTTGCGAATTCGAATTGGTGGCGACGTAGTGGACGGAAAAGTCACGCGCGAGGAACGAATAGATCAACGCGGCCATGCCCACGGACAGCAGAATGAAAATGAGCGTCAGGGCCATGCGCCCGGCGCGGACCCAGTCCGCATCGCGCGTCCGGAGCGCCAGACCGGACGACACGATGCCGAACACGGCTAACACCAACGCAATGACAACGGAAAAGTGTCCGATTTCAATGATCATGGGATACCTAAAAGGGGGCGTGATGGTTTTATTCCACCAGCGATTTCATGAAATCCTTGCGAGGCAGTTCCACGCCCGCGCGTTTCAATTCAATGGGCATGTAATCTTCGGAATGTTTGGCCATGATCAGGTTGGATTCGAATTGATGTTCACCGGTCCAATACCCTTCCACCACGGCGCCCTGGCCTTCTTTGAACAGGTCCGGCGGGATGCCCTCGAAGGTCACGGGAATCGTGGCCTCCCCATCGGTCAACTGGAAGGTCAGCCCCAGTCGATCGGGATACGTTTCCATGCTCCCTTCAACGACCATGCCGCCCACGCGCACCTTTTTCTTATAGTAGTCGGTGGAAAAGGCTTTCACTTCGGAGGGAGTAAAAAAGTATACCACGTTCTCCCCGAAGTTCCCCAGGGCGAGGTAGCCCAAGGCCCCGCCGACCAACAGGATGCTGACCATCATGCCGATTTTTTTCTTACCCATTGCTTTTTACATCTCATCTTCTCCCCTCTCCCTCGACGGGAGAGGGCTAGGGTGAGGGTGAATCATTCCTCCTCGTACAGTTTGGAGGCTTTGATTTCTTCGTACAAAAAGTTGACTCGCCGGGTCATGGCGAACAGCAACAGCGCCAACGGTAAGAGGCCCAGGAGATAGGCGCCGGCGATAAATCCATAGTTCGGCACGATCCCGATGTCGCGGGCCTCGAACACCGGCGTGGCCGCGTCCCACGTCCCGATCAGGATCAAAATCTTCAATTCCCGCAGGTTATCCGGTGGCGGGCCTTGATAATGCACCGGTAGCGAGGCGCTTTCTCCAAGCAGGGAGAACGTGGCTTCTCCGGCTGCGCGGGTTTCAAGCGTGCCGCCTTGCACCATACCCAGGACCCGGATTTCGCCCGCGGGCGATTCCTGCTTGACCTGTTGCGGGGCAAGACTGGCCAGGTTGTCCCGATAGTGGTTATAGGTGAGCACGATTAACACGATCGCGACAATGCATACGCCGCCCCATCGGATGTAGAAATTCGTCATGAATCGGATTTCGACAGGTGAAACTGGCTCAAGAGGCGACCTTTTTTCGCGTGAAGCAAACGGTCGAGGTAGAGCAACTGCGTGCGGACCATCAACATATACGAAAACAGCAACGACATGCCGGCACTCATCAACAGCAGGGGCACCAGGAGGCCCGAAGAAATGCTGACCCCACGCATGGAAATGGATTGCGGCTGGTGCAGGGTCCGCCACCATTCCACGGAAAAATGAATGATCGGCAGATCCACGAAGCCGACAATGGCTAGGATGGCGCCGTAGCGCGCTTCCTTTTCGGGATCGTCGACGAAGGTTCGCAGCATGAGATACCCGATCAAAATCAGCAAGAGTACCGTAAAGGATGTCAGGCGGGCATCCCACGTCCACCAGGTGTCCCACGTGGGCTTGCCCCAAATCATACCGGTCCCCAGCGCGAGCGCGGTAAACACGGCGCTGAGTGCGGCCACGGCCTGGCACATGTTGTCCACGATCGGGTCGCGCTTCCATAGGTACCAGAGGCTGCCCACCGCCAATACGGTATACCCGAGCAGGGACGTATGGGCGAGGGGCACATGGATGTACATGATCCGCACCACTTCGCCCTGGTAGTAATCCGGGGGAGACCCGATGAGCCCCAAGTAGAGTCCGGCTATCAGGCACAGGCCGGCGCCTCCTCCAAACCAGCCTTCAAACCGTTGGACTTTGCGGATAACCCGATGAATAGTCATCGTGACTTATGAATCCATGACAAACTCGAACATCCAGAACGAGACGACCGTAAAGACCACGTCGTATATCGCGAGAAGCTCCAGCCACTGTTCGTACATGGCCGGCGGATCCCCGTTGAGGGCGCCTTTCGTGGCTTCAACCGCAGCGATCATCACGGGAACCACCAGGGGAAGGAGGAGGATCGGGAGCATGACTTCACGCGCCCGAATTTGTACCGTCAGAGCCGAAAACAGCGTCCCAATGGCGGAAAGTCCCACAGTTGCCAAGAAAAATACTAACAGAAGGAGCGAAATCTCTTCAACGACCTCCAAATTGAACAGGATCACAAACATCGGAAATAAAAGGATTTCCACCACGAACATGAACGCGAAATTCGCCGCGACCTTGCCGAGGTAGATCGCCCCCTTGGCTTCCGGCACCATCTGGAGGGCCTCCAGACAATCGTTCTGCAACTCGGTGGAAAACGACTTGCCCAACCCGATGATCCCGGTAAAGGCAAAGGCGACCCACATGATCCCCGCGATGACTTCGCGCGCGGCTTGCTGGTCCATGGAAAAGCTGAAGCTGAAAATCAGGATGACGATGAGGGCAAAAAACACCATGGAAGAGATTGTCTCCCGGCTTCGCAGCTCGGTGACGAAATCCTTCCACACGATCCAGCGGATGACGTTAAACGAGGTCATCGGACTTCAACTCCTCGATAGCCGTTTCCTGCAACGCCCCATGCTGTAAAATGCCGGCCCGGCTGGCAATGGGACGCGTTTTGTCGTAGTCATGCGTGGACAGGAGCACGGTGCCGTTGTCCGAGAGGCGTTCCCGCACGTACTCCCGCAGGATTTCGGTCCCGGCGGTATCCAGCGCGGTAAACGGCTCGTCCAGCAATAAGACGTTGGGTTTCGCCAACATGGCTTTGGCCAGCGCCAAGCGTTTCTTCATGCCGGCCGAGTAGTACCGGACCTTCATGTCGGCAAACGCGCCGATGGCCACGCGGTCCAGCGCGCGCTTCATGTCCTGGTCCGTGGGGTGGTGGCTTCGTAGTGCGAGGGCGAACGCCAGATTTTCCTTGGCATTCAATTCATCGTACAGATGCGTGCCGTGGGCCAAAAACATGAGATTGGCGCGAATGGCCTCTTTGTCCTTGAGCCCATGCATGCCGAGCATTTCAAAATGCCCTGTACTGGGCCGTTCAAGCGTGGCCAGGACCTTCAATAACGTGGTCTTGCCGGAACCGTTCGGTCCGAACAGGGCAAAACACTCGCCTTCCGCGATGGTCAGGTTCACGTCGTGCAGAACCTGGAAATGCCCGTAGGCTTTACCGATGCCGTGACAAGCAATCATGGAAAGGGAGTTCGTCGTTGATGACGGTTATGGAGAAATCAGGGAAAGGATGCGCCCAGCGCGTTACCATGTCGGACAACCTGTTCAGGTTGTCTCATCAAGGCACTATACTGAATGGTCAGGCCCGTGTCCACATATGGACTCGCGCCCGGAAGTTAAGCGGGTCACGTTCTCCCTAACCGGTTGACGGTTTCGGGAATTCCTGAATAAGATGAATTTCGGTCGGGTAGACGTGTTCGTGCGCGGTTCAGTGTATGATATAGAGTTGGGTGACGGTGACTGCCCGGATCAATACTGCGGAGAAAAAGGGGGCGCACTCCTGGAAACAGGTCGTGATCTGCTCCCTGGGGTTGTGGCTTGTCGTATCGGGAACGGCCTGTGATTCAGGGTATTCGGATCAAGAAGAATCCTCGGGGAACGCCGTTGCCGTTCGTCAGGCCCCACCGGACATGGGATCCCCGGCTCCTGATTTTCAACTCATTGACTTGCAGGGGAATTGGCAGGCGCTTCCGGACTATCGCGGCAAGGTGGTGCTCCTGAATTTTTGGGCGACGTGGTGTGGCCCGTGTCGCGTGGAAATGCCGAGTATGGAACGCGTATATCAGGATTTGCAGGACGAAGGTTTTGCCATCCTTGCGATCTCTTCCGACCCGCAGGGGAGTATCGTGACCCGGCCGTTTGTCGCATCCCAAGGGCTAACCTTCCCGATCCTGCATGATTCGGATTACCGGGTGAGCGGGAGTTACGGCGTCCGCACGCTGCCCATGAGTTTCTTGATCGATCGAAACGGCACGTTGACCCAACGCGTGTTCGGAGCGCGGGACTGGAACAGTGCGGAGGCGCGTGAATTGATCCGCAGCCTTCTCCGGGAGTCGTAACGCGATGATCGATGCGATGAACCCCGTTTCCCTGTTTGCGGCCTTCAGTGCGGGCTTTCTGTCCTTCATCTCGCCTTGCGTGTTGCCGTTGGTCCCTTCTTACGTCTCCTACATTACCGGGCTCTCCCTGGAGCAGTTGGTGGATGCGTCCGAGCGGCAGCGTTTTCGCAAGGCCATTATCCTGAATTCGCTCTTGTTTGTGACGGGCTTTTCTTCCGTGTTCATTGCGTTTGGCGCCTCAGCCAGTTTCGTGGGGCAAGTGTTGTATGAATATCAGGATCTCATCCGCAAAATCGGAGCCGTCGTCATTATTGTCTTCGGGCTCTACCTGTTGGGTCTGCTCAAGTGGAACGTGATGATGACCGAGCGCCGGCTCTTCTCGTTCGGCAGCCGGCCCGTGGGGTACGTGGGATCGTTCCTGATCGGGACGGCCTTCGCCGCCGCGTGGACGCCCTGCGTCGGGCCTATTCTGGGAGCAATCCTGGCCTATGCCAGCACCACGGAATCCATGCAGTTCGGCATTTTGCTCCTGGCGTCCTATTCCTTGGGGTTGGGGCTGCCGTTTCTCTTAACCGCCTTCAGCGTCGATCGCTTCCTCAACTATTTTCAAAAGGCCCGCCACTACCTCCACGGAGTTTCCCTCGCCAGCGGCGCCTGCCTGGTTTTGGTCGGTGTGATGGTTTACGTCGATTCCCTGGCACGTCTGACCAGTTTCCTCGAACGCAACGGGATCGGGTGGTATATCGGACAGTAGTCCGTGTCTAGGGTTGAGCGAGGACACAAAGCCGCCCTGCGCCCGATAGCGCAATAAATCAGTTATTGGCACCAGATGCCGGGACGACACGTCACAGACGGGGCCACGGGAGGATTGGGTGCCAAGGTATTGGAGAGGGAGGTGCCCGTTTGACCGCACCAGGTACCCAGCGGGCAGTCGGTTATTGTTGAAGCGGGGCGCGCCACCCGCGGAGGGGCTCCATTGAATGCGGCCGTTGGGATCGTCGTGGGGAAGACCGCGGGCCTCGACCCGTTTTGGGCTAAGGAGCCACGAGGTTGTAAGGAACGACGCGGTCGGGCTGCCATCATAATATTGGGGTTTTCGTCTTGCAGTGCCGCCAGCAACTTGAGCCCGTCCGCCCGTAATTTATGCCGAGGATGTTGTTGAACCAAGTTCACCGCCCAATCGCGTGCCCATTCCAGCGCCCCTAACTTCCGATAGGTGTTGGCCAATTGCAGCTTGGCCTCGACGGCCTCCTCCATGGAGGGATAGCGGTCGATAATTTTTTCGAACCGTTTTGCCGCGGCCAAGTACTGTTCTCTCTTATAATAGAACGTTCCCACGAATAAATGGTTTTTGGCGAGGAGGCCTTCGCATTCTCTAATCTTGACCCGTGCCTCCGCTTCGTATTGGCTTGCAGGGAACTCGTCAATGAGTTCCCGAAATTCTTCCCGAGCCTTTTTGACGGGCGTCACGTCCCGGTCAATCGTTTGAATCATTTTAAAATGGCTGAGGGCCAACCGGTATTGCGCGTACGGGGCCAGGATGTGATTGCGATGCAGGTCCAGAAAATGTTGATATTCGACGATCGCTTCCGCGTATCCCTCTTGCTCATGAAATGATTCCGCTCGTTTCAAAATGACGTTGGGGTCATAGTTCATTTCAATGGTATCCCCGACGAAAATCTGGGCATCGGTTCTGTCGGCTCCGGCGGTAGGGGCAGGCGCTTCATTGTCCGAGAACATCGAACAGCCCAGGGTCAGGCAACTGGTCAGGGCCACGACCAACGTCGCGACCGGATGGCGAAACACGTGCGGCACCTCCGTTGAACTCGTTGGAAGATTCAAGTCGGCCTTCCAGTATAGCAGCGTTCCGAAGGTTGGGACAAGATTGACGGATTGAGAAGCAGTGGCGGGTGAGTAACGGTCAATGGCTCATTCCCATACCAGTCGAATTCGCGGGACCGGTTCGTACGTGCCGGAACGTCGAGTGACGAACGAGGAGGTGGCAACGCAATTTGCCCTTCAGGACCGTGACGTCTTTCGGGTCACCGGGATACGGGCCCGGCATTGGAGCGCACGCGAGGAAACCTGTTCGCACTTGGCCGAGCGCGCGGCTCGACAAGCCCTGGAATCCTCGGGGCTGTCGAGTGATGCGATCGATGCCATCCTGGTGTCGACCACGTCTCCGGATACCCCCTTCCCATCCACGGCCTGTGCCCTTCAGGAACGGTTGGGCGCGCGTCGCGTGGCGGCCTTTGATCTTGCGGCATCATGCAGTGGATTTCTCTACGGCTTGTCCATGGCCGATGCCTTCATCCGGTCGGGACAGTTTCGAAACTGTCTGGTGGTGGCGGCTGAGGTCAAATCCCGCTCGCTCCACGTGTCCCAGCCTGCGAGTGGACTCCTCTTTGGTGATGGAGCCGGGGCGGCGGTGGTGACCCGGGAAGAATCGCCGGACCGCTATCCGGCTGCGGGAATCATGGCTATTCGACTCCATTCGGAGGGCGCCTACCATGACCTGATCACGATTCCGGCAGGCGGATCAAGGCACCCCATGAGCCAGGACACGATTCGCCGTCATCAACACAGCATTCGACTGCAGGGAGGGACGGTCTATCGCGTGGCCGTCAAGCGCTTGACGGAGGCGATCGAGGCGATCCTTCGTGAGACCGGGACGCGCCTGCCCGAGGTCAGACAAGTGATTACGCATCAGGCCAATGGCCGGATGCTTCACACCATTGCGAAACGTTTGGGCGTGCATCAGGATCAGATGGTTTCAATTGTCGACCGGGTCGGGAATACGTCGTCGGCCTCTTTGCCGATGGCCCTGGATTGGGCGCACCGGCAGGGGAAATTTCACGAGGGCGATCTGATTCTGCTTGGAGCGTTTGGCGGAGGTTTAACGTGGGGCACCGCCCTGATTCGATGGTGAGGCGTGTCGACAGGCGGAGCCATTCCTGAGTTGACGAATCCTCAGTTTATGTCATAATGTCGATTGATATTTGTGGGTGTGACGTTTGGGGCGACAAGCATCCCAGCCCGTTTTTCCACGGACCTACCTGAGAGGTCAGAGTGAAAAAGATCTATTTGGCCAATCCACGTGGGTTTTGCGCCGGTGTTGACCGGGCCATCGAGATCGTCGAAATGTCGCTGAAGCGCTACGGCGCGCCGATTTACGTGCGACATGAAATCGTGCACAGCCGGCATGTCGTCAACTCGCTTCGCAAACGGGGCGCGGTGTTCGTAGAGGAACTGGACGAGGTCCCGGATGGCGCGCTGGTGATTTTCAGTGCCCATGGCGTGGCCCAACGGGTGTGGGAGGAATCCCGGCGTCGCAATCTGAAAGTCATCGATGCGACGTGTCCCCTGGTGATCAAAGTTCACAATGAAGTCCATCGCGATTACAGCAATAACTACGAGCTCATTCTCGTCGGTCATGCTGCCCATCCCGAGGTGGTTGGAACATTGGGGCAGGTTCCCGATAAATTTCACCTGGTGTCTTCGGTCGAAGACGTGGAAACGCTCAAGGTTGAAAATAGCGAACACCTGTCCTACGTCACTCAAACGACGTTAAGCGTGGATGAATGCAGTGAAATCGTTGAAGCACTCAACAGGCGATTCCCCGGCATCAAAGGTCCGCACCAGGAAGACATTTGTTATGCCACGCAAAACCGGCAAAATGCCGTGAAAGAACTGGCCAAATTCGTTGATTTGATCCTGGTCATCGGATCTCCCAACAGTTCGAACTCCAATAGACTTCGTGAATTAGCCGAACGATTTACAGTCCCCGCCTATCTCATTGATTCCTATCAAGACATCCAGATGGAGTGGCTTAAGGACGTGGAAGCCGTCGGGGTCACGGCCGGAGCCTCAGCACCGGAAATTCTCGTCAATGAAGTGGTGGCATATCTCAAAGGAGTCGGGGCCCAGGAAGTCGAAGAACTCACGGTCGTTGAGGAAGACATCGAATTTCTGCTTCCCAAAGAACTCATGATGCCCGGACAAAACCGAAAACAGAAAGCCCTCGTCTAGCCCGCATTCCAGCCGTTTCCTGTATCTACAGGTAACCCACAGCCTATACACTGAAACACACAACATATACACAGCACTTCATTCAGCACCACATTATTTAGTATAAAAGCCTTGATTTTTTTCTCTTCTGTGGTACAGTTTGCCCTCCAAGTCCGTTTGCCCCATCACCCACTTCCCGCTGAGAGTTTCTCATGAAGTTGAAATCCCTCCTGGTTTCCGGATTCAAGTCCTTTCCCGAAGCTCGACTCGACTTCCCTCAAGGTATTACCGCGGTGGTGGGGCCTAACGGAGTCGGGAAAAGCAACATTGTGGATGCCATTTTATGGGTCCTGGGTGAGCAAAGTACCAAAGCGTTGCGTAGTGAACGCATGGAAGACGTCATCTTCAATGGGACGGAATCCCGTAAACCGTTGGGCATGGCGGAAGTCTCGCTGGTCGTCAGCGACGTGACGAATCAGGAACTCGAGGCCGTGGCCGGCGTGATGGAGTCCCTGTCGGGCAACAAAGAGCTCATGGTCACGCGTCGGTTGTACCGTGACGGGGAAAGTGAATATTCCATCAATAAAATCCCCTGCCGGCTGAAAGACGTCCGCGGTCTCTTTCTGGAAGCGAGGGCCGGCGCCAAGGGGCATACGGTGATCGAACAGGGCAATATCGATCACATCCTCTCCGGGTCTCCCCAGGACCGCCGCACGTTCATCGAGGAAACTGCGGGAATCGGCCGCTTCAAAAAGCAAAAGACGGAAGCCCTGAACAAACTCAAGACCACGCAGCAGAACCTGGCTCGCGTGCGGGACATCATTGCCGAAGTGGAAAAACAACTCCGGACCTTGAAACGCCAAGCGCAACAGGCCGAGCACTATCGGAAGCTGCAAGAAGAATCCCGCGCCCTCGAAATCCGGCTCCTGAAACACGATTTTGGCGGCCTGCGGCACCAGCGGACGCACGTGGAAGCCGAACTCACCAAGTTGGAGTTGCGCGAGGCCGAACTCATGGCCGAGGAAGCTCGCCTGACGGCGTCGTACGAGGAGGCCAAGTCGGCGTTGCTTCGTGACGGGGAGCGCGCCGGACATCTGCAGGAGGAGCTTCGACAGTTGGAGCACGGCATGGGGCAGGCCCTCACGACCATGGAAGTCGAGCGGAATCGAGCCGACTTGTTTGACCAGCAAAGAACGCAGGCAGTGGAAGAACAGACGCGTCTTTGCGCGGTGTCCGAGGACGCCGCGACGAGCATCAAGAGCCTTCAGGAGCAGGTGCAACGCGCGGAAGGCGACACGGCTGAGGTGACCGGACGATTGACGGAATTGGAGACGGAAGAGCAACGGCAAGGCGAACAGCGGACGGCGTTGCAGACCCGGACCGAGGAAAGCCGGCAACGCCTGTTCGATCTTGCGGTTGAACGTTCTCAAACCGAAGCGCAGTTGGCAAATCTCGACGCCAAGCAACGGGAGCTGGGGACCCGCCTCCAGGACGTGCAAGGCGATCAGGCCCATTGCGGGCAGGAACGGGCGAAGGCCGAATCGACCCTGGCCGAGCAAACCGTGCTCTCGGAACACGTCGCCCAACAGTTGGCCGCCGACCGCGAAAAGCAGGAAACCCTGTCAGCCGAAAAATTGGAATTCGAAGAACAGATTCGAGAGGTCGATCAACAACGGGTTCAGGAGCAAACCGACCGGGCGGCCGCCGAATCGCGGTTGCAGGCACTGCAAGCCGTGCTTCGGGAAGAGTTGGGGTATCGGCAAGGCCGGGAAGGGAACGACCTTTCCTTGCGACGGATGTGCCAGGGGGTCCGGGAAGTGTTCGCTGAACGGTTGAAGGTGCCGCAAGAATATGAAGTCGCCATCGAGTCGGCCTTGGGAGAGCATATTCGCGCCTGGGTCGTACGCGGGGTCGATGACGTGATGCAAGCGCTTGCGGTCGTCACGGAGCAGGGTTGGGGTCGTGGGACATTTGTCACCGCGCAAGCCCCTGGTTCCTCTTCGTCTCCGGCCTCGTGGCCTGACTTGCAGCAGGCGAACGGGGTGTTGGGCCGGGCGGTCGACTTGGTCACCGTGCCCGACGACCTCCAAGGCGTGTTGCGGAGTCTCTTGGGGCGGGTGGTATTGGTTGATACGCTCGAACATGGTCTGTCGGCGATGACACGCGTTTCTGAAGCCGACCTCGGGTTCCTGCTGTTGGTGACGAAAACCGGAGAAGTCATTGATCCCCGGGGCATCGTGACGGGTGGATCTTCCGGTGAGGCAAGCGGGCTGCTTCAACGACGGCGCGAAGTGCAGGTGTTGGAACAGGAACTGTCCTCGATGGACCAACGCATCGCGGGATTTGAAGGCCAACGGCGGACGGAACAGGAACAGTTAGAGACGAACAAACAACAACTTCAAGCCCTTGAAGCCGTCCTGAAAGAATCCGAAATGCGGCAACTCGTGGTTGAGCAGGAACGCTCTGCCTTAACGGGTCGCCTGCAGGATTTGGATCTGCGGTTGAATGCGAATCAGACGGAATTGGAAACCTGTCAAGCGGAACTCGCTCGGGTTCAAGAGCACGAACGTCTGGCTCAAACGCGGCTCGAAGAGATTGCGCGACAACACGGCGACGAAGAAACACGGCTGGAGGAATCCACCACGCAACTCCAGGAAATGGACGAAGCCATACGTGTGCTCTATGACCGGTTGACGGAGACGCGGTTGACTCTCACCACGTATCGGGAACGTCACGAACGTGCCCGTGCGGATCTGGACCGGTTACAAGAGGAGGATCGCAACCGGCGGGTGCGGCTCGAGAGTCTTGCCGGGCAGATCGAATCCCTGCAGGTTCAAGCCGGGCGGAGCCAAGAGGAACGCCGTCGCGCAGATACGACGTTTCAGGAATTGGAAACCAGAAAAACGACGTTGCAGGGTGAACTTCGCGAGGTCGAAGAGCGTCATACGAACGGCCTGCAACGGACCCGGGAACATGAACACGGTCTCAATGAGAATCGAAAACAGTGTTCTGCGATCAAGGAAACGCGACGGGAATCGGACATCCAACTTGCTGAGATCCGGACGCGGATGCAAACCATCGAGGAAACCCTGACCGGCACCTATGGGGAATCCATGGAGTTACGTGACCCCGAAACACCTCAGCCCGACGTTTCACATGACGCCGAGAGTGAGGGGCCCGAGACATGGAGAGAACGGTTGCAGACCATCCGGACCAGGATGGATCGCATGGGGGCGTTGAATTTGGCGGCGATCGACGAGCACCGGGAATTGGAAGAGCGGCACCGGTTTCTCCACGAACAGGAAGAGGATCTGTCCGAATCGATCCGCTCGCTGCAGGAAATCATCGAACGTCTCAATCGAACGACGAATCGCATGTTCCAGCAGACGTTTGAGGCTGTCCAGGAAAAGTTCGGGGAGGTCTTTTCAGCCTTTTTTGCCGGAGGGCAGGCGGAATTGGTCTTGGTGCAGCCGGACGCGGAAGAAGACGAGGAGGAAGAGCCCGGGCAGGAGCCCGGCGTCGATATTATCGCCCAGCCGCCCGGGAAACGCCTCAAGAACCTGACGATGTTATCCGGCGGAGAAAAAACCTTGACCGTGTTGGCCTTGCTCTTTGCCAGTTTTCTGACGAAGCCGTCGCCCTTTTGCATTTTGGACGAGGTCGATGCTCCATTGGATGAACCGAACGTGGTCCGGTTCGCTCGATTCCTGCCCCAGTTAACCCCGCTGTCGCAGTTTCTCGTGATCACACACAATAAACGCACCATGGAAGTCGCCGATTCCCTGTTCGGGGTCACCATGGAAGAACCCGGCGTTTCGAAGTTTGTGTCTGTGCGAGTTGCGGATTTCGAGAAAGTGTAACGGCGAGAGGTCGAAAGAGTTGGCCCGGGGGGAAACACGACGCCCCGTCTTCATACGAGGACGGGGCGTTTCAACATCAGAGGTTCCTTAGTTTCGTACGCCGCTCCACACCTTCTCAGGGTCGATTTCCTTATCGGGGTTCAAGGTCCTCGCTTTTTCGAGCAGGACGTCGGTCGTTTCGGGGACTTCCGGGTCGGAAATGCAACAGTCATCGACCGGACAGACGGCCGCGCATTGTGGTTCATCAAAATGCCCGACGCATTCGGTACAACGTTCATGGGTGATCACGTACACCGTGTCACCTTCGCCTTGCCCTTCACCGACGGCATACCCTTTTTCTTCCGCGGCACTCCGAGTTTCGAAGATCGCCTCATTCGGGCATTCCGGGAGACATGCTCCGCAATTAATACATTCTTCCGTAATCAATAACGACATACCTTCCTCCTTGTATCAAACCAGAAAGAGTCTCGGGTGCCCCCAAGCGATAGAGAAGATACATTCTAGGCCCCCCGTGAATAGCGAGTCAACGGGACAGAAGCCCTATGCCACTAAGCCATTTGGACTGTCCATCTCTCTGCCGGCGGCGGGCTCAACGCGTGGACAACGCCCCTTTACTCATCGACGTCATATTCCCAGCCCCGGATGAGGGAGGGCCTCCCTGCAACCGCCAAGGCTCCCCAGAACCCTTCCCCCAGGGGGAGATTAAACAGGGACCAATCCTCGGGGGATGAGCCTGCCCTCGAAACATCAAGTCGAGGATTGAGGATTCGGGGCGGATCGTCGGGAGTGAAGGACACCGTCACGTTTTGCAGGGGAAAGGAGAATCCGTGGCCGAGCGCTTTGACAAAGGCCTCTTTGCGTGTCCAACACCGGAAGAATGCCGCCCGTTGTTCGGCTGCGGGGAGGTTCTGAAAAACCGTGAATTCTTCAGGGCTGCAAATGCGTTCGGCAAGCCCCGCGTAATCGAGGGAATCCCGGTCTTCCTCAAGATCGATGCCGACTTCAAGGTCGCGGGAAACGGCATACACGGCCCACTGTCGGGAATGAGACAGGTTGAAATGCAGCGATGGCCCCGCAGGGTCTTGCAACAACGGTTTCCCGAAGGGACCCGATTCAAAATGGATGTCACGGGGCGACTGTCGGAGGTAGCGGGCGAGAATATGGCGCAGGATGCCTCGCGCCGCGGTAAAGCGTCGCCGGTGTTGAGAGCCTTTAAATCGTTGCGCGCGTTCCTGCTCGTCGGGACTCAGGGTGTCCTGGTACACTTGAAGACGTGCGATGGGTACGTCTACAATCGCGCGCCACACGTGGATATGGCCCGCCGGAAGCAGATGCCCGCCCTCGGGACAGTTCTCAAAGAAAGAAAATGGAGAGGATGATGCGGTCAGGGAATGATCGTGATTCATATCTGATTCAGAGAAAGTTCACAGGAACCATGGCCGGCGTGCCTGTGCGACCGGTGCCCGCAGAGTCGTATTGTACCGAGAAACGCATTCGGGAGGCGAGCGTTGAGTAGCCCTTCCAAATCAGCGGCCTATGCCGCATTGCTCACGGCTTCGGTCGTGTGGGGCGGGTCGGTGGTGGCCCAGAAAGTGGCGCTGGGCGCCTTTTCAGCCGTGGAAGTGTCCGTGTTTCGCGGCCTCGGCGCGTTGTGCATTCTTGTTCCGTTGTGGTGGTGGCAGGAGCAATCCGGAACGCGATTGACCCTGCGGGACCTCGGGATCCTCACGGCCCTGGGGCTTGGCGTGCTCGGGAATCACCTGCTGATCCTGTATGGGCTCAAACACATTGGGGCCGGAGCCGCCGGGGTGATCATCGGGGCCAGCCCGGCCATTACGGCCTTTCTGTCCTCCCTGATGCTGCGGGATATCCCGTTTAGCCGGGTCTGGGTCGGGTGTGCGGTATCGTTTATCGGCGTGGCCCTGGTATCGGGCAGTCATGCCACGACGGATGGCGGCGCGGACCCTGTGCTGGGAGGCGGGCTGGTCGTTCTGGCCTTGGTAAGCTGGGCCTTATATACCATCGGCAGCCGTTGGATGATGGAGGGGTTGTCGCCGCTGACGGTGAATTGGACGACGTTGCTCATCTCCATCGTGTTTCAAATTCCGTTACTGTGGATAGACCCTCAAATGCTGGAGACCGGCGTCGGAAGCATTCCTCCCTCCGGTTGGGCGGCGTTGGTCTACGTCATCGTGTTTGCCACCGCGATTGGCCAGCAAGCCTGGCTTTACGGGGTATCCGGTATCGGTCCCTCACGGGCCGGGATCTTTACCAATCTGATTCCGGTGTCCGCCCTGTTGTTGTCGTTCGTCATTCTAGGGGAATCGCTGGACCTGATCAAAATGCTTGGCATCGGATTCGTCCTGGGCGGGGTCTGGTTGGTGAACCGCTCCTCAGAGACATAGAAGGTTGCTCAACCGCGGCTCGAATGGGATGATACCGTTGTTATGACTCCCCCCTTGAGGGGGAGTCGCGGAAGCCAAGCCATCAGGCGTCGGCTGACGCGGTGGGGGGTAGAAGCGAAAAATTTTTCACTGAATAAGGATAAAAACCGAATGCTGAAAGAGCGAATTGAGGAAGTCACGTTAGCCAACGAGGCGTTTTATCGGGCCTTTGAAAGCCTGGACATCGGAGAAATGGATAAAGTCTGGGCGCATGAGGAATACGTCACGTGCATTCATCCCGGCTGGAGCATGCGGGTCGGTTGGCCGATGGTTCGGGATTCCTGGGTCGTCATTTTCAATAACGTGTTTTCCATGGGATTTTCCCTCACGGAATTGCAAGTCCAGGTCGCCGGCGACGTGGCCTGGGTGATTTGTACCGAAAATATTTCAAGCCGGCACGCCGATAACACGCAAAACAGCCGGGTCGTGGCGACTAACCTGTTCGAACGCATGGACGAAGGCTGGAAAATGATCCACCACCACGGCTCCCTGTTAATGGAATAGGCGGGGAGTAAAGATCCTTGTTCCGTGCCTGTTGGCTGGATTATTCATGTAGGGGCGAACCTACGTGTTCGCCCTGCTCCACGGGTCAATGCGGGAGGGCGAGCGTGGCATACCAGTCTTTGACAATCGTATCCCGTTCGACCATGGTCATGCCGGTATATTTGCGGAACATCCCTTTGCCCCCTTTTTTGCGCCGCCAGGTCACAAAGTCGGCAAAATGGTCTTTACACACGGTGCCCGTTCCGGCCGGGGCATAGCCTTGGTTCGCGCATCCCTCGATCATACAAGCTTGAGCAATCATGCTGCTGTCTCCTTCATAAAAAGCGTTGCTCCAAGTATGCCCAACCGTCACACGGCAGTGCAACGGTGCTCCGACGTAGGGAACAACGATCGTTGTTCCCTACTTGCATTCTCGTTGACGGTCTGGCTATCGTAGCCGCCAAGTTGATACAGGTGAATGAACTATTCTGGACGGATTGAGAAAGGAGAGTGTCTTGTGGCAACAGCAGCAGAAGTCTTTGAACAAGTGAAAGCGGCGGCCCTGGCCGCGACCGGAGCGGATGAACGGGCCTTGCAAATTGATTATGACGCCCTGGAGAAAAAAATGTCAGCGGCCTTGGGAACCCGGACCGTCGCCCTTTTGCACATCAACCAATATTTGCCGGAAGGGTATGAAGACCAGGGCCATTTCAATGCCGTAGCCGTGACGGAAGGTAACGTGGTGTATGACATGGTCATCGGCGATCAATATTTTCGCTATGACGTGTTTTCCGCCGCCGATCTGAACAAGTTCCAATCTATCGACGGCATCTATAAAGACGAGGAAAAGCGGGAAGAAATTTCCTTCTTGAGTCTGCGACTCCAGCATGGGGACGAGGCGCACATCTTGTTGGGCTTGGATGACGATCAGCGTGCCAGCATCCTGGCCATCGCCGACAAACTCTCGTCAGCCCGCCATCCGGAATAATCACGGGCGAGCGTGTTTCTGCTGAAAGCGTGGATCTACCTCCCCTAGCCCCTCCTTACAAAGGAGGGGAGCAGGCTCCACAAATCTCAACTTGAGGAGTGAAACGGAAGGGCCTGGACGACGCACGGCTGGCGTTGTTCGTTAATCTCCACGTCGAGGGTGGTGCCCGGAGCGGTGAAGTCCCGTAACGGAAACGCGAAGGCAAGGGTCTTGTTCAAAGTGGGGGAGTGAATCGCGCTGCTGATCCAGCCGACCTCTCGATCGTTGCTGAATACTTTGGCATCGGGAGGGGGAATCGTTTTCGAATCGATGACCAGGCCCACCAGCCGCCGCTTGACCGTGCCGTACGTGTCCATCCGCGCCACGACTTCCTGTCCGGGATAGCACCCCTTACTCAGGCTGAAGGCTTTCCCCTCGAGGTTGGCTTCGGGCGGCACGATGCGTTCATTCAAATCCGGTCCGAGTTTGGGAATGCCCGCTTCGATGCGCAGGGATTCCCGTGCTTCCGTGCCGAATGCCCGGAGGCCGAAGGCTTGCCCGGCTTCCCATAATTGACTCCAGGCTTGGTCCATGGCCTCATTCGGCATCAGGATCTCAACGTCGTGCTCGCCGGTTTCCTGGGTCGTGGCAATTAAGGCTGACTGCCCATCCAGGTCGCGGTTCAGGAAGGTGCCCGTTTTCAAGCCGGTGACGTCGACGCCGAACGCCTGCTTGATCAGGTCAGGGGCCTTGGGGCCGCTGAGCAGAATGATGCCCCAGGTGTCTCCACAGTTCTTCATTTTGGCTTTGGTGCCGTAGAGAAGAAATTTGCGAAAGGTCTCGTAGGTGACGGCGCCTGCTTCGCCCACGTCTTCCACCAGGAGAGATTCCTCAAGCCGATAGACCCGGAAGTAGCTCAGCATCTTGCCTTTGTGCGTCATGAAACTCGAATACAGCCAGTCGCCGGATTGGAGCGGCAGGATGTCGTTGCTGATAATGCTTTGCAGCCATGTCACGCGATCCTCTCCCGTGACCGTCAGTTTTCCACGATGGGAGAGATCGGCAATCCCCACGCCCGTTCTGACCGCGTGATGTTCGGCAACGGGGTCCCCATAATGGACCGGCATCTCCCATTCTCCGGCAGGACCGAAAAGGGCTCCCAGTTGTTGATGGGTGGTATGCAGGGCGGACTGTTTCATGCCGGACGGGGTTGGGTCACTTCCTGGAGCAGGGCCAGGGTTCGGGCGGAAAACTCATTGCGTGAGACGATCTTGTCGATCCCGAGTTCCTTGGCCTGCCGCCAGGTTTCGATTTCCTCATGATTGGCAAATGCCAGGACCGGCACGCGGTTCAAGGCCGTCTCGCTTTTGGCGGTTTTCAGCAGGGTGGCGGCATCGAGCCCGGGGTCGTTCATGTTCAGCACGATGGCCGTCGGGGCGTGAGCTTTGGACTTTTCGAGAATGTCATCGGGAGACTTGACGCGCTTGAGCCCGTACCCGGCGGGTTTAAACGCGTCACGAATCTTCGTATAGAAAAAAATATCGGTCACACCCACGAGCACGATTTTTTCCTGTTCCACGAGTCCCACCTTTCTTAATTCATCAAGGTAATCAGCCGCATCATCGCCTTCTTCGCGGGCGTATAGTCGGCATTGAACGTCACGGCGGTTTTGTAGGAGTCGATGGCGCGCATCCAATCGCCTTGCCGTTCATACACGCGCCCCAGGTTCATATGCGGAAAAGCCGGGCTTTCATACCGCCTGGCTTTGGTGGCCCGTTCGAGCCAGGGGATCGCTTCATCCAACCGGTTCAATTCGATAAGATAGGCCCCGATGTCGTTATACGGATTCCCGAAGTCCGGGTCCGTCCGGATGGCCCGATGACATTCTTCAATGGCTTCGTCCAACTGGCCCATGAAGCTGTAGGTCCACCCGAGGAAGGTATAGGCTTCGGCCGTGGGGAAAGTGTCGATGGAGTTCTGGTAGAGTTTGACGGCGTCATCCAGCTTGCCGTTCATCTGACATTCGTAGGCCTGCTGGAATAAATTCCACGCGGTCAGCTTGTCCTCTTCCCGCCCTTCACCCTGTTGAATAAAATCCTGCTGGTTCATTGACTCCGGAACGCCATGAGTGAGAATCCCTATTCGCCTTTCAATTTGTGACGAACGAGGTCGGCGGCGCGTTTCCCCGACAACAGCATCGACCCGAAGGCCGGGCCCATACGCGGAGAGCCGTCCACGGCAGCCACGGCCAACCCGGTGACGAAACAGTTCGGGAAGACCTCGCGGGTATTTTCTACAACCATGGCCTCGGAGCGTGCAACCCACATGGCCCCGTTGCCCGGAACCGTTTGATAGAGCCCGCGTTGGTTCAGCAAGCCGACCACCACTGCGTCATGGCCGGTGGCATCGACCACGATTTTCGACTCGAGCGCGATCGGATCGACGTGGATGACGTCGTGCCCGGCCATCTCCGCGGTCGTATTATTGACGACCACGCCTTCGAGCGTCCCTTCACCGCGCAGGATCAGGTCCACGACCCTGGTCAGGTTCAGCACCTTGGCGCCGGCTTCATACGCCGAGGCAATGAGGCGGGCCGTGGCGTGCGGGGGATCCACGATTCGCATCCCCGCGCAGTCCTTCACGGGTTTGCACGGGACGCCCATGTTCTCGAGAATCTCGTGGGCGGGCTCGCACAAGGTGGCCTTGTTCATGAGGTATCCGCCGGACCAGAACCCTCCGCCCAGCGCGAGACTTTGTTCGAGCAGCAGGGTGCGAAATCCTTGTGTGGCCAGGTCGTGAGCGCAGACCAGACCGGACGGCCCGCCGCCCACGATAATCACGTCACTTTCAATGAGCTGATCAAACTCTTTATAGAATTCGCGCGCGATGTGGCGGGTGACGTCCCGTTCACGAAGCGGCGCCGGCTGGAGATTATCCATGGCAGACATTCCTCTATTGCCCTCTCCTTCAGTCTTTCCCTCTCCCCCGGTGGGAGAGGGCCAGGGTGAGTGGCCTCCGTTGGTTACGGTTTGTCGGGGTGCACATACAGTTCCCCGCCGGTTTTGCGAAACTCGTCGGCTTTTTCACGAAGACCGGCTTCCAGGGCCTGCTGTTCGCCCATATCGAGTTGAGCGGCATAATCCCGTACGTCCTGCGTGATTTTCATCGAACAGAATTGAGGCCCGCACATCGAGCAGAAATGGGCGCCCTTCGCGGCGTGGTCGGGCAGCGTGGCGTCGTGATACGCCCGGGCCGTGTCGGGATCCAGCGAGAGGTTGAATTGATCCTCCCACCGGAACTCGAACCGGGCCTGGGACAACGCGTTATCGCGGCGTTGGGCTCCCGGATGTCCCTTGGCCAAGTCCGCGGCATGCGCGGCGATTTTGTATGCGATGACGCCGGCTTTCACGTCTTCTTTCGTCGGCAGGCCGAGATGTTCCTTGGGCGTGACGTAGCAGAGCATGGCGCACCCGTACCAGCCGATCATTGCCGCCCCGATCCCCGAGGTAATGTGATCGTAGCCCGGCGCCACGTCGGTGGTGAGGGGGCCCAGGGTATAGAACGGGGCCTCGTGACACGCCTCCAGTTGCCGTTCCATGTTTTCATGGATCATGTGCATGGGCACGTGGCCGGGTCCTTCGATCATGACCTGCACGTCGTGCGACCAGGCGTGCTTGGTCAATTCGCCCAACGTCTCGAGTTCGGCAAACTGCGCCGCGTCGTTGGCATCGGCAATCGAGCCGGGTCGCAATCCGTCGCCGAGACTGAAGGAGACGTCATACGCCTTCATGATCTCGCAGATTTCCTCGAAGTGGGTGTACGCAAAATTTTCCCGGTGATGCGCCAGACACCATTTGGCGTGGATGGACCCGCCTCGTGAGACGATACCGGTCATTCGGTTTGCGGTGAGCGGCACGTAGGCCAATTTGACGCCGGCGTGGATCGTGAAATAATCGACCCCCTGTTCAGCCTGCTCAATCAGCGTGTCTCGGTACAATTCCCACGTCAGGTCTTCGGGCTTCCCGCCGACCTTTTCCAGGGCCTGATAAATGGGGACGGTCCCGATGGGCACGGGGGAATTGCGAATGATCCATTCCCGGGTCTCATGAATATTCTTGCCGGTGGACAGGTCCATGACCGTATCGGAGCCCCACCGGATGGCCCAGATCATTTTCTCGACTTCCTCTTCAATCGACGATACCACCGCGGAATTGCCGATGTTGGCATTGATCTTTACCAGAAAATTCCGGCCGATGATCATGGGCTCGATTTCCGGGTGGTTGATGTTGGCCGGAATGATCGCGCGGCCGCGGGCCACCTCGTCACGGACGAATTCCGGGGTGATGGTGTGGGGAATCGTGGCCCCCCAAGCCTGGCCGGGATGTTGAACCACACCACGGGGCGTGCCGTTCGACCGGGCTTGCGACTCCCGCAATTGCGTTTCCCTGATCGCGATATATTCCATCTCGGGGGTCACGATGCCGCGGCGGGCATAATGCAGTTGCGAGACGTTCTTGCCCGCTTTCGCCCTCAACGGTTTGCGGATATGGCCAAAGCGAAGGTCGGCAAGCGCCGGATCATTGGCCCGCAGTCGTCCGTACTCCGAAGAGACGTCGGGTAAGGCTTCCACGTCCTGCCGCGCCAGGATCCAATCATGGCGCAACGGGGAAAGGCCGCGTTGAATGTCGATGCCCGTCGAAGGATCGGTATAGGGTCCGGACGTGTCGTACACGACGATCGAAGAGGCAGCGGACGCGCCGTTCTCCTTCTTGGCCGAGGAAAGAGTGATTTCACGCATGGGTACGGCTACGCCGTCCTGCTCCCCGTTGATGTACACTTTCTTGGACGCGGGAAGCGGAGACGTGGTCAAAGCCGACGTCGGCGCATGCCCGGAATTCCCGTTCGCGGAAGAGGTTTGAGGGAGTTCGGTGTTGCTCATACGGAAATCCTTTCCTGACAATAAAAAAGCCGCTTTCCAGGTTCAGGAAGCGGCTTACAAAAAGACGGTAGATTGTCTGTCCGCTTCCCTACGCTGGAATTACCCAGATCAGGTCATAAGGGTTGTCTTTGTGACAAAGACTCTCAGCCTTCCGGCTCCCCTAGCTATTCATTGGGCTACGCAATATACGCCTAGCTCTATTACTTGTCAATCAGGCGATGGGACGATGTGAGCGTGCTCTCTTTCCTCGCCTCAGTTTCTGGGCCACTCGGCCAACCCCCAATTCCTGTGAACTTTCACGATTTCACCCACGGTCTTGGCATGCCGGTCCAGGACCGACCTGACGGTATTTCTGAAATTGCGGGACTCGGTAGGATACCCCCCTCGTTCCAGGGCATCGGCAATCTCAGCGGTGGATTGCGGTTCCTTCACCATATCCAGGTAGGCTCGGGCGGCATCGGTCAACGTCAGGTCGGCGAATGAAACCGAAGGGACGTCACCAGACTCTTGAGTTTTGGGAAGAGCAGGCAGACAAGCCTGCAACTCGGCTTCACTTTCTCCCATTAAAGCGGTGACGCCGGCAATAGCCGCGTCGATGACCTTTTTTCTCCTTTTCAGATCTTTCAAGACCGTGCGATAGGTATCCATGCTTGCATCGTGTTCAGACATCGCTTGCCTCCAACGTTCTGTTTGCACAAGGTTTCTTTTTCATAGCAGCACGCTATGCGAAACATAGCAAAATCATAGCAAAATATAGCAAATCATAGCAATTGCATAGCGCAAACATAGCAACCCATAGCAACGCATAGCAAAAACGCAACAAAACATAGCAAAAACATAGCAAGTATAGCAATGCGATGTGTTCTCGTGAAAACTGGAACCCTCTCTCCACTGTGGGAGAGGGCAGGGTGAGGGGGCAAAAGACTTTGGGTCGCCGATTAAGGATGTCGGGGAGGCCAGATGAAGGGGGTCCAGGATAACAGAAGGGAGGCTGCGCAATTGACACCACGGCTCAACATGCGGTATTCATATGCGCATAAGCGCTTATATGTCTATTTGTGGAAAACGACCCATGACCAGATGGAATCTCTCAATCCCTGAAGAAACGGACCGGACGGTCCGCACGTTTCTTGCGCGTACCGGAGGCAAAAAGGGCGATCTGTCCCTATTCGTCGATGAAGCCGTACGCCGCCGCGTGCTGGATCTCACCGTTCGAGGGATCAAGGACCGGAATGCCCTGCATGACCAGCAGAAAATCCTCGACGTGATCGACGAGGAAGTGGATGCCGCGCGTGCGGGTCGTTCTTGATACCAACATCCTGATCGGCGCCCTTATCACCAAAGGCACCCCACCGGACAGGCTGTATCGCGCATGGCTGCGTGGGGAGATCGAACTGGTAACGTCTGCCGCGCAAATGGTCGAACTGGCCGACGTTCTCGCCCGGCCTCGTCTGCAAAAATTTCTCGACGCCGATGAAGTAGCGGCCATTGTCGAGAACTTCGGCACCCGTGCTCATATCGTTGATGACTTGCCGGATGTGAACGTGTCTCCCGATGACAAGGACAACGCGATTTTGGCTTCGGCAATCGCCGGGAAGGCCGACTTGATCGTCTCAGGTGATAAGAAACACGTGCTCGCGGTTGGAGAAGTAGAAGGCATTCCAGTCGTAACGGCCCGAGAAGCCTTGGAACGTCTGGGCGACGTATGAAGTGCCGGGAAGGGGAATAATCCTTTTAACCTGATTAGTTCAGGAATTGAAGACATTACATAAAAAATCAGAAATGCCCCCAACAAAAAGAGAGAAACCGGTGTGCAATCCCTAAACACCTTAATATATTATCAATATATTGCTCTTAAACGCAGGAAGATGACATGAAACAAAGCGCAATAATTGTCATACTCTTATTGATAGCAAACATGTCAATACATATGTATGCGGATGCAAGAATGACTGATGCAGAAAGAAAACGGCAGTTAGCGATTGCAAGTAAAGCGGTCGATGGTATGCAATACTCAGGAAAACTTTTAGAAAGTGTTATCAGATTATCCGATGCAATATCTGAGGAACACTTTCGGTACTATATTCAGCAAATAACGCGGCAGATAGCACGCATCGACGCATATTCAGACGAATTAAATCGAAAAGGATTTGTGAGTAATGAATTAGATGAATTACGGCAGACCTTAGCCAATCTGGGGTCGTCAACTACACGGAAACGTCGCGACATTATTCGGAAGAAATATAGCCAATATCAATGCTCATTTGATCAATGTGATTCCCCGTCGAAAACGTGTCGAGAATATTGCCGCGAATCCAAGCAATTTATATATGATGCAACCGAATATAACGTAATTGGATTTCTTGAAGAGTGACCTTCCAACTCACCTATCTTGGGCTTTCAGCCTTCTGTTCGTTTCATCGCGCGCATCGCTGATGGTCTTGAATTGACCCGACAACAACGTATCGATTGCGCACCAATAGCGACCGTTGGGGAAAATCTTTCCATTCTTGATTTCCTTCGCAGGCTGCATGCATGGACCAAGCTTGTAGACGAAATGATCTCCGTTATTTTCCGGCCACCTTCTGTCCTTTTGAGACAGATCCGTCACGACTTCATAACTTTTTATGTGATGAACACCAAGCAATCGGCCATTTAGCCGGAACCCTATGTAATTCGGCGGTATCACCGGCCACCGTTTTCCGACAGGGTGGAAATACTTGCGGTCCTTTTTGACCACATCGACCCAAGAATACGAACTGCCAGCCTTTATAGCCTTCGAGGCTAATGACACGACGAAGACTCTGTTGTCTTCCACGTTTCTCATCAGGATATACCCCCTCAAGTGTTGTTGCAGCTGATCCAGCCAGAGTTTTTCTCTAAAACTGGTCGTCCGCCCATAGGCGTCGTTCACAATCTTGCTCAGACCGCCCCAAGAGCGGTGCTTGACGCGAACACCGCCCAATTTATTCGGAAGCTTGCCAGCAGCATATGCCTGTGAAGCTGCACTCAGCGATACGATCAATCCTCCACGCCCATTCTCTCTACTGATTCTGGAAGCGTATTTCTTCAGTTGTGCTGTTCCAGGCAGTTCCCAATTGCGTTTCGCTTCAATGATGATATGCGGTATAGACGGGGAGAAAATTTCCACATCGCTAAAGCCCCGGTCTTGGTTAGATCGCTGAAGATCAATACAGGCATCGTCAAATTCGATCGGTTCACCAAACAGATCCTCACCAAGTGTTGCGAGGAAAGCAGGGCTCTGCGACAACGACCATCCCAGTGCATAGGTTACGCTGTTTTCATCGTCGCGTTTCACTGCGAAAACCGATTCCACTTCTTTGCCAAACAGATTCAGCACCATCAGTATTTCTCCTCGAACGTCACACCATCCTCTGGTCGCATTTTGTAGGCTACGACGGACCGTCGATACCCTGCCCGTGACCTTCCACCTAATTAAGGGTTAGGTCGAAACTCAGAAAGTGGTGGCATTTTAGCAGTCGCGGAGGTGGTAGAAAAGGGTCCGTGTGAAGGCTTGTTCTGTCTAAGCGAGTGGCACTACAATGACACGGATTTTAGACTGTTGAACAAGCCATCGGGGCCTTTCATTGTGTTGAGGCGGGAGCCTAACTAGTCGGTTGTCAAGGCGATCTGGTGATGTTTCCCGTTCAAGTGTTGCCAGAAGTTTTTCAAGTCCATCGGATTCTGCGGGAGGTAGAAAATACCCCGGAACCTGTGTAGCGGATGAGAATTCAAGCCGGTGCACTCCTCTGCCGCTACGAGGCATGAAATGACCGGAATCGTAGCGATCATGGTTCCATATGTAGACTGGGCATTGGAAGGAGACCTTATTTATGGCATACACCCGAGAGTGGATAAAGATTGGTAACAGAAGGATAAAAATAGCAACTGGTACCAGGGGAGAAACGTATGACGGGGACACGCAAACTATTAACGTCTGTGATGCTAACAACCTCGACGGAGACTATAGGGAAGTCTATAGAATCTCTCGTCCAATCCCCTTTCTCTCTGCTGATGGGATAAAAAGGAACGGGACTCTTGCTGAGTTAGATCAATTCTTAATAAATCGTGGTGCTACAAAGGAGGGGCCTCGAAGGCGTAGCAGGTGAGATCGTGTGAACGGAAGGCCAGAACTCCCCGTGGCTGCCTGTTCATTCGCCAAATCAAACTGAACGCCATGTCGGAACAAGTGACCCAAGCGACTGTCAAAGTAGGATCGAAGCCGAAGAAGCCGAAGCGTATAGCAAGATCATAGCAAACATAGCAATGCGATGTTTGCTCGTGAAAGGCGACGAGGAAGTGGACGCCGCGCGGTGCTGATAAGCTTTAATCTGTGAAGAGGTCGGAAGGGGAGCCGATACGGATCAGGTGTAATTCAGTCCCTTCGACCCGGTAAATCAAGAGCCAGTCCGGCTCAATGTGAGCTTCCCGGTAACCTTTCCAAATGCCCCTCAACGGATGATCGAGGTGCCGTGCGGACAGCGGTTCCTGCCGGATCAATGACGTCAGCAATGCCCGCAGCTCGGTCAAGTCTTTCCCCTGTCTTTCGGCTCTTTTGACGTCGCGTTTGAACTGCGTGGATCGAACCGGGGTCAGCACTCAGATGTCCAGATCCCGGAACAGTTCTTTCGCGCTACCGAAACGCTTACCTTTGCCTTCGTCCATTTCCTTCATGGCTTTGAGGGTGGTAGCGTTCGGCACTTGGACCGCGAATGGTAATCGCTTCTCATGCGCCACTCGCAGTAACAGCAGGCGAATGGCATCGGACACCGACAAACCCATGGCATCAAGCACTTCGGTCGCTCGTACTTTGGTATCGCTATCGATTCGAGCGCGCACGACAGCATCGGCACTCATCCTAAATATCCTCCCATATTATGTAGCTCTAATGTAGCTACAATAATTAACCATGTCAAGGACCATTCCGGCCCGTCTCAGGAATACGTTCCCAACGGGAAGGGAATGATCAAGGGAACCTCTGATTTATGGTGATAGCGGGATGCAGGGCAAGGCGTCCCGGAGCGAAACCCGAGGCTTATCAGAGAGATAGGTGAGGGTTGAGCGAGGACACAACGCAGCCATGCGCCCGATAGTGCGATAAATCAGAGGTTCCCAAGAAGAGTTGACAGTCTTCCCGCCCTATACCACCGCCTCAACCGCTGATTGGGATTTATCACTCGCTCACTAAAATGTAAATGCGCGGAGGCACGCTTGGTGATACGTTGACGCCATGAGCTTACGTCAACAGCTCGAAGAAATTCGAAATCGCCAACTCATCTATCCCTTGCAGGGCAAGTTGGTCTTACAGCCGAGCTTGACGACCCTCTACCCGCAAATCGATCACTCTAAGCTCTGCTCTTTGTTGGCTGACTCCTTATGTGACTGGGACGCGGCCATCGAAGACTATCTTCATGAGTTCATGGAGTGAACGATAGCCGCAAGACCCGTTAAGGGGCGATGCGGCGCAAAAGTGGGCGTCACTGACAGCTGACGACCTCCTGGTCGGTGACGCCGCTTTTGTTTAGGCTCTCCTGTTTTCATCGTCACCTATTCCGTCCAAATCTCTACTGCCACTATTGCAGGATGCTTCATATCTGCTACAATCAAAAGTTTAGACTCGGTACATGCTTGAGAACCTGTCCTGCCTGTCCTGAGCGAAGTCGAAGGAAGCGAAGGGAAGGATCGAGCGGAGAGAGCAAACCATTGAGAAAAATTGAGTCACCGGAGCAAGAGGTGCAGGTGTGAATTCCGTTGAAACCAGGGCATTCCCCATTACCGATTACGAGTCGGTCCCGGCCGAGGAACTTTTCGACCGGACCAGGGCCGCCAAGCGGGCGCTCGGCGATCAGGTGCTGATCCTGGGGCATAACTACCAGCGGGACGAAGTCATCGTGCACGCCGACCTCAGAGGGGATTCCCTGTTGCTGTCCAAGTTGGCGGCGGAGCGTTCGCAACACCCCTACGTGGTCTTTTGCGGCGTCCACTTCATGGCGGAAACCGCGGATATTCTGAGCCGGTCGAACCAGACCGTCATTTTACCGGATCTGGCCGCAGGGTGTTCCATGGCGGACATGGCGGCCATCGAGCAGGTGGACCAGTGTTGGGAAGAACTCGGGCGTGTGCTGTCCGTTGAAGAGGACGTCATGCCCGCGGTGTACGTGAACTCCGCCGCGGACCTCAAAGCCTTTTGCGGGGAGCATGGGGGCATTACCTGTACGTCGTCCAATGCAAAGGCCGTCATGGAATGGTGCTGGGCCCGGAGGGAAAAAATCCTGTTCTTCCCGGACGAGCACCTGGGCCGCAACGTGGCCAATGCCATGGGGATGCCGCGGGAACAGATGATCGTCTGGGACCCGTACCTGCCGTACGGCGGGAACACGAAAGAGGCGATCCGAAAAGCCCGCCTGATTTTATGGAAGGGGCATTGCAGCGTCCATCAGATGTTTCAACCCGCGCATGTGGAGTATTTCCGCAAGACCTACCCGGGGATTCAGGTCATCGTACACCCGGAATGTCACGAAGACGTGGTCAATCAAGCCGATGTGGTCGGGTCCACCGAGCGTATCATCCGAACAGTCAAAGCGGCGGAACCGGGGACCCTGTGGGCCGTGGGCACGGAGTTGAATCTGGTCAACCGGCTGAAAAACGAAGAAACCGACAAGCAGGTATTTTTCCTGTCTCCCACCGTCTGCCGGTGCGCAACCATGTTCCGGATCGACGCCGCGCACCTGTGCTGGAGCATGGAGAATCTTGCGCAAGGCTGTGTGGTGAACCGGATTTCCGTGCCGGCCGACGACAAGGTCCTGGCCCGGATCGCGCTCGACCGAATGATGGCGGTCAGCTAACGAGCGGGATGACGGCCACGCCGAGGCCTCCTTCGCTCTTGCTCTCTCCCTTCTTTTTTTACGCGCCCATTTGAACGATGGACTATAAATCAACGCTCAATTTGCCCAAGACGGCGTTCCCCATGAAAGGGAACCTGCCGAATCGTGAGCCGGAGTTCGTCGCCCGGTGGATGAAGCAGGAGCTCTATCAGCGCATTCAGGCGTCGCGCGCGGGCAAGCCGCTCTACGTCCTGCATGACGGCCCGCCGTATGCCAACGGCCATATTCACATCGGCCACGCGCTCAACAAAATTCTCAAGGACATCATCGTCAAGTCCCGCACCATGGAAGGCATGCAGGCGCCCTACGTGCCGGGCTGGGATTGCCACGGGTTACCCATCGAGCACCAGGTCACGAAGCAACTCGGCGAGAAGAAAAAAGACATGAGCGCCACCGACCTGCGCCGGCAATGCCGCGAATATGCGGACAAGTTCTGGAATATCCAGCGGGACGAATTTCAGCGGTTGGGCGTGCTGGGTGATTGGGAACGTCCCTACCTCACGATGGACAAAGCCTACGAAGCGACCATCATCCGGGAGTTCGGGAAATTCGTGGAGCGGGGCGGGGTGTACAAAGGGCTGAAACCGGTGCTGTGGTGCACGCAGGACCAGACCGCCCTGGCCGAGGCCGAGGTGGAATACATGGACCATGAATCGCCCTCCATTTACGTGAAATTTCCGTTCGATGCGGCTTCCAGGGAACGACTTGGTCTTGCCAGCCTCGAAGGCGTCGAAAAAATTTCCATCGTCATTTGGACCACCACGCCCTGGACGCTTCCGGCGAACCAGGCCATCGCGATGCATCCTGAGATCGACTATGCGTTCGTTCGCGTGGGCGACGAAGTCCTGGTTATGGTGGAAAAGCTGGTCGAAGAGGTATCCAAAGCCTGTGAGTTGAAAGCCCCTAAGATTCTTGCCCGCAAAAAAGGCCGGGACGGGTTCGAGGGCCTTCGCTGTCAACGGCCCTTGGACAACGGGCTTTCGCCTATTCTGCTGGGGGACTTCGTGACGCTGGAACAGGGAACGGGGTGCGTGCACATCGCTCCGGGTCATGGCATGGACGACTACCTGCTGGCCATGGAATATAACTCACCTCGGCATGCGAAGGAACTCGTGGAACCCCTGCAGGTCAAGGTGCCGGTCGATGATTACGGGCGTTTCACGAACGAGGTCGAGGAATTTGCCGGGCAGCACGTGTTCAAAGCCGACCCGGCGATCGTGGAAAAATTGAAGCAACTGGGTGTGTTACTCAATGATGGAAAATTGATCCATTCCTATCCCCATTGCTGGCGCTGCAAAAAGCCGGTGATTTTTCGCGCCACGCAGCAATGGTTCGTGTCCATGGACGAAGGCCGGTTGCGCGAGCGGGCGCTCGAAGAAATCGACGGCGTGCAATGGATTCCGGAACGGGGCCGTGAACGCATCTACGGCATGATCGAGAACCGGCCGGACTGGTGTCTGTCCCGTCAACGGATCTGGGGCACGCCGATCCCCGGATTCACGTGCGCGACATGCCAGGAGCCGTTGATCAACCCGCAGATCATTGAACACATTGCCGGCTTGGTGAGTGAGCATGGCGCGGACGTGTGGTTCGAGCGACCGGCGCAGGAACTGCTCCCGGCAGGTACAGTCTGCGAGAAATGCGGGGCCACCGGGTTCAACAAGGAACAGGACATCCTGGACGTGTGGTTCGAGTCGGGGGTGAGTCATGCCGCGGTCGTGAAACAGCAGGGTGAAGGCTGGTGGCCGGCGAGCCTGTATCTGGAAGGGTCGGATCAGCACAGGGGGTGGTTCCACAGCGCGCTCCTGTCCTCCGTGACCACGGACGGGCAAGCACCCTACAAGGCTGTGTTGACCCACGGGTTCGTGGTGGACGGGCAGGGCAAGAAAATGTCCAAGTCCGCGGGCAACGTGGTGGCGCCGCAGGACGTGATCAAACAGCACGGCGCGGAAATCCTGCGGTTGTGGGTCGCGGCCCAGGATTACCAAGAGGACCTGCGCATCTCATCGCAGATCCTCACGCAATTGGTCGAGGCCTACAGGAAAATCCGGAATACCTGCCGGTATTTGCTCAGCAACGTCTACGACTTCGATCCGCTCAAGCATCAGGTGGAGGTATCACAATTGCCGGAATTGGACCGATGGGCTCTGATGCGATTCAACAACCTCATCAGTCAGGTCCGCAAAGGCTACGAGACATTCGACTTCCGGCAGATCGTGCACGAACTGGACTACTTCTGCTCCGTGGACATGAGTGCGACTTACCTGGACATTCTGAAAGACCGGCTCTACACATTTCGAGCGGACTCACCCCTGCGCCGTGGCTCGCAAATGGTCCTGTTTCAAATTGTCACGGGTTTGGCCAAACTCATGGCCCCCATCCTGAGCTTTACAGCGGAAGACGTGTGGGACGCGGTGCCGGGCAGGGAACCGTCGCCCGAGGACTCGGTGCACCTCTCGACCTTTCCCGAACCCGTGGCCATCCCCGATGAAGCGCAACTGGACGCCAACTGGAAACGATTACTGGCCATCAGGGCGGTGGTTCTTTCGGCCTTGGAAGAACAGCGGCGAGAAAAAATCATCGGATCTTCCCTGGAAGCCCGCGTGGTGCTCAACGTCGTGCCGGCCCTGCACGAGTTTCTGCAAGCCTATGAACACGAGTTGCCCGCGCTGTTTATCGTGTCCCAGGCGGTCCTCCATCCAACCGAAAACCCGGCTGGCGAGAAACACCTCGCAATTGACGAAGCATTGGGCATGAGCGTGAACGTCGTGAAGGCGGAAGGCGAAAAATGCGAGCGCTGCTGGAATTATCGCGCCTTCGTGGGCAGCGTGCCCGAACATCCGACGCTCTGTGACCGGTGCATCGAGGCCGTGACGTGAACCCCGGATTCCAGCGGTGGGGCATCCTGCTTGGCGTCGGGCTCGTCATCGTGGTCCTGGATCAAATCACCAAGACCCTTGTCATGCATACCATGCACTTGCACGAATCCATCCCCGTCATCGCCGGGTTTTTCAACCTGACCTACATTCGGAACCCCGGCGCGGCCTTCGGCATGTTTGCCACGACCAACAGCGCGTTCCGGCTCATCTTTTTCGCCGGGGCGTCGATCTTCGCGCTCGGGCTGTTGGGGACGATCTTCTATCGCATGCACCCGGCGGACGTGTGGGGCCAACTCAGCGTCTCCGGCATTTTCGGCGGGGCGATCGGGAACCTGCTCGACCGGTTGCAATACGGCGAAGTCGTGGACTTTCTCGATTTTTACATGGGCGGCTACCACTGGCCGGCCTTCAACGTGGCGGACAGCGCCATCAGCGTGGGTGTCGTATCCCTGTTGATCCTGTTCGCCATGGATAACAAACGGGAACAGCCAGCTCCCATCGCGTCGGCAAAAGCAGACACCCCGAACGACAAAGAGAAAGGGGCAAGCCATGATCTGTGATCGCTGTGAAGAAGTCACCGAAACCTACATGACCGAAGAACACGGCGAAATCTGCGAAGCCTGCCTGCAAGCCATCCAACAAGAAAACCGCCGCCAGTTCGGCCGCGCCCGCCCCCAAGGCCAGGACGGGTAAGAACGTTCTGGTTCCCTCACGTTGAGGAAGTCGTCCGGGTGTCCAGGAAAGCAAAGAAGCGCAGGCCGAGGAGGCGGGAGCAAACTGACAATTGACATGTGTACCGGAACGCAATACAGTTCCATATGATTCGGACGCTTCGACATCGGGGGCTCAAGCGGCTGTATGAACGTGGCGATTCCAGTAAGGTGCGTGCTGACCAAGCAGAGCGGATCGCCCTCGCTTTGGCTGACCTCGACGACGCTGCCAAGCCCTCAGACCTCGATTTGCCGGGGTATCACCTTCATCCGATGAAGGGCGACATGAAGGGATTTTGGAGTATCTCGATTTCCGCCAACTGGCGGATCATCTTTCGCTTTCAAGAAGGTGACGCGTACGACGTCGACTTGATTGATTATCACTAACTTGAGGAAGACGCCATGGCTATGAAGAACCCGCCGCATCCCGGCCACAGCATTAAGGAGAACTGTCTGGACCCGCTTGGTCTGAACGTGACCGAAGCGGCAAAGCTGTTGGGGGTGGCCCGTCACACGCTTTCACGCGTATTGAATGGTCATGCAGCCGTTTCACCGGAGATGGCTATTCGGTTGGAGAAAGCAGGATGGTCCAACGCTGAGTTCTGGCTGCGCCGCCAGACGACCTACAATCTGGCACAGGCGCGCAGGAGCGAAAACCGGATCAAAGTCGAGCGCTACCGGCCGACGAGAAGTCGTCTCGCAAGGGTGAGCGGCAACAGCCTCGCGTGAATAATTCATCCGGTCCCCGAAGTCCTGAATGAAGGCACGGAACCCCAAACGAGAATCATCACCCATCATTCCCCCCACCGCATCAGCCTTCGCCTTGCGGCTTGGCTTCTGCGACTCCCCCTCAAGGGGGGAGTGATTCAATAAAAAAAGAGCCGCTAACCTTCGCCGGTTAGCGGCTCTTTTGGTGTTTGTTCTGCGGAAGTCGGTGTTACGGCATCTTGGCGGTGAACCAGGTGGAGATGCCCTTCATGCCATTCCGTTCCACGTTCTGGCCATCCCACACCGCAAACGCCACCGGAATGCTCGCCCCGGCGCCGAATTGCACGTCGTTCGCGTCATTCGTCGACAACGCCCGCTTCATCACCACGCGCCACGTCGGGCCGCTGCAGCAGCCGCCCTTCAACGCACCGTACGGTTCCCACAGGCCGTTCCCCATCACATCCTGCGACGCCTGCGTCGTCAACGTGCTGAACCCGTTCGCGTTCAAATCTTCCACCGAACTCGCCCGCAAATCCGGATCCGACATGATGTTCCCCGACCAAATCCCCGGGTTGAACGGCCCCAAGCTCCGGCCGATCCGGTCCGGATAGGTCACCCCACCCGCCGGCTCTTCATAGTAAAAGTCCCACGCGATCGAGGGATATTGTTGGTCCACGTCCCACATCCCCGCGACGCCCGCGCCCATGTCCCGTTGCCATTCCGCGTTCCAGCGCCAAATGTTCACCGTGCCGCCGGATTGCCCCATACATTGGAACGGCGGCGCCCCGGACGTTTGGACGGGAAATTGTACCGCCACCTGATCCCGGAAATCCTGCGGGCCGATGGTGGTGTTGTTCAGGGTTTGATCCCCCCAGTTGGCCCAGACCCCGATCTCTTTGCCGTTGGTGGCCATCTTGACCATGACGGTTTTCACCGAGATGTTGGGATGCATGGGAGTCGTAATCGTTTGCCCGCTCAAGGGCACCACGATCCCCGGCACCGTTTCCCACACCGGGTTGGCCGCGTCCATCGGGATCGGCCCACTGATGCTACCGACCGGAATGGTCACGGGCTGGCTGACGGCCAACGGAACCTGCCCCATCGTCAACATCACGCCGACGACAACGACGGCCGTGAGAGCGGCAATGATAAAAGACTTATTTTGATGATGACCCACTCGCATAATGCTCCTCCTTGTAAGTGGTTTGACGAAGCTATTATGGCTTGGAGGATGACGTTATGCAACAGGAAATCAACGAATTAGCGAATATTTTCGTTGTTTCCCCTCGAGAGGCCATTATCCCACGGGATTGTCCTGGAATTGATCGAGGTGTTCGCAGAGCATTTCCGCGACTTTATCCAGATTGAAGGGCCAGGCGTAAGTCAGGGTCACGCCGGGATATTTCTGCCGAAGTTCGGCCATTTCCTCGGGAATTTCGTATTCCGAGTGCGATCCGCCGGGGGTGAACATGGTGGAGACCACGGTAATCTCCTTGGCACCGTCGGCGATCTGTTGTTCGATGGCCTCGTTGAGCGTGGGGGTGCAAAACTCGTTATAGGCCGTGGAAAACCGTGCGCCGCGCAAGAGGGGTTTGAGGCGGGCGGCCAATAATTCCAGCCCGGCCTGATAGGGATCGGTTTCCGGGGTTCGGGGCCATAGCCGGATTTTTTGGTCGAGTTCATGTTCCTCGTGGGACATCGGCACGCCAGCGGCGCGTCGTTGGGCTTCCAGCCGCTTGAGTTTCGTGACCAGTTCCCCGGGGCAATCTTTGGGAATGCCTCCATGCCCGACGAGTATCACACCTTTTGTTGAATCACTCATGGTTATTTCTCCTTTGTTGACGGACAACCACGGGGGGTGTCCCTACATCATACCGAATTCTTTATTGTCATTGTAGACCGTAGGTCGGGTTAGCGTAGCGTAACCCGACAATTCGGTTTCCCCCTCACCCTGGCCCCTTCGACAAGCTCAGGGCAGGCTCTCTCCCTCGGTGGGGAGAGGGGATTGGGGCTAGACATGGTTTCGCAACGTGAGTTCCTTGGGATGAGGCGCAAGGTACACTTGGTCCCTCAAATAGGGAACGTCCAGTATCCGGACGTAGTGTCCGATCAAGGCAACGGGGACGCTCAGCGGCACGAACCCGTTGTGATAGTCGCTCAGCACCCCGTGGAGTTCCGTCCGCGCCTTGGCGCTTAACGCATTCTTGAAATGACCGACCAGGTGTTGCAGCACGTTCACGTGTTTGCGAATGGTCGTCTTGACGGCCAGGGCCTCCATAAACAGGTGTCCGTAGGTCCGCGCCAACTCTCGAACGGGAAACGGTTTAGCATCGGCGACCAATCGACCAAGGTCCCGGTAATGACGCTGGCTGTGGGCCAACAGGAGGTATTTGTGGACCGTATGAAACGCCACCAGCCGCCCCTTGGTCAGGCGGGCGTTGAGCACCTGCCACCGATGATAGCCGAACACGCGTTCGATGAAGTTTTCCCGCAGGCCCTGGTCCCGGAGCCTTCCTTCTTCCTCGATGGGAGTCAAGGGAAATGCGCGTTGGAACGCCTCGGCAAACAATCCTTTCCCGGTTCCCAGGAGCCGGCCGTCGCGGGCATACACGCGGACGCGACGGGTCCCGCAACTGGGTGAATCTTTCTTGAACACGTAGCCGGACAGGTTCAATGCTTGGAATTCGCGCACCCGCGTTTTGGCGTAACGGCGCATCCGGCCGGTGTAATCGTGCTGGGAACGCACCGTGAGCAAGCGCGGTTCGGCCACGTCATCGACCAACCGCATGGCTTCTCGCGGGGTGCCGAATCCGGCCTCCACTTCGGGGCACACCGGAACCCATTCCACGTGTTGGCCGAGCACGTCCACCAGAAAATGATCCAGCTTATGGCCGCCGTCGTACCGCACCGCTTCACCCAAGAGGCAGCGGCTGATACCCAACCGTAATGGGAGATCCGATCCCAAGGGTTCCTCAGATCCGTTGTTCTTCTTCGGTCAACTGCGCCTCGCTGGCTCGCATAATTTTCACTTCCTTCACGTCGGAGAAGGTTTTGACGAGCAGCGTGACGGACGTCCCGATTTCGCCTCGTATGATGGACACGACTTCCCGATACGTCATGCCTTTGACGGACAGGCCGTCCACCGCCAGGATTTCCTGCCCGTGCGTCAACCCCGCTCTGACTGCGGGTCCCAGGGGGTGGGTCGCCCGGATGAACAGGCCGGCCGGGTCGCCGATGCGTTCGGCCGTGAGATGCAAGGCGACGCCGATGATGCCCGGCGGAGGCAGCATGGGGTCCGACAGGTCGCCGTGGGGATTGCCTTGTGGCGGAAGCCCTTGCTGGGCCTGGCCTTGTATCGGGGTCAGCACCAAAAGGGCCAACAGGGCGGCCAGCACAATGCGAACCGGGAAGGTCTGTTGAATCGATAACGTCGTCAATGATGGTTGCATGCGTTTTCTCCTTCTTTGCAAGAGTAATCCGATTCGGGCAATTGGCTCACCGGCACAATTTCACTATAACGCACGACGTTGCGCTTTTTCCCCCTCACCCTGCCCTCTCCCTCGGTGGGGAGAGGGGATTGTGGAAGATTGCGGAAAGAGCCGATTCCAAGTCCGGATAGTTGAAGGAAAATCCCAACCGTTGCGCCACGAGGGGATTCACCGATTGACCGTGTGTCATGAGCGTTGACAGTTCACCCAATCCGAGTTGAAGCGCCATCGCGGGCACGGGAAGCCAGGACGGTCTTCCCAAGGCCCGCCCCAGTTGCCGGCAAAATTCCTTCATCGTGACCGGATGGGGGGACGCCGCGTTGACGGCGTCCTTGTAAGAAGGCTGTTCAAGAATGGCCGCGACGAGCCGTCCCAGATCCTCGACGTGGATCCAGCTCACGGGCTGGGTGCCCTTGCCGATGGGACCTCCCAGAAAGAGTTTGAAGGGGAGAAGCATTTTTTGCAGGGCGCCGCCGTCTTTGCCCAACACCATACTGATTCGCAGGCACGTGGTCCGAATGCCATAGTCCATGGCCCGGAGAGCTTCGCGTTCCCATTCCACGCACAGGTCGGCCAAAAATCCCTTACCAGGCCCTCGGCTCTCATCGACCTCATCGCCGGCCTCGAGTCCATAGAACCCGATCCCCGACGCGTTGATGAGGATCTTCGGTCGAACCGGCTCGGAGAGACGGGACAAGGCCGTCACGATCGTCCGCGTGGTCTCGATCCGGCTGGCACGAAGCACGTGCTTCCGCGACGACGTCCACCGGCCTTCGGCGATCGGAGCGCCCGCAAGGTTGATGACCGCGTCCTGCCCCTGTAAGGGTTGTTCCAGGGTCCGCCCATCCGACGGATCCCATTCCCGAACGCGAACCGTGCTTCCGGTCACGGCAGAGGCCGCGCGTGGGTTGCGGGTCAGAATGGTCACCTCGTGTCCGTTGCCGGCAAGGATCGGGACAATGTTCCTTCCGATAAATCCCGTTCCTCCGACGATGACCACCTTCATCGTTCACCTCGTTTTACCTGTCGGGGCGTGGCGGAAACGTCCCTCGCACAACGGAAGCCGGTGCCATGGGTCTTGAGAGCAAACCCGCCTTTCCCACGGGCCGCCGCGCGAATATCGGATTCGAAACTGTGCCAGGATCCCCCGCGGATGACTTTGAGCAACCCGGTTTCAGGACCCTGGGGGTTTCGATCCGGCGCGACCTCGTAGTAATCTTTCGCGTACCAGTCCCGGACCCACTCGCGGGCGTTGCCGGACATGTCATGTACGCCGTAGGGAGAGGCTCCCTCGGGTAACGACCCGACCGGCAACAGCGTTTCCGCTTCCACCCAATCACGATTGAAATTCACGTGACGGGCGGAGGGTGCCGCGCCACCCCACGGATATTGCCGCCCATCAATGCCCCGGGCGGCTTTTTCCCACTCGGCTTCGGTCGGCAACCGTTTGCCGGCCCACTGGCAATAGTCCGCGGCATCATGCCACGTGACCTGCACCACGGGTAAGTTCCCGATCCCCTTCATCTCGAACAAGGAGCCCGTGCCGTAGACGTTGAACGGCTCCTTGTGTCCCGTGGCCTCGATGAATGTGCGGTACTGGGCGTTGGTGACCTCATGGATATCGATCATGAAGGCGTCGAGATAGACCGTCCGGCGAGGCCGCTCGTCGGCCCGCCCGGTTTCCGTCCCGCTTCCGCGAATGAAACTTCCTTCCGGAATGGTGACCATGGGTACGGGGTCCCGTTCCTTCACGGGATGGCCGGCAAAAGCGGACCCGTACCCCAACAGGATGCACAGAATGAGTGACGTGATCAATTGCGTGTTCATGGTTTTTGCCTTCGGCTCTTTTCCTTGATTTGCGTTGCAAGCTGTTCAATTCGTTCCGTGAGGAGGGAAACGACGCGTGCGTCGTCGTCCCGTGCGGCCTGTCGAGCATCGACCAACAGGAGCCGGGATTCATGCAAGGCCTGTTCGATCTGTGTCTGGATGGCCGGGGACGCCAGGGTGCCGCCCAGCGCGGCCTGGTGGAAGGCTTCCCATGCCTCATCGACGTTCTTATCGGCTTGGTAGAGCGATGCCTGTATCGGGTTTCGAGGATGAAAATGGGAGCCCGCGTGGCCGGCCCACACTGGATCAATTCCCAAACTGATGCCCCATGCCATGAACAGCAGGGTCAAGTAATAGAAGACTTTCATGATCCACCTCTCTTCGATTCTCCATCATCTTCCTTCGCGTTTCCGGCCGGTGGGGGCATGCCCCCACCGGCCCATCCGCGTCACATCTTGATTTGTTTCATGATGATGTCACGCGTTTGTTGGTATTCCATGTTGTTGGGATCGCCTTTGATTGCCTGGTCGATCGATTCCAACGCATCCTTCCATTGCTCCTTGCCCATGCTGATGAGGGCGTGCATGAAATCGTATTTCACCGCGTCACGTCCCTTGCTATCCGCCGACAGGGCGCACCGGAACCCGAGCCCCACCCCGTAGGAGTTGTTCTCCGGCTGATTCCAGAAACGGTGGCTGGTGTGCAGGGACGTTTGAGGCGCCAGCCAGGAGCCGCCTTTCAGCACCTTCACGGGACCCTGATTGGCAAAGTCGTAGCCGTCGGAAGGCCCTTGGGGATTGTAAGCCTCGCTGACCCGGAAATAGTTCGGATCATACCAATCACTGACCCATTCGAAGACGTTGCCGGCCATGTTGTACACGCCGAACCCGCTCACGCCGTCAGGGTAGGAGTCCACGGGCATGGTCTTTCCCACGTTTTGACCATAATTCGCCTTGGTCGCGTCGATGGTGTGTCCCCAAGGGTAATGGCTCCCGTCAGGCCCCTTGGCCGCGTGTTCCCATTCGGCTTCCGTGGGCAGCCGTTTGCCCGTCCATTCACAGTAGGCATTGGCATCGTACCAGTTCACCCCGACCACGGGCTGGGCGGGTTTGTTCAGGCGCGGGTCGTCCCAGTAGGCCGGAGCCGGATGGCCGGTGGCCTTCATGAAGTCCCGATAGTTGGCGTTCGAGACTTCATATTTGTCAATGTGATACCCGTCCAGTACGACCTGATGAGTCATTTCATCGCTGTGGTCCTTGCTGCCCATGGTGAATTCACCTTTCGGGATCAGGACCATGTTCGTGGTGTCTGCGGCCAGGGCCGTAGCCCAAGGGCTGAAAATCAAGGTCAAAGCCACTAACAATCCCGTGGTTGGCGTCAGAAAATGGTTGTTCATGCTGTCTCTCCTTTTTGTTGAAGGTGTTGTGGTTTTTCCAAATTGACGGTCACCCGTGCAGGGAATTGACGGTCACCCGTGCAGGGGCTTCCTGACCAGAGCCTCGACGCCCGTCCAACGCCTGCGACTCAAGAGTTTGAGAGCCGGAAGCTCCGCTCCCATCCGGCGCTTGAGAATGAGCGAATCCACGATATCTCCGCATTGCACGCACCGCCGTGCCCATCGGCGCATCTGCCCCGTATCGTCGAACAGGTCGAACAGGCCTTCCCTGAGCATCAGTCCCCCGCACCTCTTGCACGTGTGCCTGCTGTGAACTGTGACCAACTCATGGCCTTGGATGTTTTGTGAGGTAGCCATCTCTGCACCCCCTCTTGGTTAAACAGTAGGTATTCCAGTTGTTGTTTTCTTCTGGAGACCCTTTGATGAGTGTTTCTGTCTCTCTCCCTATCTATCAAATGGCGTGCCAAATTCTCAGATGAGAATTTTCATCGCTATTTCAGAGAGTTAGAGAAATTTTCTCCAAGAGAATGGAACAGCCTGTTTGTCGATGAGACAATAAAGTGTCTCATTATTCGAGAATGAGACACTTCAGGGGAGCGGGTTGGGGACTGTAGATGTTTAGCTTGAGTGAAGGGGGCGTAGAAGCCGGGCCGCACGGCGACGGCTGAGGCGGTGGGGGGCTACCGGGACTCCCCGCCCCCCACCTGAACCTCTCTTGCGATTCGCAAGCCGCGACTACTATTTGTTGGCGACGAAGCCGCCGACCATCACATCCGGCACCTCGAACGTCCCGCCGACCGTGGCCGCGCCCGTGCCGCGGAAGGTGCCCGAGATCTTGGCATCCTTAATAATGCTGCCGTTGGTGACGGGATTTGTCTTTGAGAAGGCCCCGTCCTCGACTGTCATACTGGCCCAACTCAGGTTGGGATAGGTACGCCCCATAGTGGCGCCCACGAGGTTCGTCAGTTCCACGCCCGCTGAGACGACGCCGCCTGATAAAAATCGTGCTTGGATCGTGGCCGTGCCGCCGATCAGGTCCCCGCGCCACCCGAAATTCGGGTAGTTCTTCAAAGAACTTGTATATTTCGCCGTGTCGAGGCCGATGGCCTTGCCGGTCCACGTCAATGTAGAACCTTGCGTTGCTATCGGCTGCACGGCATCCTCGGGCGCCTCCAGGTGCGCATTGGCCGTGAAGAAGTCCAGGTGCTCGTAGAAGTACTCCACGCTGTGGCCCCGCTGGAAGAATACCGCCAGCTCGCCCTTGCCGCTTTGCGCATCTTCCTCGTTCTCGCCCGGGAACGTCGCCCTTCGGACCAGCAAATGCACCTTCATGTCGCTCGCGCCGGCATCGTGCGGATAAGTAAACCACCGCCCGTAGGCATCGACGCCTGATTTGTCCTCCCAAGTGCCGTCCGATTGCATTCCCCCTCCGATCCGGCATATGTTGTTCGTTGCTGGATTCGTTGTTGAATTAGCACAAGGAAAGTCGATCACCCAGTGCCCGCCCCGGTCGTATCGCTCCCGCAACTGGATGTTCGGCCGGGTCGCGCCCCCAACGACCGTGCTTGGCATCATGGCATTCATGTTGACCACCGTCCCGGTGGCCAAGCTCGGGAACCCCGTCGGTGCCGAGGAACTGACCGTCTTCACGACGTTCTTGGGCAGCGGCGGGTGCAGGTTCAGGCTCTTCAGGGCCGCCAGGGTATAGGGGGTGCCCCCGCCCTCGCCCGGCCCCCAGGCCGGCGAGGTGACGTTCGCGCTCAACGAACCGGAGAGCTGCCTTCCGTCGCTGGCGCAGATCGCTCCCGCCGCCGAACAGTCCGTGGTCGCCCCCAGCGCCACCGTCACGGGCGCGTGCGAATCCGGCCGCACCCGCACCGTCACCCGCTGGTTCTGGCCCCGCACCGTGCGCCTCACGTCGATCACCCGGCCGCCGGTCACTTGCAGCGCCCGCTTGAGCGCCGTCAGCCGCAGCCCCCGGAACTCCTCGCTGAACCGGATCTCGAAGCTGAACAGCTTCTGCCCGTTGTGTTCGTCCGGCAGCCCGTGGAACGTCGCGGTCAGCGGCGCCGGCGTCTCGGCGGCCGGAGGCGGCGTTGCCGGAGTGGCCGGCGGGGACGTCACCGGGGTGGCCGGTTCGGTCGGGGCGGCCGCGGGTCCCGCCACGGTCGCCGAGACCGGGTTCCACAGCTTCTTCTTGCCGGGCAGCCGCACCGTCACGGCCCCCGACGACGACGGCCGCACCCGCACCGTCACGCTCCGGTTCTGGCCCCGCACCGTCCGCTTCACGTCCACCAGCCGGCCGCCCGTCACTTCCAACGCCTGTTTGAGCGACGTCAGCCGCAGCCCCTGGAATTCCTGGCTGAACCGGAGTTCGAAGGTGAACAACTGCTGGCCGTTGTGCGCGGCCGGCAGGCCGTGGAACGCCGCGGTGAGCGCGGGCCCCGTCGCCGGCCCCGGGCCCGGCCGTGACCCCGGCCGCGACGCCATCAGGTCCGCGGCACAGCCGGTGATGCTCCCGGGCGCCCACGTCCCGGGCGACCACAACGCCAGGCAGTCCGAGTTTGCGACCGCCGGACCCGCCCCGATGGTCACCGTGGCGACCATTGCGACAATCAGCAGGGCGGCCCCCGCGGCCGCACGCGCGCCGCTCATCGCGGCCGACTCACTATTAGCAGGCAGGCAGGCAGGCAGGCAGGCAGGCAGGCAGGCAGGCAGGCAGGCAGGCAGGCAGGCAGGCAGGCAGGCAGGCAGGCAGGCAGGCAGGCAGGCCACTTCTTAGAGTATCGAGTCTCATGTACTCCCTCCTTGGTGAATGTGCAACCCGAAACGCTTTCGGTATCTGTATCGACAAGTCAACAACAGGGCGTAGTTCTACAATATTTATATCAGTGAGTCAATAACCGTGCGCCCGGCTCCGACGGACTCGCCCGCTCGTTCGTCGCTGTCGCCCCGGGGGCCTGGTCGCTGAATACGTAGGTCGGATTAGCGTAGCGTAATCCGACAAGCGGCTGCGGTGTCGGGTTACGCCTGCGGCTAACCCGACCTACTGTCATTCCCGACCCCGATCGGGAATCCAGTCCTTATCGTCGGAGATGACAAGCGGGGGGGGGCGACCGTGTGCTTTTCCTCCCCTTTGTAAGGGGAGGCCAGGTGGGGTAGAGGCAATTGTGCATGGAGCCGGGTTCGCCATGATAGCCGCAAGCTCTACCTCCCCTTCGCCCCTCCTTACAAAGGAGGGGAAAGAAGACCGAGAAAGTGTCGGCGAATGAGTGAACACGTACAGGGATGACAATCAGGTAGGTCGGGTTGGCGTAACCCGACAGTCAACTATCAAGACGAGCGCGTGGGGTGGGTGGAGGGCAGGTTCGCGATCCGGACCCAAAAATATTCCAGGGCCTGGACCACGGCGATAAAAGCTTCGAAGTTGGCCGGTTTGGTCAGATAACAGTTGGCGTGAAGATCATACGCCTTGGCGACGTCTTCCGGGTTTTGCGAAGAGCTGAGGACAATCACCGGTATCCGTTTCAGCGTCTCATTGCGTTTCACGAACCGTAATACTTCAAACCCGCTTTTTTTGGGGAGATTCAGATCGAGGATCATCAGGTGGGGGAAGCCGTCCTGCATCCTTGTTTCCAAAAACCGTGTGGCTTCCAGTCCATCACGGACAAAATACAGGGTGGGCTTGATGGAGGACGTTTTGAGTGCCTCCTTGATCAGGCGGACGTCTCCCGGATTGTCTTCGACGATCAGGATAACGGGTGATTGCTTCATGGAGGATTCTCAGAGGGGCTGACTTCGGTGTTTTCATTCCTTGATTCTTCAGGAGTATTCAAAGGTTGTGCCAAAGGTCAGGCGGAAGAGGTCAGTCCTGTAGATTCAACACGTTACGCGGACATAGCGTTCATCGAAAGTTCGATGACTGTCTCATTAGAGTGTCTCATGGCTGTCTTATGGAGAGGCCCACAAGAGAGCCGGTTCATGAGAGATCGCGTTTGGAAATATCCAGATCATCCAACCAGCGATAGAACGTGGCGCGACTGATGCCGAGCAGTTGAGCAGCTTTGGCTCGATTCCCGTTGGCCTCTTTGAGGGCGTCCAAGAGACGTTCCCGGTCCTTGACGGACGGGGCCGGTTCCGGAACGGGACGCACGGGTTGGGCTGATTCGAGCAATTCCGGAGGAAAGTGCCGGGGGTGGATGGTGTCGCCTTCGCATTGGAGCACGGCATATTCAATCACACTTTTCAATTCGCGAACGTTCCCCGGCCATGGATACCGGGTCAGGCGCCCCACGGCATCGGCGCTGATATCCTGGACAAACAGTTTTCCCATCGCCTGGCGGCATTGGCCGACGAACGCCCAAATCAAGAGGGGAAGGTCCTCCCGGCGTTCACGAAGCGGCGGCAAATGAACGCGTCCCACTCGAATGCGGTACAGCAGGTCGGCCCGGAAGGTCTGTTGGTCTACCTGTTTCTGTAAGTCGTGGTGCGTGGCGCAGATAATCCGGACGTCCACTTTTCTCGGTTGGGATTCACCCAGCCGGGTAATTTCTTTCTCCTGGAGCACTCTCAATAAACTCGTTTGGACGGGCGCCGGCATGTCGCCGATTTCGTCCAGGAAAATCGTCCCTCCCTGCGCGGATTCAAAGAATCCACGGTGGTCGCTGTTGGCTCCGGTAAACGCGCCTTTCTTGTGGCCGAACAATTGGCTGCCCAGCAGGGATTCCGTGAAGCCGGCACAATTCACTGCGAGGAAGGGCTTGTCCTTTCGCGGGCTGGAATTGTGCAGGGCCCGGGCCACGAGTTCTTTCCCGGTTCCGGTTTCGCCTTCGATGACGACCGTGGATTCGACCGGGGCGAGGTTGCGAATCTGCCGGTACACGTCCTGCATGGACTGGCATTTTCCGATCAGATCGTGAAATGAGGACTTGTCCTCCAGTTGTTTGCGGAGGGTGTGAATTTCCGTGACGTCATACAGAAAGAACATTTTTGCCCGAGCGTCACGCGGGTCATCGTGGATGTCGATCTCCAGCCAACGTGAGGCATGGTCCGGCGGCTTGAAATGGACGACGAATTTTTCCCGTTCGTGCTGCTGCATAAGCTGTTCCAGGCCATGGACGTCATGGTCGGGGAACCCAACGGCTTTCTGCCAGGGTTGGTCTTCAGGAATGGGTTCGTGTTTCCCCAATAATCGAAGGGCGGACACGCTCATATGCAGAATCCGGCCGTTGGGGTCGATCAAAATCGTCCCGATGTGCAGTTGATTCAGGATGGAATGGAGATCCTCCGCGCTTTTCCGGAGCCGGGAATTCGCGGTTTCCAATTCGGCCTGGATGCGTTTCCTCTCGATGGCGTAGTCAATGGCCCGAAGCAGGACGTGCCCGTCCACCTCGCCTTTGATCAGATAATCCTGTGCGCCTTCTCGAACGGCCTGGATGGCCGTTTCCCGGTCGTTCAGACCGGTCAGCAGGACTTGCGGCAGTGAGGGATAGCCTTCCGCGAGTTTACGAAACGTGTCCAACCCGTGACTGTCGGGCAAGGACAGGTCGACCAGGGCGAGGTCCACGCGGTTGGCCTGCAAACACTCATACGCCTTCCGGAAGGATTCGGCGGTGATGATGGTGAAGGCCCGCCCTTGGATGTCGCGAAAGAGTTCCCGGATCAAGCGGGCATCGCCGGGATTGTCTTCCAGCAAAAGAATCGTCGTCGTATTCATGTGACTGCCCTGAGCTTGTCGAAGGGTCCCGCCCTTCACCAATCCCTCATCCAACAGTCGTTAGCGAGTTTCATGCCAATCCGCAATCCAAAATCCACAATCCAAAATCCAAAATTCACAACCGCGGGGTCGTCAGGGTGAAATAGAAGGTCGCGCCTTGACCGGGTTCGGATTCCGCCCAGATGTGCCCGCCGTATTTTCCCACGATTCTCTTGCAGATGGCCAGGCCGATCCCCGTGCCGGGGTATTCGCTTTGACCGTGCAGGCGTTGAAAGATCGCAAAGATGCGATCGAGTTGATCGCCCGGCATCCCGACCCCGTTGTCGCGGACGGAGAATTCCCATCCATCCGGGAGCGCCTTGGCCCCCACGTGAATTTGGGGCGGGGCGTCGCCCTGGAACTTCAGCGCGTTGCCGATCAGGTTTTGGAAGACCTGGATCAGGTGCGTCGGGCCGGCCCGGACAATGGGGAGTGGATCATGCGTCACCTCGGCGTGACGTTCCCGGACCGACGCGGAGAGATTCTGCATGGCCTGTTGAAACACGAGTTCACAGTCGGTTTCCTCAAAGGACTGACGCTCCGCCCCGACCCGCGAGTATTCCAGCAGGTCGCGAATGAGGCGTTGCATGCGGGTGGCGCCATCCACGGCGTAGCCGATAAATTCATCGGCGTCCTGATCCAGCTTGCCCCGGTATCGTTTCCCCAATAACTGGGTATAGCTCGCGACCATGCGGAGCGGTTCTTGCAGGTCGTGGGACGCCACGTAGGCAAACTGCTGGAGTTCCGCGTTGGATTGGGCCAGTTCCCGGGTTTTGTTCGCCAATTCGATTTCCTGGTGTTTGCGCTGCGTAATGTCCGTTTGAATCCCGATGAAATGCGTGAGCCCTCCCTGCGGGTCCCTCACCGGCGCGATGTAGAGTTCGTTCCAAAACAGGCTGCCGTCCTTGCGATAATTGCGGAGTTCCGCTTTGGCCTCGGTGCCCTGCCGGAGCGCCCGGCGAACGGCGTCGAGGCCGGGTTGCTGATGGTCCGTCCCCTGGAGGAACCGGCAATTTTGACCCAGCACTTCCTCCGCGGCGTAGCCCGTGATTTTCTCAAACGCGGCGTTGCAATAGACCGTGGGCATGTCCGGTTGACGGGCGTCGGCAATGAGAATGCCGTTGGTCGCCGAATTGATCGAGCGGTCGCGCAAGGCGCGCTCCTCCTCGGCTTTTTGGCGTTGCCCGATTTCCCGTTCGAGCCTGCGGCTGGTGGTCACCACCTGCCGGGCCAGGATTATGCTCAGGAAAATGACCGTGACCCCGATGAAGGGTTCGCTTCTCAGGAGATTCACGAGGTTTTCCCGGGAATGGGCGCTGAACAGTTTGAACACGGTGTCGGCATTTTGTTGGAGTTCCTGATGGAGTTGGTTGAGCAAGGAAAACGATTCCGACGACGGGGAGTGATTGGGGTCTTCGAGCAGGAGGGTTCTGGTTGCGGAAAAAAATCGTTCGAGCAGGGAACGTTGCTCATCCAGGAGTTCCCGTATCCGGCCGGTTGCGGCCCCGGGAATGGCGCGCCGTTCGTCGGTGTACAGGTTCACGACCACCTCTCCCCCATTGCGTAAGGCATCGGCGGAGTGCAATAACGTCCGTTGCGTTTGTTGAATATCCGTCCGAATCCCATGGGACGCCAGCATCATTTCATTCAGGTGGCGTTGAATCATCATCCGTTGGCGGCCCGCCACGTCCAGCACCACCACGTCGCGCTCAAGACTTTTTACCGCCGTATGAGTAAAAGCCAGGATGGCGCCCAGCGCCACAATAAAGATGGCCACCATGGCGAGCAGGCGTTGCCCGATGGTCAATGGAAACGGAATCCCCGGTCCGGACGATGCATTCATCATTCACTGCCCTCCTACGGCCCTTGGTGGTAGAGGAACGGCCGGCTGTCCGAAATGGTAACGTGCCTGGACGCCGATGGCGAAGGTGATGACGCCGTTTGTCCCATGCCCCTATTATGGGTGGAGTCACTGTCCGATACAACCAAAGCGTTCAGCCCACCCTCTTTCACCGGAGACGAGGGAGCAGATAGAAAAATTGACCATGCGGTTTTTCTTTTGGCCGTATCGCTCTATACTATGGAAGAATTCTTCGCGCCCCAATCCATACCTTTCACGTGGTCTGAGTCAAAATGGTCCCGACGATTATTTGCGTCCCACTTTCATAAGGAACCTCTGATTTATGGTGATAGCGGGATGCAGGGCAAGGCGTCCCGGAGCGAAACCCGAGGCTTATCAGAGAGATAGGTGGGGGTTGAGCGAGGACACAACGCAGCCATGCGCCCGATAGTGCACTAAATCAGAGGTTCCATAACCAGAGAAGAGGTGCGAACCATGTATCGAGAAGATCTCAAGCGCATGTCGGACGTTTCACGAAAAAAAGTGGACTATCTGCTCCACTCGCCCGGAGGCTATTTCATTTTATCGGCCTTGGCAGGCATTTATTTGGGATTCGGCGTCTGTTTGATTTTCAGCGTGGGGGCACCCTTCTTCGCTCAAGGGTCGCCTTCCCTGAACCTGGTGATGGGAGTCTCATTCGGCGTCGGCCTGACGCTCGTCATCTTTGCCGGATCGGAACTGTTCACGGGCAACACGATGGTCTGCACCATCGGCGCACTTTCCCGGGCGATCGCCTGGAAATACGTGGCTTGGATTTTCGTCTGGTCGTTTATCGGCAACCTCGTTGGCTCGTTGGCCGTGGCCTGGTTGGTCGCGCAGTCCGGGGTGGTGGCGCAAGCCCCGCAGGCGGATCTGTTCTTGAAGGTGGCTGAGGTGAAAATGTCCGTCCCGGCCTGGGAACTCTTCAGTCGGGGCGTGCTCTGTAACATGCTGGTGTGCCTGGCCGTGTGGATGGCGGCCCGGATCACGAATGAAACCGCGAAAATCATGGTGCTCTTCTGGGGCGTGTTTGCATTCGTGGGGAGTGGATTCGAGCACAGTATTGCGAACCAGTCGGCGTTGGGGATCGCGCTGTTCCTCCCGCATGGCGAGGCCATTACGTGGAACGGGTTCATGTGGAACCAGGTCTTCGTCGGACTGGGAAATATTGTCGGTGGAGCCTTGCTCGTCGGCGCGGCGTACTGGCTGAGCAGTCCCTATCGGGTAACTGATGAAGGCCAGCATCAGCCCAGAGGATTTTTTGCCAGGTCGTAAACGGAAAGATTGAAAAACGTGTCCCTGTCTCAATAAGATACGTTCTCGCCATGCAGACACTCGACGTTGACAATCCCGGGTTGCCGGACCTGCAATTCGTGCTCTTGGTCGCGGCGCTGTGCACCGCGGATATCCCGAGCCTGAACGTGCCGGAAGACGTTCGCCGAACGGTCTTCGATCGCTGCTGGGCGTTGCTGAACGACGCGCCTCCGCCCGCCGAGAACACTCAACGCGTGTTGGACCTGCGAGCGGGAGACGAAGTGACTCTGGAAGCACTCGTCGCAGTCATCCGCAACACCCTGCATGATCACGGCTATGCCACACTGACCTGGGACCATGGTCCCAGTGAGCCCACGCAATCCACCAGCCCGGACGCCCAACCCCTGATCGACCGCCTACAGTATTGGGACCCCGGTCATCCACCGCCGGTTGACGGGCCCTCCAAGGCGGGCCGGAACTGATTCACGGCGATTCCTCATCGCATTTTTTGCACAGAAGCACGTCTCCTAATTTTTGTTCTCTCCCCTCTGGAGTCACGACCCAGGGTCGTTCGCTCCAGGGCGGATCGTGACGGACGTGTTGCCCGTGGCCGCATTCGAGATCCGCGACCCAATCCCCGTGTTCGTCCCGGTGGAAACCGATGATGCGTTGTTTCATGGCTTTTGCCTGACGGACCGTGGTTGATTCTTTACGTCCAGCCAATCGCGCAGCCGGTCCCCGAGGAGGTTCATGGAGAGGACCACGACCATGAGAGCCAAGCCCGGGGCGATGACCATATGCGGAGCAACCAGCATGTACCGTGTGCCGTCGCGGATCATGCTGCCCCAGGACGCGGCCGGCGGTTGCACGCCCAATCCGAGAAACGACAGCCCGGCTTCCCCGATGACCACGCCGGCCACGCCGAAACTGGCTTCCACAATCAGGGGAGCACCGATGAGCGGGAGCAGGTGGCGGGCGATGATCTGTGGCGGTGGGGTGCCGACTGCCACCGCGGCATAGACGTGATCGCGTTCTTTCATCGAGAGAACTTGGGCGCGGGCCAATCGGGCATACCCCACCCAACTCACGACCGACAGGGCGATGACGACGTTGTCGATGCCCGGCCCCATCACGCCGGCCAGCGCAATGGCCAGCAGGATTCCCGGGAAGGCGAGAAAGACGTCAATAACGCGAACGAGGACCAGGTCGATCCATCCTCCGGCATACGCCCCGATGGCGCCCAAGAGGCTCCCGATGATCAGCGACAGGCTCACGACGGCAAAGGCCACGAGAAACGACGTTCTTGCGCCCACCAGCAAGCGGTCGAACACGGGCCGGCCCAGGTCATCGTAGCCCAACCATTCGTCCGGGCTACCGGGTGTGAGGATATGCGGCAGGTCTATGGCGTTCGGAGACAGGGGCAGCACGGGCGCAAGGAGCGCGACCAGGGCCCAGAGCAGGATCACGCCGAGAGGTATCCAGAGGCGGATCATGGCCGGTCTCCGATCCGGACGCGGGGATCGATCCGGGCATACGCGAGATCCGTGAGCACGTTCAGCGCCACGTAGGACACGCTGATGCACAGCACGGTGGCCTGCACCACGGGATAGTCGCGGCGGTGAATGGCTTCCACGACCAGGGACCCGATGCCCGGCCAGGAAAACACGGTTTCCGTAATCACGGCCCCGCTCAGTAACGCCCCGAGTTGCAAACCCACCAACGTGATCACGGGGAGCAGCGCGTTCCGCAAGCCGTGTCGAAGAATGACGGTCCGCTCGGCAAGGCCTTTGCCGCGCGCGGTGCGCATGAAGTCTTCATTCAGGACTTCCAGCAGGGCGCTACGGATCATACGCGAGAGAATGGCTGCCAGTGCCGTGCCCAAAGTCAGGGCCGGCAGGACCAGCGAGGCGACGCCTTCCCGTCCGCTGACGGGGAACCACCCCAGCCACAACGCCCCGACCAGAATCAGCATGGGCCCCATCCAGAAATTGGGAATGGAGACGCCGAACAGGGCAACTCCCGTAGCACCGACGTCCCACGCGGTCTCTTTTTTCACCGCGGCCAGAATGCCGAGAGGGACGGCCAACAGCAGGGCCACCAGGAGCGCCGCCACCCCGAGCTCAACAGTGGCCGGCAGTCGTTCCAGGAGCAGGTCGCGGATCGGGCGTTTCGAGTAGAAGGAAGTCCCCAAGTCGAATTGAGACAAGTTTGCCAGGTAACGGCCGAACTGTACGTGCAGCGGCAGGTCGAGTCCCAGAGCTTGTTGCAGGGCGGCTCTGTCCGCGGGGCGTGCCGATTCGCCCAGCATGACTTCCACCGGGTCGCCGGGAACCAGGTGGAGCAAAAAGAAGACAAGACAGACGACACCGAACACCACGGCGAACGCCGTCAGAATCCGTGATATGAGAAATCGCACGAACACAATCAATTACAACGCGTCAGGAGATGAACGGCGCACCTGTATCAGGCCGTCGTAATTGCCGTCCCGGGCCATGGTGAAGCCTTCGATCTCCCGGCGCGCGATGAAAATATGGTCTTCGTACCACAAGGGTACGTATGGCAACGCATCGGCCAGATGATGCTGGAGGCGCACGTACCATTGGTGTTTGGTTTCGAGATCGGGAGCCGCTCGCGCATGGTCGATGAACGTATCGGCCTGCGCACTGCGGAACCGGCCGCGGTTCGCCCCGTTTGGGGGTATCGAGCGACTGTGGAACACGTAATCGAATATATCGGGGGTATGGATGCCCACCCACGCCAGGCTGTACATCTGGAATCTGCCGGCTTTGATGTCTCCGTAAAACGTGCCCCAGTCGTAACTGCGCAGGTCCACCTCAATCCCGACGCTTTTCAGTTGATGTTGAAGAATGGTGGCGAGCCTGATCCGAAAGGGATCGCTGGACGTTTTGTAGACGATCCGGACCTGGTCGTCGCGGGAGTATCCGGCTTGGCGTAACAACGTTCGCGCTTTTTCAGGATCGTAGGTGATCGGGTCGAGGTCCTGTGCGCCCGCCCAATGTTCGGGCGGCAACAACGACTGGGCCGGCCTGGCGCCGTTGTCCAGGACGTATCGGATGATCTCCTGTCGATTGATGGCATGGGCAATGGCCCGTCGTACGAATACCTGCCGGGTCACGGCGTCTTCAAGGCTGAATCCGAGGTACGAAAAATTCGTGCCGGCTGTTCGTCGGACCTTCAGCGTCCGGTCATGTTCCAGGTAGTCGACGAGTTCCGGGGGGAGATCGTTCTGGAGCATGTCGATTTCTCCGGCCATCAATTTTAACGTCCGTACCGTGGGGTCCGGGACCGTGATGAATTCAAAGCGTTGTTGATCCCGAATCCTGAGGAGGTGGAGTCGCGTCTCATCCGGTCGCGACAGGAAGGAAAACGGTCCGCTTCCGATCGGGCGCTCGTGAAGCGGATGATTTGCGGCGATCAGATGCGCGGGCACGATGCCGATGACGAGATATCCGGGGAACAGTGGTTCCGGCCGGTGCAGAAAAAAATCGAGACTCGTTTCGTCGCCAACGGCGATACGGTCGATGACGGTCAACGAGGCGCGGTGCGGGGAGGCGTTGTCCGCATGCAGGATAAAGTCATACGTGGCTTTGACGTCATGAGCGGTCAGCCGCGTGCCGTCATGGAACGAATGCTCGTTCGTTTTGAGATGGAAGCGATAATGGGTGGGCGACAGTTGTTCCCAATCGGCCAGGGCCGGCACGGGTTCAAAGATATCGTTGAAATCCACCAACCGGTCATAGAGGAGGCGGTTGATACGAGCCGACGCCGCATCCGTGGCAAAGCGCGGATCGAGGTTCGCGGGCGCACTGGACAAGCCAAAACGGAACGCGTCGGAAACCGGGTCCGTACAAGCCGCCACGAGGACAATCAGCAGGAGCGCACACAGTCGTTTCAGGCCGATCATCGGTTTCACCCTTTTTTCCCTCCCCTTTGTAAGGGGAGGTCAGGTGGGGTAGAGTCAAACTTGCGCCTTTTGTGCTACATTGAGCACGAAAATTCCCCCGATCGAGAAGAAGACTTAACACAAATGAAATATAGAGCCAATAGGGTCCCCACGAATGGATAGACAGACGATAAAGACACTGGATTCCCGATTACTAACGTCGGGAATGACAGAAGAAGCTCTTTCCATGCCAATGACAGGTTCGGGGTGCCCATGGCGCTGAAAGCCTTAATCGTGGATGATGAACAGGCGATCGTTGATCTTGTTCGCCACCACCTGGAAAAGGAAGGACTGTCCTGTATCGAGGCGTCCGAGGGAGAAACGGCGCTGCAACTCGCCCGGGCCGAACGTCCGGACCTGATCGTGCTGGATCTCATGCTGCCGGGGATCGACGGGTTGGAAATTTGCCGGTTACTTCGTCGTGATCGGACCCTCGCCAACGTGGCGATCATCATGTTGACGGCCAAAGCGGAAGAAGTCGATCGCGTGGTAGGCCTGGAAATGGGCGCGGACGATTACCTTGTCAAGCCGTTTTCCCCAAGGGAGTTGGTGGCGCGAATCAAGGCGATTTTGCGGAGGGGGCGCGATCCGCAAATAGGCGGCATCCGGCGGGTCGGGACGCTGGAGATCGACGAATCGAAACACCAAGTCCGGGTTGCAGGCAGTCTGATCGACCTCACGGTCAAGGAGTTCGATCTGCTCGGTGCGCTGATTCAGGCCAACGGCCGGGTGTTGAACCGGGAGCAAATATTGGAAATGGTCTGGGGATACGCCAATGCCGTAGAGATCGAATCGCGGACGGTGGACGTGCACATCAGGCGTCTTCGGGAAAAACTCAAGGATGAAAGTCACCGGATCGTGACGGTCAAGGGCGTGGGCTACCGCTTCGAGGAAGAAGGGTAGACCTGTCCTGAGCATAGCGTCAGCGGAGTCGAAGGATAAGGAGACACCGACGTTGAAAGGCCGGTTGCTTGTCCGTTTGGGCGTATGCCTCAGTTTCATGGCGTTGATCGGCATGGCGGCGATGTGGCTGTTGACCTCTTCCGGGGCGGCAGGTGTCATACTTTGGGCCGGAGTCCTGGTGGTTGCCGGATTGGGGTTTCCTTTGGGTATGTGGTTGGGCCGCCGGCTGCTGATGCCGGTCCATGATATCGAGGCCCGGGTCGAGCGGCTGTTGCAGGGTTGGCGTGAGCAGGGGAGGACAGCCGGCGAAGGTGAGTTGAGCGGTCTGAGAAAGGCATTGGATTACATCACGGCTTACCCGCTGACCAAGGTTGAAGTTCTGGAATCCGAACGGGCCAAGGGCACCGCGATCCTGGAAAATATGACGGAAGGCGTCATTGCCCTGGATGGACAAGGATACGTGATTCTCATGAATCCGGCTGCGCAGCGGATTCTCGGTGTCGCCCATGATCAGGCAGAACGGCGCACCTTATTGGAGGTCGTCAGGGATAAGGGATTGGCCGAGTGGGTGGAGATGTGTCAGGCCCTCGATACCGCGGAGCCGTACAAGCGGGAAATCGAGAGTCATTTCCCCTCCCTGAGAATCATCGAAGTGAATGCCATGCCCATGCCTTTTTCCCTGGAGCGCCGGGGCTTTTTACTTGTCCTGCACGACATTTCCGAACTCCGGCGGCTGGAAGCAGTCCGCGCGGAATTCGTGGCCAACGTGTCCCATGAGTTACGCACGCCGTTGACCGCCATCAAGGGCTACCTGGAGACCGTGCTTGATGAAACCGGGTTGGAATCGGACACGCACCGGCGATTTCTCGAGGTCGCGAACAGCCACGCGGAACGCATGGGGCGCTTGATTGACGATCTGCTGAACCTTTCCGACATCGAGACGGGCAAAGTGGTCCTGGATCCCATGCCCATCAGTCTTGGGACCTTCGTGCACGACGTCTCGGCGATGTTCGAGAAGGATGCCGCGAAAAAAGACGTGAAGCTGGTGAACCGGGTCACCCCCGATTTAGCCGTGCAGGCCGACCGGGACCGGCTCTCTCAGATCCTCGTGAATCTGGTCGACAACGCCGTGAAGTATACGCCGAAAGGGGGAATGGTCAGTTTTCTCGCGGCGAAAACGGACGACAAGCAAATCCGTATCACGGTCCGGGATACGGGGCAGGGCATTCCGCCAAACGATTTGCCTCGCGTGACGGAACGATTTTACAGAGTCGATAAAGCGCGTTCCCGCGAGGAAGGCGGCACCGGCCTGGGTCTCGCCATTGTGAAGCATCTCGTGCAATTGCACGGCGGCACGCTTCACATCGAAAGCGAATACGGCAAAGGCACCACGATCGAATTCCTGCTCCCCGCCGCGCAACTCCAACCTGCAAGTTAGTGCGTCGGGTTACGCTGTGCCAACCCTGTTTCTCCCCTTGCCCCTTCTTATAAGATTATTTGATAGTATGGTAAAAACAAACACGACGCTTGGGGCTAAGCAGCCTACATGACCGCTACCAGAAATCTCGTTCCATCAGATCCACTTGCTTTTATCCGGCGTTGTGTTCGAAATGGTAGAATAATCTGGACCTATCATGTAAATATTCGACTCAGGACCAAGGGTATCAGTAGAAGGTCGATTTTGGATTCCGTACATGCTTATGAAATCATTGAGTCGTACGCTGACGACAAGTATTTGCCGAGTTACTTGATATATACCGAATATGCAGGCGAGTATTACCATATTCTCTTCGCAACGGATGTAGAAAGTGAGAACGTCCGCATCGTGACCACCTACCGACCAAGTGAACAAGAATGGTTGCCGGACTTGAAAACTCGGAGGAGGTTATCATGAAGTGCCATGTTTGTGGGGAACGCTTGGAGCCGATGATTTCGGATCTTCCCTTCCGCCTTGGCCCAACGAGTATCGTCGTGATCAAGAAGCTACCCGTGCTTGAATGCACCAATTGCACGGAGTTCTCTATTGAAGATCCGGTCATGGAGAAAGTTGAGCATTTGCTTGAGCAAACCGATGGAGCCGCTGAGCTTGAAGTCATCGCCTATGCAGCCTAGAAAAGAACAGCCTAGAGATCGTAGGTCGGATTAGCGGAGCCCTTCGACTCCGCTCAGGACAGGCGTAATCCGACGTTCCTCTAACCGTTGTGTTGGAACATAGCAAAAACATAGCAGAATCATAGCAAGTATAGCATGAAACATAGCAATTCATAGCAGAATCATAGCATGACATAGCAATAACATAGCAAACATAGCAGGGTATAGCAGAAACATAGCAAGGCATAGCAAACATAGCACAAGCCTTTTGTCTCCTTCGGTCATTCCCGCCGCTTGTCCCCGATCCTTGATTACAAACGTCAAGGACAGGCTTGATCGGGGAGCCAGGGTTCTAATTTGTCATCCCCGACCTAGTCGGGGATCCAGTGTCTTTGGCAGTTGTAGTGGCAACATCCCGGCCCGGATGCAGATGTCTTATGGCGCTACCTTCTATTTAAAACCCACGGCGCTCGAGCCCACGCCGGCCGCGTGTCGCGTCCCGGCCTTTCGGGATGGTGCTGACCATCGTGTGCGCTTCACTCCATTCACCGGCATTGAGCGTGGCACCAACGCCCACGGCACGGAACCGTTGATTGTCGCGTGAAAAGATAAACATCGGCGAGCGGCCATCGAGAGCGCGGATCGAGTCCGGGGAAACGAGGGGAGTCGCGCGAGTCGTGCAAATCGTCTTGATCCGTTCACCGCCAAACGGGGGCGAGACCGGCAGGGTGAATTGATCAGCCGGACCCGGGATCGGGACCCACCCCTCGCCGGCGCGAACCAACGTCTGACGGAGATCCTGTCGATATTTGTTGGGAAGGAGCACGGCACCGTTCCCGGCCACGTCGATGGCGAACACCGTGAGGTAACAATCCCGTTCGGTCTTGAAGAAAAAGACGGCGTTTTCGTTCTCCTGATAAACGGATTCTTGGGGTTTGATCCACGTCCGGAACTCGGGCTGCGGATTGTGATCATGCCAGAAGGCCTCGACCCATTCATCATGCGTCGCTGAATCCGAATGCTTGGGAAGCAAGGACAAAGCATGCGTGGAAGAATCCAAAGCCAGAAGGTCCTTTCCGGGTACCGCCGCCCTGGGAATCGTCGTTTCACTCGCACTTTCCAGGCCGTGATCGGTCAGTCGGGTCAACGTGGCTTTGACCAGGAGGTTGCCGCGATACAGTTCATAGACCCCGGACACTTCCACCTCCGCATCGTGGGCAATGGAAGGGTTCCCCGAAGTCGGAAGCTCCAGGACGTGGAGTTGATCGGTCAACGCGAGTCCGGCCTTCAACGCTTCTTCAATGCGGGCACTCAACGGGTGAGGCTTGCGGGACTCACGCTCAACAAAACCGCGAACGATCGCGGGCTTCCCCACGGAACTATCGATCTTTCGGACCAAATCGCACGCCAACTCATACAGCGGGCCATCAAAGGGATTATGCGACGAACAAGGAAAAGGCGTGCCGATCCGAAAGCGAAGGGCTTGCGCGTCCGCGTGTTTGCGAAACAGTTCGTGAACCGATGAAGGAAGACCCAAATCAAGGTCGGCGACATGCAAACGGGCGGTAATGACGGCCTCCGTATCAGTCGCGTTCCCGGCCGGTTCAACGCGATGCACCGTGGCGCGAGCGTAGCCTTCGTGGTCGGTCGAGGCGAGGGGAGGATCAACTTCGCCCTCGCCCCGGTCAAACGCAAACCGTACCGGAATCCCCGGGACCGGCACGTCCTTTCCCCCCAGGCCCGCCACAAGCCGGACCTCCAATGGATCTTCCAAAGGGCGATCAAAGACTGCTTGTTGCTTGTTCCCTTTGACCATCAAAAGTTCCACCCGAAATGAACGGACCAACGATTCATAGTCCTGCTTGGCAGTCATCACGTCGCCTTGACGCAACGGCCCGGATTCTCGTTTGCCCGTCAGTCGCGGCAGCCGTTTTGTAATCTGGTTCGCGGTTTCCAGGACAACAACCAACCTATATTGCGCCGCCAGCAGCGCGAATGCGTCCTTGTGTTGGTTATCCTTACCACGAATGAACGTCCGGAGCGTTTCCTCTTCAGCAGCAAGCCCACGCAAATCCGAGCGCCAGGCATTCTCCGCTTCGGCGCGATTCAATCGGGCACGGGCATACCACTGGTCGCCACACCTCCCAACGTTCGGAATGGAAAATCCGGTCAGTGATAAGTTCACGCGTTCCACGATCGTCGATTCCACGGAATACTCAAATCCCTTTGCGGATGTTTCCCGCTCTTGAATCGTGTCCGTCCCGGAAATGCCCACTTCGATGGATTTGGCGATATCCAACCGGGCCTGCGCCTCAGCCGACTCCCGGCTCTCCGCCGGTCCGCCGATGCCGCCAAGAAAACCAGAAGGCTCCCCGCGCTGCCACCACGAAGGAGGACAGGCTCCCCCGGACACTCCGGCAACGGGGGCTTCTGCCTGCGAAATACCTTCGGCTTTCGGAAGGGCACCTTCGGCCTCGTCATGCGACGGCAACGGCGACTTTCCCTCCAGCTCACGCATCATCCGTTCCATGGATTGCCTGGGCGTCGCTTTCCCCGGAGAAGTGGTTTGGTGATGTTTGCTTGCCTGCCGCGTCTCGGGAAGCGATGAGCCATCATCGACGCGTGGAGTCCCACACCCTCCCCAGAGTAACCCCGACACGGCCAGAAGCCAGACCAGCTTGTACCGCATGAACGACGGTCTCATTTCTTCCCAGACCCCAATGTGTTTACTCCCTTCTGCATAGCTCAGAGCAAGCAGGCTTCATAGGTCAACGGACGCATGAGGAACATCTTCTATTTGTTGTCGAGAAAATTTCTTGCGGGATTCTCTGTACGGAAATTCTTTAACGGGAAAATGATCCGTTCATCATCTTGCAATTGAAACATGCCGTAAATGGTATATGAGCCACGGCAACCCATGCTTCCCCCGCAGTAGTCAACATCTACGAGATAGGATTCAAGGCACTTTCCAGGAAGATTGGGAGCAAGGTTCTGACATAGATTAGGGGAAACATCTGCCAGGATTCTGTATCTAAGCCTCTCTCTTCCGCTGGGATAGACATACTCAACTCTCGAATCACTAATCTGCAATTGGTCCGGGGCCATATCTCGGGCGCAAGCAGCTACATATTGCCAAATATTGCCAGCGGTGTTTTCTTTGAAGGGGTAAATTGGGTCACCGAAATACTTACCCGTGTTGTGTGAGAAATCACCGTAATCTGCTATGGAAAATTGCTCTGCAAAGGCCTCGAAATTGTCACCTGAATCCGATTTGTACTCAAAACACGTCGGAGGCAAGAGTCTATTGTCAACTTTCCACCCCACAGGGACAGGAGGAAATTTTTCCGGCACCCAATCATGTACGGCGACTAAGCGAAATGTATCGCTGTCCTCCGAGGGTGCCTTGTACTTTACCAGACCGTTGGCAAGCATAAAGCCGCGCCATCCGACAGGAACACAAGGCGGCAACTCCTTCAGGATCGCTGTTCTCCAAGAATCAGGAAATACTTCACGAAAGGCTTTATTTTCGGCATATTTCCGTCTGGGTCCGTAATCCAATTCACCATCGACCAAAGAGAAAAACTTGGTAAGATCCCTTTCTCGTACTGCTTCTTGAATCTTCAATCCAAATGCATATGCCTCCTCAGGTTCATACCCCCACTGGTCTGCAATATCCTTCAGGCTCCTACCTGAAGAATCGGTTGCAGATGTATCCGCGCAACCGGATGATTGCAGGTCAGGATTGTCGATTTCTATCGAGGATTTGAATTCCCATTTTAGTATTGATTCTAGGGCTAATTGCAGCGTCTCATCTTCATGCTGTGAGGTCGCCGCACTGTCCATAAGTGTTCTGGCCACACGGAAGCCGATGACGATGGCTCGGAGTCCGGCGTCGAGCCTGCCACGGCTCGCGGAGCGCAGGTCTCTCGGTTCGCTGGGCCAGGAGCCGCCGCGCAACACGCGCATATCACAATCCCCACTCTGCCACGCCCTCCCGTCACTTGGGGCACCGCTGTAACTCTCGTTCCAACAGTCTTGGACCCACTCGAACGCGTTCCCCAGCACATCGTGCAGACCAAATGGATTTGCTTCATACATGCCCACCAGACTCGTCACTACATAGCCGTCATTGCAATCGACAGTCTCGTGCGACCCATCACCGCCAGCCCGCTTACCTGCCATATCTGCTCCGTTCGCATACCGACACTGCTCCGACGAATTCTGCCCCCAATACCGCGCCGTGCGTGTTCCCGCCCGCGCCACGTACTCCCACTCCGCCTCACTCAACAGCCGGTACGCTTGCCCCGTCTCCTGTGACAGCCACTGCACGTACGCCTGTGCGTCTTCCCAATTCACACACACCACCGGATGCTGATCCGTTTGCTGGAAGGCTAGCGTGCGCCAGGATCGCTCCGTCACTTCGCCATTTTCAAATGTCGAGCAGGCCCCCGCCGAATAACCCGTTGCCTCTACAAACCGCCCAAACTGCCCCCGCGCGACCTCGTACACCCCCACGGCCAATGGCTCGGCTATCGTCACCCGATGCACTGGACCTTCGTTCTCGTTCCGTCCCGCCTCCGAGGCTGGGGATCCCATCTCATAACTCCCCGCCGGCACCACCACCATTTCCGGACACGTCGGGCAATCGCGGAAGCGATGCCCTGCAGGATACCCCCCTGCCTCCAATTGCTGAAGACGAAGTAGAAGTGCCGCCTCCTTATCCGTGTTCAGATCGGCGTACTTATTCTCTATCTCCACTCGCTGCTGCGCCTGCGCCACGTGTTCGCCCGCTGGATACGCCGCAATGTACGCCTCATACGCCTCGACTGTGCCTGAGGCTTCCGCCCGCGCATACGCCTCATCGTCCGCCCGCCGCCGGCCTGCCGCCCGCAACGTCGCTGCACCGTCCTCGTCCAAATACCCCGTCGCCCGCCGCCCCTGCGACGCCTGCCACCGCTCAATTGACGCTCGCGTTCTCCGATCAAACGCCCCATACTTTTTCTGCCAAAAGGATTGAAGTCGCTCATCCGGGATGCCGGGATTCAATCGGCGCGCTTCATCCATCCATTGTTCAAATGGCCGATTGCGACTCCCCATAGTAAACCCTGCCGCCTCCAGCCCCAGTTGAATCGACTGCCGGTCTGCTGGCTTCAGCCTCAGCCGCTCCTCCTGTCGCTGCCGTGCCAGATCCGCATACACCCCGTCTGGATATTGCTTCAGATACGCAGCAAAGGCCACCGAATCCTCGCTGTCCTTGATCGACTCCCAAAACAAACGCTCCGTCGCCGGGTCCGGGGCCTTCGTATCATCAGGGGTCTGACGTACGGGATTCGGCTTCGCGACCGGACCAATCAGCGGCCGCACTGGAAACATTCCCCCAACCGCTCTAGCCAGCACCGCTGTCTCCACGCCCCGCAAGGCCGCATTCTGGACCCGGCCGAATGTCCGCCGGGCAGCCCGGGTCATGTGCCAATCCAAATAGGCCTTTACCTCGGCCGCGGTCACTTGCCCGTCCGCGTCGGCGTCCCCCGCGCCATACAACGCGTTCAGCAGATGATGGGTGAACAGTCCATGCTTCGCAGCTTTGTCCCACGAGGCCACCTCTTTCCCAGACGCCGCGGTCAGGATCATCAGTTTGTCCAGGCCCGCCGACTTTTTCAGCGGTGCCACACGAATGGCGCTCGTGGACCCGATCAGCCTCCCACCGCCGCTGTCTCCGGAAAAACAGGCATCAAGAAACACGTGGACCGACCGCACCGCCTTCTGCTCCTTCAGTTTGACCAGGTTTTGGTACAAGACGTCGATCGGATAGCCGTTGAGTTCCGCGGTGTCCGGGTGCGCGTTCACCGGTAGCAGATAGCCCCGCTTGTCGTTCAACCCAGGAATCCCGTGGCCCGAGTAGAAGACCACTACGTCCGAGAGGCCGTCCTGATGCAGATACCGCCAGAGTTCGCTTCCCTTCAGGCTCTCCCGGTTGCCGAAGACTCGTTCCATCGTAGCCTTATCCGCATCCTGCGCATGAATCACGTTTTCCGGGTCGAATCCCAGCACGTCGACCACGTAGCGCCGGAAGGCCGCGGCGTCACGGTGCGCGTACGTCACCTCCGGCACGTCGTACTGGTAGGCACGATTGCCGATGATCACCGCCACGCCGTCAGGGTTCCGAACCGCCGACTCCGCTTCCCCGGCCAGCAGCCCCACCAGCACCACTGCCCCGATGACCACGGCGTTCCTCACTCCTGCTTGCCCCACGTTGTTCCTCTCCTCTCTTTGTCGCACCGTCTTCTCATGGCACCGGCTCAGAGCAGGCAGGCTTCATAGGTCGGGCGCGTGAGGAACATCTTTCATTTGTTGTCGAGAAAATTTCTCGCGGGATTCTCTGTGCGGAAGTTCTTTAGTGGGAAAATGATCCGTTTACCATTTCGCATTTGAAACATGCCGTAAATGGTATACAGGCCACGACAACCCAGGCTTCCCCCGCAGTAGTTAATATCAACGAGATAAGATTCGATGCACTTTTTGGGAAGGCCGGGAGCAAGGTCATGACATCGATCAGGGGAAACATCTGCCAAGATCGTATACCTAAGAAACTCTCTCCCCTCAGATTCTGGATAAACATATTCAACAGTCGAATCGCTAATCTGCAATTGGTCCGGGTCCAGGTCTCGAGCGCAATCACCTACATATCGCCAAAGACTATATTTTAGGTCAGGGTCAAATGGGTAAATCGAACGACCGAAATATTTACCCGTGTTGTGTGCAAAATCTTTGAATACTGGTCCATCCCAGTCAGGCATTGAAAATAGCCTTGCAACTTCCTGGAAATTATCTGAATCCCACACGTATACAAAACACTGCGGGGGCAAAAGCCTACCGTCAACTTTCCATCCCACGGGGACAGGGGGAAATTTCTCCGGCACCCAATCATGGACGCTAACTATGCGAAATGTATCTCTGCTCTTTGAGGGGACCTCATACCATAGCAGACCGTTTGCCAGCATAAATCCGCGCCATCCGACAGGAGTACAAGGGGGCTCGTCGTTCAAAATCGCTGTTCTCCAAGAATCAGGAAATATGTCACGAAAGGCTTTATTCTCGACATATTTTCGTCTGGGTCCGTAATCCAATTCGCCATCGACCAAAGAGAAAAACGCGGTGAGATCCCTTTCTCTGACAGCATCTTGAATCTTCAATCCAAATGCATGTGCCTCCTCAGGGTCATACCCCCACTGCTCCGCAATATCCGTCAGGTTCCTACCCGAAGAATCGGTTGCAGTTGCATCCGCGCAACCGGATGATTGCAGGTCAGGATTATCGATCTCTATCGAGGATTTGAATTCCCATTTTCGCATTGATTTTACGACTGATTGCAGTACCTCATCTTCTTGCTGCCGGTCCGCAGCCCGGGGCGCTGCCTCACTATCTGTAAGCGTCCTGGCAACCCGGAAACCGATATTGTCGTTCCGGTCCCAAGTGTCGAGCCTGTTGCGTTGGGCTGTGCGGATGTCCTTCGGTTTGTTCCTCCAGGAACCGCCGCGAAACACGCGCTTGCCACAGTTCCCGCTCGTCCACGCGCTCCCATCACGCGGGGCGCTCGCATAATAGTCGTGCCAACAGTCCTGGACCCACTCGAACACGTTTCCGCTCATGTCGTACAGCCCCAATTCATTCGGCGCCTTCTGCCCCACAGGATGGGGCGCGTCCCCGCTATTCTTCGAATACCAAGCCACTTGAACCGGGAAATGACTGCCGGCGTATCTGTATCCAATAGTCTTTGTTCCGCCCCGCGCCGCGTATTCCCACTCCGCCTCCGTCGGAAGCCGATACCGCTCCCCTGATAGTTCATTCAGTTTCTGCAGAAACGCCGATATGTTCTCCCAACTGACGAACCCTACGGGACACCGGGGGCAGTAGTTTTTGTAGGAGCTCGGATTGTTCCCCATTACCACCTTCCATAGCTCCCGGGTCACCTCATATTTGCTGATCTCAAAACTGCGCACCTGCACCAGATGGGCCGGGTGTTCATCATAGGAACAACTCTTCTCTTGTTCCTCCGTACAGCCCATGGTAAACGCTCCACCCTGGACGTGCACCATCTGCTGCCTGAGGTTTGCCAACACCACTTCGGTTCTCTGCTGCCGTCCCGTTTCCTGCAGCGTCGTCGCACTGTCCCGGTCCAAATACCCCGTGACAGGTCGCCCCTGCGCTGCCTGCCACCGGCCGATCGCCGCCCGCCTGCGCGCATCAAACCGCCCACTGCCCCCCCCTGACTCGAATTCGAATCCCCAGGCTTTCAACGCGAAGTGAATCAACCTCTGGGCCTCCGGCGTCAGTCCCAGTCGCTCATCCAGCCGCCGCCGCGCCAACTCGACAAACGTCCCATCCGGATACTGCTTCAAATACGCCTCAAACTCCTCCGGGGCCTGGGAGTCTTTGATCGTATTCCAAAACGCGCGCTCCATCGCCATCTCCCCGGCTGTCAGCGGCACGGGGTCTCCTTGCCCGGTCTCCACGCTGTCAGGCAAATGTTCCCCGGCTGTCAGCGGCACGGGGTCTCCTTGTCCGGTCTCCACGTTGTCAGGCAAATGTTCCCCGGCTATCAGCGGCACGGGGTCTCCTTGCCCGGTCTCCACGCTGTCAGGCAAATGCTCCCCGGCCAGCCTAAACACAAACTGGCCTCCTTCATCCCCGCTCTGGCGTAGTGGCCCGCTACGCGGCACCTGCGTCGTATTATTCGCTACCAACCGGGCCAGCTTTTCGAGGATCGTGCTGGGCACCAGGTAGGACTGCTCATTTTCCCGCAACATCTTCAGCAAGAAGTACGCAAACGGACTGTGGCCGCTCAGCCCCCGGTCCGCCACCGGCTCCGTCCCGCCCGAGGTCAACCCCCAGCGGGAGCGCTCTTTGTGCAACTCCGCGTACCAGCGATCCGTAATCGGGGGGACGGCCCGCGTGCCGAACAAGCTGCCGCTGAAACAGGAATCCACCACCAGAAACACGTGCCGCGCCTGCATCCCTTTGATGTAGCGCAAAATAGTCGTATTTTCGAGCAGCGTACCCGCCCGCCAGGGCTTGCCCTCGGTAGGCACCCACCAGCCATGTTCCCGCGCCTTGTCGTACTGCCCATGGCCCGCGTAATAAATGAACACGCTGTCCTCCGGCTTGGCCTCCCGGCCCAGCGCATACAAGGTATCGATAATGTTCTCGCGCGTGGCCTGCGCATTGAGCAGTTGCTTGATGCGGTCGGGGTGAAAGCCATACCGCGCCTCCAGCACGGTTCGCAGGGCCCGGACGTCCTTGACGGCACTCTCCAGGTCAGACGCGTGCGCATATTCGTCAATGCCGATCAGTACGGCCCAGTAGTCGCCCGTCATCGGCGTGCTGCCGGGCAGCCCACCCGGCGCGACGCCGATTGCGCGGTCAGCCGCCTCGGCCTGGAGCATCCCCCCGCTCAGTCCGAGCCCCAGCAGCAAAGCCAGAAGCCCCAGCATACGAGGAAACACTCGCAAACACGCGTCGGGCCTCCTCATGACGTCCGGTAGGCAAAGGTAGATAGAGCGATGCTCTGTTCGCTCGGGCATCGCTATTCGATACGCTCCGCTAATTGTTCCACTTTGTTTTCCAACTCGGTTGTTCGAGTCGCCGGGCTTTCGTGCATCTTGTCTACCTCCCGATCCAATTCATCAAACCCCGACCGGGACTGTCGTCGTGCGGCTTCCACCAACTGCGCTTGTAATTGTTGGGCTTCTCTATACCAATCTTCGATCTTTTCGAGCCGGGCCTCATACTCCGCTTTGGTGACCATGCCGGCATTGTACCGGTTGCACAGTTCCACGTATCGGGCAATGGTGCCTTGCACGACTTTCTTCCAAGCAACTCCGGAACGATAGGTGAAGCCCATTTCCGGTCCGACGTTGAAAAGGAAACTGCCTGCCTTAAGACCGAACGTGAGATCGACTGTCTGCGTCTCATACACGCCGCAATCCAGTTCATATTCCGGGGGTTCTCCCACCCGTTCCGAGTCCTGACTCTTAGCCGGACGTTTTGTCTCCGTGCGGGTGGAGGAATCGGCAAGCGGTGCGCGCCTCGTTCCGGGAAGTCGCGGTTGCGCGACGCCCGTTCGTTCCGTAGGGCCTCGTACGGCCCGGTCCCGTTGCTCACGAATGTGTTTCCGTATCGCATGCGCCATGTCTTCCAGGTCTTGCTCCGTCTTCGCCACCCACCGGTCGACTTGTTGGAATTTGTACGGCCGTTTGGGGGCAACGGTTAGAGCGGCCTTGGATGATTCCTCGGTTGTCACTGTGCCGGCTGTTTTTTGACCCAACTGTTGTCCTCCTTGGGCTTTTTCGACGGCAATCCCTTCTTGTGCCATCCACTCCAAGGCGACGTTCGATTGGAGCGAAAAATTGATGTCCGTAATGGTCAACCCATCTTTTGTTCGCCGGGCGATGGCGCTGTTGACTCCGATTTGCCGGCCTTCTTTATTGATGAGCGGTCCGCCGGAATTGCCCCTGTTCATGCTGGCTTCGGTCTGGAACATATGTTTGCCCCGTACTTCTCCGTAATTTGGGCGAATCGCGCTGATGGCGCCGGTGGTCAGGGTCCAGAGTCCGCCCTGTTCGGGATGGCCGATGGCCACCACTTCCGCTCCTATTTTGACGTGATCCGAATCGCCTAACTGTAACACGGTCACGGCGGGAAGCGGCTTCATCACTTTCAGCAGGGCCAGGTCCAGATCCCGATTAAACGCTTGCACCTCGGCGGGGAATCGATTTTGTAAATCCTCATCGAAATCGCCGGTTACGCGATCCGGCCTCAAGGCCACCCATAGATGGTCGTGAGGGGCACCGGTTGCTTTTTCGAGCACTACGTGAGCATTCGTCAGAACCAATCCATCGGATCGAACGATCGACCCGCTCCCGACCATCCCTTGCTGTTTGGAGCTTCCGTACACGAAGACCACCCCTGGAGCCGTCACCGCATACAGTTGTTCGTGCGTGAGGTCCGTCGCATGCCCCAGGTGCATCGGCCACAGCACGACCACGAAGATGAGCGGCTTGACCATCATCCGGAGCCCCCCCTGTTTCCTGAAAATTTGTCGTTGTGGCTGTACGTGCAGATGCTTCCCTAGGGCCATTTTCTCTTTCCTTTTCTTTGCCGGTGCTTGAACCCCGTCATCACACTCAACATTCCGCTCAGCTTTCCCCAATGTCATAACACTTCAAAGAGAAACTCCCGGACGCTGACGGCACCCGTGACATCCGCCAACGCGATCCGTACCCGATGTGATCCCAAGGGAACATTGGCCTCTTTGAGGAGTATGCCTTGTTCCGTCGTATATTCAGCGACTCGGTCGGTGATATCGATATTGATGAATTTGACCAACTCCACCTCCAACGTACGTAAATCAACGGGGTGGCTTCGCGGGACAAATTTCACCACGATTTCCATGGGTGAATTTTGGGGAACGCCGGCCTTGGGTTTTTCCACTTCAATGATCGGCCCCACCTCCACGTCTTCCCGTCCGATAGCGAAATGCTCTCCACCCTGGAGTGGATCGGTTTTGGCTGCCGGAGCCATGGCGGCTTCTTCGGGCGTGATGAACCAATTCATGGCACCGGCCCAGGGAACGAACGCGATCAATGCAAAGCTCACGACGAGAGCCGCCATCATGACTCGCCGGCAATTCGATGTTTGTTCGCTCACGATCGCTTCCGCCCTCTTACTTCTTCTCTAATTCCTTGTTGAGTTCTTCATGAGCTTTACGGGCATTTTTTCTGATGAATTCTCTCATCGTCGCGTCTAATTCCTTGAACTCGTCCGTCGCCGATCCATACTTTTTCACGGTTTCCAGAAATTCATCCAAATCCAACCGGACCAAGGTATAGGCGTCATTTTCATCGGGACGTTCCCAATACTCGATGATCTTGGTTCCCACGAGTGTCGCATCCGTCACCTGCTTCATGACGTCTTCGACGTGTTGCTCGACGCTGGCTCGTTCCATGTCTCCGGCAGTGGTCTCCGCCAGATATTGTTTATTGAGGGCGGCGACGTAGACCTGAAAATTCTCGGCCAGAGCCCGCCGGGCCGCTGCCTCCGACGATCTGCGCCGCAACGCGGGGTTTTGAAGGCCCGCAGCGTTTCCGACTCCATAAAAGACGTACTTTTCTCCGTTTAAGGCTGCTCCACCCTTCGTGATCCATTCCGGCCCACCTATGTCTTGTATGGCCTCGGCCCTTCTGGTCCCGCCCATTTCCTCCGGGCCTGGTGGCGTGGACTCACATCCGGAAAGTCCACCCATGATCAGGACTAGTGCCACTCCGATTTTTGTCACTCGATGGATTCGATCGTTCATGGTTCTTCTCCTTTGTGACGGAAAATGACCTCGCGCTTCCGTGATTCTCTTCTGCCCACAGTAAAGCCTGTCTACCAATTTCACAGTGAACAAGCAACAGGAGTATGCCTCTTCGACCGATCCGTAAGGTTCGTCTTCCCCATGCCTGTCCGCGAATTTTAACGTTTTGGGACTTAAGGGCTTGTATTTCGCATATTTTTAGACTAACTGATATTTTAACAGATGCATCTTGCTAGTCTAAAGCTTTTGTAATCTGGGGTGGCGAACTGGTCCAGCCGATTGAAAACCCGGAGGGGCGCGGGTATGGTGGACACGCGGGGAGCGCATGACGGAAGAGGAAGCGACATGAAGCGAGCAGGAGTGAGGAACGCCGTGGTCGTCGGGACGTTGGTACTGCTGGGGCTGAGTGTAGGGCTGCTCCAGGCTGAGGCGGGCGACCGCGCAATCGGCGTCGCGCCGGGTGGGCCGCCCGACAACGTGCAGATCGCGGGCGAATACTGGGCCGTGCTCATCGGCATTGATGAATATGCGCACGCCCCTGACTTGGAGAGCGCCGTCAAGGACGTCCGGGCCGTACGAACCGTGCTGGAGGCGCGATATGGCTTTCACCCCGACCGCATCAAGCAACTGCTCAATGCACAAGCCACGCGCAAAAACATTGAAAATACCTTGTATGCGCTGAGCCGGGAGGCCGGGCCGGAAGACAGCGTGTTCATTTATTACGCGGGCCATGGGCAATACGATCAAGCAGGGGACCATGGCTGGTGGGTACCCACCGATGGCGAACCAAGACAGGCCGGCACGCTGATCACGAATGCGACCGTGTTGCGCTACATCAAAGGGATGCAGGCCCGGCACGTGTATCTGGTGGCGGATTCCTGTTTCAGCGGCAGTTTGTTCGGCACACGGGCCGTCCCTCCGATTACGGACCGCTGGTATGCGGAGTTGTACAAAGAGCGCTCCCGCTGGGGGTTGACCTCGGGGGCGACGGAGCCGGTGGCGGACCGGGGGCTGGGAGGTCACAGTCCGTTTGCGTACTTTTTGCTGAAGGTGTTGCGGGAGAATGCCAAGCCCTACCTGGTGCCGAGCACGATTCACGAAGCCTTGGCTCCGTTGGTGGCGAATAATACGAACCAGGTGCCGCGTAGCGAGCCCTTGACTCAGACCGGGGATGAAGGGGGCCAGTTCGTGTTCCGGTTGACGGAAATACCCGGCGGGTCGCCCGCCCCGCCCGTGGTGGACCTCACGCCCTATCAACAGTTGCAGCAAAAGACCGAGTATCAGATGGAACTGGAAAAAGCGTGGAGCATTGTCCGGACGTTTGTGACAACTCCGGGGTTCACGCCGGAGCAACGATTGCAGGCTCTCAAACAATTCAAGCGCGATTTTCCGACTGCCAACCCGCACATGAAAGAAGCGCGAGGGCTTATCTTTCAGTTAACCCTTCAGCAAGTGATGGCGGAGGAGAAAACCGCTGTACAAGCGCAGACAGAAAAACCTGTCGAGACGGATAAGGCCTCCATAGAAGAGTATCCTTCGGGACATCGCTTCCGCGATTGTCCTGAGTGCCCGGAAATGGTGGTAGTGCCGGCGGGGAGCTACCAGATGGGCATTCAAAAAAGGCGAAAGTGGGGCAGCAAAGAGCCGGGACAGAAACAGAATGAGAGCCCAGGGCATCGGGTAACGCTGGAGTACCCGTTGGCAGTGGGGATATACGAGGTTACGCGGGAGGAGTTTCGGCGTTTTGTAGAAGCGACGGGGCATTCAGCAGGGACCGGCTGTGTTACTTACGAAGAAGGCAAGATAGAGAGACGCTCTGGCCGCTACTGGGGCAATCCGGGATTCAGGCAGAGTGAGCGGGGTCCGGTGGTGTGTGTGAGTTGGGAGGATGCGCAGGCGTATGTGCAGTGGTTATCGAAGGAGACGGGACGGGCGTACCGGCTGTTGAGCGAGGCGGAATGGGAGTACATGGCACGGGCGGGGTCGAGTACAGCGCGGTTTTGGGGGGGCGGGTATTGGGGGTTAAGGGCCTGGGGTCACTGTACGCATGCGAACGGAGCAGATAAGTCATCTGACCTACCAAAGCACGAGACTGTCGACTGCGATGACGGCTATGCGTGGACAAGTCCGGTGGGCGTATATGGAGCGAATGCGTTTGGCCTGCACGATGTGCTGGGAAACGCGGCAGAGTGGGTACAGGATTGTTGGCATGCCAGTTACCACGGCGCGCCGGATGATGGCCGTGCATGGGAGAGCGGAGATTGTTCACGGCACGTAGTACGTGGTGGCTCATGGCTCTCTCCACCGCATGAGATCCGCTCTGCGGCACGCTCAGGCATATCCAATATGAGAGTCAACATAGTAGGCTTCCGTCTGGCCCGAACGCTTTTTTAAATCTTATGTCATTACCCTTTTATTTCGTTCCTTTGTAGAGCGAGCGGGAACTGTAGCGTGACAAGTCCGCCTAAGCCCTCTCCAGGGGGCTTGGCCGTCCTTCATAAGTGCGGAAAGTGGCCTTCGATTTGCCTGTACCCTCTACGGCCTGACAGATGAGAAATTAAGTTTGTAGAGTAACAAAAATGAATTTGTTGATTAAGTACCAACAAAAACTTGCGGAACAGGTAGAACCGTGGGGGAATCAGGCTGTTCTGATATTTCGCGGTCAACGCGATGAAAAGCGAAAGCTCGACAGTGGCGCTGATAGACGTCTGGAAAAAGAAGCGCAGCTTCCCTCCTTAATTGAATACTTGACTAAAGTCCTGATTGAACCGGCAAGGAGTGAAGGATACGCATACCTAGAAAACAGAAAACTGAACGATTTGGAATTACTGGCTAAACTGCAGCACCATGGTGCGGCGACTTGTCTTATTGATTTCACCGCCAATTTTCATATCGCCTTATGGTTTGCCTGTGCGGACGACAAAACCGATGGCAAGGTCTTTGTCGTTAATCGTGGGGACACTCAAAATTTCAAAGAAGTTACACCTGAAAGAGCCAAGGAAGGCATCAGGGAATTGCTTCAACCTCAACCGATTACCCAACAATATGCTTCTTTGGAAAGTCAACCAGAAATTTATTATTGGAAGCCACCTGCAAATGAGAATCGGATTGTCGTACAGCATAGTTGTTTCATCTTTTCTGCCCAGCCCATCAAACCAGAAATTTATAAAGAAATCTCCATATCTAAAGAACACAAACAAGAAATCAGAACGCTATTGAAAAAATATTATGGATTAGACGACCAGTCCATTTTCAGGGATTTCGGTGGGTTCGCTAAATCACAAGGACAAGATCAACCTATCACACCTATTGATCCCACAAGTGAACAACAATCGCTTCAGAGTGGTAATAGACATTTTCAACAAGGGAAATATGACAAGGCAATTGCGGATTACGACGAAGCAATCCGCATCAATCCGCAAGATGCCGAAGCCTACAATAACAGAGGAACCGCCAAGGACCTGCTCGGCAGGCATAAGGAAGCGATTGCGGATTACGACGAAGCAATCCGGCTCAACCCGCAATATCCCCTAGCCTACTACAACCGAGGAAACGCCAAGAAGGCCCTTGGTCAGCACGACCAAGCCATTGCCGACTATGATCAGGCAATCCGCATCAACCCACAAGGTGCTGAAGCCTACAACAACAGGGGAACCGTCAAGGGTATGCTTGGCAGGTATGAGGAGGCGATTGCGGATTTCAACCAAGCAATCCGGCTCAACCCGCAATATCCCCTAGCCTACTACAACCGAGGAAACGCCACGACCGAACTCGGTAGGCATGAGGAAGCGATTGCGGATTACAACGAGGCAACCCGCATCAATCCGCAATTTGCTGAAGCCTACTACAACCGAGGAAACACCAAGAACGAGCTTGGCAGGCATGAGGAAGCGATTGCGGATTACAACGAGGCAACTCGCATCAACTCACAATACGCCCAAGCCTACTGCGGCAGAGGAATCGCCAAGGTCGAGCTTGGCAGGTATGAGGAAGCGATTGCGGATTATAGCGAGGCAATCCGCATCAACCCACAATTTGCCCAAGCCTACTACGGCAGAGGAATCGCCACGGTCGAGCTTGGCAGGTATGAGGAAGCGATTGCGGATTTCAACGAGGCAATCCAAATCAATCCCCAAGATGCCAAAGCCTACACCAACCGAGGAAACGCCAAGATTGCTCTTCGCCAGTACCACGATGCCGTTGCCGATTATGATCAAGCGATCCGCATCGACCCGCAACATGCTCTAGCCTACTACAACCGAGGAAACGCCAAGATTGCTCTTGACCAGCATGACGATGCCATTACCGATTACAACCAGGCAATCCGTATTCACCCACAATTTGCCGAAGCTTACTCCAACCGCGGAAACGTCTATAAAGAAATGGGAGAGTATGAAAAGGCACGCACCAGCTTGCAACGTGCTTTAGAATTAGCAACGGAACAAGGCAACCAAGCCTTGGCCCAAAACGCTCAGAGATTATTGGATCAACTGCCGCCTGTCGGCGGCGAAGATTAGGGAAGCGCCGTGCTGTCCGTTAGCTCCGCTGTCGGGTTACGCTAACCTAACCTACAGTTTCTTAGAAGAGAGAAGAAAGAGAAAGACGCTGGATCCCCGATTAAAGATGTCGGGGATGACAGGAAGAAAGAGACCCTGCTTCTGTCAGCGAATGAGTGAACATTTGTATGACCCCGCATGAGGCATTTGGAAATCTTCTTGTCTCATGATCTGTTTACAGTCTATATTCGATCCGAAATGAGGTAAGTATGAAACTGTCCAACCGGATTAAGCCTATCAGTTACCTCAAAGCCCACGCCGCAGAGATCGTGCGCTCGCTCGGGGACCGGCGGGAACCCTTGATTATCACGCAGAACGGCGAAGCCAAGGGAGTCTTGCAGGACATCGACAGTTACGAGCAAACGCAGGAAACCGTTGCGCTGCTCAAGATCCTCGCGCTGGGTAGCCGGCAGATCGAAGCGGGGCAGGTCCAACCCGCCACCGATGTCATCGCGCGGCTTCGGAAGCGACGACCGGCTCGCCCTACCGCATCATCTACCGGGTTATGGAAAACCATGTCTACGTGCTCGTGATCGCCGATGGACGGCGTGACATGCAGGCATTGCTCCAGCGACGCTTATTGCAAGCTTAAACCCTCTCCTTCTCACCCCAGCTTTCTCCTTCTGTCATCCTCGACATTTTTAATCGAGGATCCAGTGTCTTTTCTTTTCCCGTGTTTGTGTATGGAAAGACGCTGGATTCCCGCTAACGACTTGCGGGAATGACAGACTAGAGACAATGCAGAGAGGGTCCGAGGGAGGGTCCGAAAAATTTACAGACGTGTAACTCTTCTCATACGTGGCTGCAATTCGCTCCCCGTATAGTGCAGAAGTCGATTTTCAATTAACTCGGCCGTTCCGTTCGGTAGGCTGGCGAAGCCGGAGCAGGGGATAACACCCGGATAACCCTATCTGCTTAACACGTTCGTAACCTACTTTTTACGTCCGGGAAACATTCAGCCTTTAGAGTAGGGAACTGCCAGGGAACGGCGTATCAAATACTTCTTTCAGAGGGAGGGTTGCGACATTATGGAACAGTTCGCATTCGCAAACGTGACAAGCCGGTTGTGTAGTAACAGGATCGTATTCCTGTGTTCCTTTTTCCTGGCGATAAGTATTGGCAGTTCAATCCAAAGTTGGGCCGCTTCCGACTCCATGGTGGACCCGGCTTGGAAAGACTACGCGCAGGTGAGCGGAGTTTCCGGGAACCTGAACAGTATCGGATCCGACACCCTCAACAATCTCATGACGCTGTGGGCCGAGGGGTTCAGAAAAGAATATCCCAACGTGAAAATTCAAATTGAAGGGAAAGGCTCCAGCACGGCGCCCCCGGCCCTGATTGAAGGGACGGCCCAGGTAGCTCCGATGTCCAGGCAGATGAAAGCGAAGGAGATGGACAAGTTCGAGGCGAAATTCGGTTATAAAGCCACCAGTTTTCCCGTCGCCGTCGACGCGCTGGCCGTGTACGTCAACAAAGACAATCCCGTGAAGTGTCTCAGTATGGACGAAGTGGATGCCGCCTTTTCGAAGACCCGGCGCCGCGGGCATTCCGTGGACATTGACACGTGGGGCAAGGCTGGACTCGATGGGAACTGGGAACGCACGAGGGTGAGCCTGTACGGTCGAAATTCAGCCTCGGGGACCTATGGGTATTTTAAGAAAAAGGTGTTGAAAAAAGGCGATTACAAGGATGAGGTCAAGGAACAACCGGGCTCGGCGTCCGTGGTGCAGGGCGTGACGGAGGATCGGGGCGGGCTCGGGTACAGTGGCATTGGCTATCGGACATCAGGCGTCCGGGCGATTCCGTTGTCGGCCAAGACCGGTGAAGCGTGCTATGAGCCGACCTTTGCCAATTCCTCGGCCGGCAAGTACCCGTTGGCCCGTTTTCTCTACCTGTACGTGAATAAGGCCCCGGGGAAACCGTTGCCTCCGTTGGTCGAGGAATTCCTGAAATACGTCTACAGCAAAGCGGGGCAGAAAATCGTGATCAAGGACGGCTATTTCCCCTTGCCGCAGACCATCATCACCAAAAAATTGGGTGATATGCGATAAATCATGAACCAGGCCGATCTTCCAGCGAATCAGGTTGAAACGGCGTCTCCACCCGCGCCGGCATCGCGGGTATCCTCACGGGCGTGGCGGCGTTGGGTGGATTCGAGCGCCCGCGTCGTGATCACCTTTGGAGGCTGGGCGACCATTGTCAGCATCTTTGGCATTTTTGCCTACCTGTTTATCGAAGTGGCTCCGTTGTTTGACGCCGCTTCCTGGACCGAATCCGCTTCCGTGCACGTCGATCCGGTCGATGCCGCCGAGCCGGAAACCGTCGCCGTGGGGATCGATGAATACATGGAAGTGGGGTACGTGCTTCGAAAGGGTGACATTGCGTTTTATGCGTTGCCTGCGGGGACCCCCGTCCTTCTCGACCCGTCGGTCCTGAGCGGAGCGGAGCGAAGTCGAAGGATGCCGGATTTCGAAGACGGGGCCATGACCGCCCTGGCCCGATCTCCGGGGAAAACCCATACCTATGGTTTAGGGACGAAGACCGGCCGGGTCATTCCCTTTTACGTGTCGTTTCGAGTGACGTTCGACGATGACGTCCGAACAATCAACCCGGTGGCCTCTTCGGGCGAGCCGTTCGAGGCCGTGCCAACCGGCGAACCCATTGCGCGACTGGCCTACCGGGAGACGGACAGCGGACCCATCGCCGCGGCCTTGACCGGGTCGGGACGATTGTTCCTCACGAAGATGCAGGAATCGGAAGCAGGCGGGCTGTTTGCGCTCGAAACGGAAACGGAACTTCTCCAGGCCGAGGTCATTGATGAAGGCGTGGAAGCGCTGTCCGTGCTGCTCCTGGACGACTTGGGCGAAACCTTGTTGGGCGGCACGAAAGACGGCAGGTTGTTGTATTGGGATATTCAGGATATCCGGAATCCCAGATTGATGGGAATGTATTCCGCGGGGACAGCCATCACCGCCCTTTCCTATCTCATCGGCGATCGGTCCATCGTGGTCGGCACCGAAAGAGGGACGGTCAGCGTCTGGATGTCGGTGATCGATCCTGACGTCGGAGGTGATCCGCGTCTTCAAAAAATTCGGGACTTTGCCTCGCATGATGGGGCCGTGACTGCCATTTCCCCTTCGCTTCGGGATAAAGGGTTTCTCACGACCGACGCCTCCGGCGGGGTTGCCCTCCATCATTCAACCTCCAGCCAGACGCTCATCCAAATCCCGGGTAACGGCCACGCCATCCGGGCGGCGATGTTTGCACCGAAAACCGACGGCGCCCTGGTACTCGAGGATTCGGGACGGCTGATCGCCTATGACATTGAGAACGAGCATCCCGAATCCACGTTCTCGTCCTTGTTCTTTCCCGTGCTCTATGAAGGGTACGAGGAGCCTCACCATATCTGGCAATCGACCGGCGGGTCCGACGCATTCGAGCCGAAATTCGGTCTCTGGCCGATCATGTTCGGCACGTTGAAAGGGACGATCTACGCGATGTTGTTGGCGACGCCGCTTGCCGTGTTGGGTGCGATCTATACCGCGATGTTCATGCGTCCCAACATTCGAGCCGTGGTCAAACCGGTCGTAGAGACCATGGCGGCGTTCCCGACGGTTGTTCTGGGGTTCCTGGCCGGACTGTGGTTCGCGCCGCTATTGGAACAAATTTTTCCCGCAGTGGTGGCCATGTTTCTCCTGATCCCCTTGGCCGTCGCGTTGGTCTGCATCGGTTGGCAATTCCTGCCTTCACGCCTCAAGGGCCAGTCGGGGAACGTAACGGAATTGGTCGCGTTCGTGCTGGTCCTTGTGGGCACGGTGTTGTTCTGTCTCCAGTTGAATCACCAGATCGAAACCTGGCTCTTCGATTCCGACTATAAGGGATGGTTACAGTCCTCGTTCGGGTTGGCGTACGACCAGCGGAACGCCCTGGTCATCGCCTTTGCCATGGGTATGGCCGTGATCCCCACCATTTTCAGTATCAGTGAGGATTCATTGAGCAACGTGCCGCCCCACCTGATTGCCGGGTCATTAGCCCTCGGGGCCACCCCGTGGCAGACCCTGACGAAGTTGGTCATCATTTCCGCGAGTCCGGGAGTGTTTTCCGCTCTCATGATCGGCCTGGGGCGGGTCGTGGGAGAAACCATGATCGTGCTGATGGCGACCGGCAACACCCCGGTGACGGACATGAACCTCTTCAACGGATTCCGGACGTTATCGGCGAACATTGCCGTGGAAATGCCCGAGGCCCCGCACGGAGGCACACTGTATCGGTTACTGTTCCTGGCCGGCCTCCTCCTGTTCGTGTTTACGTCCATCGTGAACACCCTGGCCGAAATCGTCCGGCAGCGGCTTCGGGCGCGCTACAGTCAGTTCTAAAGGGAATCCATGCCTGACAGGATCAAGAAATTTCTCGACTCGGGGGCGTTGTTCATCTGGTTTTGCGGTACCGCGGTGGCCGCCTCGCTGCTCATGGTCGGCGGCGTCCTCCTCCTGATCATGATCAACGGTCTCGGGTTTTTCTGGCCGCATGCCTTGGTGGAAATGACGCTCACGGACGGCACGCGCGTGCTCGGAGAACTGAAAGGCGAAGAGGTCATCCCGTATTCGCAGACGCCGGAATTTCCAGAAGGGAAAACCCGGGTCAGGCTGAAAGTCGGAAATCGTGATCTCTACGGCCTGGACTTCAGGTGGGTGGATACCGACCGGATCGCAACGGCCGATTCCCCGAACGACGTGGCCGCGTTTGAACGGAGAGAATGGGGAAACTTTTACGGCCGGATTCGTGAAGTCGCGCGTGGCGATGACGTCGTCGCCACGGGCAATCAGGAAGGATGGAAGGCGTTACAGCCCCTGATTGAACAGGCCAATGACCTGCATGACGAGATTGAACACCTGCAAACGGACGTCATCGGCGACATCAATTATGACATCGAAGAGACCCGTTTGCGAATCCGGGAACTGGAATTACACGGTCAAGGTCAGACCCCGGAGGTTGCCGAGCTTCAGGCCGCGACCAAGCAGTTGGAAGGCCGTTACCACAAGCACGTTGAGACCCTTCGGGCATTGACCCATCGACTTGACGAGTATTCCGTGGTCCTTGTCGAGACTAACGGCAGCGAGAAACGCCTCGCGGTCGGTCAAATCGTGGAAGCGCTTCGTCCCAATGATATGGGCCTCATCGAAAAGATTCTCAGATACTTCATGAACTTCTGGTCCGTGCTGAGCGAAGAACCACGGGAAGCCAATACCGAGGGGGGCATTTTCCCGGCGATCTTCGGCACGGTCATGATGGTGTTGATCATGAGCGTGGCCGTGGTCCCGTTCGGCGTCCTGGCCGCGTTTTACCTGCGGGAGTACGCGCGGCAAGGGCTGATCGTTCGCGTGATTCGCATTGCCGTGAATAACCTGGCCGGCGTGCCGTCGATCGTGTTCGGGGTCTTCGGGTTGGGATTCTTCGTCTACGCGGTCGGCGGAACCATCGATACCCTGTTCTACCCCGAAGCCTTGCCCACGCCGACCTTCGGCACGGGCGGCATTCTGTGGGCGTCGTTCACCTTGGCCCTGCTCACGGTGCCGGTCGTGATCGTGTCCACGGAAGAAGGGCTGTCCGCCGTGCCCCAGGAATACCGGGAAGGGTCCTTGGCGTTGGGCGCGACCAAGTTTGAAAGCATGCTTCGGGTGATTCTACCTTGTGCCCTGCCGGGCATTTTGACGGGGTTGATCCTTGCAGTGGCCCGTGCCACTGGCGAGGTGGCTCCCTTGATGTTGACAGGGGTGGTCAAATTGGCCCCGGCGCTGCCCTTGGACCACCATTTCCCGTTTCTGCACTTTGAACGGAAATTCATGCATCTGGGTTTCCATATCTTCGACGTGGGCTTTCAATCCCCCAACGTGGAAGCGGCGAAACCGATGGTGTACGTCACCACCCTGATTCTGGTGATGGTGGTCATTGGCTTGAATCTCAGCGCTGTGGCTCTCCGCAATTACATGCAGAAAAAGTTCAAGGCATCGGCGGTGTAAGGTCCAACAGAATAATGAGTGCAGGTATTGACGCAGTCTTACAACCCTATCACACTGCTGCCCAACAGACGGCGGAAACAACCATGACCTCTACCCAACGTTCTCAAGACATCAAGCCCAAAATCACGGTCGAGAATACCGACTTCTTTTACGGGGAGAAGCAGGCGCTGTTCAAAGTCGCTCTGACCGTTCCGGCTTATCACGTCACGGCATTTATCGGTCCGTCGGGTTGCGGGAAATCCACGTTGTTACGATGTTTCAACAGGCTGAACGATTTGGTCGAGGGGGCCCGCATCACTGGCCAGATTTGTCTTGACGGCAAGGACATTTACGCCCCGTCGGTGGATGTGACCGATTTGCGGACGAAGGTCGGTATGGTCTTCCAAAAGGTGAATCCGTTTCCCAAATCGATTTACCAGAACGTGGTCTATGGGCCGCAACTCCAGGGTGTCCGGCGTCGTTCCGTGCTCGACGGTATCGTCGAAGAAAGCCTCCAGGGCGCGGGCCTCTGGGAGGAGGTCAAGGATCGCTTGCATCAGAGCGCGCTGGGTCTTTCCGGCGGGCAACAGCAGCGCTTGTGTATTGCGCGGGCGTTGGCCGTCAATCCTGAAGTCCTCCTGATGGACGAACCCTGTTCGGCGCTTGATCCCATCTCGACCGCGAAGATCGAAGAATTGTTGCATTCCTTGAAAGAGCAACTCACCGTGGTTATTGTCACGCATAACATGCAGCAGGCCGCGCGCATCTCCGACCTGACGGGCTTTTTTCTTATGGGGGAATTGATCGAATACGCCGAGACCAAAACCATCTTTACCAATCCGTCGGACCGCCGGACCGAAGATTACGTCACCGGACGTTTCGGATGATGGTGCCGGAGAGAAATTGAGCAAGCATGGAACGTCACTTCGAAGAAGACTTTGACCGGATCAAAGGCAAAATCCTCATGATGGGATCGCTGGTCGAAGACCAGATCAGAAACGCCTTGGTCGCGTTGGTGGAACGTGATGAAGCCTTGGCGCAGCAGGTCATCGAGAACGATCATAAGGTCAACACGTTTGATGTGGAAATCGACGAGTTGGCGCTCGACGCGCTGGTCCGGTATCAGCCCGTTGCCAAAGACTTACGCTTTGTGACCACCGCCATGAAGATTTCCACTGAATTGGAGCGGATGAGCGACTTGGCGGAAAACATCTGTGAGCGGGCGATCGAACTCAACGAAGAACCCCAATTGAAGCCCTACATAGACATTCCGCACATGGCCGAGCGCGCCCGTATCATGGTGAAAGAATCGTTGGACGCCTTTGTCAAAATGGATTCGGCGCTGGCCCGGAAAGTCATTCACGACGATGACTTCGTCGACAACCTGACGGAACAACTGTTCCGGGAACTCCTGTCCTTCATGATGGAAAATCCCAAGACGATCAGCCGGGCCATCCGGCTCTCCTTTATTGCCAAATACATCGAGCGGCTTGGCGACCACGCGACGAACGTCGCGGAACTCGTGGTGTACCTGGTGGAAGGCAAAATCATCCGTCACACCATCCCCCCGCAAGAGAGTTGAGAAAGACGGGAAAGAGACGCGACGGCTACATAGTGCCCGTGCCGCGGCTCTTCCAATTTTCCAGCAACCAATCCTGGGAGCCGAGGGGAGCACGCTCGGGCGCGAGTTGGAGACGGGTATAGTCCCCGTTCGACAGCAACTGGCGGGCCTTGACGTTATCGTGAAGCGCCACTTGCAGGAGGTCCTCGACCAGGACTTTCCGCAGTTGCGGTGACTCGATCGGGAACAGGAGTTCCACGCGCCGGTCCAGGTTGCGGGGCATGAGGTCGGCGCTTCCGAGAAAGAGTTCTTCCTGCCCGCCATTGCGGAAATAATAAAGCCGCGCGTGTTCCAGGAATCGTCCGACCACCGAGGTCACGGCGATGGTTTCACTGATTCCGGGAATCCCCGGACGAAGCGCGCAGACCCCTCGAACTTGAAGGTCGATCTTGACACCGGCCTGGGACGCTCGATAGAGCGCGTGAATACATTGTGTATCCACGAGGGCGTTCATCTTGAATGCCAGATACCCGTCTCCCTTGTCCTTGTGTCGTTGAATCTCCCGCTCAATCCTCTCCAGAATTTGCTCCCGCATCAGTTGGGGCGCTATGAGCAGTTTGGCATAGGAATTTTTTCGAGAGTAGCCGGTTAACGAGTTGAAGAGATCGGCAACGTCCGCTCCCATGGCCGGGTCGCAGGTAAAGAAACTGAGATCGGTATACATCCGGCTCGTGACCGGATTATAGTTGCCCGTGCCGAGGTGGACATATCGCCGGATGCTGTCCTCGTCGCGCCGGATGACCAGACACATCTTGGCATGGGTTTTCAGCCCGAAGACCCCATAGACCACGTGGATGCCCTCATCCTCCAGTTTCCGGGCCCATTCGATGTTGTTTTCTTCATCGAATCGCGCCTTGAGTTCGAGCAGGACCGCGACCTGTTTGCCATTCACCCTCGCGTCCATTAATGCCTCGACGATAGGGGAATTGGCCCCGACGCGATAGAGGGTCTGTTTAATGGCCAGCACGTTGGGGTCGCCGGCCGCCTCGCGTACGAAATCAACAACCGGGGTGAAACTATCGTAGGGATGGTACAACACGACGTCACCGCGCCGGATGATTGCGAACAGGTTTTCCTTCTTGTTAAGGGCTTCCGGGATCTCCGGAACGAACGGCGGATATTTCAAATCGGGACGCTCGATCCGGGTGAGCTCCATGAGGCTGGACAGACCCAGCGGCAGGTCCTGCGTGTAAACCTGGTATGGAGCCAGAGAGAGATTCCTGATCAGGATGTCCCGGATGTGGTCAGGCGTCGCCTGATCGATTTCCAGCCGGATCACCGAGCCGAAGTGACGGTTGTCCACTTGTTCTTCTATCGAAGCCAACAAATCGTCCGCTTCGTCTTCTTCGATTTCGAAATCCGCGTCGCGCGTCACCCGAAAGAGGTAGGCGGCAAGAATGGTGATTCCCGGAAACAGAAGGTCGAGATTGGCGGCGACGACGTCTTCAATCCAGACGAAGTTGTCGGCGGCCGAGTCAGACAAGCCTAATTGATCGGACTCGTCGACCATGTCTTCGTTGGGGATGCGGACGAGACGAGGAAAAATGTCGGGGATTTTCACACGGGCGAAACAATCTCCTCGCTCGGGATCCTTCCCCACGACGGCCAGATTCAAACTCAAGTTGGAAATATGGGGGAACGGATGGGAAGGGTCGAAGGCCAGTGGAGTGAGAGCCGGAAAAATTTCTTTGGAAAAATACCCGCGGAGCAAGTGTTGTTGTTTCGGTCTCAGTTGATGGTAGCGCAGGATGGCAATGTCCCGGGCATTGAGCTTCGGCAGAATGTCGTTTTGCCAGCAGTCGGAAAACCGGGCCAGTTGACTCAGGACCTCCTGTCGAACGGCCGCTAATTGTTCCGAGGTGGTCATGCCGTCCGGGGGACCCTCAAGCACTCCACCGGATAATTGTTCTCGCAACCCCGAGATCCGGATCATGAAAAATTCATCCAGGTTGCTCGAGAAAATCGACAGAAACTTGACCCGCTCCAACAGCGGGTTCTCCGGATCTTCCGCTTCCTCGAGCACGCGAGCGTTGAATTGAAGCCAACTGAGTTCACGATTCAAATACAGCTTGGGATTGTCGAGATCCGGCGGAGAAGCAGCAGCCGGGAATTGGGTTTCAGTGGAACCGAATGCCATGGTTGTTACCTCGGGTGCATTGCGTCATGCATGTTCAAATTGTTCTCACTCATGCGTTGACCATTCCCCCTCACCCCAACCCTCTCCCTCCAGGGGAGAGGGAGGCTTTTCAGAGGGCAAAGACCTCACGGCCGCGCTTTTTGAGTTTGGCCCATTCTCGTGGAAACATCGCTCTTGTCCGGCGCCGGCGCGCCCGGAGTCGCTCGATGATCTGCCCGATGGTAAACGCGGTCTTCACGCCACGGGTCGTTTGGAGCGATTGCCGGAGTCGTTCCTCCGTAAAGACGGCGTCCTGGAGATCACCCAGGAGATCCTGGTTGCGTTTGGTTTGGCGGACGAACCGTATCGCGGGTTTCCCCATCGTTTCAAGGGCGAGTTCGGCAACATATCGGGTTCGTTTGGTACGGATTCTCAATTGATGAAGTTCCTGGTCCGAGGGATCACCCTTCCCACGCTTGTCCGCTTTGATCAATTGTTTGAATTCCTGGGCAGCCAGGTGCATCAGGGAACTCTCGGGCGCCTCACGCAAGGCCGGAGCTTGGATGGCCTGTTCCAGGCGGCTCAAAAGATCCAGGTAGCGATCGCTGCGAAGGGTATCGAGTAATTGCATGCGGGCTTGGGAACGATGCGTTTCGAACGTGGTCAATAGTCGTTCGAAAATTTTTCGTTCGGCAGAAGGAAGAACGTCGGCTTCCGTATACAACCGGTCGAGCAGGACGTCCTGGTCCCGAACGGTTCCCAGCGTCGTCCCCAGCCATCGGAGTTCCTCTTGCAGGGATGCATGCCATTCCGGTTCCAGTAAGGTCCTCGCCGTGCGGAGTATTGCGCGAAACCTTCTGATCCCGACGCGCATCTGGTGAAGTTCTTCCGAGTCTTTGCCGAGTCGCGTCCCGGGGTCATGGAGCAGGATATGCCGAAGCTGTGTTTGCAGAATGGTTTTGAGTCGTTCCGACAGGGGCGCTGATTCGGGAGGGGAGGGACTCGAAATAATCAGATTCAAGGCCTGAACGACTTGAGGACGACTATCTCCCTCGTACGCTCCTGCTTCGCGAAGGGCCGTCACGATCGCGGCGAGTTCCTTGTCCTTGCCCGAGCGGCGTTCGACTTCGATCTCGTTCAGATGTCCGACGACTCGCCGATCATTGAGAATCCTGACCTCGTCGATAATCACGTCGGCGATGGGCCTATCAAGAGGTTGAATCCTGATGCCGGAGCGGCGTGTCCGGAGTTTGGCAACGGCCGTCAATGGTTCGCGCTGTAGCAAAGCAAACAAGAGATCCTCCAATGGAGCCGGTGGAGCCGAACGGCCGGATACCATCTTCACTTCCAACCGGGCGGCGGGTCTCTGGAGATTCAGTTGCCACAAGACCCGGTGGTTTTCGGTTCTCCGACAGAGTGTCACTCCACGTTGGGCCAGTCTGTGATCAACGGTATCGAAATAGGTGGAGGTAAACAGTCGAGGCGGCAGCGGCTCACCCGGAAAATTGGGCAAGCGAAACGGGTGACCTGTCTTGAGCTTGACTTCCCGCTCAGGAGTTTGCCGTAGAGCGCATTCCATGACGTGAAATATTCAGCTAGGGTGGAAGACAGCAAGCTTAGCACGACAGCCTATAGAAGACAAAGGGAAATGACGTGCGGTTGTTTACCTGCGATCTTGCAGCTTATCGAGGAGCCGTTGCGCTTCGGGACGAAATCGTCTTTCCCATGTATAGGGGTAATGCGGGTTCCGGGCCTGAATGACGGCGAGGAGTTGAGATCGAGCCTCCTCAAGCTGTCCTTCTTTGATGAGCAATTTGGCCAGGATGATCCGAGCGTTGGTATACTTGGCGTCCGCCTCGATGGCCCGGCGAAGATAGTTCTTGGCCAGTTCCGCGTTGCCGCCGAGATACCAGGGCAATTCGGCCAACAAGCCTCCTTTCATTTGTAACGACGGGGCATTGTGCGGGTCGAGTTCAATGGCCCGGTCCACGTGCTTCACGATGTCCGAGAGGTTGACGGCCCCCGACGTGATGCCCCGCAATTGCGTGGCGCTCCCCAGGTTTGCGGCGTAGAGGAAGTGCGTTTCGGCATCATCCGGCTGAAGCGTCAGGGCTTGGGTGGCGGCTTTCAGTCCCTTGTCATACGCTTCGATTTTTTCTGATTTGTGGGTAAGCAGATCATCTGCCAAGTTCATATACACGTGAGACAACTGCTTCCAGAGTTGGGGATTGTTGAGATCCTCGATCAAGGCTGCGGTGTAGAGGTCGCGTTGGTGGCGTAGGGTCTCGGGATAACCTTCAGGAATGGAAGACTTTTGACCCCACGCCGGGACATGGCATGAAAGGATGAACAGGAGACACAGCAGACAGGTGCCCGGGAATGCGCAGAGTCTCACAGGTGCTCTTTGTGAACAAAGAAGGACAACACGGAGCCTGTCATGTGGCTTCTTCCCATGAACAGGAAGATGCCGATCCAGGCGCTTTGAAGAAAGAGCAGCACAAGAGGATCCCACAGGGAGTGAAGCCCCATGAGAAGGTCCGGAGTGCCAAGAGAGGAAGACAACACAAACAAGGTGACGGCGGTCAGGTAGGCTATTCCAACGACTGCCATCACCTGGTACATGGAAATCGACCCTTTCCCCCGGTAATCCGCCCGCCAGGTTTCCGAGACGGCGCGCCAGGCTTGCGTGATCAGCAAGGAGACGAAAAGACTTGCCGCAAAGCGTCCCGTCAGAAATAATCCCATGCCGACCATGTAGCCAGTCGTGGAGACGATGGCCGTGACAGCCTGAATGGGAACCACCGGGACGGATTCGAGGTTGCCGGCATACGCGATTTTCTTGGTGGCGCCGGTAAAGCGAAAGTGCAAGGTCTTGAACAACGTTTGCATGACCGGCGCGCAGGCGGAAAGCGGCTTCCCGTAACAGCAGCCATAGCTGATGCAGGCCAGTCTCCCGATACCTTCGCCAAGGGCAAACGAGATCACCAGCGCCGAGAGCACCGGAATCATCGGCAGCACGTCAGGCTGGTGAGACACCCCATTGATCGAGACGACCGCCACCGGCGCCATGATGAGGCCCGTGAACGAGGCTCCGCCGATCGTAAAGGTGAAGGGTTTTTTTTCGACGGCTCTGGCGATGACTTTCGAAGCCGGAACCGCCAGGCTTAAAAGAGAGAAGACGAACAGCAGGGAGATCCCGAGCGGGACGTGCATCGCTCCCAGGAGAAACAGCATATTTCCGACGGCGAGCGTGACGGCGCTGGCCGTGATGAATCCATAGTAGGTCAGGTTCAACCCATGCCATTGGTTCGCGTCGGCCCGGTGTCGCGGGAGTACGGCCAGGATTTGCCATTGTTCCCGGGGGAGAATGGCAAAGGCCCAACGAAAAAGAACAAACACGGTAAGGCTGACGATGCCCAGGAAAAGGAGGGACACTCCCAAGTGGTTGTCCAGAAAGAAGCGCGGTAAGTCCGGCTTGATCATGGTGCGTGACTCTCCATGTTGCGCGTGGAGGGAAGAGCTTGTCCGATGGTCGACCGGACTTTGACCGCTGTCTCGACGGCCGGGCTTCCAAAGCTCAATGAATATCGACTAACCGCGTCGCGGCGTCGTTGGTTCGTATGCAAGTCCTGACAGAAGTCGACCCGGTCGCGTTCAAACAAAAGCACGTCAGTGGAACTCCCCGGTCGAAACAGGCTTTTTGGTTGACCTTTCTTGACGAACAGACCTTTTTTCATCCATTGCGGGTCATCATAAAAACGTTCGCTATAACATTGCTCGATTGCGCCGATCATTAAGGCGACGATTTCAATCATGGCGACGAGTCCGGCCCGCGTCCCACCCGGAACGTCCGTATCGATCACGGTGACCACCCGCTTGTTTTTCGAATAAGGCGTGACCACGGAAATGATCGGACCCGGGTTGCAACTGTGATACGTGCCGTCCACCTCATAATAGTCCAGTACCACACCGGAAACCGGGGCGTGGTTGTAATGATATTCTTCGGGAGTCAGGCGAAAGATGGCAAAATCTCCATCGTGGAATGTCCGGTGCCATGACGCTTTTTCGTGTCCTAACAGTTCGTACAGGTCGAAAAATTTTCCCTTGAGAAACAGTTGGGCGTGCGTCCGCAAGGAACCGAGAAGCAGCTTCGAATCCGCAGGCGAAACGATAGTGAAAGCATCGGGTTCCATGGGACGACGTTGCCAATACCGTATTTTTCGTTCGAACACTTGTCGTGGTGAATCGAATGTTAGGGGGTTGTCCACGCATTCCGAGAGATCGATACCCAACTTGCGACAAAAGGATGGGACCCCTGAAAACGCGGGGCCGAAGGTCACGTCATAATTCCAGAGACCGACCAGATGGGAAATCGACGCTGAGGTCAACGCCTTAAACAGGAGGGGCGTCTTTTCCCGGACCGCGGAATAGATATAATTGACGATCCGATCCCCGTACAGTTGCTCGCTTCGTACAGCGGCGGTTTCCCGGTCGATGTATTGATGCAGGCCTGAGCTAATCAATTTCGGATTCATTATCGCCCGACTATTGTTTATCGACCAGCAAGGTGACCAAGTGAATCAATTTCGTAAGTTGCGGGAGAGGGATCGTTTCGTCGATCAGAGCGGGTTTTACGTCTTCGAGAAACGCTCGCGCGGAAGTGTAAGGCCCCAGAATGGCCGGCATGAGGCCTTTCGCCTTGCGAAGGGTCGGCGTCACGCCGGCGTCGAGGGCGGCGCAGTCAACTTCCAATTCCTGAATCGCTTCACCGAGGTGCCGTAGGCGAAGCGTTTGACGATAATACGTTTCGGCGGCTTTGTTGCATTCCTCTCCTGAAAGACCGAAGGGGGAGTGTGCCCCACTTTCCCGGAGAATACCTTTCGTCAGTTTTCCGAAAGTCGAGCATTCATCCGGATTTTCGAGCCGGTTTTTGAGCTTGTCCATGACGCCGTGTAGCTGAAAGGCTTCGATCAGGTCGGCGCCGTCCTCCCGCAGGATCGTCATGAGGGCTCGGCGATATTCCCGATGGTGGACGCGGTAATAGCATGAAAATCGCCGGCTGAGCCGCACACTTGACGTGCGAGCCAGGATGCGTTTCAAAAAACGATTCGACGTGTCCGCACGAACGTAGAAGGTGGGGAGATTGACGGCCACCCCGAAAAAGATCTGTCGCCGTTCCCCTTCGGTTGCGGGATCGTCGGGAACGTCAGAGGGATGAACCTGGCCTTGGAAGATGTATTGAAAGGCCAACGCGGTGACCAAGGTCTGAAGGCTGGCGGCTTCTCCCATGTCGTCCACGAGACTTTCGAACAGACTGTAGTACCGGCCCTCGAAACCGGAAAATCCCATGGTGGAAAACGTTCGCAGTTTGTACAGCTGGTAAAATGACATGCGCTCGTCATAAATGCCTTGTTCGGCGAGGTCGCGTTTAAGCCGCACCTCGTTTCCCAGCGTACCATCCAGGGCGGGACATTCTTCCGTGCTCGGCAGGACGACCAGATAATCGACAAGCCGGAAATCGGGGATATAATCCCCGCGCATCCCAAGCCCGTAGCTCAAGGCCTTGTCCAACCATAACGGCCCCAGGGGCGTAATGGGTTTTCCGAAGAACCGCAGGCTGGCTTTTCGCTTCCATCGCTGCCAGAACAGACGGAGAAATTGGTGATCCAATTCATGAGGGAGAAAGCCCAACACGTTTTCCGGATGAAAGTCCCAGAAGTCCAGACGATACGGAGCGGCACTATAGGTTCCGACGAACAACGGAAGGAAATGCTCGACGACTTTCGTCACGAGATCGCCGAAGTATTTTTCGTCATAGGGTGTAAATTCCTCAGGCAGGGTTTGGGAAAGCTGCGTCAATCTTTTGCTCCCCAGGCTCACGTGGGTGCCGTTATTGGCCAGGCTGATGTTGGAGGGGCTTGTCGGAACGATCAAATTTCGTGTAATGATTCCGGCATCTTTCAGTTTTCCGATCACGTGTTGGTGACTGCGTGACAGCACTTCATGGCAGAGCCGCATATACTCGTACTTGTCTTGGCCGTTGTCCCATCCTGAAAGACAGGGGTTCATGAACAGTTCACGATACAAGTTATCGGAAATGAGACTATTGAGATGTTTTTGACGGATCGGCGGATGAGGCGCAAAATAGGTCACGGCTCGTTGGCCCATATCGAGCAACAAAAATTTCCTGTTGGCGTACATGGTCAGTAAATGACTCAGAAAGAACCGCCGGCTTGCTTCTTTCCCGACGGCATGCCCCATCCGGGTATCCGGATGGAGGTTCATGATGTAGAAGCTGCACGTTTCCGGAGAAGTATTGTCATTCAGAAAATGATCCATGAGCCGTTCGCCGATGCGACGAACGGGTGAAAGAGTCTTGCCGCTGATGACGTCGGCGAGTGCGAGTCGCGCGAGGTAACTGACGGGGACGCGCACCCACTCTTCTCCATGTTGATAAAACAGCACCTTCTCGACATCTCGTCGCCGTGGACCGGCAGGTTCTCTCTTGTCGGCCAGGAGATCATGTTGAAGCACTTGTCTGGCAAAAGGACCGAGCGTCCGCTTGGGAAAACGGACCCAACTGTTTTCCCAGACGTCGCTGGATTCCTGAGCCAGATAAGACTCGAGTTCACATGTGCCGGGTTTTGAACGGATCCACGATTTCGCAAGGGCAGGCGCTTTGCGCCACGTTCGTTTCATCAGGTTCTTATAAAAGTTTGACGTTTCCAGCGTGATGGGGAGATCCACGTGTGCGGCCGAACCCAAGACTGCGGTTTGGTATTCGTTTTCTGAGCCCGCGGTCACGTCGTCCGGTGCGAAGGGGAGACTCCTGACCTGCGAATCTGCGGAACGGTGATTGGCGCCGAACAAGTCTGACAAGCGTTCGACTTTTTGTTGGAGATAAAGAGAAGGCTCTTTAAGGGTTGACGATGATGAATCGGTTTTTATCAGCATCGGAGTCTTTTCGACGCCAGTTCTGTCCATTCGGCAAGACAGCCGAGTTCTTATTTGGAAGATATTTGTACCCGCTTTCTCGGGATTACTTGTTATCTGAGGGTTAAATTGCCGAGGCCACGGTGTTAAATTGTCGCGTGACAAGGGTTTGTGAAAACTGATTGTGCAACTCAATGGGGAACATGAACTGCCATGGATGTCGCTGAACTAAAACGCCTGCTGGCCCTGTCAATCCGCGCGGCACAAACGCCGGCCGGGCTGCTTCTCAACTATTTTTCGGATCTTGCGCTCAGCGTCGAACGGAAAGGCGATGGCTCGCCGGTGAGCATTGCGGACCGTGAGGCGGAAACCGTGATCCGGAACGTGTTGCAGGGCGACCCGGTCGCCGCGGATTTTGACGTTCTGGGCGAAGAGTTTGGCGAGAAAGGAAGCAAGACGCGCTACCGCTGGTTGATCGATCCCATCGACGGCACGCGCTCGTTCGTGAACCGGATCTCCTTGTTCGGAACAATCGTGGCGTTGGAGGACCGGGAAGCCGCCAAGGCGCTCATCGGGGTGATCCATTTGCCCATGCTGAACATGACGTATAGCGCGGCCAGAGGGTTGGGGTGCGCCTGTAACGGGACGGCCGTTTCGGTTTCCCGGGACGCGGAACTGGAGACGAGTATCATTGCCACGGGAGATATTGCCCAATTCACCAGTGCGGGCTGCGAAGGAATGTTCCGGCAACTGGCCGGCACGTGTCCGTATCTTCGGGGTTATACCGATTGTTTCGGTCATACGCTGGTCATCAAAGGATCAGTCGGCGCCATGATCGATCCGGCACTCAATCCCTGGGACGCCGTGGCCACCCAAGTTCTGGTTGAAGAGGCCGGCGGGATGGTCATCACTCGTCCGTCTCGCGTGGAGAACAAGGTCGATGTCCTGTTCGGAGCGCCGAAACTGGTTGAACAACTGGTTGCCTTACTGCATTTCTAACTGTCTTTTCTACCTCCCGACTTTTCCCTCTTCGGAAAAAGTCCCCGTCCTTACAAAGGAGGGAACCGGGAAGAAGATCTGGCCTTTTCCTCCCCTTTGTAAGGGGAGGGAAGGGTGGGGTAGAGCCATGAATGCAAAAAGAGAGAACAAAGTCGCCGTGAGTGCCCACACGATCGTAACATTCTCATAACCGTGCTGTTACAGGGTCTGCCTATCCTGATAATATAGAGGCACGAAAAGGATCCAGCGCAGGGTGAGACGATGTCGAAGATCGCCGTCATAGATATTGGCACCAATTCCATCCACATGGTGTTGGCGGAAGCCGAACCTGATGGCTCCTATAAGATTCTTGACCGGTTCAAGGATATGACTCGTCTGGGCGATGGGACGTTTCGCCAGCGACGGTTGTCCGCGGAATCGAGAGCGCGAGGGGTTGAAGTCCTGAAGAACCTGACGACGCTGGCACGGAATAAAGGATTTGATCGCATCCTGATGGCGGCGACCAGCGCGGTTCGTGAAGCGCGCAACAGCGGCCAATTTGTCGAGGAGGTGTCCGAGAACACGGGTGTTCGCGTCAAAGTCATCACGGGTCAGGAAGAAGCCCGCCTCATTTACCTGGGTGTTCGCCAGAGCATGGATTTGACGGACCAACCGACTCTCTTGGTGGACGTGGGTGGAGGCTCGGTCGAAATCATCGCGGGAAATAGGAAGCGTCTGCTGCACGCCGAGAGTCTCAAGCTCGGTGCCATTCGCCTGAAAGATCTGTTCTTGACCAAAGCGCCGCCTCCAAAGGCCAAACTGCGGGCCATGCACGACATGATCGCAAAGGAACTGGAAGCCGCCTTGGAGCGATTTCGTCAGCCTGAGTTTGATCGAATCGTGATTTCTTCCGGCATGGCGTCGAACTTGGCGGAAATCATTTATCTGGAACGGACCGGTTATCCCATTCCCCAGATCAATCTCTCGACCATTACCCTGAAAGAGATTCGTGGCGTGGAGCAATGGCTCGCGATGAGCGACGTGGACACGAGGCTTGGGGTTCCGGGTCTGGACCCGCGACGGGTGGATACGTTGCTGGCGGCGACGTCAGTGATTCGCCGGTGCCTCGAAGTCACCGGGCATAAGGAAGCGACAATCAGCGACAAAGCCATGCGTGAAGGCTTGGTGTACGATTTTATCCAGAAGAACCAGGAAGGCTTGCTGATCGAGCAGGAAATTCCGAATATTCGATTGCGCAACGTCGTGGCCTTGGCCAGACGCTGTCATTACCCCCAGACGCATTCCCATCACGTCGCGAAGTTGGCCTTGTCGCTGTTTGATCAACTGCAATCCCTGCATGGTATGGCTGATGAGGAACGCGAGTGTCTGGAACATGCCGCATTGCTTCACGACGTGGGGTACGCCATCAATCCGCGCCAACACCACAAGCACAGTTACTATCTGATTACGAACAGCGATCTGGCCGGATTCACGGTCGATGAAATCGAGATGATCGCGAACGTCGCCCGCTATCACCGTCGCTCGTTACCCGGGCCCCAACACCTGCCGTACAAACTTCTTTCACCTGCCAGACGAAAGGTGCTGGAGACGCTCAGTGCGATTTTACGCATTGCTGATGGCTTGGATCGCAGTCACTTTTCCATCATCCGGGACGTCCACGTCACAATCGGAAAAATAATGAACATCGAGTTGAAGGCCCTGGCTGACTCGGAGTTGGAAATCTGGACCGCCCAATCACGAGCGGATCTGTTTCAGAAAGTCTTCGGACGAGAGGTCACGTTCACCGTTCAGGTGGAACCTGGGTTTTCGACAAACGTTTTGGAACCCTCTCCCCTGGAGGGAGAGGGCAGGGTGAGGGGGGACGCACCGCATCGTATGCGGTCTGGAGAAAAAGCATCATAAAGGAACCTCTGATTTATGGTGATAGCGGGATGCAGGGCAAGGCGTCCCGGAGTGAAACCCGAGGCTTATCATAGAGATAGGTGAGGGTTGAGCGAGGACACAACGCGGCCATGCGCCCGATAGTGCACTAAATCAGAGGTTTCTAAAGCTACCCTTTCGCCAGTTTCCTCAGTTGTGCGGGTTCCAGCCACCAGTACAGCACCCCGTTTCCGCTTCGGGGCTTTCCGTGAAACCGGATGCAGCATGCTCCGGCTTTTTTAAACGACAAACCTGAAACGGGCTGGCCCAACACCATGGCTCCGGCGGTATGCCCAAGAAGCGGTTCATGGCCGACGCAGAACACGCAGTCATCCTCGGAAAACGAGGTCAGCGCGTTGAGGACATCTTCCGGTGAGGCGTCCGGTCGCAGTTCGGGGCACAATTGGGGGCGACTGGTGAACCCCAGCGTTTTTTTGACAATGTCGGCGGTTTGCCGGGTCCGGAGGTAGGGGCTGCAGAGGATGTGCGTGGGGCTGACGCCAAGCCGGATAAGACCTTTTACCGCCTTTTCCGTTTTCTCGATGCCTTCGTCGGTCAAGGGACGCGAGTGATCCTCCCGTTGCCAGTCTCGCCAGTCGGCGGCAATGCCGTGTCTGAATAAAATACACTCCATAGGCGGGCCTCAAGGCAAAATTCTAACAGAGGACGCTGAAGGAAAAAAGCGAAAGGTAGCAACGCCCCGTTATGGAGTGCCTCGCTTTCTCTGGTCAGGTCCCCGATATGGAGAGGGTCTTCAGGGACGGCAAGCCTTCCGGCATGGAATCGAATTTCGTCGGGGACCACAAAACCGCGACAATTCGGAGTATGGCAAGTGCCAACAAGATGCCTCCCAGGGTCAGCCATCGATCGAGCGAGGCGTCCTTAAACCATTGTGAAATGACCTCGGTCAACATGACCACCAGAATCGTATCGACGATAAAGGTCACCTTGACTCGTCCCTCGGAAAAATACGTGACGGTTGTTTTCAGCACCTCGACGATCGCCAGAAGCAGCAAGGTATTCACGATGATTTTTCTGAACACCACTTCCAAAGGTTGGGAGACCAGCAGATAGAGGTCGATAAAGGTTTTCACGACTCCGCCGGTCAGCGCCATGAGGAGCGTCAGAATCAATAAACTCAGCACGACTCTCGTGCCGTGCGTCCAGATCGTCGTCATGTCGGAAAAGAACGTGCGCGTCAGAAAAGACATAAAATAACACCTCAAGTTGGATGCGGTGGGCAACGGAAGCCCGGTCGTTAGAGGTCATCGACGGCCACGGGATGCAGCATGTCTCGAACGGACAGAACCCCGACGATCTCGTTTTCCCGCGTCACGGCCAAGTGGCGCGTGCCGTGTTGTTGCATCATCTCGGCGGCTTCGAAGACCGGGCGATCCTGGTCGATGCCGATGACCGGCGCGCTCATGATTTGGGTGACCGGTATGTGTTCGGGAATCCGGCTCATCGACACCACCTTCTTGACGACGTCGGATTCGGTGACGATGCCGATGATGTCGCCTTGCTCTTGCACGAACACGCTGCCGACGTTCAGGACGCGCATGAGCAGGCTAACCCCGAACGCGGTTTCATCGCTCTGAACGGAAATCAGATTCCGTTTCATGAGTCTTTCGATGCGAAGCATGGTTTTCCTTTCTGTCCCGTGATAGCGTAGCCATGCAATGTAAACGGAAGATGTCCTTGGCGTTAGGAATGAGTAAACAATGCCGAGTTTGCTTAAACACCATGGAAGGAACAGGGAAATTCGCCGTGACGTTATGCTAGAGTGCGCCCTCGAAAGGATAGAATAGAGAGCAAAAATCATTGGTTCTTGCTCAAGAAAGGAGTGAGAGGAAAGATGAAAATGTTGGCAGGACTCGGGTTTTGTATGGTGTGGCTGCTGGCCGCGTGCGGTGGAACCCCCCACGTTGTGACCCAGAAAGTCTATGAGGACCCCAATCGGGAGGTTGGGGTTCAAATTGTTTCCGAGCGCAGCCGGGGGGAGGGCTTTTCGCATCCGGCGTTTCTCAAGAACTCCGATATTGCCAACGTGTTAAAAGGGCTGTACGTGGAACGCCGAAGCTCCATCTCCCTGCCGTTGATGGGTAGGGACGAATCGGAGCGTTTTCCTGTCTTCAATCAAAACGAAATCGCTTTTTTTGCGCCCTTGCTGGCCCAGGGGTTCGGTCTGGCGCAGCCGAACGAAGTCGTCACCTTTTATGAGCGCGGGGAGATTTCCCACTTGCATGAAGTGAGGACTTCCGGAGGGCTGTTTCTTCAAGGCGACGTCCTGTACGTGATCCTCAGCAATCATGCGGCCCAGACCGAAATTTGGCAGGACGTTGAAGAATACCATTCACCCGTGAGACTCCAGCCTCTCAAGCAACTCGAGCCGCAACCCGGCCGATTGGTATTTGATCCGCCTCAATTCATGGCCACGCCGCAAAAAGAATCCTTCGGCACCATCGCCACGGGGAAGCCCTTGCAAGTCGGGGTACGTTTCAAGGAATTGCGGTAACCAACTCATCGGATAGAACGCCACACCGGTAGGGACCATCGATCGATGGTCCCTACATGCCCATTCTGATACGACCTTTTCCGCGTTTGTAGCTGCAGCATAGAGGCTTGCCGGAGGCGTGCGGGTGAGGGTTGTCCCGGACGTTCGGGACTGATTCTAGACCGAGCCGAGGACAGGGAATCTCATCCGGAATTCGCTGAACGAGAGGCGAGAAGGTAGGGGGGAGGAAGCTCCCCAGAATCACGGTTCCAGAGAGCTTCCCCTACAGGAGGAGTCAAAGCTCCTCACAGGACAAGAGAACGATCAGAAGGACACGTCCCACTGGAGACGGACGCGTTGTTCCGTAAAGGCTGGCAAGCTGGAATCTCCTTGTTCGAGCGTCAGATGCGATAGGTCGAGCGTCAGCTTGTTGCGGTGCCCGGCAAAGAACCAGTTGAAGCCCGTGGTAAATTCCTGACGGCGGTCTCCGCCAGCATCAACGTTCGGATCGACGTGTGAATACCGGAAGGCGATCTCCAAGGGCTTGGGAACGGCTGAAATCAAGTAGTGCGGAAAATACCCGGCCATCAAATAGCCACCGAACATTTCTGTCGCCCCTCCATTTTTGGGTGCTCTGCCCGCCGCAGGATTGCCGGAATCCTTGATTCTCTTCCAATGTGTTTCATGCTGCCAGGCAAAACCGCGATACTTGAAGGCCGACCCGAACTGCATCCCGGTGGTTTGGAACCGGCCATCCTGGACTCGGTCTACTACGTCATCACTGTCTCGCAATATTCCATCTTCTTGTACTATTCTTGTTGTAGATGATGGGCTGTCAAAGCCACTTACGTTTCCGCAGCCGCCTGACGACCATCGCGTACACTTACCCTTGTTCGTATAGGCGCCGAACGAGATACTGCCCGTGGGTTTCTTGTGGAACTTGACATCGCTTTGTCGCCATTTGAGTTCCCGGCCGAACACGTTCCACTGGATGCGTCCCATGTACATCATGTTATCGTCGTCGTTGTTCACGCCTCGACCGGCGCCGGAAAAGATCCCGAGGTAATAGTTCGCATCAAGGACCGTCCCGGGGTTCACGCGGCCGTACAACATCATCCCCATTTGCCGGTCGATGGTAAACACCCGGTTCATGATGGACCGTTCCACCATGGTCTGTTTGCCTGAGGAGTCGACCCGCTCTCTGCTGTAGTTGATTTTCCATTGCCCGATCCGCAGCTTGGCCCATTTGAACTTTTCCAGCATGATGCGCCAATCGATCAAGCGGGAGTGAGCGCGCGCTGCGTCAGCATCATCGGCGCGCATGGGCTGCCAGTCCACCTCGAAGTAATACTTGATCCAGGGTTTGTACCCGTGCCCCCCGACCTTCATCCGGACCCGCCGGAGTTCGAAGGTACTATCTGGATCATCACTAAAATTGCTTCTACTGCGGGGGTCTCCCCGTTCGGGGAAGGTATACCGGCCCTGAAACCGCCACTGGATCTTGGTTTTGAATAACCCGTCCGTGGTGGCCATGGTAAATCCCTTTTTCCCGAAGCCGACTTTGACCCCGGATTTCTTCTTGGCGTGCTCGGCGGCTTTTGCGGCTTCCTGCTTTTCTTCGGCGGCCTTGAGCCGAGTCCAATCTTCCTTTGTGATGACGCCTTTTTCCCTCAAGATATCCGTGAGAGAGTCCCCGGCCGTTGCCGGCTGCGGGAACGTCATGGAGGCCGTCAGGACAAAGAGTGCCATGATTCCAAAGCTCCATCGTTGAAAGCTCATAAGGCAATCTCCCCTCGCATGAATGATAAATGGTCTGGAAATATCGACGTGACCTGATTGCAAAAATGTGTGCGGAAGAAGGTTAAAAAAAAATCGTTACGGTGGCGTTACGGAGGTATCAACCAGCCGTAAATTATTGGAGCGACTTGAAAAATACCGGGGGATACAAAAGGAAATGGAGGACTGGCTGACTGAATGGAAGGGTGGGGCGCGTATTGATGACGCAGACCGGTCCTGAATCAACCGGCTTCTTTCAAAGGTGGTAATACGGTCAACTCCGAATCGTGTGAGATGCGGAGAAAATCCCGATCGGCGGTCAACAAAGGGAACCCTTGTTCAATGCAGACCGCGGCAATGAGACAATCAACGGGGCTGGCCTGGACCCCTTTCCCCCGAAACATGGTTCTTAGCCGGGCCGCCTCGCTATAGGTCGTACGGTTTGGGACGAGGAGCGGGAAAGGCTCCAAACTTCGTAAGAGGCGCTGGAACTGGCTGTGGGAACGGAGGCCATCCAGCAGTTCCTGGAGAATATTACCGATCAGGAAGAGCCCGTTATCAGCCGCCAGGTGACGGTGAAAGGCTTGGACGAATGGATTGTCGACTTCCACTTGTGGACGCCGCAGGATCAGGGACCACACCGACGTGTCAACGACGAGATTCACGGCCACGCCGATCAGCTTTGTAATCCCAACCCTCGCGAAATTCAAACGTCCCGCTTACGCGCAGGATTTTGCGCTGCTGCCGTCGTTGGATAAATTCTTCCAGCGCTTTGGTCACGGTCTCTTTTTTCGTGCGGAGTCCGCCCGCTTGAACGGCTTTCTGCAATAACCGGTCATCAATGGCTAAATTGGTCGCCATGAGAAGCCTCCATGTGTAGATCTTACACATACGATAGACGCGCCGGACCTTCTTGTCAAATCCGGGCGGACGTTCAGCGCCTGTGACATGGCCGGGTTCAGGATGCTACAGAGGGATAAGGCGGGAATTGACAAAAACATGCGAGGGAGCCCATCGCTCCAGTCGCTTGTCAGATCATATGGACTATGATATGTATGCCTGTATGCATCAGAAACCTAAGATCCGCCGCGTGACGTCCAATTTGCCCGCCGACCTCTTGGAGGAAGCGTGCCGCGTGTCCGGCGCGGGCGTGACTGAAACCCTCACGCGAGGATTACGTTTGGTCAAACGGGGGGCGGCCCTCACCAAGGCCTCGCGTTTGCGTGGTCGGCTCAAGCTTGACGTTGATCTTCTGGTATCTCGTGAGCGCCCTCGTCGTTGATACCTCCAGTTGGGTGACCTACTTTGCCCATACCGCTTCTTCGGTGATTGACGAGGCCTTGGCTGAAGGCCGCGTATACCTTCCCCCCATTGTCGCGGCTGAATTGCTGAGTGGGAAGATGAATGCCCGGCAACGTGCGCAATTGGAATCTTTTCTCCTTGACCTGCCCGTGTGCGAGCATGATTTAGGGCACTGGATGCGCGTGGGACGGTTGCGGGCGCATTTGTTTTTGAAGGGAATCAGTGTCTCGACCCCTGATGCCCACATTGCTCAATGTGCGCTTGATTTGAAAGCCGACCTGCTGAGTGAAGATCACGTCTTTTTCAAGATCGCTGAAAAGACTTCTGTCCGACTGTTACCGGTTTGACGGGTCGGATGGTGTCCCATCGGGATCAAAACCCTCGAAGCGGCGTTTGTAGATAAATTTTCGGCCGAACAGGATGAGTCCGAACGCGATTCCCAGGGAAATGGGGACGAACAGGCCGGAGAACAGGTCGGGGTTTTCGATCCAGCCCAGCGTTTTCAATGCCTTGAACACGTAACTGCCGAGGCCGCTCAGGTAATATGAGATCACGATCACCGAGAGGCCTTCGACCGTATGCTGGAGAATGGCCTGGCGGCGAGTCGTCTTGTCCATGCTGCGCAGGAGTTTCAGGATCTGGTTTTCCAGGCCGAGATTCTGGTCTTGCAGTTGGAGTTCGACCTTGGTTCGGATCACCGCGATTGAGCCCTGAAAATCGTTGACCAGCGCGTTGATCCGCCTGATGAATTGCTGGTACCCGTCGGCGACTCCGATGGTTTTCCCGTCCACGTATTCCGAGATGCGCCGGCAGTCCGCGAGGGTTTGTTCGCGCAGCAGATCCAGGTTGGACCGGATGATGCGGTCGTACGGCACGGACGCGGACAGCTTGTACCGCATGGATTCGGCCATGCGACTGACGTTCATGAAATCCTGCGTCATCCCGGTCAGCCAGCGCTGGAGTGTGTTCGGGGTGGCGGTGTCGATCTCCTTGGCAATGACCCCGCGTTGATACAGATGCCGCTGTTCATACTGGTGGACTTGGTCCACGGCCTGTGCGAAGGCGGGAAACGGAAACAGGATCAAATGTGTATAGTTCTCGATAGCGACGAGGGTATCGATGGTGCGCGCCACGTTAGCGAGCAACACGTCGAGCGATGGGGAAAGGATGAGATAGCGTTCGCGTTTATATTCGTCCGGGGTAAACGTGGTCATCACGGAAACGTCCTGCCCGAAAATCCGGCTGCCGTAGAGCTGGGGGCCGGGCATCATGTTTTTGACTTCTTCGACGCCCATACTCACGTGCGGCAGCACCAGGATATCCAGGGCATTGACCTGAACGCCTAACGGCGACAGGGGCATGAGATAATCGGGAAACGTGAGCGGCCCGAACTCGAGCGGTTTCCATTTGTCGTCGGGGATGTGCCAGACCTGGTAACTGTAGTATTCGGTATGGGCTTCCCACGTGACGAGCAGGCGGTCCCCGTTGGCTGCGATTTTGGCGCCGTGCCCGAATTTTTCATGAATGACGGTATGCTCCTCGGGCACGCCCAGGCCTTGCAGGAGCTGTTGAAATTCCTGCCGGCTTTGCGGGCGGTCCAACGGAGGGTTCGCCATGTGATGGGCGACGTGGTGAATGTGCGCCGGCACGTCGAACCATTCTTCCAGATATTTTTTGGAAGGCTCGTGCAGGTGCCGGAGAAACCCCTGGTTGGATGCTGGAAGCTTTTGGCTCATGGTGTTTGCTGGGGAAAGTCGTCGTGTCTTCTACCCTGTTCTACCTAATTCCGCGACGGGGGAGCAAGGGAGCCATGGGCCGGTCAAGAACGTTGACGCACGAGATCGGTCTGATTAGAGTGCGGTTTTTTGCCACTTACGACAACCTTAACAAGAAAGAGCGCCTATCATGAGTGACGTGTGGACATCTCCGGCGGTATTTGAAACGAACCTCGGTCTTGGCGGGAAACGGCAAGGCAAGGTGCGGGATATGTACGACCTCGGTGACAGCTTGTTGTTGATCGCGAGCGACCGGATTTCTGCCTTTGACGTGGTCTTGCCGGAAGGAATCCCCGGCAAGGGCTACGTGCTCACGCAACTGTCGAAGTTCTGGTTCGATCGTCTGTGGCAGGACGGCGGCCTGGTGCCGCATCACCTGCGAACCATGAATCCCGAGGAATTCCCCGAATCGTGCCGGCCCCACGCGGACATCCTGGCAGGTCGCAGCATGATCGTGGAGAAAGCCGAGCCGTTGCCCGTGGAATGTATCGTGCGCGGTTACCTGTCCGGGTCGGCGTGGAAAGAATACAAGAAGCAGGGCACCGTGTGCTCGCAGCCGCTCCCCGCGGGGTTGCGGGAATCCGACAAATTCCCGGAGCCGTTGTTCACCCCGTCAACGAAGGCCACCGAAGGGCACGACGAAAACATTTCCTACGACACCATGAAAAACCTGATCGGCGAGGAACTGGCGGAACAGGTCAAGACGGTCAGCATCACGCTGTACCAGCGCGCGGCGGCCCTGGCCGAGGAACGCGACATTATCATTGCGGATACGAAGTTTGAATTCGGCCTGCGCCGGGACACGAAGCAGTTGCTGGTCATCGATGAATTACTCACGCCGGACTCGTCACGGTTTTGGCCCAAGCCGCAGTATGCAGCCGGGCAGTCGCAACCCAGTTTCGACAAACAGTTCGTCCGGGATTACCTGGATTCCGTCGGATGGGACCACACCCCGCCCCCGCCCCATTTGCCCGATGAGGTCGTCGCGCAAACGAGTGCGAAGTATCGGGAAGCCCTGGAACGGTTCCTGAATCCCTGATCAGTCAGCCTCGTTGAACAAACTCGATGATTCGATTTTCGGCCCAGCGTTCATCTTCGTTTGCACGTGTTCGTTGGAGAAAGCCGCAGTGCCCGCCCTTGGCGGTGGTGACGAGTTGAATGCGGGAATTGGCGCGGATGCGTGGCAGATCGAACGAGGCAAAAGGAATAAAGGGATCATCCTCGGCGGTAATGAGTAGGGTTGGGACGCGAATGGATTCGAGCACGTGCCGGGCTCCCGAGCGTTCATAGTAGTCGGCCGCATTCCGGTAGCCCCCATCGGGCGCGGTGTAGGCATCATCGAATTGAGTCACGGTCCTAATGTCGTTTAAAAAGGACGCGTCCCATTTCCCCGGAAAACATTTTGCTTTACGTTCGACGCGCGCCTTGAGTTTGCGCAGGAAGTATTGATGATAGATCCAGTTCCGCCGTTGCTCTAGAGCCGCCACGCAAGGCGCGGGATGCACGTTTGGACAGACGGCGGCTACGCCTCGCAGACCGGGACAGGTCTCCCCGGCCTCCCCAGCCATTTTCAACACCAAGTTCCCACCCATCGAATACCCGGCGATCCAGATAGCCCGGATGCCGTCCTTTCCGACAAGCTCGTCCGCCACGGCCCGAATGTCCCGGCTCAATCCCGCATTGTAGAGCGTGGGGGTGAGGTGTTCAGTCCCCGCGCAATTTCGTTGATTCAAGCGGATGACGTGCAGTCCGGCGTGCCATGCCTTGTGGGCGATGCCTCGCATATAGGGCGAATCATGGCACCCTTCCAACCCATGAACCAGGATGAGACCGGGAGCCTGACGATCCGGTTGCCAACTGCATACACCCTTGATCTGCGATTGGGGATCAACCCGGAACAGACGTTCCTCCCCGGGCGCATCGGCAAGCAGATGGGGCCGGCGTCGAAACCGGGCCACCAAGGTCTGGAGGTGAGGATTCGTCAGCCAGGGCTGAGGCGTGAACGGTAGAGAAACAGGATTGGTCAGCATGGATGATCGTCTTCCCGGTCATCAGCCTACCAAAAACGCGTATCACAATGCTGCCCCGGTTGGTGGGACCCTTCGGCATGTGCTAGAACTACGCGGTTACACGCCATCAGTTCGACTCCTGCCGAAAGAGAAGGCCCGTGGCTGCGAAGAAGAAATCGGTTCAGTTGAATAAAGAAACGATCATCATTTTTCTGCTCATGTGCGTGGTGTTCTTGTGGACGCTTCAACGCATTGGACTGGATGATCAGCCTCAGGATGAAACGATTGAGCAATCCAAGGAGGAGGTCAAACAGGTGGTGGAGAAAGCCCTGGTGCCCCTGGCCACGGGGAAAGAACCCATCGACAAGATTTTTGTCCAGTCCGGGTGTACGGCCTGTCACATGATTCCGGGCATTCGCGTTGCCAAGGGACGGGAAGGCCCGAAATTGGAATTAGGCACGACCGCCCGCCGGCGCCTGACCGATCCGAACTATCGCGGGCAGGCCAAAACCGATTGGGAATACGTGCAGGAATCCATTCTGAATCCCGGCGCGTATATCGTCGAGGGGTACCCCGACAACGTCATGCCGCGGTGGTACGGCCAAAAACTCACCGCCGGCGCTTTGGACAAGATCATCAACTATCTCCTGAAGATCGAGGAAGTGTCGTAACCCGGCAGCAACCTCAGCGGCTGATGGTCGTGCCTTCCCGCCTCGGGTCGGCGCCTCCCAAGAGCGTCCCGTCCGGCAGGATGCGAATGATGTGTAGCCCGGAGGTCATCTCCGCCTCCACGGTTTGATGCCCCAGTCCCTTGAGGCCCTCGACGATGTCAGTCGGCATGCCGGGCTCAAGCGCGACGGTCCCGCGATTGCGTTGTGAGACGTGCGGCAAAGCCGCAGCAGTGGCCGGGTCTGCCTCAAAGGCCAGCATGGCGACGAGATTCTGCGCGACGTATTCCGGAATGCGTCCGCCCCCCGGTGAGCCGGTCACTGCGATCGGCCTGTTGTCCAGATAGGCGATCGTCGGTGCCATGGATGACCGCGGTCGCTTTTCCGGCGCCGGGGCATTGGCGATGGGGACACCGTCGGCATCCGTCGGGCGGAATGAGAAATCGGTTAACTGGTTGTTGAGCAGGAATCCTCCGGCCATGCGTCCCGATCCGAAGGGGCTCTCGATCGACGCGGTCAGGCTGATCGCAAGCCCGTCCTTGTCGACGACCGAGAGGTGGGTCGTCCCCGGTAGATCCTCCCGCACGTCCGGTGCGTGGAGTCCTTCCGCGCGTCCCGGTGGATCACCGGCGGCGGCTTTATCCTTCGCGGCTTCGAACGGATTGATCAGCCTCGCGCGCGAGTCCATGTAGACGGGATCGAGCAAACCCTCGACGGGCACCTGCACGAAATCGCTGTCCGCGAGATAGCGGGCACGATCTGCGTAGGCCAGCCGCGAAGCGCTTGCGAAAAGATGCCAGAGCCGTGGGCCGTCCAGCTTGAGGTCATCCAGCTTGAACCGGTCAAGGAGCATCAGGATTTGCCCGGTCGTGGTCGCCCCCGAGGAAGGCGGTCCCATGCCGCAGACGCGATAGCGCCGGTAACGATGACAAACCGCGGGACGTTCGATGACCCGGTAGGCGGCGAGATCGTCCAGGCTGAGCATGCCCGGTCGCGGGATGCGGCGTGCCGCCGCGACGATTCGTTCAGCCAGGGGGCCGGTGTAGAAGGCCTTTCCGCCATGCGTGGAAATGCTGTCTAACGTCTCGGCGAGTTGTGGTTGCTTCAGGATTGCACCCGCCGCCATTGGCTCTCCATCGATCAGGAAGGCAGCCGCGGCGTCCGTTTCTGTCAAGAGATCCGCATATCGAGCCAGCATCTTTGCCAGACGCGGACTCACCTCGAACCCATTGCGTGCCAACAGGATCGCAGGCTGGAACAGGTCGGCCCATGGAAGTTTGCCGTGGCGTGCATGGAGCGTCTCCATCAGGCGTACAAGACCCGGCACGCCGATGGAACGTCCTGATGCCACCGCCGTGCGAAAAGGCAGAGGCTCGCCGTTCTCCATGAACATGTCAGGCGAGGCGCCTGCAGGCGCGGTTTCGCGCGCGTCCCAAGTCGTGAGCCCATCCGGGCCATGGACGAGCGCGAAACCACCGCCGCCGATACCGCTGGACTGCGGTTCGACCACGTTCAGGACCAGCAACGCAGCAATCGCCGCATCTGCCGCCGACCCGCCGCTGGCCATCATCCGGTCCCCTGCCTGCGCCGCCAAAGGATGAGCCGCGACGATCATGAGTTCGTGGGCCGTCACGAGCGGTTTTGCGGCGAAGCCTGTGGCGTCTGCCGCTTCTGCCTTCGTCTGGGCCAAGACCGGCGCCACCAACAGAAAGGCTGTGAGGAGGGGAATCATGCCCTGGACTTTGGCGAGGAAGGTTCAATGATCAGCCGGTCGCCTTCCTTGCGCATCAGGGCATCCTCACCGGGAAGCTCAAATTCGTGAGGAATCCGCACCGCTTGGTTCCGTCCGTACTTGAATAGCTTGACATATCGTTCAGGGATCACAACACCTTCCGTAGCCTATGCTTTAACACATGCCAAAAGGAAAAAGCCATCAACACGTATCTCAAGCCGTTCGATCTCTTTGCATATTCGGCTTGTCCTGCCCTGATCTTTGTTCTTGCAAAACCTTTGCTGAATGTGTGAAGGCTCGGTTGACTCAAAGATGTATTGATGCGATGATGTTTTCATGCGAACCACTGTTACCATCGATAATGACGTACTGGCGGTCGCTCGAGCGCTTGCCGAGCAGAACGGGACCAGCCTTGGCCATGCCATTTCTGAGTTGGCCCGCCGCGGTTTCAAAAGCGCGCCCGGCGCGGTGGAGCAATGGGAAGGTGCCGTCTTTGCCGTTGACTCCGATGCCGCCCCCATTACCAGCGAGGACGTCTACCAGTCCTTGAGCGATTGGTCGTGATTTCCCTACCGGACGTGAATGTCCTCATCGCTCTTGCCTGGCCCAACCACGTACACCATTCCGCGACTTGGGCGTGGTTTGAGGATCATCAGGAGGAGGGTTGGGCAACTTGTCCCCTGACGGAGGCGGGGTTCGTCCGAGTCTCCTGCAACCCATCGGTGGTCCATCACACCGTCACTCCTTTTGACGCCATCGGGGTCTTGGAAAGACTCACGCAATTAGGTTCCCATATGTTCTGGCCGCTGGACCAGTCCATCGTGCGCCTGCCTGATTCACTTGGCGTCCGTCTTCAGGGATACCGGCAGATTACTGATGCCGTATTGCTGGCCGCCGCCATGCAACGTCATGGCCAACTGGCCACGCTGGACGGAGGCATAGAAGGGTTGGTGACAGAAAATCAACGTTCCTTCTTGTGCGTCATTCCGGTGTGAAGGAGCCGAGAACAAATTGAGCGCGGCCGGATTACGACCAAGGAAGCTTTTACAGCATGGAGAAAGTAGATACAGAATGCCCTCAGCCTTTTTACGAATATTGAGCATCCACCGCATTGGGTTACAACGCACAGTCGTCTCGGTCTTGCTGGCCCTTGTGCTGGTCGGCGTCCAGAATGCGGGAGCGCAGACGTTTGATGAAGCCAAGGCTGCCTATAAACGTGGCGACTATGCCGTTGCCTTGGAGTCATTCCGCAATCTTGCGGAGCAGGGCGACGCCCGTGCCCAGTTCGCTCTCGGGTCCATGTATGCCGAGGGAAAAGGTGTGCCGCAGGACGAGGCGGAGGCTGTGCGCTGGTATCGTCGGGCTGGGGAGCAGGGCTTAGTCGGTGTCCAGTTGTTGCTCGGGACCATGTATGATTCCGGACAAGGCGTGCCGCAGGATCATGCCGAGGCTGTACGCTGGTATCGTCTAGCCGCGGAGCAGGGCGATGCCCGCGCCCAGGTCAATCTCGGGTACATGTACTCCCAAGGCAGGGGGGTGTCGCAGGACTACACCGAGGCGTTGAGTTGGTTTCGCCGGGCGGCGGAGCAGGGCAATGCCAAAGGCCAGACCAGGCTCGGCATCATGTACGAGCAAGGCTATGGTGTGCCTCGGGATTACGCCGAGGCGCTACGCTGGTATCGGCAGGCGGCCGTACAGGACAATGCCTTCGCTCAGGCCAGTCTCGGGTTCATGCACTATCTCGGGAAAGGCGTTTCGCAAGACTACGTTCAGGCGCACAAGTGGTTCAGTCTTGCGGCTTCCCGGTTTTCGAGTTCCGAGCGGGACTCGCTGGACAGGGCAGTGCAATTTCTCGAAAAGATTGAGTCGAAAATGACCCCGGATCAGATCGTCGAGGCCCGACAACTGGCCCGTGAGTGGAAACCTGGACAGAAATAGAATTTCCTTCCTCGCATGCTCCGATTGCTGTTACCAACGGGTAGGATGAAATCGGCAGAAAGCGACAGACTATCTTCGAAGTCATCAATAAGCCGTGACAGAAGTGTTAAAGGAAGATTTTTGTGACGGGTTGGCAGGACATTCAAAAATCGATTCGCAACTGCCGTATATGTCAGGGCGCTCAAGGTGTTGTATTCGCGCCTTTTAATGATGAACATTGGCCAGTGCTCCCTGAACCTCGTCAAAATGCCATTCTCTTTATTTCCGAAGCCCCTCCACTAGATGGCGGCTTCTGGACCATTCAACCTCTGAGCGCAAAACAGGATGACTTGCGAGAGAAGCTTTTTCGACTTCTCAAGCTATCGTCTTCCGGTGAAGATCGTGGACTTACGGCATTCTGCAGTGCAGGCTATTATCTGCTTCAGTCCTTTCCGCGTCCGCTTAAAAGCAGCATAGGCAATATTGGCATTCAAACGTTGAAGCGTTTGTTGGATCATCAGGTGAAAACGCATCTCCGAGACCAAATTAAATTCTTGCAGCCCTCCGCGATTCTGGCTCTTGGTGTGCCCGCGTCTACGGCGGTTTCCATGCTTTGGCCCGATTCAAAATTTGCGCGAGAATTTAAAGGAGGAGGCTATAAGCTTAAACCTGTGCGTGACAGGATTTTTGAAGAGCTTAATCTTCTGATCCTTGCCGCCACGTACCTGCCGTCAGGAAACGGGTGGCGTTGGGAAAAGTTCTGGAAACCGGATATTCCGTATTTTGTCAGAAGGGCTCGCTCCCAAGCATGAGTAAAGACCTTGCCAAGCGGGACACACCTGAAGAGCGGAAACTCTCCCAAAAACGGGAGGAGTTGTCGAGTCTTCAGGTATTGCTTGCTCAACGGGGAGTTGGATTTGATACCGTTGAGAACGACAGGATTGTAAAACAAGCGTTCTTTTACAGCATGGAGGAGTCGATGGGAATGCTGCTATCTTTTTTACGAGTATTGCGAATTCACCGGATTGGGTCGCAGGGCATTGTAACTTCGGTACTGCTGGCGCTTGCGCTGGTCGGCGCACCGCCTGCGGGTGCGCAGACGTTTGATGAGGCCGAAGCTGCGTATAAGCGCGGTGATTATGCCGTTGCTTTCGAGTTGCTCCGAACCCTTGCCGAGCAGGGGCACGCCTTGGCTCAAACCCAACTCGGGACGATGTATAATCAAGGGCATGGTGTGCCGCAGGACTACACCGAGGCGCTACGCTGGTATCGTCGAGCGGCTGGGCAGGGCGACGCCGGTGCCCAGTACAATCTCGGGATCATGTACGCCAATGGTCAAGGAGTGTCGCAGGACTACTCTGAGGCGCTACGTTGGTATCGTCTGGCGGCCGAACAGGGCTTTGCCTTGGCTCAATTTAATCTCGGGGGCATGTATCGGAAGGGTAGGGGCGTGCCCCAAGATTATGCCGAGGCTGTAAGGTGGTATCGGCAGGCTGCGGACCAGGGTGATGCCATGGCTCAGGTCAATCTGGGGTACATGTATGATAAAGGCGAGGGAGTGCCGAGGGATGCTGCTGAGGCGGTGCGCTGGTACCGTCGTGCGGGCGAGCAGGGACACGCTGGTGCTCAGAACAATCTCGGACTCATGTACGATGAGGGCAGGGGCGTGCCGCAAGATCACACCGAAGCCGTAAGGTGGTATCGGCGGGCGGCAGAGCAGGGCCTTGCCGGTGCTCAGGTCCACCTCGGGTACATGTATGGCCAGGGTAGGGGGGTGCCGCAGGACTACACCGAGGAGTTGCGGTGGTATCGTCAGGCGGCTGAGCAGGGCAATGCCGAAGGGCAGACCAGACTTGGGATCATGTACGATCTGGGGGATGGTGTGCCGCAGGACTACACTGAGGCATTACGCTGGTTTCGCCAGGCAGCCGAACAGGGTCACGCCTTCGGTCAGGAGAGTCTCGGGTTCATGTACTCTCTCGGCAAAGGCGTGCCGCAGGACTATGTCCAGGCGCACAAATGGCTTAATCTCGCGGCTTCCCGGTATTCCAGTTCTGAGCGGGACTCGCGAGACAAGGCCGTGCAATTCCGCGACGAAGTTGCGTCAAAAATGACCCCGAACCAGATCGCCGAGGCGCAACGGCTGGCGCGTGAGTGGAAACTAGACCAGTAATAAGGCTTCAAGAGAAGAAAAACAGTCCCGTAGGTCAGCTTGGCGAAGCATAATCTGACAGCTTCGCTGGCCCTCACCCCGACCCTCTCCCACTGGGAGAGGGCGGAAAAAGGTCAAAAGGCGTTTTATGCGGTGCATTTTGCACGAACATCCACCCAAAGAGGTGACCTATTCAAAGGATAACCCACAAGCCAGCCTGTATCATTGTCCTGATATAGAATGCGGCAATAAGAAGAAATCGATAACGAGAGCACCAACTCCTCAATATGAATGGGTGACGACAAGCGTAAAAGAAGCAGAAGACTATCGGTTCGAGCCATGCCCGATGTGTTTTTCACAAGATGCCGGCGCGTCGGACGACAAGGCGCGCGAGGCGGCAGAAGAGATTGCCGGGTTCGAGAACCGCTTAGCGAGCATTGAGAACCGGCTCATCCGAGTTGAAGTCCTGATCACCATTGTGCTGACCGGCGTGGTCAGTCTCGTCGTTAAGACCTTCTTCACCTGAAAGATCGCTAGAATTGTGTGACTGTATCTCGGGTCACGTAGCCTGATTGTCGGGTTACGTTGCGCTAACCCGACCTACCTCTAAATAACCTGCATTTCTTTCCCCGCTTCTCGAAACGCGTTCACTACTGTTTCCAACTGCTCTTGCGTATGTTCCGAACTGACGGTGAGGCGTAGCCTGCTGCTGTTTTTGGGCACGGTGGGCGGGCGGATGGCTGGGACGTAGATGCCGGCTTCGTACAGGGCTTGTGACGTCTGCAAGGCCGTTTCCGGTGACTTGACGATGATCGGCAGGATCGGGCTTTGCGTGTCGGTGAATTGAAAGCCCAAGTTTGTCAGGGCGGCATGGAGATGGTTTCGGTTGTTCCAAAGGCGTTCCCGGCGAGCGGGTTCGTGTTGGATGATTCGAATCGCAGCGGATGCTGCGGCGGCGATGGCGGGTGGTTGGGCGGTGGTATAGATAAAGGCCTTTGCGGTGTTGATCAGATATTCTTTGAGGTCAGCCGGTCCCGCGACGTAGCCGCCGCCGGTGCCGATGGCTTTGCTGAGCGTTCCCATTTGAATCACGTCTCGTGGGTTCAACCCGAAGTGTTCCATTGTTCCTCGACCGTTTTCTCCCATGACGCCGGTGCCGTGGGCGTCGTCGATGACCAGCGTAGCCTCATGTTGTCGGCAGAGCGTCAGTAAATCCGGCAACGGCGCGAGGTCGCCGTCCATGCTGAAGACACCTTCGGTAATGACCATGGTCGGCCGGGCTTTTTCCCGCTTCTTGAGCAGTTTTTCGAGGTGCTCGGGGTCGTTGTGGTGAAAGACGCGCAGTGTGGCTTTGGCCAACCGGCAGGCTTCGATGAGGCTGGCGTGACAGTAGCGGTCGGCCAGGATGAGGCCGTCTCGGTCGATAAGTGCCGGGATCAGACCCAGGTTCGTCGTGTAGCCCGTGCCGAAAGTCAGGGCAGCTTCGACTTGTTTGAATCGGGCGAGATCCTGTTCCAGTTGGTGGTGCGGCGTCATGGTGCCGGAAATGAGGCGCGCGGCGCCGGCGCCGACTCCCCATCGTTCGATCGCGTCGATAGCCGCCCGGTTGACCGCGGGATGATTGGCCAACCCCAGATAATTATTCGAGGCCATGGCGATGAACCGGCGGCCTTCGATGGTGATGGTCGTCTCCGACGGGGACTCCGCGATCCGGAGTTGCCGGCGCAGGTGGCGGGTTTCCAAATTTTTTAACTCTTGTTCAAAGTCGCGTAACATGGGGCTGCAAATGGGTGCGTATGCCTGGGTGTGTTCGGTGGCATTGTCGGATTACGCTTCGCTAATCCGACCTACGGTATTGTTCTCACTCTTAAGTATTGTTCCCCCTCACCCCAGCCCTTCGACAAAGCTCAGGACAGGCTCTCTCCCGCCAGGGGAGAGGGTGTTGGGTGCGGGGAGTGACAAGGTTTGAGTTGACTTGTGGATAACGCAGGTTTATCATGACTCATTTAGGTCTACAACCCCTCGAAACCATTAGGTTTCTTGGCCGACGCGAAGCGTCGTCGGGTGGGCCGCAATTATTTTTAACTGAACCTTTCATGCATGGTTCGGCATGGATGGTTGAAACCGATGAGGGAGATCATGGCACAGCTTACAGGAGCCGAAATTTTTGTGGAAGCCTTGAAGCGCGAAGGAGTGAAAACGATTTTTGCTCTTCCCGGCGGGGTCGTCCTGAAAATTTTCGACGTCCTGCATCAACAGAAAGACATCGAAGTCATTTTGACCCGGCATGAGCAAGCGGCCGGCCATATGGCGGAAGGCTATGCAAAAGCCACGGGCAAACCCGGAGTGGCTTTGATTACGTCGGGTCCCGGCATGACCAACGTGATCACCGCGTTGGCCGATGCCTACATGGATTCCGTGCCCATGGTGTGCTTTTCCGGTCAGGTCCCCACGGCGCTCATCGGGAACGATGCCTTTCAGGAGGCCGATAACATCGGGCTCAGCCGCCCGTGTACGAAATATAATTTCCTGGTGAAGGACGTGAATGATTTGGCGCAGACCATCAAGGAAGCGTTCTACATCGCGTCCACCGGCAGACCCGGTCCCGTGTTGGTGGATATTCCCAAGGATATTTCCATGGAGAAGGTCGATTTCAAGTACCCGGACTCCGTCTCGATTCGCGGCTACAACCCGACCTATGAAGGAAGCAAGTGGAAGATCAAGCAAGCTGCCGATGCCATCATGAAGGCGCGCCGGCCCGTCATCTACATCGGCGGGGGTGTGCAGTTGTCCGGCGCTTCTGCGGAGGTTCGCGAATTGGCCGAGATGACCCAGATCCCCGTGAACCAGACCTTGATGGCCTTGGGCGCATTCCCCGGTCAGCATCCGTTGTCCCTGGGGATGCTCGGGATGCACGGGACCTACGTGGCCAACATGGCTATTCACTATTCCGACCTGGTGGTTGCAATCGGTGCCCGGTTTGATGATCGCGTCACTGGCAAAGTGTCCGAGTTCTGTCCGAGTGCCAAGATCATCCATATCGACATCGATCCGACGTCGATTCGGAAGAACATTCACGTGGATATTCCCATCGTGGGTGATTGCAAATGCGTCTTGCAGGAATTGAACAACGTGTTGCGCGCGACGGTGAACGGCGACCAGAAAGAATTGCGCAAGCCGTGGTGGGATCAATTGACTGAGTGGAAAACCGCTCACCCCCTGAGCTACCGGCAGGAGCCGGATCAATTGATCAAGCCGCAGTATCTCATCGACCGGATCTATCAACTGACGAAGGACCGCGACCCGGTCGTGTCTACCGACGTGGGACAGCATCAGATGTGGGCGGCGCAATACTTTCATCTCACCAAACCGAATACGTGGCTCACGTCCGGCGGGTTGGGGACAATGGGTTTTGGATTCCCCGCGGCTCTGGGGGCGCAGGCGGCCTATCGTGATCGACTTGTGTTGTGTATTGCGGGTGACGGCAGCGTCCAGATGAATACCCAGGAATTGGCGACGGCCGTGATCGAAAAGCTGCCGGTCAAGGTGTTTATCATCAATAACCGGTTCCATGGCATGGTGCGGCAGTGGCAGGATCTGTTCTATGAAGGCCGCTATGCGTGCAGCTATTTGGATCAATCACCGGATTTCGTGAAACTCGCGGAAGCCTACGGCGCCGCCGGGCTTCGCGTGCAAAAGGTCAGTGAAGTGGATGACGGGATTCGAGAGGCCATGGCCATTGACAAGCCGGTCTTCATCGACGTGCCGGTGTATCAATTCGAGAATTGTTATCCTATGATTCCGGCCGGTGGCTGCAACCATGAAATGATTCTGGAAGATCCGCCGGAGTTGCAGAAGCGACAAGGGGCGACGGGCAAAGCGGAGAGCAAAGATACTATTTTGACGGCGTAAACGGCTAAAGGGTAGAGCATTCGTGGAACACATTATTTCGGTGACGTTGGAAAATAAATCCGGGGCCTTGTCACGGGTCGCGGGCCTGTTCAGCGGGCGGGGTTTCAATATCGAAAGTTTATCGGTGGCGCCTACGCTCGACCCGAGCGTGTCGATGATGACCGTGGTCACCAACGGGGATGAGCGCATCATTGAACAAATCCTCAAGCAATTGAACAAAATCATCGACGTCATCAAGGTGGTGGACCTCAATGAGAGTGACGCCGTGAGCCGTGAGAGCGCCTTGATTAAAGTGCACGCCCGGTCTGAGGACCGGGCCGAGGCCTTGCGGATCGCCGATATCTTTCGAGCGAACGTGATTGATTCCTCTCCAACGTCCTATACGATCGAAGTCACGGGTGACGTGCAGAAGATTCACGCCATTATCCAGTTGCTCCAACCCCTCGGCATCAAGGAAATCGTCAGGACCGGCCGGATTGCCATCGCACGCGAACCCGTTCGCACGGTGGCGACTCAGTCGCGTCCGCTTGCCAAAGCCAACTAGAAGATATCTCATGCGACGTGGAGCGCGAGCTTTTCGGGCGTGGGCTCTACCCCGCCTGACCTCCCCTTACAAAGGGGAGGAAAAAGACTGGTAGTCCTCCTTGTCCCCTCCTTTGTAAGGAGGGGTAAGGGGAGGTAGAGGCATTTTCCCTACGCCGTCAATGGAAAGCGCCATGAGATGGCGCTGCTACAAAAAAGAAACAGAGTCGGACGTTTATTCCCCAAGGAGTTCGCTATGAAAATCATGTATGACAGAGACGCGGATTTACAAAACATTCTGAAAAAGAAAGTGGCGATTGTCGGGTTCGGCAGTCAGGGGCACGCCCATGCCCTCAACCTGTCGGAGAGCGGCGTGGACGTCGTCGTCGGGTTGCGTGAAGGTCCGTCCTGGAAGAAGGCCGAAGCCACGGGCCTGAAGGTGATGCCGGTGGCCGACGCCGTGAAACAGTCGGACGTGATCATGATCCTGGCCCCGGACGAAGTGCAGCCGGCCATTTATCGGAATGAGATTGCTCCGCATTTGAAAGACGGCGCGTTTCTGGCGTTCGGGCACGGCTTTAACATCCATTTCGGACAGATTCAGCCGCCGGCCGGGGTCAACGTGTTTATGGTGGCGCCCAAGGGGCCCGGTCATTTGGTCCGTTCGGAATACACGAAGGGAAGCGGGGTGCCGTGTTTGTTGGCCGTCCATCAGGACCCCAGCGGAGAGACCGTGCAGGTCGGTTTGGCGTACGCCTCGGCCATCGGCGGCGGTCGCGCCGGCGTCATCGAAACCAATTTCCGGGAAGAGACCGAAACCGATCTCTTCGGGGAACAGGTCGTCTTGTGCGGAGGCCTGACTTCGTTGATCCAAGCCGGGTATGAGACCCTGGTTGAAGCGGGCTATTCCCCGGAAATGGCGTACTTTGAATGCTTGCACGAGGTGAAGTTGATCGTCGACTTGATCTATCAGGGCGGGATCGCCAACATGCGCTACTCCATCAGCACGACCGCCAAATACGGCGACGTGACCCGGGGCCCGCGCGTCATTACGAACGAGACCAAGCAGACCATGAAGAAAATCCTCCGGGAAATCCAAAGCGGCCGGTTTGCCAGGGAATGGGTCCTGGAAAATCAAGCGAATCGTCCCGTATACAATGCGCTGCTCAAACGCGGCAAGGAGCATCCCATCGAGGAAGTCGGGGATCGCTTGCGCGGCATGATGCCTTGGTTGCAGAAGGACAAACTGGTAGACCAGAAGAAGAATTAGGGGATAGAACAACGATCGTTGTTCCTACGGGAAACGGATTCGTATGACTGATCGTGCGAAAGATCTCCCCATTGCGCCGGAAGGGCTACCCTTTGTCCTGGGAGCGGCGACGCCGGCCCTGCTGGCCCGAGTGCTGGGTTTGCGCAAAACCGCTATGGCCTTTGGCGCTCTCGCGTGTTTTACCGGCTGGTTTTTTCGGAACCCGCCTCGCACGCCCCCGCGGGGTGACGACTTAATCCTTGCACCCGGGGACGGGAAAGTCATCGCGATCCGGAAGGAATTTGAGTCGAGATATTTGAAAGAGCAAAGTATCCGGATCAGCATCTTTCTGAATATTTTCGACGTGCACATCAATCGAATGCCGTGTGCCGGCACCGTGATGGACATGGCCTACCAGCCGGGCCGGTTTCTCGACGCCAGCGATCAGGATGCCACGGTGCATAACGAACAGAATGCGTTGATGATTGAAACGCCGTCGAAGAACAAGGTGCTGTGCGTCCAGGTCGCGGGGCTCGTGGCCAGGCGGATCGTGTGCTGGGCACAGCCTGGCGATGCCGCCGTGGCGGGTGAACGCTTTGGTCTGATCCGGTTCGGATCACGGATGGATACGTATTTCGACGCCAACAGCCGGGTCCGCGTCAGGGTCGGAGACCAGGTGAAGGGTGGAGAATCCATACTCGCGGAGTTCACGTGAAGGGACGGATATTCAAAAATAAGGAAGGGGCTCGCCGGCGGGGCGTTCACCTGATCCCCAATATTCTCACCACGGGGAATCTGTTCAGCGGGCTGGCCGCGATGGTCTTTGTGTTCCACGGTCGGTTGGAAGCCGCGGCGATTGCGATCCTGATTGCGATGGTCTTCGACGTCCTGGACGGCACGTCCGCCCGTTTGACCAACAGTACGAGCGAGTTTGGCGTGGAATACGATTCCCTGTCCGATCTGATTTCATTCGGACTCGCCCCCGGGTTTTTGATTTATGCGTGGGCGCTGAAATCCCCGGGCATGTTGGGCGCGGCGATCATGTTTGCGTACGTGGCCTGCGGTGCCCTGCGATTGGCCCGGTTCAACGTCATGGCGAGCAGCGCGGAAAGTCGGTTTTTTATGGGTTTGCCCATTCCCGCGGCAGCCGGGTTTATCGCGACGTTTTATATTTTCGACACGCACATCAGCCATCTGCCTGCAAGCGTGCTTCCCTCGGTGGTGATCGCTTTAAGTCTGTTGATGGCGTTCCTCATGGTGAGCACGGTGAAATACCGTAGCGTGAAACAGTTGAAGTTTGCAGGCCACAATCATTTCATGTATTTGGTCTGGGCCGTCTTGCTTCTGGTATCCGTCATGGCCTATCCTGAACTGATGTTGTTTGTGATTTGTTTGGCTTACGTGAGTTCCGGTTTGTTGGAAAAGGGCTGGAACATCGTCGCCGCTCCCACGACCAGGGAAGCGCCGGTTCGGGCACCCGTGCCGTCGGAGTCAAAGGACTGATCGCATGGATCAATGGCAAGGAAAAGGCAAGGGCCTCCTTCTTTTAGGTGACGCGACACTGACAAGTCTGCTTAAAACAGCAGTAACCCCCTGATGACCCCGAAACAGGTCGAAAGCCTTCACCTCTTCGGGGTGAAGGCTTTTTTATTATGGGGGCTGGTTATGCTTGGGTGAACGATTGGGGTATGATTGAGAAAGGCCGGAGGCAGGGCACGATGAACGTTTGGGTAAGGCCTTGCCATAAGGCCGTGATTCTTTAGTGAGGAGCATGGGCAATGAAGCGACACATCAGAATTTTCGACACCACTTTGCGCGACGGCGAGCAGTCTCCGGGAGCCAGCATGAACGTGGAAGAAAAAGTGCTGGTCGCCAAACAACTGGCTCGCTTGAACGTCGATATTATTGAAGCCGGGTTTGCCTTCAGTTCCCCCGGCGACTTCGAGGCGGTGCAGCGTATCGGGCAGGAGGTGGAAGGCCCGACAGTCTGTAGCCTGGCGCGAGCCAAGCCCGCGGACATTGATTCGGCGTGGAAAGCGTTGCACGGGGCGCCCAAACCGCGCATTCATACTTTCCTGTCCACGTCGGACATTCACCTGAAACACCAATTCCGCATGACGCGAGAGGAAGCGCTTCAGCGTGCGGTCGAGATGGTCAGGCACGCGCGCAGCTACGTCGATGACGTCGAATTTTCCCCCATGGACGCGACGCGGTCGGATGTCTCCTACCTGTGCGAAGTCGTGGAAGCGGTCGTGGATGCAGGCGCGGGTACCGTGAATATTCCCGATACCGTGGGATACACGACCCCCAAGGAATTTGAAGATATTATCCGAACGCTCAGGACGCGGGTGCGTGATTGCGATCGTGCGGTCATCTCCGTCCATTGTCACAACGACTTGGGATTGGCGGTGGCCAATTCCATGGCGGCCATCCACGCCGGGGCGGGGCAAGTGGAATGTACCATCAACGGAATCGGCGAACGGGCCGGCAATGCGTCGATGGAAGAGATCGTGATGGGGCTGCGGACCCGCAAGGATTTTTATGACGCCGGGACGCAAATTCGCACGGAAGAAATTTCCAAGACCAGCCGGCTGGTCAGCAAGATCACGGGGATGGTCGTCCAACCCAATAAAGCCATCGTCGGGGCGAACGCGTTTGCGCATACCTCCGGGATTCACCAGGATGGGTTGCTCAAGGATAAGAACACGTATGAAATCATGCAGCCGGATTCCATCGGGCTGACGCAAAGCCGGCTGGTGATGGGGAAGCTGTCTGGTCGGCACGCCTTTCGGGCGGAATTGGCGAAGCTGGGCTATACGCTTTCGGACGAAGAAGTGAACGCGGCGTTCGAGCGATTCAAACGGCTGGCGGACCAGAAAAAGGAATTGTTCGAAGAAGATCTGGAATCAATCGTGTCCGAAGCCGTCACCAAGGTGCCTGAGCGGTACTCGTTAAAGTCCCTGAATACGCAAAGCGGGACGAATCAATTACCGACGGCGACCGTGGAGTTGGCGGTGGATGGACAGGTGATGAAAGAGACGGGAACGGGCGATGGTCCGGTCGACGCGGTGTATCGAACCATTGCCGGGATCACCCAAACCAAGAGCAAATTATTGGCCTACGTGGTCAAAGCCATTACCGGCGGAACGGACGCGCAAGGAGAGGTCTCGGTGCGGATCGAGCAGGACGGCGAAATCGTCACCGGGAACGGGGCGAATACCGATATCATCGTGGCTTCGGCCCAAGCCTATCTGAATGCCCTGAATAAACTGGCGTCGCAGTTGGAGCGCCGCGCCAACCAGGGCGATAAAATCAGGCTTTGTTGATTACGCACAAAAGCGTTCCCACTCCCTCAATAATCCCACGTCCCTGTTGGGAGAAGGTGCGGTGCAAGTGAAGTAAAGGAAAGGTTATGAACAAGAAAATCGCAGTATTGGCAGGGGATGGTATTGGCCCTGAGATCGTGCCGGCGGCCGTGGCGGTGTTGGAAGCGGTCGGGAAACGCGGTGGTCACGCGTTTGAGTTTATTCACGCCGCGGTCGGCGGTCAGGCCATTGACGACACGGGATGGCCGCTCCCGGACAATACGCTTCAGTTGGCCAAAACCAGTGACGCCGTCCTCTTGGGGGCGGTAGGCGGACCGAAATGGGAAGGCCTCGACTATGCGCGGCGGCCGGAACGGGCATTGCTGGGACTGCGGGAACAACTCGGGCTGTTTGCGAATCTCCGGCCGGCCAAACTGTATTCTGAATTGGCCGATGCCTCGACCCTCAAGCGCGAGGTCATCGAGGGCATTGACGTGCTCGTGGTGCGTGAGCTGACGGGCGGCATTTATTTCGGGAAGCCCAAGGGCGTGGAGGCGACGCCGACCGGACATCGCGGATTCAATACCGAAGTGTACACCACGGAAGAGATTACGCGGATTGCCAAAATCGCTTTCGACGTCGCACGCAAACGCCGGGGACTCGTCACTTCCGTGGATAAGGCTAACGTGCTGGAATCCTCGGAGTTGTGGCGGAAGGTCGTCATCGAGGTCCACAAGGATTATCAGGACGTGGAACTGCGACACATGTACGTGGACAATTGCGCGATGCAGTTGATCCGGAATCCCGGGCAGTTCGACGTGATCCTGACCACGAACCTGTTCGGCGATATTTTGAGTGACGAAGCCGCCATGTTGACCGGATCGATCGGGATGCTGCCGTCGGCCAGCGTCGGCGCGTCCGTCGGCATGTATGAACCCATTCATGGAAGCGCCCCGGATATTGCGGGTAAGGATGCGGCCAATCCTATCGGCATGATCGCTTCCGGTGCGATGATGCTCCGGTATTCGTTCGGCATGGGCGAGGAAGCGGACCTCATCGAGAACGCCATTCAGGCCGTATTGGGTCAGGGGTGCCGAACCGGAGACATCGCGGCGCCGGGAACCACCCTCGTGGGTACCAAAGAGATGAGCGAGCGTATTCTTCAAAGCATCGGTTAGGGAACCTCTGATTTATGGTGATAGCGGGATGCAGGGCAAGGCGTCCCGGAGCGAAACCCGAGGCTTATCAGAGAGATAGGTGAGGGTTGAGCGAGGACACAACGCCGCCATGCGCCCGATAGTGCAATAAATCAGAGGTTCCTTAGGCACAAGGAAGGTTAAGAGAAGAATGTTGGACACCATTCAAGCCGGCACGATTGGGACCATCGCCGGAAGCGGGGAGCCCGGCTGCGGCGGAGATGCCGGTCCGGCCACAACGGCCACGTTGAACGAACCGAAAACGGTGGCTCTCGATGCCGCCGGCAATCTCTATATCGCCGATTCGGAAAATCACCTGGTGCGTAAGGTTGATGCGCAAACCGGGTTCATCACGACGATAGCCGGAACCTGCGAGCCTGATGCCCATGCGTCGATGTCTGTCGAGCCTGTGCCTGAGTGCCCGGAAGACGATGAAGATCCATTGGCGGATCCGGTGAACAAACCCGGTGACGCCTACGCGCAAACCCCCGATTTGAGTGGCATGGTCCGCTACGTGACCGGAACCCCATCAAAGGATCAGCGGTTTGCAGGCGACGGCGGTCCGGCAACCGAGGCCGCGCTCAATTTTCCCTCGGCCGTGGCCGTGGCCGAAGATGGCACCGTGTACATTGCCGATACCTGGAATCATCGGATTCGCCGGGTTGAGCCCGGCACCGGAATCATCTCCACCATCGCGGGAACGGGCCAGGCGAAATTTTACGGCGACAATGGCCCTGCCGCAAAAGCGGCGCTGAATGAACCCGTGGCCCTGGTCCTGGACGGACCTGATTGTTTGTACATCGCCGATCAAAGCAACAACCGGATCCGCAAACTCGACGTGCCTTCCGGCGTGATCACGACGGTCGCCGGGACCGGGGAGTCGGGATACAACGGCGATGGGGCCGCCGGCCCTGAAACCGCGTTGGCCGGTCCCAGCGGGCTTGCCGTGGATCAGGACGGAAACCTGTACATTGCGGATACGTTCAATAGTCGCATTCGGAAGTGGGATCGACAGGCCGGGACGGTGGAGACGGTGACTGGCGGAATGGATGCGTTTCAATTCACGCCGGGTGAAAATGAATCCTCTCCCAACCTGTCCCGGCCGTATGCCATTGCCCTGCATCCTGACGGTCGCCTGTTCATTACGGACAGCGACAACCATTTAATCCGGGTGTGGCATCTGCAGAAACAGGAAATGTCGCTCTTGGCCGGGAACGGGAAAGCGGAATTTTCCGGCGACGGGAAGGATCCCCGGCAGAGCAGCTTAAACTATCCGTTCGGAGTTGCCCTGGACTCCCCAGGGCACGTCTACATCGCGGATACCTTCAGCCACCGTATCCGCGTCATCGTGAATGGTAACCCGTGACCTGCTCCCTCTCCCCTGGTGGGAGAGGGCCGGGGTGAGGGGGGAAAGAAGAGAAAGACGTGGATTCCCGTTGGAAACTGCGGGAATGACAGACTCGTAGAGATGAAGAAGAAATCGGCTTATACCGTCGCCGTGGTCGGGGCCACCGGCGCCGTCGGCACGGAAATGCTTTCGGTCCTGGAAGAACGCAAGTTTCCCGTGGACGAAGTGCGTCCGTTGGCGTCGTCCAAGTCCGCGGGCGGGACCGTGTCGTTTCGCGGCGACGACGTCACGGTGAAATTGCTCACACGGGAATCGTTTCAAGGGATCGATATCGCGTTGTTCTCCGCCGGTGCCTCCGTGAGTAAGGAGTACGCGCCGGCTGCCGTCGAAGCCGGGGCGGTGGTGATCGACAACAGTTCGGCCTGGCGCATGGACCCGAAGGTTCCGCTGGTCGTCCCTGAAGTGAACGCGCACGATCTGGAAACCCACCAGGGTATTATCGCCAACCCGAATTGTTCCACCATTCAAATGGTGGTGGCACTCAAACCGTTACATGATCAGGCCACGATCACCCGTGTCGTCGTCTCCACCTATCAATCGGTTTCCGGTACCGGGAAAGAGGCCATGGACGAGTTGGCGGAGCAGTGTCGGCAGTTGTTGAGCTTCGGCGACGTGACGTCCACGGTATATCCGCACCAGATCGCGTTCAACTGTTTGCCGCATATCGACGATTTTTTGTCGTCGGGGTATACCGGTGAAGAAATGAAGATGGTCAACGAAACCCGGAAGATTCTGGGTGACCATTCGATCAGGATTTCCGCAACGACGGTGCGCGTGCCCGTATTCGTCGGCCATGCGGAATCCATCAACGTCGAAACCAAGCAGAAGTTGTCGGTGGAGGAAACCCGGGCCATCCTCTCGACCGCGCCGGGCGTGCAACTGTATGACGATCCCTCGCGGAAGTTGTATCCCCTGCAGATCCACGCGGCGGGAACGGATGCGGTGTTCGTGGGACGGATTCGTGAGGACGACTCCATTCCCAATGGGCTCAATTTGTGGGTGGTGGCGGATAACCTGCGCAAAGGGGCCGCGCTCAATGCCGTCCAGATTGCCGAGGCATTGGCAAGGTGAGCCATGCCGGAGTTCATCGGGAAAACGCTCATCGTTCTGGGTTTGGGCATTGTCGTGCTCGGCATCGTGGTCTCGTTGCTCGGCAAGTGGCCGGGTGAGGGGACCGGACTCGGCTGGCTGGGAAAGCTGCCGGGCGATATGTTCATCAAGCGGGACAACTTCACTTTTTACTTCCCACTGGGCACCAGTATCGTCATCAGCGTGGTGGGCAGTCTCCTTCTCTACTTCTTCCTGAAGCGATGACCAAATCCACCTTCTCTCCGGCCTGGATGTTCCTGCTGGTCATCGGTGTGGGGTCGACATCGTTGCCTTGGGTTCACGCAGCGGATCAGGTACGGGTTGCCTTGGCCGAACAGGCCGACCGTGTCACGGTCGGCTCCGCCGGAGATTTGCGTCTCGAAACGTCTTCGGGAGACCCCATCGACGCGTTGTCCGAGGCAACGGTTGTTCTGAAGGGGCATGAGTTGCAGGTCGATGGAAACCTGGTCCGAGGCAACGGTCTCGCAATTCACGGGACACACAATAAACTGCAAGTCACCATTCAAGGATCGTCCTCTGATGCGGTGAGCCAACATTGGGCGGTGTACGGGGATCTCGCGATAACGGTCCGGGACGAACACCTGCTGATCGTGAACGTGGTTGATCTCGAAGAGTACGTGGCGGGCGTCGTGAGTTCGGAAGTCAATCCCGGTTGGCACGAAGAACTCTTGCGGACGCAGGCCGTGGCGGCACGGACCTACGTGTTGTACAAGAAACTCAAGAACGCAGTCCAACCGTTCGACGTGTATGCGAGCGTGCAGGATCAGGTCTATACGGGCCGTCAAAAGGTCAATCGCGCCGTGCTCGATGCCGTAAACCGGACGCGCGGCCAGGTCCTGACCCATGAAGGCCGTCCCATTTTCGCCGTGTATTCATCCACGACCGCCGGGCCCACGGAAGACGCCATGAACGTGTGGGCCAAAGACTTGCCCTATCTCAAAGGGGTGGCTTGTCCGTTTGATCGGAAGTCGCCTTGGTACGAGTGGCGAGCGACCATTCCGTTTGACACGGTCGAAGCCCGGCTCAAGGAAGAAGGGTATCCCATTGGTTGGCTCGCGACGCTCACGCCCTATGGCATGACCACCGCCGGTCGGGTCAAGGATATCAGGATCCTGCATTCCCTGGGAGAACTCGTTATCACGGGACAGGAATTTCGACGGGTCCTCGGGTATGCCAAAGTACGCAGTACCCGGTTTTCCATTGAACGCATTGACAGACACGTGGTGTTTGCGGGAAAAGGGGCAGGGCACGGGGTCGGCCTGTGTCAATGGGGCGCCAAGGAAATGGCCGAGTTGGGGTACCCCTATCAATCCATCCTGCGCTATTACTATCCGGGAACGGAAATCCTGCCGCGCGATCAGGTGGTCATGACCCTACCGTCTTCATAACTGATGCCCGCGGTTCTCTCCCGTTCTTGATGGTTTGGCTTCAATTGTGTTGACGTGGGTATCCGTCTTGCGACTGTCCGAGTTCGACTTTCCTTTCGACGAATCGCTGATTGCCGACTATCCGGTTTCTCCGAGAGATCACGCGCGCCTGTTGGTTGTGCCGCGTAAGGGGGAACCCGCGTTTCAACATGCCAGAGTGAACGATCTGCCGAACCTGTTGCGGTCCGATGACGTGGTGGTGTTGAACGACACGAAGGTGATACCCGCCAGGCTTCACGGCACCAAACGGTCCACCGGCGGGAAAATCGAGGCATTGCTGGTACGGCCCCTGAAGGAAGCGAGTTGGGAAGTCTTGCTGAAAGGGCACGTCGACGTTGGTCAGATTCTCGAGTTTCAGGAGGAAGCGACCGCCGAGGTTCTGGAACGGAGTCAGGAGCGCACGGTCCTTCGGATCGACACGCACGGCTCCATCAAGGACCTCCTGGAGAAAATAGGAGAAGTTCCTCTCCCGCCCTATATCAAACGCCCGGCGGATGAGCATGATAAAGAAGCCTACCAAACGGTCTTCGCGCAATCAGAAGGGGCCGTCGCCGCTCCGACCGCGGGGTTGCACTTCACGCAACGGTTATTTGCCGCCCTCGAGCAAAAAGGCATTCAACTTGTGACCGTCACGCTGCACGTGGGGCCCGGGACGTTTCGTCCCGTCACCGTTGACCGGATCGAAGATCATCACATGGCCGCCGAATGGTTTGACATTCCCGAGGCGGCGGCGCAACGCCTCAATGCGGCAAAGGCTGAAGGACGGCGAATCGTGGCGGTCGGAACCACGTCGGTGCGCACCTTGGAATCGGCGGTCAACGAAGCCGGAAAGATCCGGCCCGGTCCGGGTGAGACCCGGTTATTTATTACACCCGGGTTTCGTTTCGCCATGGTCGATGCGCTGCTGACCAATTTTCATCTCCCGCGCACCACGTTGCTCATGCTCGTCTCCGCCTTCGGAGGCCTCGACCAACTGCGCGCGGCCTATGCAGAAGCCATCAATACCCGCTACCGGTTCTACAGCTACGGCGATGCGATGTTGATTCAATAGCCGGAGAAGACTAGGCTACAACCGAAGTGAGGTAGTTCGAATCTTCGGTGCAGAATACTGCAGAAGGGGCAAAAGAATTTATGAAGAACAAAATCGAATATACGGATGAGCCTCTGGGCAAATTAAGCGTCATTGAAGATTTTCTTCCACCGCCGGAAGAGTTGGTGCTTCGCCGGGACCACGTCAAGGTTACGATCGCTTTGAGTAAATCCAGTGTGGACTTCTTTAAAAAAGAAGCCGGAAAGCGCCGGACTTCATATCAGGCGATGATCCGCCGGCTCATTGATCTGTACGCCGCCCAATATGAAAAACGCCTCAAGAAGCGCTCTTCATGACGACTCTCTGAACCACAACGGGCAGTTCTTTAAAGGGAATCATCCATCCTGATCAAACGTTTGCATCGGTTCATGCCTTCAGCTTCGGATGGTTTTCTACATCATTCGTTTGAATCGGTTTCAACGGGTTCACCGACCATCTCACGGTATCGCTTGACGCATGGCCATATCTTCCGATAACCCAAGACGCTTTTGATCTTTTTTGCACATCGTTTTACCAAGCCGGCGTAGCGGTCTTGGTTTAACAAATAGACCACGAACCTGGAATAGCCGGTGATGGTTTCCTTCACGCATGGCGTATCATCAACTGCCGTTTTTTCATTGATGAATTTGACCAGCAAATCGTTGTAAGTCCGAGCATCGACCAATTTTTTGTACCTATCCCAATAATTGTTTTGGGTCGGATTAAGAAGGATGCTTTGTTTTACGAATCGTTGTTCATCTGAATAGCTTTCCGGGCGCGCTTCTTCAATGTTCCATGATATCCCTGCCTTTTTGATCCATTCGAGGCTATATCTGATTGTCGGGGTGCAGTACCTCACAATTTTGTCCAGAGTTTCCAAACATTCGACTACCTTTACCGGATCATCAGATTGTAAGATGGCCTTGCAATGCGTGCCCCGTTTCTTATGACCTTGGCCTGCCTTGGCGTGGGCAATAGCTTCATCCAAGGCAGCAACTGCATGTGTGGCGCGTGACTTGGCCCAAGCATCCATTTCTTCTTGGGTTTTGGCCTCTTCAGACTTGGCACTGACTTCGTTGATGGCGGCTTTATATACAGAGAAGGCCTCAATCGTCGCCAAGGGTACAACCAAGGCTTCATCAATGGCCTCGGACAAAGTCTCCGCAGACGCGACGGCCGACACTTTTCCCTGTGTAGCTTTGGCTTTGTCGAGTTCGGCCATGGCCTCGGACCGCGTCTCGGCAAACGCAGCCGTCTGCACGCTTCCCATTAGGACGATAACGACAAAGAAGCTCTTGAACAAAATGGTCTTCATGGTTCTCTTGCTCCTGGTGTATGTGATGGTTCAGTCGCTCGTTCGACACAAGCGTAGAAAAAGACAGGAAGAGCCGTCAAAGGCTCCCATGTTTTGCGTGGGTAAACACATATACAATTCCGTTACGATAGTGGAAAAGGGCTATATGACGCCTGAATTTCGGGGAGGATGATCTATGGACAATGGTATCTCTAGCGAAGCTGATGAACTCATGGACGAAGCTACTGACGAACTCGTGGACGAAGTTATGAACGATCCTGAAAGCCAGCGTGAAACGCAGCGTGAAAAAGAAGAATGGGAGAGGCAACGCCTCGATATTATCTCAAGGCCTGAATCGGGACGTGAGGTACCAACCGACGGGGAACTTCTGAACCTTATCAACAAAGGGTTCGCCCTTTTCTGTGAAACCCCGTTCGGCAATGACTACGATCATCTCATCGAGCGACTATCCTTCACGGATAGAACGCTTGAGTCTGAGGATGCAGGCAAGTTGAAAATGGCGTGGACGAGATTCCTGAACGAAGTTGACGTTTCATTCGACTGGCCGTTGAACGAAGGAATGGCTGGATGGTACGAGGAACGTGAGATGTACGCTCATGCCATCGCTGTGTATGAACATTTATATACTCTTGTCCGTCGAAGGGAACTAGAGCATGGCGATTTCGATCAGAGGTCAGATTCAAGCGAAAGGAGTGCGCTCGAAACCTGGCTGGCGAGTCTCGTGTCTCTCTACTACTTTCGCCTAAAACGACCTGAACGAGCGAGACATTTTTGCGAACTCATCGATGATTATTCCGATGATGGCTATGTTTCTCCTGTGGGGTCTGCGGAAGCCATTTCCTGGAAGGACGAACTGAGTCGTGCCGCTGTTAATCCACGATTCCAAGCAGACTTGGATGCGGCACAGAACAGACTGAGACATGAATGCGGCTCATTATTTGACGATCTCCACAATAGAACTAAAGAGTTTGTCGTAGGGGCGGAGTTGTGGGGCGACAAGCATTGGATAAAAATCAATCCCCGGTCAGTTCCTCTACGCTGGGCGCTGTCGATAGAATCGGAATTTCATTATCAGGTATTTCAGCCTAACCAGACTCAAATCGAAGAATTGCTTGGTGAAGATGCGCCACGTCGCAATCAGATATGTGGTTTAGGACAAATTATTACAGTGCTTGAAAAGGCGGGCACCAACGTCGGCCTAAGCTGCATATTAGCCACGAGGCGCAATAGCGAGTTTCTTACTTCTCGCGATACGCTTGCAAAACTCAATGTTGTACGTAACGACCGCAATCGAGTCGCCCATGCCAGAGAAAGGAGAGCCTATACATTGGCGGAGTGCCGTGATTTTGTCGAGAAAATCCGAAAAACGAACTGGGTGTTTAGATTTTTTGACGCGTTGCAGCCGAAAAACCGCTCTGCTTGCAACTGACAAACGCCAGCGCCGCTACGATGATCAAGGAAGGCAAGGCCGTCTTCATTGAGGCAGTGTTGACATCAGATGCGCTTCATCTTATCATCATAACATCATGCCTAGAACGACCGTTGATATTGATGGGCCTCTCTTGAAGGAACTCAAAACCCTTCAAAAGAGAGAGAAGCGATCATTGGGGCAAATTATGTCTCAACTGTTGGTGGAAGCTCTCTTTCAAAGGAGAAAGACCCCGCGAGTAGCTAAACTGCATTGGGTGTCTCGCGCTATGAAAGCCCGTATTGATTTTTCCGACAAAGAAGCCCTGTATGCCGTGCTTGATGAGAACGTGAAGTGAGTTATTCGGTCGATGCGAATATTTTTTTGTATGCATCGGATCGGACCAGTTCTCATCATTCGTCAGCCCTGCAGTTTCTTCAAAGCTGTACCATCAATCCTGAGCCGTGGTACGTGGCTTGGCCGACGTTGATGGCTTATCTCCGGGTGGCGACTCACCCTCAAATCTTTTCTCACCCTTTGTCTCCACAGGAAGCCCTGGGAAACATCCAGGCCCTGTTACAGTTACCCCATGTGAGACCATTGTCCGAAGCTGATGGATTTTTTGAAATCTATCGGGAAGTCACACGAGACTTTCCCGTACGTGGAAACTTGGTCCCAGATGCACATTTAGCGGCTCTTCTGCGGCAACATGACATTCTCAAGCTATATACCGTGGATAGAGACTTCAGGAAATTTGATTTTTTGGATGTCCGCAATCCGCTGGAGTAAGACACTATTGGTGGCGGTTCCTCGTATTTGAGGAATCGGTGTCGCCGGTGTTTTGACTCGTTTAGGGGAGAACGTTGGGGGATCGATCGCGAGGAATCTAGAGGAATTCCTGCCGGATCTCCACGGTGGAGGAAGCCCGCAGGGCCTGTTGGAAGGCTTGGAGTGACTGCTGTTTCTTTTGAATCAGGAGTTGGAGCCTGATGCGGTTATTGACCTTTTCGATCTCTTTTTCATCTTCGAGCCCTGCGGTTTGCCCCGCTGCGAGTTCCTTCACCAAGTCCTCATCAACCGGGTTGAGGGTCGCCACGTCTTGAACAAGGGACTGGACTTTTTGTATGCGAAGATCCTTGGCCAGGCCCTCTTCAAACTTCGCCGGAGAAATCCGGTTGAGCTCCAGTAGGCGATGGTAGGTTTCCGGGTCGAAGGCCCCATCCTTCTGAAACTCATCGCGCTTCATGATGGCGTCTCGCAGTTCGTCCTGGTGCACTTCCAGATTGAGATCATCGGCAGCCACGAGCCACAGTTTCCGGTTGACTAAAGAGTCGATGGCGGTTTGCTTGAGTTCTTTGTTGTCCGGGGCTTCTTGCTGCGGCTGATTTCTATAGAAGGCATCGAGCCTGTTGTATGCTCTGCGGAATTCTTCCAATTCCACCTGATACGCCCCGACCACAGCCACCACGTTGGGTTGTTGTGCGGTTTCATACCCGAACCACCCCATCCCGATGGTGAAGGTGACCGCGATCACCAACATGATGATCTTGAGTAGCCAGGGGTATTTCGCCGAACCTTCGCGGATGAGCTTAATCATTGGATCGCCACATATGTAAGATCATGAACGAAAATTTGTAACACGCAAGATGCCGCTCTTTCAAATTGATGACTGCCAAGCCGATAGAACGTGCGGTCATGCTTCTTGTGGCCGGGGGAAGACTCGTTTAAACGGATGGATTTCGACTCGTTCGAATATGCCGTGCGTGACGTAGGGATCGCCGTTGGCAATGCTTTCGGCCTGCTCCATGGTGTCCGCTTCGATGATGACCAAGCTTCCGGCTTTATCGGTGAAGGGGCCAGCGCTGATCAATCGGCCCTGTTGCTGCAAGCGCTCAAGATAGTCCAAGTGGGCGGGTCTATGATGCGGCCGCTTGCTTTGCCCTTCGGGCCCATCCCATCCAATGATCACGTACGTCATGCACTCGGCCTTCGCACAAAACGGACAAGTGATTCAAGATTGTTTCTCACGTGATTCCCTTGGGCAGGGTTTGTCGCCCTTTATATCCGTCGTCGATCTCATGCCACCAGTCAATGGTTTCTTCGCCAAGCCTCCAGCAGAGATAGACCACCCGTCCTTCCATGAGATACGGGAAGTCGCACAAGCCCATGTCCAGATCTTTGACAATCACTCCCATTTCATTGACGCTGTTGAGGTTTTCATAAATCGTTTCGAGTGCTTTGATGTAGCGTGGCCCCTCACAACTCCCGCCTCCATACTGAGCATTGGCGCTTGCTTTTTTGATTTCTTCTTTGGTTTGCTGCAGGATCGTCTTGCCGGCTTTGGCTTTGGTCAGATGCGTCGCCAGCTTCGGGATCAGTTCCGTCGCCTCGGCAAAGGAGAAAATCCGTCCATGTGAAAAAGGCTCGTCGGGCTTGGCCATTTTGTGCAATAAATTTTCTAGGTTGAGAAGTTTTCTCCTGCTTCCGTTCATTTATCACAACGCTCGTGGCATCGCAAACCAACAATGGTTGAAAGTAGCTATTGACAATCAGGAGATGCATGTTATACAAAACAAATATACCTTCCAGATTGAAGAGACAGTTACTTCTCCCTACATGAGTTTTCAAGTCCCAAAATTGCAAATCAATTTTTCGTAACGCCAACACCCTTCTGTCCAATACATAATGAATAGGTTCCCTTCATTTATTGCAACGGCGGAATTGTCTGAATGACTGTTCCGGAACACAAGCAGGACGGTCTGTTCACCACGTGTAAATAGTTTGCGAATCCGTCGGTCTCCAGGAAGACACGTTACGGCTCGTCGTCACGCCGCGATTCCGGCAAGGAGGAAGGTTGTCTGGACCGACTTCCTTTCCTGCCTTATCCAAGCCACGGCTTGGGCGTTGGCAGTTGTCGGTCTGACGTGGCGAAGGAAGAGAAGAGAGAACACAATGGGAGGTGCTTGTCTCTTGTGTCAGGCTCCATGTGCTGAAAGGCCGGGAGGGGTTTCACGACCTTGTGGCTCAATGATCACCCACCTTTAGGAGAAGGTTATGCATCTTGCGGAATTGAAACAAAAATCCATCGGCGACCTTGCGGATTTGGCCCGTTCATTGAAGATCGAAGGGTGTGCGAATCTGAGGAAACAGGAACTGATCTTTGCCATCTTGCAAGGGCAGGCGGAGAAGAACGGAGTCATTTTTGGTGAAGGGGTTCTGGAAACCCTTTCCGACGGCTTCGGGTTTTTGCGTGCGCCGGATTCGAATTATTTTCCGGGTCCCGATGATATTTATATATCGCCCTCTCAGATCCGTCGTTTTGGCCTGCGAACGGGCGACATCATTTCCGGTCAGGTTCGTCCGCCCAAAGGTGGGGAGCGGTATTTTGCCTTATTGAAGGTTGAAAAGATCAACTATGACGAACCGGAAATGCAGCGGGACAAAATTCTGTTCGACAATTTGACGCCGCTGTATCCCGAGGAGCGCATTTCCCTGGAGTTTGATCAGGAGGAATACTGCACACGGGTCATGGAACTGACCACGCCCATCGGGAAGGGACAACGCGGGCTTATCGTGGCTGCCCCGCGAACGGGAAAGACCATGCTGCTTCAAGCGATTGCCCGTGCGATCCTGCACAATCATCCGGAGACCCTGCTCATCGTCCTGCTCATTGACGAACGCCCGGAAGAAGTCACGGATTGGCAGCGCCAGGTCAAAAGCGCCGAGGTCATCAGTTCCACGTTCGATGAACCGGCCCAACGTCACGCGCAAGTGGCCGAGATCGTCATGGAAAAGGCCAAGCGGTTGGTCGAGCATAAACGCGACGTCGTCATCCTGTTGGACAGTATTACCCGGCTGGCTCGCGCCTACAATACGATCGCGCCTCCGAGCGGCAAAGTGCTGTCCGGCGGACTGGATTCGAACGCGCTGCAACGGCCCAAACGGTTCTTCGGGTCGGCTCGAAACATCGAGGATGGCGGAAGCCTCACGATTCTGGCCACGGCGCTGGTGGATACGGGCAGCCGGATGGACGACGTGATTTTCGAAGAGTTTAAGGGCACGGGGAACATGGAAGTCCATTTGGATCGCCGTTTGGCCGACAAACGCATTTTCCCGGCCATTGATATCAGTCAATCAGGCACCCGGAAAGAAGAGTTGCTGGTCGACCGGGACCGGTTGAATAAAATGTGGGTGTTACGGAAGGTATTGAGTCCATTGGGGACGATGGAAGCCATGGAGTTTCTCATGGATAAGATCGCCGGGACCAAGGATAATCAGGACTTTCTCCAGTCCATGAATCGGTAACTTTCCCGTTCGCTTTGCCAACGACCGGTCTTTCATGCTAGATATGGGCTTTGGAACAGTTTTCAGGAGGACATCGGCATCATGAAAGCAGGCATTCATCCCGAATATTCCGAGGCGACGGTCAGTTGCGCATGCGGCATGAAATTCCAAACCCGTTCTACCGTGGGCGATATCAAGGTGGACATTTGTTCTGCCTGTCATCCCTTCTTCACCGGCACGCAGAAAATCGTTGACACCGAAGGGCGTGTGGAACGATTCAGGAAGAAATACGCCAAGAAGTCCAAAGCCTAGCCTCCCCGCTCGACGCGATCTCGCACTCCTCGATTTTCTCGCAGACTTTCGTTCAATGGTAGAGAAGGGCTTCCTATGTCCGGCGACAAGATGGAAAACCAGTTTGAGGGTTGGCTCGCCCAATGGGAAGCCGCTGCGCATCGTTACGACGAATTGACCCATCGCCTGGCCGATCCGGCGGTCCTCGGTCAACCGCCGGTGGTGATTGCCTACAACAAGGAGCGGGCCGACCTTGAAGACGTCAGCCAGTTGTTTGCGGACTACCGGCGTCTGCTCCGGGAAATCGCCAATACCGCGCGGATGCTGGATGATCCGCAACTGGATCCGGAACTCAAGGCGTTGGCCACCGATGAATTGGGAGCGCTCCAGGAGCAACGGACGCAGGTTGAGGAACGCGCGCTGCGACTCCTGCATCCTCGCAATGCCGAAGATGATAAAAACTCATTCGTCGAAATACGAGCCGGGACCGGCGGCGAAGAGGCCGGGCTGTTCGCCGGTGAGTTGCTGCGCATGTACATGCGTTATGCCGAGAACCGCGGGTTGCGGGTGCAGATGATTGATGCCAATGAGACGGGCATCGGCGGGATCAAGGAAGCCATTTTTCTCGTCGAGGGCAAGGGCGCGTACGGCGCCTTTCGATATGAGAGCGGGGTGCACCGTGTCCAAAGAGTTCCGAGTACGGAGGCGAGCGGCCGCATTCATACGTCCACGGCGACCGTGGCGGTGATGCCGGAGGTTGAAGACGTCGACGTGCACCTCGATTCGAAGGATCTGCGCATCGATACATTCTGTTCCTCGGGCGCGGGAGGTCAGAGCGTCAATACGACTTACTCGGCTGTGCGTATCACCCACATTCCCACCGGCATGGTGGTGACGTGTCAGGATGAGCGGTCGCAACTCAAGAATCGTGAAAAAGCCATGCGCACCCTCCGAACCCGCATTGGAGACGCCGAACGTGAAAAACAGGAAGCCTCGATTGCCGAGCATCGTCGTTCTCAAGTCGGGACGGGCGAGCGTAGTGAGAAGATCCGCACGTACAATTATCCGCAAAATCGCGTCACGGATCATCGGATAGGGTTGAGTTTGCATAAGCTGGAATCGATCCTGGACGGAGACCTTGAGGAATTGGTGAAGGCGTTGCACGATGCTCGTGAGCCGGAGAGTCGTGGGGCTGAAATCGCGTCCAACAACTGATGATGCAGACTGAAATGGCGGCTCCGAACAGTTTCTCGCCATCCCCATCCACGCTCCTCTCCGCCTATCAACGGGGCGTGGCGATCCTTCAGGCCGCCGATGTCGTCAATGCGGACAATGAAGCGTTCTGGCTGCTGGAAGCCGGTTTGGGCGTTTCGCGTCTAAGGGTGTATGCGGACCCAAACGCTCGGGTCGGGCCGGCAGATTGGACGAGAACCGAATCGCTGTTTCGGCGCCGGGCGTCACGGGAGCCCTTGCAATACATCGTGGGCACCCAGGCCTTTCGCGGACGCGACTTTCTCGTGAATCCAAGCGTGTTGATTCCCAGGCCTGAAACCGAGTTGATCATCGAGGAAGTCCTGGCCTCGCGCTTCTCGACAATCGACTGTCACATGGTGGATATGGGCACGGGGTCGGGCTGCTTGGCCGTCTCGTTGGCTCTGGACTGCCCGGGCGCCATCGTCTCGGCTACGGATTGCAGTGCTCCGGCCCTGCAAGTGGCCGGCGAGAACGCGCAGCGTCACGGCGTGGCTGATAGGATCCGGTTTTTCCAGGGTGAATGTCTCGAACCGCTGGCCGCTGGAGCGTTCGCGGGCAAGGTGTCGGTCATTGTCTCGAATCCACCGTATATTCCGGCTGATCAATGCGATCGTCTGCCACCAGAGGTCAGGGCCTTTGAGCCGCTTCCTGCCCTCGATGGCGGTCCGAACGGGTTGGCGTTCTACGATCGCCTGCTTGCGGAGAGTCCGTCGTTGTTGCATCCGGGCGGGATTCTGGTCATGGAAATGGGAATACATCAGTCCGAGGACGTTCGTCGAAGAGCCGGCGAAGCGTTCACCGTCAAAACGATCCGGCGCGATCAGGCAGGTATCGATCGCGTGATTTGCCTGGAGCGAACGTCGTCGACATGGACAGTTTGATCGTCACGGGAGGACAGCGCCTGGAAGGGCGCGTCCGGACGGGCGGCGCCAAAAATGCGGCGCTCCCGATCTTGGCTTCGACCCTGTTAGGGGGAGGAGAATGCACGATTTCCAACCTGCCGCAGGTGAGAGACGTCGCCACCATGATGACGCTGCTCAGCTTGCTCGGCGTTTCCGTCAAGCAGGAGGAGGGACAGGCGGTCATCGACGCGACTCACGTCCAATCACTCGAGGCGCCGTATGATCTGGTCAAGACCATGCGGGCCTCCATCCTGGTATTGGGCCCGTTGTTGGCCCGGTTTGGGGAAGCCGTCGTGTCCCTCCCGGGTGGATGCGCCATCGGTCCCAGGCCGGTCGACTTCCATTTGCATGGACTGCGACAGCTAGGGGCCACCGTCTCCGTGGATTACGGCTACATCCGGGCCCATGCCGCGAAGTTGGAAGGCCAACGCATCGATTTCGAAATTCCAACCGTCACCGGCACCGAAAATTTATTGATGGCCGCCTGTCTCGCGAAAGGCACGACGGTCATCAACAATGCCGCCATGGAGCCGGAAATTGTCGATCTGGCCGATTTTCTGATCAAACGCGGGGCCAGAATTTCCGGGGCCGGATCCGGACGTCTTGTCATCGAAGGGGTGTCGGCGTTGCATGGCGCGGATCACGAGGTCATTCCCGACCGGATTGAAGCCGGAACGTATGTGATCGCCGGGGCCATGACGGGTGGGCGCGTCGAAGTGGATCAATGTGTGCCCCAACATCTGGAGGTCGTGACTTCCAAACTCAAGCAATGCGGCGCCAGACTGTCGGAGGGGACACGGTCGATCACCATCGAAGCCGGTTCCCGGTTGCAGGCCCAAGACGTTCAAACATTTCCCTACCCGGGGTTCCCCACGGACCTGCAAGCGCAAATGATGGCCTTGATGTGTTTGGCGGAAGGAACCAGCGTGATCACCGAATTGGTGTTTGCGGGGCGGTTTCTGCACGTCCCCGAATTGCGACGCATGGGCGCGGTGATTGCGGTTGATGGACACCGTGCGGTTGTGAAAGGATTAGGTCGTTTGACGGGTGCGCCGGTCATGGCGTCGGATCTGCGCGCCAGTGCCGCGCTTCTGTTGGCCGGGTTGGCGGCAGAGGGTGAAACGCGGATTTCCCGAATTTATCATTTGGAACGGGGATACGAGCGGATCGAAGATAAATTACAAGGCTTGGGCGCTTCGGTTCGTCGAGAGGGCTCCGGTTATGAGTGACATGGTGACCGTCGCGCTATCGAAGGGAAAACTCCTGGATCAGACGCTGGCCTTGTTTCAGAAAGCGGGCTATCTGAGCCCGGAATTGTCCTCCGACGATCGCAAACTGGTTTTCGAAGTGCCGCAGTCCGGGCTGTCTTTTTTGGTTGTCCGCCCCACGGACGTGCCGACGTACGTGGAGTATGGCGCCGCCGACGTGGGCGTGGCGGGGAAAGATTTATTGTTAGAGCAACAACTGGACGTGTATGAACCCCTGGATCTGCGGATCGGGTGGTGCCGGATCTCCGTCGCGGCCTTGGCGGGACTGGATGAGCGCACGCGCTTATCGTCGAAGCTCCGGATCGCCACGAAGTATCCTAACATCACGGAATGGCATTTTAACCGGCAGGGCATTCCGGTCGAGATTATCAAGTTGTACGGGTCGATCGAATTGGCGCCGGTCGTGGGTTTGGCGGATCGTATCGTGGACCTGGTGTCGAGCGGAGAGACGCTGAAAGCCAACAACCTCAAGGAAATAGAAACGATTGCGGAATCCACGGCACGCTTGATCGTGAACCGGGCCAGTTTGAAAATGAAGCATCAGGCGATTACCACCATGATTAACAGGCTGCGCAAGAGTCGTCCCAGGACGGCCTGTGCCTGAGAGCGTGATGAAGGTTATTTCTTCAAAATCCAAAATCTACCGCCAGGCACTGGCTGAAGTCTGCAATCGCGGTGCGCGCCAGCACGCCGAGATCGAAACCCGCGTGAAACGGATTCTGAAGAACGTCGAACGAGACGGTGATGCCGCGGTCGCGCGCTACGTCAAGAAATTCGACGGGCTTGCCTTGTCCCCCGAACGGTTTCGGGTGTCCACGCAAGAAATTCGGCAGGCGTATGCCGCCGTGCAACGAACTGATCTGCAAGCCCTGCAATTCGCCGCCCGGCGCATTCGCGCGTTTCATCGCAAACAACGCAAATCGACGTGGGTGACTGAAGAGAAAGGTGTGAAGCTGGGGCAACTCATCACGCCGCTGGACGTCGTGGGGTTGTACGTGCCCGGGGGCAAAGCCTTGTACCCCTCCACGGTCCTGATGAACGCGATTCCCGCGAAAGTGGCCGGGGTGCCACGGGTCATTATGTGCAGTCCCACCGCGTCGGGGGCTATTGATCCCTATCTCCTGGTCGCGGCGGACCTCGCCGGCGTCGATGAAGTGTACCGGATCGGCGGCGTGCACGCGATCGGAGCGCTGGCCTACGGCACCAAGCGGATTCCCCGGGCGGATAAAATCGTGGGGCCGGGTAACATGTACGTGGCCGCGGCCAAACGAGCGGTGTACGGGACCGTCGACATCGACATGATCGCCGGGCCGAGCGAACTGCTGGTGATTGCGGATGAACCCGCGGATCCCGCCCACTGCGCCGCCGATCTGCTGTGTGAAGCCGAACACGATGAAGAAGCCCGCGTCTACCTTGTGACGCCCTCAACGGCGTTTGCCGGGAAGGTTGTGCGGGAAATTCGTTTGCAATTGAAGAAACTGACGCGTCGACATATTGCGACACATTCCGTCAGCCAATATGGTAAAATTTTCGTCGTGTCGAATCTGGACGAAGCCTTCGAGGTGGCCAATGCCGTGGCCCCCGAACATTTGGAGGTCCTCTTGCCCAAGCCCTTCGACTACGTCAAGAAAATTCGGCATGCCGGTGCGGTGTTCATGGGGGGCTATACTCCGCCAGCCGTGGCGGATTACGTGGCCGGCCCGAATCACGTGTTGCCGACCGGGGGGTCCGCGCGGTTTTTTTCGGCTTTGTCCCTGGATGATTACGTGAAACGAACGAACGTGGTGGCGTATAACAAGGCGCAGTTGAAAGTGGTCACTCCCTACGTCACGCGGTTGGCTGCCATGGAGGGGCTGCAGGCCCATGCCCGTTCCATAGAAAGCCGGGGAACATGAATATTACAAGGAAATCGCGATGGGCAGCGGTAGACCGGTCCACCTCCGAGACTGCCATTCATGTGGAATTGGGATTGGATGGGACGGGTGAACGCCGGATTGCCACGCCCGTGCCGTTCGTGGACCACATGTTGGATGCCTTCGCGCGACACGGGTTGTTCGATCTCGTGCTTGAAGCCAAAGGCGATACGCATATCGATGATCACCATACGGTTGAGGATATCGGCATGGTGTTGGGAAGCGCCATCACGGAAGCCCTCGGAGACAAATCCGGGATCCGCCGGTTCGGGTGGGCGACCGTCCCGTTGGATGAAACCCTGGCGGAAGTCGTGGTCGATCTGAGCGGGCGGCCGTTTCTGGTCTATAACGTGACGCTGTCTCATCGGGAAGTGAAAGGGTTCGATCTCGGCTTGTTCGAAGATTTTTTTCAAGCCCTGGTGACTCAAGGCGGGTTGAATCTGCACGTCAACGTTCGGTACGGCCGGAATCCCCACCATATGATCGAAGCCGTATTCAAGGCGTTTGCAAAAGCCATGGATCAGGCGACACGCCAGGACGACAGGGTGGTTGGAGTGCCTTCCACAAAAGGGGTACTCGCCTAGCCATTCGGAAGAGGGGATTTCTGAGCGAGGAGTGACGAAGCAAGTATGATCGCCATCATCGATTATGAGAGAGGGAATTTGCGAAGCGTCCAAAAGGGATTTGAAACCGTGGGACATCACGCGGTCGTCACGAGCGATCCTGCGGTCATTGATCGGGCAACGCACGTCGTGCTTCCCGGAGTGGGGGCCTTCGGCGATTGCGTGGACAATCTCCAGCGGTTTGGCCTGGTCGAGCCGTTGCGCCGGACGATTGCCCAGGACAAGCCGTTCTTGGGTATTTGCGTGGGGTTCCAGGTCCTTTTTTCGGAAAGCGAAGAATTTGGCGTGCATCAGGGGTTGAATATTTTCAAAGGTAAAGTCAAACGGTTTCCTTCCGGACCGGCTCAGGCGTTGTCGTTGAAGATTCCGCATATGGGATGGAACACGATTCAGGTGAAACGGCCCATGCCGTTATTCGAGGGCATCAGTCCGGAGGCCCACGTCTATTTTGTCCATTCCTATTACGTGGAACCGGAAGAGGACGACGTGGTGTGTACCGAAACACGGTACGGCGTTCCTTTCGTGTCGAGCGTGACCAAGGGAAAGGTCTTTGCCTGTCAATTTCATCCGGAAAAAAGTCAGCAGGTCGGCCTTCAATTGCTCAAGAATTTCGGGGCATGGAATTGAGTGCTTTCATCACCACCGGCGTGCGCCGGCGACAGGCGCGTTGGCTGTCGGCGGCCTTGCTTCCGCTTTTGGGGTGCGGGGCATGTGCCGCGGATCCGGTCACCGTGAAATCGCATCCCCATCTGGCGTCCCAGGCTATCACGAAAATTGCGATCGCGCCGTTCCACGTAGTCAAAGCGAAGAAGGGAATCTCTCTTGCTTTCAGAACACCCCCTCCGGCGGACTTGGCTAACCCCCAAATCCATCAGGCGTTGGGGAGCGTCAGCGGTTCATCGATTCCCGGCCGGTCTCGCCCGGTACAGGTGTCCGTGCCGGACTCCGTTCCCGACATGATCCGGCACATGGTGTATTCCCAGTTACGGCTCAAGTCCCGGATTCAGGTCATCCCGCCGGAAACCGTCGGACAGATTCTTGGCAGCCCGGAGGGATCTGCCCAAGTCAAGACTAGTCGGGAATCAGCGCGTCTCTTGGGAGACCGGCTGGGTGTGGATGCGGTACTTGAGGGCGTTGTCCGAATGTACCGTGAACGGGAAGGCACGAAGTTCGCGGCGCACCCCGCGGCCGTCGGATTCGAAATCCGGTTGGTCGGGGCCAAGGACGGTAAAGTTTTGTGGGTGGGCGATTATTTCGAAGAGCAGAAACCGCTGACGCACGATTTCAAGGGATTCCTCGAACGAGGAGGAACGTTTGTTACGGCTGAAGAGCTGGCGCGTACAGGGGTCGGTCGCGTGCTGCAAAGCTTACCCTTGGGTACGGATTAGGGCACGTTTCCGTCCTTCCTCACCTATGAGGCCTGCCTTCTTCGAGGCACATACCCATCAAAAACATGGCCCGGGGCTTGAACCGGGAAGGGTGTTCGACTCATGATCGTGATCCCTGCAATTGATCTGAAAGACGGGCGGTGCGTACGCCTCAGGCAAGGTGACATGGCGCAGGAAACGACCTATTCGGACGATCCCGCGGCCATGGCCCGCCAATGGGAAGCTTTGGGCGCCGAACGGTTGCACGTCGTCGATCTCAATGGCGCGGTCAATGGGAAACCTCACAACATGGTGCAGGTGCGTGCGATTGCCGGTGCTGTCTCCATCCCGATTCAGGTGGGTGGAGGGATACGATCGTTGGAGGTCATGGAAGAGTATTTTTCTTATGGCGTCGGCCGCGTGGTGTTGGGAACGGCCGCATTGGAAAACCGGGCGTTTCTCGACGACGCCTGTGCAAGCTTCCCCGAAAAAATTTTCGTCGGGGTTGACGTAAAACAAGGAAAAGTCGCGATGCACGGCTGGACAAATCTTTCCGAGTCAACGGCGGAGCACGTGTTGGCTTCCTTGAAGGACTATCCGCTCGCCGGGGTCATCTTTACGGAAATCAGTCGTGACGGGATGTTGGAGGGGCCGAACGTGTCGGCTTTGCGGGACGCGATGCAGGCATCGCCGGTTCCTCTGATCGCCTCGGGTGGAGTCACGCGCGTGGAGGATATTCGTACGATTAAACGGTTAGGACAAAAGATTATCGGCGTCATCGTCGGCAAGGCCTTATACGAAGGGACGTTGGACCTCACCGCGGCGTTGGCCGAGGCTCGTGCGTGAGGCGGGGATGTTGACCAAACGCATCATTCCCTGTTTGGACGTGAAAGATGGCCGGGTGGTCAAGGGCGTCAGCTTCGTAAATCTTCGTGACGCCGGCGACCCGGTCGAGGTCGCGAAGATCTACGATCAAGCCGGCGCCGATGAACTCTGCTTTTTAGACATCACCGCTTCTCACGAAAATCGGGACACCCTGCTGGACATCGTGTCCCGGACGGCCGAGCAGGTGTTCATGCCGCTCACCGTGGGTGGCGGGATTCGTACTCTTGAGAATATCCGGCAATTGCTGAACGCGGGGGCGGACAAAGTCAGTATCAATACGGCCGCCGTGAAGGATCCGGAGTTCGTGACGGCCGGCGCCCGCCGATTCGGCTCCCAATGCATTGTCGTGGCGATCGACGCGAAACAGGTCAAGGAAGCGGGCTCCGCACGATGGGAGATTTTCACCCACGGGGGACGTAACCCCACGGGGTTGGATGCCGTGGCATGGGCCCGACACATGGAAGAAAGAGGGGCCGGTGAAATCCTGTTGACCTCGATGGATCAGGATGGAACCAAAGACGGCTATGACCTGCCGTTGACCAGGGCCGTTTCGGAAGCCGTGTCCATTCCGGTCATCGCGTCCGGTGGAGCCGGAACGATAGCGCATCTGTATGAGGCCCTCGGAGAGGGAAAGGCCGATGCCGTACTTGCGGCCTCGATTTTTCATTATCAAACCTACAGCATCGGTGATGCAAAAACCTACCTCAAGGAACACGGGCTTCCCGTGCGTATCGTGAATGGCTGCGGAATCTGACGGGGGCGTGGCTCCCAACGACCTCAACGTGCAGTTCGATGAGCACGGGCTGGTGCCTGCCGTTGTCCAGGATTGGCGTGACGGCGCAGTCCTCATGGTGGCGTATATGAACCGGGCGGCACTCGACCGGACGTTGCAAACCGGGTACGTACACTTCTGGAGCCGTTCGAGACAACAGCTTTGGAAAAAAGGGGAGACCTCCGGCCATTTTCTTCACTGCAAACGGGTGTTTCTTGATTGTGACGGGGACGTGCTCTTGGTCAAAGCCGAACCCACAGGGCCCGCGTGTCATACGGAAGCCCGCACGTGTTTTTTTGCGGAAGTGACGTCTCAAGGCGTGGCGGAGACGCAGGGCGATGAAGAGGCGAACGGAGGCATTCTTGATCGACTGTATGAAATGGCCAGGCAGCGGAAGGCTCATCCACAAGAGCATTCGTATGTTTCCTCCCTGATGAAAGACGGGCCGGACCGCATTCTGAAAAAAGTCGTGGAGGAGGCCGGGGAAGTCGTGCTGGCCGTCAAAACGGAACGCCGGGAAGAAATCATATACGAGGTGGCGGATCTACTCTTTCATACCATCGTAGCCTTGGGACATTGTGATATTCCCATGACGGCGATTCAGCAGGAACTGGGTAAACGCTTCGGCAAATCGGGTGTCAGGGAGCCGGAGCAATCCCGGTAAGAACCGGCACCCTGCATGTCCGCAAGTTGACTTGTCTGTAAATCTCTGGTATATTGCAAAAAACATTATTTTACAACAAGTTGTGACCGCCTAGCTCTTCCAGTAAGAGGGTATTGACAGAGGCTTCGGAGAAGAGCCTTGACAACGGCACGAGCTGGAATCCCTCCCGCTACCCTTCAACAAATCCGTGACTCCGTTGACATTGTGGACGTGGTGTCCCGCTATGTCGCGTTGTCGAAAACGGGTCAGAATTTTCGAGGCCTTTGCCCGTTCCACCAGGAAAAGACCCCGTCTTTTACCGTGACCCCCGCGCGACAGATGTTTTATTGTTTCGGGTGCGGAACCGGCGGCGACGTCTTCACTTTCCTGATGCGGAAGGAAGGGTTGGAGTTCCCGGAAGCGGTGAGAGATCTTGCCGAACGGGCGGGAATCCCTCTTCCGGCGTCACAGGGCTTTTCGCAATCCCAAACGGGTCAGCGAAAACGATTGGAAGGCCTCCATGCCCTGGCCAATACGTGGTTTCAGCAGAATCTGCATGATCCGTCCAAAGGCCGGTCGGCCTTGGCTTACCTTTCCGAACGGGGTCTTGAATTACCGACCTTGAAAGAGTTCGGCGTGGGATACGCGTTGCCTTTGTGGGACGGACTCACCAACTACTTGACCAGGCAGGGCGTGACTCCGTCCGACTTGGCTGCCTCGGGTCTGGTGGCGACCAAGGATGCCCAGGGCTCCTCGAAATCCACGAGATTCTATGACCGGTTTCGCGGCCGGGTCATGATTCCGATCCACGACTTGGGCGCAAAGGTGATTGCATTCGGCGGCCGGGTGTTTGAAGAGGGCACCCCCAAGTACCTGAATTCTCCGGACACGGCGTTGTTTCAGAAGGGTCGTGTCTTGTATGGGTTGCACAAGGCACGCGAGACGACCCCGCACCTAGCCTCTCTGATGCTCGTCGAAGGCTACTTTGACGTGTTGGCACTGCATCAGGCGGGCATTCGTCAGGTTGTTGCGCCCTTGGGAACCGCACTGACGTCCGAGCATGCCGTCCTGCTGCGTCGATTCGTCAACACCGTTGTGCTGATCTTCGACGGCGATGCCGCGGGGACCGGCGCGGCATTACGCGCGTTGGACGTGTTTAGGGAGAGTGGGATCACCGTCAAGGTCGTGGTCATGCCACAAGGGCATGATCCGGATTCCTACGTTCGGGCGCATGGGGCGGAAGATTTTCTCGCGTTGCAGGACCAAGCCTTGACGTTGTTGGAGTTCGCCGTGGCTCAACGCCTGGAAGGGGCCGCCCATGCGACGATCGAAGAGCGGACCCGACGAGTCGACGACATACTTCGCATCCTGTCCAAGGTCTCGAACCCCATTGAAAAGAACGAACAGATCCAACGCGTTGCCGAACGCTTGGGCGTCAAGCCGCAGTTGCTTCTGGATCGGTATCCTGCCGTCCTGGATCAACGTCAGGGCGGTACGCGACATCAGGGAAAAACGCCAACGTCCGGCAAACCACGCAACGAAAAAAGGGAGTTTAGAGAGGAACGCGAAATTGTCTCGTTCATGGTGCAAGGGAGCTTGCATCCGGAGCACTTCAAGGAGTTGCGGCCCGAGGATTTCCGGTCCCCCCTCTATCGCCGGCTCGTGGAAATAGGCATGCGACATCTCGATAGGGAAGGCGGCATTGATGTATCGGGATTTTTCGCGGAGACCGGCTTGGATGAGACGTGTCGCGATGCGGTTGCGGAGTTGGCGGTGTCCGCGCCCTATTTTGAGGACCGGGATGAGTATATTCAGGGTTGTTTGAGAGCGTTGACACAAAAAAATCTGAGAACCCGGCTGGACGAATTGATTGCTCAGCTTCGAATCGCCGAACGAGAGCAACGAACGGATGACGTGGATTGTCTGAATTCCCAAATCGAAACGTTGCGTGGGAGAAAAGCCGGGTTAGCTTCCTCCACTTTAGCTCCATCATAAGGGGCCTTTATGGCAAAGACAATCGCCTCCAAACTACGGAAAGAAAAGTCGGTAGTGGCAACAAAGAGCCAACGGGGTCAGCAGGCGCGTCCATCCTCCGCAAAGGTTCGTCACCCTTTAGGGGACGGCCCCCGTGCCGTCCCGAATTCCCTCGATACCGTCGGGAGCCCTGTTCCGAAACGGATGAAGAACGGGACGTTACAGGCCCAATCCCGTACCGAAGCGCCGATTGAGACGGATTCCATTTCTGAGAAGACCGAGGAACAGGAAGAATTGCTGGACAAGAATGCCCCGGAAATCGATCTCACTCCCGGTGATTTGAGTCGAACGGATGATCCCGTTCGTTTGTATTTGCGAGAGATGGGAAGTGTCTCGTTATTGAGCCGCGAGGGGGAGATCGAGTTAGCGAAAAAGATCGAAGAAGGGAAAGAGGAAATGACGCGGGCGATCGCGGGGATGCCCATGACCCTGCAGACCCTGGAGACCTGGCGGGGCCGGCTCAAGAAACGGGACGTGCGCGTCGGGGACGTCGTGCTGGTGCATGACCCCGGGGACGACGACCTGGACGACGCCGAAGTCGCGGAGGCCCAGGAAGAAGAAGAATTACGGCACCAGGCCCTAGCGGACTTGGACCAGGTGCGGCGGTTGGGCAAGACCCTGCTGCGACTCTATGACCGGCGGCGGACGGCCCCGGTGGCGCAGCAGGCCCGCTGGAGCACCAAGGTGCGGGGCGTGCAGGAGCAGTTGGGGGCCCGGGTGGACGGGCTGCACCTGCAACCGGCCGTGCGGGACGCCTTAGTGAGCCAGATCAAAGACGCGGGCCGGACCGTGCGGCAGGCCGAACGGCTCCTGCGGGACTGCTGCCAGCGGCTGGGGCAGCCGGGCGAGGCCGGCCTCAAACTCCTCCGGCGGTTAAGCCGGGCCGGGGCCCCGACCGCGCCCATTCGGCGGCAGGCGGGCCTCAGTGAGGCCGGGCTGCGGCACGTCGTGGCCCGGAGCCAGGAAGCCCGGGCCACCCTCAAACAGGTGGAACGAACCGCCACCTTGCTGCCGACCGCGGAATTCAAAAGCGCCTTGGTGGGGTTGGAATGGGCGGAAGAAAAGATGAAACGGGGGAAAGCGGAGTTGATTGAAGCCAACCTGCGGCTGGTGGTGAGTATCGCCAAGAAGTACACCAACCGGGGGCTCCAGTTTCTGGACCTGATCCAGGAAGGGAACATCGGGCTGATGAAAGCGGTGGACAAGTTCGAATACCAGCGGGGGTACAAATTCAGCACCTATGCGACATGGTGGATTCGACAAGCGATCACGCGGGCGATCGCGGACCAGGCGCGGACCATCCGGATTCCGGTGCACATGATCGAAACCATCAACAAGCTGGTGCGGACGTCACGGCACCTGGTGCAACAATTGGGGCGGGAACCGACGCCGGAAGAGATCGGGGTGCGGATGGAGATGCCGTTGGAGAAAGTGCGGAAGATCCTGAAGATCGCCAAGGAACCGATCTCGTTGGAGACGCCGATCGGGGAAGAAGAAGACAGCCATTTGGGGGACTTTATTGAGGACAAGAAAGCGGTGTCGCCGTTGGAGGCGGCGGTGCGGTACGACCTGCAGCGGCACATCGGGAAATCCTTGGAATCGTTGACGGCGCGGGAGGAGAAGGTGCTGCGGAAACGGTTCGGGATCGGGGAGGCGACGGACCACACGTTGGAGGAAGTGGGGCAGGACTTCGAGGTGACGCGGGAGCGGATCCGGCAGATCGAAGCGAAGGCCTTGCGCAAACTCCGCCACCCGAGTCAGAGCAAGAAACTGCGCAGTTTCGCCGAAGGCTTTTGATCGTTTCATATCGGGAAACGGCTCAAAGGGTCTTGCACGTTCGTGCAAGGCCCTTTTCTTTATCAAGAAGTATGCTGTCCTTCCAGTGAGGAGATGCAGGGTCGTACGCCGTGTTGTAGAGGGTGTTTCCCGGACGCTTTACTTTTTAGCGAGGTCAGGCGTACTCTTTTGAGGCTTTATGAAGGTGAAAGGTTTCGGAAGCCCTGAAGTGGTTGTCAAAGCCGGATGAACAGGACCGAACGAAGACGACAAGCCAAGTTGATGGCCAAGTCTCCAACGCCGGCAAGCACAGGGTTTGCGAAACAACTGTTGGAGGAGGCGATCGGCCACCATCGAGCTGGTCGATTGTCCCAGGCCGAAACCTGTTATCAGAAAATCCTCACGCAGGACCCGGCCCATGCCGACGCTCTCCATCTGCTCGGGTTGGTGGCGTACCAGCAAGGCCAATATGACCGGGCGCTCGACTGCATTACGAAGGCCATCCGGCGCGACGCAACCAAACCGCTGTATTTTTACAACCAGGGGCTCGTCCATCACAAACTGAATCAATTGCAGGAGGCCGAACGCGCCTACCGGCAGGCCCTCTCACTCAAGGGCGACTACGTCGAGGCGTTGGGGAACCTGGGCAACGTCCTGAGGGAGAAAGGCGAACTGGACGAGGCTTGTGCGACCTACAGGCAAGTCCTGACCGTCAGACCCGATCACCCGGAGGGGTACAACAACCTCGGCGTCGTTCTGAAGGAGCTAGACCGGCGGGACGAAGCGCGGGACGCGTACCAACGAGCCATTGCGCTCAATCCTGATAATGCCGAGGTCCATTACAATCTAGGCGTCATCCTGTTTGAGGACGAACGTCTTGACGAAGCGATTGCCCGATTCCAAAAAGCCGTCTCCATCAAGCCTCAATACGCGAAAGCCCATCATCATCTGGGATTGGCTCTCTTGTGGAAACAGGATATGGATGGGGCCTTGCACGAACTCCGCACGTCGGCCCATCTGCTGCAAAACCATGGAAAAGCCGTTCGGGTCGATGCACTTCATGCCTCCCGGATCAAGCACGATGCCGAGCAGATCCGCTATTTGGCTGAGCATGGATTGTGCGGGCAGCTCGATTCCTCGTACCAGGCAACCCTGACGGCGTTACGAGAGCGGGTCTTGCACTTGGGCGAGACGAATCAACGGATCTCCCTCAGCCAGGAAGAGGCCCGGGCCCTGGCTCCGTCGGTGAACCGAATCCTGCATTATGCCGATAATCCTCCGTTACCACAGGGAGCGTTGAATCCGGAATTGCACGTGGAAGAAATTGAACGGCGCTACAATGCGAGTCAGCCTGAAATTATCTATATCGATGCATTGTTACGGCCCGAAGCGCTTGCGGCCCTTCAGCAGTTTTGCCGCAACTCGACAATTTGGAAGAAGGATTATGAAGACGGCTACATCGGGGCGTTTCTGGGCGAAGGGTTTTCCTCGCCATTGTTGTTGCAAGTGGCCGAAGAATTACGCACTGCCTTTCCGGGCATCTTTCACCAACACCGGTTACTCCAGGCCTGGGCGTTCAAGCAGGACAGTGCCCGTCGTCCCTTGAAAATCCACGCCGATGCGGCGGCGGTGAACGTCAATTTCTGGATTACCCCCGACGACGCAAACCTCGACCCTGCGAGCGGAGGCTTGATCGTTTGGGACAAGGAGGCCCCGCGGGACTGGGATTTCAAGGTCTACAATTCCACGGCGTTTCAGCCGAAGATCCGGGAGTTCCTGAACCACAGCGGCGCGTCGCCCGTGAAGGTTCCCTATCGGGAAAACCGGGCCCTGGTCTTCAATTCCGACCTCTTTCATGAATCGGACACCTGTGTATTCCGGGACGACTATGAATCCCGGCGCATCAATATCACCTTCCTGTACGGCCGGCGACGCTGAACGGGGGATGGACGGCCCTTCCGCAGGAACGCGCGAAGAGTCATGAGAAAAGGGAGAAAACAGGCAGCCCGTTACAGGCTGATGAATCGATCGCAGCCCGTGATGATTTGGGAGAGGACCACCAGTCCGCAGAACGTCACTTCCTGCCCATACCCTTCCGTGGATACCTTGTGCTGCTGGCATCCGTAGGCGCAGACGTTCAATTTGACGCCTGCCGAAGCCAGGCTGAGGATCGCCGCGTTTTCCAGGTTTTTCACGCCCTCATCGATGAGATACAAGTACACGTTCACGTCAGAACGCAAGGCTTCGCGGCTCAATCCGGCGACCACGTCCGCATTGGGATGAGAAGGCGGGGTTGAGAGAAGTAAGCCCAGTTTTTTGCCGGCCAGATCGTTCATGGACATAATATCCTGAGATAAAAGCAAGACCTCGACTATACTGTCGCCGAAAGAGGCGGTCAAGAGAGTCGCAGGAACCGCGGAAACGGCGCTATGAAGGAAGGGGCGTTAGCCCGGATTTCTCACCAGCCTCCTGCTACGGATGCCGATCCACTGGCTGTACCGATGCGTACTCCCGCAAGCCACTTCGACATAGTGTCAACTATGCCTACAGCGTCTTGCAGTCCGTGCGCCCCGGCACAGCGGCGTCTCGACGCCCTCGCGACGGAGCCTGATGAGAAATCCGGGCTATGCACGTTGCATGGATTGACGACGCCGTCGAAACACGAGCAGGTACACGCCGCAGTTCAACAGAAGTACAAGAAGACCGAGGACCATTTGAAGCTGTCCGGTCAACCCTGCGGGGTAAAGAAGGGGCAGGATGTAGTACTCGATGAAGCCTGATTGATACGCCGGCCCTTCGCCCGTTTCCCTGAGCCAGTGCTCCAGGGGCGTCAGCGGGCAGATCCAGCCGGTGAACTCAATCAAAGCGCCCCAGCCCGCCGCGGGCAAGTGGAGCCAAAGCACCCACCGCCATTTCAGAATCAGGAGTCCGCCGAACAGGACAAAAAGAACGAACGTGAAATGGAGAAGGACGAGGAAGTCGGCCAGCCGGTGATAGAAAGACGTCGACACTCACCTTCTCCCACGAACGTGGAAACCCGACGGAAGAGGGAAGGACTCGCGATTCAGAACAACGACATCGAGTCGCCCTGAAAGAAATCAGGAACCTCTGATTTATTGCACGATCGGGCGTATGGCTGCGTTGTGTCCTCGCTCAACCCTCACCTATCTCTATGATAAGCCTCGGGTTTCGCTCCGGGACGCCTTGCCCTACATCCCGCTATCACAATAAATCAGAGGTTCCATCATTGAATCTCGATCGCACCGCCCTGCAGGTCGATGTCCGCGTCTTTCAGTTCCATTTTGTTTCCGATGTGCCAATGTTCGGCCGTGACCTCGGACACTGTCCCCCCCGGTAAGTAAAACTTGGCCTGCGGGACCTGGATGCCGTTCTCCTCGTTTCTTTTGACGAGGAACACCACACCTTTCAGCGTGTTATCAATGACCGTCACCGATGCAATCTCGGCCCGGAGTTCGAAACGGTCCTGGTCATTGGATGCCCATTCGTTGCGTTCCAGTTTGGCGACCTGCGATCCGGCGGGATTGTAGAGGGCCATGCTCAGGAGGAGACTCCCGTCTTCAGCCTTCTGTTCCACCTTGATCAGGTCCTGGTCCTGCGCCACAAAAATGCCGTTCGTATTGCGAAGCTGATTTGAACCGATTGAAATATCCATGGTGTCCTTTGTCCGTGGTCTTTTTTTAGTACGACTGAGGATTGATCCCGGCCTGAAGCCCTGCCTCATTTATTGGAAGAGACGAAGATACCGACTTGAAAAGCGGGGGTCAACCGGCAGTCATGCGGTCGCGATCGGTCCATTCGGTTGCTTTCCTCGCGGATCTGCGATACACCTAAGGAACCTCTGCTTTATTGCACTATCGGGCGTATGGCTGCGTTGTGTCCTCGCTCAACCCTCACCTATCTCTATGATAAGCCTCGGGTTTCGCTCCGGGACGCCTTGCCCTCCATCTCGCTATCACAAGAAATCAGAGGTTCCCTAATCCTTCAATTAACCTTGGTGAGAGGACGCGATGCAAGTTTCATTGGTAGGTACAGGCTTAATGGGGACAGCCATGGCCGAACGGTTGTTGACGCTCGGCCATGACGTCGTGGTGTACAACCGGACGCAAGATAAGTGCACGGCCCTGCAACAACGGGGCGCCCTTGGGGCGCGGTCAGCCGCGGAGGCGATCGAAGCTTCGAAATGCACCATTCTCATGTTGGCCGATGCGCCGGCCATACGGGAAGCCTTGTTCGCTTCGGGAAAACCCGACTTTCAGAATCGGACGATGATTCAGATGGGGACGATTGCTCCATCCGAAAGTATTGCGCTCGGTCGGGAAATTCGAACGGGCATCGGAGACTATTTCGAGGCGCCGGCCCTGGGAAGTATTGCGGAGGCAAAGGCCGGGAGCCTGCTCGTCATGGTCGGGGGAAAGGCCGAACACGTGGAGCGATGGCACGAGGTATTGAAATGTTTTTGCGAAAAACCTCTGCTCGTGGGGGAGATCGGGCAGGCGGCAGCCTTGAAATTGGCCTTGAATCAACTCATTGCGGCCCATATCACGGCCTTTTCCTTGAGTTTGGGCTTGGTGCAGCGGTCGGGCGTGGAAGTCGAGACGTTCATGAACGTGCTGAGACAAAGCGCCTTGATGGCGCCCATGTTCGAGAAAAAATTGCCGCGTTTGTTGGCCCACGACTACGCCCGGCCCAACTTCTCGACCAGGCATCTTCTGAAGGACGTCGAGTTATGTCTGAACGCGGCGCGAGACGCGAACGTGGCAACTCCGGTCCTCGCCGCTATTCGCGGGATCCTGGAAGAGACAATAGGGAAGGGCCTGCAGGACGTTGATTATTCGTCGCTCTTCGAAACCGTGGTTCCGGAGAAACTGTAGAATCCGTTTCTCACCATGAATTGTTACACATCAGAGGCAGGTACACTCCAAATCCGGCTCGGACATGAGAGGTATCAACAGCCGCAGCTTAGCGCAGTTCCCGATTGGCCTTCGGCTCCGGCGGTGGCGTAGCCGTCACGTTTCCACCAATCGAGACCGCCAATCAGCTCCTTGACCTTGAATCCCAAGGTTAGCAATTTCACGGCGGTTTTGGTGGAAGCATTGCATCCGATACCGTCACAATAACAAACATAGGTTTTTGTTTTGTCCAAACCTTCGGTGGTGTTGAAACAGATTTCCTTGTGTGGAAGATTCATCGATCCCGGGATATGTTCTATTTCGTAGGCAGCCTTCGCCCGGCCATCGACTACGACAAGATCTTCGCCTGCTTCCAGCGCGGCATACACGTCCCATGAATCCATTTCGTAAGCCAGTTTGCTTTCATAATGAGCCAGTTGTTCGAAGTCCATGAGCCCTCCATCGGGGAAGAATCTCAACCATCATGACGGCCGATCGTAACGATTTACGACAGTGACGGTAAATGGGAGCGAGATAGACTGTCAATTGTCTAATACATTAGTCCCCATTGAACAGATTGAATATTCTCGATTCCCCTTGAAAGCGTGGACAAGATCGCGATCCTAACGCGGAACCGGACCGAGAACGTACCGGACCCTGTCGATCTGGACCACGGGCATGATCAGCCCTTGGTCCGTGCCGTCGTGAGAAAAGGCGTAGATGATGGATTCCCAGGGAATCAATGTGCCGGTGAAAAGGATTCTAATGTCCACGTGTTCGCCTTTTGCGTAACGGTCCAGGAGCATCCGAAGTCCGGCCGCTGAAGGGACGGCGACCATTTCATGCGGCAATTGTAGTGGCTTGAACCGGACAAGGCCCCAGGTCGTTTGGGTGAACTCGGGGCCCATGACCACGGAGAATCCTCGACGGGCTTCCTGGTACTCGCCCAGGACGCCCGACCACCAAAAGGCTACTCGTTGACTCAGCAACGGATGTCCCTCTCTGGCGGTATCCCGCCGCCGGTTGAAATCGAAAAGCCTGTTTCCGAGTTCTTCACCGGGCGGGTCATGCAACAGATTCCAGTCCGGCGGCTGCTTTTCCAATTCATTGAGGAACCGCTCCTGGTCCCCGGCCGAGAGAAGGGTGCGAATGGGTTCGCCGGTGAACAGGGCGCGGTCGTGAGGGAGAGACTCCAACGGTTGAATGCCTGATGGAGGGCCGGCGAGACACTCAAGCGGGAGGCCAAGAGAGAAGGCAAGCAAAACGGATGCCGCGGTGTGGAAAAGACGCAATCGGCGATTCATGGTGACGGCAATGGAATCCGGTTTTCGTTGATGAACAGGTGAAAGTTTTTCACGTAGGCTGTGATGGACTCTCCTGCATGTTGCCGAAGACCCGGAGAGGTTCGTACCGTCAGAGACTGTCCTTTGACCATGAGATGCACGATGGAATCATTGCCGAGGTGTTCAACCAAGTCGATGGTTCCGGTGATCGCAACGTGTCCCGACCCCTGCGGTTCCAGCGTGACGTCTTCGGGGCGGACTCCCAAGGTCGCCATTCCGGTGTCTGCGCCGATCAGGTCGCGAGCCTGAAACGGAAATCTGAACGTCAATTCTCCCACGCGGAATTCGAGGTCCCTCTGATCGAGCCGAAAAGAACCCTCGAATACATTCATCGGAGGGTTGCCGATGAACCCGGCGACAAAAGGATTCGCGGGCTCATGATAAATCTGCTCGGGCCGTCCGATCTGCTGAATCCTGCCGTGATTCATCACGACAATGGCGTGCCCCAGCGTCATGGCCTCCGTTTGGTCATGCGTCACGTAGACCATGGTGGTGCCCAAGCGTTGATGCAATCTCTTCAATTCGACCCGCATGGACGTACGGAGGCGGGCATCCAAATTCGACAGTGGCTCGTCAAACAGAAACAATTTGGGTTTCCGAACAATGGCTCGGCCCATGGCCACGCGTTGCTGTTGGCCGCCCGAGAGTTCTCTGGGTTTCCGGTCAAGCAGGTCGTGAATTTCCAATAACGCGGCGGTTTCAGCGATGCGCGCTTTGATCAAGGCCTGAGGTTTTCCACGCATTTTCAAACCGAAGGCCAGGTTTTCCCTGACCGTCAGGTGCGGGTAGAGGGCGTAATGTTGAAAGACCATGGCGATGTCGCGATCCGGAGGGGGTACGTCGTTCACGCATTGTCCTCCGATGGACACCGAGCCTCGGGTCTGCGCTTCGAGCCCGGCGATAATGCGCAGCAACGTGGATTTGCCGCATCCCGACGGACCCAGCAACACAATGAATTCACCGTCACCGGCTTCGAGTGACACGTCATGCAGGACTCGAGTCCGGCCGAACGTTTTCTCGATGTGTTGCAGTTCCAGCCCGGCCATGCCTTACCCCTTCACCGCGCCGGCCGACAGGCCGTTGATGATCCCGCGTTGAAACAGAAGGACAATAACGATCAACGGCAGCGTGGCGACCACGGAGGCCGCGGCGATTTCTCCCCACGGCATGATGAATTCTCCCTGAAACAGGGCAATGCCGACCGGCAGGGTTTGGCGCTCGGGATCGGTGAGAATCAGCAAGGCAAAGAAAAATTCGTTCCACGCGTAGATAAACGTGAGGATGGCCGCGGTGAACAGCCCGGGCGCCGCGAGGGGGAGCATGATTTTGTACAACGCCTGCCACGTTGTGCAGCCGTCGATGCGTGCGGCTTCTTCCAACTCGACCGGCAGTTCGTGAAAGAACGTGGTCAAAATCCACACGGCCAGGGGCAGGGTCAGTGAGACGTAGGGCAGGACCAGTCCCCAATGGGTATTCAGCCCGCCGAAACGTTCCATGATTTGCCAGATCGGTCCCGCAATCACGATGGGCGGAAACATCGCGACGCAGAGAAGTCCGGCCAGGATCCACGTTTTTCCCGGGAACCGCAGCCGCGCCAGGGCATAGGCGGCCGGAGCCGCGACGGCTAGTGCAATAACGGTCGTGCCCCCGGCCACGATCACGCTGTTCATCACATAGTGCAACAAGCGATGCTCGAAAAGTGCCGAGGCATAAAACACAAGACTGCCGTCCGGCCACCAGGTTGGAGGGATCGCTTCCACGTTGATTTGTGACTTGAACGAAGTGAGGACAAACCAGAGAAAGGGACACAGGCTGCCCAACACGGCCAGGAGAATCCCGCCAAGCAAGACCGGACGATTTGTCATGCCGGCTCCCGTTGCAGGAGTTTGGACCCGACGGTGCGGACGTAGAACAGGGAGAGAATCGCCATCGCGACAAAGACCGTGACCGAAATCGTGGTCCCATAACCCACGCGCCCCTCGGTAAAGAGGGTTTTATAGCCGTAAAATTGGATCACTTGTGTGGCGTCACCGGGGCCGCCTTGCGTCATGACGAAGACGAGGTCGAAGACCCGAAACGCATCGATAGTCCGAAACAAGAGAGCGGTGAGAAGCGCAGGCTTCAGCAGGGGGAGGGTGATATGCCGGAACCGCTGCCATGCCGTGGCTCCATCGACGCGCGCCGCGTCATGGGTCTCCTCGGGAATGAGTTGCAACCCCGCCAGGACAAGGAGGCCGGCAAACGACGACGTTTTCCAGACGTCGGCAAGGACAATGGCGCCGAAGGCCATCCACGGATCGGCCAGCCACGGGACGTAGGCCTCCACCCGGTCGCCGAAGAGGATCGCGTTGACGGCGCCGTATTGATCGTTCAACAGAAACCGCCACATCTGTGCAGCCACCACCGTGGGGATCGCCCATGGAATAAGCACGGCCGCCCGGACCCATCCTCGCCCTCTGAAGCGTTCGTGAATGACCAGCGCAATGCCCGTACCCAGGAGCAGTTCGAGCGTAGTCGAGAGCAGGACGAAGCCCAGCGTGACGATAAACGCCTGATGAGCGACGGGGTCCTGCAACAGTTCCGCGTAATGGTCGAAACCGATAAAGGATCGTTCCGGGCCGGGAAAGTCCGAGTACAGACTCAACAAGAAGGAATCCATGGCCGGATAGAGGGAAAAGACGGCCACGAACGTCAGGGCCGGAAAGGCCATCAACCAGCCGGTGGTGTGCTTTTGGGTCGATTTCGTCACGAATCACGGAGCAAGGCTAGAACCCGATTGATCCTCAGATCGGCTTCTTGTGCCTCTTCTCTAATATCCGTTTCTGGAAAAGCCAACACGCGACTGAAATACCGCTGAAGGATATGCGAAACAACGGGATAGACCGGCGTGCGGGGCCGCGGTTGGGCGGTTTGAAAAACCGGAAGCAAATCCTTGTATTGGGGATTGGCGCGGAGTATCTCAGGGTCGGCATACAGCGCAAGCCGGGACGGAGCCAATGAAGCATGGATCGCAAAATGCTTCTGCATTTCGGGACTGGCCATGAATTCGATGAAAGCCCATGCTTCATCAGGATGTCGCGAATAGGCGCTGATGCCGTAGAGCCATCCGCCCAAGGCGGACGTGCTCTTCCCCTCGGAAAAACGTGGCAGGGTGGTCACGCCGACCTTGCCCACGATCTTCGAATACTGCGGATCATTCGCCAATCCCCACGCATACGGCCAATTGCGGTGAAACACTACGTTGCCCTGGAGGAACACGGCGAGAGACTCGGACTCCTGATAGGTCAGCGCGGCCCGGGTCGCCAGTCGTTGAATGATCTGCTCCCGGACGAATCGTACCGCTTGCAGGGACTCGGTCGCCGTCAAATTCGAGCGCCTGCCGTCTTCCGTCAGAAACGAACCGTTGTGGCTGCCGACGAACTCCAGCATGCCGCACACCAGTCCTTCATACTGCTTGAACTGGCCGCTGTAGCCTCTGAGGGGTATGGGCACGGTTCGTTCTCCTGCCAGAATCGCCTGCGCCTGGCGCACCAGTTCATGCCACGTCGAAGGCGGTGAAAATCCATATTGCTCCAGAAGATCCTTGCGATAATACAACATGCCGCTGTCGATACGGGAAGGGACCCCGTAGATCCGCTGGCGATAGATGCCCGAAGCAATCGTTGCCGGCAGAAATTTCTCACGTTCGCCTCTGGAAAAGTAATCGTCAAGCGGGAGGGCCCATCCGGCGGCGGCGAACTCCGCGGGCCAGATCACGTCCATTAAGAACAGGTCGAGTGAAACGTCGCGGTTCCGCAACTTCTGGGTCAGAAGATCGTGATAGGCCGTGGAGGAATGCGGCGCAATTTCCCGTTTGATACGGATGTGCGGGTGGACCTGCTCAAACCGTTGGATAGCCTCATCCCAGGCCCGGAGATGGTCTGCCTTCCACGTCACGAAATGAAGGGTGATAGGCGATGCCCCTGGAGGCTCGGCAACCAAGTCCCGGCAGTGCGCGAAGGGGACGTTGAACACGAGCACCGCTACGAAAAGCCCGGCTGCCCACGATGAGAGGCGACGAAGCGAGGAGGAGGCCGTCGTACAGAGGGAGGCGTGAAGGCCGTTCACGGAGAATCGGGAGAAGTGAAATCGGAAGAACCTGAATGTTGTTGTTTTCAAAACGTTTCAGCCCACGATCTTCTGAAATCAGGAAGTCGATTCCATGTTCCAAACAGACTGCAACAATCCGGGAGTCAAAGACAACGTTGCCGGTTATGTGTCCATGGGAAATCACGTCATGCAAACAAGACCCGTACCGATTATCCGGCGACAAAAGCCTGCCGGTCGGACAATGTTTAGCTGGGACAACTCCAATTGATTTCTTGTACCATCATGGCAATCGTGGCACGGTTTCCTGAAATAGTTGACTCACTTCCACGAACCACGAACGGGGAGAAACCATGATTGCCCTCACCCGCCGGCCTGCGTTTGCGCTCGTCAATTGTGAAGTCGGGTACGCGCCGCGCCAAGAAATCGATCTGCATCTGGCGTTTCGACAATATGAAGCTTATTGCCGGGCCCTGCGGCAATTGGGTGTGGCGGTTGAGGTCCTTCCGCCTGAGGAAGCATTTCCCGATAGCGTCTTTATCGAGGACAACGCCGTGATCCTGGATGAACTGGCGGTGGTGACTTCCATGGGGACCCCGTCGCGGCAGGGTGAACCCGCGTTGCTCCTTCCCGTGCTCGACCGTCACCGTCGCCTCGCGACCATAGCGCCGCCTGAGACGATCGAAGGCGGGGACGTCTTGCGCATGGGGAAGACATTGTACGTCGGAGTCTCGACCCGAACGAATCGCGAGGGCGTGGCAGCCCTCCGGGCGATTGTGGAACCTTTAGGATACCAAGTGACGCCTGTCGGCATACGGGCGTGCCTCCATCTGAAGACCGCGTGTACGTCCCTCGACGATGAGACCGTGTTGGTGAACCCGGCCTGGGTCGATTCGGAGGCCCTACGACCGTTCAGGTTGTTGCGGGTTCCGGCCGAAGAACCGTTCGGGGCGAACGTCCTGCGCTTGCCTGATGGGGTGCTGGTTCAAACCTCCTCTCCATTGACGCGCGATTTGATCGAGTCGCAGGGCTATGCCACGACGGGCATTGATCTCGGCGAGTTCGCCAAGGCCGACGCGGGCCTGACGTGTCTGAGTCTTCTCATCGAGTAGTCCGAAGATTTGGGATTCGATTGGTGAGAGATCCCTCTCTGCATTCCCGCTTGCAATAGGCCTGCCTCCCTACCTACAATCCGGGCACGGCCCATGACGCGTCAAGCCAAGACTCCCAAAAAGTCCAAGTCGACTCCATCCCAACCGGCCAAGCTCGACCGGGGTATCAAGCGCCGTTTCCAAATTCGTTTGCTGAAATGGTATGACCAGTTCGGACGGGATCTGCCCTGGCGGCGGACTGTGGACCCGTACAGGATTCTCGTCTCCGAAGTCATGCTTCAACAGACGCAGGTAGACCGGGTCATTCCGAAATACCATGAGTTCCTGGAAAAATATCCGACGCTCAGGGATTTGGCCGAAGCCGAACCGGACGACGTTCGGGAGACGTGGTATCCCCTCGGGTACAACGTGCGTCCCTACCGCCTGCACAGCATCGCCTGTGAGGCGGTGGCCAATTACGGCGGGAAGATTCCTAGTGATGCTGAACAATTGCAGTCGATGAAAGGGATCGGCCGATACACCGCTGGAGCGGTTCGATCCTTTGCCTTTCAGGAAGATGCCCCGATTCTCGATACGAACGTGATGCGGGTGCTGCATCGAGTCTTTGTGGGAACGGGCGATCCGAAAACGTGTAAATCGAAACTCTGGACCTTGTCTGAAGCCCTGATCCCCAAAGGCAAGGGCTATGACTTCAATCAAGCCCTCATGGATTTTGGCGCGGTGGTGTGTACGGCACGCAATCCGTACTGCCTGTATTGTCCGATGCGGGAATTTTGTAAAGCGTATCCCGTGGACGCGAAATAGTTGTGGCGGATATGACTGAAAGGGAAATTCTTCAGGTCGCCGCCGCCGTGATTGAGCACCGGGGCCGGTATTTGATTACGTGCCGGGAAGCCGGCGTTCACTTGGCGGGCTATTGGGAGTTTCCCGGCGGGAAGCGCGAAGCGGATGAAACGTTCGAGGCCTGTGCCCGCCGTGAGGTGTTCGAAGAAGTGGGTATTGAAATAACCGCGCCGAAACCGTTGACGGTGACGCGTTATAACTATCCGGACAAGAGCGTGGAACTGCATTTTTTCACGTGTTCCGTGTCCCGGGGCGACCCGCAGCCATTGGGTTGCTCGGAATTCCGGTGGGTGACGCCCGAGGAGCTGGCCGAGTATTCACTTCCTCCGGCCGACGGGCCGGTCGTGGCTCACTTGACGAAACTGGCCGGGAGCCGGGAAACGTAAAGGAGGAGCGCCATTCGGTTGGCAGCCCATGAAAGTCGTGCTGGACATAGAAACGATTCAAGCGCCACGGGAGGAATGGGCGCGCTTGGCCGGCATCGATTCGGTCGCCCTCGAATCCTGCGAAGGGAATGACGAGGGTGATTTATTCACTCAGGCCGAGGCCCGGGAGCAAAGGCGAAAAGAAGATGAAAAATATGAGCAGTCGTCCTTTGACGGAACCTTCAGCCGGATCGTGTGCATCGGGCTCCTGGTATTCTCCGACGCCATGGAGTTCCGTGGGGCGGTGAGTTGGTACGGCGCCAGGGAGCAGGAACTCCTTCGGCAGTTCTGGGATCGTCTGGGCGAACTGCGGCCCTCGCTGTTTATTACGTACAATGGGCTGGGTTTCGATCTCCCGTTTCTGAAAAAGCGTTCGATCATCCACGGCGTGAAACCGTCGCTGGAGATCAGTTTGGCCAGGTTTCGCACAGAGCCGGTCTATGACGTGATGGCCGTGTGGAGCAACTGGGACAACCGCGGCTGGGTTAAACTGGACGTGTTGGCCCGGGCGTTACAGGTCGAAACCAAATCCGGAAGCGGCAAGCAGGTGGCTGCCATGTGGGCTCAAGGGCAAGGACGGGAGATCGCCGAGTATTGTCTGCGCGACACGTACGTCACCTATGCTTGCTACCAACGAATGATGTTCCGCGCCCCGCTCGGCAGTGACGTGATCCTCAAAGATTCCCAACTGATCGAGGTGGGTTAAGGGGTCTCCCGTTGTTTCTTCAAGCGTTCGATTTCCTGTTTTTGCCTGGACAATTCGCGCCGCAAGGATCGAATTTCCTTCATCAGAGCCTCGGATGGAGGGGCTTCCAACCTGATAATGGGGCGATCCGGAGGAATACTTGGCGGGGCAACGCGCGGTGGCGAGGCCTCTGGCATCGAGAGTGTCTTGGTGCTGTCCTCGGAAACGGATGGAGGAGAAGGGTCCAACCGCTGTGGAGGCGTGGCTTGAGGACTGACTTTCGGAGTCATGAGGCGCGGTATGTCATTGGGCGGCGAGGGTCGTACGGAGCTGCCCTTGAAGCCCGATCCATCTTGCATCGCCAGCGAAGCGGTATCAATGATGAAATTCGTGACCGTGTGCTGATCCAAAGACGTTTTGACGGCGGTCTTGGGTGAAAACACGACTGTGGGCCTCGTGACCCCCAAGGCTTCTGAACTCCTGGGTTTGGTTTTGGAATGCGGGCGCCGGCCCGAGAAACCGGATAAACTCAAGGCCATATGCAGATCGTTCCGTTCGAAGGATAAAATACCCGTCAGGTCTTGAACCTCCGGCGTTGACTGTAAGGGTATGCGCATGAAGACCTGTTCTTCAGCCGTGACTCGCAGAAAGGCGCGACGTAAGTGGGGAGCCCAAAACGCGACTTGTTCCCGGGAAAGCAGAGGCGCCGATTTTGCCCCGCTGTCCATGAGTCGTTGAAGCCATCTTGCGGGGGTCCGTCGATAATGGATGCCGGTTAAAATCTTTTCAAAAGTTTCGACGGAGACGTCGGCCGGATGGGAAGGCCGGAGCGAAGCTTTCGAAACGGTTTGCAACATAAGGGAACCGTCAGGCCCCTCATGAATGGCAGTCTCGATTTGAGGAGTTCCTACACATCCACCAAGGAACAACGTCCCCAGAAAGGCAATTGACAAAATGTGTGGGCGAATATTCATAACATCACCGGAGTCTCGAATCCTACCATATCAAAAATTTGAGAGGGTTGAAATCCCCTCTATCATCACTTCCCCCTTGAGAGGGAGTCGGAGAGCCAAGGGTGTCGCCCGCCGGTGAACCGGTGGTGGGGGATAGCCTGCCCCGACGTTCCCGTGTGATGGAGAAATCATGGAACTGAGTGCGAAAACGTTATGGCCCCTGTTTCCTTTGCTCTTGTTAGTGGTGGTGGTGTGCTTGACAGCGGCCTTGGTAATGGTCGTTCGCCGGAACATGGATAGGCCCACCATCCGGATTCAAGCCGGAGCCCTGATATGTTATGGGTTGGCAGCCGTCACGGCGATTGCCAGTGAAGGTGGCGGGATCTCGTCTCACGTGCATCGACCGTTTTCAATCCTGACGCAAATCCTGATCGTTTGGGCGATCGTTCGAGCTTGGGGGCAACAACGGCGTTTGCTGGTTGTCGTAAACGCCGTAGCATGGGCGGCGATTCTCGGAGATGCCGCTTTGCACTATCTCCTGTTGCGGTGAAACGCGCCCTCCTGTCATCCGTCTTTGTCTGTCATTCCCGATTAAAGATGTCGGGAATGACAGCAGGAAAGACAGATATTACGGCTGTCTGAGGCCGCAGGCCCGGGCAATGCCGTCACGGTATTGGAGCCATACCTTTAATCCCGTTTCCAATTTCTCCAGGATCAAGTTTTTTGTGCCCGATTCTGCGGCTTCTTTGACGATCAGGTCATAGACGACGGAACGGTTGCAGGGTTCGATCATCTCGCGCGCGCGGATCAGGTCGAGGTGTTCCGGAGAGAGTCCGTGGTAGACCACGAGGGGATGTTTATTCACGATGTCTTCCACGTCCGCTTTGGATTTTGGAGTTGTCTGATTCATTACCTCTTCCCGGTCGTGGACGGAGCCTTCCACGAAAATGGTGAGCACCGCCGCTCCTACGATCCAGTCTTCACGGTCGCAGATTTCATCGAGCCATTCCCGGTACGCATAACTTCTTGACAACAACTCGACGTCGCGAAATTCAGCCCGTTTGTACCCCAAGCCCATCATCATCTGAAGGAAGAGTTCCTGGTGCGGTTTGCCCATCGAAAGCCTGCCGGTTTCTTCTTCGTAAATCGTCGCGGCCAAGTGACGACGGATTTGCCAGGGTGGATTTTTCCCGACGATTCTCGCGAGCAGGACGGCAAAATCTCGAAGATAGACGGCGTATTCCTGGCGGAAATGAACGTTGAGTTGTTCTTTGGTGACGGTACTGCCGTTGAAATGGGCTGTCGACCAGTGTTGCTTGCGGCCGAGAACGTCAAGAATGCGGTCGCGGAATTGTTCAGCCGAAAGCTTCCACATCATGGAGGGGGATAGATGGTTGATCTACGATCAAATGCAGGTGGAATGAACATATGAGCAAAACAGGATCGTCGAAACGCTCCTATTTGCGTTTACCGTTTTTGTCGCCCTACAATGCCGTCTTTATCAGCATATCATAACTAAGGAAAAAAAGAACATGGCTTTTGATCCGGTTTCACTGGCTGACCCTGATGAGATTCTGACCTTCTTGTCGCACGTGGCCTTGCGGGGAAAAGGGATGACAACCGAAAGTCTGATGGACTACGTTCTGGATGAAGGATTTACGGAGCCGACTTATCTGAATGCCAAGGGGGAGGATTCGCAAGCGTTTTACCAAGGACAGCCCAACGCCTGGGCCGTCTATCAAATTCGAGAGTGGAAACGGGTGCTCGTGGTCAGCGGGGGTGACGAACGGGAGAGGCGGGTTCAGATTACGGAAACCCCTTAGAGGTTCCCTGGGCAGAAACGGGCGTCAAGGGAGAGACCGGCAACCTGGCGGAGCAGCAACCGGATGAGGCCGAGCGAAGGGGTTATTTCCATCCTCCGACCAGGACGCCTTCCTCAAAATACAGATAGCGGTGCTTGACGGACCCCGCCTCAATCCAGTCTTCATAGACCCATTCTTCCCGGCGTACGCCTCGGTCGGTATACGTGATGTTCATCTGGTAGGGTGAGCCCCAGGCTTCAATGGCTTGTTCCCGTGTCATGCCCACGATGACGTCTTTGTCCTCAATATGGTGCTCGAACGTCGGGTCCATGAACCCCGGCAGAAATCCCCAGGCGAGCATGAAGACGGCAAAGGCGCCCAGGAAAAGATAGAGGGTGATCCGGACGGAGCGCCGGCGCGGGAAGGAAACCGATTGCCCCTCCGAGTCGTCGTTCTGAAGAGCCGTATCGTGAGGTGTATCCGGAGCAACTGAAGTGGGAAGGGATTCTGGCGGTTGCATAGGCAGTATAGGCACTCTAGCAACCATGAATAAAGGCCGTCAATACGGGGACGATGGTGTTTATCGAGGTGGAACAGAACCCCAACTGTGAGGCGTCCGTCTTTCTCCGGTTCAAGGAGTTGGGCCCGGCCCAGCGTCTCTTGCAAGTGAAAAGTTACGAACGCTCATCGCGGGGGGAATGGTGCGATATCGTGGGGTGGACCGACAATGAAGACCGGCCGGAATGCCAGGCCATGGTGCAGCCCGTTGAGGAATCCGGAAGAGGGGCGGCGTACGTGGTGTTTGGAGGCGTGTGGGGGTTGCGTTTGAAACCGGAGGGAATCCGGGAGGCTTGGAGCTTGGAAAGTGCCAACCAATGGGGTGAAGTTTACATGCTGCTGACGGACGCGCACGATCTTCGAGTGGAAGAAAGCAGTTAACGGAGATTCGGGAAGGCCTATTCGGCGTAGACCGGAACCGGAATGGTTTTCTTGGGCTTGGGCGGTTCGGGAGGGCGTTGGGCAAATTCCAGGGAATAAGGGTTCATCATGGGTTCATGAGTATGCCGGCCGATTTGATGAATCCGCGTCAGGCTCTGCACGGTAAACTCCAACCGGTCGATGGCGGAATCCACGGTCAAATAGCTCGGAAGACCGTTCAAAGAAAACAATTGATACGCCAGCGACCAATCTCCGTCCTCCTTATCCCATTGCTCGACTACGAGTTCCGCGTCCTTCGACGGAGGCCCCTTGAACAACAGGACCCACAGATTCGAGCGAAACGCCGGGTCATCAGGGCTGGCCGTCGGGTTGAATTCGCCGACTAACGATGGAACGGCCTTCAAGGGGACGCTGGGCGTGAATTCGACTTCAACCCGTTTCACGTGCAGCGTCGGGAAATCCACGGCTTCGCGGAAGTCCGGCTTGTAGACGAACGAATAGCGGACCTGAACCCCGTCGCGCGAGTAGGTGTACACGTCCTCGCCGTTCTGGGGCGACACGAGTTTACTGAAGTATTTCTTCCAGTCCTTGGGCGAATAATAGCTGAACACGCGAAGGGCGGATTTTCTCGAACGGATGGCGTGAGGAATGCCCAGCTTGGCATGGACCTCCTGTTGCGTGAGCCCGAGAAATCCGTCCTCGAAAAAAGGTTTCGCGTGCAGGGTGCCTGCCGGTAGAACAAGCAGCAGGCCGACGGATAAGAGCAAAAGCAGGGGAATTCGCTGGGGATGACGGCGTGGCATGAATCGGCTCGATCAGACTCAATGAAATTCATCCTAACCCCGGATTGGAGTTGAGTCAAGGAAAGGGCGCCCCCATCCCGCGGGCGAGCCGGTGGGGGGGAATACTTGCAGAAACCGCATCATATGCCAGTATCGATTTTGACCGCCATAGACGGGGTTCAGTATAGTCACTCCTTTCGTCTGGAGTACTGCTGCCCTCCCTCTCCCGCTGGGAGAGGGCCGGGGTGAGGGAGGCGCAGGCGTAGTGCCCGGCAACAATGTGATGATGAGAAGCACGCAATGAATCCTACAACCCGCATCGAGGAACTGAAAGACCGGCTTCGCCGGCGAATCATCGTGCTGGATGGCGCCATGGGCACGATGATCCAGAAGCAGAAGCTGACGGAAGCGGACTTTCGCGGGGAGCGGTTTGCCGCGCATCCCTGCGACCTCAAAGGCAACAACGACCTGTTGGTGTTGACCCAACCGGAACTCATCTGCTCGCTCCACCGGGAATACCTGGAAGCCGGCGCGGATATGATCGAAACGAATACGTTCAACTCCACCGCGATCTCCATGGCCGACTATCAAATGGAGCACTTGGCGTACGAGTTGAACCTGGCCGGGGCCTCGGTGGCGCGGAAGGCGGCGGATACGGTGATGACACAAGATCCCTCGCGGCCGCGATTCGTGGCCGGGGTGCTGGGGCCCACCAACCGGACGGCGTCCATGTCGCCGGACGTGAACAACCCGGCGTTTCGCGCGGTGACGTTTGACCAGTTGCGGCAGGCATACGTCGAACAGGTGCGGGGCCTGGTGGAGGGCGGAAGCGACCTGCTGCTCGTGGAAACGATCTTCGATACGCTCAACGCGAAGGCCGCGTTTTTTGCCATTGACCAATATCGCCAGGAACAGGGCCTGTCCATTCCGGTCATGGTGTCCGTGACCATTACTGATCAAAGCGGGCGAACGCTGTCCGGACAGACGATCGAAGCCTTCTGGCACTCGATCGCCGACGCGGACCCCTTCAGCGTCGGGATCAATTGCGCCCTGGGGGCCAAGCAAATGCGTCCCTATATCGAGGAACTCTCGAAATTGGCCCCGGCGTACATCAGTTGCCATCCCAATGCGGGTCTGCCGAACGCCTTCGGGGGATTCGACGAAACACCGGAGCTGATGGCCGCGGACTTGCGGGAGTTTGCCGGCAACGGGTGGTTGAACATCGTGGGCGGGTGCTGCGGCAGCACACCGGAGCACATTGCCGCGATTGCCGAGGCCGTGCACGACCTGCCGCCGCATACGGTGGTGGAACCCGATCACGCCACGCGGTTGAGCGGGTTGGAACCCTTGACGATCCGGCCCGAGTTGAATTTCGTGAACGTCGGCGAGCGAACGAACGTCACCGGCTCACCAAAATTTTCCAGGCTGATTCGCGAGGACCAGTTCGAGGAAGCCCTGGCCGTGGCCCGGCAGCAGGTAGAGGGAGGCGCACAACTAATCGACGTCAACATGGACGAAGCCCTGCTGGATTCCGAAAACGCCATGGCGCGGTTCCTGAACCTCATCGCGTCGGAGCCGGATATCTGTCGCGTCCCGATCATGATCGACAGCTCGAAGTGGTCGGTGATCGAAGCCGGCCTACAATGCGTGCAGGGCAAGGGCGTGGTCAATTCCATCAGCCTCAAGGAAGGCGAGGAGAAGTTCATCGAACAGGCGCGGCTGGTCAAGCGGTACGGCGCGGCCGTGGTGGTGATGGCGTTCGATGAAACCGGACAGGCCGATACCATCGACCGGAAGGTCGAGATTTGCACGAGGGCGTACGGGATTCTGACGGAAGAGATTGCCTTTCCGCCGCAGGACATTATTTTCGATCCGAATATCCTGACGGTCGCCACGGGGATCGAAGAGCACAACGACTACGCGGTCAATTTCATCGAGGCCGTCCGGCAAATCAAGGCCACGTTGCCGCACTGTAAAACCAGCGGCGGCGTGAGCAATATTTCCTTCTCGTTCCGCGGGAACAACGTCGTGCGCGAGGCCATGCACGCGGCGTTTCTGTATCACGCGATCAAGGCCGGGCTGGACATGGCGATTGTCAATGCCGGGCAGTTGGGCGTGTATGAGGAGGTCCCCAAGGACCTGCTGGAACTGGTCGAGGACGTCTTGCTGAATCGGCGGCCGGACGCGACCGAGCGGCTGGTCGACTTCGCCGAAACCGTGAAACAGGAAGGCAAGGCGGCGGTCAAGGCCGATGCCTGGCGGGAAGGCACGGTCGAAGCACGGCTCTCGCATGCGCTGGTCAAGGGGATCGTGGAGTTCATCGACGAAGACGTGGAAGAGGCCCGGCAGAAATACGACAAACCGCTCAAGATTATCGAAGGCCCGTTGATGGACGGCATGAACGTCGTGGGAGAACTCTTCGGGGCGGGTAAAATGTTCTTGCCGCAGGTGGTCAAGAGCGCGCGGGTCATGAAAAAAGCCGTGGCGTACTTGTTGCCCTTCATGGAGCAGGAAAAGGAAGCGTCGGGGAGTACATCTCAGGGCAAGGTGCTGATGGCCACGGTCAAGGGCGACGTCCATGACATCGGGAAAAACATCGTCGGGGTGGTGTTGGGGTGTAACAACTACGAGGTGATTGATCTCGGGGTCATGGTGCCCTGCGACAAGATTTTGGCGAAGGCCAGGGAAGAGCGGGTCGATATGATCGGTCTGAGCGGCCTGATTACCCCGTCCTTGGAGGAGATGGCGTACAACGCAACAGAAATGGCCCGCCAGGGCTTCGACGTGCCCCTCCTGATCGGCGGCGCCACGACGAGCAAGGCCCACACCGCCGTCAAGATTGCGCCAGGCTATCCCGAGCCGGTCGTGCACGTGACGGATGCCTCGTTGGCAGTGAACGTCGTCCGGCAATTATTGAGCAAGGACGAAAAGCCGGGATTCGTGGAAAAGGTCCGTCAGCAACAGGAACAGTCGCGGGAAGCCTATGAAGGCAAGAAGACCCTGAAGAAATTGTTGCCGCTGGAAGAAGCGCGGAATCGGAGGACCCCGGTCGACTGGCAAACGTCGGAGCAGGCGAAACCGGGTTTCCTGGGTACGCGGGTAATCGACGAGCAGCCGTTAAGCGACCTGGTGCCGGTGATCGACTGGTCGCCGTTCTTCCATACGTGGGAATTGAAGGGGCGGTACCCCCAGATTTTCGAAGATCCGGTTGTCGGGAGCAAGGCCAAGGAGTTGTTCGATGACGCCCAGGGGTTGCTCAAGGACGTGCTCGACAACCGGCTGCTCACGGCCAGGGCGGTGTATGGATTGTTTCCGGCCAACAGCGTGGGTGACGACATCGAAGTCTATGCGGACGAATCGCGCTCGGAGGTCCTGGTGACCTTCCATACCCTTCGCCAGCAGCTTGAAAAACCCGAAGGCGATGCCAATTACGCCCTGGCGGACTTCATCGCACCCAAGTCGACCGGGCTTTCCGATTACCTGGGCGGGTTTGCGGTGACTACGGGCATCGGGCTCAACGCCCTGTGCGAACGGTTTGAAAAGGACCATGACGACTACAACGCCATCATGGCGAAGGCCCTGGCCGACCGGCTCGCGGAAGCGTTTGCCGAATGGCTGCACCGGGAAGTCCGCAAGGCCTGGGGGTACGGCAAGGAAGAAACCCTGTCAACCGAAGACCTGATCCGAGAGCGCTACCGGGGCATCCGTCCGGCTCCGGGCTATCCCGCGTGCCCGGACCACACCGAAAAAGGGGTCCTGTTCGAACTGCTGCAAGCCGAAGACCGAACCGGCATTCACCTGACCGAAACGTTCGCCATGGTTCCGGCCGCGTCGGTCAGCGGCCTGTACTTCGCCCATCCCCAGGCCAAATACTTCGCCGTGGGCAAGATCGACCACGACCAGGTGCAGGACTACGCCGCGCGCAAGCGAATGGACGTTCCCACGGTGGAACGCTGGCTCTCCCCGAATTTGCTGTAAGAAGCCTATTCCCCTCCTACTGTTCAGACCCGGGTCATGGGTGACAGGCTGCCGGATACATGGGGCACACTGCTCCGGAAAACTCACCGTGGTGTTTCCCTATTGCCTGACACGGTTGCATGCCGGTCTTCCATGACAAACGGCTCCTACCCATGCGTGGCCTGAAATGTGCATGAGTTTTGGTGGAAGTTGTAGAAATTTGGCTCACACTGAATTTATGTCCCAAATTTCTACATTAGATGAAAAAATGCCCAGTTTTAATCAATAGAGATTCCGCATGGCAGCGCAGTCCTGATGGGAAACTGATGGCGGTGGCAATCGATGGAAAAATCGGCGCTGTGTTAGAGGTCGAGGAGAAAAAAACTGGCTGATCTGGAACACAATACCCCCAACCGGTTTTCGAGCCAACACTCTCTCCCTTGGCACACGCTGTCCGGACAGGACGTCTTCACCAAATGGGAGACGACAAGGGAAGGGTTAAACGCGGCCGAGGTTCGGAATCGGCAAGGCACCTTCGGTCCGAATCGCCTGCCTGTCAAGCCGCCCCCTTCTGTTTTCACGATTTTCCTGCGTCAGTTTCTGAGCCCTCTGATTTATAGCCTCCTCGTAGCCGCGGCGATCTCGCTGATCATTGGTGAGCGCACCGATGCAACGTTTATCTTTGCCGTACTTTTCCTGAACGCCGCGCTGGGAGGGTTTCAGGAATGGAAGGCCGAGCAAAGCGCCGCGGCCCTCCAAACGCTCCTCAAAGTCCATGCGCACGTTCGTCGCAATGGACGTGAGCAGGAAATCCCGTCAGACGAACTCGTCCCGGGCGATATGTGTCTTCTGGAATCCGGCAATCGAGTCCCGGCGGACATCAGATTACTTGACGCCAAAAACCTGACCATTGATGAATCACTGCTCACCGGCGAATCTCTCGCCGTAGCGAAATCTCCCGCCGTGCTCTCGGACCCCGACGCCCCGATCAGCGACCGAACCAACGTGGCGTATGGCGGAACGACCGTCATGATTGGCCGTGGAGCAGGAGTGGTGGTGGCAACCGGTCTCCACACCGAAGTCGCCACTATCGCGAAAACCGTCACCGAAACCACCGATACCAAACCTCCCCTCGTTGTACGCATGGATCAGTTTGCCCGCTACATTAGTGGAGGAGTGGTCGTGGCCTGTGGATTGCTCGCCGTGGTGGCCGTGGGTCGAGGGGTCCCGTTGATGGAAGTATTTTTCATGGCCGTGGCGTTGGCGGTTTCTGCCGTTCCCGAGGGACTCCCCGTCGCCATGACCGTGGCGCTTTCGGTTGCCACCTTTCGAATGGCCAAACGCCACGTGATCGTTCGGAGACTGACCGCGGTTGAAGGATTGGGGAGTTGCACGTACATCGCCAGTGATAAAACCGGGACTCTCACGGTGAACCAACAAACCGTAAAAAGAATCGTGCTTCCCTCCGGCGACCATTTTTCGGTAACCGGTGAAGGGTACACGGGTGAGGGGGAAGTCGTTCCTGAATCCGCCGGGACCCTTTCTTCGGAAACGGTTGTTCAGCTACGAAGACTGGGTACGGCCGGAGTGTTGTGCAATGAAGCGCACCTCACGTGCGAAAAAGGAGCATGGAACTCCCATGGTGATGCCGTCGACGTGGCGCTTTTGGCTTTGGGCTATAAACTGGCTCTTGACCCGCCCAGACTGAAGCGATCGGTCAACGTCCTGGGCATGATTCCGTTTGAGTCAGAAAGAAAATTCGCGGCACTGCGCTATGAAGAACCGCGGAGCAACAAAGTTGTCGTGAAGGGGGCGGTGGAAGAAATCCTTGCCCGGTGTGACGCGATGTTCGTCGGGGGAAACGCGAAACCCATCGAGAAAAATATGATCGAAAGAGAAGCCTTCACGTTGGCCAACCAGGGATACCGGGTGTTGGCTTTGGCCGAAGGCATCTTGCCCGCTCAAGACGGTGAATGCTCGTTCGAGGAGCATCATCTTCCCGCTCTCACGCTGTTAGGCGTCATCGGCACCATTGATCCATTACGACCGGATGTCAAAGAGGCCGTCACGGAATGTCGAAATGCCGGCGTTCACGTGGCGATGGTGACGGGGGACCATCCGGCCACGGCGTTGTCCATTTCCCGGGAGTTAGGCATTGCCGAATCAGGTGAAGAGGTGGCGACGGGTCGACAATTAGCGGAAATCGGCTCCAGTCAGGTTCCGCAGTTTATGGATCTCATCAAGCGCGTGCGCGTGTTTGCACGCGTCACTCCCATCCAGAAACATCAAATCGTGGAGGCGTTGGTAAAAATGGGCCATTTTGTGGCCGTGACCGGAGATGGAGTGAACGATGCCCCGGCTTTGAAAAAAGCTCACCTTGGGGTCGCCATGGGTTCCGGGACCGACGTGGCCAAAGACAGCGCGGCCATGATCATTACGGACGATCGGTTTCCTTCGATCGTCGCGGGAATCGAGGAGGGCCGGTTTGCCTATGACAACGTGCGCAAGGTCATTGCGCTGCTCATTTCCTGCGGTGTCGCGGAAATTTTGCTGTTCACGGTTTCCCTGTTGGTCGGTCTGCCCTTGCCTCTGACTGCCGTCCAACTGTTGTGGCTCAATCTGGTCACGAACGGCCCGCAAGTCGTGCCGCTCGCGTTTGAACCGGGAGAACCGGATGCCATGACCCGAAAGCCACGCAAGCCCACGGAAGGCATTTTTGACTCCATGCTGATTCAACAGACCGTCGTCTCCGGGCTCGTCATGAGCTTGATCGCCTTTGCCGCCTGGTATTGGTGGTTGAGCACGGGGGTCGAAGAAGGGCAGGCGCGAAATTTGTTACTGCTCCTGATGGTGTTCCTCGAAAACGTCCACGTGTTCAATTGCCGGTCGGAACGGCGATCCGCTTTTAAGATTCCGTTGCGAAACAGCCGGCTTCTCATTTTTGGCGTATTGGCGGCTCAAGGGATTCATGTCCTGTCGATGTACGTGCCGGCGACCCAACATGTGCTGAAAGTCGCTCCGGTGTCTCTGGAAGAATGGGGCTCTCTCCTTCTCTTTGCGTCGATCATTCTCATTACCATGGAGATTTTCAAAGTCGTGAAGAAGAACGCTGCCTCCAGCCAAGCCTAAGCGATGAATCCTGACCCAAAGCCGATAAAGAATTGAAAGATTACCTCCCCGGCCATTTCCAGTTTCGAATTTCAGGCAGGTCTTCCCCGTATTTTCCGATGTATTCTTTATGCTCGATGAGTTTATCCCGCATGGCCTGTTTCACGGAGGCTGCGACGGACCCCAACTGCGGAACGCGGTCGATCACGTCGTCGACCAAGTGAAAGCGATCCAGATCGTTGAGCACCGCCATGTCGAACGGCGTGGTGGTCGTCCCTTCCTCTTTGTAGCCCCGGACGTGGAGATTCCCATGGTTGGTGCGGCGATAGGTCAGACGGTGAATCAGCCAGGGGTACCCGTGAAACGCAAAGATCACGGGCTTGTCCGTGGTAAAGAGCACGTCGAACTCCCGGTCGGACAACCCGTGAGGATGGATCGTTGGGGGCTGGAGTTTCATGAGATTCGTGACGTTGATGACGCGTACCCTGAGGTCCGGAAGATAGTCGCGAAGGAGATCCACGGCCGCCAACGTTTCCAACGTGGGGGTATCCCCGGCACAGGCCATCACCACGTCGGGTTCCGAGCCGTTGTCGTTGCTGGCCCACTCCCAGATCCCGATGCCGGCCGTACAATGTTTGATGGCGGCGTCCATGTTCAGGAACTGCAATTGCGGTTGTTTCCCGGCGACGATGACGTTGATGAAATTTCGGCTTCGCAGACAGCGATCGGTCACCCACAACAGGCTGTTGGCGTCCGGGGGCAGGTACACGCGAATGACCTCGGCTTTTTTGTTCGTCACGTGATCGATAAACCCCGGATCCTGGTGCGAGAATCCGTTGTGGTCCTGTCGCCAGACGTGAGACGACAGGAGATAGTTGAGGGAGGCGACCGGAAGACGCCAGGGAATTTCCATTCCCGCGACCTTGAGCCATTTGGCGTGTTGATTGAACATCGAATCCACGATGTGCACGAAGGCTTCATAGGTATTGAAGAACCCGTGTCGCCCGGTCAGCAGATAGCCTTCCAGCCATCCCTGGCAGGTGTGTTCACTCAGGATTTCCATCACGCGACCGTCGGGGGCCAAGTGGTCGTCACCGGGCACGGTCTCCGCCAGCCACGCGCGATTCGTGACTTCAAGCACCGCCCCCAAACGATTCGAGGCTGTTTCGTCCGGTCCAAAGATGCGAAAGTTTTTTTGATCGAGATTGCGTTTCATGACGTCTCGAAGAAATTGGCCCATGACCCGCGTCCCCTCACCGCTCACTTGTCCGGGTTGCGGCACCAGGACGGCATAGTCCCGAAAGTCCGGCATCTTCAATGCCTTGAGTAACGAGCCCCCGTTGGCATGCGGATTTGCCCCCATTCGACGAAGACCCTTCGGCGCCAGTTCAGCCAGTTCACGGTTCAACCTGCCGTCTTCGTCAAACAGGCGTTCCGGCTCGTAACGTTTCATCCAGGTTTCCAGGAGTTTGAGATAGGCCGGGTTTGCTGCAATGTCCGAGAACGGGACTTGATGAGAGCGCCAATGCCCTTCGGTTTTTTTCCCGTCGACCTCGGCCGGTCCCGTCCATCCTTTCGGGGTCCGCAGGATGATCATGGGCCACGCCGGCCGCTTGGGGTCACGTTTGATTCGGGCGTTATGCTGAATGCGATGAATTCGCTTGATCGCCTGATCCAGCGTTTTCGCCATCAAGGCATGCATCGTCATGGGATCGGACCCTTCCACGAATAGCGGAGTGTAGCCGTACCCGATGAACAGGCTCTCCAACTCCTTCCGGGAGATCCGCGCCAAGACGGTGGGATTGGCGATCTTGTACTCGTTGAGATGAAGGATGGGCAGGACGGCGCCGTCCGTCCCCGGATTCAAAAATTTGTTCGAATGCCAGGCAGTCGCCAGCGGGCCGGTTTCCGCTTCCCCGTCACCCACCACGCAGGCGACGACCAAGTCCGGGTTGTCAAACGCGGCGCCGAACGCATGGGACAAGGCGTAGCCCAATTCCCCGCCTTCGTGGATGGATCCGGGCGTCTCGGGGGCCGTATGGCTGGGAATGCCCCCGGGAAACGAAAATTGCTTGAACAGTCTTCTCATTCCGTCGGCATCCTGTGACACGTCGTGATAGATTTCGCTGTACGTGCCTTCGAGATACGTATTGGCGACGACTGCGGGGCCTCCGTGGCCCGGACCGGCAATGAAGATCACGTTCAGATCGAATTTCGTAATCACGCGATTGAGATGAACGTAGATGAAATTCAGACCGGGGGTGGTTCCCCAATGCCCCAGGAGTCGCGGTTTGACGTGTTCGATCTGCAGCGGTTTGCGCAGGAGCGGATTGTCAAGCAGGTAGATCTGTCCCACGGAAAGATAATTGGCCGCCCGCCAATAGTCGTGCATGCGGGCGAGATACGTGGGAGTGACGAATCGGTTGGATTGACGTCGGGAAACCGGCATGACCTCCTCCAGCAGGAATGAATTAAGGAACCTCTGATTTAGTGCACTATCGGGCGCATGGCTGCGTTGTGTCCTCGCTCAACCCTCACCTATCTCTATGATAAGCCTCGGGTTTCGCTCCGGGACGCCTTGCCCTGCATCTCGCTATCACAATAAATCAGAGGTTCATTAACGGGATCAACTGCCAACGCGCTCATGAACTCGAGTCAGGCAATCCGCGGTTTGCCGGGCGATCGTCGTTTCTTCATCGGCTGCCACCACGTATGCCGGCAGCGTGGCATGAGACGGGCTGATGCGAGCAGCCCTGCCGGGAGCAAGACGGACGGCCCGTTGGTTGCGCGCGGGATCGATGTATAACCCGCACCACGCCATCTTCGCGCAGATGTGCCGCCGGACGTCCGGTGAGGATTCTCCGATCCCGCCCCCGAAGATCACGGCATCCGCTCCGCCCATGACGGCCAGATACGCGCCCATGTATTTCCGTGCTCGATAGCAGAACAACTCGATGGCCAACGTGGTCCGTTCATCGTGCTCTTGATTCATGGCGTCGAACAGGATGCGCATGTCCGCGGATTTGCCTGATACGCCCAGAAGTCCCGATTGATGATGAAGCCACTCCACTACTTCGGCACAAGTCACGCCCTCCTTTTCAGCAAGATAGGGCACAACGGACGGATCGAGGTCGCCGGACCGTGTCCCCATGAGCAACCCCTCCAATGGAGTAAACCCCATCGACGTATCGACGGATTGTCCCCTTTCCACCGCGGTCATGGAACACCCGCTGCCCAAGTGGAGGAGAATCAGGCGGTCTTGTCGATGTGTGGGGCCCACGAGGTCGAAGTAGCCCTGCACAAGCGACGCATGGGCGAGGCCGTGAAACCCGTACCGTCTAATGCGGTGGCGGGTGGCCAGTTCGTGAGGAATGGCGTAGGTGGACGCCACGGGCGGCATGGTCCGGTGAAACGCCGTATCGAAGACACACACGATCGGCACCCGTTCCCCAAGCAGGGTTCGCGTTTCTCGAATGCCCCCGAGGGCAAGAGGATTGTGAATCGGGGCGAGCTGGCTCACCGCCTCCAACGCGGACAGGACTTCCTGATCCACGACGACGGGGTTGCTCAAGGCGTCTCCGCCGTGGACGAACCGATGGCCGACGGCGTCGAGAGTCGAGGGGGTAAGCTCTGTACACTGATCAAGAAGATCGAAAATTTTCCGCATGCCTTGACTGTGATCTGAAATCGTAAGGTTTTCGTGAAGGGGCGAATTTTGCGGCCGGGTGAATCGAATGGCTGACTGAGGCGAACCAATGCCGTCAATATGGCCTCGTGCCAGAGGTTTAGGGTCGATATGGCCCGGGCTTGTTTCCGTTACGAGAAATTTTATGGAGGAGCTGCCGTAATTTAAGGCCAGGACTTTCATGGGTAAGCTTTACATATGCGCCTACACGGCCCCCGCCGACATTATCAAAATTTCGCCTTCCATACCCTCGTGGATCGAGCATTTAAATTGGTATCGTCCTGGTTTTTCGATCGTAAAACGGATCTCGACCTTCCCTCCCGGTTCAATGTAAACCCCGCCAATGCCTCGGCCGTAGGAAATCGCATTGAGCGCCTCGACGCGGGTAAGGCTCCCATCAAACACTTCCGAGCTGAAATCGTGTCGGACATCATCCGTGTTTCGTAGCTGGATCACGGTTGGAACGTGCAATTGAAGGGGCATTTGAGTGGTTTCGAACGTATAGTTTCGAATGGTCACCACGATTTGTTGCTCTGATTGAGCCAGAGCGCCGGGAAATCCGCCCATACACAGCGTCCCCACCAGGATGGCCCTGACAACCATGAGGATGCTTCGTGATCGATGATCGCTTGACGGTTCTGGATGATCGGCCGTGTGCCGTTTCACGGTTCGCCGCAACATGGTTCATTCCCTCCTCGATGATGACCGGGACCACTTCTTGGCATCCCATGCCCTCTCCCATGCCGGGGGCCTCGTGCTCCCGGCGGACCGGATCTCCGTGAAAAAGTTTTTTCGTATTGCATGATTGTCCAAATCTCTTTGTCGGAAAGGAGCCCCCCAAAGGGAATCATGGCTGTGCCGGGGCTGCCATGCTTGATCACCCAAAAGATTTCTCCGTCCGTTCGGTGACGCCAAAACCCATGATGCCGGAAATTCCGCGGTGCCGGATTCAGATTGACGGCCCCCGGACCCCGGCCGTTTCCGTTGATGCCGTGACAGTTTGCGCAGGTGCCTTTTCCTTCGTACAACGTTTTTCCCTGGTCGACGACTTCAGGGGAGTGTGCCAGAGGATTGGTCAGCGCCCGCGCTTCCTCCAATTGGGCCGGTGGGACTCTCGGCTGCATCACGTGAGGGCCCTGGGCCTCGCCCAGGGTGACCGTGCCCATGAGGAACGCCGCACAGGCGAACAAAATGTTCGTTCGTCGCTTCCCCGGTTTGTGTGCGTGAGGCATCGGCTGCCGGAGCCCCACGGCCGTATGGGACGAAAGACGAGTCACGGCTTAGCCCACGGTCACTTCAATCTGCTTGGGTTGCACGGTCTCGGTCTTGGGCAGATGGACCTGCAACATCCCGTCTTTGAATTCCGCCGACACCTTTTCCCCATCGGAATTCTTGGGAATGGTAAAACTCCGGGAAAAGCTACCATGCGCGCGCTCAATCCGATGAAATTTTTTGTCCTTCGCTTCCTGTTCGTATTGGCGTTCCCCGGAGATAGTCAACACGTCGTCTTGGACCCCGACGTGGATGGCGTCCTTGGATAAGCCGGGCAACTCCGCGGTGATGACGTACTGGGTGTCGTCCTCCACAATATCCACGACGGGAGCCCATTCCGTGACGGTCAGGGCTTCTTGCTGCTCGCCATTGGTTTTAACCGGGACCCGGCCAAACAACGTGGACAGGCGCTTGTGTAAGTCATCCAATTCCCGAAAGGGATCCCACCGTGTCAGCGCATTCATGACCAACCTCCTTCTTGAATGATTGAAAATAAGGGAATGATATTGTTACGCATGAAACTCCGGGTCCTGCCAGCCGCAGACCGCACAGCCGTGCAGTTCCGGCAGCGTGGTCTTTTTTCTCCCCCGGCCATCCAGGGACAAATCGTGGCGGCACTGCGGACACGTGGGAGTGATCCCCTCGTACGCGGCCAAACAGCCCCACGAATGCACAACCGCTTGGCCCACCTCGATCACCGAGCCGTCGGCCAGCAAAAAGACTTCGGAGGGGCCGAGGAGCGAATCGCAGGCGTCTATGCGTGCCCCGCGGGGCAACAGCGGGATGTCGTAAGAGGTGGCCTGTTTCGACTTTGCTCGAATGTGTTGGACCAGCATGTCGGCTTGTGTCTTGGGCATGGTGCGGCCTTCGTTCCAGCTTTGCAGGAGAGAAGTCCCGACTTCCCTTGTGCAAAAACTTTCTATTGAACAACCCAAGCAATAAGTGTGCCAGAGAAAAAATACAGAGAAAAAAACAGGATGTTCGAACCCAAGTGCGGATGGCGGGTGAGGATCTCTACCTCACTTCTCAGGTTCTCTCTGTGGCAGAGGGCGACAATGGTACGCAGGCGGAGAAAAAAGGACGCAAGCGTGGAAGCTGGCGCTCGAGGCTGAAACACCAAGGCAACTCCAGGCTCGTTCAGCTCGACGAGAGGCTGGGGCGATGCTCTCATCCGAAACGATTCTCAGGTTTCTCCATGTCTGGATTGCCGGACGACCAGAACCGGAGCGGGGGCCTGATGAACCAGGCTATGCGAGACACTTCCGAGTAGAAATCTGGATAACCCGCGACGACCATGCGACCCAACCATGATCATGTCCGGCTTGATTATTTTGGCCTGCTCCAGAATCGCAAATGCCGGATCGCCTAACCCCACGATTGCCTGACTCGAAAAATGCTTGGCTTCAGCCTGTTGCGCGAGTTCTTCGGCCATGTCACGAGCGTGTGCCCATGCGTGCTCTTCCAATAATTTGCTCTGTGACAACGTCTCCGGCCAAGGCAACTGCGGTTGAGGCCAGACCGACATGACACTGATTCGTGGCTTCGTCACAAAGGGAAGAGAAAACAAATAGTGAAACAGGTGTTCTGCATCTTCCTTGCCTTCTATTGGAATCAAAATGTGTTGGAGCGTGGGGAAGGGGTTTTTCACGATGAGGGTGGAACATGGGGCATGTAAAAGGACTCTATGGGAAACGCTGCCCAGGACCAGTTCTTTAATAGGTCCGAGGCCTCGGGCTCCTATCATGATGAGATCCGGTTTGACGGATTTGGCAGTCTCTAAAATGACTATCGCCGGGAAGCCAATTTGATGGATCCGGGTCACAGTCCCTACCCCTTTGGGTAGTTTGGATTGGGTTTGCTCCAATAACGCCTCACCTTTCGGCCTGAGGGTGTTTTCCATTTCTTGAATCGCTTGATCTCTCATTTCCGGAGTGATCATGGGGTGATCAAGGTCCGGAAGTTGGAGAGCGTGAACCAGAGTGATCTCATCAAGCGGCCCGAAATGTGCAAGAGCTTGGATAGCGTATAAGGACTGCGGTGATCCATCTATGGCTATGAGGATTTTCATGAAGTTTCTCCTTTAGCAAGAATTCAGCAAGAAAAATGCCATTTCCCATGAATATGATTCAATGCATGACAGGCCCCTGCAATCGGGAGAGAAGGACTGCCAACAAACTTCGCCTTCGTCTCCTTTTGCTGTAGAAATTTACAACAGATTAAATTTTTACGTACCAAATATCCACACGGCGTGTAAAATAGCACGTTCATCATCAATGTAGGTGACCAATGACAGCACACACCAGTTCCATTCTAATCGTTGATGACGACCAGGAAATGCGGGATCTTCTCAAAGATATATTGGAAGAGCACGGCTATCCGGTCGCCGTTGCAAGAGAGGGGCGGGAAGCCCTTGATCATCTGGAGAGTGACGAATATCTGGTCGTCCTGACGGACCTCCGGATGAAGGGGATCGATGGAGCCGAGCTCCTGCACGAGTTGGTCCAACACCATCCCGCCTGTAACACCATCATGATGACGGCGTTCGGCACCGTCGAGTCGGCCGTCGATGCGATGAAACGGGGAGCCTTCGATTATCTGACGAAACCCATTAAAACGGATGAACTGTTGGTGACGGTTGAGAAAGCTTTCCGCGAGGCGTCCCTTCGCCGGGAAGTCGCCCATCTGCGGAAGCAGGTCAATCGTGAATACGCCTTCGATCAAATTCTCGGGAAGAGCAAACCCATGCGGGAAGTGTTCGATCTTATTCGCCGCGTGGCCGACTCCCAGGCGAATATTCTTATTACCGGCGAAAGCGGAACGGGAAAAGAGTTGGTGGCCAAGGCCATTCATTATAATAGTAGCCGCAAGGACGCACCGTTTATTCCGGTGAATTGTGCGGCGATTCCCGAACAGCTTCTGGAAAGTGAATTGTTCGGGCACGTGAAAGGGGCCTTTACGGATGCCAAGTCGGATAAACGTGGATTGTTCCAAGAGGCTGAAAAGGGCACGTTGTTCTTGGATGAGATCAGCGAAATGCCGATGCTGCTGCAGGCGAAATTGTTGCGGGCCGTTCAGGAACGGGAAATTCGCCGGGTGGGCGCGACGCAATCCATTCCCGTGAACGTCCGGATCATTGCGTCCACGAATCTGGTGTTGGCGGAGGAAGTGACAGCCAAACGGTTTCGGGAAGATTTGTACTACCGACTGAACGTCATTGAAATCCGGCTTCCTCCCTTGCGCGAACGCAAGGAAGACATTCCCTTGCTGTGCAACATGCTGCTGCACAAGACGGCGAACGGAATGGGCAAACTGGCTACGGGAATCGCCGAATCGGCACTAGGGTTGTTGATCGACTACCAGTGGCCCGGCAACGTGCGGGAATTGGAAAACGTGATCGAACGCGCCGTCGTCCTGGCGCCGGGGAATATCGTGACCGTCGAGGCCTTACCCGCCGCCATTCGCGAGGCGAAAGGAGAACGGCAGTTGATCGAGGAGGGCAGTGAACGGTCGCTTTCGATGGAAGAAGTCGAGCGCATGTACATCAAAAGGATTTTGGAAAAGACGCGGGGCAACAAACTGCAGGCGGCGCAGATCCTCGGAATCGACCGCAAGACCCTCTACCGGAAATTGGGAGAAAGGAAGCGAGCAGCTTCCTGAAGAACCCATCGGGAACACAGCATGGTGCCTCACCCCTCCAAAGTTGAGTTGATGAAAGAGGTCGAGACTCTTCGCCGCGAACTCGCCGAACTGCGATCTCAGGAAGGCGTCCATCAGTTGACTGCAAAAGGGCTGCAAAGCGTTGAGCTGCAACTGGCCGGCATCGTTCAGTCGGCTATGGATGCCATCATCACCATTAACGATGAACAACACATTGTGCAGTTCAATGCGGCCGCCGAAACCATGTTCGACTGTTCGGCCAAGGACGCCATAGGGGCACCGCTTGCCCGGTTTCTTCCGGAGCGGTTTCGCGTCAGTCATCGTCATCACGTGAAGCGTTTTGGGGAAGCCCAAGCCACCGATCGTCGTATGGGAGCCTTGGGTGCGGTATCGGGGTTGCGTTCCAATGGGGAAGAATTTCCCATTGAGGCGTCCATTTCACAATTCAAGAAAAGCGAACAACAATTTTTTACCGTGATCCTTCGAGATATCACGGAACGGATAGGATTGGAAAAGCAACTCCGGCAGGCCGAACGATTGGCCGAATTGGGGACGCTGGCCGCGGGCATGGCGCATGAAATCGGAACGCCCATGAACGTCATCCTTGGGCGAGCCGAGTACCTGATGCGAAAGGTTTCGGATGAATCGACCAAGAAAGGATTGACCATCATTGTGGCGCAGGTCGAGCGCATCACGAAGATCATGAATCAGTTGTTGAGTTTTGCCAGGCAGAAACCCATTGAACGACACCCGCTCGCCATGTCGCTGGTGGTGCAGGATATCGTGGACGTGCTTCAGGAACGTTTGGAAAAGCGAGAAATCCAGTTTGAGATGGACTTGGAAGCGGACTGTCCCAACGTGTTAGCCGACCGGGATCAGATGGGCCAAGTTCTTTTGAATCTGATCGTCAATGCCATTCAGGCGATGCCCAGGGGAGGGACTCTTTCTCTCAGCCTTCGGTGTGGCGGCGATCACGTGCATCTGTCGGTTTCCGATACGGGATGCGGTATTCCCCCTGAACACGTTCCGAAACTGTTCATCCCCTTTTTTTCCAGCAAAGAGGTGGGGGAAGGGACTGGGTTGGGCCTCACGGTCGTGCACGGCATTATCGAGGAGCATGAGGGATCCATCACGGTGGACAGCGAACCCGGACGAGGCACGACGTTTCATGTTTGCCTGCCGGCCCATCGGTCGAATGGGCCACCCAAAGCAGCCTAAGCCGGTCGCTTCTGTTCCCCCTGTTCAGCCGTTGACTCCCGCGTGTCATGGATGTCCCTTTCTGCCACGCCTGGTTTCTTGTAGCTGACGCTTTTGGCCACAAGTACGATCCCATTCATTCAGCCGGTTCCCTTTACAATCAGCGGGTTGCAGAAAGTGCCTCGAACAATATCTTGAGGCACCATCCTTGCAAACCTTTACTGTCAACGGTTCTGCCACACGTGTATTCACCTGTGAGGAATGAAGTCTTCATTCAACTATCAGCTTTCAGGAGGCCGAACGATGTGTTACGCGACACGTTTCATATTCATGGTAACGGTGGCCTTGGCGGGTTGGGGAGGAGCCATGCTGTTCGACATGAACGCTTCGGCCGACTCAGCTTCTCCCCATAAGGTGTCCATGTCTTCCCAGTCCCCGGGGTGGGCTGAACGGCTCAAAGGCCAGACCATCACGGAAAACGCAGTGGAAGGACGCGCCGAGCGCGCGGCTCTGGTTGAGTTGCAACACCGGCGTTTGATGCAGCAGATGCAGAAAGACATGCAGCATAAAGGCGATGCGTCGGGCGCCTTCGATACCATGTCGATGATGCACCAGTACGGGGCCGGGCCGGCCAATGGCCTGCTGGCCTCCAATTCCGATGTCGAGCCGGTTTCGATGAAGGGAGGAATGTGCCCCAAAACCGCGCCGGTGAGGCACTATGACGTCTCCGCCATCAACGTGGAGATTACCTTGAATCAATGGCTGGATTTCTATCCCGGCTACATGTACGCACTGACCAAAGACATTCCCAGGATCCGCGAAGAAGAAGCGAAGAACGCGGCGGCCCGGGAGAAAGAAGGCCATCATGATCCCGGCGGCGTGAAAAACGGCATCCAGGATCAATGGATTCAGCCCTTGGTGATTCGTGGCAACCAGGGCGATTGCGTCAAAATCACGCTACGGAACGCGTTGGAATTCGGCGAGGAGGTCAGCCTCCACGTCAACGGATCCGACATGGTCATGAGTGCAACCGGACAGCCCGCAACCACGACCAACCCGGATTCGGTGGCGGCCGGTCCTTCGGAAGATTGTGAAAAGAACTGCGTCGGAGAGGCCATCGAGATGGAATGGTACATCCATCCGGACACCCAGGAGGGCGGACGGCAGTTCCATACGTACAGTAATGACCGGGAACTGACGGTCATGGGGTTGTTCGGGGTGTTCGTCGTCGAGCCGCGCGGGTCGGAGTACTACGATCCGTTGGGAACGGGTCCCGCCCCGAAGGACAGAAGCGGGTGGCAGACGATGATCAAAAACGGCACGGGCCCGGATTTTCGCGAGTTCGTGTTGATTTACCATGAGGTGGGTGACGAGGCGTTTCGTCCGGTGAACAAGCACGGCGACTTCCTGCCCCAACGCGATCCGCTGACGGACGCCTATCGCCCGGGTGCGCGTGCTTTGAACTATCGCAGTGAACCGTTCGGCATCAACAACATGCACGTGCAGCACGAATATTTCGGGTTTGAAGACGAATCCATGGCGTACAGCTCCTATACGTTCGGCGACGCGGCGCCGACGATTCCCCGAAGCTATTTGGGGGACCCGGCGAAGTTCCGCGTCGTGCACGGCGGATCGGAAGTGTTCCATTCCCACCATCCGCATGGCGGCGCCATTCGATGGCAGCGCAGCCCGCGAGCCACGCAAATGCCCGTGTGGAGCACCGGTCAGAACGGGCCCGTCAAGTATCCGGTCGTTCGTACCAAATCGGACCGCGTGGACGTGGAAGTGATCGGACCCTCCGAAGCCCTGGACCTGGAAACGGAATGCGGGTCGGGGTTGTGTCAATGGCTGGCTGGGGACTTCCTGTTCCACTGCCACGTGGCCCATCACTACGTCGCGGGGATGTGGGGGTATTGGAGAGTCTACAACACCCTGCAGGTTCCCGGCATCCAGAACGACGTGATGACGCCGTTGCGGGAATTGCCGGACCGGGTCGGACGTATCAACAAGCCCGTGACGTCGGATCAGTTGGTCGGAACGACCGTGAATTGGTTCGGCAGTCAATTCAAGATCGTAGACGGCGGCAAGACCAACTGGAAAGCCGAGCCTCCGGTGGTCACGCTGAAAGACTGGGTGTCCATGCAACTCAGCAACCAGGGCAAACCGGGCCACAAGGACGACGAACTCGGTCAGCTCAAGGCCTATGACGCCACGGTTGTCGATTGGGTATGGAATAAAAATCGCGCGATGAGCGAAAAGGAGCCCTCCATCGGCGACAATCCGAAATATCAGCCCGAATGGCAAGGCTATGAACCCGGAAAACGGCGTCCCATCCGGTTCGAGCCGGCCACCGGGAAAGTGGCGTGGCCCTGGTTGACGCCGCACTTTGGAAAACGCGCGCCGTTTTCCAACGATCACAATCCGGCTCCGTGGCTGGAGATGATTCGACTCAACGACGACGGAACCCGGTCGGTGGGACCGGCCGAGCCGGGAGAAAACGGGAACTGGAGCCTGTGTCCGGACCGGGCGGGTTCCCAGGATTACAACATTCATTTCATCAAGCTGCCCATTGAATTGTCCGCGGCCCAGGGCAAGGAGCCGGCCATCGTCGATCCCAACGGGCTGCTCTACGTGGTCCATGAAGAAGAAGCGGACGTGCGGGCCGACAACGACAAGAAATTTCCGCTGGTCGTGCGGGCGAACGTGTACGATTGCATCGATTGGACGCTGACCAGCGAGTGGTTGGACGACGATTTCACCAATTTCCAGTCCTCCAAGATCAACACGCATTTCCATTTTTTCCAGTTTGACAATCAGGCCTCCGACGGCGTGATTTCCGGCATGTCGTACGAGCAGTCGATGCGACCCTTTACGCAGTTTACGAAAGAAACCGAGAAGGGATTGCCGGTGCCGATGAACGCCAAAATCACCAAGGCGGCGAAGATGGGAGACAAGACCATTCACGTGACGAATGCCAGGCAATATCACGTGGGTATTCCCATTTTAGTGGGCGCGGATAACGTGGAGGGGAAGGAAGTGCTTCGTATCGTCGCTATCGGCGACAAGACCCTCACGTTCGACGCGCCGCTGGAACATGCGCATCCGGCCGGCGACATCGTCACGGTGGAATACGTCCGGCAGCGGTTCTGGGTGGATGCGGACGTGGGTAGCGTCTTCTGGCACGACCACGCTTTTGGGGGCACGACTTGGCCGCACGGCGCCGTGGGCACGATGATTGCCGAGCCGTTCGGCTCAACGTGGCATGATCCCAAGACGGGCAAACGGATCAGGACGGGCCCGGTGGCGGATATTCATGCGACGGAGCGTGTCGGCCATGACGTCGCGGGCAGTTTCCGTGAATTGATGGTACACATCATGGACACCGTCCCGCATACGGTGAACGTGGTGACGGCCGGGAATCCTCCGGGGCAACCGGTGGAAGTCGCGCTGGAAGCGGGACGGACCGTGTCGTTCCAGATGCCGCCCAACGAGACGATCAAAATGACCCCCATGCCCTTCCTCAACGGAGGGACACATACCACGGGAGGGGCGCTGAATTTCCGGGCCGAGCCGTTTGCCCAGCGTTTGGCAAACGACCCGGATCCATCGAAGCTGTTCAGTAGTGGCGTGCACGGCGATCCGAGCACGGCGATGCTGCGCGCGTACCTGGGCGATGCCCTCGTGTTCCGGTTGCTGGACGTCACGATGAACGAAAGCAACGTGTTTACCATTTCCGGGCATACGTTCTGGTCGGAACGGTACGCGGAGGAAGCCAATCGAAAGAACGCCCTGCACGTCGGCATCGCCGAGCGGTATGACTTGGTGATCCCCGAAGCCGGCGGTCCTCGCCATCGGCCGGGCGATTACATGTTCTTCAACGGGCGGAATTCCAAGTTCTCGGAAGGGGCGTGGGGTCTCATCAGGGTGTTGGATGCCCCGGTCTCCGATCTTCAACCGCTGCCCAACAAGGCGTACGGCAGGGAAGGCATCCCGGAACCCCTTCCGGTGTGTCCGCCGGATGCCCCGGTCAAGCAGTTCAACGTGGTGGCGATGGATCATCCGGGCATGAGTTTCAATTCCAATGCGCCGGAGGCCATTGAAGTCGACTTTGAACGAACCATCGAGCTGCGCAATCCGGACGCCAAGATCTACGTGCTGGAGGATGACGTCAAGAAGGTCTCCGGGGACGCGCAACCCATGCCGCTGACCCTTCGGGCGAACGTGGGCGACTGCCTCAAGGTCAAACTCACGAACAAGCTCAAGGAGGGACGGGCGTCGTTCTCAGCCTTCGGGTTGGCGTTCGATCCCAAGGATTCCCAGGGGGTCAACCTCGGCAACAACCCCGGCGACCAGACCGTGGCACCCGGGAAGTCTCGCACCTACACCTACTATGCCGATCCCTTTAACGGCGAGGGGCAAACGTTGGTGTGGGACTGGGGGAACGTGGCCACGAATCCTCGAAACGGGTTGTTCGGCGGGGTCATTATCGGCCCCGAAGGCTCGACGTATCGTGATCCCAAAACCGGGGAAGACATTTCCCTGAAAAATAGCTGGAGAGCGGACGTCATCGTGGATCGCACCATCCCGGGCAATGAAGGCCGGGCAAACTATCGTGACGTGGCGTTGTATTTCCAGGATGAGGACAACATCATCGGCACCAGTTTCATGCCCTACGTGCAAAACGTGGCGGGGTTGACGGGGGTGAACTACCGGGCGGAGCCGTACCTGTATCGCGAAGAAGCAGGGTGCTCACTCGGTCGTATGTTCCAACCCTGTGAAGTCGAGAATCCGCAGGATCCCGTCACGCCGATTATCGAAGCACATGCGGGAGATCAAGTCCGCATCCACGTATTTGGCGCCAGTAGTGAACAGAACGGAATGTTTACCGTGGAAAAACATGAATGGCCCATTGAACCTTTCCTTCCCGGGGCGGATATGATCAGCACCGTGGAGTTCGCCGGTTCGGAAGGCTTGGATGTGTTCCTGTCGTCGGCCGGGGGAAAATGGGCGTTGCCCGGGGATTATGTATGGAGCAACGGGCGGCTGCCTTATTCCCAATCAGGTCAATGGGGGTACCTCAGGGTGCTCTTCGCCGATGATCAGCGAATACTGCCACTCGGAGTTGGTTCCCCCAGTCTGCGGCAAGTGGAGGCTGATCCATTTGAAAGCCTCAAAGCCACACCGGCGTCTTTGAAGTGACGGGGAGCGGTTCAGTGGGCATGGGGGAGCCAGTCCGGCTCCCCCATTTTTTTGCACACAGTTTCACCTGTCTGCCCCATCTCTAATCACCCGCCGCTTTTTTAAACACGATATCCCCGTAATAAGCCACGGCGGATTCCTGGGTGTTGTCGGTATCCGTCATCACGGCCACCCCGGAAATCGGGGGCGGGTCGTCCCCGAATGCTTTTCGATAATCCTCGTAGACGTTCCGCGATTCGTCCACCCACTGTCCGGCTTTGTCCGCTCCGCTTTCAAGGACGATCATCATCACGCGATCCGTGTACGGATTGGGAACCATGGTCCCGACCGGGCTTCGACTCTCCCAGATGTACGTGATGGCTCCGGTCGGGGGATACTTCCCGTGGAGCAGTTTGGCCATTTCATATCGGGCCTGGTCCAAAAAGTCGATTTTGCTCTCGTCATAGGCAAAAGTGATATACAACCGGGCAGGGTAGTCGTCTCCCTGCTTGGTGGTAACGTCGCCCTTTTGCAACACGTTCTCGATCTTCCAGCGCCATTCGACAATGGGGTACTGCTTGGGGTCGATGTTCACCTCTCGGGTCAACCCCGAGGACGAGCCGCGGCTCACGGCTTTGACGACCACGGTCCCTTCATCTTCCACCAACGAGTACTCGGTATGCTCGTCTATCTTATGGAACGTGAGGGGCTTCCAGGAATCAGGGTAGGGGCCGCCGGCCTGCGCCCGGGAAAAGGCTCCCACGTGAAGAGAGGCCGGTGATTCCGCATGGAGGCTTCCGGCAAACAGGACAAGCACCAAGCCTATTCCGATCCACCCGGTAAACGCGTTCCACCCATGCCCAATAAGTTTCATGATCGAGGCCCTCCTTCTAAACGATACACCCGCTCCGACGAAGCAGAGTGAGTAGGTCGGATTAGCATAGCGTAATCCGACATTTTCTGCCCTCGTTGAACGGCAAGATTGTCAGGTTACACTGCGCTAACCTGACCTACGGACTACCCCCTCCTCATCCCAGATCTCTCCCACAACAAGGGGAGAGGAAAATGTTATTGCCATATAGATGGTTTATATAATATGGTTTAGCCATACATCGAGCCGAGGTGAACCTTTCATGAAGACCACGCTCAATCTGGACGATCAGGTGTTACGTCACGCCAAGGAGCGTGCCGCACGGGACGGCGTCACGCTTACGCGGTTCGTCGAAAATGCCCTGCGGGCAAAACTGATGGCCATCCCTCGCAAGGGGCCGGGTTTCAAGCTCCGAATTGCCGCCGTGAAAGGGAAGCGTCCGCCCAACGTCGACATCTCGGACAGGGAAGCCCTCTACGACGTGCTTGATCGCGAATGATAGCCGTCGATACCAACGTCCTGATTTACGCACACCGCCGCGAGACCGATCTCAATGCCGCGGCGACGGCCGAACTGGTCCGGTTGGCCGAAGGGACGGAACCGTGGGCTCTGCCGGTTTTCTGCTTGACCGAGTTCATGCGCGTCGTCACGCATCGACGCGTCTTCAATCCTCCTTCCACGATTGCCCAGGCGATGGACTTCATCAACGGGATCGTGGCCGCGCCCACTTGTCACGTCGCCCTGCCGGGTGCCGATTTTCTCCGGTATCTCGAGACCACGGTGCGCAGGGCCGATGCGCGCGGCAACCTGATGTTCGATGCGCAGATCGCCGCCCTGTGCCGGGAGCACGGCATTGCCGCGATTCTCACCAACGACCGCGACTTCGAGCGCTTCGACAAGTTGCAAGTCCGGTACTTGGATGAGGTATCCGGTCGCGGTGATAAAGCGAGAAGGTCGGATTAGGAAGGTTGTCAGGTCGGGGCGAGGGTTCGAGACGGTTATTTTCGTATCAATGCAAGCGGTGTCGTTTTCCTTGACCGCTATTTTCCCAAGGCATAGAATGAGTGGCATCAAGGGGGTCCTTGTCCGGGATAGGCTTTTCTTTTGTCCGGATTCGGCCCTTGGGAGTGACGAGTATGAGGATTGACTATAATAAAGGCGGGTTGATCAGCCCGCAGCTTCTGAAGCAGCGCCGCACGGAATCCCAGGGTAACGGCGGACCCAAGAAGAAGGTCATGCTGATCTTCCCGCCGGACTGGTATCCCTCCGAACCCTACCTGAGTCTGCCGACGTTGACCGCGTTCTTGCGCCGGGCCGGGCATGACGTGGTGCAGAAGGACGTCAATCTCGAAATGTACGATTGGTATTTCAGCGCGGACTTTCTCAAGCGCGTGCTGAAACGGGTGCCCCAGCAACTGGATCGGTTGAAACGGCTGGCCCGGGACCGGGGGCTTTCGGAAGAAGAAACCCAGTTGCAGATGGCCTTGTGCGAATGCACCCGGTCTCGCGTGGCGGACCTGATCGAACAGGCCGAGCGCGCCAAGGCGATCATCCGGTCCCCGGAATTTTACGAGGCGGAAAAACTCGAATGGGCCATGAACGTCTTTCGGGAGGTGACCGCGACGATTTCCCTGGTGTACGCGCCCGCGCGCATTTGTATGCCGCCGATGGAAACGGACCTGTCGTACAAACTCTTCATGTCGTCGGAGGTCTTGGCCGCGGTCGAGGATACGCAGGTCAACGTCTATCGCGACGTGTTCGAGCATATCGTCAAGCCGGCCATTCTTGAAGACAAGCCGGAGATCATCGGCATCTCCATCGTGTTGCGGCAGCAACTGTTTTCCACCCTGACCTTCTGCGCCATGATCAAGGAGCAGTTCCCCGGGATCCACGTGACCATCGGCGGCAACACCGTAACCCGGTTGCGCGACGTGCTGCCCACGACGCCCAACCTGTTTGCGCTGTTCGACACCGCGGTGGTGTACGAAGGCGAAACTGCGTTCCTGCAATTGGTGGAAGCGGTCGGGACGGATCGGGATTTCAACGAAATCCCGAACCTCCTGTGGCGGGACGATGCGGGCATTCATACGTCGCCGGTCACGTCATCCGAAAACATGGCGGACCTGCCGCCTCCGGATTTCGACGGGCTTCCGATGGACCGCTACTTCGTGCCGGAACCCGTGCTGCCCTATCTTGCGACGCGGGGCTGCTATTGGGGCCGGTGCGAGTTTTGCGATCACGGCGAAGGGTATACGGCCGGCTACCGGACCAAGAAGATCCAGGAAATCATCGAGGAAGTCCGGTTTCTGCGTGACAAATATCAAACCCGGCACTTTCACTTTACCGATGAATCCTATCCCCCGGCGCTCTTCCGCAAACTGACCCGTCAACTCAAGGAACACCAGTTGGGCATCGCGTGGACCACGCACATCCGCTTCGAGAAGAGCCTGCTGGACGACGAGGTGTGGCAGGATGCCGAGGACTCGGGGTGCAAGTTCCTCCACATGGGTTATGAATCCGGCAGCGAGCGGGTCCTGAAACTCATGGACAAGGCCACGACCACCGACGTGATTCAACGGAGCCTGGAACTGTCTTCGAAACACGGGGTGTGGAACCACATCATGGGCTTCTTCGGGTTTCCGGGCGAGCGGTACGAGGACGCAAAGTTCTCCATGCAGTTCCTGGAGGACAACCGGGACCACGTGCATTCCATCGGCTTCGGCACGTTCGATCTCAGCAAACATACCCCGGTGGCCAAGGACCCGGAGCGATGGGGCATTACGTTCTACAAAAATCCCGAATGGGACCTGGCCCTGGATTATTACTTCACCGTGAAGGAGGGGCTGGGCGTCGAGGACGCCGAACGGGTGTTTGAAGAGTTCGAGCAAAATCATTACGCCGGCTGGGATTTGAAGATCTACATCCGCGAATACGTCTTCCTCTACGTGGCGCATTTCGGCACCAACAAGCTGCCGGCCCTCCAATTCCGCATCACGCCGGAACAGAGTTCCGAAGAATTGGCGAACGTCTGATGTCTTCCCTCATCAACATCGATAACGCGGCGCCGAAAACCAAGAGCGGCCGGAAGTTGAAGACCATGCTGCTCTTCCCGCCGGAATGGGTACCCACGGCTCCGTACCTGGCGTTGCCGAGTCTCACGGCCGTGCTCCGGGAAAACGGGCATGAGGTCGTGCAGCGGGACATCAACATTGAAATGTACGAGTTGTTTTTCAGTGACATGTTCCTGATCTGGGTCAACGCGCGCATGGTCCAGCAACACAAGGCGCTGGAAGCCAAGGAGACGCGCGAAGGCTTGAGCGATAAGGAGATCGACCAGAAAGCCTGTCTGGAGGAGGCCCTGGCCTTCGACGTGATGGAATTGGCCGCGAACGCCGAAGAAGCGAAACGCATCAACCGGAGCGACGATTTCTACGAAGCCGATAAACTCGAATGGGCGTTGAACGTATTTCGTGACGTCATGCGGTACATCTCCGCGGCGTATTTCCCCGCCTCGCTGGTGTATTACCCCATGGAGAGCAATTTGGGCTACCGGCCCGGGGTTTCGAACGAAGTCCTTGAGTGTTTGGACGACGAGCAGGTGAACGTGTACCGGGACGTGTGCCGGCAGTTGGTGTTGTCCTCGGTCGCCAAGGAGCGCCCGGACGTGGTCGGCGTGTCCATCGGGACGAAGATGCAAATGATCGCGGGCTTCACGTTCTGCAAAATGATCAAAGAAGCGTTCCCGGATATCCACGTCACCGTCGGGGGGAACGTGATCACGCGGCTTCAGGAAGACCTGGCGAAACAGGAGCCGTTTTTCTCGTCCGTGTTCGATTCGGCCATCATGTATGAGGGCGAACATGCGCTCGTGTGGTTGTTGGAGGCCCTGGCAGGGGATCGAACATGGCAATCGCTGCCCAACCTGATGTACCGGGAAAACGGGCACGTCCGGATCAATTCGGAGATTTATACGGAAAAGACCACGGCGCTCCCGTTGCCCGATTTCAACGGTTTGCCCCTGGATTCCTATTTCGTGCCCACGCGCATCCTTCCGTACCTGGCGACCCGGGGCTGTTACTGGGGGCGGTGCACGTTCTGCGATCACGGGCAAGGGTACTTCGACCAGTATCGCGGCAAGCCGGCCCAGGACGTGGTCCGGGAAGTCAAGGCCCTCAAGGAACTCTATCAGGCCGATCACTTTCTCTTTGCCGACGAATCCTATCCGCCCGCGCTCTTCAAGAAGGTGTCCCAACTCCTGGTGGAAGAACAGGTGGACATCAAGTGGACCACGTTGATCCGCTTTGAGGAGACGCTCCAGGATCCTGAAACCTGGAGGCTGGCCGCGGAATCCGGGTGCAAGACCCTGTACTACGGGATGGAGTCGGCCAATGAGCGCGTCCTGGAACTCATGGACAAGCACGCGCGGAAGAGCGTGATCGAAAACAATTTACGGGAAGCCGCGAAGGCGGGGATCTGGAATCACGTCATGGCGTTTTACGGGTTCCCGGGCGAGACCAGGGAAGAAGCCGAGGACACGCGGCAGTTCCTGATCGACAACAAAACTGAAATCCATTCGGTCGAGTTGTTTTACTTCGTGGCCTATCGCCATACGCCGATGGTCAGGAATCCCGACAAATTCGGCATCACGATTCAGAAGCAGGACGAATACGACATGCCCCTGGATTACTACTACACGCTGAACGAACCGGGGAGCCTGAGTTGCCTGGATGCCATGCAGTTGTGCGAGGAGTTTTATCAGAACGATTTTGAACCTTGGGCCGTGCGGATCAACGCCCGCGAGCAGATCTTCCTCTACATTTCACGGTACGGCACGAACCGGTTACCGCAAATTTACGCCACCCGGCACAGTCCGGCCGACGCCGCGCCCGATACCGTGGCGGGGTTGATCACGTGGCCGGTGGCCAAGGTGGACCCCGAAGGTGGCAAAGAGGGGGAACCGGGGATGACGCGGGTGGTCAGCCATTCGACCACGTAAGGTCGTGGCCCGCTCAGCCCACCGCCTGCCCTGAGCGGAGCGAAGCGGAGCCGAAGGGTCAGGAAGGCGCGTGACCGTGGTGTTCCAGATACTCTTTCAGCAGTGTGTACGCGGCCTGCACTTCCTTGGTCATCGTCTCCGCTTTCTTGTACATCTGCATATACTTGGTGGGATTGTTGGTCAGGTTGGCGTACCGGTGCGGATGCCAAGTGACCAGCAGTTCCTGATACCGTTGGTGCAGCGTCGTGGAGTTCAGCGGCAGGGTGAGATTGAAGAGTTCGAGGGCTTGAGCCACCGGCTCTTCCGTATTTGCAGTCGGTGAAGGCATAGTCGTCAACGGGGTTCTCGCGTACCGAAGTGTGGCAAACGGATCGTCATGGTGTCAATGAATGAGTGAATCCAAACAAAGAGGACAATTGTAGCAATGGGAAGTGATCTGCCGGTCCTGGAGCCGACGCTGGTGCTTCAGGACAAAGGGTACCGGGAAGTATTGATCCGCGAAATGGACGCGGGCAAAATTCCCTTGAGCCTGGGCAAGAAGTGCCCGGTCGAATGCACCTTTTGCTACGAACTCGACCATTCCTATCGCGAGACCCAGGACCCGCCGAAAACCACGCAGGACGATTGGGAATTCATCCTCAATTACATCAATGCCAAGCCCACGGACCCCATGCAGTTCTGGTGTTTGGGCGGCAATGAGTACATGGAATGGACCGACCTGTTCCTCCACCCCAAGGCCATGGAATGGGTCGAGGATTTTCTGAAGTACACCGACAAGAACATCCAGTTTTTCACGGTAGGCTTCGTCCACGTGCCCAAGATTCATAAGCTGGCGGAACAATATCCCGGACGGATCAACTTTGAATTGTCGGTCATTACCCTGAGCCGGTACCGGCAACAGATGATGCCGCATGCGCCGTCCGTACGGCACCTGATGAAAGTGCTGGACGGCCCCTCGGTGTCATCGGCCAACTTTTACGCGTTCGACGAACACACCATGTCCGAGGACGCGAAGGAGATTTCGAAAGTCAATCAGAAATGCGTGTTATGGATGGGCTGTCTCACGCCCGTGCGGGGCATCAAGGATGAGACCGCCGATCTCATGCGTCAGGGGAGGAAGACACTGGGCGTGGAAGCCGAACGGATTTACGATGCCGGGTTGCCGAATATGACCACGATCCACACCGAAGCCTACGTGACCGCGTTTCTCAACCGGAAGCGTATCGTGAGCGCGTTCGATTCCCTGGAACTGGAGAAAAAAGATACCGTCGTGATGGCCAAGAGCGTGCACAAGATCCTGAACATGTATCGAAAGCACCGCGTGCGATACCTGTTCGTCCCGAATACGACGTTGGGCGGGGATTCCGATTGCACCGTGCTGCTCACGTTCGAGGATATCCGCGAACGGCTGACCGGCCAGAAACGGTTGCACATCCCCAAATGCATTATGGAATCGGGCCGGGGGACGAACATGGACATCAAGGGCGTGACCTTGGACGAATTCACGAAGAAGACCGGGGTGAAGGTCAAGGTCCTCCATAAGATCGACACCAAATTCGCCAATGCACGACTCTACCGGAACGGGACCCTGCAAAATTTCGTGGAAGACTACGTTCGGAATCCCTGGGCCGCCGAGTACGAGGCCCTGCCGTTCAGTGCATAACATGCTGACGGTCTTCGCCTCCATCGTGCGGGCGGGCACGTGGCTGCGGGTTCCTCGCGTATGACGACTCCCACCCGGTCGCTTCCGTTTTACACGGCGGACGCATTTGCGGAAGAGCCGTTCGGCGGCAATCCCGTGGCCGTGATTCCCGACGCCACGGATTTGACCGAGCGGGAATTCCAACAGATCGCCCGTGAGATGAATCTCTCGGAAACCGTGTTCGTCGTGCCGCCCACGGACCCCGCGGCGATCGTCAAACTCCGCATCTTTACCCCCACCCAGGAAATTCCGTTTGCCGGCCATCCGGTCATCGGCACCTTTTTCGTGCTCAGTGCGTTACAGAAATTTCCCTTGACGCAACCCGTGACGCGGTACGTCTTCGAATGCAATATTGGCCTCTTTCCCGTGGAATTGCACGTGGCAAACGGACAGGTGGACAACGTCATTATGACTCAGCCCAAGCCGCAATTTTTGGGAACGGCCGAAAGCATCCAGGACCTCTACGAAGTCAGCCGGGCGTTGGGGATGAACAAGACCGCCATTGCGGAAACGCACCTGCCCATCGAAGTGGTCTCGACCGGCTTGCCGGTCGTCATCGTCCCGGTCCGGACCCTGACCGCGGTGAAATCGATTCAAGCCGACCCGGCGGGCATCACGGAAGTCTGCGACAAACTCGGGGCCAACGGCATCATGGTCTTTACGCCGGTGACCGTGGAAGAATGGGCGGACGTGCATACGCGTATGTTCGCGGCGCCCATCGGGATCTGGGAGGACCCGGCCACGGGCAGCGCCAGCGGCGCGCTCGGCGCGTATCTCGTCAAGAACGGTGTCGTGGACGTGGGCCCGACCACCGAAGTCTTCATGGAACAGGGCTATGAAATCGACCGGCCCTCACGGATCACGGTCCAGGTGTTCTCCGATGACGATGCCATCCAGGAGATCAAGGTGGGCGGACAAGCCGTGATGGTGGCCGAAGGCAAACTCCTGTTTTAGATCGACTCTCCCCATGAAAGCCGTCACCTTCCATCACCACGGCGGTCCGGAACAACTCAAGCTTGAAGACGTCCCGGTTCCCTCGCTCCAGGCCGGGGAAGTCCTGGTCCGGGTCAAAGCCTGCGCGCTGAATCACCTGGACATTTGGATCCGCCAGGGGATACCCAATTACCCGATCCCGCTTCCGCACATTTCCGGGTGCGACGTGAGCGGCGTGGTCGAACAAATCGGAGAGGGTACGGATGCGGCCTATCCTATCGGGCAATCGGTGGTCGTTTCTCCGGGCATCAGTTGTTGGCAGTGCGAGGCCTGCCTGGCCGGGAAGGATAATTTCTGCCCGACGTATCACCTCGTGGGCGCCGGGGTTCACGGAGGCTACGCGGAATACGTCAAGGTCCCCGCAAGAAACCTCTTGCCGATGCCTCCCAGGTTGACCTTTGAACAAGCCGCGGCCTATCCCCTGGTGTCGGTCACGGCTTGGCACATGGTGAAAACTCTTGGGGACGTGCGATCCGGGGAAACCGTGCTGGTCATGGGAGCCGGGAGCGGCGTCGGCAGCATGGCGATCCAGTTCGCCCGCCGGCTTGAGGCACGGGTGATCAGTACGGTCGGCACGGACGACAAAATCGAAAAGGCCCAAGCGATCGGCGCGGCACTGGTGATCAACCATGCCAGGGAAGACGTCACCCAACGCGTCCTGACGTTCACCGACGGCCGCGGGGTGGACGTGGTCATCGAGCACATCGGCCAGGCGGTCTGGGACCAGTGTTTGCGATCGTTGACGCGCGGGGGACGGTTGATCACTTGCGGCGCCACGTCCGGACCGGAGAGTCCGTTGGATATGCGCTACGTCTATTCCCGGCAATTGACGATCATGGGATCCTACATGGGCACCCGCGCCGAACTCCTGGAAGCCGGCCGCTTCATCGAAGCCGGGACCGTCCGTCCGGTCGTGGACTCGGTCTTCCCCTTATCCGAAGCCCGCCAAGCCCAGGAACATATGCTCTCCCGCAAGATGTTCGGCAAAATCATCCTCGTGCCGTAAGCCCCGAACGCTGCCCACTTTCTGTCATCCCCGACATTAGTAATCGGGAATCCAGTGTCTCTTCTTTCTTTTTCGTTCGTAATGCCACGACACTGGATGCCCGATCAAGCCGGGCATGACAGTACGTAGGTCGGATTAGTGAAGCCCTTCGACTTCGCTCAGGACAGGCGTCATCCGACACAGGCTGGCCTCGCGTTATCGGCCAGTCGGAGCGGACGCATGAAGCCGGAGGCCCAGAGCTTGCATGACCTTGAGCACGGTGGCCAACTCCGGGTTGCCATCTGGTGACAGTGCCTTGTACAGGCTCTCCCTACCCAAACCGGCGTCGGCGGCGACCTTTGTCATCCCCTTGGCCCTCGCCACGTCGCCCAACGCAGCCGCGATGAGTCCAGGGTCGCCGTCTTCAAAAGCCGCTTCAAGGTAGAGCACGATGTCTTCCTTTGTTTCTAGGTGATCCGCCGCGTCCCACGGCCGGGTTTGGACTTTTGCCATTGTCGCCTCCTATAGCTCTTTCGCTAGGTTGCGTGCCTTTTCGATATCCTGATCTTGGGTACTCTTATCGCCACCGGCCAGCAAGAGCGCCAAAGATTGCCCTCGCTGTACGAAATAAACGCGATAGCCAGGCCCGTAGTCTATGCGAAGCTCAGACACGCCTTCTCCAACCGCTCGCACATTTCCTGGATTGCCTAATGACAGCCGCCTGATACGAGCGTTGATGCGCGCCTTTGCCTGTCTGTCTCGAAGCCGCCTGAACCATTGGGCATAGACATTGGTTTGGCGAACTTCAATCATTATCTAACTGTATCTCAAAAGATACTAATAAGCAAGGATGCATTGCTGCACCGGGAGGCCGTCCAGCGGAGAAAGGGCCATGAGATGGCGCGGCTACGACTACAGAAAAGCAAAGACACTGGATGCCCGATCGGGGTCGGGCATGACAGAAGGAAAAACCGAGAATGACAGAATAGGCGGCGCCTGCGGGCGTGGCTGCGCCCCGGTCCCGCAAATTCTATATGGCGGCGAGGACTGTCTGAGCGAAGCGAGTTCCGCAGCCCACGCAATCGGGACCGGGGTAAAGGCACCTCCCTGGGGCCACGCCCTGGCGCCAATGGTTTTGGGTCCTTTTGCCGAAACAAAAGGACCTCGTCGCGCGGGGGCGAAACCCCGCATGACGATCTTATTTCCGCATTTCCCCGACAATGTGCGGGAGTTCGGGGAGGATGAGGGCTTCCATGGCCAAGCGGACCGCGCCGCTTGAGCCGGGAATCGAGAACAGCACGATCCCCTGATACAGACCGGCGGTGGCGCGGCTGAGCATCGCGGACGAGCTGATGTCCTTATAGGACAGGTAGCGAAAGAGTTCGCCGAAGCCCGGCAGTCGTTTTTCCAGGAGGCCGTCCACGGCTTCAAACGTGGAGTCGCGACGGGAAATGCCGGTGCCGCCGTTGATGATCAATGCCTCGAGTCCGGGCTGCGCTCCCAATTCCCGGACCAATTCCCGGACCTCGCCCGGCTCGTCCTTTACCACGTGATAGGCGCCGACGTGATGGCCGGCCTGCGTCAGCAACTCTCGAATGAGTTGCCCGCTTTTATCGGTGTCCGGGGTCCGCGTATCGCTGCACGTAATGATGCCGCACTCGATGGAAACGGGCCCGCGCGACTTGTGTTCGGCAGGGGGTGCCTGATGCCCGGGTTCGTGCCCGTGGGGGGCGTGATGCTCAGACATGGTCGGAAGAGGACGGTTGACGCGACCCTACGTCCAGATGGAATCAGGATTACACTCAGCCACCGGCGTTCCTTTTTTGATATGTTCATCCAGGATCAAGGGCACGTGCTCTTCTTTGACTTTGGAGTACCAGATACCGTCCGGGTACACGACCACGGTCGGACCATTTTCACAGGGACCCAGGCAGGTGCTTCCGGTCACGAGCACTTCTCCGGGTTGAAACCCCCGTTCCATCAGACCCATGTTGAGATTCATCAGGATATTTTGAGAGCCTTCCGCGCCACACGAGGGTTTCGGGTGTCCCGGCGGCCTGGTATTGGTGCAGACGACGATATGATATTTAGGCTTGGGCATGACGACTCCTTTCGATATATTAATGCGAAAATAGCCATATAGTTCCCCTCCTTTGTAAGGAGGGGCGAGGGGAGGTAGAGCTTACGGCAACCGACGAGAGGACTCTACCCCACCTATCCTCCCCTTACAAAGGGGAGGAATAGGACACTCGTGCTTCCCTGGACGCAGCCGGTGCCCGAAGGTTATTTCCGGGGGCGAAACAGTTCCCACGTCTCGAGACATTCTTCCGGCAAGTCCCAGTGCTTGACGCCTTTTCCAACGAAATCCAGGTAGTCGTCCTTGACGCGAAATTTGCCGATCGGATTGGCCGCGTGGGTGGTCACCAGTTCTTTCTGCTCGTCTTCCGTCATCACGGTCACTTCCAGGTGACGGAATGCCCCTTCCGGGACTTCCCCGTCATAGGCATCCAGGATCTTCAGATCTTCGTCGGTGAGTTCAAATACCGCCCCCCACACGCGTTCTCCCGGCGACGGGGTGACGCTGCCCAAGCCGCACCGCCATTGTGAGGAAAAGCGCGGGAAGTGAATGGTGTGGTCCGGGAGGTAGGCCTTGAATAAAAACTTATGTTCCGGGGCCCGTCTTTTCAATTGGTTCGGGTTCAGGTTTTCGGCGTAAATAAAGACTCGCATACGTAATCAGCCTCTCTGTGAACATGATGACAACCATGTCCTTCTATCATATCGGCGCGTTTGCTTGTCAAGATTATGCACGAGCGGGCCGCTTGCCCAACGGAGAGCAAACACACCGGATGGAGAGGGAACTGAATCCCTTCGGACTAAGTTCGTTGACGCAGGAACCCCCAGATTTTTTCCATCCCCATTTCAAGCAACGTGCTCCCGGTTTCATACGCCTTGTTTTCTTCGGTGTGCCGGTCCGCCCAATCCAGGGCAATGGGGAGGGGAAGCAATCGCGCCGGGCCTCCGGTCAGTTTCGCCCACATGAGACTCAAGACCGTGGCAATGCGGAACGGCACGGACACGGGTTTGACCGCGGGGTCCGTCATGTCCTGGCAGAACGCAGCTGGGGAGGTCACAAGGTATTCCCGGCAGGCCGCGGGACGAAATTCATAAATGCTGCATGATTCATCTTCGAGAAAAACGCATGGGAGGCGCTGGGCGTAATAGGCCTGGTTGATGGGCTCCATATCCGCGTCGGACAACTGCGTGCGGGTTTCGGACAACTGCACGAGCCGGCCCAGGAGGCCCGCTTCGTTCAAGGCGTCCTTAACCTTGTCAAGACGCTGACGAATTCGGTCTCGATGCGGGGCGGGCAATTGCTCGAAACCCTTCTTGAGCGTAAACGCTTCCGGGGGAGAAACCGGGACCATCACGCGGCAACAGGCGCCACACCCTTTTTGACAGGAAATCGTTTGCCCGGCCTGCCGGACCTTCGCCTCTTCGAGTTGGAGCGCTTCTTCCCCCAGGGAACGCATCAACGGGACAATGTCCGACACCGGAATGAAACTTGTCGGGACGGAAATCTCGGCCTGGAGGTCGCCGGCAGGAGTAGGGAGGGAAAGGCGGAACGTGTCGAGGGGGTTCGACGAACTCTGTTGTTTCGGCATGGGACGCCACCAAGGATAATCAGATTCTCACTATAGCGCGACGTTCCGGCCACGGGCAAGGCCGCTTGCCACGGTTGAGAGGTTTGGCTTATTCTGCGCGCGATGACGATCTTTCAAAAAATCCTGGACGGCGAGATTCCGTGTCATAAGGTGTATGAAGACGAGCACGTCCTGGCCTTCCTGGATATCTATCCCTTGTCCCACGGCCATACCCTGGTCATTCCGAAAGAGCCGGCTGAAACCTTGGATCAACTGTCGGATGAATCCGCCGCGGCCATCGGTCGCGTGTTGCCGCGCCTGTGCCGCGCGGTACGGAAGGCCACGGGGACCATGGATTTCAACGTCTTGCAGAACAACGGCGCCCCGGCCCACCAGGCCATTGGGCACGTGCACTTCCACATCATCCCGAAAGAAGGCGATGGTTCAGGCTTGGGCATCGGGTGGAACGTCAAGTCTCTCGACGACGGGGCTGCGCTCGCCGCGAAGATCGCGGGCTCCCTGGAATCCTGATCGCGTGTTTTATTCGATGACAGAATGGCCGGCCTAAGGGAACAACGGCGTTCTGTTCCTCCCCTTTGTAAGGGGAGGATAGGTGGGGTAGAGCCTATTATCCATGTAGCAAAAGCCTGCGCATTCCAGCATAGGGTCTACCTCCCCCGGCCCCTCCTTACAAAGGAGGGGAAAAAGACGTGAAATTGCCGACGAATGATTGAACACATCCAAGGCCTACTGTCGATTGGCTCAAATCGACCGTTTGCCTGAAGAGACGGACCATTCATGCGGACTGCATTGCCGCGCATGGTCCCGTCCCCCTATACTGGCGATAAATTCCCAATCCAAAATCAACAATCGAAAGTCAGCAATCCAACATGACGAACACGGCCGTGAGTCTGCTTGCCCACCCCATCGGGTTCATCACCGGTGCGGTTCTCTACGCCATGATCCTGGTGCTGGTGTTGCAGGCGCCACGGAAAACCGTTTCGCGAAACGTGGACAATGCGCGGGTGACACCCTTGAGGCGGTTGTCGTTATGGACCGCGGTCCTGGGTCTATTGTGGAACGTGGGCGGATTGACCTCGTTTTTCCTGCCGGCCACGTCGCCCGGTTGGCTGCATCCCCTGCTGCAAGTGACGGCGCTGTCCGCACTGGGCTTTTTGCCGGCCGTTGTCGTCCATTCATTTCTGCAAACCGGGATGCGCCGGCACGTCGGGCGGAACCGGCGCATCCTGCTCGCGGGAGCGTACGCCTTGAGCACCGGAGCCGCCGCGCTCAACGTGCTGGCCATCATGCCGGGCACGACTGTCATCGCGGTCGAGGCGATGAGCCTGCTGGCTATGGGCTTTGTCCTGCTGTTGGCGATCGTGCTGGCCGATACCGTCAGGCAACAGGGGTGGGACCACCACGCGGGAGTGGTGATCCTGGCCGTGATCGCTGCGGCTGCGATACCGTTCAGCCACCATCAATCCGGCGAATACGTGTGGTGGATGGAGTTGATCGGGCACCATGCGTCATTGCCGTTGGCCGTCGCCATATTGTATCAGGATTTTCGCTTTGCATTCGGCGATATTTTCTTGAAGCGTGCGCTCGCGCTCATGGGGTTGGTCGGCATTGCGATGGGCCTGTACGCGGGGCTGGACGCCTCGCAATATTCCTCGCGGCCGGAACGGCCGGCCCCATTCATGGACGCGATGCTCATCGCATTGTGGGTCGGGACCGCGTTGCTCTACCCCTATGTCTCACGCGGGGCGTCGTGGGTCGTCGATACGGTGGTCTTACGGCGACCGGATTACGAGAAATTCCAGGACGACGTGGCGCAGGCCATCATGCAACGGGATACACCGGAAGCGATCCTGGATCAATGTTGCGCCATGCTGAAACCCGTGCTGTCTACGGAAGAGATCGAGTGGGTGACCCTGCAGGAACATGGTGACGACGGTCCGCCGCATGATTCCTCGTCGAGAAAGCCGATCGTCGCGCACGACGCTCCTCACGTGACCGTGGATATTCCAACGGTCGATTCTCCCCATTATTGCATCAGGATCGGGCCGCTCCCGCATGGGCGGCGACTGTTATCCGATGACCTCTATCACCTGGAGTCATTGGCGCATCTGGTGTCCCGTCGCATTACGACGGTGCGCGTCACGCACGAACGTTGTACGCAGGCCCTCAGGGAACAAGAGATGCAAAAGCTCGCGACCGAATCGGAACTGCGGGCGTTGCGCGCGCAATTGCATCCCCATTTCCTGTTCAATGCGCTGACCACGATCGGGTATCTGATCCAATCGTCCCCGGCGAAAGCCGTGGACACGCTCATGCGCTTGACCGACCTGTTGCGAAGCGTGTTGACGAGGTTGGATAAAGAACTGACGACCGTCGGCCATGAAATAGATTTAATACAGGCTTACCTGGACATTGAACAGATGCGTTTCGAAGATCGGTTGACGGTCCGTATCGACATTCCGGAGTCGGTACGTGAAGTGCCGATCCCCGCGTTGATCATCCAACCATTGGTGGAGAATGCCGTCAAGCACGGCATTCAGCCTTCGGCATCCGGTGGGCACGTGTGGATTACGGCATGGATTGAAGAAGCGTGCAATTGCCGGGAACCGAGCCTCCCGCCTCGGCTGCGCTTTCAAGTATGGAACACGGGAGGGAAAAGAGGATCAGCCCCCAACGGGGATGGTCAAGGAACCGGGTTGGGTTTGTCCAGTATCAGGCAACGGTTATTGTTGCACTACAGCGAGCGGGCAACCATGGATGTCAAAAGCAATGCGGAGCAGGGAACGGTGGCGAACCTCCTGATCCCTCTTGACGGTCATGAGTTGACGCACACTCCGTCGCTTCCGCAGGGACAGGGGGTGGCATGACCATGACCCTACGCGTGATTGTCGCTGACGACGAACGTCCGGCCAGGCAATTTCTTCTGTCCATGCTGCGCTCATTTGAAGACGTCGAGATTGTGGGGGAAGCTCAAACCGGCACGGAGACCATGCGAGTGATTGAGTCCACCCAACCGGACTTGGCCTTCCTTGATTTGCAGATGCCGGAAATGGACGGGTTGTCCATCGTCCGGTCCTTGCGACACGGACGGATCCCGCTGGTGGTCTTTGTCACGGCATTCGATGAACATGCCGTGAGTGCGTTCGAAATCGAAGCGTTGGACTACCTTCTCAAACCCGTCGATCGAGACCGCCTTCGCGCAACGATCGATCGCGCCCAGGAAAGACTCGAACGGGCCTCATTGGCGGAGCAGGAACTCCTCGGCTCCGCTCAGGGCAAGCAGGGCAGGCGTGACAGGCAGTCCGCACCCGCTGATCGTGAATCGCCGGCGCTGGCCGGGCCGTATATCGATCGGTTTCCCATTCGCAAACAGGACGACATTTATCTGTTGCCGGTTCACCGTATCGCCTCGGTGGTCTCGGAAGGCGAGTTGATGCACGTGACCACGATTGCGAAGGAACGCTATACGATGAACTATCGGTTGAAAACGTTGGAAGCTAAGCTGGACCCCAAGCATTTTCTGCGAGTCGGTCGTGGCGCCTTGGTCAACGTCGATGCGATTGCGAAGATCACCACCATGCCGGGAGGATCCTATCTCGTGACGTTGACGAATACCCAACAACTCCGCGTCAGCCGCAGTCAATCCCGCGTGCTCCGCGGCCATCTCTTGCAAGTGTAACGTCGGATGACAGTCTTTCTCCCTCGCTTCTTCCTCCCTCTCCCCTGGAGGGAGAGGGCTGGGGTGAGGGGGAAATAGCAAAAAAAGAAAGGTGAAACGAGTTCACAAGATGCAACACGTCAGGATATTTCTCGTGATGATGAGTGCCGTGTTGGTAATAAGCCCATTGTTTGTGTGGAGCCAAGGCAATGGAGCCACGCACGAGTCCGATCATTTGGAGGATGAGGAAGTGCAAGTTCTGGAAACCGTGCACGTGCATGGACTCAAGCTGAACAAAGATCAACAGCTCGGCCCGGTCGCCAAGTACACCCCGTGGCCGACCATGCCGCGGGAGTTGCAAGGGCAGGAAGTCGATGACTGGATGAAAGCCCGCATTCTCGTCAGCAAAACGGGGGAGACCACGCTCGTGGTGCTGGTGCCTGCAAAAAATCGCCGAATCAACCTGGCCGGCGTGCATGCGCTCAAACAATGGACGTTCGATCCCCAAATGAACGGGGACGGTCCCGTCGATGGAGAAGTGACGGTCAGACTGCACTTCAAAACGCAGGAGAGATAGCTGGAATTGTCGGATTACGCTTTGCTAATCCGACCTACTCGCTGTCCCATCAGTCATCTGTCATGCCCGGCTCGATCGGGCATCCAGCGTCGTTGCTTTGTCAGTTGTAGGTCGGATTAGCGGAGCCCTTCGACTTCGCTCAGGACAGGCGTAATCCGACGGTTCGGCAGGTCGTCGGGTTACGCCTGCGGCTAACCCGACCTACTGAACACATACGGGAATGACAAAAGGGGGTTATAAGATGTGCGGCCGGTATACCTTGACCTGCACGCCCGAGGTTCTGGCCGAAGCGTTTCGACTCGAGGCGGCCCCGGACCTTCAGCCCCGCTATAACGTGGCGCCTTCCCAAGGCGTCGCCTGTGTGCGGGCTGGGCTCTCGTCGCGGAAACGCGAGGCGGTCATACTGCGGTGGGGATTGATCCCCTCGTGGGCCGGGGACCCCGCCATGGGGATGAAGCTGATCAATGCCCGTGCGGAAACCGTGGCGGAAAAACCCTCCTTTCGAAAACCGTTTCGGGAGCGTCGCTGTCTGGTGCCGGCGGACGGCTATTATGAATGGCAACGGGAAGGCACGCGAAAGCAGCCCTACCATATCCGGTTGAACAGTGAACGACCGTTTGCGTTCGCCGGGCTGTGGGACCGGTGGACGGGTGCCGATGGACAGACCATCGAATCATGCGCAATCCTCACCACGACGCCCAACGAACGGCTGGCCTCGATCCATGACCGGATGCCGGTCATTGTACCGCCCGTCGCGTATGAACCGTGGCTGGATCCCGGGTTGCAGGATGCGAGGCGCCTGGTCCCGTTCCTGACGTCCTATCCCGCGGACGCCATGATCGCGGTGCCGGTCAGCCGCTTGGTCAATGATCCGCGAGTGGACGACGCGCGTTGCCTCGAAGCCTTGGACGAATTGTCAGGCAGTGGAGCCTGAGCGGGTTGCCAGCTTGGTGATGCGCCCCACGGTTTTGATGAGGAACGTCCGCGGCAACCATTGTATCGCCCAAGCCGTCAGCTTGCCTTGCCAGCCGATGGTGACGACGGGGCCCTTGTTCGGCAATGCGGCCAGGGACGTGCGGGCCACCTGGTCGGCCGTTTGCATGGGCAAGAAGCCGGGTAGAGGATAGCCGGCCGTGCCGTGAAAATCGGTCTTCGTTTGTCCCGGGCAACAGGCTTGGACCACCACGCCGGTGTCGCGCGTTTCCTCGGCCAAGGCTTCCGAAAACGACACCAGGAACGCTTTGGTCGCGGCATACTCCGCGAAATGCGGGATAGGGAGCAGGCCGGCGATGGAAGCCACGTTGATGATGGCGCCGGACCCGCGCTCGATCATCCCCGGCAGAAACAACCGGATACTTTCCACCACGGTTCGCACGTGCACGTGCAGCATCTCCTGAATGCGCGGCAGCGAGTGAGAGACGAATTCCCCGTACAATCCGAACCCGGCGTTGTTGATCAGCAGATCCGGGGTCTGCCGGTATTGCCGGCTTTCCACGAATAATTGATGGGCGGCATCGGGCCGGGCAAGATCGGCGATGAACACGTGGGCCTGAATGTCGTGGTTCGCCTCGAGTTCACGGGCAAGGTGCGTGAGGCGCGTCTCGTCACGGGAGACCAGCAACAGGTCATAGCCCCGGCTTGCGAGGAGGCGGGCATAGGCGGCTCCGATCCCCCGTGAAGCCCCGGTGACAACGGCAAAAGGCCCCTTGTCCGTGCGTTCGACAACGGGATGATCCGGGTTCGGCATGGCTGTGCGGCTAAGGAGTTACGGCGGCGTTCCAGGCATCTCGCTGGGCTTGGGCGTGGCCGGCATCCTGAAAGACGACGTGAATGATCATATTCCCGAACGGTCGCCGCACCAGCTTCAACAGCACAAAGCCGTCCGCAAACCCGAATGTCAGTTCCTGTGCAGTTTCCTGATTAAAAACCGCCTGTTCATGTTCGGTGGGCTCGTGCGTGACGGGGTATTCAGCGGTTAATGCGTCGAATACTTCAAAGAACCATTCCTGCCTATAGGTACCCATTTCAATGTCGATGTGGCTCAGGGTAGCCGGTGTGGTCCCGTCCGCTGCCGGAGCAGAGAAATCCGGTGCGCCCGCTCCGGGGCCATAGCCCAAGGTGAAGTAGCGATTTTTCCCGAAGAGGTCATACAGGCATTCGGTATGGCTTGAACAATCTTCAAGCGCCGTGACTTCCGCGGGGGTCATGCCGAATTTCAAGGCTCCGATCCCCTGAAGCGCGGCGGCCTGAAGCGGAGCAGTCACGGCCAGCAGGCTCACGAAGCTGAAAGCCACGATGGGCGGCAGGGCGGGCGTTCTCAAACAATGCATCATGAGTGCAACTCCTTTGAAAGTGACAAGAAACCCCATGATGCTCTGTATAAGAAGAAAAAAACAACTCTCTTCCGTCATCCCCGTAAATGTTCAGTCATTCGTTGGCAATTTCTGCCCCTTCTTTCCCCTCCTTTGTAAGGAGGGGCAAGGGGAGGTAGAGTTGGTGACTATCATAGAGATCCCTGCTCCGGGCACGGTTCGCTCTACCCCACCTGGCCTCCCCTTACAAAGGGGAGGTAACAACACAGGCACCAAGAGAAGGAGATAGATAGATCTCTCTCAGAGCAGGGGATCGCGCGGCTACGAAGACAAAAAAGGGAAGCAGGCGCCCCGCTTTACAAGGAGGAGGAATTAAAGAGGGCGCCTGCCGGGCAGGTGGCGTCAGCCGTGCTAGAACGTCTTATATTCGAGCCACTTGCCGTTCAGGGTGATCTTGCAACGATCTTCTCCCTGGCTTCCCTTGACCTTCTCCATGTCGAGGGAAAAATCAATGGCGCTCATGATGCCGTCTCCGAACATCTCGTTGGCCATCTCCCGCAAGGCGTCGCCATAGACGCCGATCACCTCGAGCAGCCGGTATTTGAACGGATCGCTCATGTTGGGAAAATCCTCCCGCACCGGAAACCGGCTCAAGCTGGCGGTGGATTCCTGGTCCAGGTCCAACAGTTTTCCGACGGCCGCGGCTTCCTTCGGCGTCAACCGGTGATTGCCGGTCAAGGCGGCGGCCACGAAGGTCGGACTCTTCTTGACCGTCTTCGCGACCTCGGCAATCGAAATCTTTTTCTTCAGACGTTTGGCCTTGATGACGGCTTTGGCATCTTTCATGATGACGGCTCCTTTCTAATGTGAGACGACGGGTTCATACGTGTTCGTCGCCTGATCGCGGAAGTTGATCTCGACGGGGCCGGACCGTTCCGCGTCGTCCCCGCTCTCACCCGCGTGTCCGTGCGAGGCGTGGCGGACGAGAAAATGAATGATGTGGTTGCGAATCTTGTAATAGTGTTCGTCTTCAATAATCGTTTCCCGTGACCGCGGCCGGGGGATGGTCACGTCCACGATCTCCGCGATCCGCGCCGAAGGGCCGTTGGTCATGAGCATGATGCGGTCGGAGAGCAGGATGGCCTCATCCACGTCGTGCGTGACCATGAAGACCGTGTTGCGCGTGGCATTCCACATCTGCACCAATTCCTCCTGGATCACGCCCCTGGTCAACGCGTCGATTTGCGCAAACGGTTCGTCCAGCAGGAGGACCTTCGGCTCGATGGAGAACGCGCGAGCAAGCCCGACCCGTTGTTTCATGCCGCCGGACAGGGCCGTGGGTTTTTTGGTTTCGGCCCCTTGCAGGCCCACCAGCGTGATGTATTTCTGCACGTGCGCCTTGATCTCCTGCGGACTCCAGGCGGGATAGGCCGAACGGACGGCAAGGGCGACGTTCTCGAAGACCGTCATCCACGGCATCAGCGCGAAACTTTGAAACACCACCATCCGGTCCAATCCCGGACCGGTGACTTCCTGCCCGTTCAGGATGGCGCCGCCTTCGGTCGGCGTTTCCAAGCCGGCGATGATGTTCAGCAGCGTACTCTTGCCGCATCCGGAATGCCCGATCACGGTGACGAATTCCCCTTTGTTGATCTTGACCGTGACGTTTTCGAAGATGCAGACCGTGCCGTTCCCGGAATGACTCGGGAAATACTTGCTCATATGATCGATAGCGAGAAAAGACATAATTTACTCCCGGTAGGTGACCAAACCGGCCAGTTTATTGAACCCCGAATCCAGGATCACGCCGACGGTTCCCACCACCAGGATGGCGAAGATGACCCCGGCTATATCCAGGTTGTTCCATTCAATCCAACTCAGGTAGCCCACGCCCAGTTCCCCCAACAACATTTCCGCCGGCACCACGGCCACCAGCGCGCTCCCGAACGAAATGCGCAGGCCGTTCACGATGGTCGGCGCGGCTCCGGGAAGAATCACCTTGTACAGCCGCTTGAACCACGACAACTGAAGAATGGCGGCCACCTGCAAATACTCCTTCCGCAACGAGTTGACGCCGAAAGCCGTAGTGGCCAGGGTCGGCCAGACCGCGGCCATGAACACCACCAGGATCGCCGTCCATTTCGGGTCCTTGACCGTGTACAGGAGCAAGGGCATCCAGGCTAACGGCGAGATGGGTTTCAGGATCTGGATGAACGGGTTCAGCGCGCGAAACAGCATCCGGTTCAATCCCAGAATAATCCCCACCAGGATGGCCACCAGCGAAGCCGCCAGGAACCCTGCGGAAAATCGCGAAACCGTATAGCCCACCAAAAAGGCGATCCCATGATCATTGGTTCCCTTAATGATGAACGCTTCATTCAATTCGACCCAGGCTTTCTCCAGCACCGTCAGGGGCCCCGGCACCCCTTTCACCTTTTCCTTTTCCGGATTCCATACGTACTGGCCGTCGTCGGTTTGCACGATGTCGCCGTTGAACTCCATGACCATCAATTCCTCGTCCGTCTTGCCCGTGGGATCGAACGGGGGACTGATCGTGGCGACGTGCCACGCGAACAGAAAAACCCCGAGGAAAAACACGGAGATAAAAAACGGATGCTGTGTCGATTTCATGCCCATGGTTATTCCAATCTCCCTCCTGTCATTCCCGCGAAAGCGGGAATCCAGTGTCTTTCTCCTTTGCCTCCCTTCCCAACCCCCTCACCCCAGCCCTCTCCCACCAGGGGAGAGGGGGGCTCTTTCGTTCCCCTCCTTTGTAAGGAGGGGCGAGGGGAGGTAGAACGTCTTTCCCCGCTACGCCATACTGTGAATCGGAAAACTCTGCACGTACGCGTCCGGGTTCATGGGATCGAACGTCTTGCCCATAATGACGTGCTTCGTCATGGTCTTGGTATGCGTGGGATACCCCAGATCTTTAGACACCTTGTCGCATTCCGCCGCGAGATAGACCTGCTCCGCGACCTTTCGATAATCCACGTCCTCTTTCAAATGGCCCCAGCGTCTCATTTGAGTCAGGATCCAGACGGCCATGGAATGCCAGGGATACGGATCGAAATCGATGCGGCTCGGCACCTTCTGAATCCCGCCCAACCCGTCGGCAAACGTCCCGGTCAGCACCTGTTCCAGCACGATTCTCGGCTGGTTCAGGTAATTCGCCGGGGCGATGGCCTTGGCGATTTCCTTCCGGTTGGCCGGGTTCGACGCGTAATGGGTGGCATCGACGATCGCCCGGAACAACGCCAGGAACGTATTCGGATACGTCGTGGCGAATTCCTGTGAGATCGCAAACGCGCAGCACGGGTGCTTGTCCCAGATGTCCTTCGAGAGCTTGTAGATAAAACCGACGTTCTCGTACACCGCGCGCTGGTTGAACGGATCGGGGGCGAGGTAGCCGTCCACGTTGCCCGCCTTCAGGTTGGCGACCATTTCCGGGGGCGGCACCACGCGGATCTGCACGTCCTTGTCCGGATGCACGCCGCCTTCCGCCAGGAAGTAGCGCAACAGGTAATTGTGCATGGAATAATCAAAGGGCACGCAGAAGCGGAACCCTTTCATATCCGCGGCCGTTTTCACGCCTTGATGTTTGTTGTGCAGGGTGATGGCCTGCCCGTTGATATTTTCCACGGCGGGCATATAGAACGGGACCTGCGGCGAGCCCGCGCCCAGGGTGATGGCCAAGGGCATGGGCGAGAGCATGTGCGCGGCGTCCACGTCCTTGTTGATCGCCCAATCCCGGACCATGGCCCACCCCGCGGCCCGTTTGACCTTGGCGTTCAGGCCGTGCTTGCCGTAGAACCCCATGGGCTCGGCCATGATGATCGGCGTGGCGCAGGTAATGGGAATGAACCCGACACTCAGATCCGTTTTTTCCGGTTTCCCCACGGGGTCCGCGGCCAGGGCCTGCAATTGGGAAAGAGGAAGAAACTCGCTGATCAGGCCGACCAGCGCCGCGCTGCCGACGCCGGCGAGCAGTTGCCGTCGAGATGGCCCGCTCGCCTGTAGCACGGCTTTCGTCACGGCCGTTTCAAGCGTCTTGGACAGATACTCTTCAGAGGTGAGGGGTTGCTCCCGATTCACAGCGTCAGGGGCCGCGACTTCCGAGGCAACCGGATCGTTGGGGTGATAGTGAACGGTGTGTGCCATGGCTCCTCCAGGAATTTAAAAATGTGAATGTGGCGACTGTGTTTTTCCGCCGATCACGAAAACATCAAAAAAAAACGCCAAGCCAAGAGTTCTCCAAAACTCTCAGGCCTGGCGTCTTTGCCAGAACGACTTCGACTTCTTTGTCAGATTACAAGGCTTCTACCGATACCGTTGTGTCTCTATGAATAGGTTTAAGCAAATACAATGCCATGTTCTTTTTTCCAGCCAAGTATCGAATATCATTGAAGTTCGGAGTCGAAGTGAACCGGATCGTGCGCCGCGCATCTTTGTCAGGGTCATGACATCTTTGTCCAAACCCGACAATTGTGTCCGCTTTGCAAAACATAGCACAATCATAGCAAAACCATAGCAGTGCATAGCAGGCATAGCAAAAACATAGCAGGCCATAGCAAGAGATCGTAGGTCGGATTAGCGGAGCGTAATCCGACGGGTTGGCAGGATGTCGGGTTACGCCTGCGGCTAACCCGACCTACACTCCCCCTCTGAACATATCCAGAAAACGTAGGTCGGATTAGCGAAGCGTAATCCGACGTTCTGCTCAGAAGGTCCACCCTACCTGCACCTGCACGCCCTGGTTGACCGGTTGTGCGCCCGCGGATTCCTGGCGGGTGCCTTCGAGATTGAGCGTCAGGTTCATGAACCGGCGGCTGGTCATCTGCCAGCGGGTGCCCAGGCGGTAGGTGCGGGCCGCGCCCTCGGCCAGGCCGGTGCCGGCATAGGGTGTCAGCAGGCCCGCGTGGCCGAGGGCCACGCCGTAGCCGACCTCCGCCGTCAAGCGCCCGGTTTGGGCCTGCGGTTGGCCCGTCGGGGCCAGGCCCGCGGCGGTCGGCCTGGCCCAGAGGCCCTCCACGCCGCTCGCGGCCGCGCCCCAACTCGGGGCCAGGGTCAGGGACAAGCCCCGGCCTTGGGCGCCCGGCGCCAGGCGCACCGTGCCGCTCGCGCCCCATTCCCGGTACGCGGCGTCTTCATGCGCCAGCAGGCCCCGGACCGTGGCGTCCACGGTCAGGCCCAGGGCGGGGTCGGCATACTGGAGCCGGCCGCCCACTTCCAGGCCGAAGCCGGTTTCCGCGTCGCCCCAGTCATGCCGGAGCCCCAGTTCCAGCGCGGGGGTCAATGTCCGGCCGTTGGCCCACGAGAAGCCCCGGCTGCCTTCCAGGAGCAGCCGCAGCCGGTGCGCGTCCGCATCCGTCTCGGCCATGCCGGCCACCGCGTCCGAACTCGTGCGCGTGAACAGGGCATCCGCGCGGGTGGCGAGCTGATACCCGCCGCTCTGCGCGGGACTCAGCAGCACGCCCCGGGTCCCGACCGAGCCCGTCAGCAGATTCATGGCCGTTTCCCGCGCGGTCGAGCCGGTCTGCGCCACGGTCAGGTCTCCCCAGCCGTAGCCCACGGTGCCCCACACGTCCAGCCGGTCGGTCACGGCATAGCGGAGATACGGATGGAGGGAAGTGAGGGTATTGTCCAGGGTCCCGCCCTGGCCGGTCATATTGCCGGTGCCGGCAAAGGCGCCGTTGCCCCGGCTGTGGGCCACGGCCACTCCAAGCAGGAGCCGGTCCCAGGCGCCGTCGAGGCCCACGGTGCCGGTGAGCACGTCCCCGTCGAGGGTGAGCATCCGTTCTTGGCCGTCAAACTGGGTGCCGGTCACGCGGCCCCAGGCCGTCAGGCGCGGGGTCGTGGCCCCCGCGTCCGCCGCGTTCAAGTTCAAACGGAACGCACTGCCCAGGAGGACCTGGCGAAGGTTCATGGGGGCGAGCGATTGGCCGGCATTCAAGCGGGGGTCGTGACCGGGGGCACCCGGTTGCCCGGCATTCGCGCCGGGGCCCAGGCCCAACAGTCCGGCCAGGCTTTGGAGCAGGGCCGAACTGGACTGATCCCCCTCACCCGTTTCCCCCTCACCCTGCCCTCTCCCACCAGGGGCGAGGGAATATTGGGCGTGCCCATGTTCACTGGCCCCTTCCTCTCCCTTGATGGGAGAGGATTGAGGTGAGGGTGTGCTGGACTGATAGCCCCCTGCACCTGTTTCCCCCTCACCGAGACCCCCCTCACCCTGCCCTCTCCCACCAGGGGAGAGGGAATTTTGGGCGTGCCTGTTCCCGCCAGGGGCGAGGGAATATTGGGCGTGCCGGTTCCCACCGGGGGAGAGGGTGGTTTTGCTCAGCGGCACAGGCTGGCCGCCGATGGTGAGGGACGAGGCGGCGGGGCCGGCGCGGAGGCGGTCCGTGATGGCGTCCGTGACGTGCATGCCCACGGTGCGGCCGAAGCGCGAGAGCCACGCCTGCGGGATCGCGTCCGAGTTCCGGATGGTGCCGGTGGCCGTGCCGTCGTCGATGGCCGCGCCCGCCGCGTTCGTGAGGGTCAGCGTGAAGGTTTCGCCGTCGTCGTCGATCAGGTCGTCCAGGAGAGGCACCGCAATGGTCTGCTGTGTCTCGCCCGCCCGGAAGGTGAGCGAGCCGCGGGTCGCCGTATAATCCTCGCCGGCCGTGGCGCTGCCGTCCCGGGTCCGGTAGTCCACCGTGACCGGGCCCGCGGCGGCCCGCGAGAGAGTGACCGGGAAGGTCACGGCCGCATCCTCGCCCTCGCGCGCCTCGGCGTCGGCCACCGAGAGCCGCACCGGGCCCCGGACCGTGGCCGAGACCGCCGTCGCCAGCATCCGGCCGTCGGCCGCGCAGATCGCGCTGGCCGCGGCGCAGTCCGTGGGCGCGGCCAGCGTCAGGGTCAGGGCCTCGTATGAGGCCGGGCGCACCCGGACCGTCACGCTCCGGTTTTGGCCTCGCGTCGTGCGCTTCACGTCCACCAGCCGCCCGCCCGTCACCGCCAGCGCCCCGGCCTTGAACGCCCCCAGGCGCAGGCCCTGGAATTCCTCGCTGAACCGGATCTCGAACCCGAAGAGTTTCTTGCCGTCGTGCTCCGCGGGCAGGCCGTGGAACGCGGCCGTGAGCGGGGCCACGTCCGCGACCGTGCCGGTGGCCGCGGCGGTCCCGAGGGTCGCGCCCGCGGCGTTGGAAAGCGTCAGGGTGAGAGTCTCGTCGCCCTCGGCTTCCGTGTCGGCCAGCGCCGCCACCGCGACCGTCTTCGAAGTCTCGCCCGCGGCGAAGGTGAGGGTGCCGGATACCGCGGTGTAGTCCGCGCCCGCGGTGGCCGTGCCGTCGGCGGTGGCGTAGTCCACCGTGACCGCGCTTGTCGCGGCCGCGTCCAGCGTCACCGCGAATTCCAGCGTGCCGCCCTCGTCGGCGCGCGCGGCCGCCACCCCGAGCCCCGGCAGCGCCACCGCCGGCGGCGTGGCCGGCGTATCCGGCCCCGGCACCGTCACGGAGACCGGCGTGGAGAATTTCTTGCCCGCCTTCGTGCAGATCGCGGCCGCGGCCGTGCAATCCTCCGTCGCCGCGAGCGCGAGCGTCAGGGTCCCGGTCGTGGCCGGGCGCACCCGCACCGTGACGCGGCGGTTCTGGCTGCGCACCGTGCGCTTCACGTCGATCAGCCGCCCGCCCGTCACCGCGAGCGCCCCGGCCTTGAGCGCCGTCAGGCGCAGGCCCTGGAACTCCTCGCTGAAGCGCAGTTCGAAGGCGAACAGCCGCCTGCCGTCGTGTCCCTCCGGCAGGCCGTGGAACGCCGCGGTCAGCCCCGGCTCGGCGGGCGCCGTCGCCCGCACCGGCCAGTCCGTGACGTCCCCGAGCTGGTTGCCGTTCGTGTCCCACAGCCCGTGCTCGCCCTGCGGGCGCCGGTAGCTCGCCGTCACCGTCTCGCCCGGGGCGAACTCGCGACTCAGCGTGAGCTTCAGCACCTTCGGGTCGTTGGGGTCGAACGACGCCCCGGTCACCGTCACCGGGCCGCCCGAGGCGGTGACCGTGAACCACGCCGGCTGCGGCGGCACGTCCGTCGCGAACGGCCGCTTGGCCCTGATGACGACGCTGCCCTGGAGCATCCCGGCGACCCAGTTCTTCCCGCACTGGCTGTGCCGCTTGTTGGTCACGCTCTCGTGCGAGAACGAGTCCACCTGCGATGTGGTCTTAGCGTCGAGGCCGGTGAGTTTGCTGCCGGTGGTCGGCTTCGTGTAGCGCACCGTGAGCGGCGTCTGGCCGTCGCAGGGATGCACCGGATTGGCCAGGTGCAGCACGGCGTCATTCCCCTCCACCGTGACCGCGGTGACGCTGCTGGGAAACGTCACGCGGTCCGCGGCGAGTTGGCCGCTGGCCAGCGGGTAGGCCAGCGCGAACGCGGATGGGCCCGGCACCTCCCCCGGGTGCAGGGACAGGCTGAAGATCAGTCTCAGGCGGGCGCCGTCCACCGTCGGCTTTTCAGTATTCTTCAGTGACAGTCCCGGCTTGCCTTCGCTGCTGACGTTGCCGGACTTATCGAACTTCGGCGCGGCGTTGCCCGCCAGATCCCTGATCGGGTTGTCCGGAGTCGTCCCGTCCCTCGGGTATTTGATTCCGAACGTTGCGGTGATAGGGAGATTCGTAATTGAGGTAATTCTGAAGAAAACGGCGTTGTTCTTGACCGTGACTCCCCCAGTGGGAGGCCGCGAGGCGCCGTTCAACGTCACCGCAAAATCGCCGGACGCACCGTCCGCAGGTACGGAAGTCGTATCCAGCTCCTCGTCAAAGTACAGGGCCAATCTTAAAAAGCTACTGGTTACCTCGACCAGTTTCCATGACACCAGCTCCGGCCCCGTCACGTCGTCCGTCGTCTCGACCCGGAAGCCGCTGAAGGACGCCGCCTCGGTGTGGTCCAGGGCGTCCTTGAGCCGGCCGGCGGCGGGCTGGGCGTAGCTCACGCCCGCGGACTCGTCCGCGTGTAGCGCCTTGTCCAGCCTGACCGTGACGGTGTCGCCCGAGATGCTGGCCGTGCCCGTGCCCCGGAGGGTGCGGTGGTCGAGGTTGTTGTCGCCGGTGAAGAGGGTAAAGGCGCTGCCCGCCGGCTTCGAGGTCTCGTCGAGGTTCCGGTCGAACGTGACCTTGACCGTGTTCCCGGCCGCCGACGCGCGCACCGGCACCGGGCCCGCCACGGTGCTGTCCGTCTCCGCCCCGGTGCTCCCCGGCGTGTCGTTGGTCACCGGGAGTTCCCGGAATCCCGGCACGGGCGATGAGGCGGAATCGGTGCCCTTGAGCAGCCCGCCGCCCGCGTAGCCCAGCGTGACCCGCTGGCCGGCCCGCGCCCACGTGTCCCGGCTCTCCGGGCTCAGCGTCAGCACCAGCTTGCCCCGCGACGCGCCGTCGATGGTTTCGTTGCTGACGGCGACCCGCTCGGGATGCTGGTAGGCGTTGCGGTTGCCGCCGGAGACGTCGCCCGCGCCGTGCACGTCGAGGCGGAAGATCAGGTCGGTGGTGTTCACGGCCGTGTTCAGCGGCTTGGTGAAGATCACCGTCAGGGTGTTGCCGTTGACGGTCGCGGACCGCGGCACCGGCCCCGTGGCGGCCGCCACGCCGCCGTTGACCTTGTGGCCCGCGTCGCCGGTGGTGGGCAGGCCGGTCTTGGTACGCTCCGCGAGGACCCCGGTCTCCGCGCTCGCGATGGTGGCCAGGTTGCCTCCCGAGACATCGAGCACCAGTTTGTCCCCCGAGGCGGTCTGCACCCAGATCCCGTCGGTGTCCTCGGCGTCATCCAGGACTTTGTAGCCGAAGCGCAGCGTGCGCCCGCCGTTGCGCAGGCTGTGGAGGAACGCGCGCTTATCGCTGTTGCTCAGGTCATTGTCGTCCGTACCCACGTCGAGGTGCAGCGCCAGGCGCAGGTTGCTGCCGCCGGTGCCGGGGTTGCCGCCGGTGATCCGGACCGGCTCGCTGTACTCCACGTCGACCAGGATCATGTCGCCCTCGACGTAGGTGTCGAAGACGCCGTCGCCGTCCGCGTCGTGGGTCGGCAGCGACACGATCCGCACCAGGTCGATGACCGGCTTGGCCGTGGCCGACGGCCCGACCCGCACCGTGAAGGTCTGCGTCACCGCGTCCGCGAGGTCGTCCGCGTCGGGGCGGCCCGAGCCCGTGGCGCGCGAGTAGTTCCCGTCGTAGTCGTCCGCGGTGTAGGTCACCGTCCAGGTGCCCGCCGTGGTCGGTCGGCCCGAGACCGTGCGCGTCCGGGAGTCGAAGCTGAGCCCCGGCGGCAGCCCCGCCACCGTGTAGAGGTAGTAGGGGATGGAGCCGTTCTGCGTGTCGCCGCCCGATGCGGAAGGCAGCACGGTGCGCACGGCCGCGCCCTGGGCGAAGTTCAGCAGGCCCACCGCCTCGTCGAAGACCGGCGCGCCCACCGTGTTGTTGAAGGTGCCGACCGAGAAGGTGTACGTGATGCTCCTCGCGGCGCCGTGGGGGTCGGTGGCGGTCACGGTCGCGACCACGTTCGTCGCGCCGCCCGCGGCGACGGCCCTGTTCCAGAGCCGATGGCGCACGATCCCCGACGGGGAATGGACGACCCTGGGATAGGCCGCCTGTCCCGGCTCGTGCAGCGAACGGACGTTGGCCGGCAGGGTCACGTCGACCGAGAAGCTCAGCGCATCGCCGTTGGTGTCGTGGAAGATGGGATCGCTGGTGCCGTTGGAGCATGCGGACGGAAACGCGGCCTGTTGCGGCGCGACCGTGAGATCTCCCCTGACCGAAGTCGCGGCCGGGGAGTTCTGTGCCGGCGACGGACGCGCCGGCAGGGTCGCGGTGTCCACCGCGCAGGTGTTGTTCTGCGCGTTCGCAGCCTGTTGCTTGAACACCACCGGCGCGTTGTTGCCCGACTTGGTGGAGGTGATGGTGCTGCCGTCGCCCGACGCGGACCACGGGCCCTCGCCCGCGGCGTTGGCCGCGCGCACCTGCACCCGGTAGCTGGTGTTGGCCTTGAGCCCGGTGATCGTCGCCGACGTGGTCGTGACGAGGCCGGGCAGGCCGGCGGCCTCGCCGTCCTCCACCCAGTCCGCCTCGTCCGTGGGGTCCGCGGTGCCCTGGAAGTAGCGCAGGTCGTAGTCGATGATGCCCGAGCCGCCGGTGGCGGTGGGCGCGCTCCAGTTCACCGTGAGGCTGCCCGCGGCGCTCGCCGCGTCCCCGCCGTTGATGGTGGTGACGGCGGGCGCGCCGGGCGCGACGGCGTTCCTGGCGTAGCCGTGCACGGCCATCCGGAACGACGGGGTGCCGCCGCCGGCCGAGTGCTGCGTCCAGGAGGACCCGGACAAACTGAAGGAGACGTCCCCGAGGCTCCAGCCCGCCGCGCCCACGTGCTCGGCGGTCGACTGCGTGTACAGCCATTTGGACTGGGTTGTCAGGGTGCCGACGTCGATGACCACGAAATAGGCCGTGTTGGCGGTCAGGTCGAGGCCGCCGACCGCGGTGAACGTGTTCCTCCCGCTGGCCAGCGATGCCGGGTTCGTCAGGGTGGCCAGCGTGGTGCCCGTGTCCGGCCGGTTGAGGTTGCTGCTCGGGTGGATCTTCACGCTGATGGTGGGCTGGGCGCTGCCGACCTCCAGCATCAGGTCCACGCCGGTGAGCGTGTACTCGTCGCCCGTGTTGCCGCCGGTGGTGAACCCCTGGGCCAGGTCGGCGGTGAAGAAAGCGGTCCCGCCACTGGCTTCATTGCTGTTGTCCACCAGCGCGGTGTTGCGCACCGGGGACGGCAGCGCGGTCTGGAACCGCGGCGTTTTCGCGTAGCCGTGGAGCTCGAGCATCAGGCTTTGGTCGCCGGTGTTCGACCACCCGCCGGCGTTGTTGGCGTTCCTTTGGAACCCGTTGTTGGCGATGCTCCAGCCCGACGCGGCGCCCATGTCCTCGGTGTCGTTCGTCGTGCGCTTGACGTGGGCGCATATGTTGGAACCGCACGACTGGCTCGTGTCCATGACGAACACGTAGCCCTCGTTCGGGTCCAGGTCGATGCCGGCCGAGGGCGCGGTGAACGTCCTGAGACCGGCAGTGCTTTCGCCGGGGTTGGTGAACGTGCCCAGGCTGTTGCCGGTCGGGTGCCCGGACGTGTTGTCGGCCAGGAACAACTGGGCGGTCAGGGTGTTCACGACCGACGTCAGTACGCCCTGCCCCATGTTGACCTTCACCGAGGTCAGCTTGTAGCCCGTGGCGTTGTCGCCGGTGTCGAACGCCTGGGCGCGGTCCTTCGTGCTGTCGGAGACCCCCGCCGCCACCCCTTGGCCGGAGTTGCTCACCAGCTTCTCGCTCGTCTGGGCCTGCGCCGGCGCGGCGAGGGCGAGCCCCAGGGCCAGGAGGGCCGTCAGCGCCCACGCGCGAGGCACCCGGGCGTCACGCCATCGGAAAGGCCAAGGCGCGCGCGCGGGCCGGGCGCCGGTCACCACCCGCCCCGTGATCTTAGGCGGTCGGTCGGTCGGTCGGTCGGTCGGTCGGTCGGTCGGTCGGTCGGTCGGTCGGTCGGTCGGTCGGTCGGTCGGTCGGTCGGTCGGTCGGTCGGTCGGTCGGTCGGTCGGTCGGTCGGTCGGTCGGTCGGTCGGTCGGTCGGTCGGTCGGTCGGTCGGTCGGTCGGTCGGTCGGTCGGTCGGTCAAATATTCTAGCACGGACGGCGTGGCTCTCGCAAAGCGGCGTCCCGGTCGGCAGCGTGGTCGTCATGAGCGTCCCCTTCCCGGAGGCCGGCCGGGATCGATAGCGTGCCCGCTCGTCCACGGCCAGCATTTTGGTCTTGTCAGTCTAAACCTGAAAGTCAAAAACTACTAAAAACGCGAGGTTCGGGTCAAGCTATTTTTGTCTTACTGATTTAAAAAGTGGGGGCAGGGGCATTGTGGATTGTGGATTGTGGATTTTGGATTGGGGGGAGAAGCATGCGGGGTTTCGGCCCCGCACGACGAGGGGAAAGCATGTGGGGTTTCGGCCCCACACGACGAGGTCCTTTTGTTTCGGCAAAAGGACCCAAAACCATTGGCGCCCGGGCGTGGCCCTCCGGGTGCCTGTGCCCCGGTCCCGGTGGCGTGGGCTGCGGAACTCGCTGCGCTCAGACAGTCCTCGCCCCCAAATAGAAAAGCGGTCCCGGGGCGCAGCCACGCCCGCAGGCGCCGGAATATGGCGGCATAAGATGCCGCCGCTACGAATGTGAAAAATAGGGCTTGAGGCCGGTTAGCTCCAAGCCGTTTTTTGCAGACTGGCGTTCCCGCTTCGTAACAGTGTCGCGCAACAGTGTTACGTAAACCACGCATCCCATACCTGACCAATAGACAAAACAATCGGTTGCGGAAGGTATAGTTCTTGCTTTACGATAAAATGTAAATGCACCCCAACCACTGAAAGGATCAAAGATGACCTGCATCACTCTTACCATTGAACCCCTTGATGAAGGCGGGTACGTCGCAACCTCCAAAGAAGTGCAAGGACTCGTGGCTCAGGGCAAAACCATGGACGAAGTGATTGGCTACGCACGAGACATCGCCAAAACTCTGCTGGACGAACGGAAAAAATTAAAATCCCAAGTACCGTCATTAAGCGTTCCTCGACAACAAAAGCTCGTTGTGGCTGTCTAATGGGGGGCGATCTCGCCGGATTTCGCTATAGAGACGTTGTTAAAGTCTTGAAGCACTTCGGTTTCGCCCAATGTCGTGAAGCAAAGGGCTCACATCAAATCTGGAAGAATGGGGATTGTTATACGACGATTCCGTATCATTCCAGGAAGGACATCCCCGAGGGAACCCTCCATCATATTTTAAAGCAGGCTGGCATTTCAAAAGACGAATTTCTATCGCATCGCTGATCCCTTCTTGGTCCCCGCCGTACTCATCACGGGAGGAGCCCCCATGAAGCCAGAGCCGTAGGTCGGGCTAGCCGAACAGGCGTACCCCGACACCGTAGCCTCTTGTCGGATTACGCCTGTCCTGAGCGAAGCGAAGTCGAAGGAAGCGAAGTCGAAGGGCTCCGCTAATCCGACCTACCCTTACTACGGCTAGCATGATGGAATATTGAAGCGTGCGGGGGCGACGCCCCGCAGGCGCCCCATTGACAAAAGGAGCAAAGTACGGTTAACTACACCCGGCAATGACAACGTCGTCATTACGCTGACTGAGACACGTTGTGCGAGGACAATGAGCGTCCTTCCCCTCTGCAGGTGGGGAAAGGGCGTTTTTTTTGGCCGAAGAGCCTGTTCGTGTACCAAGGCAAAGGCGCCGGGAAGCCACGGAGCACCGAGTGTGCGACGTGGACCTGCCGGGGCCTTTTGTTTTATGCGGACGTGACCGGAACGATGAAACGAGAACTTTCCAAGGACGACGACCGGCTCATCACCCGGCTGTGGGCTATTTTGGATCGAGAGGATGCTCCCGAAGCCCGGATCGGCCAGGCCTTGGACTTGTTGCATCAAGAATCCGCCACGGGAGCGGCTCCGGGGCGTTCCGGCGAGGTTGCCGAGTCCTCCCCGCGCCTCGAGCAGGCCCCCTCACCCCGACCCTCTCCCGCACGGGGCGAGGGAGTGACGAGCGGGGGGAGGACAAAGAAAGCGGCGCCGGTGCTTATCGGCCACAGCACGGCGATGCAAGCCGTGGAAACGGCCATCCGGCGGATCTCGAACACCTCGGCGACGGTCTTGCTTCGCGGCGAAAGCGGGACGGGCAAGGAATTGGCGGCGCAACGGCTTCACTGTTTGAGTGCGCGTGCCGGGCACCCCTTCGTGGTGGTGCATTGCGCGGCGATTCCGGACACCCTGATTGAAACGACCCTGTTTGGCCATGAACGTGGCGCCTTCACGGGCGCGAACCGGGCCAGACCGGGCCGACTGGAACAGGCCGCCGGCGGCACGTTGTTTCTCGATGAGGTCGGGGATATTCCCCTGTCCACTCAGGTGAAGCTGCTTCGTGTCCTTCAGGACAAAACCTTCGAGCGCGTCGGCGGTGAGGCGCCGTGCTCGGTGAACGTCCGGGTGATTGCCGCGACGCATCGTCATCTCGAAGCCATGGTCCATGCCGGCGAGTTTCGGGAAGACCTGTATTACCGGCTGAACGTCGTGCCGCTCACGCTTCCTCCCTTGCGCGCCCGCCGGGACGACGTGCCGTTGCTCATCGTGCATTTCCTCGACACATTCAATCGCGCCAATCGCCGGCACGTCCGATTGGGGCAGGACGTGGTTCGCCTGATGCGTGTCTACCATTGGCCCGGAAACATTCGTGAATTACAAAATTGCATTGAACGGCTGGTCGTCCTCGCGGAGACCCCGCTTGTCGATTTGGCGTCCATTCCGGAATCGCTCGCGCCGTATTTCGACCACATGCGCACCGTTCACTCCCGGAAGGGCCGGCACCCTTCGACAAGCTCAGGGCAGGCTCCTTCGGCTTCCCACCAAACGCTTCCCGCCCGCCTGGACGCGATCGAACGGGACCGCCTTCGCGAAGCCCTCAGGCAAACGGGATGGGTCAAGGCAAAGGCGGCCCGGCGGCTGGGCATGACGCCGCGTCAAGTCGCCTACCGAATCGCCAAATATCAGCTTCTCGAAGACCCCTGACCGCAGACCCCCGACCCCCGAATAGCAATCGTCACAACCCTCTCTTGCAATAGATCTCTTCTCCTGTCCCATTCATTCTTTTGGGCTCACAGGTTCCCCTGTTTGCAGCCAAGATAAGAAAAAACAGAATAGAGGAACCTCTGATTTGTTGCGATAGCGGGATGCAGGGCAAGGCGTCCCGGAGCGAAACCCGAGGCTTATCATAGAGATAGGTGAGGGTTGAGCGAGGACGCAACGCAGCCATACGCCCGATAGTGCAATAAAGCGGAGGTTCCTCTCCATCATGTAGGGACAACCCCCTATGGTTGTCCGACGCTCTTTTTTCTCCCATCCCGTTCGTCCACCCATGCAGGCGGTTCATGAACGATATTCGCCCTATTCGTTGAAAACAACTCATGAAACACAAACCGGTCCTGTATAAGGTCCCCCCAGGAGAAAAAAGGGGTGACTATGTTAATGAAGGGGAGGAGAGGTTCGATGATAGATCAGTTAGAGACTCAGTATGTCCAGCGGGTATGGCTCATACTTGGGATCGCCCTGGCGCTGCTTTGGGGAGTGCCGCAGAACGGCTACTCCGCTTCGGCCAGCCAGACGATAACCGGATACGTGCAGAACGCAGATTTGCGGCGCGTGGCACAAGCCACCGTGGAACTGCGGGACCCGGAAGGGACCTTGGTGACTTCGGCAACGACGAACGATGCCGGGGGATTCTTGCTGATTCCCCCGGGCGACGGCGTGTTTTCCATCCAAGCCATCCAGGATACCTATCGGAGCGAGCACGTGGTGATGACCATCGACCAGGAAGCGCCCGATCCGGTCGTGCTGACTCTGACGGAGACCAAGGAGATTGCCTTGGAAATCGTGGAGCCCCTCATTCCCATCAAGCCCAACTCGTCCAGTGAGACCTACTCCGTCAGCCGGAAAGACATCGAATCCCTGCCGCGGGGCAACAATCTGGATCTGCACGACGTCCTGCTGACCATACCCAGCGCAATCTACGGCAGCCTCAAACAAGTGCACGTTCGGCAGGATCATGCGAATCTCCAATTTCGGATCGACGGCGTGCCCATTCCGGACACCGTGACGAGCCAGTTTTCGGATCTGCTCTCTCCCCGTGCCTGGGAGCGGGCGGATATTACGCTGGGAGCCATGGAGGCCCAATACGGGAACAGGACGACCGCGGTCATCGACATCACCAGCAAGAGCGGCACCAAACCGGGATTCGGGTCACTCGGCGTGTTCGGGGGCTCGAATGAAACCGTACTCCCATCGTTCGAATACGGGGGGACGGCAGGCGACCGGTTCCGGTACTACGTGATGAACAACTATCGGACAACGAATCGAGCCATCGATCCGCCCACGTTGGGCCAGAAGATCTATCACGGTCACGGCGAATCCAACCAGACCTTCCTGCGTGGCGACTATCAGATCGACAACCGCAACAACCTCACCTTATTGCTCCTGAACAGCGTGGCCAACTCGCAGATTCCCACGGCACCGGGCCTGACTCCGAATGCAGAAATCGTCGACTTGATCCGGGATTACAGCATTCCCAATTTTACGCCGGCGCCGTCGGAACAGATCGATGAAAACCAGGAAGAGCACAACCAGTACTCCCATCTGGTGTGGCGACGCGATATCGACGACAAACAGTTCGTGAGCGTGGCCGGCTATTTCCGGCACAGCCGCGCGACTTTTACCACCGATCCCTATAACGCTCTGTCCTATACAAGCGACCCGGGTGAGCCGTTTTCAGCCGGGGATCAGGACCGGTGGGCCTATGCCGGGGGCATCCGGCTCGATTACACCAATGCGATCAATTCCCAGCACTTGATCAAGGCCGGGTTCCAGTTCGACCGGACGACGACGAAAAATAAGACTCTCCTGTATACCTTTGCTCGTGAAGAGGAAGGCATGTTCGATATGCATGACGATCATGATGACGACCATGACATGGATCATGATGACGACCATGACATGGATCATGATGACGACCATGACATGGATCATGATGATGACCACGACATGGATCATGACGATGACCACGACATGGATCATGACGATGACCACGACATGGATCATGACGATGACCACGACATGGATCATGACGATGACCACGACATGGATCATGACGATGACCACGACATGCATGATGACCATGATGACGACCATGACATGCATGATGACCATGATGACCACGGCATGCACGAGGAAGAGGACGGACACCACCATCACGATCACGGTGAGCCCGTGGGTCCAGTCTTAACCCGCTCAGGCGCCTCAGGCGATCACGGGGTATCGGGAAGAATTCTGGATCCAGGATCAGTACACGCCCAATGACCAGTGGACCTTCAACCTCGGCTTGCGAGTGGACAACATTCACGGATATGTCGAGGCTTTCCAGGTCAGTCCTCGCATCGGGGTCACCTATGCACCCAGTAAGCGGCATGCGTTCCGCGCCTATTACGGTCGCCTCTTTACGCCGCCCTTTCTTGAGGCCCTGCCTTTTCAAGATCTCAATCTCGGAGGGACCGCGGCGGCACCCGAGGTCACGAGCAATGTCAAAACCAAGCCGGAGCGTGCGCATTACATGGAGATCGGGTCGACCCATGCGATTGGGAGAAGCACCGTGATCCAATTGACGGGGTATTACAAGATCAGCACCAACATGACTGACGCCCACCAGTTCGGTTCGGTGCCGATGTTGAATTATTTTGCGCTTGAACGGGGCGTTCAACGGGGCATTGACTTTTCCGTGAACGCCAAATTGACGAAGAAGCTCACGGCCCGCGGCAACGTGGCTTGGGGGCAATCCAAGTACTATCGGCTACAATCCGGACATTCCGTGTTGCATATACATGAACTGGAGGATATCGAGACGAAGGACGGCATATTTTCCGACCATTCACAAGACTGGACCAGTTCGGCAGTGGTCACGTATCGTCCCTTCACCAACACCACGATCAGCGCTCAGATGCTCTTTGGGTCAGGTCTGCGACGCGCGGGCCCTGGACAAAAAACGAATTCCGGGCATGAGGATTCGAATACCACGTATAATCTCTCTCTGACTCAGGTATTCCCCCTGGCCAACAAACAAAAGCTGTTGCTGGCCGTGGACGTGATCAATCTCTTCGACCAGCAGGAGTTCTTGAACACCGGCGAACAGAGTGTCGGGCTCGGCGTGTCCCACGCCAACATGCCCCGCTCCATTTTCTTCCGCACCCAGTGGTTCTTTTAACCTGACGAGAGCCGGACGGCTCTTCCTGTCAGCAGGCCCCTCCCCCGGTCCATGGGGGAGGGGCTCCCCCGCTTCAGCCGCAGGTGTTCGCACGGATGGGTGGTTTGGATTCACGTGGCTCCCGCTGGACTGCTTCATAACCGTATTGGGGGTGATCGAGGGAACAATTCGACCATTCATGAAAATTTTGTTGCCGTTCTCGTGTATTCGGCTAAGTTTAACCCGCCAGTTTGCTTCAGTTCCGAAGCGATTCATGTTCGCTTCGCCGCCCGGATAAGACTCACCATCCCCGTGGGAGTCCCAGGGTAACAATTTTAGGAATCGCACGGACCGGCCATTCCGGAGGCGGGGGGAAGCGGGATCGGTTGCGCCGGGAACATGTTCGAACAGAAAGGGGGCAAGTATGACAGTCGAAGAGCAAGCTCAAGTCCCGGTCACTGTGTTGACGGGATTTCTTGGTGCGGGCAAGACAACCTTGTTGAATCGTATTCTGACCACCGAGCATGGGAAACGAGTGGCGGTGATCGTGAATGAATTCGGTGAAGTCGGAATTGATAATCAGCTGGTAGTAGGGGCGGACGAAGAAATCTTTGAAATGAACAATGGGTGCATCTGTTGTACCGTTCGCGGAGACCTGATCCGGATCATTTCCAATTTGCTCAAGCGGAAAGAGCGGTTCGACTATATGGTCATCGAGACCACGGGGCTGGCCGATCCGGCGCCCGTCGCCCAAACCTTTTTTGTGGACGATGACATGAAGCGCCGGTTGATGCTGGATGCCATTGTGACGGTGGTGGATGCCAAGCATATCTGGGAGCATCTGGACACCAGTCCCGAAGCCAAGGAGCAGATCGCATTTGCGGACGTGATTCTCCTGAATAAAATCGATCTGGTGGACGAAGGGGACGTGGAGCGGCTGGAGGCCCGCGTGCGGGCCATCAATCCCATGACCAAAATCTACCGGACCCGGGACGCCCGGTTGGAAATCGAACGCCTGTTGAACGTGGGGGCGTTTGATCTGGGCCGGAAACTGGAAATCGACCCGAACTTTTTAGGCGAGGACGCCCACGAGCATGATCCGTCGGTCTACTCCGTGTCGATTGCCGAACCGGGGCAGGTGGATGAGGCCCGGACGAATGATTGGCTTCGGGACGTGCTGTCGGGCATGGGCACCGACATTTTTCGCATGAAGGGTATCTTGGACGTGAAGGGACGGGATGAGCGTTTTGTCTTTCAAGGCGTGCATATGTTGTTCGACGGCCGCCCTGACAGGCCCTGGCGGGCCACGGAGCCGAGGGGGAACCAATTGGTGTTCATCGGCCGCAACCTCGATCGCGACCGGCTCGTCGAAGGGTTTCGATCGTGCCTCGTTTAGTGCGGCCTCGGGCAGGAGTTCGATTGCGTCCGGTCGGGACGTTTTCATTGGATGAATACATCCATGCCGTCGTGTTTTCGCCGGACGGCAGCCGATTGGCGGTTGCGGATGCGAGCGGCCAGGTCGCGGTGTGGCACGTGGGATCCCAGCGGTGCGTCTTCCGTAACCCGAACCATCAAGGCGCGGTCCTGGCGGAGGGATGGCATCCCGGAGGAAACATTCTCGCCACCACCGGGGAAGACGGAGTGGGGCGTGTGTGGGACGTCGTTTCCGGAGAAGAGCGTGCCGTGGTTCCGGTTGGAGATGGAAAGGGCTGGGTGGAACATCTGGCGTGGGAGTCCGGCGGCGAACGGTTGGCGATGACCGCGGGAAAAACTCTGCAGATCCTGAAGTGGTCGGAGTCGGGCGGGTGTTCCGTGGAATGGGAGACCTCTGATCATAAGAGTTCCGTCTCCGATCTTCGTTGGCGGACGGGGTATCCGGGCCAAATTTTTTCCTCCTGTTTCGGAGGCGCGACGCTGTGGCAGGTTGGGATGGATGCTCCCGTGACGACGTTTCCCTATGAGGGGGCGCTCCTGTCGTTCTCAATGAGTTCGGACGGGCAGTATCTGGCCTCGGGCAACTTGGATGGGTCGGTTCATTTATGGAGTCTCTCCACCGGGCAGAACTGGCATATGGCCGGTTATCCCTGCAAGGTCGGGCACGTGGTCTTCGATCCCTATGGAGAATCTTTATGGACGGCAGCCGGTCCTGATTTGGTGACGTGGTCGGCCCAAAAATTCGAAGGATCCAGTGGCCGGCTTTTGGACAGCCACCTGGGGTGGATTCAGGCCATTGCCTGTCACCCTCGTCAGCGGGTGGTGGCTACGGTAGGAGAAGACGGGTTGCTCTGCTTGTGGGAGCCCGGGAAGACGAAGCCGAGGGTGAGTCAGGAGGTGCGCGTGTCGGGAGGATTGTCCTGTGTGGCCTGGAGTCCGACCGATGTCTGTCTGGCGGCGGGCGCCGATGACGGAACGGTGGCGGTCTTTGCCGTGGAAGGCGTGAGGGAGCAATGATGAATTTATTCGGAGGGCGCCCCCGCATCGATCCGGACCAGGCGGATCGCATCAAATCCTGGGCTCGTTCGACCTGGTCCTTGCCGGAAGAGACCACGGTCATGGTGACCGAATTGGAATGCCGGGAGCCCGGCTGTCCGCCCATTGAAACGGTCATTGCGCTACTGACGGGGCCGGGAAAGACGACCCAGTTCAAGATTCATAAAACGGCGGATGAGGTGACGCAACAGGACGTGCAAGCCCTGGCGCTGGGTGGGGACCATCATCATGATAGACAACACGATGTATCGGAGTAGCGGGAAACGGCGTGACTGACGCAACAATAGCAAGCGACCTGAAGCTGACCGACGACCCCGAGGCGCGACGTCTGGTTCGGGAGGCCCATGCCCGGATGTACAAGTGGCCCAAAGAGTTTGGCGGATATCGAGCCGACGTCACCCTCAACCACAACGGCACAATTGTCCGGGGAACGGTTCAGTTGGTGCCTCGAAAAGAAACCACCGTGGACTTGCCGGGTGCCGATCCGGCGTTACAGGAATGGGTGCGCGAACGGTTGTGGACGCAGGGAATGCATTTGGCCTATTCGCCGTTTGAGGATGGTGACGGCCGCTACATCCTATCCTTCGATTCCGAAGAGGATGCCGGTTGTGCTCATCCACGGGGGCGCCGCGTGCTGTTGACGGGAGGACGACTCGAGTCCTGGTACCGCATCAGGAACCGGCAATATACGCAAATCGGGCGCATCACCCCCATGACCGAACGTCGGGTGAATACCATAGAGCGGTACGACACCGCCCCGGATGGCCGGCAAGCGTCCAGTCATTACGTGATGACCTACTTTTCGCTGGATGGTCAGGCGGTGATCGGGATGGAAAGTTATGTCAACGAATTTGTGGAGGTGGCCGGCATCTGGATTCCGGCCGTCCGGCGTGTGTCATTCGGAGAGAACGGCGGAGTCAGCACACGGATGATTATGTTATCGAACCATGAGGTGATGGAATGAGTCAGGCAGACGGTACAACCACGGAAACAGCAGACCTTAAAAGAGCCGGCCTCAGCGTGGCGGTGGCGGTCTTGACGGTCTCAGATTCCAGAACGATCGAAACGGATACGAGTGGATCCACCATTGTCGATCGATTGACGCGGGCGGGGCATCGCGTGGCCGACCGCAAACTGTGTCCGGATGAATATGAGACCATTCGGGAAACGATCGCTGCCTGGGTGGCCGACCCGGCGGTGGAATTCGTGATCGTGACGGGCGGGACCGGCGTGACCCAACGGGACGTGACGCCGGAGGCCGTCCGTTCGCTGTTTTCCAAGCCGATTCCGGGCTTCGGTGAATTATTTCGCTGGCTGAGTTACCGTGAAATCCAGACCTCTACCATTCAATCCCGGGCGGATGCCGGGGTGTGCGGCGACACTATTGTGTTTCTGTTGCCAGGGTCGACCGGAGCCTGCCGCTTGGGCATGGAACAGATCATTCTTCCCCAACTCGACATCGAACATCGCCCTTGCAACCTCACCGAATTATTGCCACGCGTCAAACACGAACGGCCGCCGGTCCATGGACATGGCTGACACCGGGGGGGATTCGATGCAGCATGGTCAGATCTGTGACCCTGACCGGATCGGGCCAAACGCGTGAGCCTGCCCCAAGAATCCACATGGATGTTTGTCATCATGATGGGGTTGCTGGGCAGCCTGGGCGCCTTATTACCTGCCGGTCTGGTTCTGTTTATTCCGGATGGGTGGCGGCAATGGATGATGCCGAATCTGCTGGGGTTTGCGACCGGCACGATGCTGGCGACCGCGACCATCGGGCTGCTTCCCGAGGCACTCGAAGACATTTCGATTCATGAGGCGGGCATCGCTTTGTTGGCGGGGCTGGTCCTGTTCTTTCTTCTGGAATGGATGGTGATCTGGCGTCATGCGCACGGGGAGGTTGCCGAGCTCGAGCCTCACGGGCATGCGACGGACTCGATGGTTCGCCGGGAAGCCGGAACATTGATCCTGGTCGGCGATGCCGTTCATAACTTTGCCGACGGTATTGCCATCGGCGTGGCCTGTATCGTATCCCCCGCCCTGGGTCTGGTCACGACGTTGGCGGTTCTGGGTCATGAAATTCCGCAGGAGTTGAGTGACTTCACCATTCTGCTGTCGAGCGGATTTTCCCAGTGGCAGGCGTTTTGGGCCAATACCCTGTCCGGTATGGCGACCCTCGTAGGGGTGGGGTTGGCGTTTGGGGGCTTGGCCTATGCGGAGCCGATCGTGCCCTATGCCCTGATGTTGGCCGCTGCCAGTTTTTTGTATATCGGTCTTGCCGATCTGGTTCCCAACTTACATGGCCGACACGGGGCGGCCAGTGGGGCTTGGCCGTTTGCCATGATGCTGACCGGTATGGTGACCATCGGCATGCTGACCATGCTCCCGCACTAGGGGGATCCCTGAACCATCCTGCCGACTTATTCATCATCTCGGGCGGTTGGGTCATCGACCCCGGACGGTGGAATAGTGTGGGGGATGTCTGGATCAGCCAAGGGCGTATCGCCGAGGTGACGCCTCCACAGACGGCTCTTCCCTCACATGCCGGCCGCTTCAAGGCCGATGGGTTGATTGTGGCGCCAGGTTTGGTGGATCTGCACGTCCATCTCCGGGAACCGGGTTATGAGTACAAAGAGACCATCAAGACTGGAACTGCTGCAGCCGCTGCCGGTGGGTTTACGACCGTCTGTTGCATGCCCAATACCAATCCCGTTAATGATTCCCCTGCCGTGACCGAGACCATCCACGACCGTGTGCATGCGACCGGGCTGGTTCGCGTACATCCAATCGGGGCCATCACCAGGGGATTACAAGGGAAAGAGCCGTCAGACCTTCGGGGCTTACGTGGGGCCGGATGTGTGGCTGTCTCGGATGATGGCCGTCCCGTGATGAACAATGCCGTCATGCGACAGGCGATGTCAGAGGCTCGAGCCTTGGATCTGCCGGTGATCGATCATTGCGAAGATCTGTCATTGGCCGGGTGCGGATGTATGGCCGAGGGGCCCCTTTCCCGTCTCCTGGGAGTCCGAGGCATCCCTTCCGAAGCGGAATCCAAGATGGTGGAACGGGATATCGCGTTGTCCAAGGCAACGGAATGCCATCTGCATGTCGCGCATATCAGTACGGCGAATGCCGTGGAGGCCGTCCGGACGGCCAAGGCCGCCGGAATTCGGGTGACTGCGGAAGCTTGCCCCCATCATTTCCTGTTGACCGAAGAGGCGGTGCGGGAACAGGGCGCCTTGGCGAAAATGAATCCTCCCCTCCGTCGAAACGCGGATGTCCGGGCGGTCCGCGACGGGTTACGGGACGGCACCATTGATGCCATAGCCACCGATCATGCTCCGCATGCCGCCTATGAGAAGCAGTGGGGATTGTCCAAGGCTCCATTTGGAATCGTCGGGCTTGAAACGGCCTTGGGGCTTTCTCTTCGGCTGGTCGAAGAGGGCCTGTTGTCCCTGGAATCCATGATCGAAAAACTGACGTCGGCCCCGGCCCGTTTGCTTGGCCTATCGTGCGGGACGTTGGCCGTCGGCGCGCAGGCGGACGTGGTGTTGATCGATCCCAGGATGGAATGGACGGTTGATCCGGAACGGTTTCGGTCGAAGGGGCGGAACAGCCCGTTCGCCGGGTGGCGACTTCGCGGTGCGGTTGTCCGGACCTTGGTCGGCGGGGTGACGGTGTTTCAAAGAACGAAAGACGAATAAAGCAGGCAATGCTGCAGGCGGGTCGGCGCTATTCAACTCAGGGAAGAACCGGATCATGCCTTGGTGCCGGTCGGGCAAGGAGAAAGGGAAGGGTATGCCCATCTATGAATATCGAGCCGAATATTGTTTGAAATCGCTGTTTTGTCCCAAGCGGTTTGCCTTTTGGCAGAACATGCATGATGCCGCGTTGACGGCCTGTCGCGAATGCGGGGCGCCGTTGGAGAAGGTCCCGTCGGTGTTTTCGGCGGGGGCTGATGTTATGGCCCAAAGCCGGGCGTCAGCGGATCCTCCACCGGGCTCGGCCGCTCCTCCTCCCACGCTCAAAAACATATACGGTGGCGGGTTGGGCATACAGGGCTGTGGACATGATTGCCGGTCGCATGGGGGGTAGTTCCATGCCCGCACAGTCATGACCTCCAGGCGGATTGAGACTCGGTTGCCGTTAAGTACGGCGCGAGGTCTTGCAGCACCCGCTACAGCAATCACCACAGACGCATGACGCATCACAGCGACAAACGTCAGTTCCACAACAGCAGCCACACGTCGTTGTTTTGCATGCACACTTGCCGTTCTTGCAGCATCCACAGGAATCTTTCACGGCTTTCTCCTCCTCATTTTTCGCAGCACTCCCAATTGTTTTCAAAGCAATCCAGGAGCCTGCATTCAGAATCATTCGACGCTTCACTTCCACAGGTCAGGGAAAACTCGTGAAGCATCCCCACCATCCTGTTCAAGTCGGCTATCTTGTGTTCAATTTGATCGATCTTCTCGTGACAAGTCTTCGCAATAAAGGGTCGTGTTTCTCGGGAACAAAGAGCGAGGTCCAGGAGATCCTGAACGTCCTTGAGAGAGAATCCAAGCTCCTGAACTCTCTTGACAAACTTGATTGTCCGGACATCAGATTCCGAGTACTTTCGAAAACCTGACGTTCGAGATGGCTTTTCCAGAAGACCCCTCCTCTGATAAAAGCGGACGGTCTCTACCCCAACCCCGGCTGCCTTGGCTAAGGTTCCAATCGTCATCAGTTCTTTATCGGTCTTTTTCATATCCGGAGTATACACTCCGTACCTTGGTACAGAGTCAAGTTTTTTTACCCGCTACCGCCGGCCGCGAGCACGGGAAGAGGGAAATGCCTCCTGCGAAGAAGGGTTGACCGGCCCCGTTTTTTTGCTGTAATCACACATTCAGACTATGGAGGTTCACACATGATTACATACGACTATCATTGCGACGCCAATGAAACGACGCTTACCGTTCGTCACAGCATCAAAGAAACGCTGGCTACTTGGGGAGAATTGTGTGCGCTGGCAAACCAAAATCCTGGTGACACACCACCGGAAACGCCAGTCCGTCGTCTTTTCGGAAGCGGCAGTGTGATGCTCACCGGGACGAGAAGCTGCACATCGGGTTGCGCCTGCTGCTGAGCGCACCCTTCACCCGGTCACGAGAGCCTTTCGCATCGCATCGACGACACTATCGAAATGTGGATGGTGTCAGTCAGCTCGCCCCAATGCCTGGCGGTTGGTATCTTGTTACCTTAACCTCGACCTTTCCTCTTCGTCATACACTCGTCTCCAGAAAACATACGTTTCATTGAATAGTTTCGGACGTTCATTGAAAAGTTATTCATGGACGCGAAGTGTCTTGGTATAAGCATAGGCAGCAGAAACAAACGCTGGCATGCTGGCCATCAGTTGGCGTTTCAAATCATTTTCAACTCATAAGCTCGTTCCTCTCACTGCCCAGTTGTCTTTGATTGCCAATCAGCCGGCGTATTCATGGAACGATTGGTTGGTCGGGATTGGTGAATTGGCAAAAAACCCGTTGAAATTTTCTATTCCCAGTCGCAACCGGCCGAGCCGGACACGATGGCGAGGTACCGGGAGGACCGCTCGATGACGACTGCAACGAACGTTAAGACTTACGATGTCGTCGTCGTCGGTGGTGGTGCCGCGGGCGTGGGGGTGGCGATTGCCTTAAGGCACGCGGGTATTGAGAACTTTATCGTGCTCGAGCGAGATACGGTCGGATCGTCGTTTGCCTCATGGCCGGCCGAGACTCGATTCATCACCCCCTCATTTCCGACCAATTCGATTGGTATGCTCGATTTGAACTCGATCGCGATTGGTATTTCGCCCGCGTTCAGCTTAGAGGTTGAACATCCGACGGGCGGTGAATACGCGTGGCACTTGCAGGGAGTCGCGAAGTTTTTCGAGTTACCGATACGCGAGAAGACCGGCGTGACGCGGATCACGAAAGTCGGCGACGATTTTCGCATCGATACGGCTGACGAGACCTTGCGGGCCAAGCATGTCATTTGGGCGGCCGGCGAGTTCCAATACCCGCGCCTGAATGGGTTTGTCGGCAGCGAACTCTGTCGACACACGGCAACCATTGCCAGCTATGAAGAACTTGACGGAGACGACTTCATCATTGTCGGTGGCTACGAGAGTGGCGTCGATGCGGCCTACCACCTGGCGTATCGCGACAAACGGGTACGGTTGTTCGACGAACGTTGTCCATGGAAAGACGAAAGTTCCGATCCCAGTGTCGCCCTGTCTACGTATTCGCTCGAACGGATGCGGGAAGATTGGTTTGAGGAGCACGTGGAGTTGTTTCCGCAAACGCCAATCGCCACTGTCACCCGCGTGGACGCCGCGTATGAAGTCACGGCACAGGACGGGCGCCGGTTTCAAACGAGTGTTCCGCCGCTCTGGGCGGGTGGATTTGAAGGAAGTCACAAGCTGGTCGCAGATTTGTTCGAGCGACGCGACGACGGCTTTCCGTTCATGAGCGAGCACGATGAATCAACCATTGTGCCGGGTCTGTTTCTGTGCGGGCCCGCCGTGCGTCACGATAACCATACCTTTTGCTTTATCTACAAGTATCGACAGCGATTCGCCGTCGTCGCCAAGGCGATTGCCGGTTCCCTGGGGTTGCCGGCCGAAGAGTTGGAAAATTACCGCAAGTGGGGCATGTATCTCGATGACCTCTCCTGCTGTGGGCAGGAGTGCGTATGTTGACGGGGAACGACGAAGGGGCCGCCGGGTGGGCACTCGCCGCGCCTTCGAGCGGACCGGACGCGACGAGCGAGGCCGCGAGGAGGGGGATCGCGTCCGGCGCGTGGCGAAGCCGGCTGGCACGGACGTTGCGCGTCGGATGGCTCGGACAAACGGCTGCCAGCGTTTGCTGGATTGCCAGCATGCTGACGTACGGGATCAGCTCCAGTGGGGATTGGTTGCAGTTGTTTGCTGCCTCCGCATGGCTGTTGGCCAACTTCGCATCGATTGCGACTACCGAGGCTGACTGAGATGTCAACCGCACTCCAAGTGAATGATCGCGAACGCGCTGAAGGTGAACTCCTTGCACAAGCGGTGGCCCTGCTAAGCCAACAGGTGTGGTGCTGGGGTTGCGATATTCTGCGGCCCGAAGGCAATTGGCTGCTCGAGATCGGCTTTGACCGCGTCGCGCCGCCCGCCGATCGCAAAGACTGTGCCAGCGTGTATGCCTTGGCGATGCCGCGGGGCCGATGTGTCGTGCTGCGTGGGTTTGGTGTGTTCTACGGAGATGGTCGGTGGGGTGGCGTCTTCCTGCCCCGCTACGAGTTTCACCCTCGATATACAGCACATGCGACGCTGGATAATCCACCCTGGTCCGATGCAGATCTTCCGAAGTTGAGCACGCCGGCTGAATCCCAGCGAAACGCGTGCGCAACGTTGACCGTGGATTTGATCGATTGGATGCGGCGTTACGAGGTCAACGTCGTCGAGCAATTGGGGATCGAGTACCGACGATCAACCCTGCTTGAGTGGGACAACGGCACGCGGCCAGTCGTGCCGGCCGAGAATTTTGCGTCGGCCTGGCGCGAGTTATCGTTTCGAGTGGCATCCAATTTCAATGCGTTCCTGGGGCCGAGTCAAACATGAGCGATGACGTGATTCCTCGTTCGTACGAGCAATGGCGAGACTGCATCGAGGTCCGTTGCAAAATCCGGTTGACGCCGGCGTTTATCCACGAACGCTTGGCTCAATTGCAAGATGACAGGCATGCGAAGACCAGAGATTTTGCAAGACTCTATGGAGTCGATCATCTGGAGCGAACGATCGCCTGGTTCCGTCGTGCGGCCGACGAAATGGCTGAGAGAGGATATGGGGAACGCTTCACGCCTTGAGGAAAGGAAGGTCCTATGGCCAAAAAAAGTTGCATCCTTAAAAATGAAAAACGAAAAGAGGTGGTGAAGCGGTACGCCGACCAACGAGCCAATTTAAAGGAAGTGATCCGAAATCCTGGGTCTTCTTTGGAAGACCGGATGGAGGCGCAACGGAGGCTGCAGGCACTGCCTCGCAATGCCAGCCCAAGCCGAGTGAGAAACCGCTGTCTTATTTCAGGCCGGACCCGCGGATTCCTGAGACGATTCGGCATGTCCCGCATCGATTTTCGTTTGTTGGCCTTACGGGGGGATATTCCCGGGGTGAAAAAGTCGAGTTGGTAGAGGGCTGGCCATGAATGGCGACTATGCCGTCGGCTATCCTGCCGATTCCCTCAGTGCAAGGGTTTTCGAACTTGCTCGTATCCGTCCCTTATTCGCGGGGTCCTCCCGTCGCAGTTTGATCTCGTCACATTATTCTGATCGTCCGGCTGAACACGTGTCCGTGTGTGGCAACCTCACGTGTATCCGTAAGCGCCATCGGGGAGGGCTTCAGTCCGGGCCACATGAAACAGGCGCAATTCATTGTATATGGAGAAACGAGCATGATTGAAGGGCGACGCCGTCGCGTGATCGACGATACGACACCGGTGGATTGGAAAAATGCGGAGTGGCTGCGGAGGTTCATAACGGAAAACGGGCGCATCCTGCCTCGACGAATGACGGGCAATAGTCCACATCGGCAGCGGGAGATCGCGCGAGCGATCAAGCGAGCGCGACACATGGCGCTGTTACCGTTCGGTCGGCAATCCGAATAGTGATGGAGTCAGGGCCTGGAGCCCTCAATCTCGAAGCAGGGGGGGTGAGTGTATGGCAAGACTCGGCAGTCGATTGAGAAATGAAAAGCGCAAGCGTTTGGTCGCGGAATATGCCGAACGGCGTGCGTCGTTGAAGGCGGTGATCAAGAGTCGAGCAAGCAGTGAAGAGGAGAATAAGAAGCATCGTGTCCTTGGCGCATCGGGAGGCCGTCGTGCTGCTGCCGGCACCTGACATCTGCGCGCGCGATGGTTCCGGGATCACACGGCTTCCGGTCACCGTGGTCTGTGGTTTTGTCGGAGCCGGGAAGAGCACGCTGGTGCAGAAAGTTGTCGACGGCTGGACGTCCGGTCGGTTGGCCGTGCTGGTCCATGACCGCAGCGACGCAGGATTGGATACGGACCTCTGTCGATCGCTGGGGGTCGAAGTCTTCCGTCTCGGTGAAGTCTTGGCCGAGTTGATCCAACAGTGTGCCGGGTGTTCCTTGCGCGACAGTTTGGCGAGCGCCATCACGGCGCTTGCCGACATGCAGCGGTTTGATCGGGTGCTGGTCGAGTGCTCGGGCCTGGTGGAGCCGGTCTTGGTCGCCGAAGTGTTCAACGACGCCTGGGAGAACCGCGAACCCTTGGGATCGAAGGCGTGGCTTGATCACCTGGTCACGGTCGTCGACGGCCGGACGTTATGGGACGATCTGCATTCTGAAGACGATTTACAGACCCGAGGCGTGAGTTGTGGGGCGGACGATGGACGGGCGGTGTCGGAACTGGTGGTGGAGCAGGTGGAGTATGCCACGGTGCTGGTGATATCCAAAACCGAAGGGCTGTCATTGGGTAAGCAGACTCGTCTCCGGTACTTGCTTGAGACGTTGAACCCGGAAGCCACGATCCTCTCGATAGCGGAGGGGTTGGATGTGGTGGGACAGATTGTCAGCGAGCGTACTCCTGCCTCGATGCCGATCAGTTTTCAACCGGGCTGGGCGAAGCTGATCCAGGGAGCGCCGATGCCGGCGATTCGATCGTCCTATTGGGCGATGGGGGTCTTTCGAGCCACGCGTCCCTTCCACCCGCAGCGGCTATGGGAGCTGCTCGAGTCCGATTGGCCGGGAATTCTGCGGTGCCGAGGTCATTTCTGGATTGCGTCACAACCCGATCGGTGTTTTCTCTGGTCTCAGACGGCCGGCGGCCGATTTTACGAATGTATCGGGGATTGGTGGACGTCGATTCCCTGTGCGGATTGGCCTGACGATAAAGCCTTTCGCAAAGAGTTGAGCCAGGATTGGTCGTTGGAGTTTGGTGATCGTCGGCAGGCCTTGGCTTGTATCGGCTACCGGTTGGATCAGGAGCGGTTGTTTCAACGGCTGGCATCATGTCTCTTGACGACAGCGGAGTCGAAGCTTGGTCTGGAGGGTTGGCGCCGGTTTGAGGATCCTTTTGCGCAGGCGGCCTTGGAAATTGATCTGCAGGAAGATGAGCGTGAGTCCGAATAGGGACGGGAGGATGGATATGGCTGAGTTACATGGTTGGCGCGATGATAAGGAGGTGTGTTGATGGGACGATATTGTCAGGTCACGGGAAAGCGGCCGATGTCCGGCAATCGTGTGAGTCATGCCAATAACAAAACAAAGCGGCGGTTTTTCCCGAATCTGCATCGGAAACGCTATTTTTTGCCGGAAGAGAATCGTTGGATTACCCTGTCGGTTTCGACCCACGGCATGAAAATTATCGATAAAAAGGGGCTGGCCCGCGTCGTCGCCGACATGCGCGCGGCCGGTGAACACATCTAGGGGACTTCAGGAGTTTAGGATATGCGTATCACGATTGCCATTGCCTGCACCGGATGCGAGACGCCGGGCAAATCGGTCTATTGGACCTCCAAAAACAAGAAAAACGATCCCGACCGGATCGAACTGAAAAAATATTGTTCGTACTGCCGGAAGCATGCCGTCCACAAAGAAAAGCGGTAAGGGCATGATGCGCGTGTGGGGATTGACTGGCCGGATCGTCTACGGACTGATGCAGTTCGGGAAGGAGCCTTGGGAATGAGCCTCCATTCGATTCCGACTTCGCTCGACGGACCGCCTCCGCTCCCTCGCGCACGAGCGGCCTTCCGAGAGAGGCGATCGACCGGGCTCACGCCGCAGCATCTGATATGGCCCCTGTTTGTGCAGGAGGGGGTCGATCTGGTGACCCCGATTGCCTCCATGCCGGGCTGTGCGCGGATCTCGGTCGACCGGGCCATCGAGCAGGCTGCGGAAGCCGCTTGCGCGGGACTGGCCGGGATTGCGCTATTTCCGGTTGTGCCGGATCGTCTCAAGGATCCCCGAGGCCGGGAGAGTCGCAACCGGCAGGGACTGATGGCCAGGGCGATTCGCGCAGTGAAAGCCGCTGCGCCGGACCTTCTGGTCCTCAGCGACGTGGCACTCGATCCCTATTCGTCGGATGGACACGACGGGGTGGTGATCAATGGAAAGATCGACAACGATGCGACACTGCCGTTGTTGGCAGAGATGGCCCTCGTGCAGGCAGAGGCTGGAGCGGACCTCGTGGCTCCGTCGGACATGATGGATGGACGGATCGGTGTGATCCGTCGGGCCTTGGATGAGGCCGGCTATCCACACGTCGGTATCTGCAGCTATGCCGTGAAGTATGCTTCGGCGTTTTATGGACCGTTTCGTGACGCCTTGGAGAGTGCGCCGCGTGTCGGCGATAAGCGGACCTATCAGATGGATCCGGGGAATCGCAGGGAAGCGTTGCGGGAAATCCGGCTGGATGAAGAAGAAGGCGCTGATTGGCTGATGGTGAAACCCGGCTTGCCGTATCTGGACATCCTGCGTCTGGTGCGAGCCCATACGGTGCTTCCGGTCGCGGTGTACCAAGTAAGCGGCGAATACGCCATGCTCAAGGCGGCATCGGCCGCCGGCGCATTCGGATACGAAGAGGTCTTGCTGGAATCGCTCGGCTCTCTGCGCCGAGCCGGCGCCGATCTGATCGTGACCTACGGTGCGCTCGATGCTGCGAGGCTGCTGGCTTCTGTTCCACCTGACGCAACCAGGAGAACAAACAAATGAGTGTTTCACCCTATTCGAAAAGACAGAGCATCGAGCAGGTCGAGGAAGGCGTCGATCTGGCTCCCAAGTTCAATGAGCACGGACTTATCCCCGTCATCACCACGGACTTCTCGTCCGGTGAAGTGCTCATGCATGCTTACATGAACGCCGAGGCGCTCACGCAAACGATCACCTTGGGCGAAGCCGTGTACTGGAGCCGGAGCCGACAGCGTCTCTGGCACAAGGGCGCAACGAGCGGCCTGGTGCAGCGCGTCCGCGAGATGCGAATTGATGACGACCAGGATTGCATCTGGCTGCGCGTGGACCTCCAGGGTGGGGCCAGTTGCCATGTAGGGTATCGCTCCTGTTTCTACCGAGCCGTGCCCTTTGGCGACCAGGCCGGCCGGCCGCTGGAATTCACGGAGATGGAGAAGGCTTTCGACCCCCGGAAGGTCTATGGTGACGCCCCCAATCCCACCCGACTCTAACCAACCGTGCGCGGATTGAAACAGACCTGGGTGCGGCACTGGTCACGGAAAACGAGTTGGGTACGGGCCCGGAGCACTGATGGAGGATGACCGTGCATTGTAAAATCTGACTATTCAAGCGGAGGAATCGACATTTGATTGAAGAAGTCTTGCGACCTGCGGGGCTGGAAAGAATAATCCGCCATCGACTGCCAGGTTGAGGGTGTCGTGCTGGAATGTGGCGGTATGGCCCAGGTGCGAGATGTGATTGCCGTCATTTCCGGGCCATGTAAATCGTATGAATGACCAGGAGAGGAGTGAAGTAATGAAAGCATCCTATGAAGTACGTCCAGGCCCCGAGCATTTCCTTCCTCCGGCTGCGGCGAACATGGGAGTACGGCTTCCGGACCCCGGGCAGGCCATTCTTTATGGGCGTCCGGTATCCCAGGACACGGCCTTTGAAGAGGCAGCGCGACAGTTCCTGCTGGCCCAGGTGCCGACGATCTTTCCTGGCCCCTTGGTGCTCTGGGCATGGAATGAGGCTGCCGCTCAAAAAGCCAGCGCGGTGCGCCATCTCTATGAGACGATTAAGTCCTGCGTGAAGCCCCACCAACGGGCGATGTTGATCCCTATGCCTGATTACCGGCCCAAATACCCCAAGATTAATCCGGAGATGGAAATTAACCCCAATCATCCCAACTTAACCATCTGGCATAATCGGATCGATGTCGGGTTATTTGTCGGCGTTCATTGTCACCAGGCCAATCTCACGCTGAAAATCGTCCGAGGGGGGACCTCTTGCTATACGATGGCTCTCTGCGCTCAGGCCGGCCATGAAGATGCCATGTTGTCGTTCCGGGATATTACGGCGGACACCATTTACCGGCTGGCCGAGACGGTGCAGGGCCTGCATCGAGCGGGGGTCGCAGACACGGGAGGTGGGGCCGGATGACCGAACAACTCCCGGAAGGCAACCCCCCGGCACGCCAAGCGGGAGTGGTTTCAGCCTTTGCCAAGTTTTTGCCTCCGGAATATCAATCCGGATTTTCCTCTGATTGGTTGATGGGGCTCTCTCCCTTTGAGGATCGAACCTGTTCGTTCTGTTATTCGGTCAAAGAGGGGAGATGGGTGGCTTTTGGGCCGAAGAAAACCGATGAACGCTTGCTGATTTGTGAAAGGAGGGGCTAAGCCGTGAGTGGTTTGGCGAGAGTCCAAGAGAGCGGGAAGCAAGGGTATAGGTGGGCGAGACAGGCTTCGGTATGGACTACGTAGGACAAGGGAGGTTGGTGCCGAAGGCGTGTTGAAAACGATCAGCCTAATCGCCTGTATAGACGGGGGTTTTAGAGATCGGTTCTTTTTTGTGTCCCACGCGATGTCCCACATAAACCTCTCAATTAGGCTAGCATTGGCGATTCCTGGTCTCCATGGGTTTGGTGTCGCAATTGGACTCAGAACCTCCTCGCAATGGCCTGTCTGGTGTAGACGTTTGCCGTATTGAGCCGGCACGGTGTCCCACGCGGTGTTGTCGATGCCCCGGTGCCCTCGCTACGGAGTCCTGGGAGACTGGAAGTGCAAACCACAAAGGAAAGGGGACCCCGCTTCATGCCGGTGCAGAGCCACCGCAATTTGCTCCTCGGTCAATTGTGACTTTTTCATCGAAAAACCTCCTCCCGTGCGGGATGCGCTGAATGAGATTTTTCGCCGTCTAGCTGGCCCACTTTGCGGGGAGAACACCAAGCCCATTCTCGATATGGCGTGGCCACCTTCGACGCCGTCCCGGACCCCCGGCGCCGTTTTCTTTCTTGACTTGCCGCACCCGCTCCCTATTCTCTCTCCGGCTAGGGGCCATCCATTTACCAACTAGATCGTGTCAGCAGGAAGCCTCTAGCCTTCGAATCGAGCCTGGGGGGAGGCTTCCGGCCTCCCCCTGGTGCTTCCTCCCCTTCATTTCTCAATTCTCACTTCCCAGTCAGCCCGCTTTCCTTTCGGGATCGGCCGCGCCACCCTCCGGCACCTAGCCGACCAGCGCCCCACCATGCCGGCCCACCAGCATCAGCGTGCCGAACGAGCGGCTCCGGCGAGGCGGAGGAAGGGCCACGCGAGGTTGACTGTTTCATCGGGTCTGGAAGCTTGGGGTCTTGTGCTCTCGGTCAGCGTCTGTGTGGAAAGACCCTAAGGTTGCTTTGACCTCCTTCAAGCAAGTCTTCTGGTGTCAGTTCTCCCGCCGATCGTGGACCATGTTCCCCTGGTGCCCCGACGGCATGCTGACTTGGCGGTGCGACTCCTGATGGGGCCATGGTACAAGCCAATGGAAGCCCCATCGTGACGGCCAATAGACCGTCTGGGCACGTCGGGGGGGATGCGATCGAGACGGCGTATGCCAGGACCGACCTGCGTACGCAGAACACAACCCTCATGCGACGCCGGGCGGAGTCCGGGTCCGGTAGTCGCGGAAAAGAGGTGAGGTTCCATGGAGAAGGCCACGTTTGACGCATACGTCGAGTTCGCCGGGTTGATGCTCGTGCTCGTCCGCGAGGAATGGGGCGAGACCTTGGCGGATGGCTGGGTGTACGGCTACGTCCATGACGAGGAAAGACGAGAGGCTCTGCTCCTCGAGCTGATTGTCTGCTCGGAAGAAGTCAAAGAAGCCTGGGACTCGTTGAGTCTCATTGCGCAAGGCCTCCTCTTGGAACGCAAGCCCCTGCCGCATGAACTGGCGGACTGGCTGGTGCAGGCGCTGGAGGGCACGCGCCGACAACCCAAAAGCAGAGGGAAAGATCCGTACGCCAACTTTTTCAGAAATAGCGCGATTGTGTTGGCCGTGTCTTTTCTATCCAGGGAACGGATCAAGGCGACCCGCAACGGAGGTGGTCCGCCGGAGTGCTGTTACGAGGGGGGATCGGCCTGTGATGCCGTGGGCCTGGCGGTGGCGGAGATCTATGAAGAGCCTCGCAGCTATAAAAACATCGAATACATTTGGACGGAAAGTGCATCCCCTGACTCACACCTCTATCGGTTCGGCCCCTCGCGCTGCCCCATCGTTCGACATCCCACATGTGTCCTGAGCACACGTGCGAAATCAAGAGGACGACACGCCCCGGATGCTGTGGCACCCGCCTGGAACACCAGGGATTTGTCCTAATTAAAACGTCGAAATAATTAGGACGACACGCCCCGGATATTTTGGCAGCCTCCCGGAACAACATGGAGGTGATGCCAATGTCTACAGATCGAGATGTGCTTCTAACCCGCCGTGAGGTCGAGCGTCTGTGTCGGCTCGGCCGTAGCACCCTGTACAAAAAAATGCGCGAAGGCACCTTTCCGGTGCCGTTGAAAGTCTCGGAGCGGGCCGTACGCTGGCGCGAAAGTGAAATTCGCGCCTACGTCGATTCGCGCCCGCGCTCAATGGGGATCCGGCAGCCTGACCAGAAGAAGAGGCCCGCCGTGTGAGCGGGCTTTTTTGTAGGCCGGTTTCGGAGATGCGCCGAAACGTGACGCGCCCATAGTTCGGGGCGATAGACCAAATGCCGAGCAGCCAAGGTCGTCGCGGGCCGCGGCGAAATTCCGGGCTCTGGTACGAACCTGACCTACAGGAACTTGCAAGCCTGTAACCCTTCCATCCCGGTGCTGGTCAGCGCGCGGGCGCCGGCCAGTCAGGCAAGCGCCTCGTCCTCCGCCGTAAGGCAACGGCGAGGGGGAGAAATGATCCTCCCCCCCTCGACTTGGATGGTCAGCCAAGAGGGCCGACCGAGTACGCGGTCCAGTGGTAGCACACTGGACTCCCCTTGATCAGGGGATAGGCAGTATCCGAAGCGCCTGCCTAAGCGGAAAGGGTAGGACGTGTGCCCGGAGGAAGTCAATGGTGAATGGCCGGACAATGTGGTTTTCACGTGGGCGCCCGGCCCAAGCCCTACGAGGACCGTCACCTCCTTGACCGCTCGCGTCCTCTGCGATTCTGATCGCTGTCGGGCCTCGGGGTTAGGCCCTGCGGTCGGCCGACTGGCTGAGCTGGAGTATGGCGCCGATTTCCCCCAGGTATTCGTGATCCTGCCTATCCCGGTCCTTGTCGTCGAACTCGGCTTGCGCTTCCCAGCGTCGGTAAAGGGCGTCGATCTGCTCAAGCTGTTGTGGCGCGGTCAGCGTGTGGTGGGTCTGATTCGTTCCTTGGGAAAGAGTCAGGTCGTTTTCCCACAGGTGGACGGCCGCTACGATCGCCGTCTTGGGCGTCGTCCCACGGGCCAGGTTGTCTCCGCCCGGTCCCTTGCCATTAAAGGTCCAGAGCGCGTCGCCGTGGTCACGATAGAGCTCACCGATATCGTGCAGCTCGCCACGGGAGTCGGTGTACGTGACGGTGGATTCAGTGTGATCCCAGTACGCGTCGAAATCCGGAGTGGTGATGTGCCGGCCTTCTTTCATGCGGTTGAGGTCTTGGTGATTCAAGAGACTCGGCGGTTGAAGGGTGGTCGTCATGTGCTTCATGGGCTTCTCCTTTCGAGTGATGAAGGTCGTAGCGCCGATCCGGCTTGCCGGATCCGCGCAAGAAGGGAACCAGGTTTATATGGCATGGAATTGTCGATCGGCACGTTCCACGACGGCGACGGCCTCCTGCGGATGTACCAGGAGTTCATCATTGGCCGTGACCACGTCCGGCCGGCCGATGAGTTCTTCAACGACCCATTCGACGGCTTCCCGAACATTGTGAAGAGGAGTGCGGAGAGGATTGTCCATCGAGAGCAAGTGGGCCTCGTAGCCGGTGAGGTCGTAGAAGGCCCGCATCATGGCGCCGCGAAGGCACCAGGAAACAGCCGTGGGCGCGCAGGGTTTGACCGGGATGTTGGATACGTCGCGGGCGTAGCGTTCTTTAGTCCAGCCCTCGAGCAGGCGTTTTTTGGTTTGTGCAAAGAGTTGTGATTCAGTGACCATTTGAGTGTCGTACATGGAAAGCCTCCGTGCGTGAAGTGGTGAGCGACCTGGCCCTTCACCCTGGGGAGAGGGCCAGCCAAGCGAACGGCAAGGGGAGCGAATTACCACCAGCGGGAGTGCGACCGACCGTCTTTATAGACCTTGAGTAGCAAGGTGTTGACGTTGGTGCCGACGCTGGCGAAGGAGCCGGCCGGGAGGTCTTTCCAGCGGGCGTTGAGTTGGGCCATGTGGTCCCGAAACGCGCGGGATTTCGCAGTCTCGCGGAATTCGGTGCCGGCTGACATGACGGCAATGAGGAGCCCTGTTTCAGTCAGGAACTTGAGGGCGTGCGTGACGTGGTCGATGTCACGTTCGCGGTCGAACGGCGGATTCATGAGGATGTAGTCGTAGACCGGCGTCGGCGTCCGGTCGAGAAAATCGGCCGTCCAGACATGGCGGTAGATTCCAGCGGCTTTCAGCATCTCTGCGAGATGCGGTTGAATTTCGATGCAATCGACTATTCCGCGGCAGGCGGCGAGGGAGGCGATATTGCCGGCGCCCGCGCTGGGTTCAAGGATGAGCGCGGGGGCCTCGCCGTGTTGCGGTGTGGGGATGGAGGCGGCTTCGACGAGGCGGTGAGCGACGGCTTCGGGTGTGGGGTAGTGCCCGAAATTGCGCGCGAGGCTGGTCTTGGATTTGAAGGTTTCGGGTGCGTCGTGCGCGTCGCCGTCGCTGAGGACTTCGCCGTAGTAATCGGCGAGCACGCGATTGGCTTTCTTGACGAGGTCCTCACGCGTGAACCACAGGTGGCAATTGCCGTTTTTAAAGATTTTGATTTTAAAGAACCGGGAGTGAACGGTGCTTTGGCGGGGGCCGTGCCCGCCCTGGCGTTCGCGTCGGACCGCATCGACGATGCCGTACCAATTGGGAGGAGGCGTTTGACCGTCGAGGATATAGAACGCCCGCTCCGTATCGATCAGGTGATCTTCGTGACTGTTTCGGAATGACCAGGAGCCGTATTCGTCGAAAGCATAAGGGAGAATGATTCGACTCCCGAAACGCCAGCCGGTGTGGGAGCGGAAACGGCGATCGAGGGCGGAGAAGGTCTTGGCGAGCCCGCGCTTCCAGATCGTGTCGGCGTCGGCCATGAACCGCGTGAGCGTAGAATGGACGTTCTCGACGGTGACTTCCGGCGGGTCGGTTTGGAGGCTCTGCCGCATGGCCTCTTTTTCTTCTTTGTCCATCAGCGAGTGCATGTCGGTCAGGTGAATGATGTAGGACCAGACGTGGACGTCGATCAGGCGACGGGCTTCTTTCAGGAAGGTGTCGGCGTCCTGGAGATTGAGGGACGCCAGGAACTCATCGCGGGTTCGACACCCGAAGGTATAAGTGGTGACCTGGTCCGGCGCCGCGTCCATGATGGCTTTTTGGGCTGTGGTGATCGCGGCATCGGCGTCTGCGAGTTTCTGATAAGCAACGCGGCATTGGTCGAGTGCAGCATTGCGGCCGGCGACGATGGCATCAATCGTCGCGCGGCGAATCAGGCCGGTATTGGGCGCGAGGGTCTGCGCGTCTTCGAGCGGGTCCTGGAGATCGAGTGTCGCGTGGATCGTCATAGAATTCCTCCTTGGGAGCGTGGCCGTCAGGGCGCGTGGACAGGCAGCCTGCCGGCACGATGGTTTTTACAAGTAGCCGGCAGCTTGAACCCCGGGCTCGTGATAGAAGAGGCTCATTTCAACGGCCGGGAACCGGTTCCGAAGGACTTCAAAGAATCGGTCCGGTGGACCCCAGGGGGTCATGAAGAAGGCGGAAAAGTGGGAATGTGGGCAGGACAGATCGGGGGGATGAATCTGGCTTTCGGATGCATCCCACTTGCACCCCCATTTGGCGATGCGCCAGTCCCACCAGTCCTTGTGTCCGGTGGATTGGATTGCCGCATGTTCCTCGGCGGTCAGAAATCGCTGGATGGGTTTGCCGTCCGGACCGGGGTCCTCGATCCACGCGCGGACATAGATGCCGTTGATGTGAGCGCCTCCCCTTTGGACGCGCTCCAGAATGTCCGGCATGGGAATGAGTTTATTGAAGGTGATCTCTTGATGGTCGTCGGTGGTGATGAGATCAAAGACTGCTTTGATCTGATCCGTGGGACCGCCGAATGAGCATTGGTTTTCACAGAAATTAGGCATGGTGCGTCTCCTTGTCTGGTGTGGTGAATGAACTGGCCCTACACCCCGGGGGAGAGGGCCAGTGAGAGGCACGACAAGGAGACGGAGCGCGCCGCGTCCGGAGAGGATCAGAGAGGAAGGGTGTAGTGGTCGGTTTGTGTGAAATGAAAGGTGCCGGGTGCGAGGAATTTGTGACCGGCATCATAGCCGTCGAGAATCAGGCAGAAGTCCGCGTCATCCCCGGCGTATTTCGTGACGGTCTTGCCGTGGCGCACGATGACATCGTAGAGCCAGACGCTGATTTCGTCGGCGTCGGGGAACGCGCGCCGGAAGGCTAGGGCGAACGGGCAACGACGTGAATTCTTCCGAATGCCCGAGTCGATATCGTCCTGGATCAGGGTGATGTCCATGTCAGGACTCCTCGCGCGTCGCCGGCGTCATGGTCGGTCCGGTATCGAAGCCGTTCCATTGAGCGTAGCCCATGAGCCGCTGTTTCAGAGGGCCGTGGACGTAGGGGAGTAGTTCATCCCAGGTCATGTACCAGCGTTCACGGCAGGCCAGACAGCGAATGACCGGGGCGAGCTCGAGAGCCGTGGTGTTGGCGTCACGGTAGCGGCAGCGGATCGCATGTAAGGCCAGGTGCGGCGAGCGGCCGTTCCAGAACGTCTTGACGATATCGCCGCCCGGTTCCGGGAGTGTGGTGCCGTGATAGCAGGTGATGTTGACCGTGACGCCGTGATCGGTCCTGGCCTGGACGATGCCGGCCGGCTCAAGTGATTCGGGTGAGTAGTAATCCCGACGGCCCTGGGCATCGTGTTGGTAGAGGAGGGCATAGCCCCGGCCGGTGTACTCGCCGATGTTTTGATGGTCTTCATCGGGGAGGGGAACGCGAAACGAGCAGTCGTGCGCGTCCCTGACGGGATCGATGTTCCCGGCCAGCGCCCGGACTTTAAAACGATCTTCAAACCGAAGGTCGAGCAGTTCAGTGTCGCAGCCGATCTTGATGCGCTGTCCGCGGTACATGGCGTATTCGCCCATGATGAAAGCCTCCTTGTGTCGTTGAGTGAGTGACCTGGCCCGTTACCCTGTGGGTCCGGGGCCAGCAGCACGAACGACAAGGAGGCAAGGGGAGCGCACAGACTATTCGGTATCGTCAGGCGTGAGGACAAGAACGATGAGGAGGTAGGTTAAGAGTAAGAAAAGAGATGTGAATAGAAGGTACGTGGCTTCGTCGCTAGAAAGCCACTGGGACCAGTCCGCGGGCATGTCCAGGTCGCGGTAGTAGAGGAACTGGGAGAGAAGAATGAAGGCGGTGACGGAGACGCCGCGCCAAAAGATTCGAGAAATGTTATTCATTGAGGTCCTTTCGAAGAAGTTTAAGGCCGTGGTGATTCTTAAACAAGTGACTCCGGGCGTCGTGAATCAGTCCGGTAATGGCACAACGAAGATGTGCCGAAAATCCGGACCGATAGCCTGAATCGTACCGAGCCAGGAGTCACCGCGCCGTGGATTCTTCACGATGACGAAGTCGCCATGCCGCGCGCCCGGCCGGCCGGCGAACCTGGCATTCATCTTGAGGGCTTTCATCCCCGGGAAATGGGCGCGGCATTGGCGCGCGCGCCAGGGATTTTCCCGGGTGCCTTTCGGGCCTGGGTAGCAGAGTGGCATGTCAGGAATTGGCGATGGGCCACACGGTGCGTTCATTCAATTCTTCGAAATAGAAGTCTCCGCAGTATTCATCGCCATTCTTGGCGGCGGAGACGGAGATCATGCCGGCCGAGACTTTTCCCTGGATTGAATTCGAGACGAAGTCGACATCGACCGATGAGCCGCCCTGGTCTGTGAGTTGACGGGTGATTTCCTGAGAGATTGCGTCTTTGATTTTATTGGTATTGAGATACACGGCAGAAACCTCCTTGTTTGTTGGTGAGCGACCTGGCCCTTCACCCTGGGGAGAGGGCCAGCCAAGCGAACGGCAAGGGGGTGAGTGAAGGAGGAAAAAAAGAAGCCCCCCCGGCGCCGATGGCGACGGGGGGCTGGGAACAGTCCGGAAGCCGTGATGTCAGTCGCGGCAACCCGGGCACAGGCATTGCGGGTGATCGTCGTTGATGTACGATCCCCGGCAAAGCGGCTCGGCGCAGAACGCGATGTCATTTGATCGCGGGCGCGAGTTATGAGACCCACGGCGCGGGGTGTCGTGAATGCCGTGAGCCGGACAGTCAGGCTTTGGCGTCCAGGGGCATGTGCAATGAAGGACGGGTGCCGTTGGGGTGGTCGTTGGAAGGATTGTGTGCATGATGAATCTCCTTGTGGTGTGTGAATGAACCGACCTCTCACGAATGCCGGAGGTCCGTGCAATGAACGGACAAGGAGAGTCGCGAGGGGGAGTGACGGTGGCCGGCCGCGCCGAAGGCAAGGTCAAAGTGACTGAATTAAGGATGAAGGCACGACCTGTGCCGGCACGGCCGGTGAGCAGAGCGAAAGCCGAGGGAGCCGCGCGTTTCATGCAGCAGAAGACGGCCACCCACGAAAGTCCGTGCTGGTGATGCCGCTGGCGCGCGCTGTCCGGTGATGGGAGTAGGCGGACACGGAGGCCCTTGAGGGGCCTCCGTGCCGTGGTGGGGAACTATGCGGCGAGTTTGCCGTTCGAATGAGCCGTGGCGGGGGTCTGTGGATCGGATTCTCGGATCTCGGTGATCCACTGACGATGCGGCAGAAGGAGATTGAGCGCGTCCGCCTGCCGGCGATGATTGACGGGCATGAAGGCGCCGATCATATCGGCGCTGTCCGGGTAGGGGCTGGTGACGAAGATGGGTGAGTAATTGGGAGCCGTGGGATCGGCCAAGGGCTCTTGCCAAAGGAGGACCGCGTGCGCCTCCTCGTTTTTGTGTTTCGGCTGAAAGTCGAAACGGGCGAGGACATTGGCGGGGAAACACGCGCGGCTCTGATACGGTTTTGCCCGGAGAAACGGGCCGAGGATGCCACGCCATCGAGGAAACGTCCCGTCTGTGACGAGTAACGGCTCAAGTTCGTAGGACCCTGGCCGACCATCTTCTTGGGTCATGCGGTCGTTTTCGATGAGAAGGCGAGTCGAGGAGGAGGACTTGGAATGTTGGAGGCCTCCGAAGACCGGATGCAGGTGTTTGGTCTGGCCGGCAAAGGGGCTGATGAGTAAGGGTTTATCATCGTGGGTCTTGAGGATGCCATCCGGGTCGTGGCGCACGGCGACACTTTGGGCGTCCGTTGCGATGATGAATACGCCTCCGCCCGGCGCGGGTTCGAAGCAAATGGCATTGATGGCCCACCGGAGAGAGCCCCTGGGAGTTTTGGTGAAGGGGATCAGGCTGGCAACCTTCGGCGCGCTGACATTGAGCCGAATCTTACGGCGCTCCTCGGCCTGTTGAGCGCGAACGGCTTCAAGGATTTCTTCTTTGGATCTGTCATCAACATGGTCCATGGTCTTTATCCTCCTGTTTGCTCTTGAGCCTCGATGCCGTGTAACTGGCGGCTCAATTCTTCATGGGTGAGCGGATCTTCATTCTTGATGATCCAGCCGAGCCCGTTCGGGCCGCGAAGCCAGGTGTGCCCGCCTTCGGTGGTCACGGTCCATTCATCGGCATGGCTGTGGACCCACCATTCCGGACAACCGGCTTCGTTATTGAAGCATTGGCAATGTACGCGCCGGTCATCGTCATCAATTTCCACGGCCACCGTGCCGCTTTGGGCTAAAAGATAGGCGCGAATTTCGTCGGCCGTCGCCGGCCGCATGGGCCTGGGGTCGTCTTCGTTTTCGGCCTCCGCGTAGGCCGTGACGATCCGGCTGACGGTTTCTTCGACTTCGAAGGGCAGATCCTGGCGTTGGTACTCGGATTGGTCGGCCCACCATTCGGAGAGGGCCGAAGCGTCCTGCCGGCCGATGGGGTGCGTCCACTCATCGCCGGTCGTTTCATTCTTGAGGATCAAGGTGAGAAACGGCGCCTGGCCCCCGTAAGGCTTGATCGGCTCATTGACGTGCCCTGCCCGATTGTCTTCATCTTCATCGTCATCGGACGCTTCATGTTCGAGTTGTTCGAGGGCGTGATTCGGGGTGTCGTAGACTTCGCCTTCGCGTCCCTCGATAGTCCAGCCCGGGGCGTCGTGCGCCCGTGACAGGGTGACTTCTTCGACGTGCTCGCCATGCTCGCGTTTGCCGATGATGTGAGCATGGGCTTCGTCGCCGTCAATGGTCCAGTCAGAAATTGTGTATGTGATCATGTGCGGTTCCTCCATATGTGAAGAGTATTTTCGGGTAGCGTGAAGGTGTGGGGCTCCCACAAAGGAGAGGAGCCCCACCCGGTGGGCTTATAAGACATCAGCGAATTCCTCGATGGTGGAAGCCAATTCAGTGAAAGTCGCGCCGCCGTCGTTGTCGAGGGCGAGGGAGGGTTTGGCGTCGTTTGTTGCTGCACGACCCTTGCGGATTTCGCCAGGGTACTGACCGTAGGTTGTACGCAGGCCCGCCCAATTCACCACGGCGGGCGGCAGATTATGTCTGCTGCCAGCAAAGACGAGGCACCCGCGATTCTTGGTGCCGGCCCGAAATTTGACGGGTGCGGAAATGACGCCAGCCTCGACGGCCATGTCACATAAGACGCCCAAGCAACATCGGCTGCCGTCATTACGACCTAAATGTTTGCGCGTCTGTGTCGTGATTCCACTGCGAAGCCGCGCGGTCCATTGTTTTGCGATTTGGTGATCCATTTGTGCCTCCTGGATGAGAAGATGAGAAACAACTCAATCCTGCTTCCGTTCATCGGAAGCGGATTGTTGCGCGTGCTGAGCGTGAGGACGCTGATCTCGCTGGGCGTCGAGCCAGCATTCGAGACAGGCTTCGTCGACGCCTTCGGCGTCTAAGATGGCGTCGCATTGTTCGCAGCCTCGGGTTCCTTTCATGGGAGTCTCCTGTCAGAAGAGGGTCGATTGGACAATAGGCAACTCGCGTTTGGCGGGGCCTGCGATGATCTCCGGCAGCCACCGGCGCGAGGGGCTGAGGGTATGTTGGATACGCTGCTCCAGTTCGAGATATTCGCGGTAGAGATCGGGCCGGAGCCGCGCGGCCGTCCGGAGATCCTGCTGGCTGGCGAGAATGCAGAAGGAGCATGACAGCCTGCTCATGCCCTGTTCGTAGGCCCAATGGAGACGTTGGTTCGCGCGCTGGATTTCGCGGAGCACGTCGTTCAGTGTCCAGGAATGGATCGGCAGCCAGTCCCACCAGATCCGGCCGGCTTTGCTATTGCGCGCATTGAGTGTGAGGGCTTGCGCCTTCGCGCGATCCCTGGATTCATCGGCCCGAATGCCCATGCAGTTTACGACGCGGCCGCCGTATTCAGGATGCGCGGCGAGATAGCGCCGAATCTCGCGTTCGATGGGACCCCTCTTGAAATCGCTTGTGCACCATCGCCGGGCTTTGTCCGGAAAGCGTCCGCGTTCCGCGATGCGCTGGAGGAGGTCTTTGCCGCTGGCGACGTGGGCGAAGAGTAAAGGCACGTCGACGGGTTTGGTGTGCTGGATATGTTCAATCGTGCCGGGCCACTCGACGCGGCCGAGCGGGGCGTGCATCAGGATGAGTTGATCGTGGGGGAGGCGGTCGGCCAGCCAGGCGGTCATCGCCTGGGAGTCCTTGCCGCCGCTGTGATTGATGACGTAGAGCATCTTCGGAGTCATGAGAGCCCCCGGCGATGCAACGTGCGCGCCAAGTGGCCGGCATAGACGGCCACGACTTTCCAATAGCACGCCATCGGGGCTTTGTGACGGGCCCAGGATAGGTGGGCGCGTTTCAGGGCCTCTTCGCGGAGGTCGCAGAGCGCGCCGCGCAAAGCGTCTCGCGCCGGCTCAGGGAGTGAGCAGAAGCGTGAGGCCCACTGATTGATCAATCGTTGGTGTGATTGATGAATACCTTGCATGGCGCTCACTTGGTCGGGTCTTTGGCGAAGAAGGTATTGAGGGTGGTTTGTAAGGCCCTCAATTCCTGTGCGGCCATGCCAAGTGGGCCGTCTGCATCGTTGGTGCGTATGAGGATCGCGTCACCCTCGATGGTGCCGTGAAGCCTGGAAAGCTCCTCTCCAAGCTCCTTGGCGCGTTTGTACAGCGTGAACGGTCGAAACATGGTGTGCTCCTTGTCTGGTTGGTGAATGAACTGGCCCTACACCTCGGGGGAGAGGGCCAGTGAGAGGCACGACAAGGAGACGGCCGGCTGCGGCTCGGGGAAAAAGCGGTAGAGGAAGTCGTTAAACGAATTTCCCGCCGGCAGGAAGCCAGCCTTCATCGGCAAAGGAAATATAGGCGTCGTCGCCAAGGATCACGTGATCGAGAAGCTGAATGCCGAGTTCCTGTCCGCACCGGCAGAGCCGTTCGGTCAGCGCCCGGTCTTCCTTGCTCGGTTTCGGGTCGCCACTCGGATGATTGTGGGCGACGATGACGGCGGCCGCGGCGTTTTTGACGGCCGGCCGGAAGACCTCCCGGGGATGAACCAGGCTGCTGGTCAAGGTGCCGCGAGAGATTTCGACGATATTCTGGATCTGATGCTTGGCGGATAAGAGCACGGCGACGAAGAGCTCTTGGTATTGATGAGCGAGAATAGGGAGAAGGACATCGTACGCGACTTTGGAGCTTGAGACGACGTCCCGTCGCCGGCGATTGGAAGCCCGGACCCAGCGCTTGCCGATTTCAAGAATGGCCTTGGCTTTTTCAGCGTTGCGCGTGGTGAGGCCGTCCTCGGCGACGAGCTCGGCGGTGCTGGTGGCATCGAGGTCCAAGATGGCCGTCGCGTGGGGAAGCCCACGGATGCCAGCCAGCCGGAACAGGTCCGCGTCGGTGTAAGAAGTAAATTGATTTTCCATGACGTGCCCTTTCGGTTCAGATGAAGAAGAGTTCGACCGCGCTCACCCGCCAGGCGCGGTCGTGACGATGGGGTGCAGTGATCGAACCGAAAGGAAGGACATGAGGCGGCTCCTATGAATGAGTCGTTGTGGAGCCGCGCCGTTTGGGTAGGGATTTGGGATTGAAGTCGTCGTCGATGCCCCAGGGGGCGTCTTCATAGCCAGGGATTTGATAGACGAGGGCCGCCTCGAGCTCATCGAGCATGCGTTTGGCCAGGCTGTCTTTCCAGCCGGGATGTTCACAGGATTGATAGTCGAGGCAGTGAATAAGCTTGATGAGTTGGACGGGTGTTAATTGGATGGCCTTGACGCGCGCCCGGTCTGCGGGCGTTACGTCCGCAGACAATTCTTCGACGTAGTATTTGTCTTCTTCTTCCCTGTAGCGATGACAGACCGATTTGATGTTCTCGGCCATGAGCATGCGCGCGACGGTCGTGGCGTCGGACAGGTCATGCTCCTCGATGGTGAAATTGAGGTGAACGAGGGGAAAATCTTCGACGGTCTCGCATTTGGAGAGGTCGTATTCCCCGTGTTCATTCTTGGTGGCCCGTCCGAAGGTCCGGCCGGTTTTCGTGGTGGCATAGATGGCGAGGGCTTTGATGTGAAGCTGGCTACAGATCCAGGCGCTCATGATGACCTTCCTTTCTTCTTGATGGGTGAGTCGATGTATTTCAGGGCGAGTTTCTTGGCCCACTCGATGCCGTCCCGGGCATTGGCGAAATCGCGGGTTCGATTCGTGATGAGCATCTTGACCCGCCAGCCGTCTCTCTTGAGCAGGGGGACGGGAACGATGGCCGCGACGGCGCCATAGGATGATTCGAGGTATTGAAGTCCGCGCCCGGTCAGCCAGAATTTCAGGACAGCGGGATTGTGTTCGATGTGATCGGCAATGGCGGCAAAGGCATCCGTGTCATCGCCGTCTTGAGAGAACAGGCGATAGGGATTGTCGGCGAACCAATATATCCAGGTGTGGCGATTGTGATAGACGTGCGCCACGCGCCGCTGTTCCAGGAAGACATCCCATGATGGCCGGCCGATCCTTCGGCCGAGCCTGTCTTTTTTCGCGGGCTGGGAGACGGAGACATGAAGCTCATGGCGCGGGGGATGTGTTTCCGGCCGCCAGTCGCGGCAGTAGGAACATTGCCGATGGCCTTCGAGGGTTTTGGCCTGGCATGTGACGCAAAGTTGTGAGTATTGAATTTTTGAAATGGAAGTCATGGGGCTCATCCTTTCAGCGTGACTGGCTCTGAATTGATGGCCGGCTTTGGAGCCGGTTGATTTCCGTTTTGACGGCTGCGGATTTCTTGCAGCTGGCGCAGACACGCGCGGCACGTCACCCGTTCCTCGGACGGGGTTAAGACGTGGAAGACTTTCAAGGCGTGTCCGCATTTGGGCCGTCGTCCGAGATAGGGAGCGTAATGTCTTATGACGAGTGGCTTCGGCATGTCGGGTTTCCTCGATGAATGGGTGAAAAAAAAGCGCGTCCCGCAGCGGGCTACCCCGCCACGGGAACGCGCAGCCGCAGCGGGAACATCCCCCACCGCGACCGGCTGCTCACGCAGCCTTCTTGGCTGTGCGCGGGGACGCCTTCTTCTTCGGCGTCTCCGGCGTGGCGTCCGCCTCGGGCGCCAACTCCGCGATCTTCTCCGTGACCAGACCGGCGACGGTCTGCACGTGCGGCATGTCTTTGTGCCGCAGGTTGCTCGTCCGCTGCCAGTTGCCTTCCCGATCCTTATAGGACCGCGAGAAGGTGATCGTGTAGAACGGGCCGTTTTGGCCTTCGTTCTGCCAGATCGTGCCGACGACGGCGCCGGCTTTGACTTTCGCAACGGGTTGTTGAGTGGATGTATTCGGGGTCTTGTCCATGATGAGTCTCCTTGTTGGTTGGTGAATGAACTGACCTCTCACAACCAGGAGGTCAGGCTCAGACACGGACAAGGAGACGGGGAGGGGCCCGGCCGGGGGGGCGACCTAGCGCCGATCGGCAAGGCCACAGTGCGTGAAGAGTAAGAAGGATGAAGGCACGGCCTCTGCAGGCGCGGGAGAGGGCGTAGCCCAGGCCGGCCGGACCCCGAATCAGTAGGACAGAAAGACCCCGAGGCCACGGAAACGGAGCGAACGTGGCGCCGTGGTAGTCAGTCGGTCGAAGAAGCGCCAGGCCCAGGGCCACACAAGAGGGGAGGCAGGCAGCGGACAGTGAGCAGGAACGAATGAGAAGACCAGTGAGCAGAGGATCAAGAGATCGAGGAGAGTATCCGCAAAGCCGTCGCGGTGAAGGAGAGACGGAGAAAGATGTGGCGTCAGGGCCGCGCAAGAGGAAACCCCCTCGCAGGCCTGAAATTGGCTTGCGAGGATGCCCCAGGAGCGACGCTCTCCCCCACGTTCGCAGAGGAAGGACCGCAGGAAAGGGAGATCGTGGCAGGACGGCGGCATGGTGACGCATTCCTGCCGGATTTAAAGGCCGTGAGGGAGGGGAAAGCGGCCGGATCCTGGAAGATCCGGGCGCGCGGGTGCCCTGATGCCGCGGGAGTGTGGACAATACACTACACATTGACCACACCCCACGGCCGAACGGCCGCTATGGATGTGTGGACGGAAACGGACCCCGCCCACAGATCCACAGCGCGAGTGCTGTTTTCAGAAGAGGAATAAAAAAAGGGCGCGAATCCGATTCCGGATTCGCGCCCTGGAAGGCCACGCGATACGACCGTCACGCGGCGAATTCAAGCTCTTCGAATTCGCGTTCCGAAAAGATTTCGATGTTCGATTCCAATTCGGGAAGCTCGCCGCGAGGATCGTATTTCGGCGGACGTAGCGTTTCCGGATTCGAGACCAGCAGAGTCATTTTCTGCTTGAGATCGGCGACCAGGTCGCTGACGAGATCCAAGTCTTGAGGCCGGAACGTCTTGGCGAGACGCCGGTGCCCGTGTTCGTCTTTATAGAACCGCGTGATCGTGCCGGTGAAGTATTGACCATTGGCACTCTCGTTCGGCCAGATCGCCGCCGAGATGGAGGCGGGATCGGACTGTAACCGAGGCGCCCGATGATCGAATTCGGTTTTCAATTGGGCGACGACGTCGCCGACGGCCGACAAATCAGTTTGCCGGAATGACGTGGACCGCTGCCAGCGGTTTTGCCGGTTTTTGTAAAGCCGCGTGATCGAGACCGTGTAGTAGTACAGTCCGTCCTCGCTCTCGTTTTTCCAGGCGGAGCCCTGGATGGCGCCGACCTTGACTTCGAATGCTGGCTTTTGATTTTGAGTGCGTTTCATCATGAAGTCTCCTTGTGGTGTGTGAATGAACCGACCTCTCACGAATGCAGGAGGTCCGTGCAATGAACTGACAAGGAGAGTGGCGGTGGACGGGGCGCTGGTCGACCTGGCGCCGTTTGGCAAGGTCATAGTGACTAAAGAGGTTTGACGATGCAGGCACGGCCTGTGCCGGCGCGGGAGAGGGCGCAGCCCAGGCGTTCCGGCCGGCGGCTAGGAAGCGCAACGAAAAGGGCAGTCGAGGATTTGAAAGGGCGGCAGTGGGAGTGACGAAAGAGCGAGGGGAAAGGGCGGCGCACGATCAGAGCAAAGGAGCGGTCGCATTCCGGCGAGTCGTCGGCCTTCGGCGGGCGGCGCACCAGGGCCGGAGGCCCAGGTGCAGGCGAGTGACAGGACGCCAGCAGCCGGCTGTGTCGGGAAGCCCGGGCAAGAAGTGAAGCGTGGGCTAGAAGCGGTTCTCTGGCTCTGAACGAAACGGGCGGGAAACGATTTCTTTGGAAATGGATGGCGCGTAGGACAGGATGAGCATGAAGATGAGTCCGATAAAGAAGCAAGAGACAAGCAGGATGGCCGCGTGGATAAGATCGCCGAAAGAGGTCAGTTGTATTTCGGCGATTTCTGTGAAGGTGTAGTCAAAAATGGAGACTGAAATGTAGGTACAGAGAAGGACGATCATCAGATAACAGAGCGTGAAGAATAAATGAAATCCAAGGATGAGGCGGCGAGAAAGAGCGGTACGACTCATGATGAAAGTCTCCTGATGTGAGAAATTCTTGTCAAGCGCCCAGCCCCCTCGAGAGCGAGGGGACCGGGGCGGGGAACGTCAGAGCGCGGCCGCGTATTTCCACAGTTCCTGATTGATATTCAGATCCCGCGGAATGCTGGTGAGCGGCCGGACGCGGCGTTCTTTGTGAAGCTCCGGGTGAATGTACGTGAAGCCGCGGAGTATGTTGTCCTGGATGCGGTTCAGGACGGACCAGAGATCCGGTTGATTCTGCGAAGGATACCGTGCCGTCAACAAAAGTCGCGGATCGAAGGGAAAGTCCGTTTTGTCCGGCCACCGAAGGCCCAAGGCGTACTCGGCGAACCGGTGTTGTTCCTCAAGGGTGAGCTCCCGGCGTTCCATGCGCGCAATCTGCTCGGTGGTTTGGAAAGCGTGCGCCAGGGCCTTGTCATGGACGAATTCCGGGTCGAACCGGTTGCGGACGTGACGCAGTTTGAACAAGTCGTGATGGTCACGGGGAACAACCAGGCCATTCGAGCAGACCAGGACATACACGGCGAGAAAGAGCCGGAGCGGGGCAGTTCCGCAATGGCTGTTCACGAGTCGCAACTGCATTTTTTGCGCGGGAAAGTGCAGCCCGTCGCCTGTCGGGAAATCGAGGAAGACCTGGTGGCGCTGATAACCACGAAAGTCGGAATTGCGGACTCCGGATTCCGAGGAGTGCGCGATCGTGAAGCCGCGATCTTGGAGGCGAAGCACCATCTCGCGGGTGGAAAAGAATTGATACCGCTTGGTCCGGGACGGATGAGCGGATTCGGCAAGCGCGGATGGGACTAAGGCGAGATCGTTCATCGGAAAGTCTCCTTGTCTGGTTTGTGAATGAACTGGCCCTTCACCCTGGGGAGAGGGCCAGTGACATGAGCGACAAGGAAGGCCGAGCGCTGCCCGAGCGCGCACCGCCGCGCATGGAGTATTGATGTTGGGACACGGTGTAGTAGAATGCGCGCGTCACCTGAGAGAAAGGGGGCTGACGATGTCATGGATCATCCGGTGGTTGTGGAAACGATACGCCGGCGCGACCGCGTTGCAAGGGGTTCGGGCATTCTGGTTCGGTGACGGCCGCGCGCGCGCGGGCTGGATTCAGTGGCATTGGTGGCGCCGCGCCTTCCTGGTGTCCTAGGCCACCTTTATTCTCATGGTGTGGTGGTTTCTGGTGGCCGCCTGGACGAAGGGCTTGGAGAAGGAAGGCCTGACAGTTGGCGTGTATGCGACCATGGCGGCGCTGATGATGGGAAACTTCGTGCCGGCGTGCTTGGCACTGTGGGATGAGCGGACGCGGCAGCGCCTTCGACGCGAACCGACGGCGCTCATGTTCGTGGTGTTTGTCAGGAGCCTCTTTGTCTCGATGGCGCTGAGCGAGCTTCTCGGCGCGTCGTGGAATGGCGTGGTGAATGGGCTGATTATCGGGCTGTCGATCTTCGTCTTGAATTGTGGGATGCTCTTTCCGTTGGGCCTCGCCCCGGCTGCCGCGCTGTGAACGTGGGTCGTGGTGCGGCGCCGGCTGGATGATCGCGATTGTGGCGGGAATGATCGGCGGCGCCGGTTAGCTGGTCGCCAGCCACCGGGCAAGCGCTTTGTTGCGATCTGGAATCTCAGCGAGCGATCTATAGAAGTGGGCTTCCCAATTGATTTCAGGCAGCCCGACGAAGATCATCAGATTGAGCGGGTAGATTTCGCTATCGCTCAGGGCACGAAAGTCGTCGCGGAAGAGGAAAATAGGTTTTTCCCAGGCGATGGCGAGGCCTAATTCGACCATGACGCCGTCATCCGGCGGTACGCCGTTGATGACGGCAAAGAACCCGTCGGCATCGCGCACGTCTTGGCGGTTGGATTGAGCGATGCGGTATGGGGCGTCAGTGGCTATTCCGGATTGTTTGGCCCGCGCGAAGGGCTCCCAAACGGTAGCGCCCAGGGCTTCGAGGGCGTGAATGAGCGGCGGCAAGAGGGTTTCGCATTGTTGTGTTGAAAATCCATAGGGATTGGCGAGGTAGAGGGTTCGTTTCATGGAATATGCTCCATTTTTGATGATCGCGGCATTGAGTGCTCAGGAAGAGGGAGAAATGCCCGGCCGACGCCCTGCAGGACGTCGGCCCAGGTGAAAGCGATTAGAGGAATTTAATCGCGGCGATGATAAGGCCTCCGATGGGAACGAGGATGCCGAGGAGGCGCCAGGTTAGTTCGTTTTTCGAGCGCTCGAGGGTGCTCTGGATATTTGCAATGTCGGTTTTCGTCGCCATATTGGTTTCAATATTGGTGACGCGGCCGTCCAGCTTGGTGAGTTGCTCCTGAATGCCGGCACGCAGCTCGGTGAGGTCGGCCTTGGTGGCCACGTGATGCGTGAAACCCTCTTGCACGACCTTGACGATGGATTCGGCGCAGGCCTCGGAGAGGCCGTGGGCGGCGAGTTCCTTGACGTGGCGGTGCGTGTCAAACATGGTCGAATCGCTCATCGTGATCCTCCTTTGGTAAGCATGTGACGTTTCTTAAGAATTGTCAAGCGGCGCGGTCCTTCCGGCGCGATCAGTGGTCCTCCAATTCCATGAGCCACTGTTCGAGCAAGTCCTTTGCTTTTTCAAAGGCTGCACGTTTGTTGTCGAACGTGTAGTTCTAATCGAGATTGAACTGGTCAGAGGGATGCAGGGAAACGTGCCATCCTGTCTCGGTTTCTTGAATTTGAAGTCGAACCATGCTGAACGCCTCCTTGTGTGAGTCAGTGAGCGACCTGGCCCTTCACCCGGGAAGAGGGCCAGCCAAGCGAACTGCAACGAGGCGGGGAAGAAAAAGGGCCTGGATCCAGCAAGAGCAGATCCAGGCCCAGCCAGCGCGCGTTAGCGCGCCTTCGGCCACCGGAAGAGATCTTCCGAGATTCGGAGTAAGCCGAAAAAGCAACAGCGCCAACCCAAGTGCGGGGCCGCGATTGCGTGGGGAGTGAGCCGAAGAAATTGTTTGCGAGTGAGTCTCATGATTTCCTCCATTGCAATTGAAGAAGTTGTTGGTTGCGCCAAGCCGCCGGCGACGGCACCCTGGCCGTCGCGGCGGTGCGGTGGCTTCTGACGAAGCCAGCGCGGCGTGTTACCTACCCCTCGATCTTGTCGAGCGCTTGCAGCAAACCCGGCAAGTCTTTCAGGCGAACGGTTTTATTGGTGAGGGGTTGGTATTGGGCGTCGCCATCGGCCACGCGCGTGATCGTGACGGTGTAATACTGGCCCTGGTACGCGACGGGCTGCCGTGAGGCGGTGTTGTCGAGTGCGGTTTTGTGAGTCTGCTTCATGTTCGTCTCCTTGATGAAAGTGAATGAATCGACCCTATAGGGACCCCTGGTGGGGGAGGGTCGTGAAGCCACGACAAGGAGACACGCGGTGATCCGGTGTGTGGTCGAGAGGACCTTGACGCAGGAATGTCCGGATCGATGGCGAAGCCCAAGCGCCTCCGGGCAGCGGCGATGACAGCAGCGCGCCTAAGCCGAACGTCGATACAGAGACGAGCACTGGCAAGAACGAGCAGTGCCAGGGACCCTAAAAAGAGGAAACGAGCCTCGCGCCCGAGCGACGGGTTGGACCCCTCACACTCGCCGATGCCGGAGTGGAACCTGGTGCAAGCTAAAGGAACACGCTGGATTGCTGGCAGGCCGAAGATCCGGATGCGAAGCGCGAAGGCCTGCGCTTGGCGAAACCCGGGTACAAGGAGGAAATCAGACACTCGGCCGAGCAATCGGCTCACGAGAAGGCCCCAAAAATCGACGATCTCGGGTTAGTCCATAGCAGAGCATGGACAAAACCCGGGGATTTTGAATTGAGAATGAGAAAATCTGGACCGGTGCTCGAGGACGTCGTGAACTCCGGACGCGGCCGGCCGCCGAACTCTCAAACCCCTCATGAACAGCGGGGCTCAAAAAATAGGGAAAAACGGAGTACAACCGGCGCGCCAGCCAGCCTTTTCTCATTCTCAAGTATTCGGCAGTACGCACTCTTGCCGCCACCTAGTCGGCAAGTGTGCGGGAAAAGCAAGGAAAGGGTGCCGGTGGTGTGGGCCGGCGACCATGCGGCCGCATGGTCGAGTGCGAGCGGAGGGACGCGATGAGGAGCACCGGCTCTGTGAGCCCGCGCTCCGGTATCCCGGTGCCGGCCGGCTGGCCCGGGCCCGGGATCGAGCGTCCAAGCAGCGCGGTCGCGACGATGCGGCCGAAGGTGGCGAAGCCACCGCGAGCTCGGGTGTGGCAGTGTCTGTAATGGCTTCGGACGGACAGTTATAAGTTTATTTCGTGGTTCAGAGAGATAGAGGAGAGTAGTGATGAAAGATTCAAAGAATGAAAGATTGGCGTGTAATGCTGTTGTGAAGTGCTTAGAGGAATTGACAGGGGAGGCTAGAAGTGAAAGACGCTATCCTGATAAGGAAAAGGGCGGAGAGGGTCAGGTGGATATGATAGTGAAACTGGGAGGAGAAGAGTATGCGATTGAGCATACGAGGCTAGAGGCCTTTGAAGGTGAAATCAAAGCTGAGAAGGTGATTGTAAAAAAGGTTTTTAAACTGCTTAAAGAAAGGATTGAAGGTGGCATTCCGGGACCGAGTTATTATTCGGTAGGTTTTGCGGCAAATTGTAGGTTGCCAGGGGGCATGAAAGAAGAGAAAGAAGCATTAGAGTATGTCGTGGAGTGGGTGAGAAAGGCGATTGAGACGCTTCATGAGAGAAAGTTGTGCCGGCAAGGGTTAAGAGAACAACCTCATATAGGGGCTGATTGGATTGATATGTTCGATAGGTCTGGAGAGTTTTATTGGGTGATGGGAGTAGTTCGGTGGCCTTACGCGGAGCTGGCGGGAAAGAAACCAGGGTCGCTTAGATTAAATCCGTTATATAAACCAGGTCGATTGAGTGAATGGGTGGAGAAAGGCTGTGATCGAGTGGGGCGCGCCTTTGAAAAGAAAAGGGCAAAATTAAAGAAGTGTAAAGAGTCGGGAGCGCGGACGATATTAGTGTTTGAAAGTGAGAATGTGAGAGAGGATTTGGGCTTAGGAGAAGTCCGCTTGTTGGCAAGAAAGCATCGCGAGAGTGTTGATGAGGTGTATTTAGTGGAAGAGAGCCTGGGTGGGTGGTTGGTGATACCGGTGAAGAGAGCAGACAAATATCATGAAAAGGAATTGGGCTCGTTGCCGTGGTACCCTTATGAGATTGGGAGTGTGAAGGGGGTGGATGTTTCTGAAAGGCTGAGGTTGCCGAAATGGTATATGAAGTTCATGGGGGATGAGGCGATATTAAATGACATGTATCCGTCGTATTGGGACGGGTGGCGACCGGCTATAGTGAGTGAGAATGATGTGTGTGAATGAGAGGAGCGAACGAACGGGCGCTTCGTACATATACTCCTTCCTCAAAAGAGTCTGTCGGCCCGAGCGACGAGGGGGCCAGTGTCTGTGAGGGCTTCGGACGGACAGTTTCTGATGGGAGCTTCCGGAAAAGAGGCTTTAATATTTTATTCGGAAGACCGAGCTTTCTTCGGGCTTGGTGTGACGCCGGTCGTAGATTCGTGTCGTGGCAATGGAACTATGACCAAGCATTTCTTGAACTTTCTTGATGTCTGCCTCATTATCGAGCGCATTGGTGGCGGCGGTCTCGCGTAGCGCATGCGGCCCGACTCCTAAATACTTTCGGACAATATTCTTATGAAGAGAAGAGGGATTCAGTGGCCGGTCCAAGTGGCCACCACCACCGTTGTTTTGGGTCGGTCGGAAGAGCGGTCCGCTGGTATGTCCGGCTTCTTCGAGGGGCTCCTCGATGAAGCCCGGGGTCTTCGGGTGGATGGGAATATAGCGAATCTTCGAGCCTTTCCCATGTACCTTGAAGTGGAGGACTCCACCGCGTGCCTGTCGGTCCTCGACAGTCAGCCGGCATAATCTTTCACGACGTAGCGCGTGATACAGGAGCACGGCGAGGATCGCGCAATCGCATTTCCCTTTTAACGTGGTCGCTGGAATGCGATCGAAGACGGTCCGGGCCTCTTCTTCGCTGATGATCGGAGTAGCGACTTCCCCGGAGGACGTCGCTGGCCGTTTTACGCCGTCGACGGCATTGGTGGTCGCGCGCTGTTTCTCGCAGGGGTAATCGAAGAGAGAGGAGATGGCCGAGAGCCACACCCCGGCCGGGACACCCAACTCGCGCAACCCGACCCCCGCTGGACGGCTGCCTCCGCATCCTGGCCATGCACGAAATATGCGCAAAAAGAGGCATACTTTTCTTTCTAAATTCACATTATTCCTATTACAAATATGTTAGGTATTGCTTGCCTATCAATTATATTGTCTGCGAATTTGAGACAATCTTATCAAAATATTGAATGCGGAGTGGGAGGTCCCCATGCCCAGGAAAAAACAATTTGCCGCTGATGATGTCAAGCAGAAAGCGATGCAGGCCTTCTGGGAACAAGGTTATAGGGGGACGTCCATGCAAGATCTCGTGGAGACCATGGGTATCAACCGTGCGAGCCTCTACGACACATTCGGCGACAAGTACGCCCTCTTTATCGAAACCTTGCACAATTACAATGACGACTACGTGAAGCCCTTTTTCGCAAGGCTCAGAAGGACGAATTCACCCCGCCAGGCTATTATCGCCTTATTCGACGAAATTTGTGATGGAATATCGAAGGGTCAGGAACAAAACGGATGCTATATCATCAACACGGCCTTGGAGATGTCCCCGCATGACGCAAAGGTATCAAAAATCGTCAATCGGACCTTCGCCTACGTAGAAAAGAATTTCTTCCGCAAAATGATCGAACAAGGCCAAGCCAGCGGAGAGATTTCCCGGGTGGTGATTCCGACTACAACCTCATGCAACTTGCTAAGTCTGTTGATCGGGTTACGGGTGCTTTCCCGCAACCGTCCAGAAAGGGCCTTGCTGAATTCATTTAAGGCGCAGGTAGAAGCCCTTTTGCCCCCTGGGGATCATGCCACCCCGTCCGCTCCCGACTCCGTCAAGCGCAATCGTCGCAAAGTCCATGACAACTTCGCTTATGCAGGGTGACGCCTGGAAAGCTGATTCCACGTAACACTGCCGTGGTGGTGCTACCGCCCGTTTTCCTTCTCAAAGAGCACATAATTCGACGGTCTCCCTGACCGCATGCTTTGCCCGACCGGTCTTTACGGCCTCGTACGGTCGATGTGCCCTTCATGTGCAAGCCTCATTGAACTGGTTAGGATACCAGCAAGGATTATCGTGCAAGCCTGCCTATGAATTCTGGTCTGCGATCCGAACATTGATCCGATGTGGAGGTGATTGTTCTGGCAACATGGACCTGAAGGCAGGAGGGGGATTTTGCCATGAAAAGGAAGCGGTACACGGAGGAGCCGATTGGGTGTGTGTTGCGCCAAGCCCAGGCCGGGACACCGAGCGGCAAGGTGTGACGCAAGACGGGGATTTCGGAACAGACCTTCTCTCGCTGGAAGAAGCCGGTTGCCGGGCTGGGCGTGGACGAGCTCCGACGGCTCAAGCAACTGGAAGTGGAGAACCGGCGCCTGAAGGCGCTGGGGGCCGGGCCCGCGCGCGTCGGGTGGATCAAGGGGTATTGGTAGTGCCGCGTCTTCCTGGTGTCCGGGGCCACCTTTATCGTCATGGTGTGGTGGTTTCTGGTGGCCGCATGGACGAAGGGCTTGGATCAGGAAGGCCTGACATGAGGGGTGTATGCGACCATGACGGCGCTGACGATTGGAAACTTCGTGCCGGCGTGTTTGGCACTGTCGGATGAGCGAAATCCTTGGGGCTTCGTGCGGGGCGTAACGAGCGGGCTGATTATTGGGCTGTTGATATGTGTCTTGAGTTTTGGGATTATCTTTCCTTTGGGACTCGCGCTGGCCGGATATGGACCACTGTGCGGCGTGAGGGCGAAGTCCGTGCTTGGTATGCCTGGGGCAGGGGAGCGCGGTGCGGCACCGGCTGGATGATCGCGATTATCGTAGGAATGATCACCGTCGCGGAGGGGTAAAAGGATCCCGCGCCGGAAGGAGGACCAGGGCCGAGTCGTTAGCCCGGGCCCGGGGTTCAAAGGAATTAAAACAGGCTGGCGAGAGCGCGAGTGAGGCAAGCATTTCATTCCGGCGCTGCATCCTGGCACTCTACACGCGTGGAGCAAAACGCTTCTGGCTCGGAGCACGATCCGGGAAAACGGCAGTTGAACTGAAAGAGAGAGGATGCCATGAGACGTATGACATACCGAGCAAGTACGCTCCAACGAATGTTCGTTGCGACGGTCGTCCTCGCCGTGTTTCTTCTGCCGGTGTTGACGCCCGATGCGCGCGCGTCGGAGCCGAGATGGTACGTCGGCTTGAGCGTCCCGGTCATGTTCCTTGACAACTCGGACAGCGTCACGAGCGGGACAAGTCTTGGAGCCCCGTACAGCGCGGACGCTACCAACGAGTTCCGTGCGGGGTTCAAGGTCAGCGGCATGCTGGGCCGCGAATTCGGCAACGGCTTCCGTCTCCAGGTCGAGGGGTTTTTCGCCAGGGCCGAGGTCAGCAAGCTGAGCTACGCCGGCGTGACCACGGAAACACCCCAAGGGCCAATATCTCTGCAGGGTACGGAGATTCCCGTGTCCGGCCCGGCAGACCAAATGGGCGCCATGGTGAATGTCTGGTACGACTTCAATGAAGGTTCCCGCTGGCGACCGTTCATCGGCGGCGGCCTCGGCTTCGTGGTCGTCGATTGGGGGGGCGTGGATTATGAGCAAGGAGTGTTTGAACAATCGATGGCGGACCAGGTGGCGCTCCTTGACGCGCGCCGACAATTGCAATTACCTCCGGGCGTCCCCCTGCCTCAAGCGGCCAGAGATGCGGCCCTGGCGCAGGCCCAACTGCCCCCGGGGGCTGTGCCCGACCTGTCCGACACCGATACGGTGTTTGCCTTTAAGGTCGGTGGGGGACTGGGCTACGAACTGACCGATCACGTGACCCTCCAGGTGAGCTATCGTTTCTTCAAAACCGGCCGGTTGAAGTTCAAAGGCAGGAATCGTGTAGGTCCTTTTGTCAACACTGTCAGTGCGACAACCGACCTGCAGGGTCATCTTTTCGAGGTAGGCGCACGCTATCGATTCTAAGCGTCTTGAAGGTCTCGTAGTCGCGATGGTTGCGGGAATGATCGGCGGCGCCAGCGGGTAGAAGGGAAGGGAGAGAAAGAAAGGCGCTTGCCGACGTGGCGGCACGCGCGCCTCAGGACGCGGGCTTTGCCCTTCGTCTTCACTCATCACGATGGCACGGCTCCGGCCACCACCAGCAGGCCAGATCCCAGCCGCGCAATTCTTCAAGATCGGCGTCGGAGAAGTTTTCGGCAAGCCAAGCACGGTGCTTCGCGATGGCTTCTCGCGGGTGCCGTCCTTGCCGCGAAAAAAAGGATTGCCCCATTTCGTGCGCCGATCGGCTCGTTTGGCGAGTCCGAGTTCGACGCGCCGCCGATCACCCGCATTGCGCAGATTGAGGACGCGGGGCGTCCGGTGCGGTTCAGATCGCGTGGCGGTGTCGAGTGCGGGTTTGTGTGCCTGGTTTATGATTCTCTCCTTTATGTTAGTGGATGAACTGACCCCTCACAAGGAGAGGGAGGCATGAAGGCCACGGAAGGAGACGCACGGGGATCCGGTGTGCCGAGTAGCGAGGCGCATCTGGGCTGCGGCACCAGGACCAAGCCGCCTGAGCCGCATGTCGGCCCGGGAGCGGGATCGAACGTCCCCGAAGCAAGGCCGCGACGATGCGGCCGGAAGAGCGGGGTTCGCAGGACCGAAGGTGGCCACGCCCCCGCGAGAACGGGTGGGGTCGTGTCTTGGAGGGCTTCGGACGGACAGTTTCTGATGGGAACTTCTGATGGGAGCTTCCGGACAAGGGGTATCAGTATTTTATTCGGAAGTTGGGCCGAGTCCGACCGTAGTGAGAGGAGGGAAGGATATGGAGCACGATAATGTCTTTTATCGTGCTCGGGTGGGCTGGTCAAGAGTTGGGCTGTTTTTGGGGGCCGACCGGCGCTTGCCGGATGGGGTACATCCAGCCGCAGATTCCTTTTCCCATAGGGCTGATATGTTCGATGTAGTCACCACCCCAGTCCCACTCTTCTTCTTTTCCGCATTCTTCGCATTTATAGATGATCGGTGTTTTGTTCATGAGGGCTTCCTTTCGTAAGCGCCGCACGTAAGCGGTCAACAGATGATTGCTCGATGTCTTGAATATGAAGCGTTCCAGATTCAAGATCATTGACGAGCTCTTCAAGGAATACATAGTGACGTGCAAGTTTACTGGTCATTCTTGCGCCGGCACGCTGTTGTTTCGATTCCAGGGCCTGCTTCATGATGAAATCTCCTTATTGGTTTGTGAATGAACCGACCTCTTATAATACGTGGAGGTCGTGAAATGAACGCGGCAGTCCGGATCGCGCCGGTGCCGGCAAGAGCAAAGTCCGGAATCGACGTGTCCCCAGGGCAGTGCGAAGCAGTGGTCCGAGGGACCGTGCTGGTGGCAGGGGATCAGCCACCAGGACTGAGGCGTGAGTGATTGAGATTTGCGATGACTCACGACGAACGGTCCTTGTCGTCGGGTATCCGGCAGATCGGGCAGAGGCCCGAGGGAATCCGGTGCGCGTCACCGTAGGTGAAACGGCAGCCAGGATTCGTGCAAGCGATTTCGCGTCCGACCATGACGGGCACGACGCTGACCACCGTTAAGGTGTCGGAGCCGCCACGGATTAACGATGTTGAATTGTTCTGGTTCATCATGAAGCCTCCTGGAAAAGTTTGTGAATGAATCGACCTCTCACAGATGCAGGAGGTCGTGATATGAACTGGTAAGGAGGCTGCGCGCGGCCGGAGGGCTGGTCGGCCAGGCAGAAAGAGGCGAAACCGAGCAAGGTGTGTGCCTGGAGGAAACGGAAGGCACGGCCCGTGCTTGCGGCCGAGGGCGAAGCCCAAGCGCGCCGGCTGAGGGCGATGAAGCAGAAAAGAGGGTGGGTTATTCTGCTGGCTGCCCGGGCTAGGGGAAATTGTCGGAAGGCACAATGGGGGTCATACCCATAAGGTAGCGATCAATGGCGCGGCGAAGTAAGTGTGTCTTAGAGGGAGGGACTTTGGCTCGGACACACGCAGCGGCTATTCGAAACATGCCGGCGACGTCGTCTCCATCTTTAGCGTAATCGTCGTTGAAGCGGATGGGGTCGCCGTCCGTGGCCGGGACTCTCACTTTAAGGACGGCTGCAATATAATCGTTGGCTTTACAGTAGGCCCGCCATTGTCTTGGGGTCGCGTCGTTGGGACTTGGCTGACGAACGGAGACGCCGAGGAGTTGATTAAAGGCGAGGCGGAAGCCGGCCAGCATACAGAATTTGGCGGCGTGTTTGTCCTGGTCATCGCATGGTAGTCCGTCTGCCGTCCGGGCCCAGGCTTTGTGGGACCAACCCGATTCAACGATGTTGGCAGCGGTTTCTAAGAAGGTATCTGTGGTGGGGTGAGTAGGACGTGGAGCCATATGGAGCGCCTCCTGGTGTCGTTAAGTGAGTGACCTGGCCCTTCACCCTGGGGAGAGGGCCAGCAGCACGAACCACCAGGAGGCCGGGAACTGGGGTAATGTGATTAAGGCCGTTCTCGGCGCTTGCTGTTTTCAGTGAGGGCGTCGTGGACCTTATCGGCGATCCGGTCGAGTAAGGGTCGTTGGCACAAGGCCGGTTCCACGTGGCAGCCGATGCCGGCACAATTGTTACAGTAAACGTGGTCGCCGAGCCATTGCCACATAGGCCAACAGGGTCTCTGGCAGCAGTGGCAAAGGTGGGGATTGTCGCGTGTCGGTATCCTGTGTTCCATCATTTATTCCTTTCTCGGTGATAAAATTAAGCGGCCGCTTCGCTACGAAGGGCGGTTTGTAATTGCTGGATCTGTGCGAGATCGTTGTCCGAGAGGCGATACCGGTAGTATTGGGTGAGTCGATCCAGCAATTGAGCGATGTTGTTAGGGTCAGCTTCGACCGGCCGCGCATCTTTTGCGCGGGAACTGGCGACGGTGATTTTCCGGAGGCAGCCCAGGGAGAGGAGTCGGACCCATTTCCGGCCGCGTTTCAGGACGAGGTAAACGCGGGTGCCGGTGCCGAGGCGATTATCGTCATTGAGTGCGATGATTTCCATGAGTTTGATGTCACCTGCCTGAGAGTGGCGGCGAGGAGAGGGATTCGAACCCCCAATTTCGGTTTTGGAGACCGACGTGTTGCCGTTACACCATCCTCCCGTTCGTGAAAAAAGCGCGTCCCGCAGCGGGCTACCCCGCCACGGGAACGCGCAGCCGCAGCGGGAACATCCCCCACCGCGACCGGCTGCTCACGCAGCCTTCTTGGCTGTGCGCGGGGACGCCTTCTTCTTCGGCGTCTCCGGCGTGGCGTCCGCCTCGGGCGCCAACTCCGCGATCTTCTCCGTGACCAGACCGGCGACGGTCTGCACGTGCGGCATGTCTTTGTGCCGCAGGTTGCTCGTCCGCTGCCAGTTGCCTTCCCGATCCTTATAGGACCGCGAGAAGGTGATCGTGTAGAACGGGCCGTTTTGGCCTTCGTTCTGCCAGATCGTGCCGACGACGGCGCCGGCTTTGACTTTCGCAACGGGTTGTTGAGTGGATGTATTCGGGGTCTTGTCCATGATGAGTCTCCTTGTTGGTTGGTGAATGAACTGACCTCTCACAACCAGGAGGTCAGGCTCAGACACGGACAAGGAGACGGGGAGGGGCCCGGCCGGGGGGGCGACCTAGCGCCGATCGGCAAGGCCACAGTGCGTGAAGAGTAAGAAGGATGAAGGCACGGCCTCTGCAGGCGCGGGAGAGGGCGTAGCCCAGGCCGGCCGGACCCCGAATCAGTAGGACAGAAAGACCCCGAGGCCACGGAAACGGAGCGAACGTGGCGCCGTGGTAGTCAGTCGGTCGAAGAAGCGCCAGGCCCAGGGCCACACAAGAGGGGAGGCAGGCAGCGGACAGTGAGCAGGAACGAGAGAGAAGATTTACGAGCAGAGGATCGTAGAGCGAGGAGAGCACCCCGCAAAGCCGTTGCGGTGGAAGAGAAAGGAGAGAGATGCGGCATAAGGGACGCGCAGGAGGAAAGCAGTAGAGGAAAGCTAGGAGAGGGAGGAAGTGGTGTCAGGAAGGAGAACTCTTGGAGGGGGTTTCCATTCTTCGATAGGAATGCCTCGCTCTTTCATAAGAACGAGACACTTGGGGCAGGTGACGTATTGAGATTCGGCAACCCGCTTAGAGCGCTGTCCACACAGGCCGAGATCCCAGCGCTGGCCGTAGTAGTGGGTAAAGCGGCCACGTCCTGATCGGTAGTGTAGAGACATAAGGAAATGAACTCCGGCCGACGCCCTGCAGGACGCCGGTCCTGGGGAAAAGGAGCTTGGTCGTTATTTCAGGATGGCAATGAGGAGGGCGCCGGTGCCGAGCACGACACCCGAGAGCCAGACTACGATTTTAAGTTGGGCGTTGGCGATCAACGCAGTCATGTCCTTTTGCGTGTCGGCGCGGAGTTGCTCAATGTCGGTCTTGGTCGCGGCGCGGAGTTGCTCAATGTCGGTCTTGGTCGCGGCGCGGAGTTGCTCGATGTCCGTCTTCGTTGCAAGATTCTTTTCGAGCAATTGGGTATACTCTTGGGCAAGCCATTCGGCGTGCTCGCGAGGGACCCCCACGTCGACACCGCGTTTAACGAAACTCAATTGGTCGAAGATGACAGAATCGCTCATCGTGATCCTCCTTTGGTAAGCATGTGACGTTTCTCAAGAATTGTCAAGCCGCCCGGTCCTCCCGGGGCGATTAACAGTCATCCAATTCCAACAGCCACTGTTCGAGCAAGTCCTTTCCTTTTTGAAGGGCTGCGCGTTTGTTGTCGAACGTGTAGTTCTGGTCGAGATTGAACTTGTCAGAGGGATGCAGGGAAACGTGCCAGCCCGTCGCGGTTTCTTGTATTTGCAGTCGAACCATGATGAACGCCTCCTTGTGTCGTTGAGTGAGTGACCTGGCCCGTTACCCTGCGGGTCCGGGGCCAGCAGCACGAACGACAAGGAGGCGGACAGGATGAAGAAGCCGGCCGTGAAGGTGGGTTTCGCTCATCAGGGAAATTTCTTTCCCTCTCGTTCACATTTTTCTTTCCAGGCATCGAGGACCGCGCGCTGGGCTTTGTGAGCGGTGGGAAAGCCACCTGGGTTGACCGGTATGTCGACGGCGTGTTGGAGGCGGCAGTCGATACACCACTGTGAGCCTTGCTCGGTGCGCGCGAGGACGATATCCGCGATGTATTTTCCTTCGATGTAGACGCGCGTGGCGTTGTAATGAGTGGGCTCAAAGTACACCTGCTCCCAAAACCTGGAAAGGGCTTGCGGCGCGTCTTCGGCGTCGTAGGAGCCGACGTGGTATTCGGTGATGCGAATGAGCTCCCACGTCTTGGACTCCGGATTGTAGTAGCGATGGAACCGCACGGCATCGCGCGGTTCGGTCGGGAGCGTGATGGTGATGGTCGGCATGGTGATCTCCTTAAACGGCTATGGGATAGTTGAACTCGGTGGGGTCCGGATTCTGGGCGTCATCGAGCAAGGAAAGTGGGAGCGCGACGCTTTTGGCGTTGTCATTGGCATCGAGGAGGTCTTTATCGCCGCGGCGCCGCCAGAGGGCGTGTTCGAGGCGTAGCCAAAGGATGCGGTAGAGACCGGTGTAGGAGGGGAGCAGCCCCGTCAGGTCGAAGTAGGCGCGATTCAGGCTGCCCACGAGGCACCAGCAGACGGCCGTTTTGTGGTGGTAATCCACCCGTCTGCCGCGTGAATTGCGCGCCGCTTCTCCGACGGTCCAGCCCTGGCGGAGCCGGTTTTGGGACTGCTCGATGAGCGCATGGATCGTCAGCGGTGTTCCGAATTTGGTCATTTCCTGGGAATCGTGCGCGTTCATGGGAAAGCGTCCTTTCGCATCATCGGTGGATAAATGTGCCGGCGGTTAGCGCCGGATTTCCTCTTCGTCCGGGCCGAGCTCCAGGATGGCGCGGCACGAGTCGAGGCAGAGTTTCAAATTGAACAGGCAATCGCGGATTCGGGTGTTGCCGGCTTGCCGCGCCTGCGTCTCTAATTCGTGGGCGCGGTCATAGACGATGTTGATGCTGCCCGTCAGGCGCCGATTGGTGGCGCCGCGCGTTTTGTAGAGGGCTTGCAGGTGCTGTTTCAGCGAGGCAAGATCGTCAACCGTACCGAGCTTGCCGGCACGGAGTGTTTCACGAAGATTCTGAGACGCGGCCCAGCCGTCCATGCTGGAGTCCGTGTAGAGGAAGCCGATACATTCAATGCCGCCGTCCGGAGCCGGCATGAAGACCTTCACGGATTCGGGCGGAATGTCGCCTTCGAGGGATTGGTGGAGCGTAATCGGTCCAAAATCGAGGGCGTCGGGGATCGGGGTATTCATGGGGCCTTCCTTTCTTTCAAGCGCGCGAGACAGGCTTTGCAGTTCACGCGATCCGTCCGTTCGGTCAATCCTTCATACGGGAGCCAGTCGGCACCACATGACGGCTCCTGGCTGTCTGCGGGTGCGAAATGCCTGATCACATCGGGATCGGGCATCGGGTTTTCCTTTTAAGCATGAGTGCGGGAATGAAGAATCGCGGCCGCTCACGACGGGCTCTTGCCCGTCGCGCGGCGGTGCGCTGCCCGTTCTAGGCCAGCGCGGCGATTTGCTGGTTGATGTGGTCAGCGACGCGACCCACAGCCGGCATGTCTTGAACCCGGAATCCTTGAGTCCGCTGCCAGTTGCCTTCGGGGTCTTTGTAGATCCGGGAAAGCTTCACGGTGCGAAACGGCCCATTGGCTCCCTCGTTGCACCAGACAGCGGCTTTAACCGGACCGTCTTTGTGCTCGAGCTCGGGCTTTTGCGTGGAAGTATGTTGGGGCTGTTCCATGATGAGTCTCCTTGTTGGTTGGTGAATGAACTGGCCCTTCACCAACTGGAGAGGGCCAGTGGAGTGAACGACAAGGAGACGGTCGGCCCCGGTCCGGCTGGTCGGCCAACATATACGCAGATCGGGAGCCCGATGCCTGGAGGGGCGGAAGGACCGGGCGTCAAGAGAAACGACCCGACTCTGCGCGGCCGAGCGCGACGCGCAAGCCGGCCGGAAGGCCGGCAACGGAACACAGCCCCAATCCTCCCCACGCTGCCGAAGCGCTGAACACCTGGTCCAAGAGCAACGAGGAAGGAAAGCCCAAGGCCCAGGGGAAGCGGGGGCAACCAAGCGGCCGTCGCGCTGTCCGGGGCTCGTATGAGGCAACGGGTTGTAGCAGGGGAAGAAGAGAACCTGGTTATTAGCGAGAAGCGTGGAGGTTGTGGAAGGGTACGATCGACACTCAGTCAATAGCAGAGCATGGACAAAAACCGGGCGATTTGGAGTTGAGAATGAGAAAAGCGGCGCCGGTACTCGAGGATGTCGTGAGCTCCGGACGCGGCAGGCTGCTGAACTCCCAAAACCCTCATGAATAGAGGGCCTCAGAAAATTTTGAAAAAAGGAGTGGGATCGGCGTGCCAGCCAGCATTTTCTCATTCTCACGTAGTCGGCAGTACGCACTCTTGCCGCGAACCGGTCGGCAAGTGTGCGGGAGAATCAAGGAAAGGGTGCCGGGGGTGTGGGCCGGCGCCCAAGCGGCCGCATGGTCTAGAGACGAGCGGAAGACGCGAAGAGGAGTGCCAGTTCTATTGAGCCCGCGCTCCGGAATCCTGTAGGATCACGGCAGCGATGAGGGCCAGAACATGCTGCTTGCCCCATTGTCCGGCTGCCTAACCATGCAAGGGAAACGGAAATGTTACGACTGGAGTTGAACGGTGCCTGGGAACCGGAGGATTTCATTGAAGTCTTCAGCGGAATAGAGTCGTTGTACTACAAGGCCGCAATTAACGGATTGATGTCGTCAAAAGGTTCATGGTCGTTGTTTGGACCACGGTGGTTTTCGTCATCATTCTTTAGTTATCTGGACGAGGCAAACGAGTGGTTTGTGTCCCAGGCGCGAACGACAGCGATGCCGCACGTTCGTATGAGCGTAGCTCGAATCGACTACGCGTCTCCGGGGAGCATAGATCTTTTGGGTTTTGCAAGGGCCCTTGAGGTTGTATGCGACGCAATCGGTGGGATCGTGGTGTATTACTCGGAGCGAGAGCAGAGACGGGAGCGTGATCGTCAAACGAGGATAGATACGGAGATAAGGCAAACCGAGTTTGAAAGGAAGCAAGAATCCTTGCGGGCCCTCAAGTTGGAAAACGCTCGAAAGATCATGGAGATGTCCCGTGATTTCCCGGACTGGTCAGAAGAATTGTTGTTGTCGCTAGCCGTAAACGATCAGGACAAACTAATTCCACGTATCGCGGAAAGGAAACTTGTGGGCATTAAAGTGTTGGAAGAGGGCCGTCCGGAAGATGACAAAAGGGCGTAGACGTGGGCTCGTCTGTACCTAAGCGGCGCGCCATAGCTGTAGGGTTGGGGTATGGAGACGGAGCCTGCGCATTCGTCGTCAGTTGCCGAGTTTAAGCGCAAGCGTAGCCCTCCCAGAAAATATATTGTTTGATGCGGTTCATCCCATCATTTAGGCATGGTCTGTTGTTTTGCCTCCATAGACGTTCAAAACTACTCCATCCCGTGAGGTAGTGGGGAATCGTGGTTTCGAACTAAACCTATTCGGCCATCAAAGTCAGTGTGGGTTAGGCGGATACCACTGCGCATAACCGCGTAACGGTATCCGCCAGCCCGTATTCATCCGTTTGTAAGCTACTTCATACGAATTTCTTCATTTCCTCCCAATCTGGATCGACTGTCCCAAGACGCTTTATCTCGTCCCAATCAAGATCTACAATGGAAACCTCAAACGCATCGTCGCCCTTAAGAACAAACACCTGATCGACCCTCGGCGTCATCTCAGTCGACTGACTGCAGGTATACTCGACTTGCCACGTTTCAATTTGATATGTCTGGGCTCCTTCAGCGACACTCATAGCCGACAACAGAACCCCCAATACACAAGATCCCACGGCGGCCATTACGTATGCGAGAATCTTTCTTCTAAATCCTTTCCCATCATCGTCCGATCTATCGACAATCCGTTCCAAGTTATGAAGGTCCTCCCTAGCCTTTGCGTAGATCCTTAGCCTACCGAGTCCTTCGTTGAATTCTGGCACCGACATCGCCCTTTCGCTCAGCCGTTTCTCAATTGTCTCGCCTTCCCTAACAAAACGTGCTGCGAGTGAAGCGTCGTTCCGTCGCATCAACGATTTATCCAAGTACCTTAACCCTCTCTCCGCATCTTTTCTATGCTTCACTTGAGTGACCTCATCTGCCCAATCCGCAAGAAAAATTTCCATGTGCGTCTCTACTGAGTTCCACATCGGACGAAGGTCCATTGGATCTTCTTCTAAGGCGAGTTGATAGAAGTCCAGACTCTGCTTCGCATGCTCGAGAGCATGCGAACGCTTGAACGTATCCAATGCGGTGGAACCGAGCAACAGATAGACCTTCGCTCTCTTGGGAGCAGAATCTGCCAAGGTAAGTGCCCATTTACCCCAAGACAAAGCCTCCAGATCCTTCCCTTTCTCTCGGAGTCCTTGAATCATCGCCAAGTGCGCACCTAAACTCCTTGGGTCTAGGCGTATCGCTTCCTCAAAACACTTAATGGCTTCGTCGTAAAGCTGGACCTTGATTTTCGTAACGCCATCATCAATCAACTGTTTGATTTTTTCCTTCTTGGCATCATTAGACATCAAAAACTTGCTCGCGATTCCAAGAAATCGGTTCGCGATCTCGAAAAAAATTCTGGATAGCATATCCACAATATGACCTCCTTTCTAAAAGTTGCCCAATTAGTAGGAAGCTCTTCTCCGTTATATTACATCCTCTTTTCCATTGGTGTTACTTAGCTTATGTTAATTCTATGTTAATGATGTGGGACACCAACTTTAGCACTCGGGTTGGTGTTTAAGCAGAAATTTTCCAGGAGACTGTCCGTAAGCTTCTCCGTCAAGGAGACCGTTCTCAAGTAAAGTTTCTGGCATTCTACAGCCGGCGCAGACCGCATGCCTGACTTGGCAGGCAAACGCCCGATCAGGCATATTTCAACCAGCTAACGCCAATCTCGCCGTCGGCATAGCCAGAGTGGAGGTCCACTGATCGACAGTTCACAAACTGTCCAAAATAGACAAGCCTCCTCTCTGTACGCAATATGCGCATTCAAAATTTGCTCACAAAAAGCAACGAGCTTATCCAGTGGCTTGATGAACACGTCTATGACTTTAACTTTAGAGAAGATGCTCATTCCCGGTCGAGACTCGCTGTGAGTTGTTTCTGTGTTGCCCTAGAACATCACAGAGCGATTTTGCTGTTAATTTCACACAATCTACACGGCTCCGCTAGGGCACTTGTTCGCGTCCTGTTTGATGCCTTCATTCGAGGGTTATGGCTGCTTCGCTGTGCAACTGATGACGATCTGGAGTACTTCAAGAAGGAAGATAAGTTAAAAAAGAAGGTTGAAGACTTAATCAAGGATATTGAAAAGCGTAGTGGTGACAACAAGATGATACTGCCCATGATAAAAAGCAAAACATGGTCTGCCATGTCTAGCTACACGCACACTGGGATGTCTCAACTTTCTCGCTATAACTCGTCTGAAGCAATTGGGCCAAACTATAAAGAAGACGAAATCTTAGAAGCCCTCAACTTCGCAAACGTCTTTGGTCTGCTATCAGCGCTTTGGATGAACTCAGTTTCGAGCAATACCAACCTTCTGAACGATCTTGGAGAAAAGATAAACGAGTATAATGAGTATTCCGAGCAAATCTTCCTCAATACGAAGCCAGATTCAATATAGGTCACTCCCGTAAGCTTCCGCTTAGGTGCCACATGCTGAAGTTGGAGTTTTCTGGCAGGAGAACCCTGTAAGGAGACGACCATGAGACGAAGCCGATTCACCGAGATGCAAATCGTCGCCATTTTTGCAAGAGGCTGAGGCGGGGAAGAAGACGCGGGAGATCTGCCGCCAGCACGGCATACAATGAGGACCGCCCCCCATGACGGCTTGGGAAGCCTACCTCCTGCCCGGTTCAGACGGCCGGATGAAAAAACCAGGCACTCTACTTGAGAACGGTCTCCTTGACGGAGAAGCGTACGAGAAGACCAAGTTCTCCTGCTTGGGACCAGTGCGGGTTTCTCATTTGGCACTCTTCCTCTAAGATACGACAAGCTCGCTTCATTCATGATCGGATGAATCAAAGGATTTGTAAATTGAAACCAAATTCCGCTCGGATTCTCATCACCAGTGGAGGCTCCCCGGGAGGCCTCGATCTTGGCCGACAACTCGCCCAGAGCGGCCATCAGATTTTTGCTCTCCATTCTTTTCAGTTTCCCTTATGCTGGTGGTCTTCGCATATTCACAAAACCTTTCAAGTGGCGTCTCCCAACCATAACTTGGAGCAGTACGGAAAGGACATCACCGCGATCATTTTGAAGCATAACATCGACCTGATTTTTCCGTGTTACGAAGAGGCCTTTTACCTGGCCAAAATTCGGGAGCAATTCACGCCCCACTGTCATGTGTTCACGGCCCCCCTCACCCAACTTAACGAACTCCACAACAAAGACCGGTTCATTCAAAAGGCCCGCGCCCATCAGTGTCCGGTTCCGCAAACCTGGGCCGTCACTCCCGCCAATCTTGCCCATTTGCTCAGGCAGTCCGAACACCTGGTCTTCAAACCGACCTATTCCCGCTTTGGTCAGCACACCCTGATTGGCCAGAGGCAAGAGCACGTGCAAAGGGCCCTGAACCATCTCGATGACACGCCGTGGATTGCCCAAGAATGGCTCGAGGGAGACGAATACAGTTTTTATGCCCTGTGTGAACAGGGCCAGATTCTCGGGTGGACGATCTATAAAAAGACCTACTCCTTCTTGAATGTCGCCGTGGCGTTTGCCCACGTGTTTCACGAAAGGATCTTTGAGTGGTCGCAAACCTTTATCCACAAAGAGCGCTATACGGGGCAAATTGCCTTTGATTTTATCGTGACCAAAGATGGCGTGGCCCAGGCGATTGAGTGCAACCCCCGGCTGACCAGTGGGATCCACAATTTTTCTACGCGCTACCACATCGCTTACCACCCCGACACCCGCGCCTTTTCTCTCGCATTACAAGACCATGCTCCTCACACGCCCAGTATGCTCAAAATGCTGGTTGTTTCTAAATTCATCGCCACCCATTTTTATAAAAGCACGTTTTGGTCAGATCTCACGAGGGCGAGGGACATTACCTTTGAAAGGCGAGACCCGCTGCCTTTTTTCGGACAAATCATGTTGTTCCTCTACCTCTTGGCCCTTTCCGTCATCAGATTGACTCCCATTGTGGAGTTGACGATGGAAGATAGCCAGTGGAATGGCGAGCGGTGAGGACAAGTTTATCCGGGGATGGTCCTAGCCCAAGCACCATCCGCGACCTCCCCGCGAGAGGGAGCAATCCAGCAATCGGCCAAGATTGTTCGGCCCTTCGAATGAACCATACCATTCACATCTACTCGCAAGCAGAGGCCCATCAAATCCCCTGGCCAAACGACCGTCTCGGCAAAATGGCGGAAAGCTACCTGATGCCCTTGCTCGCCGACGGGATCAAAAAATATATCGCCAACGTTTCCGCTGACCTGTACGTGATCCTGATCAACGGCAAGATTCTTCCGCTCACCCTCGGCCAGCCTGCAGTCCTTGGGAATTGTTATGTGGTCTCGCCCTATACCCATTTTGTCAGTTATGCCATGCAGGAATTGAGAAAATTACACCGTCCCTTCATCAGGGTCCTTTTGCTCCCCGTCCTTAAGGCCTGTGGGTCTGTATTTAAGTTTTGTGAAATCGACAAAGTGGCCACCATTAACAACTGGCTCTTTTCCACCAACCTGTACCCCTCCCTCACCCTGGCCGAGATCAAGTTACTGATAAGCACCGTTCAGACACGTTTTCCCGACTATCCCGTCTACTTTCGGTCGATCAACCCCAAGTCTCCTGCCAAGAACTATGCTTTGTTTGAAAAAACGTCGCTTTTTCGAATTATTGGCCGGACTGTCTACTACCAAGACCCCGCTCAAATCTCGCTGAAAAAATATCCGAGCATCAAAAAGGACCTCAAACTCCTTCAAACCAGTCCGTTCAAGCTGCTAACCGATCAAGAGATCAACGAACCCCTAGTCAAAGGGCTTCGCCAAATCTATCTCGATCTGTATATTCATAAGTATTCGATTTATAACCCTCAATACACCTTGGCTTTTTTTACTATGGCCCTCCGTTCATCCTTTTTTGAGATCTATGCGTTTGTCACCGAAAAAGAAGAAGTGCGGGCGGGCGGTCTGTACTACCGTTTCGATGATGAACTCACCACACCAATTTTAGGCTATGATCTCAAGCGCCCCCAAAAAGAGGGGCTCTACCGTCTGGCCACTTTGCAAACGTTTCAAGTGGCCCGGCCTAAACAATATGTGGTCAATCGGAGCAGCGGGGCTGCAGGCTATAAAAGAGCGAGAGGAGGCCAACAGGTGATCGAGTACAGCTATGTCAATCTTCACAAGCAACCCTTTAAACGTCGATTGCCATGGCTTATCCTGCACTATTTTTTTAACCCAATCGTTAAAATTCTCTTGGTGAAATTTAAACTGTAATGTTCTGAGGGCCTGTTAACGCTATAACTTATAAATTGAATTTTCTGAAAAACTGTTCCATTCGTTACGATTTACAAACATTTTGTGGGCCTCCCCCAAAAACTAGGCTGCGGATCTGCGAAATTCTGACTGAATTCCCTCTGCATTTCTGCCTTGCTCTGCTGGGTCGGGAATTATATACCTAGAAGCGCAAGCCGTGTGAAGTTTCGGTAACGTGGGCTGAAAAGGGAAGGAATATAAAGCGAGTCAGAAGGACAGCGAGTGTTGGTGAGGTTTGGTTCAAACAAATGAGCAAAATGGGGCAGGCCCTAAAGACGGAGATAGCCAAGGAAGTTCTTCAGGAGGTCGGTAATCGCCTGCTCGCCCTTGATGGTGGGCCGAGGAGAACCGGCGTCCGTCTTTCTTGACGCTGAATCAGAAAGGTGCAGTTTCAGGTCGTCCGCAATCTGGCGTCTAGTCGGCTCGTCAAGGCGGTTGGCAATGGTCGAGCAGATGATCGCAAAGCCTTCGACTGTTCCGGCTGCATACGCGAGTGGGTCGGTGAGGATATCGGGCAGTTGGGAACTCGGATCTTTGTGCTGCTTGTCCATCCAAGGTCCCTTTGTGGGCTGATGTCAGGCCGTACGAACACCATAATCGTAAAGCTGATCAATAATGACCATCGGTCCAGTTCGTCCGTGCGTTTCGATTGTGGTGTAATGAATTTGCTGGTGCTTGTCGTCGGCCAAAGTTTTGAGCGCCCAGTTGAGTTGACCGATTGTCCATTGGGGGAAGTCTTGATATAACGCTACAGCCGCCATCATAGGGTTTGCTTGTAACCACCTTGTACACCAGACAGAAACCTCCTCTACAAGTTTTGTCGCTTCAAAGCCTTCACAAGGTGTTATCTGTGTTGGCGTGGCGTTTTCTGTCATGCGTAATTTCTCCTTCATCTTAGGTTATGTGGATTGTCTTTGAATGGGCAGAACATCGTCTTGGTTTTCTACTATCTTACTGTATCAGAAGTTTCAAATCAATTAGGCTGACGCGGCGGTAGTGTCTCAGTTTGAATCTCTGACCACATCCGAGACTGCGTATTTTAATAAGTGATCCTTCTCTTCAATGGCCTCGAACTGGGGCTTCCCCTCGTTCACTTCATTCCAGACTTGGCTCTGAACTTTGGTCTTAACTTCACTCATCATCTTCTTGATCCCCTTTTTGGGTTTTTTGAATATTTTCCCTATCGGTTTCATGGTCTCTTCCTCCTTATCTGCGCATCCTATCCTACTTGGAGAAGAAATGAGCCAAGAACGTTCAGATCGGTACATTCAAACTGAGACACTACCGACCATCGAGTGCCCTTCCTCCGCCTCGCCGGAGCCGCTCGTTCGGCACGCTGATCCTGGTGGGCCGGCATGGCGGATCGCTGTTCGGCAGGCGCCGGAGGGCTGGGGCGGCCGATCCCGAAAGGGAAAGCGGGTCGACTGGGAAGCCCGCGCTCCAGACTCCCGGCGCTGGCCGGCCCGGGCCCGGGAGCAAGCGTCCAAGCAGCGCAGCCGCGACGATGCGGCCGAAGGTGGCAACGCCACCGCGAGCTCGGGTGGGGGGCGTGTCTGTGGGGGCTTCGGACGGACAGTTTCTGATGGTAACGTCTGATGGGAGCTTGCGGAAAAAAAGAAGGCGTGGCGTCCTTTATGGCGTCACGCCAGAGGGAAGATGTTTTCAGTAGCAATGAGAACTTCCACATGTGACTCGGCCGTACCGATCCCGGTGCCCGCCTTTTCCCTGACGCCGGCCGACGTCGCCGCCGCAGTACCAGCAGCATATGATGTATCTATCCACGCGACGATCTTGCGGTTTTTTGAATGGTCGTGCGCAGTAAATTTGTTGAAACATGGCATCCTCCTTTCAGGCTTCAATGCCTCGATGGTAGCAGGGGACCGTGCGCCGTGAGAGGCGCCGAGCGAGCCGGCTGGCGAGCTTCTTGGACAGCTTCTTGATCTTGCTGTGCCAGTGGCAGCCAGCGAGATCCCGCGACGTGATTTTGAGAGCTTTGTGATTCATGGTGTTAATCCTTTATGAAAGCGTGGCAACGAACGCGCCGCTCGCGTAATTGAAGTTTTGATGAATGGAGAGGGCGCGACAGGCGGCAAATCGAGAATCGAAAATGGCCGCTTCGCCGGGATGATTCACCCAGTCCCACCATTTCCGACGACGAAGGAACTGAAAGTGATCGTTGGTCGGATGAACCTTGGCGACGACCCACTTCGGCTTCGTATTTTCTTCCCTGATTGCATGTGCCTTTTTTTGAGTGCGTTTCATGATTGACTCCTTGTGGTGTGTGAATGAATCGACCTCTCACGAATGCCGGAGGTCCATGCCATGAACTGGCAAGGAGTCTGAGCGGGGGGCGGCGCCGGCGGTCGGCCGGCGGAAAGAGGCGAAGCCGAGCAAGGCCATAGTGACTAAAGAGGTTTGACGATGCAGGCACGGCCTGTGCTTGCGGCCGAGGGGCGAAGCCCCAGCGCGCCGACACGCGGTGTAAGAAACGCACGGGGCAGTCAAAAAAGGGGGCAAGGGAAGAGGAGAAGTGGGAGCCAGTCGCGTCCGGCCAAGAAGCCGGACAAGGGGGAGGGGCTGGGTTATGCCGGCGAAGAGGAGTTGCGAACAACGCTGACAACGTCGACGACAAAGCGGAAAAGGCAGTGTGAACGGAGAGGGTCAGGGATCGAAGCCTGCCACGTTCTCCGGAGGGAAGCGAGACAGGAAAAGGAGGAGTTTGAGCGAGGCAAGGTCTTGATCCTGGTAGATGTTTCCCGGGAAGCCTGAAATCGGCTTGCGAGGATGCTCCAGGAGCGACGATCTCCCCCAAGTCCGTATAGAAGAGCCGCAGGAAAGGGAGATCGTGGCAGGAGGGCGGCATTGTGACGCATTTCTGCCTGAATGAAAGGCCGTGAGGGAGGGGAAAGCGGCCGGATCCCGGGATATCCGGGCGTGCGGGTGCCCTGATGCTGTGGGAGTGTGGACAAGACACCATGCATTGACCACACTCCCACGGCCGAACGGCCGCTATGGATGTGTGGACGGAAACCGACCTCGCCCACAGATCCACAGCGCGAGAAGTTTTCTCTTTTCAAAGAAAAGACTATTCGTGGACGATCACCGCGAGGGAGGGATACCGACACGCGGTTTCGATCAGATAGGGCTTGACCTGGTTGTACCAGTCAAGGCCTCCGAGTCCGCATCCGAGCCGGACGATGTGAATGGAATCAAGGGAGAGGGATTCACACAGAGGAAACAGGGCTCGAATGCTCGCTTGGACGAGGTCGAGGGGTGAAGGGTTCTTCCAGTGATGCTTCGTGGGCACCTGGAGAATGTAGTTGCCGGCCGGCGCCTGCCAGGCCGTGACGGTGCCAGCGCGAAGCCGTCCGGATCGGAGATCCGCCCGGTAGGCAGGAACGCAGTCAGGGAAGGTGGTGGCGACGGTCTTCGCCAGGCCGGCGCCCATGGCTCCGAGGAGATTGACCGGATTGGTGAAATTCGTTGAGAAATCGAGTGGCGTTCTGACGAAAGTAATCATGACTGCTCCTTCATTCGGCGAGGGAGATGTCCAACAGCCGCACGAATGCTTGGCGGGAAGAGACGGTAGCGAGATTGAGGACGGGAATGCGGTAGTCGGCCGCGATCCGGAGCGCCATGCCCGTTCCTCCGGTGATGGCGCCGCGTTCCGTCCAACAGACGACTGCATCTACTGGTCGGTCGAGGGTGGAACCAAGAAGGATCGCGGCATTCCGCGCATGTAGCTTGCGGACGGTGGCCGAGCAGCGATTCCAGGCGGGGTGCATTCTGGAAGCGATATCGAGGCAGGCGGCAAGCTCGTCCGAGGACAGGATGTAACAGTCGGGACCGACGTGTTCATTGTATGCGGGCCACGGCAGGTAGATGGTTTTTCTGCCGGTCGGGGCTCCATTGGCGAATGCCGTGTCTGCGCCATGCGCGCCCCCGCTTGTCAGATGCCAGCCTGTGCGAGCCAGCGAGCCAGCGAGCTTCGTCATTGTGGCGAGGACAGGCTCGGGCGTGGCGCGCGCTCCGACTCCCGCGTAGACAAAGGTGTCACCATCGACGGGTTCATCGTTAACAATGAGTGCGGATTGATGATTGCGTTCCATGCGTAAAGCCTCCTTGTGATGTCTGTGAATGAATCGACCTCTCACCGTCCCTGGAGGTCGAGAAAGGAACTGGCAAGGAGGGTATCGCCGTCCGCGGGGCCGGTCGGCCAACATATGCGCGGCCGGGCTGTTCGTGCCCCGGAGGGATCGGAGGGGAGGAACAAGAAGCGACTGCGGCCCAGGACCGTGCGGCCGAGGGCTTTGCCCAGGCCCTCCGGACGGCGGAAGCGGGAACGCGAAAGAATGTCGGGACCGGCTGCCGCGCTCCGGACCACGGGAATGAGAGTGCGGCTTAGAAGAAACCAGGGCGCCGTTGCTGGATAACGTGTCCCCGCCTCACCCTCACAACAAATGGGCGCCCAGCCAGCCGGCGCACTCAAGGTGCGCCAACTTTTACGAGAAGGCCTTCCTGGAAGGCCCGGGTAAAGAGTCCTTTGTCGTAATCACGCATTAACTGAGTGACGTGCGTGAATTGGTAGTTGCGAACGGCGGGATTGGTGCTTTCTCCGATCACCGTGAGGAGAAGCTGTCGTTCGGATGCCGAGAAGCCGTCGTGCCGGCCATTGGGAAAGATGACGGAGATGCCGAAGCGTTCATGGTCCTCTTTGGTGCGCCACGTCCGTTCGTAGACTTCGTAGACGACGCCGACCGTGCCTTCGGGATTGAAGAGACAGTGACGTTTCAATTGGACGAACGTGCCGACGTGAAGAGGGAGGTGGTTGTATTCCATCACAGTCTCCTTGTGTCGTTGAGTGAGCGACCTGGCCTTTCACCCGGGGAGAGAAGGCCAACAGCGCGAACGACAAGAAGTAGCCGCGACGATCGTGCAGCCGGCAGGCCAGCGAGAGGCGCGGTGATGGAACTCAACACGTGGATTCGGCAGGTACGCGAGAGTGAGCCGTGAGGAGGCATCGCGGCGGTTGGGGCGTTCGGGTTCGAACGCGGCAACGGCCGCGCGCTTGGGAATGGGAGTTTACCGATCGTCGTCATGGGAAATAGCCGCGTGCCAATTCATTAAGGCGGCGGCGCTGGAGATGGTGTGATGGAGCGCCTTTTCTGTATTCCCGTCGATGTGAGCGCGTAAGGCTTTCCCGGCGAGGTAGCCGATAAGCCAGAACCAGTCTTGCGGATCTTTGTGCCGATCATGGGGCGCGCCGAAGCGGAAGACCTGGTGCGCTCCTTCTCTTTGGACGGCTTCAAGGAAGTCGATGTAGAGAGGAGTATTGAGTAATGCCCTCAAGCGAATGATTTCGGCGTTGGCCTCGCGGATGTCCTGAAATTCCACTTTCGATTCCATTGGCAATTATAGGGGCGTCGTCTCCTGGACGTGCCCGAGTTCCTTCATTCCGCAATACTCCAATCCGAGCCAGCGAAAGAGGAGGTCGATCGGTCCCTGGCACCGTTTGATGTTGGGATGGCCGATGACGCTCCCGGCCGGCCGCCCCTGGGAGCCGACGAACATTTCGACGAAGGAAGAGAGAGGGACGCCGTGTTGGAGGCCAAGGCTGACAGCGCGGGCCATGTAGTCGAGGAACGCGCGTTCCTCAGAGCCGGTCTTCTTGAGAACAGCGAAGATTTCAGCCGGCGCTCCGGATTCATGAAAGCCGACCGTGAAGTACATGGGGTGGCGGCCCAGATGATCGACGACAACGAGTTTCTGAGTCGAGTGCTCGCGCCGCGAGGGGAGCTCGAGGCGCGGCGTCGGCCCGGGCCGTGCGGCTGATTGATGCTGTGCAGTCGATTCATCAGACATGTCTTCGTCTTCTCCTTTTCGCCGGTGACTGGTTCTGGTGCTCTTGTCGAGAAAGGAGCACCAGGCCAGGAACAGAAGGCGGCGAAGGGCCGCCACATGAGCGCGGAACATTGCGGCCCAGGTGTCCCAGGCCATGCGAGGGCGCCAGGCATGTTCGGCATTCGCGGTCTCGGCCGCTGGGGGGAACCTGATAGAGCGAACCGCGTCTTTCTCGATGGGCTTCATGCGCGATCAATGGGGGTCAGGTGTCCGAAGGTGATGGTTTCGAGTACACCGCGACTCCGGACGACCGGCTCGTCATGGTGGGTGCCGAGATAGAACTTGAGGTTGCGGATGGTCAAGATGCAGCGAACGCCATGAAACGGGTCCTCCAACTCGTGCAGCGTTTCGGCCCATTTCCGCAAGGTGGGCCCGAGGAGCAAATAGCAGTTGGTGATATCGCCGATCCATTCATCTTGCTCATTCTTTTTTGACCCTTGAAGGAGCCCGACGCGGATGGAGTAATAGGTCTTGTCGTTGGCTTCGTGTCGTTGAATGGCGTTGATGAAGCCTTGGCATCGGGTGAGGGAGTCATTGGGCCGGAGGCGATTCTGGCCGCGCGGCCGACCGGCCGTCGGCGTGGGCTCTCCATTGTGACCGGAGGCCTCAGAAGCGGAGAGGGCGTCGTCCGGGTCCAGGGTTTCGCCGAAATCGATGGGAGGAAAGTCTTCTTCTTGAGGGTGACGGTGTGCCATGAGCGGATCTCCTTTGTGATGGGTACACGGTGGCGTGATGGATGAGTGGGATGAATATTCCAGATCCTGCGCGAAACGCCAGGATCTTTGGCGACGCGCCGGGCTGCTTCGGCCGACTGAAAACGACGCGGGTGCTGCCGAAAGGAGTCGAGTGTAGTGGTTCGTGTGGGTACGGCTCGTGTCGGCATCAGAGTGTCCCGGCGAGTTCTTTGAGGAGGCGGTAGGCCTCGGGATCGAGAGAGAACCGGAGCTGTTTTCGGCCGACTTCGATGATCAAGTGCGTGTCCGTGTCCGTGGAGTGGATGCCGACGGCCGAGGCTCGTTGAACGGGGGAGACGGTCGCGGATTTGGGCCGCGGGTGAGGGTGTTTCTGGTGGCGTTCCGGTTCGGCTGCGCCGGGATGTGGGGCATCAGGTTCATCGGCGGCCAGCAGTTGTGTCACGGCGTGGCGTAAGGACGTGGGGACTTCATGCTTGCGCCATGTGTCGAGTAAGGCGGTGGTCTCCTTCGGTTTCGCCTGAAAGGCCTTGGCCAGGGCGTACAGGACTTCGAGGTCCTGGATTTCTCCCTGCGTGGACAGTGCTTGAATGGCCTCAGGGGCTCGCAACAGCGCCAGGTATTTCGAGAGGCGGGCCTTGCTCATGTGGAGGGCTTCGGCGGCGGCGTGTTGTGTCCGGCCGCGCTGTTTGCAGAGGGTGACGAAGCGAGTGATCACGCGGGCCTGTTCCATGGCCGTGATGCCCTCGCGCTGGGTATTTTCAGAGATCTGCAGGAGCACGATGGTGGCCTCATTGAGGTCGTCGTTGCGAAGAATGGCGACGACGCGGTCGAGGGTGGGGGACTGCGCGATCGCGCGCCATCGCCGCTCGCCGAAGATGATGGGATATTTGCCGTCCGGATTAGGTCGACCGACGAGGATGGGCTGTAACTGTCCATGGGCTTCGATATCCTGTTGGAGGGTCAGGATCGAATCAGGATGCCAGGCTCGTCGGGGCTGCAGCGGGTCCGGCTCGAGTTGGTCCGGATGCAGCGTGAGTAACCGACCCTCCGCGGCCGCCTGGTCGGCATGCAAAATGGCGCCGGTCCCGCTGTCCTCGATGAGCGTGTGCGCGAAGAGGCTGCCGGCGTCCGCGTCCTGCTGTTTCAGACGAGATGAAAAGTTATTCGCCATCGGTGACCCCGACCCGTGCCAAGAATTCATGGGTGAGCGCGTCGTAGTTTTGGGCCACGCGGGATTGCCGGCGGTATTCAGCGATCGACCGGCGTAACGCATGGCTCTCCTGGACTTTCACGGATTTGGCGATGGTCGTGTGAAAGAGGTGCTCTTGATAGGCGTCTCGCAGTTGGGTGAGATAATGTTCTTCGACCAGGATCCGGCGAGTCGACACCTGATTCGCGACGATGCCGAGGAACGTGAGGTTGTGATTGAGGCGTCGCTTGACGTTGTTGGCCATCTTGAGTTGCTCGCTGAGGCCGGTCACGGAAAAGTCGTCGAGGTGGGTGGGAATGAGCAGATAGTCGGCGGTGATGTGTGCGGCCGCCTGTAACGTGCCCCCGGACGGCAAACAGTCAATCATGATGAAGTCGTAGTGCTCGCGGAAGGCCTGGACTTTTTCCCGGAATTCAAACACGACCTCATAGGGTTTCGTGCTGATCTCGAGCAGGTGCTTGGAGCTGCCGATGAGGTCGAGTCGATCCTGGACGGTGAGGGGCGTGGCACCCGCGCCCTCAATGAACAGGTGGTAGGCATGGGCCGGCCCTGGGCCGGTACCGGCCGCGGCCGCGATCAGGTCGGGGCGCTGGTCTCCGACCAGGGCGAGGGAAAGATTGCCTTGGGGGTCGTTGTCGATCATCAGGATACGGTAGCCGCGCCGGGACAGATTTTTCCCGAGATTGACGCTCATCGTGGTCTTCCCGACGCCTCCCTTCTGATTGGAAATGGCGACAATGCGAGCCATACCCTCCTTTCCTCCTCACACAGGAGTTCGGTTGTTACTGTAGACCCTGGGCCCACTCATCATTGGCGAATCGGGTGGCCAGCGTCGCCATGCGTTCGGGAGCGATTTTCTTGAAGGTCTCACTATCAAGGAGCTCGCCGGCCCCGCGCTGCCAGTTTTCTTTCTCAACAGCATCCAAGAATTGTTCAAATTCGCGGGTGTTCTCGTAGCCGTGCTGATAGGCCAATTCGATCATCACCCCCTGTCTGACCTCACTCAATGCCTCCCAGTGTTCGTCGCCGACCAGCGTCCTGGCGTTGCGTTCGGCTTCGGCGATATCTTCCCTGAGCAATCGTTCGGCCTGTTCCCGTGTGAGGGTGTCGGGAATGGGCGTGCCGTCGGCAAAGGTATCGCCGTTGGTCGCGAGGTTGTGGCCGTACCCGATGGCCATGCCGCCCTTATCAGGGTAGGGTTCCAGCCGTAATGCTTCGTGCTCCATGATGGACACCAGCGTTTGCGTGTGGCCGGTGCCGGCGTCGTGGGGAGGCCTGAGAATCGGCGGCGATTCCTGATTGCCGATTCCCGCTCGGACAACGGGAGGGGCTGGCTTGATTCCGGGGGATGCGAGGCCCTCGTCAGGCGACGCGAAGGGCGTGAGGGGCTCTCGTGCATGGAATGGTTCAGGCGACGCCCGATCAGGGACGATGGGCGCGGCCAGTCCGGTCGGATCGAGGAGGACGTCCGGGGATGCCTGCGCGCTCGTCGTGTGCAGCGCGGCGGTTCCGTGCTCGAGGGCACCGGATGAGAGGCCTGCGGCGATGGAGGGTGAGCCGGACAGCGTCGTATCGGGTGCCCGTGGCCCCGGGGGTTCCGGATCGGGACGCGCAAGACCGTGGAATGCCGGAGGTTCCGGCGGTGGGGTGGACACGTCACCGGCCGGGCCAACGCCGGCCGCGAGCGTCGTGTCGTCTTGGCTGGTCGCCGGCTCAGGAGTGCGGCTCGGGGCATCGCCGGCGATTCCCGGAACAGGTTCGTCCGGCACCGGTGCGGGCGGGTCTGGCTCGATGGATGGCCCGTCAGGGGAAAGCGCGGGGCCACCGGGATTTACCACGCTCCCGGTGGCAGGACCGGGTTCCTTGTCGGATGGCAATGCCTGGAGCCCTCCGGCCAGGGCCTCGTCCTGAGCAGGGCTGTGGTGAGAGAGAGCAACGCCCTGAGCCGGAGAAGGCGCTTCGTCTGCACCGACACCGGCATCTTGGTGCGGGACAGAGGAATCCTGTTCAAGAGCGGCACTGGGGCCGCTGGAAAGGTCCTTGCCTCCGGGGAGCGAGGAAGGCTCAGCGGCGAAAGCCGCTCCTGATCCAGGGGCCTCGCTGTCGGTCTCAGCCGCCAGGCCCAGGTCGACGCGCATGCCGGCGCCCGGCGTGTCAGCAGCGGCTCGATCCGGTGCCGAGCTTTCGCTCGGCCAGAAACCTTGGTCCAGCGGGGGTGTCGAGGCGCCGCCGCCCGGCCCCTCACGTGCGGCCTCGTCTGCCCCGCCGCCGACCCCATGGGTCAGAGCCGCGTGTTCCTGGTCCATCCCCGGGGATCCCCTGAGGCTGGGATGGACATTCTCACGTCCGGTTCCGAACAGTGGGCCGCCCTGGTAGCCACCATGACTGCCAAGCGCGGCAGCGGCTTCATCGGTGATGGTCCACGGGCCGGAGACGACGGCCTCGGCGACATCGAGGGTGTCTCGGCCGGCGGTTTGGACGGGATCCAGGATCCCCTCGTGCATGACGACCGGGTGATCGAGGCCGGGGTTTCTCTGGTCGTCATGGTGGTGCGCTTCGGCGGCGACCGCCGTTGCGGTGATGTCTTGGACGGTGGCTTTGTCGTCGTCAATCTGATCTTGGACCGTCTCCGGCCGGAAACCGGGATTATGGACGTCGAACTCAGCAAGAAGAGCGTTGTCCTTGTGTGCTTGCGCAGGATCAATGCCGGGCCTCTCGAGCGTCTCGGCAGGGAGAAACTGCTCGGACAGTGGGCCTGTTTCGTGGCCGACGAGCGGCCAGGTGCCCTGTTGGCGCAAAGTCTCGGTCATATGGAGCATTGCCTGGGTGGCGGTGTAGTCGCCGTTGCGCACGTCGATCAGGAGTTGGTCGAAGGCCGCGGGAGTCATGGCGCGCTCATGGATGGCGTGCTGTTTAATGGCATCGAGACCGGCGACACTGAAATGCTCTTTGAAGGCGAGGGCCTGTTGGTGGTGTTCTTGGGCGGTTTCCACGTTCGTTTTGGAGGTGTCGTATTGGGTTTGGCGGCTTTGCTGTTCCGCCAACGAATTGCTGATGGTATGAGAGAATTGTCGGCCTTCCGTATCCGTCACATTTTCGGAGTGTTCGACGGCATAGCCGGCGGTGGTCCGCAAGGCGGTGCCGTATTCGTCGGTCATCATGAATTTATCCGCATAGGCTTGAATGTCGGAGCGGCTTCGCATTTCTTCGGAGCCGACGTTCAGGCTTCCCGCCGTCGCGACGCCGGCCGGCCCGAGGTTGACGCCGAGTTTCGTTTGCACGGAGCCGACGATGCCGGCCTTCTCGTCATTGCTGAGCCTGAGCGCGTTGTGCGTCGCCCATTCATCCACGGCGTGTCGAGTTTCTTTGGTCAAGGCTTCGTGGACGGAGCCTTCCGTTTCCGAAATGTTGCGGCCGTGGGCCGTGTGTTCGCCGGTCGTATTGATGAGGGCGCCGACCGTCGTCCCTAAGCGGGTGGTCGATTCACTCCACGACTCGCGTGCGTGTTCGACATCCGTGTGCGCGTGGATCAGGTCCTGGGAGGTGTGAGCGGTCATTTCTTGTGCGAGCGAGACGCCGACCGGCGAGTGAGACTGGCGTTGCTCCACGAAGGGTTCTCCCCCTCCGGCGACGAACAGGCCGGAGCCGCTTCGTGTGACAGTGTCGGTGAGCACGTTATTGTCAGGAGCGAGCACCCCCTGAGGGGTTGGACCAAAGCCGCCGTGCTCATTCGTTTGACGGAAGTGGACGCCGCCCATCTGTCCTTCCCCCCTAGTGAGTTGTTCGGCCGCGCCGGCGACCGAGGCGTCATAGCCTTGCATGATGCGCGAGGCGAACATGGCGGCCAGTGCCCCGGAGCGTGAGACGAGCATCCAGGAAATGATCGGCAGGGACGACACCAGGTAGCCGCTCGTGGCGACCATGTCGCTGACGTACTCCGTGAGTTGCGTATTCGCCATGGCGTTAAACCCGCTGCCATGGAGGCGGCTCAATTCCGTGAGCACGCCCTGCGAGTAATAGGAAATAAAGAAGTTGAGAATGGCATAGAGGGGCGGCCACAGATTGATCCAGAACAGCGCGGTGACGTAGGTAAAGGGGACGGCGGTCGGCAGGATCAGGGCCGTGAGGACGATGATGGGAAAGATGGCGTAGAGGAACGCTTCGATGAGGGCCCGCAAGAGCGGGAGTTTTTCCTCCGCGATGCGGCCCATGGTTTGATACGTGGTCCGTCGCTCGTTTTCCGCCCATTGCCGGGCGTATTGCGCGACAAAGGCGGAGTCCTGGAGACTTTGCGCCATGCGGAGCATCGCATTGCCCATGGTGTTACTGAGCGCGGTTTGGAGGACGAGCGTCTGCGGCGTGATGGTGATCCCGGTGAGATACTGGATGGCCGGGGGCAGATCGGTCTTGAATTTCGTCAAGGCCGTCGCGGCCGTGTCGGCATTGGCGATGAACCCCCGGATGCCGGTATTCATGATGTTATCGGTCAGGGCGGTGAGTTCGGGTTGCAGGGACCCGACGAACCCGCTCCGGCAGGGGAGGATGCGGTCGACGCCAGCCGTAGTGGTGTATTTGAAGCGAGCGGCGTGTGCCGCGACGTTCGCGCCGAAGAAGGCGATGAGATCATTGGCTTCGAGCACGTCCTCCCACGAAAAACGGCCGTGGCCGACGCCGTCCACGACCACGCAGGACGAGAAGAACTCGGTGAAATTGAGATAGATGCGTTCGTCGGAGATGACCATGGTCCTGGAGGCCTCGAGGACCTTGTGGCCGAAGAGGAGGCCGTTTTCCGTGTAGCGCATGGCGCCGGGGACCGTGAACACGGTCTCGAAGGCGCGGGAGAACCAGTCCCCGGTGTACGAGAAGAGGCCGGCCGTGGCGGCCAGGCCCAGCGGGACGTTGTTCACGACGGCTGAATTGGTGGGCAGGACGCGATCCGTGATGACGACGGTCGTTTTCGGGACGATCAGCGCGAGGTTGAGGATCAGGGCCGCGGCGAACCAGCGCGTGCCGGTCATCACGTCATGGGTGATGGCCGAGCGGGCGAGCATGGTGAGGAATCCGATAAAAAAGGCCGCCTGAATCGCGCCCAGATAGTGGGCGTTGCCGAAGATGGAGGCGACCGCGGTGAACACCATGCGGAGAAAGTCGCCGGAGCCGTAGGCGATGACTTCCCAGTTCATCTAGCGGCCCCACCTGGCGGCTTGCATGAAGCCCTTGCCCAAGCGCGTCATGATTTCCCGCTCGTAGTCGCGGATCTGTTCCATGAATTCCTGAACCTGCCGGGCCTTGATTTCCGTGTCCCGTTCCAAGGCGGCCACGCCCTTGATGACGGCACGCAACTGGTTGCCGAACTCTCTCATCTGGCCACTCGCAGAGATGCGGTTCGGCAGATTCTCCATTTGGAATTCCACCTGTTCCAGGACGTTCCCGATGGAGCGGAGCAGAATGTGGCGTGCGAAGAGCGCCGTGTACTCGCGGCTCAATTCGATCACGGTGGTGCCGCTGGTGGTGTCATGGGGATGATACGCGCTGGCGGCCGTGAGAAAGCGGTAGAGGGGCAAGCTGCTGGCGCCGATGAGGCCGACTTCCTGTGTGGTCAGGGCGGTGTCGCCCTGGATTTTTGCGACGATGTGTTCGACAAGGTCTTCGATCCTCTGGTGCATGCCGTTCCACGTCGGGACAATGGGTTGCAGGTTATCGAGGACTTGTTGACAGCCGTCCGGGGATGTGGTCCGGGTGGCGGGGGTGCACCGGTAGATCAACAGGTTCTGTGCGGCATCGGAGCCGTGCATGAGCGCCGCATAGATGTTGTGGAAGCGCTCCGTCGGGCCCTGTTCATTGAGCGCTGCGGTGACGTGGCTGATGGCCGTCGGGTCGTAGTCGTCGGGCCCGGCGTCTCGATAGATGATGGTGCCGGTGATATTCATCATGAGTTCGGCAAACTCGAGGTCGGCTCGGAAGAACGGGTTCTGCATCAGCACGAACCAGGTGAGATTGCCGTTGGTGAATGCGATCTGGTTGGGTCCGCCCGTGGCCGCTTCCGTTGATTTGATCCGGCCGCCGGTGGTGCAGTAGTAATTGGCGGTATTCCAGTCTTCGCCGGCCTGTTGCATGCGCTTGATCGTGCAGTTGGCTTCTTTTTTGCCGAACAGTTCGAGCGCGCCGCCCACGAGTTTCGTCGCCGCTTCACATGAATCATTGCTGAGCGTGAGATACTCATTGGCCCAGGACTGGATGTCCTCCATCACGCCGGATAATTGCGGAGAGACGATCTGAATCGCGAGCATGAACGCGAGGGAGGCGGCATTTTGGCCGATGGCCCGTAAGGCGTCGACGAACTGGTTGGCATTCATGACGGAAAACCCGCCGGCGTAGAGATCGATCCCCCCGCATCCGGCCGAAAAGCGGGGCGTTTGGAGGCTGAGCAACCGGAACGGTTGGGTGATCGGCGCTCGATACGATAAGCCGCCGAAGGTGGCATAGCGGGCCGACTGCGTTTCATACACCCCGGGCCGTGTGGCGTTGACGTAATTCTGGTTGCCGAACCAGTCATCCAACTTCGTGCCGACGCCGGCCCCGGCCGACCCCGGCGCGAAGAACAGGAGGCTGAGCACGATGAGGAGGACGCGGTTCATCGTGAGCCCACGTGATCGGTGTTCGTCGCCGACGCCATCAATGAGAGGGGTGCCCCCGGTCCGGCGTGCTGGGCGTGGTTCTCGCGTGTTGGCAACACGGCAACATGGGTGTTGTCCGGTTGCATGCGGTGGGCGGCCCACAAGATTTTCTTCGCGAGGGTCGAGGCGTCGGTGAAGCCGTAGGAGACGGGGCGCAAGTGATTCCGGACGGGATCGACGAGGAAGACGGTGGGGACGACGTCAACCTCGAGCTTCTGCGCCAACAAGGCGTTCGGCTTGGGAGTGGGGAACTCCGGCACCCCCGGGCCGTCGAGGGACACGGGGAGCACGGAGAAGCCGTAGTGGGCGGCGAAGGTCTTCAAGATGGGGGCGAAGCGCTGACAGGAGGGACAGTCGCTTCGGAGGAAGAAGACCAAGCCATACCGGTCCGCGAGGGCGGCGAGGTCGTTCGTCTCTTGGCGGAGGGCCCGCTGATTGTTTGCGGCGATGGCCTCTGCCCGGACCGGGGCCGTCAGGGTATAGTCGAACTCGGGTGTGTGCCAAATCGTCTGTTTCAAGCCGAGGGCGAAGCGTTGCGCCTGGTCCTGGATCGCCGCGGTCATGCGGAGGTACTCGCGGTAATGCTCCGGAGAGGGATGCAGAACCGCGCGAGCCAGGGCATCCTGCCAGGCTTCACCTTGTTGTTTGAGGATTGCTCGGGGCGTGAGCGGCGCCGGCACCGGAAGAGGTGGGACTGCCGGAGGGGCGTCCGGTGTCTCCTCTTCCGGTGGCGGTGGTATGGTCTTATACCAATGCCGCCCGCGGCCAGCCTCTTCGTAGTAGGAGGGGAACGGCAAGGAGGAGCGGTCCCCCGGGGAAGAGACTGGCAGGTCCTGGTGCTGGCCGCGCCCGTCGGACGCGGGGAACAGGAGCACGACCGCGAGGAGTGGGACCAGCCTGCCCGTCATTCGATCTCCTCGTGGCGTTGTTCCAATTTGTCCTTGATCGCCGTCACGGCATCCGCCACGGCTGGCGTCGTGCCGGCATTCGCGGTGGCGACCACGTCGTCGTAAAATTCAGATAAGTCCATCGCCTCAAAGTCGACTGTCGGGAGTTCGTCGAGGGTGAAGCCCGAGCAGTCGGGGCTTCCGGCCCCGCCCCACGATTTGCCGATTTGCCCGCGTCCTTGGACCACGACGATTCGCGCGAGTTTCGAGGGGTAGACACAGTGGGATTTGTAGCGACGGCAGTTGAGGCCAAAGAAGTCGCACCGCGTGTAGCTGCCCACGTAGTGGGTCCGCTTCTCGCGCTGGGCGAGCGCGAGCTCGCGCTCGGAGAGGCGACATTGGACCATGCCCATCGAGAGCCCGATCCCGGAATTCCGACAGCAATTGAAGAATCCCAAATTACTGACTTTGCACTTTTTGTTCTCCCCCGAGAACACCGCGACGTGATGCGGATCAAACGTGTCGGTCATTTCTTCGAGGACGGCCAGATGACTGGCGGCCTTCTTGAATCCGTCGAGGGACGTGGGCGGGGTTTGGCCGATGGTGGACGTGCACGTGCCGTCCGGACAGATGAGTTGACTGCCGCAGACGGAGACGGCGGCGAGCGCGATCCGAACCGGCGTGCACCCGGTGTAGGTTTGCGTGAGCGCCGCCATGTTCGTTTCCGTGGCGTGTGTGTGGGTGAACAGGGCATCGGTCTTGGGATTGACGGGGTAGTGGGGGCGGCCGGATCGCGAGCCGGTGATGTATTGTGCCGTGGGATCGGTGGCGGCGTGCGTGCGGGCGTGGCTTTGCAGCGTCGACCCCGACGTGTAGTAGTGCGTTTCGGGAACATTCGTGCCCGCGTAATTGGGCAGGGTGTGGGGATCGAGATTGGCGGGGATGTCGCGGATGGTGTCATGGCGCTGTCGGGCAAAGTCCTTGCCGTCTTGGATGGCGTTCTCCATGTCGCCGGCGAGTGCCGTGCCGGTGCCAAGGAGCAAGAAAAGGAAACACGAGGCGGCGATCGTCATGGGTTCTCTCCTTTGTGCGCAGCCAGCCAGTTCCGCGCCTTATGGCGTTCTTCGGGGGTGCCGACGCGCACGACAAAATCCAGGAAGTAGGCGAGTGAGGCCGAGCCGGTCGCGCGGACGTGTGGGACGGGACGACAGCCGGCTGGCGTGCACGGGTCAAGGCGCTCCAGGGGCAGGATGAACGTGGGCACGCGTGAGACGTTGAAGCGCGTAAAGGCCGTGGGGTCGATGCTGACGCCGGCGAGGCCCTCCTCCGCCAGATCGCGGAGTTTGCCGATGGTCCGGTTCCAGTCATCATGCAGTAACCCGCGAATGATGACGGCCGCGTGCAGGCGGTGGGCTTCCTGCAGTAAGCCGCGAATCTGGCTGTCCGGCATGCCGAAACTGATGAGGACCAGGGGCCTGATTCGGTCATCGCGGGAAGATGGCCGCGGCACCCGTTCGGGCGCCACGGCCCCGCCGACAGCCCGGTCAAGAAACGGCACGGCCCCCGGAAGGGCCGGAGGGAGGGAGAAGGTGGGACCGCGCCCCTGGCTTGTGATCGAACCCAGCGCCTCACGCTCCGCCCGTAAGCGGTCGGAGAGCGTCGCGTCTTCTGAGAGACGCCGAGCTTCCTCTAGGGCGCGGTCGGCGTGCTGGCGCTCCCGTTTCAGGCTGGTCGGGTCGGGTTCGTGGTAGGCGGCTTGTGCGAAGACCGGCGTCGGCATGACGAGCAGCACGAGTGTGCTCAGAAGGCGCAACATGTGCGTTTCCTCCAGATCAGGTACGAGAAGTCCTCGCCCTTGTAGGGGTACTCCCGGCCGGCGCCCCAGACGATCGAGGGCGCGCCGAAGCCGTAGCCTCGGGCGGTTTGCGGGGTCGGGAACAGCATTTGTTGTTTGTACTGGCGCTTTCGGAGGATGGGCTGGGGCCGGGGGCCGCACATGGCGCCGCGCGTCGAGGTGTCTTGGGCGAGGAGTTGCCGGTGCATTTTGAACACGTGTTTGTGCACGATGGCGAGACTGGAATCGATCCCACTGACGTGATTGGAATGATTGCCGGAGAGCGGGTACACGGACCCTTGCGCGCCGGAGCACCAGAACAAGTGGTCGAGGCCGAACGCCTGGAGGCGCGCGGCGATGGTGTCGGCGATGCACGCGGCCTGGGCCACGCGGTTGCTGAACAGGATCGCCTCGGGATTCAGAATGAACGTCAATTGGTCGTCATCCCACAGCGGATCGAGTTCGGAGAGATATACGAGATCGAAGGGCTCCGAGACGAAGCACATGGTCGAGGTGAGGGCCATGCCGAGCCAGGAGAGCGCAGGGTACTGGAACCAGTGGACGTGATAGAAGGCCCCGCCTTGCCGGCCCCCGTCGCCCTCGTGATGGGTGCCGTGGGGCACGGTGAGGTTCGCGAGAATGGTGCCTCCCAGGGTGGGCGAACAGAAGGGCGTGCGCACGACCTCGGCGACCCGGGCCGGCTCCCAGAAGGAAAAGCCGATCCCGATTCTGATGAACAAGGGCGGCGGCGCGGGGCAGGTGCAGAGGAGCGGGGGCGCGGCATCGCCGTTGGCTTCTTGCCCGAAGGCAATCTCGACGGGTCCGATGTGCATGGGGAACAGACACATCCAGCAGATATCCGTCAGGGGATTGGGGAACGTGCCGCCGCAGGGCGCCGCATCGGCGGGACGCACACCGGCCAGCGTGATGAGAAGGAGCGCGACGGCGCTACCGAATCGGCACTTCTTCGACATAGAGGGATGCTTCCTTCTGTTGGACGATGGCCGGGACCGCTTGAATGCCGAAACGCTGCACCAGGGAGCCGCGTTGATCGAAGTAGAGGCGTCCGTCGAGTTGCGCGGCGATGGTCGGGTAGTCGCCCCGGACCAGAATCCGTTTGTGGGTGCCCGGATCCCGGCAGGCGTCCTGGAGCCAGGCGACCTGGTCGGGATCGTCGCCGTCGGCGAAGCACAGCGTTGTGGTCAGCGGCTGGAAGACCAGGGGGTTCACGCGGGTGCCGACCGGGTAGAGGATCTGTCCTCGACCGTCGATGATGGCCTCGGTGGTGACGAATTCGAGGCTGACGGCGCGGGAGCGATACGTCTGCGTGCGGGGAAGCCGGATGCCGGCCGGCCGGGTTAGGTAGCGCCGGGCTCGCTCGGCCAGTTGCCGGCGGTGCTCGTCGAGGCGTCCGCTGTGCCTGTGCTGCGCGAGACGCTCGTGGATCACGTCGAGCAGGTCGCGCTCGAGAATCGCATAGGACGGGCCGATCACGCCCAAGTCGTGCGCGTGGCTAAAAGAGCCGATAAGCACGGCCGATGATGCGATCGCGAGCCACCAGGTCAATTTGCCCATAGCGGCTGTCAAAGCTGTCCACATGTTCACTCCATACGAAATAGTTGTTGTGCGGGATGCGACCCGCGGCGCCGCGCGTGAGCGCGATGCCGTTTTCAGCCCGGAGTTTCGCCACACCTAACGGGTGGCCGTTGATGGCGAACCGCCGGCCGTCCCAACGGACGACGTCGCCCGGGACGCCCTTGACGTATTTAATGAACCAGCCGTGTCGGTAAAAGTCATTCGGAGGCGGTCGGAACGCCACCAGTTCGTTCTTGGCAGGCTGGTGATATTTGATGACCACGTAGGCGTAGCCCGGCAAACTGTCGGTCCGATTGAAACCGATGCTGAAGAAAAACGAGAGTGCCCACATCGCGGCGATGAAGAAGAGGCCCCCGAACAGCCATCGGAGAAAACGCGCGGTGTGTGCCGGGGTGCCTTTAGCGGGCATGGTCGACCTTCAAGCGCTGTTCAATGTAGCCGGTATAATCCGGGACCCGGGAGAGCACGGCCGGCGCGACGAACAGGCGGATGTTTTCATCTTTCGCCAGCTTCGCGAGCTCGGATTCGAGTGCCCTGGAGAACTGCGACGCCGCGTCCTGTTGCTCGTTCTTGGTGAGGGTCCGAGCGGCATAGTCTGTGACATGCCGCTCCAGGATGTCCTGAATATTGACGACGCCGATGCGTGGCGTGACGGGGAGGCCGTAGACGGAGACAAACGCCGCCAGGATACAGAGCGTGCCGAGTGCCCCGCCGAGAAATGACACGCCCATGGTTTTGCAGAGGGTGGAATTCATGTCACCGTTTGTGGTGTTGGCTGAGTTGTTGCACGGCGTCGATGAGTGGGACGCCCGACGCGAGTGCGTTCTGGATGAATTCCACTTCGTCGGCCTTCGTGGAGAAGAGCTTTTCCGTGATGGGATCGACGACGAAGCGGACCGGGACAAACCCCTTGGGGGACGCGATGACCAGTTCGGAATATTTCCCCTGCAAGGTTTCGAGGGAGCGCAGGAGGTCGATGCTGCCGTTGTGTTTATCGAGCAACCCCTTGTCGGCGGCGCCGGCGAGTTCTTCGGCTTTCTGCCGGAAGAACAGGGTGTAATCCGAATTCATGTACGCGGCCTTGGCGGTTTCCGACACGAAGTAATCGGACAGCCGTTGCGTGATGGTCATAAAGGAGCCGCCATGCTTGCGGGCGACCCGAAAGCCTTCCTGGATGAAGTCGCCGGCCTGGCCCTTGGATAAGAGCCGCCAGGCTTCGTCGATGATGCACAGTTTGCGTTGCGATTTGTTTTTGGAGAGGTACATGACCTGGGTGATGCGGAGCATCAGGATCAAGAGGACCACGGACTGGAGGTCCGGCTTGGCGTTGAGCGCGTCGAGTTCGAGCACCACGAACGCGTTGTCCAGGTTCACGGTCGCCGGTCCCTCGAAATAGGTGCCGTACATCCCGGTTTTCGTGAACGATTGCAGCATGACGGCGAGATCTTTGGCCTGGCGCTTCAAGTCGGGATCGTCGTCATGCGTGCCTTCGAGCGCTTCGACGACGTGCGTGATCGTCGCGGCGCGGTGGTAGTGCTCCCAGGTGAGCAGGATGGCTTTTTCGAGCAGCCCCTTTTGCACGGGCGTGAGGGGGGCGTCCGGCGACGCCATTTGCGCGATGAGCATTTTGATGAGCGGGAATTGTTCGGCAAAGTGCTTGGGATCGTGTTCGTTGATGAAGGAAAACGGATTGAGGCGAATGTCCAGCTCATCATCACCGAAGTCGATGTACGTCCCATGCAGCAGGCGACAGAGGTTCCGGTAACTGTGGCCGGCGTCGATGATAAACACGCGGCCCCCGGAGCCGAGACAATTACAGACCCATTCCTGCGTGAGAAAGGATTTGCCGGACCCGGAGATGGCGCAACAGGCGATATTATAGTTGCCCTGGGTGTTGTCGAAGGGATCGAAATAGACCAACTGGCCGCGCCGGCCGGTGAAGAGCATCATCGGTGTTTCCGTGCCTTTCCATTCGGCGATCCAGGGGGCGATATTCGTGCACGTCCAGGAGAGTCGCGTGTTGAAGTGGCCGAACGTTTTGAGGGCCCGTTTGGCTTCCCGGTTGACGCCCATGGGTAGCGCCCCCAGCAGGGCATGGACGGGAATGTACCGGCTGCGGGTCAGAATCCAGCCGAAGGAGTTATAGAGGCCCTTGAGGGCCTGTTCGCAATCCTGCTCGCGGCCCTGCGGGGTGAAGAGGATGATCTGGTAGTAGGCTTCGAGTAGTTTGTTGCCGTCTTCCACTTTGCCGCTGACATAATCCCAGTCGCGTTTGCGCTCTTTCCATTGGGAGACGTATTTGGAGACGGGTGAGTCGACCATTTGCGTGGCCCGGAGCGTTTTCCGTTTGATGAGCCCCTTAATGTAGATTTGATCGGGAATGTTCACGGTGAGCGTGATGATGAAGGGACAGGGGAGTCGGAGAATGTTGTTCGTGGGGTCGCCGAGCAGTTTGGCGTTGTCGAACCCGGCCCAAAATTGGGGAAACTGTTTCACGTGAAACGGCAACATGGTGTAGGCGGCGTCCTGGTGCACGAAGCTCGCGGCCCCGGCCTCGAAGAGCGCGGCGGTATCGCCGTCGATGATCTGCGCATTGAGCAGATTCTCGGGATCGTACGTGAGCGTGGGACGCGGCACATGGGTCGGATTCAACATGCTGCTCATGATATTCAGGAAGGGATCCGGGCGAAGCGTGACGGAGTCCATGCGCGCGGATCGTAAGGTGCCCTGGATCGCTTCGCGGGTCTTCAACAGGTAGCCGAGATCGTCCTCCGAGAGATGGCAGGTGCCGTTGATCGTGTAGGAAATAATGAGGTGGAAATTGCGGACCAGAAAGGCCTGGTCGTCGAAGAGGGACTCCCACTTCCCTTTGAGCAGGTAGTCGAGCCGGTTTTGGGCCAGCAGCGTGAAGATGTCATGGTTCGGGGTGTTGGCGCTGTTGTGCTTGAGCGAGGCCCAGGGCCGTAAGAGCGGGTCGATGTTGGTGTCGGCGATCAGGGAAATCTGAATAAGCGCGTCGGACCGATGCGCCTGGACAAAGAACTGGTTGAGGATTTTGAGTTCATTGACCCCGAGGCCGGTGGCGGGGTTGGTGTACAGCATGAAGCCGACCGTGTCGTGGTTGTAATAGAGTTCGTGGTCGGGATCGTAGGCCTCGTAGGGGAGGATGGTGGGGAGGGAGTAGCGTTCGGACAGCGCGGCAAACTCGGCGACCGTGGGGAGCGCCGTCCCGTTCTGCCAGGCCAAGCCGGGCGGCACGTCGCTTAACAGCGCGGATTTGAGGCCGTCCGTGAGGCGCTGCTTCAAGGATTGCATTTGCTCGATCAGGCTTACCTGGGGAGCACCCATTGGGCATCCTCTATGCGGATATACACGTACCCGCCGGCGTGCAGGTCGTGTGCCTGGTCCTGCCACGGGGTGAACAGGATCCTGAGCAGGCGGGGTCTCGTCAGGAAGGGCTCGTCGATCCCGGAGTCCTGCGCCAGCGGCTCCGTTCCGGGAGCGGCCACCAGGCCGGAGCCGGTCTGATCCGGCCGGGCCGCCGCCCGCGACGTCGAGGACGCCCGGCCGTGCGTCTGCTCGAAGGTGTCGGAGACGGACTGGCACACCGCGTCCGGAATGTCGCCGCACGTGTAGGAAGGACTACAGGCCGTGCAGGCCGCGAGCGCGATGACGAGGAGCCGCGCGCGCGTCATGGACGCTCCTCCTCCTCCCGCGTGTTGTGCAAGATTGGCTGTGTCAAGGGGGTGCCGTCGATCAGAATGGCCTCGCCGGCGCGGTTCGCGGCGACCTCAATAATCGGGTACAGTTCATTCGCACGCTGGAGGTAATAATCGGCGACTTTCTCCAACGCATTCGAAATCCCCGCCCCTGCGCCCGATTGTAAGACTTGATTCGGATTGACGGTGGCCACGGCGCCCAGGGGGCTGGTCGCGAGTTGTTGGGATTGCTGTTGGAGTGTCCGGCCGAAGCCCGAGGCGAGGCCGGACAAGAGCGACCGCGCGATGAGGGTGCCCTGTTTCGAGACCAGGCGGCCCCTGAGCCCGGCCTTGCCATCTTCACCGGCCACGTAACCATTGAGGTCCGTTTCGATAATGTCGCCATTGAGCAGGACGCAGGAGAGTTTCGTCAGGAGGATATGAGCTCGTTCGCTGGAAATGCTGCCATGCGCGGCCGCGACGATGTGGCAACTGGAGACATTGGACTGGAAGAAATTCGGGAGGGTGCCGTCGGTCATCACGCGGAGGAGCACCGGGATGGGATTGGATACCCCCTCTCCCCCAGTGGGCGCGTCGACACCGGAGAGCAGACGGACGGAGGCAAAGCTGCCCGCGGGGAGGTAGTCCATGACGTTCTTCGGCTTCTGCTTCTCGCCGGGTCCGGTTCCGGGTTGGATGTCCACGACCTGGATGGCGCCGGCCTGCCCTGGCGGGGAGGATGGCGAGACGGGGCGGCCTGGTCGTTCCTGGAACGGGACGGGCAACGGCGGGACCGGCGCCGCCGCAATCGGGGGGTTGACCGTGCCGGGTGCCGGGGGCTTGAACAGGTCCAGTGGGGTGGGACTGTCCGCGACCGGCTCGGGCAGACGAGAATCGGGCTCCTCGGAGGAGGAGGGCGCGCGCGTGCTGACGTCGATGCCGAGCGCCGTCATGCGCTTCTGGATCGTGCGCATCGCGTTCGACATGTCACGGATTTGTTGACTCTGTTCGGCGAGCTTCTCCTCGGACTTGGCCATCCAGTTTTCCTTGTCGGAGACCACGTTCTTCGTCCGAAAGTCTTTCGTCACTTCCTTCGCTTTCTCGCGCTGTTGTTCCAGGATGGACGGTTTGTCTTTATTGGGGTCACTCACCCACAGGCCGAAGACGAGCAACCCGATGAGCGTCGTCGCGGTGCCGACGGCCATGATGACCTGTTTCCGTTTGGTGAGCGTGGCGTGCTGGAGTTTCATGGTTGTGCCTCATGGTCGCTGACGACGTACAGCAACGTGGTGTCGCCGCTCGGCAGGGTGAACCCGCGGAGCGCAAGGGCGCGGATGTTCGGGACCAAGCGAATGAATTCCTGTTCGTGCAGGGTGAGCGGGTGAGCCGACAGGTTCCGGATCTGATAGACCCGTCCGGTAAAGTGAAAGCCGGTGTACGTGGTCGTGAGGAGGATCCGGGTTTCTTTCCAGAGCGGGACCGGGGTCTCGTGCCGCTCCGTGGTGAAGCCCGCCGTCTCCTGATTCAGCGCCATGGCGAGCATGAGGCGCTTGATGGCATCGACAGCGGTGAACGGGTGTGGTCGTGGGGGCTTCGTTGCCGGGCGCGCCGCGCGCCGTTGGGGTTTGAGCAGGATCGTTTCGGACGGCACGTCACGCCGGTGCGCGATGATCGTGTACGTCCCGCCTGCGGTATCGCGGACGAAAAAGCTCAGGGAGGCCGGCGCCCCGGGGGCCGGCCTGAGAAAAATGTCCCCGTGGCCCGCGTCCGGTTGGACCTGTAAATGGCCGGCGGGGGCCCAGACTTTTTCCAATCCTTCCGCGCCCGCGACGGAGACGCGCGTCAGTTCCCGGGAGGACATGACGGCGGTGATGGTTTGCCCGTCGCGGACGGTGAAGCTCTGGGTCGCGCCAGCCCCACCGGGGACGAGCAGCAGACTCAGCAGCCAGCAGAGGGGGCTGCGCGTCATGAGAAGGTCCTTTCGTCGTCGGCCGGCTCAATCGGGCGGAATTCATTGTCCGGGCCTTTCTCCAATTCATGGAACTTGACGAGGTAGAACGTGCCGTTTCGGTACGTAAATTGAAGCTCGTAATACTTCTGTTTCCTGGAGATGATTTCTTTGCCGATCAGACCGACGAGTTCCCCGGTGATCGTGGCCTTCATTTTGGCGATGTGAATGCCCATGGGGTAAAAGACCGAGCCGATAAGATTGCGTTGAATACGTTCGGCCTGGGCATGCAGTTGCGCCTTCAAGTCGGCATAGACCGTGGGGTCGACGTGGTGCAACACCGCGTCGTATTGCGCCGTGACATTGTCGATATGATAGGTCAGGAGGAGTTGGCTGAAATATTTCGCCATTTGCTCGATGTAGGTGGGGCTGACGGTCCCGCCGTGAATCGAGAACGGCCGCTCGATATCCGGCGGCACCACGATGGTCTTTTGCGAGAGATCGATGGTGAACATGAACACCACGAGGATGAGATTGGACGCCAATAAGACGCCGGCCGCGATCATCCAGACGGCGGTTTTATAATTGGCGCTGACCAGACTCGAGAGATATTTCTCCTTGTTCATCGTCCGAGACACTCCCGCGCATAAGAGGGCACATAGGGGGACAGCCAATACGAGGAGGGGGTGTACCAGTACAGGATGCGCGGCAAGAGCCCTCGGCCTCCCTCCTCTTTCAGGTACGCATAGAAGCGGCCGAAGATGGCCGCGGCGACTATGCCCAGGATCATATTGTCCATGAGCGCCCCGCCCAAGACCCATAAGATCGCAAAATAGGCCCGGTCGGCCTCCCACATGAACACCAGTTGCGGAGCATCGAGCGTCCGCGAAACCCAATAGTCGTGCAGGTGGTGCTGGTCCATGGGGTGCTAGATCGTCGCGGTGTTGAAGAGGTTATTGATGAGCGCCGGACCGACGGTGCCGAAGATGGCGAGGACGATCCCCATCAAGGCGGGGACGGGTTTGCCGGTGGCGGCCCCGACGCCGAGGCCCATGAGGCCCCCGACGATGGCGATGGCACGGCCGAGATAGCCGGTCGCGGCCTCATAGAAGAAGTCGTAGAGAACTTTAAAGTCAGTCCCGGTCACGGCCGCCAGCGCCGTGGTGGGAATCACGACCACACACACCACAAATAGGAAGAGTCGCACGTGAAAGCACGTCATGATGTCACTCACTGGTTAAAGGTCGAGGCTGAAAGGTTTCGGTCGTCTCATAGATTTCGACGCGACGGTTTTGCCGTCGTCCCGTCGGAGTCGTGCCGTCGTGTTTGTAACAGCACTGGCCTTTGGCGGCGGCGAACAGATTGGCCGGGTCGAGGCCGGTATTCAGGAAGAACGTCTTCACCGCGCGCGCGCGACGATAGGCCACGAGCGTATTCGTGTCTTTGTCGCCGAGGCGGTCGGTAAAGCCCACAAACAGGAGTCGCTTGCCGCGGACCTGCGCCAAGAGGTCGATCAACACGATTTTCTCCGACGGCAGGAGCAGCACGCTGTTGAAGGGAAAATACACGGACGCTAACAGCGTGCGTGTCGGCGCGGCATGGTCGGGTGGCGGCGTGGGTGGAGACGAGGGCGCACGGACCGGGTCATCAGCCTGACCGCCCGGAGACCGGTGTTGTTCAGCCAGGGTGGTCGGTGCGTCGTCCGCGTGTTCGGCTTGAGGTGTCATGTGGGTCCCGGCCGCCGGCTCCGGATCGACCAGGGACGTGGCGGCGGGAGACGGCATGGGTGCTGGTGGCCGATGGTCGCCGATCGAGGGAGGTGGGTCCGGACCCGGCGCCCGATCGCCCGCGGTTGCGTCATCAGGGCCCGGTGGTGCAGGAGCAACCGGTTCGTGTTCCGGCCCGGCTCCCGTCTGCGGATGAGGCCGGGAAGCGGTCCGGTCGGCGATGAGCGATCTCAGCATGGCGATGAGCTCCCGGAGTTCGAGGGCGATGGCCTCATGTTGGGCGTCATGGACGGATGGGGCGTGCGGGGCAGCAATCGCCGATTCGGGTGGCGCGGGGTTCGTCATCCCGGGTGTGGTGCCGGAGGTGATGGAAGCCGACCCCGGAGACCCGTGGAAATCAGGGCCGGATGCAATAGGTGTTTTTACTGAAGTTCGGATGCATGGATACAGATGGCCATTGGCTGGGCAGACAATCTTTTTCTTCGAGACGACGGGGGCTTGGTTTTCGGAATCGTGCTGATAAACGACTGGTGCGATTCTTGTGTTATGCGGAATGGCCGAACAGCCGGCGAGTGCGAAAATACAGGCGATTAGGAGGATTAGTGGCATAGCAGATACCGTGTGCGCATGCTGACCATGTGCGGATACTGTCGCAAGTGATCAGAAAAAGCAAGAGAAAAAGCAAGTATTTTTTCGTGGTTATTCCCACGTGGGTTTTTCCGTTCCGGCGCGGGCGTTTTCAGTCCCGTTGTGGCGTCTAAGTTCCACATCCTCTGCCGCGGTTCGAGGCGTCGGCGTCCTCGTTCTCCTGCACATCGCGAGTCGCATCCGGTCGGTCGGGAAGGGCCCCGCCGGTGTTGTTCGGTCTCCGGCTCCTCACGGGAGATCAGAGAGATGTGTTCGTTCGAGACGATGATTGTGTCAGCGTCAATGATGTGAGAAGATCCGACGACCCTGCCGCCGGATAAAGAATCTGGCCGAGTGAGAAGGACCATGGTGAGGAACCTGAAACGGTCAGACGGCAGTCGAAGGCTCCTTGTGGGCGTTGCCGTCAACGGGCTCGTGAATGAAGAGAAAACAGTTCCGTAAATTCTTCACCGAGTCCGGGTTGAAGTCCTTCCCCGCCAGCGTGATTTTGCCCGTCTTGCGATTGTAGTGGTACTCGGGCCATACCTGGGCCGCAAAGAGCGTCTGGTAGTGCACGAGGTCGGGTTCCCGGTCGAACAGATAGTACACGCCGCTGTAGTGTCGCTTGATCAGCGCCCGCGCGTGATTCATGAAGGACAGATAGATGCGCTTGGTTTCTTTCCGCCAGCGTTCATATTCCAAGGCCACCCAATAGTTCTTCGGGGAGTGCAGGAGGGCGTCCGGCTTGTCGTCGTGATCGGGGAACGTGATGTGTTTGTCCCAAATGACTTCGTCGTAGAGAGCGAGCCGCTTGAGCACGGCGCGTTGCACGGCCACGTCGTGCATGAGGTGCGCATAGCGTGTCAAGCGGGAGGGTTGGGTCTGGGCGTGGGCCACGTCCCGGCCGGCGACCTGCAACAGGGCGACCCCGGTCTTCGTGAGCATGAGATACCGGGCCTGGTTGGTATAGACGCTCTTGAATTCCTGGATCAGGTGCTGCTTGAGCAAGGCACGGAAGAAGTCATAGGAACTGCGGGTCGTCGTGCCGAGGCGTCGGGCGAGGAGCTCGACCGAGGAGAATTGAAATTCGAGGAGCCAGTCCAGGACCAGCCGGCGTTTGTCGTCCCGGATGGCGCGGGTATACGCGAGAGCCGGATCACGTTGTTCGATACGCATACGCACTCCTTTCGTGATAAGGTGACCATGCAGGCGGAGCCTCACATTTTTGGGACGCAGGCTCGATTCCCCAGAATCGAGACAGGCGGCCAGGTGAGCCCCAGCGAACCTGCCGACGGTGCGGTTCACGTCAAGCGACAGCGTCGACGTGAACGAGCGAGACGCCACCCGCCCCAGAGGGTGCGACGTGCGATCCGCACGCCCGCGGATCTGCCCCCAGGCAGAGCCGAAGGGAGACGAAGCCCAAGCGGAGTCTCCCTGGTGGGCGGCTGCGCTGTCGCGGCGAACGGGCGTGAGCCGTGACCAACCCCTGGGACCAAGCCGCGTCCAGCGGCGGGAGGTGGAGCGAAGCGCAACCTCTCCGGGGGTTGGTCACGGCTTGCGACCCCTCGCAAGAGCCGTGACAGCGCAGGGGGGTGAATGGCCCACGTCCTCCGCGTCCAGCGACGGGCGAGGAGTCAGAGGGGCGGCGCCCCTGGTAGCGGCCTGGCGCTCCCTGGCCGCTACGGTGAATTTGCGAAACAGCCGCGTCCAGCGGCGCGTTTGGCAAAGAGGCGAAGCTTCGGCAGGGCGGCGGCGCTCCCGCCGCGCTGCGGTGACAGGACCGCGACCCGTCCACGCACGGTCGGTCGGACCGACCGTGGATTGAGAGGGTGAATTCACCACTGATTCTACCACGTACCGGTGACAGGGGTGGAATCAGGGTTGAAAGACGCGGTCCAGATTCGCGCACCATACGGAATGGCGACAGAAATTGCAAAGGAATTTCTCAGGGAAACTCGAAGGTCTTTTCAAGGATAGTAAAGACTAGTTTCCCTGGGAAACTGACAAGTATTGTAGGGATGTGACACACGAGTTTCCCTGAGAAACTGAGCGGTGTTGTCAGGACATTCGGAGAAGGAGAGACCATGAATGAGATGGAGCTGTTCGTATGGCTTAATGGGATAAATTTGCGAATCATGCAATTCACGAATATATTTTGGTGGCCCATCCTCGCGACCCTGCTGTTTACGGGGAGCCTGTTCAGGATGGTGCCGTTTCAGATGCACCACACGCATTCATTTACACAAGTGATGTTGATCTACGTGAGAAAGACGATCTTTTGGGGTGTCGTGGTCTTGTTGTGCTATCCGCTGGTCATGCTGTTTTTATTTCTGATGGTACCGGCGACACAGCCGGAGCCCGGCGCGAGAAACCCCGCGGTGTTCTGGCAGTGGCTGGTGAGCCTGGCCGTGGAAAACTGGACCTTGCCGGTGAACGCATTGGCTATAGGTATTTTACTTAACTTACTTGGTTCGAGGTATGTCTATCCGGTGTGGTCGGCGCTCATGCGGAAGATTCGCGTGCGGCAGTTCTACGACGTCCAGAGCGATATCCGGAAGGAAGCCACGCGATTCACGGCGAAGCACTTTGTCCCCAACAAGTATTACAAAACAGGCCAGACGTTTATCGGGCTGGACGAAGCCAACCACCCGATTCACGTGCCGCTGGACACGTGGCACGAAACGAACATGCAGATCATCGGTCCGACGCGATTCGGGAAAGGCGTGATTCTCGGCACGCTCATGGATCAGGCGATCCGACGGGGCGACTCCTTGATGTACATCGATCCGAAGGAGGACAGGTTCGCGCCCCACCTTTTGTATCAGGCTTGCGTAGAAACAGGTAGGCCATTTTACTATTTGACGCTCCACGATCACGGCGTGGGATCGTGGGCGCCGTTCGCTGGCGGGGCATTGCGCGATGGCCTGAACAGGCTGGAGCTGTCATTCGGGCTGGAACTGACCGGCGAAGCCGGGAGTGACTTCTACAAGAGCCAGGAACGCCGATTGCTGGAACGCGCGTTTGCCGAGCACCGGGACATTCAGGATCTGTACCGGGTGCTGGAAGAGACGGAGGCCCGGCGCATTCTGGCCGAGCTGGCGCAATGGCGTTCGCTCAGAAGTTTGTGCCCCTCCGCCGGTGAAGGGTTTGACGTCGCCCGAGCGTTGCAGGAAGATGCGGTGGTGTACGTCCAGGGGCACTTGTTCGATTCGGTGGTGAAGGCCGCGACGAAGGCCTTCCTCGTCGAACTCATCCAGGAGTCGCGCCGATTGGCCCGGGAACGGAACACGCATCTGACCGTGGCGGTGGACGAGGTGAGTTTCCTGACGTCCAAGCCGCTGGCGCAAGCCCTGGCGACCAGCGTGGGCTTTCAGTGCAATTTCATCCTGGCTTATCAATCACAAAACGATCTTCTGAACCTGGAAGATCGGACGCTCAATCCACGGTACATTTATCAGAGCATCAACGTGAACTCGCAGCTCAAAGCGGTGTACGCCGGCGCCGACCAGGAAACCGCAGAATGGGCCGCCTCCCTGTCCGGCACCATCGTGAAGGACATCACGAAGATGGAGCGAACGGAGATCAACGAGACCGGAGGCGAGTCGTTCGAGAAACAGCGCATGTTGGGCTCACAGGAAGAGCCCTACATTCACCCGAATCAAATCCTGTCGTTGCCGCCCCGGGTCTTCGTCTTCTTCCAGCCCGCGCAGTTGGCGGCCATCGGGTTTTGTTCGCATGTGGGGGTGAAGGATGAACGTGCGTTGAACGGGCACCTGGCGGCGGAAGCACAACGGGAAGCGGCCCTGACGGCGGTGGAGGAGCCGGAGCCCGTTCAGGAGGAAGACCCAGGTGTGGGGTCACCGGATCTGTTCGATGATATGGGAAAAGAGACGGGCTCCAGGCTGACCCCAGCACCGGGTGCGGAGGGAACAGAACGCGTTTCTCTAGAGAAACGTGCTCCGAAAGACCTTGACGCGGATGGCGTGCATTTGATCGGTCTGGCGCACTTGACGGATCTGGACGACGACATGTCGTCGTCGGATCTCGACGATGAGGGGTCTCAGGATCAGGAGTGATCAGGGTTGGGCGATCAGATCGCGGAGCCTGGCGACCGCGGCTGGTACGTGCATCCTCCAGTCAGGGTCTTCCGCTTCGAGGATCGGGAGGAACGGCGTCTGTTCGATGAGGGAGATCCATTCCTCCGGCAGCAACCCCAGTTCATCCATCCCGTTCCCGGTGGCCTTGGCTTTACGTTTACGCGGCTGCAAGGAACTCGCGGTGAATGTGCCGGCCTCAATGGCCGTCAAGACCTCCTGCCGTTTTTTGCCCTTCAACGCCGCGAGCCGGCTCAGGATTCGGTAGTCCCGAAATTTTCCGTCACGGACCAGGGCTCGAATGTCCTCCGGGTATTTCAAGACCGCGGTATTCTTCGTGACCCATGCCTTACTCACGCCGATTTCTTCGGCCAAGCGTTCGACCGGGTTGGGAAAGCCGCCGGCCTTGAGCATATCGAGCCGGGTTTTCAGAAAGTCCGCTTTCTCCACGGGATTCAGGTTCTCGCGATGCAGGTTTTCGCTCAATTGATGGAGATAGACGGCGTCATCTGTCAGTTCTCCCGGTTCCTCCGCCAGGACGGCAGGGATACATTCCTTGCCGGCCCACTCTGAGGCGCGCCATCGGCGCTCGCCGACCACAATCATGTATTGTGACCGTCCGTCTTTGTCCCCATGCAGCCGAACCGTGATGGGCGTCTTGACGCCGACGGCTTTGATGTTCTCGGCGAGTTCACGGAGTTTCTTCGGGTCGAAGTCTTTGCGGGGCTGATTCGGATCCGGGACAATATCGGTCAGGTTAAGCAGCAGCAGCCGAGTCATGCGCCCTCCTCATATAAACCAGGTCGGCTTGGGCCTGATGAAGCGAGGCACGCGTTTCGCCCTGGATGCCACGTGCAGCACGAAGGCCCAGGCGATCAAGAACCACAGGAGCCTCACGATGGCGAACCCGAAAACGCTGGCGATGACCACGAGCAGATAGAGTTCGGCAAGATTCAGGTCGTGCATGGTCACTCATCACCAAACAGGCGGTTATGCTCGAATAGATCGGTCGAGATGTCATCGTCATGAACGTGGGGGTCGTTCGAACGTGAAGAGTCGGAATCACACAGCGACTCCCGTTGTCGGTTGCTGCGCATCAGATCAACCAGTCTGTTGGCAAAGACGCATGAGAAGATCCAGAAGATGAAGGAGAAGCTGATCTTCAGAACGAGTATGAGCGCGACGAGAAGGAGAAAGAGGTGAACGACATTAAACCCATCCATGACGTCCCCAGACGTTAATGCCAAGTCTACTATAGAAAGAGTGGGCGTTCAATAGATTCTTGCCATGTGTGAATTATTGCTGTTCTCATACGTTTTCTGTGAACGGTTGTGAACGAACTGAGCCTTCACCAAACGGAGAGGGTCAGTGAGAGAACAACGGGGAGGATGGTGTCGCTCACGGGGCTGCGCGGCTCCCTGCCGGAGACAGGGCCCGCGCCCGGAGCCGAGTTGGGACACCTGCAACGGAAGGGACTTATCCTTTTCATGGCACAGGGTAAGTTTGAGATGAGGTGTATGATGCGTAATTGACATTCTGCGGCAAGCCTTCTCCGGTTTGGCCTACTATCTCTATGAGACTTATACGGAATGCTCGCCAACCCCACTAAGACTTCGGCTCCTTCGGCTTCTGTCCTACTGTGACAGTCGCTTGGGCGACTTGTTCCGACATGGTGTTCAGTTTGATTTGGCGAATGAACGGACAGCCACGGGGAACTCTGCCCTTCCGGTCACACGATCTCACCTGCTACGCCTTCGAGGCCCCTCCTTTGTAGCACCACGATTTATTAAGAATTGATCTAACTCAGCAAGAGTCCCATTCCTTCCTATATCAGCAACAGAGAGAAAGGGGGTTGGACGAGAGATTCTATAGACTTCCCCATAGTCTCCGTCGAGGTTGTTAGGATCACAGACGTTAATAGTTTGCGTATCCCCGTCATACGTTTCTCCCCTGGTACCAGTTGCTATTTTTATCCTTCTCTTGCGAATCTTTATCCACTTTCGGGTGTATGCCATAGATAAGGTCTCCTTCCAATGTCCAGTCGACATATGGAACCACGTTCGTTGCGATTCCGGTCATTTTATGCTTTGCAGCGGCAGAGGAGTGAACCCGCTCGAATTGTCATCCGCTGCACAGGTTGGGGGGTATTTTCTCCCTCCCGCAGAATCCGATGGACTTGAAAAATTTCTGGCAACACTTGAACGGGAAACAGCACCAGATCGCTTTGACAACCGACTAGTTAGGCTCCCGCATCAACACAATGAAAGGCGCCGATGGCTTGTTCAACAGCCCAAAGTCCATGTCATTGTAGTGCCAATCGCTGAGATAGAATAAGCCTTCACCGGACCCTTTTCTACCACCACCCCGCTTGCACCACCACATTGTTTAAGTGATTGTACCCGTCGCCTTGGCGTGGCCTCTCCGGGGCCGGTCAATAAAAACTCGGAATTTAGTCATCAATCGCAAGCCCTGAAACCGGCATATATGTACGCTTTAACGGAAGCAGCATCTTGTATCGCGGGTCAAATTTCTCGTAGTGCGTATACATTAACTCAATCAAGGCATTGCCATCGATTAGCCTTAGATTTGGCTTTGATCTCTCAAAGATCCGCGCATCGTGACTGAAAGCACCAAGTGTCACAAAGAGACCGTGCTCTCCTTGCTCCACCGCCCCGTGAAGCTCTTGCACTTTTGGTCGTCCGACCTGCTCCAGGGTTTGCTTGCACTGCACTTTAATGAGCGGCGGTTCAAAGCCCAGTTCATCTTTATGGGCTATGACGTCAATGCCCCCGTCCGAAGATTGCTGAGTCACCCTGGCATGGTAACCCATGCAGGTCAGAAGATGTGCAACGAATTTTTCAAATTCATAAGGATTTAATTTCGTCTTGAGACGCTTGATTATGAAGTCTTCCGTCGTTTCTTCCATATGAGTGGATACTTCTTCTACAGTTTCCTCGTCGACGTCCTCTGGAGTTGTTGCTGTCCCCGCCATTGCTGCGCGGAATTCGTCCGCATGCGACGTAACTTGAAAGAGCGAGATGGCCGATCCAATCTCATAAAGCGCCGATTGCGAGAAACTCGTGCGAGGAAGACTATTAACCCACCTCACCGCACGCCTGTGCGGGTACTGCCCGACAGCTTCCGGCTTATACGTGTAGCCCCCTTCCACAATGCCAATATGAATGAGTCGATCAGGCTTGGAAGGGTAAACAACAATGTCCCCAACATCGATTTCGAGTGCAAATCGATAAAGGACACCCGCCTTAATCCGAAGCGGGACTGGCTTTTCTGATGAGTAGACCTCAGCATACCGTCTCTTGAATGCCTCTCGGGTCTGTGTCAGGGTCGATAGATCCCCCATCTCATCCCAACCGATCCCTACAAAATTCCCATCGACGGGTGTAGCGGCCGGTATATTAGCCATATGTAGCCCCCACATATTTCCGCTCATTTCTCTTTTCCTCTCTTTATTTACATTTCACCACGCCCGACGCAAATTGCGCGCCTGCAATTGACTGGCACACGTTTCAGATTAGTCTTCGTGACCTTCCATGCAGTTTGGTTCTAGGTCGAGCAGAGGGATTGGGGATATTATAGCCGCGATGGTGGTTATCGCAAAGTGGGCTTCCTCCCTAGCCTTATTGAGTCGTCCTCCAGTACATTCCGGTTTGAAAATTCTGGGAAGTCACACTTCCTCACGTTCGACGCAAACCTGAATGGGCAGGATGGTCAGTGGCTTGTTACCTTCGCCCAGATAAATGCGTATCCCCGTCAGGCTCACAGTCGGCGTCTATGCTCCTAAATAATCGAGGCCGACGTGCTGCCGAAATTTCCTCATATTAGGCAACTGCCCGAAACCGCTCGTAGCGTAGGGCCAGCCGGTCCTGATCTGGACAATTCTTTGCGCGGGACGGCGGATGCAGACTCTCCGCGTTCAGCTGTTTGATTGCCTCAAGCATCGGGTCGTCGTGCTGATCGAGCAGGCGATCTGATACATGCAGTCGATAGTCTGGATCGATACCGATCAGGTGCTTATCACACACCGCGCGTTGGTAGCCGAGATTCCGCAAATCGTATCGGGGTGGGGATTTGCTCGCCTATTTGCGGAATGCATTGATAAGACACATTTTAATTCGTCGCGCACGAAGAGTTCAGTTGCTGAACAGGCATTTGAACAGGTGGTGTCACGGAGAGAAGCCACGAGACAGGCTCATCACATGCCAGGTCCAGCATGACAGGCAACGAGGCCAACCCCCGGCATTTACAAATTCCCGGCCCCTAGCCCCTGCCGTCCTTTCCCGTCCGGGATAGGATACAGGCGATTCGCACTTCTCTTGACTGACAGGAAGGAGCCTTGTCCGCCTGCTCGGCCCCAGTTTGCCAGAGACCATCGCGTCCGCATGGCCGCACGCTTGATCTCCTGGTACGGCTGCTCATGGATTTGACAGGGTCTGCCGCGTTCGGCAGACTCGCTCCCATCTTCCGGGATGCTGGTTTCTGTTCAGAGGCCGGTACTCTGTTCACGAATCGTCCCGTGACGCAAGCTTGATTCGACACGTGTGCTATCCTGCTGACACAGTGTTTATCCGAAGAGGAGGTTCCTCATGGCCAAAGCTATGACTAAGGCTCAGATCGTTGCGCAGTTGGCGACCAAGTCTGGGGTGACAAAAAAGCTCGCGAGTGACATGCTCGATCACTTGGCGACCTTGGCGTACAAAGAAGCGAAAAATTCATTCACCGTGCCGGGCCTGGGCAAGTTAGTGCTGTCTCATCGGAAAGCACGGACCGGTAGAAATCCTCAAACCGGACAACCGATCAAAATACCGGCGAAGAAAGTGGTGAAATTCCGGGTGGCCAAAGTCGCGAAAGATGCCATTGTCGGCAAGAAGTAAATGGTCAAATGCGCCAAGGCGGTGCAGCAAGGGGCGTATTGTCGTCACTCGATCATTCCCTTAATTGATAAGAGGATTTGCCGAATGAACGCTTCCCTCAGCCTTATGGATATCGTCCATGCGCGCAAGCTTCTGAACCCAGAGAAGAACATGGCGTTGAGTCGAGGTCCGGCTCGCTGCCGATGAGGAAGCCCGCCGCGAGTCTCTTCGTCCTGACGTTTCTGGCGTGGGGTGGGATCGGCAATGCGGATGCGGAACGGGTCGCCGGCGCCGAACCTGTGGAGTCGGGGGGCAGCGTCAGCGTGGTCCGGTACTGCGAGCAATTCGCCGAGGCGTATCTGGAGAGCCAGGCCATCGACTACAGCGACCTGTCCGTCCAGACCGAAAAGAAAGCGGAGATCCTGACGTGGCTCTCCAATGCGTTTGCGCCGCCCGATTCCCGGTTTACCGCGGGCTACGAATGCCGTTTCACGGCCCAAACCGACCAGGGCCAGGCGCGAACGGTGGCCGTCGGGATCTTCCTGACCGGCACGTTGGAGTTCGCCCACTACACCAAATGGCCGAACCTGCAACTCATCCCTGTTGAGCATGTGGTGGACGAAGCCCACGGCCGAGCGGGATACGGGGTGTTCAAGTACCTGACGGACCCGTGAGGCTCGTCACGTGCCGACCTCGACGGGGCGCGCAGCCCCTGTCCGCGACGACCGTGGCTGTTCGGCATTTGGTCTATCACCCGGAATGATGGGCGCGTCACGTTTCGGCGCATCTCCGAAATCGGCCTACAACAAAAGCCCGCGCACACGGCGGGCCTCTTCTTTTGGTCAGGCTACCGGGTCCCCATCGAGCGCGGGCGCAACTTTCACTCTCGCGCCCGCGCTCGGCCCACTCAGATATTTCCGAAATGCGAGCGGGCAATGGAGGGCAGCTGGATGCCGTTATGGCTGATAATCCCGAGAATGACCCGGCAACTTAGCCATTCACGTAATATCCACGGAAATGCCCAGAATTTTCTTACCTAATTCATACTTTTTTCTTTAACTTGTTTCCTTTGCTCGCCGCGACTCATTTCATTGTTGACGACGCGGGGGGGGCAGCAGGGCGGTCCGCTGGCGCAGGTGCCCTGCGGTCGGCGAGCGGGCCCATCGAGGGCGTGGTGACGGCCCAGGAGAGCCCCGACACCGTGATGTGGGCGGCCCAGCCGACCTCGTCCGCCAACGCGAACCGAAGCGACCGGACGGCGAGCAGGAGCACCGGTTCCATCGGTACGGTCACGACGCTGACGCTCGACCAGACCGTCGGCAAGGTCACCACGAGCTACACGACGTCGGTGGCGTACGCGACTAGGTTCGTGAACCTGACGCCGATGGTGGAGCGCGGCAAGACGACGGTTTCGGATCGGGGTGTCTAACTTAGGGATGGTGGTGGCTCAGAAGGAGGCCCGGCACCATCACATCCATAAACATCAGAGACGGACTCGGAAGTGAAATCTTTGAACTCAAGGACAAGCACGCCATGGAACTGGAAGATTTCATAGAGATGTTCGTCCCGCCGTGGCGAACCTAGAAGAAATCGCATGAAAGGCAAGAGCATGAATGACCAAAAGAAGCTGTCCGTGGACGCTGAACTCGACGGTCCCGTCACGATTCTCGTCGTACGGGGACGCCTGGACGGGTCCACGGTGGCCCTGCTGGATCGGGCCGTCCAGAACCAACTCGCGGCTGGACAGAAAGCCTTGGTCTTCGATTTTCACGATCTGAGTTACATCAGTAGCGCCGGATTACGGACGATACTGATGGCCGCTCGGCAGCTCGAGAAAGCAGGCGGGAAGTCGGTGTTTTGCGCTTTGTCGGCTTCCGTCGCGGAGATTTTCAATATGAGCGGGTTCAGTGAGATTCTGGACGTTCGCGCCACCCGCGCCTCCGCTCTTGGGGCCCTACACACACTACACAGAAAGGAAACCACCTGATCGCCCATTGAGACGGCAGGGAATAGGGTCGCACGGCTTCCCGTGAACCCGCCGCCATCCGTGCCACGAATATCACGAGCAGAATGGTAAAGGAGATAGCACGCTTATGACGACTTCAAACCTTGATCTGTCCAGCGAAACCGGTCCAGCCTTACCCCCCATCGTCCCAGGGACGGTGATACTGAATGGGGAAAACCCCTTCATTCGCCTGAGCCTTGCCCCCGATGCCCCATTCACCACCGATGCCAGTCTCTGGACTGTCACGTATTCACCTCAAGGAGCCGGCCATGCGCTGTTTCTCAAGAGTGAACTGACGGCCCACCAGTGGCACATTTACACCGATCACCCGGAACTCGTGCATTGGTTGCAAGCCACCGTGCAGGGCATGTTGAACCCGGAGACAGCCAGCGAGCATATCCCGGTCCTTGAGGCCACCTTTACTCAAAAGGGTGAGGTCCGGGAAACCTGGACGCAGACGGTTCGCGCCGGGGCTGACGAGATAGCGCTGACGTGGCGTCAGATGATCGCCCCGCTCATGATGGCGCACCAGTCCCCCGCCCAACTCCCGGAACGACGCTATGGGGCGAGTGTCGTGATGATCCCTGCCCTGGAAGCGGCCGTGACGGTCAATGGGCGGCAAGCCGAAGGTTGCGTGTGGCCGTGCAAATATGATGGACAGCCGTTCAGTACGGCATGTCTGGCCTTTTCGGAAAGCTGGCGAACGTGACGGGACGCGCTTACCAACGAACCTGATTCATGCCACCATCGGCTTGGACATCGGCCCCATACATATACGACGAATCATCCGATGCCAGAAAGAGGGCCACTTTCGCCATTTCTTCCGGTTGTCCCACCCGCCCGGCCGCGAGCCGTTCGCTGAACGTGTCGCGAACGGCCTCAATATTCTCCGTCGAGAGCCCTGAGTTTTCAAGCACCGGGGTGTAGATTGGTCCGGGACTGAGCACGTTCACTCTGACGCCCATGGGCGCTAAATCCGGGGTGAACGAGCGGGCAAGGGAGCGAACAGCCGCCTTTGTTGAGTTGTACAGAGCATAATCTCGGGACCCCATTTCATGGACGCATGAGCAGACCAGGATGATCGAGGCGCCTGTGCGAAGCAGGGGCATCGCATACTGAACGGCAAAGAAGGTGCCTTTCACATTGACGGCAAAAATCTCGTCGAATGTTGACTCCTCGGTTTCCCCCAACACGGATGCCGGCACGATCCCTGCGCTGGTCATCAGAATATCGAGATGGCCATACGTTTCCCGGATGACAGCAAACGCGGATTTCAGGGATGTGAGGTCGCTCACGTCCCCAACAACGGCCGTCGCCTGCCCATTAATTTGCGCCAGGGCCTTGTCCGCCTTCCCTTGGGACCGTGCCAGAATCACGACGGTCGCGCCTTGCGCTGCAAATTCTTGCGCGGCAGCCAAGCCGATCCCACTGTTCCCGCCTGTAATAAATGCGACTTTATTGGCCAGTTTTTGAGTCATAGATCCCCCTTATTCTTTCCCCTAACAATCCGTCTCTGTGTCAAACGGGCTTTCTATCCTTCATGGCGTCACGTATCACTCTTCCTTCTCTTCCTTCGCCACCGATTTATGGGTCGTTTTGCTCGTCGTCTCCGTGGTGCTTTCTGTTTCCGTCTTGGTTTCTGTCTTCTCGTCCTCGTCGTCCGAGTCTTTATAAAAGCCGTTGGCGACTTCGTGTAAAATAATCCGCTCGGCGATGTCCCGTAATTCATTCAGTTGAGTAATAAAGCAACGAGGACAGGGATGAAAGCCGTGAGCGAGCGTCTTCTCGGTAATCACCCATTCAGATAGGCTTGGCACAACTGGAACGCCCCGTCGCGGTAAAATTGAAGCCCTTGGGATCGCTTGAAGGTCGGCTTCATCTTTGTCGAAAGGGCCTTGAGCAGTTTAGAAATTTCGACTTTTTCCACTGATCCCGCAAAGTCAAAGGTACTGCTCAAATCCTGCGTCGCCTCGGCCGGTGATTCAGCGCAGACCGTCAGCACAGATTTCTCGTGGTAGCCGTTCTTTACTTTTTTTTCCATCAACACCAATCGTCTTTCCGCTTTCGTACTTAAGGCGTGGACGCTGTCCCTATCCCACCCAAAGAATCTTGGTAAATCAATAATGGGCGTAAACACATGCTCATCCACGACGGCATCTTCTTCGGGCGGAACAAATAGCGTTATACCGCAGCCCTGCAGGAGAGACGTGGCCACTAGGATGATGAGGTAACGCGTAGCCATTGGGGGCTCCTTTCTTAGTTACGTCACCAGACTTGTCAAGGTGCAGGAATTTGCTTGTAGCCCCGCTCCTCAGCCTTGGCGATGCAATACTCGAGCTCTTCTTGCGCCTTGTCTTTCGGGTCTTGTCCAATAATGACGTTTAGTAATCCCGCAGTCGCCACTCTCTGGCACGTAACCGTTTCGCCAGCATCATTGCGCAAGTAAACCTTTTCACTGACGCCGACGCAGCCCGTGAGCGTGGCCAGCGCGACCAAGAAGCAGAGACGGATTCTCATGGCAGCCTTCTTTCGCATAAGTGATAGTTAACAAGAAAGGTGTGAATATACAGCGTCTTCAGCCAGCCGACCCCAGGATGGCTTCTGACATCCTGGGGCATGATCCGTAGGAGATACGGGGGCTGGCACCCGAAGGCGTTGCCTCCGGGGATCCGTCAACGGGCTTCTCATGGCGTCCGGCCAGCTGGGGCCAAACGGACAAAATGGTACCTATATATAAAAAAATGTGAAATGGGTAAGAAAAGTCTCGGACTCCACATGCATTTTTTGTGCATGGCCGGAGGTGGGGAGGGGCAGCTGTCCGGCGGCCGTGCGCACCTAGGATCCGCAAGAAATTGGGCGGACGGCCACGGCCCTGATCATGGTTCAGCTACAAGACAGCCCTCGGCAACCACGTGTTGCAACTCAGTGGCTTCTTGAGCGTCGGCCAACTTGAAGGCCTCCCGGCTGAATCGCGTCAGGTATTCCTTATCCAAGCAACAGGCACAAGAGTGACAGCTCTTCGTCCAAACGAGAAGAGGCTCTGAACCGCCTGTCTTGCGAGGGGATTTATATACTTAACGGCGGGGAGGGCATGAGTCGTGACCTCGCCGTTTAATTGGGGCTTTGACCTCAACAAACTGTCTCCTGAGGATCGGAGAAAGTATTGTGCCGTCTCCATGGAAAACACTCCTATGGGAGACGCGGCCAAGGAGCGGAGACAACGTCTTTCCGAAGATAAGACAGTTGCTTGGAAAAGCACTCATACGCATGAGGGATGTTTTTTATCGATTGAGCTTCGTTGTACACGTTTTCTAACCTTTTCATATCAATGTCGTTTAGGACCTTTTCGGGGTCTATTAGGTCGTGGCGGTACAATGCACGAAACAGTTCTACGACACAGAGTTGAAGCACAGTCAGATGACCACGAAAACAGTCAATAGTAGGATGGTCGTCAACGTCGGATGGGGATTGATCCTGACTCATGAAAATCTCCTTTTGAGGAAAGTATGGATGTCTGTCAACCTAGCGTATACTGGACGGCTAACGCAATAAAAAACGCTTTACAAACTCCTTCAAAATAAAGTATATTTAGCTACGTAAATAAGCATACATAACTGACGAGAGATTTGGAGGAACGAGTCATGGCTAAACGAATCGCTAACACCCTGAGTATCATGGAAATTCTGGCCCTGTTCGCCACGGAAGCGGACGCGGTGACGTGGTTCGAGGAAGTCCGCTGGGATGGCAACCCAACCTGCGCCCATTGCGGCAATACGGAGAACCTGTCACGACCGAAAAGCAGACCCGATGCCTACTGGTGTCCTGCCTGTCAGCAACGGTTCACCGTGCGGATGGGGACCGTGATGGAATCCACCAGAATCCCGCTAAGAAAGTGGGCTGTGGCGATGTACTACTCCCTCACGGCCAGAAAAGGGATCAGTAGCCTCCAACTCAGTAAGGAACTCAAAGTGACGCAAAAGACGGCTTGGTTTCTCCTCCAGCGCATTCGGGAAGCCTGTGAGCGTGAGGAGTTCAAGCTGGATTTGATCGTAGAAGTGGATGAGGTCTATATCGGCGGGAAGAACCGAAATCGTCACCTGAAAGACCGTCCCAAGATCGGCCAAGGCATGGCTGGAAAACAGGCCGTATTGGGACTCCACCAACGATGGGGACCGACTAAGGCCCTGCCCGTTGGCCGAACCGATATGGCAACGCTCTACCCCATCATTCAGGATAACGTGGAAGAGGGTGCGTTTGTCTGCACCGACGACCATGGAACCTATCGCAACCTGAACCAGTTGGGGTATCAGCATCGTCCTGTGGCGCATTCAGCGAATGAGTACGTGAAGGAAGGCGCACATACCAACGGGATCGAGAGCGTGTGGGCTGTGCTGAGGCGATCTTTGATGGGCGTACACCACTGGGTCAGCACGAAGCATCTACATCGGTATCTGAACGAAACGACGTTCAGATTGCATGAGGGGAATTGTCGGGTGGATACGATTGACCGGATGATCGCGTTAGGTCGGGGATTGTCTGGTAAGCGGTTGACCTATAGGAGACTGGTACATGGATAATCCACGTCCGCTCACTCTCGAACAACTCAGGGATGCGACCAAACGACTCTTGCTCAAAAAGCCGAGTCCTGGTGCCGTGCCTGACGACTACGAACCGACGCAGGAAGAACTCGAACAAACGTTTCGCATTCCTACGGAACAGGATGCGGAGTAACGAATCTAGGCTTTATCGGTTGCCATAGTTGCGTTGAAATTCCCTGTAGGATTCCAGTTCATGCTTGACACAGGCATTCAACATAAACCACGACATTTTGGTTCCCAAAACGCGCTCGGAATCCTTGCACGTTTTGATTGCGTCCTGTTTGGCTTGGTCTGGAATATCGGAATCCTCCTCAGCCAACATGCCCACGCTATTATCTTGGCGGTCATCGGATGGTGGAGTAGACTCAGCCATGCCGAAGGCTTGAGCAATGGGGTTTTCATCACGGAAGGCATTCTTCCCCGCTTTGACGCACATACCCAATCCGATCCGATACCAAATCATTCGCTCATTTTCTGGCTTGCCTTTGACCACTTGGATATAGTGGTTCGCCAGCTTTTTCGTGTGCGGTCCAAAGGCGTCCTTGCCGACAATCTGCATCAATTCGTTGGCCGTCACTCGTCCTTCCAGTTCTGCCGTCTTTGCCAGATAAACGAAGACTTCCTCAAGGCACGGATCAATCATGTGCGTCTTGGCTTCTTGGCGGTATTGTTCATCGGACAAGGTATCGGCTTGGGAGATGGTAGGAGTCCAGAGAACGCACAGTAAGGAAACAAAGGTGGATACGGTAAATAGGTGCAGTCGCATGACAGACCTCCTTGAAGAGAGACGAGACATCCGACCCGCAGACACAAAGGTCGGGCCGTGTCTACGCCACCAAGGCGACTTGGAGGCCCCGTGTATTTACCGTTGAGAAACGACTCCATCAGGCTTGGGAGCTACCCAAGATGGTGGAATCAGGTTGTTGTATTTCACAGGCGACCCGACAAGCAGGCAGCCTTGATAGCGTAGACAGCGGAACTATAGCTTAAACCATCGGATGGAGTAAATGGCCGGTGTCAGAAAAGAACGAAGGCGGGAGTGACGCCGTTAAGTATATAAATCCCCTTGCGAGGGAGGGTGCATCGAAGGCGTGGCCGGGTGGCCCGCCGTTTCGACAGACGAGGAGGCCGTGATCGAGGCCGCCGCGCCGCGCCCCTCGCGCGCTCCCCCAGGAGAAAGGGGAGCGCGCCGGGACGGGGCACCGCCAAGCGTGGCGTCGCCGCTCAGAACCCCCACTCGACCTGGAGCCGCAGGCCCTGGTTCACCGGCTGCCGGGTTGGCGCCTGCCGGGTGCCTTCCAGATTCAGGGTCAGGCCCGGGAGCTGCACCCGCGTGCCCACCCGGTACGTCCGGTCCGCGCCATCCGCCAGCACCGTGCCCGCGTAGGGCGTCAGCAGGCCGGAGCCGAAGGCCGCGAACCCGTAGCCCACGTCCGCCGCCAGGCGAACCGCGTTGCGCGGATTGGGTGGCGGGCGCCAGCCCCTGTGTGGTCTGCCGGGACCACAACCCGTCCACGCCGCTCGCTGCCGCGCCCCAGGTCGGCGCCAGCGTCACCGACAGGCCTTGGCCCGTGGCACCCGGATCCAGCCGCACGCTCCCGCTCGCGCCCCATTCCTTGTAGGCGTCGGCTTCATGCGCCAAGAGGCCCCGCACCGTCCCCTCGACGGTCAGGCCCAGGGTCGGGTCCGCATACTGCACCCGGCCGCCCAGTTCCAGGCCGAAGCCCGTCTCCGCGTCTCCCCAGTCATGCCGCACGCCCAGTTCCACCGTCGGGGTCAGGCTTCGGCCGTCGGCCCACGTCACCCCCCGGCTGCCTTCCAGGATCACCCGCAGCCGGTGCGCGTCCGCGTCCGTGGCCACCGAATTCGCCACCGCGTCGGAGGAGGTCCGGGTGAGCATGGCGTCCGTGCGCGTGGCCAGTTGGAACCCTCCGGTGTCCGCCGGGGCCAACAGGATCCCCCGGCCTCCAAACGCTCCCATGACGAGCGTGGTGTCCGTTTCCACCGTCACGCCGTTCGCCATCTCCAGGTCCAATTCGCCCCACCCGTAGCCCACCAGGCCCCAGACATCCAGCCGGTCGGTCACCGCGTACCGCAGGTAGGGATGCAGGCTGGTCAGGGTCTGCTCCAGGTTCCCGCGGGCGGGGCCCGCGTTCAGTTGCATGCCGTACCCGCCGTTCCCCCGGCTATGGGCCACGGCCAGCCCCAGCATCAGCCGGTCCCATGTGCCGTCCAGGCCCACGGTGCCCGTGAGCACGTCCCCGTCCAAGGACAGGGCCCCATCCCGGCCCTCGAAGGTGGTGCCCGCGACCCGGCCCCAGGCCGTCAGGCGGGGCTGCGCGGCATCCGCGTCCGTCGCACCCAGGTTGAGCCGGAAGGCACTGCCCTGCAACACCTCCCGCAACCGGAAGGTCGGCAGGGCCCGGCCTTGCCCCAGCCGCGGGTCCCGTTGGGCAGCCCACGGGGTGGCTTGGCCTGCTGCCGCTCCCGGCCCCAGCCCCAGCATCCGCGCGACTTCGGTCAGCACCGCCGTCGCGGTGACCGCCTCGTCGGGAGCCGCCCCAGGCGCGGGCTCACTCGCGGCCGCCCGGCCCAGCGGCAGCCGGTAGCCTCCGATGGTCACGTGGGCGTCCTGTCTCGGCGCGCCCCGCAACCGGTCCCCGATCGCGTCCGTCACATGGCCCGCCACCGTGCGCCCGAAACGCGACAGCCACGCCCGCTGCAGCGGGTCGTCGTTGCGGATCACTCCCTTCGCCTGCCGGTGCATGCTCCGCAGATACGCCCCCTGCGGGTTGGAGAGCAACAGCCGCATGGTCTCCTTGCCCTCGTCGATGGCATCGTCGAGCACCGGCACGTGCACCGTCTTCGCCGTCTCGCCCGCCGCGAAGGTCAGGGTGCCCGACGTGGCCGTGTAGTCCGCGCCCGCCGTCGCCGTGCCGTCCGCGGTCGCGTAGTCCACCGAGACCGCCTGCGCCGCCGCGCGGTTGAGCGTCACCGCGAAGTCCAGCGAGGCGTCCTTGCCCTCCTTCGCCCGCGCGCCCTCGACCCGGATCCGCACCGGGCCGCCCACGCTTGCGGCCAGGGTGTTCGTCAGGGACCTGCCGTCCGCCGTGCACACCGCACCCGTTTCCTCGCAACTGCGCCCACCCGCCAGCGTCACCGTCACGTCCTTCCACGACTTCGGCGTGATGCGTACCCGCCACAGTCCCGGCTCGAGTTTCCGTACCCGCTTGATTTTGCCGCCTTGGACCACGAACGAAGCGGCTGTTGGAGGATGTGAGGTCTCGCCCAGCGCTTCGCTGAAGCGCACGTTGAGCCAAAAATGTTCGCTATCACCATGCCTTTCTGGAACACGCTCTAAGACTGACGTCAACGGAACGGTTTTACTGGCTTGAGTTTTGACGTTCTGGATCTGAACTTTATCGTAGTTTAGAATCGTGTAAGCACGTGTCAGATTTTGACTCACAAACCATTCGTCCAAATCGGTATTCCCCGTCGTCGTTGGGTTTTCTGCTGGGCCAGGAGGTTCGATAATCAGATGCAACTTTTCTCCGCCATCTTCAACGCAATCATTGATGATGGCAACCGTAACCAGCTTGTAAGTTTCTCCGGGAAGGAACGTCAATGTGCCGCTAACCGATTTGAAGTCTTCGGATCCATCAAGGGCATATTCGCCGATTGAGGTTTTGGACGAACCCGTAGCCGTGGTGCCATAAGTCGCAAACTTCACTGTAATTGGAGATTGATATGATTGCATCAATCTGACTCCAAAGGCAGCGGTTGCATGATGTACGAGAGCACCTAGAGCGCCAGATGATATTTTGTGGTCCCGAACACCACGTGCGTAAAGCGCGCCACGAGCAGCATTAGCTGGGAACCCCTGTGGTGGATTGTCGCCAGGATCGGTGTAGCTCAAAGCATCGTGAATATGCTTGAGCGGCGTCGTTAAGGTGAAAGGCCCTGGCCACGATCCTTTCTTGACCAGTTTCAGCGCGCCGTTCATCATCCTGTTAAGAAGGACGTCGTTACCATCCATGTTGCCGATAATGCCGTTTCCGCCGGTCACTCTGATGTGGCCGTCGCCGCTGGTCGTTCCGAGGAAATTTGGAATGGGGCAGGCGTATCCCGCGAAAGAGTGTTCATAGACGGTGCCCATACCAACTTCGATGCTGATACGAGCCTGCACCGGCAACGCATACGCCAGTGTCAACGTAAGGCCGATTACGACGGCTTTGAGCGTTTGCCCCCTCTTCCGCCGCGCTTCGGGGGCGGCGAACAGTAAGGGCGGGGAGGAACAGCGAGCGGCGGGTGCGAGAAGGGCCAGTGTGCGGGGCAGGCCGGGAAGAGCGCGTCGAGGCTGATGGATCGCTCGGACGCTGGGCTTATGACTGAAACACCGACTAGGATCCGGTCCACATACGTAAACGATCCACGCCAACTGCTTTCGGAAGGCAGCATAACGGAGTGCTTGTCCGTGTCTCTTATTCGGGTTTGATCCCATGATGGTTCCCTCCCATCAGCGTGACCTTCACCCAAAACCGGAGGATCCGGGTTTCAGTTTTTGAAGGCCAGCCTATTCTAATTGAACTAATTCAAGCTTATGGGGCATCGTCACTCTCTCCGGATTTATGAAAAATAAATAAAAAAACAGACGGAATGATCGTTCCAAATAAGAAAAGTATAGAGAAACCACTGTGAAATGGGTAAGAAAAGGCGGGGCCTTTTCGTGCATATTGTGAGCATGGCCGGAGGGGCAGGACAGCCCTCCGGCGGGGGTCGGGCGGCGCGAATCAGTGAGAAAAGGTCTTGGGGGCAGGCCTTATATGATAATTACACAAAGACAACTTCTAGTAGGGAAATTGTCTCTCGTGGGGTTCGGCCTACGAGATGCTGTAGTCGTCAAGGGAACGATGGAATCCCCTTGGGGCCGTTAAAACGTTCTCCTGAAGGTGGCTCCCTCCCCGAAAGGGCAGCGCCACGGTCTTCTCTCTAGGATCTTCACACCTCAAGGCTTCAGAATAAAGGGCACGAACACCCGTTCTGCGCGCTTGCCATGCATCATCGGTTCATCCTCTGCCACCTCAAAAGACGTCCTGACATTATTGCCCGCCACGTCTTCCAAGTCGGTGGAAACCGCGAGACGATACTGTCCTGCCTGCCATGGCGAGGCAGGGACAAATTCCCAGCGTGTTTCATGCGCTAACACCGTCATGCTGCCTTGAACCACGTGCCCGTCTGCATCAAGCACTCGAATAAAGCGAAAGAGCATCGGCCTGTCCATGATACGTGAAAAGGTAAGGATCAACGGCTCGTGGCTCTTTGCCGTGGGTAAACGGGAGAGCCATGTTTCCGGCAGCAGGGCCGAGCGTATCGGGGCCTGGGCGGTGAAGGATTTGGTAAAGGCTCGGGCGAGTGGCTTGCCCCGGAAATCCTTCATGCTGTGACGAATCCTCAGCGTATACTGGTTGCCGCGCTGAAGCGGCGGGCCGACCTGCACATTCGGGCCGGCCCCGCGTTTAATGCGTCCGGGATCAAACAACAGGGTCAGGCGCCTCTCGTCATGATCCCAAAGCTCGATGGCCAGATTGAGAAAAGGCTTGACGATCGGTTCCCCGTTCTCTCCGATCAGCGTAATGGCCTCGCGGACCTGCCCGCGGCGCATCGGCTGTGAAAAATGCACATAGAGGCGCAGCAGGTTTTCAGGCAGCACGTCGGCCGTCGGGACAATCGCGGAGACTTCGGTCATCCCGGCCGTCGTCACCGCAGGGGCCGGCGCGGCACGCCATCCCAGCAGTGCGGCCAACACAACGATCGTTGTGGCGCAAAGCTGCATGATTCGTCTCGCCGCCGCTCGAACCCCTACGACGGCTTCTTATAGCCCGGCCAATTCATCTCCACGATATGATCAGCCCGGTCAAAGAAGAAGGGGACCGGCAAGGTGTGTAAATCAAGGCGGGCGTGATCTTCAGGATTGGGCCGGATCACCACGGCCCACTGCCCGTCCAGCAAATCAAGGTGGAGGGCCCCGGCAAGCGGAATCGGAAATTGGGTGATCCCGGCCGGCCCAAAATTATTCGGGACATTCACCGGCATGGCTTGAGCCCCGCCAATGTCGGCCAGACTCACCTGAACCGCACTGCGATTCGTATTGGTGACGAGCACATAGTCTTTCCCATCCATCGCATTCTTATAGCTGATGATATCGATCGGGGTATTGCCAAACCCCAACTCCCCGATCATTGCGCCGCGAACGTGTGCCCCATCTTGCAGTTGGTCCAAGGGAATGCGTACCAGCGGCGTGCAGGCATACACGGCAATCAGGGTGGGCGTGCCGTTAATCTTCCGAATGTCCTTGGCGACAATCGGGGCCCGCGTTTCAAACTGCGCATGCACCGCATGCCAGATTTCAATAGATGTCGTGGACACGGTTGTATCAAATGGATAGGGTATCCGCCGTAGTTTCGACGCGAACTCTTCGTTGGAGACGCCGGAGACAAACAGCTCACCTTCCCAATAATCAATATCCGTGATGGCCAACATATTTTGCGGTTGGCCAAATTCCAGTTGTTCCTTCACGGGCACCGGTCCGACCCTGATGGCAGAATGTGTGGCATCCTGCAGACGGACAATTTCCAGTTGCCCCTTATTCACTTTCACAATGACGGGGACGGTGTTTGGTCCATGGCCACGATGAACGGAAAAGAACACTTGCTTTGTGGGCTTGTGGACGGCCATGTCATGAATGCGAATATCATCAACCGCGACGCCTAACAGGCTTGCGGTTTTGGTCCCGATATCCGACACTAAATCCCGCCCTTCGAACGCGGCGCTGTTTCCCAGCGGGATTTCGGCTTGGGAAGTGATCCCCCCGTCTCCGAGGTCAAAGGCATGAACGACTCCAGCCTTGGAATCCCCGACAAACAACACATTCTGGGGCCCAAAGCTGAGCGCGCCGGCTGATTGCAGTGTCGAGGTGACTGCTGCCGGCTTGGTTGCCGCCGTCGTTTCAGCCACGCCGGACGAAACCGGCAGGTTTGCCCAGGCCAGCACCGTGGCCGCGGCCAGCAAAAAGAGGTGTCGTTTTCTAGTTCTCATGTGTGATCCCTCCGTTATGAGTTGGTGGTACATCTTCTGACGGATAGTCCGACTACACAATCCCTTTCCCCGTCCTTGTCCCGTGGATCGCGACTGTGGCCATAAGACGCGAGACCCCCGCACGCTGGTTCCCTCCGGTGTCATGGGGACGGCTCCGCTGCCTGGGACGCGAGACAAGAGAGCCGCCGGGCCGAGCACCGGGCTCACCACGGTTCACGAGACCGCACCGCGGATGCGGCCAGCGGCAGACGCCACGCCGGCAACACGGCAGGTCCGCCGAGCCTGGAAGCCGTGTTGTGGGATCGGACTGCCCCTGCGGAGATCCCCAGGGCACGCCCCCGTCACGGAATCCAGCTCGACTCTGACTGCTGGGAGATCTTCGAGGACGCATGAGTGTCCACATAGCTGGTTCATTCCCCAACCAAACCGTCAACGTCCGATCATTCCCCATTCCTTCCTCGCGTCACAAGGTCGAGGGCGGCCGTCAGGCGTCGCCCGGCCGTTTCATGCGGTAGCCGACCCCACGCACGGTCACGATGTAGGCGGGGGTTTCCGCGTCGTCGCCGAGCTTTCGGCGAAGCTGCTTGACGAAGGCCCGCACGAGCCGATGCGGGTCGGCGTAGACCCGCTCGCTCCAGATCTGGCGCAACAGGGCGTTGTAGGTCAGGGTCCGTCCGGCGCCGAGCGAGAGCACGCGGAGCAGCTCGTACTCGTGGGCGGTGAGCACGACCTCGCGCCCCGCCACGCGCACTTGGCGCCGGTCGTAGTCGATGGCGAGGTCGCCCAGCACGAACGGGTCGGGGGCCACCCGGCGGCGGAGCGCCGCCCGGATGCGCGCCACGAGTTCCGTCGGGGAGAAGGGCTTGACGAGGTAATCTTCGGCCCCGGCCTCGAAGGCCCGCGCGATGGTCTCGTCGTGTCCGTAGCCGGAGATGAAGATGACCGGCCGGTCGGCGAGGTCCGGGACCTGCTCCATCAACATGAGGCCGTCGGTCCCGGGCAGGACCAGGTCGAGCAGGACCAGCGCGGGCTGCTCCGTCTCGAGGATGTGCGCGAGTTCCGTGTGGTCGCTCGTGACCAGCGCGGCATAGCCCGCCTCGGTCAGCGTGTCGCGGACGTAGCGTAACGTCTGCGGGTCGTCGTCCACCACCAGGATGCGCACCGGCGTCCCGCCGTCATGCGGCGCCTCCCGCTGGGGCGGCGCGGCGGGACCGCCGGCCTCCTCGGTCACCGGGAGGGTGAAGGTGACGCGCGTGCCCAAGCCGAGCCCGCCGCTCTCGGCGTAGATGCGCCCGCCATGGGCTTCCACCAGCCCCTTGCAGATGGCGAGGCCCAGCCCGCCTGCGCCGCCGCGTTCGTCATACTGACGGAACAGGGACGGGAGCTGTTCTGGGGCCACGCCCCGCCCCTCGTCGGCGACCGACACCGCGACGTACACGCCGTCACGGACCGCCGCTACCCGGATGGGGGACGTCTCGGGGGCGTGCCGGGCCGCGTTGGCGAGCAGGTTGTTCAGCACCTGCACGATGCGCTGCCGGTCGGCCAGGACCTGGGGCAGGTCCGGCGGCAGGTCGAGGAGGACGCGGTGCCGGCCGCCGCCGGACAGGAAGGTGGTTCGCGCTTGGTCCACCAGCATGACCACCTCCGAGGACTCGAGCGAGACGGAGAGCGTGCCCGTCCCGATGCGCCCGGCATCGAGCAGGTCGCCGATCAGCCCGGCCATATGGTTGGCCTGCTCGTTGATGATGCGGAAGAACTGGCGCACCTCGGTTGGATCCAGCACCCGCGAGGTGTCGAGCACCGTGGCGGCCGAGCCCTTGATGGAAGCCAGCGGCGCGCGTAGTTCATGGCTCACCATGCTGAGGAACTCGACCCGCAGCCGCGCCAGCTCCTCGAACGGCGCCAAGTCCTGCAGGGTGACCACCACCGACGTGACCGCCCCGTCCTCGGCGTGGATCGGCGTCGCGTTGAGCAGCACCGTCACGCGACGCCCGTCGGGGACCGAGAGCACGATCTCCTCGGCGCGCACCGTCTTGGCGCTGTGCAGTTCCTGTCCCAGCGGGAATTGCTCGAGGGGGACCTCGCGCCCGTCGGCCCGCCGGCAGGTGATGTCATTGAGCAACGCCTCCGGGGGCTGGCCCGGCCGGTGCAGGCTCTCCGCAATCCGCTTCGCCTCCCGGTTGAGCGAGACCGGGCGGTTCGTCCGCCCATCGAACATGACGACGCCCACCGGCGAGGTGTCGACCAGGGCTTCCAGGTCGGCGCGGGCGCGCCGCTCGTCGCGGTAGGCGCGCGCATGGGCGATCGCCGCGGCCGCCTGCGCGGCGAACACCCGGAGGATCTCCTCGTCCTCGTCGGTGAATGGCCCCCCGCCCGCCTTCTCGATCAGGTAGAAGTTGCCGACATGCACGCCGCGATGGTGCATCGGGGTGCCCTGGAGGGTCTGCACCGGCAGCAGCTCCCAGGACAAGCCGAGGGAGCGCACGAGGGCGGGGAAGTCCGTGAGCCGTGCGTCCGACAGGTCACGCAGGTGCTCGAACAGCTGCGGGCCGCCTGGCCATGCCGCCATGGCTTGGTGTTCCGCGTCGGTGATCCCCGACGTGACGAAGTCCTGGGGCGCACCCGTCTCATCGATCGTGACGATCGAGCCGTAGCGGGCGCTGGTCAGGGCCTGGGCGCTCTTCACGATCTCGCGGAGGAGGGTGTCGAGGTCGAGGCTCGCGCCGATGCGCAGCAGTGCCTCGGTCAGGCTGGCGAGGCGCGCGGCTGCCGTCTCGGGCGCGCGGGCGAACTCATCGTGATTCGTCAAGCGTCCTCCTTGCACAGTCCCGCCGCCCCGCCGACTGTCCAGCCCGTGTGGGCACCCCACTCAATGCCTGAAATTCATCGAATTTTCACATGAATGTCGATGTTTTTCTTACAAAGTTTACCTTATTTCATGTAAAAGCGCATTAATTTTTTCAAGAGGCAATTCTTTTTACCCAATGAAACCCCGTGGGCCTCAACGACGATCAGAGCCAGAAGATCCGGTGTTGCCGTTGAAGGTCAAGCTCGAACGAGACGGCCACTCTGTCCAGCTCCTGAAGCAGTTGGATGCATTGATAGGCTATTCAGGCATTGGGCGTGGGGTGATGCTGCCCGAATGGGTGAACACCTATGAGAAATCACCCGGGCGGAAGAAGAAGTCCACCAGGACCGACGAGAGGAGGAAACCCACAATCGAATGGCACCAATCTGTGGAGAGAGAAGACCCACCCTGTGACATTGTCGCCGGGTCGGACTGTGGCGGCTGAAACGAGCCGTCCGCCTCTACTCCGGCGGACCATTGCCTGAACGTATCCCTGATGTTATCCGGCAAAGAGAAATGGGACATTGTGGCCCGCGAGCTTGACCAAGCGGAGGAGCCCACGCGTCCGTCCCGCTCGCTCCGGTCAACCCTGTTGTGGTCGTTGCTTGTCCTGGTCGCCGTCTCCGTCGCCCTTGTCGGCGGGTTCACGTTCCTGCGGTTCTTGGCGCGTTGGGTGTGGACGGTTGTGGTCTCATGATCTGTCGTCACGGCCATGCCCACCCCCCGTTGTCGGTCATGCAACCCGTCAAGCCCTCAACCGGCCGGCCTGGGCCCCTGCCTTGCGATCTGTGCGCGTAGACTGGCCCCAGTCAAGCCGATGAGCGTTTGTGGATGACGTATGCCTCGCCGGAGGTGGTCGCGGGGTTGGTCGCGAGTGAGCGCTTGTGTCAATGGTGTTTTCCGGAAAGGCGGTAGGCCCCATGGCTTTTTTCACAGTCTGGACTCCACTGTTAATCTCGGCTTTCACGTTGGTCCTGATCGCGGGCGAAGTGTTCGGTGGCTTGTTTGAGGCCCGGGTCGGGGCGCGCGTGGTCGATCCGACGTTGGCCGGCCTCGGCGTCTCTTGTGTGCTGACATGACCGCGCTGCCTCCACGCGACTTGGACGATCGTGACGAGGCCGCCTTGGAGCCGCAGCCTGATTGGGACGTGCTGCCGGCCGTGTCGTCCGGATTGCCCTGTGGACGGCTGTGCCGGGAGCAGCGCCACGTCCATCCGCCAGAACCCGTCATTATCTTGGTTGGCGCCTTCGTGGAGCCCGTTGCGCATTGCGCGGATTGGGTCGAGCATGTGGATGGCGAATCGTGCATGGTGCGAAAACGAACGACCTTGACGGAGGCCGAGCGGACCGGCGTCACGGCCTGCCCGTATTGCTTTCCGAGAATCCCTTCAGGATCATGAAGGCTTGTCGCTTCGGCCACGCGCACCCGCCCTTCGGCGTCACGCAATCCCAAAATCCGCTGACCGGTCGGGAGGGGCGCCTTCATTGTTTCAACTGTGGATTCGGTGCGAACAAACGGACCATCGACAAAAATTGGGTGAGCCTGCACGACCCCGACTTGATCGAAACGCTGATGACGCGTGATCGCCTTTGTCAGCTTTGTTTCCCGCCGCCCCGCCCATGAAATATCGGCTCGACATCAAGAAGGGCTACGTGGAGTGGTTCCCGCGCTCTTCCGACCAGAGCAACACCCTCAAACGGTTGATCGGGATGTGGGGCGTCGCCAGCCTGTTCGTGGTGGGGCTGGGCTGGCTGTTTCTTTTGGCGGGATGGCTCGTGGGACGGTGATGCGCGGCGTTCTTTCTTTTCTTATGGCCTTGGGTCTCTCATCGCTGGCGTCTGCGTTCGAATGGAGTCAGACCGAGTGCCACTTCCAATACGGCAACCCCCGCATTCCCTCCTGGGCCGGTGGGGGCGATGCCGAGCATTCCGTCTATACGGTCCAGCATGCAAGCGGCTGGCAATACGGCAATGAGAAAACGAACTCGGGCACACCGTCAAGCACTGGATTCTGGCGCAGCCGCAGGTCCGGGGGCATGTCAGCGACTACCTCGCCTTGGGGATCGAATGACAGTTTTGGTTGAACAAGTTCGGCGACGCGGCCACGGATGAAAGCGTCGTGCCGACATTGGTGGTGTGGAAGTTTTAATCGAGAAGGTTCGCCATGAAGACGTTCCGACACGGGTTCCTCGGGCTCATCGGGTCTTATGGGCTAGCCCTGGTTGGGCTATCGGCCTGCCAACCAGAGGGCGGTCCTGCGCCGGCCCCGCCGCCGCCTCAAGTGACGGTCATGACTGTTGTCGCCAAGACCATACCCGATGAAGTGGAATTCCTTGGCCAGACGGTGTCCTTCCGGCCGGTGGAGATTCGGTCACAGGTCACGGGCATTATCAAGAAAGTCTTGTTTGCCGAAGGGCGTGACGTGAAGAAAGGCGAGAAGCTGTACCTGATCGATCCCGTTCCTTTTCGGGCGTCGGCCGCCAGCGCCAAAGGTCGAGTGGGGCAGGCTCTCGCGCGCTTGGCCCAGGCGCGTGCGGAGTTGGCGCGCGTCATGCCGCTCCTTGCCGAACGGGCCGTGAGCCAAAAAAACGTCGATGACGCCCTTGCGGAAAAACTTCTAGCGGAAGCCGCGCTGGTCACGGCGAAGGGCGATTGGGAAAAAGCCAAATTCGATCTGCGCAACACCCTCATTGTCGCGCCGGTGGCCGGACGCCCCGAACGAAGCCGATTGTACGAGGGACGATTGGTTTCGGCGCAAACCGACCTGCTCACCAGCATCCATCAAATGGATCCCATGTACGTCAATATTCAGATACCGGAAAGTTACATCCTGCGGCGGCAGCGAGAATTAGCGGCCCATCGCGTGGAACGGCCCGATCTGTTTCAACTGAGAGGCATGATGATTATGGCTGACGGGACCACCTATCCCCACGAAGGCACGTTGGACGTGGCAGGGGTCCGCTTTCGCTCCGAGACGGGATCGCTTGAGGCCCGCTTCAAATTTCCCAATACGCGTCAACGCATGTTTCCTGGGGACCGGGACGATCGTCCGCTGTACGCCTTGTTTCCGGGACAGTTCGTCAAAATTCGGGTTCGCGGTTACATGCGCAGGGGTGCGATCTTGATCCCCCAACGGGCCGTTCAGCAGAGTCCGAAGGGGCTCTTTGTGTACGTGGTCGACGGCGCACACACCGTGGGGCTCCGGCCCGTCACGGCGAGTGCCTGGCATGGGCAAGAGTGGCTCATTGAAGAGGGCCTTCACCCGGGCGACCGGGTCGTGCTGGAAGGATTTCATCGCATTCAACCCGGCATGCGCGTGACCCCGGTTTCCTCCCAGCCGGCCCCCCCTTCTTCGGAGGCCACGGAGGCGGCAGCCGTCCCATAGGAGAAAGCGTGAGTCCCCATTTTTTTATTGATCGTCCGATCTTTGCGTCGGTGTTGTCCATCATCATCGTGGTGATCGGCCTGGGGTCGTTACAGATTCTGCCCGTCGCGCAATTTCCGCAGATCGTGCCGCCCACGATACAAATCGATGCGGACTATGCCGGGGCCAGCGCCGAGGTCGTCGCGGAATCCGTTGCCCGGCCGATAGAGGTCCAACTCCCGGGCATTGACAATCTGCTCTATTACGACTCGACGAGCACCAACGACGGGCACATGACCATGCGACTCACGTTTGAAATCGGGACGGACGTGGATATCGCCCAGGTTCAAACGCAAAACCGCCAACGGCTTGCCGAACCACAATTGCCGGATGAAGTGGTGCGCCAGGGCATTACGGTCAAAAAGACGTCTCCGAGTCTTCTGGCGGTTATTGCCTTGAGTTCCACTGATCCCAAATACGACACCATTTTTCTTTCCAATTATGCGCTGTTGCGCATTCTCGATCGTATCAAGCGCTTGCCCGGCGTGGGCGAGGCCTCCATTTTCGGCGGCCAGAATTACTCCATGCGCATCATTCTCGATCCCATCCGTATGGCCCAACTCAATCTGATGCCTGGTGATATCGTCAACGTGGTTCGTGAACAAAATCGTGATTTTCCGGCCGGCCGCCTTGGACGGGAACCCGCACCGCAAGGCACCGAACTCACCATTCCCATTATTACACAGGGTCGTATGAGCCGGGTCGAAGACTTCGAAACTATGATCGTGCGAGCGTATCCCGACGGCTCCATGATCCATTTGCGGGACGTCGCCCGGGTTGAACTGGGCGCGCAATCCTATGACCTTCAAGCACGCTGGAACGGCAAACCCAATACGTTCCTCCTGACGTTTCTTGCTCCGGGGGCGAATGCGCTGGACACGATGCAACGCGTGAACCAGGAGATGGAACGACTCGCCCGGCAGTTCCCCGCGGGCGTGTCCTATGATATCCCGTACAACACGACGACCTTCATTGAGGTGTCCATCAAGGAAGTCGTGAAAACCCTAATGGAAGCGATGGGGTTGGTGATTTTGGTGGTGTTTCTGTTCTTGCAAAGTTGGCGCGCGACCCTTATTCCGGCTATCGCCGTTCCGGTCTCCTTGATCGGGACGTTTGCCGGCATGGCGGGTTTAGGCTTTTCCATTAATACCTTAACCCTGTTCGGCATGGTCCTGGCCATCGGCATTGTGGTCGATGACGCGATTATCGTCGTGGAAAACGTGGAACGTCACATGCGACAGGGCGGCCTTTCAAGAAGGGCGTCCGTCAAGCAAGCCATGACCGAAGTGACGGGACCGGTCATCGCCAGCGTGCTCGTGTTGGTTGCCGTGTTTGTGCCCGTTGGGTTTCTTGGAGGAATCACGGGTGAGTTGTACAAACAGTTTGCGATCACCATTGCGTTGTCCATGGCCATCTCAGGGCTGGTGGCGTTGACGTTGAGTCCGGCCCTCTGCGCCGTGGTGTTACGGACCGGGCATCGCGAAGCAAGAGGCTTGTGGAGATTGTTCAACCACTTCTTTGATTGGGGGCAGAACGTTTACGTCGGAACCGTGCGGTTCATCCTTCGAAGAGCCATCATGTTTCTGGGGGTTTTTGCCGTCCTCGTCTTCTGTGCATGGGCGTTGTTTGCACACGTGCCCAGAAGTTTCCTCCCGGAGGAAGATCAAGGCTACCTCATTACCATTCTTCAACTGCCCGACGGGGCCTCAAAAGAGCGAACGCTCAAAGTGACGGAAAAAGTCGAACGCTATTTTCAGGCGATTCCCGAGGTGCATTCCACCGATACGCTGGTCGGCCAAAATTTCGTGTTCAATGCTCGAGGGACGAATCACGTCACCATGTTCGTTCCGCTTCATCCCTGGAGCGAACGCCGGGAAACCCGCCAACAAGCACGGTCCTTGATTGGGGCGGCCTTTCAAAAATTTGCCGACATCCCGGAAGCCCTGATTCTGGCGTTCAATCCGCCGGCGATCAGGGGATTGGGTGCCACCGGCGGCTTTTCACTCCAGCTCCAGGATCCCAGTGGGGGCGATTTCGCCACGTTTGCCGAGGTCGCACAGGAATTTGTGGCGAACGCCAGGCAGCATCCCGCCATCGCCTTTGCGAATACTAGCTTTCGGGTGAGTGCTCCGCGACTGTATGCCCACGTGGACCGCGATCGTGCCAAAGCCCTCGGTGTTCCCATTTCCGACGTGTTCGAGACCATGCAGGCCTACTTTGGAAACTTCTACATCAATGATTTTGTCAAATCCGGGCGCGTGTATCGAGTTCAGACGGAGGCCTCTCCTCAATACCGTTCGGCGCCGGAAGATATCAGCAAGATCTACATTCGGGCCCAGAACGGGTCAGAAAGCAGCATGATCCCACTGGATACGATCGTGACGACCGAATTTGTCAGCGGTCCGGACCCCGTCACCCATTTTAATGGCTTCAACACGGCACTGGTGTTGGGAGGTGCGGCCCCCGGCTTCAGTTCGGGAGACGTGCTCGACGTGCTTGAACAAATGGCGAATGACCTTTTGACGCCACAAGGGTATGTGATTGATTGGAGCGGTCTGTCCTTCCAGGAACGTCGTGCGGGCGGCCAAACCACCGTGGTGTTCGCTTTTGCGCTCCTGATGGTGTTCCTGGTCTTGGCCGCCTTGTATGAAAGTTGGTCGATTCCCTTCGCGGTCCTCTTTGCGGTCCCGTTCGGAATTCTCGGGGCCCTGAGTGCCGTTTGGGTTCGAGGCCTGACCAATGACATCTATTTTCAAATCGGCGTCGTGACGCTCATAGGACTGGCCGCCAAAAATGCCATTTTGATCGTTGAATTTGCCCAGACGTTGCATGAGCGTGGTCGTTCTCCGTTGGATGCGGCACTCGAAGCGGCCCGTCTGCGGTTTCGGCCTGTCGTGATGACCTCAATGGCGTTTATTCTGGGAGTGGTCCCGCTGGTCGTGGCGTCCGGAGCCGGGGCGGCGAGTCGACATTCAATAGGGACCGGCGTGTTCGGCGGGATGTTGGCGGCAACGTTTCTGACCATATTGTTTGTGCCCCTGTTTTTTGTGCTGCTTCGAACGTTCATTGGGCGTCGAGGCGGGCCTACGCCTGATGACGCAAGAGCCGAGAACCGACGGACGTTGGATCCACCGGAATCCTGACATGGGTTTTTTCCTTCTCCTCTTGCTCTCCGTTCTCGCGAGCGCTTGCGCACTTGGTCCTGACTACTCACGGCCCGGTGCCCAAGTTGCGGAACACTATCGCATGGTCGAAGATCCGACCTCCTTGCCTTCTCTTGCGAATCTCCCTTGGTGGGAATTGTTAAAGGATCCGACGCTCCAGGAACTTATCAAAACCGCCTTGGCAGAGAATAAAGATCTCGAACGGGCGGTGTCGGCCATTGAGGAATTTGAGGCGCGGCTGTCGATCGCCCAAATGGGTTTTGCCCCGCAAGTGGAGGCCAACTCGAGATTTCCGGCCTTGGGCCGAACTCGGGGAGGCTTTCGTGCAGACGGGGCTCCTAGTGACTTTAGCTATTCCGTACAAGGCAATTTGGCCTGGGAACTTGACGTGTGGGGCCGTATTCGTCGGTCAACGGAAGCTTCGCTGGGGGATCTCCTGGCCCAGGAGGAAAACCGGCGGGCGGTGGTCCTGGCCTTGGTCAGCGGGGTGGCTCAAGCCTATTTCGATCTGTTGCAATTCGATATGCAGTTGGATATTGCGAAACGCACGCTGACGTCTTGGGAAGAATCGGTCAGAATTGCCAGAGCCCGCCTTCGAGGAGGGATCACATCCAAGTTGGATGCGGATCAGTTTGAAGCTGAGCAGGCGAATGCCGCGGCGCGAGTGGCCGAATTCGAGCGCAGGAGGATTCAGAAGGAAAATGAGTTGAGTGTGTTACTCGGAAAAAATCCAGCGAATATAAAACGAGGAAAACGGTTGACGGAACAGGCGATGCCCCCTGACGTGCCGGCCGGACTGCCTTCGGAGTTGCTTCAGCGTCGTCCGGACATTTTGCAGGCAGAGCAAGCGTTAGCTGCGGCCACGGCCCGAATCGGGGTGGCCAAAGCGGCCAGATTTCCCACAGTGACTCTGACGGGTATTCTTGGCGTGGCGAGTCCACGGTTGTCGAATCTCTTGACCTCCGAAGGGACGTTCGGCGCGTCGGGCTTCAATCTGACCGGACCACTGCTGAACGCGAACGCGCTGGGCTTTCAGCAAGACGTAGCCGAAGCTCAGGCCAGGCAAACGCTTGCGCAATACGAACAAACCATCCTTGTGGCGTTCAAAGAAGTGGAAGATGCGTTAGTGGCGGTTCAAACCGCACGAGAGCAGCGCCAAGCTCAAATAGAACAGGTGGAAGCGTTACGTTCGGCATTACGTCTTGCCAATTTACGTTACCGTGGGGGGCTGACCAGTTATATTGATGTGCTCATTGCCAAGCGAAATCTCTTCGATGCGGAGTTGTCTCTCACGGAAACGCATCGCCTGCATCTGGTTTCGGTCGTGCAACTGTATAAAGCCTTGGGTGGAGGGTGGTCGCCAAATTATTCGACTTAACCCCTTATCGTAAACAGAGGGGATTCAATTGCAGACATGGCAAAAGAAAAGGGATTTATCCATTAACGCGACAAGAGGAACGGCAGGGAGCAGCGAAAGAAAACCTTTGGCAGAATCATCGAACTCCCATGCCGAGACCCACCCAGAGGAGGCGTGTCTGAGCAGAACTACCGATCGCGGATACCAACGATACGGCGCGAGGAAAAACGCAAAATCCGCCAACTTATCTGGATAAGTCCCGTTGCCTGAAACGGCTAAGCTGGTCGTGCTGATCGGCTCGGAATCATCCTATTGAGACTCCGGGAAGAGGAGGAATCGTGAAGGCCCGCGCACCCGAGTTTAACGACACCCGCTCTTGGGGTGTCAGCGATCATATCATCTGTGTCCTAGACGACGACACCGTGAAGTCGATCAATACCCGTGTTCCAGGGATACCGGTTTCAAAGCTTGTGCTCGTGCTCGCCCCTGATCGGCAATCGACGACCTTGATCGTGGTCCGGCGCGTTAATGAGCATTCCGGAACCAGTCCCATTCGCTCTCTCGTGAAGTTCACCAAGCGGTGCGACGCGTTGCCAAACGCCCCATGCGTTCAGCTCGCAACCCCCGCTTACTACCGGAACGGTGAGGAATTGCCCCCCGGCATCGCCGACTCGATGGAGGGGTGTCTCACCCTGGATGCGATGTCCTGGATTGCCAGTCGGTGTTCATTTGGGATGGCCGTTGGTTCCCTGAGTAGCATCAAGTCAAGCATAACCCTCGCCTCTCCAGACGAGCCTTGGGTGTACTGCACCGCCATATACCCAGAGACCAGCAGGGAGGACCGGACGCTGAGAGAGCATTTCCAAAAGGACGGCTACGACGCGGCGACTCTCATCAATGCGCCAGACACCTTCGCCATGCATCTCGCTATCGACTTTACGATCAATAGCCCTACGTCGAAAAGCATCGTGGCCCATGCAAGTTCTGACTGGGCTCGCCTCTGTAGCACCGTGACATGCAGTCTTTGGGAAGGTTCACGACCGATCGAGAACATCGTCCACATGCATCACGGGCCGGTCATCTATGAGAACCAGTCTGGCCGCATAAAGACGTTCGAGGATTTTGCAAACCTTCCCGACTGGCATCGCCTCTGTTTCACCAAAGAAGTGGACCCTTATTCAATTCAACGTGAATACCGCTTCGCCTTATCAACGCTGAAGTCCCCGACTGAAGACGCGCCAGGTCGCCTTCGATTCAATGTATCCGATGACCTACGGGCACTCGTGGAATCATTATCCTGATTTCCTTAACCGCCATGTCTGACCGCTCAAAGGGATATTTCTCTAGCACAAACGGGCACTATCCTATTGAGACACCAAAGGGAGGGCGATGGAAGAGCTGGTGGCCTGCCGAGCAGCGACTCCAGGAGACTCGAGAGAGCACAGCGCAATGAGGAAGGAAGCCGAGACAAACGGTGAAGGCGCTACCTGTAGTGTCTCCGTCAGTGTGGACATAAACGACAAGCTTACGAATGCTCCTCACTTCACCTCACCCAGCAGCATGGGAATTCCCAGGCGCTTGCGGGCGGTTTCACCTTTCAACAGGAGGCCTTTACGTTGCGGCGCATCGCCGCGGTCGCCCACGTGCTGCGTAAACGTCTGCGCCGTGAGGCTCGCCCCGAGAAACACCGTGTGCTTGCCATATCGCCGGCGCAGGGTGTCGATGGTGTCATAGATCCGCTGGAACTTGTCGATCCGGAGTGGCGGATCAAACAGATTGAGTTGCAGATTCGCATCGTCCTGCAACTTCCCCAACATCACGCCCGTTGACCGATACTGCACCCTCGGGGAAAACAACCGGTCGAACAGGGGGCGGAGCGCATGGATCACCTCATGGGAAAAGGCGGTCGGCCGGTTGAACCGGACCTCGAGCGCCACGTCCCGAAAATCCTGCGTCCGCAACACACACATCGCACTGCCGGCCACGAGCCGGTACCGCCGCACTTTCATGCACCCGTTTTCAATGTTTTTCGCCAACTGGGAAAACACGAACTCGCGATCGTTCGAGGGCGGGGAGAAGGTCTTGAACTTCTGGACGGATTGATAGTCCTCCTTCGTCTGGGTCTCCAGGGCCAACACACTCGTACCCCGTAATTCCTGCCAGATCTCGTAAAAGGGTTTGGGTAAATGCTGGAGAATCCAGCGTTCCGGCAGCGTGGCGAACGCCAACGCGGTGTGAATCCCGTGTTTGGCCAGATACGCCGTGGTCTTCGCTCCGATGCCCCACACCTTGTCCACGGACAGACGCTTCAGATACCGATGAATGGTCCAGCCGGGAATGCAGGTGAGCCCCGAGGGCTTCTTCCATTTGGAGCCGATCTTCGCCACGACTTTCGTCGGCGCCAAGCCCACGGAAAAGGTAAACCCCAGTTCCACGTCGAGCGCCTGTTTGATCCGGGCCGCAATCCGGGGATAGGAGCCCTTGAGCGGACGTTGCAGCCCGGTGAGGTCCGCGAAACATTCGTCGATGCTGTATTCCTCCACGTCCGGGGTATAGCGGCGCACAATCGCAAACATCCGTGTCGACAACAGGCTGTAGGTTTCATAATCGGATGGGAGGAGGACCACCTGCGGGCACAGGCGTTTGATCTCCGAAACCCGCATGCCCCGGGTGACTCCGCAGGCCTTCGCCTCATAGCTCATCGAGGCGGCAATGCCCCGTTCTTTCCCCGTGACGACCGGTTTCCCCTTGAGCACGGGATTCCGCGACTGTTCGCACGCCGCAAAAAACGCATCGCCGTCAATATGCAGAATAGCCCGGGGCAGATGCTGGATCGTGAGCGGCGACTCCATCTCAGTATTTCCGGATGACGGCCTTCACCACGGCCACAATGCGAATCGCTTCCTTGGGCACGATGGGCGGATATTTCTTGTTCGCCGGTTCCAGGGTGATGGTTCGTCCCCGTTTGCGATAGGTCTTCATCGTCCATTCGCCGTCCACTTCCGCGACCACGATCTCACCCGACCGGGCGCTGTCCCGCCGTTCGACCAGCACCAAGTCGCCCGGCAGAATGCCCGCCTCGCTCATGGAATCCCCGGTGACCCGTAACAGATACGTGGCGTCCTTGTTATGCCCCAAATAGTCCTCGAGACTCATGGTGTCCAGGAGTTCTTCTTCGGCTGGAGAAGGATAGCCCGCAATGACGGAGCCGAGCCAGGGGATCTCGTGAAAATATCTGGTCGGGAGTAACCGGCCCTGGGCGTCCCGGGCCAACCGGCCTTGGGCGATCAGTCGCTGTACGAGTTTCCAGACCGCGTTCTTGGATCGATAGCGGACGAGCTGCGCGATTTCCTGATACGAGGGCATCCGCTGATGCCGGCGATGGAAGGCGACAATTTTCTCGAATGCGGGAGCTATGGAGGACATGACGTGGGGATCATAGTGAACGATCGTTCACCTGTCAAGCTCGGCTGTCATCCCCCAAATTCTTAATCCGGGCTCCCTCACAGAGGTCAGAAAATCGCTGATCCCGTGGACCAAAGATCGGGGTCCCTTTAATGCTGGTGTTTCCGCACGCTCGCCTTGGACCTAAATTGAGGACAAGGATCTTTGCCTGTCCGAGCTTGCCCTAAGCTTGTCGAAGCAAAAAACATCGTTCTCCTTTCCGTTGGGAGACAAAGCACTTGAATGCTATAATTGATCTTCAAAGCACGAGATGAGCCATTAATGGACAGCCATACCAACAATTCAACTCCCGCCCAACAACTTGTTGGCAAGAGACTGCCAAATGGCTGGATGGTCACGAAACTGATTGACCGACCGACAACCGCGACTGGAGGGCATTTTTCCACTTCGTACATCGTTCGCTCTGACAAGGGTGAGAAGGCATTTCTGAAGGCAATGGATTACAGGAAAGCCTTGCAGGCAAGGGACCCAGCCACAGCATTGGAAACGTTGACGGTAGCATATAACTTCGAGCGGGCTGTGTTGGAAAAATGTAAATCAAGACATCTGTCTCGCATAGTTAGAGTTCTTGATTCAGGGACACTGCCGCCGGAAGATGGCGATCCCAGCAGCGTTGTGCAATATTTGATTCTTGAATTAGCAAAAAGCGACATTCGGTCATCTGTAAATTGGGCCCAGGCTTTGGAACTAGCTTGGGCTTTACGGGCAATGCATGAGGCCGCAGCGGCGTTGCAGCAGCTTCACTCTATAGACATCGCACATCAAGACGTAAAACCATCAAATATTGTCGTTTTTGAAAATAATCATTCTAAATTGACCGATTTGGGACGTGCATCAGACCGTCATAAGACGTCTCCTCAAGATACGTTGAAATGCGCGGGCGACCCAACCTATGCACCACCGGAACTTCTCTATGGGTTTGTTCCGCAAGACTGGAGAGTGCGGCGATTAGGATGCGATTTGTACCTATTAGGCAGCTTGCTGGTATTCTTATGCGGTGGTGTCTCCATGACGCACTTGCTCTTCGATCGTCTCGATAAGCAATTCCATCCACAAACATGGAATGGCACATACCAGGAGGTAATGCCTTATCTTCAACAAGTTTTTGTCCAGATTTTGCGGGAGTTTCGAGAGAAGATTCAGCCCGACATATCTGACCAAATTGCCGAGTTGGTGAATCAACTTTGTAATCTTGACCCCATGTTTCGTGGACATCCCAAGAATACTGGATTTAGCGGCACCCAATACTCTCTTGAGCGGTACGTGTCCATTTTTGATCGGCTTGCCAAGAAGTCAGAGTGGTCTCTAATTCGGGCGACCCGGTCAAGTCAGCGAACTAGTCATGGCCGGATTTAGTACAGACAAAGACCGTAAAGTTATACCTCGCTGGAGGACCTTTGAGGCAACCCTGCACCTCAAAGAACTTGGGTCTGTCACGCCTCACAGAGCCCATCAGGAGTTCACTGCCGACTACTTGGAACAAAAAAAATGGGATTGGCAAGAACATCAGACCGTAGGGCACGCGGCTGATCTCATAGGCACTGCTCTCACTCTCGGAAGAGAAATAGAGGTCCCCGAAGCAGCAAGATTCTTACTTCAAGAAAATTTCAATGTGTCGCCTTGGGCGCGCGAGCTTGCAACACGAGTCCTAAGGCCTCCAGACACCATTGATAGAGTAGAACTGAGTCCTGAGGCATCAGATAAGCAAATCTTAGATGCAAAAGTAAGAACCTTCCGAAACTTGCTACGAACAGAACCTAGAGATCCAGTGACTTGGGTAGAACTCTCTCACACCTATGCCATTCTGGGGCAACGGGTACAGGCCGAACGAAGCATGAATGTCGCGTCACAACTTGCAAAAAACAACCGTTTTGTTCTTCGTTCAGCCAGTCGTCTCTGGATACATCTTGGCGATTCAGAAAAAGCACACGCCATCATTAGCAGGGCAGACCGGACTCCTCATGATCCATGGCTATTGGCAGCAGAAATTGCTATAGGCAGCATTAATTATAAAACACCAAAATTTGTCAAACACGCACGGGGAATGCTCTCAAAAGGACAATTCCCGCCTTCACAAACAAGTGAACTTGCATCAGCCATAGCCACGTTGGAGTTAGCCTCTGGCAGTATCAAGAAATCGAAAAAATTATTCGCCCAATCCTTGGAGGATCCGACTGAGAACAGTATCGCTCAGGCCGCATGGGCGTCGAGACAGAATAGTGCAATTCAGCTGGATGACGAATATTTGCGTCGCCCCAACACCTTCGAGGCGCGTGCTTGGTCCTTCTACACTCAAAGTCGTTGGGAAGAGGTGATTAGAGAATGCAAGCTATGGCAGGCTGATCAGTCGTTTTCAAGTAGGCCATGTGAGCATGGTTCGTACGTATCCGCAGTTGCGCTAGAGGACTATGCAACCAGTGAACGATTTGCTGAACAAGGACTTATGGCGAACCCATCAAATTTTACGCTCCTGAACAACTTAGCGTTTTCTTCAATTAATCGCGCCGATATCGATAAAGCTGAAGAGACGCTATCAAGAATGAAACGCCTACAGCTATCCGAACACGATCGGATCGTCCTCCAAGCAACTCAAGGACTTTTGGCGTTCCGAACAGGCGACATCGCAGGAGGCCGGCAATTTTACTCAGAGGCATGTCTGAAAGCAGAAAAAATGAGAAATGATAAACTTCTTGCCTTAGGGTCGACGTTCTACGCCATTGAAGAAATGTCACAGAGAGGGGATCACAGTAAGCATTTAATGTCTAAAGCATTAAATGTCCTGAAACGAACAGCCTCTGACCCGATTTTTGGAGTGCTCGAACGCAGGCTTGGAAAGACAAGCAAGAATGCCGAAAACAGAGAGTAGACCATTTCCATCAGGATTGGCTGACACTTTAGGATAACCTTGGAGCCGAATCGCGCGTGTCGTATCGTTTGAAGAGGTGCCCGGTCTGTCTGTTGCTGTGCATGTGAAAAAGACCGCCCCTGAGGATTAAGGATGAGCAACGGATTTCAAGGGATTCTGGATCAAATCCGCTCTATTGCCGATTCTGAAGCTCACAAGGGCCGCTTGTTCGAGCGGCTAATGAAAACATACTTCACTCAAGACCCGCTTTATAAGAGCCGTTTCTCCGAGGTCTGGCTGTGGAACGAATGGGCGGCTCAGCGGCCGGATTTCACGGGAAATGACATCGGCATTGATCTCGTTGCCGCCGAACGCGAAGGCGGGCACTGCGCTATTCAGTGCAAGTGCTATGCGCCAGGAACGCGTATTTCAAAGGCAGATCTCGATTCGTTCATCGCGGCGTCTGCTTGCGATCCCTTCACCGCGCGCATCGTCGTCGATACCGGCGACGAATGGGGTGCGACCGCCAGGAAGACTATCCATTCGCTCAAAGCTGCCTGCACCGTGCTCCGCTTCGGCGATCTGGCAAGTCGTCCGTTCGATTGGCCGGATCTCGTGCATGAAGACCCTGAAACGTTGTCTTATCGAAGCGAGCCCTTCAGCCTACGGCCCCATCAACAGGTGGCGTTCGACGACGTGACTGCTGGTTTCAAGGAGCATGATCGCGGCAAGCTCATCATGGCGTGCGGTACGGGCAAGACCTTCACCGCGCTACGCATTGCGGAAGCCGTCGCCGGCATCGGCGGCCGGGCGCTCTATCTGGTGCCGTCGATCTCGCTCTTCCAGCAATCGATGCGGGAATGGGCGACGCAGCAAGCAGTGCCACACCGCTATATCGGCATCTGCTCTGACACTCGCGCTGGCCGCAACGACGAAGACGCCTCGCTTCAGGAATTGGAGATCCCGGTCACGACGGACACGGTAGCGATTTCGCAAGTCCTGGCAGAATCGTCGCCGGATGCGATGACCGTGGTGTTTTGCACCTATCACTCACTCGGTCTTGTCGAACTGGCACAGGCTGCTGGCGCGCCGCCATTCGATCTCATTCTCTGCGACGAGGCGCATCGGACAACGGGAATCGAGAGACCTGGCGACGAGACCTCAGCATTCGTGCTGGCGCACGACGCGAAGAGAGTTCGCGCGGCGAAGCGTCTCTATATGACAGCCACGCCGCGCCTCTACACAGAAGGCGCCAAGGCTAGGGCGGCAAACCATAATGTCGAAGTGTTTTCGATGGACGATCTGGCGACCTATGGGCCGGAGTTCCATCACCTACCTTTTTCTAGGGCAGTAGAACAGGATCTGCTGTCGGACTACAGGGTTGTGGTTCTCGCCATTTCAGAACAGGACGTGGACACGGCACTCCAAGCCCATCTAGCTTCGAGGGGTAGTGAGATCAATCTGTCTGACGCCGCGAAGATCATTGGGTGCTGGCGCGCCCTGCAAAACCCCGAGAACACGCGTACCGAAGAGGGCTCAGTCCGTCCCCTGAGCCGCGCGATCGCCTTCACCAACACCATTGAATCCTCCAAGCGGCTCGAAAAATACTGGGACGACATCGTTGCACAAGCCGTCGGGCTGTTGCCTCAAGCAGAGCAGGCGAGAGCATTTCGTTGTGAGACACGCCATGTGGATGGACAGCATCATGCGCTTGAGCGCAAAGCCCAGATTGAATGGTTGAAAAAGTCTTCTGCGGGAAGCTGCCGCATCCTCTCGAATGCGCGCTGCCTGTCCGAAGGCATCGACGTGCCTGCACTCGACGCGGTGCTGTTCATGAACCCGCGAAATTCACAGGTCGATATCGTCCAAGCCGTAGGTCGCTCCATGCGGAAGGCTGCGGGCAAGAAATACGGCTACATCATATTGCCGATTGCCATATCGGCTGGCATCGATCCGGCCACGGCGCTCGATGACAACGAGCGCTTCGCCGTGGTCTGGAGCGTACTGCGTGCTCTACGGTCACATGATGACAGGTTCGACGCAGAGATCAATCAAATAGACCTGAACAATAACCCTACATCCCGGGTTATCTTCAAGGGGTCCGGTATCGACGTTGAAGATGCACCCCTCTTGCCATTTCCACCGCTGGATCTGCCGCCCGGTGCAATCTATGCCAAGATCGTCGAGCGATGTGGCGACCGAAGATACTGGGAGACATGGGCCAAAGATGTGGCAGACATCTTCTCCCGCCTTGTGACGCGAATCGATGGCCTGCTCAGGAATCCAAACAATGCGGCCCTACTCGAATGGTTCGTGGCGTTCCATAAAGAACTCAAGGTGTCGATCAATGAGGCGATAGACCGTAACAGTGCTATCCATATGATGGCTCAACATATTCTGACGCGCCCTGTTTTCGAGGCGCTGTTCGAGCAATACGACTTCGCGGGTAAAAATCCGGTAGCCCAGGCGCTCGACACACTGAGAAAGGATTTCGCGGAATTTGGCTTGGAGAACGAGACGCGCGATCTGGAACGGTTCTATGAGAGTGTGCGGCTCCGGGCGCGTGGTCTCGACAACAGTGCAGCTCGTCAACGAGTGCTCATGGAGCTATACGAAAAGTTTTTCGCTACGGCAATGAAAAAGGACGCGGAACGACTTGGCATCGTCTACACACCTGTTGAGATCGTGGACTTTATTCTGAACAGCGCCGACCAGGTGCTACACGACGAATTCGGGCACACGCTCAGTGACGAAGGGGTCCATGTCCTTGACCCTTTTACGGGCACCGGGATCTTTCTCGTCCGGCTGATTCAGTCAGCGCTGATCCGTGACTCTGACCTTGCGAGGAAATACCGCGAAGAGTTGCATGCTAACGAGATTATCTTGCTGGCCTATTATATCGCGGCGATTCATATAGAAGAATCGCTCCATGGTCGTCGCGGACTCGCAAGTGCCTATGAACCGTTCGGTGGTATTGTCTTAACCGATACATTCAACTTGCATACCGAGCGGACGGGTTTCCCGAGGGAATGGTTGCCGGACAACAGCGAACGTGCCGAGCGCCAGCAAAAACTGCCGATTCAAGTTGTTGTCGGCAATCCGCCATGGTCGGCAGGGCAGAGAAGTTCCGCAGACGACAATCCGAATGTGGACTATCCCGAAATCGAGCAGCGTGTCTCAGAGACCTATGCCGCGCGGTCTAATTCGACAAACAAGAACAGTCTTTACGATAGCTACAAGATGGCGATCCGCTGGGCATCTGACCGCATCGGAGATCAAGGCATTGTCGCGTTTGTCACGAATGGGTCATGGATCAATGGCAACGTGGATTCAGGTGTGCGTGCGTGTTTGGCTGAGGAGTTCAACTCAATCTATGTTTTGAATCTACGAGGGAACCAGAGGACGCAAGGTGAGCGCTCACGCAGGGAAGGTGGCAAAATCTTTGGCCAAGGCTCTCGTGCACCAGTGGCAATCACGATCCTAGTACGAAATCCGAACGCCGGACATGAGAGATGCCGCATTCTCTACCACGACATTGGCGACTATCTCAAGCGCGAGGAGAAGCTGGCGATCCTCCGTGAGGCGGGATCGATTGCCGGCATTGCAGATTGGCGCGAGATTACACCCGACCAGCACAACGACTGGATCGGACAGCGGAGCAGCGACTTCCAAACCCTTTATGCCATGGGATCACAAGAGGCCAAGAAGGGAAAGGGAGATGAGGCGATCTTCAAGCTTTTCATGAACGGATACTACACCGGCAAAGACCCGTACGTTTACAATTTCTCGCGTAAAGATTGTGTCAAGAAAGGCAAATTAATGGCAACGGACTACCGCGCTGCTATGGCAGAATTGAAAGGCAATCCAGAATTGTCAGCAGAGCATGTCGTCAATAAACATTCCGCAAACTGTAAATGGGATGCCACGCTTAAGTCCAGACTTGAGTCTGGAGTAATGATAACGTTTTCAAGCGCTCACGTTCGACAGGTTGCGCATCGACCTTTTGTGTGCACGTACTGTTATGCCGATGACAATTTATCAAAAAGACCTGCCATGCGGGTTTTGATGTTTCCCGAAGAAACGAGCGTAAACCGCACGATTTGCGTTCCCGGTCTCGGCTCAACCACGCCTTTCTCAGTCCTCATGGTCGATACAATGCCGGATCATCACTTTGTGGCATTTGGTCAATGCTTCCCACGCTACCGGTATGAGCAGCCGGAGTATGCTCAGACGGAACTTCCCGGATTCGAACCGGCCTTAGAGAGGATCGACAACATCTCAGATACCGCTTTGCGTGCCTTCCGGGTGCGATATAATGACCGCACGATTACCAAGGATGCGGTTTTCTATTATGTTTACGGCATCCTCCATTCGCCGACCTATAAGGAACGCTTTGCCAATGATTTGGCAAAAGAACTTCCGCGAATCCCGTTCGCACCAATGTTCCATGCCTTCGCCAAGGCTGGGCGCGAACTCGCGGGACTTCATCTCGGCTACCATAGCTGCAAGGAGTACCCGCTTAGCATTTCGTCCAATCAGGATGGAAAACTGCGACCGGCGCATTTCCTGATTGGGTGGCGTGCGATGCGATACGCCAATGACGAGAGATCTGAACTCATCGTCAACGACCATATCCGTGTAAAAGGCATTCCGACCACAGCGCACGAATATGAGGTCAACGGGCGAACCCCGCTTGAGTGGTTGATCGACCGCTACAGGATCACCCGAGATAAAGATAGCGGCATCCTCAATGACCCTAACGAATGGTTCTCCGATCCGAAGGATTTAATCGCCGCGATCCAGCGGATCGTACATGTAAGCGTGGAAACGGCTCGAATCGTCGATGATCTGCCGCAACCGTTCGATCTTGGGGACGGTTCATTATGAAGCGTGTTGTGTCAGGTGGGTGTAACCGAAAGGGACCGCAATATGGCGCGGTTACACCAACGGGGGAAGCAGCTAGTTTCTTGTTTGGTTAGTGAATGAATGCTCGTTAAATGGCCGTTTGCCGGCTGCTTTAACTTTCCATGCTGACTCGAATGTGGAGGAAAGTTGAGCGTATCGACTTACGTTTCGATTGAGAGGCTAACATGGGGACTTATGTAGCAAAATCCACAAGGGGGCTAGAAAAGAGCAGCCTGTATGTGTCTCAATGCCGGCTCGCGCGTTATGATTTCCTGGCTATGTCAGGCCGGACGAACCAGACGTTTACTGGTAGAGGAGGTCCCGTTGAAAATGGCTAAGCGTATCGTGATTTGTGCGGACGGCACGTGGAATCGACCGGAAAAAAATCTCAAGAAAGACTCTGCGACTAATATTCTCCTCTTGGCTCGTGCGATTGCGCCCGTCGATGACAAGGGGATCGCACAGCAAGTTTTTTATGATTGGGGCCTAGGCTCCTACCATGATGAGTTCACCGCCGGCGTCACGGGGAAGGGTATCCATAAAAATATCATGGATGGCTACCGTTATATTGTACAAAACTATTCCCCGGGCGATGAGCTCTTTTTGTTCGGATTTAGCCGCGGGGCCTATACCGTGCGTAGTTTATGCGGGCTTATTAACAATTGCGGGATTCTGAAGCGTCCTGATGCGCGATTGATCCAGCAAGCGTTCAACCATTACAAAAAGTCAGGGGCTGCGCATGCCCCCAAAGGGGAAACGTCGAAGGCTTTTCGCAAAGCCCATGCCCATCTGTACAAGGGGAGACCCGTCAAAGAAATTAAATTTCTTGGATTATTTGACACGGTTGGAGCGCTCGGGATTCCCTCGTCATTTTTTAGCTTTTTGGATCCATCAGACGAATTTTATGATACCAAGATGGGGCCGAACATTCGGGTGGTTCGCCATGCACTTGCGTTGGACGAAAAACGGACAGACTTTCAGCCCACAATTATCAAACAACGAGAAAGGATGGATTTACGTCAGGTCTGGTTTATTGGCTCGCATTCTGATGTGGGCGGAGGATACCCTCGCGACCCAAAGCGGCAACACGCCCTGCTCTCGGATATTGCCTTGGCATGGATGGCGGAGGAGGCCACCAAATCTGGCCTTGCCGTGGAGTCTCACCTAACGAAAAGGTTGACCAACGATCCCTTGGCGAAACTGCATGATTCTTCCAGCTTCAAGTTTCGGTCATGGCGTGATGAATTGCGCCCCCTGAAGTGGAATAAAGATGAAGTCGTAATTCACCGATCAGTCAAGGAACGATGGGAACAAGACCAAAAATACCGACCTGGAAATCTGCAAGATTACATCAGAATATGTAAAGGGTGGGAAAACGTCACGGTCGAATAGAGAGTTGCCTCTTTGGGGCGCGGGGAGTCGATCCCCGACTACGAAGACCACGATTGGAACGAGCAGCGAGGGCATCTAGCTGAGGACTTGGCCAACTCGCCAGCGGTGTTTAAATGGGCGGTGTTTCAGTTCTAGCAGGCTGCAGCAGCGCATCGCGTATACGTGCTGAGGGAGCGCCTCCCGGTCACGGACTGCTTGGCAACTGACCAGCAGATGGCGTATGGAGCTAGGGACTTGTATCGATAATCGGAGTTGGGATACGGTCAACATCGGGCGGCTCGCGACAATGGTGAGATTTGGTTCAACGTGACCCGTGCGGGCGAGGGAGTGGAATTGTGAACGATAGGACATCAGGGGCGGCCGCAGGAACCGTGGAGGCAGGTCCACCCGGTGCGCAGGCAAACGGTCCGGCATCCCGGTCCGACGCGGACTGGACGGGCCGGGATCTGGACGACTTGATCGAAGAGGCCAGGGCGTTGGCCCTTTATATTTCGCGTCATGGTGACGCGCTGCCGGACGACAAACACGAGCTGCATGAGAAGCTGTTGCTTGCCATAGGGATGGTTGTAGATAAACCGTCCACGAAGGGATGGCAGGATCTAATGACCGCATACGCTAAAGTAACCGCAGTGACGTATAAAGCACGCGGGGTAAATGGGCGCACAATTCTTGATACGAAGTTAGCCGCCCATACCAGTTTTTGGAGCTCCGGATCGCCCAAAGATCGGCCGATACGTATTGGTGTCCTGTTTTTCGTTCTTGCCCTGTTACTCGAACTGCTGATGAATTGGAGCGGCGGTGTATCAGATACTACGGCGTTGAACTGGATTGGCAGCCTGGGTCACCTGATCGTCACGACGCTGTCGGATCTCTTGTCACCTGCTCTATGGGGCGGTCTCGGAGCCTGTATCTTCCTGACCAAGCGGATATCGGACAAGCTGTTCGAACTGGCCTATGAGGAGTCCCGTATGCAGGGCGATGTCACGCGGATTTTCCTCGGATCCATGCTGGGCGTAGTAGCTGTGGTGCTGATTTTCCCCAACTTCACCGAGCGTGTCGTTCTCGGAGAATCGAGCCTTGGCCCGGCAACGGTTGCCTTTGTTGCCGGACTTGGTGTGAAACCGGTCTATGCGGCATTCGAGTTGTTGAGCGAAGAACTCGCGCGCCGTTTTAGCGGCAAAAGAAAGGCGGATCAGGGATGACCGAATTGAGAATGGTTCTGGCGGTTTTGTTGCTTCCGGTCTTTCTAGTGACGGCGTCGACGAGTTTGGCTGCGGGCCGGCCCGTTCAGGAGCCTCCGAAGGGCTACGATCATCATCGCTTTGCGCCAAAACCCGACATATTGCGCGTATTTCGGGGTTTCGTGGTGAGCTTCGACTCCAAGGATAACGATGACGGCCTATCGGGGGGCGATCTGCTGCGCGTGCCGCACTGGGTAAGCCAGGAACTGCGGCGTTGGGAGCCGCCGAAGGCGGTAAAGGATGACGCCGACGCTTGGTGTCTCGATACGCTTCGTGACCGGCCGAAGTGGTTTACCGATGAGGATCTGTTCGAGACGGGCGTCGCTCCAAATGACGATAGCTACCGGGGCAGTGGGTTCGATCGAGGTCACATGGCGATGAAGCTGCTTGTCGAAAGGCTCGGACAGGACGCAGCGTACAACACCCATACGGTCCTCAATGCGATTCCGCAGAGGCCGAAGTTCAATCAGGGTATCTGGCAGAACCTGGAATTCCTAACGGGTGCTTGGGCGCAGACATACGGCAAGATATGGGTAATCCAGGGTCCAGTGTTCTACAAGAAGAAGACCCTTGCATGGATAGGAGACGAAGGGGAACGCAAGGTGGCGGTCCCCGACGCGGCCTTCAAGGTAGTTGTTCGCGAGAAAACGGAGCAGGAGAGAAATGCGGCAAAGGAGCGGGATCGAGATGCTCCTGTAGTTCTTGCGTTTCTGTATCCACAGTTGGGTCCCGGATACTTTGGATCGAGCAATGACTATCGCCATGAGAGATTTCTTACGTCGGTTGATGAAATTGAGGAGCTGACAGGCTTGGATTTCAAACTGTCATCTGATTCACCAGTAGAGAAACAGTTGGAACGTCATAGGGCGATAGCATTGTGGGAACCCGATGAAGTGGATCGGAAGCAGCGTCGTATGTTTCTTTCCGGCTGTCGTAATCGGTGATGATTGCATTCTTTCATCTTTCAATACAGGGAATATCGTGGGGAAAACCGTGGGGCTATAGTCAGACTCTTGAAGTGAAACCACATGAATAGAGGCGATTCACGGGCGTGTGGCTCATGCCCGGTAAGCCAAATCAGAACGCTTTAACCGCACCTTCCACGAGGGTGCTGGATGCCTATGTGTTCGAGTCACTCCGAGAGGCACGAGAAGTCGCTCGCCATTGGATCACGGCATACAATGAAGACCAACCTCATAACAGCTTGGGAATCATGCCCGCTGCCATGTTTAGACGGCAGGCCGAACAGGCCAGAAACTCTACTTTAGAATTGTCTCCTTGACGGGGAAGCTTACGTTCCCATTCAGAGTCTTGTTCATTGATTTCTTCTTCGCAATTGAAGGATGTGGCTGCCGATCCGTTCCGCAAGCCTGACGGGAACCGCGTTGCCTATCTGCATAGCGACATCTTTGTTCGAGCCGTAAAACACATAACGATCTGGAAAAGACTGGAGCGCAGCAGCTTCGCGTAGCGATATTGCCCGGTCCTGTTCAGGGTGCCCGTATCTCCCGTTGGATATGCTGTGACAACGCCCGGTTAATGCGGGTGCTGGCCTATCCCAGCGCATTCGTCCATAAACATCGGTGTGGCCTTCGTAGTCACCTACATGACACTTCAATCTCAGGTGTGTCGGCCATGATCTTCTGTCTCCGCCGTCGTGAGGTGTCATCCGTATGCGTTCTAGGTTCAAGCATGTGATAGCTGCGGCAACATGGTTCGGAACCTCGGGATGGCACTCCCCGGCGCCAATCACGGGAAAGTGGGAAATCGCCTGCCGCACCGTCCTGAATGGGCGTCGTCGTTTTCCGTATTTCGGTTCGGGCAGTGAGGTAAATCGATGTTTCGTTGCAAGTAAAATGAGGCGCCTTCTATTTTGTGGGACCCCGTAGTGCTTAGCATCGAGAACGTTGGCCGCATAAGTGTAACCATTTGCCTCTAGCATCTTGAGAAATCGGCGAAAAATGCTGAAGCCCGGTACTCTCGCAATGCCGGGGACATTTTCAATCAGCACGTATCCTGGCAACACGGCTTCAACCAGTCGCCCGAATTCACCCAGCAATGTGGCGTCATGCTGCTGTTTTACCCCCTTGCGTTGCGAACTGAATGGCTGACATGGTGCACATCCGGCGAAGAGAATGTCGTCATATCGTCCCCCTAGCTTCAGGCTCAGGTTCTTGGGTCCGATCTCCCTCAGGTCTGCCTTAACGAATTCAACCCTGGGATTGTTGTGTTCATACGTGGAACGACAACGGTCGTCCCAATCAAATCCGGCGATGACTTCAATCCCCGCATCGAGCAAACCACGTGTCAGGCCTCCGGATCCACAAAAGAAGTCATAGGCTTTCATCTTTCTTCTCCGCTCTCGTCCTTTTCCAGACTTGCAGAGATTTCTTTGCACCATGCGGCAAAATCTCTATCCGGCAGGCCCGGCCGACACGCCGTTTGTTGATATGCCCACGCAATCAATTCTCGAAACGGACTGTCAATAGAAGCTATTCTGAGAAACTTGCCATCTGGCTTGCTTATGTCTTTGGATATGTCTTTAACGGGGATAAGCTCGAGGGCCCTCAGATCGGCTGCCATCGTCGGAATTTGCTCCGGCAAGCAGGGAAAAGGAACTATCGCTTCGAGATAGCCCCGTGTAAGCATGGCGTTACCCAGACGCTCCTTTAGTTTCTTCATTTCGGTGTTTTTCAGAGTGGTTCGGCTAAGGCCGTCTTTCATTGAGCAACATCCCGCAACCAAAACATGAGAGACCTTTGGCTGACGATTTCTAGATCTTACAAGATCACATGATGGGCTGAGAACTACGCGAAATGAAGCAGGCGCATCATCTGACTCGTCAATTTTACGCAAGATGTCGCCCAGCTGGATGTCTGGAGATACAGGTGGATACAGATATTGTTCCCAACCGGCAAGTGCTGTTTCATCCGGTAACGGCTCATCCATCAGCGCGGCAACGCGGCGTCTGCCCGAACGCTTGATCGTCTCTCCAAAGCGTCGCGTGTCATCAGCGAAGACTTTCGAAGCATACGGTGCAAAGTCTCGCATGGCGTCGGAGAAGGAACGTCGAACAACTTCTTCCGCTTCCTTGAGTGCTTCGACGTGGGGCCGCAGCTTGTTCAGATCGTTCAATACTTTCCGATCGCTGCCTGTCCCTTTCTGAATACGTTTTACGAATGGATGAGGCGGATGTTCAAAAATATCCATTTGCGCAGAGTACACAATTATGGGGCAGAAACGTTGCCTCCAAATGAAATCATAAATTTTCAGTCCTTCAGGTTGCGCTTCCGGGGAAGTGCCACCGTCCAGAAGATCAAGTATGACGATGTCGGGTTGAAACGAGGCAATGCTCTCTCTATAAACCTCGAATTTCGAGACCTTGCAACTCAAGTCGGCATGTTCGCTTGTTATCAGCTCTTCGACAGATTCTATAGCTTGCGGCTCATCTTCAATGAATAGTACTTTCAGCATACTTGCTTGACTCCATTCAGCGCTATTTTCGTATAGGCAAGTCAAAGGCAAACGATGCCCCACCTTCTGGGCCTCGATATTCCGCGGACATACGTCCTCCGTATGCAGCGACCAACTCTGAGGCGACGGTAAGTCCCATGCCGATCCCACCCGGTTTCCTGGTCATGCCGGGCGAGAAAATTTTCTCCACATCTTCCTTGTCAATGCCCGGTCCCGTATCCTCCACGGCGACGAGTACGCGATCTGCACCTTCGATGGCCTTGACATGGAAATTAAGCTCTCTATGTTCTTTCGGAACTTCCCTCATCCAATACACCGCATTAGTTACCAGATTAAGAATAATTGCATCGAGTTCCCCGGGATCTACAGCCACTTTGGTTTCTGAGGGCGGTACACGGTATCGTACATGGTTCTTTTCTATTTCACCTTCACGAAGGAACAGACAATTGTTGATCTGCTCTTCCAATATCGAGTGCCGTTTCCTTCGTCGAAAACTACGGCTTGCAAGAGGGGAAAAGGTGTCGGCAAGACGCTCTAGTGCCCCGACGGATCTTTCTGCAGAACGGAATATTTTTCCCAGACCTTGTTCCTCGAATGGACCGTATCGGTTTCGGAACATTTCCAGAAAACTTCCGATGGCTGTCGTACGATTGCGAATTTCGTGCACAAGCATGTGGGCGATCGTTCCAACGGTTGCCAGTCGGCTGTAGTACACAAACCGCTCCTGAATTTCCTTTCTTGCCGCTTCTAGCGAAGTACTGAAACTGCGGACCAGCGGGACCGCTTCTGCTGCCTCACCCCCTTCTTCCGAAAGAGCAACGATTTCAGCCGTTAACTCGTCCGCAGACAATTTCTCGAACAGATCATCTATCGGTTTTGCACGGTTAGGTCTGACCCGATCTTCATCCCGTTCATTTTCCAGAAGCGCAACAACTGCCTTCAGGATTTCTTCAAACTCCGCCACTTCGCCACATGAAGCAAGACGTTCGCGGTCGCTGGTGTCCTCTATGCGCGGATTTTCTGCGGCCGATATCGAAACATAGCCGACAAGCTGACTTGTGCTGAGTCGCGTTCCAACCTTGCTCACACGTCGGAGATCGAGTCCCAGCCAATCACGTGCATTATCGGATTTTGGCAGCACGAGGACTCCGTCTCGATATACGGAGATTCCCTTGTGCGCGCGAATGGCTTTCCGTACCTGACCTTTCCGGAAGTCGAACTTTTCTGCGATTGCCCGTGTATCGTCAGTGGCGATATCCCATGCCCTGATTTCGAAAGAGAACGGTCCGCAATTTGCCGTTTCGGAAGAAAACCAAAATCTCTCCTTGTCCTGAATGGCGTCATAAATTTGCCGCCAAGTGAGCTTTACTTCTTTGCGCCTGGGACCAATATCTCGCGTCAGCGGTAAAAATCGATAGGTTCCCTGCACGTTTCCGTTCTTGTCGGCTATTCCCAGGATGCCGTATTTCGGCTTGGCCAAAAACTCAGGCGACTCGATCTCGACTTCTTCGGTGGCCGTTTCGCCAAAGCCGGATAGAAAGATTTTGAACTCGCCGAGATCCGAAAACGGTGAAATCAAGCGCGCAAGATTTTCTTTAAGGTCGGATACGCGATTTTCGTCCCATTGCCCTTTCAGATCATAAATGTTGAGCCGTGTACCGGATTTTGTGAACGGCGATTCGCCGGGATATTTTCTGCATCCGGCGACACTTCTTGTGAGGTCGTCTCCTTGAGAAATATCGGACCAGATGACGTTGACCTCCCAACAGGGATTCCCCGGTGCCTGTGTCAGCATGTGAAGGCGCTCCCCGAGTCTGGCAACGGAAAGACGCCCCAGGCCTTTTTCTCCGGAAACACGTCGCTCTTTATCGCCTCTTTGTACGACGGGATTTAATTCTTTGTGTGGCGTTGCAACGAGACACCAGACCTTTTCCAGGACGTCTCTGGTCATACCATTACCATCGTCCTCGATTTCCAAAAACATGCCGTCGGGCGGTTCGCCCAAGAATCGCAAGTGGACGTTCCTCGCGAATGCATCGTATGAATTCTTGACGAGTTCGATTACGGCTACGACGTCATTCGTCACGAGCCCTGCGCCCAGCGCGGCGAAGACCCTGGGATGCATACGGAAAGGTATTTGCTCGAAACCGTTCTTTGCTTCAGGAGCTCTTTTTGTCATGAGATCTACTTTCCTCCATCCTGTATTTCTTCGTGCGATGCGGACTCGGAATCTCCAATTGTTTTCGATTCGATTTCAGAAAATTCGCTGCTCGCACGGCGATGGTCTCCAATGCCTCCATGCGGTTCTTTTTTGGCTTTCGCAGTCCGCATTCCCAAATTATCAGCACCCGCCAGCCCCGTCTCCGCAATTCAAACAAGGCTTCTGAATCGCGCTTCGCATTTTCTTCGAGTTTTGTCTTCCACCATGAACGGCGTGTCCTGGGTATGGAAGAACGATGACATCCATGGTAATGCCAGAAGCACCCATGGATGAACGCGACGGATCGATACTTCGCGAAGACCATGTCGGGTGTTCCGGGAAGATTCTTCCCGTGGCAGCGATACCGAAATCCCATGTTGAAGAGACGGCTGCGAATTTCCAGTTCCAGTTTGGTGTCCTTGGCTCGCACCGAAGACATCATACGACTTCGGATTTCTCTGCCCACGATGTCTGCCATTACTCACCTAAAGCTGGGGGGCCATACGCGCCATCCTACTCTCTTACTATGGGCTGCCATTCTTCGGCCTGCTGTTTGTCATTCCCTGTAGGCGCCGCATAAGCTTCCTTTTTAGATCTGTGAGATTGCTGTATTCAGGACAATTGTACGCTGCTAGGTCGAAATGCAATGGACTGCCCCCGAAGCGATACATAATCACTTTTCGCCTGAGAGCGTGAGCATATCCGACTTCGTAGTAAACGCTCGGTCGTTCGCCAGTTAAATCTGCAATGAGGAACTCCGAAGATCTGATTTTTTCCCTGATCTTTTCGGTGATTACATCCGCATGTTCTATTTCGTCAGCTCGCACTGCGGCTATACCGAATTTAGCGAAACAATCCTTGATCGTGTTGTATCGATCTTCCAATTCCGACTTTTGTGGATCGATTTGCATCATCACAAATGCCGTATCGGGTTCGTACTCAGTCGTCGCTTGAGGATTAGCGCGAAACGCATCGGTTGCAATGGTCGGTGAGATGTCGAGGAGGTCAACTAATCCACGTAAGTTCGAGATAATTTGTTGAAAGTTTAGACGAGCCTCCTCTGGATGAGCAGGTTCGGTATCGGACTGACCAGCTGGCCGGACGCCTAACACTGCGCCCTCATCATGCATCACCTCCATATCCCAAGCAGCGTATCGTCTCAAGCGAAGAGATGCACGCAGGGATTTTGTCCAGGTCCCTAAGTCTCTTCTGTCGGCCTCGGTTAACAATGAAGCCTGTTTAATGCAATTGGTTATGGTTTTTATCACCTGGATCAATTCAGCTTGCAGCTTGAACGAAGTCTGCTGGTTCTTCTCATCCAATTTCGACCAATAGTAATCGGCTTCGTGATTTCCGTAAATGCGGTTGTTTCTTGGCCAGCCGTCGAGGGCCGCAAAGTACGCAAGCCCATCTGTATTCAGTTGTTCGAGGCGGTTGCGGGTGTTTGCAAAGTCGGGTGTCATAGGATTTCAATTGTGGTATATCTTGATTTGCGACGTCCAGAAATCTTTTGACATTGGATCTGCCCCCGATGTTGGGCCAGCTTCTATGTGATGGTTCTGGCCTTTTGAGCTTGGCGCGCGAAGGCGTTCGGCGTCAAGTTGCCGAGCCCCGAGTGCGGCCGAGCGGTATTGTCGTTGTGCCTCCAACTTCCGATCTGGTCGCTGGCGTCGTGCATCGAGAAGAACCAGGAGGCATTCAAGCACTCGGCCCGTAGTCGCGCATTGAACGCCTCGCTAGACGCATGATCCGTTAGTTTGCCGGGTTGCGAGAAGTTGAGTTCGACGCCGTTCCAGTACGCCCATTGATCCAGCACCCGTCCGGCAAACTCCAGGCCATTGTCACAACAGATGGCGTGGGGCTTGCTCTGGGCCTGGATGAGGCCGTTCAGAATCTCCACCACCCGATGCGCCTGGAAGCTCGGGCGCGGGACCGTGGCTAGGCTCTCACGACTATGACCATCCACTGTCGTCAGGATCCGCAATGAGCGCCCGGCGAACAGGCTGTCTGCCATAAAGTCTATAGCCCAGCAGTCATTGGGGCGCTCGATCTCAGGGTGGGACAGCAGAACGTCTTGATCAGTCGACATTGGCGTCAACTCCTTTGTGGTATGCGGAGGACGCCAAAATTTCCAGAGTCTGTCGTCCTGTTTATTTTCCAGGCTTTCTCAGGAGATAGTGTGCATTCCTCCACCTCCCCTGAGCCGCTCGTGAGGCTCGGTCACGTACGCCTCGGCGCAGGTGGGTGCTAACAGCGGAGGGTCCTGGGTTGAACCGGAGCTCACAGCGGCCGCGAGCGCCGTGTCGGAGATTAAAGCAGGTTGGACAAGATGTGGGGCACAGACCGAAGTCACTCGCGTAGTGGCTCAGAATAACAGGCACTTTGTCCCATGGTCCCGAATCCGCCTTTTTTTTCGACGTTCCCGGGACCGAGGCCCCATCCACTTCCGTCTACGCTTTCCTCAAGGTCCGTGCGGTGGAGTTCTGGATGGAATTTAATCTCGGCGCGCTCTTCGATGGAGGCGAGTGGTTTTATGGCGTTTCGCAGCCGCTGTCTGGTCTTGCCGACGCTCGGCCCGTTGTGGTGCTCAAACAGAAAAGCGATGGCGCACCACTGGTCTCCGTTCTTGCGCAGGAACACCTTGTAAAAGTGACTGGCGATCGCCACTCGCGCCGTTTGGTGGCGAGTACCCATTCGTGCTGCTGTATTGTCCTTGTCGCGTTTGTCCTTGTGGTCGAAATCGAACAGTGCACCGGAGGACACGTAGACGGTCTGGTGTTTCGTCGCCCATTTGCGCCCCAATTCCTCGATCTGCCTCCAGATCCCCTGATTGAACCTACTATACTGGGGCGCGATATTCGACAGGACGTACGAGTTAATCTGCTCCGTCTCGTTGTCCTTCAGATCGCGATCAGGCGTGATGTGGCCTCGGTCGAAAATCGGTTCATTGTAATCTCTCTCTATCGCGGCATGCTCGTCGGGCAGGCGTATGTCCCGCCGGAAGCACTCAACTCGGTCTTTTGATTCCCCCGCGATCACATCCTCGCCCGTCAACCTGTGCGCCGTCCACAGCGTCGTCCGCAAGTCGCCGTCATGGAGAATCACGTAGCCCGCTTGGACCAACAGTTTTTCATTTTTTCGTCCGCCCTCCGACGCGTGAGCACCAATATGTACACCGAAAGGCAGGTGCCGTTCGGTTAGCTTCTTGCGCGACAGTTTGTCCTCCGCGATTGCGACCAACTGCCGGTCCGCCAGCCCCTTTTCCACGTCCGTACAATCCCGCCGTTCCCCAGCATCTGCCACGGCAACGCACAGCCCCAACACACCTGCAACAATGAGTCGCCTAGCTATTCCTTTTGCAAGTTTGCCTTCGCTCATTCCCTCGTTCTCCTGGTACTGTGAGTGCCCTCTTTTTCCTTCATCGTCTAGTCCACCGCTTTCGTCTAGGACCTGAACGTCAGAAGTCTTTCCCAGCGTCTCCCTGAGCCTCGATGCGTTTAGCATTGGGGCTGTCAAAAAGGCTCTTCAGCTTGGCGTTCCCACTTCCATGTTCCTAAACCGTTGTAGCTCCGACACCTCCAGCCCCCTGTACTTCGAGCGCCAGATGTAGATTTCGTGACACCTATGCGACGGGACAAGCAAATGAATCGGCTCAGGCCGAGAAACCCACTGAGGCCGACCCATCTGGATCGGTTACAAGCATGATTCGCCAGCAATTCTTGTCGCCAATTCCAAATTCTTAACGAAAATCGCTAACATTGGCGACAAGAATTGCTGGTGGCCGGAACGCGCCCCCGCCCCGCGCTTTCATTCCCAATACTGTCGGGTCACCGGCGGTTCTCTACCCTTCATCTCTTTTAGCTTGGCTCTCCAGGGGTCCGTGAGAGCACCGAGCCCATTTCGCAACTACACAAAAAAGAGATTTCATATGGAAACCACCCCATTACTACTGGTGGCTCACCAGCATTCCTCGCGACCTGAAGATCAATCAACTCCTGTGGGAGTATTCCGCCTTCCAATAATCCGCCATCAGGATTCCTTCTTCCGAGGGGGCCTGGATGGCTTGCCATTTTTACTAATTAGGAGAATTCCCCCTGACGATGGCGCGAAATACCCGACTCACTAACCCTGAAACACTAAGACGAGCTGATTGTCGACCACAAAGGACGATGCCAGCTTCAAACCACCTCCCAACATGGAGGTGCACAGGTCGGTGATTGCCTTATTGAGGTCTTCCTCCTGACTCATTTCTATTCGTCTCACTTCTGTCATAACGATCCTCCCATTGGCTTAGACCTCTTCAGAAAACAATACCTTGCGACTCAAGTGCTGCTCGTATCGCCCTCACATCGTCGATGGTCGTGCCAGCATCCACCGAAAAATCCCGGAAGGCCGGGTAATCGTTGAATTTCCGGGAAGATTTTGGATACCCAAGCGCAGTGGCAGCCGCTTCAAATGGGCTGACATCTTCTTGTGCACTCTTTTTCTCGAGGAACTTCCTGACAACGACGGCTTTCTCTGCTGTTACTTTCGGATCTGGTACAGGGACCTTGTTTACTGCAGCCATAACCTTCTCGGCCTCCAAAGTTACCTCACCCTCTGAATTCTTCGCAAACATGAGCGATGCACCCGGTCGTGACACGGCGGTACTTCCGACAGCGAGCCTTTGATAAATTCCGCTGCTCTTGCCCAGATCGAAGATTCCGCCATAACGAAGCTCCAGCAAAACGTCGGTCGTGTCCTTTGCTCCGCCGGCACCCTGCGGATCAGCACATTCGAAAGTGCCATCTGGCTTCCTTTCGCAGTTGCCTCTATTGGTTGGCACTATCGCCAGTTCGGAGCGGTAGTAGCCGAGTTTTGCTTGTGGGTTCTGGTTGGCAGGATTTTGGGAAAGCTCGACCCCAATCACAGTTCCGGTCGAGGCGATCACATGGTTTGCGGAGGTCTGACAACCCGATACTGTCCACATACTGGCCATAAGAAATATCATTGCTGGCAAGATCTTTGTAGGTCTCTGATCATTCATGGGTGTCCTCCTTAAGATCTTGCGGTATCTTATGTTTTTCTAGTTGTGTGCTCGCGGCGTCAACGATCATTGGGCCTCCAAGTTTCTGATGTACCTCAACGCGAACATCCTCAGCTCCGTCAGGTACAGAAACCGTAGTGGCGGACGAATAGCCGATTCCTACTTTCAGCCCGGGAGCATCGGTAACCGTTACCCCTAAGGCCTGAACTTTGGTTGCGGTTGCGGCTGGGTTGATTTTGGGTTTGGGGGTACTCACCAAACCTATACCGATCACCAAAATATGGGTGGATTGGTCCCCATTGACATCAAAGGACAAACAACATCCACTGCCGCTACATCCAGTGGTCGCAGCAACAAGTAAGACCAAGATCAAACGCACGAGAAGTACTTCGGTGTTGCGAAAGGGGTCTAGCCAAGGACCAGACCGTATCGGAAAGAACATAACGGGACAACACTGGAGGTTCATGAAGAGGTTCTGGAATTTTTATCTTGCTGACTAAACATAATCCTATCGAATTGTCGTAGACGTCCGAGACTGAATAGGAAAATTTAGATATTATTGGAGAATAGTGTGTCAAGACAAGCAAACGGGAAATCATGTATTTTGCTGACATGTTTTTCATTTTCTACCATCACCATATCCGTGAATACGCTACGGCGCTCAGGGTGTCCGCGCTTCAGATTGGCTCCAGGCCCACATGTGCTCTTTTCCACCACTGCAAGGGGGGGCCTGTTCAGTAATCGTGTGAGTGTGGATTGTGGCACACTGTGAATCAATAGGCACTACCCGTTTATGAGGCCGTCTGTACGCAACGAGACAGCAGGGAGTTGGCATGGGCTCGTGAACATGGCGACATGCCGGGTGGGGACACCTCCATCCGGCACCCAGGGTGTAGGCCGCTAAACGGGACGGTCATCTGCATGGCTAGAGGGAGCCCCCGGCTGGTTGCTACGCTTAACGCCGATGGTGTGAGGAGAGCAAGCGCGCTGTTGTGGTCAGGGGGCGATGGAGGGGGGCAGTTTGATTAGTCGGGGCCGTGTCTCGTTACCTGCATAAATCCCAACTTTTAGGTCGCAGACCAGTAAAACGTATGATTTCCCACATTGGATAGGTAATGCAAGGAGATCCGACCATTTGTTTTCGCCGCTTTTCGCCAAAATCATTTCTAAGAAGTGGTATAGTTCGGCAGTAGGCATGCTTTCTTCCAATACGCCTGGATCTGAGCAGACGTGAAATAGCGTGAATCCGTAGAGAACTTTTTGACAATTAATGGCAAAGAAAGGAGACAAGATATGGCAAAGTATTGGGTAGTAGGAGCGGCATGGGGTGGAACGGACCACCAAGATAAGCGCTTTGTCAAGGAAGGCATATGGATGCTTGGTTGGAAGAAAGGGAAACAGAAAGAGTTGGCCTCTACAATACAGCCAGGGGACCGAATTGCTATCAAACGACTGAAGGGTAAAAGCCAGAAAGGCATTCGCATCCGTCATCTCGGAATCGTCAAGGGGGTCATCTGTGATACAAGCAATGTCATCTGTACTGTCGACTGGGTAGCGACAAATCTGAATAGAGACATTGGCGAAAGTAGAGGCTGCTTTCAATCAATTCACGGTCCGTATGAACATGATTCCTGGATTCAGGAAATCTTTTGCCTGTGAGCGGATACTCCCGTAATCTTCCCCGTCAAGGCGACAGTTCAAAAATACAGGAGTCAGCGTTTGGGTTCATGCCGGGCAGCGGGAAGCCAGGTGTGTTTCACCTGGAAAGGACGAGAGGCCGGGCCGTATCCATCATCCGTGCAACGGAATCACGTCGGCACGGGGGGTGCCTGTGACGTAATCGGCCCACTTTTGCATCACCGATCGCCGACGCTCGAACAGATCGGAGCGTTGATAGGCTCCCTCCACGCCTTTGACCACATGGGCGAGACAGGCTTCAGCCACTTCTCGTGACACGTTCACGTCCGCACACCACGACCGGAAACATGCCCGGGCGATGGCATGTGGCACGCCCTTGATCCCATTTTCTCGAACCAGCTTGGAAATCGTCGCGTCGGACAGTGCCTTGCATCGTGCGCTCGGAAACACCAGGGCCGACACACACTTGGACTGGGCCTCTTGCAAGATCTCACAGGCGCGCGATGACAACGGCACCCGATGCTCTTTTCCCGTTTTCGTTCGGGTGGCCGGAATGATCCACGTCCGTTTTCTGAGGTCGACTTCCTCCCAGGTCATCAAACGGGCTTCACTGCTCCGGGTGGCCGTCAAAATCAAAAATTCAAAACACCGGATGGTCGACGGATTCGCCTGGCTCGCCCAGACCGTTTCAATGGCTGTCCTGACCTCTTCATGGGGAATGGTCTTGAAATGGCCTTTGAGGTTGTCGGCTTTGGGAAGCGTCGCCGTGATCGCCTGCACGGGATTGTCAGAACGATACCCTTGCGTCACAGCCCAGGCCAGCACCGCGCCAAGACGCCGTTTGACCTTTTTAGCCGTTTCGTGTCGGGAGGTCCAAATGCCTCCGACAATATCGAGCACGTCCGCAGCTGTAATCTCAGACACACGTCTGCGGCCAATTTTCGGCATGGCATATTGCCTGAGGCAGGCCCGCCACGAGTTGGCCGTCCGCCCGCCATCTTTCCAAGTCGGTTGATGCAGCTTAATCACCTTTTCTAATGCTTCCTCAAATGTCGGGGCCGCCTCACTTTGTCTTGCCGCCAGGAGGTCCTCACCTCGCCGAGCCTGTTTCCGATTCTCAAACGCGGCTTCCCGTGCTTCTTGTAAGGACACGAGCGGCCAGCCGCCCAAGCCGAGGTCGTGCCGACGACCCTGGATCACGAGCCGTTGGACCCACTGCTTCGACCCGCCTGGTGCGATCCGTAAGTACAGGGTCCCACCGTCGCCATAGGAACCCGGCTTCGTCAACGATTTGATTTTGGCAAATGTAAGTGGTCCCTTCATGCGTCGTCTCCTTCCACGATCCGGCCGATCAAGGAGTCACATAGCCGACCCGGTCGCTAGGCCAATTCTATTTTTTTGCCTTTCCACAGGATTTTTTGACGATTTCAATTCTTGCGATGAATTTTTGAATGGTCATGGTCGGGTTTTCTTTGTTGCGTCGCGGTGTCGTCATTCCCTCTCTGTGGCACAGCGTCCCTCTGCCGTGTATGTTTGACAGTTCAAGAGAACACCAGATTGTCTCACATTTTATCCCACATTACTAGCGAAATCATAGAGGATCTCCTCGGTCCTATCAAGACTATAACAAAACATAAATAACCAGTATTGACAATATGTTTGAGGATTTTAAAGGAACAAGATGGACTACGTAGGAAAGGGGAGGATGGTGCCGAAGGCGGGATTTGAACCCGCACACCCCAAGGGGCGCTAGACCCTGAATCTAGTGCGTCTGCCAGTTTCGCCACTTCGGCATGTGGAGCCTGTCCTGAACGAAGTGTAACAACTCCGATTATCAGTCTTTGCCCGTCCGGGCGTCAAGCCGTCAGCAAGCGTCGCTGGATCCCCAATCAGGTCGGGGATGACAGAGGGGAAAAGGGTGTGGAAAGAAGTTCCTGGTGCTCTTGGCGCCAGAGTCGATTCGGGCCTTGGAGGTCTTGGGTGTCGCCGGCGATAATGATCTGTTCACGAATGAGCCCGGCGACGCCGAGTAAAAACGGGGCCGGAATCTGGGGGGCATTGTCTGCGATCAACACGTCGAAGCGGATGCGTTTGAATAGGGGATCGGTCACGATTCTTCCCGGGGTCGCCACGACCAACCGTTTGTTCTGCATGAAGGCCTGCCGGTTGGTGGCCTCGCTGGCGGCCAGCATTTCACGAACTTTCTGGGTGCCTCCCAGTTTGGAAATGTCGTCTTTCAACGCTTCGTATTCCGGCCGCATCTCTTTCGGCATCGCGGCCTCGGGAGACAATTCACGGATTCGAGCCTGCGCGATTTCCACCTCTTTCATCAGGGCCGCGATGTTCCCGGTATAGAGTTTCCGATATTCGCTCAGGGTCTCCACGTTCTTGCCCATGGTCTGCATGCCGAGCCGTTTCCAGATGGGCAGGCTTTCGTACTTGGCGACCAGGTGGTCGATCTCCTTGATTTTCCGCTGGAACTCGCTTACCTGGGCCATGAGCCGCCATTCCAGTAATTTGACTTCATCCATGTCGCGTTGTTTCTGCCCTTTGTAGGCCAGGATGGGGATGAGCTCTCGAAAACGCTCATATTTCTGGCGCAGGGTATCCTTGTGCGACCGGGATTTGGCGAAAAACTTGTGCATTTGCACTTCGAATCCGAATTGCCCGAGTGGAATCTCTTCGGCTTGTTGGAGCGCCGCAATTTCGTAGCGGCTCAAGAGGCTGGTAAACGGCAGGGCGGCGTTCCGCAGGGTTTTGGCCAGAAACCCGAGTAAGCGATCCACGGCGTCATGCGTGGGCGCCACCAGCAGCACGCGTTTATTGTGTCGCATCAGGTTCACCGCCAGCGTGCCGAGTTTGGTCCAACGCGCCGCCTCGTCGTCATGCCACATGGTCGTCAGAATGGCCGCCGATGCCCCGGTCCTGGCCGAAGCATCGGCTTCGTCGTGCTCCGGGTCCAGCCAGGGCGCCAGCCGCTCGGCCGGTCCCAGGGCGTAGGATTCGGGGTGCGCCGCCATATCGGCCAGTCGCTCGGACGCCCGGTGAAAGAATTCCGTGGTGTCCGGCACGAGGGTGTTATCGAGGGTGGATTGTCCCAGCGTATCCTGGGTCTGGACCAGGGCGATATCGCCCTGTCGCCGCAGCAGGAACCCACCGGTGGGTTCCAGGTCTCCCGGCGGCACGATGGTGACGGGCACGTCTTCCAGAAACGTCGTGCCCGCGGGGACCTCCATGGCATACAGGTGCAGGGTGCCGGCTGTGCCGAGATCCCGGGTAGCGCGGGATTCGATCAGCGCGTCGGACGCTCCCGCGGCGTCTTTGCGGTCCGCCAACCGGGTGGCAAACGCGTCGAGGAGGTCAGGCAGTTTCATGGCTCGCGGTTGGGATCGAGCGACCTCTGAATGCAAATGGCCACACAGCCCAGTCCACCCGTGATTGGGCGTCGATCAAAGGCGCACCCTCGATTCTCGGCACAGGCCGCGACAAACGGAACGTGCTGTGCGAAATCGAGGTCGTCGAGCACGTAGGCTTGCAGGCGGTCATCGTCCAGCACCGATAGAATGAGCGCACGGTTATGATTGTCGTCTTCCAACACAGCGGATTTCGGCGACGGCGCAATCCTGGCGCGCGCCGCTTGCACGTGCGGCAACTCCACGACGGCTTTGACCAGGTGCTTCGGCGGATGAATCGCCCGTTGACTCAGCCGGACGTTTAACGACGTCAGGTCGAGGACGTCCCGATCAGTGGCCTGCGCCAGGGCGACGTTTTCGGCCCGTTGCGCGACAAACGCATGAGACATGAGCATGGTCAAGGCCAGGCAGCCCACGCTCAGGACCCACATCACCGCCGTTTTCGCGGGGGCAAGCCTGGTGCAATGATGCGGCATGAAGGCATTGTAGTGGACGCTTGCCGAACGTGTCCAGCGTGATGGAGCCGGGAGGGTGCAGCGACCGGTGTGCCGTGCACTGGCTTCAAATTGACATTTCCCCCAAGTGCCCCTTATGATGCTACCCTTTAGCGGAGAAGAGGAGGCAGCGTGACGATGAAGGTGATTCTTCAAGAAAATATCGACAGTTTGGGGTATATGGGAGACGTGCTCGACGTGGCTGACGGGTATGCCCGGAATTTTTTGCTCCCCCGTCAAAAAGCCTTGGAGGCCAACCCCCGTAACGTGAAGGCCTTGGAACATGCCAAACGCGTAACGGCCCATAAGACGAAGAAAGTCGAACACGAACTCCAGGGCCTGGCGACGAAATTGTCCAAGGTCGCGCTCACCTTTCCGGTCCAGACCGGCAAGGAGGACAAGTTGTTCGGGGCCATCACCACGAAGGATCTGGAAGCCGGGTTGTCCGCCGAAGGATTCGACGTGGACCGCCGAAAGATTCAATTGGCGAATCCCCTGAGAGAGTTGGGCACGTTTACCGTCGGCGTCAAGTTGCATCGGGACATCATCGCGAATGTGTCCGTGAGTCTTGTCAGGCAGGGTGGAGAGGCCGAGGCTGAGACCCCAATCGATGAAGCCGCGGATGCGACCGACGCCGTCGTTGCTCCGGAGGAAGCGCCGGAGTCGCAGGACCCTTCGGCTTCGCTCAGGGCAGGCTAATGGGCTACGTTGTCGGGACCCTGAAAGCCGTTCAACAAGAAGATCCCGAGGTCTACGCCGCTTTTCGCGCGGAAGAGAAACGACAGCGCGACAAGCTGGTGCTGATTGCTTCGGAAAATTATGCGAGCCCCGCGGTCTTGGCCGCGCAGGGTTCGCTGATGACCAACAAATACGCGGAAGGCTATCCGCGGCGGCGCTATTACGGCGGCTGCCAGTTCGTGGACGAAGTCGAAGAGTTGGCCATAGCCCGGGCCAAACAGTTGTTCGGGTGCGAGCACGCCAACGTCCAGCCGCATTCGGGTTCCACCGCCAACATGGCGGCGTACCTTTCGGTCCTGAAACCCGGCGACACCATCCTGGGCATGGCCCTCTCACAAGGGGGCCATTTGACCCACGGCAGTAAAGTCAATTTTTCAGGCAAGCTGTTCCAGGCCTTTTCCTACGGGGTCGATCGCGAAACCGAGTTGATCGATTACGACGCGGTGCAGCAAAAGGCCGAAGAAGTCCGCCCGCGCATGATCGTCGTCGGGGCGAGCGCTTATTCGAAGATTTTCGACTTCCCGCGGTTCCAGGAAATTGCGAAATCCGTGGGGGCGTACCTGTTGGTCGATATCGCGCATATCTCCGGCCTGGTGGCGACGGGGCTGCACCCCAGCCCGGTGCCCTATGCCGATTTCGTCACCACCACCACCCACAAGACCCTGCGCGGGCCTCGCGCCGGCATGGTGATGTGTAAAGAAGAACACGGGAAAGCCGTGGATAAGATCGTCTTCCCGGGCCTGCAAGGCGGGCCGCTCATGCACGTGATCGCGGCCAAGGCCGTGGCGTTCAAGGAAGCCCTGGCCCCGAGTTTTACCGCCTATCAGCAACGTATCCTGGACAATGCCAGGGTGTTGGCTGACGGGTTGGCCGCACGAGGCTATCACGTGGTGTCCGGCGGGACGGATACCCACCTGTTCCTGCTGAATCTCAATTCCAAAGGGGTGACGGGTAAAGAAGCCGAGGAGGCACTCGACGCTTCGGGGATCATCGTCAATAAAAATGCCGTGCCGTATGACGAACGGCCGCCGGCCGTGGCCAGCGGTATTCGAATCGGTACCCCCATCGTGTCGACCCGGGGGATGGGCGTGACCGAGATGTCACAAATCGTGGCGTGGGTGGACGAGGTACTGCAACATCCCACGAAGAAACGAATCCAGAGCCGGATTCGCAAGGAAGTCAAGGCCCTGTGCGCCCGCTTCCCGGTTTTTTCGGACTCGTAACCCGTTTCTGCTTGGCATGAAAATATCCCGAATCTGTCATTCCCGCGCACGCGGGAATCCAGTGTCTTTCTCTTCTGCCCATCCATTCATGCGGACTCGCCTGGAACAAAAAACCCCTGGATTCCCGGGAAGAACGGGAAAGACACTGGATCCCCGATTACAAACGTCGGGGACAGGCGTCGGGAATGACAACCTGGTTCCGTCATGAAATGTCCGTTCTGTAATCGACTCGACGACAAGGTGATTGATTCTCGCACGGCCCGGGAAGGCGAGGTGATTCGCCGGCGCCGTGAATGTTTCGGATGTCGACGTCGCTTCACGACGTATGAACGGATTGAAGAAAACCTTCCCACGATCGTCAAAAAAGACAACCGGCGAGAAACGTTCGACCGCGCCAAAGTCATGGCCGGTCTGAAAAAGGCATGTGAAAAGCGGCCGATCAGCAGCGACATGCTGGAATCCGCAGTGGACCGGATTGAAAAACGCCTGCAGGATTTGGGTGAATCGGAGATCCAGGCCAGGGTGGTCGGCGAGGAAGTTATGCGAGAACTTCATGGGTTGGACCAGGTGGCCTACGTGCGGTTCGCCTCCGTGTATCGCGAGTTCAAGGACATTGATCAATTCATGGAAACGATCAAGTCCCTTGCGCAGGATCGAGGAACCACCTGATGTGCAATGACCCTTCGTTTCGCTCAGGGCAGGCGCCAGAGGGTTCCTCCCCTTTGTAAGGGGAGGTCTCAAGGTGGGGTAGAGGCACGTATGCCTTCCGCTAGCCGTTCCGTCCGAAAAGCCGGGTCCCGGCGGGTCCCGGCATCCGTTCCCCAACGTCAGTCCAAACCGACGTCGAAACCGGTGCGCCGGCGAGCGGCTCCGGCCACTCGTGTGGCGATCCTGGGAGGCGGCCGCGGTGGGCGCGCCCTGCTGGAGATTTTTGCGCAGGACCCCTTGGCCCGTATCGTCGGATTAGGCGAGTCCAAACCGCGGACGCTCGGGACCAGGCTTGCCCGGCAGTTGGGCGTCCCGGTGACGCAGGACTATCGTGAAATCTTGAACATGAAAGAGGTGGACCTGATCATTGACGTGACCGGCAGTCCCGAAGTCGAGCGGGCGTTGCAGAAAATTCGAAAACCGAGCGTGGCGATCATCGGCGGCGCCAGCGCCAAGTTCATGTGGCAGTTGATCGACGCGCGGATTCGGGCCACAACGGAAATCGAAAACACGCTGAGCCGGTACCAATCGCTGTTCCGGCGGTACGTCAAGGAAGAAGCCGAGAGCGCGGTCGATGAGGAGCGGACGCGCATCGCCTGTGAAATTCACGATGGGTTGGTCCAAACGCTGGTCGGCGTGAATTTCAAAATGGAACGGTGCGGGGACCTGATCCAGGAGGAACCCACCAAGTGCCTTTCCCTGTTGAGTGAGGCCAAGCATCACTTGAAACACGGCATTCAGGAAGCCCGGCAAGTGGTGTTCAACTTGCGACCCGGTCAATACGAGCAGTTGGATCTGCTCTCGGCGCTGACCAATTATCTCGATTCGTATAAAAAGCAACATCGGGTGCAGGTCGCGTTCACGCATACGGGCAGCGATGCCCGTTTGCTACCCAAGACGAAAGTCTTCGTGTTCCGGATGATCCAGGAAGCTCTGCAAAATTCGTCCAAGCACGCCGGGGCGTCGAAAGTTCTCGTGCAATTGAGCATCCAACCGCATCACCTTTCAGCCGTCATACAGGATAACGGCAATGGGTTCGACGTGCAGGCCGTATTTCAGAACCCCGATAAATGGGATCACTTCGGCTTGCGCGGGATGAAGGAGCGGGCCAAGTTGCTCAACGGCGAGGTTTCGTGGGAGTCCCGCAAAGACGAAGGGACCACGGTCACGGTCTCCATTCCGTTGGCCAGAAAGGATAGCGCACGAAATGGCAAAAAAAATTAAGGTGTTGATTGCGGACGACCATCGCGTCGTACGTGAGGGCCTTTGCGCCATCCTGGAAACCAAGGAAGAAATTCACATCGTCGGCGAAGCCGGTGACGGCGGCGAAGCCGTGGAAAAAGCCAGGCAATTGCTGCCCGACGTGATCGTCATGGACGTGAGCATGCCGGGTATGACCGGCGTGGAAGCCACGCGGATCATCAAGCGGGAAATGCCGCATATCGGGATCATCGCGCTGACGATGTATGAGGATCATCAATATATTTTCGACCTGGTCCGGGCCGGGGCTACGGGTTACCTGCTGAAAGATTCGGATTCCACGGAAATCGTTGCGGCCATTCGCGCCATTTCCCGAGGGGAATCGCTGATCCATCCGTCGGTGGCGAGCAAGATTCTCGCCGAATTTTCGTTGCTGGCCGAAGGCAAAGGCAAAAAGAAATCGTTGCTGGAACACGACCTCACGGAGCGCGAGATCACGGTCCTGCGACTGGTGGCGGACGGCAAGACCAACAAGGAAATCGCCAACGTGTTGGATCTGAGCGAGAAGACCGTGAAGAATCACGTCCGCAACATCTTCCACAAACTCCACGTCTACGATCGGACCCAGGCCGCCATCCTGGCCATCCGAAAAGGCATCATCGAACTCGAACCGCATCCCTGACCGTTCTTCCTCCGGGATGCGCGCATCGGCGTTTTTCGTGTGCAAGAGGGCTATGCAACAGCCTCGTGCGTCGTATCGATGGCGCTTGCGACGCCGTTTCGGTTGGTGCTACCATCCTCTTCAGTAAAAGGAGAGCGTGGTATGGCCAATGTGACGTTGTTAGTGTCCTCGACGTGTTCAGCCTGTCCTTCCGCCAAGAGCCTGTGGAAGCAGTTGCGGGTGAAGCACAGTTTCAGTTACCGGGAAATCGATATCAGTACCCCCGATGGTCAGGAACTGGCCGACCGCCACTCGGTGCGAGCTGTTCCTGCCACGATCATCAATGGGCGACTCACCTTTGTCGGCGTGCCCTCGCGGCAGAGCGCGGAAAAAGCGTTGAGTCAACGTCGGGGTTAACCTTTAAGCACGCGACGTGGGTCATTGAGGATTTTTGATTCCGGATTTCCAATCCAAAATCAGCAATTCACAATCCGCAATGTTCCAGCGTCATAGGTCCTCCCAATGAGCACCTCCCTTCCGTTTGGGATGGATGAAGAGGATCTGGAGCTTGAACTTCCGATCCTGCCGCCGCGTCAAGCCGCCAAGCCGCCCGACTGTCCGTTCTGTGGCGAGCCCATGACCTTTATCGATGCGGAATGGGGCTGCGCGGATTGTAACGGGGAACTGATCGGTCCTGAGACGGGATAAGACGGACGCGGATTCGTGACCCTATCCCGCGTGTGACGCGTACGCGTCGCTTCTCTTCCTGCCATGCTTCACGTCGTTACGGGTCTCTTTCAGCCGGATCTGGAACACGCCTTAGCCTCCGACCTTCGTTCGGTCACCACCCCGCCTTCGTCGCCGTGTCTGGTGCTCGTCCCTTCCGAGAGTTTACGCACGCACCTCAAATGGGTCTTCTGTATTGAGAAGGGCCTGCCTCTTTTCAACGTTCATCTCCTGACGTTCCACCAGTTGGCCGCGCGGTTGTTGGAAGAACAAGGCAGGCAGGTTGCGGCCCGGCTGCGGGGCGAGTCCTTCTTCCGGGAATGGGTGCACCAACGGCTGCGCAAGCGCGACACGGATTTCGCCGGACTCAACGAACTTGCCTCGATGCCCGGTGGATGGGCTGCCCTTTGGGCCACACTCAAGGACCTCAAGGACGCGAGAGTGGACGCCGACGCGGTGTTGGAAGCATTCGGCCAAAGCCCGTTTTCAGCGGATCGCAGGCTGCACGCGGTGATCCGCTTGTACCGGACCTGGTGTGAAAACCAAGGCCGTCATTCGTTGTACGACCATGACGACGTCGCGGTGTTGGCGCTCGACCTGGTCTCCGAGTCTTCGTGGCTGCGGCAGCAGACGCATATCTTTTACTATGGATTTTATGATTTGACCCAGGGACAACTCGATCTCTTTCAAACGATCGTCAGGCAGTACCCCGCCACGTTGTATTTCCCGTTACTCGATCAACATCCGGCCTTTCGCTTCGCCCAGCAGTTCTTCGATCAGCACGTCCGCGGGCTCGCCACGGGAACGATCGAACACAAGGTCGAGACCGCGTCTCCGTTTCGAAATCTGTTCGATCCGTCACCGGAGTCCAGGTCCCACAATCCACAATCCACAATCCACAATCCGCAATCCGCAATCCAGTCCTGTCGCCTTATCACGGTTTCCGGCGCGAACGATGAGATTGACGTGGTGGCCAAAGAGATCCTGGCCCTGGTCCAGGAGCGGCGGATTCCGTTTCACGACGTCGGCGTGGTGGGACGGACGTTGACCGGATATGAAGACGTGCTGCCTCGCGTCTTTTCGGCGCACGGTATCCCCTTTCAGGCGACCCTGCGCCGGCCCCTGAGTCAGTATCCGTTTTCCCAAATCCTGCTTCGCCTTCTGGGGCTTCGTCTTCCCGATTCCGACCGGAATGCGACCTTTGAGGTGTTGCATTCTCCGTTCGTGAATTGGCGGACCTTCTGCCCCGATCTCGAAACCCCGAGCCCCGGCGTGTGGGAACGGTTGAGCCGGGAGGTCGGGATCGAGCAGGGCTTGCAAGAGCGGGAGCGCTTGGTCCGGTTTTTTGAAACCGGGGTTCCCATGCCGCACAAGAGAAGACAAGGTGAGTATACGATACCCGGTGAGGAGGTCCGTAATCTGTGGCACGCGCTGGATCGGTTAGCCCAACTCCTTGGCGCCTTCCCGGAAGAAGCGTGTTGGGAGGTCTTCGTGGACCAAGCCATGGCGATGATGACTCAAGTGCTGAAGAGCCCGTCATCGGACATTGTGGATTGTGAATTGAGGATTTTGGATTGGAAATCAGAAATCAAAAATCCACAATCAGCAATCAGCAATCCACAATTCCTCGTCTATCAAGCGGTCCGGGAGAGTTTAGAAGAAATCCGGGCGCTCACGGACATCAGCGGGCCGGTCCGGTATGCCGAGTTTCACTCCACGCTAACGCGGTTCATGGAAGAACGGCTGGTGAGGAATCCTTCGCAAGCGGGGGCCGGAGTACGGGTGGTCGATGCCATGGCGGCCAGGGGGCTGTCCTTTCGCTACCTGTTCGTGATCGGGCTGACGGATCACGTCTTTCCCCGGCATATTCGAGAGGACGGGTTTTTCCGGGATTCGGCGCGCCGGTTCCTGGAGGAACACCTGGGGTTCAAGATCCAGGAAAAGACCAGAGGGTACGACGAAGAAAAATTACTGTTCTACCTGTTGCTACACGCGGCGCGGGAGGGTGTCACCCTGGTGGTGCAACGGTCGGACGAGGAGGGCCGAACGACCATCCCGTCCTGGTACCTTCAGGAAGCGGGACGCTGCGTGCCGGGCCTTGCTGCCGTGGAGGTGCCGAGATCCTCGCTTCACAAACCTCAAGCTGTTTCATACGCCGACGAGGCGCGCTGGACGCCGCGCGAGCGGCTCGTACGACACGTGTTGCAACGCCATGAGCCGGTCCGGGCCGCGGCAGAGGAACCGGCGTGGTGGCGGATGTTGGAAAACGGGCTAACTGCACTCCGCGATCAGGAGAGCGACCGGCCGCACCTGAATGCCTACGACGGTGTGACCGGGCCTCTTCCCGAATATTGGAAGGGTTTGGCCCTGTCGGCGACGAGCCTCCAACGCTACGCCACCTGTCCCTTTCAATATTTCGTCCGGAACGTGCTGGATCTTCACGTGTCGAGGCCGTCGCCTCGAAGTCAGGGCCCGGGCGCGTTGGAAGTGGGAACGTTGCTCCACGAGATTTTAGGCAAGTGGTACGACCGGTTGGTGCAACACGGGTGGTTTGCACAGGAAGCCCCTCCTGACTTCAAGCCGCTGGGCATCCTGCAGCAGGTGGCGGAGACGGCGTTTCGCGAGTTTGAAGAACAGAACTCGGTCGGGCCGGCGCTCTTGTGGGAGATGCGACAGGAACAGATCGTGACGCTGCTCGAACGGATCTTCGAGCAGGATAGGCGTGAACTGGGAAACGAATGGCGCCCGATCCTGTTTGAGGAGCCCGTGAAAGGGGAGATGCCGGTAAAGGTTGCGAAGGGGACGACGTCGCTTCCCATAACCGGCCAACTCGACCGGGTGGATTGGTCGCCCTCCCGGCGCCGGTATCGGATCATCGATTACAAATTTACCGGCAGCAGCGTGATGACCGATCAGGCGTTGGCCAGGGCGGTCGTGCAGGGAACTCGCCTGCAACCGCTGCTCTATATGGAATTGGCCGGGCAAGGGATACTGCCGTTGTTGGAGCAAAGGCTCGGGCTCGGCAAGGACGGACAGGCCACTGTAGAGGGCGGTCCCTGTGCCGCCCCAGCCTGTGAAGGCGTCTGGTTTTACGTCGTGGCGCCTCGGGACCTTCCTGAGGAGCAGGGGTTTGCTCCCGTGGCCTTTACAGCGGAAACGCGAGCAGGCGTCGTCCCGCAAACCGAGACGCTGATGACGACGCTGGTTGAAGGGATCCGGCAAGGAAAGTTCTTCATCGCGCCGGGCCGGCATTGCGACTGGTGCGACGTGCGGGCGGTGTGTCACCGGACCCATCCGGCCAGCGCCCGGCGCGCGCGGGAGGATTACAAGCAGATCCAGGCGCATCGAAACGTGCGCCGACAGCAGCCCAGTTAAGAAGCATTGTGGATTTTGGATTGCGGATTGTGGATTGGGAACCGGGAAGAAGCATTGTGGACTTTGGATTGCTGATTTTTGATTGGAATAAGAAATGACAAATCCGCAATCAGCAATCCACAATCAGCAGTCCACAATGCTTCCTGACAGCCGCGCGCGTCACGGCGCCGTCACCGCTTCGGGGACCAACGTCGTGGTGACCGCGGGGGCGGGCACGGGCAAGACCTCGCTGCTCATCGATCGCATCCTCCACCTGTTGACCCGGAGCCACGACCGGCTGTCATTGACGCAGATCGTGGCCGTCACCTTTACCAACAAGGCGGCCAGTGAACTGAAGCTGCGGGTGAGGCACCGTCTGCGGCTCATGAAGGAACTCGCCACGGGCCGGTCTGCCGAGGATGAACTCCACGATTACGAAATCCGGTCGATCCGGACGCTTCAAGAAACCTCGGGACTGACCGACGAAGAATTGGCGGCAGTGAGCGACGAGGCCATGCGTGAGGTGGAGCGGGCGCATATTGAAACCATTCACAGTTTTGCCGGCCACCTCTTGCGGCTGTATCCCGTGGAAGCCGGTGTGGATCCGTCGTTTCAGGAAGACGACGGCACGCGATTTCACGAGCATTTTGATCACGAGTGGGACCAGTGGTTGCAGCGTGAATTGGGCGCGAGTGGGCGCCGGCATGACGCCTGGCGGGAGGTGTTGGCGCATTTCGGCCTGGACGACGTGAAACAACTCGCGCAGGCCTTGACGGATGAATTGATCCCCTTGTCCGGAATCCGGACCTCACAGCAAGCGATCACGCCGCACCTGCGATCCTGGCTGGCAACCCTACGCGACCGCGGCCACCTGTTGCAGGAACGGTATCAAGGCACCCTGAAGATCAATCGTCTGCTCGATGCCGCCGTCTCGTTGTTGGCGGGCGTGGAAACGAAAGGCATGCCGCGGCCGCAAGATGCCGATGAGGCCGGAGTGCTTCAACAGACGATTCCAACGAAGACGAAGGCCTGGACCGAGGAGGACCATGAAGAAGCCAAGGGGCTGATCAAGGTCGCCCAGGCGATTGCACAGTCGGGTTCGGAATCGTTATGGGACGCGGTGCAACTCCTGTCCCCGTTTGTGGCGCATTGCCGGTCCTCGTTTGTGGAAAAGGGGCTGGTGTCGTTTAACGGATTGCTCGCGCGGGCGCGGGGCCTGCTGAGGGACCACCCGCACGTGCGCGCCGAATTGAAGGAGCAGTACCAGGCGATTATCGTCGATGAATTTCAGGATACCGACCCGGTCCAATACGAGATCATCCTGTTTTTGGCCGAGGCCAAGGGCACCGAAGCCCGTGACTGGCATCGCGTGCAACCGGCGCCGGGTAAATTGTTTATCGTGGGCGATCCCAAGCAGTCCATTTATGCGTTTCGGCGGGCGGATATCGAAGCCTACGATACCGTTGTCCGCGACCACGTCCTGGCGCCGGCGGCCAAAGGTGAGCGGTATGCGTTACAGGGAAACTTTCGGACCCATGCGCAATTGCTTGATCCCGTGAACCGCTGTTGCGCCAATGTGTTCCCGGCCGCTTCCGTCGAAGGGCTGCAACCTCTGTACGAACCGCTCCTGCCCGTGCCGTCGGACTCGCTGCCCTTGTCTCACGAACGGATGGAACTCCGCCTCGTTACCCTGGCGCAGGAAGACGCGGACGCGGAGACGGCCGGCCGGGCGGAGGCGGACGCCCTGGCGCGCTGGTTGCGGGATGACGTCCTGGAAAAAGAATCCCTGCTCGTGGGGGGACGTGCGGTGCCCATCCAGCCACGCCACGTGGCGATCCTCTTCCGGACGTTCGCCCATCTGCGAATCTGCCTGGAAGCCTTTCGGCGGCACCACCTGCCTTGTTTGGCCGACGGAGAGAAACATTTTTATGAACGGCAGGAGGTGATCGATTGCAGCCTGGTGTGGCGCACCCTGATGGATCCCCGTGATGAACTGGCCGCGGTTGGGGTGTTGCGGTCTCCCTACGGCGGCTGCTCCGACGTGGAGATCGAGTCCATCGTGCAACGGGGATTCCCGGACGATTGGGCGCACGAGTCGTCCCTCACGCATCTGCCGCCGATTTTTACGATCCTTCATGCATTGCACGCGGAGACCCAAGCGCTTCCGGTTCCGGAAGCGATCCAGCACGTGTTCCAATCGCTGCCTCTGGCGGAATTGGCCGCGGCTTCCATCGACGGCGAACATGCCCTGGCCAACGTGCTCAAACTCCGGGACGTGATGCTCGCACTGGCCGTGCGGTCCGGGTTGACGCTTCGGGAAATCGTTCGCCAGGTGGAGCAGTGGGTGGACGATCCGCCGGCTGAGGGAGAACGGCCTCTTGTGGAAGAAGGGCTCATGTCTCAGGGTCCGGGCGGCGCGATCCGGTTGTTGACCATCCACAAGGCCAAGGGGCTGGAATTTCCCATGGTGATCGTCGCGGGCCTGCACCGGGACGTGGACCATCGAAGAGAGCCGGTCTGGACGTCGCACGACTGGCTGACCGACACCATCGGTCTTCGGCTCGGCCAGGCCGCCGACCTTGGAGGCATTTTTCTCGAAACCAAAGTCGCCGAACGACAGCGAGCCGAACAGGTGCGGTTGCTCTACGTGGCCATGACGCGCGCGCAACGGCGTCTCGTGTTGTCCGCGGCGCTGCACGGCAAAGGGGCGACCAGGAAGGGCACGCTGCTGTCGTTAATCGCGCGCGGCCTGGATCTGAATGTGCCGACCATGGTCGAGGCGGCCCAAGAACGGTCCCAATGCGACCATCCGGTGGGGGACGTGGCCGTGACCACGACCCTCGTTCCGGCCCCTCAACCCGTGAAGCCTGTCCTGAGCGGCGTCGAAGGGAAAGCCCGGCCCGCTTCTCCCACGTGGAAAGCGACCATGCCGGATGGTGCGGATCACCAGCGCCGGTGGGATACATGGTTCAAGCAAGGGGAGACGGCCCGTCGGACGCCGCAGTTTCTTTCCGCGACACGGTCCCTCATGGGTGACCCGTCGGAGCCGACGAACCTCGTTCCCCCGCAGAAGGCCTCCGGACAATCCAAGGAACAGACCATGGTCCTTCCGCGCAAGAAGGCGGCGACGCAGCCGGGCGCATCCGATCGAAGCGCAATCATCGGGACGTTGGCGCATCGCGTATTGCACGGTTGGGATTTTTCCGCTGATCCGGCCACAATGCCAATGTGGATCGAAGCCTGCTTGCGGGCATACCTTCCCACCGAATCGGTCTCGGAGTCGGACGGTGTCAGTGCGGACTTGCAGGAGATCTTCGCGCACTTCATCGAGTCCGAACCATATGCCGTGCTCCGGCAGGCTGACATTCTGGGCCGGGAGATTCCCTTCGCCGTTCCCTGGGAGAGTCCGGGAGCGGCAGCGGAGTACACCGGGGCCAGCGTGATGGAAGGGGTGATCGACGTCATGTATCGGCGGGATCAACAGGTTTGGATTGCCGATTACAAGACCCACCGGATAGAGCAACGCTCCGTGGAGCAGGTCGTGCAGGAGTACCGCGCACAGATGGAGGTCTATCGTCGAGCGGCCGAGTCGGCCTTGGCCCAGGGTCCCGTCCGGGCGCAACTCATCTTTTTACGGAGTGGACTCAGCGTCGAGGTTTGAGTAGGATAATGGATTGTTGAAGTGTTTCGTTCAAACACGTGAGGAAAGGAGAACGTTCATGCCACTGAGCAGTTGGAAAATAGGATGCCTCATATGCAGTCTTGTCTTCATCGGGGCCTGTAGCAGTACAGCGAAAGTCAAGTACACGGCCTTGAATGCCCCTGGCGGGAGCAAGCCCGAAGCGGCGTCGGCCGTGAAAGCCGGCAATGAGGCATTTGCCGCCGGGCAATGGTCCGTGGCGAAGCAGCAGTACGAAAAAGCCCTCAGCGTCCAGGAAACCTTGGCGGAGGCTCATTACAATCTGGCCCTGACCCTGGATCGATTGGGCCAGCGAAAGCAAGCCGAGGCGCACTATACCCAAGCCGCGAATTTCGCTCCCGGGCATCAGGTCATTTGGAATTCACGGATTTACCGCCGGTATGGTGACGTCACGCCGGCCGGAGGAGGCGGAACCTTGCCCGGAGTTCCTGGACTTGGCGGGCTTGGCGGAATCGGCGGCGGCGGAAGACCCGGCGGGGCCCCGCCCGGAGGCTTTTAGCCGGCCCGTTTTTTCCTAAACCCTCTCCCCGTCGTGGGAGAGGGCTGGGGTGAGGGGGCATTCTCGCGGTTCCCATGCGCTCTGTAGCCCACCACCAGCATCGTCACTCCCAGGAGGATCATGGGAATACTCAACAGTTGTCCCATGGTCATGGGCCCCAGGATAAATCCCAGATGGGCATCCGGTTCTCGAAACAATTCGGCGAAGCTACGGAAGAGGCCGTATCCGACGAAAAAACTCCAAAAGACCGTGCCGGGGGGAGTGGCCTTTCTGCCCAGGAACCACAGGATGCCGAACAGGACCATCCCTTCCAGCGCCGCTTCGTAGAGTTGTGAGGGGTGGCGACAGGCCGACCCGCCGCTCGGGAAAACCATGCACCAGGAAACGTCCGTGGGCCGTCCGTATAACTCCCCGTTGATAAAATTCCCCAGGCGCCCCAGGCCCAACCCGATCGGAGTGACCTGCGCCGCCAGGTCCGCAATCGTGTAGGCCGCGAATCCTTTCTTACGACAGAACAGCCAAAGCGCGAGACACACCCCGAGCAGTCCGCCGTGGAAGGACATCCCGCCTTCCCATATGAATAGAATTTTCAGGGGGTTCTGGAGGTAGTACGCCGTCTGGTAAAACAGGGTATAGCCCAACCGGCCCCCCAGAAACACGCCGAACGCGGCGTACACAATCAGGTCGGACAACTGAGGCTTGTCCAAGGGGATATTCCGGCTGGCGGCTCGATGCTTGATGAGGAAGTACGCCGCCAGCAATCCCAGTAGATACATCAGCCCGTACCAGCGAAATTGCAGGGGGCCTAACCGAAAAAAAACCGGATCAATCTCAGGGAAAGAGAGGGAAACCCACAACGGAGGGACGAAAGAGTTCAAAACGAATATCCAGTCGTAAGGACCGTCCTGATCACGGTTTGGAGTAGACCAAGGTGCGAGACCATCCTAGGGAGCCGTCGCCGGTTTTTCAAGGAACACGACTCTGTCTTTCCCCTCCTTTGCCTGCCCTGAGCGAAGTCGAAGGGTAAGGAGGGGTGAAGGGGAGGTAGAGGCTGCGGCTCAGGATGACCGCGCCGGTTCAGCATTTGCCTCTGTCGCTTGTGGCGCGGTAGAGTTTGCGGGAGCACCCACGCTACGAATGGAAACGCCTGTCCTGAGCGGAGTCGAAGGGCCTGTCCTGAGCGTAGCGGAGCGAAGTCGAAGGGGAGGATCAAACCATGAGCGACGAGGCTGCAACGCACGCGAGTCCGGAAAGCCCGGCAGCCGAGGATGCCCTATTGCCCGGCGTCAAGCATGTCATTGCCGTGGCGAGCGGAAAAGGCGGGGTCGGCAAATCCACGGTCTCCGCCAATTTGTCCGTGGCGTTGGCGCAGAGCGGCGCGAGAGTCGGGCTGATGGATGCGGATATTTATGGCCCGAATATTCCCATGATGATGGGCGTACCGGAACCACCGCAGAAAGAGGGCGACAAGATCAAGCCGGCCGAAGCGCATGGCGTGAAGGTCATGTCCATGGGCTTTTTTGTGCCGGAAGAAACCGCCATCGTGTGGCGGGGTCCGATGGTGCACACCGCCATCCAGCAGTTCTTTCGCGACGTGTTGTGGGGAGAGTTGGACTACCTGTTGGTGGATTTGCCGCCCGGGACGGGCGATGCCCAGCTCAGTCTCTCGCAGATCGTTCCCTTGACCGGCGTCGTGACGGTGACCACGCCGCAGGAAGTGGCGCTCTACGACGTGCGCAAGGGCCTGATGATGTTCAAGAAAGTCAACGTCCCCCTCTTGGGTGTGATCGAGAACATGAGTTTCTTCGTCTGCGGGCATTGCGGAGAACGAACGGAGATCTTCTCGTTTGCCGGCGGCGAGCGTGCGGCGGAGAAGTTTGAGATTCCCTTCCTGGGTCGCATTCCCCTGGATCCGGCGATCCGGGAGGGAGGGGACACGGGCATGCCGATCGTCGCGTCTGATCCGAAGTCTCCGCTCGCCCTGGCGTTCCGGAATGCGGCCGAGGCGTTGCAGGTGCGCGTGCGGGAACTCACGAATGAAGCCACAGGGGCAACCCTGAGTGACATGGTCAAGAAGTTGAAAGAACCCATGGCATAATTCAAAATCCCCTCTCCCCTGGAGGGAGAGGGCTAGGGTGAGGGGGAGTGAAAGAGCCTGAGTCTTAACTGGTGGAGGATCCCGATGGCAGAAATGGTCAAAGTGGCGAATACGGATGAGGTGAAACCCGGAGAAGGCATAGTCGCCGAAGTCGAGGGCAAAGAGATAGCCCTCTTTAACGTCGACGGTACGTTTTATGCCATCGACAATACCTGTGTGCATCGCGCGGGGCCGTTAGGTGAAGGGGAGTTGATCGGCGAGGTGGTCACCTGTCCCTGGCACGGTTGGGAATACAACGTCACGACCGGGGCCTGTGTCACGAATCCGTCCGCATGCGTGGCCAGTTTCCCCGTGGCGGTGGAAGGGAACGAAATCAAGGTCTCCCTCGAACCGGCTTCCCCGGCTTGAACCGCAACATTCCTTCTGTCATCCCCGACTCGATCGGGGATCCAGTGTCTTTCTCCTTCTTTTCATTGCTTGGGTCCAGGTGACAAGCCTACATGGGGGGTACCGGAAACCATGAAAAACAAAATGAATAACAAGCCGCCCCGGCTCAGCCAGCGGGAGCCGATCCGGTTACAGCGTCGTCCTCCCAGCCTGGCCAAGCTGGACATGACGAAGCACGTGGGCCACAAGGAATATGAGACCAAACTGGCCCGGCTTCAGGTCAGCTTGAAGGAACTCTCTCTGGCCTACCAATCACAGAGCCGGCGCGCGGTGATCGTGTTGGAAGGGTGGGACGCCGCAGGCAAGGGCGGCGTCATCCGGCGGATGCACTGGCCGCTCGATCCGCGCGGCCTGAAAGTCTGGCCGATCTCCGCGCCGACCCCGGAGGAATTGGACCACCATTACCTGTACCGCTTCTGGACGCGCCTGCCTCGGTCCGGGCAACTCGTCATATTCGATCGCTCCTGGTACGGCCGGGTGCTGGTGGAACGCATCGAAGGTTATGCCTTGGAGACCGAGTGGCAGCGGGCCTACGCCGAGATCAATGAATTCGAACGCATGCTCGACGACGACGGCGTCCGTCTCGTCAAGATCTTCCTGCACATCACCCCGGAAGAACAACTCGCGCGGTTCCGGGCGCGCTTCAACGACCCGCTCAAGCGCTGGAAACTCTCCGCGGAAGACCTCCGCAACCGGGCTCGCTGGGCCGACTATGAAGTCGCGATCGAAGAGATGTTTCAACGGACTTCGACCGTCCGCCAGCCCTGGATCGTGATTCCGGGTAACAGCAAGCACCACGCCCGTCTCGCCGCGATCAGCGCCATCGTCAAACGACTGTCCGACGGCGTGGACCTGTCCCCGTCCGGCCTCGACCCCGGCTTCGAGCAACGAGCCCGCAAAGTCCTCGGCCTGAACCAACCCTCCGGCCGAAAAGCACGATAGCGTCGCATTGCGTCCGTTAGCATTGACTTTCGATTCTACTTAATAGCAATCTCCTGAAAATTTACGTGTTTACGGACATTTGAGCCAGTGTGTCCCATTTGCATGCCGTGATATGCAGGCTGCAAGCCTGCTTGGGGATTTACACCCGCGTACTGCGGGCACATTTGTGTGAGGAGTCAAAATGAAAGAGATATATGATTGGGTAGCGTGGATTCGAGAGTTGGCAGGAAAAATTGCAGAAGGGGGCGAAGCCGATCTGATTAGAAAAGCAAGGCAAGTAAGGTGGGGAACAGGCCCCGCCCTGCTTCAATATGGTGATGACGGTATTGATCCTTTTTCGTTTTTTTATTTTCTGGCTTCAAAAAATACCCCTAAGCAACGGCCCCCAGTATACGGCAGTGTTAGAGATGTATTTGAAATTCAAAGTCCTCTCCCGGATACAGATATAGTTGACAGCTATTTCTTTCCCATTCCCAAGTTTAAGATGCTTTTCCATGACAGCGAAGTCTTTCGCTCCGATCTGCTTTGGCGTCTGTTCAGGCAGGTGGCAGAGGATGATCCAGCGGTCGATCAGGAAGATTTTCGAGAAGTTTTGGGTGTAAAAAACGTTGGAGTTGCTAAATTAACCCAAACCCTGTTTTTGATAAACCCCGAATACTTTCTGCCTATAGATGATACAACTAAGGCTATACCTGCTTTGCAGTCGGATATTCAGAAAAAAATCAGAGATGGTGGGCATGAAGAGTACCTGCGTGCTCTCGACATGTTAAAGCGAACATTTCCAGGGTGCCAACCGTACGAAATCAACATGTTCTTACGGTTACAGCAAAACGGAAGAGGAATAAATGCGGGCAGTAAATTTTTCCATGTAAGCACTCAAGCGTATGGGCATGGCGAAGGCGATTATTGGGAAGGCAGAGAGGAAAGTTTCAAGGAAAATAATTGGGTTTATACGGGCGGACCAGGCGAAAAAAGGGAATATCCTCTGAATGTCCCCAAGCAAGGAGACATTATTCTGGTCAGAACAGGATTATACACAGGAAAAGCGATTGGCATTGTTTACAAAAATGATTATGCAAACGATGGAGTTTACAAAAATAATACAAAGAAGGAATTCAACGAGGAGGCCGCAATTCACGTCTTGTGGATAAACAAATTGGAAGAAGAATTATCAGGAACAACGGAGCGGCTCGGTTTTAAAAAGACTGGACCAGACAGTGAAACATATTTGGCTTTTGAAAAAACGGAGGGTTACACACCTACGTTTGATTTGATCAAGCATCTTAAAGGTCTGTCAGAAAACAACCCCGAACCTGATCTAGACAACCAGGAAGCGAAAACAGACACGATGAAACATCCTTTGAATCAAATCCTTTATGGCCCACCGGGTACGGGTAAGACCTGGAACACCACCAACTACGCGCTGGCGATTGTCGAGGACAAGTCTTTGGATGAGCTTGAACGCGAAGACCGTCAAGAGGTAAAGCGGCGATTTAATGAATTAAAGGAGAGTAGGCGGATTGCAATGGTGACGTTTCACCAGAACTTCACGTATGAGGATTTCATTGAAGGTATCAGGCCTGTCCTAGATGATGAGAAAGGAAATATAGAATATGAATTATCAAGGGGTTTATTTTGGGAAATTGCAAACCTAGCCGATGAAAACAGGAGGCAGTCCGGGCAAACGGACGATGAATCGTGGGAAACTGATGAATTGCTTCAAGCATACGCCGCGTCAATAGAGGAGAGACTGGAATCAGGCCAAAAAATCAATCTCTTCCCACCTGATGACAGAAGCGGCGCCACAATTGGAGAAGTATTTTGGTCAGGAGACGGTAAATTCAAATCCATACAGCTTGCTGGTAGCGTAAAGCATCAGAGACTTACCAAGAATGTGATCAAGCGGGATTATGGTCCATTTTGCAGGGGGGAACTCAGATCGACAAGAGATATTAAGCCTACCTATAAATCGAAGCGGATTCAGCATGGGAATGCCATGTATTACTTTGCTTTGTTAAAGCAGATAAAACAATTTCATGACAAGGAATGGCAGCCGGAAGCACCGGTGTCAGTGGAGAAGCAGAATTATGTATTGATTATTGACGAAATTAATCGCGGTAATATCGCCAAGATTTTCGGCGAGTTGATAACGCTGATTGAGCCATCCAAACGCCTCGGAGGAGACGACGAATCAAAGGTTACTCTGCCTTATTCCAAAGACAATTTTGGCGTGCCGAACAACCTCTACATCATCGGTACGATGAATACCGCCGACCGTTCCATTGCCTTGCTGGATACCGCATTGCGGCGGCGGTTTGCGTTTGCTGAGATGATGCCGGATTCATCCCATGACCTCATCAGCACGGATATCGAAGGCGTGAACTGCCAGAGATTACTTGCTGCAATGAACAAACGCATCCGGTTCCTGCTTGATCGGGAGCATCAGATCGGACACACGTATTTCATGGGTGTTAAAGACATGGACTCTCTCGCCAAGACCTTTAGAAACAAAATCATCCCGCTGTTGCAGGAATACTTTTACGATAACTGGGAAAAAATTGATCTGGTGTTGAACAAAAACTGTTTTGTTCACACAATCCAGATCCCGGAAGATTTGCGCAAATCCGGGTTGGTAGACAATAACCGCGACATCTATGAGTTGCTGTTCTTCAATGACAACAAGTGGATAGATCCCAAAAGTTACCAAGCGATCTACGAAGAAAACGAACCAGGCGAAACCGATGAAACCGCACAGAATACTTAAGCCCGTTATAGAACATGAAGAGCTGAGGGGTCTTAGCGAAGAGGAATTGAGGGATCTGACGAAATTTGCTCTTGAAAATCAAACTGATGGGCAGGGTAACAACCGGCCGGTATTGCAACTTAGGGACGGCAAACTTATTGCACAAAACTACGTCGGTATTATCGAAACACGCAAAGGAACTGTTCTCGAAATTCTGCCGAAAGTGGATTTTGCCGAAGAAGACACGGAAAAAACCAAACAAGTCTTTCTCAAAATGCTGCGGTCCTGGCGCGGTTTCAAGTCGGCACAGTTCAACGAGAGCAGCATCAACGCCGTGAAATATTTCAACATGCTGGAGGTGTTTGTCCATTTGTTTCTGAATAACCTCGTCCTGCTGACACAACGCGGTCTCGCCCGCCATTATCAACTCGTGGAAGACAACCTGCCTTGTCTGCGCGGGCGAATATTGTTTCCGCAGCATATTCGTGAAAACTTGGTCAACCGTGCGCGTTTTTACGTCGGTTATGACAAATTCACCGCAGACCGTCCGGCCAACCGGCTGATTCACAGCACTATTCACAAACTGATCGGTTCCGTACGGCAGCCGAGCAATCAACAATTGCTGCATCAATTGCGTATATGCTTTGCCGACATTCCCGTATCAACCCGGCCTGAAAGCGACTGGCAGCGACACCGCGTGGACCGTTCGATGCCACATTACGAGGCAGTGATGCAGTGGGTTGGGCTGTTTCTCTTTAATCACGGTCTGACCACTTTTGCCGGTAAACACGTCAACCAAGCCCTGTTGTTTCCGATGGAGGAAGTGTTTGAGGATTTCGTTGCATCTTCTTTTCAGCGATACCAACGGCGATTCTTTGTGCGTAAGCAGGGGCCGCAAAAACCGTTGGCCAGTATTGGCGGCAAGGACGTTTTTTATATGAAACCGGACATCAGTTTGATGTCCGTCGGTAAGGTAAAATTTATCCTGGACGCAAAATGGAAGCGCATTAAAGAAGACGACAGTGACCGAAGGCACGGTATTAGCCAAGAAGATATGTATCAGTTGTTCGCGTACGGGAGGAAGTATGGCTGCAAGTTGGTTGCGCTTGTCTATCCGAAGACGAAGGATTTTGGGAACGCGTTGCTCTACAGGTTTGATAAAGAATTGTCCTTGGTTTGCTTCCCATTTGACGTGATGACGCCGGAACAGAGTGTTCGTCAAATAATAGAGTCCCTGTCTCAAGAGCAGATAGAAATCGGTGCAGACGCGGCTTGAAATCAACCGTGCATCATTGCGTAAAAGGAGCCTGTAATTTCATGCATAAGCATCTCCACCCATCGTTTGGTGTTGAGTTCGCTTTGCAGATACGCGAATGCCGTGCTCATGGCAGACGGTCTTCGGGTTCCGGTGGCTGGCCACCTTTTCTTCGCAGGATGCGGCGGGCCGCCTTGATGTCGGCTTTGGCAATCTCTTGCTCCACGTTTTTCAACTTTCCCGTCACGAATTTGTGGAGTGTGCTTGAGATGAGGGTTTGGTAGGGCATTCCTTCCTGTGTCGCTTTTTTTTGAAGGGCTTCCAAATCGCGTGACGAGATCCGAATGTTGATGCGCTTGTCCTTCTGAAGGAAATCGTGTGCGGCTTCTTCCAATTGGCGTTTTTCCTGTTTGAAATTGGTGAGGCTTGCAAATTCCCCGCGTTCGAAATCCTGGAGGATCTTCACTTCTTCTTCGTCTAATTTGAGCGGACTCTTCATTTGAGGTACTCCTTTGTCGCTTTCCTGCTTGGGATGATGGTTTTGAGAAACCGTGTTCCTTTCTGCTTCACATATGGGACCAAATACACGTACCCTTCCACGTTCAGAAGGATGATCTTCTGATGCGGATAGCGTGACTCATTGGGATGTTTGATAATATCCAGGATGTCGCCATTCTGAATGTGAAAGATGACGTCTTGGAAACTCATGCCTCGTGTCTTTTCAAGAACTGCATTCTTCTCTTCGTCCCAGTCAAATTCACGCATAACTGAAATCGTCTCATGGTGTGTGCCTTTTGTCAACAGTCAGATCATGTAGATCCATTGATGATTCGACGCCTCAAAACCTGATAGCTAACTGTCGGGTTACGCTACGCTAACCCGACCTACCCATCTCTAACTTTGTTGAAGATCGGTCCGCTGTCCTTCATAATGACGAAGGGTGGTTTGGACGGCGTGTCGCGAGGGGAAAAGACACTGGATTCCCGCTAACAACTGCGGGAATGACAGAAGGGGACAAGAAAGACGGGAATGAACACTGCTGAACGGTTGCCGGGATGGTTCAAGGTCAGGATCGAGGCGGGGCCGCATTACCGGCGCATTCAGTCGCTGGTCCGGGAGAAACAGCTTCACACGATTTGCGAGGAGGCGCGTTGTCCCAACAAATGGGAATGCTGGAATAACCGGACGGCGACGTTTTTGCTGTTGGGCGACGTCTGCACGCGGCGGTGCCATTATTGTTCCGTGACCACGGGTCGTCCGGGCAAGGTGGATTGGCAGGAACCGGAACGGGTGGCCGAAGCCGTTCGCGCGTTGGACTTACGGCACGCGGTGCTGACCTCCGTGAATCGCGATGAACTGGACGACGGCGGCGCCTCGATTTTTGCTGCGACCATTCATGCCATCCGGCGACTTCAGCCGGCCTGTACCGTGGAAGTGCTGGTGCCGGATTTTCAGGGCAAATCGTCCGCGGTCGATACCGTCCTGGCGGCGACCCCGGAAATTTTTTCTCATAATATCGAAACCGTCTCCCGGTTGTTTCCGTCCGTCAGACCGCAGGGCAACTATGACCGGTCCTTGCAGGTGCTTCGCCGCGCGAAGGAGCGAGGGGCGAACACGAAATCGGGTTTCATGGTCGGGATGGGCGAGACCAACGAGGAACTCCGGTCGGTGCTGCAAGACCTGCGTGCAGCCGGTTGTGAGATCGTGTCGATCGGCCAGTACTTGCAGCCGACCAAAGCCCATCTTGTCGTGCACCGGTACGTCGAGCCCGAGGAATTCGAGGATCTCAAACAATACGGGACGACCCTGGGCTTTCGGCACGTGGAATCGGGTCCTTTGGTGCGCAGTTCGTATCATGCCGAGCAACAAACACACCGAGTTCTTTTATAATAAATAAACAGCGATTCTGAACCGGAGTCTGTTATGCTGAGCAAACCGGTGCCATCTCTACCTCACCTTGCCCCCTCACCCCAGCCCTTCGACAAGCTCAGGGCAGGCCCTCTCCCTCCAGGGGAGAGGGTGTTGGAGGCTAAGGATTTTTCATGCGCGTGAAACGTTGGCTTCTCCTGGCCCCGCTGCTGCTGACGATCCTGTTGTTGCAGTCCTACTTTTGGGTGCCGACGTATGAGAAACAGGCGACGGGGAATCCGGCGCGCCTGGTGACGTATATCGAAGCGTCATCCGGCGATGCGAAAATCCTGAATCCGATTTTGAACGCGGACACGGCGAGTTCGGGTATTGTCGGCCTCACGTTTGAAGGGCTCCTGGATCTGGACGAAAACCTGAACTTCCGGGGACGGTTGGCCACCGACTGGACGATTTCCGAAAAGGCGTATCTGCTCGCCAGTCCTTCCAACCGGTTGCCCGACGGCGCCGAGGTCACGGGAACGGGCTTGGCCGACCGCATTCGGGCCGCGCTGCAAGACGAGGCGTTTGCCGCGTTGGCTGACAACGTCCGCTCCATCGACGTGCTGCCTCGCGTGACCAGAACGACCGCGGTGTCCGTTCAAACGCAGGACGAGGACGGCAACCCCACGCGCGGGGAAGTGGAGGTGACGTTCGACGTTCCCGAACGGGTGGCGTTTTCCTTGCACCGGGTGGACCAGGACTTTTTCCAGCGGCTGCTTCCGGTCATCGGCGACCGCTACCTCGAAAATTTTCCGTATGAGCAGTCCCTCACCTTCGGAGAGGCGGTTTCTCCGGAGATCAAGGCCCAGGTGTTCGCGCAATTGCCGGAACTGTTTCCCGTGGCAGAGCACAATCCCGTCATCGATTTTAACCTCCGCAAGGGTGTCCGGTTTCACGACGGCCATGAGTTTGACGCCGGCGACGTGAAGTTTACGTATGACGCCCTGATGAATCCCAAGAATCTGTCTCCTCGCACGTCGGATTTCGAACCGATCAAAGCGGTTGAAATGATCGACGCGCATACGGTGCGCGTGGTGTATAAGCGTTTGTTCTCCCCGGCGATCAACGCCTGGACCATGGGCATCCTTCCCGAACACCTGCTCAACGCCGAGGCCATGCAACGGGAGATGGACGAGCGCGGCCTCTCCGACTCCGCCCGGGAAGCGTTCGGCATGCGTGACAGTCAATTCAACCGCAGCCCTATCGGTAGCGGGCGTTTCCGTTTCGTCGAGTGGCACAGCGATGAATACATCCATCTTCGGCGCAATGACGACTATTGGGAAGGGCCACCGGAATACCAGGACTATTACATGCGGATCGTGCCCGACCTGTTGACGCAGGAGATGGAATTCCGGTCCGGCGCGGTGGATTACTACGGGACTCAACCGCACCAGGTGGCCCGGTACAAGGAAGACGACACGTACCAGTCGTTTTCGAGCCTGGGCTTCGGCTACAGCTACATCGGCTACAATAATCGCCGCCCGTTGTTCGCCGACCCTGAGGTGCGCCGGGCGCTGGGCATGGCGATCAACGTGGAAGACTTTCTCCGGTACCTGTTGTATGGCGAAGGTGAACACATCACCGGCCCCTATCCCCCCAATACGCAGTGGTACGACAAGACCGTCGAGCCCTTACCCTATGATCCCGAGGCCGCGCGCGCCGCGCTGGAGGCCAAGGGCTGGCGCCTCAACGCCGACGGCTGGCTTGAAAAGGACGGCGCGGTGTTCGAGTTCAACCTCATCACGAACAGCGGCAATCCCATTCGCAAGAACATCATGACGATCGCGCAGAACGCCTGGAAGAAAATCGGCGTGAAGTGCAATACGCAATATTTTGAATGGGCGGTGTTTCTGAAGGACTTCGTCAATACCGCGGATTTCGACGCCGTGGTGCTCGGGTGGAGCATGGGCGTGGACCCCGATTTGTATCAACTGTGGCATTCCAGCCAGGCCGGGCCCCAGCAGTTGAATTTTATCGGGTATAACAACCCCCTTGCGGACGACCTGATCGTCCGCATCCGGCAGGAGTACGATCAGGACGTGCAGCGGGAATTGACCCACCGCTTGCACCGGCTGATTGCGGAGGAACAGCCGTATACGTTTCTCTACGCGCCGTTGGGCACGCGGGTGTTGGATAAGAAGATCGTGTTGGTCCACAAAGACGAAGACGGGTCGGAACGGTATGAAAAGATTTATCCCATTCCGAGCGGCGACATCACGTTTCACTTTCATCAATGGCGCAAGCTGGAATTGACGCCGTCGTTTTGAGGGTCGGGGATACCGACCGGGTGAAGGGATAACCACGGATGCAAGCCTTTATCCTTCGTAACATTCTCCAACGTCTCGTGCTGGTGTTCATCGTGTCCATCCTCGCGCATTCGGTGATCCACCTGGCTCCCGGAGAACCCAGCGAGGTCGATCCGGCCAATCCCCGGATGAAGCCCGAAGACATTGCCAAGATCCGCGAGGCGTTTCACCTCGACGCTCCCTTGTATATGCAGTATGCCTATTGGGTCCGCGACCTGGCGTCCGGCGAACTGAAGTCGTTCAAGGATAGCCAGCCCGTCCTGGGAAAAATCTGGCGCCGGTTTCTGAATTCCCTGCCGCTCTTCATCTGTGCCACGTTGCTGGTGTGGACCCTGGCGTTTCCCACCGGTATTCAGGCGGCGATCCATCGCGGCGCGGTGTACGACCGCACGACCACCTTTGCGGCCTACACGCTTATTTCCGTGCCGGGTTTCTTCTTGTCTTATATCGTGATTCTCTGGGTCGTGGATCTGTTCGGCGTGCCCGTGATCGGCTTGAAAACTTTCGGGATGGACACGGCGCCCCCGCTCTTTCAAACGATGGACCGGGTCTGGCACCTGGTGATTCCGTCCCTCATGTCCGCCTTGGGCGGGATGGCGATCCTGTCCCGGTACGTACGCTCCCAGATGCTGGAAGTCGTGGGGCAGGATTACGTGCGCACGGCGCGGGCGAAAGGCGCGGAAGAGGACGTGGTGATCTACCGGCACGCGCTACGCAACGCCTTGTTGCCGTTCGTCACGATGTTCGGATTCTTGTTGCCGGGGCTCATAGGCGGCTCGGTTATTTTCGAACAGATTTTCGCGTGGCCCGGGTTGGGCCGTTTGGGCTATGAAGCCATTCTCGCGCGAGATTTTCCGGTCATCCTGACCTTGAATTTTATCGCCGCGGTGTTGACGTTGGCAGGAACCCTGCTCTCGGACATCCTGTACGCCGTCGTGGACCCGCGCATCAGAACAGGACTGCAAGGGGATGGATAAGTGACAAAGGACCCGGCGCAGGTGGCTGAGGAACTGCCGCCGTCGGAAACGCCGTGGCAGGAATCCCTGCGGTTGTTTCGCAAGGATCGTCTGGCGCTGGCGGGGGCCTACGTCCTGGTGTTGCTCCTGTTCACGGCGGTGTTCGGAAAGGTCCTGACCGAATGGGTGGTGGTGTTCGATCCCGAAGTCGTGCGTCTGCCGGAGAAATTTCTGCCGCCGTTGACGTTTTCGTCCCCGGACGAGGTCCCGGCCCATGACCGGCCGCTCGGCGGTATCTATCTGTTGGGCACGGATGAGTTGGGCCGTGACGTATTCGCGCGCATGCTCCAGGGGTCGTTCGTGTCGTTGTCCATCGGGTTTATCGCGGTCGGGATTTCCCTGGCGATCGGGATCCTGCTGGGCGGACTGTCCGGGTTTTACGGCAACGTCAGGTTCGGCGTGGTGACGGTCGATACGCTCATCATGCGGTTTACCGACGTGATGTTGTGTTTTCCGACTTTTTTCCTGATCCTGACGGTGGTTGCCCTGCTCCCGCCCAGCATCTATAACATCATGATCGTAATCGGGCTGACCAGTTGGATGGGGACCGCCCGGTTCGTCCGCGCCGAATTTCTGGCCTTGCGCAAACAGGATTTCGTGGTGGCCGCCACGTCGGTCGGGGCGCGGGACCGGCGCGTGATTTTCGCGCACATGGTGCCCAATGCCATCGCTCCCGTGTTGGTATCAGCCACCATCGGCGTGGCCACGGCCATCCTGACCGAGTCGGGTTTGAGTTTTCTGGGGTTCGGCGTGCAACCGCCCTATGCCACCTGGGGCAATATCCTGGCCGACGGCAAGGGCTTCATCTTCGACGCGCCCTGGCTCTTTTTCATTCCGGGCCTGGCGATCCTGGTCGTGGTGTTGGCCTTTAACCTGGTCGGGGAAGGACTGCGTGAAGCCCTCAATCCCAAACTGCGGAAACGCTGATTTGTGAGCACCTCATCCCCTCTCCTGGAAGTTTCGCGTCTCTCCACGTCCTTCTTTTCGGACCAGGGAGAAATTCGCGCGGTCGAGGACGTGAGCTTCTCGGTGCAGCCGGGACAAACCGTGGCGCTCGTCGGCGAGTCCGGGTGCGGGAAATCCGTGACGGCCCTGTCCATCATGCAGTTGGTGGATTATCCGGGAAAGGTGGTGGGCGGTCAGGTGGTGTTCAAAGGCGCCGACTTGCTGACCTTGCCCGACAAAGAGATGCGACGGATACGCGGGAACCAGATCGGGATGGTTTTTCAGGAACCGATGACCTCGCTGAATCCGGTCTTCACCATCGGCGACCAGATCGGCGAGGTGTTGCAAATTCATACCACCCTGACCAAACAGGAGATCCGGCAAGAAGTCATTCGCCTGCTGGAGAAAGTCCAGATCCCTGCGCCGGACAAGCGCATCGATCAATACCCGCACGAAATGTCCGGCGGCATGAAACAGCGGGTGATGATTGCGATGGCTTTGGCGTGCCGGCCCGACCTGCTCATCGCCGATGAGCCCACCACGGCGTTGGACGTGACGATCCAGGCCCAGATCCTGGAGTTGCTGAAAGAGTTGCAGCGGGAAATGGGCATGGCGATCCTGCTGATTACGCACAACCTGGGCGTGGTGGCGCAGTTTGCGCAGGAGATCATCGTGATGTACGCCAGCCGGATCGTGGAACGCGCGAGCGTGCCGCAACTCTTTGCGACGCCGTCCCATCCTTACACGCGGGCGCTGTTGCGCTCGTTACCCAAGCCCGGTTCGCGGGAAACCCGGCTCGAATCCATACCGGGCACGGTTCCGTCTCCCCTGATGTATTGCCGGGGGTGCCATTTTTCCACCCGGTGCCCGGACGTGCTGGACCGTTGCCCCGACGAGGAACCGCCGCTCGTGGAAATTGCGCCGGGCCATGAATCCGTGTGCTGGTTACATCACCCCGGGAGTTCGTAGCGTCGTGGACATGAATAATTTACAAGACCGACAACCGAACGGACACGCAGGTCCGCTCCTACAGGTCACGCACCTCAAGAAATATTTCCCCGTCAGGAGCGGTCTCCTCGCGAACGTGTCCGCGTGGGTCAAGGCCGTGGACGACGTGACGTTCGATATCAAGCCCGGGGAAACCTTCGGGTTGGTCGGGGAGTCCGGCTGCGGCAAGACCACCGTGGGCCGGACCGTGCTGCGGTTGCAGGAACCCACGGGCGGCGACGTGTTGTTTGAAGGCCAGGATCTGTTCGCCATGGATGCCAAGACGTTGCGGGCCACGCGCCGCCGGATGCAGATCGTATTTCAGGATCCCTACAGCTCGCTGAATCCCCGTATGACGGTGGGCTCCATTGTGGGTGAGCCGCTCAAGGTGCATCACCTGGCCAAGGGCCGGGACTTGACGGAACGGGTGTGTCAATTGCTCAACCGCGTGGGCCTGCGACCGGACCATTACCCGCGGTACCCGCATGAATTTTCAGGCGGGCAACGCCAGCGGATCGGCATTGCGCGCGCCCTGGCGCTGAACCCGAAGTTGATCGTGTGCGACGAAGCAGTCTCGGCTTTGGACGTGTCCATTCAGGCGCAGATCATCAACCTGCTCAAGGACCTGCAAGCGGAGTATCGCCTGTCCTACTTATTCATCACGCACGACTTGAACGTGGTGCAGTACCTGGCCGACCGTATCGCCGTGATGTATCTGGGCAAACTGGCGGAAGTGGCGCCTGCCGAGACCCTATTTGCCAATGCCAAACATCCCTATACCCAGGCCCTGCTCTCCGCCAACCCGTTGCCCGACCCCACGGTCAAACATGAACGCATCCTGCTGCCCGGCGACGTACCCACCCCGCTCAACCCGCCCTCCGGCTGCCGGTTCCATACCCGCTGCCCGCAAGTGATGGAACAGTGCAAGACCACCGACCCGCCCCTGATCCAAATCGGCAAACCCGAAGCCAATCACAAAGTCTGGTGTCATCTGTATTAAGGTTAGCGACAAACTTCCCCTTCTGTCATTCCCGACATTTTTAATCGGGAATCCAGCGTCTTTGCCTTGTCTTTTTCACCCTCTCCCACTGGGAGAGGGCCGGGGTGAGGGGAGAGAAAACAGAACGTATACCGGTCCAAATGAAGTCAAACGTCTCTTGACATACCATACAATGTACATACAATATATGCATGATTAGATTTAGTTGGGATCAGAACAAAGCGAGGTCCAACCTAAGGAAGCACGGGATTTCTTTTGAGGAAGCCCGATCCGTCTTTTACGACGAATTCGCAATACAATTCTATGATGATAGTGGGTTTGACGAAGACAGGTTCATTCTGCTTGGCATGAGCAATCAATCCCGTGTTCTGGTCGTCGTACATTGTGAGCGAGGGAAAGATGGTGAGGAACTTCGTATTGTTTCAGCACGGAAGGCCACTAAAAAAGAACAGCAGCACTACCGAGGTCATTTGTCATGAAAAAAGAGTATGATTTTTCCAAAATGAAATCTCGTAAGAACCCTTACGCGTCCAGGTTGAAAAAATCTGTAACGATCCGTCTGAGCGAGGACGTTATCGAGTATTTCAAGGAAATGGCTGAGGCGTCAGGTATGCCGTATCAAAGTCTCATCAATCTTTATCTGCGCGATTGTGCGAAGCGGCACCGTAAGGTTGATATCCAGTGGCAGCTATGACTGAACCTCGAGCTACATCCTGATAACAATGGAAAACGCGCTGAACACTCCGAACGCGTTCGAATACTCGATGTGTGCCGGAGAGTGGGATCTTCCGTCTATGAAGCTTTCTCCCAAGCTCGCGTAGCGCATCTTTGGGGCATGAGACAGGTATTCGATTCCTGTCCCGAGTTGAAAGGTCACGCGCTCCAGGCACGTGACACTCAGCGCCGTTTGGAAATTGAGGGTCGTGGCGATTGCAGAATCGCTTGTTTTCCAATCGGTCGGGGCGTCGATAGCGTTGGGCACTGATCGTATGAGCGTCCTCTGTGCCCCGTCGTATTCGGAATCCAGGTAATACACCCCCAGTCTGCCGTCGAACGTAAAATTCCAACGCTCCTTGAATGGAAGGTCGATACGGGTGCCGATGACCCCGCCGTAGTACGAGGCTTTCAGATTTTCTTTCAGGGTCACGCTGTTGATCTCCGGTGGACGGTTGGATTCGTAGGCGAACGTCTCGGACTCCTGATTCAGCCTCTTGTAACTCGGCCCGATGAAAAGGGAAGTTCTGGATTGGCCCGACTGACCGAAAAACATTCCGGTCACAAGATCGACGCCATGGAAGTCAACCTCCCTTTGTGTGCTGATGCGTATGGGATCGCCCCACGCAAAAACGGGACTGGTGGGTATGGGCCCGGGCATCGCACCGCCGTCGATCTTTCCAACCCAACCGACCGCCCTGACGTCCGGGTTGTCTTTTATCAGATCCAGGAGATGCCTCGACGTCTCTGGCGTAAGGCACACTCCAAATTCCGTTCCTTGTGGACAATACGATTTTACGAACTGCTCTCGTGTCTCAGTCCATGGGGCCGGATCCTCGCTGTATTCGTTGACGTGCGTGGAGCTGGAAAAAGTGAGAAACCCGCTCAATTCGGTGAACAGGTTTTTCCCGAAGGCGTCGTAGTTGCTGCCGATTGCCAGGTTGACCAGCGGCCCGGCTTGGAATGAGGCGTCATAGTGGTCGAGGAACCCGACGACTTCTTCCCGGCCGTTCGTCCTGATGAACGGGCTCGATTCCGACATGTCCAGAACATACACGCCGCCGCCCGCCCTGGCGTAGAAATTCTCCGTCAAGGTGTTGTCCGAGGCCGCGTGTGCCGGAGCACAAAGCAGAAGAAAAACGGGGAGCATTGCCGCAACGGCTTGAGATCTCGGAACAATGTTCTTTAAGGGAGTCATGGCAACCTCCAAAGACGTGCATGGGTGGTTTTATTGTCAATCCGACGCTGCAATGCTGACAGAAAATGAAATAATGTCAGCAAAAAACGGTTTACTGTCATCCCTGTATGATTTACCGTCATCTCTGTTCCGACTCGGACACGTTGCGTTCGATGAAGACGAAGGCGGCGATCCACAAAAAGGCGTCCCAGAAATCGAGGAAGGTGCCGAAGAGTCCCCAATATCCCGCGGCGGCCACGACAACGGCATAGAGCGGATACTTGGCGCGCAGGCTTGTAGTAGCAAACCAGCCCGGGAATAACCCTTTGACGTCAGGCCGCACGTCAAGCTCCAACAAGGCCACGATCAGGAGCCATGTGCCGGAGTTCACCACGTCAACCCAGGCCAGCCGGGTCGCCTGCCCCAGCGCGCCGGCTTCGGCCAGCGTCCGGGTCTGTTCGTTGACGAACAGGGTTCCGGTGAGCCCGGCGCAGTTGCCCGACGTCAGGACCCGGTATTCGTCGAGTCCAACGAGCAGGGAGAACGGCTGCATTGCAAAGGCGCAGGCGTCCGCGACGCCGGCCGGCACGTACAAGCCGAAGCCGAGCACCTTGCCGAGATAGCCGGTAAAGGCATACACGATGACCCCGTAGCACAGGGCGCGCAACCCCCTGATGACGGTGCCGATGGGGCGTGCCAATACTTCCCCGGAAAGCTGGCAGGTTTCAAGTTCGAACAGCAGCAACAGGACCACCCACGCGGCGGTGTCGATGCTGGCCGCAAACCCTTCGATGATCCGCGCGAACGGCAGGCCGTCGTGAAAGACGTGGGCGGCCGCTTCCCACTCCTCCTTGAAGAACAGCGCCACGTTGGCGATCAGCGCCGCGTACACCAGAAATTTGAAAACGGAAAACCAATCGCGTCTGTTCATGTGGAGCAACCGGTTATGCAAGAAGAGTTTTGTATAAGGTGCCTTGCTGGAAACCGGTCTAATCTATCAGGGCTCGAAGCGTTGGTCTACGTCTAATGCTGCCGCCCTTGTACCTTCTTGCGTAGCCGCGTCATCTTATGACGCTTCCTTTTCTTGACGGCCTCTCCAAGCGGCATAAGACGCCGCCGCTACAAATGCGGAGAGGCCGTCAAGCCGCACAAGGCATGGCACGGGCCGCGGCCGTCCTGAAGTCCTGCCTTGCGGGAGCGGAAGGCCGGTCCGTATAATCGCCAATTCGTGCGCAATGAGCCTAGCGTTCTCCCTCTCCCTCTGGGAGAGGGTTGGGGTGAGGGGGCGTAGCTGCAATGATACCGAACCAACGGGAGTGTACATGACAGAGCAGGGCAACAATCCGAAACCGTACCCGGCACTTCGCAATATTCAGTATTCGCCCATGAAGGAGGGTGAGGAACACTATATCATCTTATGGGACCCCTCCGGGTTAAGTGCGGAAAAACTCATCATCCCGCTCAACTTGTTCTACCTGTTTCAATTTCTTGACGGAGAGCATTCCCCGGAACAAATCGGCGTTGAATACCTGAAAAAATACGGCGAGTTCCTGTTGCCGGACAAGATTGACCGGCTCATTGCCGACCTGGACGAAAAGCTGTTTCTGGAAGGCGATCGGTACGAAGCGGCGAAAGCCGCGGCGCTGAAGGCGTATCGTGAGGCGCCCACGCGGAAACCCCGCTTCGCCGGCAAGAGTTACGAAGCCGACCCGCAAAAACTGCGCGAACAGGTTGCCGGGTTCTTCACGTCCAAGGAAGGGCCGAGCCCGGATCCCTCCGAGAATCAGGGGAAATTGATCAAGGGGCTGGTGGCGCCGAATTACGACGTGAACGTGGCCGGGCCGCTCTATGCATGGGCCTATAAGGAACTGCGAGAGGCGGAGGCGCCGGACGTGTATATTCTCCTGGGGACCGCCCACGCCGGGTTGGCGGAGCCCGTGGCCGTGACGGACAAGGATTTCGAAAGCCCGCTGGGAGTCGTGCCGGTCAATCGACCGATCATGGAGCATCTCCGGTCCAAGGGGGGCGATGCGTGGTTCGCGGATGAATTGCGGCATGAAACGGAACACAGCATCGAATTTCAGCTACCCTTTCTGCAGGAAACCGTGGGCGCGCGGCAGTCCATCTCCATGGTCCCGGTCCTGACTTCGTTTCCGCCGGGGTGTTGGATCGATCCGGACCTCAAGGACGTGGCCGACCAGGTCGAACGATTCGTGTCGGTGTTGAAAGACGCGATTGCCGCGTCGGGCCAGAAGGTCTGCCTCATCGCCGGCGCGAACCTCGCGCATATCGGCCTGCGTTACGGTGATGACAAGGCCCCCACGGATTTTTCGTTCCATCGTTGCATGCAAACCGATTTGGAAATGCTGAAACACGTGGAGAACGTCGATGCTCAGGGCTTTGTCGAATTTCTCCTCAAGGAACAGGATCGCCGTCACGTGTTGGGTTTCTCGGCGATGTACCTGCTCTTGCGGGTGATCGAGGCGGAAAAAGGAGAGGTCCTGCGCTACGATCGGGAAATCGTGGATCAGTTCAACTCGACTGTCACCTACGCCAGCGCCGCGTTCTTTTAAGGAACCGCTGCTTTACGGCACTATCGGGCGCATGGCGGCGTTGTGTCCTCGCTCAACCCTCGCCTATCTGGTTGATAAGCCTCGGGTTTCGCTGCGGGACGCCTTGCCCTGCATCCCGCTATCACCATAAATCAGGGTTCCTTAAGCAAGCCCCTCTCGGGTGTTCCTTACTCTTCCACCACGTCGATCGTCATGGTCACGGGCTCCAGGGGATTGTCCTGGGGGTCCCTTTCCACGGCTACGATTTGATCCACCACGTCCATGCCTTTCCGGACTTTGCCGAACACGGTATAGCTCCGGTCCAGGCTGCTCGCGTCTTCCACGCAGATAAAAAACTGTGACCCATTGTCGTTGACGTCCCGGGTGCGATCTTCGTTCCGGGGCATTTTGGCCATGGAGACCGTGCCGCGGCGGTGTGGCTGGTCGCTGGGTTCAGGGGGCAGGCCGAACCCCGGTCCGCCGGTGCCGTGCAGGGTGCGGTCCGGTTCCTTACTGAGCGGGTCGCCGCCTTGGATGATGAAGCCGGGGATCACACGGTGAAACGCCGTGCCGTTGTAAAATCCGATCTTGGCGAGATTCAGAAAGTTGTCCACGTGGCGAGGCGCCACGTCCGTGTAAAACTGGATCGTGATGTTGCCGAACCGGGTGGAGATGACGACTTTGGGATTTTTTTTCGTGAACGTCAGGGGGGCACTCATCGACCGAATGTAGCAAGGCAGGTGGACGTTCAGCAACCGTCCGACCATCATTCTCTCCGCGTCAGGCCGTCGGCCGGGCGGATGCCGAGCCAGCAAACGGCGCCGATGAATGCCAGGACTGCGGCGATCCCGAGGGCAATGGTCCATCCGAATTCATCCGCGATCCAGGGCGTGAGCGTGGGGGAGAGGGTGCCGCCCAGGTTGGCGCCGGTATTCATTATCCCGGACAGGGTGCCGGCGTGGGCTTTGGAGAGATCCACGGTCGAACTCCAAAACGCACCGATGGTGAAATACAGCCAACCCGCGCCCAAGGACAAGAAGGCCAGGGCAATGAAGGGATGTTCAATCGCCGCCCCGGCGACGATGGAAACGGCGGCCAAGGCCATTCCCCCGGCTCCGACCCAGGGTCGACCCTTATTCACGCCGAATCCTTCGGACAGGCGGTCCGTGACCCAGCCGCCGATGGGACACAAGACCGTCATGGCGATAAACGGGCTGGCGGCGAATACGGCGCCCCGCAGCACACTGAAGTTCCGGACTTCCACGAGGTAGAGGTAAAACCAGGCCAGGTACACGTAGGCCACGTACCCGAAACACGTGTAACTCAGGACGAGCCACCACACGCTTGAGGTTCGGACAAAGGCTTTCCAGGGAACGGGTGCCGCGGCTTCGGGCTCGCTCGGTACTGGCGTGTGACCGCGGATCAGCGCGATTTCCCCGGCATTGACACGTGGATGCTCGTCAGGCCGGTCCGTGGCGAACCAAAACCACAGCAAGGCGATGAGCACGCCGAGGCCGCCGGCCCAGTAAAAGGCCGCCTGCCAGCCGTAATTCACCATGATCCAAGCCGTGATCGGGGGCGTGAGCGCGGACCCGATCCCGATGCCGCTGATCGTGATCGCGATGCCGAGTCCTCGTTCCTGCGGGCCGCACCAATTGGCCACGGTCCGGTTGAAATTCGGAAAGGCTGCGGCTTCCCCGACGCCGATGAGGAATCGCACGATCATCAGCGATCCCCAAATACCCAGGACGCCCGCGAGAAACGACGACGGGGCCAGGGCGGTCATCGCCGTAAAGAGCGACCACCAGATCACGGCCAGGGTCAGGACTTTTCTGGGGCCCCACCGGTCCCCCATCCGGCCTCCCGGTATTTGAAACAGGGCATATCCCAGGACGAATGCCGAAAAAATCTGTCCCATCTGGACGTTGGTGAGCCCGAGAGCCGGGATCATCTGCCGTGCCGTGACGGAGATGTTGACCCGGTCAATATAGGTAATAATGCTTATTAAAAGCAGGAGGACCAGGATGGTCCGGCGCGTGTGTGACGGTTTGAGTTCGGTTGAGGGCTGGGACATGAACGTTCTCTTCCCGGTTAAGCGCACTGTAACGGGGTTTGTCGGAGAATGCCACATCCGTCGAATCGAGCGGAAGTTTCGGTTGAAACTTGATCGTGGTCCGTGATAGAGGGACCTTTCGGCATAAGGTTTTGAGGCATCTATCCTTACGCCACACAAAATCAGGAGGTAAAGGACAATGGCAACCAGAGCCCGGGAAAAACCCAAAGCCAAGGGGAAGAAGTCGGGACGGTCCGCATCCACGGCAAAGCCCAAGGCGTCGAAGCCCAAGGCAAAGGCTTCCGCAGCCAAAGCGAAACCGGCCAAGTCCGCGAAAAAAGTTGCGCTCAAATCCGGGAAGGCGAAGCCGGCTCCGCCGAAAAAGAAGTCAAAGACTGCGATAAAGAAGGGGACCGCCAAAAAGGCTCACGTAAAGAAAGTTGCTGCCAAGAAAGCGGCCGTCAAGAAGACTGTCGTGAAAAAAGCGACGGCCAAGCCCGTGAAAAAACGTCCGGCCAAAGGCAAAACACCGGCGGCGGTCAAGCCCAAAAAGGTCGTCGCCAAGAAACCGGTCGCCAAGAAAGCTGCCGTGAAGAAAACGGCGGCCAAGCCTGCGCAAAAACGTCCGGCCACAAAGAAACAGGTTGCGAGCCCCAAGAAGGCGACGAAGCCCGCCCCGATACCTGAAACGAAGGCCGCAACGACGGGGACGAGCTTGGCTCCCGCTGAAATCGAAGACGTGGCTGCAGACGTCGCTCTCGAGTCAATTGATTCGGATTTGTCCGGATTCGATGATGAAACGGCCGATGAGTTTTCCGCCGATCTCGACGATGACATCACCGGTGACATTGCCGCCGACTTCGATGAAGACGCGGGATTCGGTCCCCTTGCCGAAGACCACGATGATGACCTGACGGAAGATTTGTCCGAGGAGTTGGAAGCCGAGAAGTATTTCAGGGAAGCGGAAGCGGGGTTGGATGACGACGATTTGCCCCGTGGGTGGTAACGGGACTGCGACGGTCTTCAGGGCGAACACGCCGGTTCGCCCCTACAAAGGAGAATTTGATGTCTGAAGCTGAAAGTCTGCCACGGATAGGTAAGAATGCCCCGGATTTTTCCGCAGTGACTACCTTGTCGAAGGATTTCGGATTCAGCGCCTGGCAGGAGCAGGACTGGGTCGTCTTCTTCTCCCATCCCGCGGATTTTACGCCTGTGAGCACCACGGAACTGGTGGAATTTGCCCGCCGGCATGAGGACTTCAAGAAGAAAGGCGTCAAGTTGCTCGGGATAAGTGTGGACAGTATCCACGCGCATCTGGCCTGGCTCGCGAATATCAAGGAGAAACTGGGTGTCACGATTCCCTATCCCCTGGTCGCGGATGTCGATATGCAGGTGGCCCGTCTCTACGGGATGATCCATCCCGGCGCCAGTGCGACCGCCACGGTCCGCGCGGTGTTCGTGATTAATCCCAAACGCGTGGTCCGGGCCTTGATCTACTACCCGTTGAACGTCGGGCGGAACGTGGACGAAGTCCTCCGGTTGGTCACGGCACTTCAAACAGCCGACAACTTTTCCTGCGCCACACCGGTCAATTGGCAGGAGGGTGAAAAAGTGGCCGTGTCGCCTCCCAGAACGGTTGAGGAAGTCGAGGAACGGCTCAGCCACGCTGATCGGGAAGTCAAGGATTTTTACCTCACCCTGAAAGACCCGAAGCCGTCAACCTGAAACCGGATCGCCCTCGCCTGGAGAATGCCATTTCTCCGAACCCTCTTTCTATCTTTGCAAATCACGCAGTCGGGTCACGCTACGCTACCCCGACCTACCCCGACCAATTACACCGGAATGACCACTCTAGTGTGTCGTATGTCCGTCGCTTGATGGTCCTTCCAAGGTCCATGTGGGCCGTGAGCCTTCTCTGCGTGGTCATCTGGGTCGTGGGGTCGGGCATGTCCCCGGGGGTCTGCCGGGTTGAGGAGGGGACGGACCCCCGGGTGATGGTGCGCGAGTTGAGAGGCACTTGTAGCGAGGAGGACCGGCAGGCGCTGGCCGTTTCCGCGGACGACGTGTTGGCGGCGTTACAGCAGGGCAGCGGGGTGGCGTTGAAAGGGGTCGTGCTCGCGGGCGACCTTCCCCTGGACCGGTTGGGCCTCCAGCCGTTTGAACCGGGGTTGGTCAAGCATCCGGCGATTGTCGAACGCATCCAGGCCGAGCGGGTATCCGAGGTTCGCGTGATTCACGGGCCCTTCATGCTTGAAGACGTGGAGGTGCAGGGCATTTTGGCGACCAACCTCATCAAGCCCGGGTATATCGTCGTTCGAGGGCCGGTAAGTCTGCGGGGCAGCACCATCCAACGGTCCATGGACTTGTCCAGAATGGTCTTCATGGAGCGAGCCGATTTTTCCGATATGCACATCGGCCATGAGGGATTTTTTATTCGAGCCATGTTTGCCGGGGATGCCGATTTTACCCGGACGGTGTTCGGCACCCATTCCCGGTTTCATCAGGCCAGGTTCATGGGGAAAGCCATGTTTACGGGCGCGCGGTTTGAGGGCCTTGCGGAATTGCTGGAGGTGTCCTTTGCGGAGGACGCCGAGTTTGGGCGCACCCGGTTTTTTCAGGGGACGGGTTTCTCCGGAAGCCGGTTTCACAAGATGCTGGATTTCTCCGGGTCCCGGTTTGACCGTGAAGTGTATTTTCGGTTTACCGAGTTCCGGGGTCATACGGATTTTCACCGGACGCTGTTTCGGAACACGGTGGATTTTACGGAAGCCCGGCTTCAAGGCGACGTGGATTTTCGGGAGGCCGTCTTCGAGCAGCCCGGTTTGCTTTACGGCATCGATCTTCCCGAGTCCGGCGGTAAGGGAGGACCCACCGGCCGGGACCGCGATTTCTTCATCCTGCTTGGTATCCTGGCCGTTCTGTGGTTGTTACTGCTCGCGATGTGGAAGAAAAAATCCCGGTAGGAAGGCCGGTGCGCCGGCCCACCCTTTGCAAGACGACATCCACAATATGTAGAAGTTTCTGTTGTTTCTCTCCACTAAAAGTGGTACTTTAATGCATTCAGATTGCGATGTCAGGGTGGTAAACTAGCCGAAGTCTCTACCTCCCGACTTTTCCCTCTTCGGAAAAAGTCCCCGTCCTTACAAAGGAGGGGGAGAGATGTTGCCGGCGGGATTACATGGAACAGGTCGAAACCGCATACGAGGTGAAGCTGGAGGCCTTCAATGGGCCTCTCGACCTCTTGCTCCACCTCATCCGCAAGCACGAAATCAATATCTACGATATTCCGATCGCCCTGATTACCCGGCAATATCTCGAGTATCTTCAGATCATGAAGGAACTCAATCTCTCGTTTGCCGGCGACTTTTTGGTGATGGCCTCGACCCTGATTCACATCAAATCTCGAACACTGCTTCCGCAGGATCCGGGCCCCGAGCCGTGTGAAGAGGAGGGGGAAGATCCCCGGAGCGAGTTGGTGCGCCGCTTGGTCGAGTACCAGCAGTTCAAGGAAATCGCCGGCCGGTTGTCCGATCAGGAACGATTGTGGCGGCAGGTGTTCCAACGGGAGCCTGAACCGATCCCTCCGATCCGGGAAGTGTTGTCCGAGGACGTGCAGGTTTTCGATCTCCTGAGCGCCCTGCAGGAAGTCCTGGACCAGACCGCCGAGTCCCCGGGGTTGGAATTCACGACGGATACCTTGACGGTCCAGGACCGTATCAACAGCGTGATCGAACGCCTGGAGGAGACCCCGGCCCTGACCTTTGCCGCGTTGTTTGAAGGAGAGACTGACCGGTTGACCGTGATCGTCACCTTTTTGGCGTTGTTGGAACTCGTGCGGATGAAACTGGTCCGCCTGACGCAAGTGAGTTTCGGGGGGCCTATCCGGATCACTCGCACGTTTCTCGCGTGGCAATCCGAAGAACACCCGGAAGGGAACGGGGCATCGCCCCGGATCATGAACAACGATGAACACAATGGAGGCTTCGATGGGAATGGAATCCTCTGACAAGACAGATATGCCTGCCCAGCCTGTCCTGAGCAAAGTCGAAGGGACCGAGGCCGTGGAATCGGCCACGGAGCCTTCTCTTTCGTCCACGAACGGAGATGTTTCTGCTGAACCTGATGAAGGCGCAGGCCTCACTGACGGGTTGAGTGAGCAGGAACTCAAGGGGATTATTGAAGCACTGTTGTTCGTGTCCCGCGAGCCTCTTCTTCTCGACAAAGTCACCACGGTCCTGGCGGGTCCGCCCAAGGTGTCGATCCATAACGCCATGAAGGCCCTTCAACAGGATTATGACCAGGAGGGCCGCGGCCTCCAGATTGTCGAGTTGGCCGGCGGGTACGCCATGGTCACGCGGGCCGATTGTGCCCCGTGGATCACCAAGCTGAATAAGGTCAAGGCGTCCGTCAAAGTGTCCCGGTCGGCATTGGAAACCCTGGCGATCATTGCCTACAAGCAACCGACCATGCGTGCGGAGATCGAACAGATTCGCGGGGTGGAAACCTCGAGCGTGTTACGGACGTTGCTTGACCAGAAACTCATCCGCATCGTGGGCCGAAAGGACATCCCCGGCCGTCCGATGCTGTATGGCACCTCAAAGACCTTCCTTCAGAAATTCGGGCTCCGGGATCTCCGGGATTTGCCGCCCCTCCGTGACTTTGCGGCATTGGGGCAAGGAGAAAATCCCGAACTGTTCGCAGAAGACCTGGATGGTCCTCAGCAGGCCGGCGCCGAACCGGTTGTCGAAGAGCCCGCCCGGGAGTATCCCGAACCCGTCGTCACATAGGGGCGGACCTGCCGGTTTCGCCTTGCCTCTGTCGCCTGAAACAGAGGCCTTCTCTTTCCAAACCATCGCCTTTCCCGATATAGTTCTCTCGACGTTTGCGTGAATCGCGTTCGCTTCCCGCACGGCCTGAATTCCCGAAGAAGGAAGACGCATGGACCTCGTGCTCCCTGAAAAACGCTCGAGCATCGGAACGGATCTCAGGCGCCTGCTTGACCCGACGAAGGTCAAGGATGACGTGTCCACCTTACGTGCGTATGCGGTCGATGCCAGCATCTATCGCGTGGCGCCCCAGGTGGTGGTGCTCCCGGACCATGAAACGGATATCGACCTGGTGTTGGACTACGCCGTGACCCGGGGTATCCCGCTGACCGCGCGCGCGGCCGGCACCAACCTCACGGGATCGGCCATCGGGTCGGGCATTATTCTGGACGTGTCGCGTCTCAACCGAATCCTTGAAGTGAATCCCGAGGAGAAATGGGCGCGCGTGCAACCCGGCATCGTGCTCAACGAGTTGAATGCCCAACTGGCTTCCACCGGCCTCATGTTCGGTCCTGATCCGTCCAGTGGGGACATGTGCAAGTTGGGCGGGATGCTGGCCAACAATTCGTCGGGACCGCACACCCTGCGGTACGGGTCCGTCAAAGATAACGTGATGTCCATGCGGGTCAGGCTCGAGTCGGGCGGGTGGCTCACCGCAGGCCGTGAGCCTTTGGACGGGGAGGGCGTCCCCCGGACACTCGCGGGCTTCCAGGGGTTGCACAAAATCTTTGACCTGGTGCGGGCCAACCTGGATTTCATTCAAGCCAAACGCCCGCGCGTCAGCAAGAACAGTGCGGGGTATAACCTCTTTGGCCTGGCGGAGGGCCTCACGCAGGGAGTCTTTGATCTTCCGAAGTTGTTCGTGGGGAGCGAGGGCACCCTGGGCGTGTTCAGTGAGGCGACGGTCCGGCTCGTGGACCGCCCGCGTTCGACCGCGACCGGCATGATTCATTTCCGGGACCTTGAAGAAATGGGCGAAGCGGTCCATCCCTTGTTGCGGCTCGACCCGTTGGCTCTCGAAGTCATGGATGCCAACACGTTGGACCTCATCGGCCGGTCGCGGTACGGGATTCCCGATGATGCAGCGGCAACCCTGCTCATCGAATTCGATCGAGAGGGCGACCACGGCGGAATTGCGCAACTGCACGAGGCCTGCCGGTCGTATCGTCTGTCCGGCGATCCCGTGGTCGCGACCGATCCGGAACACCAACGGAATCTCTGGAAAGCACGAAAAGCCCTCTATCCCACGCTGTACCGGTACGACGCCAGGAAAAAGCCCATCAACTACGTGGATGACGTGGTCGTGGCCGCGGAACACATGGGCGAGTTGATTCGCTATCTGGACCGGGTTTTCGGTCCCGCGAAGGTCCGGGTGGCGATTTTCGGTCATATCGGCAACGGCAATGCCCACGTCGTGCCGTTGTTGGACATGAATGACGAGCAGGATTTTCAGCGCATGGTGGAGACGTACTACGAAGTGCATGACACGATTCTCAACCGGTTCCAGGGCTCCGTTTGCGGGGAACACGGGGACGGTCGCGTCCGCGCCGAAATGGTCAGGCGGATGTTCGGCGACGAGTTGTACGGTCTCTTCGTGCAGGTCAAGCAGGCCATGGACCCGGCCGGGATTCTGAACCCCGGCGTGAAAATCAGCGAGACCGCCTTTACCGAGCACATCGATTTTGAACGGTTGGGGAAATCCTGCGCCACGTGTGCGAAATGCAATGCGGTCTGCCCGGTGTACGACGTATTTCAATCCGAAGACATGAGTTCACGGGGATGGTATGAAATCGTCACCGCGCCGGACTACAGTTATTTGGAGTCCAAGCGCGTGGTGGAAGCGTGCTTGAATTGCAAATCGTGCCGGACCGTCTGCCCGGCGGGCGTGGACGTGTCCGAACTGATCCTTGAACGACGGGCCGAACACCCTAACGCCCTAGCCGGGAAAATTTTTGCCCTGCACGCGCAACAGGAACGGTTCGGCGCGTTGGTCAAGCTGGCCGCGAAAACGCAAGCGTTTTGGGACCGGCCGCTGATCCGGAAAATCGGCGAAGTGCTATTGCGACCGTTCCTGGCGCGTCTCTCCGAGCGTGCCCGGCTGCCCTGGGACATGAAACTGCCGCGCCTGGCGACATCGCTGTTGCGTGAACGGCATCGCGCGCTGTGTGTGCCGTCTCCATCCTCACCATCGGGCGATGCAAGCGGCGACGAAACACGGGAAAGCGGCTCTCCGCCGAGGGTCGCCTATTTTCACGGCTGCGCCGCCAACTACTTCGACGACGGCGTGGGTGACGCCGTGATCAACGTCCTGGCGCAATATGGGGTGACACCTGACCTGCCGCCGCAGCGATGTTCCGGGACACCCATTGAAACATATGGGCATCGGGCTTTGGCCAAGGAAGGGGCGCGGGCTAACGTCAACAACTTCGCCGGGTATGACGTGGTCGTCACGGGGTGTGCGTCGTGTACCCTGGCGCTCAAGGATTATGCCAAGCTCTTCCAGGGTGAACCCGAGGAGGAAAAAGCCAGGCGCGTTTCGCAAAACGTCAAGCACATCGCGGAATACGTTATGGAGTTGGACCCTGACCGCGCGAAACCGGCCGAATCGAACGGAAAGCGCAAGGTCACGTATCATTCGTCCTGTCACCTGCGCGCGGCGGGGGTGACGTCCCAGCCCCGGCGGTTGCTGGCCACGACGCCGGGTCTCGACTACGTCGAGATGCAGGATGCCGACCGTTGCGCGGGCGGGGCAGGCACCTACGTCGTGAAGGACTATGACACCGCACAACAGATTTTCGAACGGAAGCGACGGGCCATCGCACGAAGCGGCGCGGAGATCGTGGCCACGAGTTGCCCGGCCTGCATGATTCAATTGAAAAACGGCTTGCCCGACGGCACGGAAGTCAAGCATATTGCCCAGATCCTGGACGAATCGGCCCGAGAAGCGCGGGAATCCAACCGGCCCGGCTCTTTTTCCCCTCCTTTGTAAGGAGGGGTAAGGGGAGGTAGAGGCGCAGTTCGGGGTCTTACAGAAGGAGGGTTTCATCATGGTGACGATACGCGTGTTCGGACAGGTCCTGCTTCCCTGCGTGGACGAGTCCGAGATTCAATGTGAGATTTCCGAGCCGGTCAGCGTGCGGGACTTATTGGAAGGCAACCCGGAAACCCTGGGCGGGTTGATGGAATTCCTGCGAAAAGGCGAATTGATGGTCACGGTGAATCAAAAGATCAGTACCCAGGAATCAATGGTCAAAGACGGCGACGTGGTGAAATTGACGCACCAGTTCAATCCCGAACACGAAGGCGCCCTGTGGCATAACCCGTAGGAAGTGAAGTTGTTGCGGAACATAGCAAAAACATAGCAAGCATAGCATGAAACATAGCAGTACATAGCAATCATAGCAAAAACATAGCAAATCCATAGCAAGGCATAGCAAAATCATAGCAAGACATAGCACAAGCGTAGCATAATCATAGCAAAACATCGTAGGTCTGATTAGCGTAGCGTAATCCGACAATTCCGTGAGCCCCGGCTGAAAAACGAAAGGAGATCAGGATGACGACCCTGGCGGAGAGAATGAACAGGCTCCCATCGGCGCGTCGGAAGAAAGTGGAAAAGCGGGCGAAGGCGTTGATTGCCGAAGAGATGTCTCTACAAGCCTTGCGCAAGGCGCGGAAACAGTAAGTCGGATTAGCGCAGCGTAATCCGACCTACGGTTCTGGGCTTGGTGGGAAAAATGAGTCAATTTAAATTGAAAGTGGGAATTACGCTGGTCGCGGTCCTCCTTGCGTTTGTTCACCTTATGTGGCCGGATTTGAAGATTGACACTATAACAATTGGTCTTTTCATTATTGGCATTCTTCCTTGGCTTGCCTCCCTGCTTCAGAGCGCGAAACTTCCAGGCGGATGGGAGATCACTTTTAAAGATGTTGAAGAGGCTGCCCAAAAGGCCACTCAGCCAACAGAGACACCGGAACAGATTATGGTCAGTGAAAGCTCAGCGCTCTATGAAGTGGCAAACTTTGAAGTGGCAAATCTTGATTCAAACCTTGCCTTGGTCTATCTGAGGATTGAAATAGAGAAGCGGCTGAGGACACTTGCACGAAAAGCCAACCTGAATAGCACGGGTCCTCTGTCGGGGCTTTTTCGAGATCTCCAGGAACATAGAGTGGTAAATGACGTAGTTTTCAGCGGCTTACAAGAACTCATAATGGCAGGGAACCAAGCCGCACATGGAGCCGAAGTAGAGCCTTCTGTGGCCGATTCTGTCCTTGAGTATGGTCCCAGAATCATCCATGCTCTTGATCGCTCCATAGCAAGATTCAAGGAATAAGGTAGCACTGCAAGGCAGATTACTGGATGAGTAGGTTGATTCCGATCTCGCGTGACTCTAGAGGAGTGTGGCCCAAAGAGTCATCGAAGGTGGGATGTCGGATTAGGCGCCGCTAATCCGAGCTATGACGCTCATCAAAATCTGGGCATTTCAGAAGTCCATTTCTGGCTAGACCGCTAATGAAAAGGTTTTTGGCTTTCGGACTCCACATCGGAGACATCGGGAAACGGGACCACCCGACAATGGATTCTTGGGTTCTTGATCTGAACGAGCGTCTTTCTCGGTGCATCCCAGCGGCCAAAATCGTCGATTGGTTCGACAAAAGCGGCAATTTCGTGATTGACGCAGAGCCCGAGGCCTCTCTAGTTATTGCCGAGAATTTATGTAAGGCTTCCGAACGACTATTTGCTATTTTTCCACTCGCAGACTTGTACACATGGACTTGTCGGCTAAAGAACTCTAATCCTCCTCCCCACAAAACTGGCTTTCGTTGGACACTAGGAGCAAGCTTTCGAATAGGATCATATCCTTGTACTCCACTGGCCGAAGAGTGGGAGACGAAGAACGGTTACTATTTTCCACTCACCCAAGATATTATCGGCGTATGGAAGCAAGATCGTCTTGAGGATTCGGCCTCTCTGTGCTCGAAGTTAGATCGTAAAAATCGCAATCCTTGGGGTGTCATAGGCAAAGACATTGAAAGCAAGTTCGGCGGCAGATGGACATCCAGAAGTAAAAAGACGATTAGTGGGCTTGCATTGCGGGCTCGGACTGCACCTAACTGGAATCCATTGGAACCCTGTAGATCGGCGTAGGTCGGATTAGCGAAGCGTAATCCGACATTCCCGGCGCAACCCGACAATTCCGTCTAGGATCATGCAATATCGACGAACGTTCGTTCCTGGCGGCACTTACTTTTTCACTGTCGTCACTGCGCTGAGACGGAGACTGTTCTGCGATGAGAGCAGCATTGATCTCGTGCGGCAGACTTTTCGCCACGTCAATGCCCAGCGTCCGTTTACGGTCAACGCTATGGTGGTGTTGCCCGACCACCTCCATTGTATCTGGACTCTCCCGACTGCCGATGAGGACTATCCGACTCGGTGGCGATTGGTCAAAACCTGAGTCACCAAACATTATGCGCTTGGCCGGCCCCAGCCCTCCATGTCCTCGTGTCGCCTGGAGTCATCAGAAAAGCAGTCGGATTACGCTACGCTAATCCGACCTACAACTTCCCGACGGCTGAAGCCGGCAGTGTGGCAGGCTCGGTATTGGGAACACCTTATTCGCAATGAGGAAGATTACCGCCAGCATGTGGAGTACATCCATTACAATCCGGTGAAGCATGGGCATGTACCGCGCCCTTGGGACTGGCCGCATTCGAGTTTCCGGCAATATGTTCAGGAGGGACTCTATCCCAGAGAGTGGGGCGACACGGCACCGCTGTTGGGCGAGCAGATTGGTCACGAATAGAAAGGATGTCGGATTACGCTACGCTAATGAAGCCCACGATTCACCATGTCCGACCCTCTTGTTAACCACTCTCCATCCGAACCAAGAGATGAAGTCATTATTTTTTGGTGAGTTATAAAATCAGAACACAATTCCCAATTTCTCTTTCAGAAAAGTCTCCAATACAAATACCTCGATTTTGTGTTGCGATTGAGGATCGTCAAGCATGTATCGTGTCCACTGATCGGAAGAGGTTGGGGGGGTAACCACCATCTTTCGCATCGAGCTGGCTATGTCCTCTATCTCTTCGTCATGTTGGATTTTCGTCTTCCAACACACGATGCTATGCAAGTGTTTGAATGAGTGGTTGAATGTGGAACTCAAGGTGTGCTTGAACTCCACATATCTCAGCATCGCTTGACTAACGTCAACGTTATCTCTGGTCTTTGCGATCACATCGATACCGCTGTGAGTGTCATAATCAACAATCTCGAATGGGAAAAGGTCCGGTTCTAGTGTCTGCACTATGACAAACAGTGAATAGACTCCATTCTCGTAACGGGGCTCAATCAATCTAGTATTCTTGTAGGTCGCGATTTTCGATCCCTTGGCTGACTTCACCCGCCGTTCATAGTCACGGAATTCTTTCTGCTCCGTGTTATATGCGCTCGCTTGATCTTCCAGCCATTCCATATCGGCCCATTCATCTGTCTCAACGATTTCGTTGAACAGCGATCTCGCTGCTTTTTCCAGCGCACTGATGATCTCTGGTGGTGTGTTTTCGATCGAACCTCGGTTTGCGGTCAGCCTCAGATGCTGGCAATTGAGGAAGGCATGAAATTTTGTGAACTCAGAGCCTCGACTGGTCACCCACTCGTTCTTCCGTTGGATCGGTATATAGTCTTTAGCTAGCCAAAGACCATATCTCTCTTGAACTTGGTAGCTCCCTGGTCGCGGTGTTTGTCTGCGACGTCTCAGCATCGGATTTGAGTTCCCTTTCGCCTTGTCGCCTTCGACAGCAAACACCATCTGATATTTGATATCGGGGAAGTCTGTCAGCGAACCCTGGCGAATCCATCTCCTTGAAAAGTATTGAGGGGCATCGACAAGGTGCTCATTGAAGAGTTTGCCAACAGTGGCTGATTGAGCCGGGAACGGGTGACCGAACGGTATGCTCTCTTCCTCCGATGCGTCCACACCTATTAGGCGGAGGGTAACTTCCTGCTGAATGGCGTCTCCAAACTGTCTCTCGATCGATCCATGCTTGGTGAACCACTGGATGTGATCCTTCAATTGCGCGTGGGTAAACCTGTCTCTTCGATTGCGATTATAGCCAAGGATCTCGATTCGCGTTCCCCTGAAGTTGTCACTGTTGCTTCTACTTTGCACTCTCACTCTTGGGATTTTCCCTGCATGCAAGTCTGAGAAAGGCTTCTCCATTGTGGCGTGGAAGACAGAAGTCCCATCTGTTGTTACAACATCAACTTGATCGCTATTGAAGAATATCTTCGTTCCATGACCTTTTTCCCCAATGAGCGTGGAGTCCTGGGTGCGCTTATCACGGCGTGTGGAGTTGCCAAGATCAAAGAAGGCTTGAAGGCCGTTCAAATCCATCCCTTCGCCGTCATCCTCAATTATGATCCGGAGCACATACTCGCCATACTTTTGGATCACATCAAATTGAATACTGATGTTTTGCGCCTTGGCGTCGTATGCATTGCTGATCGCCTCACGGACTATGTCTAGAGGATTGGCAAAGTCATTGGCGATCTCAAGAAATTCGCGGGTCTGGTCGACACAGGGAGTCAATGTCTCTTCTGGAGACCACTGTGGGGTTGACATCTCTACCTCCTTAAGCATGCAGACAATATGGCAGCAGGATATTCGGCAGATTTGAAGAACGCAACAAGTGGAATTGGCGGGTTTTCTGGACGTCGATTTCAGGGGGAGTGTGGGATGTCGGATTACGCTACGCTAATCCGACCTACGGTTCTAGGGTCAATAGGGATAGGAATAGTCATCATAGTAGTCGTCACGCTCCACTAAATATATATAGTATTCACCATTTTTATCTTTTGTCATCCAGCTGGGATAGTCGTAATCAGATGTCTTCAGCCACTCTATTATTCTCTTCTCCTCACTCAACCCCCACCAAGAAGATTCTACCGCATATACTTCTGGACCGTCGGTATAAACGGTTATATACGTTTTGCTAAAAGTTACGAACAAAAACAGTGCGAGAAATGTTCCTAAAACCATATTTTTCTCCATACTTGACTCCTTCTTTGAAAGGAGATTCCAAGACGATCAGACGTCGGCCAACGAGGCCATTTGACGGAATTTTTCGTAGCGGTTGGTGAGGAGTTGGTCCGTGGACGTGGTGAGGAGTTGGTTCAGTTGGGTGTGGAGGGTTTGAGCGAGGGATTGACTGGCGTCTTCCACGTCGCGATGCGCGCCGCCGAGTGGTTCGGGCACGACTTCGTCGGCAATGCCTAATTTGAGCAGTTCCGCGCCCGTCATTTTCAGGGCCTCGGCCGCGGCTTGCGTCTTGGTCGCATCTTCCCACAGGATCGCCGCGCACCCTTCCGGGGAAATGACCGAGTAAATCGAGTGTTCCAACATCACGATCCGGTCGGCCACGCCCAAGCCCAATGCCCCACCGCTTCCCCCTTCTCCCGTGATGACAGCCACGATCGGCACCCTGAGCCGGGACATCGCGAACAGGTTTCTGGCAATGGCCCTGGCTTGACCGCGTTCCTCGGCCCCGATGCCGGGGTAGGCTCCCGGCGTATCGATGAACGTGACGACCGGGCGTTTGAATTTCTCGGCCAACTGCATCAACCGCAGGGCTTTCCGATAGCCTTCAGGATTCGCCATGCCGAAATTTCGCTTCACCCGTTCCTTGAAGCTTTGTCCTTTTTCATGACCGATGACGCAGATGGACCGGCCCCGGAACGTGGCAAATCCCCCGACGACGGCCTTGTCGTCTCCGAAGGTGCGATCGCCGTGGAGTTCGACAAAGTCTTCGCACATGTGCTTCATATAGTCCAGGATCGACGGACGTTGGGGATGGCGGGCGACCTGCGTTTGCTGCCAGGGGGTCAGGTTGCCGAAGATTTCCTGCTCCGTCTTGGTCAACCGGCTCTGGAGAATGCGGATCAGCCGCGGGAGGGCTTTCCTGTCTGATCCCGATTTCTTCAGCTTCTCCAGCCGTTCCTCGAGTTCTTTCAACGGTTTTTCGAATTCCAGAAAATCACGCATGGCAGACTCGCGTCAGTGAAACGTGACGGTTTCTTTCCCGAGAATTTGCTCCACTTCATACACCAGGTTCGAACTCGGCAACACGCCCAGATTCGGCAACGGGGCACTTTCCGCGTGCACCTGGGAATCCAGATGGAAGTGAAAGGCAACCGGGGCCGGCCCCGGGTGACGGTGTAACACTTCGTGCAGTTTGGGGAGCTTGCCCCATGTGTCCGGCGTTTCCGCGAGTTGGACGACGACCTGTTTTACCGTCCTGGCTTGCAAGTCGTTCAGGGGCTCCAGTTTGGTCGCCTTCAGACGGGCGCCCGTATCCATGTGATCCACCGTGCCGGCCGCCTGGATGACGGTATCCGCATTCAGAAACTCCGCACAGTTTTGGAACAGTTCGGGAAACACGATGACTTCGACCAACCCCTGCAAGTCTTCCAATTGGACGTACGCCATCCGGTTCCCTTTTTTTGTGGTGGTGACTTTGACGCTGCCGATCACCCCGCAAATTTTGATTTCCCGGCCTTCGTGCGTCTCGTGAAGCGTGGCCGTGTTATGCGTCGACAACAGGCGTATGGCTTCGGCGTGCTGGGTCAACGGATGCGCGGTGATGTAGAATCCGGTCAGTTCCCGTTCAAATTGGAGGATTTGGGCCTGCTGCCATTCATCGATCGCGGGTAGCGGTCGAGTCAGGCCGTCCGGGTTCGAGCCATCCGCTTCACCGGTCCCGAACAAGGAGGTCTGCCCCAAGTCGCGCTCTTTTTGAATGGCATTGGCTTCATCCAGTGTGCGTTCCATGATTGCCGTTAATTGAGCCCGTTTTGCCCCCATCGAGTCAAATGCGCCGACCTTGATCAACCCCTCGATCACGCGCTTGTTGACCTTGTGCAGGTCGATCCGGCAACAAAAATCGAAAAAGGACGAAAAGGGCTCTTCGGCTTCCCGGCTCGCAATGATGGACTCAATGGCGCTGCCGCCGACGTTCTTGATGGCCGCCAGCCCGAAGCGAATTCCTCCCTCCACGACCGTAAAGTTCTTCTGGCTCTCGTTCACGTCCGGCGGGAGAATCGTAATCCCGCGTTCACGACATTCGGTGAAATAGCCCACCATCTTGTCCGTGTTCCCCATTTCGCTCGTGAGCAACGCGGCCATGAATTCGGTGGGATGATGCGCCTTCAGGTAAGCCGTTTGGAACGTCACCAGGGCATAGGCCGCGGAATGTGACTTGTTGAATCCATACCCGGCAAAGTACGCCATCTGGTCGAAGATCTTTTCGGCTTTCTGTTCCGTGAACCCCTTGGCCTTGGCCCCCTCGAGGAACAACTCTTTTTGCTTGGCCATCTCCTCGGGTTTCTTCTTCCCCATGGCCCGGCGCAGTAAATCGGCCTGCCCCAAACTGAACCCGGCCATGAGATTGGCAATGGCCATGACCTGTTCCTGATACACCATGACCCCGTAGGTTTCCTTGAGAATGGGTTCCACCGCCGGGGGGTCGTACGCAATTTTCAAGGGATCGCGTTTGCGCTTGATAAAGTCATCCACCATGCCGCTTTCCAGGGGACCCGGCCGGTAGAGGGCGAGGATCGCGATGAGATCTTCGAAGCATTCCGGTTTGATGCGGACCAATAAATTGCGCATGCCCGAACTTTCCAATTGGAAGATTCCCGAGGTTTTGCCGGAGGACAGCAGCGCGTAGGTCCCGGCGTCGTTCAACGGAAGCCGTTCGATATCGAGATGTTCTCCCGGGGCCTGGTTCACCATGGTCACGGCGTGGTGGATCATGGTGAGAGTTTTCAGCCCGAGAAAATCAAATTTCACCAACCCCACTTTTTCGATGTCCGTCATCGAGTATTGCGTGACGACTTCGTTGTTGGCCGTTTTGTACAACGGCACGTGTTCGATCAGGGGTTTCTGTGAAATCACCACGCCCGCCGCGTGCGTGGAAGCGTGTCGCGCCAGGCCTTCGAGGGATTGGGCCGTCTCCATAAGTTCCTTCATCCGTCCATCGCCGTCGACCAGTTCCTGGAGGCGCGGCTCCTGGGTCAACGCCTCTTTCAAGGTGATGTTGAGCTGTGTCGGCACGAGTTTGGCGACGCGATCCACTTCGGCGTAGGGAATATCCATCACGCGGCCCACGTCCCGGATGGCGGCTTTGGCGCCCAGCGTCCCGAACGTGATGATCTGGCACACGTGGTCCTCGCCGTATTTGTCGATCACGTAATTGATGACTTCTCCCCGGCGGTCCATGCAGAAATCCATGTCGATGTCTGGCATGCTCACGCGTTCGGGATTGAGGAACCGTTCAAAGAGCAGGTTGTACGTGAGCGGATCCAGGTCGGTGATGGAAAGGGCATAGGCAATCAAACTGCCGGCCGCCGATCCCCGTCCGGGTCCCACCGGAATGCCGCGCGACCGGGCGAATTTGATGATGTCCCAGACCACCAGGAAATAGCCGGCATAGCCCATCTGGGTGAGTACGGCCAATTCTTCCTGCAGGCGGAGTTGGTAGGCCTCAGTCGGCAGGCTCGACGGACGGGCTTTCAGGCGTTCGGCCAAGCCTTCCTTGGCCAGGGTCTCCAAATAGGTTTCATGGGTGAACCCTTCGGGTACTTGGTAGTGCGGGAGCGATATGGTGTTGTTGGTCAGGTCCAACCCGCATTGTTCCGCGATGCGACAGGTGTTCAGTACGGCTTCGGGGAGTTCGGAAAACTCCTGGACCATCTCTGCCGTGGACTTGACGTACAGTTGGTCGGTATCGAACTTCATGCGGTTGGCGTCGCTCAACGTTTTCCCGGTTTGCAGGCACAGCATGATTTCATGCGGGCGCGCGTCTTCTTTTTTCAAATAATGGCAGTCGTTGGTTCCCACCAACGGAATGCCGAGTTTTTTGTGGATCTCCACGAGGCCCCGGTTGGCGATCAGTTGATGATCGAGCCCGTTGGCCTGGACTTCCAGATAATAATGGTCTTTTCCGAAGATCTCGCGGTACTCTCCGGCGGTTTGTGCGGCTTTCTCCATATCCTGCTGGCCGATAAGATAGGGAACTTCCCCGCTCAAACACCCGGATAAGGCAATGAGGCCCTCATGGTGTTCCTGAAGGAGTTCCTTATCCATCCGGGGTTTGTAATAAAACCCTTCGAGATAGGCCTTGCTCGACAGCTTGACGAGGTTATGGTAGCCCTTGAGGTTGGTGGCCAGGAGTATCAGATGATAATAGTCGTTATGGGCCAACAGGCCTTCGCGTTGTCGCCGGCTGCCGGGCGCGAGATAGGCTTCGCATCCGATGATGGGCTTCACCCCGTGGGTCTTGGCCTTTTCGTAGAAGTCGATGGCGCCGAAGAGGTTGCCGTGATCCGTGATGGCCAGCGCGGGCTGTTGGAAATCCCGGACCTGCTTGAGAAGCGGGTTCAGTTGATTCGCGCCGTCCAGCAGGCTGTATTGGGTGTGGAGGTGCAGGTGAACGAATTGAGAAGACAAGGGGGGACCATCCCTTAGCTGACGACAGCCTGCCTGAATCGGGCGAACACCGCCCCTACATGTCGGAGTCGGGAAAAATTCTAACCCTGGGTCCGGGTGCTGTCAATGAAAGAGCCCGTCTCACGAGAACCCTCTCCCCTGGTGGGAGAGGGCAGGGTGAGGGGGACGGTTATTTCCCCAAGCTCAGCTCGTATAACAGCGCTTTCCAGCCTTGCTCTTCCGTAATGAATCCTTTGGGTTGGACAACGGGGAGCATGCCGGTTCCGGGGACCCGGCCGGATTGGCCCATGCTGCCGTTTTTCAGGACCCACATCAGTTCGCCGGGCTTGCGTAATTTATGAAACTTCGGATTCGTGAAGTTGCGGGGTTGGATCGGCAGGTTCTTGGCCGCGGCGCCGTCGCCCTTGCCTTCGGGACCGTGACAACTGACGCACCCTCCGACGCCCAGGAAGATGGCTTTACCTTCGGCCAGGATTTCCGGTGTCGCTTCAAACGGTGGTTTGACTTTCTTGGCTTTGGCCAAATCACCAGCCGGAACCCGTGGAACCCTGATATCGTATTCTCCGCCGGCTTGGCCGTATCCGGTCGGATTCACGCTCCAAGCCACTCCTGAAAACCCCACACACAATCCCGTAACCAATGTGACGCATAACACACTTCTTCTCACGGCACTCTCCTCCTCGATGAGTTGATTGAATGATGAAGACTCCCGAGTCAAACGGATGCACTCTACCATCGCCGAAGAATCCCGGGCAATCACGCCGGGTTTGTGCGTGTCGGTAGCTTATTGGGAGGCAGGGGCAGGTTTTATGCTAGAATGCGGCGCCATTCATTCGGGGCGGCATCCTTCGACAAGCTCAGGACAGGCGCAGGCCGTCCCCTACGACCGAGAACATGATTCTGACACGAACATCCCGGAGGCAGTGCCATGCCGTTTGACGAGCGGGCCAAGGCTCGCTATTTCTCGGGCATGCGCCGCCGGATCGGTGAACTGCGAGCCCAATCGGAACGCAGCCTGGATTTTGCCATCGACACGATGATGCTGGAACGCGCCGAAAGTTACTTCAAGGTTGAAACCGGTTTGACGGAAATCGAGCGGATGGTGACGCTCATCGAAGAGGAATTAGACGATGTCCGGGAACTGACCCATGCCCAGCGTTTGGAAGCCCGCCTCGAATTCATCGAGGATCGCTTTGAAGATTTCGACAGCGAAATCTATCAACGTCCCAAGCGACGCCGGCGCAAGATCAATCTGTTTAATTTCTTCAAGAAGGCGACGGGAAGTGGTGAGCCCACGGTTTCTCAAGGGGAAATCAATTCCCACCAGGAAGCGTATGAGGCCCTGGGCTTGGAATTCGGAAGTTCGATGGCCGCGGTGACCCGGGCCTTTCGTCAAAAAGCCAAAAAGCTCCACCCCGATATCAATAAGGGCGACCGGAGTGCCGAACCCGAACTGCGGCGTATCATCGAGGCGTACCAGTTGCTGAGGGCGGATTCCAGCATCCCGCGCACCGAAGCCCACGGCACGGAAAACCAGGCGCGGTAAGACCGTTGGTCAGGTTAGAGCACATGTCGGATTACGCTGCGCTAATCCGACCTACTCGGCCTACGACCCGTCCCAGAGTTGCTTCACCGTATCCGCGGGACGGGCGAGGATGACCGTTTGTCCTTGTTCCACCAGGGGGCGTTGGAGCAGGTCGGGATTCGCAACTATCAATTCGATCAATTCATCTTCGGCCTTGTCGGTTTTCGCGAGCCCCAACGCTTTATATTTCTCTTCTTTCGTCCGCAGCACGTCCCGGGCGTTGAGCTTGCCCTTCTTCAGGAGTTCCTTGAGTCTGGTTTTCGACAATGGCGTTTCGTAGTAATTGACGGCCGTAAACGCGTGCCCGCTTTCCTGAACGAGCTTCAGGACTTGCCGGCAGGTCGAACACGTCGGTTTCTGGTAGATGGTGATGGGTGCCATTACTTCCCCCTTTCAGGAAATCTGCGCGTTGTCTTGACGGATTTTTTTTGCGCGTGTTACAAGTCGGGACGGTTTTTCCCTTAACCTTCTTGTACGAAACTCCCACGATTATGGCAACTCCAGAGGCTCCGGACGCGACCCAATTCGAGGTGGCGATGGACTCCCATCGCACCTTAAAGGATCTTCGTGCACGGCAACCCGGGCAGCCCGTTTGCGTCGTGGGATCCGGTGACGACCGGAAAGGGAAAGAAGCCGTCTTTCAACATTTCAACGTGCGCTTGGCCGTCGTGAAGTTTCCGGACGGCAAGACTCTGGGCTATGACCCGCTGGACCTATTGCTGCCGTGCGAGATTCACGAGGATGGAGAAGCGTTTTTTGAAATTCGCATCTGTGCGACGTGCAACCAGATTTACCCGTTGACGTCCGATGAGTTCAGGGCCGAGCAGGAACGGACCGAATGTCCCGAATGCCAGCCGTGATCGTCTGACGTTTAGGCGTCCCCCCATTTAAGCTTGTTCCTTAAAACATCATAGTACGTCCGGTCGGGAAACCGGATGAGGCGCGTCCGGTGGGGTGAGGCGCTGATCGTGAGCGTGTCTTCATGCTCCATGTGAATTCCGATTTGTCCGTCGATCGTCACGGTGCCCCCCTCGTTGCTGGTCAATTGAATCTCCAGCAAAAGTTGGCTCGGGACAAGGAGGGGACGGTGGGTCAAGGTATGGGGACTGATGGGCGTCAGCACCAGGGTTTCGAGACTGGGTTCCAGGATCGGGCCGCCGGCGGACATGGAGTAGGCGGTGGATCCGGTTGGCGAGGCAATGATCACGCCGTCCCCCCGCAGCTTCGTCACGAATTGTTTGTCGACCTGAATGCTCGTGGTAATCATGCGTCCTGAAGTTCCTTTGCTGATGACCGCGTCGTTCAGCGCCGTTCGTTCTTGCAGTTCTCCGGTTGCGTGACGGATCTGGACCTGAAGGCGCAGGCGGTGATCCAGGTAAAATTCCTGCGCGAAGATTTTTTCCAGGGAGTCGTACATCGTGTCTATCGTGCTTTCCGTCAGAAACCCCAAGCCGCCCAAATTGACCCCCAGGATGGGGACGGATCGTTCTTCGACGAGCCGGGCCGCCCGCAACATCGTGCCGTCTCCGCCGAGGACGAGTACGAGATCGGCTTCAGCGGCGATCTGCTGATCGATCGGTTGCGGGCCTTCGTGGTAATGATCCCCGGAAGATGAGCCGACCAGGACGGTTTTTTGTTTCCGTCCGAGCCAGTCGACCAGTTCCTCGAGGATGGAGCGAATCTCGGGGAGTTGAGGCTTGGTCAGGATGCCGATGACAGTCACAAGCGACTCATGTGTTGATGAAAAAATGGGGCAGTGAAGGGGAACTGTAACGTCGAGGTGTGCCTGCACCGCTATACAGTGCCGGACCTAAAATTGTATCGTTCACTATGTTCCGGAGTCAATGGAGAAATGCCGTGAACGTTCCTTCCTCTTGACGGCATCGTTGGAATGTGAAACCTTACTCATTGTTACCAGCCGCGGTCTTGCCTTGACAGTTTTCAGAACGGATGGATAGACTTACCAGCGTGTGACGGTGCGATTGAGCTGACCCGAAGAGGGTAAACGTTTACCCCAAAGGAGGGATAAATGTTCGAGCGATTCACGGACAGAGGTCGCAAGATTATTATTCTGGCCCGCGAAGAGGCTGAACGCCATCAGAATGATTATCTCGGCACGGAGCATTTGGTGTTGGCCATTCTCCGTGAATCCGATGGCATTGCCCTCATGATCATCAAGAAGATGGGGCTGTCTCCGGAACAGATTCGTCTGGAGGTGGAACGCAGTTTACCCAGTGGCGGAACGACTGTCACCTTCGGCGAAATCCCCTTCAGCCCGCGCGTCAAGAAGGTCATCGAATACGGAGTTGAAGAGGCCAGACTGCTGGGACACAACCACATCGGGAGCGAACATCTCCTGTTGGGGTTGTTGCGGGAAGAGGAAGGGATCGGCGGGAAGGTGCTGCGCAGCCTGGGAGGTAACCTGCTGACGGCGCGTCAATTGACCGTGACCTTCCTGCGGAAATCGGGAACCCGGGAGCGGGACAAGAAAAGCAGTACGCCAGCACTCGATGAATTCGGCAGGGACCTCACGCAACTGGCGCAGGACTCCATGTTGGATCCCGTTATCGGCCGCGGCGATGAAATCGAACGGGTGTTGCAGATCTTGAGCCGCCGCTCAAAAAACAACCCGGCGCTGATCGGCGAATCCGGTGTAGGGAAAACCGCGATCGTGGAAGGGTTGGCCCAGCGCATCGTCTCGATGGACGTGCCCGACAATCTCCTGAACCGGCGCGTGATCGCCCTGGACCTGGGGTCCCTGGTCGCCGGCACAAAGTATCGGGGGCAGTTTGAAGAACGCCTGAAGGTGGTCATGAAGGAAATCGTGCAGGCCGGCAACGTGATCCTGTTCATCGATGAACTGCATACCCTGGTTGGCGCGGGCGCGGCCGAAGGGTCGATCGATGCCGCCAATATGCTCAAGCCGGCGTTGTCCCGAGGCGAGATTCACTGCATCGGGGCCACCACCATGGATGAATACCGCAAACATATTGAGAAAGACGGCGCCCTCAAACGTCGGTTCCAGCCCATATACGTGAATCCGCCTTCCGTGGAAGAAACGATCAAGATCATTCAGGGCTTGCGTGATCGCTATGAAGAGCACCACGGCGTGGAAATTTCGGATGACGCGGTGGTGGAAGCCGTGAAGCTGACCGACCGCTACATCACGGATCGATTCCTGCCCGACAAGGCGATTGATTTGATCGACGAGACCGGGTCCCGGGCCAAGCTGCAATCCTATTCTCTGCCCCCCGAGTTGAAATCGTTGGAACAGGAACTGAAACGCGTGGCGCACGAAAAGGAAGTCGCCATCGGGCTGCAAAGTTTTGAAGAGGCCGTGAAGTATCGGGAAGAAGAAGAACGGCTACGGAAACTGCTGGAGGATGCCAAGCGTGATTGGAAGAAGAACCAGGAGCAGCAGAAGCCGGTGATCGGGGCCGAAGAAGTCAGTTTTGTGGTGTCCAAAATCACGGGTATTCCGCTCTTCAAACTCGAAGAGGAAGAGTCGGAAAAGCTGCTGCACATGGAAGATTTTCTGCACAAGCGCATCGTGGGGCAGGAAGAAGCCATTTCCGCGGTTTGTCGCGCCATACGTCGCTCGCGGGCCGGTCTCAAGGAGGCGCGCAAACCGATCGGGTCCTTCATCTTCCTGGGACCGACGGGCGTCGGCAAGACCGAGTTGGCCCGGGCCTTGGCGGAGTTCTTGTTCAATACCGAGGATGCCCTGATTCGCATCGACATGTCGGAATACCAGGAGAAATTTACGAGTTCCCGGTTGTTCGGCGCCCCTCCGGGTTACGTGGGCTATGAAGAGGGCGGGCAGTTGACCGAAAAAGTGCGGCGGCGCCCGTATTCGGTGGTGTTGTTCGATGAGATCGAAAAAGCCCATCCGGATATCTTCAACGTGCTCTTGCAGGTCCTGGACGACGGGCTGCTCACGGACAGCCTCGGCCGGAAGGTCGATTTCAAGAACGCGATTCTGGTGATGACGTCCAACCTGGGCACGAAGCTCATTCAGAAGGGCGTGTCCCTCGGGTTCCAAAAAGTCGAAGAGTCGGAAACCCGGAAGCGCATGAAGAACGATATCCTGGATGAATTGAAACGGAATTTCAGTCCGGAATTTCTGAATCGGATCGATGAGTTCGTGGTCTTCCATCCGTTGGAAAAAGAGCATCTGCTGAATATCGTCGATATCCTGATCCGCGAATTGAACGAACGGTTGGCGGAGCGCGAGGTCCAATTGGAGATGGGCGACGACGTGAAGCAATGGCTGATTGCTCAGGGCTATCAACCGCAGTATGGTGCGAGGCCCATGCGGCGCACCATCCAGAAGCTTCTGGGTGATCCCTTGTCCGATGAACTCATTCGAGGGCGATTCAAGGACGTCAAGAAAATCAAAGTGGTGCTGCGTGACAATGCTCCCGTGTTTGTTGAAGAGGAGGCGATGGCGGGCGTCTGAACCTTGGGCGCTGCATCGGTTGCCGTAAGACGACACATCATTCACGGATTGACTCCCTTTCCTTGATAGACGACTCTCGTTACCCTGCGTGGCGAGAGTCGTTGTTTTTTATGACGACTATTCTCCCGTGATGCCTCGAAACGGCCAAACTCCCACGAGCGCTCCTTCCCGCGTACCGACCCCCAGTCTCCTGGGAATCGAAACGTCGTGCGATGAAACAGCCGCCGCGGTGTTCTCGCTGCAAGGGCGTCTGTTGTCGAATCTCGTGGCGTCCCAACACGAGGTGCACGGCCGTTTCGGCGGAGTCGTGCCGGAGTTGGCATCGCGAAAACACGTGGAAAGGATCGAAGAGATCACGCAGGTTGCTCTGCACCAGGCGGGGGTGGGTTGGTCTGATCTTCGGGCGATTGCGGTCACCCAAGGGCCGGGTCTTGCCGGTGCGCTGGTCGTCGGGGTGAGTTACGGCAAGGCCCTGGCGTACGCCTTGGGCGTGCCCTGCATTGGCGTGCATCATCTGGAGGGGCACATTGCCTCCGCGTGGTTGGAATATCCCGATTTTTCGACACCCTGCATCGTGCTCGTGGTATCCGGCGGGCACACCCATTTGTATCTTGTTCCCCAACGCGGCGAATATCGACTCCTCGGCAAAACCCTTGATGACGCCGCGGGTGAGGCGTTTGATAAAGGCGCCAAGATGCTGGGACTCTCCTACCCGGGCGGTCCCGCGCTCGATCGGCTGGCCCAAACGGGGGATGCGTCAATCGTCCGGTTCCCGCGTCCGTACTTGAATAAGGGCGGGTTCAATTTCAGTTTCAGTGGTCTGAAAACCTCGTTGTTGTATTACTTGAGGGACCGGCAGTTGCGCCGGGAGTCGTCCTCGCCGGCGCACGTTGCCGCGGGCTACCAGGAAGCCATCGTGGACGTGTTGGTGGAAAAATCGTTTCGGGCCGTGCGCCGGCACGGCGTCTCCGGCTTGGCGGTGGTCGGAGGGGTCAGCGCGAATTCCCGTTTGCGTACGGTTTTACAGGCGCGCGCGGAAAAGGAAGGCATTCGTCTGGCGTTGCCGCGGATGCATTTTTGTACGGACAATGCCGCGATGGTGGCGGCCGCCGGGTGGTGGGCCTACCAGGAACAGCGGTGGGCTTCGTGGGACCTGGATGCCCAGCCCGGTTTGGCGATCGAAGCCACAACGTTGGGAAATGGTTCGGACGTTGTAGGTCGGATTAGCGAAGCGTAATCCGACGATTTGGCAGGCTGTCGGGTTACGCCTGCGGCTAACCCGACCTACGGGAGTTAACCTCCCCTTACAAAGGGGAGGGAAAGAAAGGGGGGCATTCATTCCACATGCCATTGGACATCTGACCGGGTTGAAGCCCGGCCAGGTTACACGACTCGAACGGTTATATCGCCGCCGCGTGCCCGTTGAAAAAGTCATTTCTCCTGAACTGGCCCGCTCCTGCACGGAATTATCGCATGAGATCCGACGGCAAATCGGGTTACTGATCAATCGACGGGGCATCATCGAATCCGTCATCATCGGCACGGATCGGCAGTTGGTGATCCCGGAACTGGCGCGGAGCCGGTCAGGTCCCCGGTTATTACGCGGCGTCCGGTTCGTGCATACCCATCTTAACAATCAACCGTTAAACAAGGACGACCTGACCGACTTGGCGCTGCTCCGCCTGGATTTGATGGCGGTGCTCGGCGTGGGAAACGGGGGCGAACCGGTTTCCATCTCGCTGGCCCACTTGGTGCCGCCCAACCCGAAAGGGAAAGCGTATGAGTCCTGGGCCCCGCAGAGCTTGCAGGCGTTTCAGTGTCAATGTGATCAGTTCGTGCAATCGCTGGAAGCCGAAATTTCCAGGGCGACCCCGGCGCTTCGCCGAACGGGCGACAGCCCCAGTGCGTTGCTGGTCAGTGTCACGGCGGAAAGGCGGTCCGATCAGGAAGAACGCCTGCGGGAATGTCAGGACCTGGCGGCGTCGCAGGGCATTCAGGTGGTCGGGACGGTGATGCAACGCTTGCCGCGGATCAATCCCAAGTACGTGTTGGGAGTGGGAAAGATTACCGAGGTGATCATCCACGCGCTGCAAAGCGGAGCCGACCTGTTGATTTTCGATCGGGATTTGACCCCGACGCAGATCAAGGCATTATCCGAGATGATCGAGTTGAAGGTCATCGACCGGACCCAACTGATCCTGGATATTTTTGCCAGCCGGGCGCATTCAAGCGACGGAAAAATTCAAGTGGAACTCGCGCAACTTAAGTATCGATTGCCCAGGTTGTCTCAATCCAGCACGGCGTTCTCCCGTTTGGGCGGTGGCATCGGGGCCCGAGGTCCCGGCGAGACCAAACTGGAGACCGACCTGAGACGGGTGCGGGATCGGATTCATCACCTCGAACGCGAGTTGAAGGACTTGAGTCGTCAACGGGAGCAGCAACGCCCCAGGCGCCTGCGCCAAAGGACTCCGATGGTGTCGATCGTGGGTTATACCAACGCCGGGAAATCCACCTTGCTGAACACCCTGACCCGTAGCTGCGTTTCGGCCAAAGATCAGCCGTTTGAAACCCTGGATACCGTCAAGCGACGACTCAGGCTTCATTCCGGCCGGCACGTGATTCTGACCGATACCGTGGGTTTCATTCGAGACCTGCCCCAGGATCTCCTGGAAGCCTTTCGGACGACGCTTGACGAGCTTCATCAGGCTGACGTACTGGTGCACGTCGTGGATGCGACCGCGCCTGATCGTGATCAGCAAATACAGGTGGTCGAAGGACTCCTGCATGAACTTGACCTGCAACACGTGACCCGGGTCCTCGTCATGAACAAATGCGATCAATTGCCGCCGGAAGACGTGGACGTGCTCGAACGGCGCTTTCAGGCCTGCCCTGAGCGAAGTCGAAGGGCTTTGTGCGTCTCCGCGCTTCGGAAAGAGACCTTGGCCCCGTTGCGGGACGCAATCGCCGAGGCCTTGGAATCCAAAGTGCCGGCGGCGGAGGCAGGGTAAACAATCAGGAGCATTGTGGATTGTGAATTGCGGATTTTGGATTGAGAAATGGTTATAAAAAATCAGCAATCGGCAATCCACAATCAAAAATCCACCAAGAGGAGCATTGTGGATTGTGAATCGAGGATTTTGGATTGAAAATCAGTAATCAAAAATCAGCAATCCACAATCAAAAATCCACGGTGACTCGTGCCCGCCGGATTTTGAAACGGCTGCGCACGCAGGGGACGAATGCGCCGGTGGAACTCAGCCACACGAATCCCTTTGAGTTGCTGGTGGCGACGATCCTGTCGGCCCAATGTACGGATGAACGGGTGAACCGGGTGACGCCGGCGCTCTTCGCGGCCTATCCCGGGGCCCGGGAATTGGCCGGCGCGCCCCAAGCGAAACTCGAAGCGTTGATCAAACCAACGGGGTTTTACCGGAACAAGGCGCAACATCTGGTAAAGTGCAGTCAAGCCCTGGTGTCGCAGTTCCAAGGGGCCGTGCCCAAGACCATGGAAGAATTGACGTCGTTGCCCGGGATCGGCAGAAAGACCGCCAACGTGGTGTTAGGCTCCTGTTTCCGCGTGCCGGCGATTGTCGTGGATACGCACGTCAAACGCGTGGCGCAGCGATTGCACCTGACCCGGAATACCGATCCCACCAAGATCGAATTTGACTTGCAGGCGGTTTGGCCTGCACGGGATTGGACCGATGGCTCGCAACGCATTTTGCTTCATGGCCGCTACGTGTGCCTGGCGCGGAAACCTCAATGCGCCGGCTGCGTGTTGTATGCAGACTGTTCGTGGGAAGGAAAGGTGTTACAGCCATGTTGAAAAGCATGACGGGTTTCGGCAAACGGGAGGGAACCAGTCACGGGCTTGCCGTGGCCGTGGAAGTCCGGTCGGTGAACCATCGATTCCGGGAAATCGTTCTTCGGGTGCCCAAGGGAGGGTTCGAGTGGGAAGAAGAATTGAAGGAGTTGGTGGCCCGAACGTGTCGCCGGGGACGCATCGAACTCGTCGTGGTCTACGGGAAAGGCCATGAACGCGGCAAACACGTCACGCTTGATCGTCCCTTGGCGCGGCATTATTATCGGGCACTCAAGGATTTGCAGCGGGAGTTCCGGTTGGGGGGGCAAATCGACGTTGAACTGTTGGCCTCATTCCGTGATATTTTTCGCGTCGCCGAGACTCCGATCGACGACAAGCACCTGAATCGGGTGGTGAAGCGGCTCGCGTCTGGAGCGCTCGCGGATCTTGATCGCATGCGGTCGAAAGAGGGGAAAGCCCTCCAGGTCGATATCGCGAAACGGCTCAAGCTGATTCGCGAGATGCACCGATTGATCGAACGCCGTCTGCCACTCGTGGTCAAAGGCCTCCAGAAGCGTCTGAGGATGCGCGTGCCTGCCTTGGCCGGGAGCGAGCAGGAAACGTGGCTGAACAAAGAATTGGCGCTCGTATCCGATCGGTGTGACGTGACGGAAGAACTCACCCGGTTCCGCAGCCACGGCGTACAATTCGAGGAGATGCTGAAGAAACGGGAGCCGGTCGGACGGCAGTTGGATTTCTTGTTGCAGGAAATAGGTCGTGAGGTGAATACGATCGGGTCCAAGGCGAATGACGCGGAGATTGCGAAGCACGTCATCCAACTGAAAAGTGAACTGGAAAAGATTCGTGAGCAGGTGCAAAATGTCGAATAAGCGGGGAGCGAGCGTGGCTGATGTCGGCTGACGGTGTCTTGGTTGTGGTATCGGGTCCTTCCGGGGTCGGGAAAAGCACGTTGTGCAAGAACATCGTGACCCAGGTGCCGAGTACCACGTTGTCGGTGTCGTATACGACCAGGAAGCCGAGACCGGGCGAGCATGACGGGGTTGAATACCGTTTTGTCGATGAAGCAACGTTTCAGGATCTGGTTCGGGCGGAAGCGTTCGTCGAGTGGGCCGAAGTGTATGGCCACAAGTACGGCACCCCGAAACAACCGTTGTTGGAGGCCTTGCAAAAAGGGACCGACGTGTTGTTGGATATCGATGCGCAGGGGGCCAGGCAAATTATGGAACGCTTCGCCGGGGCCGTGTACGTGTTCGTGGCCCCGCCGTCGCTGGACGTCCTTCGCAACCGGCTCTGCCGGCGAGCCAAGGATCCCCCGGAGGAAATTGAGCGCCGTCTGCATAAAGCGAGTGATGAGATCGCCAATTTCAAAGCCTATCATTACTTCGTGCGGAATGATGAACTCTTGCAGGCGACGAAAGAATTGGAATCCATTATTCTGGCCGAACGGGTGAAGACCAACCGGTTGGACCCTGACGTACTCGTGGAAAACGGGTTGGTCGAATCCATGACGATGAAGAAGATTGCCACGTAACCGTATTCACCAAAGGAGTTTCGATTATGATTGATACGCTTCCCTTACTTCCGGACGATCGAGCCGGCAAGTTCGATTCCCGCTATCGTGTCGTGCTGGTTGCCGCACAACGGGCGAAACAGATCATGCGGGGGGCCACGCACGAACAAACGAGTAAGTTCACCAAAGAAACCTCCATTGCGCTCGAGGAAGTGTTGGCAGACAACGTGGAGTATTTGATGGGCCAAGAAGCGCGTGAGGCGCTTCGTGAAGCCAGGAGAAGCCTGGACGGTGAATTCGAACCGGCGTTGTTGACAGAGGCTGATGAAGATACCAAGGAAATCAAGAAGCAACTCAGCGTCTACGTCGATGATTCGCCGAATGAACCCGCCGGAGAAGCAGAAGCCGAAGCCTAGGCGTGAGAGCGGCCCGTCGCCGGTTCCCCTCCTTTGTAAGGAGGGGCTAGGGGAGGTAGAGGACCGGTAACGAACAAAGGATACTCCAACCCGGGAATCCATGATGAGCGACAAGGCGTTACAAGGCAAACGAATCGTCCTCTGCGTCACGGGCAGCATTGCGGCCTATAAAGCCGTGTCCCTGCTTCGGACGCTGGTCGAGGATGGGGCGGAGGTGTCCGTGGTCATGACGCCGTCCGCCACGCAGTTCGTGGCGCCGTTGACCTTCGAAGTGTTGTCCGGCCGGCCGGTGTTGCAACGGCTCTTTGCCGATGACCAACCCATGCCGCACCTCAAGGTAACGGAAGACGCGGACCTGATCCTGGTGGCGCCGGCCACAGCGAACTGCTTGGCCAAATGTGCGCTGGGCTTGGCTGATGATCTGCTGGGCACGTTGTTCGTAGCCGCGCGGTGTCCCATTGTCATGGCCCCGGCCATGGATGTCGAAATGTGGGACCATCCCGCGGTGGCGGCGCATGCGCGGACGTTGCGCGAGCGCGGGATCGTAGTGCTGGAACCGGAGGAAGGCCCGCTGGCTTCCGGGCTGGTCGGAAAAGGCCGGTTGCCTGCCGAACGGGTGATTCTGGATGCGGTGCGTTCCCGACTGGCTGCTCAGCGGGATTGGGCCGGGCAACGGGTGCTCGTCTCGGCCGGCCCCACGCGGGAACCGATCGATGCGGTTCGGTTCATCACGAATGCCTCTTCGGGAAAAATGGGATACGCAATGGCGGAAGCCGCGGCCCAACGCGGAGCCGAGGTGCTGCTCGTCAGCGGCCCGACGGCATTGCCGTGTCCTCCCAACGTGACGCGCGTTTCGGTGATGACGGCCGAGGAAATGTATCAGGAACTGGAGGCCAGATTCTCGTGGGCCACCGTCCTTGTCATGACCGCGGCGGTCGGAGACTTTCGGCCCCGGAAGCCTTCGTCCGAAAAGGTCAAAAAACACGAGTGGAACGGCGAACCTTTGGAACTCGAACGGACCCCGGACATCCTGCAAGCGTTGTCACGGAAACGGACGCACCACGTACTCGTCGGCTTTGCCGCGGAATCCGAGGATCTGCTTGCCAACGGCCACAAGAAACTGCATCAAAAAGATCTCGATTTGCTGGTCGTGAACGGGATCACGGGGCCGCAATCGGCATTCGGCAACGAGACCAATGAAGTCATCCTCCTGCCTCGTCATGGAACCCCCATCGAAGTTGAACGCCTGCCGAAACGGCTCCTGGCCGACCGCATCCTGGATACGGTTCAGGAACAGTGTATCGGTTCCCCATCTTTCCGGTCTCAGCAGCCCCATGAAGGAATCCGCCGGATTCAGTAGTAGTGCCCATCACCTGTCTGTCCGACAACATGAATCCCAAACATTCGGCGGTCATCGTTCTGGTGTTGGCGGTTCTGTTTGCCGGTGGAACGGCCTTTCCCTTGCAGGGCGTTGTTGAACCCAGGGAATCGCTTCCTGAGTTCGACCCGGACAATCCTCAGGCCATAGGGATCATTCTTGTCTTTCACCGCTGGCCTGATGAAGACGAACAGAGAATCATTCTTGAAAAGACAACCGACGTGGGCTTGACGAAGACCGACGAGATCCCTCGTTTCAAAATGTGGCTTTTTCAATGGGACGAATGGCAGAAGGGGGAAACGGCAGAGGAGTTCTGCCGCAGTCTGCCGGAACTTTCCTCCATCGAGTACTGTGAGCCGGATTCTTTACTCGGCCCCGCCGCCGGCTCTGTCAGCGAGTGAGTCTGCCTGAAAGCTTCACGGATCACATGACTCTTAAATGGGGAAGCCCTGCGAAGGGAACTTGATGGATCAACAGTCGTGGCGTTTCAGACAGTACAACACGCGTTTTCCGGTGGGAAGTTCTAGTTGGTCCACCGGTGAAAAATGTTTGAAGGCCTCGGTTTCAAAGGCCGGCAGGTTGTACCAAGGATAGACGTCCTCCCGGTTGGCAAGGAGCTTCTTCACCATAGGGTCCGACTTCGGCACAAACTCGATAACGACATACTTGGCTTCAACGGCCAGCAGCAAATCAAAGACATATGCAAAGGGCACATTGTGTGTAAAGCAGAGATGATGCAGAAGGGCCAACATCAGCACAATCGTCGGCTTGCCCCGGTCGAGGAACCCTTGCCGCGCGAGGTTGTTCCAGCCTAAGCCGGGCGAGGGGTTCGTCACATCAAGGACCAACGGCAAAATCCCCGAAATGTCGTTTTGTCGACAGTGCCGATAGAGGTGATTGACTGATTCCGGATCAGCGTCAGCCGCGATGACCAGATCAGAATATTTGCGGGCAATGAAGGAGAATTCTCCTGTATTGCACCCCAGGTCCCAAACGGAATGAGGTCGTATGGCCTCCAAATGTTTGTCCACGAACTGTTGCTTAGCCTCAATTTCCGGGGCCGTATAGGAACGGTTTTCGGAATATTCGACCCAGTGACGTTGGGACGACGATTGATGAAGATGAGCAACCACTTTTTTTACGGCACCAACAAGCGTATTGACATGATCCAGGGAAAACTTCAGTGATTGAAAACTCGACTTCAGCTCCGGGTTGTCAGCCTGAAACCCCGTTTGGAAAAACGATTGGAGAAATACGTGTTTGAGCATGCCGGGCTTTCTCCAACCCCACCATCCGAGAAGAGATTTCATCACATCAGGCGGAATCCCCTCAAAATAACTTCTCAAAAATGGTTGGAAATGGATGCCTCTATGGGCCGTCAAAGCCAAGGGAAACAGGAACTGCTGACAAAACTGCGCATAGCCCAGCCATGGGTTGCCGGGAACATATTTGGCTATCGAGAGGATATCAATGAATATTGGGCGACATCCCGGAAATTGGATGTTATAGGCAGTCGCATCCTTTAAGGTAAATCCGTGGCGGCTGCCGTGAAGCAGAAGATCCAGGGTGAGTAATGCCGCATCCTTCAACATATCGAAGGACCATTCATAGGGATAGCTGATGAAGGGAATTCGGTCCTGTTCGATGACTCCCGTGATCTCAGGGAACTTCGCGGCAATGGCACCCGCAGACGCTGAATCAGTTTCCCACGTTCGAGTTATCCAATCTTCCTCCTCCAACCATTGACTCAAAGGACTTTGGCGAAAGTCATGGTACGAGGCCAACCCATCCTTCGTGAGTGCCCGAAACACCAGGTCGCCCTGAAAAAAAACAAACCCCTCGGGATCACGGTAGGATCCTGAAGCCCGCACAAAACCTGGGATGAACTCAGGACTGGTCATCCTTCTCCTTACGAAAAAGCTTGGTGAGTTTTCCCCAATACAGTTTGACCAAGACCCCGATGCCGGCAATGCCGCCCAGTAATATTTGAACCAGCAAGCCTCCGGCCGACGGGTCAATGTAAGCCAGGGCATAATCAGGCTCGATTATTACAATTCCTAATAAGAGGGCTCCGATCGTTTTTTGCATGGTCTGCATCCTTGTTTAAGTCACGGTCACTTGGGAGGCAACTATCTATGGAGTTTCACACCTTCCATCTGGTCCAGTAAAATCTGAAAAAACTCGGCTGTATGAACAGGTCGCGGATTCACGACACCCCGGGCTTGTCCAGGCGACTTGATCAAAAACGGCACACGGGCCACCTGCTCAAGCTCAATATGCCGGCCGGGCTTTAGAGGGTCAAAACTTGTGCCATGGTCGCTCATGATCACGATAAATGATTGGTCATACAGTTCTTTGGCCTTGAGTTGGGCGACAAAGTCTCCAAATAGGGAATCGACATATGTCATCTGTTCTCTGTAAAAGTTTTGCATTTCTTCAAGTTCGTCGTGACTCATTTCCTTGAGGGGCCCACCGTCATATGCTGTTTGCCTGATCTCACCATTACTTGTAAATCGATAAGGGAAATGAGGCAAGCCCTCGTGAATATAGGTAAAAGTGGGACGATCAAACGATTGCCCCATGCTGAGCGCACGAGTGATTGGGCGTCCCTGAAGAGCGAGTTGGTCAGATTGCAGGAGAATCAGTCTTTGTAATTTCCTTCCTGTTTTGGTATCGCGTAATATCCCCGGGACAGATCTACGCCAAACACTGTTGGCCAAGTGGACATAGTCGGCAAACCCTCCCTCAAGATAAACCCGACACCGTTCAGCCACTTCCCGAAAAGCATGGCAATAGGGCACATAATTTCCAAGGATGAAGACTTCCATGCTTTGAGCGATGGATGAAAGATAATTTCGGGAATTGAAGTCGTATAAAAATTCTCGTTTAAAGTCGGTGACATCTTTCTTCCCCAAAAGCAAGGCTGGAATGGCTCGTTCGGTCGATTTAAAGAGGGTTCGCGCGTGAGGATACCACGTACTCGTCCGGGAGAATGTTGCCAAATTTGGAACAACGTTCACGTCAAATGTATCTCTCTCCAAACTCTCGACAAGCGAAAATTCATCGAAAATGATCCAAAATACATGATGCCCATCCTCGTCTAAAGCAACCGGTTCTACCCTGTTATGGGCGGACTCGAGGTTGGCTTCCACTTCGTGCGCCTGAAGAATGACCCGGCCAAAATTAAATACTTCATACAAAAAAAGGAGGAACAAAAATTGATGGACAAGAATGACCGTCTTTTTCTGTCCACGTAAAAACCCTATAACGGCCGGAGCAAGCAACACGACGCAAAGAATGACATACATGGTTCTCCATCCGGAGGGAACCATAGTCAATTGAATAAGATGCAAAAAGGACACGATGCCTATTGCCGTGAGAAATTTCTGGACACGTAAGGCAATCTTTTCACCTCCCCACCGATTCGCCAATAACAAGGAAAAGGCTACCACGAGTATCCCACCCCCGTAGACTGTACCAAGGCAGGAAGTACAGACCGGTTCATAGGGATGAGCTAAGATGTGACTGTTCAACGGGACCATTAACGATAGTGTGACCACGTTAATGGCAATAAGAACAGCCGCAAAAACTGAGCCTGAATTCATTGCCATCATCCTATAGGTGCTGGCGGCTGAAAAAGTTGGGAAAATCTTTTCGTGGTAGGTCGATAATATTGGTGATAACAAAGGCGATATGGATGCGCGTCCTTCGTGAAAGCGTCATAGCCTGTCTTCACCGCCCTTCAGCAGTTCCCGGTAGAGCGCGTTGAGCGCCGCGGCCTCGGCCTCGATCCGAAATTTTTCCTCAACGTGGCGCCGGGCTGCAATCGACCATTGCTGCAGCGTGGCCGGTGAGGAGAGCGCCTTAGCGACGGCCTTGCGCATACTACCTGTGTCACCGGGAGGGATCAGGAGCCCGGTCTCGCCCTCCACCACCAACTCGTCGAACGCGCCGACAGTCGTCGCGATCACCGGCACTCCGCACGCCATCGCCTCAAGCGGGGTTAGCCCAAAGCCTTCCCAGCGTTGCGGGGCCACGAGCAGGTCGAGCGCCTGGTACCAACGCGGCATTTCCTCTACCGGCACTTCTGGCAGGAACAGGATTCGGTCCTGGAGTCCCGCCCGCGCCACCTTCTCTCGCAGGTTCTCCAGAAACGGCCCGTGCTTGTGCGCGGCGCGGCCCATCACTAGGGCGGTCATCCCGGCGTGTTGGGGCAGCACTTCGAGCATCGCGTCGACGAACACGTCCGTGCCCTTCTGTCGCCGGATGCGCCCGAAGCATCCGATGGTCACGTTCTCGGACAGGCCGAGCGAACTCCGGTGAGTGCGCCGGTCCGTGGGTGGGCAAAACATCCCGGTGTCGATCCCGTGCATGAGCACGCGCGACGACCGGCGCAGATAGGACGCGGATTTGCGTGACGTGGCGACGACGACGTCCATGCCCGAGATCAGCAGGCGGGTGTAGCGCGTGTGGTGCCTCTGCGAAGCGGAGGTGAACACCAGCTTCAGGCGTTTTCTGAAAACGTGACGCAGGATGAGTCCCATGAGCATCTCGGTGTTGCGCCGCGCATGCCAGACCCGATACGCCCGACCGGACATCAGGATTACGGACCGCAGAGGGACGCAGGGTATGTGCGCCGGCAGACCCGGTCCGGTTGCCACGATCCCTATCGATTGAGCCTGCAACGGCAACAGCCGCACGATCGTTGCCGTGACGCCTGACAGCCGTCGCTTGAGATTCGGCGCGATGACTTCGATCCTGTCGTCGATCGTCTCGGGCATCAATCATTGTCCTCGACATCAGCTATCGGCCGGGAGGGGGGACTCAAGTGTGGGGTTGGGCGGCCTTTAAATCGTCCAGGGTTATGAGACTGATCACTGACACCCCCTGTGCTTCGATGGTCTGTTTGCCGTTTTGTTCCTGCCGGTCCACGATCACGAGTGCATGCGAGGCATGAAGGTTTGCCTCGCCGGCAGCCTGGAGTGCTTGCAGGAGTGATCCGCCGCTCGTCAGCACGTCATCGACGACCAGCACGCGATCATTGGGCTGGACCGCGCCTTCGATTCGTTTCCCCAACCCATGATCTTTGGCCTGTTTTCTCACGACAAAGGTACGGTAGGTGTTCCGAGGTTGAGTCGCAAAGGCGTAATCGGATATAGCTGTGGCCAGGGGAATGGCTCCGATTTCCAGGCCGCCCACCGCTTCGAAGGAAAGGTCGCGGATGGCCGCGCACGCGAGTTGCGCCACGAGCCACCGGGCATCGGGATGGGCCAACAGGGCCCGGCAGTCCACGTAATAGGGACTGGTTTCCCCGGAGGCCAGCACAAAGCCCTTCTCCGGGTCCCATTTAAATGCTTGGTATTGCCAGAACAGCGTTGCCAGTTGTGCGGTATACATGAGAGGAAGACCGATCGACACGATCACCGATAGGCAGTTCTAGCATTCGAGGATGAATGCTGGCAATGCGAAAGCTTGTCGCTTGGAGTGATACATGCTTAATCTATGAGATAGCTCATGGAGACGCCGTATTGAAAAAGGGAAATTTAATCCACTGAACAAGTCAAACTCTCTCCATTTTATGCCAAAGAATTTTATTGTTCATCGCTTCGAAAGGATTTTCCGGTGAAAATTGCACAGGTTATGCTCGATCCGAATTATGGGGGTGCGCAGAGATATTTTGCAGACGTTTGTTTGGAACTCGCCGGCAGGGGACATTCGATACTCTCGATCATCCGTAAGAACAGCGTCTTAGAGTCTGAATTAATCTCGGTTAACAATATAGAGGTGGCCATCGTCAACAACCGGTTTGGGTGGTACGATCCATTTGCCACGAATCAAATTCAAACCGCTCTCAATCGGTTTCAGCCGGATATCGTCGAAACGCATTTGGCTCGAGCGGCGTTTCTTACTGGAAAAACCAAGCCTGCCGGCAGGTGGCCCTTGATTGCCAAAACGCATGGCAATCTCAACGGCAAGTATTACTATAAAATGGATGCAATTGTTCCAACTACCACTCAGGCCGCGAAATCGGAATACCATCGCAATATTCCTCAACATAAATTTACCAAGATCATTCCCAATTTTTCAGGACTCAAACCGGTATCGAAAGTTGTCAAACCTGCTCGCATAGATACGATTTTTGCAGCAGGCCGGTTTGTGGAGAAAAAAGGGTTCAATGTTTTGCTGAAAGCACTAGCCGATTTGAAAGCGATGGACATAAATTTTTCGTTGCAGCTAGCGGGAGACGGCCCGGAATTTTCAGCACTCAGGGCGCTGTCAAATGAATTGGGATTAAACGGGCATGTTCAGTTTCTGGGCCGCAGAAACGACATCCCGAATTTGATCAAAAATGCCGACTTATTCGTCCTATCATCCTTTAGAGAACATTTTCCAATCATTGTCCTGGAAGCAATGGCAATGAGCACTCCGATTATTGCGACCCGTTGTGAAGAAGGTCATCAGCTCGACGCACTTGATGATCATTCAGCCATACTCGTCGACAAAGGTGACAAATCCGCCCTCTTTCATGGACTGCGAAAAGCTATACAAGACCCGGAACGTTGTTGGATTCGGGCACAAAACGCGTTAACTGTCTATGAAAGCTGCTATGCAGCCGATGCCGTCGTGCCAAAGATTCTCACTCTTTATCAAGATGTCAGACAGCAATTCGATTGCAAGAATGCTACTTGACCTTAATGACACACAACATGTGAAGCCTTGACTAATTCCCTGACTCTAATCGAAAGTCTTCCTGTATTCATGCTTCTGTCGTGAAACTAAGCAATCCGAATTCCTATTGCCAGCATGAGTTGCGTTCTCTAAATTACGAAAAATGTTAACTTGGATCTTCGCTTAAAATAGTGTCTGTTAATGTCATCACAATCAAATGGGGCGATCGTTATGAGCCCCACTACGTCAATCGCTTGTATGCGGGGGTTCAACGGAATTTAAGTGTACCGTTTAGGTTCGTCTGTTTTACCGACAATTCTGAGGGGATTCGACCCAAGGTCGAAGTTTATCCGTTACCGAAAATCAATCTTGACGCCGCTCCGCATTTCACAAACGGTCGAAAACTGGGACTGTTTCAGGGTGGAATCGGAGAGCTTGAGGGGCCATGTCTCTACTTCGATTTGGATGTCATTATCGTCCGATCAATTGACTGTTTTTTCGAATATATGCCGGGCCAGTTTTGTGTCTGCCGCGAGTGGCTCCCCCCCAATAGGCGCTTGTTCAACAAATTGTTTAATCATGCAATGGGTGTGAATACGTCGATTTTCAGATTTGAAGCCAACTCGATGCAATTCGTTATCGATAGGATGAGCGAAGCGCCGGATACCGTGAAGGACTTCAAACTTGAGCAGCGGTGGGTGGCCCACGTCGTGGGAGACCAAGTCAGTTTGTGGCCTCCAGAGTGGGTGTCCAGCTTCAAGCATCGAAGACCCGTGTATCCGTTCAGTTTTTTCTGGCCACCTGTACTGCCCCGTCAAACACGGGTCATGATATTCAACGGACCATTGAAGCCGTCACACGCGGTGAATGGAAACTTTGAGTTGTCGCCGCGGCGTGTGTGTCGTTCTGCATCATGGGCTGCTCAACATTGGATTGACTAGATTGTCATGGTATGAAAATAACCTCCTTCTGTCATTCCCGAAGTTAGTAATCGGGAATCCAGTGTCGTTCTCTTCACGGACGAAGGAAAAAGCAAAGACCCTGGATCCTCGATTAAAAATGTCGAGGATGACGGAAAGGAAGAAGGCGAGAAGTGTCAACGCATTAGTGACACATACAGGAATGACAGGGACTACGCATGTTCAAGATAAAAAAGCGGCCGCTTAAGCCGGCCAAAGAGCCGCAGCTCTACAACGTGTTGGAGAATTACACGGATTTCGATCCGCCCGGGAACGTCATGGTGTGCGCCATGGCGGGCGAGGAGAATATCGAACATCACGCCAAGGTGCTGGGGGAAAGTTATGAGATCCCCTATGACGACATGCTCCGGCTGTTGACGGATGGGGGGCTGTATATGTATCCGGAAGCCGGGGGCGTGGTGACGCGAGGGATGTTCGTGTGCCGGATTGATCCGAACGGCCAGGAGCCCAAGCAGACCTGGGTGCTGGATCTGGAGCAGACCGCCCAGGCCGAACAGCTCGCGAGGTTTTCGGATATTCCCTTGGCCGAGGCCGTGGAGCGCGTGTTTTACCGGGGGCTTTCCGAGGAATTGCAGGAGCGCCTCACACAGAAAAATCTTGGGCTCGATTACGGCAAGCTGGAGCGGTCGGTGGCTCGAGGGGGAGATATCCGGTATATTGATTTTCGGAAGGATTGGTCCCCCTATTTCAAACGCAAGTGTTCGATGCCGGATGGGTCGATGGTCGAAACCGGCGGGATTGGGGAATTTGCCGAGCTTCACGGCATTACGGTGGCGCAGGCGCAGACATTGATGGAGCAGGGGGGCACGTTGGACCTCGAAGACGGGGTGCTGGCGTGTCAGGTGATCAACAACCAACCGACGGTGGCCCGCTTCAACGCCAAACAGTACGCCAAGGCCAAGGAGTTGATGGAAACCAAGGACCTTCACGTCATGGACGCGCTGAGTGAGATGGCCTTGAACGATCCCGTACTGATGCGCGCGTTGAGACGGGCCGAGCGGGAAAGCACGGGCTGACGAGGAGGGACGATGACGAAGAGGATATTGGCTATCGCCGCGTGCGCGTTGATGGGCATGGGTGTGAACGCTGCCGCCCTCGAGCAGGCTCACGCGGCCCCGGCCGTGTCAAGCAAGGATGGGGCGCCCATGGTGGTGATTCCCGCCGGTCCGTTTTTTATGGGCGTGCCCAAATGGGCACGGGACGGCGGGCTGGACGAATATCCCAATCACGAAGTCGAGCTGGATGCCTATGCCATCGATACCTATGAAGTGACCAATGGCCTCTATTTGGAATTCATTCGCGCCACCGGTCATCGCACGCCGTCGCACCCGACCGACCCATCGAAAAATCTCTGGCAGGGCGGACTCATGCCGGAGTCTATTGCGTCTCAACCGGTGGTCAACGTGGATTGGTTTGACGCCGAGGCCTATTGTCTATGGGCGGGTAAGCGGTTGCCGAGCGAAGCCGAATGGGAAAAGGCTGGGAGAGGGACCGATGATCGGCGGTTTCCGTGGGGAGACGTCGAACCCACGCACAAGCACCTGAATTTCAACCAGACATGGCAGGGTGAAAAGACATTGGTGCCGGTTGGGATTTATGAAAAAGGCAAGAGCCCCTACGGTGTCTATGATATGGCGGGTAACGTTTGGGAGTGGGTCGCCGATTGGTATGACGCGACGTATTATTCCAGGAGTCCGCGCCGGAATCCTGAAGGGCCCTCGAAGGGGACCCGTCGGGTCATTCGCAGTTCCGGGTGGCAGGTCGAAACTCCGCAGGTGAGAATTTTTACCCGGGTTGCCAGTGATCCGCTCGACCGGAATCATTCGACAGGGTTCCGCTGTGCCGCCACTCTTCCGGCGCCGTAGCGTTGTCCTCCGCGCGTGGAGGATAGTAAATGCCTGTAATTATAATACCCAATATATGTCATTTTGATGAAAGGGACTCCCTGACTAAGATAGAATTTTTTTCGACCACAACCTGTAGTTGTTCAAGAATCGTTGAATTCAAATCAGTCCACAACATCTTGAATATTTGTTGTTAAGTATATTAAGTTCTTGACAGAGGCGAGGATTCCAGTTACATTCTCACGCCATACTTGAAAGTCTGAATAAAATATGAGAAAAATCAACTGGTTGGAAGAAAAGGGATCTCATTTGAGCGTTGCTTCGGTCTTCATGCTCTGCCTCTCAGGGTTTTTCTTTAGTGCCGGCGACGTTCGTGCTGCAGGCATACCCCATTCGCCCGATACAGCGGTTTCGTCATCTCTGCCCTTGCCGGCCAGCCCCAGGGGTCTCATGTATTTCCCCCCGGGTTCCCAACCCCGTTCGGCCATTCATGCCTCCCTCACCCGAGCCCCTTCGACAAGCTCAGGGCAGGCTCTCTCCCACCAGGAAAGCAGGGATCTCGGGTATGAAGATATTCCCGTCATCGTCAATCCTGCGGTCGAGCGCAATATTCACTACTTTCGAAACGTGATTCATGACCGCTTTCAAGAATGGTTGACCAGATTTTACGCCTACCGGCCCTTAGTCGAAGAAATCTTCCTTGAAGTCGGCTTGCCGAAGGAATTGATTTATCTGTCGTTGATCGAAAGCGGCTTTAACCCGAGGGCGTATTCACGGGCGCGGGCGTCCGGGCCTTGGCAGTTTATCAAGAGCACGGGCCGGATTTACGGCCTGTCGGTCAATTGGTACGTGGATGAACGCCGGGATCCCATCAAGTCCACGGTTGCGGCAGCCGTCCACTTACGAGATCTCTACGACACGTTCGGTTCGTGGCCCTTGGCGCTGGCGGCGTACAATGCCGGGGCCGGGAAAATCAGTCGTGCGATTAAAAGAACCGGCACGCGTGATTTCTGGAAAATCGCGAGGACTCGCTATATCCGCCGGGAAACACGGCAATATGTCCCCAGATTCATGGCAGCCATGATTATCGCGACCCGTCCCTCGTTGTTCGGTTTTCACGCTCATTCCCAAACGGTTCACCAATACGATGAAATTCGCATGGACGAGTCCATTCATCTGCGGTCCGTTGCCAAGGAGACGGGGATTTCCTTTGATGAGCTTCGCCGGTTGAATCCCGAACTCCGTCGCAGCGTCACCCCGCCTGGCCGGGACGGCTATTATTTAAAGGTCCCCGTAGGAACGTCGGGGCGCGTGGAACAAGCCAAATCCCGAATGAAGACGTGGACGCAACCCGCGCCGCCGGCACGGACGTGGTATCGCGTACGCCGGGGAGACAGCCTGTCGGTGATTGCTCATCGCTTCGGGACGAGCGTCAGGCAATTGAGAAACCTCAATGATCTCTCGGGGAGTTTAATCAGGGTCGGACAGCGGTTGCGCGTGACCGGAGGCGGCAAAGACGTGACGGATTCCGGGGACGTGAAGTGGTACCGTGTGCGTCGCGGCGACAGCCTCTGGAGTATCGCCCAACGGTTTCGGGTATCGGTTCAGGACTTGAAGATGTTGAATAATTTGCGAAGCAGTTTGATTCGGGCCGGGCGGATGTTGATGATCACTTCCTGAGAACGCGGCCCCATCGCTTATTCCCCGGTCTCCTTCCCCTCCTGCATTTCTTCTTGCTCGGTTTCCTCGTTTGGAGCTTCAGGTTGTTCCGCAGCCGGTTCAAGGATCTTGACCCGCAAGGTGGCTTCACTCGCATACGGGGAGTTCGGATGTTCATCCAACAACTGTTTGTAGCGGGCGAGCGCCTCGTCATCGCGTTTTTCATGCTCCTCGAGTTTGGCGAGTTCGAACAGCACCTGGTCCTTATTGAGGGTTTGGGGCATTTGTAGTACTTGCGTATAGGCGGTGATTCCCTTTGCGCGATCCCCGCTTGCCAGATAGCTGGCCCCCAATCGTTGATAGACCAATCCGAGCAGAGCGGGAGAATTTCCCGCCTGGTCAATGAAATGTTGGTACGCCTCGATGGCCCCGGCGTGGTCGTCTTGTTCGGCTAAGGCGTTTCCGATCATATACCATGCGGAGCGGGCGCTGGCAGAACGAGGGAACTCCTCGATGAGCCGCCGATACAACGTGATCGCTTCTTGCAGCTTCTCCGTGGCCGTGTCGACGTCAACCAGGGATCGATCGAGGTAGGCTTGGGCGGCTTGATGTTCAAGGGCCAGTGCTTCCTGTTCCTGTTGGTGTTGCACCACGTACAGAGCCCCGAGAAGGATCACCACCGTGATTGCCACGACGATGCCGGTCATGAGCGCCCGGCGATGGAGTTCGGCAAAGAGCCACATCCGTTCGCTTCGGGACAACAATTGCGGGATCTCCGCGCCGACCTGTTTGCTGACGTGTCTGAGTTTGTAGGTCATGGTTCGGTTTCGGCCTTCGTCCTATGACAAAGGTTGCACTCTAAAGGGTCGCACCCGTATTTCTCAAGGGTGTCGTCAATTTTTGTGCCGATGAGGTCGTCATCACCGCCGGTTCTTCCCTTACGGTTGACACAGCTTACTTGACTGATATAATGAAAACCGATGGATTTTTGAATGCATGGAGTGTGGGGCGGATAGCTCAGTTGGGAGAGCATTGCCCTTACAAGGCAGAGGTCGCAGGTTCGAGCCCTGTTCCGCCTACCATCTATCTCAGACTATCGGAACCTCTGATTTATTGTGATAGCGGGATGTAGGGCAAGGCGTCCCGGAGCGAAACCCGAGGCTTATCAGAGAGATAGGTGAGGGTTGAGCGAGGACACAACGCCGCCATGCGCCCGATAGTGCACTAAATCAGAGGTTCCTACCCAAATAGAACGTCGAACGTACAACCTGGCGGGTTGATTGGCCCGGGCAGGGGGCTCGTTTCGACAGCACGGTCAAAAGGTTACCCTCATACGTGAATGGGGCCGTCGTTCAGCCAGGTTAGGACGCCAGATTGTCAATCTGGAAGTCGCGGGTTCAAATCCCGTCGGCCCCGCCATTCACGTCGTTGTGGCTGTTCTCACTTGCACGGTAAGTTTTCGATTTATCACGTTACATCACGTTTCGGGCTAAACGTCACATCCGATGTTTTCAACCGACCCTCTTGAACTGTTTGGTTCCCTTGGGACCATCTCCATCATCGTCCTCTTGATCCTGCTGGTGTTTTCCGTCCTTTCGTGGGGCATCATCCTGTACAAATGGCGATTGTTTCGGCTGATCAAGACAGAGGAGCGACAGTTTCTTCAGGCCTATCAGGAGGAAGGCGCGCTCAGCGAAAAGGAGTTGCATCTCCTTCAACACGTGGCCGCAGAATTGCCTCATAGTCCCAGCGGTTCAGTGTTGCTTGACGTGTTGAATCGCGTGGGGCATCTTGCCGATCACGACACGGGCGACGTCGCGGTGGCGGCCCGGAAGACGGGACCTTGGCCGGACCGCCAGTATTTGGAGAAGGTGGTCCAGTATCTCATTCAGCAACAAATCGCCCGGCAGGAAACGTACCTGCCCTTCCTGGCCACGACGGGCAACATTACTCCCTTCATCGGGTTATTGGGAACGGTCGTCGGCGTCATTAACGCCTTTCAGCAAATCGGCATCGAAGGGACGGCCAGTATCGCTTCGGTCGCGCCCGGTCTTTCCGAGGCCCTCCTGGCAACCGCCGCAGGACTGTTTGCTGCGATTCCCGCGGTCATCGGATATAATTTCTATCTTGCCCAAATTCGGAAAACCATATTCGGCGTAGAAGCCTTTAGCATCGAATTTCTGAATGCCCTTGACGCGCCTGCGCCCGCCGGCAAAAGAGGTCGAAGTCGCTCGTGATTGTTGAACTCCGGAATCGTCGGTTTCTTTCTGAAATCAATATCGTCCCTCTCGTCGACGTGGTTCTTGTGCTGTTGGTGATCTTTATGGTGACGACGCCGATGTTGCACCGGGGCATTGATATTACACTTCCGCGTTCGCAATCGAATACGGTCGTTCCCATGGAGCGTCTCGTGATCACCATTGAACCCGACAAGCGGGTTTACCTGGATGAAGACCTGGTCACGTTGATTGATTTACGGAAGCGTCTGCATGAAGCCAAAGATTTGAATCCCCTTGTGTCGGTCTACCTTCGAGCCGACCGGTACGTTCCCTATGGACGGATCGTCCAAGTCATGGATGAAGTCAAGGGGGCGGGAATCGAACGGTTGGGTATGGTCACGAACCCCCAGGGGAGGGTGGTGGAAGAAGAGGTCTTCGAGCCTCTGTAAGTTGGAATGACGCAATGTCGTATGCGGCGCCTTTCAGTCTCTTGTCATGGCATTTGCCGGAGCATGACGAATCGGTGGCAGAACGGCTTAGGTGGCCTCTTGCCGGTTCGGCGCTTCTTCATGCGGTCGTGTTCGTCGCGTTACTGAGTCTGCGTTTCGGCTCATCGCTTGAACAGTCCTCAGAGTCTTACGAGGTCACGCTTGTCACGCTTCCGGAAATCGCGGCGTCTCCGACGGCCGCACCGCAGAGAAAGGCCGTGATTCCTCCAAGCAAAGCAGTGAGAACGACCAAGTCCCGGTCTCCGGTGAACCCGAGAGTACCCAAACGGCCGATGGATGCTCTCGCGAGCGAGCCGAAGTCACAGGTCCCGGTCATCCCCCCCAAGGTTGTCGCGTCGCCGGTTGCGCCGGATCACAGGCCCACTCTGAAACAGAACATGGACAATCTTCTCCCTCCACCCCAGGCAGATGTTACAGAAGTTCCCAAACCTGAACGGGTGACGGAGTCGCTCGTGAGTGCCCTTGATGCCGTGGTCGTCCCAAAGACGCAAACTCTGCCATTGCCCCAAGAATCTGCGCCGGTCCGGCCTTCGGTCCCTGCTCCTGTCGAGCAGTCGCCTGCCGTGGAGAAGGACGTGCCGGCATTCAAGGCGCCTCCGCAACCTCCGAAATTGGTTGTCGGGAAGTCGGCGGAACCCCGCACTCCCGCTCCGAGCGTTGGTCTGCTGGCCCCAAAACTGAAGCAGGCTGTCGGCGCCACCTCCGTTCCCGGAAAGCCGGAGCAGGGTTCCGAACGCGTGAGCCCGGCCGTCGCACCGGAACGTAAGCAGAAACCGGACGCGCCCAAGGCTCCTGAATCACCTGCCATTACCTTGCCTTCCCGGGCACCGCGCTTGACAGCCGTTGCCCCGCCTGAGGTGCGGAAAAAGGAGACACCACTGCAAACGGTACGGAAGAGCAGCACGGTGGAGTCGCTGAAGAAGGCGATTCAAGCCGTGCGGATCCCTCAGGGAAATCCCAAGAGCAAAACGGTACCCACAAAGAAAGCGGTGCCGCTCGTTTCCGAAACGGTGCCCCCCGCGAAGGCCGCCGAGGCTCGAAACGAATCGCTCCCCAAGATCGCGCCCCCTCAGGCTCCGCAGTTGGCCGAGGTTCAGGCCCCGGTCCCTTCTGACCCCGAGGTTCCCAAGGCCGCGTCCGAGCCTGATACTCCTCCCAGGCAGGAGATCGATGTTTCGATTCCCGCTTTATTGGCTTTTGATCCCCAGCCGGTTTCCAAACGAACAGAGAGTGGAGGGGAGACAGCGCGTGGTGTATGGAAGGCGGGATTGTGTTCCCAAAGTAATCCCTATTGGGAAAACGTGGAGGCCGAAATTGACAACATTCACGGAAACATTTATCGATACCATTATCGCGTTGACTCCCCGGCTATCCTGACTTTTCGCGTCGAGCGGAACGGTCGGGTGACGGAGCCGGCCGTCGTCCGGTCCTCCGGAAACAAAAAATTTGATTCGGTCGCGAAACGTGCGGTCTTGGAGGCCGCCCCGTTCCCGCCTTTTCCCGCGGATATGACCAAACCCTTTTGTCAGGTCCAACACAAATTCAAAATCAAGCCGAACTGATGATGAAAAACACCACTCATTTGATTGTCCTTGTTTGTTTGTTCGTTCTGCCGTTTGCGGCACGTGCGGACGATAAGAAAGCCGAAGTGTTTTTGGAAACGCACCGGTCGGAGTTCCAAAAAATTCCCATCTGGATCATGGGGTTCGCCGATGGTGAAACCCGACAACAGGGTGACGATGGAATCGGCAAGCAAGTCGACGCGATTCTCAAGGCTGATTTGCGGCGGACCCACGTGTTTAAGGTCATTGCGCGTGCCACGAACACGCTCCCGCTTTCCAAGGCAGGGTGTCAGGCAAAGGCTCCCATCGTGAAAGCCAAGGCAAGTACCGCTCCGGTGGTCACCTGGGGTCGAATCGGCCAAAAAGATGGAAAATTATTGTTGGAGGCCTGTGCCTACGATGGCGAGGAGACGGATTTGATCGCGATTGGCAAACGGTATGCCGGCGGTCCGATTACCGTGAGACTCCTGCGGTCGATGGTTCACCGGTGGACTGATGCATTAGTCTCGCATTATACGGGCGACCCCGGCATCGCCCAGACAAAGATCGTTTATGTATCCGAAGACAAGGCGGGTCGAAGGCATTTGTACGAGATGGATTACGACGGATTCGGTCCCAGGCGCCTGACGGCGGACTCCATATTAAGCCTCATGCCGAACTGGTCGCCCGACCGGCGTTCCGTCGTGTACACGACCTATCGCCAGAACAATCAGGAAATCGTGAGGCTCGAGTTGGGCAGAGGATTGGGTGGAGGGAACACACTCAGCCTGGTGCCCCCTCAAACCTTGAACATGACTCCGGCAGTTTCCCCGAACGGTCGTTTGTTAGCCTATGCTTCCGCCAAGGATTCCACCAAGAAAGGGAACTCCGACATCTTTATGATGAACCTGAGCACGAAAATGAACACACGATTAACCAAAAAGGCCAGTGCGGAATTGTCGCCTACGTGGTCGCCGGATGGACGAGAACTGGCTTTTACGTCCGACCAGACCGGTCGCCCGCAAATCTACATCATGAGGGCCGACGGCAAGAACGTCCGCCGGTTGACTTTTGACGGGCCATATAATGCTGCGCCGGCTTGGTCGCCACGCGGAGATTGGATCGCCTACGTCTGTCGTCTACCCAAGAAGGGATTTAAGTTGTGCCGGATTTCCGTGGACGGGAAGCGACGAGTTCAGATGACGAGCGGTCCTTCCAGCGAAATCGATGACTCACCTTCATGGGCGCCGGATGGCCGTCACCTGGTTTTCAGTTCGACACGCGGCAAGCGGAGTCAGAAACGGAGTCACATTTACATGATGTATTACGATGGCACGGGATTGGAACGCTTGACGAAAGGCGGGATACACCATAGTTCTCCTGCCTGGTCTCCAATTTCCGAGTAATGATTACCCGAACCAGCTCATCGGCGACACATGAACGCACGATGAGCGAAGTTCGGTGAGTTTCTCGAGTCGCCTTCCGGGAGTCAGGAGCAGAGGAGGCCATGAAAGAGGGAGGGAGTAAAAAACCATGTGGATTGATCGCATTTCTTTCTTGACCTCACCGGTCTCATCAGGAGCGGCCGGTCGTGCCTTGAAAGCGGGGTTGTGCCTCACGTGGCTGGTCTGCAGTTTGGCTTCCTGTGCCCAGCAGTCTGATTTGGTGAAAGTGGAAAAAGATCTTGGCGGAAAAATCACCAAATTGGATAAGGAGAAAAAAGCGTTAGCCAACGTCCTGAAGCAAGCCGAGCAGGAAATCGCCGATGACTTGGCGCAACAAAAAACCGAGTTGAATGAGGAAATCACGAGGGCCCGTGCGCAATTGAAAGATGAGATCGTGAAGGCCCGAGCGCAACTGAAGAGTGAGTTGCGGAGTTTGGAAAATGAGACCTTGCCTCGAACGGTCAATGATTTGGATACCCAATTACATGAGGTTCGCAAGAACCTTGAAAACGCCTTGGATCAGCAAGGCCAGGAGCTCAGCGCCCTAAAAAAACGGCGTGAACAACGTGAAACGGAATTGTCCAACCAGATTGACGGCTTGGGCCGGAATCTTGAACAGGCATTGAAGCAACAGGGGCAAAAGGTGACGAAACAGTTCGCCGCGTTTCAAAAGTCATTGGGCGAGTTCAAAAGTCAGTTCGAAAAGGCGTTGGACGAGGTCAATACGCAATTGGCCCGGGAGGGGAAGCGGGCAAAGAATTCCGAGACGAAAGTCAGACAGGATTTCGACAGGCACTTACAAGTCTTTCGCGCCAAACTCGACGCCGATACGAAGTCGTTGAAGAAGTATTTGGAAACCGAGGTCAAAACGGCAATTGAATCCATCAATATCGCATTGAATGAAGGCAACCGGAACTTGAAAACCGACATTGACGCCCAAGCCGCACGCTTGTCCGAGTTTAATGTCAAATTGGGCGCTGAACTGACGGGGCTGCGACAGACCGATGCTTTGCACGGCAAGAATCTGGAGGAGGTGACACGGTCCCTCTCTCAACTTCGTGACGTATTGGGGACGACCGGAACCCAACTCGGTACGAAGCTGGACAGCCAGGGCAAGGGGTTGGAACAAACGGTAAAACGGATTGAGCAGTTGCAGGGTCAGTATGCGGCGTTGGCCAAAAAAATGGACGCCGACCTGAAGGGCCTGCACGGGTATTTGGACAAGGACGTTCGGCCAAGTCTGGAGTCGATCGCCAAAGCGTTCGACCAGGAACGGAATCGAGTCTCTCAAGAGTTCATCAAGGTCTCGTCCGGCCTCCAACGCGTCGAACAAACAAGCGTTTCGAACGTGACCCAAGCTCAAAAGCAATTGGAAGTTCAAGCCAAACACGTTCAGGAACTGAGTCAGGCGGTGGCAGGGATGCGAGAGGTATTGGATTCCATGGCCGGCATGTTGGGCAACCGTACCGATCAGCACATGAATCAGCTTGGGCAGTTGACGGCACGATTGGCACAAATGGAGAAAGACCAGGCAGCCGAAGCCGCCAAGCAGGCAACAAATACCCAAGCCGTTTCAACCCATCTCAACGAGGTGACGGCGAGCGTGCAGTCGGTCGGGCAATCGTTTGAACAATTCAAGAACCTGATGTCCACCAAGCTGAAAGAGCAGGCCAACCGCATTGAGTCCCAGGCCCGGCAACTGTCGAAATCGACGGAACCGTCCGTTGCCGTCTCGAATCTTCAGCAGGGCTTGAAGGCCAACGTCACGCAACTGAATGAATTGACCAAGTCCGTCGCGCAGTTGAAAGAGGTGGTCAGAGCCATGAGCGAAAAGCTGGGGTCCAAGGTGGATGCGCACGAATCCCAACTCATCGAGGTGGAGCAGGCTCTCAAGAAGTTCAAGGCATCGGCTGGCTCCACACCTTCCAAGCCAAAGAAGTAGCAGACGCACCGGGCTTTCTTCACAAAGTGTTGTTTATGGAGTCTGTTGAATCCAGAATCAAAGTCCTCCCGGAATCCGTGGCTTCTCAAATCGCCGCCGGCGAGATCGTCGAACGCCCGGCGTCCGTCGTCAAGGAATTACTCGATAACAGCGTGGATGCCGGCAGTACGGCGGTCTCCGTCGACGTTGTGGACGGCGGAAGAACTCTCATTCGCGTGATCGATGACGGCGAAGGGATGAGTCGAGCCGATGCTCCGTTGGCTTGCCAACGATTTGCCACCAGCAAAATCAATCATCCACGCGATCTGACGGGCATCGCCACCTATGGATTTCGCGGGGAGGCCTTGCCCAGCATTGCCGCGGTTTCACGCTTTCGCATGCTGACAGCCAGACGTCATTCACTGACAGGGACCGCCGTGGTCATTGACGGCGCAGACGTCCGATCGGTCGAGGAGCGAGGTGCCGCCCCGGGGACGCGAATCGAGGTCGAAGAATTGTTTTTCAATACACCGGGTCGGCGGAAATTTTTGAAGACCACGGCCACGGAGTTTTCCCACATTGCGCACGTTGTTCAGCAAGCTGCCTTGGTCAACCTTCACACGCAATTTCGATTGACGCACAATGACCATGTGGTGTTCGACTATCCCAGGGTCGCCACGTTGGAAGATCGATTACTCCAAGTGTATGGCCCGAAACTTATGGGTATGATGCTGCCCGTTCATTACGAACAGGCCGACGTGCGCGTGCGTGGCATGATCGTCAATCCGCATCATGCGAAAACGGGGCGCACGCCACAGGAAATGTTCGTGAATCGGCGTCCCGTCAAGAATGCGACGATTGCGCATGCCGTGCATGAATCGTATGGCTCTTTTTTACCGAAAGGACGACACCCGACGTTTGCACTCATGGTAGAAATTGCCCCCGACGAGGTGGACGTCAACGTGCATCCATCAAAACGAGAAGTGAAATTTCGCAGCCCGGACTTGATCCATCGAGCGATCAGAACTGCGGTTCGTGGTCCGTTGCAAAAAGACGTGGCAGGTCCGTCAACTCTTTCATCCAGGCGCGATGAGTGGGAGGCTGGTGTTGTCGACAAAGAGACGCCAGGAGAAAGCGGTGAACTGTTTGTCACACGGTCGACCCCTTCCATGGCGCACGTGCAATCGAGTTCAGGGAGTGGACAAAACAACGAAGCGGCTCAGGTCAAGGAATCGCCGGTCCTCTATCAGCTTGAGCCGGAGGTTCAGATTCTCGGACAAATCCATACCACCTATATCGTCGCGCAAGTTGGAGATGAATTGCACGTGCTGGACCAGCATACGATTCACGAACGCGTGCTGTTTGAACGTTTGTGGAGAGGTTGGGAGGGTCGCGATATCCAGAAACAATCGCTCCTGATTCCCGAACCGGTGGACGTCCCGGTCCCGGCAGCAGCGCGGTTGACGGAAATCCTGCCGGAGTTGGTCAACGTGGGTCTTGAACTTGAGCCCTTCGGCCCGTCCTCTTTTGTCATTCGATCGGTGCCGGCGCTTGTCGGGCAGATGGACTATGGCGCCTTGCTCGAAGATATCATCGAGGACCTGTCGGAGTGGAAATCCGTGGATTCACTCGACAAACCTATCCGATCCGTCCTGGCGTCGATGGCTTGCAAGGGTGCGGTCCAGGCCGGCCGCCGGATGGAGCAGCCGGAAATGAAACACGTGGTGGACGAGTGGCTTCGTGAAGGGAGCCCCATGACGTGCCCCCATGGCCGAAGAATCTCTTTACGGTTTGGCAGTGAAGAACTGCATCGGATTTTTCGGCGTCTATGAATCCACCGTTTGAACAGTACCTTTCTTCGCACCACAAGCTCCGGAATCTCATCGAGGCTGCCATCATGTCACGGCCCCTCGTCGTGCTGGTGGGTCCGACGGCCATCGGCAAGAGTCGCATTGCCATTGAAGTGGCTCAAGCCCTGGGCACGGAGATATTGACCGCGGATTCGACTCAAGTCTACCGGGGAATGAATATCGGGACGGATACCCCTTCGGAAGAGGACCGGCAAGGTGTACCCCATCGGCTGATTGACCTGGTGGAACCGGATGAGCCGTTTAACGCCGGGGCGTTCCGGCGGCGGGCTCTTCCGGAAATCTCATGTCTGCACCAAAAAGGCCTTCTTCCTTTGGTGGTTGGTGGGACGGGGCTCTATGTCCGTGCGCTATTGCACGGATTATGGTCCGGTCCTCCCAGCGACCACGCTCTTCGCGGGCAACTCGAAGAAGAAGTACGGGTCCGGGGAGGGGAATCGATGTATCAGGAACTGGGTCGCGTGGATCCGGTCACGGCGCGTCGCCTGCATCCGCGCGATACGATGAAAGTGTTGCGGGCACTGGAAGTGTACCGGCAAACCGGCACGCCTCTTTCGAAGGCCCACGAAAAACACTCCAAAGAGGCCACTTCTTTTCGGGCACTCGTGCTGGGGTTGACCATGGAGAGGGCCGCTCTCTATCAACGTATTGATCAGCGAGTCGACGCGGAGTTGGCAAAGGGTTTGGTGGACGAAACCCGGACTCTGCTGGCCAAAGGATATTCCAGAGGTCTTGTCTCGATGAAAAGTTTGGGCTATCGTCAGATGGCGGGGTATCTTGAGGGGGACTATTCATTCGCCGAAGCGGTGAGGCGATTGAAGCGGGACACCCGTCATTTTGCGAAACGGCAAATGACGTGGTTCAGAAAAGAACCCGATCTGGCGTGGGTCGAGGTACACCCGGACGAGTCCGTTCCATCGGTTTCCCAGCGCATCCTCACGCTGATTGAAGGTTTTGTTCACGATCTACACGTCTGATCGACAGGGATAAAGCCCGTGCCAGCAAAACCACGTGCCGACATTGCCGTCATTGGAGGCAGCGGCTTGTACGAAATGGAAGGTTTGGAACACGTGCGAGAAACGCGCGTGTCCACTCCCTTCGGCCGCCCTTCGGATGCCGTGATGCTGGGAACCTTGTCCGGCAAGCGCGTGGCGTTTCTCTCTCGTCATGGACGAGGGCATCGCATTATTCCCTCCATGATCAACTATCGGGCAAACGTGTACGCGCTCAAATCACTCGGTGTGACGAGGATTTTATCCGTCAGTGCGGTGGGTAGCATGAAAGAGGGCATCCATCCCGGTCATATGGTGCTTCCCGATCAATTTATCGATCGGACGACCAGGCGAATCAGCACGTTTTTCGATCAGGGGCTGGTGGCTCACGTGACGTTTGCCGACCCCATTTGCCATGCCTTGGCGGATCATCTGGACGAGGCGGCCCGGTCGACGGGTGTCACGTTCCACGTGGGCGGAACGTATCTTTGTATCGAGGGGCCGCAGTTTTCCACCAAAGCGGAATCCTTGTTGTATCGGCAATGGGGCGTGGATATCATCGGGATGACCAATGCGACGGAAGCCAAGCTCGCGAGGGAGGCGGAAATCTGTTATGCAACCTTGGCCCTGGTCACGGATTACGATTGCTGGCATCAGAGTGAGGAGCCCGTCTCCGTCGAAGCGATTTTGAGCGTGATGCATGCGAACGTGGCCCAGGCCAAAACGCTGCTCCGGGACGCCATTCAACGAACCGGGGGGGCAAGAAGCTGTCCCTGTGCGACGGCGCTTCGGCAGACCATCGTGACGGCACCGCAAGCCGTGACGGCTTCCGTGAAGCGGCGCTACGGCCTTTTTTTGAAACCGGTGAAAACATCAAACGGGAGAAAATAACATGGGTAGATTGTTGGTAGTCGGTTCCGTGGCGTTTGATACGGTGCGCACGCCTTTCGGGGAGGCCACGGAAGTGTTGGGAGGATCGGCCACGTATTTTTCCACGGCCGCCAATTTTTTCACGGACGTCGATTTGATTGCGGTCGTAGGAGAAGATTTTCCTGAAGAATACGTCACCTTTTTGAAGAGTCGAGGGATCGACGTGTCCGGACTCGAACGCCGGAGTGGCAAGACCTTTCGCTGGCAAGGGGAATATACGTATCAACTGAATGAGGCTCATACGCTCGACACCCAACTCAACGTGCTGGAGTCCTTCCGCCCTAAAATTCCCGATCACTATCGAACTCCCGACATGTTGTTCCTGGGAAATATCGACCCCGAGCTTCAGATGGACGTTCTGAATCAAGTCGAACGCCCTCGAATCGTTGCCTGTGACACCATGAACTTCTGGATTCATGGGAAGCGCGACGCCCTGTGGAAGGTGTTGGAAAAGATCGACGTGCTTGTCATCAATGACGGGGAAGCTCGTGAACTCGGTCAGGATTTCAGTTTGGTCAAAGTCGCGAAAGACGTTTTGGCACGCGGCCCCAAATATTTCATTATTAAACGTGGGGAGTACGGCGTTCTGATGTTTCATGAAAAAGGCGTCTTTGGCGCACCGGCGTTTCCGTTGGAAATGGTCAAAGATCCGACCGGCGCCGGTGATACGTTTGCCGGCGGCTTCATGGGGCACCTGTCTTCCACGGGAGATTTCTCCGATGCCGGCTTGAGACGGGCCATTATTTTCGGAAGCGTGATGGCTTCATTTACCGTAGAAGGCTTCAGCCTCGACCGCTTGCGGCCTCTGGAATACCAGGACATCGAATCCCGTTTCCGGGACTTCAAGCGTCTGACCCATTTCGAGGATCTTTCATGAGCTGACCCTTATTGCAACCTATGGCTTCATTAGGCGACAAATTCCGAACCGCTCGTGAGGCTCAAGGGGCGACCCTGGAGCAGATGGCCTCAAGGACCCGAATCCAAGAAGCGTATTTGAGAGCCTTGGAAGAAGGATCTTTCGATCAACTGCCTGAACGGGTTTTCACCAAAGGCTTTGTCCGGGCCTATGCCCGAGCGCTCGAACTCGATGAAGAAGAAGGCCTGCGGTTGTTTGCAGAATGTTCCGCGTCTTTTTATCAAGATGAAAAAGAGAGCGAGGGGGTGCGGACAATGTTTCTGCGCAAGGAAGACGAGCGAAAAGAGCGAACCGGCCGCGCCATGGTTGTTTTTCTCGTTGGGGGGCTTCTCCTGCTGGGAGGAATGGTGTTACTCCAACAACAATCACCTTCAGGATCCATCTTTTCCCGGTTTTCGCAACAGCCCGTTGACCCGAGCGACGAGGTTGTCTCGAAACCGGCTCGCGCGAACGAAATCGTCGAGGGTCCTGGGTCTCCTTCGATCGCACCACAAGGTGGCGCTCCAAGCGTCTCAAATTCGGAAACGGCCTTGGAAACAGACGCTGGCGAGACCTCCGCGGACTCTGTGCCCACCCCTGCTTCCACCACAGATTCGGAAAATATTCCGTTGGTTCTTGAAATACGGACATTGGACCTGACATGGGCCGTGATTCGTTCAGATGAAGACAACCCCCAAGAGGTCTTATTGCAGCCTGATGAGGTTGTCCGACGGGAGGCCCGCGACCGCTTTCTGTTGACGCTTGGGAACGCCGGAGGGGTCGAAGTCCGCCTCAATGGCGAGTTACGGGGTCCTTTTGGTGAGGCCGGAGTCGTCGTTCGGGACGTGGAATTAAGGCCCTGACGACCACTTCGGATTCTTGACAGGGAGAATCCACATTGATATTGTCGGCAGGTTTGCAGCCTTTGAGATTGATTTTGATGAGGGTGTAGTATAAAGACGTCGACGTTCTGAGGGCCTCTACCCTCAATGCAAACGGCCTTCCAGACAGGGGATGGAACACGGACTTATTATCAAAGGAGGGATTCATGAAGCGGTTTTTAGCCATTTGTAGCTTGTTGACGGCATTTGCCTTCGTTGGCGGCGACTTGGTTTTTGCCGGTGCCGAAAAAGACCCGCTGAAACCACGGGTTCCGAAGAACGAGCGCGGGAAGGCCAAGAAGATTAAGCCGCCTGCCGAGTTGTACAAGAAATCGAAAAAAGCCTCTGACGAAATCGTGGCGGAAGGCAAGAAGATCTTTGAAGGTAAAGGCACGTGTGTCAATTGTCACGGGAAAAAAGGAGACGGCCAGGGGCCGGCTGGAAAAGTGTTGAATCCGGGGCCGCGGAACTTTACCAATTGCAAGTTCCACAAGAAACGCAAAGATGGTGAATTGTTCTGGATTATCAAGAACGGCAGCCCGGGGACCGGTATGGTATCCATGATCCCGGCAACCATCACGGAAGAGGACGCGTGGAAGGTGTTGGCTTACGAGCGAAGCTTCTGTAAGAAATGGCGCAAGAAGTAGTCGTTTTGTCACGTGAGTACATGTTCAAAGCCCCGTTCAGGTGCAACCCTGAACGGGGCTTTTTCTCTTGGCCTGACGTGCAACCCGTACTTCGATTTTTTTCATTCACATGCCTGGGCAGAGGACTGCTGGTCGTGAGCGTGGGCCTGACGAGTTGGGTCGCCGTTCCAGCGACAGGCCAAGCGGAAGAAGTGCAACCCTTACGGCCCAGGGTCCCCGTGAGTGAGAGAATATGGGCCAGAAAATTGGTCCCGCCCTTCGGTTCGACGAAAACGGCTTCCCCCGAGATCGTTGACCAGGGAAGAGTTCTGTATGAGGGAAAAGGTGCCTGTGTTTCGTGTCATGGGAAAAGAGGTTTGGGTGACGGTCCGGTCGGCAGGCGCTTGCAGCCCGGGCCTCGTAATTTCACCAATTGCAAGTTCCACAAGAGAAGACACGACGGCGAATTGTTCTGGATCATCAAGAACGGCAGCCCCGGGACCGGCATGGTGCCGATGATTCCGGTGACCATTAGCGAAGAAGAAGCCTGGAAAATTTTGGCCTATGAACGAAGTTTCTGCGAAGACTGGCAGCCCCGCGCGCGGTGACGACCTCCGGTTGACACCCGTGAGAACCGTTGACTAGACTCGACTGTTCACAGCCGATTGTCCAACGCCTGCCCTGAGCGAAGTCGAAGGGTGTTGAGGAGAGAGTAAGAATGGCAAAAAAACGAACGCAAGAGGAAGATAAAGCAATCCTTGAAAAAAAAGTCCAGGAAAGGCGCGCTGGCAGCGAGAATCCCGAAGGCGATCCTGACGCGCGGAAATTGCGAAAGCGCCTGAAACGGGTCCAGCGAAAAATTTGTCTCAGGGCGTCACGGATCGCCAAGGCTGCCGGGAACAAAGCCAAAGCGGCCTAACTCCCGCAACCCTCGTGACGACCGACCTGCTGAATTCAGTGAAAGGGGAACGTTCATGACTGATGATGTGCAATCTGCCGCCGAAGATTCTCAAACGCCGGATGAGGAAATCGAGGCTGTCTCACAGGATGAAGTAACGGATGAATACGTGGACGCAGTCTCGGAATCCTTGATGGAAAGCGACGCCGTTGCGACGGAGGCGACCGCGGAGGGGGAAGACGAGGAAGCGGCGGAGGAGGAAGAGCCTGAAATAGAAGAAGAGAAGGTCAAAGACGAAATCGATATCCAAATCGACCTTCTCCATGATCCGGATTGGGTCGTCAGGCGTGAAGCCGTCGTCACTCTTGGTGAAATGGGCGACGAACGGTGCGTGGAGCCCCTCGTCAGAGCGTTGCGCGACGGGGATTGGCAGGTCCGGGAAGCGGCCGTCGAAGCTATCGCTGAAGTGGGTTCTCCCGCCGTCGAGTTGTTGATCCGGTACGTGCGTGATTGGGAGGCCCGGAAGTACGTGATCCAGGCCATGGGGAAAATCAATGACGAGCGGGTTCTGGATCCCCTCATGTCGATGCTGCACAACGACGAATTCAAGGATGACGCCACGAGAGCCTTGATTGATCTGGGGAAACCCGCCGTGCCCAAATTGATTGTGGCCTTGACCGACAAAGAAGAGTTCGTGCGCAAGCAGGCTATTCTGGCGCTCGGTGAGATTAAGGATTCAGAAGCCGTCGATCCTCTGATCGCCATGCTGCAGGATCAGGATTGGCTCACGCGTCTGACCGCGGCCGCCGCCTTGGAACAAGTCGGAGATTTGCGTGGCCGGGACGCGATCAAACCGTTGATGAAGGATCCGGACCTTGTCGTTCGCCTACGGGTCGAACGGATCCTCTCTGCGTGGAAAAAACAGCCGGCCAACGCCTGACCGGGTTCCGCCCGACCGTACACACGCTCCCCCCTCCTGTCACAGGAGGGCTTCTAGCTTGGCTTGCACGTCCTCCAATGCCTCCTGAGAGACAGCTTGGCCGTCGGCCAAGGATTGTCGAAGGCCATCAATGTTCGACATGGCTTCGATCAGGGCATCCGAGGATTCGGTTCCCTTCATTTTGACGGCTTCCTTCAAATAATCGAGCGTTTCCTCTATTTCGTCTATGGCTTCATCAGGTTTGCCGTCCAGGATTTTTGCTTTCCCGTCCACAAATTCTGACATCGCCTGTAAAACTTTTTTTTGAGCGAGGAGTTTTTCTCCTTCTCCCAGGCCGACCGTTTGCTTCACTACCTTCTGTGACAATTCCTGAAGCTGACTCGTGACCTCCTCCAGTGGCCGTTGTCCCACGTAGTATCCCGCCCAAAAGCCCAATCCGAAGATCAGTATCATTGCCAAAAGTTTTTTCCCCATGTGGCTTCTTCTCTCCATCGGATGCGACTCCAGACCGGACTTTCATTATAGACTTCGCCTCAGGGAAAAAAAAGGGACGTTTTTCTCTGACAACGGAAACTGAAAGGGCGCCCGTTGATCAGGCGTTCCCGGCGGGTGGGTCGGCCTTGCCTAAGGCCTTGGAGGATTCGATGGCAAAACGGTCGCCCACGATTCGGGCCACGCGGTTCATATAGTCGGTCAGAGCTTCAACTTGATCCGGCTTCAGATCCCGTCGAAATTGCGGGAGCAGCCCCCACCGGGTTTCAAATTCCTCACCGGAAATCGAGGCCACCACGCTGATCAGTTTGATCATTCGGGTGCCGGAAGGATCGGGAGTAGGACTTGAGGATTGACTTTCCGCCCGACCCTGCGTTTCCTGAAACGATTTCGTTTCGGGTTCCGGTGTTTTCCCTTCAAAGAGTGCGGTCAACGCGGGGATCACGGCGCCGATACAGAGGGTGGTCGTCGATATGATGGCCTCGTTCTTGACGGCATCGGCCCGGCCGGCTACGCGTTCGCCGACGTGTTGCAAAAACGCATTGCGCTCTTTGCTGTCTTCCGAATACACGAATTTATACGCTTCGTAGCTCTCGCGGCTTTCAGCCACGGCCCGGCCGATGGCCACGACGATTTCCTGCTCATCGATCTGAGCGGAACTCAGCGAGGGCGCCAACAGGGTCTTGAGCCGCTCACTCACGTGATCTTCCAGACTGTTCATAAATTCGGGTTGCTGTTGGATGGAAACGTGGAACGCGGAAATACGGTCCACCAGGTTGAATAACACCTTCAGGAATTCCAGGTAAATCTCCATTCCTGCTTTTGGCTGAGGGTGGTCGTGACGGCCTGATCGCTTCGTTTAACCAGCGTCACGGATTCCCGGCACACGTCCAGGATGGTGTTCGACAGGTCCTTGAGAATGGGTTCGTGTTCTTGGATGGAATGTTTCATGAATCGAAAAGCCTGAAGGTTATCTAACAAATGAATGGACGGCTTCGCAAGTATTCCGGCCTCATGGAGACGGCGTCCGGTGACGGCCAGGCCCGGCATTGCGCGAGGGCAGGGCCTATGTTATACACGACAGATGGAGTGGGTCTTGAGTCCATTCCCGTCGATCAATTTTCCCGCATACCGTGATGGACTCCGTCAATGCCGACTCCAAACTCTACGTGTTGAAGCGTGCCGAGGCACCGCTCAAACCTCTTTCCCGGGATTACGCACAGGAACTGAATCCCCAACAGCTCGCCGCGGTGGAAGTCGTGGACGGTCCGGCCTTGGTCATTGCCGGCGCCGGCAGCGGAAAAACCCGGGTCCTTGTGTATCGAGTGGCCCGGTTGATCGATACGGGTATCGATCCGGCCTCGATCCTCCTGTTGACGTTCACGCGAAAGGCGGCCCAGGAAATGTTGGGACGGGTGGGCCTGCTGATCGGCCCGCAAAGCGACAGGGTCATGGGAGGGACGTTTCATTCCGTGGCCAATGTGCTCCTTCGGCGTTATGGCCGGACCATCGGCTTGGAACCGGGCTTTACGATCCTGGACCGGGGCGATTCCGAAGACTTGGTCAACCTCGTTCGCGTTCAATCCGGTCTCACCGAGACGGGAAAGCGCTTCCCCCGCAAAAAGACGATTGCCGACCTGTTCAGCAAATGCGCCAATACCAGGCAATCGCTGGAAGACGTTCTCTTCACCGACTACAGTCATTTTGGAGAATTTCTCGGCGAGCTGACCAAACTGCACCAAGCCTATGAATCCACCAAGCGCCAGCGACAGTTGGTCGACTATGATGATCTGCTGACGCGTCTCCTGGAGTTATTGACGGTGGATGAACGTGCCCGGCTGATGATCTCGGAAATCTATCGCTACATTTTGGTCGACGAGTATCAGGACACCAACCGGTTGCAGGCAGACGTGGTGCGGCAACTCGCCGCCACCCATGAGAACGTGATGGCTGTGGGAGATGATTCGCAGTCGATTTACTCGTTCCGCGGCGCCACGGTCCGGAACATCATGGAATTCCCCGAGTTGTTTCCGGGAACTCGAATTTTCAAGCTGGAAGAGAATTACCGGAGTACGCAATCCATCCTGGCGTTGGCCAACGAGATCCTTCAAGGCGCAACGGAAAAATACAGTAAAACGTTGTTTACCCAAAAAGGGCAGGGTGAACGACCGGCTCTGGTCCAAACGGTCGGGGAGAGTCCCCAGTCCCGGTTCGTGGCGCAGAAGATCCTGGAGCTGCGGGAAGAGGGCGTGCCGTTGGATGACATTGCCGTCCTGTTTCGCTCCAGTTTTCATGCCTTTGATTTGGAAATCGAGTTGGCCAAACGGGACGTCCCGTTCGTGAAGCGGGGCGGGTTCAAATTTCTCGAGACCGCGCACGTCAAGGACGTGTTGGCCCATTTGCGCGTTGTCCACAACCCGCTGGATACCGTCAGTTGGAACCGTTCGTTGCTGTTGGTTGACGGGGTGGGGCAAAAGCGGGCGAGGGACCTGATCACCCAACTGGCGAGCAGCGAGGCGCCGTACGAAACGTTGCGGCAAGGAGGCGGGCGGGCCGCGTTGGGGTTGAGCAACCTGGCGGCGGCTCTGGAGTCGGTCGGCAGCGTCGAGGATGGATCGCCCCCCGATCAGGTCAATCGTCTCCTGGAGTACTATTATCCGATCCTCAAGGAGCAGTACGACGACTATCCCAAACGCATCAGGGATTTGGAGCATCTTCTGGTGATGGCGGAGCGCTACGGGGATCTGGAAGGGTTTCTTGCCGACGTGACGCTCGAACCGCCGAACGAAAGTGTGACGGGTATCGAAGCCCCGGACCGTGATGATGAACGACTCGTGTTATCCACCATCCATTCCGCCAAGGGGCTGGAATGGCGATGCGTATTCGTCATTTGGCTGGTAGATGGCCGGTTCCCGTCTTCCTATTCATTTCTGACCGATGAAGAACTCGAAGAGGAACGGCGGTTGCTCTACGTCGCGGTGACCCGGGCCAAGCAGTGTCTTTATTTGACGTTTCCCGTTCAGGTCTATGATAAAGTCACGGGGTCGGTGCTTTCGAAACCGTCACGGTTTCTCGATGACGTGTCCGCGTCCCTGGTCGAACCCTGGAACGTGGTTGAACATGATGAACCCTGGAGGTAAACAGTCGTGATGCCGGGAACAATGAAATGGATTCTCGCGGTGCTCTTGTTGGGGGCCATGCTGGGCCTGACCAGGTTTGCCCACAGTGCTCCGGGTCCCGACCGGACCGTGAATACGTGGCTCAACCTGATTGACCAAGCCGAAGCCCTGCATTTGCCGACGGGGTTTCTCAAGGAGATCGACCCTGATTTCGTCACGGTGACGTTCGAAGATTTGCGGACCTATGCCGCTGAATACCATCCGGAAGATCATCGCATGATCTTGAACCTGCGGTTATCGTTCAACAAGGCCGGTGGGGCATTGATGGACTTGGATCGTATGACCCACCATGACGTCAGTCTTCTGTATCATGAACTCCTTCATGCCTACCTGGATTACATTTTCAACGGGCCGGGCCCGGAGAAGTTGAGTCCGCAGGCTAATCGCGTCCTGTCGTTCGCCCGGGAACAAATGCAATGCCATTACCGTTTCGTGCGCATCAATCCGATTCGCCAGCGGAGGGACATGACGGAAATCCGGTTTCTTTCCGAGGAGGATTCCTGGGAAGTATTGAACGAAACCTGGGCGGTCTTTGTCGGATGGCAAATCTGGACGAAACTGGAACAGCAGGCCGACGGCATCGGTCCGTGGACCGATCCTCTGATTGACGCGTGGGCAACGTTATTGTCCGAGGCCAATACCAGCGGAGAATTGCTCGGCTACTACGAACCGGACGACCCGGAGGAACGCCGGGTGGCGCGCAAACGCTTTGTTGCGCCCTCCAACGGCCTGACTCCGGAAGGCGTCGAGCTCTTACTGGCGACCGTGTTAGATGAGCCCGATGCCGTTGCCAAGGAAGGCGGCTTCGTCATCAAGGCCACCAAAGACACCACCGCCGAAGCTCTCTCGTGTGATTAGTTGAATGCGTCCGCCCTTTGCGCGCTGGACAAGGATCATTCAAAGATGGTAGCGTCGCCTCTGTTATACTTCAGTTCAGTTTTGCACCGAAAAGAAGGCGCCTGTAGCTCAGTGGATAGAGCACTGGCCTCCGGAGCCAGGTGCCGCAGGTTCAAATCCTGCCAGGCGCGCCAGAACGTCACGCCTCTTGGGTGGGTCGTTAGCTCAGCTGGTAGAGCAGCTGACTCTTAATCAGCGGGCCACAGGTTCGATCCCTGTACGACCCACCATATTTTTGATCAGATATGATTCTTTTTCAGGCGATGCAAGCGGGCAGGATTTTCTGCCCGCTTGCTCTGTTCAGTTTTTCCGCAAAAAAGCGTTCGTTACTTGCCTCCCTCCAGCATTTTGACGTGACCCAGCAGAATTTTTGAATTCTGAATGTCGGGATTGTCTTTGCCGAGTTCCTGGGCCTTTTTAAACTCCATGGCGGCTTCCTTGTGCTTATCCGTCTTGTCCAACGCGAGCGCGAGGTTGTAGTGCGCTTCCGCTGAATTCGGGTCGGCCCCGACTGCTTTCTGGAAATGGCCCAGCGCCACGTCCCAGTGCTCCTGGTTGTAATGCTCGATACCTTCACTGTTCGCAGCATGGGCTTTCGAGTCAGCGGCGGTCATGAGCGCCGGCGGGCCGCCGGCAAGCGCCGTCCCGATGCCGAGGCCTACTAGGGCGATCAATGCGACGAAAGCAGCACAAAGAATAAGTCTGTAGAAATTCTTCATCACAAAACCTCCTATTTGAAATGTAAATGAACGTGCATCATGTCTTCCCGCATGCGGGCACCGCCTGCATGCGATGGGATGAAAATGGGGATACCTCTCTCCAATCCGGCATCCTCGCGAACGCGGGGATGCCAGGGTCTTTGCTTTGTTCTTCGTCCGTGAAGACGAAAGACACTGGATTCCCGATTACTACCGTCGGGAATGACAGAAGGGGTCTATTTTCATTCAATGACAGCTTCGGTTATTTCCTACCAATAGATGAATCGATACGGTCCGTACAATCCGTACGGGCCCCAGTAGGGTCCGGCGTACCAATAAGGATTCCCGTAATAGGGAAACCCGTAACGTCCGTACCTGGGAGGCAGTTGCCCGGCCTCAGGCCATACCTTGAGGAATTCGATGGTGACCGTCGGATATGTATAGTCCATTTCATCAAGCAACTCGGTGGTGGCACCAGAAATTTTTCCGACGATCGTGATTCGGGTTCCATTCGGTACCGTGGCCGGATCCAGGAACTCGGTTTGAAACGCAAGAAAGCGACCCTTGGACTTCGTGCGATCCATCGCCGGTTGGTGATTTCTGCCAGTTGGAAGCTGAAGCACGGTCAGGCGGGTGCGCTCCTTGAGGCGCGTGGCGTCCAGGATTTCACCGCCCAGCACGATGACCTTTCCCTGATGAGTTGTTGGCGCCTCTTTGACCTGCGCAAACGAAAGCGTCGGGTCAACCTGTTTTTCGATATCCAACGGGATGATCGACTGGCCGGCACAGCCCGACAGCATGAAGATCGCCGTTGAAAGCAATCCGAAACGGGCTATGGATAATATCCCCTGCATGAGACTAGGTTTCTGAACAGAGTCCCTGACCTGTATTCTTCAGCCTACTCCCACCATTGGGTTTTCTCAAGATCTTCCGGGACAGCAGTTCCGTTGCCGATTTGGTTGTGTCCGTCAAACGGAGAGGATATCACGACGTAAGAAGGCACCGAAGCCGAAATGACGCCTGTGCCTGTCTCGAAACGGTGGGTGTACGGCTACAGAGACAGACGGCAGGCCTTCGGCTGGTGCGGCGGTTCACGATCTACGATGTCGCCTTGTCCGGCTTGGTCGCAATGGCAAAGTCGAAAATGCCGGCTTCCCGCACGGCATCCATGACCTCGATCACTTGACCATGGGAGACTGCTTCATCGGCGTTGATGACGACCGCGGGTTTTTCTCCATAATACAGGAGGTCGTGAAGCCGCAGTTCAAGATCCGAGATCGTACAACGGTCTTTATTGAAGAAGAGGTCGCCCTCCTCGGAGATCGTGAGCGTGATCTGTTCGGGAAGATCATCCGACGCGGAACTGGCCTTCGGCAGGTTCACTTCCATGCCTTTCTGCAGGGTCATGGACAGGGTCGAGATCATGAAAAACACCAACAGAAAAAACATGGTGTCGATCATGGGAATAATCTCAATCCGGGCTTTTTTCTTGTCGCCGGCAGACAGCTTCATGAGTTCACCTGTTCGGCAGTGGCTTGCAGGGCCGCCTCATTGCGCGTGGCATAGTGCTCGATCTGTTCAGTTATGCCTTCCGCGCGAGCCACGAAGTAGTTGTAGGGGATGAGGGCCAGCACGGCAACGGTAATGCCGCCGGCCGTACAGATTAACGCCTCGGCGACGCCGCCGGTAACGGCATGCGGCGAGCCCATACCTTCAATGGCCATGATGCCGAAGGAATCAATCATCCCGATGATGGTGCCCAATAATCCCAACAACGGGGAAAGCGTAATGATGGTGTCCAACGAGGGAAAGCCTCGTTTCATGCGGCTCACCTCGACCAGGCCGGTTGCTTCCATGGCCTTCTCCGGAGCGACTGAGCGCGAGCGAATCCCTGATGCCAACACCCGAAGCACGGGATGTTGGACTTCCTCGCTGAGAGAGAGCGCGTCGTCGAATTTGCCCTGGGCGACCAACTCAATCATCTCATCGGCTTTTCCGGAGGAAGGCATCTGGTAAAAAAACCAGACACGTTCAAGAATAATGGCCAGGGCCACCAGCGAACACAGGATGATGGGAAGCATGAGTAATCCACCGGCCATCAGGGCTTTGATGAAACCAAATTCCAACATTTCAGTCATGGCGTGAGATCCTTATGGTTGAGAATGAGATTAGCCGTGTTCTTTTAAAGAAAACTTGAGGGGAATGACCACGACGCTTTTAATGGGGATGTTCCCGTCCCGTGCAGGGCGGAACGTCCATCTTCTGATGGCTTTCAGCGCGGCGTCATCCAAAACTTTATGTCCGCTGCTCCGTGACACGTCGATCTTACTGGCCCTGCCGTTCTTCTCAACCGTCACGCGAACGAGGACTGTCCCTTCCCACCCGGATTTTTTGGCGATCAACGGATACAACGGACGAATTCTGCGCAACACGCCGACGCCGGTCTGCGTTTGAGCTTCACCACTGGTCGCAGCTTGCAGGGTTCTCCGTGAACGGACGGGAGCCGTTGACGGTAAAGACGTGCGGACGAGGTGCTGCCGGTCCGCGGCGCCTTTCAGGGCGGCGACGGTCGAAAATCCGGGGACGAACAGTGCTGGGTGATCAGTAACATTCGCTTTGGTTTTCGCCGTGGTCCGGGTCGTCCGTCTCGTGGTTTTGGTCAGGTTTCGTGCCTGTAAGGTGTCCGTAGCACGGCTATCCTGAAGGAGTCGTCGTTTCACGGGCTGGGGAGGAGGTTGTTGTTGGGGCGGTGGCGGGACGACGTCAGGCATCTCAACCGGTTGAGAAATATCGGGCGGTTGCGGCGTTGGCTGAACCTGTTTCCGTTGGACCGGCTGCGGTTGCAGCCGTTGAGGCTGGAGCAGGGCTGGGGCCTCGGGTTCTGGTACCGGCTCGGGTTCGGGTGCCGGCGGGATTTCAACGAAGGTGACCTTGACCGTTGGCGGGGGTTTTTCCACGTCAAGAGAAAAATGCACGAAACTGACGAGCACGAAAAAGACGGCATGCAGCACCACGGACCACGTCCCGAATCGCAGGGAGAACGAGTCCTGCTCGAATTCATTCATGGAGGCGACGTGGTTCACGACCCGACTTTTTTCAGCAGCTTTTTAACGCGGTCGTCCTGGCCGCCGAGGTCAATGTACTTACGGTATTGTTCCAGAGCGCGATCCGTATCCTTGCGGTGAAACTCGTAGAACACCCCCAGGTTGTAGTAGCCTTCGACCAGCTTCGGGTTTAACTGCAAGGCAGCCAGATAGGCCTGCTCGGCTTCATCCAGTCTGTCGAGGTTCGCCAGGAGCACGCCCAGGTTGAGTTGCGCTTCAGCGTGTTTCGGATTCAGGCGGACCACCTCCTTGAAGTGGGTGACCGCTTGTTCCGGTTGGTCCTGCGCCTGCATGAGGTACCCCAGGGCGTAATGGGCATCAAGCATGTCAGGCGTAATTTTCAAGGCCTTTTGGTACGCTTCGATCGCCTGCGGATCGTTTTGGGCCTTTTCGGCCAACTGGGCCAGCAGGAGCCAGGCATTGGCGTCCTTCGGGTCCAAGCTCGTCAATTCTTGTAGTTGCTTCGTGGCCTTGTCCGTGTCGCCCTGCATATCATAGAGCGTCGCCAGGTTGAACCGGGCGGTGAGTTGTTTGGGATCATCTTTCAGCACGGCTTGGTACGCGCTGATGGCCTGTTCGCGTTCACCCAGTTGGTCATAGGTAAACGCCAGGTTCAGTTGCGCATCGGCAAAGCGCGGGTAGATCTCCATGGCCTTCTTGAGCGCCGTTTTGGCTGCATCCAGGTTTTTCTGATGTTGATAGACCAACCCGAGGTCAAAATAGGCCCTGGCGAAATTGGGGTGCAACTCAACGGCTTTTTTCAAATGGGTGACGGCCTGATCGGGTTGTTGCAGGCCCGAAAACGAGACGACCCCCAGGAGATGATGCGCCGCGGCAAAACGAGGAAAGATTTCCAACGCCTGTTTCAACGATTCGGCTGCTTGCTGGAATTCGCCATTGTTGGATTGAGTGGCGCCCTGGTTGAATAAGGTTTGGGCTTCATCCGCCGCCAAGCTCACGAGAGGGGTGAGCGCCAGCGTGAGCCCCAAGACACCGATAGACATGATTCGCAAGAGTTGTTTGTTCATAACTGCCTCAATATGGTTTGTACCCCCTTCCTCCCTCTCCCCCACGAGGGAGAGGGTCGGGGTGAGGGGGTGAGTAAAGTTGAGCCTGTGTCAAGGGTCGTTAGAATGCATACAACGCCCTCAGGTAATAGAATCCGCCGTTGAATCCGAATGGCGAAGCCTCAGGGTACCTCGTGCCAGCAATCCCCGTGGTCCGGTCCGGATACGAATCGAACAGGTTTTGCGCACCGGCTGAGACCGTCAGCCCGGTTTTCATGGTGTACGACGTTTCCAGGTCCACGAGCCACTGCGCACCGGCGTCCACACGCGCAGACGCACTGTTTCCCGTAAACTCCGTAAAGCTGTTGTACCAGTAGACCCGGCCCAGAAACCGCCAGGGTCCCTGTCTGTGGTCGCCTGTCAGGGTGAATCTCATGGTCGGCAGAGTTTGTTCCAACTGAGTGACCCGTTTAGGATCGATGATCGATGTATCTTCAATATCGGTTACCTCAGTCTGATTATAGTTGCCAGCGAACGTCCAGAGGGTGTTCCCTCCGGCCATCGCCATCGGGTAGGTCGCCACGATGTCCACCCCGTTTGTGGTGGTGCCGAACGTGTTGGTGAAGAACGTCACGCTCGCGATGTCTGCGGCATTTTCAAAACCTGCAGCGAAAAGGTTATTCCGCACATCCTCAGACACATCCTGCTCTGAAGATATTGCAATACGGTCCCGCACCTGGATCCGGTAGTAGTCAACGGTCACGGACAGACCGCCGACGTCCACCACCGTACCCGCGGACAGGTTGAAGGCTTTTTCCGGATTCAGGGGTTTAGCACTTTCCATGCCCGCTGCTGCCAGCACGCCTGGCGGGAAAGTGAATAGGTCTTCGAGGTTCCCATCTGTTGTGGCCTGTGTGGTCACTTGCATAAGGTTCGCTTGTCCCACGGTCGGGGCGCGGAACCCCGTACTGATCGCGCCGCGAAGCGCCATCATGGGGGTGGCCTGCCAACGGGCATTGAGCTTGCCGTTCAGGGTGTCTCCGAAGGTTTCGAATTCTTCATACCGTCCGGCCACGCCGACCAGCAGGTCCTTGGACACGTTGGTTTCCAAATCCACGTAGGCGGCGTAGCTGCCACGGTTGGCCGTCTGTGCGACCTGTTCCTGGAACCCGACAAATCCGTTGGACCCGATAGAGAAACCCTGGGCTCCAAGATTGTAAGTTTTGTCAATAAAGGTGGAATTCGCACCGCCGGCCCCAATTTCGAATTCCTCCACTCGATATTCCAGACCCAGGCCGATATTCAGAGGGGAGGGGAGCATGGCGGTCTGCAAAGACCTGGAGAAATCGAGGTTGAACACACGATCTCTTTCCGTGTAAGCGCCTGGGTTGTAGTTAGTCGGAATGTTGGTTCGCAGTCCGGCTAGTTGCGGATTGACGGTGTTCCTCATGAAGAAGTCCGTGCTGTGTTGACCGAACACGGCGCTGAGGTCGTAGTGCCAGTCAGAGATGTCTCCGCGGATACCGACCGCTCCACTCCAGTCGCGTACCGTCGCTCCGAACCTTGGGGTGAATCCGCCGGGAAATTTTTCGTTGAATAAGAAGCAGTGAGGGTGAGTGTTTTTGAGGTTTGCGATGACCTGGCTGTACTCGGCCTCGGGATTCGTATTCACAGTAGGACAGCCCCGGCCGTCGTCAGACAGGTCGGCCACGAGAATGGTTTGCCCCCCGTCTTTGCTGAACACATTAGGGCGCGTATTGGGACTACGGAAGTAGAACCCGCCTTCTATTTTGCGTTGGGCATAGTTGCCGAAAGCGTAGAGTTCGGCCTTGTTGTTCAGTTTCATCCCGAGGTTCCCGAAGAGTTTATAGTCATAGAGAAACTCGGGTGCGCCCCAGAACTGGGTACGGGATGCTATGGTAGGAGCTAGCCCGGCTCTATCGCGCGCGTCAATAATGGCCTGCGCCGCAGGGTTATGATCGGAGCGGACGGTCGGGTCTGACGCTCCATATTCGAAGCTGATATTGGCAAACCCGGATTGGATGAACGGGAGATCCAGGGGCACGCCCAGGTTGGCCGCAATACTGTTGGTGGCGCCGTCTCCCGCATAATACTGCCCCCAGCGGGCTTCTGCCGTGCTGCTGTCGGGAGCATCTTTCAACTGGAAATTGATAACTCCGGCCACGGCGTCGGACCCGTACTGCGCGGCCGCGCCGTCACGCAGGACTTCCACGCGCTTGAGGGCGATGGCCGGGATGGCGGCCAGATCTGGCGCGTGCGACCCGTTTGAAAGGCCGCCGCCCAGGAGCGTGATGATGGATCCCCGGTGGCGTCGTTTGCCGTTGACCAGGATCAGGGTAGAGTCCGGGGGAAGACCGCGCAGGTTCGCCGGCCGCACGAACGTGGCGGCGTCGGAGAGGGGTTGCTGGTTGACGTTGTAGGACGGCACGGTGGCCCTCAGCAGGGAGTTCATGTCCCTGACCCCGTAGTTCCTCATTGACTTCCCTTCAATCACGTCAATCGGCACCGGAGAATCATGGGCCGAGCGGGTGGGAACACGAGACCCGACCACCACCACTTCTTCGAGTTTGACAACGCCCGTGTCTTGGTCCGAAGCATCCTGTGCAAAAGCCTGTGGAATCGGTATAGCCAACAGACACAACAGCATCATTGATGGAATGATTCGATAATGGGTCATAGTAGGATCTCCTTGGGCAGGTTATTCTGCGTTTCCTGTCTCCTCTTGTTTGTTATATTCCTCGAGGTCGAATCTGACAGGCAGGTCGACCTCGGAAGAAATGGGATCGTCTCCAAGTTTTGCCGGATCGAATTGCCACGTTTTGACGGACTGCGCGGCGCTCTCGTCAAGCTCGGGGAATCCCGAGCTTTCGTGAATTGCGACGTTTTCCACGTCTCCGCCGGTTCCGACGGTGATTCGTAGCACGACCGTGCCTTCCCAGCCTTGCTTGCGGGCTTCTTGCGGATAGCCGGGACGTGCGGATTTGACCAGTCTGGCGGGTTTCTTCTCCAGCACGGGTTCAGGTTCAGGCTCCGGCTCGGGTTCAGGTTCGGGTCGCGAGGCTTGAATGCCATACTCGTCAAGGTTGAATCTGATGGGCAGATCCACCACGCTGGAAACCGGAAACTCGCCATCTTTCGCCGGATCGAATCGCCACGTTTTGACGGACTGTGTTGCGCTTTCATCAAGGGCGTCATAGCCCGTGCTTTTTTGTGTGGCGACATTTGTCACGTCCCCGCCCGCACCGATGTTGATGCGTAACACGACCGTGCCTTCCCAGCCCTGCTGGCGGGCCACTTGGGGATACGGGGGACGTTCGGACTTGATGAGTCTGACGGTTTTCCGAAGGGCTTTACGGTCTGCAATGGAATCCCGAGGGGGTTTCGGTTCAGGTCTCTCCTGCGGGACAACGGAATTCTTGGAAATCGTGGTGACCGGCAGGCTGTTGAACGGCGCGAGCGCGGTCGTGTGGAGGGCGGCCACGCTGAAGCGGCGTTCGGCTTGGGCAGCAGCCATCAATGGGACGGATTGCCACAACCCCTTGCGGTTCACTATGGAATCCCGCGCGATTTCCCGTTTTGCCTGCGAGACGATGGGGTTTTTAGTGATCGTGAATACAATGAGGTCGTTTGCGCGCATCACCGTCGACATGTCGGTCGTGGTATCGGGTTTGGCTATGGATATCCTGATTTTCCGCTCTTCCTGCTCGGTCAGCGTGTCGGCAATTTCGATGGCATCCAGGAATTCGACGGACTGATCCGACAAGTCCTGTGCACCTACGGGAGGGCAGATGACGCATCCCAGTAACGGTACAAGAATAACCCTTATCGCATTTGCAAATACAACTGACATTTTTACCGCTTTTTGGATTTTTTATTTAGAATGCAAAAGATTTTACTAAATACTCAAAGTTGAAGGCATAAGTATAGCATATAAAGAAACAGGATAGAACCCCCCCCTTCGAGTATCAGATGCTACTTCACGAGTGTTTCTTTCATTCAGGGTTTCTTTAGTTGCTTGATGAACCCATCCAGGTATTATACTAGCCGAAGAGGCCTTCTGGACCGAGTGATTTGTTCTGTTCAGGGCACACTCAAGGTTATTTTCATTTCTTCAGAGGTATAGACCCCATCATGTTTGTGAGACTGCTGAATCTTCTGTTTGGAAGCAAGAACGATCGTGAGTTGAAGGCGCTGCACCCCGTTGTCGCGCGAATCAACGAGTTGGAGCCCGGCTTGCAAGCGCTTTCGGACGAAGCGCTGGCGGACAAGACCCAACTTTTCAAAAAGCGCCTCGACGCGGGAGAGACGTTGGATGCACTGCTGCCGGAAGCCTTTGCCGTGTGCCGGGAGGCCTCCCGGCGAAAGATCGGCCTGCGCCATTTCGACGTCCAACTCGTGGGCGGCATGGTGTTGCACGCGGGGAAAATTTCCGAAATGAAGACCGGTGAAGGGAAGACGCTCGTCGCCACGCTGCCCACGTACTTGAACGCCCTGGCGGGAAAAGGCGTGCACCTGGTCACGGTCAATGATTACCTGGCCAAACGGGACACGCAATGGATGGGGCCCGTGTACCACGCGTTGGGCTGCTCAATCGGCGTGATTCAGCACGAATCCTCGTTCCTGTTCGACCCCGAATACGAGGCGGCGGATAAACGGTTGAACTATCTTCGGCCCTGCACGAGACCCGAAGCCTATCGCGCCGACATCACCTACGGCACCAACAACGAGTTCGGGTTCGATTACCTGCGGGATAATCTGGTCATCAACGATCTCAGCCAGCGCGTCCAACGGGATTTGTCCTACGCGATTGTCGACGAGGTGGACAGTATCCTGATCGATGAAGCGCGCACGCCGCTCATCATCTCCGGACCGGCTGAACAGAGTACGGCACTTTACAATCGGATCGACCGGCTCATTCCCAGGCTTAACGCCGAACGGGACTATACCATCGAGGAAAAATCAAGGACGGTGGCCCTGACGGAAGAAGGGAACGCCCGCGTGGAAAAATTACTGGCCGCGGAGGGCCTGTTGGTGGGCGACAACCTGTATGACCCCAAGAATCTCGACGTGGTGCATCACGTCATCAAGGCCTTGCAGGCCCACGCCATTTATAAACGTGACGTGGATTACGTGGTCAAGGAAGGAGAAGTGCAGATCGTCGACGAGTTTACGGGCCGGTTGATGCCGGGCCGGCGATGGAGCGACGGGTTGCACCAGGCGGTCGAAGCCAAGGAGGGCGTAAAGATCGCCAACGAAAATCAAACCCTGGCGTCCATCACGTTCCAGAACTATTTTCGCATGTATGAAAAACTGGCGGGGATGACCGGAACCGCGGATACGGAAGCCGCGGAGTTCGCCAAGATCTACAACCTGGACGTGAACGTGATCCCGACCAACAGTGCAATGATTCGCCAGGATCATTCGGACGTGGTGTTTCGCACGGAGAAGGAAAAATTCGAGGCGATCGCCCAGGAAGTCATGGAATACCACGAGCGGGGCCAGCCCGTGCTGGTGGGTACGATTTCCATTGAAAAGTCCGAACGGCTCGCCAAAATTTTGAAGCAGCGAGGCGTGAAACATCACGTCCTGAACGCCAAGTTTCATGAAAAGGAGGCGGAGATCATTTCCCAAGCCGGGGGCAAGGGCTCGGTCACGTTGGCCACCAACATGGCCGGTCGCGGCACGGACATTATTCTGGGGGGCAATTCGGATGCGCTTTACAAGCAGCAGGTGGTTTACCGGGGCGAAGACCTGACCGACGAACAGAAGCGCGCGGCGTTTGAACGGATTCAGAAACAATGCGAGACGGAAAAAGAGGAAGTCCTGCACTTGGGGGGCTTGCACATCGTCGGCACCGAGCGCCACGAAAGTCGCCGGATCGACAACCAGTTGCGAGGCCGCTCCGGTCGCCAGGGCGATCCGGGGTCGTCCCGCTTCTTTTTATCCCTGGAAGACGACCTGATGCGCATCTTTGCTTCGGAACGGGTCTCCAACCTGATGTTGAAGCTGGGGATGGAAGAAGGCGTGCCCATCGAACACCGGATGGTCAGCAAGTCCATTGAAAACGCCCAGAAGAAAGTCGAGGGACATAATTTCGATATCCGCAAACATATCCTTGAATACGACGACGTCATGAACAAACAGCGGGAGATTATCTACGCCCATCGAGCCGGCGTCCTCGGGGGCAGTTCCATTCAGGACGACGCGGAGGAGTGGCTCGTGGACGTCGTGGACGCCCTGATCAACACCTATTGTCCGGAAGAAGCCTATGCCGAAGCCTGGGACCTGGCAGGGTTGCATGAAGCCGTGCTCGCGCAATTCGGCACGGACGTCATGGGGAACGAGGACGTGTCGGACATGGGACGCGACGGCCTGCGGGACGAATTGTTGGAACGCGTCCAGGAGCTTTTCCGGCAACGGCAACAGGAACGCGAAGAACAAATCGGTCCCGAGCTTCGCTCGCAGCTCGAACGAAGCTTGGCCTTACAGGTCATCGACCATCATTGGAAGGAACATCTCCTCGGCATGGATCAACTCCGGGACGGCATCGGGCTGAGGGGGTACGGCCAGAAAGATCCGCTGGCGGAGTATAAACGGGAAGGATTCGACATGTTTGCCGCCATGATGGACCGCATCAAGTCCGATTCCCTGGAGCGATTGTTCAAAGTCCAGGTGGTCAAAGGCGAACGTCCGTCTATCGAAGACGACGTGGCCCCGCCCCCCCAAATGGTCTTCAACCGCGGCGACGACGGGTCCCCGTCACGGCCGGTCCAACGGTCCGAGGCCAAAGTCGGCCGCAACGAACCCTGCCCCTGCGGCAGCGGCAAGAAATACAAGAAATGCCATGGGGCATGAGTGATGAAACGTCAGCCGTCCTCGCCCCGTCTCTAGTTCCCTTTTTCCCCGTAGAACACGGATCGCAGGTCCGCTCCGGAAGCGTGACCGACCACCCCGGCCTGGTTGGGACCCCCGAACTGCCCCACAGCCTCATACATGCCAGAGTTTTGTGTTGTCGTACCCGAAAACCGTCCATCGCTGACTGACATATCGTCCCACTGCATGTTCCCGAGGGTCGGAACGTCGTCAAGGGCAAGCGTCGCCTTCGTCCCGTTGCCGAGCGTCACGGTCACGCGCGCCTCTCCTGTATTGAGAGTGGGATCGTCTCCGTAATAGCCTGCCCATTCACCCGTCCACGTCGCAGCCTCCGTTGGCTGGTGTTGCGGCGCGGGTGGGGAGAGATGCGGGGTCCAGACATCGCCATCCCGAGTGTACCAGGCCCGCAGATCATAGCCTTGGTGCTCGATGCCCAGAGGGACACCGTCAATAGCGGCCCATTCCCCAAGCGAAAGTGCGGACGTCCTCGGGGCGTCACTATTTTCCTGGGCGGCGCTGGCTCCCGGAGTATCGGTTTCCGGGTGCCCCGCAAAAAAGGCGAAGCCCTGACCCTTTGTCGTGACCGGAAGGTGAATCGAAACGGACTCTCCGGGTTTAAGATCCATCCGGGGGGTCGGCCCCAACTCTTCTAATGCCATTGTGCTCGTTGCCGAGTCGTAGAGGTGTATTTCGACTCGGACGTTGCTCAGCGTATTCTTGGTCGTATTGGTCGCGGTGCCTATAAAGGTTTGGGTGGTAGCGTCATACCGCAGGACGAGGTCGACACCGTTACGCTGTATTAAGTACTCCGTGGTCGGCATAGTCGGCAGTGGGTATCGGGTACTGGATTCTTCCGGATCGGAACCGCCGCCACCTTCTCCGGAGCTGTCCCCTGGGCCATGCTGCTCGCCTGGGCCTTCCATTCCCCCCATCTCGGGGCCGGATTCCCGGTTCGATGCACAGGCAGTAAGGCTGAAAGCCAGCAGGGCGGCGGCAGCGAGGATTACGAGCCGGTGCTGCAAATAAGAATCTTTGATCGAAACCAACGATGATTTCATAGTTGTGCGTCCTCCAAACGATGCGTTTTTAACTTATCAGTCATATTCGAATTTGAATGTAACATCCAGTACACGGGTAGTCAAGCGACGCCTCACGCTCTCCGCGTGACAGGCACGGAGGCCTACCTCTAAGCCCTAACGTTTCTTCTTCCAACTTGGCCACCTTGTCCACGTAAAGGTTGAACAAGTGACGTACGTTGCCCGATGCCGCCTTCACGGAGGAGGCGAGTTGCGCGTTTGGTGTATTGGTGCTATGGTGCAGATATTGTTTATCTGAACGATCTATTGGAGCATGTGCCATGGTTCGTCTGACCATCAGCTTGGCCGACCGCACGCATCGCGCATTGAAAGAAGCCGCGACGAGGCAGAATCGCTCTATGGCCTCGATCATTGAGGAAAGTCTGAAGTTGCGAGGGATCCAGTCGCTCGACAGCGCACGGGAGATCGTCGCCAGGGCGCGGGCGCGGTCCCGCTTGGATGCAGATCAGGCAATGGCACTGGCGGTCAAGGAAACACGGCGTTCCCGTAAGGGGCGGTAGCGCCTATGATTCCCGGGGTTTGTGTCGTTGACACGAACGTCATCGTCTCAGGCCTGATCGGCGCGGACCTGAATAGCCCCCCGGCTCGTATTCTGGACGCCATGCTCGATGGTGGCTTCATCTACCTCATGTCGGACGAACTGCTCAGCGAGTATGCGTGCGTGTTGCGCCGTCCGGGTCTGGTCCGGTTGCATGGACTGACCGGCGAGGAACTCGACCGGCTGCTTGTGGACCTGGTTGCCAACGCGATGTGGCGAGCGCCTGCCGTAGCGGGTGAGGCTCCGGACACCGGAGATCAGCACCTGTGGGCATTGCTCGTCGGCCATCCCCAGGCGTGCCTCGTTACGGGCGACCGGCTTCTTCTTGAAAACCCGCCCGGCAGCGTTTCCGTCATTTCCCCACGCTCCTTTGCCGATAGTTTCCTGCCCTCGAAATAGCGCGTGGCCTTACGCCAGACCTTCCCTTGACTAACAGTTGACGGATAGCTAATTTATAGAGCTTTTGGCCCATGGGGGGCTGGGTCAAATGGGGTGGTTTCCTGTAACAGGCATTCGTTGCCGGAAAGCCTGAGAGGAGGAACAGCCCTGTGAAGTTCGCCCTTCCGGATAACTCCTCTACCTCCCCTCACCCCTCCTTACAAAGGAGGGGAATGAAGGCGGCTTCCCTCCCACTGGCGGGAGAGGGCCGGGGTGAGGGGGAATTGTCGACGAATGAATACACGCGCAGACAATCAAACCACGGAATCGCCTTTGATGCAGCACATGACCGCGCTCATTCAGGAGACGGGTCCATTGACGTTTGCACGTTTTATGGAACTTGCCCTGTATGATGAAGCGCATGGGTACTATACGACGGGCGGCGGCCGGTCTCCCTCCGCGACTTCCCCAATCGGTCGGGCGGGGGGTGATTTCTTCACCGCCCCGAGTCTTTCCCCGACCCTGGCCAGGTGTCTGGTCCGTCAGCTTGCGGAGATTGACGAACGACTCGGGCATCCCCCCGTGTTTCATCTCGTGGAAATGGGCCCGGGAGACGGGACGCTGCTCAGGGATCTGTTGCAGGAATGCCGGGAACAACAGTCTTCGCTCCTACCCCGTTTGGCGTGCATTCTGGTCGAACGCAGTCCGGTTTTTCGCCGGCGGCAACAGGACACTCTGGCTGCCTGGCAGGAGCAGGGAGTCGGGATTCGATGGGTTGACGATCTTCAGTCGATTCCGGACGGCAGTCTGACCGGTACGTTGCTCTCGAATGAATTGGTGGATGCGTTTCCGGTCCATAGGGTTCGCATGGAGGAGGACGGTCTCCGGGAATTATACGTGACCAGCCGCGACCATGCGTTGCAGGAACGATGGGCCGAGCCGTCTACGCCTGAATTGGCATCGTTTCTGTCCGACCTGGACGTGGAGTTGCCCGTCGGGTTTACCACGGAAATCAACCTGGAAGCCGTGTCCTGGATCAAACAGGTCGCGCGGGTGCTGGATCGTGGCGTCGTGATCACGATTGATTACGGTCATACCGCTCAGGACTATTTTGTCCCCGAACGAAAGAACGGGACCCTGATGGGGTACTACCGGCATACGGTGACGACGGATCCTTTCACCCGAATCGGGGAGCAGGATTTGACGGCGCACGTGAATTTTTCGAGCTTGGCTCTCGCCGGCGAACGGGTTGGGTTGACCACGACGGGGTTTACGAACCTTCAACATTTTCTGATGAGCCTTGGGATCGACGAGTTGGTCGAGGGATGCGAGCAGGAATCGGAAACGGTCCAGGCGGCAGCCCAGTTGTTGCGACCGCACGGTATGGGCACCACGTTTAAAGTGCTGATGCAACACAAGGGGGTAGTCGTCCCGACGCTTCGCGGCTTGCGCCACCGGGCGTTTTTCGAGTCGGTGTTGGTGGGAGCCGGATGAAGAATTTTGGATTTTTGATTGCTGATTGTGGATTGAAAAATCAGAAATCCACAATTCACAATCCAAAATAGAGGAATAAACCAGGATGGGCGGCGAATCGGTTCCTTTGAATTATATTCCCATCGCCATTTTTGCGGTGATCGCGTTGGGGTTCGGCTTGGTATCGCTCCTGGCGGGATGGATCGTGCGGCCCAGCCGGCCCTATCGCGCGAAACTGTTGCCCTACGAGAGCGGGAGCCCGCTCTTCATGGATGCCCGCGTTCAATTTCCCATGCGGTATTACATCATCGCGATGTTGTTCGTGGTGTTCGATATCGAAATCGTCTTCATGTTCCCGTGGGCCGTGGTGTTTCACAAGTTGGGATTGTTGGGCCTCATTGAAATGGGAGTCTTCATCGCCATCCTGGTCGTGGGGTTCTGGTACGTCTGGAAAAAAGGCGCGTTGGAATGGGACTAAGTCGTACTGCGTTCGGGAGCGTGTGGAATTCCGCCCCGAGAACAAGTGGCGCCATTCGTTGTTGCCGTGGCGGGGCGGGTAGTTCGGGCGTCGGTGGTTGTCCCTTTTTGTCATTCCCGCGGCACAGGCTATCAAGTCGAATGGCTCTTTCAACGCGGGAATCCATCTTCCACGCTGTGTTTGCATGACGAAGGATACAAACTCATGAGTATGCTTGAACGGCAGTTTGACTCCAATATCATTACCACGAACCTCGATTACCTGGTGAGTTGGTGCCGGAAGTCGGCTTTGTGGCCGATGACGTTCGGGCTCGCCTGTTGCGCGATCGAGATGATTGCGTCGGTCTCCTCCAGGTACGACATCGACCGGTTCGGGGCCGGGGTCTTTCGCGCTTCTCCCCGGCAGTCCGACGTCATGATCGTGGCCGGGACTGTGTGTCGAAAGATGGCGCCCGTGATCCGGCGGATCTACGATCAAATGGCCGAACCGCGATACGTGATCTCCATGGGGTCGTGCGCGACCTCGGGCAATCATTACAACAGTTACAGCGTGGTGCAGGGCGTGGATCAAATCGTGCCGGTGGACGTCTACGTGGCGGGCTGCCCCCCGCGTCCGGAAGCGCTTCTGGATGCCCTGATCAAGTTGCAGGAAAAGATTCAGAAGGAAAAAGTGTTTGTGAAATAGCGTCGCCTGCTTTTTTGTAGCTGCGCCATCTTATGGCGCTTGTATTGGCAATTCGCAATCCCTTTATTATGCATCGAGTTCTTGAAACCTTACACGAGCGTTTTCCCGAGGCCGTGGTGTCCGTCGGCGAGGACCCGCAACGAGGAGACTTGTCAGCCCAGGTGCGGGCGCAGGATCTCGTGGACGTGGCGCGGTTCCTCCACGATGATCCCGGGATGGCCTTCGATCATATCACCGACATTTGCTCGGCCGATTATCCCGACGACCTGGAACGGTTTGAAGTCATCTACCATTTTCTCTCCCTTCCGCATAACACCAGGATTCGTTTGAAGGCCCGGTTGCCGGAAGACAATCCCACCATCGGGTCCGTAACGCCCATTTGGAAAGGTGCGAATTTCCTGGAGCGGGAAGTCTACGATTTGATGGGTATCAGGTTCGAGGGGCACCCGGACCTGCGCAGAATCCTGTTGCCTGAGGATTACGAGGAGGGCTATCCGCTCCGGAAGGATTTTCCCACCGAAGGCAAGGGGTGGAGAAGCACCTTTGATTTTATTCCTCGTTTGGATGAGCCGGAGAGTGAATGGACCGAACGCGAGATTCCGCAGGATCAGCGGCACGTCTTTCTGTCCGGGGATCAGCCTGAAGCCGCCAAGCGCACGACCGAACTCTTGCTGAACATGGGACCGCAGCATCCCAGCACGCACGGCGTGTTACGGGTGGTGTTGGAACTGGACGGGGAGCGAGTCGCCAAGGCCATTCCCGACATGGGCTATTTGCATCGCGGCGTGGAGAAGCTCGCCGAAGGCCTCCACTATATGCAGGTCGTTCCGCATACGGATCGCCTGGATTACGTGTGCGCCATGACGAACAATTACGCCTACGTGCGGGCCGTGGAAAAATTGGTCGGGGTGACGATCCCGGAGCGTGCCGAGTACATCCGGACGATCGTGGCCGAAGTGCAGCGGATCGTCGGTCATCTCTTCTGGTTGGGTACGCAGGCCCTGGATATCGGGGCCATGACGGTGTTTTTCTGGACGTTTCGCGAACGGGAAGTCCTGCTCGACTTTTTTGAACAACTCTGCGGCGCGCGCCTGACGCTGAATTATTTTCGGATCGGTGGAGTGGACGCGGATCTCACGCCGGCGTTGGTCGACCGCTTGCGCGAATTCTTGAAGACGTTTCCCGAGCACGTGCAGGAATACGACACGTTACTGCAACGGAACCGGATCTGGGTGGCCAGGACCAAAAACGTGGCGGTCATTTCCGCGGAAGACGCGATCAACTTCGGGTTGACCGGGCCGACGCTGCGCGGGTCGGGCGTGGCCTATGACGTGCGGAAGACCGAGCCGTACGGCGTGTACGACCGGGTGGAATGGGACGTGCCGGTCGGTAAGGGCGGGGACACCTATGACCGGTATTGGATTCGCGTCGAGGAAATGAAACAAAGCGCGCGCATCATTGAACAATGCCTGGACCAGTTGCCGGAAGGTCCCATCGTGGCGGATATGCCGAAAGTCATTCCCCCGGCCAAACCCAACGTCATGCGGGACATGGAAAGCCTGATCCATCATTTCATCATCTTTACGCAGGGGTTCAAGCCGCCGAAGGGGGAAACCTATTGCGCGACCGAGGTGCCCAAGGGTGAACTGGGGTTCTTTCTGATCAGCGACGGGAGCCCGCGGCCGTATCGGATGAAAATCCGCTCGCCGTCGTTCGTACACATGGGCGCGTTTGATTTTATGGCACGCGGCTACTTGATTTCTGATATTATCACCATCTTCGGCACCTATGACATCGTCATGGGCGAGTGCGATAGGTGAGAGAGTATTGTGGATTGCGGATTTTGGATTGGGGATTGAAGGGGCATGAGAAGGCGGCATGATTTTCGATAAGCATCAGGAGACCGTGAACGAAATCCTGAGCCGGTATCCGGTGAAACGCTCGGCGATGCTGCCGTTGCTGAACCTGGCGCAGAAGGAAGAGGGGTACGTGAGCCAGGCGGCCATCCGGGAGATTGCCGGAATTCTGGACCTGACCCCGCCCCAGGTGTTCGAGACCGCGACGTTCTATACCATGCTCAACCTCAAGCCCATCGGGAAGTTCCACATCCAGGTGTGCCGGTCGTTGATGTGCGCGCTGGTCGGGGCCGATCCCCTGATCGAATGGTTGCGCAAACATTTGGGTATCGGCTTGGGCCAAACCACCGAGGACAAGTTGTTTACCCTGAGTACGGTGGAATGTCTGGGGTCGTGCGGAACCGGGCCGATGATGCAGATCAATGACGACTATTACGAGCGGCTCACGGAAGACAAAGTCGGGCGGATTCTCAAGGACCTGCGGGAAACCGGCGATTGTTCATTGAAGAGCGGCCCCTTTCTGGTGCCCGAACGGGGCGAGGGCGTCGTATCACAATGAAGACCTTCGAGAAAATTCTCCTGACCAATATGGAACGGCCCGGCTACACCGGGTCGCTGGCCGACTATGAAGGGGCCGGCGGGTACAAGGCATTGAAAGCCGTTCTGGGGAAGACGCCGCCCAATGACCTTATCGAGATGGTGAAAAAATCCGGCCTGCGGGGCCGGGGCGGGGCCGGGTTCCCCACCGGCGTGAAATGGGGCTTCATTCCCAAGGACCATCCCGGTCCCAAATACCTCTGCTGTAACGCCGACGAGAGCGAGCCCGGCACGTTCAAGGACCGTCAATTGATGGAGCGGGATCCCCACCAGGTCCTGGAAGGCATTGCCATTTCGTGTTACGCCATCGGCGCGCAGACTGCCTACATTTATATAAGAGGGGAATTCCGGCTGGCGGCGAAGATCTTGGAGCGGGCCATTGCAGAAGCGTATCAGGCCGGGTATCTGGGTTCCGACATTTGCGGCAGCGGCGTCACCGTGAACGTTTCCGTTCACGCGGGGGCAGGGGCCTATATCTGTGGTGAGGAAACCGCGCTGCTCGAATCGCTGGAAGGCAAACGGGGGAAACCTCGGACCAAGCCGCCGTTCCCGGCCACGCACGGCCTGTATCAGAAGCCCACGGTGGTCAATAACGTGGAGACGTTGGCGAACGTCCCGCACATCGTGAATCGGGGAGCCGATTGGTTCGCCTCCATCGGCGTTCCGCCCAAGAGCACCGGCACGCGGGTCTTTTGTTTGAGCGGCCACGTGAAACGCCCGGGGAATTATGAATTGCCCGTGAACGCGACGTTCCGTGACCTGATTTTTGAACTGGGCGGGGGCATGCGGTCGGACAAGCCCCTCAAGGCGTTCATTCCGGGCGGAGCCTCGGCGCCGTTTCTGACCCCGGATCACGTGGACGTGCAAATGGATTTCGAATCGGTGGCCATGGCCGGTTCGATGTCCGGCTCCGGCGGGATCACCGTGATGGAGGAAGGCACGAGCATGGTGTGGGCGGCCCTTCGCCTGATGGAGTTTTTCTATCACGAATCATGCGGGAAGTGTACGCCTTGCCGGGAAGGCAGTTCCTGGATCGTCCAGATCCTTCAGCGGATCATGAACAAACAGGGACGCCCGGATGATTTACGCACGCTCACGGAAATTTGCGAAAACATCGGCGGCAGAACGGTCTGTGCGTTTGGCGACGCGGAAATCGCCCCGGTGCAGAGCACGTTGAAATATTGGCGGAATGAATATGAGGCCCTGATCGAAGAGGCCGAGGCGCTCAAGGGGAGCCGGAAGGAAATCCCCGTCCTGAGCGTAGCGCAGACGCGCGAAGTCGAAGGAAGTCTGGCGTAGGAACCGGTATGTCGAACACTGCCACCATGGTGACGATCACGATTGACGGAATCCGCACGGAGGTGCCGGAAGGCACGCTCGTGATCGAGGCGGCCCGGCAGGTGGGCATCATGGTACCCCATTTCTGTTACCATCCGAAGTTGGAACCGGACGCTAACTGCCGGATGTGCCTGGTGGAAATCGAAAAGATTCCCAAACTCCAAACCTCGTGCAGCACGCGCGTGGCCGAAGGCATGGTCGTGCGGTCGTCGGTGCCGCACGTCGAGTCCGCGCGGAAATCGGTGCTGGAATTGTTGTTGGGCAACCACCCGCTGGATTGCCCGGTGTGCGACCAGGGCGGCCGCTGTGACCTGCAGGATTTTTCGCACGAGTACACGCCCACGGTCAGCCGGTTTACGGAACTGAAGCGGGTCTTCCCCAAACAATATCTCGGACCGGTCATCGAAACGCAGATGAACCGGTGCGTGTCGTGCATGCGGTGCGTGCGGTATTGCGACGAAGTCATGGACGCGCAGGCGCTGGCGGCGGAAGGACGCGGCACGATCACGCAGATTACGCATTGGGCCGGCAATGAACTCGAATGCGACATGTGCGGCGGGTGCATCCAGATCTGCCCGGTCGGGGCCATCACCAGCCGGTTGTCCATGTATGACTACCGTCCGTGGATGCTGAAACGCACGGAGACGATTTGTTCCTATTGCGGGGACGGCTGCCAGATCACGGTCCAGCGAAAGAACGATCAATTGATCGAAGTGAATTCGGCTCTGGGCGCCGGCCGGAACAACGGGGACCTCTGCGTCCGCGGCTATTTCGGGTATCACGCAGCGGAACATCCCGATCGCGTGCAGCATCCGCTCGTGCGCCAGGCCGATGGCTCCTTTGTCGAAGTCACCTGGGAAGAAGCCTTGGACCGCGTGGCCCGGCAGTTCACAACGATCAAAGCCGCACACGGAGCCGATGCGATCGGCGGTCTCATCACGACGCGCTGCACCAACGAAGACCTGTACCTGTTCCAGAAATTCATGCGCGTCGTTATCGGCACGAATCAGATCGACAGCAGCGCGCGATACGGGCATATCAACGGCGTGCGGGCTCTCCGGAGAGTGCAGGGCACGCATCGCTGGACCATTCGCTACGAAGACGTGGGCCAGGCCGATGCGATCATGCTGGTGGGCACCAACGTCAATGAGTCCAATCCCGTGACGGCCCTGCACGTGAAACAGGCCGTGAAGCGCGCAGGCGCCCAACTGATCACGCTTGAGTCACTGCTTCCGGTCCGCTCCACCGTGAGTAACGTTTCGACGCTGTCCCGGCAACACCTGGGGGTGCGGAGCGGGCAGTTCGGCGCGGCCATCCTGGGGCTGTTGAAGGCCGTGGTCGAATCGAACCTCGTGCATGAGGACGTCGCGCGTGAGGCGCCGGAGTTCGTGCAAACGATTCGGGCCCACATGGCCAAGGTTTCCTGGGACGCAATCGAGGCGCAATCCGGTCTTTCGCAAACGGATGTGGCGGCTGCGGCCAGGATGTACTCGCAGGCCGAACGCGCCGTGGTGCTGGTTGGGCGGGAGGTGCTTCGTTCCCTCGGCGGCGAAGGGCTGGTGACCAACCTCATGGATCTTCAAATCCTGACGGGGCATCTCCGGAAGCCGGGCTCGGGCTTGGGTTGCCTGGCCGAAGGGAACAACGATCAGGGCGCCGTGGAAATGGGCGCCGTGGCCGAATATTTCCCGGGTCCCGCCGACCTTCATGACGAAGAAAGCCAAAAGACCTTGACGCGGACCTGGGGGCAGGCGGTACCGGACGGCGCGCCGGCCACTTTGCCGGAACTGTTGAACCGGGCCCGGACCGGCGACATCAAATCGTTATTCATCGTGGGAGAGAACCCGGTCGAATCGTTGCCGAGTGACGCCGACGTGACCGGGGCGCTGGATGCGCTGGAATTTCTGGTGTGCCAGGACATGTTTTTGACGGAAACGGCCAAGCGGGCGCACGTGGTGTTTCCCGCGTGTTCGGCCATGGAAAAGGACGGCACGTTTACCAATACGGAAGGTCACGTCCAGCCCGTCCGCCAAGCGACCGAGCCGTTGGGAGAGAGCCGGCCCGATTGGGAAATGTTTTCGGCTCTGTCGGTGTTGATGGATCACCCCATCGAATACAATGAGGTCAAGGAAATATTCAAGGAAATCCGCGGAGTGATTCCGGGGTATGGTTTGTTGGGTCCGGCATCCACACCGCCGAAAGTCGACGAAAAGACGGTCGCGCAATACGTGACAAGCGGGTTCAAGGAGGACGTCGATCAACGGTACGCGCTGGATGTGTCGCCCGCCGCGCCGGAAGGGACGATGACGTTGCGGTTGGTCCAGTCCCTGTACCATTCCGGAAAGTACAGCACGCGCGCGAAGGGCCTGATGGAAATCGAAGGCGAAGGCCTGCTTCACGTCAATGCCCGCGAGGCCGGGAGATTGGGGATCGAGGAAGGCCAGGCCGTCCGGCTCGCGAACGACGGAGGGCAAGCCACCGTTTCCGTGAAACTGAACGACCGCGTGCCCGATGCCGTGGCATGGTTCCCCGAGCATTTCGACGAATCCGTCCGCGCGTTGTTCTCGTTGAAAGTTGATCCGCAGACCCACGTGCCCGTGTGGAAGACGGTTCACGTCACTGTGACAAAGTGAAGCAGTACAAATCGATCAATAGAGGAGCGTTCCCGTGTTTGATACCAGCATTAAATTGGCGTTGACCTTATCGCAGATCGGGGCCGTGATGGGCGTGGTCCTGCTGACCGTGGCGGTGCTCACCCTGTTGGAGCGAAAAGTGCTCAGTTGGATGCAGGACCGGATGGGCCCGATGGAAGTCGGCCCGTATGGCGTCCTGCAGCCGGTGGCCGACGGATTGAAGCTCTTTTTCAAGGAAGACATCATCCCGGCCGGCGCGAACAAGATCATGTTCAGCCTCGCTCCCATTCTTGTGCTGGTGCCGGCCCTGATCGGGTTTGCGGTCATCCCGTTCGGCCCGAACTGGACGATCGACGTCATGGGGGTGGAATTCAAGCCCTTCGTGATCAGCGACATCAACATCGGCGTGCTGTACATCCTGGCGTTCGCGTCCATCGGGGCCTACGGGGTCATCCTGGGCGGGTGGGCCTCCAACAGCAAATATTCGTTGCTGGGCGGCCTCCGGTCCGCGGCCCAGTTGATCAGCTATGAACTCAACGTGGGGTTGGCGATCGTCGGGGTGTTGTTGTTGGCGGGGAGTTTGAGCCTGGTGGAAATCACCGAAGCCCAGGCCGGCGGGTTCTGGAACTGGTTTGCCTTCGACCCCGTGCCCTTTCCGCAGTTCATCGCCTTCGTGATCTTCCTGATCGCCTCCGTGGCCGAAACCAACCGGCTGCCCTTCGACCTGCCGGAAGCGGAAAGCGAACTGGTCGCGGGATTCTTCACGGAATACAGCGGCATGAGGTTCGCGTTTTTCTTCATGGCGGAATATGCGAACATGATCCTGGTGTCGTGCATGTCCACCGTCCTGTTCTTCGGCGGCTGGCACGCCCCCCTGCCGTTCTTGCAGGCGCCCGGAATGTTCGCTTGGGTGACGGGGATTTTCTGGTTTACGGCGAAGGTCTACTTTTTCCTGTTCCTGTTTTTCTGGATACGGGCCACGCTGCCGCGGTTGCGGTACGACCAGTTGATGCGGTTCGGGTGGAAGGTGCTGTTACCCATCGCCCTCGGGAACATCGTGGTGACGTCGGTGCTTGCCTACATCTTCCCCAATTCGTAACGCCGAGGAGCCGGGTCGATGAAACTCAAAAAGTGGATTCAGTCGCTGATCTTTTATGAAATCCTCCTGGGCATGAAGGAGACGCTCAAGCATTTCCTGAAATATCGCCCCATCACCCTGGAGTATCCCCACGTGAAGAAACCGTTGCCCGAGAATTACCGGGGCATGTTGGGGTTGCTGCGATACGACGACGATACGGAGAAATGCGTGGGGTGCGACCTGTGCGAGGCGGCCTGTCCCTCACGCGTAATCCGCGTGGTGAGCGCCGAGGTGCCCGGTGAACCCACCAAGCGGTTCGCCAAGGAATATTACATGGACATGACCCGCTGCCTGTTCTGCGGGTTGTGCGTCAAGGCCTGTCCGGTGGACGCCCTGGGCATGTCGCAGGAATTCGAGTGGGCCGTGTACGACAAGCGCAATTTGCACTTGAATAAAGAACAACTATTGGCAATCGGAGATCGAGCGTTTCCGGAACGGGAAAAACGGTTGGAATTCCAGCACCCCAACGTGGCCTATTTCAACGTCTCCTTCAAGGACATTCCGGAAAAGGAATTTTGAGTTTCGCCCGATTCGCCCGTCCCGATGCCTATTCCTCTATCCGCGCGACGCGCAGGCGTCGTTAACGGGAGTTACGTGTAACGGTGGCCACATTCGTCTTCCTGTACTTTGCCGCAGTCATCGTGATGGCCGCGTCGCTCGTCGTGGTGCTCCGCAACCCCATCTACAGCGCGCTGTCCCTGCTCGTCATGTTCTTTCACGTGGCCGGGCTTTACGTCACCCTGCACGCCGAGTTTCTGGCCGCCATTCAGATCATCGTGTACGCCGGGGCGATCCTGGTGCTCTACCTGTTCGTCGTCATGCTCCTGAACGTGAAGCGGGAAGAGCAGTTCAACCGGCAGGGGCCCGTGGCGTTGTTTCTCGGTGTGGTGCTGCTGACCGAAGCCGTGCTGCTCACGGTCAGCCGGGGCTTCACCGTCGGGACGCCGGAGCCCGGACGCGAAGGGGCGGCCGTGGGGAACACGGAATCCATCGGAGAGGTCCTGTATTCCACCTATCTGTTTCCGTTTGAAATCGCCTCGCTCATTCTGCTGGTGGCGATGATCGGCGCGGTCATTTTATCCAAGAAAGGCATCATGGAATCGAAATGAGCGTGCCCGTGGAATTCTACATGGTGCTGAGCGGGCTGGTGTTCATCATCGGGCTCGTCGGCGTACTGGTCCGGAAGAACCTCATTATCATCCTGCTGTCCATCGAATTGATGCTCAACGCCACAAACATCAATTTCGTGGCCTTTTCCTCCCATTTCGGCAACCTGTCCGGGCAGGTCTTCGTGTTCTTCGCCCTGACCGTGGCCGCCGCCGAAGTGGCGGTGGGCCTCGCGATTATCATCGCTCTCTACCGTCATCACGCCAGTATCAACGTGGATGATTTCCGCCTGTTGAAGTGGTAGCGCCATGCTGTACGCCCTGATCCCGCTCCTGCCGCTTCTGGCCTTCGTCGTGCTCAGCTTCGCCGGGCACGTGCTGAAGGAGCGCGCGCATCTGATCGCCGTGCCCGCGGTCTGGTTGTCCTTCCTGTTGTCGGTCCTGGCCTTTTCCGAAGTCGCGGGCGGGCGCGTGCTGGAAATTCCCTTGTACACCTGGGCGGCATCCGGTGATCTCACCATCAGGCTCGGGCTCTACGTGGACCAGTTGACCGCGGCCATGCTGTTGCTGGTAACCATTGTGAGCGGATTGGTGCACGTCTACACCATCGGGTACATGCATGGCGAACCGGGCTACGCGCGGTTTTTCGCGAACATCGCGCTGTTCACGTTCTCCATGCTGATGCTGGTCATGTCCGACAACTTCGTCCAACTGTTCGTGTTCTGGGAAGCCGTCGGCTTGTGCTCCTATCTGCTGATCGGGCACTGGTATGAACGGCACTCGGCGCGGGCCGCGGCAACCAAGGCGTTCATCGTCAACCGGGTCGGGGACTTCGGGTTCCTGCTCGGCATCCTGTTGGTGTTCGTGGTCTTCGGGACCCTGCAGTACCAACCGGTGTTCGCCGAAGCCGCGAACGAGGCCGGGGCCGTGGTCGACCTGCTGGGCGCGTTCGGCGGCGGATGGGAAGTCTCCGCGATGACCCTGATCTGCCTGCTGCTGTTTGTCGGAGCCGTGGGCAAATCCGCGCAAGTTCCGTTGCACGTGTGGCTGCCGGACGCCATGGAAGGCCCCACGCCGATTTCCGCGCTGATTCACGCCGCGACCATGGTGACTGCGGGCGTGTTCATGGTGGCGCGGTTGGCCCCCCTGTACAACCTGTCTCCCGCGGCCATGACCGTCGTGGCAATCGTGGGCGGCCTGACCATGATCGTGGGCGCGACCATCGCGTTGACGCAAAACGACATCAAGCGCGTGGTGGCCTACTCGACCTTGAGCCAGCTCGGGTACATGATGATGGCGTGCGGGTTGGGAGGGTACGTGGCAGGGATCTACCATTTGCTGACGCACGGCGCGTTCAAGGCGTTGCTCTTCCTGGGATGCGGATCGGTCATCCTGGCCGTACACCACGAACAGGATATGCAACGCATGGGTGGGCTGAAGGACAAAATGCCCGTGACCTACTGGACGTTCATCATCGGGTCGCTGGCGCTGGCCGGATTTCCGCTCACCGCGGGATTCTTCAGCAAGGATGAATTGCTGCTGTCCGCGTGGAACGCGGGAATGCTGGGACAGGTCCTGGCCGTGGCGGGGATCCTCACCGCGGGACTGACGGCGTTCTACAGTTTCCGTTTGGTGTTCGTGACGTTTTGGGGTGAGTCCCGCGTGGACCCGCACCACGCCGATCACGTGCATGAACAACCTTCGGTCGTGACCGTTCCCCTGTTGGTGCTGGCCGTGCTCAGCATCGCCACGGGGTACCTGGGTATTCCGGAGTTCCTGCAACCGTCCTTCCCCGGCAGTGAAGGCGCGGGGCACCACGGCGCGGCCGCCACGGGCATCATGCTGGTGGCCACGTTGGCGGGCGTGCTCGGCATTGCCGCGGCCTACGTCCTGTACGTGAAGTCGCCGAACTTGCCCGAACGCCTGATGAACCGATGGCACGCGTTGTATCGCGGCTCGCTCAATAAGTGGTACGTGGACGAAGCCTATGACAAGGCGTTCGTGAATCCCACGTTCACGCTGGCGGAACGGATGTGGAAAAAAGTGGACGTGGCCATCATCGACAACGCGGTGAACGGCGTGGCCCGCGGGTTTGCCTGGTGGGGATGGATGGCCCGCCTGATTCAAACCGGCGAAACACAGAATTACGCGCTCAGCATGGCTATGGGCGCGGTCATTATCCTGACCGCGTATTTGATGTTCTGATGAGGAGTTTCTGATCGAGATGTCTTCCGGCGGATTTCCCTGGCTGACCTTGGTCGTGTTCCTGCCCGTGCTGGGCGTGGCCGCGATTCTCCTGGTCGAAGAAGCTCTGGCCAAATGGGTGGCCTTGGGCGTCTCGTCGCTGGTGTTCCTGGTTTCGCTGCCGCTCTGGATCCTGTTCGATGAATCCACGCCGGCCATGCAGTTCGTGGAAACGCACCAGTGGATTGCGTCGCCCTCCATCAACTACGCGGTGGGCGTGGATGGAATCAGCCTGCCCCTGGTCCTGCTGACCACCCTGTTGACGCCGCTCTGCGTCCTGATCTCCTGGACCGCGATCGAGACGCGCGTCAGGGAATTCATGATCAGCCTGCTCGTGATGGAAACCGCCACGATCGGCGTGTTCGTCTCGTTGGACTTCGTGCTGTTCTACGTGTTCTGGGAAACCATGCTGATCCCCATGTACCTCCTGATTGGGATCTGGGGCGGCCCCAACCGCGTGTACGCGGCCATCAAGTTTTTCCTGTATACCCTGGCCGGCAGCGTCCTGCTGCTCGTGGCGATTATCGTGCTGTATTTTTACGCCGGGAAAGAATCGTTCGATATTCTCACGCTCAGCGACGCCGAGTATCCGGCCTGGCTGCAAGCCTGGTTGTTCTGGGCCTTCTTCGCCGCGTTTGCCGTGAAAGTGCCGATGTTCCCGTTCCATACGTGGTTGCCGGACGCGCACGTGGAGGCCCCGACCGCGGGCAGCGTGATGCTGGCGAGCGTGTTGCTGAAACTGGGGGCTTACGGGTTTCTGCGCTTCTCGTTGCCCATGCTGCCGAACGCTACGCAGCAGTTCACCTCGGTGGTGCTGTTCCTGTCGGTGGTGGCCATCATCTACGGCGCCTACATGGCCTTTGCGCAGGCCGATCTCAAAAAACTCATCGCCTATTCCAGCGTGAGCCACATGGGTTTCGTCACGCTGGGAATTTTCGTGTTGAACGCCCAGGGGATCGAAGGCGCGATCCTGCAAATGGTCAATCACGGCATCACCACCGGCGCGCTCTTCCTGTGTGTGGGCATCGTGTACGAGCGGACGCACAGCCGGGAGATCGCGGACAACTCGGGCCTCGCCGCGTCCATGCCGGTCTACGCCACGTTCCTTGTGATCTTTGCGCTGTCCTCCGTGGGGCTCCCCGGTATGAACAGCTTCGTGGGCGAGTTCTTCGTGCTGCTCGGGGCCTTCCTGTGGAGCAAGGCGGTCGCCACGGCCGCGGCCCTGGGGGTCATCCTCGCGGCAGCCTATATTCTCTGGATGTTGCAACGTGTGATTTACGGTACCCCGGCGCAACACATGGCCTCGAAACTCTACGATATGAACTGGCGCGAAATCGGCCTGTTGGCGCCCCTGGCGTTCTTCGTGTTCTGGATCGGGCTTTATCCCAAGCCCCTGCTGGACGTGATGCACGCCAGCGTCGATCACCTCGTGCAAAAGCAGGCCAAAGTCATGGTGGTGGACGCCGGGCCTCCGGTGTCACCGCAGGTCATTGCCGCCAACCCGTCTTCCCCGGAAACCGGCGACACAAAGGGTGAAACGCGATGATGATTCCTCTCGCAGATCTGGTCACGATCCTGCCGGAACTGATCGTCGTGTCCGTTGCCTGTCTCCTGCTGGTCCTGGACCCGATCACCCCGTCGAACAAAAAAGACCTGCTGGCCTGGATGAGCGTGGCCGCGCTGGGAGTCTGTTTCGTCGTGACCGCCGGGAGCATGGGCGGCCGGGTCTTTGCGTTCAGCGACCTCGTGGTGGTGGACGGGTATGCCTCGTTCTGGAAACTGTTGCTCTACGTGGTGAGCGCCATGACGATCCTGCTCTCCATCGGGTACCTCAAGGAAGAACGGATCGACCTGGCCGAATTCTACGGGTTCGTACTGCTCTCCCTGACGGGCATGATGATCATGGTGTCCGGGGCCGACCTGTTGGTCATCTACCTGGGCATCGAGTTGATGTCCATCTCGCTCTATATCATGGCGGGCTTCAAGCGGTTTGAAGCCAAGTCCATCGAATCATCGGCCAAATATTTCATTTTGGGTGCGTTCTCCTCGGGTCTCCTGCTCTACGGCATTTCGCTCATCTTCGGTGCCGCGGGCAGCACGCGTCTCGTCGAAATCGCCGCGGCCGTCGATGCGCGGGGCCTGGACGACTCGATGATCCTCATCGCCCTGATGCTGGTGATCGTGGGATTCGGCTTCAAGGTGGCGGCTGTGCCGTTCCACATGTGGACCCCGGACGTGTACCAGGGCGCGCCGACATCGGTAACCGCGTTCATGGCCGTGGCGTCCAAAGCCGCGAGCTTCGGGGCGTTTCTCCGGGTGATGCTGGAAGGCTTCGGGGGCATGAAACCGAATTGGAGCGGACTCATCCTGGGCGTGTGCATCCTGACCCTGATCCTGGGGAACCTCGTCGCCATCGTGCAAACCAACGTGAAGCGCATGCTGGCGTATTCGAGCATCGCGCACGCGGGCTATGCCCTGATCGGGCTGGTCGTGGCGGGATGGGTCGGAACCGAAGCCGGGGTCTCGGCCAAAGGCGTGTCCAGCATGATGCTGTATTTGGCCGTCTATTCCTTCATGACCCTGGGCGCCTTCTCCATCGTGGCGATCCTTCGACGGGGCGGGGAAGAAGGCGAAGACCTGGACGACTTCACCGGTTTGGCCAAACGCCACAAGGGCGCCGCGTTTCTGATGCTGCTCTTCATGGTCTCGCTCGCGGGCATCCCGCCGACCGCGGGATTCATCGGCAAGTTTTATTTGTTCATGGCCGCGGTCAATGCCGGACTGACCTGGCTGGCCGTGGTCGGACTGATCTTCGCCGCGGTGTCCGCCTTCTACTACCTGCGCGTCGTCATGGTCATGTACATGCGCGAACCGTCACCGGACCAGGAAGGCGAAACGCGCCTGGCCCTATCCCCCACAGCCTTCGTTGTCCTGGCCCTCGCCGCCGCCGGCGTCATCCTCTTCGGCCTCTATCCCTGGCCCCTCGTCTCCCTCACCGCCACCGCCGCGTTGCCCTGACGATAAGCTAACCCGCATCAGTCGTCATCCTGAACGAAGTGAAGGATCTGCTTCTTCTTTCCTGTCATCCCCGACATCTTTAATCGGGGATCCAGCGTCTTTGCATTTGTAGCCGCGCCATCTCATGGCGCTTGCCGTTGCCTCTCTCCACGAAATCTTTTATGACAACTCAACCTTGACGGTAACGGCGTGAATCTCCATCGCCTCGGTCGAAGAAGGTTTGGTAGTAAGCGTCTGCACCGCGTTGTGTGCATTGGTGGCCCGAACCATGAGCGTGTATTCCCCGGCTTGCGGAATGTTCCATTCATACTTCCATGGAGTCCACGTTTGCGGAGAAAGTTTGGGGAGGAGCGTGCCCGGTTTCCACGTTTTTCCCGCGTCCGTGCTCACTTCGATCTTCTGAATGGCGGTCCTGCCATTAAACGCGATACCCTTGATCGTGTAACGCGGCGTCGTGATGAGTTCCCGGTCGCCCGGCACGTCGATGCGTGAGGACAGTTTCACCAGTGCGGTATCCGACCAGCTTTGTTGTTGCCAATGCCCCTTATAGTCGTGAGGCACAAGCTCTAATTCGGTCAGCCATTTGACGTTTTTCATGCCGTAGATGCCGGGAACGATCACCCGGGCAGGATACCCGTGATCGGGCGGCACGGGCACGCCGTTCATTTTCACCGCGAGCAAGACGTCTTCCTCAAGGGCCCGGGCGAGGGGAAAGCTGTCGGAATAGTCGTCCGCGCCGCGAAGAACCAGGTCAAACGCCTTGGGGTCGAATCCCGCTTCGTCCAGCAGGTGATTCAGCTTCACGCCCTCCCACTCCGCCGTGCCGATGGAATAGCCGCCGACCGTATTGCCGATACATTCCAGCGTGGCAATCATTTTCGTTTGCGGGCGTTTCAACAGATCCGCGAAAGACCACGAGGCCGGACGTTCGACCATGCCGCCGATGCGTAATGACCACTGCTCCAGGTCGATCTCCGGCGTCAGGTCGTAAGAGGTCACGTAAAAATCGTCATTGGAGGTAATCGCCGGCGTTTCACGGCCTTTGCCGAGAAACAAGCCGAACAACTGGGCCTGAACGAGCGAAGAGGGATGCAAGACAGCCAGCCCCAACGAGGCTAACAAACTTTTCCCGAACGTTCTTCTGGAAATGAGGGACATACGCAACTCGCTTTCTGTCTACAGTATAGTTCTTCTGCCCGTGGAAATGAATTGACAGGCTACAGCTTGACGTGATTAACTAAGTTGCATAGACTAAGTTTAAGGAGTGGTGTCATGCGTACCGTCAACATGCACGAAGCCAAGACCCATCTTTCCCGTCTCGTCGAAGCCGCGGCCAAGGGCGAACCGTTTATTATTGCGCGTGCCGGCAAGCCCGTCGTCAAAGTCGTCGCCGTGGAAGCGCCGGGTGCCGGTTCCCATCGACGGGTCGGCTTCATGGCCGGGAAAATTTCCGTGCCCGAGGATTTCGACCGCATGGGTTCCGAAAAGATCGGAAGCTTGTTCGAAGGTGACGGTTGAATCTCCTTCTCGACACGCAGGTTTTGCTTTGGGCCGCGGGTGCATCGCGCCGGTTGCCGGACGATGCGCGTGCGCTGATCGAAGACCCGGAGAACGAGTTAGTCTTTAGTGCCGCGTCGCTTTGGGAGGTTGCCATCAAGAATGGGCTGGGGCGAAAGGAGTTCAGTGCTGACCCTCGACTGCTACGCCGAGGGTTACTGGAGAACGGTTATGTGGAGTTACCCGTGACCGGTGCTCATGCCGTGGCGGTGGATCTGCTTCCGCCAATCCACAAGGATCCGTTCGATCGAATCCTGGTGGCGCAGGCCCAGATCGAAGGGCTCACCCTCTTGACGGCGGACGAAGTCGTCACGCGCTACCCAGGGCCGATCCGGGCGCTGTGACCGCTCACTGTGAGTCGCCGCCTCGACCGCTGACTCTTCTCCCTGAGTCATCCCCGATCCTAGATTACAAACGTCAAGGACAAGCTCTGATCGGAGAATCCGGCGTCTTCTGTTCCCCTCCTTTGTAAGGAGGGGCGAGGGGAGGTAGATGCATTTGTAGCCGCGCCATCTCATGGCGCATTTCTTTTCTCCTCCTTTGTAATCCCATACAAACGCTTGGCCTGTAAGCCCGGATAGGCTATAAGTACGAAATGAACCATCGCTTGGAAAGCACGTGAAGAAATCGACCGCCCCTGCTGTTCAGCAAAGAACAGACCACCCTTCAAAGTAAGCCCCTAAGAAACTGACGTGCCCGGCCAATTATTCACGCACTACTTCCTCACCGACGGCATTAAGGCCACCCCCGAGTGGAAGGCCTCTCTCGACAAGCCTGAAGCATTTGCCGCGTTCAGGGACGGCGTGCGTCAAAAGTGCGAGGCCCTGAGCCGTGCCGTGGCCCCTAACGAAGCCGTCACTGAACAGGATTTGATCCGTCCCATCCTGAATTTGCTCGGATGGACCGATTACCTGCCGCAGCAGGGCTCGACCGGTAAAGAAGACGTTCCCGATCATCTACTTTTTGCCGATGCCGGCGACAAGCAGCGTGCTGAAGCAAGAAAGAAGCCAGGCGACCGTTACCGGGACGCTTTGGTGGTGGAAGAGAGCAAGCGGTTCGGTCTCGCTTTGGACGCCCATGATAAGGACGACAAGGACGCGGTTGGCACCCCACACGGGCAGATACTCAGATACCTCTCGACGGCCGAGATCGCGACGGAAGGCCGCATTCGCTGGGGCATCCTGACCAATGGCGACGTGTGGCGTCTCTATGACCACCGTGCCCGTCCCCGTGCCAGCGGCTACTTTGAAGCCGATTTGGCTGAACTGCTCAAGCCCGGTAACGAGGATGGCCTCCGTGTCTTCCACCTGCTGTTTCGCCGTGACTCTTTCACCCGACCGGAAGGCGCCACGAGTACGTTCCTGGAAGCCGCCCTCGCAGAGGGTCGCCGATACGAGGAGCGGGTCGCGCAGGATCTTTCGGGCGTGGTGTTTGAGCGCGTCTTTCCCAGCCTGGTGCAGGCGATTGCTCATACCACGAACAAGAGTCTCGTAAAAATCCGGGAGGCCGCCCTGATCTTCCTGTACCGGCTGCTCTTCGTGCTGTACGCCGAAGACAGGGGACTCCTGCCGGTCAACGATTCACGGTACGACGACTACGGCCTGCGAAAGCGCGTGCGGGACGATATCGCGCGCCGAATGGCGGACAAAGACACCTTCTCGTCCCACGCCACCAGCTACTACGACCACCTGATGTCGCTCTTCAAGCTCATTGACAAGGGCGACCCGTCCATCGGCCTGCCGCCCTACAACGGGGGGCTGTTCGCGTCAGAAGCCGCGGCATTGCTGGAAGAAGCCCGGCTACCTGACAAACCGATCGCACACATCATCTATGACCTGAGCCACACCGGGGACTCGCAAGACAATCGAAACTTCGTCAACTACCGTGACATGTCCGTGCAGCAACTCGGCTCGATCTACGAGCGACTCCTTGAACGCGAGCCGGTCCACGAGGGCGGCAAGATCGTCATCCGTCCCAATCCGTACGCCCGCAAGGACAGCGGCAGTTTCTTTACGCCCCAGGAACTCGTCGATCTGATCGTCGAGCGGACATTGAAACCGCTGGCTGAAGAGCGTCTCAAGGCGTTTGAAGACAAAGCCGCCGAACTCAAGAGCCAACGCCGGTCAAAGGCCGAGCGGAAAGCCGAATTGCTCAAGCTGGACCCAGCCGAGGCCGTCCTGAACCTGAAGGTCCTGGACCCGGCCATGGGAAGCGGCCATTTCCTGGTCACGGCCGTGGATTTCTTGTCCGACTACGTCGCCGAACTCATCGAGTACGTTCCGGCCGTACCGCAGTGGCGCGACGCCGAGTATGTTTCGCCATTGGTAAAACGTGTGGCCACGATTCGCAAAGAGATCCTTCAACGGGCCAAAGAAGCGGACTGGGTGATGGATGAGTCCCAGCTTACCGACCAGGCCATCATCCGCCGCATGGTGCTCAAGCGCTGCATCTACGGAATCGACAAGAACCCCCTGACCGTCGAACTGGCGAAGGTCTCGCTGTGGCTGCACAGCTTTACCGTGGGCGCGCCGTTATCCTTCCTCGACCACCACCTGCGCTACGGCGACTCGTTGGTCGGGTTGCGGGTGGCCGAAGCAACCGCGGACTTACGGAACTGGGCATCCCTGTTTTTCAGCAGTGCCATAGCGGGAGCGGAGGCCGCTACGGAAGGCATGCAGAGCATCGAGGAAATGTCGGACGCCGACGTGGCCGAAGTGCGGGAGTCGGCCGTGCTGTTTCACGGAGTGGAGAAGAAGACCTCGGAACTCCGCGGGCTACTGGATACCCTCTGCGGCTTGCGCTGGTTCACCGCGGGCATGAAGCAGAAAGATCGCGCTGAATTTGAGAGGCCGCTGGTCCGGATGCTCGCCCTGCAACCTGCGGACGCCTACAAGCTACTGGCCCGAGGCCCGGAGCACGAAGGCGACGTTCCGCCCGATTGCGATGCCATCGCTTGGTCGGAGTTTGTCGAATTGTGGCAGAAAACTATGTCTGTAGCTGAACGGGAAGGTTTCCTGCACTGGGAAGTGGCTTTTCCTGGGGTGTGGCGCGATTGGCAAAGTACCTGCCCGCAAGGCGGTTTTAACGCCGTGATTGGCAACCCGCCGTGGGATCGCATCAAGCTGCAAGAGGTGGAATGGTTTGCAACTCGCGATCCCGAGCTTGCCCTTGCTCCGACAGCAGCGGCGCGGGGAAAAGGCATTCAGCGACTACGCGACCAGGGATCGCCCCTCGCGGCCGAGTTCGATGACGCCAAGCATCGCGCGGACAGGTTCGGGGAAGTCATTCGGGCTTCCGGTCACTACCCTTTGCTCAGCGGCGGCGACATCAACCTCTATTCGCTGTTCGTCGAGCGCGCCATGAATTTGATCAAGCCGCACGGCTTTGTGGGTCTGCTCACACCATCGGGCATTTACGCGGACAAGACCGCTGCCCGCTTTTTCAAATCCGTTTCCACGAACGGACGGGTGGGCGGGCTGTTTGATTTTGAGAACCGCCGCCTCGGAACCGATCTGCCGCCGTTCTTCCCCGACGTGGATTCCCGCTTCAAATTCTGCGCCCTCATATTCGGCGGGGAAGACAGACGATTTTATGAGACCAAGTGCGCCTTCTTCCTGCATGACACGAAAGAACTCCATGACGAAGACCGCTGTTTCCCATTGACGCCTAAGGATTTCGCCCGCGTGAATCCGAATACCGGCACCGCGCCCGTGTTCCGCACCCGGCGTGACGCCGAAATCACCCGCCGCATCTACGAGCGGCATCCGGTGCTGGTGGACCACTCAGGAAGTGAGGAACGTAAGGTATGGCCGGTGAAATACGTCCGTATGTTTGATATGGCCAATGATTCTCATCTTTTCCGCACCGCCGAGCAACTCGAATCGGAAGGCTTTTACCCCGTTGAGAGCAACCACTGGAAACGAGCACAGGAGCTATATTTGCCGCTGTATCAGGGCCGTATGATTCATCAGTTCGACCATCGAGCCAATTCGGTGAAATACAACCCAGACAACACTATAAATCCGTATCTGAGCGTTGCCGTCACTACTGCTGAACACGCCAATCCAGCATTTAGTCCTATGTCACAATACTGGGTTCTGGAGAAGGAAATATATGCCAATATGCCCAAAAGTCTTGGCTGGACAATTGCGTATAGACGTATAGCACGGCCAACAGACGTTAGGACAATGATTGCAGCCGCTGTGCCCAAAATCGGCTTGAGTGATAGCGTCTTCATTTTGATGCCGGAGGAAGATTTTTCGGCAACTCACGCGTGTCTAGTCATTGCGAATCTCAATAGCCACTGTTTCGACTATGTGACACGCCACAAAATGCCAGGGACAAATCTGAGTTGGTTCATCGTTGAGCAACTCCCCGTCATCGCACCCGCCGACTACGACCGTCTATTCGGTGCCAAGACCGCCCGCGACCTCGTCCGCGATCATGTCCTCCGTCTCACGTATACCGCTCACGACATGGCCCCCTTCGCCCATGATCTCGGCTATGACGGCCCGCCCTTCGTCTGGAACGAAGAAGAACGCCGCCACCTGCGGGCCAGACTCGACGCGCTCTACTTCCACCTCTACGGCCTGACTAGGGAAGACGCAGAGTACATCCTGGACACCTTCCCCATCGTCCGCAAAGAAGACGAAGCCGCCTTCGGCCACTACCGCACCCGCGACCTCATCCTCGCCTACATGAACGCCCTTTTCGCCGGCGACACTGAAACACAGGTGGCGGTTTAGCTGATTCACCCTGTCATCGACCGGCGTTAGGGGGGAAGATGACGCAGAAGTTTCTCTAGGGTAAGATGTAAGCTGCCCTTTTAAGATGTGGCTAACATGGAGGATTTGATATGGAAGAGCCTCAGACAAGCAACTCCACACAAGTTAGCGTTTAGGAAGCGTTATGTTTGGCAAAGACTATAGTGATATTTGGGTGGGTTACGCTGACGATAGTTACATCGCTACGCGGTTGTTGTGGTTTACCGGACTTTGGTTGGAAGCTTCGGTCAATGCACATAGAACAATCGAACTGTACTTGAAGGCGTATCTTGTTGGTCAGCAAATTAGTGTCACAAAGAGTTCACCCGCATGGGGACATAGATTGGCAGACTTGTATCAGAAAGCGAGGGAAATAGATTCATCATGCGACAATGAAGATTTGAAACGACGGGTAGCTTTTTTTCAGAGGTATTTTGACTATGTCCGCTATCCCAGTGAAAAAGGCAGTCCAGATGATGGCAGCCTCACATGGTTCAGCTTTGACGCTAACATATTGCCATTGGATGAAGTCGTGGCATTTGTCAGACCAAGGATAAAACTGAAAGACAACAACTGGACATCTACGCCAATATACAGGTTGTTGTCGGAGCGCGACAGCGCACAACCCCATCAACTTCGTGCGATAAAAGATGGAAACGATTTGTTGGAGACTATAAACACCGAAAAGACATGCCAGAGCAGTGTAAAGTTCAATCAGGATTTTGAGTATGACAGGCCAGGATGCTAGTTTTTGCGCTGATTGGTGAATATGCGTGCCCACAGCGATGCCCATAGATTCGATTGACAGGATACTTTCTGCGAATCCTAAGAGGGACTGTAATAAAGGAGAGCGACGTGAGTCATCCCATCTATCGTGTGGTGTTTTTTGAAAGACGGGCACCCTACACCCTTCGCGTGTGCTTCGACGATGAGACGGAACAGGTCATTGATTTTCAAACCATCTTGGAGGGTGAGGTATTCGGTCCACTCCGGGATGAGTCCTTATTCAGCCAAGTTCGGATTGATCCCGAAGTCCACACGTTGGTCTGGCCGAACGGGGCTGATTTCGATCCGGCGACCTTACATGACTGGCCCGAACATCTTCCTGAACTTCAGAAAATGGCTAAACGCTGGGCTTTTGCGGAGACGAAGAATTAGTAAGCTGGAATTTCAGGCACATCGTTCATTTTGACAAAATCACGAAATATAATGCGGTCAATTTGCTAAATGGCCATGGTCACATTGGTATCTATTCTCCGTTGGAGGTCATTCACTATGACAACTCGTGAACCGGAATGCGTCGCCTTGAAACGACGTGGTGCGGAATACGTCGGGCAATTGTTATCAGGCAAGTCGAAACAAGAAGAGTTGGAGTTTTGGAGCAAGCGTACTGAAAGTTTACGTTCTCGGCAAAATAATGTAGACAAAGGAGCCCTGCGGGATTCACGGTTAAAAGATAGGTGGTCATCATGACCGGACAGTTGACAGTAATTATCGAACGCGAAGGCGATGGTTACGTTGCCCTTTGCCCTGAGTTGGACATTGCGAGTCAGGGAGCAACGGTAACTCAGGCTCGAGAAAATGTGAAGGAGGCGTTGGAGTTATTTTCCGAGACGGCTTCAGCCACCGAAATTCAGCATCGGCTGCACGAGGATAAGTTATATAATGCTTTTCCAGGCAGGGGATTGTGGTGTGCTCAGGTGAGCCCAGGAAGCCCATGAAAGCCGTCGGGCGTCGGTCAGGCGCCCTCAAGCGCTTTCTCGCCGACCGTGACGAATGAGCATCGCCTATATCGACACTTATTTCCCACCGCCGTACGAAATGTACAATTTGCAATAAAGTTTACAAATTGTACAATATGTACAAAATGTAAACTTTGTATTATTTTGTAACATATGTACAAAACGTACGGTTTTGTACAAAAGTCAGAATTGGAAGGCCATGGTCAAAAAAATCAGTACGGCACAGTTAAGAAAAGAGCTTTCGTCACTTCTGGCCCAGGTGGCCGCGAACGACGGGCAGGTGATCATCGAGAAGCGGGGTAAGCCCATGGCTGCGCTGGTCGGCGTCGAGGCGCTCGAATTGCTGAATCAGCAGCAGACGACCTCTGCCGATCCCCAGGGTGCTTTGGCTTTGGCAGGGGCCTGGGGCGAATTGAAAGAGCGGGAGATGGACGCCCTGCTGGCTGGCATCCTGGCCGAACGCGGCGGTGACTTTTGTCGCGCGGAGGGTAAAGCCTGATGTACCTGCTGGATACGGATGTCCTGGCCAACCTCATGGGACGTTGTCCCTCCACGGCGTTGATTGCGAAACTGGCCTCGGTGCCGCCCGAGCAGCAATGCACCTCCAGCATCACCCTTGAGGAGTTGATCGTCGGCGCGAGCCGGTTCGGCCGTCGGTCGGCTGCTTTGTTGAGCCAGATCGACACGCGGCTGATTCCCAACTTGCAGATCCTGCCGTTCGATGCTGCGGCGGCGAGGCGTTACGGGGACTTGCACGCCTCGTTGGCGCGGAAGGGATCGCCGGTGAGTGAGACGGCGTTGCGGGTCGCGGCGATCGCGCTGGTCCGAAACCTCACGCTGGTTTCCGGAAATCCTCAGTACTACAAGCGGGTTCCCGGTCTGTCCGTGGAGAGTTGGTTGTAAGGCGACCGGTCCAGGCTATCTCACCCTCACCTTTGTCTTCTACCTCCCCTGGCCCCTCCTTACAAAGGAGGGGAAGGAAAAAAGGAGAGGAGATGAGTAGGCTCAAACCGGGGATGTGAGGTTACGGCTCGTAGGTTTGGAGTTCCACGATGGGTTTGATGGCGACGTCCCCGAGCAATTCCACGCCGAAGCGCGTGCCTTCGCTCACTTCATTGGCGTAGAGCCGGCCTTTCGGCGCGTCGATGTCGATCTGCAAGTCCGTGGTGCCGTTGGGCTCGATGGTCACGGTGTATTCTTTGTTCACCATGGGATGCCAGACCTGGACCTTATAGGTTCCAGGGGGAATGCCGGTAATGGCATACGAGCCGTCTTTGGCACTGAGCGCGTAGTAGGGGTTTTTGACCGCGAACCCCCAGCTTTCCATGTACGCGTGGAATCCGCATTGCATCACGAACAGGTTGCGCTGTTTCCCCATTTTGATGGGTTGGGTCAGGACCTTGCCGGCTCGATTCTTGACCGTCTTGCCGGCCATCAACTCCGCCTTGCGCAATTTCTTGCTCATGGGCAGGGGCACGTTGAAGAGGACACGGGCGCCGAACTTCGAGGTTTCATAGCCTTGGATGTCGTGAAAGACCGGGTCCTTGTTGACCACTTCGATGTCGTGCTTGTCCCGGACGATGGTGATATACGGCTCGAATTTGCAGTCGATCGCCTCAATGCGCGGAGGGTCGTAATTGAAGGTTTTTCCTTTGCGTAGTTCTTCGATATAGATGACCACGTTCTTGAATCCGCCGTCGGGGCCGATGACGAAGGGTTGCAGAAGACGCCATCCCGTTCCGGTCGAGATGCGGCCGCAATACACGGCGTCCGGTAAGGTGACGAGGTTGTACCCCTTGGGTCTGGGGACTTTCCCGATCAACTTGACCATACCCTGCAAGGTTCCCCCATTGGATACGGGGACTTCTTCATAGCCCCAACTCGGGCCGGCACAGAGTCCAACCGCCAACCCCAAGCCAAGGAGCAATCGCACCGGTTTCATAGAAAGCCCTCCTTCTCGGCCGTCGTGATTACGTTCGGAATAATCCTGTATATTACCATTCATGAAATCAAGATGAAAGAACCGGGATGCAAGACGATGGAGCCGGGTCCGGCTCTGCGGACCGGGAACAGGCAGAGGTTCGGTCAACGGTACGCGGACATTCTGTGTCTTGACCGGCATGAGGGAAACCCACTAGACTAAAGGATGTCTGATTGATTGCACTATCCGAATCAGAGATCCCTAAAACAATGGTTCCGCGGAGCAAGAAAATGTGGATGAACGTGAATCTCGTATGGGTTATGGCGGGGTTGGGGTTTCTGTGGTGGGCACCGGTTTCCCTGGCGGAAGTCGCTCAGCCTGCGGCTCGACCGGCGTATGTCATTCCGGTTCAAATCCCCTATAACGCTCCGCCCGAGCCGGAGTTTCCGGAAGTCGAGCAGGCCACCCCTGCGCCGGAGGTCCTGTCCGAGAAGGAGTTGCAACGGGCGGAAGCCTTGCTGCCTTTGTTGGAAGGACGCCAGGAACTGTACATCATCGCCGAGTTCGTCCACTTGGGGAAACCGGTCGTGCCGGTCCTGGTGAAAGCGCTCAAGATGCCCGGGAGCCGGCTTCGGTATAACGCGATTGAAACGCTGTCGATTATCAAGGACCCCCAGGCCGTGCCGGATCTGCTCGACGTGGCCAAGGATGGCGAGGAAGCCACAAGGGTGCGGGCTCATGCCCTGCGCGTTGCCGTCCGGTTGTCGCCCGTGGAGACGCTCCCGACCCTGCAAACGTTGGTGAAGGATCCCGCGGACACCGTCCGGCGAGCCGTGGCGTTTGAGTCCCAGCACGTGAGACGTCCGGAAGCGGTATCGCTCCTCATCGACTTGCTGGGTGATCCGGAAAAATACGTTTCCATTACAGCCCGCGATTCGCTTTGGCGGTTGACCCGGCGAGGGGGGCCGCCGCACGATTGGCAGGGGTCCACCCATGAACAGCGGATGGAGTGGTCCAAGGAATGGAAGGCGTGGTGGGAGGAAGCCCTCAAGAACCGCGGAGCCGCGCCAACGAAACCGCAATCCGAGCCTGTTTCCTGACGACGCGTCGTCCAGGACTCCACCGGAGAGGAAGGATTATCAAGGGAGTACGTCATGGCCACGTTGCCGATTGCCAAGATAGGGAATCCCGTTTTACGGAAAATGGCGGAACCGGTTGATCCGGCGATCATCCCCACTCGCGCCTATCAGCAATTTATCGACGACATGTTTGCGACGATGGATGCCCACGAGGGAATCGGGTTGGCGGCGCCCCAAGTCTCACGGTCCGAACAACTCGTCGTGATGCGCTGTGACGGCCAGGATGCGTTTCCCGAGACAGTCCTGATCAATCCCCGGATTGTGTTTTACGGTCCGGTTCAGGTCGAAATGTGGGAAGGCTGTCTCAGCGTGGACGGGTTGCGCGGGAAAGTGACGCGGCCGTCGTCCATTCGAGTCCAGGCGTTGGACCGGGAAGGTCGTACCGTGGATTTCGAGGCAACGGGTTTATTTGGCGTGTGTATCCAACATGAAATGGATCACCTGATCGGCAAACTTTTTGTGGACCGGATGACGGATCTTTCCACGCTGACGCAGTTGAAGGAATTCGACTCGTACTGGAAGCAGGAACCAGCCACGGTCATCTAGCCGTGGTTCCCCCTCCTGCATTGTTCCCCCTCTGCTCCCTCATCTCCTCAACCGTAGTGAACAACGATCGTTGTTCCCTACGGCACATGGTGTGACACAGCGTGAACGTTCTCCTTCGCATTCTCGGGTATTTGCGGCCGCACCGCTCCTTGGCCCTGACAACCCTGTCCTTCGCCGCCCTGACCACGGCGTTCGATCTGTTGCCGCCCTGGCTGGTGAAGGTGATTATCGACGACGTGATTCAGGCGGACCAATACTCCCTCTTACCGTGGGTGTTGGGCGGATTGGTGTCGGCTTACGCGTTCAAGAACGTCGCGAACTCCCTGCGTATCCGGTTCAACAACGTCCTGGAGCAACGCGTCGTGGTCCAACTCCGGCAACAGGTGTTTCAGGCGCTGCAGCGGCTCTCGGTCAGGTTTTACGAAGATCGGTCGACCGGAGAAATCATGTCCCGCGTCATGAACGATACCGAACACGTGGAGCGGATTTTCATCGATGGGTTGGAGGGTATGTTGACCGCGTCGTTGACGCTGATCGGGATCACCGTGATTCTCTTCGTGGTGAATTGGCAATTGGCTCTCCTGGCGCTGGTGCCCATCCCGATCTTGATGGTGGCCGCCGTGAAATTTTCCCGCCGGGTTCACGGGTATTACCACGAAATTCGACGGAACACGGCCGAATTGAGCGGCTATCTTCAGGACTCCCTGTCCGGCATCCGGGAGACCATGGCGTTCAATCGTCACGCGTTTGAACGGGAACGCTTCGACGCGAGAAATCGCGAGGTCAGCCAAAGCAATCTCAAGGCCATGTTCTTGTGGTCCGTGTATTCCCCGGCGATGATTTTTCTGGGGGCCATGGGCACGGTGCTGATTCTGTGGGTGGGGTCGGTGGAAGTCGCACAGGGGGACCTGAAAGTGGGAGAACTCGTGATGTTCGTCTCATATCTGGCCCTGTTCTACGTGCCGGTGAACCAAATCCATTCCGTCAACCACATGCTCCAACACGCCCTGGCCTCGAGCGAACGCATCTTCGACGTGTTGGATGCCGAACCCGACGTGCAGGACCGGCCCGGGGTGGTGGCTCCCGCCGCCCGTTTTCGCGGCAACGTGCAGTTCGCAGGCGTGGACTTTTCCTATAAGCCGGAAGTTCAGGTGTTGCACGACGTGTCCTTCGACGTGGAGGCGGGAGAGCGTATCGCCCTGGTAGGCCCGAGCGGCGCGGGCAAGAGCACGATCGTCAAACTTCTGATGCGGTTTTACGACGCGACGGGCGGCATGGTGGCGTTGGACGGCATGGACGTGCGAAACGTGCCGCTGGCGTTTCTGCGCTCACAGGTCGGCTTGGTGCAACAGGAACCGTTTCTCTTTAACGGGACCATTCGAGAAAATATCGTCTACGGCGATCTCTCGGCCACGGACGAGGCCATTGAACACGTCGCCATCGCGGCTCGGGCTCATAATTTCATCATGGAACTTCCGGACCGGTATGACACCCGAATCGGGGAACGGGGCGTGAAGTTGTCCGTCGGCCAAAAGCAGCGTGTGGCAATCGCCCGGGTGCTGTTGAAAAATCCTCCCATCGTGGTGTTCGACGAAGCCACGTCGAACATTGATACGGAGACGGAGGTCAAAATTCGCGAGGCGTTGGCCGTCCTCACTCAAGGGCGCACCACCATTGTCATCGCGCATCGTCTGACCACTCTGCAACAGGTCGACCGGATTCTCGTACTCGCGCGCGGGCGGCTAGTCGAAGCAGGGACTCATCTCGAGTTGTTGGATGGAAAAGGCCTGTATGCTGATTTGTATGAAGCGCAATTTCAGATTTAATCCGGCAACCGGGTGACGTGTCTCGTGTTTCTTCTTTAATGCTATTGACAGACTACGTACTCTTGTGATACAGATAACAGAACTTTTATTCCAGATAGGGCTTCATACATGGCATTTATATTATTAGCTCTGCCGCAGAAGGCGAAAAAGCTGTCTGCGGTTTTTTTTTAGGGCCTGTTAAGGGAAACCCCTGGTTTTTCTTGGTCCGAATTGAGGGAGGCACGTATGAGTGATCGTAAGTCAGGGACCGTCAAATGGTTTAACGATCGAAAGGGTTTTGGATTCATTCGAGTCGAAGGAGAACAGGATGTCTTTGTGCATTATTCGGCTCTTCAGGGGGAGGGCTTTAAAACCCTAAAAGAGGGCGAACCTGTTGAATTTGATCTGGTGGAGGGAGCCAAAGGTCCCCAGGCGGCCAACGTGGTGAAAACAGCCGCAGCTCAGCAATCGGCCTGATACGATTTTTTAGAGAATCGGCTTTCAGAAAACGAAATGGAACCCAAAAGGGCGGTCAATCCCGCCCTTTTGGGTTTTTTATTGCGGTTTTTCACCTAGGGATTGTTAGCTTGTTGACTGCCTTTTTCCATGAGGCGTATAGTTCAAGTCTTAAAGAATGGCAAAAGCGCGGCGGCGTTTTTGCCGGCAATGCTTATTCGTAAGTTTTAAGAGGAGGAAAGACACCATGGCACTTCGTCTAGGGGATGAAGCCCCAAATTTTACTGCTGAAACAACGGCAGGAACGATAAATTTTCATGAATGGCTCGGTGATGGATGGGGCATTTTATTTTCCCATCCCAAGGATTTTACCCCGGTCTGTACCACGGAATTGGGGACCGTGGCGAAAATCACCGAGGATTTTGCCAAGCGAAACGTCAAAGTCCTTGCGGTGAGCGTGGATCCATTGGACTCCCACAAAGGCTGGATCAACGACATCAATGAAACGCAGCAATGTACGGTTCAGTATCCGATCATTGCGGACCCCGACCGGCAGGTGGCGAATTTGTACGATATGATTCATCCCAACGCGTTGGACAATATGACCGTGCGCTCGGTGTTTGTGGTCGGGCCTGATAAGAAAATCAAGTTGACGCTCACCTATCCGGCATCGACCGGAAGAAATTTTGATGAGATTCTTCGTGTAGTGGACTCGTTGCAACTGACGGCCAAGCATCAGGTGGCTACCCCCGCCAATTGGAAGGACGGGGAAGATTGTATCATTGTCCCTGCGGTGAAGGATGAGGAAATTCCCGCCAAGTTTCCCAAGGGCCACCGGGCGGTTAAGCCGTATCTTCGGTACACGCCACAGCCTAACAGATAAGGCCTTCGCGCAGGCCTCGTTCATTCCGGAAAAGAGCCGCCTCCTATGAGGCGGCTCTTTTTTTTGCGAAGGGTTCTTGTAGAGCGAGGTCGGAAGAACGCAACCGACCTTACGGCTGATAGGTTTCAAACAGGGAGACCGTTGCCTGGAAGCCGGCCCGGCATTCGCGGCAACGAAATTGAACGATGTCGCGGTCCACGCTGACTTCCGTGACGTGTAAGGCTTCCTGATGGTGGCTGGCACAGGTTCCCAGCTTGGTGCTCGCGCCTTCTTCGCTCCATTCCGCGTCCCCGATGATGCGGGTAATGGTTCCAACGGTCAGGCGATGCCGGGATTTGCAATTCACGCAAAAGATGCCGATGGTGTCGGGCAGGGTGAACAGTTTGAAATTCAGTGAAAGGGGGTGGACGGAAAAGCACTGTTGCAAAAATGCGCCGGATTGAAAAACGTTACCCATACGGTTTTACCTATTGTTGACGTTCACGTATCCGGGAGCCAGGCGTCGGAAGCGAGATTGGGTCAGGCCAAGAAGGAACCGGTTGTTCGGATGCGAACTCGCTCCTGTCACGACGAGGTCAGAGATCAGTGTCAGCGCATGCTTCTCGCATCCACCGTTGGAGGATCTTGGTGGTGTCATCAAACGTGAGGACGTAGTGATAGCAGTAAGGTCTGGTGCCCGGATCCAGCGGGTTGCCGGAGCCGCCGCCAAGTCCCATCATGGCGGTCACGCCTTCGGTGGCTTTGAACACGCTCCGCCCCAGCTTGTCGACGCCCATGGGATCGAGTTCATCCTGGGTGAGCGCATAGCGATAGATCCACGTCGATTGTCCCCTTAACACCGAGATCTTTTTTTTCCACGGTTCTCCGAGCTGTTCAACGACGTCTTGTGGCGTCGCTTTCTTCAGAGCCCCGTTGAGATACGACTCTCGTCCGGAGCTACAGGCTGTCAGGGACAAGGTCAGGAAGAGCACCATGGGCCAAAGCACCCGTGCGGATAAAAAAAGGACGTTTCGCAAAGTCACAATCATCATTCCTGGGTATGCCGTGAGGGCATTTTGTACATGATGGTTCGATAGAACGCATACACTTGGGCGCATAAGCCCGTCACGATGAGGGTCAGCGCGACGGGCAACCATATCGAATCCGGTTGATTCAGGCCTTCGATCCCGAGCAGGAAACCCGCCGCGATCGCAATGATGCCGATGACGCGTGCAATGACGATAGTGGGTTGGGTCAGGAACGACACGTGTGGTCTCCCATGATGGTGCCCGGTATTTTGCCACAACTTGCCACCAGCGGCAACGAGCCGTGGGGACCACGCTTGGTCGGTCGGTTTGAAACGCATGCCGCCAATCTTTTAAAAAGGGGAAGTTTCGTCACGACGGCTTCCGCGCGGGGGCCGGAAAGCGCACGAGTTGGACGTCAAGGCGCAGACGTGAATGTCTCAAGCATCAATGTAGGATGAGGCCATGGACGGGCACGGACAGCTCTTCGAAATCGGCGTCAGTTTTCGTTACGCGCAAGAGCATGAATGGGTCATGCAGGCGATTACGGGATTCTTGTCGGCTTATTTCATGGAAGATCCCGGCTTTCGGCTGAAGCGACATCTCCACGAATTGGAAACGGGCATGTACGTGTGGATTTGTGAAGCTCCGGGAGAAAAGTTCATGCGGCGGTTGATCAAACGTTTACAAGTCGATATCCCGCCGTTTGCCCTGTACCGGCGCGATTCGGATTCCGACGGGCCCACGCGTCACGTCATCGATTTGCCTTCACGTCCAGCCGAACAAGAGGAAGATCCCTGAATGCCGACAACGGAACGCCCGTGAAAGTTCGTCGAGCCATGATCCATCTTTTTTCCCTGGTTCCGGTCCTCTTGCTTTCGACCGGGAACGTCTCCGGCCTGCAGGCTCTGGAGCAGGGCCCCAGTCTCCAATCTTCCAAGCCGACGTTGTTGGACGGTTTCGGCTTCTCCGTATCCGTTGAAGGGGATCAAGTCCTCGTCGGTGCGCCTCATGCGAAAGGTGCCCGCGGGCAAACGGGAAAAGCGTCCTTGTTCAAGCGCGAGTCCGGCACGTTACTGCGAGAGTTTGTCCCTCCTTCGCCGATGGGTGATGATTTGTTCGGCCTGTCCGTGAGCCTCACGCCGGACTACGTGATTGTGGGCGCTCCCAGGGGAAAAGGGACGTTACGCCGGTCTGTGGGATCGGTTACGGTCTTCGACCGTAACACGGGAGAATCGCGGCAGATCATTGTCAGCCCCAATCAATCGGCAGCGGCGTTTGGGCATGCCGTGGCTGCCCAAGACCGTCTGGTGGCCGTTGGCGATCCGGGAGCCAGCACCGCCACGGAGTTTGAGGTGGGGGAAGTCTATCTCATTGACGCGACCAGCGGAGAAGTTCAATCGACCTTTGTCTCTCCGTATGCGGAAAACCGGAACGCTGACGGGTTCGGCCATGCGGTGGCGTTCCTGGGTTCCACGCTGTTGGTAGGCGCCCCGCTCGGCGGCACGGACCCGGTTGATCATGGGCAGGTGTTTCTTTTCGATTGGGAAAGCGGACGGTTGCAACGTATCCTCGTCTCACCCGATCCTCAGACGAATGAGTATTTCGGATGGGCGTTGGCGAGCGACGCCGAATTGTTGGTGGTTGGTGCGTTGGGACGAGGGACCACGCAACCCGGGGCCGGAGCGGTGTATCTCTATACGAAAACCGGCGAATTCCTGCGAACGTTGGAAGCCCCGGAACCGAGAAAAGACGATCACTTCGGAGAAGCCGTGGCCCTGCTCCCCGAGTACGTCATCGTCGGCGCGCCCGGCCATGATGCCGCCGGGACCGATGCCGGGGCGATTTTCGTCTTCGATCGCAAAACCGGAGCGCTGCAATCCATGATTGCCAACCCTTCGGAAACAACCGGCGTAGCCGATCTCTTCGGGCTTTCTTTGAGTGGTGCAGGACGTGATTTGGTTGTGGGCTCGCCCTATGGAGATCTTGAGGCGATGCCCGACGCCGGGTTGGTTCATCAGTTTCGGCTGCCCGTGACTCAAGACGAGTGATAGCGCATTTCGAGAAGGTGAGGCACGTACAGGCTTCAGGGCCCGCCGTCATCAGATCCTGCGATAGACAGCGCCGGGCTTCTTCGTTATGATCAGGAGCATGTCTTTTTCATTGCAAGCGTGGCGGAAAGCGCGACAATACACCATCGTCAAGTTGGCTGCCGAGTCCGGCGTCGAAGGTTCCATCATCGAAGCGATCGAAGGCGGAGAAACAGATCCCGCCGTCTCAACGGTGGAAGCATTGGCGAAAGCTCTCGCGATTCCTCCCTCCTGGTTGTACAGTTCCCCTCAGGCTCTTGATTTGCTGTGGGGTGATCCCGACGAAAAAGATTCCCTTTATCCTGATCTTGATTCTCCTGATCCCGTGACCGAACGGATTCTCCGCGGGAGTCAAGCCGAACGGGATTTGTACGTGCTCCTCACGGCCCTGTTGCGCCATGGCGAACCCAAACTCCTCCGTGCCGCCGAAGTCAATCTTCGCAGTCTGCTCAAGCAGGCCAAAACGGCGACGGTCCCCTGGCAGACTCGTCCCTCCGGCCATTTTGAACCGCCGAGTGATTGAATGAAGTCACGGCCCGTGCCGCATCGTTTCCGTTTCTTGCAATAGTCGTTTCCTTTTCAATAGGATAAAGGGTTACCGTTTTTATGCGTTCTCTCATGCTGCGCCAGAACGAAGTCATTATTCATTCCCGAAAACGTGAAAGAGGAATACGAGATGCCCAAAAACAGTGGCCTCCGGAATATGAAACCGATTGCGGGTAGGAAAAAAGGACCAACCAACTTTGAAGGGATGAGAGAACCCTTGATCGCGGAGAAAGGTTCTTCGCAAGAGTTTTCCACGTTGTTTGCCACGTTGGATGAGGAGACCGTCGAGCAGACAGCCGTCTTTCAAAATGAAAGCCTCGAATCCCAAATGAAGAAGGAACCCGTGGCCCCGGCCGATGAACAAGGAGAAGCGTTGCCGGAAACCGAGAAAGAAATCGATCTGACTCCCGGTACGGTCAACAGGATAGATGATCCCGTTCGTTTATATCTCAACGAGATGGCCGGCGTGTCTCTGCTCTCAAGGGAAGGGGAGATCGAGTTAGCGAAAAAGATCGAAGAAGGGAAAGAGGAAATGACGCGGGCGATTGCGGGGATGCCGATGACCCTGCAGACCCTGGAGACCTGGCGGGGCCGGCTCAAGAAACGGGACGTGCGCGTCGGGGACGTCGTGCTGGTGCATGACCCCGGGGACGACGACCTGGACGACGCCGAAGTCGCGGAGGCCCAGGAAGAAGAAGAATTACGGCACCAGGCCCTAGCGGACTTGGACCAGGTGCGGCGGTTGGGCAAGACCCTGCTGCGACTCTATGACCGGCGGCGGACGGCCCCGGTGGCGCAGCAGGCCCGCTGGAGCACCAAGGTGCGGGGCGTGCAGGAGCAGTTGGGGGCCCGGGTGGACGGGCTGCACCTGCAACCGGCCGTGCGGGACGCCTTAGTGAGCCAGATCAAAGACGCGGGCCGGACCGTGCGGCAGGCCGAACGGCTCCTGCGGGACTGCTGCCAGCGGCTGGGGCAGCCGGGCGAGGCCGGCCTCAAACTCCTCCGGCGGTTAAGCCGGGCCGGGGCCCCGACCGCGCCCATTCGGCGGCAGGCGGGCCTCAGTGACGCCGGGCTGCGGCACGTCGTGGCCCGGAGCCAGGAAGCCCGGGCCACCCTCAAACAGGTGGAACGAACCGCCACCTTGCTGCCCACCGCCGAATTCAAAAGCGCGCTGGTGGGGTTGGAATGGGCCGAAGAAAAGATGAAACGGGGCAAAGCGGAGCTGATTGAAGCCAACCTGCGGCTGGTGGTGAGTATTGCCAAGAAATACACCAACCGGGGGCTGCAGTTTCTGGACCTGATCCAGGAAGGGAACATCGGGCTGATGAAAGCGGTGGATAAGTTTGAATACCAGCGGGGGTACAAATTCAGCACCTATGCGACATGGTGGATTCGACAAGCGATCACGCGGGCGATCGCGGACCAGGCGCGGACCATCCGGATTCCGGTGCACATGATCGAAACCATCAACAAGCTGGTGCGGACGTCACGGCACCTGGTGCAACAATTGGGGCGGGAACCGACGCCGGAAGAGATCGGGGTGCGGATGGAGATGCCGTTGGAGAAAGTGCGGAAGATCCTGAAGATCGCCAAGGAACCGATCTCGTTGGAGACGCCGATTGGGGAAGAAGAAGACAGCCACTTGGGGGACTTCATCGAAGACAAGAAAGCGGTGTCGCCGTTGGAGGCGGCGGTGCGGTACGACCTGCAGCGGCACATCGGGAAATCCTTGGAATCCTTGACGGCGCGGGAGGAGAAGGTGTTGCGGAAACGGTTCGGGATCGGGGAGGCGACGGACCACACGTTGGAGGAAGTGGGGCAGGACTTCGAGGTAACGCGGGAGCGGATCCGGCAGATCGAAGCGAAGGCCTTGCGCAAACTCCGCCACCCGACCCGGAGCAAGAAACTGCGCAGTTTCGCGGAAGGCTTTTAACGCGTGACCGAACGTGGGCCCATAGCTCAGTTGGTCAGAGCGGCTGACTCATAATCAGTTGGTCCCAGGTTCAAGTCCTGGTGGGCCCACCAACTTTGCTATTTTCAGGATAGATACGGTAAAGTATTTCCTCATGAATCGTTCATTTCTTTCTCACGCGCAGAGGCGTTTTTGAATCTTCAACTTTCCCTCCTGGTACAACTCCAGCAGCTTGACCTGAAGCTGCATGATCTCGAAAAACAACAACAACAGATTCCCGAACGGCTTCACGCGGCGCAGTCGCCGGTTGACCAGGCGCGGAAACGCGCGGAAGACCTGAAGGCCATGCTGGAAACCATTGCGGCGGAGCGGCGCAGCAGTGAAGATGACTTGAGCGCGCACGAGAGTCACGTCCAGAAAATGCGTGGGCGGTTGAACGAGTTGAAAACGAACAAGGAATATCAGGCCCATTTGTTTGAACTTGAACTGGCCAACAAGAAAAAGGATGGCCTGGAAGAACGGGTCCTCCTGGCCATGGAGCGGGGGGAAGAGAAGCGGAAGGAACTGGACGAAGTCGAAACCCTGCTTCAGGAGCTCACTCAAACCCTGGAACAGGAAAAAGGTGAGTTGGAGGCCTTATCGGCGAAACTGGCTGATGAGGTCGCGGAGATCGAGCAAAAAAAGCAAGGCCTGATCGCCTCGCTGGAAAAACGGGTCCATCATCGATACTCAATGCTCAAGTCTTCCATGAAGCTCGTGGTGGTGGCCACCGTCCAGGGTGAAACCTGCCAGGGGTGTCAATTACAAATTCCCCCACAGTTGGTCGCCAGTGTGAAGCGGGCCGATGATCTGCTGACCTGCCCCTACTGCTATTGCATCTTGTATTATGAAGCTGCGCTTCATGAAACGCCTGAAGGCGTGGGCACCGAAGAACCCGTGGCTCAAGAACAGATGGATGGATGAGCGTTCCCTGACCGTTCTCTCCCGCCGGTCTCTTGTTTCCGACACAGGCATTGCGTATCATGGTTCCCGGTATGGGGGTGGGTCAGGTGGCCGCTCGCCCGTCTCGGGTGAGAGGAAAGTCCGGACTCCACAGGGCAGGGTGCTGGGTAACGCCCAGGCGGAGCAATCCGACATGAGCGCCACAGAAAATATACCGCCTCGGACCATCCTCGGATCGGTCCCGGGGTAAGGGTGAAATGGTGGGGTAAGAGCCCACCGCGTCCGCGGCGACGTGGATGGCAGGGCAAGCATCACCCGGAGCAAGACCAAATAGGAGGACGCGCCGAACGGCCTGTTTGCCTTCGCACGGCGAACGCCGCGTGCGAAGATGAGTCGGGCAGTTCGGGAGAGGTCGGCCCGGCCGAGGTTCTCGGGTAGGTCGCTGGAGGCTTATGGTAACATGAGCCGTAGAGACATGGTCACCGCCGTATGCACGATCGATACGGAACAGAATCCGGCTTATCGACCCACCCCCGTACCCTTTTCAAGCCAGCCTTGAACGCACCATGGTTCATTCGACCGTTCGGGAACGAGCGTGTCGTTTGACTCGGTCCGATCCCCCCTGCTACCATGCATTCTCTCTGAGCATTCGTTTTCTGTCCCCATCGTCTAGCCTGGCCTAGGACGCCGGCCTTTCAAGCCGGCAACACGGGTTCAAATCCCGTTGGGGACGCCACTATAGAGCAGCCGCTGGACTCTGTTTCAGCGGCTCTTTTTTTGGGGGGTCAGCGTGGTGCGATCATGGGGCTCTCGTAGATGCGCGGGGGATTTGTCACAATAGGCCGCGACGTCTTCCTGCTCAGACCCTTGTTTTACGCGCAGGGGCGGGTGATTTTTTGGCGGGTCTACGGGGGCTGCTCCGTTACGCCCTATTGTTCAGTTGGAGGTGGAAGTTGCGGGTAAGACGAAGTATGAAGTTGATGGTTGCATGAGGAACATTTCCAAGGTATTCCCCCACCGCGACGACCATCCATTGGTTGAAGAATCGATGTTTTGTGGGCTTCAAAGCATCTAGGACAGAGCCAATGTGCATCTTTATCTGCATGGTCCGTTGGTTGAAAGGCGTAGACAACACCTCCATTGTGGACTTGGGTCAGCCTATAATCCTGTCTGTCCAGTTCAAACTGTTCGACCTCTTTTAGACGGTTTTCGAGTTCCATCTTCTCGGCATGCGCTGTCATATAAGCCGTATGGAGAGACAGTGTTTTTTCTTGCGCCTCTAGTATTTTTGAGAGAAGCGGTTCTAGTATTCGTTGGGCTTCACGTTCATCTCGTTGTTGTAAAATCTCTTTCACGGATTCATACGCTTTCGTGAGTCCCTGAAATGTCGTCGCGATCGCTGCAATTTCCATCATCGTGTTGCTCCTTTGGACATTCAGTTAGTCTCGGGAAACCGCTCAATTCTCGAACTACGATTCTAAAGTCAGTGAACGACAAATCGCGTCGTGATATACAAGGTGTTCATACATTTTTTCAAGAATTTGACCCGCGTGGTTTGTAACTCCTGAAGCTGAATTCATCTGGAATCCAGTAAATAAGCCAAAGGTATTAACAAAATGAAGCTTTTCTATAATATCTTTGTCTGTAAAATTAGGCTTAATTGCTTTATCCGTGTTATGCCTTAGAACTTGCTCCGTTCCAGTATGAACGTCGTTACTTATTTCTGACCACATCTGGTTCTTAACCACCGAGAGCAATTCCTTGTCATTCTCGTTATTGTTTGCAATATCGTTAAGCATAACTCCGACCTTCTTCTTTAACTTACCTTCCTTGACAATGTTTTCTATATCGGTCGGAGAGGCATGATTAGATACCCATAATCCTCTGACATAGGCTTCTGCCAGAATGCGAACAAGTGCAAAGGCAGAGCCATAGCAGCCATGCGTGATCAGGAGGACGATAGATTTATGATGTTGCAAGGCTATAAAGAAATGAGTAACCGCAAATCGGGTTCTAAATGGGTCTTCAGGCCAGTTAGGAAGAAAAGAGTCATATGCGTTCTCTTGCAGCCATTCAACCAACTCATCACTTTTTGAAACATAATTCTCTAGCAATGTCTCTGGCTCATTGGCCGACTTCATCATCATGTAACTCCGGGAAGAAGGTTTGTGACGAACGGGGCAGGCTTTTGTCTCGTGGGACAGAATAGCATCAAGGACTTTGCAGAGCAGGGACGGTAACTTGATTAGTCGGTGCGACGTGTGCGGCGATGAGCTACGACTGTGACCATGCCGGACACGACCTCTAGTGTCTTCCTGGTCCTGCGGGCCTCTTCGCGGATCAGGTCGATCAAGTTGTCTTTCTGTCCCTTATCGAGAGCTTTGACCTCTCGTATGGCTTGGGCCGAAATGACATAATCCACGCCGATCCGTGGCGACCTCGCGACCCGAAAGGCATCCTGGTCTGGAAGACGTCGGTTGTACGTCACAGGATCGCCCATAATGTAGCACGGCTTAGGGTTTTTCATGTTGGGTTCCTTTCTTCTGCTGGCGTTAATCCGTGATCCCGCACGGTCAGGATGCGGGCCTCTACCCTTTCGCTTCCAGATAAGGCGGAACCAAGCCAAAGTCAAGCCTTGTTGAGTAGGGACGGATGCGCGGTGCCGTGCATGGCTTGGAGTCTATCGGTGACGACCGTTCCCGCAAACGCGTAGAAACATGAATTGACGAAAACCAGACCACATTTTACGATACTTACACGTACGACTTCAGAACATATGAACTGTGAGGCACCAAATGTCCCAACCACGATCAGGCGATCAATGCAACTGCAAACACGATGACCACGATCACGGAACAGAATCTTGCCGACGCCGTCCAATTGTGAACTGGTTCGGCCAATATCTCGCCGATGGATTGTGTGAAGTGTGTTATGACACGCTCAGGTTCAGAGAAGAAGATTTTTGATAGGCGTATCTGATGCGGCTCCTGTTTTCCTCGTTTACATCGTGGTTGCCAGGAGAACTGTCTCCAGGGTGGCAACTCATCTTCTTTGGCTGTCTTGGTGTCCTCGCTTCCATTGGTCTTGTTCACGTGCTTCGATGCTGGCAACTCTCGGCCCGCCTCAAAGCGGCATGGCAATGGCTCAATAGCCCTACGAACGAGGGGGAACGGCTCGGAGAGAATATCCATTATCTGATCGTCATGTATCTGACCATAGGAGCAGGAATTCTCATTTTACTGCTTGTCGGTTGGGCGATAGGTACTGCGCTCGATTTGATCAAGTCATGAGCGAGGCAAGAAAGGCCCTAGACCAACCTAACTACGATTTGGAGAATCGTCATGGCTGAATTCGTTTCAAGCTGCCCTCATTGTCATACAGAAAAAGTGGCATTTTCTTTTGGCGGGCAAAGTGGCGTGAACCGCGGTGGTTCTTTTTATTGGAATACATTGTTTGTCTGTCGGAAGTGCTCCGTGGGGATTGTGGTCATATTTTCCCAGGGTTATACCGGATACGATCCGGGGAGATGCGATGGCGATCCAAGGGATTATGGGTTTGCTGTAAAGTACATTTTTCCTGAGCTCAAAGAACCCACGGCCCCCGATGCTGTGCCAGAAGACATTGCAGGCAATTACAGAGAAGCTGAAAACAACTTTGCGCGCAAAAATTTTGAGAGCGCTGGGATGATGTATCGGAGGATTCTCGATCGCGCAACAAAACGCTTAGCTCCTAGTCAAAAAAGCAAGACACTGTATAACCGCATTGAATGGCTCGCCAAAGAACATAAGATAACTCAAGAATTGCATGCATTGGCTCACTTCCTCCGCGACGACGGCAATGAAGCGAATCACGAAGACAAGGCATTTACCGAGGAAAGTGCAAGCCAGATGAAGAAATTTACTCACCTGTTTTTGCTGTACACCTTCACGTTACCAAAGTACGTTGAAGAAGCTGGAGAGAAAGATGAACCTACCAATGAACAAGGCCCTGGACCGTGAAGCCCAGGGCCTTGTTGTGAGCAGGAACGGGTGCCGTGGAGCGGCTTATCTGAGCCGGCCCAGTTCTGCGGCCGTCTTCAAGGTCCGGCAGGTGGCTTGGCGGTACATGGTCACTCGCGATTTGGCCATTCCCGTCATCCGGACCAAGTCATCAACGGACGGGACTTGAGGATAATTTTTCACGATCGCTTTCCGTAAGGCTTGAACGACGGCACTCACTTTTCCTTTTCCCTGCCCGTTCCCGCTCTTGGTGTCTGCGACGGGCGCTTTCTTGGCTGGGGCTTTTTGGGTGGCCGTCTTTTTGGCGGTGGCGGTTTTGGATGTTTTAGTGTTGGACATGGCGTCCTCCTCTGTTAGTGAATGTTGAGTAAAATTAATCATAGTCCGATTGTACGAAGTGACAACTACGTGACAAAGCGTAGCTTTAAACTTTTTTTGAAACTGTTTGTGATAGGATGGCGGGGAGGAACAGGGCCGAATTCGTGGCCTTAAGGTGGGCTTTTGTCTCCTGGTTTCAGATGTTTATTCTATTTGATTCCAATATATGGATTTCCCAGGTGGGGTTACAGTCAAAGAACGGCGCAGCCGTTCGTCATTTTGCAAAAAGGCGGGGTTCTACTGTAGCAATACCGGAAATAGTACGGCTTGAGGTCGAGGAGAAACTAATGGCTTCCCTGCTTGAGTTGAGGAAAAAGACAGAGTATAGCTACCGAAAATTGTTGCCGTATATGCGTAAGCTCCAACGCCTTGACCTCCCATCCGAGGAAGACATACGACAGGCCGTCTTGAACATTTTCCCTACCTTCGACATCCCAAGTCGTCACATCCCGTTCAATGTAGATGTAGCAAAGTCTTCTATGATGAAGGTTCTCCGGAAAATCCCACCGTCAACCAATGAAGAGCAATTTCGCGATGGTGTGATTTGGGCTCACTGTTTAGATTTACTTGAAGAGGGCGATGTGTACCTCGTGTCTGAGGATAAAGCCTTTTACCATGAACAGAATTATACGAAAGGTTTAGCCACAGAGTTGGTCAAAGAAATGGAACAGCGATCAAATAGTAGGCGAGTTTTGTTGATGCCAAATTTGACACAACTGATGGAAGAAATTCGTGTGCCATTTGAACTGGACACCATCCAACTTTACAATGACGTTAAGGACCAACGACGTGAGGAAGTAGAAGAACTCTTGACCTCCCATGGATTCGAACTCATCGGTTGTGCAGAAAGACAAGTAGAGTGTTTCGCGACCGAAGAAGCGCAAAAGGTCTATTTTACGTTCAACTTTGCTCAACCGTGTCAGGATGTTACAGGGGCCGGTCGCCGCGAAGGAAAACTCCAGTTTCTTGGAATCGGCTTTCTGGACGCGGAGACGAAACAAATTCGCGAAGTACATATGTCAAGGATTCTGCTGGACTATCCCGACTGGAAACCAAAATCCGGCGGACCAGCAAGAGGAACGGTGTTTGCCTCAGGGCACTTCAATGCACCTTTGGTGCATAAGATCCAGACGCCTCTTGATCCATCGTAAGCGGAACCAGCCTTGCAGAAATACCACCCCTTTGACTGTGTGTTTAAGAACTGTCCACACTTCGTCGCCCCGAGGAGGGTACTCCAACGGCAAGAAGAAACGTCCTAGTTGAGACAGATATTTAAATCCCGTCTTCAAATGTCGTTAGAGCAACCCTTTACAAGACTGCTTGACCTTCGCTGGGAAGAAAGGAACCGGCGGTTAAAAAGACAATGCTTGGAGGTCAAGCAGCGCCTCCATGCTCGTGGGATACGTGTTTCATCTATAGCAGTAGGCGAACTACACAAGGTCGTTGAAGAGGAACTCAGGGAGAGCGTGAGCACCATTGTCACCACAGCGATAGATGTCATCAGTAATCGGAATGGGCTGAGGGTCAAGAAAAAACTTCAAGCCTTGTGTGCTGATGCCCTCAAGCACAGGCGGGACTCTCTAGAAGGACAACTGCGGTCAGAAGTTCAGCCCATTGCTGACAGCTTATTGAGCCAAAGTCTGGTCGCATCGCATAAGACATTAGACGGTGTATTCCCTTTGCTCAAAGAAGAAATGCCGATCAAACTGTCACAGGCGTATGATGCACACAAGAGGCAAGAGGGAAACGTATTAGGGATAATTTGGAACAAAATCCTCGACCATATTGTCGGCAATATCGTAGGATACGGTATACTGACCGCTTTAATGCTGCTCGCAACGTGCGTGATGCAATGAGGAGGTTATCTGCTTTAGTTCCTTTCTTTCCGTACTTGCCTAAGGGAGAATCCTCCTGCATTTTCGATCAACACATGCGGGCAGAACGCTTGGAACGGCGACGGAACAAAGGGAACACAACGAATTCAGGCCGAGAAATGAGGCAACAGGGTTGGATTGAGAGAACTATTGACAAAATGTTGTATGAGAAACACGGCGTCTTGTAAGCAAACCTGTTTATAGGGGGTTGACAAGGTTACAAGTTCCCGTTGGGGACGCCACTATAGAGCAGCCGCTGGACTCTGTTTCAGCGGCTCTTTTTTTGTCTCGACGTGATTCGGTCATGTGAGCCTCTCGAAGAGGGGGGTTATCGGTTGTGATCCCGCATGGCACTTTGTACAATGGGGAAACGCCCTCGAGGCGCGCAGGCAGGCCAACGGCATTCAACATCATAAGTTCCATAACGACGTGCAGTTGTGGACGGAGGAACATCATGAATCGGCACAAAAAGCGTGGAGCGTGGTTGACCGTGGTCATCGGACTGACGGGGATGGTCCTGGGATGGCACCCGGCAGCGGCTGAATGGAAGTATGAGTCAGGTGAACCTCCGATCGAATCCAACTTCGAGATAATCGAGGGGAAGGATGGGGCTCCGATGATCAAAATTCCCGAAGGGGAATTTCTGATGGGGGCCAATGACGGGTCGAGGAATGAACGTCCGGAACATACGGTTCTGTTGGACGGTTATTATATCGATCAATTTGAACTGACGATGGAGCGATATCAGAAGTTTCTCGATGAGACCAACCACGATTTGCCTCCCTTGTGGGACGATTATGCGGCTCTCGAAGAGGCGAAAGATCGTCCGGCCGTGGGCATGGCGTGGGACAGCGCGAAAGCCTATTGCGAATGGGTGGGCAAGAGGCTGCCGACCGAAGCTGAATGGGAGAAGGCTGCCCGTGGAACCGACGGCCGCCGTTACCCGTGGGGGCATATGCAGCCGTTTGTGGATATTGCCCGGTACAACTTCGGTACCACCGGATGGGTCAGCTATGAAACGACCTTGGCGCCCGTGGAAAGCGGGGTGACCGGCATGAGTATCCGCCATGGATTGAAGGAGGGGACGAAAAGTCCCTATGGGCTATATCACATGGCGGGGAATGCTTCGGAATGGGTGGGGGATTGGTATGACCGCACGTATTACGAAGAGAGTCCTGAAAAAAATCCGACCGGGCCCAAAGAGGGAGAGCGGAAAGTCTATCGAGGCGGGTCGTGGGAAGATCCGCCGAAGTGGCTGAAAGTGACGGCCCGGCGCAGCGCCGAGCCGAATTTCCCCATTGACGCGAATGACCTGACGATCGGGTTTCGTTGCGCGATGGACGTGAAGCAGGACGGAAAGAAATAAAACTACGGAACCTCTGATTTATAAAGCAGAGGTTCCCTACGAACACCCCGTGGTTTCACCGCAGTTTCTGCAGACCAAGCACATCCCGTTGCGGACCAATTTGAACTGTTTGCAATTGGGACAGGGGTCGCCTTCAAATCCTTTCTGAAACGCCGTCTCTATTTCAGTCGCATAGGTGAGGGTTTCCCGTTTCAACTCGATTTTGTGTGCGACTTTCCCGTTCCCCTGGCCGTTTCCGTTCCCGACGTCCCCTTGAATGCGTTGCCGAGCGGGAAATAGTTCCGGATCGATGGCCGTCGTCGTGATGGTCCGGGGATCGGCCGGTTCGTCGTCCGTGCATTCGGGGTCCTGTTTGACCGAATCCCCGCGCAGGTCGTCCTGGTTGACCTGGGCGAGTTCTTTTTTATCCAGATAGGTAATGGCCAACTCACGGAAGATGTAGTCGATGATCGAGGTCGACATTTTGATGTGGTCGTTGAGGTTGACCGGGCCGTTGGGTTCAAAGCGGGTGAACAGGAAGGCCTCGACGAATTCTTCGAGGGGTACGCCATGTTGGAGGCCCAAGGATATGGCAATGGCAAAACAGTTCATCAGGCTGCGAAATGCCGCGCCTTCCTTGTGCATGTCGAGAAAGATTTCTCCGAGCGTCCCATCCTCGTATTCCCCGGTGCGGAGATAGATCTTGTGACCGCCGATCATGGCCTTTTGCGTATACCCTCCCCGTCGCGAGGGAAGCGGGCGACGTTTGGCGAGATACCGGACCATCACCCGTTCCGTCACCTGCTGGGCCGCCTTCATGACGTCATCATGACGTTCGGATTTTTCGGTCTGGTCCGTCGAGGCGTTGAGGGGCTGGCTCAGTTTGGACCCGTCCCGATACAAGGCCACGGCCTTGAGCATCTGCTGCCATCCCATGAGGTACGCGTCTTCCGCGTCCCTGACGGTGGAATCCGACGGCATGTTGATGGTCTTGCTGATGGCTCCGCTGATGAAGGGCTGGGCCGCGGCCATCATCCGGATATGAGCCTGCGTGGAGATGAACCGTTTCCCGATGCGGCCGCACCGGTTGGCGCAGTCGAATATCGGAAGGTGTTCGTCTTTGAGGTGCGGCGCCTTTTCTATCGTCATGGTCCCGCAGCAATAATCATTGGCCGCGAGAATTTCTTCCTGGGTAAAGCCCAACGCGTTGAGAATCGTGAACTGGGGATCGTTGAGTTGGTCGTCGGAAAAGCCGAGGACGTCCCGGCAGAACTCCTCACCCAACGTCCATTTATTGAAAGCGAATTGAATTTCAAACACCTCGTCCAGCGTCGCTTCCAGGCGATCGAGCACTTCCGGGGTAAACCCCTTGGCGCGGAGTGATTCGTGATTCAGGTGCGGAGCTTGTTTCAGGGTCCGGGTGCCCGTGGCATAGGTGATGATGTCGTGGATCTGCTCTTGAGAATAGCCGAGTCCCTTTAACGCCGGGGGCAGGCTTTGATTAATGATTTTGAAGTAACCCCCGCCGGCCAGTTTCTTGAATTTGACGAGCGCAAAGTCGGGTTCGATCCCCGTCGTATCACAGTCCATGACCAACCCGATGGTGCCCGTGGGGGCGATCACCGTGGCCTGCGCGTTTCTGAAACCGTGGGCCTCACCCAATTCGATGGCGCGGTCCCAGGTCTCCTGCGCGGCCTGTACCAGTGCGGCGGGAGCGGAAGCCCGGTCAATGCCATTCGGCGTCATCGTCAGGCCTTCATAGTCGTCGGGTTTGGCCTGATACGCCGCTCTTCGATGGTTTCGCATGACCCGCAGCATCGGCTCGCGGTTTTTCTCAAACCCGGGGAATGGGCCGAGTTCCGCCGCCATCTCCGCTGAAGCAGCATAGGCTTCGCCGGTCAGGATCGCGGTCAGGGCCCCGCAGATCGCCAATGCCTCGGGAGAATCGTAGGCAATCCCCTTTCGCATGAGCAGGGATCCGAGGTTGGCGTACCCCAGCCCCAACGTTCGGAAGTGAAAACTCTTTTCGGCGATGGGTCTGCTCGGGAATCCCGCCATGAGTACGCTGATTTCCAGGACGATCGTCCAGAGCCGGATGGCATGTCGATACGCCGGGACGTCGAATTCACCGTCCGGCGTCATAAAGGCGCCCAGGTTCAGAGACGCCAGGTTGCACGCGGTATCATCCAGGAACATGTATTCGCTGCACGGATTGGAGGCGTTGATACGTCCGTCCTCAGGGCACGTGTGCCATTCATTGATCGTGGTATCGTATTGAATCCCCGGGTCGGCACACATCCAGGCCGCCCAACAGATGCGATTCCACAGATCCTTGGCCTTGAGCGTTTTGGCCGCCGCTCCGTCCGTCCGGCGGGTGAGTTGCCACTCGCCGTCCTGCCGGAGCGCATCAAAAAATCCGTTGGGCACGCGAATGCTGTTGTTGGAGTTTTGTCCCGATACCGTTTGGTAGGCTTTGCTGTCCCAGTTCGTATCATATTCATGAAACACGAAATGGGTATAGCCTTCATGGGCATAGGCAAAAACCCGTTGGATATAGGCCTCGGGCACGCTGGCTTGACGAGCCGCGCGGATGGCCTCCTTGAGCGGACGGTTGCGTTCGGGGTCGATTTCGACCGTATCGGGACCGGCGCCATTCTTTTGATGGCAGGCTTTCAGGACGGCGTTCAACTGACCGGCGCAGATTTTGGATCCGGTCACCATGGCGGCCACCTTCTGTTCTTCGATCACCTTCCAGTCGATGAACTCTTCGATATCGGGATGGTCCAGATCAAGGCACACCATTTTGGCGGCCCGCCGGGTGGTGCCGCCCGATTTGATCGCACCAGCCGCCCGGTCTCCGATCCGTAGGAAGGACATCAGTCCGGAGGATTTTCCTCCACCCGACAACGGCTCGTTTTCTCCTCTGAGCCGGGAAAAGTTGGTGCCGGTGCCGGACCCGTATTTGAACAAGCGGGCCTCGCGGACCCACAGGTCCATAATTCCTCCGTCGTTGACGAGGTCGTCACCTACGGATTGGATGAAGCAGGCGTGAACTTGAGGCCGTTCGTAGGCGTTTTTGGACTGTTTTAGTTTCCGGGTGCGGGGATCGACGAAAAAGTGACCTTGCGAGGGGCCGCTGATGCCGTAGGCATAATGCAGGCCCGTATTGAACCATTGCGGTGAATTGGGGGCGGCCATTTGTCTGGCCAGCATGTAACACAGTTCGGCATAAAAGGTCCGGGCGTCCTGGTCCGTGTCGAAATACCCGTGGGTCTCGCCCCATTGCGTCCAGCAGCCCGCCAAGCGATGAAACACCTGCCGGGCATCACGTTCGCCGCCCGTGACGGGGTTCCCTTGTTCATCCTTGATGGGGTGCCCATCGGCATCGACCTGCGGCACGCCGGCTTTCCGGAAATATTTTTGGGCCAGAATGTCCACGGCCAGTTGTGACCACTGATCCGGGACCTGTATGTCATCGAGTTGGAATACAACGGAGCCGTCCGGATTCCTGATTTCTGAAGACCGCGTGGAAAAAGGAATCCCTTCGTATGGAGATTCTTCGACTCGGGTGAAACGGCGTTCGATTTTCACCGTCCAATAACCTCCAGAGTTTTATTTGTACCTTTTAGTTGGGATCTACTTACGTAGGATTATACTACCCTTAGAGTCTGATCTGAGTCGCCAATACTAAATATTGTGCTTCTTGTTGTCAAGACTGGAATACAATGAATAGCCTGGGAATAACCAAAACGCTTGATATTCATAAATTTAGGAGAAAATATTTTATGTTATACACAGGACGAGAAAGGTGTTTTTCAGCTATCCACAGGGTTCTGCCAGCTTCCAGGTCGATGAAGAAGTGGCCTTGCTCGTCATTGAATCTCGATTTTTGCCGGCATCCATACTATTCTACCCGTTGCGCAAGGTGACAGTGCTTCGACCAAGAATCACAATTGAACCTTGATTCATTATAGGAACCTCTGATTTGTTGTGATAGCGGAATGTAGGGCAAGGCGTCCCGGAGCGAAACCCGAGGCTTATCATAGAGATAGGTGAGGGTTGAGCGAGGACACAACGCAGCCATACGCCTGATAGTGCAATAAATCAGAGGTTCCTATACAAAAGGAGGCGTGCCTCATGTACGTATGGAGCAAACGGATTGTGATCACCCTGTTGGTGACGTTCGGCGTCCTGCAAATGGTCTTTTGGAGCACTGCTACGGGTGACAGCACCAGTGCCCTCACGACACGCGCTACGCACTGGCTGGGAATCAACTATTTCTTGCTGGTTGTGTGGGTGTTCGTCTGGATGTTTGACCAGGCGCGCGTCCGCGGGAAAAACGCGTGGGTCTGGCTGTTCCCCCTGCTGGTTGCCCCGCTGCCTACTCTCATGGCGTTCGTCCTGATCCTGCAGCGACGTCTGAAATAGCGGAGGTTGCCCCTATCCGATCATGACCCGGGATTCCGGGAACCGATACCGGGGAGTGGTGGTGGTGTACACGGCGAACAGACCGATGAGGAGCGGCCCGAAACGACCGATCAGCATCGAGGCGATGATCACGAGCTTGCCGAAGTCGGTAAACAGGGCGGAGAAGCTTCGTCCATCCCCGTCGCCCAGGGACATACCTACGATGCCCATGGCCGAGGTGACTTCGAACATAATGCTCAAAAACGGGCGTTCTTCCGTAAAGGCGAGGGCCAGGGTGAACACGGTGATGGCCGTGAAGGCCAGGATCGCAAGACAGAATGCGCGGACCACCAATTCCCGGGATATCCGCCGGTGAAAGATTTCAATGTCCTGCCGTCGTCGGAGGACCGCCCAGATGGTCACCCAGATGATGGCGAACGTCGTGGTCTTGATCCCTCCCGACATACTGCCGGGTGAGCCGCCGATGGTCATCAACAGCAGTAGAAAATACAGGGTGGCGTCGTTCATCGCGCTGATATCCATGGTGGTAAAACCCGCGGTCCGGGACATCGCGTGGAAATGCGCCGTGGTCAGGCGTTCACCGATACTCAAGGGTTGAAACGTCCGTGGATTGTTCCATTCCAGAATCGTAATGCCGAGCGTGCCTGACACGAGGATGATCAGGGTGACCACGACGACCAATTTGGTATGCGTCTGGAGCCGGAAGCGCCGGCCTTTGAGATTGTCCCACGCGTCCTGAAAGAGAATGAAGCCGATGCTGCCCAGAATGACCAGGACCGTCACGATCAGATTGATGGACACGTCGGTTCGATAGGAGATCAGGCTGTCGGAGAACAGGGAGAACCCCGCGTTGTTGAAGGCCGAGATGGAATGAAAGAGCCCGGAGTAGAGGGCTTCTCCCCAAGGCATGTCTTGTGAAAAGCGTAAGGCCAGGAAGAGAAACCCCAATCCTTCCAATGCCACGGTGGCGATGGCCACGATTTTGACGTAGCGAATCGATCCGGCCATGTCGAACGTGCTCAGCGTTTCGGCCAGCATCATCCGGTCCCGGAGCCCGATGCGATGTCCCAGGGCCAAGAGGATGATCGTCGCCAGCAAGGCGTACCCCAGCCCGCCGATCTGAATGAGCAACAAGATGATGAGTTGTCCGAAGGTGGTGAATTCATGCGGGGTGTCCATCACGATCAGCCCCGTGACGCACACCGCTGAGGTTGCGGTAAACAGGGCGTCGATGAACCGCAATTCTATCCCGTCCGGGGTGGCGAACGGGAGCATGAGGAGGGCCGCGCCGATGAAAATCAGAGCCGCGGCGGCTAACGCGACGACCTGACCGGGCAAGAGGCGAATGGACGCCAGCCGGCTACGAAAAGAAGATGGGGCTGTCTGGGACTGTTCAAGAAGTGACATGGGGCCGGCATCGCGTGAGTCTGAGGGCGGCTGTTCGCATTCGGGAGAGTGCCGCTATCCCCTGAAGGGCATGCGGGGGCCGGAAGCGTTCAGCAGCGTTGCCCGTTAAAAAGGCAGGGTTTGTAGCGGGTTGCGTCAAAATCAACGTCTTCTTTATAGACGAGTTCGTTCCCATTGACTCCATCCTGTTCGGGATCATTCCACATCGTGTGATTCCACCAGTAAAACAGGGGATAGGATTCAAAATAGTACACGGGATTGCCATACACGCTTCTCTGGTGCTTCCAGACTTTTCGCCCGACCACGTAATCGACTTCCTCCGTCCCTTTCAATGAATACAAAAAGATGACCATGCGCGATTCATGATCGTATATTTCCTCCAGCCGGGTTTCTTCGTCCGGCTCCACGGGCAGGGTAGGCTGTGCTGCGCTCAAGCCCGGCAGGGCAAGCAGCAATGTGAGGACGATCGGTGCAAGCGGAAACGGGTGGGTCATACGGCACCTAAGAAGAGACGTTGAACAACCATTCCTCCGGCAACTCCCGTTCATTCTACTCCTAACGATTCTCTTCGGCAATTCGTTTTTGTGATTGACGCTGAATATGCCCTTTAGCCGCGAACGGTTGTGGGCGTGAGGGCAGGTTCTCTATAATATTTCTCTTTAAACGAGATCCGGACTCATGAAGAAAAAAGTCGCTTTTTACACGGCGGGGTGTCGCCTCAATCAATCGGAGACCGCGGTGCTGACCGACCGGTTTACGAACATGGGTTACGAACAGGTGGCCTATGGAGAGCCGACCGACGTGCTCGTGTTGAATACGTGCAGCGTGACGGAAAACGCGGAGGCCGATTGTCGCCGGGTTATTCGCCGGACGTTGCGCCATTCGCCGCGGGCGTTCGTCGCCGTCACGGGCTGCTATGCGCAGACCGGCCTCAATACCTTGCAGCACCTTCCCGGAGTCGATCTTGTCTTGGGCAACCAATACAAAATGTTGCTGCCGGACTATCTGCAAGAAATGCCCCACGTGCAAAAACACGCATCGACGTTTGTCCGGCATTCAGGGTCGATAAGCCGGGAAGATTTTGTCCAGGATGGGGTGGGGGAATACGCGACGACGCGAGCCAATTTGAAGATCCAGGACGGCTGTAATTTCATGTGTTCCTTTTGCCTGATTCCGTTTGCCAGGGGCCGGGAACGAAGCCGGTTGTCCGACGACGCGGTGCGAGAGGCCGAACAACTGGTGGAACGGGGCCATAGGGAACTGGTCCTGACCGGTGTCAATATCGGGCGATTCGCCAATGATTCCGAAGGGCTGCTCGACCTGATTCAACGGTTGGAACGCATCCCCGGATTGGCCCGCATCCGCATTTCTTCCATCGAGCCCACGACCGTCCCCGACGCGCTCCTCGAGTATATGAGCACCTCGAGAAAGCTGTGCCGGTTTTTACACGTGCCCTTGCAGAGCGGGCATGACGGGATTCTGTCGGCGATGAACCGACGTTACACCGTGAGCGAGTATCGGGCTTGGGTGGAACGCGTCGTGCAAAAGATCCCCGACGTCTGCGTGGGCACCGACGTGCTTGTCGGGTTTCCCGGAGAATCCGATCGCGAGTTTTCGGCGACCTATGATGTGGTCCGTGATCTGCCGTTGGCTTATGCCCACGTGTTCAGCTATTCCGCTCGACCGGGGACCCCGGCCGCTCGTTCGGGCAACCCCGTGCCTTCGGCGGTAATCAAGAACCGAAGCCGGATGCTTTCGCGGCTGTCTGCGACGAAACGGGCGCAGTTTTACCAGAGGTTTCTGGACAGGGATTGCCTGGTGTTGTTTGAGTCCGTCGGCAAAGACGGATTGTGGACCGGCCTGACGGACAATTTTATCCGGGTGAGCGTGGCCGGTTCCGGCTCGTTGGCCAATCAGATACGGCGGGTCAGGTTGACCGGAGTCATGGAACATGCGGCCTTGGGGAAATTGGCGGACGAGGAGCCGCCGCGGCCCAGACGATTACCGATTCCGGTGTTTCAGTCCTTTGAAAAGGAAGCTGCGTTACCGGCGTAGCAAAGTCCCGAACAACGGTTCAAGAGGTTCCCAAGTGTCCTATCGCGTCTACGTTCAAACGTTCGGCTGTCAGATGAATGAATATGACACCGAACTGGTGCGGTCGCTGTTGAAAGACCGGGGGTTCGCGTTTACGGAGCATCCGGAACAGGCTGACGTGGTGCTGATGAATACCTGCGCGATCCGGGAAAGCGCGCATAACCGGGTCTACGGCCATCTGGCCGAGTGGAAGGCGATGAAGCAATCACGGCAGGTGGTCATCGGCGTTCTCGGGTGCATGGCCCAGAATCTGAAGAAAGAATTGATGGAGTCGCAACCCGTCATCGACGTGCTTGCGGGGCCGGATTCCTATCGCCAATTGCCGGATCTGTTGACGAGAGCTTTGGAACGCCGCGAACCGTCGATGGCCGTGGATCTGTCGGAATACGAAACCTACGAAGCGATTCTTCCGGAACGCAAGCCCGGGGTCAACGCCTGGATCGCGATCATGCGGGGTTGTGACAATTTCTGCAGTTTCTGCGTGGTGCCCTACACTCGTGGGCGAGAACGGTCCCGCCCCGCGCGGGGGATTCTCGAAGAAGCGCAAGCCCTCGCGGATCAAGGGTACAAACAGGTCACGCTTTTGGGACAGAACGTCAATTCGTATCGGAGCGACGAGGTCACGTTTGCCAAGCTTCTTTCTGACGTGGCCGACGTGCCCGGCATCGAACGCGTCCGCTTCACGTCCCCGCATCCCAAGGACTTTCCGCCTGACCTGATCGAGGTGGTGGCGCATCACCCGAACGTGTGCCGGCAAATTCATCTTCCGCTTCAAGCCGGAAGCGACCGCATCCTGGACCTGATGGGACGGTCGTATTCGCGGGCGGAGTATCGGACCTTGGCAGCCGAAATCCGGAAGCAGGGCGACATTGCCCTCAGCACGGACATCATTGCGGGTTTTTGCACCGAGAGCCACGAGGAATTTCTCGAGACCTATGAGTTGGTGCGGGAGACCGAATTTCAATCGGCTTATATTTTCAAGTACTCGGAACGAAAGAACACCATTGCCTATCGCAAATTCCCCGATGACGTCCCGGAATCCGTCAAATCAGAACGGGTCACGCAATTGGTCGACCTCCAGAGAACGATTTCCGCGGGGAAGAACCGGCAAGTGATCGGAACGGACGTGGAAGTGCTGGTGGAAGGCAACGCGAAAAAATCTTCCCGGCAATGGATGGGGCACACGGAGAGTAACGTGACCGTGGTCTGGGACAAAAACGCGCTTCCCCTCTCCCTCGGAGATCGGATCACGATCAAGGTGGCGGACGCCTCGGCTTCCACGCTTTTCGGGAGCCCTGTTTCCTCACTCGCCTCCGTCGGCTGAAGGTCTGGCGGCAGTCCCAAGAGACACCAGGTTCTTGCGTGAACGCCGAGTTGACCCGGCTTCGCCGGGCCTTGTATATAATGGGCTCCCTTGGAATGCGCCTTTCCAAAGCCCGCTTCCGTCAAGCAAACGTTCGCGCCCGTAGCTCAATGGATAGAGCATTTGACTACGGATCAAAAGGTTAGAGGTTCGACTCCTCTCGGGCGCGCCATTTTATTCGTGTCACTTCACATTTGTCTTCCGAAAAATCGTTCATTAGTCGGCTATGCAGGCACATAGGGCGCAATCTTGATTTTCCCTTCCTGCTCTCGCATCTCCGTTGCGTCAAACCATGCTTGCATTTTCAACAGCATATCCATGTTGAGCCGAAAAGCTTTTTCCAGTCGTAAGGCCATCTCCGGCGACAATGCCGCCTTTTCGTTCAGCAAATCTGACAGGGTGGCCCGGCGCACGCCTAAAATCTCTGCCGCCTTTGTGACACTGAGACCTAGTTCGTCGAGCACTTCGGTCTTGATAAATGGCCCAGGATGAGTTGGCTTCATCCCAATTGTAAGCCCTTTCTTTTTCATCAGTGGTAATCCTCCAAATCCAACACGTCCAAATATCCGTCATCTTCTTCAAAAGTTATCCGCCAGTTTCCCGAAGTGGACACGGCCCACGTCTCCTTCCGGTCCCCCGAAAGCCGGTGCACGCGCCATCCCGGAGGGGCTGAAGCTCGAAACATCCCCATGTTGTCGGCCAATATAAGCGCCACGAGAATGTTTCGTATCCGGTTCACCAGATCGGGCCGGAGGCCTCTGGTTTGATTGTTTTCAATGAGGCGTCTCAACCCTCGATGACGCACGGAACGAATAATCATCTTCCTGCATTGTACTGTTATGCCGTACGGATCGCAAGTTTTCTTATGAGAGATGAATCAAAGCGCTCAAACTCGATTTGGGGTTCTGCTTCATGAATACGCTCCGCAGAAGACGGAGCCTACTCGTCGGTGTGAGCGGTGGGGTTGATCTGCCACATGCTCCAATCCACGGCTTCTCTGAGTTCCTGCATGAGCGGATCGTTTGAACGGGCGGTCCAGACTTTCAAGGCGAACTGTTCAAGCGGTTCGAGTGACCGCAGGTCCGGCGTTTTCCCGATGGCTCTCACGATTTCCGTCTGAACGCGAAGATGAACGTCGGGCGCCTCCATCTTGGCCAGGAGAGGCGGCAGGATTTCGATGTTGCCGCTGTGCGTGCCTATTTCCCCGAGCGCTTCCGCCGCAGCGGCCTGAATGTCCACCGATGGATCGGATAAAAGGTCCAACAATGTTGGAATGGCAGGTTCGCCCATAGCCCCTAAGGCGATCGTGGCGGGGACGGCGAAGACGGCCTCGGTTCGGATTTGTTGAAGAGCTTGCAGCATGGTGTCTCCCGGCACGTGGCTGGCGAGCGAAAGTATTTTAAACTTAGTGGCTCGGTCGGTTTGGGGATCGATCAAAAGGGAAGACAGCCGCTTGGCTTGTTTCCATTCCGCTGCCAGATCAAGCGGGAAGTCACTGTCCCGCAGCGCTTGGCTGAGGTGCTGCAACGCGAACTGGCCTGCATCACTGTGTCCGGCTGCTTTGGCCGCCTCCCATGCATTGTCGAAAGTCGTCCTGATCTCATATTGCCAAGGTCCTTTTTGGCCGTCGAAAAAGTAACTCAGCTGGCAGGCCGGTCCTTTCCAATTTCGAGAAGGCGCTCCCGGTTGCTGGATCTCTCCGTCGGATTTCCTGACTCCCCCCCACGGCTTTCGTTCATCGCACTTCACTTTCAACACGACATCATGCGGCTCGCTCTTTGTCGTGATGATCGCGAACCCGGTTGCGGTCAGCCGGTCGGCTGTCGCCGTTCCTATGAGAGTTGGATCAACCAATCCTTTTTCCGTGAGCGCGACCGCCTTCACGAAAATGGTCTCGACTCGTTGAAGCTGAGTCTTCTGTTGCGGGTTGAAGAGAATCCGTTCGGCGGAAACGTGCGGCGCAACGTACCCCAATCCTAACAGCAAAAGACTGATGATCCAGAAAGACTTTATACGCATGCTCGGTATGCTCCGTTTTGAAATTCAGGACGGACTGTCCCTACAGTTAGGTCATCTGCATACCAAGGAGAGCGGATGAAAAGCAAGGGAGGGGAGTGACTTCGAGGGGAATTACGGTTTGCGGTTCCGGGATTGAGCTTTGCGACGAGGTTTAACCAGGGATTGGTCGGAGCGCCGGGAGGATTGGCGAATCTTCCGGCCCAGAGGACTCGCCAGGGCCAGGGTACATTCGAGTCGCGGATTGTCGCGATCCAGGGTTTTGTACAGGTGGATTTCCATGATTCGATTGTCATTGAGGCTCATGGCTTCACAGAGCGCGTCTTGAGCGATTTTCAACCCACCGTCGAGATCCCGCCGTAACAGCGTCGGAAAGTAAAAATGGATGGTCAGTGTCAGAAAATGTTCCTGGGCCTTCTGCAAGAATGCGGGCCATTCGGAGGAAGATGAGGCCGTCATGAGCAATTGGCCGACCGTGACCTTGTAGCGGCGCCCCGTTGCCGACAACACACGGCGTCCGTTGACCGTGGCATATTGCCGGTTGATGCTGGGGGGAAGGGGCAGGGTTAGCGAAAGGGCGTTACCGGTCAGGGAGAAACCCGTGTCCTGCAAGACGGCTTCGGCAGAGAGACGCGGCCATTTGAGTTTCTTGCGGGATCGTGAGGAAGCGCTCATGGCCGTATCTCGTAAAAGATGAGCGATGGAGACGCCAATTGGGCCTCCTCGGCTGTTTTTTATCACGTATTGAGGCAGGTGAATCGGTCGATCCGATGGAGGCACGGGTTCGGTTCGCAGGGTGTGTGCAGAAGTTCAATCGGACGCTTGGACTATGTGGGTGCCGGTCGTCTAAAGCAGGTTGAGCATTTTGCCGAGGTTTTCTTCCAATTGCTCATCATGCTTCATGAGATAGCGACGCCATTCTGAAGGATTCCAGATTTCCAAACGGTGAAACATACCCACGACCACGATTTCCAGGTCGTCTTCCAGCGGGATGACTTTTCTCAGCCGTCCGGGAATGAGGACCCGGCCCGTCTTGTCGATTTCAGAAGACGCGGCTTCAGCCACGACATAGTGCATAAAGAGCCGGCTTTGATCCTCGTCAAACGTCTCTTTGACGCGCGCAAGGACTTTTTCCCATTCTTGCACCGAATAGGCCGACAGCGGCAGGTCCTGTCCCTTGACGAAAATCACGCGGTCGCCCTCGACCTGCTCGCGCAGGGGAGTCGGGAAAATGAAGCGACCTTTTTCGTCGAGTTTACAGTGATATTGTCCGGCAAACATGGTATTTTTCCTCCCCGGAGGCTACATAGAGGCCACGGATCCGAGCCAAGTACGCACACTCAGGTCTTTAGACTAGATAAAACCATCTACAAAGTCAAGAAGTTCTTTGCGCGCGGCCCACTATTCATGGGCGCTCATCCTGGCCAGGGTCTGAACGTAGACGGCCTCCGCGCCGGCTTTTCTGAGCGCCTTGGCGCATTCATTGACCGTGGTGCCCGTGGTGAACACGTCATCCACGAGCAGCGCGGTTTTTCCCTCAACCGCGGAAGGGGTCGCCACGGCAAAGCATCTTCGAAGATTCTTCAGCCGCTCTCTTCGCGTGAGGGACGTTTGGGGAAGGGTGGGCTTCGTCCGCCTGAGCACGTCGATGAGAACGGGAAGATTCCAGTGTCGGCCCAAATGGTGGGCCAACAGGAGTGCCTGATTATATTCCCGTTCCCGGAGCCGGTCGGGGTGTAACGGGACGGCGACGAGGACATCGACGTTCGTGGGGGCAGGGTGGGTTTGGGTGATCAGTCCAGCCAGGACCGGGGCCAACTGAGTCTTGCCCCGGTACTTCAAGAGCCCGATGGCTTCCTTCAATGGGGATTGGTAGGCATAGGGCGTCCAGGCTTGGCTATAGGCCGGCGGATGTTTTCGACACGGTCCGCACAGGTGTTCAGGACTATGGGTCAGCGCGTGCGGAGAAGGAAAGGGGTGCGCGCAGCGAGGACACCTTGGCGAACGGATGGGTTCAATCCGGTTCCAGCAATGTCGGCAAAAAAAAGGAACAGGATCGTCATCCAGAGCATTGTCGCACGTCCGACAATTCATGGGAAACACAGTATGGAGGAGTCGGCGAACCAATCCGGCGGTCATGTTTTTCCCGGTCGGGGACGTGGACGGCATTCTCGGTGAAACCCCGTGAATGACCCCGCGTCCCGTCAGTTCGTGTTGTTGGACGTTTCCATCATGTGCTATACGGAATCGTGATGACAAGGCCGCCGTCACACGCTCGCAGTGTCGAAAGAGGTATCGGTGTCTACGATCACCTTGGATCGCGTCTGCAAAGTCTATGAACGGGGCAGCGTCACGGTCTCCGTGCTTCGGGACGCGGACCTTCACGTTGCCTCCGGAGAATTTTGTGTGATCATGGGCCCGAGCGGAAGCGGGAAAAGCACGCTTCTCAATCTGGTTGCGGGTCTCGATGCCGTGACTTCCGGGGCCATTCGTCTTGATGACCAACCCACGCACGGGTTTTCCGACGCGGAGTGGACCCGGTATCGACGGGAGATGATCGGCATGGTCTTTCAGGCGTTCCATCTCGTGCCCGGGTTGACGGCCGCCGAAAACGTCGGGTTGCCCTTGCGGCTTCAGAAGACGTCGTCAGCAGTCATTCGAGAACGCGTTGCAGAGACGCTCGACCGGGTGGGGGTTTCCCATCGGGCCGGGCATCGGCCCTGGGAATTATCCGGTGGAGAACAACAACGCGTGGCCTTAGCCCGTGCCCTCGTCCATCGACCGCGCATCCTGCTGGCGGACGAACCCACGGGCAATCTCGACTCCCGCACCGCCAAAGAGATCGTGGCGCTGATCAGGCGCGTGTCCCAAGAAGCCGGCCAGACCGTCGTGTTCGTCACGCACTCGGAATCCGCCGCGCGGGTCGGCGATCACGTGTACGAACTCGAGGGCGGGCAATTGTATCCGATGTCCCATGTCTCCGGAACGACGTGAGATGGATCTTTCGACCGCCATTGCCGGCGTCCGTTTTTCAACCTGCCTGATGAATGCCTCAGGGGCCCTGTGCGTCACCCGGGAAGAACTGGAAGCCTTGGGCCGGAGCCGGAGCGGGGCGATCGTGACCAAGTCCATGACGCCGGCGTTCCGGGAGGGCAACCCGGAGCCCCGGTATTACAGCTTTCCCGGCGGGTCCATCAATTCCATGGGGCTGCCCAATCTCGGCTACCCGGCCTACGCCGACATCATCCCGACTCTTCGGGCATTAGGGAAACCCGTCATTGCGAGCGTTGCCGGGCTCAGTCCCCCGGATTTTCTCGAAGCGGCCCGAGCGATCACGGCCGTTTCACCCGATCTCATCGAGGTCAATCTCTCCTGCCCGAATATTCCGGGAAAACCGCAGATCGGTTATGACGTGGAGGCCTCCCGCTCGTTACTCCTGGAATTGAAGGACATCATCACCGTACCGATGGGCGTCAAGCTGCCCCCGTATTTCGATCCGGTGCACCATGAGGCCACGGCCCGCATGTTACAGGACGTCGGGGTCGATTTTCTGTCGCTCATCAATTCCGTGGGAAACGGGTTGGTGGTCGACCCGGACCGGGAACGCGTGGTGATCAAGCCCAAAGGCGGGTTCGGGGGGCTCGGGGGGCCCATGATCAAGCCCGTGGCCCTGGCTAACGTGCGGGCCTTCTGGAAGTTGTTTGACGGCAGTATGCCCATTATCGGGACCGGGGGGATCGTCTCGGGCACGGACGTGTTCGAACACATTTTATGCGGAGCGTCGGCCGTGCAAATCGGAACGGCCCTCGTTGACGAAGGGGTCGGAGTGTTTGAACGGCTGGAAAAGGAACTCGGCGAACTCTTGCAACGAAAAGGCTACGCTTCTCTCTCGGAATGCCGTGGCAGGCTGCGGGAACTCTGAGTCAGCCTCGGGTAAGACTGAAGCATGCATACCGACGACCTTCGTGCCTGGCGACACAGCCATACATTCGGACAAGACCTGAAACGTCCGGGAGAGCGGCGGACGCTGATCGTCATTGCCGTCACCGGCGCCATGATGGTCGTGGAAATCGTTGCCGGAGTCCTGACGGGATCCATGGCGTTATTGGCCGATGGCCTGCACATGGCGTCGCACGCCGGGGCCCTCAGCCTGAACGCTTTCGCGTACGTCTATGCGCGCCGCCACGCACACGACGAGGATTTCAGTTTCGGCGCCGGCAAGGTCAACGCCTTGGGAGGGTTCGCCGGTGCGGTCCTGCTGGCCTTGTTCGCCCTGTTGATGGCCTGGGAGAGTATTGGCCGGCTTCTTCACCCGGTGCCGATCATCGTCGATCAAGCCATTCTCGTGGCCGTTCTCGGGTTGGCGGTCAACGGAGCCAGCGTCTTCATTCTCCGGGTGGACGACCACCGGGATCACCACGATCTCGACGATTCCCGGCCCACCCACCATGATCACAATCTGAAGTCGGCCTATTTGCACGTGTTGGCGGATGCGCTCACGTCCCTTTTGGCCATCGTGGCCCTGCTCTCCGCGAAGTATCTGGGCTTGACGTGGCTGGATCCGGTGGTTGGCATTATTGGGGCCCTCCTCGTGTCCAGTTGGTCGTTCAGCTTGCTGCGAATGACCAGCGGAATTCTGCTCGACAAGCAAGGGCCGGAAAGCATCCGGGACAGAATCAGGAGCAGTATCGAACAAGATGCAGACAGTAAAGTCACCGACCTTCACCTGTGGTCTATCGGTCCGAATATCTATTCCGTGGTAATCGCCGTTGTGGCCCACGATCCCGCCACTCCCGTGCAATACAAGGAGCGTATTCCCAAGAATCTCGGGCTTGTCCATATCGCCATCGAGGTTCATGCATGCCCGACAGGCGGTCGGATGGAAGGAAAGTGAATTTAGTGGGCTTTGCTTGCGGGGACGGTTGTTTTCGGGATAAGCCGTAGGGTCATGGCCTGCCGGAGAAGTTGGGCCACGTTTCGCACGCGGAGTCGTCGCATCAGGTTAAACCGGTGGACTTCAACCGTCCGGACGCTGATATTCAGTTGTTCGCCGATTTCCCGGTTCGTGTGGCCTTGGGCCACGAGACGAAGAATTTCCTTTTGACGGGCAGTCAGCGAGAACACTTCGCCGGACTTTTCCTTGGCATTGCTTTTGCTCTCTCGAGAAGCCGATTTGACTTTGGCCATAAGAGACTCACGCATGTTGTGGCGGAATTTCCTATACGTTACCACAACTGGATTTTAGGAGACAACATTTTTTGGAACGGATATTCCTATTTGGCACGTTGGCTTTCAGACATTTGACGAGCCGGCCGTTCAGGACCACGCTCACGGTAGTCGGGGTTGCCGTTGGCGTGGCAGCCGTGCTGGCCATCTATTTAGCGAATCAAACCGTTTTCGAATCGTTTCAGCGAGCCGTTACGCGGGTTGTCGGCGAGGCCACGATTCATATCTCAGGCGCGGAACGTCGACTCGACGAAATATTGGTCGAACGGATTCGCCTGCATCCTGACGTCCGGGCCGTCCATCCGTATCTTTCACAATCCGTCACACTCGAAACGGCTGACGGAGACACCAGGGTCAGTATGGTATGGGGACTGGACTTATTGGAGGTGCTCGGTAGGGAGACGGGTATGCGGCAAGCTTCCGGTGACGAGGCATTCTCGCTGGATCCCTTGCTCAGCCCGGACGCGATTTTTGTGGATCGCGAGTTGGCGACCGGCTTGGGCGTGTCCCGAGGCGATCCCGTGACAGTCCACGTCGGGCCACGTCGATTCAAGGCCACCGTGAGCCGGATCTTGACGTCTTCCGACGATGAGAAACGGTGGGATTCCATGGTCATCATGGATATTGCCGCCGCCCAGGTGCAATTGGCTCGGCTCGGCCAACTCGATGGGGTGGATATCGTGACTGCGCCCGGCGTCTCCGTGGACCGCGTGATCCGGGAACTGCAAGCGCGGCTGGGGCCTTCCGTCCTGGTCAGTCGTCCGTCCCAACGCGACGCCCAGGTGCAACGGATGCTCACCTCCTTTCAGTTGAACCTTACCACGCTCAGTATGGTCGGGCTCTTCGTCGGAACGTTCTTGATCTACAACGCGGTCGGATTTTCCGTGGTCCAATATCGACGGGAGATCGGGATCCTGCGAGCGATCGGTATGTTCCGGCGACACATCGCCCTGTTGTTTCTGGGTGAAGCGATCATGACCGGCATTGTCGGAGGATGCCTGGGTTCCGTGTTCGGGAGCGGGCTGGCGCATTGGCTCGTGGGGCTCGAACGGGAAACGGTTTCCGAACTCTATGGCATCGCGGCGCTTGGAGAACTGCCGTTTACTCTGCCCGTGCTGTTGGGAGGAGGCCTCTTGGGCATGGCCCTGTCCGTGGTCGGGGCGTTGGGCCCGTGCCTGGAGGCGAGCCGGACCGCGCCCGCGTTGGCCATTGCGCCCGGTCAATATGAAACCACGCGGCATCATCACGGCCGATGGACCGTTCTGGCCGTGGGCGTCTTAGGTTTGGCCGGGTTTCTTTCCTTACCCGGTCCGGTAAACGGCCTTCCCGTGTTTGGATATGCCGCGGCTTTCTGCGTCCTGTTGGGATGCACACTGCTCTCTCCGCTGGGTATTCACTTACTGGGGTTGGCGGCTTCCAAAATGCCGGCCTTCGGAATTTTCAATCGGAGTTCGGGGACGGGCGTCAATCCGGGGTCCATGACCCGCTTGGCCGTGGATCAGATTGCCAGGTCTTCGGGTCGAAACAGCGTGACGCTCTCGGCTTTTATGGTCGGCATTGCGATTGTCGTGGGCGTCGGAGTGATGATCGAGAGTTTTCGGGATACCGTCGAGCAATGGATCGATCAGACCCTGATAGCGGACCTGGTGGTGACGCCGCATGAGAAAGGATTGGATGCCGACCCGCGTGAGAACGTCTTTCGCATTTCCCCTGAAATGGTGAGGCTTGCCGGGGAGGTGCCGGGCGTGGCAGCCGTGGACCCCTACCGTCAGGTGCGCATTCAAGTGGGATCCACCCAGGCTTACCTCGCGGCGCGCGATCTCGATCTTCACGCGGAGCGAAGTCGATACCTGTTCGTGGACGGTGACTCCTCTCGCCGGCTGAGGCAAGCCATTGACGAACAAGGCATAGTGGTATCGGAAGTGTTGGCTCTCCGGCTCGGGGTCAACGTGGGTGACGCGCTGTCTTTGCCAACGGGTGAGGGGGAACAGGATTTTCCCGTGGTTGGAGTCTTCTACGATTATGCCACGGACGGCGGAAAGATCGTACTGGACCGCGCCCTTTATGAACGATGGTGGGGGGACCGCACGTCAACGGTGTTGGCGGTTTACCTCGAGCCGAACGCGAGCGCTCTACGCGTGCGGGGCGACCTGAAAAAGACGCTTGGTCCGCTCGTTCCGGTGTCCATCATCAGCAACACGGAACTCAGGGCGCACATTCTTGAAATCTTTGACCGCACCTTTCGGTTGACCTATGGGTTGGAGATCGTCACGGTGATCGTCGGCCTGTTGGGGATCATCAATACGCTCCTGACGACCGTGGTCGAGCGACAACGGGAGTTTGCCACGTTTCGCGCGATCGGCGGCAGTCGCAGGCAAGTCCGGGGATTGGTGGTCCGCGAATCCCTCTGCCTGGGTTTCCTGGGGTTGGCTCTGGGGTTGTTCGCCGGGATCCTGCTCGCCACCTTGCTGATCGGCGTGATCAACAAACAGTCATTCGGCTGGACCATTCACATGACCGTCCCATCCAAGACCATCCTGGAAGCCTTTCTGGTCGCAGGATTGACGGGGCTGTTAGCCGGGTATCTTCCGGCCCGCTGGGCCACCCACGGCGCCATCGCCGACGGGTTACGGTACGAGTGAGAAGTGAAACGTCAGCTATTGAAGCGCGTTGTCAGACTGACCCCGCCGGCATTTGCTGAAACAACAGTTCACTGATATTTGCTTGGGTCTTGGCATGTTCTATGGTCATGCCGACGAGGTTCCCATTGCTATCCAGGTCGATATAGATGTTTTCGTTGATTTCCCTGGTTTCATGTGCTGATTGATCGGAAAACTCGATCAATGCCGTATCGGTATCTTCAAAATATTTGATCTTCATCTTCCGACTCCTTAAAGCCTGCGTCGAATCGAGCAAAATCCCGCATGTTCATTGCTAACATAGCACAACAAGCAAAGGGAGAAAGATGTCAATGATCACCAATTTGCTGACAGGGAAGCTTACGATACCACTACTGTGCTTGAAAAATCACAATGAGCATAATTGATAAATATTGATGATTTTCGTCATTTCTGTTACGCTGAAAACTGAAAGGAGGAAATCCGCTCATGCATGTTTCATTGACTACGGAACTGGAAAATTTGGTTAAAAAGCAAGTCGAAAGTGGGCGCTATCATTCATCCAGCGAGGTCGTTCGCGAAGCACTCCGTTTGTGGGAAGAACAAGAAAATTTGCGTGAACTGCGAATGGAGCAGCTTCGCAAAGACATTCAGGCGGGTTTAGACAGCGGTCCAACCAGGAGGCTGGATTTCGAGGACATTAAAAAACGAGGCAGGGAACGGGTAAAGAGCAAGAAGTAAGTCGGGTTAGTCGAAGGCGTCAATCGGTCAGTCCGTCGGATTACGCTTCGCTAATCCGACCTACGTAGCCGGGACCGGGGAATCTGGCACGGTGCGAGGCTGCCCTGCCACTTCGAAGCCCATGTCTGTGAGCATCCGTTCGACTTCGCGGGCGGGGTCGCCGGGAGTCGTCAGGTAGCCGTTGACGAAGAGCGAGTCCGCCACGTACAGGGCCATGGGTTGCAGGGACCGGAGATTGAACTCCCGCCCGCCCGCCGCGCGCAGTTCTCGTTGCGGATGCACAAAACGGAACAGGCAGAGGATTTTCAGGCACCGTTGCGGGGTCAGGTGCTTGGCGTCGGCCAAGGGAGTGCCCGGAATCGGATGCAGCATGTTCAACGGGATCGAGTCGGGGTTGAGGTCTTTCAGGGCGAAGGCCAGGTCTACCAGATCTTCGTCGGATTCTCCCATGCCGACGATGCCGCCCGAACACAATTCCAGGCCCGCGGCTCGCGCGTTTTGCAGGGTGGTCACTCGATCCTGGTAGGTATGGGTCGTGCAGATGGAGGAGTGATAGGCCTCGCTGGTGTTCAGGTTGTGGTTGATGCGATCGACGCCGGCGGCTTTGAGTCGCTTGGCCTGGGGTTCGGTGAGAAGGCCCAGGGAACAGCAGACTTGCATCGGAAGTTCCTGTTTGATCCGCCGCACCGCGGAGGCGATGTCGTCCACTTCCTTTTCGAGCGGGCTCCTTCCGCTGATCACCACGCAGTACCGTTCCGCTTTGGCTTCATGAGCCCGGCGGGCGGCTTTGAGCATGTCCTCCGGTGACACCAACGCGTAGCGGTCGATGGGAGCGGTGGAAATGCTGGATTGCGAACAATAATGACAATCTTCCTGACAGGCGCCGCTCTTGGCGTTGAACAACATTTGGATGGTGACTTTTCGACCGAAATAGGCGTGGCGAATCGTATACGCGGCGTTGACGAGGGGTAAGAGTTGGGCGTCGTCGGTTTGGAGAAGTTCCAAGCCTTCGTCACGCGTGATGGAATGACCTTGCAGCACCTGTTCCGCGAGAACGTCGAATCGAGTCATGCGCTTACTCCCTCGGTTGGAAAAACACGGGTGTCAGCTTGCTTGAGGAACCATTTTGGGAGATTCGGAAGGCTGAGACAGCAGGTGCCCGAGAGCTTGCGAATCATATTCCGTTGACGGGATTTGCGGGGCGTCTCTCCACATGTTCTCGATGCCGTAATACGTGCGATGTTCCTCACGGAAAATATGCACGATAACGTCTTGATAATCGAGCAGGACCCAGTTCGCCGCGGTTTCACCCTCTATTGTCCCGTGGTCTCCGAAGCGATGCGCCATTTCGTGCCGGACGGCTTCGGCAATGGCTTTGACCTGGCGTCCTGAATTTCCGGAGCAAATGACAAAATAGTCGGCAATCGAGGTGAGGTGTCCTATTTGCAGGACCATGACGTCGGAGGCTTTTTTATCCAGGGCGACTCCTCCGATGAGCAGGGCTTTGCGTTTGATGTCTGAAATAGGGCGGCTCCTTAACGCGGGACGTACAAGTTATGTTGGATTATATAAGAATGAACGGGGGGTGGCAACCAGCCGGCGACGTCCTCGCCATTCCGGATGCGTTCTCGAACCGCGGATGCGGAGATCTCGCACGGGTCGATGCGCAGGAACGTGATCGTGGCCTGCGATCCGATGGGGAGATCCAGGCGAGGTTGTTCACCGGCATCCAAACGGTCCAGTTGTCCGGTCGGCAGGGGGGGCAGCAGCGGCAGCGAGGCTACCCGGGAAAAGGGAACGTGGGGCCGCGACAGTACCAGAAAATTCGTCGAGGTCAATAAGGCCTCGGCCGATTTCCATTCTGCAATCTCGAGAAACGCATCGAGACCGATGATAAACCAAAGCTCTCCCTGCACGGTTTCCCGAAGCGTTCGGGTCGTATCAATGGTATAGGAGGTATCCGGCGCGTTGGCTTCCACGTCGGAAACCGCAAAGTTCGGCAGATCCGCGACGGCGCGTTGCACCATGCTCAATCGATGGTACGCCGGGGCCAAAGATTCGCCTGACTTGTGTGGGGGGGCGCCCGAAGGGATGAAGATAACCCGGTCGAGCGCCAATGCCCGTTGCGCCTGTCCGGCAATCGAAAGGTGGCAGTTGTGTACGGGGTTGAACGTACCGCCCAGCACACCAATTCGAGTAAGGGAGGAATCGTTCACCGCGTCACGGAAAGATCGGGGATGAGGCGGTCAGTCCAACAGCGCAAGGTTGTCCCGGTGGATGACTTCTTCATATTCGTGCGTGCCTGCCTCATGGGCGATCTCGTTGGTCCGACGCCCCTTGATGTCGGCGACGACGTCCGATGAAAAGTTCACCAATCCTTTCGCAAACTCTTTGCCTTCCGCATCCACGCAGGCAACGGGATCACCCGCCGCGAACGTTCCCTTCACGTCGAGGATCCCGGAAGGCAGCAGGCTTTTTCCTCGCGTGGCGAGCGCCGTGACGGCTCCGGCATCCAGCACAAGTTGTCCCTTCGACCTGAGCGTATAGGCGATCCAATGTTTGCGGCTGGGGAGTTTCCGGCCTTGGGAAAAGAACAGGGTGCCGTGATTTGAGCCGGCCAAGACGCTTGGCAGCAGGTCCGAAGTTTCACCGTTGAGTAACAACGTGGGGACGCCGAATTGCCGGGCCAGTTTGGCCGCCTGGATTTTCGTCACCATGCCCCCGCGGCTTTCCCGGCTCTGCGAGGTTCCCGCTCCTTGTTCGATCTCCGGCGTAATGTCCGTGACGTTCGAAATCAACGTGGCTTCAGGATCACGTCGCGGGTCCCGGGTGAACAGTCCGTCGACGTCCGAGAGGATAATGAACAGATCCGCGTCGACCAAGTGGGCCACCTGCGCCGCGAGGGTGTCGTTGTCCCCGAAACGGATTTCGTCCACCGACACGGCGTCGTTTTCATTGACAATCGGAATGCTCTCCAACTCGATCAACGTTGTCAACGTGTGCCGCGCATTGAGAAAGCGTTTCCGGTCGGCCAGGTCTTCATGGGTGAGCAACACCTGGGCAATGTGCTGTCCGGCTTCCTGGAAACAGGTTTCATACGCGTGAATGAGAAGGCTTTGTCCGGCTGAAGCCGCGGCTTGTTGCAAGGGGAGGGTGTGCGGATAGGATTTGAGGCCGAGTTTCCCGAGCCCGGCTACGATGGCGCCTGACGACACCAGGACGATTTCCCGGCCTTCCTGCTTGAGCCCGGCGATTTCACCGGAAAGGCGTTGAATGTGGTCGAGCCGCAAACCCGCAGGGGCAGCCAGTATGCTGCTGCCGATTTTAATGACGAGCCGCTTGGCCTGTGACAGGATGAGATCTCTCATGCCGCTTCGATTTCCTGAAGACGCTGCGCCAGGAACGCGCGCAGGGTGTCGAGCCCTTCACGTGTGGCCGAGGAGATGGGGAAAAAGGTCATCTGGCGTGCCTCGCAATAGTGTTCGATTTCCCGGAGGCGTTGCCCGTTGCCCCGGCTGTCGACTTTGGTCCCGACCACGGCAAAGGCACGCCGCCCCAGGGTGCGGTCGAAGGCGGACAACTCTTCCTGCAACACGCGTAACGTGTTCACGGGATCATCCGTGGTCCATTCGGAAATATCAACAAGGTACAACAGGAAACGCGTCCGTTGAATATGCTTGAGAAATTGATGCCCCAGGCCTTTACCCCGATGAGCGCCTTCAATGAGTCCGGGAATGTCGGCCATGACGAAACTGTCGTATTCGCCCAGGGGGACGACTCCCAAATGCGGTTGCAGGGTCGTGAAGGGATAGTCGGCAATCTCCGGTCGAGCGGCCGAGAGCGTGGAAATCAACGTGGACTTTCCGGCATTGGGAAACCCCACGAGTCCGACGTCGGCCAGGAGTTTCAACTCCAGGTCGAGGTGCAATTCTTCACCGGGTGTCCCCTCTTCAAACGTCCGGGGCGCCCGGTTCGTGGAGGTGGCGAACCGGGCGTTCCCTTTGCCGCCTTTTCCTCCCTTGGCCACGACCGCACGCTGTTCGGGTGTCACCAGATCTACCAGGAGATCGTGGGTTTCCGCGTGCCTGATGACGGTCCCGACCGGCACGGTGATCGTGACGTCTGCGCCGGTGCGGCCATGGCGATTGGCTTTTTGCCCGGGCGTGCCGGATTCGGCTTCATAATGACGTTGGTACTTCAAGTCGAGTAACGTGGTGACGCGGGTCGACGCCGTGACCACGACATTCCCGCCGTTCCCGCCGTCCCCGCCGTCCGGGCCGCCGTGCGGGACGAATTTTTCCCGCCGGAAACTACAGCCGCCGTTCCCGCCGTTGCCGGATCGTACAAGAATTTTTGCGTGGTCGATGAACATGCGGCACCACGATGGTCATAGGTTCCATGGGAAGATGGGAGAGAAAGAGCCCGGGGAGGAAGACGGGTCGTTTATGTAGAGGAGGGATACACGCTGATCTTACGCCGCGCTTCGCCTCCCTCGAATTTCACGATTCCGGCCACTTTGGCAAAGAGGGTATGATCTCTGCCCATCCCGACGTTATAGCCGGGATAAAACTTGGTGCCTCGCTGGCGAATGAGAATGTTGCCCGGTTGCACCTGTTCGTCGGCGTACCGTTTGACTCCCAGATATTGAGGGTTGCTGTCGCGTCCGTTGCGAGATGACCCGCCGCCTTTTTTATGTGCCATGCCCGGTCCTTTTCCTAGCCCGTGACGATGTCATCGACGCGGAGTTGGGTGAATGATTGACGATGCCCGCGGGTTTTTCGGTAATTCTTCCGGCGTTTCTTTTTGAACACCATGATCGACCGGGTTCGGCCGTTCCGAATGACCGTCGCTTGCACGTGCGCCCCTTCGATCACCGGTTGTCCGCGAAGGAGTTCCTCACCCGTTGAAATGAACCGAACGGGCTTCAACTCCAGGGTTTGGCCGACTTCGGCGTGAAGCGTTTCGACCTGAAGGATCGAACCACGTTCGACCCGATATTGTTTTCCACCGGTTTCCAAGATCGCGTACATAAGATCGTCATCCTTTCATTGGCTGCACATGTATCATGCACCCGAAAGGGGTGTCAAGGCGTGCCGGGAAGTCGAAACAGCCGGATTGACAGGCTGAGGCGGCCTCGTTATAAGCTAAGGGGACGCATGTGCGAGCACGTATCTGCGTATCGCCCAGCCGAATCTTCTCTGCGACGGCAACTGCGATTAATCGGCATGTTTCAGAAAACTGGAGGGAAATGCTATGGATAGCAAAAAAGTGCTCGAACAAGCTTTGGCTCTCAGGCCGAATGAAAGGTTCTCGGTTGTTGAAGGTATTTTGAGAAGTCTTGACGAACCGGATGTGTCGCTTGACGCAATATGGGCCGAAGAAGCGGAAAAGCGGCTACACGCGTATCGTGAGGGCAATCTTGAAGGGATACCATTTACATAGAAAGCCTGACTACTGGGTTGAAAGAAGTGACACGTGACGAGTTGCGCGCACGCAGTCGGGAGCAGAAAGGTGGGTCATGGTGACGCCGAGTGAAAAAATCTGGATGGATGGAACCTTCGTGAATTGGGACGAGGCCTCCGTCCACGTGTTGACGCATTCCTTGCATTACGGGCTGGGAGCGTTCGAAGGCATTCGTTGCTACCGGGGGAAAACCGGGTCGATAATTTTTCGCTTGCGCGAGCACGTGGACCGGCTGTTCGAATCGGCGCACATTATGGCGATGACCGTTCCTTACAGTCGCAAGGACGTGGCGGAAGCCATCGTGGAAACGGTCAGGATCAACAAGCTGGAATCCTGTTATATCCGTCCGTTGCTGTACGTGGGATATGGGGAAATGGGCCTGTATCCCGGGAACAATCCCATTAAGCTGGCCATTGCCGCCTGGTCTTGGGGCACCTATCTGGGCGAGGACGCCCTGGTGCATGGGATTCGGGCCAAGGTGTCGTCCTTTACCCGCCACCACGTGAACGTCTCCATGACCCGCGCAAAAGTCTCCGGATACTACGTAAATTCCATTTTAGCCAAATGTGAGGCAAAAACTGCGGGGTACGACGAGGCCATTCTTCTGGATACGGAAGGCTACGTGGCCGAGGGCACCGGAGAAAACGTGTTCATCGTGTCGAAGGGCGTGCTCAAGACCACTCCCTTGACTTCCATCCTGGAAGGGATCACTCGTCATTCCATTCTGGAGTTGGCCAGGGAGAAAAATATCCCGGTGGTGGAAGAACGGTTTACCCGGGATGCCTTGTACGTGGCCGAGGAAGTGTTCCTCACGGGAACAGCCGCCGAAGTGGCGCCGGTTCGGGAAATCGACGACCGGCAGATCGGAACCGGGAAACGCGGCCCCATCACGGATCTTCTCCAAAAAGCCTTCTTCGACATCGTGAAGGGCGAAGACCCGTCCCACGGCCAATGGCTGACGCCCGTCTAAGCCGCCCGCTATGCGTGGGCATAGCAAAATCATAGCATAAACATAGCAAGTATAGCAGAAAACATAGCAAACATAGCATGGCATAGCAAAAACATAGCAAGGCATAGCAAAAACATAGCAAGGCATAGCAAAAACATAGCAAGGCATAGCAAAAACATAGCAGGCCATAGCAAGAGATCGTAGGTCGGATTAGCGGAGCGTAATCCGACGGGTTGGCAGGATGTCGGGTTACGCCTGCGGCTAACCCGACCTACACTCCCCCTCTGAACATATCCAGAAAACGTAGGTCGGATTAGCGAAGCGTAATCCGACGTTCTGCTCAGAAGGTCCACCCCACCTGCACCTGCACGCCCTGGTTCACCGGCTGTGCGCCCGCGGACTCCTGGCGGGTGCCTTCGAGATTGAGCGTGAGGTTCGTGAACCGGCGGCCGGTCATCTGCCAGCGGGTGCCCAGGCGGTAGGTGCGGGCCGCGCCCTCGGCTAGGCCCGTGCCGGCATAGGGCGTCAGCAGGCCCGCGTGGCCGAGGGCCACGCCGTAGCCGACCTCCGCCGTCAAGCGCCCGGTCCGGGCCTGCGGTTGGTCCGTCGGGGCCAGGCCCGCGGCGGTCGGCCTAGCCCACAGGCCCTCCACGCCGCTCGCGGCCGCGCCCCAACTCGGGGCCAGGGTCAGGGACAAGCCCTGCCCAGTGGCGCCCGGCGCCAGGCGCACCGTGCCGCTCGCGCCCCATTCCCGGTACGCGGCGTCTTCATGCGCCAGCAGGCCGCGGACCGTGGCGTCCACGGTCAGGCCCAGGGCAGGGTCGCTATACTGGAGCCGGCCGCCCAGTTCCAGGCCGAAGCCGGTCTCCGCGTCGCCCCAGTCATGCCGCAGCCCCAGTTCCAGCGCGGGCGTGAAGGTCCGGCCGTTGGCCCACGCGAAGCCCCGGGCGCCTTCCAGGACCAGCCGCAGCCGGTGCGCATCCGCATCCGTCTCGGCCATGCCGGCCACCGCGTCCGCACTCGTGCGCGTGAACAGGGCATCCGCGCGGGTGGCGAGCGAATACCCGCCGCTCTGCGCGGGACTCAGCAGCACGCCCCGGGTCCCGACCGAGCCCGTCAGCAGGTTCATGGCCGTCTCCCGCGCGGTCGAGCCGGTCTGCGCCACGGTCAGGTCTCCCCAGCCGTAGCCGACGGTGCCCCACACGTCCAGCCGGTCGGTCACGGCATAGCGGAGATACGGATGGAGGGAGGTGAGGGTATTGTCCAGGGTCCCGCCCTGGCCGGTCATATTGCCGGTGCCGGCAAAGGCGCCGTTGCCCCGGCTGTGGGCCACGGCCAGGCCGAGGAGGAGCCGGTCCCAGGCGCCGTCGAGGCCCACGGTGCCGGTGAGCACGTCCCCGTCGAGGGTGAGCAGTTGTTCCCGGCCGTCAAACTGGGTGCCGGTCACGCGGCCCCAGGCCGTCAGGCGCGGGGTCGTGGCCCCCGCGTCCGCCGCGTTCAAGTTCAAACGGAACGCACTGCCCAGGAGGACCTGGCGAAGGTTCATGGGGGCGAGCGATTGGCCGGCATTCAAGCGGGGGTCGTGACCGGGGGCACCCGGTTGCCCGGCATTCGCGCCGGGGCCCAGGCCCAACAGTCCGGCCAGGCTTTGGAGCAGGGCCGAACTGGACTGATCCCCCTCACCCTGCCCTCTCCCACCAGGGGCGAGGGAATATTGGGCGTGCCGGTTTCCGCCAGGGGAGAGGGAATATTGGGGGGAGTGAGGTCGGGCCGCCAGGCCTGCGCGGAGTTTGCTCAGGGGCACTTGTTGGCCGCCGATGGTGAGGGACGACGCGCCGGGGCCGGCGCGGAGGCGGTCCGTGATGGCGTCCGTGACGTGCATGCCCACGGTGCGGCCGAAGCGCGAGAGCCACGCCTGCGGGATCGCGTCCGAGTTCCGGATGGTGCCGGTGGCCGTGCCGTCGTCGATGGCCGCGCCCGCCGCGTTCGTGAGGGTCAGCGTGAAGGTCTCGCCGTCATCGTCGATCAGGTCGTCCAGGAGGGGCACCGCAATGGTCTGGTGCGTCTCGCCCGCGGGGAACGTCAGCGAGCCGCGGGTGGCCGTGTAGTCCTCGCCGGCCGTGGCGCTGCCGTCCCGGGTCCGGTAGTCCACCGTGACCGGGCCCGCAGCGGCCCGCGAGAGGGTCACCGGGAAGGTCACGGCCGCGTCCTCGCCTTCGCGGGCCTCGGCGTCGGCCACCGAGAGCCGCACCGGGCCCCGGACCGTGGCCGAGACCGCCGTCGCCAGCATCCGGCCGTCGGCCGCGCAAATCGCGCTCGCCGCGGCGCAGTCCGCGGGCGCGGCCAGCGTCAGGGTCAGGGCCTCGTACGAGGCCGGGCGCACCCGGACCGTCACGCTCCGGTTTTGGCCCCGCGTCGTGCGCTTCACGTCCACGATCCGGCCGCCCGTCACCGCCAGCGCCCCGGCCTTGAACGCCCCCAGGCGCAGGCCCTGGAACTCCTCGGAGAAGCGGATCTCGAACCCGAAGAGTTTCTTGCCGTCGTGCTCCGCGGGCAGGCCGTGGAACGCGGCCGTGAGCGGCGCCACGTCCACGACCGTGCCGGTCGCCGCGGCGGTCCCGAGGGTCGCGCCCGCGGCGTTGGAGAGCGTCAGGGTGAAGGTCTCGTCGCCCTCGGCTTCCGTGTCGGCCAGGGTCGCCACCGCCACGGTCTGCTCCGTCTCGCCTGCGGCGAAGGTGAGGGTGCTGGATACCGCGGTGTAGTCCGCGCCCGCGGTGGCCGTGCCGTCGGCGGTGGCGTAGTCCACCGTGACCGCGCCCGCAGCCGCCTCGCTCAGCGTCACCGCAAATTCCAGGGTGCCGCCCTCGTCGGCGCGCGCGGCCGCGACGGAGAGCCCCGGCAGGGCCGCCGCCACCGGTGCCGGCGTATCCGGCCCCGGCACCGTGATCGAAACCGCCGAGAGCTTCCTTCCGTCACTGGTGCAGATGCCCGCCGCCGCGGCGCAGTCCGTGGTCGCCGCGAGCGCGAGCGTCAGCGTCCCGGACTGGGACGGGCGCACCCGCACGGTGACGCGGCGGTTCTGGCCGCGCACCGTGCGCTTCACGTCGATCAGCCGCCCGCCCGTCACCGCCAGCGCCCCGGCCTTGAGCGCCGTCAGGCGCAGGCCGGAGAACTCCTCGCTGAAGCGCAGTTCGAAGGCGAACAGCTTCCTGCCGTCGTGTACCTCCGGCAGGCCGTGGAACGACGCGGTCAGTCCCGGCTCGGCGGGCGCCGCCGCCCGCACCGGCCAGTCCGTGACGTCCCCGAGCTGCTTGCCGTCTGCGTCCCACAGCCCGTGCTCGCCCCGCGGACGCCGGTAGCTCGCCGTCACGGTCTCGCCCGGCCCGAACTCGCGGCTCAGGCTCAGCTTCAGCACCTTCGGGTCGTTCGGGTCGAACGCCGCCCCGGTCACCGTCACCGGCCCGCCCGACGCGGTCACCGTGAACCACGCCGGCTGCGGCTCCACGTCCGTCGCGAACGGCCGCTTGGCCCTGATGACGACGCTGCCCTGGAGCATCCCGGCGACCCAGTTCTTCCCGCACTGGCTGTGCCGCTGGTTGGTCACGCTCTCGTGCGAGAACGAGTCCACCTGCGATGTGGTCTTAGCGTCGAGGCCGGTGAGTTTGCTGCCGGTGGTCGGCTTCGTGTAGCGCACCGTGAGCGGCGTCTGGCCGTCGCAGGGATGCACCGGATTGGCCAGGTGCAGCACGGCGTCATTCCCCTCCACCGTGACCGCGGTGACGCTGCTGGGAAACGTCACGCGGTCCGCGGCGAGTTGGCCGCTGGCCAGCGGGTAGGCCAGCGCGAACGCGGAGGGGCCCGGCACCTCCCCCGGGTGCAGGGACAGGCTGAAGATCAGTCTCAGGCGGGCGCCGTCCACCGTCGGCTTTTCAGTATTCTTCAGTGACAGTCCCGGCTTGCCTTCGCTGCTGACGTTGCCGGACTTGTCGAACTTCGGCGCGGCGTTGCCCGCCAGATCCCGGATCGGGTTGTCCGGAGTCGTCCCGTCCCTCGGGTATTTGATTCCGAACGTTGCGGTGATAGGGAGATTCGTAATTGAGGTAATTCTGAAGAAAACGGCGTTGTTCTTGACCGTGACGCCTCCAACGGGAGGCCGCGCGGTGCCGGCCAACGTCACTGCAAAATCGCCGGACGAACCGTCCGCAGGCACGGAACCCGTATCCAGCGCCTCGTCAAAGTACAGAGCAAGTCTTAAAAAGCTACTGGTTACATCGACCAGTTTCCATGACACCAGTTTCGGCCCCGTCACGTCGTCCGTCGTCTCGACCCGGAAACTGCTGAAGGACGCCGTCTCGGTGTGGTCCAGGGCGTCCTTGAGCATGCCGTTGGCGGGCTTGGCGTAGGAGACGCTCACGGACTCGTCCGGGTCCAGCGCGCTGGCGAGCCTGACGGTGACGGTGTCGCCCGAAACGCTCGCCGTGCCCGTGCCCGCGATGACGCGGGGATTGAGGCTGTTGTCCTCCGCATGCACCGTGAAGGCGCTGCCCGGCGGCTTCGAGGACGCGTCGAGGTTGCGGTCGAACACGATCCTGACCGAGTTTCCCGCCGCCGAGGCGCGAATCGGCGCGGGGCCCGCCACATCGCCGCCCGGCGTCTCGTTGGTCACCGCGAGCTCCCGGAACGCCGGCACGGGCGTCGAGGCGGAATCGGTACCCTTCAGCAGCCCGCCGCCCGCGTAGTCCAGCGTGACCGCGTTGCCGGCCCGCGCCGGGTGGTCCAGCGTAATGGTCAGCTTGCCCCGGCTCGCGCCGTCGACGGTCTCGTTGGCGATCGCGATCATCCCCGGCCCGCCGGGGTGCTGGTAGGCGTTGCGGTTGCCGCCGGAGACGTCGCCGGCGCCGTGCACGCTGAGGTCGAACACGAGGTCGGACTTGTTCACGGACGTGTCCAGCGGCCTGGTGAAGACCACCGTCAGGGTGTGCCCGTTGACCGTGGCGGACAACGGCGCCGGCCCCTTGGCCGCCGCCACGCTACCGTCGACCTTGTGACCCGCGTCGCCGGTGGTGGGCAGGCCGGCCTTGGTGCGGTCCGCGAGGACCCCGGTCTCCGCGCTCGCGACGGTGGCCGCCGCGCCGCCCGAGACGTCGAAGACCACCTTGTCCGACGCGTCGGCCTGCACCCAGATGCCGTCGCTGTCGGCGCCGCCCGCACTCAGGACGTCGTAGGCGAAGCGCAGCGTGCGCCCGCCGTTGCGCAGGCCGAGGAGCTTCGCGACCTTCCGGCTGTTGGTCTGGTCGGCGTCATCCGCGCCCACGTCGAGGTGCAGCGCCAGGCTCAGGTTGCCGCCGCCGGCGACGGGTTGGCCGCCGGTGATCCGGACCGGCTCGCCGTACTCCACGTCGACGAGAATCCGGTCGCCCGCGACGTAGGTGTCGAGGATGCCGTTGCCGTCGGCGTCGTGGGTCGGCAGCGAGACGATTCGCACCAGGTCGATGGTCGGCGCGGCCGACGCCGACGGCCCGACCCGCACGGTGAAGGTCTGCGTGACCGCGTCCGCGGTGTCCGCCGCGGTCGGGGAGTCCTTCTGCGAGTAGTGGCCGTCGTAGTCGTCGGCGGTGTAGGTCACCGTCCAGGTACCCGCCGCGGTCGGCGTGCCCGAGACCGTGCGCGTGCGGGGGTCGAAGCCGAGCCCCGGCGGCAGGCCCTCCACCTTGTAGAGGTAGTAGGGAATTGTGCCGCCATCCGTGTCGCCGCCCGAGGCGGGGGGCAGCACGGTGCGCGCGGCCGCGCCCTGGGCGAAATTCAAAAGGCCCACCGCCTCGGCGAAGACCGGCGCGCCGACGGTGGGCGGAAAGGTGCCGACCGCGAAGGTGTACGCGATGCTCCTGCTGGCGCCGTGGGGATCGGTGGCCGTCACGGTCGCGGTCACGTTCGTCTGCGCGCCCGCGGCGACGGCCCTGTTCGCGAGCCGATACTGAGTCTTACCACTGACCACGCTAGTGAAGACAAGGGGATAGGCCGCCGCTCCCGGCTTGTGCAGCGAGCGGACGTTGTCCGGCAAGGTCGCGTCCACCGAGAAGGTCAGGTCGTCGCCGTTGGTGTCGTGAAAGATGGGATCGCTGGTGCCGTTCTTGCACTCGGCCGGAACTGCGCCCGACTGCGGCGCGTAGGAGATTGTCGTGGTGACCAGACTGTTCGCCGCTGAGTTGAATGCCGATGTCGGACGCGCCGGCAGGGTCGCGGTGTCCACCGCGCAGGTGTTGTTCTGCGCATCCGCAGTCTGTGGCTTGAACACCACCGGCGCGGCGTTGCCCGACTTGGTGGAGGTAATGGTGCTGCCGTCCCCCGACGCCGACCACGGGCCCTCGCCCGCGGCGTTGGCCGCGCGCACCTGCACCCGGTAGCTGGTGTTGGCCTTGAGCCCCGTGATCTTCGCCGACGTGGTCGTGACCAGGCCGGGCAGGCCGGCGGCCTCGCCGTCCTCCACCCAGTCCGCCTCGTCGGTGGGGTCCGCGGTGCCCGCGAAGTAGCGCAGGTCGTAGTCGATGATGCCCGAGCCGCCGGTGGCGGTCGGCGCGCTCCAGTTCACCGTGAGGCTGCCCGCGGCAGTCGCCGCGTCCCCGCCGTTGACGGTGGTGACGGCCGGCGCGCCGGGCGCGACGGCGCCCCTGGCGTAGCCATGCACGGCCATCCGAAGCGCCGAGCCGGCGGTGGTGCTCCATGTGGCCGTCCCCCAGCTCCGGGACGCGGCGACGTCACTCATGGTCCAGCCCGCCGCGCCCACGCGCTCGGCGTCCGACGTGGTCCTCGACCATCTGGAGGTCGTGCGCGCGATGGGGTCGAGGACCACGAGGTAGGTCGTCTTCGCGGCCAGCTCGATGCCGCCGACCGCGGTGAACGCGTTGCGTCCCGTCTTCAGCGTCGCCGGGTTCGTCAGCGTGCCCAGCTTGTTGTCCGTGTCCGGCAGGTTAGAACTTGTGGCTCCGTGGATGCTCACGCTGAAGTTCGTCTGGGCGTTGGCGATCTCCAGCATCAGGTCCACGCCGGTCAGCGTGAATTTGTCGCCCTGCTTGCCGCCGGTGGTGAACGCCTGTGCCCGATGATGGTTCAGGAAAAGCCCTGTGGAGGCCGTCTCGCCGGAGTTGTCCACCAGCGCGGTGTTGCGCGCCGAGGACAGCGGCGCCTCCTTCGGCGTCTTATCGTAGCCCTTGATGGCAATCTGGGGGACCTGAGCATGAGAGTTCGTCCATGTAGAGGCATCCTTGCCCCGGTGGCGAACATTTCTACCGATCAACCACTTCGTCTCGGCACCCGAATTCACGTCATCCCAAGCCGTCAAAGCGACTTTGGGCGGAGATTCACCCACATAGCTGTCCACGTCGATCACGACGAAATAGAGTGTGTCGCCGGCCAGGTCGATGCCGGTCCCAGGGGCCGAGAAGGTGTTGAGCCCGGCAGACAGCGAGGCCGGGTTGGTCAGCGTGCCAAAGTTGGTGGTGTTGGGATGGTCGGCGCTACTGCCCTTTCCGCCCACAGCATCCCAAATTTGCACTCTGTACGTCGCCGTGCCTCCTGTCTTGAACTTGATCTGCAAGCTGGTCAGCTTGTAGCCGGAGGAACTGCTGCCCGTGCGGAATCGCAGCGCGAGATCGTTGTTAAAGCTCGCGTCTTCACCCGTCGTCTGCCCGGTGTTGCTTACCAGGGTGACGCTCGTCTGCGCCGCCGCCGGCGCGGCGAGGGCGAGCCCCAGGGCCAGGAGGGCCGTCAGCGCCCACGCGCGAGGAACCCGGGTGCCGGTCACCACCCGCCCCGTGATCTTAGTCGGTCGGTCGGTCGGTCGGTCGGTCGGTCGGTCGGTCGGTCGGTCGGTCGGTCGGTCGGTCGGTCGGTCGGTCGGTCGGTCGGTCGGTCGGTCGGTCGGTCGGTCGGTCGGTCGGTCGGTCGGTCGAATATTGTAGCACGGACGGCGTGGCTCTCGCAAAGCGGCGTCCCGGTCGGCAGCGTGGTCGTCATGCGTTTCCCCTTCCCGGAGGCCGGCCGGGATCGATAGCGTGCCCGCTCGTCCACGGCCAGCATTTTGGTCTTATCGGTCTAAACTTGAAAGTCAAAAACTACTAAAAACGCGAGGTTCGGGTCAAGCTATTTTTGTCTTACTGATTTAAAAAGTGGGGGGTGAGGGGCAGGGGCATTGTGGATTTTGGATTTTGGATTGGGGGGAGAAGCATGTGGGGTTTCGGCCCCGCGCGACGAGGGGAAGGGGCTTGCGGGGTGTCGCCCCCGCGCGACGAGGTCCTTTTGTTTCGGCAAAAGGACCCAAAACCATTGGCGCCCGGGCGTGGCCCTCCGGGTGCCTGTGCCCCGGTCCCGGTGGCGTGGGCTGCGGAACTCGCTTCGCTCAGACAGTCCTCGCCCCCAAATAGAATGTGCGGGACCGGGGCGCAGCCACGCCCGCAGGCGCCGGGATATGGCGCCATAAGATGGCGCAGTTACGGCGACTCCCCCTCCAAGGGGGAGCGCCAGTAGGTCGGATTAGCGGAGCGTAATCCGACGGTTGGGCGGGTTGTCGGGTTACGCCTACGGCTAACCCGACCTACGGAGGCTACAATGCGGGGGGTGGGGAAGAAGATTGCGGGGTTTCGCCCCCGCGCGACGAGGTCCTTTTGTTTCGGCAAAAGGACCCAAAACCATCGGCGCCCGGGCGTGGCCCTTCGGGTGCCTGCGCCCCGGTCCCGGTGGTGTGGGCTGCGGTGTCGGGTGACGCCTGCGGCTCACCCGGGCTGCACGGGGGGTGTTCCTGGAGGGTGCGATTAAACCGTTCGATATGCGCGGGCATGTTCGGGGAGCGGGGCGACGGCCTTGCGAGTCCTTATTGGATGAACCCTGACCTCAACTCTGTGATTGAGGGTTGCCAGGATTTTTACCATACGGTCGATGGTAAAGCCCTTGAGGTCGGCATTTCGGATGCGGGTAATGTCCGCCGGATCAATCCCTGTGATAGCGGCGGCCTTTCGTTTTGAGAGGTTTCGCGCATTGAGAATCCCAATAATTTCCGTTGCCAGTGTCGCGCGGGCATTTTCCAGTTCAGGATTGGGAAGGCCAACGTCCCGAAAGGGATTATCACTGCCGCGTACGACTTCGATCTGTTCTTTTTTCATCTTATATTCTCCTCAGACCCGAAGCCTTTCATGGGCTTGGCAATATCGGCTTTTTGTCCTTCGGCCGCTATTTTGAGGGCACGGATCGTTTTTTGGCGGGCCTCAAGAGGAAATTTCTCAAAATCCTTTTGAGCCGCCTTGACCCATGAAATCACCCGCATTTGTCTATGGTGGTATATTTACCACTCCATGTCAAGCAGTTGTAGGTCGGATTAGCGGAGCCCTTCGACTTCGCTCAGGACAGGCTTACAAAGGAGGGGAAGGAAGAATCAATGCGCCGAGGAGGACGGCTCGGAGGATTCCGCGGGGGCACCCGATGTTGTCGGCGCGGCTTCCGTGCCTTCGGGCTCGGAGGAGGTGGCTGAGCCGGAGGTAACGGGGACGTCAATCACGGACGCGACGTTTTCCTGTTTGGACAGTAACGCCAGCCCGAGCGAAGTCAGCATGAAAATCACGGCCGCAGCCACCGTGACTTTGCTGAGAAACGTGCCGGGACCGCGACTGCCGAACACCGTTTGACTGGACCCGCCGAACGCCGCACCGATTTCGGCTCCCTTCCCTGCCTGAAGCAGGATCGCGGCGATCATCAAGAAACAGACGATGAGATGGAGAATGACGGTGGCCGTATACATGATTGTGCTTTCGTCACGGATTTAAGAGGCTATCCGGCAGATCTTAGCAAAGCCATCAGGATCAAGACAAGCTTTTCCGACGAGGGCCCCATTCACCTCATCCGATCCAAAAAGTTCAGGGGCATTTTCAGGGGCAACGCTTCCGCCATAGAGGATCCGCGTGGCGTCTGCGATTTGCGGCCGCTCCCTCTTCAGGATGGTGCGAAGAAAGGCATGCACTTCTTCAATTTGCGGGACGGTCGCGGCGTACCCGGTGCCGATGGCCCACACCGGTTCATAGGCTATGGCGAGTCCGGTCATCCGTTCGGCCGGCACATCGATAAACGCTCTCAGTATTTGTTCTTTGACCACGTCTTGAGTATGACCGGCCCGTCGTTCCTCCAGTGTTTCTCCCACGCAGAGAATGGGAGTGAGGTCGTGCTGCAACGCGGCTTTCAGTTTTTTATTGACTTGAGCGTCGGTTTCTCCCAAGAGTCGCCGGCGTTCCGAATGCCCGACGATGACCGATTGGCAGCCCACGTCTTTCAGCATGCGACCGGACACCTCACCCGTATACGCTCCTTCTTCCTCCCATGACAGGTCCTGCGCGCCCAGTTTGAACGGATCGCCGGCACGGAGGATTTGCCGGATGCCGTCAAGGGCGGTAAACGGGGGCATGAGCAGGATCTCCACGGAGACGTCCTGCTCCAGGGCTTGCCGGAATCGATGGACAAACTCGACAGCCTCGGCTGTCGTTTTGTGCATCTTCCAATTGCCTGCGATGAGTCGGGAGTTCACGAATGTGGTGACCGTACGAGATCAGGGTAACAGAGAGGAGGCGGACCCATCAGCGGGCCGGTAGCGCCGCCAGCCCCGGCATGTTTCCCCCTTCCAACAAGGTGAGCGCCGCCCCACCCCCCGTTGAAATGAACGACATGCTGTCGGTTTCCCCGGCGCGGTGGATGGCCAAGGCCGTCGAGCCGCCTCCGACGATGGTCAGGGCATAGGCATTGGCGACGGCATGGGCCATGGCTTGGGTGCCCCGGGCAAAGGCGTCTCGTTCAAACAGACCCATCGGCCCGTTCCAGAGTATGGTCTTGGCATTTTCCACGGCCTCGGAAAAGAGTTTGACGGAGGCCGGCCCGATGTCCAGTCCATGCCAGCCTTCGGGAATTTCCTGTATGGGTACGATTTTCGTTTCGGCGCCGGGGTCCAGGCTGGCCGCCACCACGCAGTCCACCGGCAGATAAAATTTGATGCCCTGTTCGACGGATCGTTCGTACACGCCTTTGGCGAAATCCAGCATCTGGTCTTCAACCAGGGACCGGCCGATTTCGAGGTTCATGGCTTTCAGGAACGTAAACGCCATGCCTCCGCCGATCACGACCTTGTCGACTTTGCTTTCGAGGTTTTTGATGACTCCGATTTTTCCCGAGACCTTCGCGCCCCCCAAGAGGGCTACAAACGGGCGGACGGGACTTTCCACGGCCCCTTCGAGATACTCCACTTCACGTTTCATCAAATATCCGGCTGCGGACGCTTTGATGAATAAGGGAATACCCGCGGTGGAGGCGTGGAACCGGTGTGCGGTGCCGAACGCATCATTGATGAAGACGTCGCCCAACGAAGCCAGTTCCGATGCGAACTCTTTGTCATTGGCTTCCTCTCCGGGATGAAACCGGACGTTTTCCAGCAAGAGGACGTCGCCGGGTTGCAGTTGGCTCGCGAGGTTTTTTACGAGCGGGCCGGCGCAGTCCGGGGCGAACGCCACTTCCTTCCCCAACAGGCGTTTCAGGCGTTTGGCCACCGGTGCCAGGCTGAGTTCCGGGCAGATCTTTCCGTTGGGACGCCCCAGGTGGGAACACAGAATCACGCTCCCGCCTTCGTCAACCACGTGATTGATGGTGGGAATAGCCGCGCGAATCCGGGAATCGTCCGTAATTTTCCGGTCCTCATCGAGCGGAACGTTGAAGTCCACGCGGATAATGACCCGTTTCCCTTGCAGGTCGACCTGATCAATAGTTTGTTTGGTGATATGCACGATACTTCCTTTCCTCCCGGCTTGGCGGGTTGCAGGAGGATGAAGCCTGAACGCTTAGTTTTTCGAGGCCAGAAATTTCACCAGATCCCTCAACCGGCAGGAATAGCCCCACTCGTTGTCGTACCAGGCAAAGACCTTGACGAACCGGCGATGCATCACGGTCGTGAGGGGCGCATCGACAATCGCCGAATAGGAACTCCCATTCAAATCAATGGAGACAATCGGATCTTCGGAATACCCCAGAATGCCGTTGAGCGGGCCTTCGGCGGCCCGGGCAAAGGCGGCGTTGACTTTGTCGGCGTCACAGTCCCGCTCGGTCTCCACGGCCAGGTCGATCAGTGACACGTTGGGGGTGGGGACGCGAATGGCGACCCCGTCGAGTTTGCCCTTCAGTTCCGGGATGACCAAATGCACGGCTTTGGCCGCGCCGGTCGAGGTCGGGATCATCGAGAGTCCCGCGCTCCTGGCGCGCCGCAGGTCCTTATGAGGCAAATCCAGCAGTTGCTGGTCATTGGTATAGGAATGAATCGTGGTCATATAGCCGTGGTCGATGCCGAATTGTTCAAGCAGGACTTTGGCCACCGAGGCCAGACAGTTGGTCGTACAGGAGGCATTGGAGATGACGTGGTGCGACCGGGGATCATACGATTGTTCGTTCACTCCCAACACGACCGTGAGGTCGGCGTTTTTGCCCGGGGCCGAGATCACCACACGGGGGGCGCCGGCCGACAAATGTTGGCTTGCCGCTTCCCGGTCGGTAAAGCGACCGGTTGCCTCGATCACCACGTCGACGCCGAGCGTTTTCCAGGGCAATTCCTTGGGGTCCCGTTCGGCAAAGACGCTGATACGTTGGTCGTTGACCAGCAGGTGATCGTCTCCGGCTTCCACCGTTCCCTGAAATCGTCCATGGACCGAGTCGAAAGTCAGCAGGTGACTCAGGGTTTTCGAGTCGGTCAGGTCGTTAATCCCGGTGACATGGATAGACGGGTCACCCAGGGAGGCTCGAAAAAAATTTCTCCCGATTCGTCCAAAGCCGTTGATTCCCACACGTATAGCCATGATTGTCCTGTTTGTGAAATGAGCTAAAAATCCGTGAGGAGAGGGGAAAACTACATAATACGTTCGGGAGTGAATGAAGTCAAATTTTCATGGCTTCCTTGACTTCTCCGAGTGTTTGACGGGAGACCTCGGACGCACGCTCACACCCGGCCCTGGCCACTTCGTCGAGCCGCGCGGGGTTGGCTTCGAGCGAGCCGCGAGCTTCCCAAATGGGCGAGAGTTGCGCCACCACACGGTCCGCCACGAATTTCTTGCAGTCGATACAGCCGATTTTGGCCGTGCGACATTCCTGATTGACCTGCTCAATGACCGCGGAGTCGGAATAGATTTTGTGGAATTCGAATACCGGGCAGATCTCCGGGTTCCCCGGGTCGGTTCGTTTTACCCGGGCCGGATCGGTGACCATGGTCTTGAGGGTTTGCCGGACCGTGGGTTCGGTGTCCGACAGGTTGATCGTATTCCGGTAACTTTTGCTCATCTTGCGACCGTCGGTGCCGACGACTTTGGGAAATTCCGTGAGCAGTTCCTGCGGTTCCACCAGCACCGGGGTATACAGACTGTTGAATCGTCGCGCGATTTCGCGGGTCAGTTCCAGGTGGGGGAGTTGGTCCTTGCCGACCGGCACGGCATCAGCCTTGTAAAGGAGAATGTCGGCGGCCTGCAGAACGGGATAGCCCAAAAACCCGTGCGTGGAGAGGTCACGCCCCTCGAGTTGTTCCTGCTTTTCCTTGTACGTGGGATTCCGTTCAAGCCACGAGACCGGGGTCAGCATCGAGAGGAGCAAATGCAAGACGGCGTGTTCCGGCACGTGGGATTGGATAAAGACCGTGGACCGTTCGGGGTCGATCCCCGCCGCGAGCCAGTCGATCAGCAATTCCCGGACGTAAGTCCCGACGTGACCGGTGTCTTCGTAATTGGTGGACAGCGCGTGCCAATCCGCCACGAAGAAGAAACACGTATGGCTGTCCTGAAGCGTTTTCCAATTCGTGAGGGCTCCCAAATAATTTCCCAGGTGCAGGCGCCCACTGGGCTGCATACCACTTAACACGCGCATCGTTCACTCCTTCACAAGCTATGACAACACCAACCGCGAAAGAATACTGCCGGTCACGAATTGGAAGATCGTCCCGATAAAGCCGCTTACCACGTGAATCCGCGAATCGAAAAAGATCAGGCCGAGGATCACCAACATCCCGTATGGTTCCAGGCGGCTGAGCAGGACAGCCGGTTTGAGCGGCAGGCTGCTCAAGAGTATCCGGCCTCCGTCGAGCGGGGGGATTGGAAGCAGATTAAACGCAAAGAGCAAGGTATTGATGATCACCGAAAACAGGGCCATGGCCACCAACGGCAACAGGAGCATCCCCAAGAGGTCAGTCCTCGGGTTGACGCCCGGCTGTGGAGGCCAATTCTCCTGCAGCGAGGGATCGATCGTGAGCAGGACGTTCAGCAGGATACCGCTCAGAATGGCCAGCACGAAATTCATGGCCGGACCGGCCGCCGCCACGAGGGCCATGTCGCGCCGGGGGTTGCGCAACCGTCCCGGCGTCACGGGAACGGGTTTCGCCCAACCGAACAGGAAGCCTCCCGGCATCAGCAGGCAGAGCAGGGGAACGATAATCGTGCCGAACCGGTCGATGTGGACGAGTGGATTGAGCGTCAACCGGCCGTGCTCCCGCGCCGTGGCGTCTCCGTAATAATTGGCGACCCACCCGTGCGCATACTCGTGCAGGACCACGGCCAGCATGAGCGGAAGGATGACATAGGACAGGGTATGAAAAAATTGGGCCATGAATGCTTGATTCTACTTAATCCAGTTGGACGAACCGGCCATTCCGAATTTGGATCATATACACTTTGCGGGTGAGGATGCCACCCTCATCGAATTTTTCCAAACCGCTCAGGGTGGGAAGGTCATGCCGGACAAAGAGTTGAATGCGGACGTCAGGCCCCGTGGTGGCTCCGCGGCGGATCGTGTCAAGGATCACGTGCATGGCCTCGTAAGCCTGGACCGCAAAAATGGATGGATCGGACTGAAATCGTTCACGATAGGCGGTGATAAAACGCCGGGTTTTCGGATCGGTGGTCTCAAGGAACAGGGCGTCGCCGAACAGCCCCCCATCAATTGAACTGCGTCCCCACGTCAGGAGATTGGGGTGGTTCCAGGTATTTGTTCCCAACAGGGAGACGTTCACGTCGAAAAAGGCGAGTTGCGCGGCCAGAAACGCCACGTCGGTCGGATGACCCGGCAGAAACAGGGCATCGAATCCGGGAGTATACACTAACGGCAGGTCTTCTTCATTTCCGTCCTCAGGTGCTTCATCCTCCCGGACCACGCCGTTTTCCGGATCGATCGACTCCTCGGGTACCAGGGGCAGCATTTCTCCATCGAGACTCAAGTCCTTCTCTTTCATGCGAATGATTTGACGCGACGCATCGGTCGTTCCCGGCTGATACCACTCCGCGGCAATCACCTCGCCTCCGTTTTGAACTGCGGCCTGTTGAAAAATATGAAGCATCTTTTTCCCATGGGGCGTCTGCGGGGCCAGGATACAAAAACGCGTATACCCGAAATGCTGCATGACGTAGTCCACCAGCCGGTTGATCTGGAGGGAAGGCGTCATGGCGCTGCTGAACCAATACCGTCCGTATTGCTTGACGTTGGGCAGGGTCGCGGTGGGTGTCATAAAGGGTACGGACGCGAAGTCCGGGGTATCGGCCAGGAGTTGAACTTCCCGGGCCAACAAAGGACCAATCAGGGCGATGGGGGCAAATTCGTCGAGCAGTTGAGACACGTCGCGACGGAGTTGGGCCGTCGGAAGGGCGCTGTCTTTGACCACCAGACCGACGGCGCCGGAACTCCCCAAGGCCTCATCTTCTTCCAGCGCCAATCGGATGCCGTTGAACGTCTCGGTTCCAAACGGTTTCATTTTTCCCGAGAAAGGCAACGTCGCCGCAATCACGTGGCGATGGGCTTTGATGCCGGCTGTCACGGTCTGCAGAAGCGCGGTCGCGGTCCGGGCATAGGGATGATCGGGAAAGCGTTGAAGAAAGGCGTGGATGTCCAGTTTGGCCAATGTATCGTCGTCTCGTGACTTGTGGAATTCAATGAGGCGGATTAAGGCCAGATCACCGGGAGACGTGCCCGGAAAGGCCTCGATGACCTCGCCGAGGGACGCTTCGTTCATCTTTTCCAGGATGAGATGCCGGACATAATCCAGCAGATCCCGGCGTGTGTCGGCTCCAGATTGTTCGGCATGATGCCATGCGGTTTCAATCGCCTGAAGGTACTCACCGTTCGACTCGTATGCGAGGCATAACCGATAGAGGGCCTCGGCGCGCAGGGATTCGTCCGAACTCAGGTCCAGGATTCGGGACAGGATGGAAACGGCCCGGTTGGGCTGTTGCACTTCGGTATGGAGTATGCCCAGCCTCAACCGGGTATTGTGGGCCAGCGTTGAGCCAGGAAATTCTTCGAGGAATTGTTCGAGGATGGTAATGGCCTGGTTGAATTGTCCCTCGGCTTCCAGGGCTATGGCATGCAAAAAGGTGAATTGTTCGATGAACGTGGGAGTGTCGGATTGATCGAGAAACCGTTCGATCAATCGAATCGCCTCTCCGGTGTGTTCCTGTTCGAGGTGAGCCTTGATTCGGGCGAGACCCTGTTCCTCGGTCAGTTCCTCGGGCGACAACTGTGCCGGCGTCGTCCCCGGCCATAAACCGAAGCTAATGAGAAGCAACCAAGGAAGGGTGGAGGAAAAAGAGAACCTGGCGATGATCATGAGACATTGTTGCGCATTGTGGTATATAAAGCCAGGGTCGCTGACTGTCAAGAAAGGCAAGACGCGTATGAGTGATGAGCCGACACCGCAACCGTGGCGTATTGACGACCTGATCGACCAATACCTGACCAATTTGAGAGTCGAGGGCGGCGTCGCCAACAATACCGTCCAGGCCTATCGACGCGATCTCGAAAAGTTGCGCGCGTACCTGGCGTTGGAGGGCATGACCGATCCGCTGGACGTCCCGCCGCATTTGACCGGGTTCCTGAATCACCTGCGTGCGCAACAGTTGGCTCCGGCCTCGGTATCCCGGTGTCTGGCGGCCATCCGCGGGTTTTACCGCTTTCTCAGTACGGAGCATGGAGCCCCGGAAGTGTTGTCCCAACTACCCGGGGCGCCCAAGCAATGGGCGAAATTGCCCAAGACGTTGTCCGAATCCGAGGTCACGGCCTTATTGGAGTTGCCGGCCGGACAAGGATTGGAGGAAATTCGGGATTCCGCCATGGTGGAGTTGATGTATGCGGCCGGCCTTCGGGTTTCGGAGCTGATCTCGCTTCCTCTCTCGGCGGTGAACGTGGAAGTCGGGTACGTCCAGGCCACCGGCAAACGCGACAAACAACGCCTGGTGCCCATCGGTGAAGTGGCTCGCCAAAAGCTGGTGGCCTATTGCCGGGAGGTACGACCGGTCCTGCTGAAAGGTCGAGCGGCAACGGCCTTGTTCGTCACCAGGCGGGGAGCGGCCATGACGCGACAAAGCTTTTGGACCATTCTCCGGCGGCGGGCGGTGCGAGCCGGCATTCACAAGCCGATCTCCCCGCACATGTTGCGCCATTCGTTCGCCACGCATCTCCTGGAACACGGCGCCGATCTGCGCGCCGTGCAGATGATGCTGGGCCACGTCAACATCGCCACCACCCAAATTTACACGCACGTGGAACACAAGCGGCTGAAGCAAGTCCATGACGAGCGGTTCCCCAGAAAACAACGCCGCGGCTCGCCCGCGAAACCGGCTTCCCAGGAATAGACTCCGCCGCCTCCTTCCGTCATCCTCGTATGTGTTCAGAAGAGCATTTTGGATTGCTGATTGTGGATTGGAAGAGGCCAGAGGCGAGGGCGTTGAAGGAGAACCCCCCTACCCCCCTTCTCAGGGGGGCAAGAGTCGCTCACCATCCCCCTGAAAAGGGGGAATGAGGGGGTTGTCTCTAATCTGTAAAACTGCGGCATCGTATGCCGCCACTTCTCGGCGCCTGCGGGCGGGGCTGCGCCCCGGTCCCGCAATTCTATATGGGGGCGAGGACTGTTTGAGCGAAGCGAGTTCCGCAGCCCAAATAACCGGGACTGGGGCGCAGGCACCCGAAGGGCCACGCCCGGGCGCCAATGGTTTTGGGTCCTTTTGCCGAAACAAAAGGGCCTCGTCGCGCGGGGGCGACACCCCGCATCCTTTTCCCGGTTGCAAAGGAGAAACCCCCTATGGCAGGCTTGATCGCCGGTCGCGTTCGTTGATGGCTGAAGGAGGAAAAGCATGAAGTTCAAGCGGCAAGTCCATTACGTCAAAGGGGTCTTTGTCTGTCCCCAGTGCAATCAAACTTTCGTTCAAGAGCGCTGGGTCGAAGAATGGCGCGTGCGCTGTCATCGCTGTGACTATCGCGGCACCCTCACCCATGTTTCCGTGGAAGAACACATGGAAGAAGAAACCGAGCGCATGTAACGATCGAGACGGCTGCCAGCCGCCTCGTGGCGTACGGGTTCTTGCCGTTCCTTCCCCGTGTCTTCGTATCCGTCCATGTCCGTTTCTTTCACCATCCGTCATCGAATGATTTCCCTACTCTTGCCCTCTTGGGTTTCAGCCGGCAGGCGCGAGATGTGGTTAAACGGGAGCCGGACAGAATGGAACCGATGTGATGACCGAACTGCCTGATCACTTTCAGTGGACGGTGTATTGGGAGCGTGAGTACACGACCGCCATTGCGCCGGAACGGTTGAAACTCGATTTCAATCCCCACCGGCCGTTGATGACCAACATGCCGTTGCACGAACAGCGGAAATTGGCCGCCAGTGGCTACAAGGTGCTGCCGGATGATTGCGGGCCGGTGCGCATGGTGGGTCAGTACGGATGGCTGGTCCGGTGTCCGGTGGATTGCAAGATCCGCAGGACGAAGGATGGTTTGAAATGGCAGGCCCCTGAAATCCTTCCCGAAGAACGACTGATCGGCTATAAATCTTTTTCCGGGATGTACGTGGACACTATTTTGAACAGCGGCTATGCCAAACTCTGTTGCGGGATCCGGTTTTACTATCCCAAGCAAATCGGCATTATGCTGAAGGACGTTCCCAACCATTTTTACCACTACCCGGAACGCACCTTTTCCGTATGGGAAGGGATCAAATCACAGGAATACAAGCTCACGCCCAATCTGTACGACTTCCTTCCGGATTACGACGCGTTTGTGGCCAACGTCCTCCTGCAATTGGAGAAACCCACGACGCTCAAACGCGGCGACCCCGTGGCCCTGGTCGTCCCCGTCCTGCTCCCCAAGCAGTTTCGGTTGGAGGAGCTGACTCCCGACCGGAAACGTTCTGTCCCGCCACGGTAACCCCTATCCCGTGTCCTGTCCTGGATCAGCCTTTCATATAATAGCATATGCTTGACATATGCTGTCTGTGGACTTATGCTGGACCAAGGTCAATCGTTCCGATGGAGGTGTCTGTGATGCGGACGGCCAAGTTGTTCAGAAATGGGAAAAACCAGGCGGTCAGGTTGCCCAAACAATTCGAGTTTGATGGTATCAACGAGGTCAACATCCGCAAGGAAGGCAACGCCATCGTGTTGCTTCCCGTCAGAAAAAACTGGGTTTCGTATGCCACGCTGCCCGCCGCCGAGGCTGATTTCATGGCAGCGCGCCCGTCACTGCTGGATGAGAAGAGAGTAGATTTTTGAGTTTGTACGTGTTGGATACGGACACCTGCAGTTACATTATCAAAAGACGTCCCGAGTCACTCCTGGCGTCCATGCAGGTAACGGCGGGGCAGGGCCACGACATCGCGATATCGGCCATTACGTATGCCGAGTTGTTGCTTGGAGCGGAGCGGTCAGACCACAAACGGAAACACCGGAAATTGGTATCCGAGTTCGTTGAACGCCTGGATGACATCTTGCCTTGGGATGCGCGGGCCGCAGAGACCTTCGCCACGTTGCAGGCGTATTTGTATAAGAAAGGCTCACCCATCGGGCTGAACGATACCATGATAGCCGGGCACGCGTTGAGTCGGGACGCCATTGTGGTCACGAATAACGTCAAACATTTCAATAAAGCCCCACGATTGAAGGTTGAAAACTGGGTCCGGCAGGGTTCTTGATCGGACACGATCTTCAAGCGCGGTCATCCGAATACGGGCCAAGCATGGCTCTACCCACCTTTCATGACGTGGAACGCGCGGCGGCCAGCCTGAAGGGCATTGCCCGTGAAACCCCTGTCCGGACTTCTCGTCGGCTTGATGAATATTCGCACGCCACGGTGTTTCTGAAGTGCGAAAATTTTCAGCGCGTGGGGGCGTTCAAGTTTCGAGGGGCCTATAACGCCGTGACGCGACGGTCATCCTCGAAGCCCGTGGTGGCTCTTTCGTCCGGGAATCATGCCCAGGGAATTGCGCTGGCCTGCCGGTTGTCGGGGAAAGAAGCACACCTGGTCATGCCGGAACCGGTCAACCCCATCAAGCGGGCGGCCGTGCAGGAGTACGGGGGCATCGTCCACGTGCCTTCCGGTCCCCGGGATGCGGAATTGTTTTCCCGGGATCTGGTGCGGGAACTTCAGGGGGAATGGATCGAAGCCTTTAACGATCCCGATGTGATTGCGGGACAGGGCACCGCGGCCCTGGAACTGCTGGGCCACGTGCCTGATCTCGACGTGCTGCTGGCCCCCATCGGCGGCGGGGGCTTGTTATCCGGCACGTGTTTGGCGGCTCATGGTCTCAATCCAGGAATCCAAATCTATGCGTGTGAGCCGGCCGGGGCTCTGGATGCCTTGTATTCTGTAAACGAGAATCGCATTGTGCCGCAGGAGCATCCGCAGACCATCGCGGAAGGGTTGCGGACGAGCGTGGGGACCCTGACGTTACCCATCCTGCGAGACCATCTGGCCGGATTCTTCGTGGTGGAAGAGGAGGAAATCGTCGCGGCCATGCGGTTCGTCTATGAACGCATGAAACTGGTGATCGAACCCGCCAGCGCCGTGGCCGTGGCGCCGCTGCTCCGGCAGGAACCCGCGTTGCAAGGCAAACGCGTGGGCGTGATCATCACCGGCGGCAACGTGGATTTGTCTCGCTACTTTGACGGACTGCCGGGTTCTTAAGATGCAGGTTGTCGGATTACGCTTCGCTAATCCGACCTACAACTTCTGTCGGGTTCTTAAGCTCTTTGTTCAGCAGTCAGTAGGTCGGGTTAGCCGCAGGCGTAACCCGACAATTCCGAAGGGCTCAAGAGGCTTGAGGGAGCGAATCCCGGAGTTCTTCCAGGTTTTTGATCACGAGCAGGTCGCCGTTGGCCGTGGCGACCTCGATGCCCTGCGTGCAGATTGCGCGGCATTTATCCGGTTGCCCGGCGTGCTTCAGTGATTGCGCCAACGCCAGGATGGCCGCGGAGTAGGTGGGTTTCACCTTGAGGCAGCTTTCCAGGGCGGAGACCGCTTCTTCCCAATTTTCGTCCCCCATATACGCCTTGCCCAACCCGAACCAGAGGGTCTCGTCGTTGGGATCCATTTGCAGGACTTTCTTGAATTTCTCGATCTTGGGATCTGCCATAGTGTGTCCTGTTGAGGAACCTCTGATTAAATCAGAGGTTCCTTGAATGTGTGCAAACGTCCTGAGTGTGCTTGTCGGTCATGGACTGTAGCAGAGCGGTCTTTGCGTTGTCTAACCATGGACCCTGTGCTACCATCGGGCTCCCGTTTTTCCTTCTCTCATCCTTCACCCCTCACCCTTCCCTCTCCCTCAAGGGGAGAGGGTAAAAGAGCGCAAGGGGAGAAGGTGAAAGACCTCAAGGGCGAGGGGGTGGATAAAATTTCCTCTCCCTTGATGGGAGAGGATTAAGGTGAGGGTGAAGTCTAGTCCCCTCTCCCTCATAATCTAAGGATCATTTGATGGGCCGCGTAGGGATCGTCACGCATCCGGCGTATCTGGAACATGATATGGGCCGGTCGCATCCGGAGTCGCCGGAGCGGCTGCGGGCCATCCTGGCTCGACTCGAATCCACCGGGACGCTGGCGCAGTTGACCCGGATCCCTCCATGCGAAGCCGAGCAGGAGTGGATTACGCGTATACATGATCCGGCCTACGTGCAGCGTCTGGAAGACAAGGCTCCAAGCACGGGTTATGTTTCACTCGATTTGGACACTTCGCTCTCGCCCGGCTCGTTGCCTGCCGCGCATCTTGCCGCCGGTGGAGCGCTGGCGGCCGTCGATGCCATTATGGCGAACCAGGTCGATCAGGCGTTTTGCGCGGTTCGTCCGCCGGGGCACCATGCCGAGGCCAATCGCGCCATGGGGTTTTGCCTGTATAATAACGTGGCGATTGCGGCGCGGTATATCCAGGAACGCTACGGCCTCCAGCGCGTGTTGATCGTGGACTGGGACGTGCATCACGGGAACGGCACGCAACACGCGTTTGAAGACGATCCGTCGGTTCTGTTTTTCAGTACGCACCAGTATCCCCACTATCCCGGGTCCGGCGCGGAAACGGAGCGTGGCCGGGGCGATGGAGAAGGGGCGACTATCAACGTGCCCCTGTACGGGGGCCAGGGGACGGATGAGTACCTGGAGATTTTTCTCAACGTGTTGGTTCCGGCCGCGACGGCGTTCAAGCCGGAGTTCGTACTGATTTCAGCCGGATTCGATGCGCACCGCGATGACCCCTTGGCAAGTATGGGGATCTCGGATGAGGGGTATGGTGAACTGACTCGTATCGTGGGGTCCATTGCTCAAACCCATTGTCAGGGTCGCATCGTGGCTTGCCTGGAAGGCGGCTACGACCTGAGGGCGCTTGCCGCTTCGGTTGAGCAACATATTCTGGCATTGATGGACGCGTAACTCATGGCAAGCGCGCGACGAAGACGACGGGGCAGAAGCCGGTGGTTTGTCCTGCTGGGTCTGTTGGTGGCCGTTCCCGGCCTGCTCTATTATTTTTATACGGAGATCCGGCCCACCGTTATTTTCGGGTTACGCGACGACTATGCTCATGCCATTCCGTTCCAGGATGTTCCGGCGGGGTTGGACTCGTTGAGCGCGGAGTCATGCGGGCAATGCCATCAGGCGATTTATGAAGAATGGAAAACCAGTATTCATGCCCATGCCTATCAAGATCCGTTTTTCCAGGCCTATTGGAAAAAAGACGGGTACGTTTGGGTCTGTCTCAACTGCCATACGCCCTTGGAAAATCAGCAACCCACGCTGATCAAAGAGATCCCGGACAACCGGGTTGAAAAGGCGGTCGAGATCGATAACCCGGACTACGATATGGCCTATCAAGCGGAGGGCGTCACCTGCGCGGCGTGTCACGTGCGCAACGGCAAGATCCTGGGTCCGTTTGACGATTCGGCGGCTCCTCACCCCACGGAATACGACCCCGCCTTTCGCACGACGGCAATTTGTTATCGGTGCCACAACGTGGTTTCCGGGCCCTTTCAATTTTATAACGTGGGGCCGTGCGGGACCTACGCGGAATATGAAGGTGAGTTTTTCATGAAGGAGCAGGGGTTCACGTGCCAGCATTGCCATATGCCGGAAGTTTCCCGGCCGGTGGCCGAAGGCGGGCCCATTCGGCAGGGACGCCGTCATCTCTGGCGCGGCGGGCATGATCCTGACATGATCAAACGGGCCGTCGCGATTCAGGTCCGGGCCGATCCTCCCAACCCCAAGCCAGGCGAAACCGTCAGGATGACCTTGACCCTGATCAATGCCGGGGCCGGGCACAAGATTCCCACGGGCGACCCCGATCGTCATTTTACCGTGGAATTCTACGTCAAGGATCAAGCGGGCCGGATTCTCGAGCAGCAAACCGACACCATGGGCCGGTGGATTCTCTGGCAACCCGTCATTCTGGAGGTCTATGACAACCGTCTTCTGCCGCTGGCCAGCCGAGACTATGAGTTTTCCTATGACGTTCCGGTAGACCGGCCGGACCTGGTGGTGGAAGCCCGGGTCCGGTATCATATTTTGACCGACGGCCAGCATGCCATGTTGCGGGAAACCTATGGGTTGCGGTCGGATGACCCGTACCGGTATACGATCTATACGCGTCAATTTCCGCTGAATGACACATTGAAAACGGCGTTGCATGCGCAAACGCCGGTCGAGACACGGTTGGGATGCGCCGCTCCGGAGAACGGGGTTCATCCCGAGGAATCCGCCCCCGCGCGGGGTCATCACGATCTTTTAACCATAGGTTGATTTATGTGGAGCACGTACCTCATCGATACGGAAACCCTGGCCCTCAATCTTGGCCGGGAGGATTTGGTGATCATTGACGTGCGCGGCCAGGGTGCGTACACCTCGCACATCCCCGGGGCCGTGCATAGTACCTGGCACGAATACAGTGATCCTCAGGCCACGGCCAAGGGCCTGTTGGATCCCGACGTCGCCCGGTTGGAGAAGCGGTTGCAGGCCCTGGGTATCAACAATTCCAGCGACGTCGTGGTGTACTCCAATCCCTTTGATAATTGGGGCGACGAAGGCCGGATGTTTTGGATGTTGCAGTATCTCGGCCACAAAAGCGTCAAGGTCCTGGACGGAGGCTGGCCCAAATGGACGTCCGAACATCGACGCTATGAACATGACCCGGTTCGTCTCAAGCCGGGCAACTTTACGGCTTCGGTTCAGCAGGACGCGATGATCGACAAACAGGAATTGAAAAAATTGGTCAAAGGTCCCCATCGGGACACGGTGATCGTGGATGCCCGAAGCGTGGAGGAATACGCGGGGAAGGAAATCGATGGGTTGCCGAGACCCGGGCATATTCCTTCAGCGGTCAATATACCCTGGAACGGGTTTCTTCGGCAGGACGCCACGGTCAAACCCGAGTCTGCCCTTCGGGAGATGTTTCATGCATTCGGCATGAACGAACAACAGGAAGTGATTACGTATTGTTTGGGCGGTCTTCGGTCGGCATGGATGTATTTTTTACTGAAGTTGGCGGGTTATGAGCGCGTACGAAATTATCCGGGGTCCTGGTGGGAGTGGAGCCGGGATTTTGCGGCCCCCGCCGAAAAAGACATGCAATTGCTTTACCACGTGACCGGCAAAGCGGACGAAGAGGCGTCTTGAAGAAAGCGCGATGGCATGCGAGGATATCAGAATAGAAGCACGCAACCAGGAAACGATTATTTCTCTAACCGTTTAATGAGGAGGTGTGGAATGGTGAAGAACCTTTTGTCCGCCGGATTGTTGATTGCGGCGTTATTCGTATTGGCGGCGGCACCGGCATTTGCCGATGGAGATTCGCACGCCGGGCATTCACAGGCTGGGAATCCGCACGTGGCTGAAGCGATTGCGCACGCGGAAGAAGCAGCCAAACATGGCGGTATGGGCCATGCCGATGCCGTGGTCGGTCATGCGCAAGAAGCGTTGGGCCATGCCGAAATGGCTCAAAAAGAAGTCAAAAATCCTCATCTTGATGAAGGTGTCGGCGAATTGAAAGAAGCCATCGCTCATGGCAACCAAGGGCATGCCGAAGTCGCGACCAAGCACGCCAAGAGCGCCGTCATGCATCTGAAGGAAGTCCATTGATCGAATCGATCAGGTCAATATGGTTTGAAAAAACGGGCAGGGGGTTCCTGCCCGTTTTTGTTTTGGAGCCCGGTCGCGTTCAAAGAGACAACTGATGAAAGTCGGGTATTTTCAAACCCATCCTGAATTCGGGGAAGTGCAACGCAATATCGACCAGGTGGCTTCTCAACTGGGTTCGGTGGACTGCGACCTGCTCGTTCTGCCGGAATTTGCCTTTTCCGGGTATCAATTCGTCAGTCGGGAGGAAGTCCTCGAGTTATCGGAGCGTGTTCCGGACGGTCCGACGACCCAAGCCTGTATCGAGCTGGCCCGCCGGCACCGGATGCACGTGGTCGCGGGGTTGCCTGAGCAGGCGGGACAGCACTGCTACAATTCGGCAATTGTCGTAGGGCCTTCGGGATTCCTGGGGTGCTATCGCAAGACGCATTTGTTCTGCGAGGAGACTTTGTTTTTCAGCCCGGGTGATACGGGGTTTCAGGTCTGGGACATCGGCCAGGCTCGCATCGGGGTCATGATCTGTTTCGATTGGTACTACCCGGAATCCGCCCGTACCCTCGCCCTGCAGGGCGCGGAGATCGTGTGCCATCCCTCGAATCTGGTCCTGCCTCACTGTCCCGATGCCATGGTCACGCGTTCCCTCGAAAACCGGGTCTTCAGCATCACGGCCAATCGAATCGGCCATGAGGCCAGAGGCGGTAAACCGCCCCTGACCTTCATCGGGAAAAGCGAAATCGTTTCTCCCAAAGGGCAAATTCTTTCCCGGGCCTCCGCCGATGCCTTGGAGTTCACGGTGGTCGATATCGACGTCAACGATGCCCGCAACAAATCCATTAATCCCTACAATGAGTTATTGAAAGACCGCCGCCCCGGGTATTATTGCTCCTAAACCACGAGGAGAATGATCGTCCCGAGGGCCACGCGGTAATAGCCGAACACCTTGAGCGTGTGTCGTTTGACGTAGGAGAGAAACGCCGCGATCACGGCCCAGGCCACCAGAAAAGAGACCGCCAGACCGGTTAGCAGCGCCAGGAGATCCTGGGTGGTGAAGAGATGGTAGGATTGTACGAATTTGTAGCCGGTGGCAGCGAACATGGTCGGAAGCGCCAGGAAGAAGGAAAATTCCGTGGCGACTTTGCGCTCCAACCCCAGGAGCAGCCCTCCCACAATAGTCGAACCCGAGCGAGACATGCCCGGAATCAACGCCATGCACTGTGCAAAGCCGACTCCTACGGCCCTCGACAGGCCGATGTGTTCCAATGCCGTGCAACGAACCGGTTTGGGCCAGGTTTCCACGATGAGAATCACGACCCCGCCCATGATGAGACTCAGGGCCACGGTTCGAGGAGAGAAAAGGTGTTCCTCGATCCACTCATGAGCCAGCAAGCCCACCAGGGCCGCGGGTAAAAAAGCCGCGCCCAAGCCGATGAGAAACCAGAGATGCGTGTGAGTGGCAACTGAAGTTCTGATCGCGTCCATCAAGGAAAAGGTGGAGGTTGCAAGGTTGTGTCGCAAGTTGCGCCGTTCCCGGTTTGCATGACTCAGCAGGGAACGGATTTTCGTGCGTTCGTAGGCCACGACGGCCAGCACGGCCCCCAACTGGATGCAGATTTCGACACTGACCGCCACGTGACCCGTAAATCCCAACCAGTGCCCGAACAGAATGAGATGGCCGGTCGACGAGACGGGGAGATACTCCGTGAGTCCCTCCACAATACCGAGCAAAACGGCTAAACTTGGTCCGAATTGTTCCATGGGTGACGGTGGCGGTTTCTGCGTGAATCCGTTCGGGATGGTGCGCTGATGACGGTCGATTTCTCGTCGCGCGAATTGTTGACAAAACATACCAGGGGTTTCATAGTAAATGCCATGTCAAAAGGCCTAAGCCAACCACGTTGTTTACCTGACGAAACGTCGCTTTCGATACTGAGCACAACTGACGAGACCCCTGGGTGGGGCCGGCGATACGGCATGTGGGGAGTGAGCCTTCTCTGCTGTGCCGGTCTGTTCTTGGGAGGTTGTGTCGTCCCCAAGGGCAAGTACGAAACAGCCGTGGCGGCCCTGGAAGTGACCAAGACGGAACTGAAAAAACGCCGGATGCAGTATGAGGCCCTTGAAGAGGAAAATGAAAAATTACTGGCCGATCATGAGAAGGCGGCGTTTGATCTGGAAATGCTGAGCGCTGAAATTGAGCAGATCAAGGAAAGTCAAAGAAGTGAACGGGACGTGCTCGCCACTCGTGAAGCTCAGCTACAAAGGGACCGTGCGGCATTGGCCGGCAAACTGCGGGAAATTCAGCATGTGCACCAGCAGGTGAAAAGCCAGAACCGTACGTTGCGGGACGTGGTGCGCCGCTATGAGAAAGACCTTAAAGACGTCCGCGAAGCCATGACGAAAAGCGCGGCACAGGCTTCCAGGGCCTCGAAAAAGTTCGGCACGGAGACCCCACCTCTAGTATCCAAGACGTCGACGTCCAAGCCGGCCCCGCCTCCGGTCGCCGTACCGTTAAATGAGACGGTGACACCCGTCAATATCAATACGGCTTCTGCGAATGACCTCGAATTGTTTTTAGGGCTCACCAAGGAAGAGGCCGACAAGGTCGTGCTGAATCGTCCCTATCGGCTTCGCGGAGAACTGGTCTCCAAACGAGTGGTGCCCAAAGCCACGTTTGACGTGATCAAGGACAGAATCACGGCGGCCCCTCAATAATCCAGCCGGCCTTGGCATCCGATCACAAGGCGAAGCCGTGTGGAGGAGTCGAGGGCTGTTCGTGCTACGGGCAACTTGGATGGTGCTTCAGAAATACCACGCCAGGCTCATCAGCATGCCGACGTCATCCGCATCAATACGCGTCGGGACTCTGACTCCCACGTCGCTGAATAATTCGACCCAGCGTTCACTGTTATACAGGGTATGACGCGTTTCGATGCGAAGCCCGAGGTTTTCGCTCAGCATCTTTTCCATGCCCACGCCGTACGTCCAGGCCGTATAATTCAGGTCTCGGCTGTTCGTTCCCGAGACGAACTCGGGCTGGGTGGTCGAGGTGCAGTTCATATCAGACAGGCAACCTCGATAGTGGTTCGTAAACTGCGCCTGGATGAGCCGGATGCCTCCGAGGACGTAGACGCTCGTGTCCCATGACCGTAGCACGCCGGGGCTGCCGCCCAGCTTGATCGTGAAGCCGTAGCTTCTATCTTTCTCGAAGGACCAGCGGTCCGGCCAGCTTTCGCCGGGCTGATTGCGTCCCGGCGAATCTCCCCTTCCCGGAAGCTGTCCCTTTGCCTGGCCGCCGTGAAACGCGAGGTCCACCTCCCCGCTCACGTACAATCCGCTCTCGGTGAGCAGCGGGATCCGGTAGCCGGCCAGCAACCCGATCCCGTACGCGAAGGTATCGTCGGAATCATGATCCTGAAACACCAGGCCCCTTCGCGGGTGGCGCGCCTCGGAATTGTCGACGGTCTTGTCATAGGAGGCATCGACCCGTTCCACCGGGACCTGCACGCCAACGTAGAAGCGTCCGTGTTGGGCGTATGCCGTATTTGTCAGGGCTGACGTGACCGGTAGGGCGAGGAGCATGGCCAGCACGACAGTGGGCAACGTACCGGGTATCCAGTGTCGATGGTTTCTCATGGGTGTGCCCTCCTTTTTCCGCTTGCGCCGCTCTCCGTAGCAGTTGGGTGAATCCGCTTCTAGGATAGTCAAACGATTCGAGCGTGACAAGCCGTTCTTTCCGGGCCGGCGTTACTCCCCGCGTCCATTCACGATCCGTCCGTCCACCATGTGGATCGAGCGATCAGCTTGTTGAGCAAGGCGTTCGTTATGGGTGACGATCACGAATGCGGTCTTGCGTTTCCGATTCAGTTTTCTCAACAGGGCGAACAAAGTTTCACCGGTATGCGTATCCAGATTTCCCGTCGGCTCGTCTGCAAGGACCAGGTCCGGGTTGTGAATGAGCGCGCGTGCGACGGCCACCCGTTGTTGTTCACCCCCGGACAGTTCACCGGGTTTGTGATGCAAACGGTGTTCCAGGCCGACTTGCGACAGCAGCGCGCCGGCTTCTTCGACACACTGGGCGATTGGTCGTTTTTGCATCAGGCTGGGGAGGTAGGTGTTTTCGAGGGCCGTGAATTCAGGCAGGAGGTGATGAAATTGAAACACGAACCCGATGCGCCGGTTTCGAAACCGGGCAAGCTCTTGTTCCGACAAACGAAAGATATCCTGAGATTCATAGCTCACGGTTCCTCGCGTCGGTCGATCCAGGGTTCCCAGAATATGGAGCAAGGTGCTTTTTCCTGCTCCCGACGCCCCAAGCATGGCCAGAATCTCGCCTTGCCGGACCTCGAGATTGACCCCTTTCAAGACGTCGACGGTTTGGTTGCCCAGGATGAACGATTTGGACAACTCGTTGACTTGAAGAAAGGGTGGTGCCGAACCGGAAGAAGGACTCATGGACGTTACTCGTATCGAAGGGCGCTGACCGGCGCGAGCTTGGCGGCCTGCCAGGACGGATACAGCGTGGCGGCGAAACTGATCAGGATGGCGGAAAACGAAACCAGGAACACGTCCAGGGCCTTCACGTGGACCGGAATGCTCGACAGGAAATACACGGTCTGATCGAAGGTAAAATAGTTTTCGATGAGGTAGAGAAAGGTGTATCCCAGGGGGATGCCGATTGCCGTTCCGGTGAGGCCGATGACCACGCCGTTCAACATGAAGATCCGCATGATCGCTTGGGGGGTAGCGCCCATGGCTTTCAGGATGGCGATCTCGCGTTGCTTCTCGTTGACGATCATGGTGAGCGTACCCACGATGTTGAAGGACGCGACCAGGGTAATCAGGACCAACAACAGAAACATCATGGTTTTTTCGAGACGGAGGGCCGAAAAGAGGTTTTGGTTCAACAGCATCCAGTCTCTCGCCATGTATCCCTTACCGAGTTGTGCCGCGATCCGTTGGGCCACGGCGTCGGCGGTGAACACGTCTTCCACTTTGACTTCGATGCCCGTCGCGGTCCTGCCCAGGCTGAAAAACCGCTGAGCCTCCTCCAATGAGATGAAGGCCAGGGATGAGTCATATTCATACATGCCGGACCCGAACAAGCCCACGACCTGAAACGGGCGAATTTTCGGCGTCATTCCCAATGCGCTGATCGGGCCTACGGGGGAGACGACGTTGATCCGGTCGCCGACGACGACCCTCAGACGCAGGGCCAGTTCCTTGCCGACAATGATGCCGGGTTTCCGGTCGGTTTGGGTAGACGCGTCGGATGGAGCAGATTCAGGCGGCTGTCGAACGGCCAAATCCTGTAGCGCGCCGGATTTCACGTTTTTGGCCAATTCCGTGACTTCGGCCTCTTTATGCGGATCGATGCCGCGCAGGACCACCCCGCGCACGCCGGTTTTTGAGGTCAGCAACACCTGTTGGAAAATGTATGGCGTGGCCGCTATCACTCCGGGTACGTCCTCGACCCGGTGAACGAGGTCTTCATAGCCGGCCAGGGTTTGTTGCCCTCGCGGCTGGACCACGACGTGCGAGGTCGTCCCCAGAATCTTCGCCTGCATGTCCTCCTTGAAACCCGTCATGATCCCGAGTGTCCCGATGAGCGCCGCGACACCCAACGTAATGCCGGTGATCGAAATGAAGGTGTTGAGCGATATGGTCCGGGTTCGCCGTTTGGCCCGGAGATACCGGAGACCCACGAAAATTTCATACGGCAAGGTCACGATGGTTTCTCCGGTCGAAGTTGCGGAAAGAGAATCACGTCGCGGATCGAGGCTTGATTCGTGAACAACATCACCAGGCGATCGATGCCGATCCCTTCTCCGGCGGTCGGCGGCATCCCGTATTCCAGGGCGCGCAGGAAATCTTCATCGAAGTAATGCGCTTCATCGTCGCCGGCTTCCCGTTGGGCGACTTGGGCTTCGAAGCGTTGACGCTGATCGAGCGGATCGTTCAACTCGGAAAACCCGTTCGCCAACTCGCGTCCGGCGATAAACAATTCGAACCGGTCGGTGAGGCGCGGGTCCGTGTCTTTCCTGCGCGAGAGGGGCGAGATCTCCGTGGGGTAGTCCGTGATGAACGTGGGTTGAATGAGCCGGTGTTCCACGGTTTCCTCAAAAATCAGGTTCAGGATTCCGACCAAAGAGGCGTCTTTTGGAACGTCCAGCCCGAGTCGCCGGGCTGCGGCCGCGGTCGCCGCCCGGTCTTCGAGCACGTCGCGGGCAAGGGCATTGTACTCGACGATCGCTTCGAAATAGGACAGCCGGTGCCACGGGGGCGTGAGATCGATGGCGTCGCCCTGGTACTCCAGCGTGCCGGCGCCGAGGAGGTCCCGCGCGAGCGTGCCGAACAGGTCTTCGGTTAACGCCATGAGGTCCCGGTAGTCGGCATAGGCCTGGTAAAACTCCAACATGGTGAATTCCGGATTGTGGATGGTCGAGATGCCTTCATTGCGAAAGTTCCGGTTGATTTCAAACACGCGCTGGAATCCGCCCACAATCAATCGTTTGAGGTAGAGTTCCGGCGCGACGCGCAGGTAGAGATCCCGATCGAGCGCGTTGTGGTGCGTCACGAACGGGCGGGCCGTGGCCCCTCCGGGGATGGGTTGCATCATCGGCGTTTCCACTTCGAGAAACCCGTGTTCGGTCAGATAGGCGCGGATGCCCGCCATGATCCTGCTGCGCGTTTCAAACACGGCGTGGACGTTCGGGTTGGCGATCAAGTCCACGTAGCGTTGGCGGTACCGGGTTTCAATATCCGTCAAGCCGTGCCACTTTTCCGGAAGGGGACGCAGCCCTTTCGAGAGAAACGTCAACGTGCGTACCTCGACGGTCAACTCGTCGGTCTTCGTGCGGAACAGCCGTCCTTCCACTCCAATCCAATCGCCCAGATCCAATTCCTGCGACAGGCGATAGGCGTCCTCGCCCAATACGTCTTTTTTCAAATAGACCTGGAGCCGGTGCGCGCCGTCCTGGAGCGAGGCGAACGCGGCCTTGCCGAACCGGCGAAGCGCCACGATGCGTCCCGCGATTCGACAGTCGATGGCTCGTTGCTCGAGTGCGTCTTTGCCCGTGGCTCCATGCGCTTCCAGGAGGCGCGCGACGCGGTGCGTCGTCTCGAAGCGGGTGCCGTAGGGTTGCACGCCCATGGATGTCAGCACGTCGAGTTTTTGAATGCGCTGTGCGCGCTGTTCGTTCGATTCATCCATCAGATCGTTCCCGTATGTGTTAACTGATTCATCGAAATTTCTATCTTCCCCTCCTGACCTCCCCTTACAAAGGGGAGGGAAAACTGCGTCCCTTACTATGACCTCGCGGCGGCCTGGTTCAGATAGGCTTCGATGAAGGAGTCGAGGTCTCCATCCATGACCGCCGCGATGTTCCCGGACTCGTGATTCGTCCTGTGATCCTTGACCATTTGATACGGCTGGAACACGTACGACCGGATCTGGCTGCCCCAGGCGATGTCTTTTTTTTCGCCGACGATGGTTTGAAACTCGGACTCCTTCTTGCGTTGCTCCAACTCGTATATCTTCGCTTTCAGGACGCGCATGGCGCCCATGCGGTTTTGCAATTGCGAGCGTTCGTTCTGACATTGCACGACGATCCCGCTGGGGATGTGCGTCATGCGAATGGCGGTTTCGACTTTATTGACGTTTTGCCCGCCGGCCCCGCCCGCGCGAAACGTGTCGATCTTCAGATCTTTGTCGTCGATCTCGACTTCGACGTCGTCATCCAGTTCGGGATAAACCGACACCGCGACAAACGACGTATGACGGCGTTTGTTGGCGTCGAACGGAGAAATCCGCACCAAACGATGCACCCCGGCTTCCGATTTCAGGTAGCCGTAGGCATACGGGCCCTCGATACTCAACGTGGCGCTTTTGATGCCGGCTTCGTCACCGGGCTGGATGTCGATGCTGCTGACCTTGAACTTCTTGCCCTCGGCCCATCGCACGAACATCCGCATCAGCATTTGGGCCCAATCCTGCGATTCCGTGCCGCCGGCACCGGGGTTGACCCCAAGAATGGCGGATCGCCCATCGTGTTCGCCGGCCAGCAACTGCTCCGTGCGAAGGCGCTCAAGGAGCGTTTCCAGCGTTTCAATGCCCTGGGTCAATTCAGCGTGGAGTTCGGCGTCATCCTCCGCCCCGATGAGTTCGAGCGTGGCTTCCAGATCAGCCTGCTTTTGCTCGAAATCGGTGAGGCGGGTGAGGTCCCGTTCAATGGCGGCTTTACGCCGTCCTACCCTGGTGGCGATATGCGTATTTTTCCAGAAATCGGGTTGGGCGCTTTCCTGCGCGAGTTCCTCGAGTTCATTTCGTAGTCGAGGCAGGTCAAAGACGCCTCCGTAAATCTTTGATATGGCCTCCGGTGGTATGCAGACGGGTTCGAATGTCCTCAAGCATGCCGTGCTCCTTTGCGTCGCGTTGAAAAGCGGGGGTCAGCCGCGGATGGTCCGTTGATAAAACGAGCGAAGAATAACAAAAACAAGGCCATTATAACACAGGCCCACGCAAACACATCGCCAAATCGGGTATAGACCGTGGAGGGGGCGCTCAGGGGGATCGAGCCGATCACGGCGTGTTCGGCAAAAATGGGAGTCGCCGTGAGAATCCGTCCGGTCGGATCGATCAATCCGGACACGCCGGTATTGGCGGCCCGGGCGAACGCCATCCGGTTTTCCACGGCGCGGAAGACGACCATGGCGAAATGTTGATGCGGGGCCACGGTGTTCCCGAACCAGGCGTCATTGGTGATCGTCACCAGGAAATTCGCGCCTTCGCGCGCGAGTCGCCGCACAAGATCCGGGAAAATGACCTCGAAACAAATGGCGACACCAAACCGGGTCTGCCGCCTGTCCGGTCCGCGTGCAAAGTCCAGCAGGGTCGGCCCCGGTCCCGGCTGAAAATCACCGATGCCGACGACCAATTTGTCCAGGAAAAAGAGTATCCGTTGCAGCGGGATGTATTCGCCGAAGGGCACGAGATGTTGCTTGTCGTACCGGCCGGAGATTTCCCCGGAGGGGCTTAACAGATACGCGCTGTTCAGCAGGTACGGAGTCCCGTCGCGTTGACGCCGGAGGGCCGGACTCCCGAATACGAGCGGCACCCCCGCGTCCTTCGTCATCCCGGTCACGAGCGATCGATAGTCCGGCTCCTGTTCGAACATAAAAGGCGTGGCCGCTTCAGGCCACAGGATCAGGTCGGATTTGGGGCTGACGGTTTCGGTGAGCCGGCGGTATCGTTCCAGTGTTTCCACGCGATAGGCTTGGTCCCATTTGTGCGCCTGGTCGATATTGGCTTGAACGATCCCGACGGTGAGTCTGTCCGAAGGAGACACGTGCAGTTGACTCAACCCATAGAGCCAGACCCCGAGGATGGCCGCAACGGTGACGGCAAGCGGAAGCCAAGGCCGAAGCATGTGCTGCGGATTTTCGATCAACACCCGCCTGATGAGCAAAAATACTGAGACGTTCACCAGCACAATGAGAAATGACACGCCGTAGACGGCGGTGACGTTGGCAATCTGGATGAGCGGCAGCCATTGAAATTGTGAGTAGCCCAGCAGGCCCCAAGGCAATCCGCTGAACGCGTGGGTGCGCACGTATTCCAGGGAGACCCACAAACAGGGGGCCGCGAGCCAGGTTGAGGCAGGCCATCGTTGGTCCAGCCGGACGAATCCCCAGGCGTACAGGCCGGCGTACAGCCCCAGGTACCCCGCAAGGACAAGCATGAGCACGATGCTGACGGCGAGAGGGACTTTGCCATAGAGGTGCATGGCGGTCACCACCCAATACATCGTGCCGGCAAACGCCAGAAAGCCGGCCAGCCAGCCGCGCCAAAAGGCTTGCCCCGTCGTGGCGCCGATCAGTACCCGGTGGAGGGGCAGGAGGGCAATCCAGGCGAACAGGCCCCAGGGAATCCCGTCAATCAGATTGGAAACGGAAAGCGAATACGCCGTGCCCGCGAGCAAGCAATAGAACCACACACGCGTTTTTGACATAAGATGATACAGTAGGGGAAGCTACCAGTCGTTGCAAGCAAGGCCGGCTCGGGCTTCACGAGACTGATTGTCACCTGGCCGCCCGCTCAAAACAGCAGCGTAGGTCGGATGAGCGGAGCGTCATCCGACAACCCTGCTTGTCAAAACAGGCCGATGGCGTGCAGGAGGACGATCGTCACCGCGACCGGAGCGACGACGCGGATTAAGCCGTGCCAGAGTATATAGCCGATGTCGCTCTTCATGTTGAGTTCCGCCCGGCTCATGGTTTTCGACATCACCCAACCGGCAAAGAGGGCCATAAAGATTCCGCCTGCCGGAAGCATGAGATTCGAGGTGAGAAAGTCGAGGTGTTCGAAAAAGTTCAGGCCCCATACTTTGACGTCCGCCCAGGCGTTGAATGACAAGACCGTGCCGAATCCCAGGAGCCACGTGGCCAGTCCGGTCCACAAGGCGGCCGTGCGGCGGGTCACGTTGAAATTTTCGATCATCATGGTCACCGCCGGTTCGACCAATGAAATGGACGACGTCCATGCGGCAATCAGCAGTAACACGAAAAAGAGCGTGCCGAACAACGTCCCGCCCGCCATGTGACCGAAGGCGACGGGAATGGTTTCAAAAATGAGACTGGGTCCGGCTCCGGGCGTGAGGTCGTTCGCAAAGACAATGGGAAAGATCGCCATGCCTGCGATCAGCGCGACCAACGTATCGGCCACGGCCACGGCCACGGAGGTGCCGGCAATGGACGTGCCTTTGGGAATATAGGAGCCGTAGACCATGATGGTGCCCATACCCAGGCTTAGGGTGAAAAAGGCATGTCCCAGGGCCGTGAGTATGCTGGCGCCCGACAGGTGGGTGACGTCCGGTGAGAATAAAAAGGCCAGCCCTTGCATGAAATAGCCGGTGGTCATGGCGTAGCCCAACAGAATGAGTAGCAGCACCACCAGCAACGGCATGAGATACGTCACGGCTTTTTCCAATCCATTGCGTACCCCCCGCGCCACGATGACCATGGTGATGAGCATGAACGCCGTATGCCAACCCACCTGAACCAGGGGATTGCCGACAAAGTCGCCGAAGAGGCTCTTCGCCCCTTTCCCGCTCAAGTCTGAGAAATCACCGATCGCGGCGTGAAAAATATACCCGATGGTCCATCCGCCGATAACGCTGTAATACGACAGGATCAGGATGCCGGCCAGGGTGCCCGACCACCCGATGAGCTGCCAGCTTGGGCTCGCATTGGTTTCCGCAACCAGGGTCCGCATGGTATTGACCGGCGTTTGCTTGCCGCGGCGTCCGAGCATTACCTCCGCCATCATCAGGGGAATACCCAACCCTGCCACACAGAGGATATAGACCAGCACAAAGGCTCCGCCCCCGTTCTCCCCTGCAATGTAGGGAAATTTCCAGATATTGCCGAGTCCGACCGCGGCGCCGGTTGCCGCCATGATAAAGGTCAAACGGGAGGACCATTGGCCGTGGATGGATTGTCGATCGTGGGTGAGCATACCCGTGCTTTTGTTATGCGGTCTCTCCGCGGTAGGTCGGATTAACCGAAGGCGTAACCCGACAGAATATCCGGGGTTGTCGGATTACGCCTGCCCTGAGCAAAGTCGAAGGGCTACGCTAATCCGACCTACGAGGCTTTTCCGGGATATTTTTCTTTTGGGGGCGGAGTGTAGCCAGCCGTGCCTCGTGTTTCAAGGGACTTTCGTGACAATGTCGTGAAGACGCGACGACGGCATGCCGACTTGAGGAACCTCTGATTTCTTGTGATCGCGGGATGCAGGGCAAGGCGTCCCGGAGCGAAACCCGAGGCTTATCATCGAGATAGGTGAGGGTTGAGTGAGGATACAACGCAGCTATACGCCCGATAGTGCCATAAAGCAGAGGTTCCTTGAGATTGGATCGGCTGTCTGACTATAGTGAGTCGCTCGCGGCAGGTGGCATGAAGCCGTCGAGCTGAAGAAGAACGTGACCGACGAGCAGAAAAACAAACGCCGGGTGATTGTCCTTGCGCCGATGCCGCCCGAGAAAGCGGCCTATGCTCTGGCCAGGTACAGCCGTTCTCCGGATTCCATTGAAGACAGTTTGCGATGGGTCCACGGGCACTCGTCCGAGAAGTTTTGGGAGCAGTTCTATTTTGCCTATGGTCACGCGTCGATCGCCGACCTGGGGCACGTGACCGTGTGCCTGGAAGGCATTTCCGAACTGGCGGCCATTCGCCTGGAAGATGAACCGCTGTGGGATGGACAGGCCAAGTCCAGCCGGTATCAGAACTTTGCCGTGTCGGGCTGTTACGTGCCGTCCACCATCCGGGATTCCGAACCCGAGGCCTTCTATCGCGGGATTCTCGGCAGCTTGTTCAATCTCTATCGTACGTTCCATGATCCGCTCCTGGAACATCTGCAGCGCCGGTATCCCAGACCCGATGCCATGAGCGAGGCGAATTACGGGCGAACCTTGGCCGCGCGCGTGTACGATATCACGCGGTACCTGCTGCCCCTGGCCTCCACGACGAACGTCGGAGAAGTGGTGAGTATCCGGACGCTGGAAAAACAAATCACCCGGTTCTTGTCGACGCAACTGCCCGAACTCCGGGCGCTTGGCGAGGCGTTGCAGGACGCCTGTGCCAAACCTCCTTCCAACGTGTGGGGAGAATTGGATGGAGAGACCGGAAAGTCCGCGGAACCGCTGGCCCCGACGTTGGCTCGCCACGCCAAGGCCAACGAGTACCAAACGGAGGTCTATCGGGATCTGTCCAGACACGCCAAGAAGATCTTTCGCAAGGCGGGTTTGGATCAGCCGTCGGCCTGGGCCGATCACACGGTGCCGGTCGATCTCATCGAGCCGCATTCGTTGATGGATGAACTGGTGACGAGCGTATTGTACCGCGTCAGCCAGGCGCCGTATCGCCGGATTCTGGAATTGGTGCGGCATTGGCCGGAGAAGGACAAGCAGGAAACCCTCGACGTGGCCTTGCGTCGTCGCGGTCCCTATGACGAATTGATCAAGGAGTTTCGATGCGGCTACCCTCTCATCTTCGACGTGTTGATGGATATCGGCGGGTGGCGGGACCTCCACCGGCATCGACGGTGCCAGCAGATCCAACAGAACTTTACCACCGCGCACGGCTATGAGATCCCGCCCCCGTTGTATGAGGCCGAACTGGACCGGGAATATCAACTGGCCATGGACGCGGTTCAACAGGATATCGACCGGTTGCGGGGCATGGATCAGGAAGCCTCGATTTACGCGATTCCCTTCGGGTTCAAGGTTCGGTGCGTCTTTAAAATGGACTATGCCCAAGCGGAATACATGTGCCAGCTCCGGTCGGGAGTCAAAGGCCATTGGTCCTACCGCACGGTGGCCTGGGAAATGAAGCAACAAATCATGAAACAGTATCCTCATCTGGGCGGATTGATTGCGGCCACTCCCCCCGACGTCGAGGATACGCTGACGCGGTGAGTCCGGATGGCGAAGGGGGTAAATGTCGCTCTACCTCCCCTCGCCCCTCCCCTTCGACAGGCTCAGGACAGGCTTACAAAGGAGGGGAACGAAGAGGCAGGAATTGTCAACGAATGAGCGAACACAGACAGGGATGACAGACAAGGGCAACGTATGAGTGAAGAACAGACGATTGAACAGGCCATCCTCGGAGGGGATTGGGACGCGGTGTGCGACGCCGCGACTGCCTGGATGCAGAGCGAGACGGCCGGGCCCCGGACGTTTTTTGCCTTGAACGTCGTGTATCTGTTGAAGGGTGAGTTTGCCCTCGCGTGGAAGATGTATGCGAAGTCGTTGCAGGAGGAGGCGGATATTGCGAACGTCCGCGAATGGGTCGATCACCTGAGCCGGACGTATCCGGAACAAGGCTTCGTGCATCTGATCCATGGGATGTTTCAGGCGCAATCCGGTCAATCGGAGCAATCGATCGCCAGTTACCACAAGGCCATCGAATTGACCCCGGATTCGCCCTTCCCTCATTTTTTTCTGGCTCAGATTTATCAACGGATGGCCCGAACGGATAAGGCCATCAAGGCCTATCGCCAAGCCGTCAAATTGGATCCGGCCTATTTGGCCGCCCGGTTGAACCTGGGTGTGGCGTATCAGGAACACGGCCAATTGGAAATGGCCATTCCCCAGTATCGGGAACTGATCAAACTCGCGCCCGGGGCTGCCTTGGGTTACGTGAATCTGGCCTGCGCGTTGGCCGAACAGGGAAAGATCGACGCGGCCATTCGTGAATATAAAACCGCGGTGCAACTCAATCCTGAAGACTTCGAGGTGCACTATGCGCTGGCCGGGGTCTATGAACAAAAAGGCCGGCGCGATCTCGCCTTGCGGGAATATCAGGAAGCCTTGCGCATCAAACCGGACTTCGGACCGGCGGCAACGGAAGTCGGATGGATGCTAATGGACAAGGGCCAGGTCGATTCGGCGCTCGATAGTTTCAGCGTGGCCATCAAGGCCGATCCCAACGACGCGAGAGCGACGTTTGGCGTGGGGCGAGTCTATGACCTCAAACGCAAACCCGAGATTGCGGGGGATCATTATCAACAAGCCCTGCAACTGGAAAAAGATCCCGCCAAGAAAACCGCCATTCTGAATTTCATCGACAAGATCGTCGGCGGGTATCACGATTGATGCGGGCGCCGGGACCTGGCGCCCTTTTTCAGAGTTCCTGAATGGATTGCCTGAGCAGGGACAGCTGTTCGGACGAGTTCCCGATTTTTTCCAATTCCGCCTTGAGTTGATCTTTGAGGTATGAGGAATAGCCTATCCGGTCCAGGAAAAATTCCAGAAACGCGCCCGACAACGTGCTTTCCTTCTTCAAGGCTTCCACGTCCTCGTCACTGATCGGCACGTATATGCTTCCGATGTGCAGGATGACTTTGTAATAATCCCCGTCACCGCGACGTTCGAATCGTACCCCGTTCATGTGCGTATCTTCGGCTCCTCAGGTTGGTAGAATGGGACCCATTGTATGCAAACGGGTGATGTGATGACAAGGGAGGAACTTCTTCCGGCTCCGCACGTCACCGCTGGACGATACTTGCGATGTCATGACTTGGTCCTCGTGATTCTTGACCCCCCCCAGACCATATGATAGCGTACTGTGTTCTTGATCTTCATCTGCACGACTGATCCACCAGTCTTCAGGTTTACTACTCTACGAGCCGTTAACGTCCATGATCGTTTGATGAGTTCATTCACGTTCTCTCATCCGGGAGTTTTTCATGTCGCGAGTGCATAACTTCAGTGCCGGCCCGGCCATGCTGCCCGAGGCCGTCTTACAACGAGCCCAGGCCGAATTGACCGATTGGCACGGGGCCGGGGCCTCCATTATGGAGATGAGCCACCGCGGGAAAGAGTTTGTTTCGGTCCATGCCGAGGCTGAACGGGACGTCCGTGACTTATTGGGCGTGCCCGAGACGTACAAGGTGCTTTTTTTGCAAGGCGGGGCCACCGGGCAATTTGCCGCCATTCCCATGAATCTGTTGCGCGGGAAAAACAAGGCGGATTACATTCTGACCGGGTCCTGGGGGAAAAAGGCCATCGGCGAGGCCAAGAAATATTGCGAAGTGAACGTCGCGGCTTCGTCCGAAAGCGAGAAATTTACGACCATCCCCACGTTTGACCATTGGGCCTTGAATGCCGATGCGGCGTATGTGCATTACACGCCGAATGAAACCATTGAAGGCGTGGAATTTCACTGGGTTCCCGAGACCGGCGACGTGCCGCTCGTCGGTGACATGTCCTCGACCATTCTGTCCCGTCCCGTCGACGTCAGCCGGTTTGGGTTGATCTATGCCGGTGCCCAAAAGAACATCGGTCCGGCCGGTGTCACGTTGGTGATCGTGCGGGAGGACTTGATCGGCAACGTCCTCTTGATGACCCCCGGCGTGTGGGATTACGCGCAACAGGCCAAAGCCGATTCCATGCTGAATACCCCGCCGACGTATACCCTGTATATCGCCGGCCTGGTTTTCCAGTGGGTGAAGGAGCAAGGGGGGCTTTCGGTTATGGCCGAACGCAACGAACGCAAGGCCAAGAAGCTGTACGCCGCGATCGATGGTTCCGATTTTTATCGGAACCCGGTGGATCCATCCTGCCGGTCATGGATGAACGTGCCGTTCGTCCTGGCCGATCCGGAATTGGACGGCGAGTTTCTTGCGGGAGCGTCCCAAGCGGGATTGACCACGTTGAAGGGGCATCGTTCGGTGGGTGGTATGCGGGCCAGTATCTATAATGCCATGCCCGAGTCCGGTGTGGATGCATTAATCGACTATATGACGGATTTTGAAAAACGGAAAGCGTAGGGAATATGTCATGAACATTCTGGTCAGTGACAGTTTATCGCCGCGAGGAGTCGCCGTTCTCGAAGAGGGCGGATTCAAGGTGGACGTCAAAACCAAGTTGCCCAAAGAGCAGCTTCTGGAAGAAATCAAAGCGTATGACGGCATTGTGGTGCGGTCCGGCACGAAAGTGACGGCCGAGGTGATTGACGCCGGCACTCAACTCAAGATCATCGGGCGCGCCGGGACCGGGCTTGATAACGTGGATTGTGAAGCCGCGACCCGCCGGGGCATCGTCGTGATGAATACGCCCGGCGGGAACACGATTACAACGGCGGAGCACACGATCGCCATGCTGGTGTCCATGAGCCGGAAAATTCCCCAGGCCGTCGTGTCGACCAAGGCGGGCAAGTGGGAAAAGACCAAGTTCATGGGGACGGAGTTGTATAACAAGACGCTCGGCCTCGTGGGGTTGGGGCAGATCGGGACTTACGTCACCAAGTTGGCGCAGGGCTTGGCCATGCAGGTCATCGGCTACGATCCCTACCTGTCTCCCGGGCGGGCGCGGGAAATGGGCATTCAGACCGTGGGATTGGACGAGTTGTTCAGGCGGGCCGATTTCATCTCGGTGCATACGCCCTTGACCAATGAGACCCGGTCTTTGATTAACGCTCAGGCCATACGACAGATGAAAGACGGCGTCATGATCGTCAATTGCGCCCGTGGCGGCATCATTCATGAGCAGGATATCTACGAAGCCCTCAAAAGCAAAAAAGTCGCCGCCGCGGCCTTCGACGTGTTCGAAGAAGAGCCCGTGAAGCCGGATCATCCCTTACTCACTTTGGACAACTTCATCTGCTCGCCTCATATCGGAGCCTCGACCGAGGAAGCCCAGGAAAACGTCGCCATCTCGATAGCCGAACAATTTGTCGACTATTTCAACAAAGGCGTGGCTCGGGGGGCGGTGAATGTTCCTTCCGTGCCTCCTGACGCCTTGCTTCAACTCCAGCCCTATCTCGTCTTGGCCGAACGGATGGGGTTGTTTCAGGCGCAACTCATCGATGAAGGCATTGAAGAGGTGACGGTGGAGTATCGGGGAGAAGTGGCGGAATTCTCCCTGGCGCCCCTGACGGTTGCGATCCTCAAGGGTTTGTTGACGCCGATTTTACAGGATTCGGTGAATGCCGTGAATGCCCCCGTTCTGGCGAAGCAACGCGGCATCGAGGTCAAGGAAGTGAAGTGGAGCGACGCCGGAGACTATACGAGTTTGATCCGCCTTCACGTGAAAGCCGGCGCGCACACGCATCAATCGGCCGGAACCCTGTATAACAAAAAGGATCCCCGCGTCGTGGAAACCAATGCCTACGCGGTCGAGGTGGTTCCCGCAGGCCACATGCTCTTGATCCAAAACGTCGACCGGCCCGGTGTCATCGGCACGGTCGGCCGCATTCTCGGGGAACACGACATCAATATTGCCCAGATGCAATGTTCTCGTGGGCAGCAAGGCGACAATTCGTTATTGATCCTGAGTTTGGATGAACCGCCGTCTCTTCCGGTGCTGGACACCATCAAAAGTGAACCGGACATTGTTTCGGCTCGTCTGGTGGATCTGTCAGGCGTCTCGTAACGGTCCGTTTTTGTTCGATGGCTCGCCGCCTCCAACCACGCTCGGAGCGCCACACGGTTACTTCAGGGGCCACGCCCCGTTCCCTGATCCCGATCGGGATGACGACCCTGTTGCCTGACGCGGCGGAACGCGTGCGTCAGTTGGAACAGGTCTTGTTTGAGGGATTTACCCGATGGGGCTATCGCGAAATCATCCCGCCCACTTTTGAATACCTGGACGTCCTCTCCGCCGGGCTGCCGGCCGATATCCTGGAAAAATGTTACAAGGTCGCCGATTGGACGACCGGACGCATTTTGGTGCTCCGCCCCGACGTCACCGCGCAGATCGCGAAAATTGTGGCCATGGGAATGGCCGGGCGACAACTGCCTCTTCGATTGAGTTATCGGTCCACGGTGTTTCGCTATGAGCCCGAACACGCCGGTCGGGAACGGGAAGTCTTTCAGTTGGGGGTCGAACTGATCGGGGTCGACGACGCGTCGATGGATGCCGAAATTCTGACCTTGCTCATCGAATCCCTGAAAGCCGCGGGACTGTCCCGTTTCAAAGTTTCACTCGGACACGTCGGGTTCTACCAGGCGTTGCTGGCGCAGTCGGGACTCTCGGAACAGGGGCGCAAGCAAGCGGAACTCGCCGCGGCGCATAAAGACTTGCCGAAGCTGGAACGAATCCTGAAAGCCGAACGCGTCTCACCCAAACAGGCCCGGCCGATTCTCGAAGCCCCCGGCCGATACGGGCGGGAGGAAGTGTTGCAGTGGGGCCGCGCCCTCGCCGGTCGTCATACGCGGTTGCTGGGTCCTATAGACCGGTTGACCCGCGTCTATGCGCTGCTTGACTCGGCCGGTCTCAAGGAGCACCTGCTTCTGGACCTGGGAGAATTTCGCGGCTTCGACTACTATGACGGCGTCGTGTTCGACGTGTTTTCCGACAACGTCGGCTGTGAACTGGGTGGGGGCGGACGCTATAACCATTTAATCGGACAATTCGGACAGGATCTCCCTTCTACGGGATTTGCCCTGGATCTTGACCGCCTGTTCCTGGCGTTGGGGAAGGAAGGAGAGCAATGGGCTCTGGAAACGCCCAGCGTGTTGGTGGCGGCTCCTGATTCTCATTTTGGAGAAGCGTATCATACGAGTCAGTTCCTTCGTTCGCAGGGGTTGGTGGTGTATCAGGAAACCGTGACCCGGTGGGATTCCACCCGACTTCGCAAGATTCGAACCCGTCTCCGGGCGTCCGGCGCGTCCTGGGCCGTGATGGTGGGTCTGTCCGCCGTCTCGAACCGGGAAGTCGAGGTGTTGGCGAAACAGGCAAACACCTCACGAACCGTTCCCATCCAGGATCTTCCTGCTCTGATCCTCAAAGGTCCGCATGCTCACGTCTGACGTTTCCGATCTCCGGCTGCCGCCTCAGAACCTGGATGCCGAACAATCCATCCTCGGGGCCGTTCTGCTGGAAAACAGCGCGCTCAACAAGGCGCTTGAGGTGATCGTCGAAGACGACTTTCACCGGGGGGCGCATCGAACCATTTTTGCGGTGATGATCGAACTGGCCGACCGTAATGAAGTGGTGGATCAGATTACGTTGACGGACCTGCTGAAAACCAAAGGCCAATTGGAGCAGGTGGGCGGTGCGGCCTACGTGGCTGAATTGGTGCAGGCGGTACCCAGTGCGTCGAATATCCGGCACCACTGCAAAATCGTGCGGGAAAAGTCCTTGTTGCGCGGGCTGATCCGCACTGCCACGGAAATCGTGACCAAAGGGTATGACGGGCTTGGGGAGTCGGAAGACCTCCTGGAATACGCGGAACAGGAAATCTTCAGGCTGGCTCAGGGTCGTTTGGGCCGTTCGTTCGTCCCGATGCATCAAATCGTCAAGGAAAGCATTGAGATCGTCGATCGACTCTTCAGCCGGAAAGAACGCATTACGGGCGTACCCAGCGGGTATCGCGTGATTGACGATATCACGGCCGGGCTCCAACCGTCTGATCTCATTATCATTGCCGGCCGTCCGAGCATGGGGAAAACCAGTCTGGCCTTGGGTATGGCCGAATATGCCGCGATTCGCGCGAATCTGACGGTGGGGATTTTCAGCCTGGAAATGTCTCAGGCCCAGTTGGTTCTTCGGATGCTCAGTTCCCAAGCCTTCCTGGATTCTCACGCTCTGCGGACGGGGCAACTGACTTCTGACAATTGGCATGCGTTATGTGCGGCGGCCGATCGTCTGGAAAGCGCCAAGATTTTCATCGATGATTCCGGAGGGCTGACGGTCCAGCAAATGCGCGGCAAGGCCCGGCGCCTCAAGGCCGAGCACGGCCTTGACCTGTTGATCATCGACTACCTCCAACTCATGCAGGGACGCAGTGACTCCGAATCGCGACAGCAGGAAATTTCCGACATCAGCCGGTCACTCAAAGCCTTGGCCAAGGAATTGGAGATCCCGGTGGTGGCGCTTTCCCAGTTGAGCCGGGCCGTGGAAAACAGAACGGACAAACGTCCCGTCCTCTCCGATCTGCGGGAATCCGGGGCCATTGAGCAGGACGCGGACGTCGTGATGTTCATTTATCGCGAGGAGGTTTATAATCCGGATACGGAGGACAAAAGAAACATTGCCGATATTTTGATTCGGAAACATCGCAATGGTCCGACGGGCGACCGGCAACTGACGTTCCTGGAGCAGTATGCCAAATTCGCCGATCTTGAGACCCAGCACTCCTGATGTCGCGGATGGATTGAGGGAAATGAGACAGTGAGACAGTCCCAAAGAAGGTGTGCTGAAGGAACGCGCGTACGGTCCGACGGATGGCGGGAACGGGTGTTGGTTACGTTCCTCCTCATTCCTCTGTTGGTAGTGTCTTGTGCCGCAGTGCCCGAATCCGAGCGCGGCACTTCCATCGAACCTGATTCCGTCCCACTTCCTTCACCGGCGTACTATCATTTTTTGCAAGGCTATCTGGCGGAACTCGCGAATGACGTGCCCAGGGCCGTTGCCGAGTATCGAGCCGCCCTGCAATTCGATCCGAATTCGGCATTCCTGCACGTGCGGTTGGCCGCCCTGCAATTTTTATCGGGGAATATGCAAAGAGCCATGGCAATGTTGGATGAAGTCGAGTCAACGCAGGTGCGGGATGCCGTCGTGTTGGTTGAAATGGCCAAGATCTACGCAGGCGGAGGTCAATTCGACCGTGCGATAGCATTATATGACGAAGCGGTCCGTTTGACTCCTGAACGGGGGGAGACCTATTTTGACAAAGGCGTCTTGCTGCTCAATCTGAAGCGACCCCGGGAGGCCGAAACGGTCTTCGCCCAGGGTATTGACCATGCACCGGAGTCTCATTTCGGGTACTTCTACCAAGGAAAAGCCTTAGAGGCCCAAGGGAAAAGAACAGAGGCCAAGGAAGCCTACCTCCAGGCGATCAACCGAGCCAAACGGTTTGAACCCGCTTATCAGGCCCTGCTGAAACTGTATGAGGCTGACGGGAATCTTCAGGAAGCGATAGATCTCTACGATGCGTTCGTTTCATCGGTCACGCCTCGCGACGAGACGTTCCGCAAGGACTTTGTCCGTTTCCTGGTCAAACAAAAAGACTATGGGCAAGCCTTGGATATTCTGGAGCAGATGATCGTGGATGAGCCTCAGGATGTGCAGGTGCAAATCCAAAGGGCCCTGGTCTACGTCGAAATGAAAGAGCCTCTCCGGGCCGTGACGGAGTTGGAAGGAATCCTTGAAGCCCATCCGTCCGAGCTTCGAGTTCGAGATTACCTGGGATGGCTGTATGAACAGATCGACGACGTCGACGGGGCGCTTGACGCGTATCGGACCAATATCGATCTGGATGCGACGTTTTACGACAGTCGCATTCATCTCGGAATTTTACTGTACCGACTCACGCGCTATGATGAAGCGGTGCGGCATTTGACCCAGGCAGCCGGGCTGAAACCCAGTAACCCGGAAACACACCTTTTGCTGGGATTGAGCTATCTGCAAGCCAATGAATTTGAACAGGCGACGTCTGCATTTGAAAAGGGATTGGAATATCACCCCGACGATGAAGATCTGCGTTTCAACCTTGGGGCGGCGTATGACAAGCTTGATCGGTTTCCCGACGTCGTCCGGGCCATGGAAGCGGTACTGGCTCTCAACCCCGACCATACCGACGCGCTCAATTATCTTGGCTACAGTTATGCCGACCGGGGCATCAATGGGGAAGAGGCCGTGGAATTGACGCGACGCGCCGTCGCACTCAAGCCGGACAACGGCGCGTACGTCGATAGCTTGGGGTGGGCGCTCTTCAAAGTCGGGCGGGTGTCTGAAGCCCTTCAAGAACTTCAGCGAGCGGCCGAACTCGTCAAGGACGACCCGGTCATTTTTGAACATTTGGGAGAAATCTATTTGATTCAGGATCACCAGGATGCGGCCAAAGCTGCATGGATTCGTGCGCTGGAATTAGACCCTGATAATGAAAAACTCATCGAGCGATTTCGTGAAGTGGGCTTTGGGAGTCCGCCCCATAGGCAGGCGGAGCCGTTGCAGGATGAGGCTCAAGTCAGCCAAGGCGCGGACCCCGTCATATCCGGATTTCCGTTTCCCCGCGCAGGCAGACACATGAGTCCGTCGGTCGGACAGTGAGCAAATCTCTGAGGTATGGTGTGATGGTTGGATCGAGGAACTCCTTCTGTCATCCCCGACATCTTTAATCGGGGATCCAGAGTTTTTTGTTCCAGGCGGGGCCGCACAAATGAAGGGGCAGAAGAGAAAGACGCTGGATTCCCGCTTTCGCGGGAATGACAGATTCGGGTGTTGCTCGCTATTTTCATGGTGGAGGAGGGCACGTATGGTTCAGGCGATTCGCAATCGGTACGGGTTCAGTTTGACGGAGTTGATGATTGTCGTGGCTATCATCGGCCTTTTGGCCGTGATTGCCATTCCGAATTTTCTGAAATACCAAGCCCGGGCCAAACAATCGGAAGCCAAAGCCAATCTGGTGGCGATTCATACCAGCGAGATGGCTTATTTTGCGGAGAAGAATACCTACGTCGATGATTTCAATGCGATTGGGTTTGCCGTGACGGGCTCTTCGCAATTGTATTACTACGAATTGGGAAGCAGCAGTTTCGGAACCCTTCCGCCAGGATGTACGGCTTCGACCCTGGACAACGTGTCAGAGACAGGCTTTATGGCTGCGGCAACCGCCAATATCGATGGTGATTCGACCTGTGACGTGTGGACCATCGACGAAAATAAGACGTTGTTGAACGTTACGAATGACGTGGCCTTGTAGCCGCTTTGCCGTGGTAAATCCCGGCTTAAGAAATGAAGGCTCTGATCTGGAATTGTTGTTCCATGGTTACGTGTTGAGCCCCTCTTTTGCCTTCTTCCAGCGGGTAATCTCCTTGACTCTCTTCAAGGGGGTCTGTTATAAGCCACCAACCCATGATCATGTGGGAGAATGAGTCAAGTTCCCGGTCGTTGGAACGGCACACGTCTCTCGACGCACCTGTCGATATCAGTTAGTTTACACATGGATCTTCTCATAAATTTTCTGGGGCGGTTGTCCCAGAGTTTTTTCCCCTCTGTCTACCACCAGGCCCAACCACGTCATCGGAAACCGCACAACCCATCCCTGAAGCTTGTCTCCAACAACCGAGGAGTAGCGGGAGATGCGGAATGTGTGCAGAGTCGAACCGCCTCATCAACCGTTGGCCATGCGGAAGCCATAGAAGAAGCCTTGTCGCGGAGTGCGAGGTGGCTTCTCGACCAACAACATCCTGAACATGGCTATTGGGTGCAGGAGTTGGAGGCGGATACGACGTTGACCTCCGAGTATATAATCTTGCGCCGGTATATCGGGGCCGTCGATACGGAGCGGGAAGCCAGAATGGTTTGCTATCTTCAAGGCGCGCAACTTGAAGACGGGGGATGGCCGATTTATACCGGAGCTCCCATGGACGTCAGCGCCTCGGTTAAGGCCTACTTTGCCTTAAAATTGGCCGGGGTCCCGCAGGATGATCCGGGGATGTGCCGAGCCCGCCTGGCGATCCTGGACAAAGGTGGCGTGGTGTCGGCCAACGTCTTTACGAAAATTGCGTTGGCCTTGTTCGGACAATACGACTGGAAAGGGCTTCCGAGCATGCCTCCCGAAGTCGTGTTGGCGCCCAAGAAATTTGCCTTTAACATGTACGCGATCTCGTACTGGTCCAGAGCCGTCGTTATTCCTCTCCTGATCGTGTTTGCCGTACGTCGGGAATGCCGTATTTCCTCGGAACAAGGGATTGAAGAGCTGTTCTGTACGCCGCGTGACCAAATCAACTATCGCCACGCCCCGCCGTTTCAAAAAGATCCCGAATTCATCAGTTGGCGAAACTTTTTCGTCTGGGTCGATCGGATTCTCAAAGTCTATGAGAAGCATCCGCTTCGGTCTGTGCGGAAGAAAGCCATGAAACAAGCCGAGGCTTGGTTGCTGGAGCATATGCAAGGTGACGGAGGACTTGGGGCAATTTACCCGGCCATGGCCAATTCGCTCTTTGCCTTGATGGCCCTTGGCTACCCCGTGACGCATCCGGCCATTCAAAAGGCTCTTCGGGAAATCGAGGAGTTGGAAATCGAGACGCCGGCTTCAGCGGATGGACCAGCCACGCTTCACCTGCAGCCGTGCCATTCTCCAATTTGGGATACCGCGTTAACCATCAATGCGCTCGTTGAAAGAGGCCTGCCCGTTGATCATGAAGCGCTGTCGCACGCCGCTTCCTGGCTGCGTTCCCGACAAACGCAGAAGGTGGGAGATTGGATTGTGTCTTCTCCCGAGGCTACACCCGGCGGATGGTACTTTCAGTTCGAAAATGAATGGTACCCCGACGTCGATGATTCGGCCGCCGTCCTGACGGCGCTGGCGAAAGTTTCGCCTCTGCAGCCTGCCGACCGGGATGAGGCCGTTCAGCGTGGACTGAAGTGGACGTTGGCCATGCAAAGCTCCAACGGCGGATGGAGTGCCTATGATCGGGACAATGATCAATTGATTTTCAACAAGATCCCCTTCGCGGATCATCAGTCGTTGCTTGATCCTCCCACGGCGGACCTCACGGGTCGGTGTCTGGAGATGCTGGGCGCCCTGGGCTATGATCGATCCCACCCTGCCGTGGCCCCGGCGCTTGAGTTTCTTCGGCGGGAGCAGGAATCCGACGGCAGTTGGTATGGGCGATGGGGCGTCAATTACCTCTACGGAACGTGGTGCGTCGTCGTCGGCCTTCAGGCTATTGGAGAGGACATGTCCGCGCCGTGGATTCGCCGCGCCGTTGCGTGGGTAGAATCCAAACAAAACATGGACGGCGGATGGGGAGAATCCTGCTTGTCGTATGCCGACCGGGCATGGGGCGGGAAAGGCGAAAGCACGCCCTCGCAAACGGCGTGGGCTCTTCTGACCTTATTGACCGCGGGTTTGTCCGATTCCTTGAGCGTCGCCAGAGGCATCAATTTTTTGCTTCGCCATCAACGGGATAATGGGACGTGGTGTGAACCGTTCCATGTCGGCACCGGATTTCCCAGAGTGTTCTATCTTCGATATCATGGCTACAGCAAATACTTCCCCATGTGGGCGCTGGCCATGTATCGTAACGTCCGGATGCACGGTCAGACGAGAGCTCAAGCGTTGCAAGACATCGCCCAATCAGCCAGGCAACGGCAACCCTGATTGGCGTCGTCTTTTCTCATTTCAACGGTTTCCGGAGTCCTTCCTGGAAAATATCGCCGTCTTTGCCGCGACTCCTTGGGAGTTTAACGCCATTGGGCGCGCGTTGCCTGCGAGCCATGTCGAGCGGGTCAACGGGGTCAAGTGGCGGCAATGGGCGGACGCTTCCCGTTTCATTGCCGTCATTCAAACCGGGATCGGGTTGGTCAACGCACGGGCCGCGTGTGAGGCGGTGTTTCCGAAAAGACCCTGGACCGTCTTTATTTCATCGGGGTTTGCGGGCGCCTTGGTTCCTTCAAGAATCGGCGACGTGGTGATTCCCGAGCAGGTCGTCTGTGCGGATGCGAGCCTCATGGGCTCTGCTCCTGATTCCTCGATTGTCTGTAGTGCCTCATATCGACAGCAAGCTTGCAAGACGGCGCAGTTATCCGGGAACGCGGTTCTCTCCGGACGTTTGGTCACGGTCGAAAATATCGTCTGGTTGGCTCGAGACAAACTGGCCATTGGCAGAACTTTTGAAGCGAGCAGTCTGGACATGGAAAGTGCGGCTATCGGGTCGATGGCTGCCCGGCATGACATCCCGTTCTGCGTGATCCGGTCGGTTTCTGACCGCATGGAGGAAGATTTGCCCTTCGACCTCAATCTGTTTCGCCGGGCGGGCACGTTCGTGCAAGGGGCGTGGGCCGTTGCCACAGCCCCTGGAACATGGTCGGGGTTCAATCGACTGCGTCGGCAAAAGAACGTGGCCTCGGCCCGGCTGGCTCAATTCTTTGAAATCTTTTTCTCCATGACGGAAAATAACACCTGACGCTTCGACGTGAGTCGAGTCCGAGTTGCGATTGTCTCAATGTTGAAAAATCCCGTATTGGCCGTATGCGTTGCCAAGAAAGGAAAGGGTTATGCCTGAGCGACTTGCAGGAAAAACGAGAACAGTTGAAATACGCAGCCTCACCTTGATCGGCGCACTGATTCTTGGGTTGACGGTCTTTGGATTTTCTTCGTCACTTTCAGCAGCCGTGGAGACAGGTTCAGCCATGGAGGCTATGAAAGGGACCATCGATCAGGCCTTGAAAGTCCTGGAGGATGAGTCTCTCAAGACGCCGGAAAAAGCCCGGAAACGGTTGGAAATCCTTGAAGACATCATCGGCAAGCGGTTCGATTATAGAGAAATGGGGAAACGAACGCTGGGGAAACATTGGCAGCAATTCAGCGATCCCGATCGGAAAGAATTCGTACGGCTTTTTCAGCGTTTTCTCTCCAAGACGTACGCCGGAAACGTTGATGGGTATTCCGGCGAACAGGTTCAATATCTCAAAGAACGGAGAAAAGGAAATTTTGCAGAGGTGCAAACCGCAGTCACCTCGGACAAGTCAACCGCCTCCATCTACTATCGCTTGCTGAAGAGTTCGAATACCTGGAAGGTGTATGACGTGGTCATAGACGGTGTCAGTTTGGTCAAAAATTTCAGGAGCCAATTTGGACGTATTATCGAGGCCGAATCGGCCAAGGGTCTTCTTGAGAAATTACGGACAAAGACCGCCGGCTCCAAATCCTAGGATGTTTTGTGGCCGGCTGAAGTCGTTTTTTCCGCATCGACGGGTTCCCGGGTGGAGACGGACCGGAACAGGACGGTAACATCTCCTAGTGGGATTTCTTGACAGCATACCCAGATTTTGCGAAACTGGTTCTCTATGTCACGTAATTTTCCCGTAACCCGAAGCATGTTAGTGCATCGCAGTGCATTATTCGGAGGTGAAATAGGGTTATGTCTCTCCTGAAGGGGATCGAAGAGCCATCTGATCTCAAAAAATTGTCGCCTGAACAATTTCCTGATTTATGCCAGGAAATTCGCGATCAAATTATTTCCGTGATCTCGAACGTCGGTGGGCACCTCGCTTCCAATCTCGGCGTCGTTGAATTGACCGTCGCCCTTCATTACCTGTTAAACACGCCCGATGATCTGATTGTCTGGGACACCAGCAATCAAACGTATGCCCATAAGCTGCTGACCGGGCGCCGGGAGCAGTTCCATACCATTCGGCAATTCGGCGGGATCAGCGGTTTTTGTAAACGGGAAGAAAGTGCTTATGACACGTTCAATGCCGGTCACGCGGGTACGGGTGTGTCTGCCGCGGTGGGCTTCGTGGAAGCCCGGGAACAACAAAAGCAGTCGCACAAGGTCGTTTGTGTCGTGGGAGACGGCGCGTTGACTTCGGGACTGACCCTCGAAGGGCTTCAACAAGCCGGTGATAGCCGGAAAGACCTGTTGGTGATTTTGAACGATAATCAAATGTCGATTTCGAAAAACGTCGGGGCGATCTCCGCCTACCTGAATCGGACCATCACCGGTGAGTTGGGCGTTCGCCTGCAGGAAAAGGCGAATCGACTCCTCGAGACGATCCCCCGGATTGGTGGACAGGTAAAAAAAGTGGCCGGTCGGGCTCAATCGTTGGCGAAGGGGTTGGTGTCGCCGGGGATGTTGTTCGAGGAACTGGGATTTCGGTACGTCGGGCCCCTCGACGGCCATGAGTTTGAATATTTGCTGCCAACCCTGGAGAACGTGCTCAAGCTGGAAGGCCCGACCCTCTTGCACGTGCTCACGAAGAAGGGCTTGGGCTATCAACCGGCGATGAACGATCCCGTGTGGTTTCACGCCAGTTCACCCTTTGACCGCGACACGGGAAAACCCAAGAGCAAAGCCGCAAGACCTTCGTATAGCAGTGTTGCCGTCAACACGCTTGTTCAATTGGCCAAGGAAGATCAGCGTATCGTGGCGATTACGGCTGCGATGTGTGAGGGGACGGGCTTAACCGCGTTTGAGCAGACCTTTCCCGACCGTCTGTATGACGTGGGAATCGCCGAACAGCATGCCGTGACGTTCGCCGCGGGCATGTCCGCGCGGGGCATGCGGCCGGTGATTCCCATCTATTCGACTTTCTTGCAACGCGCCTACGACCAGGTGATTCATGACGTGGCTACGCAGAACCTGCCGGTCACGTTTTGCATCGATCGCGGCGGGCTCGTGGCGCAGGATGGGACGACGCACCACGGGGTGTTTGATTTTGCGTACCTCCGGCATATGCCGAACATGGTGATTATGGCTCCCAAGGATGAAAATGAATTACAACATATGGTCAAGTCATGCATCAGTTCAGACCAGCCTGCCGCCGTCCGGTATCCCCGGGGTTCGGGGTTGGGTGTGAAAATGGACCAGGTCCCGGAAGCCCTGCCTTTGGGCAAGGGTGAGTTGTTGCGAGAGGGCACGGACATCGCCTTGGTTGCGATCGGTGTGACCGTGCATCAAGCGATGGAAGTAGCCGAGCGGTTGGAGCGGGAAGGGCTTTCCGTTGCGGTCGTGAATGCCCGCTTTGTCAAACCGATTGATGCCGATTTGATCGGCTCCGTGGCCAGGCAGGTGAAGTGCCTGCTCACCATAGAGGAAGGCTCTGTCATGGGCGGGTTTGGCTCAGCGGTGCTTGAGGTCCTCTCCGAAAAAGGCATTGCCGGCATCCCGACCAAATGTCTCGGATTGCCTGACTGGTTCATTGAACAAGGCCCTCAGGATTTACTCCGCGACAAATATGGCTTGACTGCTGACGGCATTTATCAACAAGCCAAACAACTGTTTGTGCGCGCCTCCGTTGGATCGGTCTTGACCTGAAGAAGCCTTGCGATGAGGATCACGCGAAAAAAAACCCGACAAATTCAGGTCGGATCCGTCAAAATTGGGGGTGGAGCCCCCATTGCGGTCCAGTCCATGACCGTCCCGCATCCGAGTGACGTCCGGGGAACCGTCGAGCAGATTCATCGGATGGAGGAGGTTGGGTGCGAGCTTGTACGGGTTGCCGTACCCGATCAGGACGCCGCGGCGGCCCTTCCCAAAATCAAAGCGCAGATTTCGATCCCGTTAATTGCAGATGTGCACTTCGATCATCGGTTGGCGCTCAAGGCCGCCGAAGTGGTGGATTGCGTTCGCATCAATCCCGGAAACATCGGGCCGTGGTGGCGATTGGCCGAAGTCATCAAGGCAGTGGAAGACCGGGGCATTCCCCTTCGGGTCGGCGTCAACGGCGGTTCGTTGGAACGCCCGCTGTTGGAGAAATACGGGTATCCCACGGCCGAGGCTCTGGCCGAATCGGCGTTGAATGCCGTCCATGCCATTGAGGATATGGGCTTCACAAACATGAAGGTGTCGTTGAAAGCCTCGGACGTGCACATGGCCGTTGACGCGTATTGGTTGTTTGCCCATCAATCGGACTATCCCCTGCATATCGGGATCACCGAGGCGGGGACCGCCAGCACCGGCGCCGTCAAATCCGCCATCGGATTGGGCTGGTTGTTGTCTCAGGGGATCGGCGACACCTTGAGAGTCTCGCTGGCTGCCGATCCCGTGGAAGAAGTGAGGGTCGGTTTTGAAATTCTCAAGTCCCTGGAACTTCGTCATCGCGGCGTGAACGTCATTGCCTGTCCGACCTGCGGCCGGGTCGAAATCGACGTGGTGCGACTGGCCGATGAACTGGAAAAACGGCTCAGTCATATTAAAATGCCCTTAAACGTGTCCGTCCTGGGCTGTGTGGTGAATGGTATCGGCGAAGGAAAAGAGGCGGACATCGGGATTGCGGGCGGGCAGGGCATGGGGATTCTGTTCAAAAAAGGAAAACTTGTCAAAAAAGTGCCGTCAGAACAATTGATGGACGTCCTCATCGAAGAAGTCGAGTTGATGGCGTTGGAACAGAATGACCAACGTGAAGAGGCGTCGTCGTCTTCTCCTCCTCCGGATGCCACGGAATCTCACACGGCATCCGGTCGTGAACTCCCCGTTTTGTCCTCGCGCTAACTCACGCAGTCTCAAGTCATGGTGCTGTGCGGTGGGCTGTCACTGGGACGGGGCTCTCCTTGTCAGAGGTTTGGGGTCCTCGTTATAATGTCGCCCGGGCGCCGTACCCAAGTGGCTAAGGGAGCAGTCTGCAAAACTGCGATTCAGCGGTTCGATCCCGCTCGGCGCCTCCATTGTCATTTCATCTCATGAGTCGAATAGAAAGGTTTTCTGGAAAACCATGGGCGTTCCTTTCTCCCAGATGATGACCGTCGCCGGCTATGTGCTGTCGCAAAAGTCCAAGGGCGTCAAACGCTATCCGTTGGTGTTGATGTTGGAACCGCTCTTTCGGTGCAATCTGGCCTGTGCCGGTTGCGGAAAGATCCAATATCCCGAACACGTCCTGGACCGGCGGTTAACGCCCGAACAATGTTGGGTGGCGGCTGAAGAATGCGGCGCTCCCATTGTCAGTATTCCCGGCGGGGAGCCGCTTATTCATCCCGAGATGCCGGAGATCGTTCAAGGGTTGGTGCGCCGCCGGAAATTCGTCTATTTGTGCACGAATGCGATCCTGTTGGAACGCAAAATGGACGAGTATGAACCCTCCGACCGGTTGATCTTCAGTATTCACATGGATGGGTTGCGCGAGGAACATGATCTCGCGGTCTGTCGAGACGGGGTCTATGACGTGGCGACGAAAGCGATCAAGAGTGCTTTGAAGAGAGGATTCCGGGTCACCACGAACACGACCCTGTTCAGTGATGCGAATCCGCCTCGGGTCCGGGCCTTTTTTGACGAAATGATGGATCTTGGGGTGGAAGGGATGATGATTTCCCCTGGCTACAGTTACGAAAAGGCGCCGGACCAGCATGGCTTTTTGAAGCGTCAGCGGACGCGGCAACTATTTTCCGACCTGCTTGGGAAGAGAAAACGTCGCTGGCGATTTAACCAGTCACCCCTGTTCCTGGAATTTCTCATGGGCAAGCGTGATTATCAATGTACCCCGTGGGGAAATCCCACCTATAATATTTTCGGCTGGCAGAAGCCCTGTTATCTCTTGCAGGACGGATACGTGTCGAGTTTCAAGGAATTGATCGAGACGACGGAGTGGGACCGGTACGGCGTGGGGCGCCATGAGCAATGTCGGGACTGCATGGTGCATTGCGGGTTCGAAGCCTCGGCCGTGGAGGAAACGTTTGGTTCGTGGTCCGGGTTAACCGGAACCGTGAAGGCCATGTTGTTCCCCAACACGACCTGATGGCCTGCTTCCGGTTTCCACGGAATGGTGCCTATGTCTCAGGATGGGCTGGAAGATCCTTCCGCGCAAAGCCTTCAGGGAGCAGTTTTTCATCCCAACTCCGAGCAGGAGTTGTTGAAAGTCATTGACTTGGCTTTCGGCTACCGAGGTGACATCACTCTGGAATTGAAGTCCCGGGAACGTATCGACGGCTATCTGTTTAATCGTGTGTTCAATGGCCCACATTCCTATGTGGAGATGTTCCAGGCCGATCAGTCAGATCTACGGAGAATCCCCTGCCACGAGATTCACGCCTTCCATTTTACAGGGCACGATACGGCTTCCGGAGAATCATGGGAAGATTGGGTCCGGAAACGCCGGGAGGAGAAGAACGACGAAGGCCGGAATGAGACCTTTTCAGCCCCTGATTATTGACAGATGAAAGCCCTTATGCTAGAAGTCACCGACCTTTTTTGCCCGGAATTTTCCTCCCTGTTAAACGGTCGTGTAAGGATTGAGGCGTGGTTTCTCCAAAGGAAAACCTGATCATCCGGATAGGCGCTCCGAAATGGCAAGTTCCGGACTCGATTCTACGCGGCCCGTCACATGTTATCCCGCCCCGATATGACCATGTTGTGGCTCGTCGAGGGGGCCATGGCGCTTAAGAATATGACCGCCGGTCATCCTGATTGTATAGGCAGATAGAGGGAAGAAGGCCAAGGAACATTTTGTCCGAAAGGCATGATGTGGAGAAACGAATTCCCGGCGTGATGCTGTAAGAAGGTTTCTCAGAGAAAAGAAGAAGGCAGGGGTTTTGACGTACATATCGTTTTTTGACAGACCAAAGCGAATATAGGGGGGGTTATGGAAAAGGATACATGCCGAACAGTGAAGGGTCTTGTTGCCGTTGTGGCACTGGGATTGACGTTATCAGCCTGTGGAGAAGCCAAACCGCCGGCTCCACCGCCCCCGGCGCCCCCGGAATATGCCGATAAGCATATGCCGGACGGCTATTGGAACAATCCGGAAATTATTGAGCAAGGGAAGGCGATCTTTACCGGCGCGGAAAATATCGACGTGAATTGCGCCAGTTGTCACGGCAAAGACGGAAAGCCCGTCAAGGCCGGAGCTCGCGATTTTCGCAAGGGTGACTTCATGAAGCTGTTCTCTGATTCCCAATGGTTCTGGCGCGTGTCCGAAGGGGTCAAGGGAACCAAGATGAAGGCTTGGAAATCCAAGCTGTCCGAGGATGATCGGTGGAAAGTGATTGCCTTTGAAGCCACGTTCGGCTTGAAAGGCATGGAATACGACGTTGCGGCAAAGAAATGGGTGCCTCAGGGGACCGCCGGCGCTCCGGCGGCTGAAGAAGGCGCGGCTCCGGCGAATGGAGAAGGCGCGGCTCCGGCGAATGGAGAAGCGGCGGCTCCGGCGGCTGAAGAGGGATCTCCCGTTCCAGCTGAAGAAGCGGCGGCTCCGAATGGAGAAGCGGCAGGAGGAGAATCTGCCCAGTAACGTGGACGATTCCCACGTTCTTTTGCGGCATAAACCGGAAGGAGGTCACCACCCTTGAAGACCTTAACCCGCAGTCTTGTGATTTTGCCCGGACTTGTGCTTGGGGGACTTGCCGTCGCCTATGCCCAGGCTCCGGCTCCCCCACCTGTGGAGTTCCCCTACGCCGGGAATCGGACCGGGGTGTGGGTCGTGGCCCAGCTTCACATTCTGTTTGCCGCCTTTATTCTGGGAGCCCCCATATTCGCCGTGGTGTCGGAGTGGTTGGGCTATAAAAACCAGGATCCGAAATATGATCGATTAGCCAAGGAAGTCACCAAAGTCACGGTGATCCTGTATAGTATGACCGCCCTGACGGGCGGGCTGTTTATTTTTGTTCTGCTCGCCACGTATCCCGGTTTTACCACCTGGCTCATTCAACATTTTTTCCTGATTTTCGCCGTGATCTATCCGCTCCTGTTTATTCTGGAGACCATCGTGCTGTATACGTATTTTTATTCCTGGGATACGCTGAAGGGTGAAAAGAAAGCCCGGCACATTGCCCTCGGGGTCTTGTTGAACGTCGTGGGTACGGTCACGTTGTTTGTCATTGACGGTCCTACCGCGTTCATGAATACGCCCGCCAAATCCGCCGAAGGGGTCTCTCTGATTCAGTTCGTCCAAAGCGCGGGTCTGTGGGACAAGGTTGCCAATTACAGTTGGATGCCCTTGAACCTGCACCGGTTGGTTGGAAATGTGACGTTCGGCGGGTTTATTGCAGGTTTGGTGGCGGCGTATATGTATATGGGCGCCAAGACGGATGAAGATCGTTCTTACTACGATTGGATGGGGTTCGTGGGGAACATGATCGGCGTGGGCGCCCTCCTGTTCCTGCCCTTCATGGGGTATCTGCTGGCGTATGAACTCTGCGATTATGACGCGTCCATCTGCCCGTACATGATGGCGGACCAGTTGTCGATGTTTTTTGAAATGCAGGGGGCCATGGTCGGCCTGATCTTCCTGGCCAGCAATTATTATATCTGGTTGAGCATGAAGCGAATTGAAGGGGTGGAACAGGTACGGATATCCGGCATGGTCATGGTCGCCGTCCTTCTAATTCCGTTGGTCATGGGCGCCGCGTGGAAATTGTTCCCGCCACCGGAATGGCAGTCGCTGATTTTCCTGGCGCTGTTGATCGGGTTGCCGCCGGTCTTGAGCAAGCTGCCGGGTCTGCGATTTACGGTGTCTTCCTTCACCATGATCAAGGTCGGCTTTCTCATGATCGTGGTCGCCAACGCCATCTGGATGACGCCCCACGGATTTGTGGCGACACAGGCTTTGGCCACTGAAGAATTGGAGTTGCCCTCGTGGGCCAGTGAATTGGCGCTGATGCCGGCGAAGAATGCGGCCGCCTTTACATTGGTCTTTCTGACGGTCGTGAACTATTTTCTCTATAACCGGGCCATCAGGAGCGGGACCATTATCTGGGGCAAGATCGACTTTGCGTCCCAATTCGTCCTGATCTTCCTGGCGTTCAGTGCCATTTGGACCATGGGCTTGATGGGGACGGTTCGATCCCTCACGAGAAAGTACTTCCACGTGTATAACCTCGTACCGGACTTTACACCGGAAGCCTTTACGCCCACCTTGGCTTATTCCGCCTGGTGGATTACGGGTGTGACCCTGGTCTTTTATATCGTGGTGAGTTTTGCCATTGTCGTGACGTTAAGAACCACCGGGCAAAAAACCGAGGCCCCGCAAGCGGCTCCGGTGCCTGCCGGTGCGGAGTAACGGAGGTGGGAAGCGGGTATGGCTGAGCAAAGTCTGACGCGAAACATCATCAAAAAAGGCGCCATTGGCGTCCTTCTCGGGATTATCCTGGCAGGGGTGGCCAAAGCCACGCATTTCCCCTTCGTCTTCCAGGTCATGTTTTTCATTTATGCCATGCTCGGCGCCGCTGTGTTCATTCTGCTTGATGCCCCCTCCCTGCGCCGTCTCGAGGGTATAAAGGCCATCATCGGTCTGGTGTTGTTTTATCTGGTGCTGTCGGGAGTGTACATCGGCGGGGCGTCCGGTCTTCCTCAATACGACCCGGAAATCGAAAAAGGAAAAATCGAAAAGCTCCTGAAAGCACGCCGGGCAAGAACCCAACAAGGCAAAGCTGAAGAACTGATCGCACGGGCCAAAGCCCTGAATGAGCGCGCCGTCTCGATCGAGCAACAATTGAAAATTCTGGGCGGTGGCGTGCAGGTCGTGGAGGAGGCCGCGACGCCAGCCTCAACGGCAGCGGCCGGAGACCTGGTGGCGCTCGGCAAGGAGCAATGGGAACTGCAAGAGTGTTACAACTGTCACAAACTCTTCGGAAAAGGCGGAAAGAAGCGGGGGCCGGAGTTGGACAATATCGGCAATCTCATGACGCCTGAAGCCCTGCGGCAAAAAATCCTCGATCCCAAAAGCTGGAAGGCCGAAGGATTCGACAAGCAGTACAAGAAAGGCAAAATGCCGGACAAATATAAAGACCTGATGTTCGACGAAGAAATAGACGCGCTGGTGGCCTTTTTGGCGACGTTGAAAGATGCCTCGGTGAATACCCCGAAGCCCATCAAAATGAAATAATCTTATTTCAGGACCCGTTGATTGATGCAACCGAAAATTAAGGCGAAAGCGCGCTGTGCCGACGGAGAAGTCGGCAGTATTTCCAAGGTTATCGTCGATCCGTTATCCCTGGAGATCAGTCACGTGGTGGTCAGGGAGGGGAACGGGCAGGGCGTGGACCGTCAGGTTCCGATCGGGCAGGTCCAGGAAATCCCGAATGAAGAAGAAATCATTCTGCGTGGGTCACTGGAGGAATTCAGGGCGTGTCCCGTGTTGGATCGAGATGCCTACATCGCGCATCATGACGTGGAAATCGCCCACTTGGAAGACCGTCTCCACGTAGAGCCCGGGGAAATTCTCGTGCCCTATCCCCGGCTGGAACAGGGGATGCCCCGCCGCAGTTTTTTCATGAACATGACGCATGCCATCGGGACGTTGATTGCTCTTCCGTTGGCGTTTCCCGTTCTCAAATATCTCATGAAGCCTATGTATAAGCCGTTTGACAATTCCTGGTTTTCCGTCGGGAACGTCCGCAAAATCAGGAAGGAAAACATCGGCTACCAGTTCAAGTTTACGCGGGGCTTCAAGGAAGCCTTCATGCCCGAACAGCAGATCGAAAAGAACATCTGGGTCGTGAAGGCCACGCCTGAAGTGCAAAAGGCGGTCTACGGCGGGAAAGACAAGAAGTTTTATGACCATAAGGGAGACATGGTGTGGGTGAATAAAGCCAAGGCACCCTACATCGGTTTTTCCGGAAAATGTCCTCACTTGGGATGTGGGTACAAGTGGCGCAGGACAAAGAATTTTCCTGACGGCGTCTTTCTGTGTCCCTGCCATTTAAGTATCTATGATGAAGCGGGCAAGGTGCTGGATGGTCCGGCCCCGCGGGCTCTCGACGTCCTGCCGATGCAAGTCAATGCCGCCGGGGAAGTGCAAATCATCGACGTCGAATACAAGGCCGGAGTGAAAGGTCAAATTCGACTGCTGTAGCGTCCTCATGAGCGACAATACCCCCAACGCCTTTGAGAAAGTCGTCGACTTCGTCGATGAACGGGTCGGGCTGAAAACCATTCAGGCCAAAATGTTGAATGAGCCCGTTCCCGGCGGGTCTCGATGGGCTTATGCCTTCGGCTCGTGTTTGTTGTTCATCTTCGTTATGCAGGTGGTGACCGGGATTCTCTTGATGTTTTACTACGTCCCGAGCACCGATCATGCGTATGCAAGCACGCAGTACATCATTCATGAAGTCGACTACGGATGGTTTCTGCTGAGTTACCATTTCTGGGGGTCCTCGGCCATGGTGGTGATGGTGTTCGCCCATATGTCGCAAGTGTTTTTGTGGGGAGCCTATAAGAAGCCCAGGGAATTGATTTGGTTGGTTGGGCTGGCCCTTTTCGGACTGGTCATGGCCTTCGGTTTTACCGGCTACTTGCTTCCCTGGGATCAACGGGCGTATTGGGCCACGGTCGTGGGTGTCGAGATTATGGATAAGACCCCTCTCATCGGGGATTTTCTGAGTCGATTCCTGAAAGGCGGGCCAACCCCGGGGCAAATGACCTTGAGCCGGTTTTTCGTCATTCACGTGATGGTTCTGCCCGCGGGGTTGATGGGGTTGGCAGGTCTTCATCTCTTCCTGTTCCGGAAAGCCGGACCGGCCGGTCCGTTCCGTGGTACTCCCGAACAAATCAAGGCGAAGACGGATTATTTCTTCCCCAGACAAATCTGGAAAGACATCGTGGCCATGGCCACGGTCTTTCTCATCATTTGCTCGTTGGCGTTTATCGAGCCCGTGGTGTTGTTGGAAGAGGCGACCCCGGATCCGGGAGACTATCATCCGGAACCGGAATGGTATTTTCTGTTTCTCTTCCAGCTCTTGCGGTTAAAAATCTTTGGCGGAGAGTTCGGTCAGTTTTTGGGAGCCGTCGCGATTCCGGGAGCGTTCATGGGGTTACTGGCGGCGCTGCCTTTTCTTGACAGGAATTCGGAACGGAATATTTTCAAACGGCCGATTGCATTGATTAGCTGGATCGCCATTATGGCGATGATCCTGATTTTCACGGTTTCCGCGATTCTGAATAGAGAATTTTTGGATTAATCATCATGTCGAACGCCAAACTCGGGCTTCTGGTCTTGTGGCCAGCCTTCTGGACGGGCTTCCCCCTCAAGATGGTGGCCGCGTTGCTCATGTTGGCAGCCGGCGTTCATCCCTGGGAAGGTGTCGGCCTCGAGGCCTTGCTGGTCCTTTCCATACCCATCGACATTTGGGCGCTCGGCTTGTGCTCCCGGACCGTTTTTCTGGAACGGTTGAGCGTGGACCCGCCCAAGGGAACGGGCTTGCGCCTGTGGGGGCTCTGGGCCCTCTTTTCTGTCGTCTATCTTCCCCTGTTGTTCATCATCGTGAGCGGCATCAAGTCCCTGGCCCAATCCGCGGTCCATGCCACGTTGCATTTTGTTGAAAGCAACGTCATCGTGATTCCCATTGCGGAAAAAATCAGCCTGGAGTTGGTCATGTGGGGATTGCCGGCCACCATCGCCCTGATCGTCCTGGTCTATGGGTGGTTGTTCGGCTTGGGCGCGTTGGCTCAACGCTTTGTTCGCGCGTCCACGCCCGTCGAGGGGTCGTTCCAGGACATCGTCTCGAAATGGGACCTTCTCAGGATTCCCCGGGATCAGCCCCTTTTGCTGACGGCTTTTACGGGAACCGGCGTCGTCCTGATCATGTTGTTTTGGGGCTTGATCCCCGTGAGTACGCCTCACCCTCATGAAGAATACGAATTTGTGGACGTTCAAAAAGTAGAAAAAAAAGTCGTACCCAAAAAGGTCATTAAAAGCGCGGAGCAGATCTTGGCACGCGCCGAAGCCACGTTGAAAGAACTGGAAAAAGAAAATCCCGTTGAGGATTCGGTAAAAGGGGAGAAGGCAGAGGCGGGCAAGGAGAAGCCGGCGGCCCAAGCGGCGCCTGCGGCCGCAGAAAAGCCTGCGGCGACCTCCGCTTCCGACGGGCATGACCACGACCATGGAGATCATAAGCATTAAGGAACCTCTGATTTATTGTGATAGCGGGATGCAGGGCAAGGCGTCCCGGAGCGAAACCCGAGGCTTATCATGGAGATAGGTGAGGGTTGAGCGAGGACACAACGCGGCCATGCGCCCGATGGTGCACTAAATCAGAGGTTCCTTAAGAATCGCCCATGTGAGAAGAGGGATGATGCGACTGGCGGCGACGTGCTTGGCGATGGTGCTGAGCGGCTGTGTGGGGAATTCGACATTTGATGACGCGCACCTTATGCTTAATAGCGTGTTGGACGGGGCCTGCAATCAACCGTCGTTCAAGCGTCCGTTGCAGCGACATGAATATGGGACGTACTCGAAGGAAATGATGATTTTGCGGGGGACCTGTCAGAGCATCGCGCCACTGTTACCACACAACTATTGAGGGAACGATGAAACGGTTCAATGAGGGCTCATACATGAAAAACCACGGCATAATCCAAAATCTGAAGTCCCTGGTGCCAACGGTGAAACCCTCGTCCCTCTTCGGATGGAGTGTCTTTTGGGCGCTCGTGCTTCTCCCGGCGTTCGTCTGGGCGCAGGACGCGGCCACGCAAGCGATGTCAGTCGAATATCGTGACATTCCGGGAGTCGGAAGCCGGAACGTCGTCTGGGTCGTGGCCCAGCAGCATCTGCTGCTTGCCGGGTTCGTGTTGGGTGTGCCGATTTTTGCCTGGGTGTGCGAAATCGTCGGATGGAAGACCAAGGAAGCCCGGTACGACAAGCTGGCGAAAGAATTCACCAAACTCCTGACGTCGGCGTACGCCACCACGGCCCTGTTCGGAGGCATTCTGCTCTTTTTGCTGATCGGGCTGTACCCGAAGCTCATGGCGTATTTGTCCGATATCTTTTTCCCGTCCTTCATCGTGTATTGTCTGCTGTTCCTGTTGGAAACCGTCACGCTGTACCTGTACTGGTACGGATGGGACGCCATGCAGGGGAATAAAAAGACGTTCCATCTGTTTTTGGGATTCCTGCTGAACGTCTTTGCCTTGGGCATCATGATCGTCCCCAACGCTTGGGCCACGTTCCAGGCGAGCCCCGTCGTGGTGGCGGAGGGCACGGCCATCGATCGGGCATGGGCGGCCACGTGGAATCCGACGTGGTGGCCGGTCAACATCCATCGACTCATTGCCAACGTCGTCTTGGGCGGATTTATTTGCGGCGCCTATGCCGGTATCCGGTATCTCCTGGCGGCCAGTCAGGAGGAGCGGGAACATTATGATTGGATGGGCTACGTCGGCAACTTCATCGGCGTATTCGGCATGCTGCCCCTTCCCTTTGCCGGGTATTGGCTCATGCGGGAGATCTATCAATACAACCAGCAGATGGGGATCACCCTCATGGGCGGATTTCTGGCCTGGCTCTTTATTCTCCAGGCGATGCTCATCGGGGTGCTGTTCCTTGGGGCCAACTACTATTTCTGGATGGGCATTACCTACCGGATCCCGGGCTCCGAGCGAGGGTACAGGCGACCGATCCTGGCCATGCTGGTCGTGCTCATGGTGTGCCTGGGCGTCTGGATGACCCCTCATTCGCTGGTGGCCAGTCTTGAAGAGGCCAGAAAAATGGGCGGGACCCATCACCCGCTGCTCGGGGTATTCGGGGTGATGTCCGCAAAAATGACGGTGGCCAACCTCATGATTCTGGTCACCTTTATGAGTTTCGTCATGTATTGGCGGGCCGGCAAGCAGGAAACGGCCGGATGGGCAAAAATTGCCAAGTCCGTGATGGGCGCCTTACTGGTGCTCGCGGGCATCGCGGTGATTGTGCTCGGGGTCTGGGGGTATTTCGTGCCCGCCATTATCCGGATCAACTATTTCTCGGTCGCCCAGGTGTTGATCGTCCTGTTTATCATGGTGACCTTTACGCCCCTGACGGCCATCCTGATGAAAAGCGCCAAAACCACGACGGAAATGGTTTGGGGGCAAATGCCGATCCGGGCCGGGTATGCGTTGGTATCCAATGCGGTCATGGTGATCCTGCTGATGTCGCTGATGGGCTATGCCCGATCATCGTCCAGGGTTCACTGGCATATCTACGGCGTGATGAGAGATACCTCGGACTATGCCTATTCTCCCGCGTTGGGCTACGCGGCAGCCTTCATGTCCCTGAACACGTTTGTGTTCTGCTTATTGGTGGCGTTCATCTTTTGGGTCGCCACAATGGGTGACAAGGGGAAGAAAACCCCTGACCGGAAAGAACCCGAACCGGCGAAGATTCCGGCTGGTGTGACCCCGGCCATGGCCGGTGGTTCCCCAAGGGAACAGGATTGAAAGGGAGCTCAAGCGTGATTGAGAACCGCTTGATGATGGTATTACCAAACCGGAGCGAGAAGACCCATGAGTGAAGTCGCATTACTCCAATTGATCGGTCTCACGGTCGTAGGAATCGGCATCTGCATCCTGCTTTTCATCAAGGCGAAATTCCTCAGGGTGGTCGGCTTCGTGGTAATCGTATTGGGGACGTTTACCCTGATTGCGTTGGGGGTGCCGCAGATGGCCTCCCTTCCTCCGGCGATCGAGACCTTTGACATTGCCGAAGTCAAGACGCCGGATGACTTGGCTTCGATCGGTCAGAAGATTTTCTTCAGCAAAGGCCAATGCGCCTTGTGCCATTCCATTGGCCCCAGTGAATCGGCCAGGTGTCCGGATTTGAAAGGCATCGGGGCGAAACTCGCGCCGGAATTCATTTATGAAAGTCTCACGGACCCTCAAGCCTATATTTATCTGGATTTCAGGCATGAAGGCCTGCCCAAGGAGTATCCGGCACGGATGCCCTATATCCACAAGAATCCAATTGCCTTGTCGCAACAGGAGATTTATTCGGTCATTTCTTTTCTCCAGAAAATGAGCGGGGAACCCATTAGCGTCAAAATAGAAGACGTGATGAATATCGGCAAGGAAAGCGATGTGGAGGTCGCTTCCCTCACCGTCAATGGAGCACCTTAACCAAAAGGGTAAACTATGAAAGGTCCTCTTGCGAAAACGGCTATCCTGTTGGTGGGGATGTATGTGTTTCTCAAGTTCATACTCCCGTTGTTCACGGCGCCGCTCCCGGCCAGTTTGATATTCTTGTACCTGGCGCTGACCTTTGCCTCCGCGATGATTTTCTACACCATGAGCGGAGGAGGCCTCGATGAATTCATGGGGCCGGTCGGGCGATTCCTCACCGGCTCGGGACAGGCGGGTATTGCCGGGACCGCACGTATTCTGGTGTTTGTGTTGTTTCCCTTGTTGGTGGGTTGGCAGGCGTACACCCGGCTTGCCCCCAGCGATATGCCGCCGGCGGAAAATCGAACCATTCATCCCGCGCCTCCCGGCGAGTTTGTCGGGCTGGCCAACCCGTATCCGACGACGCCGGAAAATATCATGATGGGGAAAGGCCTCTATGCGGCGTTTTGTTCGCCTTGTCACGGAGCCAATTTCGATGGGAAAGGCCCGGCGGCGGTAGGTTTCAATCCGCCTCCGGCGAATTTCAGCGATCCGGGAACCATCGCCCAATTACAGGAATCCTATCTGTTCTGGCGGATCAAAAAAGGCGGCGTCGGGCTTCCGGTTGAAGCCATGCCCTGGAAATCAGCCATGCCGCGGTGGGAAGTGGAATTGCCGGACGAATGGATCTGGAAAATTATCATGGGTGAATATGACGGCGCCGGCCAGTCTCCACGGACCTGGGAGGAAGAGGAATAAGGAACGGGTTGAGGTCGCGCCCTCGTAGGTCCGACGATCGTCGGACACGTCGAAGGGAAGGATCCAAGGAGCAGGAAAATGGGATATAAAAAGATCTTCAACGTCGCGCTCGGGCTTACCCTCATGGTGACGGGAGTCGGAGCTTCCTGCGTGTTCGCGAGCGACCCGCCCCCGGAAGGCGGTGCCGGCAGTGTGGCCGTTCGGTTGCATTTGACGGACGGCGCGATTCCTGCGGATGATCCGAACGCCGCCGCGTGGAACACGATCGCGCCCGCGGAATTCAAGTTGGCGCCACAAGTGCATTGGCCGGACCGCATTCAGGAAGTCACGGTCAAGTCCGTGAAGGTTCGCGGGATGCATAATGGCCAGGATATGGCGATCCTGCTGGAGTATGCCGATCCATCTGAAGATGCCGCGGATGCCGCCGCAGTCGAGTTCATGGTCGGCGACAAAATGGCCCACTTCGCCCATGGACAGGAAATGCTCCAGGTCGAGGGGGGAGACGTCAACATCTGGTATTGGAAAAAAGAGCACGGCAAAGCCACCGATATGACGGCCAAGGGCTTCAAGACGCTTCGGCCGCAGGAAAACCAGGACGTCTCGGCAACAGGGGCTTGGCAGGACGGAACGTGGCGCGTCGTCTTTTCCCGGCCCTTGCAAACCGCTGACGAGTTGGACGTACAAGTCACGCCCGGTGAATGGCGAAACGTGGCGTTCGCGTTTTGGGACGGGGAAATCGTGGATGGAGCCGTGAAAGAAAGAGGGTCCCAAAAAGCCGTTTCATCATGGTGGTACTTGCGAGCCGAGCCGCCCCCGGACAATTCCATTTATGGATACGTCGTGTTGGGCATCGTGCTTGCTGCCGGCTTTGAGTTTTTCCTGGTGAGAAAAATTCGGAGGGGTAACGAATCATGAAGGGAGAACAAGGCATGCAGCGGGTACTGAGCAGGGTCGCCATCGTGGTCGCCGCGGTGTTTGCCGTGACGAGCGGCTGCGCCTTGTTTGAAGATGAACGGACGGCAAAAGGCCGAAAACTCTATAATCATTACTGCATGCACTGTCACGGCGAAAGCGGACAACAGCAAGAAGGGTTTAACTGGGGACGCATGCCGGACCCCCGTCCCCGCGACCTGTCGGAAGACGCGGCGATGTCGACCTTTTCCGACAAGGAAATCTTCGACACGATTTCCCGGGACATGCGGGATACCTCGTTGCAGGAAGTGATCGACGATGAAAATTACTTCGCGGTCTCGACCATGCCGACGTTCAAATATACGCTCTCCGAAGAGGAACTCTGGGCCGTGGTCGGCTACGTGCGAACGCTTCACGGCGGGTCGTTGACGTTTGACGTTGAAGGCCGGAAAGCCGAATTGGAGTCTCAGTTCAAGGCGGTCGAGGCGGCACACGATCAAGCCAAACAGGCCATGGATGAAGCCTTGGCGAAACAGGAAGCCGAAGAAGCCGCCCGGGCCGAGGCCGAGGAAGAAGCCGAAGAAGCCGACGAAGATATGGACATGGAAGACGATGAGGACGATCTAGAAGAAGAGGAAGAGGACGAAGAGGAAATCGTGCTTCCCGAAGAAGAGGCCTATGAAAAAGTGGCGGAACAGTTCGAAGCCGCCAAGGCCGCCGTGGAAAATTTCTCCAAACGTCCGAAAATGTCTCAAATCGCCCGTCCGGACCTGACCGTGGCGGAAGAGGAACGGGCCGCCCTGCAGGATAAAGGGAAAAACCTGTACTTCAACAAATACGGCTGTAACGGGTGTCACAGTATCGGAGACGTCGGCGGTCTGGTGGGGCCGGCCTTGGACCGTGCCGGGTTCCGTCTCAACGACACTTGGGTCTATCGCTGGGTCCGTTACCCGCAAGGCATGAAAAAGCACACGCGCATGCCGAACTTGGGGCTTGATGACCAGGATGCCCGAGCCGTGACAGCGTATCTCGAGACCTTGCGGGCGCCCAAACCCGACAAGCCCATCCCCCCGCCGGAATAACGGAGTCAGCGCTCTTCTCATTACCTCTCCCCCATTTTCCGCATTAAGCGGGAAATAGGGAGAGGGCAGGGTGAGGGGGCTTGACCGAGACCGTACGCCGGGTTGCAGCGTCACCCGACGGCACGTCTACAGCGTTCCTACCCAGATCCCGACCAAGAGCACAAGGCCGATAACCGTGTGTTGTTTGAACATGGTAAACGCCTCAGAGGGGGAGACCTCACCGCGCAGGCGAAGCACTTGCTGGCTCAAGAACCCCGCGACGCCGGCCAGTCCTCCATAAAACGCCGGGTTGAGATTTTCCAGCCAACCCGCTGCTGCCAGGAGTCCCAGCATGGCCGTTTCGATGATGCCCACGGCGACCCATACGTGAGAACCGAAGAGAATCGCCGATGAGTTCACCCCGATACGAAGGTCGTCCTCAACGTCCTGAAGCGCATAAATGGTATCGTAGGCCAAGGCCCAGCACATCGTGGCGGAAAAAAGCAGCCACGTCGCAGGATCGAGCTGATTGCGAACGGCAGCCCACGCCATCACGGCGCCCCATCCGAACGCCAGTCCGAGAAAGAGTTGCGGGACACGAAAGAACCGTTTCGTAAAAGGATAGATCGCGGCCAAAGCCAAGGCGACGGGGCCCAGCCGTATGGCCAGCGGATTCAGGAGCAGCAGGAGGCTAACGGCTATGGCCAGGAGGACGCCGAGGAACAGGATGGCGTGCCAGGGGCGAAGAACCCCGCTGGCGAGAGGACGGGTTTGGGTGCGGGTGACTCGCCGGTCGAATGAACGATCGGCCAAATCGTTCATGATGACTCCGGCGCTTCGCATGATGAACGAGCCCGCCACGAACAGGACAATCAGAAGACCGGACGGACGGCCGTTTGACGCCAGAACCAGCGCCCACAGGGTTGGGACCATGAGCAGGAGAGTGCCCGTTTGATTCGAGAGCCTGATTAGAGAACACAGGTGCGTAAACGAGAACCGGGGACTTGATACCGAAGCAGATTTGCCGGCAGGGGAGGACATCGTGTCACGGTAGCGTAGCGGAAAAAATGGTGTCAATCATGCCCGGGCCGTGTTTTGTTCGGGCAAGAACTGAACAAGAGTTGACACAACTCGTTTCAGAAAATAAGATGACCGTCGGGTCGGAACAGCAGTCTCCCGCCGAATTCACGACCCGTTCTCTCCAAGGCCGGCGTAGCTCAGTGGTAGAGCAGCTGATTCGTAATCAGCAGGTCGGTGGTTCAATCCCACTCGCCGGCTCCATATGCGTCACACGTGTGGTATCCTCCCTCGTTGCTTCACCGAAGCAGAACGCTTAAAATATCCGAAAGTATGGCATGATCAGACACGCCGTTTTAACGGTGGTCAAGCGTTGAGCATCGCGGGATGAAGAGGATGTTTCGATGAAATTGAGAGCCGGCAATTTTGTCGTGTATGAGAAAATCAAGACCTCAACCCACCCCAGCCCACGAGCCGAGCACGTCTTTCCCTCTCGCCACGGCGATACCTATTCCTATGTGATCAAGAAATTCTGGAAAGTGCTCCGCGTGCGTGAGGATGACACCATCGAAGTCGAAACCCGTCGCGGGAAACGGCACACCTTGTCACCTCGTGACCCACGTCTGCGCAAAGCCGGACTGTGGCAACGAGTGTTTTTCAAAGATCGGTTCTTTTGAAAACGACGCCGTCGTGGGGCGAGATTCCTTCTTCCTCGCAAAGAAGAAACCACGGCTGATTGAGTTGTCAGGAAATTGAGGGCCGTCGTGCGCTGATTACGTGTTCGAGTGTTTCTTGCCGGACCCCAGCGCGGAAAACACGACGCCTCCCACCAGGACTCCGACGACAAACACCATACCGAAAATCAAACCGGCTTGCACTTCCGACCAATTGCGCAGCAGGTTGGTCATCATGGGAGACGGAGGGAGATTGACGTGTCCTTCCCAGCCCAAGGCTTCATCCAGGGTGTGATGTTCTGCCGATGGTTGACGGTCGCCCTGATTCATCGATCCTGAAGTGAAAGAGGTCATAATATTTGCTCCATGATAGCTGTGGGCATCGTTGAATGGCTGGCTAATATGGTGTCAGTCTCCCGGATTCGTGTCAAGGCCTCCAATCCGGAGGCCGGCGACGGATTGGTGTTCAGTCGAGATATGGGGTCCGGGGTTGCTGTGGTCGCGAAACGTCTGCTGGTGGCGTTCCTTCCAATTCCGTCACCCGTTTATTGAGTTCCGCGATTTCTTTTGATTTCCGTATGCGGGCCGGCATGGAAGCCAGGATATGAATCAGGATGCCCAGGCAAAGGGTGGACAGCAATACCAGGACGAGCGACCCCTTGAACGTCCACCCGAAAAATTGGATGGAAACCGTCTGGTCGTTCTGGAGGGAAAAAGCGACGGTCAAAAAAACAATAACGAGGGTCGCAATTAATGAAAAGGGCATTGGTCAACACTCGTGGCCGTATCGAAGCATTCCTCTCAAGTATATACCGAACGTGCCGTTGACGTACACCCCGCGCCGAAAGCCCGCGGATTCCAGGATGAACGGCACCGTTCTCCACGGATCGCCGGTGGGGAAGGTTCGTTGAAGCTGATGAGACGCTTTTGGTAAGCTCAATCTCCACGTTTTTTTCTTTCATTCACCATTGAATTGACTATCGAGGGGCGAACAATGGGCAAGTTGAACCATGCGTTGATCAGTGTGTCTGATAAGACGGGTGTCGTGGAGTTTGCCAGGGGATTGGTCGAACTGGGGGCCACCATTCTTTCCACGGGCGGCACGGCCAACGCCATACGCACGGCCGGTGTGCCGGTCACGGAAGTCTCTTCACATACCGGGTCTCCGGAGATTTTGGGTGGGAGGGTCAAGACCCTGCATCCCAAGATTCACGGAGGTTTGTTGGGCCGGCGCGGGCGGGCCGAAGACGTCAAGCAAATGCAGGAGCAGGAGATTGAGCCCATCGACGTGGTGGTGGTCAATCTTTATCCATTCGAATCGACGATTGCCAAACCGGATTGTACCTTCGAGGATGCCATCGAGAATATCGATATCGGCGGTCCTTCCATGCTCCGGTCGGCCGCCAAGAACCACGAGGACGTGGTGGTGGTGGTGGATCCGGGCGACTACGGTCGCGTGCTGGAGGTTTTGCAGGCGGGGACCGTCCCCTCGTCGTTGCGTCGGGAGTTGGCCCGGAAAGTGTTTCAGCATACCTCGCGGTACGACGGTCTGATCGCAAATTATTTAAGCCGGCGGGGCGAGACAGCCGATAAATTCCCGGCATCCCTGTCGTTCACGTTTGAACGGGCCGAAATCCTGCGATATGGCGAAAACCCGCATCAGGAAGGCGCGTTTTACCGGGAGACCGGCAGTACGGAACCCTCGATTTCCCTGGGCCGGCAACTGCACGGCAAGGCCATGTCCTACAACAATTATTTGGACGCCAACTCGGCGTTGGAACTGGCGAAAGAATTCAGCGAGCCGGCCGTGGTCATCATCAAACACAATAATCCCTGTGGCGTGGCCCTTGGGACGACTTCAGTCGAGGCCTACCGGAAGGCCAGGGAAACCGACCCGGTCTCCGCGTTCGGAGGGGTGATTGCGTGCAACAGGCCCGTGGATGCGGACATGGCCAAAGAAGTGACGTCCACGTTCGTCGAAGTCCTGATCGCGCCTGCATTCACCGACGAAGCACTGGCCGAGTTGCAACGAAAAAAGGACTTGCGGCTGTTGACCGTAGGGTCCCTCGAAAGCCAAGTACGTGACGGCTATGATTTGAAAAAACTCGTGGGAGGATTGATCCTCCAGGATCGTGATCTGGGCGCTCTGGCGGACGTGACGACCCTGGCGGTGCCGACCCAACGGAAACCCACGGATGACGAATACGCGGCCTGTGCCTTTGCATGGAAGGTGTGCAAGCACGTGAAGTCCAACGCCATTGTGTTTGCCAATGCCACGCAGACCGTGGGCGTCGGGGCCGGCCAGATGAGTCGCGTGGATTCCGTCAAGTTGGCCGAGATGAAAGCCAATCTGCCGGTCAAGGGCTGTGTCATGGCATCAGATGCTTTTTTCCCGTTCCGTGACGGGCTCGATGCGGCCGTGCAAGCGGGCGTGACCGCGGTCATTCAACCCGGAGGCAGTATCCGGGACGAAGAGGTGGTCAAGGCCGCTGATGAACAGAACGTGGCGATGATTATGACGGGCATGCGCCATTTCCGACATTGAGCCATGATTTATTGCACCATCGGGCGCATGGCGGCGTTGTGTCCTCGCTCAACCCTCGACTATCCGGTTTGATATGTCTCGGGTTTCGCTGCGGGACGCCTTGCCCTGCATCCCGCTATCACAATAAATCAAAGGCTCAATGAGGCGTATTGCAAGGTCGTTGAACGGTATGAAGATCCTGGTTATCGGCAGTGGCGGGCGCGAGCATGCGTTGGTCTGGAAACTTGCATCCAGCCCCCGGGTGAGTGAGCTCTATTGCGCGCCGGGGAACGCGGGAATCAGCCAATTGGCCACGTGCGTGCCGATTCCGGCCACGGATTTGGCGGGTCTGAAAGCGTTCGCGGAAGAGAAAGCCATCGATCTCACCGTGGTCGGCCCCGAAGCGCCACTGGCCTTGGGCATTGCGGACCTGTTTCGAGAAAGCAAACTCAAGGTCTTCGGCCCGACCAAAAACGCCGCCAAGATCGAATCCAGCAAATCGTTTGCCAAGAACCTGATGATGCGCCAGCGGATTCCAACCGCGGAGGCCAGTACCTTCGAGAGTGTCCGGCCCGCGCTGGACTACCTGGACCGATGCGCATTGCCCATCGTCGTCAAGGCGGACGGCTTGGCCCAGGGGAAAGGCGTGGTGGTGGCCGGGACCTTGCAGGACGCTAGGGACGCGGTGGTCAACATGCTCGAACAGCGGGCCTTCGGCGACGCGGGCAACCGGGTGGTCATCGAAGAATGTCTCGAAGGAGAGGAACTGACCCTCATGGCCTTTGCCGATGGGAAAACCGTCGTCCCCATGCTGGCGGCGCAGGATCATAAGCGGCTTGGGGAGGGCGATACGGGGCCCAATACCGGAGGCATGGGGGCCTATGCGCCGGCGCCGCTGGCCACGCCGGCCTTGCGCTATGCGATCATGCGAGACGTGTTGCATCCCGCGATCGAAGGGTTGTCGCGCGTGGGCAGTCCGTTTTTCGGGGTCCTGTACGCGGGCATCATGGTCAGGGACGGGACGCCCTACGTGCTGGAATTCAATGCGCGGTTCGGCGACCCGGAGACCCAAGTGGTGTTGCCGTTGTTGAAAACGGACCTCGCCGACGTCCTCGAAGCGGTTGTGGAACATCGGTTGGATCAGATCCATCTCGACTGGTCAGAGGAATCGTCGGTGTGCGTCGTCATGGCGTCGGGCGGGTATCCCGGCAAGTACGCGAGCGGCCTGTCGATCGACGGGCTCCCGGAGGCGTCCTCCCAGGACCAGGTCGCAGTCTTCCACGCCGGGACGGCCTGGAAGGATCAGAACGTCGTGACGGCCGGAGGCCGGGTGTTGGGGGTAACAGCCCGAGGCCCCTCCCTCAAAGCAGCGCATGACCGGGCCTATGAAGCGGGGAGGCGCATCACGTTTGAAGGGCAATATTTCCGCACCGATATTGCCGCACGAGTTTTGACGTAAACCATCTTCGCTCGGGTAAGACGCGCGTGGCCAAAATCCTTCCGGTTCCGGCAGATCCTCCTCTCTCCTTTTTTGTTCCGATTGCGGATCTCGTTCATCGCGGCGGCCTGCTGGCCGTCGGGACGGAAAGCTCGTATGCTTTGGCCGCATCGGTGTCGGTTCCCGCTGCTCTGGACCGCGTGTTCGATGCGAAAGACCGGCCTTCGGGGAAACCCCTTCTCGTGTTGATCGGGGAACGGAGTCAACTCGATGCCCTGGCCGGGTCCGTTCCATCCTGGTTCCACGCGATGATCAACGAATTCTGGCCCGGGCCGTTGACCGCCATCGTTTCCGCGCAATCCTGGCTCTCTCCCGTGTTGACGGCAGGGACCGGGACCATTGGGATTCGAGAACCCGCGCCGGCGTTCCTGCGAGCCTTATTACGTCACACGGGTCCGTTGACCGGGACGAGCGCCAATCGATCCGGGCAAACCCCGTGCTTGACCGCCCAGGAGGTGGAAGCCGCACTGGGTCACGACGTCGATCTGATTCTGGATACCGGTCCGGCTCCAGGGAACCCGCCGTCCACCCTGTTGACCGTGGTGGATGAGCCTGCTGTCCTCCGGGCGGGGCCCGTGTCCGGTGAGGAGATTCAACGGGTCTTGTCGAAACTCGGGCTGCTTGTCCCCGTCAAGGGACTGCCGTAGAATAAAGGAAGGAACGTTGAGCGCGAGCCGGGTAGGTCGGATTAGCGGAACGTAGTCCGACTGCCTGTCCGATTGTCGGGTTACGCCTGCGGCTAACCCGACCTACGGGATCTGCCTAGAATAAAGAAAGACCAACGATGATTGATCTGCGTAGCGATACCGTCACCAAGCCGACACCGGGCATGCGAGCAGCCATGGCGCAAGCCGAGGTGGGCGACGACGTGTATGGTGAAGACCCGACGGTCAATGCCCTGGAGGCCACGGCTGCCCGCGTGTTGGGCAAGGACGCGGCCCTGTTCGTGCCTACCGGAGTGATGGCGAATCAACTGTGCTTGCGTCTCCACACCCGTCCCGGCGATGAAGTACTCGTGGAAGGCACGGCCCATATCATTCGGTATGAAGGGGGATCGGCCTCGGCTTTGTCGCAGGTCCAATTATGCTGCATCGACGGCGACCGGGGCCTGTTGACCGCCGACAGCGTGCTGGAGGCCATTCGGCCGAAAGACGTGCATAATCCGCCCACCACGCTGCTCTGCCTGGAACAAACGCACAATTTCGGAGGCGGGTCGGTGTATCCCCTATCCACGATCCGGGAAATTACGAAGTTGGCTGGAGACCAGGGGCTGGCGTTGCATTTGGACGGCGCCCGGTTATTCAATGCCGCGGTGGCCACGGGGGTATCCGCAGCCGAGTTTGCGCAGCCGTTCGATACCGTGTCGTTCTGCCTGTCCAAGGGGTTGGGGGCTCCGGTCGGGTCATTGATCATCTCGACCAAGGACCGGATTGCTCAACTCCGGCGTTTGCGAAAAATGTTTGGCGGCGGCATGCGGCAAGCAGGCATTCTCGCGGCCGCGGGCCTCTATGCCTTGGAGCACCATGTGACCCGGCTTCAAGAGGACCATGAGAACGCCAAGAGTTTCGCCCTGCAACTGCAACAGATTCCCACGGTGTACGTGGACCCCGACCACGTCGAAACGAACATCGTCGTGTTCGAGGTCGTGCGAAGCGACCGTTCGACGCAAGAACTCCTGCACGCGTTCAAGGAAATCGGGGTCCTGTTGAATGCCATCGGCGATCACCTGTTTCGTGCGGTGACTCATTTGGACGTGTCGAATGCGGATGTGGAACAGGCGACGCATAAAATCGGCACGGTGCTGGCAGGCGACTAGGACGGCAACGATATTCCGTTATGGCAACGCGTGATCGAGATTGGCCGGGGTATACGGTGTGGTTTTTTTGCCCCGGTTGCGAGCGGCTCTGGACGCATCAAGGCCCGGACGTGGTCGCCTTGGACCGGAACATGGCCTTGGGGCCGGCTGTCGCCAGCGAAGGGATTCGCAGTCAAACCTGTGTGAACTGTGACGGGTCGAAACAAGCCGCGGCTGCGGAGATTTGAGCCGGACTATTCCAAGGGAACGGCTTTGCCCTGAACGTCGGTTTCCCCTTCCGTCACCGTGGTTTTTTCCAAGGTCCATTCCAGGGGTGTAATCGTGAGGGTGTGGCCTCGCAAGGTATAGAACTCGCCCTGTGAGATCACGAGGCGGCCGTTCTCCTCAAGGGTCATATTGAGGATTTCCTTCCCGCTGTCCTGATGCCGCATCACCAGACTCGTGGGGCTGCGTTCGAGCGCGTAGGCTTGGCCTTCATTGATCGCCAACGTGCTGTCCGTGAGTTTGGCCGGCATTTTCCCTCCCGTCTCAAACAGGGCAAAATTCACTTTCGGGAATCCGCCGGAGCGACGCGGCTCGATATCGATCTGCGGCACGCCTTCGACTTCAATCGTGCCGTTACTGTTGCGGTATAAATGAGGTCCGATCTGAATGTCCATGGGAGTCCTTGCTTAAGATGTGGTCGTTCGGTCCATGTTCCGATACTGGATGGCCTCGGCCAGATGCGACGGTTCGATAGCCTCTGAGTCTGCCAAATCCGCAATCGTTCGTGCAACACGCAATATCCGCCCATAGGCGCGGGCGGAGAGCCCCAAGCGTGTCACGGCCTGATCCAGGAGTTGCTTGCCGGTCTGGTCGAGCCGGCAATGCGTTTTCATGTGCCGGGGTTTGAGCTGGGCATTGGCAAACAGATGCTCCGCGGCATACCGGTTCGCCTGGATAAGACGGGCGTCGGCCACGCGTTTCCGAATGGCGTCCGAGTGTTCGGCCGGTTGATCGTGCGTCAGGTCGGACACGGGCACCGCGGGTACCTCCACGTGAATGTCGAGCCGGTCCCGGAGCGGCCCGGACAGACGGCCCCGATACCGCCGGATCTGGTGTGCGCTACAGATACATTCCCGGGTCCGGTCGCCGTGGTACCCGCACGGGCAGGGGTTCATCGCCACGACCAACATGAACCGCGCCGGATACCGGAGCGACGCATTCACGCGCGTGACGGTCACGGTCCCCTCTTCGAGCGGCTGCCGCAAGCCATCCAGGACCGACCGCTTGAACTCCAGCACTTCATCCAGAAAGAGGACGCCGTTGTGCGCCAAAGAGACCTCTCCCGGCTTCGGAATGGTCCCCCCTCCGATGAGGCCCGCGTCCGAGACGTTGTGATGCGGGGCGCGAAAAGGTCTCGTGGTCATCAGCGTTTGGTTGGTCACCAAGGTGCCGGCCACGCTATGGACCCGGGTGGTATCCAGGGCCTCCAGGATGCTGAGGCGAGGCAGAACCCCGGGCAGTCGTTGGGCCAACATGGTTTTTCCCGAACCCGGCGGTCCGATGAGCAGGACGTTGTGCCCGCCGGCCGCGGCGATCTCCAAGGCGCGTTTCGCGTGGAATTGGCCCCGGACTTCGGCGAAATCTTCTTCCGGCACATCGGCGGATTGGAAAAGCGCCTGCCGGTCGACGACGAGAGGAGCGACGTGTTGTGTGCCGGTCAGGAACTCCACGACTTCGGGAAGCGTATGCACGCCGTACACCTCGACGTCGTCGATGACTGCGGCTTCACGAGCGTTCTCCGCGGGGAGAATCAGCGGGTGCCGGTTCTGGCATAACATGCCGATGGATAGGCCGCCTCTGATCGGCTTGATGCGACCGTCGAGTGACAGTTCACCCACCAGCACGAAGCGCTGCGCCGTGGCCTGGTCGATGATGCCTTCGGCCACCAGCATGCCGACGGCCATACTCAGTTCAAGTCCCGCGCCTTCTTTTTTCAAGCCGGCGGGCGCCAGGTTGACCGTGATCTTTTTCGGAGGGAGGGCGAATCCGGTGTTCTTCAGGGCCGCGCGGATACGGTCCCGGCTTTCCCGGACGGTTGCGTCGGGCAGCCCCACGATGGAAAATTGAGGAAGGCCGCCGCCGATATCGACTTCGACCTCGATCAAATGGGCGTCGAGTCCGAGCAGTCCGGCACTGAAGACTTTTGCAAGCACGGCTGCCTCATGTGAGGGGTGAGCGAAACGGGGAGCGTGCGACGATTATAGTTGTGGACTTTGTGAATTTTCAACGTAACGGTCTAAATCAATGTTCCTGAGGGGCACGTGATGACGACCCGGCGACCTCGAATATCTGAGCGGGTGTGGCTGTCCGCCCTCATTCTGTTGTTGTCCTGTTTGCTGTGCGGGGCCGCATCCCGGGTGACGGCCCAGGATGGGGCTCCTGCGGCCGGCGAAGCCGGATTATCTCCGGTCCGCTCGATGCAATCCGGACGGACGCCGGCGGCTCATATCGGATCGATCATGGCGCTGCTGGCCACGTTTCACGAGGCCGGCGTGTTGCCGCCGGAATCCAGCCGTGAAGCCGATCGACTCATCCATGCCTTGATCCAATCGCAGTCAATGTTTCTCAAAAGTTCCGACCCCGTGGTGCGGGACATTTTTGCATCCGCCCTGAACGAGAAATTTGACGCGAAGAAGGCGGCGTCGTTGACGCAGGTATTCGCTTCGACGGGTTGGACTTCCGAGACACTTGAGGCGCTGGTGGACTATCCCGCGCGACGCCCCATGCGCGATGAACCGCGTTTAAAAAACTTGCTTCGCGAGTATCACGTCACCGCAGCCGACTGGGCGTTGGTTGAACAGGTGTTTGCCAAGGCGAGGGAACAGCTTTTCGAACAGGGGAAGCAGGTGCATGCGGTGTTCGCCGCCCAACGAGCAACCATGCCCGGCGCCCGATAAAACTTGCGCTAACTCCTGCCCGGCCCAATGCGGATAAAGCAGAGCGGGTCGCCGACGATCGCGGTCGGGTAGAGTTGTTCTTCCACGCGAAACGGGACTCGATGGCGGGTGAGCCAATCCGTTATCCATGTGACTTCCTCGACGGTGGTGGAAAGAATACCGGGGCGTGAAAGTTTGGGTAAACACGCATCCAACAGTTCCCGGATCTGAGTTCGCTCCTGCTGAAAGGCCTCGGGATCGAATCCTACGGGGTCGGCCCGGCCGTAGGCCAAAGCCGAGGTTTCAGGAAAACATTCGGGGTCATTGAGCACGCTGGCCATCCAGAGATGATCGACGGTGCCGTGAGCCGTTTGCGCCCCTGTCGCGTGAATGGTAAACGGCAGGCCGTCACACGCCCGGTTCAGAACGTCCACTTCACGTTCTCGAAGATTATGGGCCTGAATGGTCCGATTCATTTCAAGGGTTTCCAGGACCAGCAGGGGAAGTTCAGCCACCCCGGCTCCGACGTAGAGGCTTTTTCCCTTTTGCGGGAGGCGCTGTTTCAAGGCCTCACCGATCCTGATGCCCATGGTTTGGCATTTTTTTCTGTGGGCCTTCCAAAAGGCCTCGCCGCCTTCATCACAATACACGTCGCCGAGCGCGGTATAGTCCAGCTTGGCAAAGATTTCCCTGATCACCTGTCTGGTCCGAGGTTGCAGGGAAGATTCGTCGGCGTTTCGCGGGTTCGTCGGCATGGGGTTGAGCTTGTCTCGGGGTCACGATCCACCGGATTGACCATAGCGTAGAAAAACTTAAGTCAAAAATCCGAGGTGACGTTGACTCCCATTCAGGGAATATGATGAAGTATTTTGTTTGTTACGCGCGAAAAAGGCAATCTCACGCGTCTTGTCACGAGAGAATAGTTCATGGACATCCTGACTGAAATGCAGCGAGTCATTGATCTGGAAGTGCGGACGATCAATGCGCTCAAGCCGGCCCTGGGCCCGGAGTACGAAGAAGCCGTGCGATGGATTTTCGACTGTCGGGGACAGGTCGTGGTCACGGGGGTGGGAAAGTCCGGCATCATTGCGCAGAAAATTGCGGCGACGATGGTTTCCACGGGCACGCCGGCATTGTTCCTGCACAGCGCCGACGGGCTGCATGGCGGCGTCGGGATCATCAAGAAAGAGGATGTCGTGCTGGCTATCGGAAAATCGGGTGAAAGCGACGAATTGATTGCGATGCTCCCCGTGGCCGGAAAAATCGGCGCAAAGGTTATTGCGATCACCGCCAAACCGCATTCGACCATAGCCGGGCATTCGGATCTGATTTTGCTCACGCCGATAGAGGAAGAAGCCTGCCCGCTCAACATGGCGCCGACGTGCAGTACGACAGCGGCATTGGTGGTCGGTGACGCCCTGGCCGTGGCGCTCATGAAATTGCGTAATTTCCAACCGGATGATTTTGCCGTCAATCATCCCGGCGGCCAACTGGGGAAGCGATTGCTGCTGACCGTTGGCGATCTCATGCGCTCCGGTGCAGACAACCCGGTTGTGCATGGGACAAAAGATGCGCGGTTCATGTTGACGGAAATGACCCGGCAACGGGCGGGAGCCGTCTCGATCGTCGATGACCGGCGACAATTGACGGGTCTGGTCACCGACTATGACGTTCGTCGCGTGCTGGAAGCGCAAAAGGACGTGTTCGCGTTGACGATTCAGGACATCATGAACGCGACCCCGGAATTCGTATTCGAGGACGAGAACGCGTACGCGGCCCTGGAAAAAATGGAAAAACGCGAGAAACCCATTTCCGTGTTACCGGTCCTGAATCGTCAAAAAGAGGTCGTCGGGATGATCCATCTCCATGACCTCGTGGCCCGTGGGTTGTAGGGAGAGGATTTCGGTTATTTGACCTTCGTGCCGGGCTGAAGGTCCTGGTCCTCGAATGTGACCAACCCCTGGACTTCTGCATCTCCCGCGGCCAAGACCATGCCCTGAGATTCCACGCCCATCAGTTTCGCCGGTTTCAGGTTCGCCACCACCACAATCGTTTTCCCGACGACGTCTTCGGGCCCGTATTTCTTCCCGATTCCCGCCACGATCTGCCGTTGTTCGCTTCCGAGGTCCACCTGGAGTTTCAGGAGCTTGTTTGACTTGGGGACACGTTCGGCCGTGAGGACTTTGGCGACTTTCAACTCGACTTTTTGAAAATCCTGAATGCCGATCCGGATGTCTTCATCTTGGGCCGGAGGAGCGGCTGCCTCGGGTTGGGGTTTGGCAGGAGATGGCGTGGCGACTGCTTCGACTCTCGGGAACAAGGCTTTCCCTTTGACCACGGTGGCGCCGGGATCCCCGCCGCCCCAGACAATGGGAGATTTCAGGGGCGCTTGTGAAAAATCAAGACCGAGGCCGAGTTGCCGGGCCATCTCCTCTGCGGTCTGCGGCATGAAGGGGTACGCGGCCAAGCAGAGGAACCGGAGGGTCTCCGCGGCATGAAAGAGCACGGTTCGGAGCCGTGGCGCGCCGGCAGGATCCTTGGCGAGCACCCAGGGCGCGGTCTTGTCGATGTATTGATTGCCGAGCTGCACCAGGCCCCACATCGCTTCGAGCGTGCGATTGAATTCCATTCGCTGGAGATGATGGGGCATGGTGGTTTGAATCAGAGCGTCGGCCGCGGTTTGGAGATCGGTCTCGAGTTCGGTGATCGCGGAAGGATCCGGAGCCGGCACGGCTCCGTCACAGAACCGCTGGATCAACGTGACGGTTCGACTCAACAGGTTGCCGAGTCCATTGGCCAGGTCGGCATTGATGCGGCCGACAAACGACTCGTGCGAAAAATCTCCGTCCTGTCCGAACGGGATCTCGCGAAGCAGGAAGTAGCGAAACGCGTCCGCGCCGAATTGGTCGACCACGGCGTACGGGTCGATCACGTTGCCCCGGCTTTTGGACATCTTCTCGCCATCCACCGTCCACCAGCCATGCGCAAAGATCGTGCGGGGCAGGGGGATCTCCATGGCCATGAGCATCGTGGACCAGTACACGGCATGCGTCGTCAGAATGTCTTTCCCGACCAGGTGCACGGTCGCCGGCCACAGGCGGTCAACCGAAGGCTGGGGCGGCAGGTATTCCAGCGCCGACACGTAATTCACCAGCGCGTCGAACCACACGTACGTGACGTAGTCCGCATCGAAGGGCAGTTCAATGCCCCAGGACAAGCGGGATTTGGGGCGCGAGATCGAGAGGTCTTCCAGCGGTTTTTGCAAAAACCCCAGCACTTCGTTTCGGCGCGACTCCGGACGGATGAACGCCGGGTTGGCGTCGAGATGGTCGAGGAGCCGTTGCTGGAACCGGCTCATGCGAAAGAAGTAATTGCTTTCGCTGAGTTGTTCCACCGGGCGTTGACAATCGGGACAGCGACCGTTGTCCACGTCCTTCTCGGTCCAGAACCGTTCGTCGAACGTGCAATACCAGCCGGTGTATTCCGCACGATAGATGAGGTCGGCGTCATACAGTTGCTGCAGGGATCGTTGCACCACGGCTTGATGCCGGGGATCCGTCGTGCGAATGAATCCGTCGTTGGAAACGTCGAGTTTCTGCCACAGATTTTGAAATTGCGGGGTCAACCGGTCGCAATGCTCCTGCGGGGAAATCCCGGCTTTGGCCGCGGCCTGCTGGACCTTTTGCCCGTGTTCGTCCAGGCCCGTCAGAAAAAAGACCTCTTCCCCGAGGAGCCGATGCCAGCGCGCCAGCACGTCCGCCGCGATGGTGGTATACGCATGCCCGATGTGCGGCACGTCGTTCACGTAGTAAATCGGCGTGGTGATGTAGAAGGGCTCAGGCATGTCCATTCATACCATGTTGTTCAGGCGGCGTCACGGTGGATGGTTCGGTGAAAGCGGAACAGGAAATTTTCCAGGCAGAGTTGGAGATTCAAATTCTGCGTGGGAGCCTGTTCCAGGGTTTGCAGGAGGTCCATGAGTTCCACGACGTCCGCCGGGGTCAGGGATGCGGCGATTTGTTCAAGCACCGGGACGTGCGATTGGTGCAAGAGGAGGTCCTGCCGGGTTCCGAGGGTCATCAGCAGCACGTCGCGCAGCCCGTGCGACAGCCAGTCGATCACGTCAGGGAAGGGTTGAGCTTTCGAGAGTTCCTCGGCTTGCTGAAGCACGGCCGTGGTATGGGTCAGGGTCTCGGATCGGCATAAATCAAAAAACCGGTCGTGGCGGCTGCGGAGTTCCGACAGGTCCGTGCGCAGGGCCACGCCGATACGATTTCCGCACACCTGGGAAAGAAACCGGGCGTCCTCAATCGCCATGGCCTGTTTCAGGGCCAGGGCTCCTTCGAACTGCGCGGGCGTCGCGGGCGAGAACCGCAGCGTCAAACAGCGGGACCGCACGGTGGCCAACAGGCGCAAGGGCCGGCTGGTCACCAGGATAAACAGGCTGTGTTCGGGCGGGTCTTCGAGCGTTTTCAAAAACGCGTTCGCGGCATTGGCGTTCAGACGGTCGGCGTCGTCGATGATGCAGATCTTTCGCGCGCTCAACAGCGGCCGGTAGATCACGTGCCGTTCGATCTCGCGGACCCGGTCGATTTTGATTTGCGGGTTGGCTTTGTCCTGTTCCGGTTCGATGACCAACAGGTCGGGATAGGTGCCGGAGTCGATTTGCTCACACGCGCGACAGTGGCCGCAGGAATCCGCCTGTGGCGAGGCGGGCGGGGTTTCACAGGACAAAGCCTGCGCGAACCGCATGGCCATGAGGCGCTTGCCGATGCCGTCGTCGCCTGAAAAGAGGTAGGCATGGCCGATGGCCTGTTGGGCCAGCGCCGTCCGGATTTTCTTTTTCGGTCCGTCCTGACCGATGACGTCGGCAAAGGGCATAGGGAGTTATGAACGTTTGACCGTGAGACGTTGTTTCTTCAGCCCCTGTTCGAGCAGCGGGGCGATCAACCTGATCAGTTGCTTGGCGATCGTCTGGGCCGGTCGACCGGCGTTGATCGTATGAATCCGTCGTGGCGCTTGTTGGGCCAAGCTCAGAAATCCTTTTCGCACGCGTTGATGAAAGGCCGCGGTTTCATGATCCAGGCGATTCACGTCGGTGCTGCTCAATCGCCGTCGCAATCCTTGGGACACGGGCAGATCAAACAAAAAGGTCGCGTCGGGAGTCAAGCCCTTGGCGGCCCAGCGCGTGAGGGACCGCAGTTCGGGTAACGGGAGTCCTCGGCCGTACCCCTGGTACGCCAGCGTCGAGTCGGAAAAGCGGTCGCAGATGACCACGGCCCCGTGCTCCAAGGCCGGCAGGAGCCGGTCCGCGACGTGCTGACTGCGGGCCGCCAGGATCAGGGCGACTTCGCATTCCGGGACCAGCGGATCGACCGTGCGCAGTTCGCGCGTGGGCCGGAGAAACACCTCGCGGATGTGTTCGGCCACGGGGGTGCCGCCGGGTTCACGCGTTTCAACCACCTCGAAGCCCTGGTCCCGGAGATAGTGGGCGAGGGTTTGGGCCTGGGTGGATTTTCCACTCCCTTCGATCCCTTCGAACGTGATGAAGAGGCCCTTACGACGGGGACGTTTCGGCGCGGACGGGGTTCCTTGCGATCGCCTGTTTGCCACGGCGCATCGTAATCTAACCCGTTGATATTCGCAAGAAAAGGGGTTGCAGGACGGCCCCCGGCTTTGTAACATGCCAGTCACCATGTCCAGTACGGTCTTCAAGCGATATTTTCTGACGGGACTGTTGGTGGTCACGCCGATTTGGGGGACGGTCCTCGTCCTCAAGACCCTGTTCGTCACCGTGGACAGCATCCTGGGGAACATGCTGGCCGAGGTGGTGACTGAGGACTACTACGTGCCCGGTTTGGGGATCCTGACGCTGCTGTTTCTGATCCTTTTTGCGGGGTTCATGGGGACGAATTACATCGGGGGCCGGTTGGTGAAACGGTGGGAAGAGTCGCTGGAACGGGTGCCCGTGGTCCGGGGGATTTACGCGACCTTGAAGTCGATGATGGATATCCTGTCGTTCAAACAGCGGAAGAAGTATAACAAGGTGGTGATGATTCAATTCCCCAAGGACGGGAACTACTGTTTGGCCTTCGTGACCGGGGAGACCAGGGAGGAAGTGCAAACTCTGGCGCCGGAACCCCTGGTCCACGTGTACGTCCCGACGTCGCCGAACCCCACGTCCGGATACTTTTTGTTGGTTCCGGAGCGGGAAGTGGTGTCCGTGGACATGAGCGTCGAAGAGGCCATGAAATTAATCGTTTCGGGCGGGCTCTATTCTTCCGGAAAACCCATGAACGTGCCGACCTTCGATCCGGCACGCGAGTCCTCCGCCTTTCCTGAGCAAAAGGTCGAAGTCAGGACGGGATAGCCTCCGCGTCCTTCGCCGCGCCTCACCATGAGGCATCATCCATGAAAAAGTTTTCCGCGATTGTCATCGCAGCGGGCCGGGGAAAACGCATGCGGTCCAGGACGACCAAGGCGTTGCATCCCGTGGCCGGGCGACCCATGCTCTGGTACATGCTTACGTTGGCTAGGCGGGTCGCGGACGCGCGCGTGGTGGCGGTCATCGGACACCAGGCCGACCGGGTTCATGAGTTTCTGGACCAATCCCAAGCGGACTTCGAGCCGTTAGACGTGGCCCTGCAACCCGACCAGTTGGGCACCGGTCACGCGGTGCGACGGGCCCAGGCCGTCCTGATGCCCAACGGGAAAGCCGCGAGTAGGCATTGCCTCATCGTGAACGCGGACACGCCGTTGCTGAGTCGAGCCACCCTGCAACGCTTGTTGGCCCGTCATGAAAAAGAAAAAGCCGTTCTCACCCTCTTGAGCACGGAGTTGTCCGAGCCCCGGGGCTATGGCCGCGTGGTACGAGGCGCAAAAGGGCAGGTAGTCAAGGTGGTGGAGGAAGCGGATGCGACGAGGGCCGAGCGCGGCATTCATGAAATCAACGCCGGCACCTACGTCGTCGAGACGTCGTTCCTGTTCGAGACCCTGGCCCGGGTGCGCGCGCAGAATGCGCAAGGCGAGTATTATCTGACCGACATTGTGGGCCTGGCCGTGGCCGAGGGTCGCAAGGTGGCGGGGCTGAAGACCGCCGGCTCCCGGGAATGTCTCGGGGTCAATACCCGTGAGCATCTTGCGTGTGTCGAAGAGGCGATGCGCCACCGCATTCGGGCGCGATGGTTGAACGCCGGCGTGACCATGCTCGACCCCCGGACCACGTTCATCGACGATACGGTCACGATCGGTACGGACACCGTGCTCCATCCGGGCGTGACCTTGGAAGGGCGAACGCAAATCGGAGCCGGGTGCGTCATTCGCTCCGCTTCCCGGGTCGCGAACAGCGTGGTCGGGAAGGCCGTCACCATTCAGGACAGTTCAGTCGTGGACCGTGCGGTCATCGAAGACCATGCCGTCATCGGGCCGTTCGCGCACATCCGTCCCGGCGCGGTGCTGAGGAAGCAAGCCAAGGTCGGCAATTTCGTCGAAGTGAAAAACACGGAACTGGGCGCCGGGTCCAAGGCGAATCATTTGACGTACCTGGGCGACACGACCGTAGGGAAACGGGTCAATATCGGCGCGGGCACCATCACGTGCAATTACGACGGGTACAAAAAGGACCGGACGACAATCGAGGATGAGGCGTTCATCGGCAGCGACACGCAACTGATTGCGCCCGTGAAGGTGGGCAAGGGCGCCGTGGTCGGGTCGGGTTCCACGATTACGGAAGACGTGCCCGCGGACGCGCTGGCGCTGTCCCGCAGCCCGCAAGTCACCAAAGAAGACTGGGCCGCCAAGCGTCGAGCCGATCATTCGAAAAAGTCCTCGTCCACTCAGAAATCTTCCCGTGGGAAGAAAAAAGGAGCCAAGGGGTAGCCGTGAATTTTTTATGCGGGGTTTCGCCCCGCACGACGAGGTCCTTTTGTTTCGGCAAAAGGACCCAAAACCATTGGCGCCCGGGCGTGGCCCCAAGGGGTGCCTTTGCCCCCGTCCCGGTTGCTTGGGCTGCGGAACTCGCTTCGCTCAGACAGTCCTCGCCCCCATATAGAGTTTGCGGGACCGGGGCGCAGCCACGCCCGCAGGCGCCGGGCCATGGCGCGATAAGATCGCGCGGCTACAACTACGAAATCGTTGTGTGTCAAGAAAGACGACAAAAATGTGCAAAAAAGAGCGGAAATGATGCAAAAGTGCTTCATTAAGGTGCAAAACGGCGTATGTGTGGAATCATAGGATATATCGGAGACGACAATGCCGCGGGGGTGCTCATGCAGGGGCTGCGGCGGCTGGAGTATCGGGGTTATGATTCCGCGGGGATCGCCGTGTTACAGCATGGCCGGATCGAGATCCGGCGAAGCGTCGGCAAATTGGTGCACCTGGAAGACGCGTTGAAACAGGAACATCTTTCCGGATCGGTCGGGATCGGGCACACGCGATGGGCCACGCACGGCAAGCCGTCGGAACAAAACGCCCATCCGCACCGGTCCGGCAGCGTCGTGATCGTCCACAACGGCATCATCGAAAATTACCTGGCCCACAAACGGCGTCTGGAACAGGCGGGGTACCGGTTCGAATCCGAAACGGATACCGAAGTCATCGCGCATTTGCTGGCGTTTCACATGACAGGCGGCCAATCCTTGGAGCAGGCGTTTCGCGCCACGGTGCAGCAACTCCACGGGAGCTATGCCATTGCCGGCATGTGCGTGAGCGAACCCGAGACCCTGGTGGTGACCAAGTCGGGCTGTCCGCTGGTGCTGGGACACAATGACAAAGCCGCGTTGCTGGCCTCCGACGTGACGCCGTTACTCGCGCATACCCGCAACGTGACGTATCTGGAAGACGGCGACGTGGGGACGTTGACCCCCCTGGGCATGACGGTGACCGACGCGGACGGCCGACCCGTCCAAAGGGACGAGGTCCGCATCGACTGGAATGCGGACGCCGCGGAAAAAGGCGGGTACCCGCATTTCATGCTCAAGGAAATTCACGAGCAACCCCAGACGATTCTGGACACGCTAAGGGGCCGCTACAGTTACGACTCGGGCGAAGCCGACCTGCCGGATCTGGCCATCACGCCGGAACAACTCAAGAACGCCCGCTCGATCTGGATCGTCGCATGCGGAACCTCCTGGCACGCCGGCCTGGTGGGGAAATACCTGTTGGAGGAACTCGTACACAAACCGGTCCAGGTGGACATCGGCTCGGAATTCCGGTACCGCAACCCGATGGTGCAGGAAGGCGACGTGTTTATCGCCCTGTCTCAATCCGGAGAAACCGCGGACACGCTGGCCGCGGCCGGGGAAGCCAGGCGCCTGGGCGCGCACGTCCTGTCGATCGTCAACGTCGTGGGCAGCACGCTGGCGAGGGAATCCGACGGCGTGATTTACACCCGGTGCGGTCCGGAAATCAGCGTGGCCTCGACCAAAGCCTTCACCGGCCAGGTGATCGCCCTGTATCTCCTGGCCCTGCACGTCGGGCGGGTGCGTGAGGTCTTGGGCGTGGAAGACGGGCAGTGGTGGCTGGATCAGTTCATGGCCCTGCCCGGACACGTGGAGGGCGTCATCAGACGGGAAGCCGAATTCGTGGCGATGGCGAAACGGTTCTACGAAAAACAGAACTTCCTCTATCTCGGACGCGGGATCAATTATCCGATCGCGCTGGAAGGCGCGCTCAAGCTCAAGGAGATTTCCTACATCCACGCGGAAGGCTACGCGGCCGGAGAAATGAAGCACGGCCCCATCGCCCTCATCGACGAAGACATGCCGGTAGTCGTGTTGGCCCCGCGCGACCGGTTATACGAAAAAACCGTGAGCAACCTCATGGAAGTCAAGGCGCGAAGCGCGCCGGTCATCGCGTTCGTGAGCGAGGGCGAAGAAGAACTCGAAGCCCTGGCCGATTGCGTCTTCAGGATACCCAACACCCACGCCCTGCTCTCGCCGATTCCGTTCACCGTCGCGCTGCAATTATTGGCGTACCACGTCGCCACCCTGCGCAACATCGACGTGGACCGCCCGCGCAACCTCGCGAAAAGCGTCACCGTAGAATAGGGCATCGAAGGTCCTTCATGAGCACGTTCCATCTCTGGCTGGCTTCGGCGGGTGCGGACTACGACCGGCTCGCCGGCATCATTGCGGATTTGAGCGCCCGGTATCGGGGGCCGCAGTTCGATCCTCACCTCACCCTCCTCGGCAGACTCGAAGGCGAGCAGGAATCCCTCGTCGCCCTCACCCAACAACTGGCGCACGCGCTTTCGTCTTTTGAGGTTCGACTCAAGGCGCCAAGTTATGAACCCCTCTACTTTCGATGTCTGTATCTACCGGCGGAACCTTTTCCATCGCTTCTGGAGGCGCACCGACAAGCCACGCAGATCTTCGACGCACAACCGGCGAGTGCGTTCAACCCGCACGTCAGTCTCCTGTACGGGCTGTTTGACGAACGCGTGAAGCAGGAGATCATCACGGCCTTGCCCTCGGACCTGCCGGGAACCCTGCCCATCTCACGGCTCCAACTCGTTCGCGCCGATTCAACGAACCCCCGGGATTGGCAGGTCGTGGAGACATTGGAGATTTGAATGTGCCAGTTCCCCCTCCTGTCATCCTCGACATTTTTAATCGAGGATCCAGTGTCTTTGCTTTTCCTTCCGTCCGTGAAGACAAAAGACCCTGGATTCCCGCTAAAAGCTTGCGGGAATGACAGAAGGAAAGGTGGGGATGTCAGATGAGGAGTGTCGCGAAGTATGGGCAGCGAGCAGTGCTTATTGGCGGGCAAACGTGAACGTGTGGGTGACGGCTTCCCGGCCGTTTTCGAAGACAGTCCATTCGTGGTTGATATGGCGGCTGTCGATAATGGTGAGGGTGAGTTGGTGCATGTGCTTGTCCTGCAGGGAGCGCATGCCCGTGCCGTCGATATAGGATATGGTAATGGAATTTCCGGTCACCGGGTTGCTCGTTTTCATCCGCGGCTGGTTGCCCAATGCGCAGTAATGCGTCATGACCATCTCGTGCCCGTCCTGGGTGTAGATCGAAACCATTTCCTTGGGCGTGCCGGGGAACATCCGTTCGATCACTGCCGTGCCTCTCGATGTCAAGGCATATTCCACGGTGATGGTTTCCTGCCCGTCGAGAACCTGTTTGCTGCCCTGCCATGTCCCCACCAGTTCTTTGACCAGTTCAAACGGCATGGGAAGCGGGGCAGGATGTTCGGCCAGGGCCTGTCCGGACCAGAGCCCGCACAAGCCTCCCAGCACGAGCAGGACCATGTGCGGCCGCACGCCCCGCATTTTGGCGGTTTGGATTTCGGGTTGGGGTGGGCTATCCTGCCGCGCCATAATTCACTATAAAACGTCGGCATCGGAGAGTCAAAACCAAATCCGGCGGGATCGGGAGCAGGATCGTGTCGAAGAAAACGCGCGCCGCTGCGGGCAGGCTGGAAGCCATATGGATCAAGCGCATGAAGCGCGGGCCCATGGATTCCGTGGAGCAGGCGCTGGTGCAAGCGGGAGAGGGGCTGGCCGGTAATGCGAATCAGGGCGGCAGGCGACAGGTCACCATTCTCGAACGGGAAATCTGGGCGGAGTTGATGACCGAAGTCGCCGGCACGTTGCCGCCGTCCGCGCGCCGGGCGAACCTGTTGATCGGCGGTTTGAGCCTATACCGGTCTGCGAAGCGCGTTCTCCGTGTCGGATCGTGTCGCATCCGTATCCTGGGTGAAACCAGGCCGTGTGAGCGCATGGAAGAAGCCTGGCCCGGCCTGCAAATCGCCATGTCCCGGGCTTGGACCGGTGGGGCGTTCGGTGAGGTTCTGGACGATGGCGAGATTCTGGTCGGGGATCCCGTGTGCTGGGAGGAAGAGTGAATGAGCCGGTATCATGACCGTTGAAGCGCCGGGCCTCTGGGCCTTGTTTGTGAGCGCGTTCCTTGCCGCCACGCTGCTTCCCGGCGGGTCAGAGGCCGTGTTGGCTATATTGGCCGTGCGGGATGACTATGATCCGTGGCTCCTGTTGGCCGTGGCCGCGGCGGGAAATACGTTGGGCGGGATGAGCACGTGGGCCGTCGGGCGGTTTTTCGGATGGCGGTATCCGGCTTCGCAATTCACTCAACCCCAATATGCCCGGCCGATCCGGTGGCTGCGGCAATGGGGGAGCCCGGCCCTGTTGCTATCCTGGATGCCCGTCGTGGGCGATGCGTTGTGTCTGGTCGGCGGGTGGCTCCGCGTGCCGTGGTTCGCGGCGTTGGTGTGGATCGCCATCGGCAAAGCCGCGCGATACGGTGTCATCGTGTATGCGGCTTCGTAGGGATCGGCGATCGTTGATCCCTACGGTTGCGGAGGTCCCGGAATGGTGCCCACGTGAACCGGTGCGTGCGTCCCATCCCGGCAATAGCGCTCCAGGATTTCGTGAATCACCCGGAACGCCAGTTTCGCCCACGGAATATCTTCCCGTTTGAACAGATCGACTTCCAGGCTTTCCGTTCCCGCGCCGAACGCGGCGCGTTGCATGGTCCCGCGAAACACGACGTACACCTGGCTGACGTGCGGAATGCTGAAGACGGCGTAGAGTTGAGAGATCTCCACCTCAGCCTCGGCTTCTTCCAGGGTCTCACGCGCAGCGGCTTCTTCCAAGGTTTCGTCCTTTTCCATGAATCCCGCGGGAAAGGTCCAGAGTCCGGCGCGCGGCTCGATGGCGCGTTTGCATAGCAGGATACGATCCTCCCATTCGGGAAGGCAGCCCACCACGATCTTGGGATTTTCGTAATGCACGGTGTGGCAGCGTTCGCAGACGAACCGGAGCAGCGTGTCCCCATCGGGGATTTTCATGGTCAGGGAGGCTCCGCAGGCGCTGCAATAGTTCATGCTGTTTCCGACTTGCTCGTTCCCATCAGGTATGTTTGAATACGCGGTCCGCAATTGCCCCATGATAACAGGAGCGATGCCGTTCGTGAAGGTTCCTTTGTTGGATTTACAGGCCCAATTCCGGCAGATCCGTGGCGACGTCCTGTCGGCGATCGAAGAAGTCTGCGAGGCGCAGAGCTTCGTGCTGGGTCCAAGGGTCGAGGCCTTCGAGAAGGCCATCGCCGGGTATCTCGAGTGCCGTCACGCCGTCGGGGTGGCCTCGGGAAGCGACGCCTTGCTTCTGTCTCTGATGGCGGCGGGTGTGAATCCCGGCGATGAAGTCATGACCGTGCCGTTTACCTTCTTTTCCACGGCGGGCGGCATCTCGCGTTTGCACGCGGTGCCGGTGTTCGTGGACGTCCTTCCCGATACCTTTACGATGGACCCCGAACAGCTTGAGCGGAAGATCACGCCTCGCACAAAGGCCATCATTCCCGTCCATCTTTTCGGGCAATGCGCCGACATGGAGTCCATCATGGAGGTGGCCGACCGACGCGGCCTCAAGGTCATTGAAGACGCCTGCCAGTCCATCGGCGCCAGCCGCCACGGTCGCAAAGCCGGAACCTTCGGGTATTCTGGGTGCTTCAGCTTTTTCCCGTCCAAAAACCTCGGAGGCGTGGGTGACGGCGGGTTGATCGTGACGAATGACGGGGACCTCTGCGAACTGCTTCTCGCGTTGCGGGTGCATGGAAGCCGCTCGGATTACCATCACGACCACATCGGACTCAACAGCCGGCTGGATGCCCTGGAGGCGGCGGTGTTGCGCGTCAAGCTTCAACACCTGGACGAATGGAATGCCAAACGCGCCCGCAATGCGGCGAACTACAATGGCCTGTTCACCCGGGCCGGGTTACTGGATCACGTGACGTTGCCGGCAACGGACCCGAACAACGTACACGTCTTCAACCAATATACCCTGCGAGCACACAACCGCGATGAATTGATGGCCTATTTGAAGGAACACGAGGTCGGTCATAAAGTCTATTATCCCGTCCCTCTGCACCTGCAGGAATGTTACCAAACGTTGGGCTATGCCAAGGGCGATCTTCCGGTGTCCGAGCAACTGGCGCAGGAAGTGGTGTCCCTGCCGGTGTATCCCGAACTCACCGACGCCCAGATGGAAACGGTGGTGACGCGGATCAGCGAGTTCTACAACAGCCGTTAAACCCGCTTGACCTGAAAATCCCGGGAAGGGGCCGGAGTTCGCGCCGGATCGTGGTCAACCGGTTACGCCCCGCGTTTTTCCGGCGGGTACGTCGCGCGAATGGTGCTGCTGAGCCCGCCGCGTGCGGTAAAGGTGCCGGTGACGACGGCCCATTCCGGTTTGCAGGCTTTCACGAAATCCTGAAGGATCCGGTTGACGGCGTTTTCGTAGAAGATGCCGACGTTGCGATAGGCGTGGATGTAGAGTTTCAGCGACTTGAGTTCGACGCAGGCCTTGTGCGGCATGTAGTGAATGGCGATCGTACCGAAATCCGGGAGCCCGGTTTTGGGACAAATGGCGGTGTATTCCGGGATCTCGATCGTAATCTCATAGCCGGGATATTGGTTGGGCCAAGTTTCCAAGGGAGGGAGCGGCGCGGCAATTCCGCTTTCGGCATGCCGTTTCGTATATCGCTTTTCCTGTCCCGGTTTCATGGATTCCACGCTCCTCGTGACGGGTTGTTCATAGAAGGGAACCGCGCCAGAGAGTGTACCTTGTCACACCAAAATTCCGCAATCGTGGGAGGCGTTGTCAAAAACCGCCGACGTGTTGAGAAGCGGGGGAGGCGTCTGGTATTTTCTCAGGCTTGTAGGAGTGAAGGCATCCGGGAACGACGTTATGGCCGTGATCGACAGCGATGATTTTGTGAAGGCGCTCCAGGATATGGGGTTCGATTTCTTTACCGGCGTGCCCGACACGATCCTCGGCGGGATCATCGAAGTGTTGAGCGATCGCCGACTCTATACCCCGTCGGTGCGGGAAGACGAGGCGGTGGCCATGGCCGCCGGAGCGTTTCTGGGCGGGAAAATCCCCGTCGTGCTCATGCAGAATTCGGGGTTGGGGAATGCCCTGAACGTGTTGATGTCGCTCCACCTGATCTACCGGATTCCGTGCCTGCTCATCATTTCCTGGAGAGGCTTCGAAGGGAAAGACGCGCCGGAACACTTGGTAATGGGGCAAACCATGCCGCAATTGATGGACACGATCCGGATTCCGCATCGAACATTGGCCGCGGAAACCCTGGTCGAGGATCTGCGATGGACCGCGCAGACCTTCATGGATCAACGCGTGCCCGTGGCGCTGTTCTTGAAAAAAGGCGTGGTGAAAGCGATCCAACCGTAACGCGCATGAGTTCTACCTCCCCTCACCCCTCCTTACAAAGGAGGGGAACTCCCTCTCCCCTGGTGGGAGAGGGCCGGGGTGAGGGGGAATTAATGGAAAGCCCGGAATATGCGACCTGAAGAAGGAGTGATGCAGAGCAGGGCCCAGGCGATGCAGGCGCTGTTTGACATCGTCGGCGATCAGCCGGTCATTGTTTGTAACGGCTTTCCTTCGCGGGAAGCCCAGAAGATCAAGGACCGGGACGGCAACTTTTACATGATCGGGTCGATGGGCGTGGCCGCGTCCATCGGGTTGGGGCTGGCCTTGGCTCAACCGGACCGTCAGGTCGTGGTGTTCGACGGCGACGGGAACGTGCTCATGGGTATGGGCACGTTGGCCACGGTCGGCGCCTTGGGTCCCAAGAACCTGACGCACGTCGTGTTCGATAACGAGGTCTACGGGACAACCGGCAACCAGCCGTCCTATTCGCGCGTCGTGCGGCTGGACCAGGTCGCCAAGGCGGCCGGGTACGCCACGGTCGAACGGGTCTGGGAACGGGAAGACATCATCTATGAATTCAAACACATGCTCGCCAACGACGGCCCGCATTTCCTGCTGATCAAAGTGAACGAACAGATAGAAGACGCGGACCGGGTTGCGTTGGATCCGGCGGATCTGACCAAACGATTTCGCGCGGCCGTGGAACAAACCTAAGACAGAACCTTCTCCGTCCGGGAGAGGGCAGGGTGAGGGAACAAAGAATGATGGTACGCTCATGATACTGCTCAATCCGGGTCCGGTAAACGTATCGGATCGCGTCAGAAAGGCCTTGCTGGGGCCGGACATCTGTCATCGGGAATCCGAATGCGCGGAATTGATCGGCGACATTCGTCGCAAGTTGCTGGAAGCCTTTGTCCCGGGCGCGGAATCGGAGTACACCGCGATTCTGCTCACCGGCTCCGGCACCGCCGCGGTGGAAGCCTCCATCATGTCCTGTCTTCCTCCGGGGAGGCGGCTGATTCACGTCAACAACGGGGTCTACGGGGAGCGAATTTCCTCCATCATCGCGACGCAACGCCTCGGGATCGTGGAAATCAAGTGCAAGTGGGATACCCCGCCCGACCCGGAAAAGATTCTGAGATGCCTGAAGCAAGAGCCGTCGGCGCATGGGGTGGTCATGGTGCATCATGAAACCACGCTGGGACTCCTCAACCCGGTTCACGAAATTGCCGATCACGTGGATAGCCGCGGGGGCGTCTTTATCGTGGATGCCGTCAGCGGGTTGGGCGGGGAGTCTCTGGATATTGCCGGTCGTCACATGTACATGGTGGCCGGGACCGCGGGCAAATGCATTCAGGGATTTCCGGGGGTCTCGTTCGTGCTGGTTCGCAAGGGCTTCATGGAAAACGTGCTGAAGTACCCCAAACGCACGTGGTATTTGAACCTGGCCAATTATTACACGGCGCAGGAAAACGGCACGGTCCCCTTTACCCCGGCCGTGCAGGTGTATGCCGCGTTCAACGAAGCGTTGTCGGAACTCCTGGAAGAAGGCGTGGCCAATCGAATCCAACGATACGGGCGGACGGCCGCCCTGATCCGGGAACGCATGGCGGCCCTCGGGGTACGAGCCGTGCTGGCCCCCGAGCATCAGTCGAATTCGTTGACGGCTTTTCATTTGCCGGAAGGCCTGGCCTATGACGTGCTGCACGACCGCCTGAAGGAGCGCGGCTTTGTGATTTACGCCGGACAGGGACACCTGGAGTCGGAGATCTTCCGCGTCGCCAACATGGGGGCCTTGCAGGACACTGACGTGGAAGGGTTTCTGGGTGCGTTTGAAGAGGTGTTGACGCACGCGAACCGTGGGACATGAAAGCGGTCATCCTGGCGGCCGGCCGCGGGCGGCGGCTCGACGTGCAGACCAGGCATCGTCCCAAGTGTTTGATCGACGTCGGGGGCAAGCCGCTCCTGTACCGCTATTTCGATGCCCTGGCGCGCTTGGGCGTGACCCGCATCTGTATGGTGGTCGGGTACAAACAAGAACACATTCGCGAGGCGGTGGCGTCCTGTCCCTCCCGCGTGGAGGTGACGTTCCTCGTCAATCCCGACTTCGAACGCGGCAGCATCGGCTCGTTGTGGACGGCCCGGGAAACCATGGATGACGACGTGGTGATCATGGATGCCGACGTGCTGTTCCATCCCGCCGTGCTCGAGCGATTGCTCACCTCTTCGCATGCGAACGCCCTGTTGATGGATGAAACCGTGACGCAACACACGGAAGAATGTATGGTCGCGGTGCGGCAGGGCCGGGTCACGGCCTTGTCCAAGCAGGTGCCGGACGAGTACGACCTGGTGGGTGAGGGCGTCGGGTTTTTGCGCGTGGAGCGGGCCGCCGTGCCGCAATTGTTGCGCTCTGTGGAAACGCGCGTGAAACAAGGCCTGCCGGACATGGAATACGAAGACGCATTGGTGGATTTTTTTCGCGAGGTCCCGGTCAGGGTCGAGAAAATCGGCGGCCTGCCGTGGATCGAGATCGACTTCCCCGAGGACCTGGAACGCGCTGAACAGGAGATCCTGCCTCGGTTGGACTGACGGGACAGGGGAAGGAGCGGAAACAGTAGGTCGGATTAGCGGAGCGTAATCCGACACGGGTGTTGAACGGCGGGGATGTTGGGTTACGCCTTCGGCTAACCCAACCTACAAGTCTGCGTCCGTGAAGACAAAAGACACTGGATTCCCGATTACTAACGTCGGGAATGACAGATGACAAGAGGTCGCCGGAATTTCACAGCTAGTGGACAAAACACTCAATAAATCCGAGACCGGCATTATCGACACGGCCATCGTCCTGGCCTCGTCGGGCGTGTTTGATTTGGGAGGAAGTGACGAGACCCCCGTTGTCGGCGCGTTGGCCCGCGTCGGCGGGATGACGCTCTTTCAACGGACCGTTTTCACCCTTCAGCACGCCGGGGTTTCACAGATTCTGACTTTGGTGGGTCCGGAAGAACAACCGCTTCGTTCACTGCTTGACGGCGATGCTCGTCTGCATGCCGTGGTTCGCTGGCTGCCGGTTCGAGAGTTTCCTCCGTTGGATCCGCAGACGTGGGAAACCCTGGCGAACGAGGTGAAGGGATCATGTCTCATCCTCGGTTGCCACATGGTATTTGCGCCGTCATTGATCCAATCGCTGAGGGACGAAGGGAGAGAGGGCCGGGCCGTGGTGGCGGTCGGCCGGCCGGGTGAATCCGGGTGGAGCGGGAATCCGGGCGTGGTGATGCGGGCCGATCCTCATACGGGCGGGCACGTCCCTCGAGTCGTGTTTTGGGACCGGCAAAGCGACCGGCCCGCGGAGTTTGACGAAGGTCAGGGGCTGGCCCGGGTCGCGGACCTGGTCGTCCTGCCGGCTCGGCTGTTAGGGATATCCGGTTCCTGGAGAACCCCGGAGACGAGTCCGGTCAGGTTGGCGCTGGAGCAGGCGGCCGCGGAAGGAGTCGTTCAGACCCTGTCCGCGTCGTCCCATGGCTATCAGGACGTTCGAGGGCCCGGTGGACTCCATAAGGCGGAACACACCCTGTTCCGTTCACTGCAAAGCGTGGACGGCACCCTGGACGGCGTCATTGATCGCCACGTGAACCGGAAAGTCTCCAGGCCGTTGAGCCGGCTGTTCATGAAACTGGGCTGCCCTCCCAACGTCATTACCGTCTTGTCGCTGGCGACCGGTCTCGCGGGGGCGGTGTGTTTTGCCGCCGGCTCGTATCGGGCGGGGATCGCGGGGGCGCTCCTGTTTCAATTCGCGGTGATTCTCGATTGTTGCGACGGGGAGGTGGCGCGGCTGACTTTCGCGGAATCCCCGTTGGGACAGGCGTTGGACCTTGTCTCCGACAACATCGTTCACGTGGCCGTGTTTGCGGGGATTGCCTGGGGGGCGTACCAGGAGAATGTCGCGTCTTCCGGCTACCTGCCGTTGATCCTGGGAGGCATTGCCGTTCTCTCCACCGGGGTGTCGTTGTGGGGCGTGAACCGCGTCAAGTCCCTGAAAGGCAACCCGGTGCGTTGGCGACGGATGCGTCAAGCCGATCGTACCCGTTTCGATTTTATCCTGGGCCGCGTGGCCAACCGGGATTTTTCCATCGTCGTGCTGGCGTGCGCCTGTTTGGGCGTGTTGCCCTGGTTCTTGTGGCTCGTGGCCGCCGGGACGAGTGCGTTTGCAGCCATGATGGCATGGAGCCTGTATCGGGCATTCGCCGTTCAGCGCGCCTGACCGTTCACTCATTCCCTTCGACTCCGCTTCCTTCGACTTCGGTCTCAAGAGACCTACGCTCAGGGTGAACGGATTATCCCCCCCGTTCGTCCTGAGCGTAGCGGAGCGAAGTCGAAGGACCCGGCAATCGATGCGATGTCTGTGCTATGTTTCTGCTATGTTTGCTATGTTTTTGCTATACTTGCTATGGTCATGCTATGTTTTGCTATGAATTGCGATGTTTCTGCGATGTTTTTGCTATAAATGCTATGAAAAACATCGCAGAATATCACTCCCCCCGCTACCTCCTCCCTCCCACCTGAACCTCTCTTGCGATCCGCAAGCCGGGACTACTATCTTGTGGCGACGAAGCCGCCGACCATCCCCACATAGCGGCCGTACAGCCCAGCTTGAGGGGGGACCTCGAAGGTGCCGCCGACCGTGTCCGCGGTGATGGTGTTCATATTGCCGTCCCGGTTATGGTCGCTGAAGGTGCCAGAGATCTTGGCACCGCGATAAACGCCTACAGAGGGGGTGTGGAAGTCATTTGTCTTCGTGAAGCCGCCATTAGCTTTGACGGATATGCTGGCCCAACTCAGGTTGGGATAGGTGGTCCCGAGATTGGCGCCCACGAGGTTCGTCAGCTCCACGTTCGCGAGGCTGGCGGAGCCCGACACTGTGATCGTGGCATCGCCGCCGATCAGGTCCCCGCGCCTCAGGAAGTTCCCTTTCCCCGAAGTATCAAACTGGCGCGCCGTGTCGAGGCCGACGACCTTGCCGGTCCAGGTCAATTTAGAACCTTGCGTTGTTAACGGCTGCACGGCGTCTCCGGGCGCCTCCAGGTACGCCTCGGCCGTGAAGAAGTCCCGGTGCTTGTAGAAGTAGTCCTTGCTGTGGCCCCGCTGGAAGAAGGTCGCCAGCTCGTCCTTGCCGTGCATGCCATATGTCGCCCTTCGAACCTGCAGATGGACCTTCATGTCGCTGGTACCGGCATCGTGCGGATAGGTGAACCAGCGGCCGTAGGTAGAGAGGAAGGAGGTGTTGTCCCACACAAAATTGCCCGACGAGTTCATGACTCCACCTCCGATCCGGCATATGTCGCCCGGTGACGGACCACCGGAGAAATCGCACGGAAAGTCGATCACGATATCGCTGCTGTTGCCCGCTCGCTCCAGCAACTGGATGTTCGGCCTCGTCGCCCCACCGACGACCGTGCCTGGTGTCATGGCGTTCATGTTGACCACCGTCCCGGTCGTGCTGGGAAGTCCTGACGGTGCCGAGGCGGCCGGATCATTGCTCTCGATCGCTTTGGCCCTTGGCGGGTGCAGGTTCAGGCTCTTCAGGGCCGCCAGGGTATAGGGGGTTCCCTCAGTCTCGCCCGGCCCCCAGGCCGGCGAGGTGATGTTCGCGCTCAACGAGCCGGAGAGCTGCCGCCCGTCGCTGGCGCAGATCGCGCCCGCCGCGGAGCAGTCCGTGGTCGCCCCCAGCGCCACCGTCACGGGCGCGTGCGAATCCGGCCGCACCCGCACCGTCACCCGCTGGTTCTCGCCCCGCACCGTGCGCTTCACGTCGATCACCCGGCCGCCGGTCACCTGCAGCGCCTGCTTGAGCGCCGTCAGCCGCAGCCCCCGAAACTCCTCGTTGAACCGGATCTCGAAGCTGAACAGCTTCTGCCCGTTATGTTCGTCCGGCAGCCCGTGGAACGTCGCGGTCAGCGGCGCCGGCGTCTCGGCGGCCGGAGGCGGCGTCACCGGGGTGGCCGGCGGGGACGCCACCGGGGTGACCGGCTCGGTCGGAGCGGCCGCGGGTCCCGCCACGGTCGCCGAGACCGGGTCCCACAGCTTCTTCTTGCCGGGCAGCCGCACCGTCACGGCTCCGGTCGACGACGGCCGCACCCGCACCGTCACGCTCTGGTTCTGGCCCCGCACCGTGCGCTTCACGTCCACCAGCCGCCCGCCCGTCACTTCCAACGCCTGTTTGAGCGCCGTCAGCCGCAGCCCCTGGAATTCCTGGCTGAACCGGAGTTCGAAGGTGAACAACTGCTGGCCGTTGTGCGCGGCCGGCAGGCCGTGGAACGCCGCGGTCAGCGCGGGCCCCGTCGCCGGCCCCGTGCCCGGCCGTGTCCCCGGCCGCGCCGCCATCAGGTCCGCCGCGCAGCCGGTGATGCTCCCGGGCGCCCACGTCCCGGGCGACCACAACGCCAGGCAGTCCGAGTTTGCGAACGCCGGGCCCGCGCCGATGGTCATCGTGGCGACCATTGCGACAATCAGCAGGGCGGCCCCCGCGGCCGCGCGCGCGCCGCTCATCGCGGCCGACTCACTATTAGCAGGCAGGCAGGCAGGCAGGCAGGCAGGCAGGCAGGCAGGCAGGCAGGCAGGCAGGCAGGCAGGCAGGCAGGCAGGCAGGCCACTTCTTAGGCTATCGAGTCTCATGTACTCCCTCCTTGTTGAATGTGCAACCCGAAACGCTTTCGGTATCTGTATCGACAAGTCAACAACAGGGCGTAGTTCTACAATATTTATATCGGTGAGTCAATAACCAGTGCGCCCGGCTCGGACGGACTCGCCCGCTTGTTCGTCGCTGTCGCCCCGGGGGCCTGGTCGCTGAATACGTAGGTCGGATTAGCGTAGCGTAATCCGACAAGCGGCTGCGGTGTCGGGTTACGCCTGCGGCTAACCCGACCTACGGCTGCTGCAAGCTCTACCTCCCCTTGCCCCTCCTTACAAAGGAGGGGAACAGAGGGGCGCGACCATCCTTTTCCTCCCCTTTGTAAGGGGAGGTCAGGTGGGGTAGAGTCTACCGTGCAGGGGGGCCGGGTTCGCCATGATAGCCGCAAGCTCTACCTCCCCTTCGCCCCTCCTTACAAAGGAGGGGAAAGAAGACGGAGAAAGTGTCAACAAATTACTGGACACGTACAGGGATGACCGAAGAGGAAATTGAGGCCATCACATGATTCGGCTGGTCTTTCTTGCCGCGGGTGTTGTCGTCCTGGGCGGGCTGCTCTGGCATATCGGTCCGTTCCGGATCTGGGAGACAGTGGAGCACGTCGGGCCCGTCGCGTTCTGCATGATTCTCGTCCCGTTCCTGGTGGTCTATCTGCTCGATACGTATGGCTGGTCCCTGACCCTGGGGCCGTGGGCGAGCCGGGTGGGGTATGTCCGGTTGTTCATGGTGCGGATGGCGGGCGAAGCCATTAACGCGACGACCCCGACGGCCATGCTGGGCGGCGAGCCCATGAAGGCGTACCTGCTGACGCGCTATGAAGTCCCCATGGTCGAAGGGTTGGCCTCCGTGGTGACGGCCAAGACGGTCATGACCCTTGCCCAGGTCCTCTACATGGTGTTGGGGTTGAGTGCGACACTCTGGCTCGCCGGCGGAACCGAGTACGACGTCCCGGTGGCGTTCGTCAGCGTGGGCCTGCTGGGGTTCGGCGTCTTTCTGTTTCTCGTGGTTCAACGCTACGGGATCGGAAGAGGGTTGTTGACGGTGGCCGACGCGTGCCGGGTCCGGTCGCAACGCCTGGAGGCGTATCGACCGCGGTTGTTGGAGTTGGACCGGACGATCCGCACGTTTTACGGACAGCGCCGCCGGACGTTCTTCTTGTCGATGGGGGTCCACTTTACCGCGTGGTTGACGGAGTTGTTTGAAGTGTATGCGATTCTCTACTTCCTGGGAGCGGAGGTCGGCTGGTTGTCGGCTTTGTCGATCGCCGCAATGACGGCGCTGATCAAGGGAAGCGTGTCGTTCGTTCCCGGTGGGATTGGCGTGCAGGAAGGCGGGTATCTGGTTTTCCTGATGGCCCTGGGGTACGGCGAGGTCACGGGCATTACCTTTGCCGTGATCCGCCGGATTCGTGAAATCCTCTGGATTCTGATCGGCCTTCTCTTCCTGGCCGTGCTGCGGGACAAGGCCGCGACCTAAAAGACGTTGAGCTTTGAAAGGGCCACCAGCAGCCCGATCACCACTACCACGAGGGAGCCGAGTTTGATGGTCAAGCGAAGCTCAAGCTCTTTCAGGTCGAGTTTCGTCGCTTGCCGCAGTTCGCTGATGTCGTGAGCCGTCGCTTGCCGCAGTTCGCTGATGTCTTGAGCCGTCGCTTGCCGCAGTTCGCTGATGTCGTGAGCCGTCGCTTGCCGCAGTTCGCTGATGTCGTGAGCCGTCGCTTGCCGCAGTTCTTCCATGTCGCGTTTGGTGGCGAGGTTGGATTCAATGATCTCTTGAAGGATCCGTATTTGTGCCTTGGCCTGTATTTCCGGAATACCGACCGCCTGCAGTTCCTCAACGGATTTTAAAGCGTCAAACGCCATACACTGTCACCCTACCATGGGAGACTACGTCCTTCAAGAGGGATCCCTTGAGCGACCTACAAGGACTCTATCCGTGAGTTCGGTGAAATCCCGTCAGCAGTCGCGGTTGACCATGTAATCGGCGACGACGATGAGGGCGCGCTTGGCCGTGGAATCGTCAAAGGTCGTGAGGTTCAAGAGCGCGGCGTCGATGTATTCCCGGGAACGCGCCCTGGTGTAGCCCAGGGAGCCGTGCTCGTGCATGGACGCGGTCAGCCGGAGCAAATCGCCTTCTTCAACGGCGTTCCGTTCAATTTTGGCGGCCAGGCTCCGCCGGTCGTCCGCCGGCAGGCGCGGCAACACGTGGATCAGGGGCAGGGTGACCATCCCCTGCATCAAATCCTGTCCGAGGGTTTTCCCGAGGTTCTGTTCATCGGCCGTGTAATCGAGCCAGTCGTCGGCCAATTGAAAGGCGATGCCCACGTTCAACCCGAAGCGATACAGCTCTTCCGCTTGCAGGGAAGAGACGCCGCCCATCAGGCCCCCCACCTTGCACGCGGCCGCCAACAAGGCTCCGGTCTTGTATTCGATGATCCGCAGATATTCCGATTCGGACAGCAGCGGCTGCCGGTTGGCGCACAGTTGCAGAATTTCGCCTTCCGCCAAACGCTTGCAGGCCAGGGCCATGGCGTCATTCACGTCGTGGTTCTTGAACGCGGCGATGTGATGCATGGCCCGGGAGTAGAGGTAATCTCCCGCCAAAATGCTGGCCCGGTTCCCCCACATGCGTCGAGCCGTGGGCCGCCCCCGGCGAAGCGTCGCTTCATCCAGCACGTCGTCATGGAGCAGGGTCGCCGTATGGATGAATTCGATGAGGCTGCCGAGAACCAAGTCGTCCTTGGGGATATAGCCCGTGAGCCGGGAGCAGAGACTCAACAGGAGCGGGCGAATGCGTTTGCCGCCCCCGTCCAGAATGTGGGCGGCAATTTCGTTGATGAGCGGAGCTTCGGAATTGAGGTTCCGGCGAATGTGCGATTCGATTTCTTCGATGTCCGGGCGATACAGCTCCCAGACTTCGTCCATCGTCAGGGAACGTTGAACGACTGGTTGCGCACCGCCCATTTCAGCGATCCTATGGGAGGGTCCGGTGATTGTCAAGATTCGCAGGGACGGTGTCCGTCCCTACAGGATAACCACAGGGGGTTGGTCGCGTCTTCATCACGCTCCCTTCTTCATTGCTACCGGATCCGTCTTGACACTTTTTTCCCATATCCAGTAGATTCCGGCTTGTCTCCGTTTCTCCTTTGAAGTCCTTTTTCTTGTCCTGAGCCGGGCGAATTGAGGCGGGGTTGAGGAAGCATGAGATCCCCGGCTCGTGAAGAGCCGCGCCCGTCCTGAGCCCTGAGCTTGTCGAAGGATGCGAGGAATGCCTCTGATGAGCGATCAACGATCCCCATACGGACTGCCCCCCAAACAGGGTCTCTATGACCCGCGGTTCGAGAAGGACGGGTGCGGCATCGGTTTTGTCGTCAACATCAAAGGACACCGGTCCCACAACATCATCGAACAATCACTGGACGTCTTGAAGAACCTGTACCATCGCGGGGCGCAGGGGTGCGATCCCTGTACCGGCGACGGCGCGGGCATTCTCCTGCAAATCTCCCACGAATTCTTCCGGCGGGCGTGCCTGGACGCCGGCCTGTCGTTGCCCGAGTCGGGCGGCTACGGGGTGGGCATGGTGTTCCTGCCGCAGGACGAACCGCTTCGCCGGCAATGTGAAGGTCTGTTCGAATCCATTGTCCGCGAAGAAGGGCTGCGCTTCCTGGGATGGCGCGACGTGCCGGTGAAACTGGAATACGTCGGCACCCTGGCGCAACGGACCCTGCCCCACATCCGGCAGTTTTTCATCGCGCGCGACATCCTGAACGAGGCCCAGTTCGAGCGGAAGTTGTACGTCGTCCGGAAACGGATCGCCCGGGCGATTCGCGAGTCCGCGTTGGTGGAACGCGGGCGCGTGTATATGTGCAGCCTATCCGCCAACACTATCGTCTACAAGGGCATGTTGTTGCCGGAGCAACTCGGCGGGTTCTTCCCGGACCTGACGGATTCCAGCATGGTTTCGGCTCTGGGGCTCGTGCATTCCCGTTTCAGCACGAATACCTTCCCCACGTGGTCGTTGGCGCACCCGTACCGGTACGTCGTGCACAACGGTGAAATCAATACCCTGCGCGGGAACGTCAATTGGATGCGCGCCCGGCAGGGGCGCTTGGCGTCCGACCTGTTCGGCGACGATCTCGAAAAACTCTATCCCATCGTGTACGAGGAGCAGAGCGATTCGGCGTGTCTGGATAACGCGGTGGAATTTCTCGTGATGGCCGGCCGGTCCCTGCCCCATGCCATGATGATGCTGATTCCCGAACCCTGGGTCGGCAACCCGCACATGGATTTGAACCGGCGGGGCTTCTATGAGTATCACGCCGCGATGATGGAACCCTGGGACGGCCCCGCGGCCGTGGCGTTTACGGACGGCAAACTGATCGGCGCGACGCTGGACCGGAACGGGCTGCGGCCCTGCCGGTATCAGGTGACCACGGACGACCTGGTGGTCCTGGCGTCCGAGGCCGGGGTCCTGCCGGCCGACGCGAAGAATATTCGTGAAAAAGGGCGGCTGCAACCCGGCCGCATGTTCCTGGTGGATACGGTGCAAGGCCGCATCATCGACGACGAAGAAATCAAGGCGGAAATGGTCGGGCGCCAGCCCTACCGCTCCTGGGTGACCCAGTACCGGGTGTCGCTGGATGAACTGCCGGAGCCCTTGAGCGTGCCGCAACCGGATCACCCGACCCTCCGCCAGCGGCAGCAGGTGTTCGGTTATACCATCGAGGAACTCAAGATGATCTTGTCGCCGATGGGTATCAACGGCGAAGAGCCCATTTCGTCCATGGGCACGGATACCCCCTTGGCGGTGCTGTCCAACCGGCCGCAACTGTTGCCCAAGTATTTCAAACAACTCTTCGCCCAGGTCACGAATCCCCCCATCGATCCCATCCGGGAACAGTTGGTCATGTCGCTGGTCACGAACATCGGGCCGAAACCCAACCTGACGGCCGAGACCCCGGAAGCCTGTCGCCGGATCAAGGTCCAGCAGCCGATCGTCACGAACGCGCAGTTGCAGAAGATCCGGGAGATTGCCGATCCCCATTTCGTCAGCAAGACGTTGCCCCTGTTGTTCCGCGTGGCCGACGGACCCGACGGGTTGGGCACGGCCGTGGATCAACTCTGCCGGGAGGCGTCCAAGGCCATCAAGGAGGGTTTCAAGTTTCTGATCCTGAGTGATCGCGGGGTGAACGAAGAATGGGCGGCGATTCCCAGCCTGTTGGGGATCTCCGCGGTGCACCATCACCTGGTGCGCGAGGCCACGCGCACGGAAGTCGGCCTGATCCTGGAGACCGGCGAGCCGCGGGACACGCATCATTTTGCCTGCCTGATCGGATACGGCGCCGGCCTGGTGAATCCGTACCTGGTGTTTGAAACCTACAAGGACCTGGAGCGCGAAGGCTACCTGCCGGAAGGTATCGACGCGGAAACCGCGTCGGGTAAATTCATCAAGGCTATCAACAAGGGCCTGCTCAAAATCTTTTCCAAAATGGGCATTTCCACGGTGCAGTCTTATTGCGGCGCGCAGATCTTCGAAGCCATCGGGCTGAACGAGGAGCTTGTGAAACGGTATTTCACGGGCACGCCCTCACGCATTCAGGGCATGGGTATGCGGGAGATTGCCGAAGAAGCCCTGCGGCGACACCGGGTCGCGTATGAACCGGTTGCCGTTCGGCAGTTGGACTTCGGCAGCGAGATCCATTACCGCATCCAGGGCGAACACCATAATTGGAACCCGGAAACCATCTATTCGTTGCAGCACGCGACCCGCACCAACGACGCCGAGACCTACGAAACCTATGCCCAACTGGTGAACGACGAAACCCGGCGCCGGTCGAACTTGCGGGGCCTGTTCGACTTCAAGTGCCCGCCGGAGCCCTTGCCGTTGGATGAAGTGGAGCCTGCCGGTGAAATCGTGAAACGGTTTACCACCGGTGCCATGTCGTATGGAGCCATCAGCAAGGAAGCCCATGAAACGCTGGCGATCGCGATGAACCGGATCGGCGCCAAGAGCAATACCGGTGAGGGCGGGGAAGACGCGGAACGCTTTATCCCGTTGCCCAACGGCGATTCCAAGAATTCGTACATCAAGCAGGTGGCCTCCGGGCGATTCGGGGTCACGGCGAATTACCTGGTCAACGCGAAGGAATTGCAAATCAAGATGGCGCAGGGGGCCAAACCCGGGGAAGGCGGCCAGCTGCCCGGGCACAAGGTGGACGAAGTCATCGCCAAAATGCGGTTTTCCACGCCCGGCGTGGGTCTCATTTCGCCGCCGCCGCACCATGACATTTATTCGATTGAAGACTTGGCCCAGTTGATCTTCGATTTAAAAAACTCGAATCCCGATGCGGACGTGTCCGTGAAACTGGTCTCGGAAGTCGGCGTCGGCACGGTCGCCGCGGGGGTGTCCAAAGCGCACGCCGACAAGGTGTTGATCAGCGGTGACGCCGGCGGCACCGGGGCGTCGCCCCTGTCGTCCATCAAATACGCGGGGATCCCCTGGGAACTGGGCTTGGCGGAGACGCATCAAACCCTCGTGCTCAACGACCTGCGGGGACGCATCAAGGTCGAAACCGACGGGCAGATGAAAACCGGCCGCGACGTCGTGATCGCCGCGTTGCTCGGGGCCGAGGAATTTGGTTTTTCCACCGCGCCGTTGATCGTCGAAGGCTGCATCATGATGCGGAAATGTCATCTCAACACCTGTCCGGTGGGCATCGCGACCCAGGACCCTGAACTTCGCAGACGGTTTGCCGGCCAACCGGACCACGTGGTGAATTTCTTCTTCTTCGTGGCGGAAGAGGTGCGGCGGTTCATGGCGCAACTCGGGTTCCGCACGTTTCCGGAGATGATCGGCCGTACCGACAAATTGAAAGTGCAAAAAGCCATCGACCATTGGAAAGCGAGCGGCCTGGATTTCTCGGCCCTGCTGTGGAGCCCGGACGTGGGGTCCGAGGTGGCGACGTACAACGTCCAGCCGCAGGACCACGGTTTGGACAAGGTGATGGACGTCGAATTGGTGCAACTGTGTGAGCCGGCGATCGAGCGGCAGGAAAAGGTCACGCTGGACCTGCCGATCCGCAACACCGACCGGACGACCGGCACGATCCTGTCCAGTCGCATCGCACGGAAATACGGGGAAGAAGGTTTGCCCGCGGATACCGTGACCATCAATTTCAAGGGGTCGGCTGGTCAATCGTTCGGCGCCTTCTTGAGCAAGGGCATTACGCTCAATCTCGAAGGCGAGTCCAACGATTACCTGGGTAAGGGGCTTTCCGGCGGAAAAATTATCGTGACCCCGCCCCAAGGCGTCACGTTCGAACCCGAATGCACGATCCTGATCGGCAATACGTCGCTCTACGGGGCCACGCGCGGCGAGTGTTATTTTTACGGGACCGCCGGCGAACGGTTTGCCGTGAGAAACAGCGGCGTCCGCACGGTGATCGAGGGCACCGGGGATCACGGGTGCGAATACATGACGGGGGGCGTGGTCGTCGTGCTGGGCAGCACCGGTCGCAACTTCGCCGCGGGCATGTCGGGCGGGGAAGCCTACGTCTGGAACGAAGACGGGAAATTCGAATCCCGGTGCAATCTCGGGATGGTGGAATTGGAAAAGGTCGTGGAGCCCGCGGACGTGCAGACCCTGAAGACCATGATCGAAAATCACGTGCGCCATACGGGCAGTCGCAAGGCCCGGATGATTCTGGATTCCTGGCCGATGACGCTTCGCCACTTCGTCAAGGTCATGCCGTTGGATTACAAGCGGGTCCTGGCGGAGCGCAAGGCGGCGAAGAAAAAAGGCGCCCCGGAGGCGGTGGCGCATGGCTGATCCCCGCGGGTTCATGCACTATGCAAGGGAAACGCCGACGCGGCGCGCGGTCGAACTGCGGGTATTGGATTGGCGGGAAATGTATGAACCGTTCCCCGAGGACAAGCTGCGTAACCAGGGCGGGCGGTGCATGGATTGCGGCGTGCCCTTTTGCCAAAGCAACACCGGATGCCCGGTCGTCAACCTGATCCCCGAATGGAACGATATGGTGCATCGCGGCCGGTGGAAGGATGCTCTCAAGGCGCTCCATTCGACGAATAACTTTCCGGAATTCACCGGCCGGTTGTGTCCGGCGCCCTGCGAGTCGGCGTGTGTATTAGGGATCAATGCCGATCCGGTTTCCATCCGCGTCATCGAATGGAACATCATCGATCGCGGGTTCGATGAACACTGGATCGAGCCGGTCCTGCCGGTCGCCAAGACCGGCAAAACCGTCGCGGTCGTCGGGTCGGGCCCCGCGGGTCTGGCTGCGGCCCAACAATTGGTCCGGGCCGGACACGGTGTCACGGTGTATGAAAAAGCGGACCGCATCGGCGGGCTGCTGCGCTACGGCATTCCGGATTTCAAAATGGAAAAGTGGGTCATCGACCGGCGGCTGGATCAGATGATTGCGGAGGGCGTGAAGTTCGAACCCAACGTGAACGTCGGCGTGGACGTCACGGCCGACGACCTCGCCGGCCGGTTCGACGCGGTGTGCCTGGCGCTGGGTGCCGAGCAACCGCGTGATTTGCCGGTGCCGGGTCGTGACCTGGACGGGGTCCACTTCGCCATGGATTATCTCACCCAACAGAACAAGATGAACGCCGGCGACGGCCTGCCGGTCGAGCAGATTACCGCGAAGGATAAGCGGGTGGTGATTATCGGCGGCGGCGACACCGGCTCCGACTGTCTGGGCACGGCGCATCGTCAGGGCTGTGAGTCCGTGCATCAGTTCGAGTTGTTGCCGGAACCGCCTCCCCAGCGTGCGGATTCCACGCCGTGGCCCCTGTGGCCCATGCAGCTACGTTCCTCCCATGCTCATGAGGAAGGCTGCGACCGGCAATGGAGCGTCTCCACCACGCGGTTCTCGGGCGACAACGGCCACGTGAGCGCGCTTCACGCTCATCGCGTCTCGTTTGAGAGTGGAAAATTCATCCCGGTCCCCGGTACGGAATTCGAGATGGGCGTTGATTTGGTGCTCCTGGCCATGGGCTTTACCGGACCCGTCAAGAACGGCCTGCTCGATAGCCTGGGGGTGAAATACGACGCACGAGGGAACGTGGCGGTGGACGGGAATTTCATGAGCAGCCAAGAAGGGATCTTCGCCGCCGGGGATACGAAACGCGGCGCCTCGCTGATCGTCTGGGCCATTGCGGAAGGCCGCAAGGCCGCGACCGGGATCGATGCCTACCTCACAGCCGGGAACAGCCTGTCGGCAGCTTCACGCTCGCGCTCGCGTTCGTAATCGCCTGCTCCCGTCATTCCTCCGGACAAAAGAAAAGCACTCCCTCTCTCCGTGGGAGAGGGTTGGGGTGAGCAATGCGCGTCAGGTCGGCTCGGTGTCATCTTCCGGCGGTGCGTGAATATCCTTAGGCGGGGCTTCTTGTTCCGGAGGGTCGAGGATTTGCCGGATGGCCTGAATCAATCGACGTTCGATGATCGCGATTTCGTCTTCGCCTACCTGGATGATGGTGCCTCCCGGCGTCATCTCTTCATATTGAGCTTTGACCTTGAGCGCCGTCTGGTTGTCGGGTTGGGCCTCCAATTCCATCAGGTACTGGTTCCGGTAACCGGGCAACTCGATCGAGGGCGAAGGTGAGGTTTTGCGTTCAGTGATGAACACCGATTTTTGATCGGTCTCCATTTTGGCCATCAACGTGTAGCCATTCTTCGCCAAGGCCTGCAACGCGGCTTTGGTCACGTCCGGCAGGTTGTGGAACAGCGTCTGCGCCTTCACCGTCTGGTTGTTGACTTGCAGGGCCTGCCGAAAACGATCCCGTAGCGTGCGCAGCCATTGGGCGTCATTTTTGAATTTTTGTCCGTCCGCGTGTAATTTTTGATTTTCTTGGGTTAAGGCCGTGACCTGTTCGATAAGGTTCTGTTTTTCACCGGAGAGGCCCTGCTCGGTTTGTTGCGTGAGTTCGAGTTGTTTGCGGAGTTTTTGGGTTTCCGTTTGCAGCTTCCGGTTTTTGTTGGTGACGGCCGTGACTTGCTGCAGCAGGTTTTGTTTTTCAGTGGAGAGGCCTTGCCCGGTTTGTTGCGCGAGTTCGAGTCGTTTCCCGAATTCGTCCTCGTTGGCTCGAAGTTCCTGATTGAGCCGGTCGATCTGTTCCTGCAGGACACGGTTTCCTTCCTGAAGGGTCGTCATCATGCTTTCCTGTTTGACGATTCGTTCTTTGAGCTGCTCGTTTTCCTCGATCAGAGGCGTGTTGTCTGGAGGGCATCCGGTCAACAGGACAAAGCTGATAAGGGAGATCCGGATCAGATGGTGGTGTCGTATTGGAATGACGGGTTGCTCGAGCATCACAAAGGGGTCCCCGCAGGCGCTTTCTCCAAAGAGAACGTGTTACACTTCACTGCGAAACTCGACCTCGTTTTTTGAATTGTAGGTCTCTTCAAGAATGAATGCAAATCCAAGCTCAAGGCTATCAGGCCGCGACATCATCATCTTCCGTCCCGGTCTCCACCCCGCGGGGTGGAGGCCGGGCTAAAGACAGGGCAGGTGGCTCGTGCAGCCTATCATTCAGAACACGTTTGCGGTTCCTCCCCTGGGGTGTAATTGTTCCATTCTGGGCGACCCGGAAACCCGCGAGGCGGTCATTGTCGATCCGGGCGGGAATCCCGAGCAACTGCTGGATGAAGTCCGGCGTCTTGATCTGACGGTCGTGCGTATCCTGCACACCCACGCGCATTTCGATCATTTCCTGGCATCCGGGGATATTCAGCAAGCCACGCGGGCGCCTCTCTGTCTGCACCCCGATGATGAAAGGTTGTGGAAGATGCTCGACGTGCAATGCCGGGCGTTTGGGGTCCCCTATCTCCCCGTGCCGGATCCGGATTGTTGGATTCAGGATGGGGAGGTCCTGTCGTTCGGGAGCGTCTCCGGACAGGCGTTGCATACTCCCGGACACACCCCGGGGTCCCTCAGTTTCTATTTTGCCGGTCAACAGTTGCTTCTGTCGGGAGATACCCTGTTTCGCGGAGGGATCGGGCGAACGGATTTGTGGGGAGGCGACGCGCGTGCCATCCAGTCTTCGATTCGGGAGCGACTGTTTTCCTTGGATCCCGATACCCGCGTCATTCCGGGCCACGGACCGGCGACGCAGATCGGACGCGAACGGGAGTCCAACCCGTTTGTGTCGGGATAACACCTAAATAAATCAGAGGTTCACTAAAGGAGCCCGTCATGCGACATCTCAAGCTGCTGTTGGTGATCGCCGGATGCCTGGCGGCCGGCGCCGTCCAGGTTCAGGCGCAGCCCCCGTCTCCTGCGGGGCAAGTCAAAGTGGATGCCGTGAAAGTCGTATGGTCGGACGTGGGGCCCGTGGTGTTGTTGACGGCGCGGGACGCCGTAGTCCCCATTTTCGTGGATCCGACGGTGGCGGGGTCCATTCATGGGGCGCTGACCGGGAAAAAAACGCCGCGCCCGTTGTCTCATGATCTCATGCACACCATTTTACAGGCCTACGACATGACGGTCGTACAGGTCGGGATCAGCTTGAAAGGGCAGGTCTATTACGGGGAATTGACGATGGCCGCCGGCGGTCAAACCAAGGTCTTCGATTGCCGTTCATCAGACGGGATCGCCCTGGCAATTCATTTCGGCACGCCCATCTTCGTCGAAGAAGCGTTGCTGGAAAAAGCCCGGAAGGGGCAATCGCCCAAGGATTCGCAAATCGAACTGTAACGTTACGGCTCCACCATGATATCGACCACGGCAGGCTCGCTGTCGGCCCCTTGCACGTCCGTGACCCTGAGGGTAAAGCGAAAGAGCCGGGGTTCCACCACGAACGGCGCGAAAAACCGGGCTTTTTCCGAATCGGGATCGAGCAGGGCGATCCGGCTGCCTTGAACTTGCGCCCAGGAATATTTGAGGGAGCCGCCTTCCGGATCATAGCTCTTGAGACCGTTAAGCATGACCCGTTCGCCCGAATACACGGTTTGGGTCGGACCCGGGTCAGCCATGGGGGGCTGGTTCGGGTCAGTATTGACTTCCACAAGGACGTCGAGCTTTTTCTCCACCCCGCCATTCTTGACGGTCACGGTCGTCGCGCCGTTGCCGACCAGCCGAAGCCGGCCGTCCTTGTTGACGGTGATCACGGACTCATCGTCCACGCGATAGGTTGTCCCCGAGGCGGCGCTACGGATCGACCGCGTCGCGCCGTCCGAATAGCGGCCCACGACGGGCAGGTCGATATACTTCCCCAGAAAATCCAGTTGATCATAGACTTTCACGGCGCTCGCTCGCCCGAACTTTAAGGGTTTGTCCGTCTCAAAATCGATTTCTTCCAACGAACCGTGGGGTTGGATGAGGAGGAGCACTTCGTCGAAGACCGCCCAGTCCTCGTCGTCGGCTTGCCGGTTTTCCTGATCGGCCACGGCCAGCAGGCGAAAGAGCCCCGTGGCCGCTTGTGGCGGTTGCAGGTTCGTCCCGAACGGCGGGTCGGTCACGACGCCCGCCAACTTTTCATCCACGAATGCCTTGAGCATGTCTTCCCCTTCCTCGTACCAATAGAACCGGACTTTCGTCACGCCCGTGACCGTCCCCACGTCGATGACAGCGGACACGTCTTTATTGGATGGGTGGCTGCCGCCGTTCTTGGGCTGGACGATGGAAAACGCCGCGGCCTCCGGCAGGATGTCCGCAACAGGCAGGGCAAAGGAGAAAAATAGACTCAGGGCGACGAAGAAAAGGAAGGTCATGGCTCGCGGTCTCACGTACGACTGTCGACCAAGTGGGTTTCCACTCTACCGTTGAAAAAGATCACGATGCAAGGAAAAAGTCGGGGGGAGAGCGGGAACTGGACTATTGCCTGCCTATTTCTTTGTCCTTATTATTCTGGTATATTCCGCGCAACGTGCACCCTAAAAACAGCCTTGCGTCCTATGGCGGCATATGCTATAAGTCGCATTCACCGTGCAGAAAAATGGTGTAGACAAGTGGGTTTTTTAGAAAACGTGAGTGGCCTTGAGGTTTTAGCGCGGCACTTTTTATTAACGTCATTTTTATTGTGAGGAGGTAGGCAATGCACAAGGTGCTTCTATCCGTCCTTTTAAGTCTCATTCTGGTGGCAGCCGGTTCTTCAGTCGCCCTGGCCTTGCAGTCCGGTGGCGCGATGGTAGGCGACCTTGCAACCGGGTCCATCGTTGGTCAACCTTTTACAAGTCTCGACGTCGATCTGGAATACACTGCCTTGATGATCGGCGGGAAAAAAGCCTGGTATCCCGGAACTGCGATTCTCGATCTGAGAAATCAGGGCACAGGCGGTCGGAGAGGTCAACCCGTCCTGATCAAGGTGACCAATGCCTTGGATGGCGACCATGGGTTCAGCTTGTCGGCCGATTCGGCTTTTGCCGGTCCCACCTCGTTGCAGGTCAAAATTGTGTTGAAGGCCGGGGAAACGAAGTACATCGGCGTTCCCATGAGCGACTTGACGTACGTCACCGCTTCCGGGAACTTAAAGGTGAAATGCCAGCTTCATGCTGCGCACCTCGGTTCCAACCTTGTGGTCTTGAAGTAAACGCGAAAAGCGTCGGTTTGTGTGTAAAAAAGCCCCGTTCCCTATTCAGGGGAACGGGGCTTTTTGTTGGTTGTCTTCCCGTTCTTACACTTCTTCTTCGTCCGGACCGCAGTCGACGATCGCATTGAGGGGAATATTTTGAGCGCCAAGAATCCGGCCATCAAGGAATAGCAGTAGAAACCGGTTTTCCGTAGGCGTCGCTCCATCTTTTTTTGTGATGAAGGTGTTGATGTCGACGATGGTTTCCCGTTGTGTTTCCCTTTTGCTGTTGTTCACCACCCAATGATAGTGCCTGGCCTGAGGGAAGAGGTTGGCGACAAAATGGTCGATCGTGATGGGCATGACCGCGGACGACGTACCCGTTGAAATTGAGAACGAGAGGGACAGCGCCACGCCTGCAATGAAGAAGACCCTGAGCGTTTTTTGCTTCATGGCAACATCCTCCTGATCGAAGGTGAGGGGAGGCGGTTTGAGAAGTCTGTCTCAGACACTATAAATTATACGGGCCGATTGGTAAATGGGTGGGTGAGACCATGGAATGGCCCGGCGACACCTGCCATAATAAAGACGCCGGATTCCTGCTTTCGCTGGAATGACGGAAGACCAAGCAGGCACAACGAATACCAGGACCATATGGGTTCAAAAAAGACACGCGCGGTGGATGCCCCGTTGACCCCGAACAGGAAGCGCATCGTGTTTCTGGTGCTCATGGCGTTGTTGTTGGTCTCCGGGGCTCTGATGTTTAATGCACCCAAAGGGACGGAGATCATCGAAGTCCGGTTCCCCGGCGGAGCCAACCTTCAGGCGGAGGTGGCCGAGACCCCGGAAAAATTATTGTTCGGGTTGGCGTTTCGAGAAACGCTGCCGGACGATCACGGGATAATTTTGTTGTTCGAAGAGTCCGGTCTGCATAAAGTCTGGACGAAACAGTACCAGTTCAACGTGGATTTGATCTGGGTCAATGAAAGCAAGCACGTGGTTCATATCGTCGAATCCGTGCCCCCCTGTGCGAGCGATCCTTGTGAGTGGCATGGGCCGCCCCCGGAACGGGCCCGGTATCTGATCGAGGCGAATAGCGGATTTGTGGAGCGCGCCCAGGTGATCTTGGGGCAGGAACTCGTCTTTGCCTTGCGGATGTAAACTCTCCCGGAAGGGATTGACCGGGCGGGGTGCATTTGTTGCCAGGAAGGCTTGAGCATATTATGGACTCTCCATCACCGGACAACTTCGTGCGCATCGGCAAGGCGGAGGATGTGCCGCCTGGTGCCTCGAAAGCCTTCAAGGTCAACGGCAAGACCATAGCGCTCTTCAACGTGTCCGGGACGCTTTTTGCGATCAACAACATCTGCCCGCATAAGGGAGGCCCGCTCCATAAGGGCAAGTTGAAAGGATACGTGATAGGATGTCCTTGGCATGATCTCCAATTTGACGTGCGGAACGGGTTCGGGACGGACGGCGGCGGGCAATGCCTCGCGACCTACGACGTGCAGGTCCGGGATGGTGAGATTTTCGTCAGTTCCGCGTGCAGGGAATTTTAAGGTGAACCTTAATGGGGATGGACAGCCTGATGGATGCACAAGAATCTGATAGCAAACCTCTGTATGGGACGGTCGGCGTCCCGTTGACCGTCAACCTGTGGGAGGATCGCACGCGGGGTGAGCAGTGGGTGCCTGCGTATGATCCGACACAACTCGTACTGACGGCGGATGAGTTTTTCCGGACCACCAGCAATAATGCGGTGGATTCGGGCAAGCGTCAGTTCGAATTCGAGCCGCTCCAAGTCGGGACGCACCGTTTGGAATTTCAGAAACGGATGGCCTGGAAATTTACAACCGAAGCCCGTCGCGTATTCCTGGTCCACGTGCAGGAGCCGGGTTCATAACATTTGTGATCCTCATGCCCACTATCGCATACGTCAACGGGCACTTTTCTCCGCTTGAAGAAGCGACCATCTCGATTGAAGATCGGGGTTTTCAATTCGGCGACGGCGTCTATGAAGTGGTGCGCACGTATGGGGGTGTTCCTTTCCGGCTTTACGACCATTTATTGCGATTGGAGTCGAGCGCCCGTGCGGTTTCCATCCCGGTCCCGCTCTCCCGAACCGAATGGGAGGCGTTGATCCGGGAAGGCGTTCAGCGGAGTGATTATGCCGCGTGCATGGTGTACATCCAATTGACCCGCGGGGTGGCTCCGCGAGCCCATCTTTTCCCCAGCCCGGCGAAGCCCACCGTGGTCATGACGTTTCGGGAAATTCCCGAAACCGACGGCGTACTTCGACGGCAGGGCGTTTCGGTCGTCACCCTGCCCGATCTGCGGTGGGGCCGGTGTTCGATCAAGAGTTTGAACCTGCTGGCCAACGTTCTGGCGAAACAGGAAGCCTGCGATGCCGGGGCCATGGAAGCGATTCTGGTGAAGGACGGGTTGGTCACGGAAGGTTGCTCCAGCAACGTGTGCCTGGTCAGGGACGGGACCATCATCACGGCCCCGTTGAGCGACCAGTTGCTGGCCGGCGTCACCCGGGCCGTGGTGCTGGAATTGGCGAGAAAAGCCGGGATCATCGTGGAAGAACGGGAGGTTCCCGAAGAGGAATTGTCGCAGATTGAAGAACTCTTTCTGATCGGGACGACCATCGAGGTGTTGCCCGTTTCCACGCTGAACGGCGTACGGGTTGGGGATCGCATCCCGGGCCCGGTGACTCAAGCGGTGAGCACGGCTTTTCAGCGCTGCATTCTGTCCGAAACCGGCCGGGGGTAAGAGGCCGGACCCGCCCTTATTTCATCCTTTTTTCTCAGAATCAGTCACCCTTGACACCTCTGGCTTGTTTTCAGTAATTTTTCCTTTTCCATTTGTGAGCAGACTAGGACTAACGCATAATTTTCCTGCCTGGAGACGAAGTTTACTATCTGAAGGAGGCGGTTCCATGTTTCATTTTAATCCTGTATCCATGAAGCGATTTGCTTTTCCGGCAGTGGGAAGCCTATTGGCCTTGGCGTGCTTTGTGCTTCCTCTTGCCAACGCTGAGTCCGACGTTTCCGATTCAGCCTCAGTGATCCAAACCTCGGGGATGAATCACGAGTCCCCCGCATGGGCCGAACGCCTCAAAGGGCAGACCATCATTGAGAATGCCCAGGAGGGGAGAGCCGAGCGCGCCGCACTTGTTGAAAAGCAGCATGAGCGGTTGATGCAGCAAATGCAGGAGGAAATGTCCGAATCCAACACGGGCGGCTACGACACGATGTCCATGATGCATCAATATGGCGCCGGCAAGGGCAACTACCTGTTGGCTTCCGACAGCGACATTGAACCGGTGGCCATGACGGGCGGCGGAAAATGCCCGGCCACGGCTCCGGTGAAGCATTATGATATTTCGGCGATCAACGTGGAAATCACGTTGAATCAATGGCTGGATTACTATCCCGGCTACATGTATTCGCTGACGGAGAATATCGAGAACGTCCGCGAAGAGGAAGCCAAGAACGCGGAAGCCCGAGAAGAAGAAGGGCACCATAATCCCGGCGGCGTCAAGAACGGGATCCAGGGGCAATACATCCAACCCCTCGTGATTCGCGGCAACCAGGGTGATTGCGTGAAAGTCACATTGCGGAATTCGCTGGAATTCGGCGAGGACGTGAGTCTTCACATCAACGGGTCGAGCATGGTGGTCAGCAAAACCGGTCAACCGGCGACGACGACGAATCCTGACGCCATTGCCTATGGTCCCGACGAAGAATGCGAAGAGAATTGTGAAACCACGCCCGTGGAAATGGAATGGTACATCCATCCTGATACCCAGGAAGGGGGCCGGCAGTTCCACAGTTACAGTAATGATCGTGAGTTGACCGTGATGGGGCTGTTCGGGGTGTTCGTGGTCGAACCGGCCGGTTCGAACTATCTGGATCCCTTGGGTACGGGTCCGGCTCCCGAGATGCCGAGCGGGTGGCAAGCCATCATTCAGAACGGCATGGGACCGGATTTCCGGGAATTCGTGTTGATTTATCACGAAGTGGGTGACGAAGCATTCCGTCCGGTGAACAAGCACGGCGACTTCCTGCCGCAACGTGATCCGTTGACCGATGCCTACCGGCCGGGAGCCCGGGCGCTGAACTACCGGAGCGAACCGTTCGGTATCAACAATATGCACGTTCAACATGAGTATTTCGGCTTTGAAGATGAATCCATGGCCTACAGTTCCTACACCTTCGGCGATGCCGGTCCTACGATCCCCCGGAGTTACTTGGGTGATCCCGCGAAGTACCGGCTGGTTCACGGCGGCTCGGAAGTGTTCCATTCCCACCATCCGCACGGCGGCGCCATCCGGTGGACCCGGAGCCCGCGGGCGGTGGATCAGATGCCGATGTGGCACAAGGGACAGAACGGACCCGTGAAGTATCCGCTTATTCGTGCGAAGACGGATCGCGTGGACGTGGAAGTGATCGGGCCGTCCGAAGCATTGGACCTGGAAACCGAGTGCGGATCGGGGCTGTGTCAATATCTGGCCGGTGACTTCCTGTTCCATTGTCACGTGGCGCACCATTACGTGGCCGGTATGTGGGGGTACTGGCGGGTTTACAATACCCTGCAAGTGCCCGGCATCCAGAACGACGTGATGGCTCCTCTTCGCGAGTTGCCGGATCGTGTCGGGCGCATTGCCAAGCCTGTGACCTCCGACCAATTGGTCGGCACGACCGTGAATTGGTTCGGGACGAAGTTCAATCTGGTCGATAACAGCCAAAAAACCGATTGGAACGCCGAGCCGGCAGTGGTTCGCATTTATGATTGGGTTGAAATGCAGTTGCCGACCCGCGGACTTCCCGGTCATACGGAAGACGAGATCGGCCAGTTGAAGTCGTATGACGCCACCGTGATCGATTGGGTCTGGGACGGCGAGCGTGCGATGAGTGAAAAAGAAAGCACGACAGAGAATCCCAAATATCATCCGGACTGGCAGGGCTATGAAGCCGGGAAACGCCGGCCCATCTGGTTCGAGCCGACGACGGGGAAAGTCGCGTGGCCGTGGCTGACGCCTCACTTCGGCAAACGCGTGCCGTTCTCCCCTGACCGGAATCCGGCCCCGTGGCTGGAAATGATCCATCTGGATGAAGACGGCCAGCCGTCCGTGAAGCCGGCGAAGCCGGGCGAAAACGGGCGCTGGAGCCTGTGTCCGGACCGGGCGGGTTCCCAGGAGTACAACATCCACTTCATCAAGCTTCCGATCGAGTTGTCCGCGGCCCAGGGCGATCAGCCGGCCGTGGTCGATCCGAACGGGTTGTTGTACGTGGTGCACGACGAAGAGGAAGCCATTCGGAACAACAATGATTTGAAGGTGCCGTTGGTGTTCCGCGCCAATATCTATGATTGCATGGATTGGATGTTGACCAGCGAATGGCTGGACGACGACTTTACGAATTTCCAGTCGTCCAAGATCAACACGCACTTCCATTTCGTGCAATTCGACAACCAGGCGTCTGACGGGGTGATTTCAGGATTTTCGTATGATCAGTCCGTGCGGCCCTTTACCCAGTTCGAGAAGAAATCGGACAAAGGGTTGCCGGTGCCCATGAACGCGAAAGTCACCAAGGCGGCCGGCAAAGGTGACCGGACCATTCACGTGACGAACGCCGAGCAGTACCACGTCGGCACGGTCATTCTCGTCGGCGCGGATAACGTGCCGGGTTCGGAAGTGAAGCGTATCGTCGCCATCGGGAGTTCAGGCGAAACCGCCTCGGCCGGTGGCGCGGGCGGCGGCATGTATACGGTGAACCCCGGGGATACCCTTGGGGGGATCGCGATGCGGCACGGCACCGACGTGGCGACGTTGGTGAGCATGAACGGTCTGGCGGACGCCAATATGCTGAGCGTCGGGCAGGAACTGCAAGTGCCCGGTGGAGGCGGCGGTGGTGGGGAATCGGCCGCGCCGAGTGGCGGGGCGCAGACCCTGACCTTCAAGACCCCGTTGGAGCATGATCACCCGGTCGGGGACATCGTGACCGTGGAGTTCGTGCGGCAGCGGTTCTGGGCGGATGCCGACGTCGGGTCCGTGTTCTGTCATGACCACGCGTTCGGTGGGACCACGTGGCCTCACGGCGCGGTGTGTTCGTTCCTGATCGAGCCGTTCGGGTCGACCTGGCATGATCCGGCAACCGGTGAAGCCAAACGAACGGGTCCGGTGATGGACATTCACACGGTGGAGCCCGTGGGGTATGGGGTGAGCGGCAGTTTCCGTGAGTTGATGGTTCAAATCATGGATACGGTACCGCATACGGTCAACGTGGTGACGGCCGGGAATCCTCCGGGTCAACCGGTGGAAGTGGCGTTGGAAGCCGGGCGAACCGTGTCCTTCCAAATGCCGGCGAACGAGCTGATCAAGATGACGCCGATGCCGTTCCTCAACGGCGGCACGCATACGACGGGTGGGGCCTTGAATTTCCGGGCCGAACCTTTTGCGCAGCGGTTGGCCAATAATCCGGAGACCTCGCAAATATTCAGCAGCGGCACGCACGGGGACCCGAGTACGGTCACGTTGCGGGCATACCTGGGTGATGCCATCGTCTTCCGGCTGATCGACGTGACGATGAACGAGAGTAACGTCTTTACCGTGTCCGGTCACAACTTCCTGACCGAACGGTACGCCGGCGACGCCAACCGGAAGAATTCCATTCACATCGGCATTGCGGAACGGTACGACCTGGTGGTGCCGCAGGCCGGTGGGACGAGACTCCAGTCCGGCGATTACATGTATTTCAACGGCCGGAGTTCGAAGCTGTCCGAAGGCTCGTGGGGGTTGATCCGGGTCTTGGATAAAGAAGTGCCGGACTTGAAACCGTTGCCGAATGCGGCATACGGCGGACCGGGCATCAAGAAGCCGTTGCCGGTGTGTCCGGCCGATGCCCCGGTGAAGAATTTCAACGTCGTGGCCATTGATTATCCGCAGATGGCGTTCAATCCCAACGTGGAAGAAGCCATCGAAGTGGACTTTGAGCGGACGATCGAAGTGAAGAACCCGGATGCCAAAATCTACGTCCTGGAAGAGGAAGTGGCCAAGGTTTCCGGAGAATTCCAGCCCATGCCGCTGACCTTGCGGGCCAACGTGGGGGATTGTCTCAAGGTGAAATTGACCAACAAGATGAAAGAAGGCCGGGCTTCATTCTCGGCGTTCTCCCTGGCGTTCGATCCCAAGGATTCTCAAGGGGTGAACCTGGGCAACAATCCTGGTGATCAAACCGTGGCTCCTGGAGAAAGCCGGACTTATACCTATTATGCGGACCCGGCCGTCGGGGAAACGCAATCCCTGGTGTGGGATTGGGGTAACGTAGCCATGAACCCGCGGAACGGGTTGTTCGGCGGGATCGTGATCGGTCCCAAGGGCTCCCAGTATCGCGATCCGAAGACGGGGGCCGACATTTCCGAGAAGAACAGTTGGGCGGCCGACGTGATTGTCGACCGGACGGTTCCCGGAAATGAGCACCGGGCCAATTATCGTGACGTGGCCCTGTATTTCCAGGATGAAGACAATATTATCGGCACCAGCTTCATGCCGTACGTTCAAAACGTGGCTGGATTGGTCGGCGTCAATTACAGAAACGAGCCCTATCTGTATCGTGAAGAACAGGGGTGCTCGTTGGGACGGATGTTCCAACCCTGTAACGTCGATGAACCGAATGAACCGGCCACGCCGATTATCGAGGCTCATGCGGGTGATCCGGTCAGGATTCACGTGTTCGGCGCCAGCAATGAGCAAAACGGCATGTTCACGCTGGAAAAACATGAATGGCCCATCGAGCCGTTCATGGAAGGAGCCGATCGCATCAGCGTCGTGGAATTCTCCGGGTCCGAGGGGATCGACGCGTTTATTTCTTCGGCCGGTGGCCCGTATTCCATGCCCGGGGATTACGTGTACAGCAACGCACGTTTGCCGTATTCCCAGTCCGGGCAATGGGGTTATTTCCGTGTGCTGTCCAAGAACGATCAAAGAATCCTCCCGCTCAGCGGGGCTTCCCCGGGAGTCAAGGAAGCCAAAGAGGGTCAATCTGATCAAGGTAGCGTTCGACCGATCTCGTTCAAGCAATAACGCGGGGTTGGGTGCGAAAGCGGATGGAAAGGGCGGGGAAGCCGGTATCGGCTTCCCCGTTTTTTTTCCGTGAGCATGGCTCGCTCGCAGGAGTTTTCCGTATACCAGGGTATTGATCGAGGGCAAAGGGAGGCATTCATGGCAGTGCGGGTGTGGACGTTGTGCCTAGTCTTGGGGTTGTTCGCGTCTCCGGGATGGGCCTATGAGGAGATATCGGTCACAAACGGGGGGACCATCACAGGTCACGTGACGATTACCGGTAACACCCCGCGACCCATGGCCTTCAATCTGGTGACGATCCCGGACGCGGTGTATTGCGGTCGAATTTCGACGGGTACGGGTTGGCGGATCGTGGAGGATTTCATCATCGGGGAGGACGGCAGTCTCAAGGACGCGGTCGTCATACTCAACGGGGTGGAAAAAGGGAAGCGGTTCGAGGTGCCCAAAGTGTTGATCGAAGCCATGGACTGCGATTTCCTGCCATTCGTGAACGTGTTGCGCGACCAGGACGAAATCACGGTGATCAATATGGATCCCGTTGAACATGATATCCAGGGATACGAAACCGCCCGGGTGCGGGGCGCGAGGGTCTTGTTCAATCGACCGTTACCCATGAATGCGTTTCACAAGGTTCTCGGCATGTTGCACAGTCATAAGCATTTGCCGGGCAAGCCCATGATTCAAAAAGTGCATCTTCGGAAGGGCCGCAACATTTTTGTCATGCAATGCGGATTCCATCCGTACATGTTTTCCTGGGGCGTGGTGGTCAAGAATCCCTATTACGCGATTACCAGGGAAGACGGACGGTTTGAACTCACGGACGTGCCTCCGGGCGAATATACGTTGACGGTCTGGCACGCCGGCATGAAAAAATACCTGGACCGGAACATTACCGTCACGGCCAACGGCACGGTCACGCAGGACTTCCAATATGAAGCCGTGAAGGGACGAAGAAGCGTCCATGAAATGCAGGAGAATCCCCACTTCGGCCTGGAGTTGCTCGGGGAGGGCGTGGAAATCATTCCGTCCGTCAGGCTGCAGAAGCCCTGACGGTTCGGAGGGTTGATGAAGGCGTTTCTGATCACCGGCTTGTGTCTGATTCTCTCGATCCCGGCTTCTTCTCTGTGGGGATATGAAGTCAAAGAGATTGACGGCGGCGGAACGGTCCAAGGGACGGTCACTCTTTCCGGCAGGGTGCCGGACCCCAAGGCGTATAACCTGGTTATTTTTCCGGACCCTGAATACTGCGGGCGGATCTCCAACGGGAACGGGTGGCGACTGCTTCGTGATTTTCTGGTAAATGAACAGGGCCAGGTCCTGAACGTCGTCGTGTTGTTGGAAGGAGTGACGGAAGGCAAACCGTTTTCCCTTTCCGTTCCTCGGGTCGAAGCGCGGGATTGCCGGTTTTCACCCTTTACGACCGTCGTACGAAGCGGGCATGGCATCGAAGTGGTGAACATGGATCCCGTGATGCATGATATTCAGGCCTACGAGACCTCGACCGCCATGGGGACCCGGGTCTTGTTCAATTCACCGCTGCCCTTCAATCGTCGGCATCAACGAGGCGATCTGCATGCGACCCATGACCATAGGCCCGGGGAGTCGTTGGTCCGGCAATTCCAGTTGAGCAAGAAACGCCGGACGTTCGTGATGCAATGCGGGTTTCACGCGTATATGGAAAGCTGGGCCATTGCGGTGGACAATCCCTACTACGTGCTGACCGATGAGGACGGACGGTTTTCCCTCGAAGACGTGCCGCCCGGCACGTATGACCTTCGGGCGTGGCATCCCGGCATCAAGCAGGTCATGAAGAAGCCGGTGACCATCGAGCCGGGCGCGGACCTGACGATTGATTTCCAATTGCCTTCGCCGGGACGGCGAAAAACTGCGCTCACCGTTCGGACGCCTCCCCGCTTCACTCCCGCGGCGTTGGGCCGGGAATTCACGATCGAACCTCTTCTCGAGCGCCAGTAACGCATGGCTGTCATTTTCTTCCGTCCCACCCGGCCGCGGTGGTATCGGCTCCTTCCCGTTTTTCTGTTCTCTTTTCTTCTGATGCCCCTTTCCGGGGTTTTTGCTTCCGGTGCCGACGCTCCAGCATCACGAAATGCGGAGGAGTTGGAATTTTCAGCCCGCCTGACGTGGCGCACCAATGGCAAGACCTCACATGCCCAGTTGTTCGTGAAGGGGGATCGTTACCGGATTGAACACCGGGGAGGGGTCAAAACGGATATGGGCTATGCCACGGTCACGATCATCCGGCTGGACAAACAGCAGGTGTGGTACATTCTGTCCCAGCGTCGTTTGGTCATGGCGGTTCCCTTGACCCTGGATTACGTGCTTCCCCTGGCGGTGACGTTGGACGGGGAGATCTCCCGGTCCCGGATCGGCGATGCCATGGTCGGCGAGCAACAGGCCACGTTGTATGAAGTGGTGGTGGATCGTCACGACCACCGGGAGACGTATTATCAGTGGGTCGATGAAACGCGGCAGCTATTATTGAAACTCGTGAGTCTGGATCGGGATTGGTCCGTGGAATACGGACGGGTCGTGCTCTCGAAACAGCCTGAGTATTTTTTTGAAACGCCGTTGGGGTATCGAATGTTTCAAGCTACCGAAAAACAGGCGGATGAAGGGTAAATGGTTATGACGGTACGGAAATGGACGGCGGTGTTCACGGGTGTGGCCTGTTGTGTTCTGATGGCGGCGGGGTCCGTTGCAGGACAAACGTCTCCCGACGAGCAGTTGGGTCTGGCCGAACAGGCCTTCGAGCAGGGCGATTTTCAGAAAACCCTGGAACTCGTCGAGCCCCTTCTCGGTGACGCGCAATGGCGGCGGCCGTCCTCGCGGCTCAAGATGATGGGTTTGGTGCGGCTCGGTAAAACCGCCGAGGGCATCGATGCCTATGAAGCATTCGTCAAGGCGAACGGCAAGGACGAAGGGCTGCTGCGGGAACTCGCCGTCCAGAGCATTCTCCCGTTCCGGTCGGATATGCGCGAGCAGGTGAGAGGGGCGGCCTATTCGGCGTTGAAGGAGATTCCGTCTGATGAAGTGGTTCCGTATTTTCAGGATGGGCTCAGTGACGGATCGGGCATGATTCGGGTATTGGTTGCCGAGGGCATGGGCAAGTTGCCGTCCGGGCGACAAGCGAAGAGCTTTCGCAACGCGCTCAAGGATAAGGCGGGCCTGGTCAGGGTCACGGTCTTGAAAGCCTTGGGCCGGTGGGGCGATCCCGGGTCCATTTCCCTGATCGTCCCGTTGTTGAAGGATGAGCACCGGGTCGTGCAGGTTGCCGCGGCCGCGGCCCTGTATCGACTTGGGCAGAAGGAACACTGGCAGACCGTGGAGCAGGCGACCAACGTGCCGGAAGGCTATGAGCGAGGAGGGGCGCTGCGCATGGTCGGTGAAATCGGGGATCCCAAGGGGTTGCCGCTGCTCGAACAGGGGCTTCGCGACAAACAACCGTCGATTCGCGCGGCGGCGGCGGCCTCGCTGGGAAAACTCGGTTCGGCCGAAGGCGTCCCTTTTCTGATCAAGGCACTTGCCGATCCCGTTCCGGCCGTCCGAAGCGTGGCTGCCGTTACGTTGGGGAAGCTCAAGGCCGAACCCGCGGTCTCTCCTTTGACCCGGGCCTTGCAGGATCGCAATATGGGCGTGCGGGCCGCGGCCATCGCGGGGTTGCTGCAATTGAGCAGCCCGTTCGGCGTCGTGGCCGGAACCGTGCGGGAATTGATGGGGCAACAGAATCCGGGCCTGCGTTCTTCCGTGGCGAAAGCATTGGGGCATGGCCGTGCCCGCGACGTGGTGGGACCGTTGCTGCTCCTGCTTAACGACCCCGTGCCGAAACCTCGAATTTCAGCGGCCCGATCGCTGGGCAGGGTGGGTGGACGAGAACTGATTCCCCGCCTCAAACCGCTCATGAAAGATCAGAACGAAGCCGTTCGCGCCACCGCAGCCGGAGCCATTGCGCGTCTCCTCTCGGCCGAGCCCGAGGCTTGATGCCCCAGGCGTCTTGACGGCCCGGCGTTCCATTGAGTAGGCGACGACCTTTCTCTAGAATAACGGCCATGAGGTATTCCGGCCTTCATTATTTTCGAATTCCACGGTTCATTTGCTTTGTCTCGTGTGTCGTTCTCTGGCTTACGACGTCCGCGTTGGCGAGCGATCAACGAGAGACTTCCGCGCCGGCCGTCCACTGGGCCGCATGGGGAGCCGAGGCGTTCGAACGTGCGCACGCGGAAGACAAGCTGATCCTGCTGGATCTTACGGCCGTGTGGTGCCATGCCTGTCACGTGATGGACGAGACGACGTACGTCGACCCCGAGGTGGTCACGTTGCTGAATGCCGGATTCATCCCGGTCCGGGTCGAAACCGATCAACATCCGGATATTGCGGCTCGGTATAGGCACGGCGGCTGGCCGACTACCAGTGTCCTGCTGCCTTCAGGGGAGATTCTCTTCCAGGCGAATGCGTTGGCGCCCGAGGCCATGCTCGAAGTGTTGCGCACGTCGGATGCGTTTTACCGGGAAAACAAGCAGGACATGGCCGAACGGGTTGCCCGGATCTGGGAACAGGTGGAATCGGCGCAACGGGCAAACCGGCAGCCTCATGGGCGCCTTCATCCGGCGATGCTGGCTCAGATTCTTGAAGTGATGAAGCAGGCCTTTGACCCCGTGTCCGGCGGGTTCCGGGACGCCCCGAAATTTTTCGAACCCGAGGCCGTCGCGTTGGCCTTTTCCCATCATTTTTGGCACCGGGATACGGAGTGGCGGCAAATGGCGTTGTTGACCCTGGATCAACAGTTGACACTCCATGATCCGGTCTGGGGCGGCTTCTTTCGATATGCCGAGGAGGCGGATTGGTCACACCCGCATTATGAAAAATTGCTCTCCATCCAGGCGACCAACCTGCTCAATTATCTGGAGGCGTATCAAGTCACCGGCCTGGCGCAGTACCGCGAGGTTGTCGAGCGGACCATGGGATACGTCATGCGGTTTCTTGCCGACCGGGAACGTGGGGGTTTTTATGCCAGTCAGGACGCCGACGTCCGGAACCCGGACCGCCCCGGCGCCGGCATGTCCGGCGAGCAATTTTTTGCCTTGGACGAATCACAAAGATCGGCCATCGGTATCCCCTTTGTGGACCGGACGAAGCTGACCGACTGGAACGCCTTGATGATCAAGGCTGCTCTCAGGGTATCGCAGGTCCTGGGGCACACGCAGACCCGGGAGTTTGCCCTCAACACGCTCGATCGGCTGTACAAGGAACGCTATCAACCCGGGCGTGGCCTGGCTCATCTTGTTCAAGATGGTCATCCCAAGGAGTTCGGGTTGCTCGCCGACCAGGTCTTTGTTGCGGATGCCTTGATTGAGGCCTTTGTGACCACCGGTTCTTCTCATTACCTGGCCCGGGCTGAAACCATCACCGAAGATGTCATTCGGCTCTTCGAAGACGGCCAGGGCGGAGGATATTTCGACCGGACGCCGTCTGCCTCCTCGTTGGGATTGTTGAAATTTCCTCATAAGGATCTCCATGTCAATGCCGCCCTGTCCCTGGTCTTTTCCGACTTGTTTTACCTCACCCGGAACTCTCGTTACCGGGAAAGGGCCGAGACGATTCTGCAGATGATCGTGGAAGCCGGGGCCCTGCCGGTTGCGCAAACGGGGCTGGCCCTCCACCGGTTTCTCTATTATCCCGTTCATATCGTCGTGGTGGGTGAAAAATCCCGGCCCGAGGCCCGACGCCTCTTCGACCGCAGCCTGGCCCTGTACGCGCCGGGGAAATTGGTCAGGTTTTTGGATCCCCGCGTCGATTCCCTCTCTATCGGCGAGGTTACCTTCCCCAACGTGACCGGCCCGTTCGCCTATGTGTGCACCGATCGATTGTGCTCCAGCCCCATTGCGCAAGCCGATGAATTGCCGGACCGTTTCCGGGAAATGCTCACGGTCCTCGCGGAGGCGCGGACACCCTTTTCGGCAAGGAACGGCACGTCGGCCTCGACTGCCCATTAATCCGCTGTCGCGCAAAATATGCCCCAAGGGGCTGGTGAGAGTGGTTGACTTGACACCCTCAAGTTCAGGTTGTTATAAACGCAGATTGTTGCGTGGAAGAAGATTCGAGGAATTTCTCGCCTGCTGTATGAATTTGAGGCGGACCGGGAGTTGAAAGCCGTCAGGTTTTCCCCCCCTCCCCCCGAGTCGGACAAAACTTATTCTCAACCAGGAGGAATATCTATGAGGACTCGTCAGTTGCTTACTATGTCTCTCTTCCTTGGTGGGTTGCTGGTTGCAATGCCACTGATTGCTCAAGCCGGCGGAACCATTAAGGGTAAAGTCATGTATTCCGGCAAACCCATTGCGGCAAAGGAGTTTGCTTTTTCCAAGTTTCCCAATCCGGCTTTTTGCAAGCAGAATCCCAGTCAAAAAGGGGATGACACGCGTTTGTTGAAAGAAGTCGAAGTGGATGGAAACAAAGGCCTCAAGAATGCGATCGTGTCGGTTCGCGGCATTAAGGACAAAGGCTTCAAGACGACGCCGACCGTGATTGCCAAGCTGTGTGAGTTTCTGCCCTTTACCGGTGTCTTGGTGAACAAGGGTAACTTCATCGTGGAAAATACCGATGCCGACCCCAATGATCCCAAGTCCAAGGAAGGGGTGTTGCACAATCCCCATAGCTTTGACGTGCTCGGTGCCAAATCCTCGACCCTGTTCAACATCGGGTTGGCCAAGAAGGGCGACAAGCTGGACAAGAAAATCAAGATGCGGATGGCTAGGAAAGGGTCCGTTCTCCGGCTGCAATGTGACCAGCACGAATTCATGCAAGCCTGGTTCCTGCCCGTGAGCAACGGTCATTTCGGCGTGTCCGGCGGCGACGGGTCTTTCGAGATCAAGGATGTTCCCGCGGGCAAGCACAAGGTCCTGGCTTGGCACCCGGTGGCCGGCAACGTGACCGTGGAAGTGGAAGTCAAGGACGGCGGAACCGTGGAAGCCAACTTCGACATCAAGAAGAAAAACAAGTTCAAAATGTAAGCACCTTCTTTCGTTTTTGTAGAAGGGGAAAGGGCGGCAACGGCTGATCGTTGCCGCCCTTTTTTTGTCGGGGGTGTTCCCTTGCGTTCGCCGGTTTGCGCCCGTTACTATTTCGGTAGATTTTCCTCTCCCCTTGGGAGAGGGCAGGGTGAGGGAAAGGATCTGTTGTGCCTCGAGAGCTCTCTCTCGCAGAAATATTTCAGATCGGATATTACTGGGAGACGAAAATTCTCCTCACGGCCATCAAGCTGGATTTGTTTTCAGCCTTGGACGGCCGTTCCGACTCTGCCTCCGATCTCGCCCATCGCTTGTCTCTCGATGAACGGGCGTTGAGCCTCCTCTTGCACGCGTTGGTCGCCATGCGGGTCCTGACGAAACACGAGGACCGCTTTGCAAACACCGGCGTCGCCCGGAAACACCTGGTGAAAGTCAGCCCGGACTACGTCGGGCACCTCCTGGTGCTTCACGATTCGGAATGGACGAATTGGGGAAAACTGGAAGAGACCATCCGGACCGGTGTGTCTCCGGTTCGCAGGCACGTGTTTGAGACCGATCCGGAAATGGGCGCCAACGTGTTGGCGGTGCTGGATCGGATCGGCCGGGGGAGCGGGGTCACCCTCGCGAAGGTGCTGCAATTGGACGGCGTTGAACATATGCTGGACGTCGGCGGGGGAGCCGGGACGAACGCGATTGCCTTTTGCCGGGAATCTCCTGGGCTCAGGGCCACGGTATTTGATCTGCCGTCGACCCTCCCGGTGACCGAACGGTCGATCAAAGAAGCCGGATTGGAGGATCGAATTGCCGTCATGCCCGGGAATTTCAATACGGATTCCCTGGGCGGGCGCTATGATCTGGTGCTCCTGTCCGACGTGCTGCATTACCAGGACGCGCAAGCCAATGCCGCATTGGTGCGCAAGGCCTTTGCTCACCTCACGGACGCGGGCCGGTTGGTGATCAAGGATCGGTTCCTGGATCCGGATCGAACGAGTCCGGCCTGGACCACGGCGTTTGCCGTGCATATTCTGGTCAATACGGAAGAAGGACGGTGCTTCACGACCCAGGAGGCCATGGACTGGATGACCCGGGCCGGCTTTGCCTCGGTCACGGAACTGGAACCGCGGGCGATTGTGCAGGGAATCAAAGCAGGAGAAGATTAAATGGCTGAATGGTTACGAGAGCCGGGGTTTGTGGGCACGCATGCCACCATGGGTGCCGATATCAGTCAGTTGATGGCCACGTTGTTCACCGGGTTGTTTATCGTCGGGTGGATCCAGGCCAAAAAGAGTCACGCGAGCGGGCATCATTGGTTGATGCTGGGCGGCATGATCGCCATGCTGGCATTTTTCGTCAGTTACTATTTGTTTCGTCAACTCGGCGTGTTGGCCTTTGAGGGCAAGGAAGGGTTCGGCGGGTCGCAGGCGTTGTACGACAATGTGTTCGTCCCCATTTTGACCCTGCACATTCTCCTGGTCGTGATCGGCTTGGTCATGGCCATTTACATGATTGTCCTGGGATTCCGTTCTCAAACGTTCATCGACGGCCAACGCAAGTTACGCGAGGCCGTTTTGCAAACCACCGGGAAGAAGATAGCCCTCATCTTCAGTGGAGTGACGGCGCTCGTGTTGCTGTTGTTTTTCAGTCGCGTGGCGGCCAGCGGGTTTTCCATGGGTAAATTCGGCGTCTATCTCGGACTCCTCATCCTCATTGCCCTGGTGTTCGGGGTCGAGGTGGCCATCCAACGTCTGTGGCCGAATGGGGCGCGACGGCACCGGATCCTGGGCCGGTTTACCATGGTCGTGTATTGTATTTTATTCGTGACCGGCAGTATCACGTATACCATGCTGTATATTCTGTATCCCGGACGAATCGGGTAACCCCGTGATGCAATGTGCCTGCGGCTCGGATTTCCGATGGGAGTTCCTCGAAGAATGGGAAGATGCCCAGGTCTTGATTCGTTATCGCTGTGAACGGTGCGGTCTTCGTCTGGGGATCGAGACGGACTATCGAAAAGGCGGTGCGTTGTTCGACCGTCCGGTCTGGACGGATGAGGCCCGGCATCGGTTGGACCGGCTGCCGCCGTACGTGGAACCGCTTGTCCGGCAGGACGTGGAAGACTATGCAGATCGAAACGGCCTCACCGTGATCTCAACCGACGTCATGACGGAAGCCGGTAACCAGGGGATGGTGTCCTGGCATCCCGAGGCGAAACAACGTTTGTCCCGGGTCCCAGGCCCCGTACGCGCGATGGCGCGCGTGGAGTTGGAGCGGACGGCTCAGGACAGAGGCCTTCCCGAGGTCACGGTGGAGTTGATGGAAGAAATCAAGGCCCGCTATTTCGGCATGGCGGCGCCGAGGGTGTAACCCACGTAAGCCGTTTCCGTGCAGGCAAAGGATCATATGTTCATTGCCATTTTCTGCCTATCCCTTCCCCGCCTTTGTAAGGAGGGGTTAGGGGAGGTAGAGAGCCTTTGAGAAAATCCGATGCTGCATCGACTTGCACTCCGGGTGATTCCCCAATTGAACGCGACCGTCACGGAACGCGACGTTCGCAGGCGGAAGCGTTGGGTGATGCTCGCTCCGGGGTTTGTGGCGTTCGTCCTCTATCGTCTCTTGAAGGACGTGCTGCCTTTATCCGACCCGCTGGCGTTGTTGGCGTTCAGCGGCCTCATTTCGACGGTCACCGCGTATTGGGCTTACGCGATGGGACGCGTCGAGTCGTATGACCGGATTTACCGAACCGATAGTGCCGGCCGTCTTCTCTGGGTCGGCGGCTGGATCGGGTTTGTCTACGGCGTGCAACTTTCGTTGCTGGTGTTGGCGATCCTGGCCCTCTTTGTCGATTATAATTTTCTGGTTCATCCCGAGGGGCCGGCGATGATGGCCCTGATAATCCCCTGTACGTCGGTTACGCGTGACGCCTTTGAAATCGGGCACGTGGTCCGCATGGAAGCCCAGGGTGCGCGGATGGTAACCTTTCCCGACGGCGGGTCGTTTCGTGAATTGCTCCGGCGTGACTTTTTTCATCTGGCCCCATGGGTGGGTGTGGGCATCGTTGCCGGCGGGGCCACCGCGGTCCTGTCCCGACTCGGCTGGTCCGGCAACGGGGGGGAAGTCGGTCCGGCAATCCTGGTGTGTATCGTGGCGGCGTGTTGTGCGCATGGGGCCTTTTTGTCCGGGAAACGTCCTCTCGACAACTTCCCGGATCGCTTCAAAATAGAGTCGTGGTTGGAAGCCTGCCGCTTTTGGACGTGGCCCTGTTTGACTTTTGCATTCACATACTATTTAGTTCAATTCGGCCTTCTTACGTTTGTCTTGCGGCTTGAGGAGGCGGCTCTGTTCGTGCACCTGGCGGTCAGCGGCGTCACCGCGGGGATGATGGCGGGGTACGGCTATTTCTTGGGTGCCCGGGTGTTTGTGGAGACGCAAACGCAGGGCGGCATCTCCGAAGGGTTGAAACGTTGTCCGTTCGTGATGGAAATTCTAGCCAAGACCGGATGGGTCACGTCAGAACCGAAGCCGGATCCCGTGGACATCAGGCAGGGAGAACCCTCGCGAGAGATGCTTTCATGAAGATCGGCGTATCCATTTTCCTGTTGTGTGTCCTGGGCTGTGTGCTCATCGCACCAATGCCGGGGTGGGCCGGTCAGGAACCTCCTGCTCCAACCGAGGACGTCTATTACAAGACCAGCGGAATCCCTCAGGGCCCTTCGGCTGCGGAAACCGGCTCCACGTACCCTCAGTGGCAACCGCTCAATAACCGGATCATCATCTGGCTGGTCACGCAGCAGCATACGTATTTCGGCGGGTTCGTCCTGGCCCTGCCGTTGTTTGCGTTCCTCCTGGAGTTCCTGGGCCTCACGCGTCGTGATCCACTGGCAGCCCGACGCTACGACGGCCTGGGTCGCGACATTCTTCGCGTCGGAGTGGTGTCGCTCTCGGTGACGGCCCTGCTTGGGAGCGTCATGCTTGGGGCGTTCGTGACGTTCTATCCCGTGTTCATGACGTACATGGGGTCCACGTTCAAACAGATGATGCCGGTGTATGCCGCGGTGTTCCTGGGGGAATCCTTTCTCCTGGTGTTGTACTACTACAGTTGGGACCGGCTGGCCCAAGGTGCCGGGAAATGGATGCACCTGTCGATCGGGGTGGTCGCGAACGGTATGGGCGTGATGTTGCTCCTGTTGGCCAATGCCTGGGCGTCGTTCATGATGGCGCCCGCGGGGGTGAACGCCGAGGGCCAGTTCCTGGGCAACGTCTGGCATTTGTTGCATTCGCCGCTGTGGAATCCGCTCAACGCCCATCGGTTTCTGGCGGATATCATGTCCGGGGGCGCGGTGGTCGTGGCCTATGCGGCGTACCGGTTCTTGAAGACCCGGGCCCAGGAGGAGCGGGCGTATTACGATTGGGTGGGGTACGTGTTCATCGTCGTGGTGGTGTGTGCCTTGCTTCCCATGCCCTTTGCCGGGTATTGGCTGATGCGTTCCGTCTTCGAGTTCCGCCAGGAGATGGGCATGACCATGATGGGCGGGCTGTTGTCCTGGCTGTTCGTGGTCCAGGCCACCACCATCGGCGCGCTTTTTCTCGGGATCAATTATTACATCTGGCAGTCTTTGGGACGGTTGCGTGACGGGGAGCGGTATCATCCCTATTTCAAATTCATTCTCGTCGGACTGATGGTATCGTTTCTGGTCTGGTTCACTCCCCATACCATCGCCATGACCCCCAGTGAAATGAAAGCCATGGGCGCGGCGCAACATCCCGTGATCGGTCAGTTCGGGGTGATGTCCGCCAAGAACGGCGCCGTCAACATCATGATCTGCCTGACCGCTTTGAGCTATCTGTTGTATCGCCGCGCCAACCGCATCATTACCGTGCCATGGGCCACGGCGGGTAACGTCGCGATCGGGACGTTGTTCATCGCGGGTATGGCCAATATCGTCTGGGTCTCAGTGTACGGGTTTTTCATTCCCGCCCACGTCCGGGTCGGCCTGTCCATACCACAGGGGGCGACTACGGCGACGGTCCTGCTCGGAGGGTTGCTGCTCAATCATTTTCTGTTGAAGGGGAGCGAGGTTCGAGGCCCCATCCAATGGGGCAGGATCTCCGTGCGCGGGATGGTGGCGTTGTTCGGGGTTGCCGCGACCTTTTCCTGGGTAATGGGGTTGATGGGGTATATCCGGTCGGCCGGCCGGTTGGGATGGCACGTGAATGAACTGATGGCGGACGTTTCCCCGTGGGCCTTTACCCCTGCCATCACGTTTGCGGCCAAGATGGTGACCATCAACATGGCGTTGTTCTGGGCTTCGGTGTTTCTCATGTTCTGGCTGGCCACCAGGGACCGGTCGGTCGTCGTGGAAAAGGATGCACCGAGCATGTCGTTCGTGCAGGCGTTCTCAAGAGAGGAGTCGGTATGAGGACGGGAAGTATCCTCGTCACGTGTCTTTTCCTGTTTGTGTTCTGTGTTCCCATGATGCCTGGAACGGCGTTCTCGCAGGCGGTGGCGCTCGAAAATTTTGAAAGTCCTGATGAGGAGCAATTCCCGAAAGGGTGGGATGGATCACGAAGTACGATCACCGCAAGAGAGGCTTATGCCATTTACCGGGAAGGGGATACCGCGTTTCTGAAAGGTAAGGGCGCGAATCAGCGGGTCTATACTAAGAACATCGATTGGGATCCGCGAACACACCCGATTCTCACGTGGCGGTGGCGCCTGCACGTCGTCCCGGAGAAGGCTGAATTTCTTGCGGCGGTCTTTGCGAGTCTGGATACGGATCTGATGTTTATTCCGGTGTCCACGAAGTACGTCTGGAGCGGCACGAAAGCCAAGGGATCGGTTACGGACGGCGGTATGTTCGGCGCGGCCGAGGTCGTGGTGCGTTCGGGCGTACAACCGGTGGGTGAATGGGTGGAAGAAGAGGTCAATGCCTACAAGGACTTCAAGGAGATTCATCAACATGAACCGGCCGAGCGGGCATGGGGTATTTCCCTGCAAAGCGGTCCGGGGGTGGAAATCGATTTCGGTTCGATTGAGGTGCGGGCGGAATAACGCCTCGCGGTCGCGTGGCGACAAGGATATCTGCAATTTCTAAAGGAACCATCATAGATGTCGTCCTCGGCGTGGCGGTCATGGGGACGGTCGGGGTGCTCATCGGCATTCTCCTGGGTGGCTCCTTTCTCTATTTCGCGGCGGGGCTCGGAGTCATTTTGGGGGCCGGAATCGGTCTTATCGGCGGACGCCGGTTTTTTCTCGGCATTTTTGTCGGGACGTTTTTTGGGGGTGTGCTGGCCTGGGCTGTTTCCGGACCGGAAAATATTACGGTCGGCGCCGGGTCCGGCGCGGCGATGGGCGGATTTTTGGGGATTTGGATCTCCATGTTGATCGATGTGTTTTGGCGAAAACCGGTGCAGACCACTGCCGACCACGAAGCGGAGGCAGGGACGGGAAGCGGAGGCGGTTGACCGCTTATCGGGGATCAAGGTTATGGAAAATCGCGGGGTTCTGATCGGTTCCATCATCTTTGTGTTTGCTTCGTTCATCCTGATGATGGTGATGCTGATCTATGAAACGTATAAGGGGCAGCAGGAGTTGGACCGGCTGGTGTCGAAGTCGCAGACGACCAAACCCCGGGTCATCGCTCCTGTGAAAGTCCAGGATTTTTCGATGTATCGGACGCTGGTCGGCAATGAAGGCCGTGAGATGGTGGAGATTCCCGAAGGCCCCTTTACCATGGGGAATGATCAGGGGGATCCCGATGAAGCCCCGGCTCATCCGGTATACGTGCGGACGTATTTCATCGATTTGAAGGAAGTCACCCAGTCTGAATACGCGCGTTTCGTCAAGATGACCAAGCGGGAGCAACCCCAGGTGCCGGTCTTCGAAGAAGACATTGCGAAACTCATCGACCCGGATTTTCCCGTCGTGGGGATAGGTTGGAACGATGCTTTCGGGTATTGCCGGTGGGCCGGGAAACGGTTGCCGACCGAAGCCGAATGGGAGAAGGCCGCTCGTGGTGAGGGGCGGCGACTCTATCCGTGGGGAAATGAGTTCAGCTACATGGTTTCCAATATTGACGCGGAAGACGACGGGTTCAAGTATTTGTCGCCGGTCGGGTCTTTTGAAGGCGGGCGGAGTCCGTATGGCGTCTACGACATGACGGGGAACGTGGCCGAATGGGTGGCGGATACCTATGACGCCCAATATTATCAGAATTCACCGTTTCGCGATCCCCCCGGTCCGGATAGTACGGAATTCAAGGTCATTCGCGGCGGGACCTGGCGTGATTCCAAACTCAACGCGAGACTGACCAAACGGTTTTCAGCCAAAATGTGGCGAACCGACGCGACGATCGGCTTCCGGTGCGCTCAGGACGTCGAGGCCGTCGAACAAAAATCCTGACCGTGTTGGAGCGGGGGCTATCGAGGTTGCGCGACCATGGACGGGAGACTGAAACTGATCCTGCTTGCCGTGATTTTATTCATGGTGGGCATGCCGGTATCGGGCATTCTGCGCGGAACCAAGGCTCCGCCGCCTGACCCCGAGCTTGCGGAGGTCGTCAAACCCGTTCAGGAAACCGTCGATTCGCTGTCCGACCCATCCCAACCGATTCTCCCTGAAGACATGGTGTTTATTCCCCCGGGAAAGTTCGTCCAAGGGACGAGCCAAGGCGGGTTCAATGAACGCCCCGAACGTCTCGTGACTCTTGACGGGTTTTGGATTGACCGCTACGAGGTCACGAACTACCACTATCTCGAGTTTGTGGCGCAGACCGGTCATCGAAAACCGGGCCCTCCGTCCCGCTATGCCAAACGGTTGGCCCAATTGCGTGGGCCCAACCAGCCGGTGGCTTACGTCTCCTGGCATGATGCCGATGCGTATTGCCGATGGAAGGGGAAACGCCTGCCCGGGGAAGCGGAATGGGAAAAAGCCATGCGAGGGATTGACGGCCGGCTATGGCCCTGGGGCAATTCTCCGCGAATCCACAAGGCCAATCTGGGAGGGGTGGAGGACGGCTATGAAGCTACGGCGTCGGTCGGCTCGTTTCCATTGGATCGAAGCCCGTACGGCGTGCATGACGGATTTGGAAACCTGATGGAATGGACCAGGAATTGGTATGAAGAGCAAGTCCGCCATCCCAATGATCCCGAACCCGAAGAAGCCAATTTTGCCGATCGCGGGGGGTATAAGACGTTGCGTGGTGCCGGATATACCAGTTATGGCAACGATTTGAGGATTACGGCCAGAAATTTTATGGTTCCCGACTTTCGAGACGAAACCATAGGCTTCCGCTGTGCGGCCTCGGAGCAAAAAACGCCGGCGCGCACGCCGGCTGCCGGTTCCAGGGGGTAGCGAAGGCTAGAGAAAATCGAAGTAATACAGGATCAGAAAGACGGCCAAAAGAATATTGACAACCATTCCGGCCAACACTATAATGTCGAACAATTTTGCATTATTGCGCATTGTCTTACCATATACATGAACAGCGGTTGTTGAGTATCACATCTCGAAGAAATGTGTCAAGAGTATAATTTATTAAGGTCAAACATTTAGAAGGAAGATTGAGATGGCTAAAAGCGATCCACTTGAAATTAAGCTGGGCAAGGCGATTTTTTATGTAACCTGCGCCGTGAGCTTGTGGTTTTTTTATTGGTTTGCCGGCATACAGTGTCCTTGTTGAAGAAGGGATCTGAAGGGGAGGAATTTATATGCAAACCGTTCTGTACCTCATTATTTCGATCGTGATTTCCGTGGCATACTTTCAGTTCCTTGACTGGGTTCTGATGGATATGCAGGGGTTGGATTACTTTTACATTCTGAGGTAATCAGCATCAGTCGTCATTCTGAAAACACATCTATATCAAGGATTATTGTTCTTTGAATAATTTCAAAGAAAGAAGGAGGTTGGTCATGGGTCGCCTCACAAGTGGACGGGCCGGAAAGAAATTTCTGGCAGTCACTGGTCTATTTGCAATGGGAGTCATGTTGTTGCTCCCGATTTTTGTGGCACTGCCGGCCTTGGCCGGTGGGGGTGGTTCCGCAGCAGGCGGGCCGCCACCGGATGTCGTAGCCGCCCAGGAAGCCGAGGGCGCGGAAGCCGAAGGCGAAGAATCGAAAGTCGAAATCGGCAGGGACGTCTACTACAAAACAGAGGGTCCGGCCGTCGGCGCGCCGGCTCCCAAAACTCAAGATACGGCGGAATTTTACCCCCGATACAACTTCGAAAGCCGGGTTCTGCTCTGGGTCGCCAACCAGCAGCATCTGTATTATGGCAGTTTCGTGCTGGCCGTCCCGATTTTCTGTATGTGTATCGAGTTCGCCGGGTTGGTGAGTAAAGACAAGGCGATGGCGAAGAAATACGACCAATTGGCCTATGACTTCATTAAGATCAGCTTGACTGCCTACTCGCTGACGGCCATCCTCGGTGGTATTCTCATCTTCACCTTCCTGACGTTGTATCCCGCCTTCTTCGGTTATCTGTCCAGTATTTTCCGTCCGGTTATGCACATTTACGCCTTGATGTTCGTGGCGGAAAGCGGAACCCTCTACATCTATTACTACGGTTGGGACAAGATGAAAGAGGGGATGCTGAAATGGCTGCACGCCAGCATGTCCGTGGTGCTGAACGTGATCGGAACGGTATTGATGTTCCTGGCCAATTCCTGGATCGGGTTCATGATGTCGCCCGCCGGCGTAGACGAGCAAGGGCGTTATTTGGGGAATATCTGGCACGTGTTGCACACGGCGCTCTGGAATCCCCTGAACGTGCACCGGATTCTCGGGAATATGGCGTTCGGCGGCGGCGTGGTGGCGGCCTATGCCGCGTACCGGTTCCTATCGGCGAAGAACGATGAGGAACGCGCCCATTACGATTGGATGGGCTATATCGCCATGGCGCTGGGGGTGGCCTTCCTGATTCCCCTGCCGTTTGCCGGCTATTGGCTCATGCGCGAAGTGTACGCCTATCGCCAACAGATGGGCATTACCTTGATGGGCGGGTTGTTGGCTTGGTTGTTCATCATTCAGGCCACCATGATCGGCATACTCTTCCTGACGACGAACTACTACCTCTGGCAGGCCCTGGGACGAATGACCGGAGGTGAGCGGTTCCAACGCTATATCAAGTACTTTGTGTTTATTCTGGTCGTTGGTCTGTTGGTCTTTATCACTCCCCACACCATCGTCATGACGCCTGCTGAATTGAAAGCCATGGGCGGTCAACAGCATCCGGTGTTGGGGAACTATGGCGTGATGTCGGCCAAGAACGGCGGCATTAATGCAATCATTATGACCACGATCGCCAGTTTCATATGGTATCAGCGAGGTAACAGGGTGCCGGCCGTGAAGTGGGCGAAGTTCGGGAATATCTTCCTGATCACCTTCTTTGTGGTGGCCCATCTGAACAACATCTGGGTGGCCTGTTACGGGTACTTTATCCCTGCAAACGTTCGAATTGGACTCTCGGTTCCGCAGGTCGCGGGCACCCTATCGTGCCTGTTCATCGGTTCGGCCTTGAACTTGGCCATGTTGAAGCAGTCCAGGGAACTTGGCCCGATACGGTGGGGTCAGATCGCACCGCGTTCACAATATGCCTTGATCATGCTGGCAACGGCCTTTACTTGGATGATGGGCTTGATGGGATATATCCGGTCGTCCGTGAGGTTGTTCTGGCACGTCAATGAGATTATGCGTGACAATTCGCCTTGGGCGTATACGCATACGATTGGGTTCGGGGCCAACGTAATCTCCTTTAACGTGCTGTTCTTCTGGATCACGATTATGTTTGTCTTTTGGCTTGGCGCACTGGGAGCCAAAAAAGCGCCCGTGCCTGCGACGCAGCCCGTTCCGGGTGCCGCGCCGCAACCTGCAACTGGTCATTAATCATTAACTTTGCATGAAATACGTGATGATGAGGCTATCCTGGTCGTAACAATCAGGGTAGCCTCATTTGTGGAGGGGCAAAGTGGTTGAATTACTTACGGAAGCAATCTCGATTGGATGGCCGGCATTCGCCTTTTTGATAGGGCTGCTTTTTTATTTTCAAGCCAAATCGACCGATCCCGCTCAAAAAAAGAATGTCACGTTCAAGACGTTTATCGGCATGCTATGCGCGCTCATGGCTTTTATCGCCATTGCGAATTACAAGAATAATTTCTATGGAGAAAGCCGCCTGTTACCCGTCTCATTGGTGATGATTACGTGTTTGGCCTACATCATGGGTATCTACTTCACCAATATCGGGGCCCTCATGAAAATCGGCGGCTTTATGTTTTTCGTAGCCGCGGCCTTATCCGGGTATGGGAATTGGTTGCCCCAGGTGGAAGGGGGCTTCCCGCCGCCGGAAGTCAAGTTGGACTTCCAGAGCATGACGGCCCAACAATTGGGTGACGAGGGTGAAAAAATTATTTTTGGCGGTCTCGGCCAAAGTAAAGTTCAGGGCGCAATCGGGAAAGGCCAGTGTCCCCTGTGTCATGGTTTCAACCAAGGCTTCCTGAGTGAACGGGCGCCGAATCTGTGGGATATTCCGGCCCGGGCCGAAGAGCGGCTGAAACACGAAAAGTATTTTATGAACGATCCCGGTTCGCGGGATACCGTGCAAAAGGAAGCGTTTGAGGGCTCGGGGACGGCCACGACCGGTCAGGAATATATCGCCGAGTCGCACGCCTGTCCGAGTTGTTTCGTCGTGCCGGGGTTTGGGGTGAAAGGAACGAACGACAAGGAAAGCCCCATGCCTAGAATTCACAAGCCCCCGATTTCTCTGACCCTTGGAGAATTGGCGGCCGTGGATACGTGGCTGTACGTTCGGGAAGGCAAGGATGCCCCCACGTATGAAGAAATTCAGGCGTCGTATGAAAAATTCATTCCCGAAGCTGACCGGCCTCAGGCGAGTGCCGACGGGGATGAAGCCGCTGGCGGCGTGCTGGCTACCGGTGAAGAGCCGATCACGGACCTCTTCATGAAAGCCGGGTGTCCGGCCTGTCATACGATTCCGGGGATTGAAGGGGCAACCGGAAAGGTCGGTCCCTTGTTGATGGAAGGCAGCAATGCTCCCAAACGGTTGAAGGACCCGGGGTATGCAGGTCATGCCACGTCGGCTCGTGAATACATTACCGAGTCGATCTTGAATCCCAGCATGTACGTGGTGAAGGATTTCCCGGACAACCAGATGCCGAAAGATTTCGGTCTGAAGCTCAGTGCGGGAGCCGTGAACAAAATTGTGGATTATCTGTCCAGCTTGAAAGAAGGGCAGGATCTACCGGTGTTGGAAGATTTTAATTAATCCTTAAACTCTGTGATTCAGAAAACAGGAGTTTAATACGATGACTTGGTTAAAGTTAGTCGAAGGCTACATGCCGATGCAGATGATTTCGGAGTTGGCCGGTTCGATTCTCGTATTTGCGCTGCTCAACTGGGCGCTGAATCGGGCGGGCATGGGCATTCCCAAGTTCTGGGCGGGAGTGGGCGTGTGGATTTACATCCAACTCTATTTGAAATACCGCATTTATCCGCCCATTCCGTTCAGTGTGCGCGCGATCTACGGCACGGTGTCGGCCTGCGGGATTTTCATGTGGGTGTCGGGTTCGGAAGACGCGTGGCAGGAGTTCAAGCGGCCGGTGATGAACGTGATGGACGGGATCAGCGGATTTCACAAAGCGGTCCGCACCGTGTCCTTGATCGTGATTCCGCTGGCGTTGGGCGGGTTTGCGTATACTTCGTTCCTGCCGAGTTTTGAAGAACCCATCGAGTTGCGCACCGTGCATCCGGCGCCGCCGGCCACCACGAAGGTGCATGGCAAGACCTTTGTGTTGCAAGTGGTGGAAAATCCCTATCGGGTGAACAACGAGGGAGAATACGATCAGGCCTACACGGATGCGCGAATCGTGGAACAGGCTATGGGGCGGTTGATGAAAGACGTCAACGACCCGAATTACAACCCCTGGGATCCCAATGCCGAAGGCTATACCAAGTACGTGCGGGAAGGGGGCGAGATCTTCTTTCAGAACTGCCACTTCTGTCACGGGGACAACCTGAACGGCCGTGGCTTATGGGCGTACGCCTTCAACCCGATTCCGGCGAACTTCACGGACGCGGGGACGATTGCGCAGTTACAGGAAACGTTTGTGTTCTGGCGCGTCTCGAAAGGCGGGATCGGACTGCCTGGGGAAGGGTTCCCCTGGGCCTCGGTGATGCCGCCGTGGGAGCAGCATCTGACGGTGGATGAAATCTGGAAAGTGGTGATGTTCGAATATTGGCACACGGGCTACTATCCCCGGACCTGGGATTAAGAGAAGAGGAGCGGAGACGAGCCATGAGTAAGAGCAGATATGGAAGTAACTTGGCCCGGTGGGGCGTGTGCTTGAGCGTGAGTGTCCTGCTGGGTCTGGGGCTCCCCCTGAGTAGCGGAGCCCAGGAAGATCTCCCTGAAGGTTTCAAACAGCAAGGCCTGCCGTCGCCCCCGCCGGCGGAACAGATCGAAGCGGGCAAGCGGGTCTACTTTACCAAATGCGTTTGGTGTCACGGCGTCACAGGGGCCGGTGACGGCCCGGGTGCGGTTCGGCTGTGGCCGCGACCGCGGAACTTCAACGCGGGCACCTTCAAGATCCGGCATACGGCCAGCGGGCAGTTGCCCCTGATCGACCTGGACCTGCTTCAAACGGTCACGCACGGGTTGCCGGGATCGGCCATGCCGTCTTGGGAAGGTATCCTCACCGAACAACAACGCAAGGACGTGCTGGCCTTTGTGACGACCCAATTGGTGCAGGACCGGTCGTGGCAGGATGAAGAATTCGAAGAGCTGTTTGTGTTGCAGTTGGACCAACTCACCCCGAAACAGAACACGCCGGAGTCCATTAAACGGGGTTCCGAATTGGTGGTGGAAAAGAAATGTATCGAATGTCACGGTCTGGAAGGCCGGGGCGACGGGAATGCGTTCAACCTCAAGGACGATTGGGGTTTCAGCATCCAACCGGCGGACTGGCACAAATGCTGGAACTTCCGGGGCAGCCGGCAGGACCCGTACAACGTCAGGAACATCTTCCGGACCTTCTCCACCGGATTGAACGGCACGCCGATGCCTTCGTTTGCGGACAATACCAGCGTGGATGAGCGGTGGGACATTGCCAACTACGTCAACTCCCTCTGTGAGCGGGAGCATGAGATTCCCGCGCCGCAAGGGACAGTGAGCGATGAAACGGCGCAAGCGTTCTCCACGACGCCGCCCTTACCGATCGACCCGCTGACGGACAAACCCAAGAGTAATTTCGTGATCCCGTCGAAGTTCGTGGAGGGAGACCTCCCCACGGACGAAAATGACGAACGATGGAAGCTGATTCCCCGGCGGTGGTTGGCCATGGGAGGGCAGATCACGCACAAACCCCGGAACTTCGTCAACCGAATCGACGACATGTGGGTGCAAGCGCTGTATAACGAAACGCACATCGAATTCATGTTCCGATGGGATGATCGTACCAAGAGTATTCAGGAAGACGAAGTGGACTGGGACCCCACGGAAGTGAACCTGGGCGACTATGGCGTGGAGGAACAGGCCCCACAGGGGACGACCTTTGCCGAAGATCCGTTCCATCAGGAATCAATTGCGGCCAAGCAAAAAGATGGCTATGCCGTGTACAACGACGGCGTGGCGTTCCAATTCCCGGTCAAGTGGCAGGAGTTGCCGGCCCCGCGGAAGCCTCGGTACTTCTGGGGTGACGAGAGGTTTTCCGTCGATTTGACGAAATGGACGGCTGATGGGACCTTGGGCGTGTATGAAGGCACGGGTTGGGATCAGGACCTCACTGAGTTGGACTTCCAGGAAGAAGTGGAGGTCGTGAAAGCGGAGTGGGCCAACGGTCGATGGACCGTGATTGTCAAGCGGCCGATCAAAGGCGACTACGAAGAAGTGGCGTACCTGGAGCCTGGTAAATATATCCCGATGGTGTTTTTTGCATGGGATGGGCACAACGGAGACGTGGGCCGGAAGATGGCGGTGTCGGCCTTCTATTATCTGGTGATGGAGCCGCAGATTCCAATCACCACGTACGTGTATCCCGGCTTGATCACGGTGGGTATCGTGATTATCGAAGGCTGGGTGTTGGGCCGCCGTGCCAACCGGCGTAAGGAAAAGGGTCAGGCCTAAGCACACGCGCCTGATAGATAGAACAAGGAAGGGGGTGGACGCGAGTCCACCCCCTTTTTTTGTTAAGTGAATCACTCCCCCTTGAGGGGGAGTCGCAGCAGCCAAGCCGATAGGCGACGGCTGCCGCGGTGGGGGGAATAAAAAACGGAACGGAAGGTGGGCAGGACGGTGATCCGAGAAGTTTCAGGTGTGGTGTTAGCCGGCGGGAAGAGTAAAAGAATGGGGATGGACAAACGCCATCTGTCCGTTCACGGTAAACCACTCTTGGACAGGGTCACTTCCGTTCTGCTGGAGCTTTTCCCTGAAGTGCTTCTGGTCTTGGCTGAAAAGGATATTGAACAGTCGAACGATAGAATACGGATTGTGACGGATCTTATACCTGATTGCGCTGCGGTAGGGGGACTGTATACCGGTCTGTACCATGCCCGCTATCCGCGTGTATTCGTTGTAGCCTGTGATATGCCGTTCATCAATCCGGCCGTCATTGAGCTTTTTCTTCAAAAGATCGATGCAACGGATATTGTCATGGCGCAATTGGTCACCGGGCTTCAACCTCTGCATGGGCTGTATTCAAAACAATGCCTGCCGATTTTAAAGGATATGATCGATGTTCGAGACCTCCGTCTGCAAAACATTGCCGACAAGCAGGGCCTGACCGTGCATCGTGTTCCCGAAACGGAGATTAAGCGTTTGGATCCCCAGTTGCTTTCCTTTCTGAATTTGAATTCACCGGCCGACCTCGAGCTCGCGAACAAAATCAGTCCCGGCTAGTTTCCATGAAGAGGGAATGCATCGAATGGCGATGACTCTGGCCCGCCCTTCGCTTGCGAGGCCCGGAAAGCCTGTGCTAGATTTCCAATCCTCTTCTCCCTGAGTTCCCACTTATTTTTTTCGATACCATCATGTCTGCTGGAATTGTTCAAGAACAGGTTGCCTCTGCCATTACCCGTGCTTTGCTTGAGGCAAGGCAACGCGGTGCCTTGCAATCAACGAATTTTCCCCAGCCCGTGATTGATTTTCCCAAGAAGGAGGAATGGGGGGATCTGTCTTCGAATGTGGCCATGAGCATGGCGAAAGAGGAAAAGCGTCCGCCGTTGGAAGTGGCACAGGTGATCGCGGATGAACTTCGGACCTCGTGTCCTTTTCTGGAAAACGTGTCGGTCGCGCCCCCCGGATTCTTGAATTTTACGCTTCGCCCGGACTGTTGGTTTTCGGTGCTTAAAGAGATCGAGCGGTTGGGAGACCGGTACGGCCACGACACGGCAGGACAAGGGCAACGGGTTCTTTTGGAATTTGTCAGTGCGAATCCCACGGGCCCCCTACACATGGGACATGGGCGCGGGGCGGCACTGGGTGAAGCGTTGGCAAGATTGCTGCGAGCCGCAGGGTATGAAGTCGACAAGGAATATTATATCAATGACGCGGGTCGCCAAATGAAACTGTTGGCCGACTCCGTGTACGCACGGTATCTGGAACTGCATGGTCGTGCGTTTTCGTTTCCCGAGGACGGTTACCATGGAGACTACATCAAAGTCCTGGCGGAAGCGATGGATCGGGAAAAGGGCTCGGCACTCTTGACCCTGGCCCCGGATGCTGCAAGCAGGGAATGTGGGCAATGGGCATCAACCCAACTCGTCCGAGCCATCAAGGATGATCTTGGGCGCTTTGGGGTGGAGTTCGAGACGTGGTACAGCGAGGCGTCGTTGTTTTCTGCGGGGAAAATCGAGGCGGCTTTGCAGGACCTTGCACAGCGGGATCTGGTATTTACACGCGATGAGGCGACATGGTTCCGGTCTTCTGAATTTCAGGATGAAAAAGACCGCGTCGTTCGCAAGCAGGATGGTGACTATACTTACCTGGCTTCGGACATCGCCTACCATTTCGATAAGTTGCGGCGGGGCTACGAATGGCTGATTAACATTTGGGGTGCGGATCATCATGGTTACGTCCCGCGTATGAAAGCCGCGGTCAAAGCCTTTGGCTACGGCGAGAATTGCTTGCAGGTGGTGTTGGTCCAGATGGTGCGGCTATTGCGTGGTGGGGAAAAAGTCGAGATGTCCAAACGGGCGGGCGAATTTATCACGCTACAGGACGTGGTCGACGAGGTGGGGGCCGATGCCGCCAAGTTTTTTTTTCTGATGCGTCGTTCGGATACGCATCTTGAGTTTGACCTTGAGTTGGCAAAGAAACAGTCCTCTGAAAATCCCGTCTATTACGTTCAATATGCTCACGCGCGACTGTCCAGCTTGTTCAGGACGGCCTGCGAACGAGGGTTTCCCGTACTGCCGGTCGGCGATGCGCCGTTGGCCGCGTTGGTGCAACCGGAAGAACTCCGGCTGATGAAGCAGTTGTCGAGTTTCCCCGGGTTGCTTGAAGCGAGTGCCAAGGCCTTGGAGCCTCATCGCATCACGTTCTATCTTCAAGAACTTGCAGGATTGCTTCACGTGTTCTATTACAAGCATCGCGTCCTTCCGCCCATGATCGACGGCGCCAAGGAGGAGAAAGCCGGTGCCCCCGAGATTGACGGAGAATCGAGTGCATCAGTCCGGGAGGACTTGTCGCGCGAACTGACCATGGCCAGATTGGTGCTGTTGAAACAGGTTCAAACGGTGATCAAAAACGGCCTCGGGTTATTGGGCGTCAGCGCACCGGAAACAATGTAAGGATGTCGGCAATGTTGATTGGGTCTCGGGTCTTGAGGAGTTTTCATCTTTTCATCGACGAACCTTTGATTGCTGGGCGTGTCTCGTGATTGCCTTCTCCGTTGATCGGCAGGATCCTCAGTGCGCCGCCCGTTCCGCTGTGCTGTCCACCCCTCATGGCGACATCGACACCCCGGCGTTCATGCCCGTTGGTACGTTGGGGACGGTGAAGGGCATGGCGCCCGATGAACTTCGGGGGTTGGGTTTCGGGTTGATGCTGAGCAACGCCTATCATGTCTATTTGCGACCCGGGCATCGACTCATTCAGGAGCAAGGCGGACTTCATCGGTTTACGGGGTGGAACGGTGCGATTTTAACGGACAGCGGGGGCTTTCAATTGGTCAGCCTCGCGGATTTGCGGAAGATCACGGATGACGGCATTGCCTTTCGATCGCATTTGGACGGGTCCTTACATCAGTTCACCCCGGAGTTGTGTATGGAAATTCAAATGGCCCTGGGCTCGGACGTGATGATGGCGTTGGACGAATGCCCGCCCCATCCATGTTCCATTGAGCAGGCCAGGATTGCGGTTGCACGGACCACGGCATGGGCGAAACGGTGTGCCGTGGCTGCACGCGACCGGCGACAGGCGCTCTTCGGTATTGTGCAAGGGTCGCTGTGTGCCGATTTGCGAAGGCAGTCCGCGTGCGAGCTGGTTGAGATCGGATTTGATGGGTACGCCATCGGTGGGCTATCGTTGGGGGAAGACAAGCCTGCCTTGTTGGCCATGCTGGAAGTTTCGGTTAACGAACTGCCTGCCTCCCACCCTCGGTATCTGATGGGTGTGGGCCTTCCCGAAGACCTTGTCGAAGGCGTCATGCGTGGGGTGGATATGTTTGACTGCGTGATTCCGTCTCGTCACGGGCGGACGGGATGGTTGTTCACGACTGAGGGACGGGTCTTGATCAAACATGCGCAATATGCGAAGGATGATGGTCCGATCGATGCGCAGTGCGAATGTCCGGTCTGCCGGAAGTACTCCCGGGCCTATTTGCGGCATCTGTATCTGTCCAATGAAATGTTGGGGGTGCGACTCAACACGATTCACAATCTTTGGTATTATCGGACGCTTATGGATGCGATGCGGTCGGCGATTCAAGGCGGCACCTTTCCGGCATTTCGCCGGGCTTTCTATGAACAACGCCGTGAGTATGAAAAGAGTGCCGCGTATGCCGAACTGGTCGGCGCTACGGCCGTGGCCGAGGGATCGATAACCGGAAAGGATGGGTAAATGGGCATGGAGATCGGCTCGATAGCCTGGGCACAGGGAGGGGCGCCGGAGGGAGCGGCGGGATTGTTTTCCCTGGTACCGTTCATTTTGATTTTCGTGGTGTTTTATTTCTTGTTGATCCTGCCGCAGCAAAGAAAACAAAAACAGCACAAAGAGATGTTAACCAAGTTGAAGAAGGGCGATAAGATTATTACGTCCGCCGGCATGTGGGGGGCCATCACCAGGTTGGATAAAGAGACCGCCACCGTGCAAATCGATGACAATACGAAAGTGAAGATTCAACGTGAGAATATTTCCCGGTTACGGACGGAAGACGAAGGTTAGAGGACAAGCATGAAAAAAATTCGTGGTCGCTTGTTTCTTGTGTTGTTCCTGTCCGTGGTCTCGTTCTATCTTTTTCTCCCTTCCTGGCCGGGACTGTACGACCGGATCCCCGAGAGCGTCAGATGGTTGATCCCTCCGCGCGGCGTCTCGCTCGGTCTGGATCTGCAGGGCGGGATTCATCTGGTCTTGGAAGTGGAAGAGGAGCGGGCCGTCGAGATTGCCGTCGACCGTGCCGCCAAAGCCATGCAGGACCTGTTGGCCGACAAAGAGATTCCCTTCGATACCGTTGAACGGGTCGGGAGCCTCCAAGTCCGGCTTGAATTATCGAAGGAGGGCGCGGTCGAAGAAAGCGCAGAGCTGATTCGTGACGAATTTCCTTCGTATTTCCAGGTTTCCCAAGAGGGCCGGATTGTCGTCGTCGAACTGCTGGATAGCGAAGTGGATCGCATCAAGAACGCCGCCATCAATCAGGCGTTGGAGACGATTCGCAATCGAATCGACCAGTTCGGTGTCACGGAACCGCTGCTGCAACGCCAGGGGCGCACGGAACTGGTGATCCAACTGCCCGGCGTCAAGGATCCCGAGCGGGCGAAAAGCCTGATCCAGGATACTGCCTTGCTGGAATTCAAAATGCTCGATGAGGAAAATCAGCCGAGACTCGGGTTGCCCGTGCAAGTCCAACGGAGTGAAGAGTCGAGCATTCAAGAAAAATTTGCCGACCAGGTTCCCGAGGGCTCGGAAATTCTGTTTGAACCCATCCCGGATTCCAAGGGCGGCCCCCCGGTCTTCAGCCGGCCGTATCTCGTGCGACAAGGCGCGGTGTTGACCGGGGACGTGTTACAGGACGCACGCGTCAATTACACGGAATTCAGCGAAGTCTACGTGGGCGTGACGTTCGACAGCAAAGGCGCGAAAGAATTCGGGCGCATTACCAATGCCAACGTGGGCAAGTTCATGGCGATCGTGCTGGACGGTACGGTCTATTCGGCGCCGCGCATTAACGAACCGATACTCGGCGGGCGGGCTCAGATCACCGGCAATTTTACCACGGACGAGGCAAATGACCTGGCCATCGTTCTTCGGGCGGGTGCGCTCCCCGCTCCGATGAAAACCATACAGGACCTGACCGTGGGGCCGTCCTTGGGGCGGGATTCCATTGAGAAAGGCCTGAAGACCACGCTGATTGCCGGCCTGATCGTGCTGATCTTCATGGTGATCTATTACCGGATGTCGGGCGTGATTGCGGATATGGCCCTGGCCTTGAATCTCCTTTGTTTGTTGGGTGCGTTATCCGGGCTCAATGCCACGCTGACGTTGCCGGGGATCGCGGGCATCATTTTAACGATCGGGATGGGGGTAGACTCCAACATCTTGATCTTTGAGCGCATCAGGGAAGAACTGAGACAGGGGCGCCCCGTGCGCTTGGCGGTCGATGCCGGGTACGACAAAGCCTTCTTGACGATCGTCGACTCCCACGTCACCACGTTGATTACCGGATTGGCGTTGTTCTTATTCGGCACCGGGCCGATCAAAGGATTTGCCGTGACCCTGTGTTTGGGTATCGGGATCAATCTGTTTACCGCGTTAATCGGGACCAAAGTCGTCTTCGATCTCATCAATCGACGCAAGTTGGAACGGTTGAGCATTTAGCCTGTCCTGAGGATTGACTATGTTGGAAATTATCGGAAAAACGAATATCGATTTCATGGGGAAACGCCACGTGGCCTTCGGCGTCTCCGGTCTGCTGGTTTTGTTGGGCGTGATCGCCCTCGTTCAAATCGGGACAGGAGCCGCCAATCTCGGCATAGACTTTGCCGGCGGCACGGCCGTCCAATTGAAATTCGAGAATGCGATCGGGATTGAGCAGGCCCGCCGGGCCCTCGGTAAACATGGTTTGCAGGATGCTGAACTCCAGGAATTTACCCAGGACCATAAACTGCTGATTCGCGTGAAAACGGAAGGCACGCTGGAACAAAAGATTGCAGAAAAAATCGTGGAGGTATTTCAAACGGAATTCAGCCAGAACAAATTCGTGATCGATTCCAGCACGGAGATCGGCCCGACGATCGGGCAGCGACTGCAACAGGACGCGTTGCTGGCGATCACGATCTCCCTGATCGGGATCATTATCTACGTGGCCACGCGCTTTGAACTGCGCTTCGGCGTGGCCGCGGCGGTGGCGACCTTTCACGACGTATTGGCCGTCCTGGGTATCTATTATCTCCTCGACAAGGAAATCACCTTGTTGGTCGTGACCGCGTTGCTGACCCTAGCCGGGTACTCGCTGACGGACTCCGTCGTGGTCTTCGACCGCATTCGGGAAAATCTTCGCGCCCGGCGCCGCGAGACCATCTTGAACATTATCAACGCCGGGATCAATCAAGTGCTCACCAGAACCTTGATCACGACCCTGACGGTGGTGTTGGTGCTCGTTCCCTTAACGATCTTCGGAGGGGAAGTGCTCCATGATTTTTCACTCGCGCTGTTATTGGGTGTGCTCATCGGGACGTACTCCTCCGTGTTCGTGGCCAGTCCTCTTCTGTTGATATGGCCCGGCGGCAAAGGCCGGCTTCTGAGTAGAGGCGCCTGAACGCACCTTTGTCTCGTGGCCCATCCTTGACAAGGGTTGCCCTCTCTGAAAACATTCTTTTTAACATTCAACGGTTTCGCACCAGTCCGTCTTTTGGAGTATTACTGCGATGAAACGGTGGCTTTGGTCACAGAGTCTCCAGCGCAAAACGATTCTGGGAATGGTACTGGTCGGCCTGCTCCCTCTTGCTCTTTCGTTATTCCTGACCTACGTGGAAGAGCGCCGGGCTCTTCGAGAGATTACGGGTTCAAACTTCAAGGGCATTGCCGTTGAAGTGGCGCGAAAAATTGAGACTCAAATTATGCGCGGTATCAATGAGGCGCAGCAGTTAGCCACCATCCCCTTTATTCGCGCTGCAGTGAAGGAAGCGAACCGGAGTTACGAAGGAAGAGAATCCGAGAAAATCAAGGCCTTTATCGAAGAATGGAAAGAACGGTGGCGGGCGCGAAAGAATCCTCATGAATTTCCCGCCTTTGTCAACCGGATTGCCACGAATTACCTGGTTGACTGGCACGCCGTCCGTGAGTCCGACTATCTGGGAATTTTGGTGACCGACAACCAGGGTGCGTTGGTCCTCAGTTCCTTGCCTCAAGTGCGCTTCTACCATGGGGACACGGAATGGTGGGAGGCTGCGTTTCAGCAGGGCCAAGGTCAGATTTACGTGAGTGACTTGACCTTCGATCCCTCATTCGGAACCCATGTCCTGAACGTGGCCGTGCCGATTTTCGATCAGGACCGCCAGCAGGCGTTGGGGACCGTCAGTATTGTACTTCGCCGGGATTCGTTGTTCCGATCGATTTCCGAAGTGACCGCGGGGGTCACCGGTCATGCCATGCTGATCGACGTGGATGGGACCCCCTTGATTTGTCCCGTCCTGTCGCTGGAGCAGCATACGGCAAATCCCGCCATGGTGGCCGCCATTAACGAAGAGCAGGCCGGGTGGGTTCACGTGACGCAGGATACGCATGGTGCACGAGATTCCCTTGTCGGCTACGCCCATTTGCGGATTCCGGAAACCTTGGCTTCCGAGAGTTTCCGGGGCAGACAATGGCTGACGATTGTGCGGCAGAATCCCGAGGAGACCTATGCCCCCTTGCAGCAATTGCTGGTGAAGGTGGCGATGTATGGCGTCGTGGTGTTGGGTATTCTGTGGTTGGCGGGTGTGATCGTGGCCAGAAAACTTGTGAGCCCGATTCGAACCCTTCATGAAGGCGTGCAGCGAATCGGCGCGGGCAATTGGGATCATCCCCTTGTCCTGAAGACCGGCGACGAAATTGAAGCGCTGTCTCATGCCTTCAATAAAATGGCCGTCAACCTGAAAGAGTCGTTCTCGCAGTTGAATACGCAAATGGCGGAAATCCGTCTCCTTGAAGAACGTTATCGTGACCTGATCGAGAATTCTCCCGAGATGATTCATCAAATCGATAAGACCGGTCGTTTTGTTCACGTCAATCAAACCGAGTTGGAAAAATTGGGCTTCACGTTGCTGGAAATGCTTTCGATGCATTTGTGGGATATTTTGCCTGTCGAGAGAAAGGCGGAAGCACTCGACTACGTCAACCGGTTGCCCACGCAACCCCGCAGTTCGCTTGAAACGGTGTTTCTTACGAGAGACGGGACCCCGATCGATGTCGAAATTCATTCCACGGCTCTGATCGATTCGGAGACGGGCGACTTGGTGTATACGCGTGCCTTTGTGCGGGACGTGACCGAAAGGAAGGCGCTGCAGCGACAGATCGACCGATATACTACCCACCTGGAACAGGAAGTGGCCGCTCAAACGCAACAACTCTCCGAATCGGAAAAGCGGTATCGTGTGCTCTTTGACCGTTCAGCGGATTCGATCTTCATGGTGGACCCTGCCGGTGGCATCGTGGCGGTCAACGAACGTGAGCAAGAGGTCCTCGGCTACAAACACGAAACCTTGCTTTCTCAATCCTTACTGACGCTCGTGCCGGATTCGTTTAAGGAAACGGTCAGACAGTTGCTGGACACGGTGGTGTCCGACGAAGAGAAAACCCCGGCGACGGAATTGGAAGTGTTTGACGCCCCTGGGAAATTGCGGTCCGTGGAAATGGACGTGATTCGCGTAGGAGAAGGTTCGACGCTTTCGATTATGGTACAGCTTCGTGACATTACGGAACGAAAGCTGTTGGAAGATCAGCTCCAGCGGTACAGTGAAGAGCTGGAGGAGAAAGTCCAGGTCCGAACGCTGGAGATTCAGAAAACGCAGAAATACCTGGAAAGCCTGCTCGAAAACGCCAATGACGTAATCTACACGCTCGATCGTGATCAACGATTTACCTACGTGAACAACAAGGTGGAGAATTGGGGCTATCGTAAAGAAGATCTGCTGGGCCGGCCGTTCTTGACCTTGCTCGCCAAACGCCATCGCAGTCGTCGTCTCAAAGACACGTTGGAGCTGGAAGTCAAACAGGAATACGAAGTGGAAGTGATCAGTCAGAGCGGGGAACTTCGGTCGGTGTTGGTGAGTGTGTCGCCATTGGAAAACGAACGACACGACGTGATCGGCGTGTTGGGCATTGCCCGGGACATTACGGACAGAAAGCTCATGGAAGAGCAGTTTCGCAATACCGAGCGATTGGCTTCTGTCGGGAAGCTGGCTGCCGGGGTGGCGCATGAGATCAACAACCCGTTGGGTGGAATCTTGAATTGTCTCTACAACATCAGGAAGGGCACACTGCCGTCCGAACGCCAGGAAGAATATTTTACCTACATGGAAGACGGGCTTCGTCGCGCCCAAAAAATCGTCCGGCAATTGTTGGACTTCTCCCAACAACACGAGCCGGAGTTTTCCATGAATGACATGAACGGACTGGTCGATCGCGTCCTGGTGTTGACAAACCATGCCATTGTCGAGAAACGGCTTCAGTTGCACAAAGTCTATGACCACGATCTGCCGCCGTTGTTCGTCGATCCGCAAATGATCGAGCAGGTCTTGACCAACCTGATTCTCAATGCCGTCCAGGCGACCGGCGAGGGAGGGTCGATCATCCTGCAAACCCGGCTCGCCCACGAGCGCTGTGAGATCGACGTGGGGGACACCGGATCGGGTATCGACCCCGAGGTTCGTCCCCATATTTTTGATCCGTTTTTTACGACGAAAGGTACGGGCGAGGGCACGGGCCTGGGGTTGTCGGTGAGTTTGGGTATCGTGGAACGGCACGGTGGCCAATTGACCGTGGAAAGTGAAGTCGGGAAGGGAACCGTCTTTACCGTGAGTCTGCCCTTGAGTGCCAATCGGGTTGGGCTGGTCAAGGTCTCCTGATGACCCGGTCGATCCTCATCATCGATGACGAGCCGCTGATGCGGTTATCCATGCTGGATGCGCTCAAAGCCGAGGGCTATCAGGTCCAGGAAGCCTCCAACGGCGAGGAAGGCATAAAGCAAATTAAAACGAGTCGCTATGATTTGGTGATTACCGATTTGCGAATGCCGCGAAGCGACGGTCTCGAGGTCGTCCGGGTGTGTAAGGAATCCTCTCCTGAAACCGAGGTCATTGTGATCACGGCACACGGTTCGGTTGACACGGCAGTCCAGGCCATGAAACTCGGGGCTCATGATTACGTCACCAAGCCGTTTGCCATGGATGAACTCTTGCTGACGGTGGATCGTGCGACCAAGGTCCAGGCGTTGCGGCAGGAGAACACGGCCCTTCGACAGGAACTCGAAGGAAAATTCAATTTCGACGGCATGGTGGGTAAAAACGAGCAAATGGGACAGGTGTTGGAAAAAGTCAAACTAGTGGCCACCACTGATGCCACGGTGTTGATTTTCGGTGAAAGCGGGACGGGGAAGGAAGTCATCGCGAATGCGATTCATCGAAACAGCCCGCGTTGCGGGCAGGCCCTCATTAAAGTGAGCTGCGCGGCTTTGCCGGAAACCCTGCTGGAAGCCGAATTATTCGGACACGAGAAAGGCGCCTTTACCGGAGCCGTCAAGCAACGGTTGGGCCGGTTTGAATTGGCCCATAAAGGCACCTTGTTTTTGGACGAAATCGGCGAAATTTCCCCGATGGTCCAGGTGAAACTCCTCCGGGTCCTGCAGGAAAAGCGGTTCGAACGAGTCGGAGGCACGGAGACGATCGACAGCGACGTTCGTCTGGTCTGCGCCACGCAAAAAAATTTAAAAGAAGAGGTCGAAGCCGGACGATTTCGTGAAGATTTGTTCTATCGCCTCAACGTGGTGCAGGTGGCCCTTCCGCCCCTGAGGGATCGGAAGGAAGACATTCTCGTTCTGGCCGAACATCTTCTGCAACGGAGCACAAGCCGGATCTCGCGTGTCATGAAAGGGTTTTCCGCAGCGTCACGGGACGTGCTCCTACGTTATTCCTTTCCGGGTAACGTTCGTGAATTGGAAAATACGATTGAACGGGCAGTGGCGCTGGCGCAGGAAGGGGATGAAATCCAGGTGTGGGATCTTTGTGGCCAGACCGGGTGTCCGTTCCTGGGAGGTCCGGTGCAGTCCGGGTGCGGGTTTTGTCAGGAAGGGCTGTCGAACGTCACGAATGCCCCGCAACAAGGCACGCTTGCCGAAGTGCGGGAACGGTGCGAACGGGATTACATCCTGGCCGTGTTGGAGCGGGAAAGGTGGAGCCGAACTGCGGCGTCGAAATCCTTGGGCCTTTCGCGGAAAGCCCTGTGGGAAAAATGTAAACGCTACGGCCTCGCCACCCCGGACGGCGATGACGGAGACCAGTCATCCGGCTAAGGGGATTGGGCACGCCGTCAATCGTCAGACCCGTCTCCCCCTTTCCACAACCTCACCGTACGGTCCCATGAGGCGCTGGCGAGATACCGGGCGTCCGGGGAAAAGGCAATGCCCCTGACGGGGCCCGTGTGGTCCTTGATGACGCGAATCTGTCTTTGGGTCTGAATGTTCCACATCTTGATGGTGTGGTCGTCACTGCAGCTCACCAGGAGTTTCCCGTCCGGGGAAACCAGCAATCCCCGCACCCATTCGGAATGCCCTTTCACGGTATGGACCTCTTTCATGTCGGGCATCTGGAAATATTTGATGGCCGTGTCCCGGCTTCCGGTAATCATGGTTTTGCCGTCCGGCGTAAAGGCGATCGCGCCGACCCAATATTCCATGGGTTTTTGAAACCCACCCTGTTCATCCACAAAAAATCCGCGTTGTTCGGTCTCTTCGTCATCGGGTTCGTCGCGCCAATGGCCGTCATGCACGAGTTTCTCTTCTCCGCTGGGCAGGACTTCGTATAATTTCAATTTGCCGATGTCGCTCCCGCCCACCAGGTGAATGCCGTCCGGAGAAAACGCCGTGCAGACCGTCCAATGATGGTCATATTGATCTTTGCCGAGGAGCGTCATGACTTCGGTGCCGGTGGTGATTTCCCAGATCTTGATATCTTTGTTCTGTCCGGCCCTGGCCAGCATCAGGCCGTCGGGGGAAAAGGAAAGACTGGCGACCGCGTGATCATATTGGGTAAACAGCAACCGGATCGTTTCCCCCGTGTGCGGGTTCCAAAGCCGGATGGTCCTGTCGTCGCTGCCGGTGGCGAGGATCTGACCGTCCGGACTGAAGGCGACCTGCCGGATATCGTTGGTGTGCCCTTTCAGCGACTTGAGCAGGCGACCGGTTTCAATTTCCCAGATGCGGAGCAATCGATCCGCACCTCCGCTGACGAGCGTCAATCCGTCTGGAGCATACGCCACGTCCCACACGCCGTGGGAATGTCCACGAAAAGTCCGGACTTCGTGAATGCCGGCCTTCCAATATTCCAGCGCGTCGATGGGCGGCAATTCAGGTTTGGGTTCTTCCGTGAACCCCAAGGGTGCCATGTGAGGAAGCGGGGGTTGAGTCATAAACCGAACGTCCTTTCGTCGTAATCTCCATCACCGGGGCCTTGCGTAGAAAAAAGAGGCCTGCCTATAATGCCGGTGACGTTTCAGGAGAAGGATACTAGCGAGCCGTTACCGGCGTCGTCAAGCAGGCACGGGAGGCGACACCAGAGGATTCCCTTGCTCGTGAGCCGAATCCTTCAATGCAGGAGTGAGACAGGTAAGGAGTCAAAGAATGGACATTCGATTTCAGCCGGCGTTGCTTCAAGAAGTCATTGACTCGTTCGCCGAAAAAACCGAGCGGGAGGGAGATCCGACCTATTTCAATGAGTTTCATGAAATAGCCGACCCGGTGTACGAGAAATTTTCCCTGGACGACCGGGAACCGGAATTCAAGAAACTCTATCAACACCTCTTTGCCAAATGGGGTTTCGCCGATATCTTGAGAGACGGCTTTTCGGAATTCCCCGATTTGAAAGAAAAGGTCGGCATCGTCCTCGTGCGAGGCGTGCTGAAAGAAGATCAGGAAGGTGTGGATATCCTCAGAAAATGGGGGAGCGTGGAGGAGAAACTGGCCCGTCAATTTGAGGAAAAGGGGCAAAAGGGCGTTGGGATCAAGTTGATTCCCCGGCGGTTTTACGACCCGGCCATCAACCGGTATCTCCGCCATGAATTTACGCACATCTCCGATATGCTGGATCCCACGTTCGGATATGATCCCGATACGAAAGTCGGCATGAATCCGGGCGAAGAGCATCTCCTCCTGAATCGCTATCGCGTCCTGTGGAGTTTGCACGTGGACAGCCGGATCGCCCGGTCGGGGAAGGAACCGATGTTCAGTCGTGAATACCGCTTGCGGGAATTTCGTTCCTGGTACCGGAAGATTCCGCCGACGCAGGTTGAATCGGTGTTCGAAGGGCTCTGGCAGACGGAGTATTTTACCCATGCCGAATTGGTGGAAATGTCTCAAGATACGGTCCGCGTGATGGAACGGGCGGTGGAGGTTGAAGAAGGTGAACTGCCCGTGGACGTGCCGACGAAGCCTTTGCTGATGCCCGGGTTTCCGTGTCCGCTCTGTCGCTTCCCCACCTATTCCTGGGTCGAGGATCTTGACGAAAAAGTCGAACCCTACGTGCTGGATTACATCAGGGAAAATCATCCGGGTTGGGACACTGAATATGGTGCGTGTGACCGTTGCGTGGAGGTCTACAGGCTTCGTGCAGCCGGTGTTGTGTAGGCGATGGGGTTCGTTTCCCGCCGGGCGCGAAAGGATCGGGCGCCCGGGTCACGTCGGCATCCAATCGGTTGACCGCATAAAAAAAGGACCGGTGCATGGCACAATCTCCTTCGGGGTCCTCCAAACATCCTGAGCCGTCCTACGGGCGAAGAAATTTCCTCAAACAGAGCGTCGTTTCCCTGGGGGTTACCGTGCATGAGTACGTCAAGCACAGGGACGCGCAAGACGCCAAAGAGGAACAACCGGAAAAAAAACGAACCGATTGGCTGCGACCGCCGGGTGCCCTCGAAGAATCCCGGTTTCTTGAAAGTTGTACGGGCTGCGGAGAATGCGTCGACGCGTGTCCGCATGAGAGTATCCGCGTCCTCGATACTCATCTCGACGCCGACGGTCCTGAACGGAAAGAGACTCCCGTCATCTATCCGGATGAACAACCCTGTTACCTTTGTGAGGATTTTCCGTGTATCGCCGCGTGCGAACCGGAAGCGCTTCGACCGGTCGGCACTCCCAAAGACGTCAACATGGGCCTCGCCGTCGTTTCCCAAAGGATCTGTACGGTCGGGCAGGGCTGTAACGCCTGTGTAGCCCCGTGTCCGACCTTGGCCATAGTAATGGATTTTGGTTCGCTGTCCATTCGGGTTGATGAGGATGCGTGTGTCGGATGCGGGATTTGTGAGCATATTTGTAAAACCGTGAATGATCACGTGGCGATCAGGGTCGTCCCGGCGAGATTAGGTGTCTGACCTTAAGTTGAGATGCCTAATCCTCCAAATTTCTCACGTGGAAACGGGCACCGTTCCTAAGTCGTTTGCGAGTTCCGCCACGTTTTTTTAGCCGGTTTTAGAACTTGACTTCGATCAGCAGTTGGCCTATTATCAGTCCGCACTTCCGGTGGAGAAGAGTCTCCGGAGGTGCTATAGTTATTGTGATGGATGGGAGCAGAGGGTGTTCCTGTTAAGATAAGAGGAGGTTTATGGCCACGAAAGTCTCGGAAGAACAAAACGGAGGGGCAACAACGTCTCCCGTCACTCAACCAGTCGGGTCTTCGGTTAAAGATTCCCCGGCCGTTGAGCGGGCTTTGGCCAGAAGCAAGCTGTATCTTCTTCTGTCCTGGAGTTATCTGTATCCCGAAGACGATGAATTTTTGGATTATCTACAAAGCGGCGAGTTGGTTGAAGATGGACGAGCCGCACTCAATAGTTTAAAAGCGGCCTTGCCGTCTCCCACCGATCAGGCAACAGATGAGGTCCTACAAGGGATCGCGGATCATTTCGATGAGGTAGAAGATTGGGTCTCATCCGAGGGCGTCAATTGGGATATCCAGGATCTGAGGGATGAACATCGCAGGGTGTTCAGTAACGTCATCGCCTTGGACTGCCCACCGTATGAAACTCTGTTTGGGAACGATCACGTGTTCGGCCAATCCTACGTTATGGGAGACATCGCCGGATTCTATTCGGCTTTTGGCGTTCAGCTCTCTCAGGATATCCATGAGCGGCTGGATCATTTGAGCGTGGAACTCGAGTTTTTGCATTTCCTGGCCTACAAAGAATCGTATGCGTTGTGCCATGACGGCCCGGAAAAACTCAAGACGGTGGTCGAGGCCGAAAAGAAATTCGTCAAGGAACACGTGGGGCGATGGGTTCCGTTATTTTCAGGCATGTTGAAAAAGAAAGCGGAGTATGGCTTCTATAAACTCGTTGCGGATTTAACGTCTAAATGGGTGGCTTTTGAAATTGCCCATTTGAGCGTGACTCCTCAGCCGTACTCGGAAACGGATTATCGTCCGGCTAATTTTGTCTCTCCGGAAGGCATCTCTTTTGAATGCGGAGCGCAGGATAAAGGTAATGAACTCAGCCTCCTGATGGACGAGGTTGGGGCTCAGGACTATCTGGACAAAGAGAAGTCGGAATCGGGGCAGTCAGGTACGGCGTAGCTCACGCCATCGTGAGGTGCCTGACAAGTTGTGGTAAGTGAGTAGTAACGGGTCATGCAGTTTTAGAGGAAGTAGGTAGTCCGCAGTTATTTTTGTTTTAATCTTTATCAAAGGAGGATGCGTCATTATGAGAGTGGTGCAGACGCGTAACAAAGGATTGGTGTTCGGCATTCTTCTCTCTGCCTTGGTCGTCGGCGTGATGTTGACGATGGGGCAGGTTCCGTTGGCCGTCAGCCAGCCCGTGACCATTCCGGTCGGTAGCATCAGTGGGCCGATCCCGATGGACGCGGCCAACCCGGTGTGGGAAACGGTGCCGGGGATCGTGGTGCCCTTGAGCGGGCAAACGATTACGACTCCCATGCATCCCAACATCTCCGTGAAAACCGTCATGGTCAAGATGGCCACCAACGGCAAAGAGATCGGGGTCTGGGCCAACTGGGGGGATCAAACCCTGAACAACACCACCATCGGCCCGCAGGATTTCCGGGATCAGGTGGCGGTACAATTTCCCGTCCAAACGTCCGGGGCGCCCCCGTTCCAATGTATGGGGCAATCCGGCGGCACGGTGAACATCTGGCGCTGGAACGCGGAATGGCAACGGGACATGGGCGCGGGCGTCGCGGGGATGTGGGACGTGGACCAACAATATCCCTCGATCGCGTGGGACTTTTACTATGAAGAGCCAGCGGGTGGGGTGACCTATCCGGACCGGATCGGCCGGAGCTTGGGGCCGTTCAACCCGGGGATTTGGTCGGGGAACATCATGTCGGACCCGGATTTACGGGCCAGTTCGGTGGAAGATTTGAACGCGAACGGGTTCAGCACGTTGACGACGCAGGCGTCGCAGGACGTGATGGGGAACGGCCTGTGGGAACCGTACGGCGCGTTGAAGGGCGGCTGCTGCAGCGGTCCGACGTGGCGCGTGGTAATGAAGCGGGCGTTGTCGACGAATGACGCGAACGACGTGCAATTTGGCGCCGGGGCGAGCATTCCGGTGGCGTTTGCGGTGTGGGATGGCCAGAACGTGGAACGGAATGGCATGAAGGGCATCTCCACTTGGTTCACCGCCAAGATGCCGTAAGCCGTACCGAATTTATTTGAAGTAAGGAATTGAAGAGACCCTGGGGTCCTCCTGGAAATCAAGGGGGACGTCAGGGTCTTTTTTATGCGGAGTGTTTTGGAGAATCTGGCAAGCAGGTGAAACGTAACGTGACCGGACTGCCTGAAAGTATCAGTCCTTTCGTAGAGTTGCATAAGAAACCGGAAGCCGTGTATAAGAATTGCAGACCCTTCAGTGCATCAATTGCCTAACGACACTGATGAGCGGAAGATGCATGTCCATGGGACACCAGACTACTTCATGTAAGGAGGCAAAGTGAAAATCTCTTTACTATTTCCTCCCAGTTGGCATCCCTCGCAACCCTACCTGAGTCTTCCGTGTTTAACGGCTTTTCTCGACCAGGCCGGTATTACCGACAAGAGCCAACGCGACCTGAATATTGAACTTCTCGATACGATTCTTTCGAGAACGTATGGCCTGGAAGTCTATGAAAAGCTTGTTGAAAAACTGAAGCAATTGGAGCATTCGCGTCAGGGCGAGACGGGACCGGGGAGCGATGAACATTACGGTCGTCTTGTAGAAGCCTTGGACCGATTCCCCCATTTGATCGATCAGATTGAGCCGGCCAAAGCCTCACTCCGTGGGGAAGAGTTTTATGACATTGAGCGGTATCGGGAATGTCTGTTTTTGATCGATCGTTGGTTGGATGTGGTGTCTTCGGTGTATTTCCCAACCAGGATTACCGTCGTCGACAACCAATTTTCCTATTCCATCTATTCCTCTCGAGAAATTCTCAAAGCGATTCATGATGAAGAACAAAATCCGTATCTGGACTTATATCGACAACATTTTCTCTCCTCCATTCTCGATGAAGATCCTGGCTTGATCGGCGTCTCGATCACCGCAACGTCCCAGATCATTCCTGGCCTCACCTTGTGCCGGCTTATCAAGGAAGCGAATCCCGACATACACGTGACCGTGGGCGGCAGCATCTTCACCAGGCTGGTGGACAACCTGCGTCGAGGTGATCGGCTGTTCCAGGTAGCGGACGATTTTATCGTGTTTGAGGGAGAGAAGGCGTTACTGGAGTTGGTGAATCAATTGGAAGGGAAAAAGAATTTTGCGAAGGTTCCCAATCTCATCTATCGGGAAAACGGAAAGGTCATCGTCAACCAGCCGTTCTATTCGGAAAATCTGGCGGAACATCCGGCTCCCAATTACGATGGATTTCCGCTCGACAGGTATCTGGCTCCCAAGACCGTGTTGCCGGTGCAGTTTTCACGAGGGTGTTATTATAAGGACTGCGCCTTTTGCGCCCTGACGTTGGACCATCAGAATTTCCGCCAAAAGGATCCCATCAAGGTCGTGGACGAACTCGAGGCGCTTTCCAATAAGTATGACACGCCGTTTTTCTTTTTCACCGACGAATGCCTGGCTCTCTCCCCCACGCGGCGGTTGTGCAAAGAAATCCTGAAACGACAATGCGACTTTCAATGGACGGCCGAGCTGCGTTTTGAAAAGAACCTCTCGAGAGAATTGCTGGCCCTCATGCGGGATGCCGGGTGCCACAAGATCGTATTCGGGTTGGAGACCTACAACAAGCGCATGATGGATTTCATGCAAAAGGGGATTACCCAGGAGAACGTCGACCGGATTTGTTCGGATTGCGTTGACTTGGGTATTGGAGTCCATTGCTACGTGATTGTCGGCTTCCCGACCGAAACGGAAGAGGAAGCCCGGGAAACCATGAACTTCGTGTTGGACAATACAAAGTTGAATTCATCGTATGGGTTTTCATGCCAGCCCTGCCTCTTCGATCTGGAAAAAGAAGCCCCCATTATGAATGATCCGGGAGGCTACGGGATTCAACGGATTATGCGACCGGCAGCGGAAGATTTGAGCTTGGGCTTCTTCTATGAAGTCAAGGAAGGCATGACGCCTGAACAGGCCGAAAAACTGTATCAGCACGTGTACGAAAAAATCAGCGAGGTGGTCGTGGAATTGCCGTTTAACTATTCCATGGCCGATGGATTGCTGTACATCGCTCGACATAAACGACAACATGCTCCGGAATTCACTGCCGTTTCTTAATCGCGAAGAGCCGTCTGTGTATTCTCAGTGCTGATCTGACCGGAAAGAGAAGAAAAGGCGGAACGGATATGACGGCAGCGTCGACATCGGGTCACGAAAGCGGGACGAACTCCGGTATCCTGTTTGAATATGCGCTCAAGTTTCTGCTGCTGTCGGCGTTTTTGGAACTCGTGCTGTATCGCTTGGCCTCCCGGTTGGGTATGCACATGGCCAAGCTGGCCGAAAAATCCGAAGCCGTCAGGCTGACGTTTCAGACGCTTTCCTCCCTGGGGTTCATTCTTCTCAACGTCACCTCCATCCTGCTGTTCCTGGTCCTGTTCATTCTGCTGATTCAGAAAGTACGGCAATCGGTATGGGCGGGGAGGTTTGACGGGTTCCTGGTCCCGGCCGTCTCCCTGCTCGTCGTGTTAACGGTCGTCTATCTCCTGTTTCCGCCCGCCATGTTGGGATCGGTTGTCTATAATGTCGTGTCCTTCGTGATCCTGGCGATCCTGATGGCGGAATTTCTGTCGACGCATCATCTGTGGGCGCAACGTATCACCGTGGGGTGTTTTTTCTTCGGCATCATGGGGTGGATTTACTACCAGACGGTGTCCACCACTTATGGGTTAATGGGCATTGTCTCCGCGCCGCCTTTCGTGAATGAAATCAGCCGGGGAGGCGAGGCCCTCATGGTCCTGGCGAGTATCCTGGTCTTGTGGTCGTACGGCAGCACGTCGCTTTTTACCAAGAACAAGACCCAACGGAAGTGGGCCCTGACGCTGCTGCTGAGCGGGGGCGCAACCTTTTTCGTGCTGCTCTACATCGATTTTTTCCTGTCGCTCTATAGCCCCGCGCTTGCCGAAGACGCGAGAAAGGCCGGGCAGGGAATCGGCTGGGTATTTCAAATGGGCATGGGGTACACGTTTTATCTGCCCTTTGCTCTTTATATGGCAGGGTTTACCTGCTGGGCGTACACCGTCATCAAACTGGTGTTGATCGGTCGTCTGGCAGGCTATGGTTTGGGATTGATGTTCATGGCGGGATATGCCTTGCAGTTGTCGCATTTGACCTTAATGGTGGTCGTCGGGCTCATGTTGATGACGCTCGACAAGCGGGGCACCCTGGGCAAATTACGCAACAAAGCAGGAGCCGTGGCGTATGCCCCGGTGACGCCTGCATTCAGCCAAATACGTTGAGAGGATATGTAACGATCATGGAAGCAGAACGTGTCGCAACACAGGAAGAGGGCGGGGTGGTCGAGCCGCAGACCCAAGAGCAGCAGTTGACGCCGGATGAAGAGATTGCGGAACTTGAGAAGTTGCTCAGTGAAGAGCCGGACGATTTTCAAGCCCGTTGCCGGTTGGGCGAGTTGTATTTTGGGAAAGGGAAACTGGAAGAGGCCCTGACCGAAGTCAAGAAGGCCATAGAAATGGCCGAGGGGCTGAGAACAGAAATGGACCGATCCCTGGCCATGTATTATTCCAACTTGGGTACGATCTACGGCACCAAGGGGATGATGGACGATGCCCGTCCCCAATTCGAGCGGGCTCTGGAATTGAACAAGTATGACGTGCTGTCCCTGTTCAATCTGGGAAGGCTCCATAACGACAAGAAAGAATACATGCAGGCCAAGGAATATTTCGAGCGATTAATCGAAATTACCCCGGAAGATCCGATCGCCTGGTATAATCTGGCAGGCGTCTATGAAGAGTTGGATAATCCGCAGATATCGGATTACAACACCTTGGATATGGCGGTGCAGGCCTATATGAAGGTCTTGGAATTCGATCCCAAACATTTGGAGTCCAGTTTTAAACTCATGGACATTGCGTTTACGTTGAAAAAATCCGACATGGCTGTAAAAATCATGGAAGAAGCCGTTGAGCACAGCCCGGACGAGCCGTTGGCGTACTACAATCTCATCAATACCTATGAAAAGTGTAAAATGTTCGAGCAAGCTGAAGACGCGCGCCAACGGTTAAAGCAGCGGTTTGCGAAACGAGCCCGTGACTAGCGGCATTCCTGTCTCAAAAGGAGAAAACCATCATGTTTGGGAGTTTAGGTTTTACCGAGTTGATTCTGATATTGTTCATTGTGCTGATCATATTCGGCGCCGGGAAATTGCCTCAACTCGGTGAGGGGGTCGGGAAGGCGATTAAAGGCTTCAAGAAATCCGTGAATGAAGCGGAAGCCGTTGATCTTGAGGCGCAGAATATAGCAGACCAACAAGCTCAGGCCCAGGTGAGTCCGCAAGGTGCGGACGCGGCGCCACCGCCGGCTCAGGCCCCGCAAGGCGATCAAACGGTTTCTTCGGTACAAGCCACCCAACCGGAACCGGCGGAGACGCCGAAGAGTTAATGGCCCGCGGTTCCGGCACGAGCACACAGACAGGAGCGTGGTATGGAAACAAGCGTAGAGTCCCCGGTCGGAAAAATTGAAACGTTTGCGGGAAACGGCAAGTCCCGGAGTACGGGTGACGGGAAACGTGCGAAGAAAGCCGGCATTCCCTTACCCAATCACATTTGCGTCGACAAGGAAGGGCGCTGGCTCTACATCGCGGAAAACGGGTCGGACCGGGTGAGGCGGGTCGATTTGGAATCCGGGACCATTCATAACTATGCGGGCATCGGGGAGACCTGTTACAGCGGGGATTACGGCCCTTGCGGCGAAGCCGGCCTGTACCTGCCGTTGAGCGTGGCGATTGACGCGAATAACGATTTGTATATCTGTGATTCCGGCAGTAACCGTATTCGCAAAGTCGATCACGAGACCGACATCATTACCACGGTCGTGGGGTCGGGAGACTCCGGCTTTAACGGCGACGGCCCGGCGTTGGAAGTCAACCTGACCTATCCCGGGGCTATTGCCTTCGATGCGGACAACAACCTGTATATTGCGGATACCCAGGCCCACCGCATACGCAAATACGATCCTCAAATGGGCATGGTGACCACGATTGCGGGGACCTGGACCAGGGAGGATGAAGACTGGATCAGCCCCTTGACCGCACAAAATCTGGTCGTGCTGTCCGGTGACGCGATCGGCATCGACTTCAGCGACGATCAAGGTTGGCTGCGCCCGCAATGTTCCGATAATTTGGACCTGTCGCCTTACTTGGACGACGGACGTCCGGCCCTGGAAGCGAAGCTCTGGGACGTGGTGGCGATCGACGCGGACCGTCACGGGAACGTGTACCTCACGGACAAGGCCAGTAACCGCATTCGCAAGGTTGACGCGCAAACGGGCACGATTTCGACCGTAGCCGGGGTGTGTCGTTTCGGGTATGACGGCGATGGGAAGCCCGCGGTGATGTCCATGTTGAACGTGCCCGAGGCGGCCATTGTCGATGAGGAGGCCAACGTCTATATTGCCGATTCGATGAATCATCGCATCCGTAAAGTGGATCCCGCCACGGGCATGATCGAGACCATTGCGGGGAACGGAGACAGCGGGTACGAGGATAAGAACATGGGCGGCTGCGGCGCCGCGCGGTTCGTGGCCAAGGAAGACGCGGGGATGCTGAAGCATGGCGACGGGAACCTCGCCGTGGAGGCGGTGGTGAATGCCCCGTCGGGCTTGGCCCTTGACGGTCAAGGCTATCTCTATATTTGCGAACGCAACGAAAATAAAGTCCGGCGCGTCAAACTCCGGTAGGGATGACAGATGAGTGAAACGGTCGCATCAAGCCATGGATACGGGCCCGTGAAATCAAAACGAAAACTTCCCCGTTCGCTGATCTTGCTAGGCTCGGGCATTGTGTGCCTGGCAATGGCGCTTGTTTGGCTTGGCATTCCCGCGGTGAGTTCACAAGGGATCGTGATCCGGTCCCATTTTACGGACGGTCCGCTGCCCACGAAGCCCGATGACGCGGCGTGGGAGACCATCGCGCCCATTCCCATTCCCCTGAGCGGTCAGATCATCACGCGACCGGTGTGGCCGGAACCCAGCGCCAAGGTCATCTCGGTGCGATCGGTTCATGACGGCAAAGACATCGCATTTCTGGTGGAGTGGCAGGATGCGACCAAGAATGAACAACTGACTCCCGGTGTCTTTCGTGACGGGGCGGCGCTGGCCCTCCCCTTGGGGAATGCGCCGGCGTTTTTCTGTATGGGCCAATTGGATCACTACGTGAACATCTGGCATTGGAAAGCGGATTGGCAAAGCGACGTGGATCGCCGGAAAGCCAGGGCCAAGGAACGCGGACGCAAGAAGAGAGGGATTCGCAAGTTCGAAGTGATTCCCCGGCGTCCCTCTTCGGTCGAAGATCTCATCGGCGGCGGGTTCAGTACGTTGACGAGCAAGAACCGGCAAGGCAAGGTCAAGGGCGAAGCCGAATGGGACAAAGGGTTCTGGCGAGTGGTGATGAAGCGTCCATTGACCAAAGACGGGGATGACACGGAAAATGAAGCCCTCCTGGTCCCCGGTCGCATGCAAGCCGTAGCTTTTGCCGTTTGGAACGGCGAGAATAAGGAAAGAAACGGACAAAAGGCCGTGGCGTCCTGGCTTCAACTGCTGGTCGATCCGGTCGGCGGCACGAAAGCTTCGACGAAATCCTGAACCGGCCTAACGTTCTTCTGTTGTATTGGTATGAAAATACGCTTCAAGTCGCCTTTTCTATTCCCCTCCTTTGCCTGCCCTGAGCGGAGTCGAAGGGTAAGGAGGGGCGAGGGGAGGTAGAGCTTAACGTGAAGGGCGAATGATGATGATCAGATGGTCGCTGAGTTTCGTGTTGGCGGTTTTTATCAGTGGAGGGGTGACGTTCCTCTCTTCAGCGGAGTCCGTCGCCGAAGATATGACCGAGGATCGCGCGTATGCCTTGGCGGAAGAATTCGGGCTCGACGTTGGCGAAGTCGATGAAGAGATCAAGGAAGTTCTCGGCCTGACCAAGGCCGAAGGCGTGGTGGTCTTTGGCGTGATAGGAAGCTCGCCTGCGGATCGTGCCGGCATCAAGGTCAAGGCCGTCATCAAGGAAGTAGACGGAAAGGACATCCAGAACATGCTGGATTTGGGAAAAGCGCTCGAAAAAGCAATGCCGACTCAGAATTTTTCCGTGGCGACGTTTGAACCGGCCGGCATTGACGACCAAGGTGTGGGGGGTGGGCTGAACTTCCACTTCGTACGCGTCCAGAAAGATTAACCATGCCATCTTTTCGAAACAGCCTGACAAAAGTGAAGAGCTTGGTGATCCTGGCGGGAATCCTGTTGATTCCGGTGCCTTGCGCAATGGCGCAGGAAGCACCCAAGGTTCCCGAAACCCACAAGTGGATCAAGGAAATCGAGGAAATCTTTCTGCCGTCAGATCATTGCAAACAATGTCACGATCGTCACTACGAGGAATGGAAAGGGATGCGCGAGCAAACGCCCGACCTCAAAACGTTCGGGCGGGTGGACGGGGCCCTGTTGCACGGGACCGCGCTCACGTCTCCCGTGTTTCAAACCGTCCTCGGCCTGTGGCTGCAAACGGAACCGACCGCGGAAGAAAAAACCCGGTGTCTCTCGTGCCATGCGCCCGCGGTGACGGTGTTCCCGCAACATACGGAAAAGTTCATCGCCCAGGTCCTGTCAGAAAAGCCGAAAAGACGGGGCAGGCGGGCGAAGAAGACCCATGGCGCGGAAGGGATCAGTTGTTCGTCCTGTCACCTGATCGATTCGGTCAAGGAGAACAACGGGGAGTTCCCGGCGTTCAAGATTAATCCGGGAAACGCCTTTTTCGGCCCCTACGCCGATGCCGAAGAAAATCTGGTGCATCCCTCGAAACAGGCTGACGTGTACAAGGGGGCTCAATTTTGTGCGTCCTGTCACTTCAGCAAAGTCAAAGACGTAACCAAGGCCGAACTGCCCGGACAAATCCTGAAAGGGACGATTTGTCAGGATTGCCACATGGAGCGGTCCACGGGGAGTTCCACCTCGCAACGCGGTTCGCTCACGCGGCCCATCGGACGGCATTGGTTTCAAGGGATCGTGATCCCGGGCATCATGCTCAGCAATCGGAACCTGCAAGCCGAATGGTTTCCGCGCGTGGATCTTGAGGTCAAGCAGTCGGAGAATGGTGTCCAAGGCAGGGTGTTGGTCAGGAACGGGAGTCTTCCACACGTGTTTCCCGGCGGTGACCCCGTATTGAAGCAGTTTTTTGTGACGGTCACGGTCAAGGATGCCGAAGGGCACGTACTCGGGAGCAAGCAGGAACGATTCGGGTTGCCGTTTGATAAGATCCTTCGCGGGCCGATTCCCAACCCCCTCGTCAACGGGGGAACCACGCGGAAAGTGCCGTTCTCCATACAGGTCAAGGCAGGGGGCGCGCCAAGTTACGTGGAGGCCTCCTTAAATTACGCGTTGATTCCCGAGCCGAGCCAAGCATTGCTCGATCAGTATCTGGGTACCCTGAAAAACGACCGGCAGAAAAAGAAAGCCGAGGAAATCATCAAGGATTATTCATCGCAACGGCTCCTGACGTTCAGGACGAAATCCTTATAATTGGCCTTGTCGTTTCACGTATTCCAACTTGATCGATTGAGGGCGACTTCATGCAAAAATTTATCCATGCACTAGGTTGGGCCATCGGCACGTTCGTGGCGGTCACGGTGTTCACGTTAGCCATTGATCTTCCCGTCCCCCAAACAGTGGCCGCCGAGAAGAGCGCCAAGAAACCGATGACAAAGGCGTTCCCGCATTCCCAGAAATGCAAGCGGTGTCATCTTCGCGTCTTCGAGGAATGGGAGGCTTCCGCCCAATCCCGGTCGATTCTGAGTTCACCCTTTCGTGTCTCGCTGGAACGGTACCGGTCCAGTTCCGGTGACGAAGAAGGCAAAATGTGTTTCCGGTGCCACGCGCCGAGCGTATTGGAGTATCCGGAGCACACGGGCGTCTACATCAAGGAAATCGAATCCGGCGATCCCCGGTTGGACGGGGTGGGCTGTTCGCAATGCCACCTGATCAAGGACGTGGATCCCGAACAGCATCCGCCGCACCCGACCTATCAACTGGAGCGAACCGTCTTCGGCAGCTATAAAAAACCGGTCGAAAATCTGGCGCATCAATCCGTCCCCACGGAACTCTACAGCCAATCACAATACTGCGTGACCTGTCACGAAAACTTGCCGGGCCATGAAAAACTGCCGGATTTGCTAGGTCCCTGGCAAAAGACCGAAACCCAAAAGGGAGGCAAGAATTGCCAAGCGTGTCATATGCCCGAAGCCTTCGGCGAGTCGGCCAACGGAGAACGGAATCGGAAAATTTCGAACCACAGTTTCCCCGGCAGGTTCGGCAAGGTACGTGCCGATGCCGTGAAAGTGGAAGTCAAAACCGAAGTCAAAGGTGAGGAATCCGAAGTCAAGGTCACGGTCCGGAGCCTGGTCCCGCATAACCTGCCGTTACCTCATCCGGGATGGTCCCGTGTGGAACTCAACCTGACGATTCTGGGGAAAAATCTGCGGAAAGCCTACGAGGAAAAACGCCACTATGAACGGGTGTTCGGGACCAAGGACGGGAAACCCACGGTCTTCGACTTCGAGGCTGCCAAGGTGCTGAAAGACAACGTGCTCAAGCCGGAGGAGAAGCGCGTCGAAACCTTTACCTTCCCGACTCCCAAGAACGCTCCGTCCATGGACGTGATCGTCACCATGACCTATGCCCCCATTTACGGGCCTGACGCATTCGTCAAAGAAGTCGAACAACGGGCGGCCTTGGGCAAAAAGGCCCGAGCGTTCAAGCCCGTCCAAATCATTCGTTTTAAAGAAAATATTCTCCTGAAAGACTTCAAGAAAGCCGCGGGATAACTCCGATAAGTAATCAGCAATCCACAATCCGCAATCAAAAATCAAATTCCTCAGGTCACCGCACCTTTGGCCGCCGATGAGACGGTACGGGCGTACTTGGCGAGCACCCCGCTCGTGTATTTCGGAGGAGGAGCGGTCCATCGACGCAACCGGGCATTCATTTCATCGGCGGAAAGCTGCACGTCGAGGCGCCGGTTAGGCACGTCGAACGTAATCGTATCTCCATTTTGGACAATCGCAATGGGGCCGCCTTTGGTGGCTTCCGGCGTGACGTGGCCGGCCATCATGCCATGCGTGGCCCCGGAAAACCGGCCGTCCGTAAGCAGGGCCACGGTCTCGCCGAGCCCGGCGCCGACGAGCGCGCTGGTCACGCCCAGCATTTCCCGCATGCCGGGACCTCCTTGAGGCCCTTCATACCGGATCACGACCACGTCGTTGTCGATGATCTCTCTATTCTGCACCGCGGCAAAAGCGTCTTCCTCGCAGTCAAATACCTTGGCCGGACCGGTATGGGTCAGCTTGCTGTGGCCCGCGACTTTGACCACGCACCCGTCGGGCGCCAGGTTGCCGTGGAGGATCACCAGACCGCCCGTGGCCTTGATCGGCTTTTCCGGGCGATAGAGGACTTCTTGACCCGGCGTTTCCGAGGCGGTTTCGGTTTCTTCCTTGATGGTGCGTCCCGTCACGGTCACGCACTCGCCTTTGAGCAGGCCGGCCTCGATCAAGCGTTGGGCCACGAGACGGGTGCCGCCGGCCTGATACAGGTCCGCGGCCATGTACCGGCCGCCCGGTTTCAAATCCGCGATCAGGGGAATGCGCTGGTTCACCGCGTCGAAATCGTCAATGTCCAGGGCCACCCCGGTTTCATGGGCCACGGCCAACAGGTGCAGCACCGCGTTCGTGGACCCGCCGGTGGACGCCACCGCGGCAATCGCGTTTTCCAGGGCGTCCCGCGTGATAATGTCCTTGGGCCGAAGGTCGCGTTTTAACAGGTCCATCACGAGGTGCCCGCATTGGGCCGACACGGATTCTTTCCGGGCGTCCAAAGCGGGAACGCCGTTGAATCCCATCGGGGAAATGCCCAGGAACTCGAAGGCAATCGACATGGTATTGGCGGTAAATTGCCCTCCGCAGGAGCCTGCCCCCGGGCAGGCGTGACTTTCGAGATCGTGCAGGTCGGTATCCGACATGGTCCCGCGTGCATGGGCGCCCACGGCCTCGAACACTTCCTGGATCGAAACGTTCCGGTCCTGGAAGCGGCCGGGCATAATGGAGCCGCCGTACAGCATCAGCGACGGGAGATTGAGCCGGCACAGGGCCATGACCGTGCCGGGAATGGTCTTGTCGCACCCGGAGATCGCCACCACGGCGTCGAACAAATGCCCGCGCACCACCAGTTCGATGGAATCAGCCACGACTTCACGGCTGATCAGGGAAGTCTTCATGCCCTCGGTGCCCATACTGATACCGTCCGAGATCACGATGCTGTTGAACTCGAGGGGCACCCCGCCGGCCTCGCGGATACCCGCCTTGACCTTGTCCGCAATGTCGCGCAAATGGAAATTGCAGGGCGTCACCTCGGACCAGGTATTCGCCACGGCCACGAGCGGTTTGTCAAAATCCTCATCCCGAAGCCCCACGGCCCGCAACATGGCCCGGGCCGGCGCCCGTCCCGGGCCCTCGGTCAACTCACGACTTTTGTGTTTCAGATCTGAAACCATAAGAGTCCTCCAGCGATTTCTTTAGCTTGAAAAGTTCACAAGAAACGAACGTAAGAACGTAACATAGTAGCGGTCTTTGTGACCGTTTTGTGTCTCACTGGCCTTCGAGCATGGGCTACGGGCTAGCCGTGTTGTGCCGCCCCTACGACTTTGGCCATCATCTGGCAGTATGAGCAGATTTCCGTGGACGTCGGTTGTCCGCAGGTTGTGCAGGGGTGGAGACGTTGACGATCCTGTTCGGCGATGTTTCCCGTTGTTTCCTGCTGTTTGGCCTGACGATCCAGAAAGGTCAGATAGAAGGTATGCTTGGTTCCGGGCGAGTCGGCTTCCAGTCGATTCAAGGCGTGTTTGTAGGCCAACATCTTGGAGCCTTTGGCCATGGGGCATTCATCCACGATGTAGTCGATGCGATGGATGACCGCGTAGGCCGCGATTTCCCGCTCGGTCAGGCGGTACAGGGGCTTGACCTTCTTGGCGAACCCTCCGAGTGAGGCCGGCAACGTCGGCGTTTGTTTGTCCAGGTAATCCGTCTGCCAATGCAGGACGTTGCCGAGGAGCCTGGCGGCTTCATCGTCCAGGTTGTGACCGGTTGCCATCACGTCATAGTCCTGTTCGACGGCCACACGGTTGAACTGGTAGCGCTTCATGGTGCCGCAGGTGGCGCAGGTCGGTCGATGGACCAGGGTTGCCAACTCGCGGATCCCGGCGCCCTGCTCCTGTTCCACCGTGTGCACATGGAGGTTCGATTTGTAGGCGGCGGCCACGGTGTCGGTGAACCGCTGGACTTTTTGCTTGGATTGGACCGAGTATTCACCGATGCCCAGGTCCACGTACAGGGCGTCGGCGCGATACCCCAATTCCAGCAGGATGGCCCAAAGGGTGAGGCTGTCCTTGCCTCCGGATACGGCCACCAGAATGCGGTCGTCCGTCGTGAACATCCGGTGGGATTTGACGGCTCGACGCACCTGGGTATGCACAAACTCGGTAAAGCAGTCCTTGCACAGGGAGATATTGTGCCTGGGCATTTTGATGACCGCGGGATGCGTACACTTTCGACAACGCATGGCGTGGCTACCCTCCGGAGATCACCGATCGAATTTCAATCGAGTCCGAGTCCTCAAGCACCGTATCTTCCGTGACCAACTCGTCCCCGCGGATGACCAGATAGGCTTCCGGCGTCAGGTCGAGCCGTTTCAGGAGTTGTTGAACCCTGGTGGGTCCCGGCACTTCAAGTTCCTGATGCGGATTGGTCACGAGGACTTTCATCACAGGTCGTATCATAAGGCCGTTAGAAGCCGGTTTGCAATGAATCGTCGAGCCTCCGCCGTTCGCGGCCGTCATTTGGCAAGACCCTCTTCAAAAGGGTATTCTCCGGTTGACGAAACGTTTGCCGGAAAAACCGGCAATACATGGGAAATTTACGTATATGTCCGTGAATCGTCATGGTGGAAGCAGAGGATGAAAGGGTGATGGCTATGTCAGGGCAGCAATCAATCGAGCAGCTCAGTATCAACACCATTCGGACGTTGGCGATGGACGCGGTACAAGCCGCGAACTCCGGTCATCCCGGCACACCCATGGCCCTAGCGCCCGTGGCGTATTGCCTGTGGAACCGGTTCCTGCGTTTCGATCCCGCTGATCCGACTTGGCTCAACCGTGATCGCTTCGTGCTTTCCGTGGGCCATGCCTCCATGCTGCTGTATGCCATCCTGCACCTGTGCGAAATCAGGGAGGCCGGGGACGGGCATGAACCGGGTCATGACCCGGCGGTGTCCCTGGACGACATTAAACAGTTTCGGCAGTTGGACAGCAAATGTCCGGGGCATCCCGAACAGCATTGTACGACTGGCGTGGAAACCACCACCGGCCCCCTGGGACAGGGGTTGGCCAATAGCGTCGGCATGGCCGTTGCCCAGCGGTGGATGGCCGGGTATTTCAATCGTCCCGGGTTCGACGTGATCGACTTTGACGTGTTTTCCCTGTGCGGGGACGGGTGTTTGATGGAGGGGGTTTCCAGCGAGGCCGCCTCGCTCGCGGGCCATCTCAAATTGTCGAATCTCTGTTGGGTGTACGACAACAACCGTATCACCATCGAAGGCAAAACCGACTTGGCCTTCAGTGAAGACGTGGCGGCACGGTTCCGGGCCTATGGATGGAAGGTTTCACTCGTCGCGGACGCCAATGACCTGAACGCGTTGGCGCAGGCGTTGGAATCGTTCAAAAACGAAACCCAAGCCCCGAGTCTCATTATCGTAGACAGTCACATCGCGTTCGGCGCGCCCAATAAACAGGATACGCATAGCGCGCACGGCGAACCTCTGGGCGAAGAGGAAATTCGTTTGGCGAAGAAAAACTACGGGTGGCCGGAAGACGAGAAATTTCTGGTGCCCGAGGAAGTTCTGGGCCATTTTCGATCCGGTATCGGCGCGCGGGGACAAACCGCACGGGACGCCTGGACGACCATGTTTCGCGCGTACGGCGAACAGTATCCCGAACTGGCGGATCAACTCTCGAAAATGAAAAGCCGTCAACTGCCCGAAAGCTGGGACCGGGACTTACCGGAATTCCCCGCGGACCCCAAGGGCGTGGCCAGCCGCGCGTCGTCCGGCAAAGTCCTCAATGCCATCGCCAAGGAAGTTCCCTGGTTGATCGGCGGGTCTGCCGACTTGGCTCCTTCCACCAAAACGCTTCTTACGTTTGAGGGGGCTGGAGAGTTTCATGCCGACGGGGGGCGCAATATGCATTTCGGCGTTCGGGAACACGCGATGGGTTCGATTTTGAGCGGGATGGCGCTCTCGAACGTACGTCCCTACGGCGCCGGGTTTTTGATCTTCAGCGATTACGGGCGACCGGCCTTCCGTCTCGCGGCCATGATGAACCTCCCCGTGATTTACGTGTTCACGCATGATTCGGTCAGTCTTGGCGAGGACGGACCCACGCATCAACCCATCGAGCACTTGGCCTCGTTACGCGCCATTCCCAATCTCGTGCTGATCCGGCCCGGGGATGCCAATGAAGTCGTGGAAGCATGGCGGGTGGTCATGCAGCTCCAGCGGCAACCCGCGGTATTGGTCTTGACGCGGCAGGCCATTCCGACGTTGGACCGGACGCGATTTGCGCCGGCCGGCGGCCTTGCCAAAGGCGCGTATGTCTTGGCGGATGCCGAGAACGGCAAGCCGGAGGTGCTGCTGCTGGCTTCCGGAAGCGAAGTGTCGCTCTGCGTACAAGCGTATGAAGAACTCAAAGGGCAGGGCATCCATGCGCGCGTCGTGAGCATGCCGTCCTGGGGACTCTTCGAGCGGCAAAGCCGGGAGTATCGGGACAGCGTCCTTCCTCCGGAGGTCACGGCCAGGGTGTCCGTCGAGCAAGCCACGACGTTCGGCTGGAGTAAGTACGTGGGATCGAACGGCACGAGTATCGGCATCGACACCTATGGAGCCTCGGCTCCGTATAAGGCGCTCCTCGAACATTTCGGCTTTACCGTGGACCGTGTCGTGGCCGCCGCCAAACAGCAGGTGGAGACGGCCGTCAACGCCGAAGTTCGTTGATTGCATTTGTTGACCATTGTGGCCGTTTCCTTTTGTCATCCTCGACATTTTTAATCGAGGATCCAGTGTCTTTGCTTCTTCCTTCGTTCGCAAGACAACGAAGCTGGATTCCCGCGTTTGCGGGAATGACAGCTTCGTGGCATTTTTTTACAAATAATCTTTTCTTTTTGTTGAATTAAACACATGAGTGCAAACAGCCATGAACGCTCGCGTGACCCGGGCATGAATCACCAGACCTGTGTGGTGGGCTCGTTCGACGAAGCCGTGCGTGCCGCGCTGGATGATTTGCAAGCCAAGGATTTCGTTCGCAGGCTCTGGGCCAAGGATCCCGCACTGTGGCATGAAGATCCCGCGCATCAGGTCATCATCAGAAACGCCCTCGGTTGGTTGACCGTTTCCGAAGAACAGATCCGTGACGTTTCACGCTTGCAGGCGTTTGCCGGCGAAGTCAAAACCGCCGGGTTCACTCATATCCTTTTGTTGGGTATGGGCGGGAGTAGCCTGTGTCCTGAAGTATGCCGGATGACCTTCGGCGTCATCCCCGGCTATCCCGAATTGCACGTATTGGATAGTACCGTTCCCTCGCAAGTGAGGAGTTTTGAAAACAAAGTCGACCTCGAACGGACGCTGTGTATCGTGGCAAGCAAGTCCGGTTCAACCACCGAACCGTTGGTCTTCCAAAAATATTTCTTTGAACGAATGCGCCGGATCAAGGGCGATCGCGCGGGAGAGAATTTTATCGCGATCACCGATCCGGGTTCTCTTTTGGAAGGCCTGGCCCGGGAACTCCGGTTTCGAGAGATTTTCCCCGGTACGCCAGATATTGGAGGACGTTATGCGGCCTTGTCCAACTTCGGCACGGTGCCGGCCGCGGCGATGGGCGTGGACGTTGAGGTCCTGCTCCGTCAGGCCGAACGCATGCGTCAACAATGCGACTCGACCGTGTCCCCTTCGGACAATCCCGGGATCACGTTGGGGGCGGTCCTGGCGACGTTGGCCAAAGCCGGTCGTGACAAGGTGACGTTTGTCATCTCTCCCGCCATCAGCGATTTGGGGGCCTGGTTGGAACAGTTGATCGCAGAAAGCACGGGGAAAGAAGGCAAGGGCCTCATTCCGGTTGATGACGAACCGTTGGGCGAGGCGCACGTCTACGACGACGATCGGGTGTTCGTGTATATCCGGCACGCGGACGGGGCCGTTCCGGAGCAGGATACAATGGTCGATGCCTTGCAATCGGCCGGGCATCCGGTCATGCGTATTGATTGCACGAGTTTGCTGAATTTGGGGCAGGAATTCTTCCGGTGGGAGATGGCGACCGCCACCGCCGGCGCCCTGTTGGGAATCAATGCGTTCAATCAACCCAACGTCCAGGAAAGCAAAGATTTTACCAAGTCCTATATCGAAGAATACAAAAAGAACGGACGATTGCCGGAGGAAACCCCCGTGTTTACGGACGGCGACGTTCGTCTCTTCGCCGACGATGCGAATCGACAAGCGTTGGGTGGCGCGGCTTCGTTGTCCCGCGCGGTGGCCGCGCACCTGTCCCGCGTACGGACCGGCGATTACGTGGCGATCAATGCCTATCTTGAACGGACGCCCGCGGTGCATGAGGCGCTCCGGCGTATCCGCGCCGCCGTTCGTGACGCGAAGCGAGTCTCGACCACGCTGGGATATGGTCCACGCTTCCTGCATTCAACGGGCCAACTCCATAAGGGCGGTCCGGATTCCGGTATATTTTTTCAGATCACTGCGGACCGGGAAGAGGATCTGGAGATTCCCGATGAGCCGTATTCCTTCGGGATACTGGTAGCTGCCCAGGCATTGGGAGACATGAAAAGTCTTTGCTCGCGCAACCGGCGGGTGATCCGGATTCATCTCGGCCGCGACGTTGAAGCCGGCCTCAGGCGAATCCTGCAAGCGGTCGAGGAGGCGTTGTCAGGACCGTCTCAGTAAAGAGGTGAAGGCTCCCTCTCCCCTGGCGGGAGAGAGCCTGTCCTGAGCTTGTCGAAGGAGCTGGGGTGCGGGGGGGAATTGTCAGGGAAGACAGCGGCATACGCCGCCGGCCTACGTTTCGGCCTCACACCAACCGCCATTGTTGGCCGTCGGTGGTGATGAGCTTGTCGGCTTCAACGGGGCCCCACGTGCCCGCGGAGTATTCGGGCAACCATTGGCTGCCTTGAGTCTTCCAGCCCTCGAGAATGTCCGTAATCCAGGCCCATGAGGCTTCCACGGCATCGCGCCGCATGAACAGCGAGGCGTCTCCGGCCATCACGTCCAACAGTAACCGTTCATAGGCTTCGGGCGACGGCGCGGCAAAGACATCGCCGTAGTTGAAGTTCATATCCACGGGATGGGTTGTTGCCCGGCTTCCGGGATTCTTGGCCATAATCCTCAACGCCATGCCTTCCTGAGGTTGAATGCGAAACGTCAGCACGTTGGGCGCCTGGCGCGTTTGCGGGAAGGCGTTGAAGAGAATTTCCGGAATGTCTTTGAATTGCACGGCAATTTCCGAAGCGCGACGCGGCATGGCTTTGCCCGTTCGCAGATAAAAGGGCACGCCCGACCACCGCCAATTTTCCACGTAACACCGGAGCGCCACGTACGTCTCCGTGGTCGAATCCGGCCGGACCCCTTCCTCTTGCCGGTACCCGGGGACGGCTTGGCCTTTGATGGTGCCCGGGGCGTATTGCGCGCGAACCGTGACGCGCTCCACGTCCGTGCCGCGGATCGGACGGAGGGAACGTAGGACCTCCATGCGGCCGTTGCGGACGACGTCCGTATCCAACGAATAGGGCGGTTCCATGGCAATCAGGCAGAGGAGTTGGAGGATGTGATTCTGCATCATGTCCCGGAGTGCCCCGGCGTGTTCGTAATAACTGGCCCTGGTGCCCAAGCCTTCCTCTTCACTCACGGTAATTTGCACGTGGTCGATATATTTGTGATTCCAGATGGGCTCGAAAATACTGTTGGCGAACCGGAGCACCATGATATTCTGCACCGTCTCTTTCCCGAGATAATGATCGATGCGATAGATTTGAGATTCATCGAACACGTCGCCGATCGTCGTATTGATCGCTCTTGCCGACTCCAGATCATGACCGATGGGTTTCTCAACGATGACCCGGGAGACGCGATCAGACAGGTCGGCCGGGTAGATCAGCCCGGCGTGCCGTAACCCTTCACATGATGGTCCGAAGGACGTGGGCGGAATCGCCAGATAAAAGATGCGGTTGCCCGGCAAATTGAATTGGGTTTCGATGTCCTCGATTCGTTCGCGCAGCCGTTTATACATCGTGAGATCTTCACTGGCTCCGGAGAAATAATGCAGTCGTTGCTCAAAGGCCTGCCATGCATCCTGTTGGAGAGACTGGCGGGAAAATTGCTCGACGCCGCTGTACGCCACCTTACGGAATTCATCGTCGCTCCAAGGCTTGCGTCCGATTCCGACCACGGCATAGTTGGCGGGAAGCAAGCCGTCCAGCCCCAGGTTGTAGAGAGCCGGCAGGAGCTTGCGCTTGGTGAGATCCCCGGAGCCCCCGAAAATAACGAGGGTACAGGGTTCGACTTGGGCGCCGGAGTTGGTCTTGGTCATATCATCCTGCTCACGTTGACGTTTTCACCTTATGGCCGCCGAATGCGTTCCGGAGGGCCGCCAGCATTTTTTCCGAAAACGATTCTTCCTGCCTGGACCGGAAACGGGTGAAGAGCGCCGCGGACAGGGTGGGGACCGGGACGTCCTTGTCCATTGCTTCCATCAGCATCCATCGACCTTCGCCCGAATCCTGAACGTATCCTTTCAAGCCGGCAAGCGTGGGATCGTCTTTCAGCGCCGTGGCCCCGAGTTCCAACAGCCATGAACGCACGACGCTCCCATGCATCCACAGGTCGGCAATCTTGGGCAAGTCAAGACGGTAATCGCTTTTCGACATCAATTCGAACCCTTCGGCATAGCCTTGCATGATGCTGTATTCAATGCCGTTATGAACCATTTTGACGTAATGTCCGGCCCCATGACCGCCCACGTGCGCCCATCCGTCTTGCGGGGCCAGGGTGGTGAACACCGATTCGAGCCGGCGCACGACCGGTTCTTCGCCGCCGATCATCAGACAATAGCCGATCTGGAGCCCCCAAATGCCCCCGCTGGTTCCGGCGTCGATGTAATGAATCCCTTTGCTTTTCAATTCCGCGGCCCGGCGCACGTCGTCGTGGAAGTTGGTGTTGCCTCCATCGATGATCACGTCGTCGGGGTCCAACAGACCTGCAAGGGCCTGAAGGGTCTCTTCCGTCGGCGCGCCCGAAGGGACCATCATCCAGACGGCGCGTGGCTTGGCCAGTTTCGAGACGAGGTCTTGCAGCGAAGAGGACCCGGCCGCCCCGGTTCCTTCAGCCTGCGTCACGAGGTCCTGCGCCCGGTCGAAGACCAGCACCCGGTGATCACCCTGCCGGAGCCGCGTCACCATATTCATGCCCATTTTGCCGAGTCCGATAAATCCGATTTCCATGCGTGGCCCCTTCCGTTACGTGTCAATATGCTTTTGGGCGTGTATGAGGGGACAACGGCCCGTCGCGAACTGGACTCTAGCTTACCTTTGGGCATCCGATATTGCAAAGTGACAGGGCCGGCGAGACGCCTTATAATTTGCCGGTATGGGGCCTGAAGCCGTTTCTTCACCTCCTCGACCGGACCCGGTGCTGTTGGAGACGACGCTGCGGACCCGGCTGCCTTTTCGGGCTGAGCTGGTTCGTAGCGTGCCGTTGTGTGGCGACGCGTCGAACCGGCGGTATTACCGGCTCGAGTTGAACAACGCCCCCATCTCTTCGCTGATCCTCATGCAGTTGGCGGACCCGGAGGGATTCAAGGTCTCGGAAGAAGCCGTAAGCGGAGCCGCCACGGATATCCGCGAACTGCCGTTTCTGAATATCTTGCGGCCAATGGCCCGGTCCGGGATCCCGGTTCCCGCGCTTCATTTTTATGATGAAGCCGCCGGGCTTCTGTATCTCGAAGATTTCGGTGACCTGACCTTATTTCATGCGTGCCAGAGAGACGGGGAATCCGCCGTTCGGCAATACTATCCGCCGGCTGTCGATACGTTGGTTCGGATCCACCTTCAACTGACGGCGCGCGGCGCCGACGCCGATGGCTGTCAAGCTTTCTCCCGCTCGTTTGACGAGCGGCTGTTGATGTGGGAATTCGAGCATTTTCTGGAATACGGCATTTGGGCCAGGCGCGACGACAAGCCGATATGCGCGGATGACGAACGGGCAATTCTCCAAGGGTTTGCAGCCATCGCCGAATGGCTTGCCGTTCAGCCCCGGGTGTTTACGCATCGCGATTATCACTCGCGGAATTTGATGGTGCATGGCGACCGACTGGGCGTCATTGATTTTCAGGATGCGTTGCTGGGACCGGCCACCTATGATCTGGCCTCGCTACTCCGGGATTCCTACGTGGCGTTGGATGAAACGTTTGTCGATGAGATGATCGAGCGGTACGTGACCGGGATGTGTGCGGGACTCGAGCCGGACGGGCGGGAGCGTCTGTTGTTGACGGATCGAGCGGCGTTTCGGCGGCTCTTCGACTTTACGAGCATTCAACGCAACCTGAAAGCCGCGGGCCGGTTCGTGTATATTGACCGGGTCAAAGGGAACCCCAAATTCTTGGCGGACGTTCCCCGGACGTTGGGCTACGTGCGACGGAACCTGGAAAAATATCCCGAGTTGGAACCGCTCCTTCTGCACCTCACGCCCTATATTCCCGAATGGCGGTGACGACGATCCCATGAAAGCCATGGTCCTGGCAGCGGGTCTCGGCATCCGGCTTCGTCCATTGACGGAATCCGTGCCGAAACCGCTTTTGCCCTTGGGCCCCTATCCCCTTCTTGTGTGGAATCTCCTGTTACTGCGTCGCCATGGCGTTGAGCACGTGATGATCAATCTGCACTACCTCGGCGAGCAGATCAGGCAAACATTGGGTGATGGTTCGCAATGGCGCATGCAGCTTTCGTATTCGGAGGAACCGGTGTTGCTGGGAACGGGTGGCGGAATCAAACAGGTCGAAGAGTTCTTTGAGGGCGGCCCGTTTCTCGTGGTCAACGGGGACACGATTGCGGATCTGGATTTGTCCGAATTGGTGGCGCGTCATCAAAAAGAAGAGGCGCTGGCCACCATGGCGCTCCGTGATGATCCCGACGTCGAGCGTTGGGGCGTAATCGAGACCGGTGCGGAGGAGCGGGTTTTGCGCATTCAGGGAAAAGGACGTGCGGCTCAAGAAGACGACGCCCCCCCGTGCCGCCGCATGTTTGCCGGGATCCACGTGCTCGACCCGTGTATGTTGCGTCACGTTCCGCAAGGAAGTTTCTCTTCAATCATTGACGCCTACGTGTGGTGGCTGCAAAGGGGAGCCACGGTCGCCGGATACGCGTTTGCCGGGTACTGGTCGGACGTCGGGACGCCCGAACGCTATGCTCAGGTTCAACGTGACGTCGAGGCGGGCATCCTTAACGTTCCCGAATGAGAACCGGAAATGAAGACGTTGATCCCGGAAGAGCTTCTCCCACTACTTCAGGATCTGGGCGAACAGGTTCTGGATGGGGCTCCTTTTTCGCAATGCGTCTCGCGTCTTTGCGATCAATTGACTCAACGTTTCACGTATCCCCTGGTGTGGGTGGCGATACGAGAGTCTGACGGAGACCTCTCGGTGTATGCGCGGGCCGCTGATCCCGGGTTGAACCCGGATTCGTCTTGGTTGACTGACGAGGAACGGCAGTGCGTGGACTCCGTTCTGAATACGCAAAAGACGCTTCATCTTCAAGCGGAGCGTGACCGAACTGACGAGACGCCTTGTCTTGTGGGAGGGAGACCCTACCCGGCCCAACTTGTCGTTCCGCTCCGTACGCGAGATCTGATCATCGGTGTCCTGGCTCTCTATGGTACACAGCGGAACGCGTTCGATTCAGTCACGATTCAATGGGTTGAAACCTTTGCGAGGCACGTCTCGATCATCTTGTCCTTGGCCACGGTTCGCAAGGAGACGGCAGCGCGGATATTTCACTTGACGCATCACGATCCCCTGACTGATTTACCCAACCGGATTCTGTTCGCCGATCGACTCAAGCAGGCATTGGCGCGGGCGAAACGGTATGGCCGGGGAGTCGGGGTTCTCTTCGTCGACCTGGATCAGTTTAAATCGATTAATGACTCCCTGGGTCATGAAACGGGGGACGCGGTGCTCAAAATCGTGGCGGAACGTTTGGTGCGTTGTGTACGCAGCACGGATACCATCGCCAGGCTCAGCGGTGATGAGTTTGCCATGGTCTTGTCTGATCTGGCTCACGGGCAGGATGCCGGGCACGTGGCGCAGAAGGTCCTGGATGCCGTCTGCCGGCCGGCAACCGTGGGTGACCGGACGATTCCAATCACGGCCAGCATAGGCATTGCGTTATATCCTTTTGACGCCGCCGACCCCGATGTGTTGCTTGCGCAGGCTGATCGAGCGATGTATCGCGTAAAAGAGAAAGGCGGACAGGGATATCAATTCGTGTCCGTGGAAATGAACGTGCAGGCGCCGGAACGGCTTGCGTTGGAAAAGGGCCGTGATTCAACGTGTTGACAAAAAGCCACGTTTGTTGAAAAAAAACATCAACCAACCCGCCTCGAATGTGCTCGACCTGTTTCTTCGACGTTTTTTCTCTACCGGCCATATATTCAGCTTGAAAATGCTTTTGGCCAATGTTGACAAGCCTTTTCGGCATTGCTGAACGGGTCGTTCGATGCTTTTTAACACCGCAACCCCTTCTTTTGTTCTGCAAATTGGTCTCATTCTTGCAAGTACTGGTTTGTGGTAGAGGCAGCAGCCTTTTCTTCGGAAGGAAGAAACGGTGTCGTGAAGCACGGATACGGAACAAGCAGCATATCTGAGAAGGAGGTATTCTATGAAAACACATCGATCAATCATCGTGGTCGCGCTGTCATGTCTGCTCCTGTTGATTTCGGCGTGTGGGAAGAAATCTGTTCGTGGCGTGAGTGGAGTGGAAGATTCCTCTTCACTCGAGGGCATGGTTGCAGGGCATCTGGATGAGAACAACGTTTTCGATGAGGCCTTGACGCAGTTTGACGAGGAATTGTCGGGAGACAGCGGGGACGCCGGAGCAGTCCAAGCTTTATCATCTGACGATTTCAATGACGGTCAAGACGAAACCGCGTTTGTCGGAATAGAACAGGAGAGTTCCGGGTTCGTTTTCCCCGATTCGACCGGCGGCGGATGGGGTTCTTCCGCTGGGGTTCGTGAAATGGGGAATAACGAGAGCGCGTCACGGGCACTGACCCGGGATCAGTTGACGGCGTCCGGCGATACGGGTGTTCATGATACGACCCGTGGAAATGGCGCCGATGATTCACGGGGTCTCAGGGACGTCTTTTTCACCTACGATAGTTGGCGACTCTCTGAGCAGTCGTACCGAATCTTGGAAGTCAATGCCAAGTGGCTCAAAGCCCACCCGCATACCCGCGTGACTATTGAAGGGCATTGCGATGAGCGAGGAACGCGGGCGTACAATTATGTCCTCGGCGATAGACGAGCCGAGATGGCCAAACAGCATTTGGCTCATTTAGGAGTTCCTGTTCATCAAATGACGGTGGTTTCTTATGGCAAGGACCAGCCGGTATGCCATGCATTCAACAAAGCCTGTTTCCAGTCCAATCGGCGAGTGCATTTTTCCATGGACGTAAATACGGCGTCACTCGACTAGAGCCGTAAGGCAAAGATCTTCCTTTTCCTGTATGCGTCCATTCATCCCTTGACAGTTTCCGCCTTTCCTTCCCCTCCTTTATAAGGAGGGGCGAGGGGAGGTAGAGACGTTCATCACGAAGCCGGAATACGCGCTTTCCTGGCCTCTATCCGTTCGGCTTCCTCGCGACGATTCAAAAGCCGAAGCAACCCGGCATAGTGTTCAAGACTGGGAACGATCCGGGGATGCTCAACGCCGAAGGCCGCCTCTCGGACTTTGAGCGCTTGCTCCACCAAGGGGACGGCTTTCGCATATTCTTGTCTGGCTTCAAAGATCAAAGCCAAGCTGCTTAATGTGACGGCCATGCGGGGATCCATGGCTCCCACCGAGGCCGCCCAGACGGGAAGTGCCCGCCAGAAGTAAGGCTCTGCCGCAGCCAAGTCTCCTCGAACTCGATACAGTTCACCAACGTCATGCAACGCTGCGGCAAGGGCGCTGTCCGGTTGTTCCAAGGCTTCGGCTTGACGAAGCGCCTCCAAAAGGATGAATTCCTTCTCGGCATCGTCACTCTCCCGGACCGGGTTGGACTCGGACTGTGAGGCAGGGGGTAAGGATACCTGTTCTTCGCAAGCCGTGAGGATGAGAACAAGGAACAGCCCGGCCATGACTTTGCACAGAATCGGTATCATCATAACGAATCATAAGAGAAACGGATCGGTTCGCCAACCGTTGGGGTTGTCGTGCCGGATGGGCCAGTCTGGACTTTTGGGAGCGTCCGCTGTAGCCTGACGTAATCATCAGGACGTCGTTTGAACGGAACCTATTGGAAGCACCGGTCATGAAGGAAAACCCGTGAACGTCCTCCATCGAATCGAGAAATTTTTTCGCCGGGATTTGTGGATTCACGACTCCGCCACGCTCCAGGGTTTGCCGGCGCTGTATATCAAACCCCTGCGGTTGCTCGTGGTGGCCATCTCGGATTTTCGTGACGGCGTGCTCAGTATCCGGGCGACGAGTCTCGTTTCGACCACGCTGCTGTCACTCGTTCCGTTCCTGGCCGTGACGTTCTCCGTGCTGAAAGCCTTTGGCGTGCATCAACAATTCGAACCGTTGCTCGCCCAGGGACTGGAGCCGTTGGGAGAAAAAGGCACGGAGATCGCCGACCACATCGTCGAATTCGTCAATAACCTCAAAGTGGGCGCCTTGGGGGCCGTGGGTTTGGCTGGCTTGTTTTACACCACGTTTTCCCTGATCGATAAAATCGAAGAGGCCCTCAACTACATCTGGCGCGTGCGCGACGCGCGCCCCCTGACCAGAAAATTTACCGACTACTTGAGCGTGGTGCTGGTGGGACCCGTGCTCGTCTTCACCGCCGTTGCCACCATCGCCTCGGCCCAAAGCCACTGGCTCGTGCAAACGATCCTGCGAATCGAACCCGTGGGGACCGCCGTACTCTGGATGACGGCCTTCATGCCGTTTGTCCTGATTTGTCTCGGGTTCACCTTTTTGTACAAGTTCGTTCCGCACACGCAGGTCACTGTCGCATCGGCCCTGGTTGGAGGAGTCACGGGCGGGGTCCTGTGGAAAATCGTCGGGATGCTGTTTGCGTCTTTCGTCGCAGGAGCGGCGCGTTACAGCGCCATTTATTCAGGTTTTGCTATCCTGATCCTGTTCCTCCTCTGGCTCTACGTGGGCTGGCTGATTGTCCTGGTCGGCGCACAAGTGGCCTATTACCATCAACATCCCACGGCTTATCTGACGCGCCTCCGATGGAAGCAGGACACCGCCGCCTTCCAGGAACACCTGGCCCTGACCATGCTGATCCACGTCACGCGGCAGCATGCGGCTGGTGGACCGCCCTATCAGCCTCAACAGTTGGCGGCAAAATTAGGCGTGCCCCTTTCCGCGCTGGAAGCCCTCGTCGAAAACTTCGTGGAACACGGCCTGATGTATCGAACGGCCGAGCCCAAAGGCATGACCCTGGGACGCCCTCCGGAACAGATCACCGTGCTGGAAGTCCTTCGACTCGTCGCGCATAAAGACCAGCCCGACGTGCTGTCGCAAAGTGACGACCCCATCGGATCGCTGCTCCGCCAACGTGACCAAGCCGTCTGTCAGGCCCTGGCCGGCGTCACGCTGGCGACACTCGCCACCCAGGAACCCGCCGCCCTGCTTTCCCCCGAACCGTCTTCCGTCTTCGCAGATCAGCCCGTATCGTGACGGCGCTTTGTTCACCTTTTATGATACTCATGTGTCCCGGAACGAAAGCTTGTCGCACGGCGGAGGTTTCGGTAGGCTCATCGTATGAACACGGAAAACACTCTGACGATAGCGCTGGTTCAAATGGCGTGTGGGGCTGTGCCCCAGGAAAATCTTGTTGCTGCCGTTACGAAAGTTGAGGAAGCGGCGCGGCGTGGGGCTAAGGTTGTCTGCCTGCCGGAATTGTTTCGTTCGCGGTATTTTTGTCAGACGGAAGATGCGGCGTTGTTTGATCTGGCCGAGTCGATTCCCGGGCCTTCGACCGAGGCGTTGGGGAAGGTGGCGGGTCAGCTCAACGTGGTGATTATCGTCCCGGTTTTTGAACGACGGACGGCCGGGATCTATCACAACTCGGTGGTTGTGGTGGACAGCGACGGGTCCATAGCGGGCCTGTATCGCAAGATGCACGTGCCCGATGATCCGGCGTACTACGAGAAGTTTTATTTCACCCCCGGAGACAGGGGCTTTCAAGCGATTCAAACGAGTGCGGGTAAAATCGGCACGCTCATCTGTTGGGATCAATGGTATCCCGAAGCCGCCCGGCTCACCACGCTGCAAGGCGCCGGGATGTTGTTCTATCCCACCGCAATCGGGTGGCATCCGTCGGAAAAAGCCCGGGAAGGCGAGTCGCAACGAAGCGCATGGCAGACCATTCAGCGCAGTCACGCGATAGCGAACGGCGTGTTCGTGGCCGCGGTGAACCGGGTGGGTCATGAGCAACCGGTTGCGGGCGGAGACGGCATCGAATTTTGGGGCAGTTCGTTCGTATGCGACCCGTTCGGCACGGTCCTGGCCGAAGCGTCGATCGACAAGGAAGAAATTCTCTTTGCCGAAGTGAACATGGGCCGGGTTGAGGAAGTCCGGCGCAATTGGCCGTTTCTGCGTGACCGCCGGGTGGATGCATACGGCGGCATCACGAAACGGTTTTTCGATCAGAGCGACGATGGCGAATGCTAGAATGAAGACCCCGAATCGCGCCCCTGCCCAGGCGGGGTTTCGCATGCCTGCGGAATGGGAGCCGCACGAGGCCACGTGGCTGGGGTGGCCCCATAACGCTTCCGATTGGCCGGGGAAACTGGCCACGATTCATTGGGTCTATGGGGAGATAGTCCGGAAATTGACGGATGGAGAACGGGTCCGCATTCTCGTTCAATCCCGGACCCATGAGGATCGTGCTCGGCGCGTGTTGACAAAGGCGGGCGCCGATCTGTCCGCTGCCGAGTTTGTTCGGATTGCCACGGACCGCGGGTGGACTCGTGACTTCGGTCCGATGTTCGTGACGCGGGATCGACCGGTTCCCGAAGTGGCTATCGCACGGTTCCGTTTCACCGCGTGGGCCCGTTACCCTGATTGGAAAAAGGACGACCGGGTTCCGGCGAAACTGGCTTCCCGTTTGGCATGCCGCTCTTTTCCCGTCATGCACAATGGGCGGAACGTGGTGCTGGAAGGGGGCAGTATCGACGTGAACGGGGCCGGGACCGTGTTGACCACCGAAGAATGTTTGCTCGATTCTCACGTCCAGGTCCGCAATCCGGGATTTCGGGCCGCGGACTATGAGTCGGTGTTCAAGGAAGCCCTGGGCGTCACCAACGTCATCTGGTTGAATAAAGGCATTGCCGGGGACGATACCCATGGACACGTGGATGACGTGTGTCGCTTCGTGAATCCGGCGACCGTGGTGTTGTGTCAGGAACGGAACAGCAATGACGCCAATTATCGCATGCTGGCTGAAAACCGGGAGCGCCTGGAGAACGCGACGCTGGAGGATGGAACGAAAATCGAGGTGGCGCCATTGCCCATGCCGGCTCCCTTGTATTTTGACGGCCGACGGCTTCCGGCGAGCTACGCCAATTTTTATATTGCGAATGCCGCGGTCCTGGTCCCCACGTTCAACGATCCCAATGACCGGACAGCCCTGGGAATTTTGGGTGAATTGTTTCGAGACCGCGCCGTTGTCGGGATCCACGCCGTCGATCTTGTGTGGGGATTCGGCACGTTGCATTGTCTGACTCAACAACAACCCGTCTTGCCAGCCGGGTAACTGCTTCTCCATGTCCGAATCACTTACACTGCCTTCGCCGCTTCGTCTCGGATGGATCGGGACGGGTGTCATGGGCGCGGCCATGGCCGGACATCTCCTGGCCAAAGGCCATGCGCTCACCGTTTTTTCACGAACGCGGTCAAAAGCCGAAGGATTGCTTCAACAAGGGGCCCGATGGGCGGAGTCGCCCGCGCGGGTGGCCGATGCGTCCGACGTCGTTTTCACGATGGTGGGGTTCCCCCGGGACGTGTCCGGCGTCTACCTGGGCGAAGCAGGCCTCGTTCAGCAGGCGCGAAAGGGAATGATATTCGTGGACATGACGACCGCGCCTCCGAGTCTGGCCGGCACCATAGCCGAGTCCCTCAAGGCTCGCGACGCGCATTTCCTGGATGCTCCGGTTTCGGGCGGAGACGTGGGGGCACGCAACGCGTCATTGTCCATTATGGTGGGCGGGGAAGCCGTCATCGTAGAAACGATCCGGCCACTGTTTGAATTGTTGGGTCGAACCATTATTCATCAGGGTGCGGTGGGCGCCGGCCAGCACACCAAGCTCTGTAATCAGATCACGATCGCCGGAACGATGGTCGGGGTCTGCGAGTCGCTATTGTACGGCTATCGCGCTGGGTTGGATCCGGAAACCATGTTGCAATCCATCAAGGGCGGCGCCGCGGCGTGTTGGACGTTGGACAACCTGGCCCCGCGAATCCTGGCTCGGAACTTCGATCCGGGGTTCTTTGTCGAACATTTCGTGAAGGACATGGGTATGGCCTTGGAGGAAAGCCGGCGCATGGGGCTCGTCCTGCCGGGTCTTGCATTGGTGCATCAACTCTACCTGGCCGTGCAGGCTCACGGGCACGGATGCTCCGGCACGCATGCCTTGATGGTGGCGTTGGAGGAATTGTCGAACGTCCACGTGAGCGCCAAGCCGATCGAGCCTTCCGAATAGCATCCTCTTTCCGATGCGCACCGTTGACGATCTCAGAACAATCCTGGCCCGGATCGATGGCCGGGGCTACAAGGCATACAAGGATCTCCAAGGCGCCTACGCCGATCCCCGGTTCACTCTCTTCATCGACCACGTGCAAGGCGACCCCTTCGCGTCTCCTTCCAAAATTCGAGTGCGCGTTCCCTGTGCCGTCGCCATGTTCCCGCCAGATCTTTTTTCAAACCGCGTCCGTCGCGTGGCGTTGCGGGATTTCTTGATCCGTGAAGCGCACCACGCGATGCATAACATATGTCAGGGCAACCGGGGAATCGGCAAAAGCGGGCTCGTTGCCATCGACGTGGGCGGCCAGGAGGTCCTGGAACGAACGGCGATGGTGGTGACGCCGCAATGGGTCGAAGCGCGCTTGTCACTCGGTTTACCGGCGCACGGCCGCACCGTTCTGGGCCGCCAAGCCGAGGCCATGTTGTGCCGGGAAGTGCCGGAGATTGCGGAACGGTCCCTGAAGTGGACATCCGTTGATCAGGAGCGCGCACGCGCTTTTGTCGATTGCGTGGACAATCAGGAATCCATCCGCGCCCAACTCGACGCGTTGGGATTGGTGGCCTTCATTGCCGACGGGGCGATTCTTCCCAGGAGCAGCGGGGCATCCGACCGTCCGCTTGCACGTGAACGGGCACAACCCTTTCGCGCGCCGGCTTCGCTCCGCGTGTCGATTCCCATCCCGCATCCGGTTTCCCGGGACGGCGGGCTCACGCACTCGTTGACGGGTTGCGGGATTCCCTCAGGCGTCACGTTGATCGTGGGAGGCGGGTATCACGGCAAGTCCACGGTCCTGCGGGCGTTGGAGCGCGGGGTGTATCCCCACGTGCCGGACGATGGACGAGAGTACGTGGTGACCACGGAACGGGCCGTCAAAATCCGCGCCGAAGACGGACGTTCTATCAAGCAGGTTGACATCAGCGGGTTTATCAACAACCTGCCGTACGGGCAGGAGACGAGACGATTTTCAACGGACAATGCCAGCGGAAGCACCAGTCAAGCCGCCTCGATTCTCGAAGCCGTCGAAGTCGGGGCCGCCACGCTGTTGCTGGACGAGGATACGTCCGCGACGAATTTCATGGTGAGGGACGCCCGCATGCAGGCGTTGGTTCACAAGGAGCACGAACCCATCACGCCGTTCGTGGACCGGGTCCGCGAGTTGTACGAACGGCACGGCGTATCCACGGTATTGGTGATGGGAGGCTGCGGCGATTATTTCGACGTGGCCGACACCGTGATGGCGATGCAGGACTATCAGCCGCGCGACGTGACGGAGGACGCGAAACGAATTGCCCAGGAGTTCAGGACCCAACGGGCAATCGAAACCACGTCGCCCCTGGTCAAGGTCGCGGCCAGGATCCCCGTGCGGGAGAGTCTCGACCCGTCGCGTGGAAAACGCGAAGTGAAAATCGAGGCCAGGTCCATGGATGCCATTGCCTTCGGCCATGAGACCATCGATGTGAGCGGCGTGGAACAACTCGTGGATGCCAGCCAAGCCCGGGCGATCGGATACGCGCTGCATCTCGCGGCAAGTCGTTTCCTGGACGGACGCATGGACATGAAAGCCATGGTGCAAGGCCTTGTCAAACAGTTCGACGACGCCGGTCTGGACGGCCTCGATCCCTATCACCAGGGCGAACGACACCCCGGCAATTTCGCCCGCCCCCGCGCCCTTGAAATCGCCGCCGCCCTCAACCGCCTCCGCACCCTTCGGATCAGAGAATAGACACTTCCACGTTATCCGTAGTATGTTTTGTCATACTCGTTTCAATAAAGGAGAAAAACCGTGGAACTTCACGAACTCGTTGTGGAAATGAAGCAGCTCGAACGGCGACTTACGCTCTACGAAGAAAAATACGGCATTCTCAGCCAGGACTTTTACGATCTCCTAAGAGCGGGAAGACTCTCGCGCTACGACGATTTTGACGAAACCCGGATGGATTTCAGCCGCTGGAAAGGTATTTACGAAACGTGGCAACGCCGCAAAAGTGTATCGAGGAACAGAACGCCTGTATTGGTATGATGATTTTCCTCATCCCGATGATTCCTCACTTGCCGCTACCTTTCCTCACCACAAGCACGTTCCGCCTGACATCAAACGCAATCGCATCCCCGTCGACTACCTGCAATTTGCCAAGCCGAATTTGCTTGCCGTTGTTAAGGAAATAGAAAACGTAGGTCGGATTAGCGGAGCGTAATCCGACGGGTTGGCAGGATGTCGGGTTACGCCTGCGGCTAACCCGACCTACAAAGGAGGGGAACGAAGAGGGGGGCGACCATCCTTTTCCTCCCCTTTGTAAGGGGAGGGCAGGGTGGGGTAGAGTTGAACGTGAGGCATAAGGGCAGGTCGGGTCAGCGGAGCCCTTCGACTTCGCTTCGCTACGCTCAGGACAGGCGTAACCCGGCGACTCGTATGTATTTCATCTCAACGATAGGAAGTGATCACGTATGCGACCGGGGTTTGCCGTTGATATCGATAACGTCGTGGCACAGGCCGAGCAGGAAGTCCAGCGCATTTTTCATGAATTGACCGGCAAGCCGTGGCCGTCTGCGACGTATGCCAGCGCAGGCGGGCTCGATACGAGCAATTTGGATCCGGACCTGATTGAACGGATTTTCGATTACTTTCATGAGCGCAGCATTCCCGTCCTTCCGCTGGTTCCCGGTGCGCGACGCGTGTTGCAGCAATTGCAAAAGGGGTATCGGATCGTCCTGATCACGGCGCGGCGACCCACGGCGCGGCCGCAAACCCTGGCATGGTTGGAAGCGCACGGCGTTCCGTTCGACGAACTCCATCATGCCAAGGACAAAACCGACGCGGCGGAAGGCATTGTCCTGGCGGTGGACGACCATCCCGAACACGTGAGCGACTATTTGGAGCAGGGCGTCCACGTCTTTCTGATGGATCAACCCTGGAACCGAGCGTTTTCCGCACCCGGCGCAACCCGCGTATCCGACTGGGACGAGTTATGGAACAGACTCGGCACGCGTTCGACCCCGGCCTCGTGAAGAAACCGAATCCGTTGCGTTTGAAGTCTGACGCCTTTCAGCTCTTGTCGAGCGCGCGTTCAATATCCTCAATGATTGAAGCAGAGAGTGGTTTCAGCCCCGGTCGATAACGGGCAATCACCTCTCCTTGTCGATTCACCAGAAATTTCTGGAAGTTCCACTCGATCTCGCCGGGGAACGGGCTTTGCGTGGTCAGGTAGTGATAGAGGGGATGCAGGTCCTCTCCCTTGACGCTGATTTTACTGAACAAGGGAAATTCCAACGCATACTTGGTGTAACAAAAGGATTTGATCTCCTCGTTCGTGCCGGGTTCCTGTTTCCCGAAATTATTCGCCGGAAACGCCAGAATTTCCAGACCCTGCTCCCGATACTGTTCGTACAGGGTTTGCAAGCCTTCGTATTGCGGCGTGTTGCCGCACATGCTGGCGGTATTCACCAGGAGCAGGACTTTCCCCGAAAAAGTGTTCAGGGCCAGGGGGTTCCCGTCAATATCGTTCAACGTGAACGCATACACGGGAGCCGCGGCATCGCCACCGGTGGAGGTTTCGGCCGAGTACCCCGGGTTACAGGCGCCGAACGTGAGGGCCAACACCATAAAGCCGGTGAAGCCGACTGGCAAGGTGAGTTGGGAATATCGTTTCATGGAAGACTCCTTTTTCCGGTGACCGCAGTTGTCCGCATTCAAGATGAACGTCACTATTCTACTGCCAACGGAGAATATTTTCCAATAAGCAAAATAAGGTGTTTTTCGTTGTTATCCTTGGACTAACCGGTCTGTTTCTTGCTGGAATGATCATTCTGCTTACTACGTATTGACAACTACTCTGAAATATTTATAATCCCTCCCAATTTATCCGCCACCCAGGCCCTCGGCACTTGCATAGCTTGCCTGCGGACAGACTTTCATTACTTCATACAATATAGTTGAAAGTTAGAAATCCAGCCTCATGAAGTTTGGTGCAGTTCTGAAGAATGCGGGGACCGCTTTGCATCAACCGCCCGTGTTGTCTGGCGAGGGGATGATTCCAATTCTCAAAGTCGGATCGCTTCTTCTTCTATCCCTGTTGATCGCCGTCACGGCAGTCCTGCTTAGCGCCGCCGCACAATCAATCGGCGATCCGGAAAAAGACGTCTCTTCCGAATCTGTCCACCGGGCATCCTTCCTGGAATCTCGGTTTCCCTCCGCAACTTCCTGTAGAACGTGTCACGAGGACCATTACCGCGAATGGTCGGTATCACCGCACGCCTATGCCCAACTGAGTCCCGTGTTCAACGCGATGCAGGGCACCATTCTCAAGCGGACCAACGGAACCAATGGCGATTTTTGTATCCGTTGCCACACCCAAGTGGGAATGAACATGGGAGAGCCGTTATTCACCAGCAACGCCGACCGGCATCCGGTCTCTCGCGAGGGCGTGACCTGTATTGTCTGTCACCGGGTCAACAAGGCCTATGGAAAAGAAAGCGGGCGGGTGAAGATCATGGAGGGCGACCTGTTCGAACCGGTCTACGGACCCACGGGCAACAAGGAACTCCGGCACGTGATCGAAAGTGACGAGTACCAGGTCAACGTCGAACGGGGTAAAACGGGCCGGGCCATCCATGCCGATGCGAAAAAATTCTTCAGACTCGTGACCCCCGGCTTTTGCGGCGTGTGCCACGACGTCAATTTGCTGGATGGATTCCGTCTTGAAGAAGCGTTCAGCGAGTACAAGACGTCGCCGGCCGCCGGGCGGGGCATCACCTGTCAGGACTGCCATATGGGAAAGGAGCCCGGTCGACCGTCGGGCTACGCCGAGGCGCCGGCCGCCCGGATCGGGGACGTGGAGACGAAACCACGGAAGCGCACCAATCATATGTTTCCCGGACCGGATCATTCGGTCATCCATCCGGGGATCTTTCCGCACAATCCTGACGCGGCAAAGTTGGCCACCCTCCGGGAATGGTTGACCTTTGACGATGAAGCCGGGTGGGGGACCGATGAGTTCGAGGACGCCGTTCCCGACGATGCGGTGTTTCCCGAGCGTTGGGATTCCGTTGACGATCGATATGACGCCCGCGAAATTCTCGACCGGCAGTTTGCATTGTTGGACGAATACATGGCCCGGCGAAAGCTGGTATTGCAGGAAGGGTTTACGCTTGGAGAGGTGGTGACCGAACGGGCCGATGAGCAGGGAATCCGTTTCACGGTACAGGTGAAGAACGGCACCACCGGCCACGGTGTGCCGACCGGCTTCGATGCGGAGCGTCTCGTCTACTTGCGGGTCACGGTGACGGACCGCGATGGAACGGTCCTGTTCAAGTCCGGCGACCCGGACCCCAACGGCGATCTCCGCGATGCGCATTCGCTGTACGTGCACAACGGCGAACTGCCGCCGGATCCCTACCTGTTCAACCTGCAATCGAAATTCGTCACCCGCAACGTCCGCGGCAGCGAGAGCGAACGGATCATCCCGGTCAATCCGTCATTCGATCCGCTGCCGTTCATCCGTCCGCTCACGCAGTCGAGCATCCTGTTGGGACGTCCGGTGAACGTGCGAAAGCACAGGAGGAACATTGAACCGAACGGGAGTCGCTGGGCGTCGTACGAGATCCCGGCATCGGCGCTAACGGGCAACGGCCCTTATGCCGCCAATATCAAACTGATCCTCGGCATGGTACCGGTCAACCTGATCGACGACATCAAGGAGGTCGGGTTCGACTATGGCATGAGTCCCCGCGACGTGGCCGAGGGGGTGCTGGCGGGACACGTGACGTTATGGGAACGCGACGTCGCGTTTCATGTTTCCGCAAAGGACGGTAAAACCGTCCGATGAGGATGCGAGTCGGTCTTTCCGCCGGCATGGCCCTGGCGTTGCTGATTGGCTGTGCGCCGGTATGGGCCGGCTCGGGGAGTCGAGGCGAAGGAGGACCACAAGTCAAGGAGATGGAATCCGTCAGCCGCTTGTCGAATATCCCTCTTCCTCTTCAAGTAGACGACGTGCCGGACCGGCCGTCGCTGCTCGTGGAATGGGGTGAGCCGTTTCTCGGCGCCGGGCCATTCGGTCCGGAAGTCGACCTGCCGACAGGCGCGGTGTGGCGGCCCTCCCTCTGGGTGTTCGGGACGCACCGGATGGCCGTGCAGACCTTTGACGACGACGCGACGCGCGTTTCCGAATGGGCGCACCGTCTCGACCTCTTCGCCAATCTCAAACTGTCGGCCTCGGAGCGTCTGTTGATCGGATTGCGACCCCTGGATCGCGAGAACCGGTTTACCAGCGTGTCGGTTGAGCCCGATGGAGATTTTCAAGACGAGTTCAACGCGGTCGTCCGGACCCTGTTCTTTGAAGGGGATGCCGGAGAGATTTTTCCGAATCTCGATCGTGAAGATACCGGGATGTTCGACGTCGGGTTTTCAGTGGGCAGGCAAGCGGTGCTCTTTCAGGACGGCATATTGATCAACAGCGGAGGATTGGGCAATCCCGACGCGGTGTCCCTGGTCCGGAACAACCTCCAATTGCCGGGTACCTCGAACGTCCGGATCAGCGCCTTGTATGCCTGGGATAACGTGTATCGGGACGATAACCGGCTCGATCCGGATGCCCGGCTTTACGGCCTGTTTACGGAAACGGACTTTTCTTTCACGACGGTCGATCTGGATCTCGTGTACGTCGAGGCGGGGCGGGATACGGGCGATGCCGTGTTTGCCGGGCTCCGGGGAGTTCAGCGTATCGGGCCGTTCAACACCACGTTCACCTTCAATGCGTCGCTGCCGATAAACCGCGAAACGCCGCAAACCAGCCGCGGCACCCTGATCTTCAGTGAAATCTCCTGGACCCCGTCGCACACGCAGGACTTTCTTTATCTCAATACGTTTTGGGGGATCGGTGAGTTTTCCTCGGCCATTCGTGGTCCTGAAACCGGTGGGCCTTTGGGACGAACCGGGATTCTGTTTGACGCGGTGGAATTAGGCCGGTATGGGGCCGCCTTGGGAAACCGGGCCGACAATGCCGCCGGGGGCAGTCTCGGCTATCAAATGTTTTTCAACCGGACCCGTCAACAACTGATTGTCGAGGTGGGCGGTCGAAGGCAGACGAACAATCGGGTGGTCGATGGAGGGGCCTTTGCAGCGGGACTACGTTATCAGCACGCGGTCGGCCGGCACTTTGTCGTCCAGGTCGATACGTTTGGAGCGGTGCGGGAAGAACGCGATCCGGCCTATGGAGCGCGGCTCGAATGGCTCACGAAATTTTGAGGGGTCGTAACGTGCTGAAGCCGGCAGGGGTCAGGACTGTTCCGGGAGGACACGTATGGAGATGGTGATACAAGGAATCGGCGGGGGCATGGTCGGGGTGGCCCTGATTCGGATACCCCTGTTGCTCGGTGCGTTATGGCGCCGGGCCGGATACGGAAAGCAGCGAGGTCAACTTGATTGGAAAGGGATCCGCCGGCGCGTCCGGGCAGCGAAGGCGCGGCATCCCGAGCGGGAGCGCGCGGAGGCGCCGGGGACGGCGGCGTTCCCCGGCATTGAAGTCGTCTTTGCCAGGTCCGGGAGAACGTGCACGTGGGATCCGAGCGTGGGCTCATTGTTGGAACTGGCCAAGAGAAACGACGTCAACGTGCGGTTCGGATGTCGTGCCGGCAATTGCGGCCGGTGTCTCACGGGCATCAAGTCCGGAGACGTCTCGCACGTTGCGCCCCTTGAAGAGACGCCGTCCGCCGGCTCTTGCTTTATGTGTCTTTCCATTCCCACGGGCAACCTGATTTTGGATGCGTAGGAATTCGTACCGGGGACCCATGAACCGCGTGAACGGCTCAATGAGATCGGCCGGGTTCGGCATCCTGTTGGGCTTGCTGCTCTTCTCCAATAGCAACAGCCAGGCGGAACCGGCGGTCAAGGATCTTCCCGGGAAAGATGTTTCGAAAATCATAGGGCCTGAAGAATGCGGCGAATGTCACAAAGCGGAGGTGCACGTCTGGCGGGAGACCCGGCACGCCCGAACCTTCAAGGTCCTCACACGGAAGAAACAGGCCAAGCGGATAGCCGGCAACATGGGGATCAAGCGCGTGAAAAAAGCTGCCGCCTGCGTGGTGTGCCACTTCACGTCCGGCTATAAGAGGAACAAGGTCAAAGCCATTGCCGGCATTTCCTGCGAATCGTGTCATGGCCCGGCAAAGGACTGGGTCAAGGTTCATGGGGATTACGGCGGGAAGCGCGTCACCCGTGAACGGGAGACACTCGAGCATAAGGCCGGACGTCTGACCGCGATCAGGGACGCCGGCATGATCCGGCCCGGGGATCTCTATCGTCTGGCGGCAAACTGCTACCAATGTCACATCGTGTCCGATGAACGGTTGGTCAACGTCGGAGGGCATCAATCCGGGAATGACGATTTTGAGTTGGCGTCGTGGTCGCTGGGCGAAATCCGCCACAAGTTTCTCCGTTCGGAAGGCAAGAAGAATGAAGAGGTATCGCCGGAACGCAAACGGATGCTCTACGTTGTGGGCAAAGCCCTGGAGTTGGAGTACGGCCTCCGGGCCCTGGCCAAGGCGACGGAAAAGGGAACGTATGCGGCCATCCTGACAAAACGTCTCCACCGTGTCGTGGATGACCTGCAGGCGATCGACGCGCGGCTCCTCATCCCGGAGGTCAAGGAAATCCTGGGCCTCGCCAAGGGGATCGAACTGAAGATCGGAAACCGGGCCGCATTGGCGGACGCCGCCGCCGCGATCGCCGCGGCGACTCGAACGTTTGCCGCCGCCCGGGACGGCAGCCGGCTGACGGACCTGGACCAACTCATTCCACAAGCGGAGCAGTACAAGGGCAAGCCGGGGAGAGCGCCCGAACGGGCGGCGTTGTCCGAACATCCATCCGTTGCCGGTCGGGTGACCCGATGACGGCGTTCGCGTCACGATACCGGAGTACCATCATGGTCTGGAGCGGGCTCCTGCTTTTACTCGCCGGCGTCTACGCGGTGGCCGTCGTGTCACCGTACCGGGCGCCGTTCCTTTCGGGGTGGCTGCTCTTTCTCCTGATCCTCATACTGGTCGCGTACAATCTTCTCAAGCGGATCTCTTTTCCGTCGCCGGAAACGTCTCCCGATTGGTTCCGGATGCACGTCTCCGCCGGCCTGCTGACCATCGGACTGTTTATCCTGCATATCGGCCTGCGGGTCCCCGACGGTCCATTGGAAATCACGCTTGCGCTCTTGTACGCGGCGGGCGCTGGCAGCGGGCTTGTGGGGCTTGTCCTGACAAGAGTGCTGCCCAGGCGACTCGCGACACAGGGAGAACACGTGATCTTTGAGCGCATTCCCGGTATGCGGGAGCGTCTTCGGGAGAAGGTGGAACACGTCGTGGAGCGGACCGTTTCCGAGGAGCATTCAACGACTCTGGCGGATTTCTATGATCGGCGTTTGGCGTCGTTCCTCGACGGCCCGCGGAACTATTGGGGCCACCTCTTCGCGTCCGCCGGTTCCCGCCGGGCGCTCCTCGCCGAGCTTGGGGCCCTGGGTCCCTCCTTGGGCGGGAAAGAGCGGGAAAGCGCGAAAGAGTTGGGAAACTTGATCCGCATGAAGAATGCCCTCGATTTTCAGGAAGCCCTCCAGGGAACGCTCAAATACTGGTTGTTTATCCATATCCCTCTGTCCTACAGCCTGCTGATTCTCGCGTTGGTTCACGCGATCGTCGTGTCGGCGTATACAACGGGAGGGCAATAGCCCGTGCCCTTGCAGGATGATGGATCCCGCGAGGGTCGGGAGGAACGGCCAGGCCGTGCTCCCGGCCTTCAGGCCATACGACGGAAGATCACGTTCTGGCTCTCCATGCTCACGGTGGGTCTCGCGCTGCTCTTGATCTCGGGTCCGAAGGGATCAGCCTTGTTATCTCCCGGAAAACTCACGTTCGGACATGGAGCCTCCGTCGGGGCGTGTGCGGATTGTCACACGGCCGCCCATGGAAACCTCGTGGACTGGGTATGGGCACTGGGTGCCTCGGAAACGGGGCGGGAGAACAGCAAACGGTGTCTGGCGTGTCATGATCTCGGAGAACGGGCGTTCGAGGCGCACAATCGCGCCTCCAAGGACTTGGCGGTCGTCACGGAACGTCTGAAGCGGAGGCCTGCGTCCCCTGACATGCCGTGGCTCCTGACCGTCTCCTCCTGGGTGCCGGGCCTGGCGCAACCGGCAGGGAGCCAATTGGCTTGCGCAGCCTGCCACAAGGAACATCAAGGCAGAACGTTCGATCTGACCGCGATGAACGAGCAACAATGTCAAACCTGCCATACGCTGGCGTTCTCGAGTCTGGCCGCCGGTCACCCGCCGTTTACGGATTACCCCTATAAGCGACGGACACGGATAGCCTTCGATCACAATTCCCACGTCGGCAAACATTTTCTCGGTGAATTCAAGAAAGAGGCTCCCCCGACGTGTACCGCCTGCCATACGCCTGACGACGCCGGCCGGACCATGCAAACGGGAAACTTCGAGGACACCTGCGCGGGGTGTCATGCCCGGCAGATCGAGGGGATGGGCCGGGCGGGGGTCAAGGGGATTGCGGTCCTGCGATTGCCGGGAGTCGATCTGGCCGCCCTGCGGGAACAGGGGATTTCCGTCGGCGAATGGCCGGCCGATCACAACGTCGAAGAAGGACTCACGCCGTTCATGGAATTGCTGTTGGCGGGAGACCCGGCCGTGACCGAAGACCTGGCCCTCCTGGCCGGATTCGACGATTTCACCGATTTGTCGGATGCCACGGATGAAGAGATGGCAGGCGTGGGAAAGATGATGTGGGCCGTCAAGAAGTTGCTGTACGGCTTGATCGCGAACGGACAGCGGGAAATGTTGGACCGGCTTCGGGCGACAGCGGACCCCGGGACACGGGAACCGGCGAAATTGGTCGGTCAACTGCCTGCCGAGGTGATCCGTGCCGCGCAGCAGGAATGGTTGCCCCGGTTGATGACGGAGGTGCCGGCCTACGAAGCCGGGAAGACGATCGTGTGGCCCGAAGATCGTGAGAGTGACGCGGAAACCCTCAGGGACCGGGAACGTGAAGAGCAGGTCGTGACCGGCGGCTGGTATCGGCAGGATGCGGATTTTGTCTTACTCTATCGTCCGACCGGGCACGCCGATCCGTTCCTGTGCGCGTGGCTGGAGTTCACCGCGCGAGCGTCAGGAGCAAAGCCTGCCCGTTCAGCCGCGGCGCTCTTTACCGGATTATCGAATCCCCAAGCCCCCGGGCTGTGCATGAAGTGTCACAGCGTCGATACCCAAACCGGGCAACGCAAACGGATTCATTGGGCGGCAACGCGCCCGGTTCCCCATGCACGCAAGGCCACGCGCTTCGCCCATGCGGTGCATTTCAGCCTGTTGGACGACAAAGGCTGTCTCACGTGTCATGAACTCGACCCGGAAGCCGAGGTCATGGCAGCGTTCGAGGATACCGATCCGCTGACGTTTGCAAGCAACTTCCGGACGATGAAGAAAACCGTGTGTGCGACGTGTCATACGCCGGAACGAGCGGGCGACACGTGTCTCACGTGTCACAACTACCACGTGGGAACGGTGGCTCCGGTCCTCTCAAAAGCCCCGCTGACGGTATCGTCTCCGTAAACCGGGAGAACGGTTGCGATCACTGATTGTCAACGAATTTGTGGATTGCGAATTTAAGAATTGTGGATTTCTGATTGTGAATTTTGGATTTAAAAAATCAGCAATCAGCAATCCAAAATCAACAATGTTGTTCGCCCGCGTTGCGGAACATAGCAAAATCATAGCAGAGCATAGCAAGAAACATAGCAATCATAGCATGAATCATAGCAAGACATAGCAATCATAGCAGAAAACATAGCAGGCATAGCAAAAACATAGCAAGATCATAGCAAACATAGCACAATTTTTCATGCGGGGTGTCGCCCCCGCGCGACGAGGTCCTTTTGTTTCGGCAAAAGGACCCAAAACCATTGGCGCCCGGGCGTGGCCCTCCGGGTGCCTGTGCCCCGGTCCCGGTGGTGTGGGCTGCGGAACTCGCTTCGCTCAGACAGTCCTCGCCCTCAGATAGAAAAGCGGGACCGGGGCGCAGCCCTGCCCGCAGGCGCCGGGATGTGGCGCCATGAGATGGCGCGGCGACAAATGCAAAAAACAAAGACACTGGATCCTCGATGAAAGATGTCGAGGATGACAAGATGGGCTCTCCATCACTCCCTCCTTGAGGGGGAATCGGCAAGCCAAGGGCCTGCCCCCCCCGCCGGGACGGCGGGGGAACGACCGGTGCAAGTCCTTCACCTGAACCGGCAGGCCGTTGCGATGCACAAGCCGGGACTACTGTTTGTCGGCGACGAAGCCGCCGACCATCCCGATCCAGCGGCCGCCGCCCCAATGTTGAGTTTCTATCTCAAAGGTACCGCCGACCTTGGCCCCGCCGGTGCCGCGGAAGGTGCCCGTGAGCTTGCCCGGGCCGGATGAATCAACTACAGCAGCGTCGGGGTTGTGTTTGAACCCGGCGCTGCCCAGCCTCATGCCGGTCCAGCTCAGGTCGGGATAGCTGGTCCCGACAGTGGATCCCTTGAGGTTCGTCAGATTCACAGATGCAAAGTGTGTGCTCGCACCAAAATTCACTGTGACATTGGCAGTGCCGCCGATCAGGTCCCCTCGCCTCCAGAAGTTCCCCTTCCCCGAAGTATCAAATTGGCGCGCCGTGTCGAGGGCGACTACCCCGCCGGTCCACGTCGCGGCGGTATTGTTCGATCCCGTCGGTAGCATGACCGTTCCGGGCGCCTCGAGGTGCGCCTCGGCCGTGAAGAAGTCCAGGTGCTCGTAGTAGTAGTCCTTGCTGTGGCCGTTGTCGAAGAAAACCTGCTGCGCCGTCTTGCCGTCGTCCGAGGAGGCGCCCGGTTCGTTGCCGAACGTCCCCCTGTGAACCCTGAGATGAAGCTCCATGTCGTTGGTGCCGGCGTTGTGCGGATAGCTGAACCAACGCCTGTAGGCTTCGATACCGCCCAGCCGGGTGCTACCTTCGTACCAACTTCCAATCCGGCAAGTGGTCTGGGCCCCGGCACTCTGGCACGGAAAGTCGACCTCGAAGTACTGCCCGCCACTTTCGACTCGCTCGCGAAGCTGCCCGACATTGTGCTTGTTGACCACCGTCCCAGTCGTGCTGGGAAGTCCTGACGGTGCCGAGGCGGCCGGATCAGTGCTCTCGACCGCCTTCGCCCGCGGCGGATGCAGGTTCAGGCTCTTCAGGGCCGCCAGGGTATAGGGAATACCTTCCGGGCCGCCCCAGGCCGGCGAGGTGATGTTCGCGCTCAACGAACCGGAGAGCTGCCGCCCGTCGCTGGCGCAGATCGCCCCCGCCGCCGCGCAGTCCGTGGTCGCGCCCAGCGCCACCGTCACGGGCGCATGCGACGACGGACGCACCCGCACCGTCACGCGGCGGTTCTGGCCCCGCACCGTGCGCTTCACGTCGATCACCCGGCCCCCCGTCACCTGCAGCGCCTGCTTGAGCGCCGTCAGCCGCAGCCCCCGAAACTCCTCGCTGAACCGGATCTCGAAGCTGAACAGCTTCTGCCCGTTGTGTTCGTCCGGCAGCCCGTGGAACGTCGCGGTCAACGGCGCCGGCGTCTCGGCGGCCGGGGGCGGCGAGGCCGGGGTGGCCGGCGGGGCCGTCACGGGGGTGGCCGGTTCGGTCGGTGTGGCCGCGGGCCCCGCCACGGTCGCCGAGACCGGGTTCCACAGCTTCTTCTTGCCGGGCAGCGCCACCGTCACGGCCCCGGTCGACGACGGCCGCACCCGCACCGTTACGCTCCGGTTCTGGCCCCGCACCGTGCGCTTCACGTCCACCAGCCGCCCGCCCGTCACTTCCAACTCCTGTTTGAGCGCCGTCAACCGCAGTCCCTGGAATTCCTGGCTGAACCGGAGTTCGAAGGTGAACAACTGCTGGCCGTTGTGCGCGGCCGGCAGGCCGTGGAACGCCGCGGTGAGTGCGGGCCCCGTTGCCGGCCCCGTCGCCGGCCCCGTGCCCGGCCGCGACGCCATCAGGTCCGCCGCGCAGCCGGTGATGCTCCCGGGCGCCCACGTCCCGGGCGACCACAACGCCAGGCAGTCCGAGTTGGCGAGCGCCGGGCCCGCCCCGATTGTCACCGTGGCGACCATTGCGACAATCAGCAGAGCGGCCCCCACGGCCGCACGCGCGCCGCTCATCGCGGCCGACTCACTATTAGCAAGCAAGCAGGCAGGCAGGCAGGCCACTTCTTAGGCTATCGAGTCTCATGTAGTACTCCCTCCTTGTTGAATGTGCAACCCCGAAACGCTTTCGGTATCTGTATCGGCAAGTCAACAACCAGGGCGTAGTTCTACAATATTTATATCGGTGAGTCAATAACCGTGTGCGCCCGGCTCGGCCGGAGTTGGCCGCTTGTTCGTCGCTGTCGCCCCGGGGGCCTGGTCGCTGAATACGTAGGTCGGATTAGCGTAGCGTAATCCGACAAGCGGCTGCGGTGTCGGGTTACGCCTGCGGCTAACCCGACCTACTGTCATTCCTGCATGTCTTTAGCGGGAATCCAGTGTCGTTGCTTGCATAGGTAGCTGCGCCATCTCATGGCGCTTCTTTGGTGACGTCCTCTCCGAGCCGCATCAGATGCGGCGGCTACAACGGCAAAAGAGAAAGACACTGGATCCCTGATTAAAGATGTCGGGGATGACAAGCGGGGGGGGCGGGGAGGACAGTAAGGGAGGATCGGGGATGACACACATTTTGGGAACGGGTATGATCTTATTGGACGGTCGTTCCGTTCTTGTGTTCAGAAGGGCCCATCGCGATGCCATCCGACCCATCCCTCCCAAAACCCAAACGCCGCGACCTCATGATGGCCAGTGTGCCCATGGCCAAGGACCCGGTGTGCGGCATGATGGTGGACCCGCTGTCCGCCGCGGGGACATACGGCCATGCCGGGACCACGTACTATTTCTGTAGTCCCAGGTGCGTCGAACGGTTTCGCGGTGATCCCGACGGGTACCTGAGCGGCAAGTATACGCAGTCCATGGAGGACGCGCCGGCCACGCCGGGGATCCAATATATTTGCCCGATGTGTCCCGATGTGGTGTCGGACACACCCGCGGTCTGTCCGGTTTGCGGCATGGCCTTGGAGCCGGCCACCGTGTCAATGGAGGAAGAGGCCAATCCCGAACTGGAGGACATGACCCGCCGGTTTTGGGTGGGATTGGCGCTGGCGTTGCCCGTGCTGGTCTTGGCCATGGCCGAGATGATTCCCGGCCGGCCCGTGCAGGACGTTCTTTCGCCCCGGTTCTCCAATTGGTTGCAGTTCGCCCTGGCCACGCCCGTGATCGGCTGGGTGGGGCTGCCGTTCTTTCAGCGCGGGTGGGCCTCCATCGTCAACCGCCGTCTCAACATGTTTACCCTCATTGCCCTGGGGACGGGCGCGGCTTATTTTTCGAGCGCGCTGGCCACGATCGTGCCCGGCCGGTTTCCGGAGGCCTTCCGGACCCCGGCCGGCGACGTGCCCGTGTATTTCGAAGCCGCCGCCGTTATCATCGTGTTGGTGGCTTTGGGTCAGGTGTTGGAACTCCGGGCACGGGGTCGCACCACGGGCGCGCTCAAGGCTCTCCTCGGGTTGGCCCCGAACACGGCAAGGGTCGTGCGGGACGACCGGGAAGAGGAGATTCCCCTGGAACGGGTCAACGCCGGCGACCGCCTCCGTGTGCGTCCCGGCGAAAAAATCCCGGTTGATGGGGAAGTGCTGGAGGGTTCGACCTCGGTTGACGAATCCATGGTCACGGGTGAGGCCATTCCGGTTGAAAAGCGGGGAGGCGATTGGGTGATCGGCGGTACCGTGAACGGAACCGGTACCGTGTTGCTGGAGGCCAAACGGGTCGGCCAGGACACCATGCTGGCGCAGATCGTGAAGATGGTGAGCGAGGCCCAGCGCAGTCGCGCCCCTATCCAGCGGGTGGCCGACGTGGTGGCCGGGTATTTTGTCCCGGTCGTCGTGTTGGTTGCGGCCGTTACGTTCGGCGTGTGGGCGAGTATCGGGCCGGAGCCTCGACTGGCCTATGCCCTGGTGAACGCCGTGGCCGTGCTCATTATCGCCTGCCCGTGCGCGCTCGGGTTGGCGACGCCCATGTCGATCATGGTCGGCATGGGACGAGGCGCGACCGCGGGCGTGCTCATCAAGAATGCCGAAGCCCTTGAACGCCTGGAACACGTGACGATGCTGGTGGTGGACAAGACGGGCACGTTGACGGAGGGGAAACCCGTCTTGCGGTCGATCATTCCCGCGTCAGGGTGGAATGAGGCGGCCTTGCTCCGGTTGGCGGCCGGCGTCGAGCGGGTCAGCGAACATCCCTTGGCCGCGGCCATTGTTGCGGGCGCGCGGGAGCGGGGGCTTGCCCTTGGTGGAGTTGAAGAATTTCGTTCGCAGACAGGTGAAGGCGTCGAAGGTCAGGTGGATGGGAAGGTTGTCGCGTTGGGCAATCGCTTGTTTCTGGAACGGGACATGGGCGTGCCGTCGAAGCAACTGCTTGAACTCAACAAACAAGGCGAGGCTCTTCGGCAAGAAGGACAAACCGTGGTGTTGGTGGCTGTGGACGCCCAACCGGCCGGTCTTATCGGGGTCGTCGATCCGATCAAGGGCACCACGGCTGAAGCCGTTGATGCGCTGAGACGCGAAGGACTCAACATCGTCATGGTCACGGGCGATCACCGGCAGACCGCCGAAGCCGTGGGGCGACACCTGGGGTTGCAACACGTTCAGGCCGAGGTCCTTCCCGAACACAAACACCAGATCGTGAAACAATTCCGGAAGGATGGTCACGTGGTGGCGATGGCCGGAGACGGCATCAACGATGCGCCGGCCCTTGCCGAAGCCGACGTGGGGGTTGCCATGGGAACGGGTACCGACGTGGCCATGGAAAGCGCGGACATGACCCTGGTGAAAGGCGACCTGCGCGGCGTGGTTCGCGCCCGGACCCTCAGCAAAGCCATGATGAACAATATCCGGCAGAATCTCTTTTTTGCGTTCGCCTATAACGTTGTGGGCGTGCCTATTGCCGCGGGTGTCCTCTATCCATTCCTGGGGCTTCTCCTGAGCCCCATCATCGCCAGCGTCGCCATGACGTTCAGTTCGGTGTCGGTCATCGCCAATGCGTTACGGCTCAGACAATTGAGGTTGTAGCGATTCCCTTGGATTCATTCACACTCTTCCGTCGTGAGCGTACATGCTTGACCGGATAGGCCACGGGTACGGGGCTTTTCTGGTCCGGTTGGTCGACCGGTGCCGGCGTGCGGCCGTCTGGGTCGTGATCGGCGTTCTCGCCGCCACGGGCCTGTCCGCGGTGTATACCGCGAAGAACCTGACACTTGATACGGACCCCGTCCATTTGTTGGACCCGGACCTTCACTTCAGGCAGTTGCAGCAAGATTTCTATGCGACGTTTCCTCAACTCGACGACTTGATCCTGGTCGTCGTGGACCGGGGGGACGCCGAGGCCAGACGCCATGCGGTTCACGAATTGGCAAGGCTTCTGGAGCAACAGCCGTCGCTGTTTACTTCGGTGTATCAACCTCAACAGGATGAATACTTCGATCAATACGGGCTGTTGTATTTCGACGTCGATGAACTCTGGCGATTGGATGAACGGCTGGCCGAATGGTCTCCGTTCCTGGGGACGCTCGCGCAGGACCCCAGTCTCCGCGGATTCTTCTCCATTCTCACCCTGGCGTTGGAAGCAGACCCCACGCCCGAGCAACAGAAAGTTTTGGCCGACGCCTTCGCCCTGTTACGTGATGCGATAGAAAGCCAACGACTCGGCCAACCGCCTGCCTCGTCTTGGAAACAGGCCATGCTTCAGGACGTGACGGGGAAGAGCGATCCGTCGCGCGGGTTTCTGTTGGTGAAGTCGCGGCTGGACTATTCGAGCCTGGAAGCGGCTGAAGGTCCGCTGGAATTCCTTCGCCGGCACGACGCCGGTCTCGAGGAGCGGTTTGGCGTGCGAATCCGGCTGACGGGCCCCATCCCGATCGAAGCGGAAGAGCGGGAGACGGTTGCCCGGGGCGCGGGGTTGGCCGCGGGTTTGTCATTGGTCCTGGTGTCGTTGGTGCTGATCGCCGGGTTTCGCTCCCTGCGGCTCGTGGGAGCGATGTTGTGCACGCTGGTGGTGGGCCTCTTGTGGACGGCCTTCTTCGTGGTGACGGCCGTCGGCTCGTTGAACTTCATTTCCGCATCCGTGCCGGTCTTGTTTATCGGGCTCGGTGTGGATTTCGGTATCCAGTTCGGCCTGCGGTACCGTGAAGAGTTTTCGAAGGACGGCGATCACGCGGCGGCTTTGCAGCGTGCGGTGACCGGGGCCGGTGGAGCCCTGACGCTCGCCGCAACGGCCGCCGCTCTCAGCTTTTTTTCCTTTCTCCCTACGTCCTACAAGGGGTTTGCGGAGATGGGGCTCATTGCCGGGGCCGGCATGTTTATCGCCCTGTTGGCGAACCTCACGTTGTTCCCGGCACTGCTGACCGTGTTCCCGCTTGTCCGGGTTACGAGTCCCGCGACCACACCGGAAAACCGTTCCCGTGACAATCCGTTTCCGGGCGCCATTATCCGGTACCGGCGGGTGATTCTCGGGGCCCTGGTCCCCGTGGTATTGGCCGCGGCCGCCGTGGCGCCGCGGGTGCAATTCGATTTCAATCCCCTGCACCTTCGGGACCCTTCGACGGAAAGCGTCTCCACCTTTCAGGAATTGCTGGCGGACCCGGATACGTCTCCCTACGTGATCCAGGTGTTGGCCGACGACCTTCCTGCCGCCGATGCGTTGGCGGAGAGTCTTCGATCGTTGCCTGAGGTCGATCGCGTGCTTACGTTGTCCAGTTTCGTTCCCGGGGACCAGGACGAGAAGTTGGCCGTCATCGATGAGATGGCTTTGGTCCTGGAGCCCATCCTCATACCCCGGGCCGTCGTCGAGGCGCCTGCCGAGGAGGAAGAGCTGCGGGCGATGAAAGCATTTCGCTCCGCTCTCGGCGTGTATGAATCCCGAAACGGGTCAGGTGCTCCCGATGAGAACTTGAAGCGTCTCAAGCACGCGATCGATGACCTGTTGCACGATTCCGGCGGATCGACCCTTTTCGTGCGCGACCTCCGGACGCGGTTGCTGGGAGATTTTCCGAAGTGGCTTGACCGGTTACGAGCATTGCTGGCTCCGAATGAGATCGCGCCGGAGACGTTGCCCGAAAGTTTGACGAGTCACTATTCCGCTCAAAACGGCCGGACCCGGGTCGAAGTGTTTCCCGCCGAAAACGTCGAGGACAACCAGGCCCTCCGCCGGTTCGTGTCGAGCGTGCAGCGTCAAGCGCCCGGAGCGATCGGTGCGCCCGTGACCATCGTGGAAGTCGGGCAAACGATCGTCGACGCCTGTGTCCAAGCGACCACATTGGCTGTCGTGATGGCCGCCCTGCTGCTGCTCATTGTGCTTCGACGCCTTGGAGAAACCCTCTTCGTCCTTTTGCCGCTGGTCCTGACGCTCCTGTTGACGGTCGCCGTGTGCCTGGCGTTGGGTATCCCCCTGAATTTGGCGAACGTGATCGCCTTGCCGCTCGTGCTCGGTCTGGGAATTGCCTTCGGAATCTACCTGATTTTGCGGCGACGGGAAGCCGGCTCGCCGTCCATGGCCCGGGTCGTCCGGAGCAGTACGTCTCAGGCCGTGTTGTTCAGCGCCCTGACCACGATGGCTTCCTTCGGAGCGCTCGGATTTTCGCAGCATCCGGGCATGGCCGGCCTGGGTATCCTGCTGGTGGTGGTGTTGATCCTGGCCCTGGCCGGCGCCCTGGTGATTCTCCCGGCCCTCCTGGCCGAATTGGAGCAGAGGTGAGGCGCGAGAAAACACGAACAAGGATAATGGCGGGTAGGTCGGATTAGCGTAGCGTAATCCGACAAAGGGTTAACCGTGCTGGTCAGAGAATTGTCGGGTTACGCCTTCGGCTAACCCGACCTACGGGTCTTCGCGAAGGGGGTCTTCAGCGTCAAGATCGTCAAAGGGATCGTCGAACAACACGTTTTCGTCGACGGGGGGATTCCCGTCGTAGATCAGGAATCTCCGGTGTTGCAGGTATGCTTCCCGCGTAAAGAGATACGGCTCGACCGCGGTTTTGTCCCGAAACGTGACGGCCTCGTCCACGCCCGCCCGATAGTCGATAAAGCCCAGGAGGGCGACGGGAATCACGTAAGGATTCGGCACATAAAACAGGATATTGGTCACGATCGTGACGCCTAGATTCGGAGCGTCTCTCACGGTGCTGGGTCCGATAAACGGCAGCATCAGATAGGTGCTCTCGTCCATCCCCCATACGCCCAGGGTTTGCCCGAAATCTTCATCGTGGGCTTCGAGCCCGAGCGGCGTGGCCATGTCCCACACGCCCAGGAACCCGAACGTCGAGTTCACGAGAAACCGGCCCAAGTCCTCGAGTCCCTGGGTCCCCTTGCCCTGCAGAAAATCATTCAGGATGACGCTGGGGTACGCCACGTTATCGAAAAAATTGGAGACGGTTTCCCGGATGGGCCGTGGCGTGTACGAGACGTAGGCTTCGGTCACGGGTTTGGCGATCGTGCGGTCGGTCAAGTCATTGGCCCGGTAAATCCGTCGATTGACGGATTCGAATGGATCGTGATCCGACACCTCGGAATCGGCGGACTTCGTGGTCGTGCATCCGGTCAGCACGGTGAATGCCAACCAGCCGATTGCCACACACAGCATGGCGGCATTCGTCTTGCTTCTCATCAAGCCGCCGGAAAATCGGGACGCTTCTGCAACCAATTAGGGTCCATGAGCGTTGTTTTGGATTTGGGTTTCGAGGCGTTCGATGAGAGTCGGGAACCCGTCTTTTCGCAGAATGCCCCCGTATTCGGCACGCTTCAAGGCCAGGTCGCTGACGCCGTTGACGCTGACACTGATGATTTTCCACCGGTCCTGAACCCGATGCAAGACATAGCTGAAGGTGATGTTCTCGCCGTCGGATTTCGCCAATTGGCTTGTGACCAGTTTGCGGTTCCCTCTTTTCAAGGGTTGTTCCGAAAGAATGGCGAACTGCTCTCCGCCATAGTCCTTGAACCGGCCCGCGTACATGGAAATGCTCAGGTCTTTGAACGTCTCGATAAAGGCCGAACGTTGGCTCGCATCGAGTCCTTTCCAATGTCTTCCGACGACCAGCCGGGCGATGGTGTCGAGGTCGTGTGTTTTTTCAACCGCAGGGGCGATGCTTTGATAGCGACCCGTGTAGCCGAGATCGCGTCCTTTTTTCATCATGGTCATGATCGATTCCTGAAGTTCGGCGACGACGCGGGTCGCCTCTTCGGCGAACGCGTTGACGCCGTATCCCCACACGATCAGGAACACCACGACACCCATCAGGGGCTTTCTCGAGAGGTCAATCATGGGGCATCTTTGTGGTGCCGGTTTGAACGGTTTTGGCCGGATCAATGCCGACCGAAGAAGTACCAGATTGCGTTTTGTTCCGGCAAGCGAAAGCATGCGGGTTCGCACGTGAACAAACGCGCGGCTGTTTGGGTCACGAAGTTTCGGGGATGACGCGGAACCGGATTTCGTCCGAATGCGTGTAGGCCGAGAGTTCACTGCCGACGTATAACCCGCACCGGTGGAGTCCGGGCGTCCATCCTGATTCAGGCCGGGTGATGATGAAGTATCCGGTCTGGTCGCCCATGTTCATGATGACCTGGTCCCGGGCCAACGGTATCTGGTTCGCGTTCGCTTTTGGCGTCTCGAGAAAACATTCCACGCTGAGCGGCATCTCGTCATAGGAGGCGGTCACGAGCCCGAACATCAGATAAATTTCTTCCCGGGTATTCGGAAACGTGTCGTGCGGCTCGACCGGGATAAACTCATGGGTGCCGGTGGGGCGATCGTCACGCATGACGCGGTTGGCCGGAATGACGTAGCGAAACATGCTGAAATCGGAATCCCGCCCCATCAGGGACGCCCGCGTATAGATCTGTTGTGCGGGGTCCAGCCGGTCCGTCGCTATTTTGTGATACAGCTCTTCTTCGGTCATCGGGACCGGGGCGTCGGGATCGACTGCGGGAAGCAACGGATTCTGTTTCGGCATCGCATCCGCGGGAATGTGTTTCTTCACTCGTTTGAGCCACATGGCGATGGTTTCCGTGTTCAGCACCCGGAGGTCGGCCTTGGGCGGGACCTCCTTGGTTTGTTCATCGAATTCGAGGGCGGCGTCATACAGGATTTCAAAATAGGCGAGGGCTTCCGTCCATTTTTCCATCTTCATCAGGCAGCGGCCGATCCGGAAAAACGCGTCCGCGTAGACTTCGTCAGATGGGTCCATCCCGGACATGCTTTCAAAGATTTTGATCGCTTCATCGCACCGTTCCAAACCCAATAAGGTCATCCCGAGTTCATGCGTCGCGGCGTAATCGTCGGGTTTGAGGGCCAGAAGCTTGCGATAGATCGGTTCGACTTCCGCATAGCGACCCGCGTCGAAGAGCCGCCATGCGTCCGCGCGCATGGCGGACCAGGCTTTGCGTTCCGCTGCGGTCCCGCCGGGGCTCAGGATCGGCTCGAAGCGCCGGCCCCGCTCTTTGGTGGCCCCGTAGATCACGGATCGTAAGCTGTGGGCGGCCGCTTCTTCGGGAGAGCCGGGTTCGACGGTTCGCAGTACGTGTTCGACTTCGTCTCGCGCCCCGCGGCCATCCAGGACGTCCAGCTTGGCCCGGGCGAGCGCCAACCGCCACCCCACCATGTCCGGGATCATGCCCACGGCTTTTTCATACCACTCCAGGGATTCCTCCAGGCGATCGACTTTTCGGAGTTCCTGCGCCAGCCGGAGTGCGACAATGGGATTGTTTACATCCAGTTGCGCGATCCGTTGAAATTCGGCGATGGCCTGATCCTGTTGTCCCGCCCGGAGCAACACGCTCCATTTGGCCCAGCGGACTTCCAAGGATTCCGGGTGCGCGTCGAGTATGACGTCATAGGCTTCGACGGCTTCCTGGTGGCGACGGGACGCCGTGGATAGAATATCCGCCCGCAGTTTTTGCAACCTGACGGCGTTCGGATGCGTTTCAAGCCCGGGGTTGAGAATGTGCAACGCCTGGCCGGGGTTGCCGTCCAGCCACTCGGCTTCCGCAAGATCGGCGACCTCATCGATTTCCGCGACTCGTTGCTCGCCGGCCAACACCTGCGCTGTTGCCGACCCGAGGAGCACGACACAGAGCATGGCTGCGAGTGAGTCCTCCAGCCACTTGGCCCGTTTTTTAACTGCGTGTTTAATCATGAAGGAAAAAATGGAGTGAAGAATTTTGCACGACTCGTCTTTATTTAATGTACCATAGCGTGAAGAAAAGATGAAAGAATGAGGCTTTTCGAGAAGACAAATCCTGACGGGCGGCAGCTTGCCAACCTCAATGTATACGCTATTGCCATGAAACGGGTGCTGTGCGCTTTATTCGTATTCTGTCTCTGGTTGCCGGGCGGTTCATCCGCCTCGACCGGTCAGGCTGTGGAGCCTGAGCCGGACTCCCGTGTGACACTTGTCATGGAGGTATGGCTGAAGAAACCCGAGGAGCGGGTCTACGAAATTCACGTCCATCTGACCAATGCCGACCCCGAACCCGTCACCGTCAATCTTCGGGATTTGCCCTGGCTGCCCCCGAATGACGCCGGGTGGCTCTCGGCGTTTCGGATGGATTCGCGACGGAGTCGCATGCAACAGGACTCTTTCCCCGGCAAGTTTGGATCGCGCGGCATTCGACTGGTCCCGGGTGAGTCGGTTCAGGGCAAGCTGGTCCTGAACCAGCGGATGCCGACGTTGCTGGAGGACGTCAGGTCGTTCGGAGTTCGGCTTGAATGGGAGTGCGTTCATCCTTCTTTCCACCTCGTGTGCCCGCAGGGTGCTTCGCGTCCCATTGTCATCCCGAAAGGCGATCCGGGCGAACCGGACGTGTATGCCATCGATGAACCGGCTTGCAGGCAATTGGAAGACGCGATTGGCCTTATCGATATTCCTCAAGGGCATGAAGTGCTGTTCCTCCGCACCATTGAGTCCGTGATGACCGACCGGGCGCAGGTGCAAGCCCTGCTCTACCGGGTGGACGACTACGTTCGGCAATGTCAACCGGCGTGGACGAACAGTTGGGCCGTGGATTTCTTTGCGGAAGAGCGGGTTGCGGGATTCCTGAGGGAGCAGGAGGGCCGGCGATATTTTGAAAAGGGGCTCTGGCAACGGGCGAACATCGGACAGTATTCGAGCCAAATCCGGACCTTATACCGGTTTCCGTGGAGCCGGAAGCAAGCCGATACCCTGTATCTGTCGGTCTACCGTGACCGGGCGGGAATGCGGTGATGCCGATTTTGGATTGGCGTCACTCCGGTGCGGTTCGTTCGTCCTGGGCCACGTGGCCACGCAGGGATTTTTCGGTGATCTGGCTTTGAATTTCCCACGCGATCACCTTGGCGAGTTGCTCGGCGGATAGCGCGCCCATGGGAAGCCCCTGCGTCTCACGGTACAAGGCTTCCTTCGGTTCCAGCGAACGTTGGTAATTCACGAGAACCTTGGCCGGTTGAATGGTCCTGCCGCGTTCCCCCACCGTGACGGCTTTGTCTTCCGGCGCCACGCGCGTCCGCGTTGTCCAATCCCGCTCGTCGATTCTGGCCATGAGGACGTGCCAGACTTTCCCGTTGAGCAGGCTGCGAACGGCCTTTTGCGTGTTCTCCCAGAAATAGGGATCGCTGACGATCAACCGGAGGGCATGCCGGACGCGAATATCGTACAGCTTGATGGTCGAATCCACGTGCTCGGGTTTCGTCAGGGTCGTGGTTCCCATTTCATAATGCGGTTGATCGACCAGGCTGCCATAGGCATCCACCGTTTGAATGTAGGTATCCAACAGAGCCTCCAGCAAGGCCGTGCGGTCTTCCGGCGACATCTTTTTGATCTCGGCATTGGCGGCAATGGGCGCGCTTGCCAAGTCGCGTTTCAGCAGGCGTCCCCGGCGGGCGGCTTTGGTCGCGGCTTTACTGATCACCCATTGAAACTCTTTGGCCAGTCTCGGGGCGAGGGTCTCCGGCTGTCCCAGGTATCCGTCTTCCCGGAGTCTCATGGCATTGATCAGGAGTTTGACTTTGCCTTTCTGTTTGGTCCTGGCCACGAGGAACGGAAATTCTTTGCCGTCCCGGTTCAGCACGCGCGGCTCAATCACGACCTTTTGCAGGAGATCGTTTGTGAGGGCCTGATCGAAGCGTTTGTGTTGCGAGCGATCCCGGACCAGGATGCCGAACGCTTTGGTGACGGTATCTGCGGCATCATTCGCCAAGTCCTGCGGAATGGTTTCGCCTTGCTCCTGATCCAGAAAGACTTGAAACGGGACGCCGGGAATGGCGCGTCCTTCCTGGGCCGGTGCCGGGAGTGCGAAGAACGCCACGTAGCACAGGGCGAGATAGAGCGGTTTGAGCATGTCAAGCATCGTGTTTGAGGCGTTTTGTGATTACACGGCGATGGTTTCGATCCGGGCGATGTCTTCCGGGGTGAGTTCCACGCGGTCGATAGCCAGATTATCCGTCATCCGTTGCGTGTTGGTCGTGCCGGTGATGGGGAGCATACCCACCTGCTGGGCAAACCGGAAGATAACTTGGGCCGGTCCCGTGTTGCACCGTTCGGCAATGGTGCCGATCTCCGGGTTCTGGACCACCCCGCGATTCGCGGTGAGTAACGAAAATCCCTGGTACACGATGTCATGGTCCCGGCAGATTTCCCTGACGGCCTGGTCCCATCCCAATGCCGCGTAGCAACGGTTCTGCACGACCATGGGTTTCACGTTGGCCAGTTCGCACAGCAACTGCAGTTGAAGGGCCTGGACGTTGCTGATCCCGATCATTTTGACTCGGCCTTCCTGGTAGAGGTGTTCGAGCGCCGTCCAAACGTCCCAATCTTCTTGTTCGAGTTCCCAGCGGCCGTAGGGGCCGTGCAGGACATAGGAATCGATGAAGTCGGTCCGCAAGTGTTCGAGCGAGCTTTCAAACGATTGTGTCGCCTGTTTGCCTACGGGGGCCATGGGGTCATAGGGCGTCCGGTGGTCCTGCCCCGAGACGGGCGTGAATTTAGTCTGGAGAAACAATTGGTCCCGCGTGATCCCTTGCTTTGCCAAGGCCGATAAGGCCTCTCCGACCTGGGCTTCGTCATAATGCATGAGTTGGTTCGCGGTATCGATGGCGCGAAAGCCGGCCTGGACGGCCGCTTGCACGTACCGGTCCGTATCCGCCTTTTTCCACGCGGTGCCGTACATGAAGTTGGGAATGGGAATGCCGTTGTGTGTCGTGATGGTTTGCATTGGTGCTCCTGAAAGAATCTAGAAATGTCCGGCTTGTACCAAGTCGTCGAGGCTGTTGATGTCCAGCCAATGCCCGACCGTGTAGAGTACGCGTATGGGGACACCTCGTTTGAGTAATTCCTGAAACAATTGAGCCATGCCAGCCTTGTCATTGGCGGGATCGGCGAGCATCTCCCCGAGAATGCCGTGCAACTGTGCGGTTGCGTTGGCCGAGACCTTCAAGAATCCCATCCACACACCGTGAATGGATTCTCGCGGCACGTCCCGCCCCAATTGTTTGAGATAGATTGTCGCATTGAACGCTTTGCGCGAATTCGGCATGGTGCATTCCGCGAATCCACCGAGCCGGGTGTAGGCCGTTTTCCCTTCCCAGACGCTGTCCACGGCAATTACCCAATCCTCGGGTTCCTGAAACAGGATCTGGGGAATGTGCTTGTTGAAGAGGACGTCCCCATACGAAATGATGGTGTCCTGAAAATCCCCGTTCTTCGATTGCAGCGCCTTATAGAGTGAGACGAGTTCTCCGGTCTCGGCAAAATCGTCGTTGTCCACGTAGGTCAGGTTTGGCAGGGACACGGTTTCCTTTTTATAGCCGCGGACTACGGTAATGTTCTTGATGCCGATCGTATTGTACGCATCGACGATGTGCGACAGGATCGGCAGGCCTTGAATCGGCACCATGGTTTTGGGTCTGTCTTCCGTTAATTCCCCGAGTTCGTTCCCTCGGGACGCGGCCAGCACGATCCCGGCCAGGCCGGCGCCGTTGTGGGGCAAATAGCGTTTCTCGGCCTCCTGGAGTTCGGCGGCATCCTGAAGCCGGAAGATTTCGGCTACCGGCGCAATTTTATCTTCGATCGAGAACAGGTTCTCGTTTTCCTTCAGGGTGCGTGCGGTTTTCTGCATGACGGTCACGGCCGCGCGGAGGAGGTGATTGGCCCAAATGACCAGGGAAAAGCCGTGTTGCCGGAACACGTCCGTCAGCGTCGCGTAATACTTGGTCGGCACGATCACCACCGGGCAGCGATTGCCCCATTCCTGTTTGAAGGCCAGGATTTCGTCGGGGACCGACAGGGCGCTGTGAATGAGAATGCCGTCGGCGCCCGCCCGGTGGTAGGCCTCGGCCCGCTTCAAGGCTTCGGATAGCCCCCAGCCGCAAATAAACGCTTCGACCCTGGCGATCAGGGAAAAGTCGGCGTCGCTCTGGGCATCCTTGCCGGCCTTGATTTTCCCGCAGAATTCGTCGATGCCGGCCATGGGTTGAGTTTCGCCCTTCAGAAAACTGTTGGTTTTGGGGAACCGTTTGTCTTCGATGCAGACGGCGGCGATGCGCCGCTGCTCCAGTTTCCGGATCAGGCGTTGCATGTTGTTGAAATTCCCGTATCCGGTATCGCCGTCGAGGAGGATGGGAATCCTCGTGGCGTCGGACATGAATTCCAGGTGGTCGAGGATTTGCGTCCAACTGGCCTCGTTGTTGTCCCGCACCCCGAATTGTGCGGAGAGGGTCAGCCCGCTGGCCCAAATCCCCTTGAACCCGGCCTCTTCCACGATCCTGGCGCTGAGCCCATTGTGCGCCTCGCAGAGAAACTCCAACCGGTCGGATTGCAGAAGCCCCTTGAATTGCCGGGCCTTGGACGGAGTAGACGGTTCGTTCATCAGTTTTCAACAGTTTTGCAAAAACATCTCCCGATCCCTTAAAGGCCCTCTCCCCCTGAGGGAGATGGTTGAACAGAATAACAAAATTGAATTGATTTTGCTAAGACGCCATGTGCTGAAGAGTGTGTCGCTTGTCTGGAGCCGCTTGGCCTCAGCGTGACCGTAGCAGCCGTCACCGATGAGGTAAACGAGGGGAGCTTGTTGCGGCCTAATTCATCTGCGGGTCGGCGGGCATGTCGGCGTAGAAAGCCATGTCCGTACCCAGGGACCGGAGGATATTGCCCCACAGGCTATTGTGGTCCTTGCCGAACATGGTGGAGGAGTCAGCCGGGACCGTGAGCCACGACCCGGTCCGCATTTCGTTTTCCAGTTGGCCGGGCGCCCAGCCCGAATAGCCCATGAAGGCGCGAAGGTTCCCCAGGGACGATGGATCCTGCAATAGATCCTCGAGGTCTTTCATGTCGCCGCCCATGTAGACGCCGTTGAAGACGTGGTGGGAGTCTTCCGGTCCTTCCGGCGTCCGATACAGGATCAGGAGGTTGTTGCGTTGGACCGGTCCGCCGGAAAAGACCCGGTGCTGTTGGCCTTCCAGGATGGGGACTTGCGGGAGTACTTCGGTGATATTGATCTCCGTCGGCCGATTGACGACGACGCCGAGCGCACCTTCCGGGCCGTGTTTGCAGAGCAGGATGACGGTCTGCCGGAAATTCGGGTCGCGGAGACCGGGGCTTGCCACCAGGAAGATGCCTTTGCCAAGCGGAATATCCATACTCTGATCCTACAGGGGGGAGGGGGCCTTCTCAGGTTCGATAGTCCTTGAATTCCACGTCGGCGTCAGGCAGCTTGAAAAACGCCCGCATTTGTTTTTTGAGGGTGGCGCGGCCGTTTTCGTCACCAAGGTTCAGGTGGTATTCATTGATGACCATGGTTTTGACCCCGCCGGGCTTGTTCCATTCGGTCCAACAATTCTGGCAGACGTTGTTCTTGATTTCTTCTTCGAGTTTTCCCATGAACAGGGGCTCGGTCATTTTTTCCGCAGGCTGTTCACATTTGAGACATTGAATCTCCGACATGAAAGGTCCTCCTTGTCTGGCAATCCGCTTGCCGTCTTTTGGAAGTCTCTGTGCTCCCCGGCCCTGAATCTTAGCATGCCGGATAAAAGCCTGAAAAGGAGAGGTCGGTTGATTGACGTGACCCGGCGATCATGCTAGAAAACAGGACTCGGGTGCCCGGATGGCGGAACTGGCAGACGCGCCAGACTCAAAATCTGGTTCTCGCAAGAGAGTCCGAGTTCGACCCTCGGTCCGGGCACCATCATCCATATCTTGTGGGCTATGAGAGAACCAAGGCTTGGTCTTGATTTTCGTCATCAGCGGCAATAATCATGCAGAAAGCCTTCCGGCCTCAACCAAGAGGCCACTCGGAGTTGTTGACGTATAAATATTTACAGGAGAAACCTCTTGACACTGTTTGAGCAGATCACTATAGTTATGACACTTTAGGACTGAACAAAACCTAAGTCACAAAGAAGGACTGATTATTCCAGCTATCATTCCTTATTATTAGTGTTCGATTATTAACTTACACTTCCTAAGGAGGAGCCACATGCGGAAGTTAGGGTATTTTGGAGCAGCAATCATTCTTGTAGGCTCAGTTAGCGTGGCAGTGGCGCAAGAGCGTGCGCCTCAACACTCCGGCTTCGGCACGGGTGTTGGTGAATCTCAAGGGTCTGGAACGCGGTCCCGTGTCTTCGACCAGGATGACATGGAACGTTATCTTTCAGCTCCGGAGACGATTCAGGGTGAAGTGGTGGCCATCGATTATCCGGCGGGCAAACTGTATCTTGACATGGGCGGAAGTTCTCATGATGAACGCCAGACCCTTCGCGGCGGTTTGAACTTGAAGGAACTCTGGTTCGATGCCGAGACCAACATGGAGAACCTCAAGGCCGTGAACAAAGGGGATTATGTTGCCGTTTCCGCCAAGGACGAAACCACTGCAGCGCAGAAGTTCAGCACGGGTCGGAAAATGGTTCGTACCGTGTATGTTCTCGAAGGATCCCAGGTGCTTGGTGGCGCGGATAATCCGGATTTCGGCGGTGGATTAGGCCAACGGCCGGATCCCACCAATTTCCGTGGTATTGCGACCCCGACGGCCGGTTACACCGGTGTTCCTGAGGGTGGAATGCAAGAGGGTGCCGTACAGGGAGGGATTACCTCCAGCCTTGGCACCGTGACGGGTGCCGCGCCTTGCTGGCAATGCGCTCCTCAGCCGGATACGGTGAACAAAAGAGTGAGCGACACGATTGCCACCGATTATGGTGACAAGCGTGATAACTTCAACAAAGGGACAACTCAATAAGAGACTGATCCCCGCGGGAAAAGTTGCGACAAAAAGAGAGCGTGTCGGCGTTTACGTCGGCACGCTCTCTTTGTTTGTGTGACGGGTCTCGCAATCGTCAAGATCCGTTCATTGCGTTGCTTTAACTCCATGAAAGAAGTCATAGACGATGAGTCAGGAAGTTGATTCCCACGCGGTGTTGGACCTTCGGGGCGTGATCTGTCCCTACAATTTTGTCAAAACCAAATTACGGCTGGAAACAATGCAGCCCGGGCAGGTCTTGGAGGTGTTTCTGGATGACGGTGAGCCCATCAGAAACGTCCCGCAGAGCGTTGAGAACGAAGGCCACAATATTCTTCGGCGCGAACTCGTCGGCTCGTATCATCGTGTCTTCATTCAGAAGGCCGATGATTGAATTTCGGTTGTAGGTCCTGTCTGCTTCGTTTTGCCCGCTTTTCTTTTCCCTGGATGACCAGCGTCATTTCTCCCTTGAGCACACGGGATGAATGTGAGAGAAGGATTTCCCGGGCGGTGCCGCGAATGATTTCTTCGTGGGCTTTTGTGAGTTCACGGCCGATGGCGATCCGGCGATCGCCGAAGATTTCCTGGATAGTTAAAAGCGTGTCCTTTATCCGATGAGGCGTTTCAAAGAGGATGATGGTCTTGGTATCCTCACGAAGATTTTCCAAAAGGCGCGTCCGGGCCACCGATTTCTTGGGCAGAAATCCGATAAACGTAAACGCATCGGTTGGTAATCCGGCAACGGAAAGGGCGGTGATGACCGAAGAGGGGCCGGGAATCGGAACAATGGGTACATTGCCGGCAATGGCGCGGGTTACCAGATAGTAGCCCGGGTCCGAGATGAGCGGAGTTCCGGCATCCGAAACGAGAGCGATGGACTTCTCTTCTTTCAAAAGTTCCAGGAGAACCGGAGTCTTTTCTTCTTTGTTGAAATCATGATAACTGGTCAGGCGGGTGTGGATCTGGTAATGACGACAGAGCTTTTGGGTATGACGGGTGTCTTCAGCCGCGATGATCGCTACTTCCTGTAAAATGCGGTGGGCCCGGAAGGTGAGATCTTCGAGGTTTCCGATCGGTGTGCTGACGAGATACAAACTTCCCGGCATGAAGGGGCCTCTGGTTGGTTTGGGCTTGCCTACGGGCAATCATTGTAAACGTTCACTCATGAGTTGACAAAAGAAGGGGACTGCACACATCAGAATTGTCATTCCGGGGATTCGTAGGTCGGATTAGCGGAGCGTAATCCGACAGAAGGGCCGATGGTCGGGGGTCGAAATCGTCGGGTTACACCTTCGGCTAACCCGACCTACGGCTTAGGACACGCTCAGGATGACCACTTTGGTGCGCTGTTCTGGAATTGCTGAATTCCTGATTAACAATGCCGGATAACAAGTTTCTGTACGTATTGTGAGTAAGGGAGGAAACAGGTGATGTTGAAAGGTCGTGTGGCGATTGTCACGGGGGGCGGGTCAGGAATCGGCAGGGGGATCGCCCTGGGGTTGGCGGAGAAAGGCGTTCGCGTGGCCGTGTGCGGGCGGCGTGCGGAATTGCTCGAGCAGACGGTTCAACAGATCGTGAAGTCAGGAGGAAGCGCAATGAGCATGCCTGCCGACGTGACCGATCGTAGCGAAGTGGAGCGATTTGTTGCCTCCGTGGTCAATGAATGGGGGCAGATCGATATCCTGGTCAACAACGCCGGTGTCTCGGGCAGAACTCCCATAGACGATCCTGACGATACGCGTTGGTTGAATATTCTCGACGTGAATTTGACGGGTTCTTATCTCTGTTCAAAAGTCGTGTTGCCGCATATGAAGGAGCCGGGTCGGATTGTGAACTTGTCTTCGGTTCTCGGCCGGTTCGGTGTCCCGGGTTACGCGGCGTATTGCACGGCCAAACACGGCATCATCGGGTTTACCAAGGCCCTGGCGCTCGAAGTGGCCGGGCGCGGGATTACGGTGAATGCCATCTGTCCGACCTGGGTCGATACCGATATGGCTCGTCAGGGCATCGAGGAAACAGCCGCGATCCTGGGGATGTCGGCGGAGGAATTCCGAACTCAAGCCGTAGCCGCGGTACCCATCAAACGGATGGCGGAGATTGGAGAGATCGTCGCCCTGACGATGTATCTTTGCCAAGCGGATGCAGCCTCGATAACGGGACAGGTCATCAACGTGTGCGGCGGCGCCACGGCAGGGTCCGGCGGCTGACCCCTTCTTTGGCGCATCGGCTCATTGCAAGCTGCTATCCGGCTTCCCGCCTTTCCTTTGTTGCTATCTGAAAACAGCCTATCTATACTTCCAAGCCAGGTGCATTGCGCTATTTGCTGGTGATACCGATGACCGCTGCCTTTTTGCAACTGACGTTGGGGCTGTATTTTATCGGGATCTTGCTGTCCCTGGTCTATTTGCTCCGGCGATCTGACGTGCTGGCCCGGGTGGCGCTTGCGGCGACGTGCATCGGGTTCGCCATCCATACCGTGGTTTTGGCCGTGCAAGTGTTTTCCGGAGAAGTCGGCGTCACGTTCCATAAAGCCCTCTCGTTTTTTTCGTGGTCCCTGATCCTTGTCTTTTTGCTGGTCGTCATCCTCCAGCGGCTTTACGTCCTGGGAGCCTTCATGCTGCCCATCGCCTTTCTTTCGCTGGTCTCGACAGCTGTCCTGCCTACGGAAACCCCGGTCCTTCAACCCATGTTGCAAGCGGTGTGGGTTCACGTCACGCTCAGCATGCTGGGAGCCGTCGGGTTTGCCGTGGCCTTTGTGGCGGGGGTCATGTATCTGATGCAGGAGTGGCTGCTGAAATCCAAACAATTCAACGTCCTCTTCTTTAAGTTGCCGCCGTTGGATTTCCTGGATACGTTGAACCAGCGTTCGATGTTGTTGGGGTTTCCTTTCCTCACCCTCGGAATTCTGACGGGGGCCATGTCTGCCCAGCTTACGCTGGGTTCCTACGTGAGCTGGAATCCTGAACAGATTTGGGCGCTTGTGACGTGGGTGTTTTATTTCGTGGTTCTGATGGGCCGTGTGACCTTGGGCTGGCGGGCAAAAAAGGCGGCCTATCTGACGATCGTGGGCTTCGCCGGCGTGCTGCTGACGTTTCTCGGGGTCGTGCTGAAAGGAAACGGGATTCCCGTAAGCTGATGAATATCATCCTGGTCGGAGTGAGTCATAAAACCGCTCCCGTCGAGCTTCGGGAACTGCTTGCGGTGCCTGACAGCCGGATGGGCGAAGCCCTCAATCGTCTCATGGCTCATGAAGGTATTCGAGAGGGGATGTTGTTACAGACCTGCAATCGCGTGGAAGTGTATGCGGTCGCCGACCACGTGGAACAAGGATTTTCCGCGATCCAGGAATTTTTCGTGGATACGCACCTTTCCGTGTCCGCCGAACAGTTAATGCCCCGCCTGTATTGTCACGCGGAAGACCGGGCTATTACGCACCTGTTTCGCGTGGCGTCGAGTCTCGATTCCCTGGTCGTGGGCGAGCCGCAAATCCTGCGTCAAGTGAAGGATTCCTTCCAGGAGGCGTTAACCCACAATGCGACCGGGGTCATCCTGAACAAGTTGGTCAAGAAGGCGATTTCCGTGGCCAAACGCGTTCGTACGGAAACGCGGATCGCGGAAAACGCCGTGTCCGTGAGCTATGCCGCGGTCGAACTGGCCAAGAAAGTCTTCAGCAACCTGTCGGCCCGGACGGTTATGCTGGTCGGGGCCGGAGAAATGGCCAAATTGGCGGCACAGCATCTGGTGAATCACGGGGTCCACGAGGTGTTGCTCACCACGCGTGACCCGATCAGGGCGGCGGATATGGCTGCCAGGTTCAACGGGGTATCCGTTCCCTTTGAAGATTTTCGTGCGAACATGCATCGAGCCGACATTGTGTTGTGTTCCACCGGGGCGTCCCACTACCTGATTGGTCCCGAGGACGTGGACCGGGCGGTTCGCGCACGCTGGAACCAGCCGATTTTCTTGATCGACGTCTCGGTCCCCCGCAATATCGATCCCGACGTTCGTCAGGTCGATAATGCGTTCCTGTTCGATATCGACGATCTCGAATCGCATATCGAGCAGAACCGTGAAGAGCGCCGGCTGGAAGCCACCCGCGCCGAATCCATCGTCAAAGACGAAGTTGAAGTGATCCTGAAATGGCTTCAATCCCTCAAGGCGACTCCCACGATTATTGCCTTGCGCAAACGGGCGGATGCCCTGAAGCAGGCGGAGTTGCAGAAAGCTCTTAGCCGGCTCGGGACGTTGACTCCGGAGCAGCAGGAGGCCGTGGAAGGGCTTGCCTCCGGGATCGTCAACAAACTGCTTCACGGCCCATTGGTGGCCTTGAAATCCGCGGCCCAATCATCAAACGGGTTTGTGTATATCGAAGCGGCTAGACTGTTTTATGATTTGGGACAGGGTCTTTCGGAGCAGGAATCCGTGAACGTTGAGGATGTCCGGGATGGGATAGACGTGACCTCGGACGGACTGCCCCCCGCGTCAAAAGAGGAGCCGGAACAGGACGGGATTTCTCGGCAGGCTTCGGGTTTGTAAGGTCGAGGCATGCCCTGGGGACGGCTGATGAAGGAAGCAGAGTGAGTCTTGCAAATGGACGGCGGGCGTCTCTCGTCATTGGCACACGCGGCAGTCAACTGGCCCTTTGGCAGGCGGAGTGGGTTCAGGCTCGACTCCGGGAAATCGCTCCGTCCGTGTCGATCCGGCTCGAACGGATTCGAACGAGCGGCGACAAAATTCTGGACGTGCCGCTAGCCAAAATCGGAGGGAAAGGGCTATTCGTCAAGGAAATCGAGGAGGCGTTGTCCAGGGGAGACATCGATCTCGCGGTCCATAGCATGAAAGACGTGCCTTCGGCGTTGCCGGAGGGACTGGCCATTGTTTGTGTCCCGGCGCGTGAGGACGCCAGGGATGCCTTGTTGACCAGGGACCGCGTGGCGTTCCAGGATCTTCCGGCTGGCGCGAAGGTGGGGACCAGCAGCCTTCGACGGCAAGCCCAGTTGTTGGCTCACCGCCCGGACCTGAACGTTGGCATGCTTCGAGGCAACGTGAACACCCGGTTGCGAAAGCTTCAGGAAGGCGAGTTCGACGCGATAGTTCTGGCTGCGGCGGGTCTCACCCGGTTGGGTTGGGCCGAGCACGTGACGGAATATCTCCCTCCGGCCTTGAGTCTTCCGGCCGTTGGTCAGGGCGCCTTGGGGATCGAATCGCGCGCGGATGACACGTTTGTTCGAGAGTTGCTCGATCCCATCAACGATCACCGGACGTCTATTGCGGTTTCGGCTGAACGAGCCTTCCTGGATCGATTGGAGGGAGGCTGTCAGGTACCGATAGCAGGCCATGCGGTTATCGAGGACCGGACGGTGCAATTCGAGGGACTCGTCGCCAGCGTCGATGGAACGCAGGTCATTCGAGACCGGATGGAGGGTCCGGTGGAGCAGGCGGCCCAACTTGGTACGGCCTTGGCCGATCGGATCCTGGATGCGGGGGGGAAAGAGATTTTAGATCAAATCTACGGACGCGTGTAAAATAGAGTGTTGGAAGATCCTTCTGACCGTCATTCAAGGAGAGTTTTATGGTTCCGGTGAAAACGTTCATGATCCCCGCCGAAAAAATTATATCCGTCGATCGTCATATCAGCGCCAGGCAAGCGGCAAAAATGATGAGGGATACCGGTATCGGCAGTGTACTCGTCACCTGGGGGGACAGGGTGATCATCGGGATTGTGACCGATACGGATATCTGCCGGCGGGTGGTGGGAATGGGTTTGGATGAGGACCTGACGCCCGTCGAACACATCATGACGGCGCCCGTTATAAAAATTGATGAGAACAAGACGATTCGGGATGCCAATGCCATGATGGCCAGGGAACACATCCGGCATTTGGGCGTCACGCGGGACGGAAAATTTGTTGGGATGATCTCCGTGAGGGACATGGTCGCGTTCGTGTCGAATCTTCCCAAGAAATGGATTCTGGGCAAGGGGGGGACGCATATTTTAGAGCAAATCTATGGACGCCCGTAAATGACCGAGTTTCGATCCAAAGTCTATCTTGTAGGGGCGGGTCCGGGTGATCCAGGTCTGTTGACGCTACGCGGCAAAGCCTGTCTTGAGGAGGCGGACGTCGTGTTGTACGACCATCTGGCCAATCCGGCGTTGCTGGATTACGTCTCCCCCGAGGCCGAGCGGATTTACGTGGGACGACGCGGGTGTGGGACCTATCGGCCTCAGGATGAAATCAATCAATTGATGCTGGAGAAGGTTCGTGAAGGGAAGTGCGTGGTCCGGTTGAAAGGTGGAGATCCGTTCGTGTTTGGGCGGGGCGGGGAAGAAGCCGAGTGGATCGTCGAACACCGGATTCCCTTTGAAGTGGTGCCGGGCGTGACTTCGGCGGTCGCGGTACCGGCGTATGCGGGCATTCCCGTCACGCATCGAACCCTGGCGTCGACCGTCGCCTTTATTACGGGGCATGAAGATCCGAATAAGGACGAGACGGTGTTGGAGTGGCCGCGCTTTGCCGCCGCGGATGGAACGCTGGTGTTTTTGATGGGCGTCAAGAATTTACCCATGATCGTGTCCCGGTTGATTGAGGAAGGGAAATCCGTGGATACTCCCGTGGCGCTGGTCCGGTGGGGGACTTATGCCAAGCAACAGACGGTGGTCGGAACGTTGCGGGACATTGTGGATCGTGCGAAAGCGGCTGATATTCGCCCTCCCACGGTCGTGGTCGTGGGGGAAGTCGTCCGGTTGCGGGAGCAACTCAATTGGTTTGAGACGCAACCCTTATTCGGGAAGCGCGTGCTGGTGACGCGCGCCAAAGCCCAGGCGTCGGAATTGTCTGATCTGATCAGGGCGCAGGGTGGGGAACCGATTGAATGCCCGACCATCGACTTCGTTCCCCCCGACGATTGGGCGGAAGTCGATGCAGCCATTGAGCAGCTTGCCACCTATCAATGGCTTGTGTTGACCAGCGTCAATGGGGTAAAGGCATTTATGCATCGCCTGTGGTACCATGGGCGCGACGCACGGGCGTTGGCCGGGTTGCAGGTCTGTTGCATCGGCCCCCGAACGGCCGAGGAGGTGAAACGATTCGGCATCGAGGCCGATCTGGTGCCTGACACGTTCCAGGCCGAAGGGGTGATCGAAGGGCTGAAGCGGGCCGGCGTGTCCGGCCGGCGGGTGTTGCTTGCCCGGGCCGCACAAGCCCGCGAGATTCTGCCGGAGGAGTTGGAGCGATCCGGGGCGGTTGTGCGAGTCGTGAAGGTCTATAAGACCGTGGTGCCGGCGATTGAACGGGATCGCGTTCAGCAACTGTTTCGTGACCATTTGATCGACGTGGTCACGTTTGCCAGTTCGTCTACCGTTCGCAACTTTTTTCAACTTTTTGACGAAGCGCGTGACTTGAAACAACGTTTAAATGGGACGATTATTGCGAGCATCGGGCCGATTACGGCCAAAACCATTCGGGAAATGGGGTTGGACGTTCACGTGATGGCGGCCCAGAATACGATTCCGGCGTTGGTTCAGTCGCTGGTCGACTACGTCCGACACGAGGTGCCTTCTTAACGGCGCATGAATGGTCGAAAGCCCCTGACTTCCTGGCGGATGGGTCATTTTTGTTTAATGAAGCGTGTTAATCCAAGGAGAATTTTATGGTTCCAGTGAAATCTTTTATGGTCCCCGCTGAAAAATTTATTACCGTTGATCGTGACACCAGTGTTCGGAAAGCGGCAGAAATGATGAAGGATAGCGGTATCGGCAGTGTGTTCGTCACCCGGGATAAGGAGATCATCGGGGTCCTGACCGACACGGATCTCGTCCGGCGGTTGGTGGCGGCGGGATTGGATTCCGACCGGACGACCGTCGAACAAATCATGTCGGCGCCCGTGTTGAAAATTGATGAGAACAAGACGTTGTTGGACGCCAATGACCTGATGGCCAAGGAACACGTCCGGCATTTGGGGGTCTCGAAGGGCGGGGAACTCGTTGGGATGATCTCCGTGCGGGATTTGGTGGTGTTTCTAACGAATCTCCCCAGGAAATAATTTGGGAACCGCTGCTTTATTGCACTATCGGGCGCATGGCGGCGTTGTGTCCTCGCTCAACCCTCGCCTATCTCGTTTGATAAGCCTCGGGTTTCGCTGCGGGACGCCTTGCCCTGCATCCCGCTATCACAATAAATCAGAGGTTCCTAAATCAGAGGTTCCGTGGGGTTTTGGGGATGCAATTCTCAAAAAGTCGAAAGCCCGAGAGAGTCTGAAATAGGATACGTGGTGGGATTTCCTCGTCAACGAATGCGGCGTTTGCGTGAATCCGAGCCTCTTCGCCGGATGGTGCGCGAAACCGCGCTGTCGCCGAACAACCTGATTTATCCCCTGTTCGTCAGGGAAGGAACGGATCAACAGGAACCCATCAAGTCGATGCCGGGTCAATTCCGGTGGTCGATCGATCGTCTGATCAAGGAAGCCACCGACGCGCACCTGTTGGGCATTCCGGCGGTCATGCTCTTCGGGATCCCCGATCACAAGGATGAACGCGGGTCTTCCGGTTATGATCCGGACGGGATCGTGCAACGGGCCGTCCGCGCGCTCAAGGATCATGTGCCGGACCTTTTTGTCGTGACGGACGTCTGTATCGACGAATATACGTCCCATGGCCATTGCGGCATCGTGAAAGACGGGCGCATCCTGAATGATGAAACCCTCGACTGTTTGCGCCTGATGGCGAAAACCCATGCGGAGGCCGGGGCTGACATGGTGGCGCCGTCCGATATGATGGACGGGCGGGTTGCGGCGATCCGCGACGAATTGGATCAGGGGGGATTCACGCACCTTCCCATCATGTCCTATGCCGCCAAGTATGCGTCCTGCCTGTATGCGCCGTTCAGGGAGGCGGCTTCTTCCAGCCCCGCGTTCGGTGACCGGTGCTCGTATCAAATGGATCCCGCCAATGCGCGTGAAGCCGTGCGTGAAGTGCTGGCCGACGTGGAAGAGGGTGCGGACGTGGTCATGGTCAAACCGGCGCTGGCGTACCTGGATATCATTTCGCGGACGCGGGCCGAGGTGGACGTACCCGTGGCGGCGTTTCAAGTCAGCGGCGAATACAGTATGATCAAGGCCGCGGCCCAACAAGGATGGCTGGACGAATCCAAAGCGACGTTGGAAACGCTGCTGTCCATCAAACGTGCCGGCGCCGATCTCGTCCTGACGTATTTTGCCAAGGATGCCGTTCAGTTATTGAATGCCGCTACCCCATGAAGGTTTCGCGCGGGCTTCCAGCCTCTCCTTTACCGCCCAATCCGGTCCTGACCATCGGCAATTTTGACGGGCAGCACGTCGGGCATCGAGAATTGCTGGCTACCGTCGTTCAATGTGCTCGTGAACTACAGGGTACGCCGATGGTGTTGACCTTTGATCCCCATCCGGTGTTGGTGTTGAGTCCCGGAACCGCCTTTCAATTCTTGACGTCCTCTTCGGAAAAGTTGGCCTGGTTCGAGGCGCAGGGCGTCGAGCACCTCGTGGTGTTGCATTTCACCAAAGAGTTTGCCGCGTTGAGCCCACAGGAGTTTGTGTGGTCGATCCTCAGGGATGGGCTGGGCGTCAAAGCTCTGTTTGTGGGGGAGCATTTTGTGTTCGGCAAAGACCGGGCGGGCGACACGGATACTCTGCGGGAGTTGGCCGGACAAGCCGGGTTCCGGGTTCATCTCCTCAAACCCGTGAGTTCCCGTGAAGCGATCGTGAGTTCGACCCGTATTCGTCAGTTTGTCCGGGCAGGGAAGATGGAACAAGCGATGCAATGTCTGGGACGTCCGTATTCCCTGAAAGGCACGGTGATTGAAGGCGACCGTCGCGGGCAGGGGTTGGGCTATCGCACGGCTAATCTTCGGCCGGACAAAGACCGGGTTCTTCCGCCCGACGGAGTGTATGCCACGAAGATGGTATGGCAGGAGGCGGTCTTTCCCGCGGTGAGTTATATCGGGACGCGTCCCACGTTCGGAGAAGGCGAACGATTACTCGAAGTCCACGTCCTGGATGTCGCCTGTGACCTGTATGGACAAGCCGTTGAAGTTCAATTCTTACAATACATTCGAGGCGATGAACGGTTTGACGATTCCGGACGGCTTGCCGAACGAATCGCTCAGGACGTTCAGCAGACTCGACGCGTGTTTGCCGCATAAATCGAGCCGTACGGCAATCTCCATCGGTGGCGATGATGCGCGCCCTGACAGCTTTTGAACACAGACTATTGAAACACGTCAGGCAACTCGGCCTCTTGTCTCCCGGAGACCGGGTCGTGGTTGCCGTGTCCGGAGGGGCGGATTCCGTTGCTCTCGTGCAGGTGCTGTCCGCCTTGCGGGATCACCTGGATTTGACGTTGGCCGTCGCTCACGTTGATCACGGGTTGCGGGGAGAGGAATCCCTGGAGGATGTGACGTTTGTCGAGCAACTCGCCGGGCAGTTGAGCCTTCCTTTTTTCTTGAAACGGCTTAATCTGAAATCGGTTCTCCGGAAACGAAAAGGGGAGTCGGTCCAGGCCGTTGCGCGCGAGAGGAGATACGCACAGTTGCAGGCCGTCGTCCGGGAATGGGGCGGTACCAAACTCGCGGTCGGGCATACTCAGGACGACCAGGCGGAAACCGTGCTGCTGTCCATGCTGCGCGGAGCCGGGCTTGCCGGGCTATCGGGCATGCCGGTTCAGCGTGAACCGTGCGTCATCCGGCCGTTCCTGCAGGTGAGCCGGTCTGAAATCTTGTCGTACCTTGATGCGAAACGCCGTGGGTTCCGCGTCGATTCGACTAATGACAGCCCCAAATACACCAGGAACCGCCTTCGCCGCGAATTGATGCCCCTGCTGAAAACGTTCAATCCCAACGTGGTGAGTGTCCTGTCCCGGCAGGCTGTGATACTGCGAGAGGAACATCAGTATCTGGATGAGGCGGCGAAGGCGGCGCTGGAATCGGTGGAGGTCAGCCGCACGAAGGGTCGCGTCGTATGGAGCCGTTCGCGGCTCTTGACCTTTCCCGTCTCCATTCAACGGAGAATGATCCTTTTAATGGTGGAAACTTTGTGGGGCAAGCCGAGTCCGCTTGGGTTCGAGACCGTGGAGACGCTGTTGCAGCACGTCGTTCACGGCACGTCGGGTTCGTCCGGTTGTTTTGCCGGTTTGGAGGCCGTCAGGGAATATGACCGGGTGACGTTCGTGAAAGCGGGCCGGAACAGTCGCCTGCAACGCAGATGGTCCTGTGTCTGGCCTTTCCCGGGGTCGATCCTTTGGCCGGTCACGGGTCAGACGATTGAAGGAAAAATCACGGCGACGAAGACGATCCCGTCCCGGCGGAATGACGCCGTCGCCTATTTGGATGCGGATCGATTCAGTCACGAGTTGGTTGTTCGATCCTGGAAGCCCGGAGACTACTTTTTCCCTTATGGCATGGGGGGACGACGAAAGAAGCTTCAGGATTTTTTCTCCGATGCAAAAATTCATCAAGCCGAGCGAAGCACCGTGCCTCTCGTGGTGGCGCCTGAAGGGATTTTGTGGGTCGGGGGGTATCGTTCCGATCATCGGTTTCGAGTGACCGAGGAGACCAGTCACGTTGCCGTTGTCCGGATTCGTGCAGCCGGAAGAAAGGCTTGAGAAACAACGGAATTGCGCTCGCAACGCACCGTCATGCAAGGCTTACGTAAAGGGCAGTAGGTTGCAGACGCTCGATCCTCATGGTAGTATTTCTGATGTTTTCGAAACGGTTTCGGTTTGCCCGAGAGGGTTGAGAGAGAGAAGGAACGCATTTTTATGAATTCTCGCGTCAAGAATTTGCTGTTTTGGGTGGTGGTCGGGTTGTTCATGATCCTGTTGTTCAACCTGTTCACCGTGCCGTCCCAGCCGCCGGAAGAGGAAGTGATCTTCAGTGACTTCATGGCCCACCTCGAGCGGGGAGAGATTTCCAAGGTCACCATGAAGGACAGCCATATCAGTGCGATTTTGAAGGATGGCAACCGGATTCGGACCTATACCGTTGAATATCCGGACCTGGTCAAGGCCCTGAGAGAGCAGTCGGTGCAGATCGAAGCCAAGCCGCCCGATGAAAGCCCCTGGTACATCACGTTTCTCGTGACGTGGGGACCGTTTATCCTGTTCCTGGGCTTGTGGTTTTTCCTGATGCGACAAATGCAGATCGGCGGCAATCGGGCTCTCTCGTTCGGGAAGAGTCGAGCGCGTCTCCTGACAGAGGAAAAGAAAAAGGTGACCTTTGCCGACGTGGCCGGCGTGGAAGAGGCCAAGGAAGAAGTCGTTGAAATCATTGAATTTTTGAAAGATCCACAAAAGTTTCAAAAACTCGGCGGGCGAATCCCCAAAGGGGTATTGATCGTCGGCCCTCCGGGAACGGGAAAGACTCTGTTGGCGAAAGCCATTGCCGGAGAAGCGGGTGTCCCGTTCTTCAGTATCAGCGGGTCCGATTTCGTGGAAATGTTCGTGGGCGTGGGCGCGTCCCGCGTGCGCGACCTGTTTGAACAGGGGAAGAAGCATGCGCCGTGTATCATTTTCATTGACGAAATCGATGCCGTCGGCCGGTTGCGCGGCGCGGGGTTGGGTGGTGGTCATGACGAACGCGAACAGACCCTGAATCAGTTGCTCGTGGAAATGGATGGGTTCGACACGACCGAAGGCGTAATTCTCGTTGCCGCGACGAACCGTCCCGACGTCCTCGATCCTGCTTTGTTGCGGCCGGGCCGGTTCGATCGACAGGTGGTGGTCAATCGTCCCGACGTGAGGGGTCGCGTGGAAATTCTCAAGGTCCACACGAAGAAGGTGCCCGTGGCGTCAGACGTGAACCTCGAGCAAATTGCCAGGGGAACGCCCGGTTTTTCAGGGGCCGATTTGGAAAATCTCGTCAACGAGGCGGCGCTCTGGGCCGCGCGACTGGACAAGAAGTTGGTGGAACTCGTCGATTTTGAAAATGCCAAAGATAAAGTCATGATGGGGGCCGAGCGCAAGAGCTTGGTCCTGAGCGAAGACGAAAAGCGCACCACGGCGTATCATGAGGCGGGTCACGCCCTCATGGCCAAGTTGTTGCCGGGCGCCGACCCCGTCCACAAAGTCACGATCATTCCCAGGGGACGTGCAATGGGCATGACCATGCAGCTTCCCATCGATGACCGGCACAGCTATTCCGAGGATTTCCTGTATAACACCCTGTCGATTTTATTGGGTGGTCGCGTGGCCGAAGAACTGATTTTGAAAAACGTCACCACCGGTGCGGGAAACGACATTGAACGGGCCACCGAACTTGCCAGGAAAATGGTGTGTGAATGGGGAATGAGCGACAAATTGGGGCCGTTGACCTTCGGTAAAAAAGATGAGGAAATTTTCCTGGGCCGGGAGATTACTGCGCGTCGGGACTTCAGTGATCAAGTGGCTTTGGAAATCGATCATGAAGTGAAACGGTTGATCGTGGAAGCCTATGAGCGGACGAAGCGCATGCTTACGGAACATATCCATACCCTGCGGGCTTTGGCCGAAGCCTTGTTGGAAAAAGAGGTCTTGGATTCCTTGGAGATCGACCAAATCATCAATCGAGGAACCATCGTTCGAGAGCCGGCGCAAGTGTGACGGCATCGCGTTCTTGTGCATACCATCCCTGCCTTCTTCGGGCATTCGAGTTCTCCTTCATCGGTACAGGATTGGTAGACTTTACCATCTTTCATTGTGAGTGACCCTTCCCCGGTGTTGACCGGGCCCTCCCTCGAATCGGGGCTCTCCATGGATGAAACACGCGTAACGTATCTGCAAGCTTGCCACGTCAGGATTCCCTGCTCCAGTCGCGTCTTGGTGATGGGCATACTGAATGTGACCCCGGATTCCTTTTCCGACGGTGGACATTTTCTTGATCCTCAACGCGCTCTGGCTCATGTTGAACGCATGGTGAGCGAAGGGGCCGATCTGGTCGACATTGGTGCCGAATCGACGCGTCCCGGTTCGCGGGAGATTGACGAACAGGAAGAACTGCGTCGTTTGAAGCCCGTACTGGAGGTCATCGGTAAACGCGCGACGATTCCGCTGTCCATCGACACCCGGAAAGCCGGGGTCGCTGAACGGGCGATCGATTGGGGCGCGGTGATCATCAACGACATCAGCGCGTTGGAGCATGACCCTCGAATGGGTGCAGTGATTGCACGAACCAAGGCCGGGTTGGTGCTGATGCATATGCGAGGCACGCCGCAGACGATGCAGCAGTATTGTCACTATGATAACGTGGTGGAGGAGGTGCGGGAGTATTTGGGACGTCGCTTGGACCATGCCGAGGGCATCGGCATCTCTCGCGAGCACATGTTGATCGATCCCGGGATCGGGTTTGCAAAAAACGAACAACAAAATCTATCCTTGCTGAAAGGCCTTGGCTCATTGCAGCAGTTGGGTCGTCCCGTCCTGGTCGGCGTGTCGAATAAATCCTTCATCGGGACGGTCACCGGCCAACCCGTCGAGCAACGCATCATGGGGACCGCCGCGGCCGTGACGGCCGCAGTGTTGAGTGGGGCCGGGATCGTTCGCGTGCATGACGTCGGGTCGATCCGAGAGGTGGTGCGAACGTCGGAAGCTATTGCACGGGCTTGAGGGGAGGTATGGTGTCAGGAGGTACAGTGCGGAAATTATTCGGAACCGACGGGGTGCGGGGCGTTGCCAACCTGGAACCCATGAACAGTGAAACGGTGCTCAAGTTGGGCAGGGCCGTGGCATACGTCTTCAAGGGGATGGCGGGGCATCATCAAATCGTGATCGGGAAAGACACCCGTCTGTCCGGCTACATGTTGGAATCGGCGTTGATCTCCGGTATTTGTTCCATGGGCGTCGACGTCTTGCTGGTTGGGCCGATGCCCTCCCCGGGCGTGGCGTTTTTGACTCGCAGCCTCCGAGCCGACGCGGGGGTGATGATTTCCGCCTCCCACAATCCCTACCAGGATAACGGGATTAAGTTTTTTTCGCACGATGGCTTCAAACTTCCCGATGAACTGGAATCGCGCATTGAAGAATTGATTCTGACGAACGAGATCGAACATCTTCGTCCCACGGCCGATGAAATCGGCAAGGCGTTTCGCATTGCCGATGCCGAAGGACGCTATATCGAATTCGTGAAACGGTCCCTGCCGCGCGAAATGGATTATCAGGGGATGAAGGTCATCATCGACTGTGCCCATGGCGCCGCGTATTCGGTCTTTCCCAAAGTCGTACGGGAATTGGGTGCCGACGTATCCGTCATCGGGGATGAGCCTGACGGCACGAACATCAATGCGGGGTATGGGGCCCTCTGTCCGGAGCGATTGCAGGAGGCCGTCCGCGCGCGTCGAGGCGACGTGGGGATTGCCTTGGACGGCGACGCGGACCGGGCCGTGTTTGTGAACGAAGAGGGTGACGTGGTGCATGGAGATCAGGCCCTGGCCGCATTTGCATTGGATTTGCAGCAACGCGGCAGGCTCAATCGCGATACCGTCGTCGGAACGGTCATGACGAATTTCGGGTTCGAATCGGCCATGCAGAAGAACGGAATCAATCTGATCCGGACCCCCGTTGGCGACCGGTCCATCCTGGAACGCATGTTGGCCGAAGGCTACAACCTGGGGGGAGAACAATCGGGACACGTCATTTTTCTCGACTATAATACGACCGGAGACGGGCTGATTTCCGGCCTGCAAATGCTCAAGTTGGTCAAGCGGTCCGGTTCTCCTATTTCGGAGTTGACTCAGTGCATCGAGACCGTTCCGCAAGTCCTGTTGGGCGTGAAGGTGAACCGGAAACCCGACTTGGGCTCTCTTCCCGAGTTACGGGAAGCGATTCGATCCGGTGAAGAACGGTTGAACGGGACGGGACGGATCCTGGTTCGGTATTCCGGAACCGAGCCCTTGGTCCGGGTCATGGTCGAAGGCCGCGATCATTCGCAGATCAAAGCAGTCGCGGATGACTTGGCCGGCGTGGTCAAGGCCGCAATCGGATAATTCGCAGAGAACGCGCGTCAAAGAAAATCTCCGCCACGCGGCGTGAGGGTCTGGAGCACGTTGTTTATTATTGACTGATAGATATTAAATTGTGTAATTAACCGAAAGGCTTTCTTCTATGGCCCTCTAAAGACGACGACAATTTCCAATAACAACCTATCCTTCTCCTCGGTATTCCTTCCCGGCATTATTGCCTTCCTCGTGGGACTCCTGCTCGGGTCCTACCTTTTGTTTCTTCCACTCACTATCGTTGTCCTGCTGGTCTTCGTCGCCGGAGCATTGTCCCGGTGTGAGAAGAAAGCGTTTTTCTCCAGGAAGCAGGGACTCGTCCTGTATGCCTGTGTCCTGTTCGGCGTGGGATATTGGTTGCTGGACGCGAGAACGGATCAAGGTGTTGATCTGCCGTTTCAGACCGGTCGGCAAGAGGTGACGTTTTCCGGCGTCGTGACGGCACCGGTCGAGCATGGTCCGGGCCGGATGACGATGATCGTGGCCGTGGAATCCGTCCAACAGGATACCGCGAGCCGTGATGTCCGTGGAAATCTGCGCCTGACCTGGCGTCCGTGTCAGCCGGGTCACGAGTGTGAACCGGATACGGATATATTCCGGGGAGACAGGATCACGGTTCGTGCTCGCATACGCCCGCCTTTCGGTACGCGGAATCCCGGCGGGTTCGACTACGGCGCCTACCTCAGGGATCGCGGGATTCACGCGGTCGCGACCGTCAGAGGGCCTGAGCGAATACAGGTTCAACCTCCCGGCGTCTTCGACTTGAATGAATGGATGTGGTCCCAGATTGATCGTGGGAGGAATCAGGTGCGCCAAGCTGCCGTCTCAACGCTCCAACAGCCGGCGCGCGGTTTGTTCCTGGGGATGATCGTGGGAGAGCAGAACGATATTCCCCCGGACGTCCGTGACGACTTTATGACGACGGGGACGGTTCACATCATATCCATATCCGGTTCGCATTTGGGATTGCTGGCCTTTGTTTCGTTCCTGGGCGTGAAGGGGATCACCCGCCGCATGCCGGCCCGGTGGCTGGAAAGGCTCTCGTGCATCCTGACTCCCAGGCAACTTGCCGTGCTGGTCACCGTCCCCATGGTCCTGTTTTATACGCTGTTGTCCGGCGCCCACGTGGCGACCGTTCGATCGTTGCTGATGATCCTGTTGTATCTCTACGCGGTGTGGATCGGTTATGAGCGACAGATTCTCATTGCATTGGGCATAGCCGCGTTGGGTACGACGCTGGCCGACCCCGGGGCGCTGTACGCGCTGTCTTTTCAACTCTCGTACGTATCCGTTCTGGCTATTGCCCTGGTATTTCGATGGAGTACTAGCGACGACGAGGAGGATGAGATCCCGAAGGCCTTCACGGACAAAGTGAAGCATTGGGGAACACAGTATGCATTGATGACCCTTGCCGCCACCGTGGGGACCGTTCCGCTCGTGGCCTACTATTTCAATCAAGTGGCGTGGTTGGGACTCTTTGCCAATGCGGTTGTCGTGCCTCTGGTCGGCATGCTGGTCGTGCCGTTGGGACTCGGTGCGTCGATGATCGTCTTACTCGGCGGGCTGGAGCACTTGCCTTTCGGCTGGATTCATCAGGGACTCATGGACGGCTTGGCGTCAGCAGTCGGCATGCTGGCCGGGATTCCCGGCGCTGAATGGCACGTGGCGTCGCCGTCAATCCTGTCCATGGCAGGATTCTATCTGTGTCTTATGATGGCGTTGCTCAGCCGGAAAAGGACGGTGCAGGTCTTCAGCGTGAGTGCGCTGGTTTTCTGCCTGTTGTGGTGGACGTGGTCGCCGCGACACGTGTTCGAGGATGAGACGTTACGCGTCACGTTCCTGGACGTAGGGCAAGGCGACGCCACGGTGGTCGAGTTGCCCGGCGGCGACACGATTCTGGTTGACGGTGGGGCTGCCTATGAACGGTGGGATATCGGCCGAATGGTGGTGGGACCGTATTTGTGGGATCGAGGCATCAGGCGGCTGACTCACGTGGTTGCCACGCATCCGCAATTGGATCACGTGGGCGGGCTTGCCTGGATCATCGACAACTTCGAGGTCGATCATTATTGGAGTAACGGAATTCAACGGACGAACCACTTTTACCAACGACTGCGTGATGCGGTCGCAAAACAGGGACTCGTCGAACGTATTGCCGGGGCAGGAGAAGTATTGCTCAAGCGAGGCCCCTGCCGGCTCATATCGCTGAACCCGCCGTTGGTGGAAAACGACGCCACGTTGCACGATTTTCAAGGATCGGAATTGAACAATCTCTCCGTGGTTCTGAGTCTGACGTGCGGGAAGCACTCCATTCTGCTGACGGCCGATGCGGAAGTCGAAGCGTTGGCTAGATTGACCGACCATCCTTTGGTGAGGTCGGCGACAGTGGTCAAAATTCCGCACCATGGAGCCAAGAGTTCCCTGAATCGACACTGGATTCAGCAACTCAACGCGAAAACTGCGGTCGTGTCCGCGGGTCAGGGCAACCGTTACGGGCATCCCGCCGATGACGTGTTGCAGGCGTACCGGCGCATGACCGTTTACCGAACGGATTCCCACGGCGCGATCGTGTTGTCCGCGAAGCCGGATTCCGGGGAAATCCGTGTCCGGCGCACGACGGATCGCCAACCCGTTCCTCTGGATTTGAGCGACTATTCGCCGTGGCGTGAATGGGAGAACGTATCTCGGTTTTGGCAAATCTGGGTGCGAAACGTGTAATGGTTCGGAGACATGAAGAAGCGGCTTGGTCATCGTCATTGAGATTGCATGCTCTCGAAGACGGGTTGGGGCTTGGGCAGGGGTTCCCATCCGAGGATCGTCAGGGAATCCTCGACGTAATCCGTGGTGCGGATGCCGTTCAGGACGCAGGTGACACCGGGGGTGCCGGTCAAACACCACAGCGCCTTTCGTGACAATGGTTCTTCGCGTTTTTCTTCCGGAAGGAACAGGTCGAGCGTCGCGGTGACGGATTGCAGGTGTTGCTCGCTCTTCTTGGCCGCTTCCTGTCTCATGATTTTGAGTAAGAGCAGCAGCTTGGCGACGTACCGGGTTTGCCAATTTTGCCAGTCCGTGGCTTTGTCCTCGTTCATGTGCCTGGTGGTCACCTGAAGGGCCTGATTGACGTGTGGCCCAATCATCTGCGATTCGATCTGATCCCAATGCTCCAGGTTGTGAATTTGGGGCCGGAGGCGGCCGAGTTCATCCGCTAGGGAAAAGAAATCTTTGGGTTCCAGTCCTTTTCCCGAATAGGGGATCAGGGGCGCAAAGTCATTTCGAAACGTGTCTTCCAACGCCAGGACGGTCTGGTGTTGCGTCTCAAAGGGCGTTTCCACCGGCTCATACCGCGGAGCGGCCAGTCGTATCATTCCCCGTCGGTCGGCGGGTATGGCATTGAGCGGCCTGTTGACCAACACGGCGACGCGATGTTCCCGGGCAAACTCCAGCACGGTGTTTTCCTGTCCGGTATTGGGTATGAGCAAGGCTCCCGACTCGAAGAGGTTCATGGGCAATTGCAGCACGTGAAAGCCATGATGGGACTTGCCGGTCCGTTGCGCCGCCCGTTGGGCGGCTTCGAGCATGCGGGACAGCGAGGTCGCTTCCGGATTATCCGGTAGGGCCGTACTCGTATTGGAGGAGACGCCGTAGCATTGGATGCGGCCTGAGTCGATCTGTTGCTCGAAATAGACAAACGCCTGCTCAAGGCGCCGGTAGAATTCAGTCCGCAGTTCGTCCAGGGCGGAGGCGTCCACGCTGAGTTTTCGTTGCTTCGCGTCGGAGAGAAAATATTCGGGGTTGTGCAAGAGGCAGACGTCCAGCGTGGCGAGTCCGAGACGGTCGAGTGAGCCTGTGAGTTGATCATCGAGAAACTTGGGGTGGAGGCAATGCCAGATGTCTTCCCCGTATTTGACCATCTCGGGATAGGCGCGTCCGGCCTCTTCCCTGGATTTGGCGTGTTGCAGATTTTTCCCCTGCACGTAGCCGATTTTTGAAACGACGATCACGTTGTCGCGAGTCAGTTCATTTTGCCCAAGCAACTCCTGAATGACGCTTCCCACCAAACGTTCACTGTCGCCATCCGCATAGTTCGTAGAGGTATCGATGAGGTTGCAGCCTTCCCGGACGGCTTTCAGCAGTGCGGCCCGATGGTCTTCATGATCGATACCCGTTCTGTAGCCGCCGAACCCAATCCGGGAATTGGTGAGACCCGTGGCACCCAGGGTCGTATAGCCGTGAGCCGTGGGACCTGACGAACGTGCCAGGATTCGTGACACGTAGGCGGCGGTCCCTTGAACGGTGGCCGTCCCCGGTATGCCTTGAGAGGCCAGCGCGCGTGAAGGCGAATCCCCGCCGGGCGTATAGGTCAAGGCCTGCGCCACGTTATCCGGATTGGTGATGGGAGCCTGACAAGCATAGTTTCGGCACACGTATAAGGCCGCTTGTCCCTCGACGAGGCCCTTGCCTTTGAGAAGTGGATGCCGGGACTCGGGAGTATCGGGGCTGCCGTGGGCGATGATGCGCTGGGGAACAAAGTGCTGGGCGACCGCATCGAGTAATCGGTCGCATCCCTCGTCGCTTGGCGAACCGAGGATCGCCAATTCCAGCGGGCCGTTCAACAGGAACTCCGCTGCCATGATCGTCTTGGCGAACCCTCTGGGGATGCGACTGACCTGTTGGCCGTACGCCCGAACGGCCTGTGTGGCGGCGTCCCGAAAATCTTCGCGGTCCTCGTGGAACGAGAGCCGCGCCAGAGCCATGGCCGCCACGGCGTTGCCGCTCGGTGTGGCGCCGTCCGGTCCTTCACGTCCTCGCAGGATGAGGACTTCGTGATCATTGGCCGTGGTAAAAAATCCACCGTGCTTCTGATCCAGAAAATCGCTCAACAGTCGTTCGCCCAATCGGACGGCCTCCCTGAGGTATCGTTCCTCGCTCCCGGCTTCGTACACGTCGATAAGGGCTTCCGAGAGATAGGCGTAATCCTCCAGGTACGCGTCGAGATGGGCCTTGCCTGCCCGACAGGTGCGATACAGGCCTTTGTCGGGACGGGAGAGCGTATTGAGCAGAAAATCCGCGGCCCGGCACGCGGCATCCACATAGGGGGCGTGCCTCAGGACCCGTCCCGCTTCGGCCATGGCGCTGATCATCATGCCGTTCCAGGCCGTGATGATTTTATCGTCCAAGCCAGGGGGCACGCGTTTCAGGCGCGCCTGATAGACGAGCGGCTTGACCCGGTCGATTGTTTCTCGAAGCTCCTCCGGGGAACAGGAAAGTTTCTCGGCCGCTTGTTCGAGAGAGTGGGGGGTATTGGGAATACTGTGGTGCTCCCAATTGCCGTCGGAGGTAATGTCGTAATACGCGCAGAAGCGAACCGCATCCTGCTCCGTGGGGACGATGTCCCGGATCTGTTCGGGGTCCCACACGAAGAACTTTCCTTCGACGCCCTCCGAGTCGGCGTCCGTGGCGGAATAAAAGCCACCCTCGGGCGAGGTCATTTCCCGAAGGATGTAATCAAGAATTTCGCAGGTGACGCGCTTGTATTCGAGGTTGCCGGTGACCTGGAACGCTTCGAGATACGTCTTCGCGAGCAGCGCGTTGTCGTAGAGCATTTTTTCAAAGTGGGGAACCAGCCATCGTTCATCCGTGGAATAACGGGCGAACCCGCCACCGATATGGTCGTACATACCGCCGCAGGCCATGGCATCCAGGGTTTTACAAACCATATGAAGGACGTGGTCCATCCTGGTTCGTCGGTATTGCCGGAGAAGAAATGCCAGCCCGGTGGCCGGTGGGAATTTCGGGGCCTGACCGAACCCGCCGTAGATCGGGTCGAAGTCCGCTGAGAATTGTTCGACCGCAGAGTCAAGCTCCTGCTGCCCGACCGTCGTGGGGGCGGGGACGCGCATGGCCGTTTGCAGCCTGTCGGTGAAACGCGTGGCGCTGTCGGCAATGGCGGGACGGTCACGTTCCCAGCCTTCGGCAATTTTTTTGAGCACCGTGCCGAAGCCGGGCCTGCCCCATTTGTCAGTCGGCGGAAAGTACGTGCCGGCGAAGATCGGTTGTTGATCCGGCGTCAGGAACACCGTCATGGGCCAGCCGCCGTTCCCCTGATTCATGGCGATGGTGGCCTGCATGTAAATCTCGTCGAGATCAGGGCGTTCCTCACGATCCACCTTGACGCAGACGTAATAGCGGTTCATGAGCGAAGCGATCTCGTCGTTTTCGAACGATTCCCGCTCCATGACGTGGCACCAATGGCACGCGGAATACCCGATCGACAGGAGCAGAGGTTTATCCTGTTCCTTGGCAAGTTGGAGCGCTTCCGGGCCCCAGGGATACCAATCCACCGGGTTGCGGGCATGTTGCAGGAGGTAGGGGCTGGTTTCGTGAATGAGGCGGTTCGGAGGACGGGTCGGGTGTGAGTCAGCCATCAAATCAACAGTAGCACCGGGTAAAAAAACGGGTCAACTCGAGTATCTTGATTCTTGTTCTTAAAACCCCTTTCTCCGACGCGGCCGGACGTTGAGAATCCGAATCGGCGAATTTGAGAAAGAGAATCAATTATATGTAATACTACCTAGTATTTTATATTGACATCAAGAAAGAGAAGAGGTACCTTGAGAGCATGATGATAATCGAAATTCGGACACATTCATAATCCGGAAAGTAGGGGCATACACACAACCGGTATCTAAAAAGGAGACTATCATGAAAGCCAAACAAGGAGTTGTCGATCTTCTCAACAAGCTGTTGACCGAGGAATTGACGGTCATCAACCAGTATTTTCTGCACGCCAAAATGTGCAAGAACTGGGGGTATGAGCATTTGCATCACCACGTGTTGGATCGCAGCTACGGAGAAATGAAAGACGCGAAAGAGGTGATCGATCGCATTCTGTTTCTGGAAGGCCTTCCCAACATGCAGCGGCTGGGAACGGTCAAGATCGGGGAGACCGTCCCGGAACAGTTGAAAGCCGACCTGGACAAGGAAAAGGCCATGGTCAAGATGATGACCGAAGGCATCCAGCATTGCACGAAGGTCGGTGATTTTACGACGCGTCACATGCTGGAGGACATGGCGAAAGAGGAAGAAGAACACATCGACTGGATCGAAACGCAGTTGGAAAGCATCAAGCAGGTCGGGCTGCAAAATTACCTGAGCGAACAGCTACACGAAGAAGGCAGTTAAGCAGTCGCTCGTTTCGTCCAAGCCTTGAAGGGGAAAAGCCGGATTGGGGCTTTTCCTTTTCAAGGCTTTTTGTTATGTAATGCATGTGTCTCGAAAGGGGTTGTCGTTTTCTTATACAGGAGTTGGCTGATGGCATTGACCCATTCGACCATGTTGGCCTTGGGAACCACCATTCCCGATTTTGAATTGCCTGACGTCGCGTCGGGCGAGATGATCCGTCCCGATCAATTTGCCGGGCAACACGGTTTGCTGGTGATGTTCATTTGCCGGCATTGTCCCTACGTGATTCACGTACAGCAGGAATTGGGCCGGCTGGGACGGGAGTATGCAGGGAAATCGCTTGGCGTGATTGCGATCAGCAGCAACGACGTGGACAACTATCCTGATGATCATCCGGATCGTTTGCGCGCCATGGCCCGGGAACTCGAATTCACGTTCCCGTACTGTTACGATGAAACCCAGGCCGTGGCCAAAGCCTTTACGGCAGCCTGCACCCCGGATTTCTTTTTGTTCGACAAGGCGAGGAGGCTGGTCTACCGGGGGCAGTTGGATGACAGCCGTCCGGGGAACGGCAAGCCGGTGACGGGAAAAGATTTGCGCGCGGCGATCGAGGCCGTCCTGGCGGATCAACCCGTGAGCGGGGATCAACGCCCCAGCGCCGGGTGCAACATCAAGTGGAAGTAGGGACAACCCCCCATGGTTGTCCTCATGCGATTGCCTGATCGCTTCTTACCGCCTCCAGGCAAACAATTTCTCCAGGAATCGTTTCTTGCCCTCGGTGAGTGTCGTTTTTCTCCAGGCATTGGCGACTTTCTTGATGACTTCGGCCTGGGTGGGGTAGGGGTGGATCGTGCCGGTGATCGTGCCCAAACCGAGTCCCCCTTTCATGGCCAACGTGAATTCGCTGATCATATCGCCGGCATGAGCCGCGACGATCGTCGCGCCCACGATGACGTCGGTGCCTTTCTTCACGTGCACGCGGGCAAAGCCGTGATCCTCCCCATCCAGGACGGCCCGGTCGACTTCGTCGAGTCCAAACGTAAACGTATCCACCTCGATTCCCTTATTTTTGGCCTCGGCCTCGTACAGCCCGACGTGTGCGATTTCCGGGTCCGTATAGGTCGCCCAGGGGATAATGAGCGAATCCGTGTTGGCGTACCCCAATCCAAGGGGATGAGGGAACAGAGCGTTTTGAATGACGATTTGGGCCATGGCGTCCGCGGCGTGCGTGAATTTAAACGGAAAGCAGACGTCTCCGGCCGCATAGACGTTGGGATTGGTCGTTTGTAACCGGCTGTTCACCTTCACGCCGGTCCGGGTATCATACTCCACTCCGGCCGTTTCGAGTCCGAGCCCTTCCACGTTGGGCGCGCGTCCCACGCCGACGAGTATCTCATCGACCGCGAGTTCATGCGACTCGCCATGGCTGTCGTAATGCAGGACTTTCTCGTGTCCGCGTAATTCGACGGACGTGATCTGCGAATCAAAAACGAACATGACGCCGTCTTCGGTCATTTGCGTTTGGACGACTTCCGCGGCATCCGCATCCTCGCGGGGAAGAATGTGCCCGGTTTGTTCGAAGAGGGACACGCGGCTGCCGAATCGTGCGAAGGTCTGGGCCATCTCGCAACCGATCGGGCCGGCGCCGATAACGGCCAGGCGCGCGGGGAGCCGGGTCAAGGAGAAGACGGTTTCGTTCGTCAGGTAGCCTGCCGCTTCCAGTCCGTGAATGGGCGGAGCGGCCGCGCGTGCGCCGGTACAGACCGCGGCCTTTGCAAATTCGAGCGTGGCGCCGTCCACGTCGATCGTCTGCTTTCCGGTGAACCGGCCCGCGCCCATGAACACGTCAACGCCCAGGCTGGTAAAACGATGCGCCGAATCCACCCGGCTGATGCGGGCGCGCAGTTTCCGCATTCTCGCCATGGCGGTTTCGAAGTCGGTTTTGATTTCATCCGGCACGGTTACGCCGAATTCCCCGGCCCGTTTTACCGCGTTCCACGCACGGGACGCGCGAATGACGCCTTTCGACGGCACGCAACCCACGTTCAGACAATCCCCGCCCATCAAGTGGCGTTCAATCAGGGCTGCCTTGGCGCCAAGCCCGGCAGCCACCACTGCAGTGACCAACCCGGCGGTCCCGGCCCCAATGACGACGATGTTGTATCGACCTGTTGGCGTGGGGTTAGTCCAGGATGGCGGATGGACGTTGTCAATGAGTTGCTGATTGAACTCGTCCATCGGAGCCATGGTCACGGATTCGCTTTGATGATCGTGCATGGTGCAGTCCTTGGTATGAAAGTAATCAACGATACCTTAATCTGTCATTCCCGACGTTTGTAATCGGGAATCCAGTGTCGTTCTCTTTACGAACGAAGAAAAGAGCCAAAACCCTGGATCCTCGATTAAAAATGTCGAGGATGACAAAGAGTGGAGCGAGACGTCCCCTTTTCATTTTTTGGTGTGCAGGCGACAAGCCTGCATGAAGGCTTCCCGACGGGATCGAGACGATTTTCTCAGAGTTTGTCCCATTTATAAACCGCAGGTGGATTGCGATCCGGGCATCAATCATGATGTTTTCCTTCCCACGAATTTGCGATGAAGGATGGGAATGAGCGCCAGCAAACCCAGGAACGTAAACGCCAGCAACACGGGCGGTGAGGCAATTTCCGTCAATGAGTTGATGGACCCGAGTTGTCTCCCTGCAAACGCGTAGACAAAACTGCCCGGGATAATGCCGACGGAGGTTCCGATAACGTAGGTGCCGAGCGGAATCCGGGTCAGACCGGACACCAGGTTGACCAGAAAAAACGGAAAGGCCGGGATCAGTCGCAGGGTCAGCAGATAGCTGAAGGCGTTTTGAGCGAATCCGGCCTGAATCGGTTCAATGCGCTCGCCGAATTTTTGTTCGACCCAATCGCGTAAGATGTATCGCGCAGCCAGAAAGGCCAAGGTGGCGCCCGTGGTGGCCCCGATGTTGACGAAGATCGTCCCGAGGATGCTTCCGAACAAAAAGCCGCCGGCCAGGGTCATGATGGCTCCGCCGGGTAACGAAAACGCGGTTTGCAGGATGTACACGGCCACGTAAAGGACGACCGCGGTGGCAAAATTGGCGTTGGTAAACGCCAGTAACTGGTCGCGGTTGGCCTTCAGGGCTTCGAGCGAAACGTAGCGGCCCAAGTCGAAATAGAAGAAGGCTCCGATGCCCAGTGCCAAAATTCCGAGAATGACGAGTTTCCCGAGCGGTCGTGGTGAGGATGCGGCAGGATCAGTCATCGTGGGCTCCATGGTTGCTGTATTTCGTGGGTCTCAGGCCGCAGGCCGTGAGTCGATCAAATCGGCTAATTCTTCTGCCGGATACGTGATGATCTCGGCAAGGGTCGGGTGATAGTGGGGCATCCGGGCAAGATCGTGAACCGTGCCCCGGTAATACATGACGGCGATGAGTTCATGAATCAGCTCCGCGGCTTCCGGTCCGACAATATGCGCTCCCAAAATTTTGCCGTTCTCCGGCGAAGCCAGAAGTTTAACGTGACCATGGGTCTCCCCCAACGTCATGGACTTTCCATGGTCGGCAAACGGATACGAGGCCGCATGATAGGAGATTTGCCTGTTTCGGCATTCTTTTTCGCTTAACCCGACACCGGCGATTTGGGGATCGGTAAAGACGACCTGGGTTTTGAGCCCGTCGTCATATCGACGAGGCGACTTCTGTGAATGAACGGCGTTCCACCCGGCTATTTCTCCCTGTTGGATCGCGATATGGACGATTTCATGGAGTCCGTTCACGTCCCCCACGGCGTAGATGTGGGGTTGGCTGGTCCGCATCGTGTCGTCGACCGAAATTTTACCTTGACGAACCTCGATTTGCGCAGCCTCCAAATTCAAATTCTCGATGTTGGGCTGCCGTCCCAGGGCTTGGAGGATCACCTCTGCGGTCACGGTTTTTTCCGTCCCCTCATGAGTCAGGTGCGCCGTTTTGTACGTCCCGTCCTGAGTAAATGCATGCAGTCGGGTGTTGGTCAACACCGTCATCCCTTCTTCACGGAACCGGGCTTCCACCGGGCGGGCCAGGTCTTCATCGCCTTGGGACATGACGTGAGCGCTTCGCTGGATCAACGTCACGTGGGTACCGATACGCTGGAAGAATTGCGCCAGTTCCAGGGCGACGGGGCCGCCGCCAAGGACGATCATGGATTGGGGAACGTCGCGCAGTTCCAGAGCTTCATCGCTTGTGATATAGCCAACCTCTTCGAGTCCGGCTATCGGGACATGGGAAACCACGGACCCCGTGGAGATAATGAATGCCTTGGCCGTCAGCTTATGGGGACCGGCATGGACTTCGTGGGGAGAGAGGAACGCGGCGCGTTCCTCGTATAAGGCAAACCTGGAATCTTTCAGCGCGTGAATGCGGTCCTCGGCAAACTCTTCGACGAGCCGGGCCTTGCGACTGATGATGGCGGAAAGTTCCGCTTTCGCGGCAACGGGCTTTAACCCGAATTCTTCCGCACGCTTCATGAGGGACATGACGTCCGAGGAGCGAAGGATCGTCTTGGTCGGCATGCATCCGCGTAAAATGCAGAGTCCTCCCAACGGTCCATGGTCGATAATCCCCACGTCGGCGCCTTCATCACGCGCCGTCCGCGCCGCGGCGTACCCCGCGGATCCTCCTCCGATGATGACGATGTCATGTGTCATGGTGTTGGACGCAAAGAACAACGATCGTGGTTCGGGATTATGGGGCATGGTAGCCCAAGCGCCTTCCGTGTACAATGCCGTATTCAGCGATTGGTTGATGATCCATGACGGTGATTGCAAACGGGCGTACGTGCCGGTACGTGGACCTGGTCGGTCTGTGGTGCGCAGTGGGGTACGGTGCCCTCGCGTTGCTGGCGCGGGGAGACGCCGAACCCGACCTGCCGGTGTTTTTCCTCTTCGTCGCGTGGACCAGCCTGCCGGTCTTCAGTCTGTACCTGTACTGCCACCGGCGTGGCGAGCCGTTCCCGCTCGACCGCCTGATTCTCTGGGCAGTGGTTTTCCGCGTCTGCGGGTTGGCAGGCGGGCCGTTTTACGAAGACGACTTCTACCGTTACCTGTGGGACGGATACCGCTTTGCCGCGACCGGCACCCCCTACGGAGTCATCCCTGAAGCGTTCTTTGGCGATCCCGGCGTTCCCGCGATATTTCACGGCATCCTGGATAGGATCAACTATCCCGAATTGCCGACGATCTACGCGCCGGTCACACAGGTCGTCTTCCTGATCGGCTATTGGTTGAAGCCGGGCAGTGTCGTAGCCTTGCAGGCGCTCCTGATCCTTGTCGATCTCGCGACCATTGCGCTGCTGCTGCGCCTGGCCCCGACCGGGAACGTCATGCTCTACGCGTGGTGTCCCCTGGTCGTCAAGGAAGTTGCCTTTACCGCGCACCCGGACGGTATCGGTGTCTGTCTGTTGCTGGCGGCAATCGTGCTGTCTCAAAAGCATCGCTGGTGGGGTGCCGCCGTTTGCCTGGGGATGGCCGTGGGGGCCAAGATATTCGCGTTGGTCCTGGTCCCGTTGGTGCTGGCCGGCGCGGGTTTCGGGTCTTGGATCCTGTTCGGCGTCATGCTGGCAGTGTTGTACGTGCCGTTTGTCCTGCAAGGCGGGACGGACATTGAATCGTTGTTGGTTTTTGCCAGGGAATGGGAGTTCAATTCGGCGGCCTTCGGACTCTTGACCACCGTTCTGCAACCATTCGGGGCCAAGCTTGTTTTGGGTCTGTTGTGCGCCGCGTTCTGGGGTTATTATTATTTCCGCTATTCCCGGAGCGGCGCGCGTGAGGTCCCTAGAGGTGACTGGCTCTATGGTATATTCCTCATGGCTTCGCCGGTCATCAATCCGTGGTATCTGCTCTGGCTGTTGCCGTTTGCCGCGATGACACCAAGTGTCTCCGCGTGGACGGCCTCAGTTGCAGTCTTCCTCGGCTACGTGACAGGGCTCAACCTGAACGACGGTGAGTTGCAACCGTACCAGCAGCCGGTATGGGTTCGGCCCGTGGAGTTTGGCCTGGTTCTCCTGGCACTGGCCTACGACTGGTACCGGAAACGGTCGATCCGCCCCGGCGGCAGGATTAACGATTGATGCGTTGCGATGTACAATAACCTGAGCGTCGGAGCGGTGATTCCGGCGTGCAATGAAGAAGACAACATTGGCCCGGTGGTCACGGCGCTGTTGGATCTTCGTACGGATGCCGGGTTCCGGGTCATCGACGACGTTGTCGTGTGCGACAACGGATCGACGGACGCCACGGCGGCGCGCGCGCAAGCGGCGGGCGCCCGTGTGGTCGTCGAGGAGATCCCTGGCTATGGTCGAGCCTGCCTGACGGCCATTGCCGCACTCCCCCCGGTGGACGTCGTCCTGTTCATCGACGGCGACCAGTCGTTCGAGGTTCGGCAGTCACTCGATCTGCTGGCGGCCATTGCGGACGGCGCCGACTTGGCCATCGGGTCCCGCGCGTTGGGACAGATGGAGCCAGGTGCCTTGTCAATACCGCAAATCGTCGGCAACCGCGTGGCTGGTCTGCTGATCCGATTGCTGTGGGGGTGGGTGGTCACCGACTTGGGTCCGTTTCGGGCCGTACGCGCAGATGCCTTGCGGCAACTCGACATGTGCGACGTTGCCTACGGCTGGACGGTGGAGATGCAGGTCAAGGCCATCCAATGGAACATGCGACTCGTCGAGAAGCCGGTGAATACTCTGCGGCGGCGTTTCGGGATATCGAAGGTTGGAGGAACCCTGAAGGGCGTCGTCGGCGCCGGCATCGGCATTCTCGGGACGATCGCCAAGTTGCGATGCAGGTGCGTCGATCCCGGTAAAAGACGTGACAACAAGGAGGAAGAACGACCATGAAGCCAGTCCTGATTACAGGGCGAACACCGCCCCCTGCACGCGGGAGAGATTGTCTGCGAATTGCCGTCATCGTGCTCGTCGCGATGCTGGTTGCCGTCGCCGCACATGCCCAGACCGCAAAACTGATTCCGGTCTGGAACGCGAGCGACGAAAACAGCGTCGCGCATATGGATCACACCGCCTGGCAGGAGATCCTGAACGGCTACCTGCGTGAACACGGTTCAGGCGTGAATCGCTTCGATTACGGGGCGCTCAAGGCCAATGCAGGGGATTCCGCCAAGCTGGCCTCGTACCTGGCGTCTTTGCAGTCGCTCGATCCGCGGGAGTATTCCCGCGTCGAACAGAAGGCGTATTGGATCAATTTCTACAATGCCTTGACCGTGAAGGTCGTGGCGGACGCGTATCCCGTGGATTCCATCAAGGACATCAGCGAGAGCCTGTTAGGCAGCCTGGGGCGTATCTTCGGCGGACCCTGGAACGACGTACACGCCAACGTCGCCGGCCTGGACCTGACGCTGAACAACATCGAACACGGCATCCTGCGGCCCATCTGGCAGGACAACCGAATCCACTACGCGGTCAATTGCGCGAGCTACGGCTGTCCGAACCTGAGCCCCACGGCCTTCACCGCGGACAATTCCGAGAAACTGCTCGATGCCGGGGCACGCGCCTACGTGAACCATCCGCGAGGCGTGGAATTCATGGACGACGACTTCATGATTATTTCGAGCATCTACAAGTGGTACGCGGCGGACTTCGGGGACACGGAGAAGTCGGTGATCGAGCACCTCGTCAAGTATGCGGACGAGCCGCTCGCAAAACGCCTGAGGAAGTTTTCCGGGTCAGTGGACTACGAGTATGACTGGAGCCTGAACCGGCCCTGAGGCGGTCAGGCTCCGGAATATTAGTAGGTGTCGAACTGATAGCCCATCGTCACGCTGAAGACTTTGGACTTTGACGTATTGCGACCGTCAATGACCTCGCCGTATGTAATACCAATGTTCGTTTGGTCGGATACGTTAAGGCTCACCGTCCCGCTGAGGAATTGGATATCTTCTTCCAGCCTGGGGAAAACGCGCGTGACGGGACTGAATCCAGCACCGCCGATTTGGAGCCCGGATTGAGCGTCAACGAGTTTGTAGTTGACACCCAGGCCGATGTTCTCGAACAGCAAACCGCCCGACACGTTAAAGAAGAGATCTGACGGGACGTCTTCGTCGCGGACGCGGTACCCGAGTTCGCCGGATAAGGCAAACATGTCGGCGAAATATTTGCCTGCCAAGGCCGACACTTCCAAGCCGCTCGCTCCGTCGCCGATGGAATTGATGAAGCCTGGTGTGTAGGATCCTTCGATGATCGCCCCGCCGCGAAGGGCGATGCTTGGCAGGGAGGGACATAACAGTTCGTCGACGACGCGCCAGGTAACGCCGATATTCGTGTCCGTGACACCCGTGTAATTATCACGCCCACCCGTCGGCGGGATAGGGGGGGAATAATAGCTCTTGGCAGCGCCAACGCGGAAATCTATCGCAACTGCATCAGACAAGCCGTACATGCCGTTCAGCCATACGGTATGCTGCCCGAGATTTTGGCCTGGGTTCGGTCCCGGAGTGGGTACTATTCGGTCAGACCTGTAGAACTCGTTGGCGTTCTGGGAGACATAGGAAAGGTTGACGAATCCGGCCCCCGGCGCGGGGAGCCAGGGCGACACCCCGTCGGCGAATGCGGACGATCCCATGGCCGTCATGACTGTAACCACGAGGGCAATCAATGTTGCTCTGTACATGTTGGAGTTCCTCCGTTTGTATGCGTCTATAATGAAACCGATAAGGTAGTTACATCTTGAAACGCCGCTTCAGGTAATAGTGGACGAGTTCCTGTTCGTCCGGTTTTCCGTCGCAACCGCTGGCGCGACTGCCCGGACAGAGTACGGCGATGTGTTCGTCATCCGGGGTGCCCGGTTTGTTTGCCGCGTCACGGGCTTCGAGGCTGTTTTTCAGGCTCATGGCGCGTTCCTTGGTCAAATCAGCCGCCTTGAGGGGACAGGATGGGCACACGAGCTTCTGAAAGGTGAGGGCCTTGCCCATGGCGTAAGCGCTCCTGGCGCTGATGCCTTGGCCGCCTGAAAGGGACCCGGATGCGTAAGCCGATGCCTGCAAGAGGCCACCGGCGATGATCATCAACGTGAGAAAACCAAGTGTTCGTTTCATCTGGTGACTCCTCCTATGAGGGTAAAAGATCGTCCTGAGATGACGGAATGATCATTCCATTATTAATGGCAAAGCAAAACAGTATAGTCTTTTGGAATCGAGAATTCTACATTTCAGTTGAAATTGTCATGGGTGAATTCCAGCCCGTCATCGCGTTGCTATCCATACGTGCCTGGTGACACAATTCAGGAAGCGTTGCAAAAGAATATTGGAGGTAAGCGCATGTGGCGTGGATTAAGCACGATCGTGTTGGGATGCGTCGTGATGATGACGGGGTGCGCCACGCCATCCGGTCCGCTCGCCGTCCTGCCCATGACGAGCCCGGCCGCGGCTCGTCAGAACCTTGAAGGGATTCAGCAGTATAATTCAGGCAAGTGGCAAGAGGCGAAGAGTCGTTTCGAATCGGCGATTCAGGCCGGCTCCGAATTGCCGGAAGCCCATTTCAATCTGGCTCTGACCCTTCACAAGTTGGGCAACCACCGGGAAGCCACGGTTCATTTCAAACGAGCCGGCGAACTGGCTCCGACCAATAAGGAAATCGTGGAGTCCGCAGCCTATCGCAATCATCTCGGTCTGTCCTCGACGTTGGAAAGGCACCTGAGCGGAGGCTACCGGTATTGAGAGACATTTCGTCCCGGTGTTTTTCGCCGAGACTCGAACATGAAACGCCAATCCGTCAGATCCTATATTCTCGTGGGTGTTCAATTTGCCTGCATTATGGCGTTCCTGGTCTCCGGCCCATGGATCGCCCGGCAAGTATGGTTCTTGACGTTGGAGTTGTCGGGCATCCTGTTGATGGCGTGGGCGGTCCTCACCATGAGAGTCACGAAAGTCAACGTGTTCCCCGAAGTCAGGGCCGGGAGCAGGCTGGTGACCAATGGCCCGTATCGATGGGTCCGGCACCCCATGTACACGGCGTTGCTGCTGATCACACTGGCGCTGCTGTGCGAATCGTTTTCATACTGGCGAGGGGTTTGGTGGATACTCCTGGGCGCGGACCTCATCGTAAAACTTTCCTATGAAGAAAAGTTGTTAGGAGAAATTTTTGACGATTATGAGTCTTACCGGTCGCGGACGTGGCGGCTCGTTCCCCGGATTTTCTGAACCGATGATTTATTTTCAAACCAAGCCGGACGCCGTCTTTGAGGCGATTCTGAAAGAAGCCTTCGCCAGTGAAGCCTCCGAAATCCAGTTGTTGTCGGACGACGGGGCCATCGATTCCTGGGAGGGGCTCTATCCCGAAACGTCACAACGGCTCTGTCCGTATGAAGCGGTGCGGGTCCTGGTCCAACTATCGGCCGCGGTCAATGATTTGCACGTCTATCGCTTGACGGACCTGCATTGGCTTGTGCTGTACGAAACATTGAAGAATTTTTGTGCGACCCATAACGACCTGCTCGATGATTTCAGTCAGCACACCAGACCCGTTGGAGACTACAACATCGGGGAGGTGGACGGAGAGGCGCTGGTGACGATCTATTTTTGGGATACGGACTTTCTCTTAAGCCCCCCTCGTCAATGCGCTGATAGAGAAGAGAGTTCGTCGGAACAGGATGTCGTCATTCCCGCCCTGGAGCCCGTCGATGAGCTCGGATGGATCGTGAGGGAACCATTGTTTCAGGCAGGTTCCACGCGGTATCCGGATTATGGCGATAGATGAGTCCCCGTAGGTCGGGTTAGCCGGAGGCGTAACCCGACGAACCTAATCTGTCGGATTACGCTTCGCTAATCCGACCTACAACTTCTGCCGGGGTTCTCTTGGCGCCATGAGATGGCGCCGCTACTCATCGCCGAGCATATGCACGAATAACCCGTCACGCAGCTTGGGCTCAAACCACGTGCTCTTGGGCGGCATGATGTCTTGGGCATCGGCAACGGCCATGAGTTCATCGACGGTCGTGGGGTACAACCAGAACGCCACGGCCCATTCTCCGGCATCCACCTTTGCGGCCAAGGCGTTCGGTGGGTGGATCCCGCCGACGAAATCGATCCTCGGATCGGAACGCTGATCCGTAATGCCCAGCAACGGAGTCAACACGCGATCGGTCAAGACCGACACGGCCAAGGCGTTCACCGGATTCTCTTCCATCCTCGTCCGTTGCTCCGGCGTCAATTTGGGAAGCGCCCGATGCCAGCGGCCTTCCAGGTACACGTCAAACCCGGCATTCGGCGCTTGTCCCGGTTGGGTGGTGGGTTGCACGTCATAGTCCACGGCCAATGCGTCAAGAAAATGTTGCGGGGTCTGCCCGTTCAGATCGCGCACCACGCGGTTATAGGGCAGAATCTGCAATTCGTCGTGCGGAAAAATGACGCTTAAAAATCCGTCTTTCCGATGCCGTGAGGATTGTCCGGAGTTGCCTGCCCGGGCCGCTCGCACCCGGCTGGCTGCGGCCGAGCGATGGTGTCCGTCGGCAATATACAGGGCGTCAACGTTCTCGAAATTTTCGACCATTTTGGCAATGGCCGTGTCATCGCGCAGGCTCCAGACCGTGTGCTCCACGCCGTCGTCCGCGGTGAACCGGCAGTCCGGCTCCGTCGCCGTGACGTCCGCAAGCCAACCGTCGAATTGAGTCGAACGGCGAAAAAACAGGAGAACGGGCCCGGATTGCGAGTCGTGCGTTTCGATCACCCGCACGCGGTCTTTTTCCTTAACCGGTCTGGTGAGTTCATGTTTCTTGATGAGTCCACGGTCATATTCGTCGATCGAGGCGAGCGCCACGAGACCGGTCTGTTCGTGGGTCCCCCAGCGCTGGCGATACACCCCGAACATGGGGTGAGGTTCCCGCACCAGAATGCCGTCTTCGAGAAATTTCCGGAGATTGGCGGCACCTCTTTCGTAGACTTCCGTGGAATAGGGATCGACGCCATCAGCCAGTTCCAACTCGGCTCGCCCGACACGGAGAAAACAGTAAGGATTGCCCGCGGCAACGTCGCGTGCCTCGTCCAGGGAGACGACGTCATAGGGAGGCGCAGCCACGCTGTCGGCGTATTCCGGTTTGGGCCTTGCGGCATGAAAAGGCATGATGGTCGCCACGGGTTCTCCTTTCTGCGTCAATATGAAGATAAACAGTAGGTTGGATTAGCGTAGCATACCGTAGCATGGCATAGCAGAATCATAGCAAAACATAGCATGAGCATAGCAATTCATAGCACTTTCATAGCAAGACATAGCAAAAACATAGCAGGGCATAGCAAACATAGCAGGACCCTGCAGTTCCGATCGCGACGTTATTTCACGAAGTCAAAATCAACCGGGAAACGGCCATCCGGAGTAATGGTTACGCGGTGTTCTTTCATGCCGAGAACGGGATGCCATGCCACTAACTTATAGTCACCGGGCGGGACTTGCCCGATCTCGAAATTCCCCGATTCATCCGAAATCGCATAATAGGGATTCTTGACCATATACAGCCAATTTTCCATAAAGTCGTGACGATCGCAGGTCAAGCCCACGGCAACGGCATGGCGCAGTTTTTTTGAGGGGAAGACTTTTTCCGTCTGACCGCGTGCCCGAAGACTCTGGGTATGCATGGTTCTCATGATGTTGGCTTTGCGGCCCTTTAAAGAATACGTATGAAGGGTGTGTTTGATGGGATCGCGATTGACGAATTGGACGGATTCGTCCGCTCTAATCACGCCGGTGAATGGGCCGAAGCTGCATTTTTCGAGTTGAACGCCCAGGTTCAAATTCTTTCCTCCGGCATAGTGAAATTCCCCACGGCCCAGTCCGGCGGCCGTGTCGTGATGCAAAGAGAAAGGCTTGCCTTTGTCCACGCCCTCCAGTGCGATGACCACGCCTTGAACTCTGCCGTCGCGCACGTCCAGTTTGTTCAGCACGCGTTCCGGCCCGCAGACGTCAGGCCCGTTCCGGACTTCAAACCGTCTGGGGGCATGGGGGAGGGTGCCCGCGAACGCCACCTTCCCCGTGATAGTTGCCCCGTTCTTGACGTCGATGACGTCATAGGCAGACCCCGCACTTGCGAATCCCAAAAACACAACAACCCCAATCATGGTACAGATGCGGCCCCCCATGTGCTGTCTCCTTTTCAAGAACATGGTGTCACTCTTTTCTCCAAAGCAGGTCATTCCAATCAATACACCGCCTGCCAACCGAAGGTGACGGTCGAATCCGTTTCAAGTTGCCCGTCCAGGTACTGATAGACCGGGAAGCCGCCTTCCACGGCCAGCAGGTTTTCCAGACCCATGACATCCGGTAACAGGACGTTGGCCCCGAACAGGATATCCAGACGTTGACCGCCCAACAGGTCGGGAAACGCCGTTTGAACGATCCTCATTTGGTTCATCGGGTGATTCGTGCGAATGTTCGGGTCCATCCCGTCATAGGCGTCCCAGTGATTCCAACTCAGCCGAACCGAACCGCTCAGCGTATTGGGAATGACTTCATAGGCGCCATGGACGTTGATGGTATAGGCGTCACCCTTGGAAAAATCATTGGAATTTCTGCCCGCCCGCAGGGTGCCGATGGCTTGAATTCCCCAGGAGGCGCGACCCATTTCTCCGCCGTACGTGATTCCGGGATAAAAATCGAAGGTTCCTGAACCGAGATGCATGGGATAGGGCAATCGAGTGTTCGGTCCCATGGGCGTCCGGTCCGTGGGTTCGATGTCTCCCGTGGGCACACTCACCGACAAGTTGAAGTGGAACCGGTGGGCCCCGATGCTCGGGGCTTCGACCGCCCAGAGCCGCCACAGCGATCCGAACCGGATGTCGCCGAAGCCTTCGGAACGGGTCGTAAATTTGCCTCCCATACGCGTCACGTGATCCATGCTGTTGTGCAGGTAGGGGACCATGAGCGTCAGGGTCACGGTGTCGTTCAATCCATACATGAACCCGAACATGTGCATCCACATGCGCATGGATTCGGGCGCCACCAGATATCCGCCCGGAACGGGCTGCATTGGTCTGGTGACTGCATCAGTGGGCAACCTGTCAGTCCCGTAACGATTTCCTTCCATGAACATGTGCATCAAGCGATAGGAGAACATGATTTCTCCTGCTTCATGCGTGTGATCGCCCATCATCCCGATGGGGGCATGGGCATTCGGTTTATCGTCGGTGTAAAAATTGCCCGTGGTCAGGTTTTCTCCTTTGTTCGCCAACCCCTCAGCCAGGGATTCTTCAACGTCATCGAGCAAACCGTCCAATAGTGCCGCGTGAACCGCTGGAGTCCCGGCCCACGTCAGGCAGAATAAAAAAAACACAAATATCATTCCCGGCTTCACCGGGTTTCGTACTCCGTTCATGTGCAAACCTCTTCTCGCAAAACATGAATGATACCGTATGTGTTAATTCCTCGGATCGAGTCATCGAGTCCTCCGTTCGGAAAAAGGAGTAAACAGCATCTCCCGCAAGGGCAGATCCCCAGACGGAAAAAGCGCTGGAACGTGTGAAAGGGAAGACTTGAGACTTAGAAGCGGGGAGGTCCGCGAGAGAAGTGAAGCGTGGGAACGGCCAGTGTGACCGGATGAACAATGGAAACTTCTACGGCGTGTACAACGGTGAACTGCGTATCGAAAACGGGTTCGGCTACGCTGACCACCTGGCCCGCCGAGCACATCAGGGAGCAGAGAATCGTCGAATGGGTGGCCGCGTTATGGTGAGCGTGGTGAAGGGAATGAGCGGCAGCCTGGCTGGAAACCACGCCACTCATGACCAGGAAACAGGCCAAAACCCCGAGAACGAGTGCTGTACGGGACAAACGCATCATGACATCAGTGACCTTGAATTCAGCATAGGACAAGAGCCGCGGAGTGTCAAGCGAGGTGGAGGTCTTCAAGGAAAATGGGGGGTGTCTTGCGGGTGCTGGAAGCGGCCTTGCCGGCCTACTGGGAAGAGAGGTGAAAGGGGAGAGGCCTGAGCCTTCTTCCCCTTTCTCACTCACGGCGCGATTAGCGATCGTGTCGTCCGCCTCGGCCACCGCCAAAACCGCCGCCGCCACCGCGTCCTCCCGGCCTTGATTCTTGAGGCCGGGCTTGATTCACGGTTAACGTACGGCCATCCAATTGGGTGCCGTTCAACGCTGTAATGGCCGCCTTGCCTTCTTCTTCCGAGGGCATTTCAACAAAACCGAAACCCCGCGACCGGCCGGTGTATTTATCGGTAATGATTTTCGCCGAATCCACGTTGCCATGTTGGACAAACAGATCGGTCAACTCCGTTTCGGTCGTCGGATATGGCAATCCGCCGACATAGATTTTAAACGGCATAGAACAACTCCTTTGAAAGTATTGGGGATTTACACTCGAAAAACGGGAAAGGAGGGCCGAAGCACGACTGGAGAAATGCGGCTTAGGTCAGCTTTCGATCAGATTTCCGATTGCAACCTCGATTAATAAATGGCCTCGTGGTTGAACTGCACGTCAACGCGGGCCACCATCTACAAGATGGACAGTAGCACACTTTTTTCGGGAAGACAACCGTGCCACGGACAGGACTTCGGAATAGGATCGATTCCGTGGGACGTACGTCGGGAACCTCTGCTTTAGTGCACTATCGGGCGCATGGCTGCGTTGTGTCCTCGCTCAACCCTCACCTATCTCTCTGATAAGCCTCGGGTTTCGCTCCGGGACGCCTTGCCCTGCATCCCGCTATCACAAGAAATCAGAGGTTCCGTCGTTAAGATTTTGCCTGTTTGCCGGGTTGAATCAACGGGCGTTGGGCGTCGAGGTCGGCGTAAAAGTCACGGCCTTCATGATTGATGACGATAAAGGCCGGGAAGTCTTCGACTTCGATTTTCCACACCGCTTCCATCCCCAGCTCTTCGAATTCGAGGACTTCCACTTTCTTGATGCTGTGTTCGGCCAGTCGCGCAGCGGGGCCGCCGATAGACCCCAGATAGAACCCTCCATGCTTCCTGCAGGCTTCGCGCACTTGTTGGGACCGGTTGCCCTTGGCCAGCATGACCATGCTGCCCCCGACGGCCTGAAATTGATCCACGTAGGAGTCCATGCGCCCGGCGGTCGTGGGGCCAAAGGAACCCGAGGCATAGCCTTCGGGTTTTTTGGCGGGGCCGGCGTAATAGACGACGTGGTTCTTGAAGTACTCGGGGAGGCCCTTGCCTGCATCGAGTTGTTCTTTCAGCTTGGCGTGGGCGATGTCCCGCGCGACGACAATGGGTCCGGTCAGCGACAACCGGGTGGCTACCGGATATTTGTGCAACTCCGAGAGGATGGCCGGCATCGGTTGGTTCAGGTCGATGTTGACGACTTGTTCGTCCAGATCTTTTTCACGGACGTCAGGGAGATATTGCGCGGGATTCGTTTCGAGCTGTTCGAGGAAGATCCCGTCCTTGGTGATTTTGCCCAGGATTTGCCGGTCGGCCGAGCAGGAAACACCCAGACCGACGGGGCAGGACGCGCCATGCCGGGGGAGGCGGATGACCCGCACGTCGTGTGCAAAATATTTGCCGCCGAATTGAGCGCCGATACCGGTTTCGGCACAGAGTTTCAATATCTCCCGTTCGAAGTCGAGGTCCCGAAACGCCCGCCCCAAATCGTTTCCTGAAGTCGGGAGGTCATCGAGATAGTGGCAACTCGCGAGTTTGACGGTCTTCAGGGTGAATTCCGCGGACAGGCCTCCGATGACGAGGGCCAGGTGGTAGGGCGGGCAGGCCGAGGTGCCGAGCGTGCGGATTTTCTCCGAGACAAATGAACGCAGGGATTTCGGATTCAGCAGGGCTTTGGTCTCCTGGTATAAAAAAGTCTTGTTCGCCGACCCTCCGCCTTTGGCGACAAACAGGAAACGGTATTCGGCGCCCGGTTCGGCATAGATCTCGATCTGAGCGGGAAGATTCGTGCCGGTATTTTTTTCGGTGTACAAGTCGAGGGGAGCCATCTGCGAGTAGCGTAGATGACGTTGCGCGTAGGCTTCATAAATGCCGCGTGAGAGCGCTTCGGCGTCATGGCCCGTGGTGAACACCTGCTGGCCCTTGTATCCGACGGCGATCGCCGTGCCGGTATCCTGGCAACCCGGCAGCACCCGTCCGGCGGCGATGTTGGCATTCTTCAGCAGTTCCAACGCCACGAAGCGATCGTTCTCCGAGGCTTCCGGGTCGTCCAGAATACGGCTCAATTGTTTGAGATGGCTCGCTCGCAGGAGATGCGCCACGTCATCCAGGGCCTCACGCGCCAATAGCGTGAGGGCTTCGGGCCGGATGGTGAGGATCTCCCGTCCTTCAAAAACGGTGGTGGCGACGTGGTCCGACGTCAGCTTGCGATATGTCGTCGTATCCGGCCCGTGTTCGAAGAGTTCCTGATAGTGAAAGTCCGCCAAGCGTCGCTCCTCCAAGGATTTCATCTTGCCACACTTGACCGGATGAATGCACCTCGACGCTTACCCTACGGGCGGGGCCCAGTCTTCGTCGCGGCGTTCCTTTTGCGCTTCATAGTAGGCTTTCTCGTCTTCGTCCAGTTTGTTGGCCGCTTGAACGTCCAGGATCTCTTGCGGCGACAGGTATTTGAGCGCCATGCCGGTCAGGATTTTTTGCCGGATCGTGCCCTTGATCTGAATGTCGATCACGGCGTGGGCGCCGATCTGTTGGGCCCGTTCCAGTAACTCGGCATGAAGCACGTCCCAATTCACCGACTTGTCGGGTGCCTGCTCCACTTCCAATTCTCCCAATTCCTGGTAGGGAATGACGGGTAACTCATCGAGCACTTCGATTTTTTGATTGGAAGGTCCGTGCTCGCCGGTTTCCGTGATGGTTGCCGGTTCGATTTCAGCCTCTTTCGAGTGAGGCGCGCGCGCGGCATCGACGTCAAAGGCTTTGAGTCGCGCGGCGGCCACGGCCGCTTCGTTGGGGTTGCTGCTCGCCGCCATGCGTTTGAGCTTTTCGGCTCGTTCGAGTGCTTCCTTGAGGCTCATTTTCGCCCCAGGTTTTCGTAGCTCATTGATCGGCATCGGCGGAATTCCGTAAAAAACGCTTTCTTTGGCAAAGCTGAATTTCTACCTACCGGCAAAACCCATTGTCAACCGGGACGCGTCACGCAACGATTCCTAAGGATTATCGATACTGAGCGCGAGGGCATAGACCCCGAATTGGGCGACCCAATGGCCGTATTTTTTGTAATCGTCCCGCCAATATTCCGGATGGTCCACGTGCGTGACAAAATGCCGAACGTATTGGTCGCGATACACGGGATTTTTGGTGTATTGAAACAGCTCCCAGAACCCCCAGCACCGGCTGAAATTGAGTCCGGCCGAATGCGGAAAAGCCGGATGCCGGACGGGTTCCAACTGCAAGTCTTCTTCAAGGTACGCGCTCAACCAGGCGTTGGTCTCGTTGTCAGGCAGGATGGTCAGAATCGCACGCGTGCGTTGCAAGGCAGCCGGGAAGAATTCATCTGTCAGGTGGTCGCAGGAAGGGGGAAGAGCCTGATTGAGGGGGAGCAAGTGCTCGCGCGTAAACGCGGATATTGCGTCAGCCAACTCCGGCTCTTCGTTCCATTGGGCCCACTCCCATAAATTCAACACGGCCCAGGAGACGTTGCCATAGGCGCGGTTTCGGGCATGTGTCAGGACGTCATCGTCGGACAGGGAGAAGATCCATTGTGCGAGCCGTTGCGCCAGTTCCTCGGCGATCGGGTGCAAATCGTCTTTCTGAAAAAAACGTTGGCGGTCTTGCGCAAGTTTCAGGAACCACGCGTATCCATAGGGAAGTTCCTCGTTCAATCCACCCTTTCGGATGCAGACCAGTTCCTGTTCCAGTTTTTCAGGGATGAGCAAGGATTCCGCCAGATCACTCCACCGCGACTCTCCGGTTAACCGGGACAGGGTGAATAAGGCATAGAGTCCATGGACACAGGAATGCCAGTCGATACAACCGCGAAACGCAGGATGGGTCGTATCCCGGCGCACGATGCCTTCGGCAATGGGGACTGCCAAGGCGGACAGGTAGTCGGGTCGTGATACACGGAACGATTCCCAGGAGGCGGGTGGTGGGTCTTGGTGGCCGGACGTCATCTTAAGGAACCTCTGATTTGTTGTGATAGCGGGATGCAGGGCAAGGCGTCCCGGAGCGAAACCCGAAGCTTATCATAGAGATAGGTGAGGGTTGAGCGAGGACACAACGCAGCCATACGCCCGATAGTGCAAGAAATCAGAGGTTCCTTACGAAGGAGGCAGCAACGGCCCGGCCCAAAGCCCTTTCACGCGTTGAACGTCCACCAGATTATTCGGGGGTCCCAAATCGGCCATGAGTTTGGTGTCGATACGGCCATGGTCCACAAGAAGGAGTTGAGGTTCGGCGACGCCTTCCGGTTTAAACCAATACCATCCCGGACAGTCCGGAATCCTGTCGGTCCAGTTGGGTATCATATGACGGAGTTCTTTCTCCAGCTTAGTCCGGACCTGTTCGGGATCATGGATCCCCAATACGGCTTTCAGTGAATCGTACAAGGCTTCGGCGTGGATTCGTATGGACATAGGCTGGCCTCCAAGGTGCTTCTTTATGCCATGCCCTTCACGACGAGTAAAGCGAAAAGCAAGCGGTCACGGGTGGAAATTTGGAGTATACTGGAGAAAACGGTACGGGTACTTTGAGATGAACAAGGTGGGATGTCGGGTTACGCCTGTCCTGAGCCTGTCGAAGGGCCTGCGGCTAACCCGACCTACAAAAGCTCCGCAGTTGTAGCGGCGGCATCTTATGCCGCCATTTCCCAGCGCCTGCGGGCGTGGCTGCGCCCCGGTCCCGCAATTTCTATGTGGGGGCGAGGACTGTTTGAGCGAAGCGAGTTCCGCAGCCCAAGCAATCGGGACCGGGGCAAAGGCACCCCTTGGGGCCACGCCCGGGCGCCAAGGGTTTTGGGTCCTTTTGCCGAAACAAAAGGACCTCGTCGCGCGGGGGCGAAACCCCGCATGAGAAAGAGGCTCACGATGACGAACACACTCTGTTGGAAAACCATGGCGCTCATCATCGGGTGGGTGCTGGCCGGCACCTGTCCGGCCTGGGCGGATTTCGGTCTGGGTGAAAACGCCTACCTCGAACAGGATTACGAAACCGCGATGCGGGAATGGGCCCCGCTGGCTTCCCGGGGAAATGCGGAGGCCCAAAACATGGTGGGGTATATGTATCGATGGGGGCAGGGCGTTGAGCAGGATTTCGAGAAGGCGCGATACTGGTATCGGCTGGCGGCTGACCAAGGTCATGAGAGCGCGCAAAACAACCTGGGGTTGCTCTACCGTTATGGCTTGGGTGTTCCGAAAGATTACGCCAAGGCCTTTCGGTGGTTTCTACGGGCGGCGGAGCAGGGGAACGCGGCGGGGCAGAATCACGTCGGCTTGATGTTCTACAAGGGCGAGGGTGTTAGGCAGGATTACATCCAGGCGTATCAATGGGCCTTCCTTGCCGCGGAACAGGGTATGGACCCGGCGATCCAGGCCATAGCCATGCTGGAAGAAGAAATGACGCCTGAACAAATTGAAGAAGCCCGGGCCTTGGCCAGGAAATGGAGACCGAAGGGCCCGGAGACGGTGTTGTAGAGAAAAAGCTGCCCATTCAAGAGGGCAGGCCTCTGACGTATCTCTCAGGGAACCTCTGATTTATTGTGATAGCGGGATGCAGGGCAAGGCGTCCCGGAGCGAAACCCGAGGCTTATCATAGAGATAGGTGAGGGTTGAGCGAGGACACAACGCAGCCATGCGCCCGATAGTGCACTAAATCAGAGGTTCCTTAGTACCCTTCACGGTTGAGACAGGAGTTGGAGAGTTCGATCCGTTCTCTATAACAGGATTGTGCGAGCAGACGATGATGCGAAGCCGAATCCGTTACGGCCGTACCCTGAAGTTGGCGACACAGTTGAATCGTATAGGCCAACGCCACGCTCGTTTTGACTAATGCCCAGCCATACTCGAACCCCGGGTTGTGGTGGCGAGGACGAGACCGGCGACTCAGGGCTTTGACCGACTCAACCGAAAAAGGCGTTGTTTGCCAGTCGGGAGTCCTGAATCCGGATAATACGGGAATTTCCAGGGAGTCGCCATTCTCTCGTTTTCGAATGTCCGCCTCATCAAACAACGTACGCTGAAACTGATAATCATCCGACAAGGCGTCATGAAAAATGGCGCGCCACGCCGGATCGGCTAAATCCCGATCAACTGCCGCAATCATATCAGGCTGCAAGGCGCCACTGACGTTGTGCCCCTGAATGATTCGTCCCGTGTCCAGTAATTCAGGGTAGTAGTCGCCCATCCGGTCGGGAAAAGCCGTCGTTCCCATGAACGGCGTCAGTTGCAGGGCCATGAAATCGCGAAAATGAACCCTGTCATATTCTGACAAGAGACGCTCCAGGGTGCGCGCATGGCAGAGGTGAACGGGATAGAACAAGGCGTTCATGGAAGTCCGTCTTACACGTTGAACTTGAAGTGACACACGTCGCCGTCTTTGACCACGTATTCCTTGCCTTCCAACCGGATGAGGCCTTTCTCCCGGAGCGTTTGCTCTGACTTGTATCGATCAAGGTCCGTAAAGCCGTACACGTCGGCCTTGATAAACCCTTTTTCAAAATCCGAGTGGATCACGCCGGCGGCCTGAGGGGCCTTGGCGCCCACGGGGATCGTCCACGCCCGGACTTCCTTGGGGCCACCCGTAAAATACGAGCAGAGGCCCAGCGTGTTGTAGGCCGCCACGATGACCCGTTCCAGGCCATTGTGTGTCATGCCGAGATCAGCCATGAATAACTCGCGGTCCTCGCCTGACAACTCGGCCAATTCGCTTTCCAGTTTGCCGGAGAGTACGACCGATTCCGCGTCAAGTGTTCGGACAAGCGTTTGAAAATCATCCACGACGGCCGGCTCCGTGTACTCGTCGGTATTGCCGACGTATAGAACGGGTTTCGCGGTCAGCATGGAGAACGGTTTGAGACTCTCCGGATCGAGTCCGAGCGTCCGTACGGGTTTGCCTTCTTCGAGGCCCGCCTTCAGGATATTGAGTAATTCCAGCGCGTCCTTCGCTTCCGTGTCCCCGGATCGCGCCTTACCCGAGACCTTGTCGAATTGTTTCGTGACGCTTTCGAGATCGGCGAGCATCAGTTCGGTCTCGAGTACGTCAACGTCCCTCTTCGGGTCGATGCCGTCCAACGTGTGTTCGACGTTGGCATTCTGAAAAAGACGAACCATGTGCAGGATCGCGTCGACTTCCCGGATGTGGGCCAGAAATTTGTTGCCGAGCCCTTCACCCTCTGCTGCGCCTTTCCCCAGTCCGGCGATGTCGACAAACCGGCAGAACGCGGGCGTAGTTTTTTTCGGTTTGAAGATTTCCGCGAGGCGGTCCAGCCTGGAGTCGGGAACGGGCACGACGCCGAGGTTCGGTTCGATGGTGGTAAAGGGATAGGTCGACGAGGCCGCGTCTCCTGACGTCAGCGCGTTGAAGATCGTCGATTTACCGACGTTGGGAAGCCCGACAATGCCGATTTCCATGGGACTGGCATACTAGCAAACCGGTTCCGGCCACGGCTAGGGGGATTGTAAAAGGGGTTTCGGGACCGGGGCGCAGCCACGCCAGAAGGCGCCGGGAAATGGCGGCATGAGATGCCGCCGCTACTTTGCCTCCCCGCCTTTGTCAGACAACCCCCTCATTTCCCAACCCCCTCAATCCCCCTTATCAGGGGAATTATATAGATAAGTATTATCAACTGGGAGCGTTGACAGCAGGAACGAAACGTGAGAGAAAAGAGACACCGTGTGAGGGACCGTGTGAGGGAGTAGGGCTTTCTCCTCCCTTTCCCCCACACGATGCTCTGGCTGACTAGGGCCGGACCTCGTGGCGTCCAACCCCACCAGGAACGCTAGCCAGCCTGCGGGGCCTCCAAACCCCGCCCCATTCTGAAGGCCAAGCCTACTCCGATTGGCCTTACAAGACAAGCCTGGACACGTCAACACCACAAAGCGTGTCCGCGAATCCCTTCTCCCGACAGCGTATCAACGTGCTTGTTCAAGCACCCCGTCCTCGGTACTCTTAGAGTTATCAACTAACAGTCTAAAGGAGGTGCCAGATGTGCAACGTCACGATCAGTGAACAGGAATTGTTTACCCTTTTTGCGACCGAAGCGGACGCCGTCCGCTTCTTTGAATCCCTCCGCTGGCCTCACGGCCGCCGGTGTCCGGCGTGTGAGAGCGAGGACACGATCCCCAAGCAGGCCCGCGAGTTCTTCTACCTCTGCCGCGCGTGCGGGAAGCAGTTCTCAGCCAAGTTCGGCACGGTCTTGCAGGCCAGTCCGCTCCCCGTCCGCGTGTGGTTGCACGCGATGTATAAAGTCGTCGTCGCCCGCAAAGGCGTCTCGTCCCTGCAACTGTCGAAGGAACTCGGCCTCACGCAAAAAGCCACATGGCATCTGGTCCATCGATTGAAGGAAGCGTGTCGGGCCGATCCCGAGCCCCTGTCCGGGGCGGTGGAAGTGGACGAAACCTATATCGGAGGCAAAGCCAAGAATAAGCATCGCAAGAAGGGCCAGAAATTCCCGATCGGTGGCGCAGATAAAACCATCGTCCTCGGGATGCGGGAACGGGGTGGGCCGACGCGGGCGATGGTGGTGGCCGATACCCGGCGGGAGACCCTCCAGCCGGAGATTCGCCGACGCGTCCAACGAGGGAGTGCCGTGTTCACGGATGAACATGCGGGCTATGCAGGACTGGCGGCCTCAGGGTATGGGCACGGCACCGTCAACCATCAGGCCCACGAATACGTCAACGGGCTGGTCCATACCAATAGCATCGAAAGCGTGTGGGCCGTGTTCAAGCGCTCGTTGATGGGCACGCACCATCACGTCAGCCGGAAACACCTGCCTCGCTACCTCGCCGAAGCGACCTTCCGCTTGTCCGAGGGCCACGTGTCCGAACACGTCTTGGATCGCCTCGCCGCCTTGTGCCGTCGCTGCGTTCACGTGCACCTCCCGTATGCCAAGCTCACGGGCAAATCGAAAGCCCGCTGGGTGGCTTAACGCTTGCCCTTTCGTGAAGGGAAACATCGAATACAGGGTGTCAATCCTGCATGTGTGGCGTCCTTTACACTTATTGAAACCCACCTGTATGGCGTTTCCATCCGCCAGGAGCCACACGGGTTCTCCATGCAATGATACCGATAAGCACTAGGGTTGTCGGCTGAATAGACGACCTGAGCTGGTGGATGATGGTGTGTATCCGTGCATTTCATAATCTTCGTTCTCCCTCTACAGGGAAGGTCTGTGAAAAGGTCGGGCCCGCCCTTATCACCCAGGTATGGGGAGAGCCCGCGTATTGACCGTGGATGGTTCGACCGGCCCAGCCTGGAGCGACTCAAGGCACCCGGTTCGGCTGTGTTTCTAATTCAACGGTGATCGCCAGCCGGTGAACCTCTTTCCCATCAACCTGAATAAGCAGTTTCTGCCGGCCCGCTGTTTGGATGAGGAAGTCAACGCGGGCAATAATACTGACATATGAATGGCCTCCATCAGGAGATTTCTTGGCCACGATTTTCTGCTCAAATGGTTCGGAAATCAAGGTGCCCTGTTGATCTTGAAAGACGAGTTTGAAATCATGATCTCCAGCTTCGGAATCTTCCATCCGTAAGAGAATGACGACATCGACCTTGTGTTGAATCGGAAGTTTGGGAACGCGGATATAACGTCGTGTCCCGATCCCTAAGGCGTTGATGGATTCGATATTTTCGGATTCAGCGTATCGGCAGAAAAAGGCGTATTCGACTTGCATGCTAACTTCTCCTAATTACGTCCAACCAGAATGGCGCTTGTGCAAACGAAAGGAAGGCTAATAATCACTCGTCCGGGAGATAGCCTCGCCCCTCTGAATCGGCGTACTCCAAAAAATTATATTCGGCCTCCCGGATCAAGAGGCGGAGATTCCGCCAGACTCGGGGCCGGCTTACCATCCGTCGCGGTGGTTGTGTATTTGTCGAAGATGGACGTATAGTAGAAGTAGACCTGTTGGTCATGTTCTCCTCCTTGGTGGAAGGTGGACAGAAGTGGGGCCTAGATGTTCTGGCATCTAGGCCCCTATTTTATTTTCTTCATTTTACCTCTTCTTCGTTATCCCATTCTTCGAATTTGTGATGATCGACGTCTATCAACACTCGGTCGTGACCAATCGCCTCGAACGTGAGGATTCTTTTGTCGGCAAAAAACTGCCGAGCGCGGTCATCCCCGGCAAGGGCCATCAGTAAGGCCATGCCTTTCTTCGCATAAATCACCGTGCGGAGTGTTCGGATGTCAAGAACCATTTGGCTCATCGTTCTTCCTCCTACCACGCTTGGCATCCTTAAGCAAGCGTCGTCCATCTTGTCACATCATCAGCAGAAGCATGTGGTTGATTTCCCTGATGGTAGCCTCGTATTCGATCTGACCTTCCCCCACTTTTTCCTGAAGGGTGGCTTTGTTTTGTTTGAGATTATGGATGAACGTTGCTCGCTGCACGTCGGTGAACGCTGAGGCGGCACAGGCCGCCGAGAGGATGAACAAGCCACCCAGCCGACCATGAAGCTCTTGAACAACAGGGTCGTCTGACAAAACCCACTCGCGCCGTTTCTCGTAGGCGTCAATTTCTTGTTGGATCTGCTCACGTTCCGTCATGCGCGTCTCCTTCCTGATATTTTGGAGCCTTCTCCAGTCACGTGCTGGTAAACATCGTAGCGTTCGAAATCAGATAACCACCATCCCGCCTAAGTCAATCTCTGTCGCGAAAATCACGTGTCATCCTGGAGCAAACTCAGTTCTCAGGTGGGGACTGGTTTCGTCCCTCGGCCCATCCCTGAGCAATAAACGGAATGAAGCCAATCATCAGCCAGCCCACCGGTCCGATCAGCACCAACAAAACCACGACGACGGCGAGGCCGATCTTCCCTCCCAGTGTCCTCGGTTTTGGCCAGGAGGGAGGCGCGGGAAAGCGCGCCCCACACGAGGGACACGTCCACGCCCCAATGGCCACGTCGTGGGAACAGCTACGACACGGTTTGAGTGCCATCTGCTCCTCCTTCTGACGCCCGCGTGAAGTGCCGTTGCCGACGAATCTCTCCGTTCCGACCTCGCAGAAAGGCCCACCCACCGTCTTGCCGGGCTCGGTGGGTGGCCTGTCCCCAGGCTTCTCCTTGCGTCTTGGTCACAATAACCGGATCGGGTGATCCGTCGTGCCTGACTTCCCAGTGTCCATCAGGCCTCACTTGAACCCAATATGTTGCAGCCATGCCTGAACCTCCTGATGAGTACGGTGGCCATGCCTAACCAGACAAAGGTCGGGCCGTCCTACCCCTCTAGGTGGGAGACATCCTGCGTATTCACTGGGTGGTATGTCCTCGACTCCGGCCGGAGATCAACCCGGACGGGCCAAGACAGTTCTTGTATTTCACAGGCGACCCGACAATCGGGCAACCTAGAGGGATAGTTGAGACGGTTATATCACAGGACTCAGGGAGGGGCAACGAGCCGGGTGGGGAGCTCCCAGCAGAAGAGGCGGGACAAAAGTTGATAATACTTATCTATATAAGTCCCCCTGATAAGGGGGGGCAGAACGTTAACCGATCTATGGTCTCTACTGATTTCCATTTATAATCAAATAGTTACGTTAATTATGGGAAAGGTGCCTAAACAAAGATACCCCGGAAAACTTTTCTGTAGAGCCAAGCCCTTGATTTGCCGTCATAACTGGTTATGGATAGAGCTATAGGTCAAAGAATCCGCATATTGCGTTGCGGCACTGTCTACGAAAGGGCCGTTTCCGACTACTTCGGAGCGGTCGAACATAGGGAGGTACCAGATGAAATGTCCACGTTGCGGGGGTCTGATGGTCAGAGATCATTTTTATGATCCGGACGGCCCTTTTCTTCGTATCGAAACGTTACGGTGTTTGAATTGCGGGGAAACGGTGTATCCGAAAGCGGCAAAACAATCGGCTGGGCTGGGCTCCAAGAAACCCGCTTCACAAGCCGCATAATCATCCGGGACATCGCTTATTTTAAACTCGTAGAGATTGTCACATGCGTCAAACTCCATTACCCGATATCACAGAACCGGAGAGTGCTCAAGTAAACTCCTCCTCGGGTGTGGCAGCATTCCCGGATCGTGTTCGGCAGGTTTCTTCACGCTCGGCGAATAAGATTGTTGCTGAGAAGGTAGAAGGGACGTATGGCCCGACTCAGGTTTTTTTGAAGGAGATGGGCAAGGTGCCCTTATTGACGCGGGAAGAGGAAGTGGCTCTTGCCAAACAGATCGAAGCGGGAAAGGCCGAATTGACATTGGCCTTTTACGGACTGCCCTTGGTTCTGGACCGCTTGGAGTCACTCCGTGTTTCTTTGCAGCGGGGTGAGATTCCCGTGTCTGAGGTTGTCTCCTATGAGCGTGGAATTGGTGAACAGAACGCCGAAGTAGTGGAGAGAGACCAGGAGGACGTCCGGGATCGAACTTTGAGCAGATTGCTGTCAATCCGGCGTGCTTCAAGATCGCTGCAAAAGCATTATTTGGAACTTTGCGCCAAGCCGTCACCGCAAGACACTTCCGTGACCTTGAAACCTGTGGAATCCGCGCAACAACGCATCGTTGACCGGGTCCGGGCGTTACATTTGACGGATGAATATCAGGGACAACTCCTGTCTGAGGTCAAAACCCTGGGGCGCGATCTTCGTTTGCGGTCAACAGGTGCGGTTCGTGAATCCCAGCGCCGGCAGGTCGAGCGCAACGCCCTGTTCATGCCGGTTCCGCTGTTCCTGGAACACGTCGATCGAATCGAACGGGCCGAGCGAACCATCGAAGACGGAAATAATCGTCTCATTCAGGCCAATTTACGATTGGTGGCGAGCGTGGCCAAGCACTACATTGGGCGCGGCCTTCAATTCTTGGATCTCGTTCAAGAAGGGAACATCGGCCTGATGAAAGCCGTTGACAAATTTGAATATCAGCGCGGGTACAAGTTCAGCACCTACGCCACGTGGTGGATCAGACAACGCATGACGCGCGCCATCGCCGATCAAGCCAGTACGATCCGGGTTCCGGTTCATATGCATGAGTCCGTTCAAAAATTGAGGAGAGCGTCGACGCGCCTGGTGCAACGCCACGGGCGGCCGCCCACCGTTCAGGAATTGGCCGGACACATGGAGTTGTCCGAGGCCAGGACCCGGGAAATGATGGCGTATCCGAGAGAGCCCGTGTCGTTGGAAACCCCGGTCGGTGAGCAGGAAGAGATCAAGTTGAGCGACCTGCTCGAGGACCGGACCGTCCCGCCTCCTTACGCGGCTGCCTTGCGGTCCGACACGAGGCGTCAAGTGGACAAGGTTTTGGGTGTCTTGACGCCCAAGGAAGAATACATCATCAAAAAACGGTTCGGGATCGGATTCGTCAAAGGGCACACCCTCGAAGAAATCAGCGAAGATTTCGGCGTGACCCGGGAACGCATCCGTCAAATTGAAGCGTCCGCTCTCAGGAAATTGCGCCAACCGCACTGTCTGGAATTGCTGAAGGATCTGGCGGAAATGAATTAGGGAACCTCTGATTTCTTGCACTATCGGGCGCATGGCTGCGTTGTGTCCTCGCTCAACCCTCACCTATCTCTCTGATAAGCCTCGGGTTTCGCTCCGGGACGCCTTGCCCTGCATCCCGCTATCACAATAAATATCAGAGGTTCCTTAAGCGTTGGCATGAGCACCCGACAATTCCCTCTGAATTGCGAGCCATTCCTGCCCGATTTGTGTTAGAGTTCCGGTATTCCGGTTCGCACGGGTCGAAAGGAGGGTTTCCTCATGGGCGCAGAAATGCAGGTCTTCGGCACCCTCGCACTGTTGTTGGTCGTCAGCGTGTTCCTGACGGCGTTTTTGTATCTGATCCCCATTCCATTGTGGATTGCGGCCTGGGCCTCGAATGCGTACGTGGGTCTCCTGACCCTGGTCGGCATGCGATTTCGCCGGGTGCCGCCCGGCACCGTGGTTACGGCGCGGATCAGCGCGGTCAAGGCAGGCCTGGAAATTCCCATCAATGATCTCGAGGCGCATTTCCTTGCCGGCGGCGACGTGGTGAAAGTGGTGAATGCCATGATTTCCGCGGACAAGGCAAACATCCCCATGCCCTTCAAACGCGCCGCGGCTATCGACTTGGCCGGTCGCGACGTGTTGGAAGCCGTGCAGATGTCCGTGTTGCCGAAGGTCATCGAAACCCCGAGGATTACCGCTGTGGCGAAAGACGGCATTCAACTGATTGCCGTATCCCGCGTTACGGTTCGAGCGAACATCGACCGGCTGGTCGGCGGGGCAGGGGAGGAGACAGTCATTGCCCGGGTGGGTGAGGGCATGGTGAGCACCATCGGTTCGTCGGGCACGCACAAGGACGTGTTGGAAAATCCCGATGAAATCTCGAAACATATTCTCCAAAAAGGACTGGATGCCGGGACGGCGTTTGAAATCTTATCCATCGACATCGCGGACGTGGACGTGGGTGAAAATATCGGGGCGAAGTTGCAGATCGACCAGGCTGACGCCGATAAGCAGATTGCGCAGGCCAAGGCCGAAGAGCGGCGGGCCATGGCCGTGGCCCTGGAACAGGAAATGCGGGCCCGGGTGATCGAGGCCGAAGCGGAAGTGCCGCGCGCCATGGCCGAAGCGTTTCGGAAGGGCAACATCGGACTCATGGATTATTATCGAATGAAGAACGTGCAAGCCGATACCGCCATGCGAGAGGCCATCGGGCACGACGATGAGAGCCCCGAATCCAAGTCGTGACGTGAGATGAACATCGAGGCATTTGTTTTTCTTGGAATCGTGCTGTTGGTCTGGTTCATTGCTTCCATCGGGAGTTGGTTGCGCGAGCAGCTCGAACGCTATACGCGGTATCAGGAAGAATTGCGCGTCCAAGAGGCGTTTCTTCCTTCGCCGGTTTCCGAGAGCGTCCGGCCAGACGAGGTGACGGCTGAATTGCCGGATTCTGTCCCGGTACGCGTTATTGCCCGGGAGAGCCCGAAACGTCCCCCCCGGTTACGGTACCGGAGTCGAACGGCCGCGCGCCGGGGAATCATCCTGATGACGGTGTTCGGAGCTTGCAAAGCGCTCGAGACCCGTGACGAATTCTGACCCTTCGACTTCGCTTCCTTCGACTTCGCTCAGGACAGGCAGGGCAGGCTCCTGTTCGACTGGTCGTTTCGCATGGACATTCGCTCCAGTGTTTTACTGACGGATTTCTATCAGTTCACCATGCTCCAAGGCTACCTCGAACGGGGCATGGAAGATACCGCGGTTTTTGAATGTTTCGTGAGGACGATGCCCCCGCAACGGGGGTTTTTTATGGCCGCGGGGCTGGCGCAGCTTCTGGAATACTTGGAGAACGTTCGTTTTACCCCTGCCGAGTTGGACTGGGTGGCGAACAGCGGCCGGTTCAGCCGTTCTTTCGTCGATTATCTGGAACGATTTCGGTTTGCGGGAGACGTGCAGGCCATGCCCGAGGGCACGGTGTTTTTCGCGAATGAACCGATTGTCCGGGTCACAGCGCCGCTGCCTCAAGCGCAGTTCATCGAAACCCGGTTGGTCAACCTGCTGCATTATCAGACGTTGATCGCATCCAAAGCCTCCCGATGCGTGCTCGCCGCCGCAGGTAAACCCGTGATCGATTTCGGCTTGCGACGGTCCCACGGGGCCGAGGCCGGGTTGCTCGCCGCCCGGGCCACGTACATGGCCGGGTTTGCCGGTTCGGCCACGGTCATGGCCGAGCCTTGTTTTGAAGTCCCGGTGTTCGGAACCATGGGGCACAGTTTCGTGCAGGCCCACGAGGCCGAACGCCACGCCTTTGAGCATTTTGCCGAGGCACAACCCGATAACGTGGTTCTCCTGCTCGATACCTACGACACACAGGAAGGAGCCCGGACTGTGGTGAAGCTGGCTCCGGGTCTGCGGGACAAGGGCATTACGATCAAGGGAGTGCGTCTGGATAGCGGTGACCTGGTGGAACAGGCGCGCCGGGTGCGACGAATATTGGACGACGGCGGTTTGAAAAACGTGCAGATTACGGCAAGCGGCAACCTGGACGAAGACGCCATTCAACGCCTTGTTGCAGCCCAGGCGCCTATTGATCTGTTTGCCGTCGGGACCAGGCTGGCGACTTCCGCTGATGCGCCGTATTTGGATTGCGTCTATAAGCTACAGGAATATGCCGGGAGACCGTCACGAAAGAGGTCGGAGGGCAAGGAGACGTGGCCGGGCGCCAAACAAGTCTACCGCCGATATGATCAACAAGGACGTATCGATCATGACGTGGTGACGACGGTTGCCGATACGCAAGAAGGAACTCCGCTCATCCGGCCGGTCATGGAATCCGGCAAGCGCCGTGAGACGTCCGATTCACTGCATCACATCCGCGAACATGCAACTGCCGAACTCGCCACGCTGCCCGACGAAATGCGCCGGCTCAGCCCCGGGGCTACCATCTCCGCTCGGATCTCTGCGGCATTACGAAATCTGGCTCGCGTGGTGGATGCCCGGGATTTCTCTTCGTAGGCCGGATCTTGTCGGATGACGCTGCGCTGATCCGACCTACGTTCCGACCTGGGTGGGAATGACTTTGACGCGGACCCGGGCCAGGCCTTTCTTGTGATAGCCCAGTCTTTTGGCGGCCCCGTAACTCAGGTCGATAATGCGTTTCCCGGAGTTCGGGTTGTTGACACTGGGGAATGGCCCACGATCGTTGACACGGACGACAATCGATCGACCGTTTTCCAGGTTCGTGACACGGACGTTGGTTGGTAACGGCAGGTATTTATGCGCGGCGGTCAGGCCCATGGGATTAAACGCTTCACCGTTCGCGGTCATGTGTCCCCCTTTTTGTCGTCGGGTTTCTTCTCCATACCATGACGCGATTCCCTTCTCTTCATAGCGTTGGGCCTGGCGGACGCTCATGGGTACGTACCGTCTGCCCTTCACCACGTAGGGGGACCATTTGACGCGACCCTGACGAATGGCTTCTTTCACCGGCAGGCCGTCGATCGTCTCGATCTCATCATGCGTCAGGGGCCAGTCCAACGGTGCCTGTACGACCTCGAACGTAAATTTCCCAATCCGGTAGGTGACTTTGGCGGTTTCGGACGTCAGGGTATAAACCCCTTTAATCAGTTTATACGTCCCTTTCACGGTGCCGGCCACGATGTCATAGGTCGTTTTCACGACCGCACAACCGGGGAGCAGGGCCAGGACCAGAAGGACGCACAGGAGGTTCAACCACGCTTGCAAGGGGAAAAAGGTTTGTGTTTTGAGCATGACGATAGGGCGGTTTGGCGATTATGTGGTATAGGAAGCGTTGATCCGCACGTATTCGTAGGACAGGTCCGTGGTCCAGAGTCTGGCGCAACCCGGATGATTTCCCAATGAGAGCGTCATGACGTATTGTTTTTTGCGCATGACTCGTTGGGCTTGGTTGTCGGCCCGGTCTCCGACAGGTTGACCGTTGTGTACCACCCGGGTCTTGTCGAATGTCAAGCCGATTTTGGCAGGATTGAAGTTCACTCCGGCCCGGCCCGCGGCAGCCACGATTCGCCCCCAGTTGGGGTCTTCGCCGAAAACGGCGGTTTTCACCAACGGCGACGTCGCAATGGTTTGCGCGATCTTCTTCGCTTCGCGATTGGTTCGCGTACCGCGTACGATGATCTCGACGATTTTGGTGCATCCCTCACCGTCCCGGCAGATTTGAAGCGCCAGCGACAGGCAGGCCTCGTGCAACAAGGCGGAGAACGTGTCCCATTGGGGTGTGCCCGTCTGAATCGCCGGATTCCCGGCGCGTCCGTTGGCCAGGCATAACACCGTGTCGTTCGTGCTGGTGTCTCCATCGACCGAGATGCAATTGAAGGTGTCGTTCACGGCTCGCGTCAACGCGGCTTGCAGGGCCTGCGGGGCAATCGCGGCATCGGTGGTGAGATAGGCCAACATGGTGGCCATATCGGGATGAATCATGCCGGAGCCTTTGGCCATCCCTCCGATCGTGACGAGTCGTCCTCCTATCTTGGCCTGCACGGCGACCTCTTTGGATCTGGTGTCCGTCGTCATGATGGCTTGCGCCGCCGGCTTATGTCCGGACCGGCTCAGGAGCCGGATGAGAGGCGGGACGGCTTCACGAATGGCGGGCATCGGCAGCGGGCGGCCGATGACTCCCGTCGATCCCACAAATACCGAATCGACGGGCAGACGTAAGGCCGCGGACACAAGCCGGCGCATTTCCATGGCGTCCGCCATTCCCTGTGAACCGGTGAACGCATTGGCGTTGCCGCTGTTGATGATCATGGCCTGTCCGGTATGTTTTTTGAGTTGCCGGCGACACAAAATGACGGGAGCCGCCACAATTCGATTTTGTGTCAACACGCCCGCCATGACCCCGGGGTGGGTGGACGCCAACAGGGAGAGGTCCGGCAAGGGCGCCGGCTTGATACCGGCGTGAATCCCTGCGGCAAGAAAGCCGGTCGGGGCAGTGACGCCGCCTTTGATCTTGTTCACGTTCATGGGAAATACAAGTGGTGGGTGAGGAACATCGAGATTGTCGAGCCTACGGGAAAATCCCCGGTGCCGTCAGCGACGTCTCTTCAGGAAATCCCATCATCAGGTTCATGGATTGGATGGCTTGTCCGGCCGCACCTTTGACCAGGTTGTCCAGGGTCGAGACAGTGATGACGTGGTTTGTTCGTTCATCCACAAACGCGCCGATGTCGCAAAAATTCGATCCTCGAACGTGGATGGGACTGATGGCGGTCGAGGCTTCCCGGATTCGAATGAAGCGTTCGTTCGCATAAAAGTCCTTGTACAGCGCCGTGGCCGCATCGTTCGTGAGCGGGGTCCGGAGTTTGGCATAGGCCGTGCTGAGGAGTCCTCGATTCATCGGTATCAGATGCGGCGTAAAGAGCACGCGCGCGCGCGCGCCTCTTCCTTTCGAATCTTTTATGAGCCGGTTCGCTTCCTGTTCGATTTCAGGCGTGTGCCGGTGCCGGGCGATGTTGTAAGCCGTGAGGGAGTCGTGCGCTTCCGGGAAATGATAGGGCAGGCCCGGGCTTCGTCCCGCCCCGGAAATGCCGGACTTGGCATCGACGACGATGGTGCCCGGTTGAATCATCCGATGGGCCAGTAACGGCGCCAACTGCAGAATGGCCGCGGTCGGGTAGCACCCCGGCGCGGCAACCAGTCGTGCGCGCCGGATTTGTGTCCGATGAAGTTCCGGCAGCCCGTACACCGCCTTTTTCAGCAGCCCGGGTGCGGCATGCGGGGTGCCGTACCATTGTTCATAGATTTTGCTCTCCGTCAGCCGGAAGTCGGCGCTCAGGTCGATCACAAGTTTTTTGGCTCGGACGCAGGCTGCCACCGGCTCCATGGCTTTCGTGTGTGGCAGGCATGAAAACACCACGTCGATCTTTTGCAGGATGGGTGCAACGTCCAGCGGCGCAAAACGGAACTCATGGAACGTTTCGAGGTGCGGGAACAGGGAGGTCACCGGCAGGCCGACGGATTTATCCGCGGTCACGTGGGAAACCGTGACGTACGGGTGACCGTCCAGCAAGCGGAGGAGTTCCCCGCCCGTATATCCACTGGCTCCCAGGACTGCTATTTTTAATCGAGTGCGACGCATGATTATTCATCCGGACGAAAAAAGGGAAGGCCTCGAAGCCTTCCCTTTTTTCGTCACCATCTTGGAATGTCCGCGTGGTTAACGCTTGGAATATTGGAATCGGCTTCGAGCGCCTTTTTGCCCGTATTTTTTCCTTTCTTTCACTCTGGGGTCTCTCGTCAGCATGCCCTCTTTCTTGAGAGCCGCGCGAAAATCAGGGTTTGCCTTCACCAGGGCTTTGGCTATGGCATGGCGAAGGGCTCCTGCCTGCCCCGCGCCGCCTCCGCCGCAGACCGAGGCTTTGATGCGAAATTGTCCACGGGTATTCGTCAACTCAAGCGGTGTTTCGACCTGAATGCGATGCGCCAGCAGGGTGAAATAGTGGTCGAGTGTCCGGCCGTTGACCGTAATGTCCGGAGGACCCGGTTCGATCCAGGCGCGGGCGATCGCATATTTACGTTTTCCCGTAGCATAGTGACGTTGACTGATCATCGGTTAGTGCCTTTCCTCTGACGTTTAGCAAGTGGTTATGACCAAGGCTCCGGCCGTTGTGCGACGTGCGGGTGGTCCGTCCCCACGTAGACGCGTAACTTTTTCGCCATTTTTTTTCCTAATGGACTATGTGGAAGCATACCCTGAATGGCTTTGGACACGATTTCCGTGGGGGCCTTTTTCAAGAGCTGCTCGGCGGTAATGGATTTGATCCCCCCGGGATATCCGGTATGGTGATAATACGTTTTATCCTTCAATTTTTTTCCGGTCAGCCGAATCGCTTCGGCATTGATCACGATCACGTGATCGCCCGTATCCACGTTGGGCGTGAACGTCGGTTTATGCTTGCCGCGGAGCAGCGTGGCGGCCTGAGTCGCCAATCGACCGAGCGGGATGCCCTTGGCGTCGAGAATATACCATTTTCTGTCAATCTCGTGGGGTTTGGCTTGAAAGCTGCGCATCAGTGATTCTCCAGTTATGTTTCGGATGATTGCGATTCTTTGTCGTCGAGTTTGGCCAGCCACGCATCCAAGTTGTCGCCGGCTCTTCTCTTGAGAACGTCCTGCGTCACGTAAATCGGACACTTGGCCCTCAGGGCCAAGGCGATCGCATCGCTCGGTCGGGAATCCACCGTTCGTTCGAGTCCATTCAACGACACGTGCACCGTGGCGTAGTACGTGTTGTTTTGGACGTCCGTCACCACGACCTGGGAGATTTTCATACCCAAGTGCGTCGAGAGACTCGTGATCAAATCGTGACTCATCGGCCTGGGCGGAACCACGTCTTCCAAGGCCAGGCGAATGGACGCGCCTTCGGCCGTGCCCACCCAAATGGGCAGCACGTCGGCGTTGCTTTCGTCGCGGAGGATGACGATCTGGGTATCCGTATTGGGGTCAACCAGCACTCCGTGAACTTTTAACGGGACGAGGTCGGTATTTTGTTCCACGCTCATGACTAATGTGAAAACGGGTTCCGTTTAACGAGAGGGCATCGAGCGCTACGTCTCGGATTTGCCGAAATCCTCAGGCTTCAAATTTTCGAGCCATCGCTCCAATTCCTCGGAATTCTGTTTTTGCAGGACTTCTTCCTTGGTAAAAATCGGGGCTTCGGCGCGTAGCGCCAAGGCTATGGCGTCACTGGGTCTTGAATCGATCGAATATTCCGAATCGCCGTACCAAAGATGAATTTTGGCATAGTACGTATTGTCTTTTAAGTCAGTGACCACGGCGCTCAAGATTTTGGCATCCACGTTGTCCAGAATCGACTTCATCAAATCGTGCGTCATGGGACGCGGCGGCGAGACGTTCTCCAAAGCAAAACTGATGGCGCTCGCTTCGGATTTCCCGACCCAAATCGGAAGCATATCGGAGTTTTCCTCGTCCCGAAGGATGACGATATAGGCGTTGTTATAGGGGTCGAACAACAGCCCCCGCACGTTCATTTGCGTAATCATATCTACAATCCGTTCACCAAGCACAGTGATACGCGCAATCCGAATAAAACTATCATTCGGTTCTTTCCATTGTCAATTGATGCGAACAGAAGGCCAAGGTGTAACCTGACAGTCTTCCGGCTACACCACCGGCAGATCGCAGGAAGAGAGCAACTCTTGCACGCGGGGAATCACGTCATCCGGCGGGAGTTGCAACACTTCTCCGGTGTGGCGTTGCTTGAGTTCGACTACGCCTTGTTTCAGGCCCCGGTCGCCGATCGTGACATGAAACGGGGCGCCGATGAGGTCGGCGTCGTTGAATTTCACGCCGGCCCGTTCATCGCGGTCGTCCCATAAGACTTCCACGCCGGCATCGAGACACGCGTTGTAGAGCATGCCGGCGGTTTGGACGACCTGCTCCGAGGCCGTCACCGGCAAGAGATGAACGTGAAAGGGCGCAATAGGTACGGGCCATATCATGCCTTTGTCGTCATGGTTCTGTTCGATGGACGCGGCCGCGGTCCGGCTGACGCCGATGCCGTAACATCCCATGATCGCCAGTGTTTCCTGCCCGTCCGCATCCAGAAACGTCGCATTCATCGCTTGACTGTACTTGGTCCCCAACAGGAAGACGTGGCCGACTTCGATGCCTTTGGCCTCCTGTAAGCGGTCATCGCTTCGAGGCGACCGGTCGCCGGCTCGGGCCAGGCGCAGATCGAGGAAGGCTTCGACTGCAAAATCCCGTTCCCAGTTTGCATTGATCAGGTGGGTATCGTTTTTGTTCCCGCCGACGACGAAATTCCGCATGGCCTTGACCGCGTGGTCCGCGATGATACGGATACCCGTGAGCCCGACCGGTCCGGCGAAGCCGACCGGCGCGGACGAGACGGCGCTCACGGTCTCCGCGCTTGCCAGCGTGATCTCCGTCGTTCCCAGGAAACGATTGATCTTGATTTCATTCGCCTCGTGGTCGCCGCGAATCAGGACCGCAATGACGTCGCCGGCCGGCGTCCGGTAGAGCAGGGTCTTGACGAGTCGCTCCGGTGAAACCTTCAAAAAATCGCAGACTGCCTCGACGGTTTTGGTTCCCGGGGTCTGCACGGCTTCGAGGGCGAGCGGCGTGGCATCGTCTTCTTCAGCCGGAGGCGGCGTTTCCGCCAACTCGACGTTGGCGGCATAGGACCCGCCTTCGTCGTACACGATCGTTTCTTCTCCGGTATCGGCCAGGACCATGAATTCATGCGACATGCTGCCGCCGATCAGTCCGGTATCCGCTTCGACCGCGCGGAATTTGAGGCCGCACCGCGTAAAGATCCGCTCGTACGCGTCGTACATTTTTTGATAACTGACGCGCGCACTGTCTTCATCGGCATCGAAACTGTAGGCGTCTTTCATGATGAATTCGCGCCCGCGCATCAAACCGAAACGGGGACGGATTTCATCGCGGAACTTGGTTTGGATCTGGTAGCAGTTCATGGGGAGTTGCCGATAGGAACGGATCTCACGCCGGAAGAGGTCCGTGATGACTTCCTCATGCGTGGGGCCGAAGCAAAAATCGCGGTCGTGCCGGTCCCGGCATCGAAGCAATTCCTTGCCGTAAAAATCCCATCGTCCGGTTTCCCGCCACAGTTCCGCCGGCGAAAGGATCGGCATCAACAGCTCCTGCGCCCCGGCGCGATTCATTTCCTGGCGAATGATCGATTCGATTTTTTTGAGAACGCGCAGGCCCAGCGGGAGATAGGTGTAGATCCCGGCCGCGACTTTTCGGATCATGCCGGCGCGCAACATGAGCCGGTGGCTGACGACTTCAGCCTCGCCGGGGGTTTGCCGGAGAGTCGGAATAAACAGTTGGCTTGTTCGCATAGAGACGTGGTCCTTAGAGTTTGTGTTTATTCAATCGTTGACAGGTTTCCCCCCCTATTCCTTCCCCTCCTTTGTAAGGAGGGGTGAGGGGAGGTAGAGCTTGAGCTGGAGTGAGCAGGTTGCGTGCGATAGTCAGTGCTGGTGCCTTCTGAGTATGCGACGATTCTACCCCACCTAGCCTCCCCTTACAAAGGGGAGGAAAAGGTAGCTATATATAAATGCTACGGCTCGAGGATTCAAGCGCCTGCCGGAACGGGGCGAGCCGTCAGTAACAACAGAACCGATCCGATCAGGGTTGCCAGCAGGGAACCGGCGAGGACTGCGGTCTTGGCGGCGTCGACCAGCGCCACTTCTTCGAAGGCGAGAGTGGCGATGAACAGGGCCATGGTGAACCCGACCCCGGCCAGGCAGCCCACCGAGGCCACGTGGAGAAGACTGATTCCCTTGGGTAGTTCCGCGATGCGAAGCTTCACGCCCGCCCAGGCGAACAGCCAGATGCCGAGTGGTTTGCCGAGGACTAGGCCCAGAATGATTCCCAAGCTCATCGGCTGGGTCAGCCGTCCGAGCGCCTCGAGTTCCAGGCTCACGCCGGCATTGGTCAGGGCGAAGAGGGGAAGGATGGCGAACGTCACAAATGGCATGAGCGCGTGTTCGAGTTCCTGCAAGGGCGCGGTGGCGTGTTCGGTCAGCCGTTCCATCGAGTGCACGATATGGTGCTGTTGGTTGGTCAGCAGGCGTTTGTCCGAGGGCAAGCCGGTCTCCCGCAATTGTTTCAGCAGGGTCCGGGTCCTGTCGTGCAGTTGCCGGGCGTTGATGACGGTGCGCGCGGGAATGGTGAACGCCATGATGACTCCGGCGAGGGTCGCGTGCACGCCCGATTTGTAGAATGCCAACCAGATGGCGCATCCGATGAGAAAATAGATGATCGGGTTGCGCACGCCGATGACGTTGGCGACGATGGAGACACACAGCAACAGGCCGCCGATGAGCAGGCTTCCCGTCGCGATGGCGTCCGTGTAGAAAATCGCGACGACGACGATAGCCCCGATGTCATCCACGATGGCCAGCGCGGTGAGGAAAATCTTGAGGGCAAGCGGCACCGGGAACACCGCGAGAATACCCAGGGCGAACGCGATGTCCGTGGCCATCGGGATACCCCAGCCGCGGGCGAACTCCCCGCCGTTGTTGAAGGCGAAATACACGAGGGCCGGGACGAGCATGCCGCCCACCGCGGCGATCACCGGCAGGGCCGCTTTCCGGGGACTGGCCAATTCGCCGGCCAGCAATTCCCGCTTGATTTCCAGACCGACCACGAAAAAGAAAATGCACATCAGTCCGTCGTTGATCCAGTGGCTGATGGATTTGTTCAATCCGAACGGTCCGACGGAGAGGGCGAGTTTCGTGTGCAGCCAGTGGTGGTAGAACCCGGCCCAGGGCGAGTTGGCCCAGGCCACGGCCACCACCGTGGCTGCCAGCAGCAGGATGGCGCCCGACAGTTTGTGGGCGGCGAAAATCTGAAATGGCCGCGCAAGGCGGTCAATGAGACTTTCTTCGATGTCCGGGGTGGGTTTCATGGAGCGAACGCGCAATGAGCAGGCCGGATGAGCGAAGCTTTGTAGGTCGGATTAGCGTAGCGTAATCCGACAGTCCCGCCTTTCTTCTGTCATCCTCGACATCTTTAATCGAGGATCCAGCGTCTTTGCTTTTCCTTCCATTCGCGAGGAGAACGACACTGGATTCCCGTACATTGTCTGGATCCCCGATCAAGTCGGGGACAGGCGTCGGGAATGACAGGTCAGGAAGATGTCGGGTTACGCCTTCGGCTAACCCGACCTACGTTATTGAAGCAAGCGTTGGATGTCGTTGAAAAACGCGAAAATCATGACCCCGAAGAGCAGGACGATCCCCACCTGTTGGGTGAATTCACGCTGCCGTTCGGCCAGCGGACGGCCCAGGACCGCTTCGCAGGCGAAGAAGAACAGGTGCCCGCCGTCCAGGACGGGAATGGGCAAGAGATTCAGAATGCCCAGGTTGATGCTCAGGATGGCTACGAAGAACATGATGTCGGCGAGGCCTCGCTCGGCCGCCGTGCCCGAGGCGCTGGCAATCATGATGGGCCCCCCGATGTTTTTCGAGGAGATTTCTCCGGTCAGCATTTTGTAAATGCCGACGACCGTGAGTTCCGACCATCCCCACGTCGCTTTCACGCCCTGGAACACGGCCGTGAGCGGCGAGGACGCACGGATCACCGATCGCCCCGATCCCATAATGCCGATTTTTCCGATCGTGGTCGATGTTCCCTGGTCCTTGACTTCATGCGGTTCGGGGATGATCGTCAACGTGAGCACTGCGCCCTCACGTTCAACCTGCATGCTGAGGGAGTCGTTCGGATGCGCCTTGATGATGCGGGTCATCTGTGACCAGGTCTGAATCGCCTCGCCTTGAATCTCGAGGATGCGATCCCCTTCCTTGAGCCCGGCTTGCGCGGCCGGCATATCCGGCATGACGGCCGTGACCACGGGAGCCGCCTCTTCGATGCCGATGACGTACAGGGGGTGCTCGACGTCTTCGGGATCGTAGAGTTCGGGTGTGACGACGTAGGTTTTCAGGGTATCGCCCCGGCGCACTTCCACGGTGAGCGACCGGCCGCCGCTCTCGGCCACCGCGGCATAGATTTCATTTTTCGTCGTGATCTCCCGTTCATCGATTTTCGTGATGCGGTCGCCCACGTGAAGGCCGGCTTGGCCGGCCGGCGAGTCCGCCCTGATGGCGTCGATCGTGGGGGAGAGTTCGGCAAACGTCGGAATGGGCAGGGGAACGCCCATGGCCAGCCAAGCTGAAAAGATCAGGTAACTCAGGAAAAAATTGAATCCCGGTCCGGCCGCCACGATGAGGGTCCGCTTCCATAAGGATTTGTGGGCAAACGATTGTTCCCGTTCTTCCGGTGGGACGGGTTCCCCCATGTCTTCTCCGGACATTTTGACGTATCCGCCAAGGGGAATGGCCGAAATGAGATATTCCGTATCTCCGATTTGACGACTCAGGAGTTTGGGTCCGAAGCCCAGGGAAAATTTCAGGACTTTGACCCCGGCCCACCGGGCCACGATGAAGTGTCCGAACTCGTGAAAGGTCACGAGGACGCCCAACACCACCAAAAACCACCAGATCTTTTGAACGATAACGTAGATGATATCGGGAGACATCAGGTCACTCGTAACCGGGAACGGGGTTTAACGTCAGGATCCATTGCGGATGAACTCTGCGGCCTTGTTTCTGGCCCACCGGTCGGCCTCCAAGGCGTCCTCCAATGACGTGAGCGGTTGCACGTCGGCACATTGTACGGTTCGTTCGATCACGTTGGCAATGCTCCCGAAGGGGAGCCCGTGATACAGAAACGCATCCACTGCGGCTTCATTCGCGGCATTGAGAATCGCCGGGCAGGTTCCCCCGTGTTCCAACGCCTCATAGGCCAGCCGCAGACAGGGAAATCGCACGGGATCGGGTTCATAGAACGTCAACTTGCCGTATTTCCATAAATCCAACGCGGGCGGGTCCAGGGGCACGCGTCGAGGGTAATCCATGGCGTAGCTGATCGGGGTTCGCATATCGGGTAAGCCTAATTGGGCGATCACCGACCCATCGCGATATTCTACCAGAGAATGGATGATACTTTCCCGGTGCACCACCACGTCGAGTTGAGCGGGAGGACAATCAAACAGCCACCGGGCTTCGATGACTTCCAGCCCTTTATTCATCAGGGTCGCCGAATCCACGGTGATCTTCGCGCCCATGTCCCAATTCGGATGTTTGAGCGCCTGCTCCGGCGTCACGGTCTCCATGTATTCCTTGGTGCAGTCCCAAAACGGACCGCCGGAGGCCGTCAGGATGATGCGACGGACGTCCTCGCGTCGATGGCCGGCGAGCGATTGAAAGATCGCGCTGTGTTCACTGTCCACGGGGAACACGGGGACGCCTTGGCGGTGCGCCTCGGCCTGCATCAGTTGCCCGGCCATGACCATGGGTTCCTTGTTGGCCAGGGCCACCCGGCGACCCGCTTGAATCGCGGCCATGGTCGGGACCAGGCCGGCTCCGCCCACGATGGCCGAGATCACCAGATCACTCTCCGGAAGGGCCGCCACTTCCGTGACGCCGCCGGGTCCGTCGAGGACCTGGACCGCGGGATCGTTCAGGCGGGCGCGGAGTCGCTGGGCCGCGGCAGGGTCGGCCAACGCGACGTATTTTGGATGAAACGAACGGACCTGTTGTTCCAGTTTTTCATCACTGTGCCGGGCCGCGAGCCCCAAAATCGAAAATTGATCGGGAAATTTGGCGACGATGTCGAGGGTACTGTCGCCGATGGAACCCGTTGAGCCGAGGAGAACGATCTGTTTCATTGTCCGGTTCCGGTTGATAAGAGTAGGTCGGGTTAGCCGAAGGCGTAACCCGACGACCCTAATCTGTCGGATTACGCTCCGCTAATCCGACCTACGACAAACGCCATATAATAATAGAAAACCGGCGCGTTGAGAAGCAGGCTGTCGACGCGGTCCAATAGGCCTCCGTGCCCGGGGATCAGGGCCCCGGAATCCTTGACCCCGGCCTGTCGCTTCAGGGCCGATTCGGAAAGATCGCCCAGCAGGCCCAGCACGGTGAACAGGACGCCCAGGATCAGACAGTCGACCGGCGTGACAACGGGGAGAAACCAGAGATGGCCGACCCAGGCGATGACCGGCGCCACGACCAACCCCCCGAGAAACCCTTCGACGGTCTTCTTGGGGCTGAGCCGCGGCGCCAGGGGCCGTGACCCCCAGGTTTTGCCCACGTAGTACGCGGCGGCATCGCCGGCCCACGTGACCAACAGCACGAACAACACCAGCAGGCTCCCGTCCTGTTGATTTCTCAGCAGGAGAAAATGTCCGAGGGTATACCCGATGTAGAGCATGCCGAACAGGAGAATGAACATGGAGAGATGGCGGGGCCCCGCAGGAGCGAAGCCGACCTGATAACACAGGAGACCCAGGAGGGTGATCGAGAGGGCCAGAGAAAAATCGATCACCGCCGGCCACTGCATGGCGACCAGGAGAAGTCCCGTGCCCGTAAACCCGACGAGCGCATGCGGAGGCAGGTGGCTTTTCTCAATGAAGAGCGTCAGGAATTCCCATTGGGCCAGCAGGACGGCGGCCATGACGAGAATGAAGAAGGCCGCCGGCGGAAGATGCCGGGTCAGCACGTACAAGAGTGGGAGCAACACCAGGGCGGAATAGACGCGCTTGGGGTCAAGTCTCAACGCGGATGAACGGGCCGTGAGGGGGTCCGGTTGATTGGATGGGCTTCCGGAAGCGGGCTCAGCCACATTAATCGTGCTCACAGCCTGTTTTGAGGAGAGACGGCATGCGGAAGACGACCGAAACGACGATCCCGTTTCTGGTAATCGAGCAGCGCCAACAATACGTCGCGTCGCCGGAAATCCGGCCACAGGGTCTTGGTGAAATAGAGTTCCGTATACGCGATTTGCCAGAGCAGGAAATTGCTGATTCTCGCTTCCCCGCTCGTGCGGATCAGGAGGTCCGGGTCCGGAAGCCCGGCCGTGGACAGGTACTGCTCGAATTGGGTTTCATGAACGTCCCCTGAAACTTTTCCGCATTGCACGTCTTCAATCAGGCGATTCGTGGCGTCGATAATCTCGGAGCGTCCGCCATAACTCAGGGCGACGACCACGGTCCGGTCGGTGAAATGCTCGGTTTCCCGGGCGATGGCCTGCACCAGATCCTGCGTGGAAGCCGGAAGCTCATGGAGCAGGCCAATGGGGAAAAATCGTGTCTTGCGTTCATGAAAAATCTGACGTTCCTGAAGAAGGAATTCTTCGAGGAGCGTCATGAGCAAGTCGATCTCGGATTGGGGCCGGTTCCAGTTCTCCTGCGAGAACGCGTACAAAGTAACAATGGGAGTGCCGAGCAGATAAAAGGTATTCAGCACGTCGTGGACGGCAACTAAGCCTTCCCGGTGCCCCGCAATACGAGGCAGCCCGCGATGAGAGGCCCAGCGGCCGTTCCCATCCATAATCACGGCCACGTGACGGGGCAACGTGTCCTGCTCGAGCTGGGGAAAAAGGTCGTCCTCCGTGAGTTCCGCGAAGGAATGTGTGGAATGGAGAGGCATCGGTATTCGTGAAGAAATTGGTCGCGCAAGAAGGCGATGTACTCAACAAAACAGTCTAATCGTGAGCCCCGGCCTTGTCAAACCGAGGACTTATCCATTTAACTTGACGCTTATCTTGTGGGTTTGTGGCGTCCTCCGGCTAGCACGTTTTCTGCATTATACTTTAGCCTACTTGACTCTTCAATCATAAATAAGCTGATATACTTGACTCTTCAATCATAAACTGACATACTTTTTTATCTGGCTCTACATGAGGTTAAATACATAAATCCCAATGGATAAATTCCGACGAATGCTGGTTATTTCAAAAAGACATTGGGGAAATCTTTTAGTTTTTTCAGCAGTTGCAGGCAGTGCAAGCTTACTGGTCTCTGCGACAATCGCCCCAATTTTGAATAGTCAATCATTCCCAGCAGGAGAACCTTACTACAATTTTCTCGCGACTATCTGCCACCAGAAATTTCATAAGGTGTTTTTTATTTTGGGTCATCCTATGGGTCTATGCACGAGATGTTTTGGCGGGTATTTGGGAGTCATCCTTGGAGCAACCTTTGTTTATTATTTTCAGAGAAAAAATTATTCCCTTTTTGCAAACTTAACGGTTTACTCTTTGGGCGTAACCTTATTGGTTTTTGCGATACTTGAAGCGTTAATCAAGTTAGGTGATCACAATCTAGCGCGGTTACTAAGTGGACTGCTTGGAGGTGTGGGGACGGGCCTGGCATTTGCTTCATTTGTGGGCATACTTTTTACAATTGGAGGAAATAGACAATGCAAAAAATTTATTTGTTAGTAGCAAGTTACTTGCTACTATTATCTTTTCCTGCTTTTGCAGAAAAAGTTACGCTAAAAGCTGGTACATTTGTTCCTGTTATTCTTGCTCAAACCCTTTCTTCAGAAGAAATTAATACGGGAGATCCTGTCAACTATAAGGTAGGCGCAGATGTTGTCGTCGATGGTAAAACAGTGATTAAAGCGGGCGCATTGGTCCATGCCACTGTCTCTTTTGCTGAAAGCGCAGGTATGGTTGGCCAAGCAGGGAAATTTTCCGTATCATTCATAAATACGACAGCAGTCGATGAGCAAAGCGTATTGTTACAAGGAAACAAGACTTATGTGGGGGAGGACGAGACTACGGGTACTGTCGTTGTTGGGGTCGTTCTTTGTCCTTTAGCGCTTATGAACGAAGGCGGGCAAGCAAGTGTTGGAGAAGGAACACAAGGACGTGCCATTGTAGGAGCAAATATTGATGTCGAAGTGTCGAGTTGAAAAACAGGCAACAGTACTAAGCCCACCTAATCAATCGATCAGGCTCTCATGTTGACCTATCTACCCAACGTTCAGACAGGTTTGTCCTGCAGGTGCCAGGCGGAAAGGTCAGAATTATTACCCTGCCTGGTCATGCTGGGTGTAGAGAGGCCTTTCCAGCCTACGCACTGAAATGAGCATTCCGCTTTAGATTTCTTAGTTTCTTGGTCGCTTCTCTTCCCAAAATGATGGATCCGGTTTCAAGTATGACTGTGCTTGCGGTCGTGATGTAAGCTATTCGTAAGGCATCTGACAGTGATCTTTCTCCCAAATTAGGTCCAGGTCGAGCTTGAGGAAGTCGTGGCTTTGAGGGGATCCCGATCTTTGGTCCATGGGATCAACGACTTTCTGACCTGTATGTGAGCTTTGCGTACGCGACGATCCAAGGATGATCGGGGTCCGCTTTAGGTTATCCCGCTCTGCGAGACGGTCTTTGTCGTTCTACGCGTCAGCAGGTTTCTTTTTCTTGCGCAATTTTCAGCGGGCGTGTTAAGTGTAAGGACCATGTCCCAGCCGGTTGTGAAACTCGAACATTTTGCCTTGGAGGAACGTGAGGTCGAGCAGGCCTTGGCGCGCGTGAACGTCCGCGCCGTGGATTACGCGGATATTTATTTTGAATCGACGATTTCCGAATCCGTGTCCATGGAGGAGGGCATTGTCAAGCGGGCCGTCAAAAGCATTGCTCAAGGGGCCGGGGTCCGGGCCACCGCCGGGGAGAAAACCGGGTTTGCCTATTCCGATGACTTGTCGCGGCGGGACCTGGAAATTGCTGCGGATACCGCCCGGTATATCGCCGACTCGCCAAAGGGCGACGTCCCGGTCCCCGTCACGCACCGGCCCGTCGGAACGCACAATCTCTATCCCATCGAGCAGCCCCTGACCGAGGTCGCCACGCAGGAGCGCGTGGACCTGCTGAACCTGATCGACCAGGAAGCGCGACGCTATGACCCCCGGATCACGAAGGTGATGGCGTCCATCAATACCAATCATAAGGTCATGCTGGTGGCGACCACCGAAGGCTTGCGCGCCGGCGACGTGCAGCCGTTATCGCGACTCCAGGTGACGTGTATTGCCGAAGAAGGGACCAATCGACAGTCGGGCACCTTCGGCGGCGGCGGCCGCGTGGCGTTTGCCTTTTATCACGAACAGGACCGGGCGCGGGCGTATGCGCGGGAAGCCGCCAGGCAGGCGATCCTGAATCTCGATGCCGTGGACGCGCCCGCGGGCATTCTGCCCGTGGTCCTGGGGGGCGGCTGGCCCGGAATCCTGTTGCACGAGGCCGTGGGGCACGGCCTGGAGGCGGATTTCAATCGCAAGAAGACGTCGGCGTTCAGTAATTTGATCGGCCGGCGCGTGGCGTCCGACGTGTGCACGATCGTGGACGACGGGACGTTGCCTTCCAGGCGGGGATCGCTCAACATCGACGATGAAGGCACGCCCACGACCAGGACCGTCCTGATCGAAGACGGCATCCTGTGCGGGTACATCACGGACCGTCTGAACGCCCGGCTTATGGGTATTCCGCTTACCGGCAACGGCCGGCGCGAGGATTTCCGCAGCATCGTGTTGCCCCGGATGACCAATACCTTCATGCTGGCCGGCACGTCCGAACCCGAGGATATTCTGCGCTCCGTCAAGAAAGGGCTGTATGCCGTGTCGTTCGGCGGCGGGCAGGTGGATATCACGAACGGCAAGTTCGTGTTTTCGGCGAGCGAAGCCTATCTGATCGAGGATGGCAAAGTGACGAAGCCGGTCAAAGGGGCGACCCTCATCGGGAGCGGACCCGACGTCCTCAAGCAGGTGTCCATGGTCGGCCACGACTTGCAATTGGACTCGGGTATCGGGACCTGCGGCAAAGAGGGCCAATCCGTGCCGGTCGGCGTCGGGTTGCCCACCATTCGAATCGACGAGATTACGGTGGGAGGCACCGCCACGTAGGCCGTCACGCAACAATTTTTCACTCGCGACCCCCAGTCAATTCATTGTCCCCATCATGCATGAATCTCCGGAAGTCCTGAAGACACTTGCCGCCGAGTTGATCGACCGGGTCAAGGCCCACGGCGCCACGGAAGCCGACGTCATGGTGGCGGAAGGGGATTCCGTGTCGGTTCAGGTCCGGCTGTCGGCCGTGGATTGTTTGAGCAAGGCGCGCGAAAAGAGCCTGGGTATCCGGGCGTTTTTCGGGAAGCGGTCGGCCAGTACGTCCACGTCGGATTTTTCCGAAGCCTCGCTCAAGCAGTTGGTGGCCGATACCTGCGCACTGGCCAAGGCCGTGGCCGAGGATGAGACCTCGGGCCTTCCCGAATCAACGGCCTTGGCGAGTGACGTCCCGGATTTGGATTTGTATGATCCCACCGCCATGCCCGTGGACGAGGCCATTGACGTGGCGCAGCGCGCGGAACGCGCGGCCATGGACGCCGATTCCCGCGTGACCAATTCGGAAGGGGCCGAGTGCGGTGCGGGCTATGGCGCGGTGGTGTTGGCCAACACGCACGGGTTCCTGGGGTATCACCGGAGTTCGCGGTTTTCCCTGTCCGTGGCCCCGGTCGCCGAAGGTGCCGACGGCCAGGGCATGCAACGGGATTACTGGTATGCGGTGTCGCGGAAACGGCAGGAATTGGAAGACCCGGAATCAATCGGCCGAATCGCGGCGGAGCGGACGTTGCGGCGTTTGGGGGCTCGAAAAGTCGAGACCCAACGGGTTCCCGTGATTTTCGATCCGGAAACGGCGTGCAGTTTGTTGGGGCACCTCTCGAGTGCGGCCTCCGGGTATTCCCTGTATAAAGGCGCGTCGTTTTTGCTGGGTCAGTTGGGAAAGCCCATTGCCCCGCAACACGTGAACGTCGAGGATAACGGTTGCCTTCCCGGCAAGCTCGGGTCCCGGCCATTCGACGGGGAGGGCTTGCCCACCCGCAAGACGATGATCCTGGAACAGGGCGTACTGTCCGGCTATTTGTTGGATACGTATTCCGGACGAAAATTGGGCATGGCCTCCACCGGCAACGCGTCCCGGAGTATCGGTGACAACCCGACCGTGTCCCCGACGAATCTGTTTTTCCATCCCGGCGACGCGTCGCCTGACGAGATCATTCGATCCGTCACCCGGGGGTTGTACGTCACCGAGTTGATCGGGTTCGGCGTGAACATGGTGACGGGAGATTATTCCCGCGGGGCGTCCGGCTTTTGGATTGAAAACGGCGAGTTGGCCTATCCGGTGGAGGAAGTCACGATCGCCGGCAATCTGAAACAGATGTTCCGGGATATCGAGTCGATCGGGAATGACCTGGTGTTTCGAGGCAAACTGGCGAGTCCCACCATACGCATACGCGAGATGATGGTGGGAGGCCATTGAACGTGCGAGTAAGTCGAAGGAGTCGGTATGCCACTTGACGTTGAAGACGGAGCCAAAGCCTTGCAGTTGGTCACCACGCGCTATGACCAGCGGGCATGGCGGAAAAAAATAGAAAAAATCCTGAGCCTGCCGCCCAGCGGGTTTGAAGATGCCGCGCAACGGAACATTTTCGTCTATTTCAAACATCAACTCCAGGCGTATAAATCCCGGCGCGCCGACCCGCCGTCCTGGATCGTCGGCGGGTACGCGACCAAGGAAGCGGTCGATCGCGCCCGGCATCGTCCGACGGACATCAATCCCGGCATGACCGAAGCCGACGTGTCGTTCCTGGGAGTCGATCCCGGCGCGGACGTCGATGAAGTATGGTGGGAAGACATGCTGGTGAAGTGGTTCGAAACGCCGGAGGAAGAACTCGACGAGACAGACGAAGAATCCGGGGAACCCGAAGCGGAGGGTCAGGAGAAAACCGGGGATTCGGAAATTCCGGAGGATGAGAATGCCCCGTAGGTCGGGTTAGCCGAAGGCGTAACCCGACAATCCGACTGACCTTCCCCCCATAAAACGGCCCCCTGCAAGGCTCAGAACAGCCGTTGCAGCCCGAGCCGCACAGAGAACAGCTTCCGTTCGTACAGCGGAATGTTCGACGCGTTGCGCGACCAGTCCACCGTCAGGACCGGCATATAGCCATTCCAGGAGAGCTTGCGGTGCGAGAGCGTCAGGCCGGCCATCGGCGTCCGGTCCTTGCGCCGCCGGAGGAACGTCGGGTCCTCGGTGGCGAACCGGGTCCAGTTCAGCCCCACCCAGACCGATCCGTTCCAATGCGCGCCGACGTTCGCCGCGTACTGGAGATTCAGGCCCTCCGACCGCCAGTCCAGGCTGCGCCGGCCCGGGATCTCGTGCGAGAGCGTCCCGCTGAGGGTCAGCCAGCCGGGTCCGGCGCGGCGCGAGGCGGACAGGTTCAGGGAATAGCCCACCGGATCGACCGCGCGGGGCTGGCCGTCGTGGAACCGGCCCCAGACCCGGGGCGCGAAGCCCACGCGCCAGTTCACATCCAGGGCCTGGTCCACTTGGAACTGGGCCGAGAGCGTCGTGGCGAAGCCCCTGTTGCCCCACCAGCGCCGCGCCAACCCCAGGTCCGCGGCGAGCCAGCCGGGCCGGTCCCGGCCGGCGAACGGCACCGTATACCCGAGGCGCGGCCCGGCCAACAGGTTGAGCCAGGTCTGGCTGTATTCGTCGGCGCCGATGGCCGTGTTGCGCGCCGCCCACGCGCTCGTCTGAAAGAGCACGCGCCCGTCCGTCGTCACCGGTTTCCGCCAACGGACCCGCCCGCCCGTGCGCGCCACCCAGGCGCCGATCGGGCGCTGGTCCAGCCGGAACGGCAGGTTGCCGAAGGCGGGGATGGTCACGGTGGCGGCCTGGGGGGCAAAATTCACGTTGGTGTCGTACCAGAGCCCCAGATCCAGGTCGAACCGCAGGCGCTGCCGGGCGAGGATGCTGGCGAGGAAGTTCTCCACCTTGCTGCGCGTGTCGGGGGGCAGGTCCGGGGCGCGGCGGATCTCGCGAAAGTGCGTCCCCGCCTCGTCGTCGCGCTCCAGGGCGAACAGGACCGCGGCGTGGTCGAGCCGGACCCGGAGGTTGTCCGGGTGTTCATCGGCCAGGCGGGCCAGCACCTGCTCGGCCTGGCCGAGGCGTCCGCCCGCCATCAGGGCCTGCGCGATGGCGAAGCGCAGGGGGGTGTCGTCCGTCCCCTCCGGCAGCATGTCCGTGATTTCGAGGAGCACCGCGAAAGCCTCCACCGGCCGGCCCGCCGCGATCAGGTGCTCGGCGATAGTCAGGGCCGCCTGCACCTCGGCGGACGAGGCCGCGCCCTCCCCCTGCTCGATACCCGGGGCCTCGGCTTCGGTGGCGGGAGGCTCCGGGTCCTGCGCGTGCGTGACGTTCCCCGGGCCGGCGCACAACAGCGCGGCGGCGAGCGCCGCTGCCATCGACGTCCTCCTGATTCGCATGTGCAACCCCAAACGCTTTCCGATTTTGTATCGTTGAATCAAAAAATCAGACGTATTTCTATAAAATTTATATCGATGAGTCAATAACAGTGCGCCAGGCTAGGACGGACTCGTCCGTTCGCTTGCCAGCGTTATGAGATGCTGCGGCTACAACGACGGAGAAACCGGTGTGTCTTTATCTGTCATTCCCGACCCCGATCGGGAATCCAGTCCTTATCGTCGGGGATGACAAGCGTGGGGAGGCGTGTGCTTTCCCTCCCCTTTGTATGTGGGCGCATTTCCGAAGAGGGAATGCGGGAGGGGTAGAGTCAAGCGTGCCCGGAGCCGGGTTCGTCATGAGAGCCGCAAGCTCTACCTCCCCCGGCCCCTCCTTACAAAGGAGGGGAAGAAGAGCCGGAAAGTGTCAACGCCTGTCATGAGCGGAGTCGAAGGGAATTACTGAACACATACCGGTGCGATGTCTGTGCTATGTTTCTGCTATGCTAATGCTATGTTTGCTATGTTTTTGCTATACTTGCTATGTCAGTGCTATGTTTTGCTATGAATTGCGATGTTTCTGCGATGTTTTTGCTATACCTGCTATGAAAAACATCGCAGAATATCACTCCCCCCGCTACCTCCTCCCCCCCACCTGAACCTCTCTTGCGATTCGCAAGCCGGGACTACTATCTTGTGGCGACGAAGCCGCCCTTCATCACTCCGAAAATCTCGAAGGTCCCGCCGGCCGTGTCCGCGTTCTTGCTGTCGGTGGCGTCATCGACCTGGTTGCGGAAGGTGACTTCGACCTTGCCATTGCTATGCGTCTGAGAAAAGTTTCCGCTGCTGTCCAGCGCAACGGCGTCCCAGGCCTGGTTGGCATAGGTGCCGGGCATCAGCGGGGAACCGCCGTGGGTATGGCTGGCCTTGAGGTTGTTCAACCTCACATTTACAACGTCCGAGGTGTTCTGACCGCCCCAGTTGATGAAGAGCGAGGCGTCGCCGCCGATGAGCTGGCCCCGGGTCCAGAGATCCCGCGAGGAGTCGACCGCAACGACCTTGCCGTTCCAACGCGCCTGGCCCTGAGTGCCGATCCTCGTCGGCTGCACGGAGGTCCCGGGCGCCTCCAGGTGCGCCTCCGCCTTGAAGAAGTCCCCGTAGTAGTCCAGCCAGCCCCGGTCATGCCGGCTGAAAAAACGCATAAGCTCCACCTTGCCGTTGTGGCCGTACGTCGCCCTGACGGTCCGCACGTGCACCTTCATGTCGCTCGTGCCGGCGTCGTGCGGATAGCTGAACCACCGCCCGTAGATGTCGACCGAAGGAGGGTTGTTCTGACATTCGCCTTTTACATGAACACCACAATAACGTTCGCCGACGGTCGGGTCGAAATTGCCCCAGTTCATCCCGAGATTTTCCGGGAACTGCCCCGCGTAGCAATCCGTTTCCGTCCCGCCCTGGGTGCACCGCGCCTTGACCACGGTATGGCCGCCCCGGTCCCATCGCTCCCGGAGCTGGAGGTCGACCGCGGTGTTCTTGCTGGTCGGACTGCCGTTGGCATACAGGGACGGGTGTTCGCCCCAGATCCCCATGGCGTTCATGTTGACCACCGTCCCGGCATCGGACGTGGGAAAGCCGCTCGGCTTACCGGTGCTCACCGTCTTCACGACGGTCTTGGCTTGCGGCGGGGGCGGGGGCAACCCCAAGCTCTTCAGGGTCGCCAGGGAGTAGGGGATGGGGGTGCCGACCGGCTCGCCGCCCCAAGCCGGCGAGGTGATGTTCGCGCTCAACGAACCGGAGAGCTGCCGCCCGTCGCTGGCGCAGATCGCGCCCGTAGCCGAACAGTCCGTGGTCGCCCCCAGCGCCACCGTCACCGGTTCGTGCGACGACGGCCGCACCCGCACCGTCACCCGCCGGTTCTCGCCCCGCACCGTGCGCCTCACGTCGATCACCCGGCCCCCCGTCACCTGCAGCGCCTGCTTGAGCGCCGTCAGCCGCAGCCCCCGGAACTCCTCGCTGAACCGGATTTCGAAGCTGAACAGCTTCTGCCCGTTATGTTCGTCCGGCAGCCCGTGGAACGTCGCGGTCAGCGGCGCCGGCGTCTCGGCGGCCGGAGGCGGCGTCACCGGGGTGGCCGGCGGGGACGCCACCGGGGTGACCGGCTCGGTCGGGGCGGCCGCGGGCCCCGCCACGGTCGCCGAGACCGGGTTCCACAGCTTCTTCTTGCCGGGCAGCCGCACCGTCACGGCTCCGGTCGACGACGGCCGCACCCGCACCGTCACGCTCTGGTTCTGGCCCCGCACCGTGCGCTTCACGTCCACCAGCCGCCCGCCCGTCACTTCCAACGCCTGTTTGAGCGCCGTCAGCCGCAGCCCCTGGAATTCCTGGCTGAACCGGAGTTCGAAGGTGAACAACTGCTGGCCGTTGTGCGCGGCCGGCAGGCCGTGGAACGCCGCGGTCAGCGCGGGCCCCGTCGCCGGCCCTGGGCCCGGCCGTGTCCCCGGCCGCGACGCCATCAGGTCCGCCGCGCAGCCGGTGATGCTCCCGGGCGCCCACGTCCCGGGCGACCACAACGCCAGGCAGTCCGAGTTCGCGACCGCCGGACCCGCGCCGATGGTCACCGTGGCGACCATTGCGACAATCAGCAGGGCGGCCCTCGCGGCCGCACGCGCGCCGCTCATCGCGGCCGACTCACTATTAGCAGGCAGGCAGGCAGGCAGGCAGGCAGGCAGGCAGGCAGGCAGGCAGGCAGGCAGGCAGGCAGGCAGGCAGGCAGGCAGGCCACTTCTTAGGCTATCGAGTCTCATGTACTCCCTCCTTGTTGAATGTGCAACCCGAAACGCTTTCGGTATCTGTATCGACAAGTCAACAACAGGGCGTAGTTCTACAATATTTATATCGGTGAGTCAATAACCGTGCGCCCGGCTCGGCCGGACTCGCCCGCTTGTTCGTCGCTGTCGCCCCGGGGGCCTGGTCGCTGAATACGTAGGTCGGATTAGCGTAGCGTAATCCGACAAGCGGCTGCGGTGTCGGGTTACGCCTGCGGCTAACCCGACCTACTGTCATTCCCGACCCCGATCGGGAATCCAGCGTCTTTGCTTTTTCCTGTGTTTGCGAAGAGAAAGACACTGGATCCCCGATTAAAGATGTCGGGGATGACAAACGGGCGGAGGTCGGGGATGAGAAGTGGGGGCAGGCGTCAGGCAGGGTGTTCTAAAACAGATCCATTTGCTCGGGTTGGGCGCTTGCCGGGGGCTCGGGCTCCTGTCGTGAGACCGCCATGGTCTCCAGGAGCCGTTTCAATTTTTGAAAGTCTTCTTGAAGCAATGGCCGGAGACGGTCGTTGTGCAGGGCCGCGGCGGGATGGAACAACGGAAACAGTCGAAACTCTTTTAATTGAAACGGCTGCCCGTGGACCTTGGTAATCCCCACTTTTCTTTCCAACAGCGTTTGCGTGGCGAAGTTGCCCATGGAACACACCAGGTGCGGTTTGATCAATTGGATCTGCCGGAGCAGGAAGGGTTTGCACGTCTCCACTTCATCGGGTTCGGGGTCGCGGTTTTGGGGCGGGCGGCACTTGATGACGTTGGCAATGTAAATCTGAGACCGGGACAGCCCGACCGATTCCAGTAATTCCGTCAGGAGTTTTCCCGCCGCGCCGACAAACGGCACCCCTTGCTTGTCCTCGTGGAACCCCGGGGCTTCCCCCACGAACATGATCGAGGCTTCCGGGTTCCCGCTCCCGAAGACGACTTGGGTCCGTCCGGAAGCCAGACGACATTCCCGGCAGTCGCGCAAGGATTCACAGAGGTCAGCGAGTGACATCAGGATCGCATCATAGGAAGCGGGCTTTTCGTTGTCAATTTGTCGGCGAAGCGGCCGACGCACGGCTCTGCGACGACCGGTCCTGCATCACGAGCGGCGGGAGATACGGTTTTGGAACGATCTCCGCATCCACGCGGCCAGGGCCAGGGCCAGAAGAATCCGCGGGTTTTAATGGGTTCCTTCGGCGGCGTTCTCTTCTCTCCATTGTGCGCAATCGGATAGATAAGTGCGCGCGTCCTTGCTAAGCCGCGTAATGCCGAGAAGAGATGACAGAGCTAGGATTGGATCCTCTTCGTTAGCCAAATCGTGCGCGTAGGCATCAATAACCGAACTGATCTCTGTCCGGGATACTTCTCGAATCGAGCGACCGTTCAGCCCACGAAATGGAACACGGTTGGAATGGCTCCCTGGCGTCCAGACGAATACAGTTTCGAACTCGGAGTGACACTCCATCGGCCAAAGGGCCTTCTGGACTCGCTCCTGAATACGTCTCCCGGTTCGTTGCCATCCGTGCTCTTGCGCTACACTGCGAGCAAGTCCATGCAACGTAATGGGACCCCCTTGTTCGACTATGCGGCGAATAAGTCGATGCAAAACCGGTTTATAACCGAAATCGAAGAATCGATCAGGATCAACGGTGACATCCACCTGATGTGTGCTCGCAATTTCTACCCCAGGTAGGGAACTCAGGTCTGTACTAGGCCCATTCTGGAAGATGGGCTTCTCAGTAATAGGCAAAGCACCCTGTTCACTAACGGAATCCGGATCGGTCGTCACGGCTGTGCCGGAGACCCCATCGAAGCCCGCGAAGAGACTCGGGGGTTTTTCCTCTAGGCTTGCCGTTACTTCTTTGTCTGCTCCTGCATGATCATGCTCCGGTTGGAAAGGCATAAGCTGGACTATCTCCGCATCCTCGACAGAATCCCCGGGCAATTCTGACTCCGTCGTTTGTTCGTCAGCTTCATACTCGACCGTTGCCCGAGCCGCTTGGTCTTCTTCAAGAAGTTGCTCAAGCTTTTCGTGGAGTCGCTTTGCAACATTGAACGGATTCCGAAACCAGTCCGTCGACCAGACCCGAAGAATCATCCAGCCGAGCCCTTCCAGTACGGCTTGCCGAAGCTTGTCCCGGTCACGAGCGGTCGCCGAGGAGTGGTACCTAGCTCCGTCGCACTCAATGCCAGCGAGGTAGTTGCCGGCGTAGTTGGGGTGTACGACGCCGAGATCGACGCGGAAACCGGATACCCCAATTTGGGTCCGAACTTCCCAGCCTTTGGCGCGAAGTGAATTTGCCACCGCTTCCTCGAAGGGGCTCTCAGCAGGGCCGAATAAACCCTCGTCGTGCGAAGGGAGTGCAATGGAACCCCGCTCGGCATAGTCAAGAAATGCCTTCAGATCTCGTACCCCGACAGCGCGGGTGCGGTTGAGATCGATCTGCTCGGCCCGAATCGAGGAGAACACATGAAGTTCCCGGCGGGCGCGGGTAATCGCGACGTTGAGTCGCTTCTCTCCTCCCATGCCGTTGATCGCGCCGAAGTTCATCGTGAGCTTGCCAGCGAGATCGGGTCCAAACGTCACCGAGAACAGCATCACGTCGCGTTCGTCGCCTTGGATGTTCTCAAGATTCTTCACAATCACTGGTTCCTCGCGCTCGTCGTCGAAGAACCACTCGAGCTTGCTGTCTCCCCGGCGCATCTTGTCGAGTAGATCCAGGATAAGCGACTGCTGTTCGGCATTGAATGTGATGACCCCGAGAGTTTGGCGCTCATTTTCTGGGACTGCGAGCCACGTCTTGAGACGCTGCTTTACCATCTCGGCGACGGCTCTGGCTTCCTCTTGATTCACGCGGCCGTGTCCCCGCGCATAAGGGCCATTCACGTTGTGAAACTTGATCGCATCGGAACCGGTGGCCGGGGCTGGGAACGTTACGAGTCCGCCGTCATAGTAGAAGTGGTTGGAAAAGGCGATGAGGGCCTCATCACGGCTTCGATAGTGCCAATTGAGTTTACGGTGTGGAACGCCTGCGGCTGAGACCTCGTCCAGAATCGAAGGCATGTCGCGCTCGACTTCCGGCAGATCTTCGTCTTCGTCATCGGCACGTCCAAAGAAGTTCGTGGGAGGAAGCTGCTTTGGGTCACCCACGATGATCGTCTGACGGCCTCGGGCAATTGCGCCTATAGCGTCCCAGGTCGTGATCTGCGAGGCTTCATCGAAGATGACGACATCGAAGGCAGCTTGGTGCGCTGGCAGATACTGGGCTACCGAGAGTGGCGACATCAGCACGCAAGGCGCGAGTTTCCCAAAGGTCTCGGGGAGGCTGGCCAGAAGCTGACGAATTGGCATGGAGGGGCGATCAAGGCCTAGTTGGTGACGAAGTGTTCCCAGTTCAGATCTTCTCGGGACCCCGTCCTTCGCGGGTAACTCATGCGTGATACGTCGCATTACCTCAATAGGCGCACGTTCCGCTACGGCGTCGTCGAGCTTGCAAAAGGTTGCAATGACGTTCTCGTGCTCCCAGTGTGTGAAGCGTCGAAGTTCGTCACTCGCATCCATCGCAAGTGGAAGCCACCATGCCGCGTAGGCCCGTTTGAACGCTTCCTCCACGTCCTCTTCAATCTTCCCGTTTTCGAGCGCCTGCACGAGTGAGCCGAGGCCCGCAGCAAAGCCCGCCTTGCTCTGCTTTACCCATTTGGCCCAGTCCCCGAGACGTGCGCGTTCGACCACCACCGTCGCAAGGGCTGCGTCGAAGTCCGCAATGCTTGACTCGACAGGGTACACGCCGTCTTTATGCGTAAAGTCACGAGCCTTGTCGTCTGCAACCTTCTCTGCAGCAAGGTAAGCTTGGAGTGCATCTAGGGTGGTTCCTCCCGATGCGGAAGCTAGTACGGAGGTGGCGCATCCAAAGCGGACCGGATCCTCGATGTCCGACCCCAGATTCGCCAGAGCAGCGCGAAATTCGATCGCTTGGCGAACGGCCTCGGTGGAACGATCCGCGTCGGTTTGCCCACCGGTCTCAGCAACCGGTGCCAAGGGATTCTCGCGGATCGCTATGTCGCGCTCGCGTACCCTAAAGAGCACCCTTAGGTCTACGGCAGGATCAGCCGCTCCGTTTTCGGCATAGGTCTGTAGGAGTTTCCGGACCTTCCTTTTCGCGAAGACAGAGATTGGCCAGAACTTCGCCTGGGCTTCACGCCAGCCCGCATCCAGTTGCTCAAGCGGCATGCGCCGCACCTCGTCAAGCGGATATGTGGCCACTGTTTCGGAACAGGCAAGGGCAAGCCCCTTGACATCAGTTGAAAGTGCTTCAGCTAAGACGGCGAGGCGATCCGCCGGTAGGTCCGGTATGGAGGAAAGATCAAGTGCTTCACCTTCCATGCGCGGCGCAAGCCCCTTGAGCCGCGCCCGACGCCCAGCCTCCAATTTGGGGTCCGAACGTAATCCGAGTTCACGGGCTAGCCTATGTTCGGCTCGCCTAAGCTCATCCAGCTTCGCTCGGAGAGACTCAATAACTACGAGGACTTCCATTTCCCATTGGAAAGACCACTCCTCGCCATGGATAAGCGAGAGAGGGGGACCTGTCCCGACCACGGCGTGCGTTCGGCCAAGGTCACCGGCAAGGTTCACCAAGGACTTGTAGCTCGCCTCGTCGTGTGCATCCTTGGACGCAAAGGAGATCTCGAAGGGCGGTTGGCCCAGGGCAACGGAAGAGACCGCATCGAAGACGCTGAATCCCTGAGCCCCCTTGGCATGAAGCGCCTCGACATAGGCATTAAGTTGGTCCCGGGAGAGCCTCAATTTCTCGGTCACTTCGATCCATTTGTTTTCCGTGTCACCCGAAGTCCGCTCCCAACTCCGTCCGAGCTGGGTGAGTACGGACTTCCGATCCGTCTTGTTCGAGTGGAGCTCGAGTACCGCGTCGTCGAGCCCCGTTGCCACGAGCCGACGGTGAACCACATCGAGCGCCGCCGCCTTTTCGGCAACGAAGAGCACGGTTTTTCTTTCACCCAGGCACTGTGCAATGATGTTCGTGATGGTCTGGCTTTTTCCGGTACCGGGGGGGCCGACAAGGATGAAGTCACGACGCTCTGAAGCCGCTAGGACGGCTGCGAGTTGCGAGCTGTCTGCGGGCAACGGAGTCAGGATGTCCTGCGGCAAGCGGCGGCCATCGATCTCCTCGGGTACAATGGGAGTGTTGCCTTCTTTCTCTCTATACGTCTCTTTGGACCCATCGATGAGGTGATTCACCAGCCGGTTCTGCCGGAGTTGATCGGTGCGGTCGACCAAATCTTTCCACATGAGGTACTTTGCGAACGAGAAAGTCGAGAGCGCGAGTTCCTCGACAACTTCGAAGCCGGCGACGTCACGCACTTTCCGGCGCAGGATCTCGAATATGAGTGGAACATTGATGCCGCTCTGGTCAGTCGGGAGCTCGCCCTCGAGCTCTGGGACGTGAAGCTTGAAGTCACGTTTCAGAAATTCGAGTAAGGTCGAGTTAATCCGGACGTCGTCCTCATGGTGCCTGATCCGAAATGGAGACTGGGCCGACCGACGCTCTAGCTTGACTGGGATGAGGACTAGGGGAGCGCGGTAGGTACGGGTATCGCCTTCGGTCTTTTTCCATCGGAGGAACCCCGCAGCGAGAAAGAGCGTGTTCGTGCCGCCTTCCTGCATGTCGCTCGTTGCGCGGCGGTAAAGGGTCAGTAAACGGTTGTTCATATCCGAGTCGGTGAGCGGAACAACGACCTGTTCACGATCGAACGCATCGCGGATGACTTCCTCCTCTATCCGCTGCGCGTCCTCTGGGGAGACCGTGCGGTTGCCGAACGGATCGTTGTCGTTCAGGGAGAACCCTCGAAACTTTTTCCCGGCGGCAAGCTCGTCTTCGAATACGGCGACGCTCGGACAGCGCAAGGGGAGGGTTTGCTTGCTGTCCCGGTAGTTGAGGAGACGGTTTCGGAGGGACAGATCAAGAAGTTTGCGTTGCCATCGCTCGATGCGATCCTGAGGCGTCTCGGGTACCTCTTCGCTAGTTTCGCTTGGCAGCAACCCGAAATCTGGTAATGGTGGTAATGCCGCGGGAGCCTTCTCATCGATCGCATCGGCCTGGGAGTGATCTGCGACTCTGTGACTCGCGAGGGGACGGATCTGGGCAGCACGGGATCGCGCAATGTCGATAGCCATCACGAACTCGGGGTCACGGTTCTCGGAGAGCCGACGCCGGCCCTCATCGACCGCCTGATCGAATCCGATGGCGGGACGTTTTGTCAGTAATGTCGTCTCGACTGGTATCAACTCGTGGGCCTGCACGGCTTTGCGGACAGCAACGACATCGGGTTCTGTCACATAGCCAAAATCTTTCTTGAATATCCAGACGCCGATCCATGCATGGCCCTGCGAGAAGAGGACTACAGGATTGAGGCCCGCAGCCTCGAAGGCCGCAGCAAGAAAGAGCGTAGAATCAAGGCAGGTGGCGAGGCCTTCACCGGTGACGCGACTTGGCCCCCGGATCTTCTGGCCATCTTTCTCAAAGGATGCAGGTGGCTCAGCATAGGTGAGCGCGAGACCGGTAATGGCGGACCAGATCGCACCAGCAAGCAGGTAAGCACGGCGTGGATCAGCTAACTGGTAGCCGTTCATCGAACCGTCGTGGCCTGCGCTTTCCAATAGACGTGCAGCGTCCTTTAGGATGCGGGCTACCGCAGGATCGTTTGGAGAGACGAATGCGGCGAGAATTTGAGCCATGTCACCCACGCCGCCCCACTGATCGCGTGCAAGCATCTCAATCCGGCGCTTCTCGACAATCGTCTGAAGCCCCTGCGCCTCCATGCGGAATTCGAGTTCGCCAATCTCCGCTTCGTCGAGGCCCTCCAACCGTTCGATGTCGAGTGGGGTAGAGATGTCGCGCACCGAGTGATGAGACCCTGGCGCGATGCGGTCGATGGGCCAAGTCTTCTCACGGATGATGGGAGGGGTAGCCCGAAGGGTGATCCTTATGTCAGTGAGCGCCTCGTCAGTCGGATTCTCGACCCTGATTTCCTTGATAATCGCGACGTTATTCTGTGCCGAAGCGAAGTTGACCCGCCCTAGCGCGGAATGTCGCAGTGATACGACCGTAGATTCGTTTTGCTCGTCCGACGTATCGATGTTGTTACTTTCTGGCAATTTTTCTCTCCCAAGCTTTTACGACGAAGGAGCCCCACCGAACGGTATCGGGGACGAGATTATCACACAGGCCTTGCCCCCGAAAAGCGGAGTGAGTTTCTTTCTGTTCATCAAAGTGCTCTGATCTTCACACCCAGCACAGTGCGTATTCGGGTGCTTTTTCATTTTTTACTGAACGAATAAATTTAGCCATACTTCATTTCAATGGTCAAGCTGGTTGTGTTAAACGCGAAAGGAAAGCCTATGGCAAAAGAGCGAAAGACTGGTAGTCAGTGGTGAGTTGAAGAGAGAAGCCGTTTGGCTGAAGGAAACCAGTGGTCTGATGGATGTGCAAGTAGGTAATGATTGTGGTATTGGCCCGTCTACGTTGACACAGTGAAAAGGCATTGCCGGGAGGCGGCAACGTGACCGGTAAATGAAATTGTCGGATTACGCTTCGCTAATCCGACCTACGGTTCTTGCGACCGGTCCTGCGTCACGAGCGGCGGGAGATACGGTTTTGGAACGATCTCCGCATCCACGCGGCCAGGGCCAGGGTTGCGCGACGGAACGGCGGAACGCGAATGCGGGAAGCAAACACGGCGAACCGCGCGCCTTCTATACGGGTCAACAGATTGAAATAGATGGCCCGCATGATTTCCGCGGACAGCAACGACTGCCGGTCGGCCGAGGCCAGGGCGTCGTACACGGTTTGGGCTTTTCGATAATACTCACGGGCCCGGGCGGCCTGGAATTCCATGAGCCGGATGAATTCGGGTGAAGCGGTTTTGGTCAACAGTTGTTCCTCGGAACAGCCGAACCGGACCAGGTCTTCTTGCGGGATGTAAATCCGGTCGCGGTCGGCATCGGCCTGCACGTCGCGCATGATGTTGGTCAGTTGAAAGGCCACGCCCAGGTTGACGGCATAATCTTGCGCACGCGGGTCCTTCGTTCCGAACACTTTCAGACAGATCAGCCCCACGATCGAGGCCACGCGATAGCAATAGGGATAGAGGTCGTCGAAGGTGGCATAGCGCCTGATCGTCAAATCCATTTCCATGCCGGCAATCAGTTCCTGAAAATAGTCCTGGGGGATGTCCAGCTTGCGGGCGTGATCCGCCAGACTGACGGTCACCGGAAATTGCGGGCTGCCGTCGTAGGCCGCCTGAATTTCCCGGCGCCAGTGCGCCAGTTGACTGTGCGGGTTCTCACCGGGAGGGGGGTGATCGACGGCCGCGTCCAACTCGTGACACAGCGTGTACACGGTATACATGGCTTCCCGGCGCGGACGGGGCAAGAAGAGAAACGAATAATAGAAGTTGCTTCCGCTGTCTTTCGCTTTGAGCGTGCAATAGGAATGTGCTTCCGTGATGGTGGGCATCTGTGTGGAGGCAATTTACGGCAGGGGTTTCAGGTACGTGTCCTTGATCCATCCCGAGTCCCCGGAACGTGTTCGGACGAGATAGACCCACCGCTTCTTGATGAGATTCCCGTCGAGGATTGTGAGGGTGTCGCCGGTTTTCACGAGAGGCCCCACTTGTTCTCCTTCGGCCCCATTGCGTAACCTGAAGCGAGCCTGACGGCCCTCTCTTGATGCGACGCTGACCTGTTGCCCTTCGCGAAAGGCCGGAACGGGAGGGACCTCCGGCGCCGGTGGCCGGACTTTCGGCTCGGGTTGGGGCGCGGGACCTTTCGTGAACGAATCGATTGCTGTGCGCACCGTGTTCACCATTTGCGCGGCGGTGGACCGCAACTCCGGATCCGTCATCACGTACCAAGTCCCTACGGCCAACAGGATGATCAGGATGAACGTCAACCACCGGCGAGGAGGTTTCTGCCGAGGGTCGTCAAACTCGTCCAGGTCATCGTCAAAATCAAGGTCCTGGTCAATGTCCCGGGCAAAGAGAAGGGGAGAGAAGGGGGACCGCATGTGAGAGAGTGCTGTCGCTGTCATGAGTGCCCCGTGAGAAGAGTGTTCGGAAAACAGACGGGCATCAATGTGCCGGTCCTTTTCTTACCACTCACCTTCAGGCATGTCAAACCGCTACAAGCCCGTGAGGGCGTGGCGTGCTGCATGGAGAAACTTTAGAGAAGGTCCGCGGTTCCTGTCGTCGGAGAAAATGGCTTGCATATCGGATTTTCCGTATGCAGAATGCATCCTGTAATCGGCAACAGACAAAAGACGGCACATCAAGTTGATACCATCCTCACTCTCGAGTTGAAGTGAGATCAACCTTTCGCGGATTTTGAATTTCGCACATGTCCAGTTGGTATCGCCCGGACCCTTTAACACGCGACCTCATTCACCTGATCAATGCCCGCCGGCACGATCACGGTGATTCCGAACTCGCCATCGAAGTCCTGCAAGCCTTGCTCGAACAGGATCGCGAGCATGACGTGCTCACCGTTCTGGCGGCGTTGGATGAAGAAATGGCCGAGTGGCTGTTCGACCTGTTGGCGGAGGCCGCCTGTTCGGTCTTGATTGAAAGCGATCATGATGATGATCCGGCCTATGCCATTTTGGGGGCGATCGAATTGTCGCTGCAGGCGAATCTCGCCGCTCCCCTCGGGTTGAAGATTCATCCGGAAAAAACCGCGGAATTGCTCCGGGAGTGTTTGCACATTCCGCCGGGAACCGTGGTGACGGTCGAACCGCGATTGCTGACCGATACGACACTTGATTTCTTGACCCTTCAGCAACTCCACGAACATGTGTCCTGCATGGCCGGTTCGCAACGCCGGCAACCCATTACCGCTCGTTTGCATCCGCCAGTCGAGTCAACGGCATTTTTGTTTTTTGAGTTGATCGGGGCGAGAGATTCGTCCCTCCCGGAAACCATCCCCGACAAGGAACGGGAAACCTTGTTGCAAGGTCTGATGGCGCAATGCCCGGAAATTGCCCTGGCGCCGAATATGCTGGAGGTGCCGGTGTATGCCGCGTATGGCATGTTCGACGCGCAGAATGCCGTACGACTCCATCGCTTGGCCGATGAAACGGCCGCGGTCTGGCATGACCTCGATCCTCCGGTCAGGAGCCGGGCCATCGTCCATTTACACACGCAATGCGGGAACGGGGTCTACATGCCCGTCTGGACGGATCTGTTCGATCCTGATTTGCCGGAAGACCACGGTCCGATCTGGACCTCGCCGGACGTCTGGGTCTTTACCGCTGACCTGCCGATCGAATGGCCCGGTGAGATGCTGACGAACCGGCTGCTGGCCGAAGGTTGCACCCGCTTTGAAAACCACATCGTCGAAGCCCCGGAAAATTAGCGGATATCCGGACCCCTATAGGGCGGCCTGTCGCAGCGGGGCCAATAATGTGTCCGGGACTTTGAGGTTTCCCTTGCCTCGACCGACTTGAATGGCGGGGTTCGCCGTTCCGTGGAAATCGCTTCCCCCGGTGACCAACAGGTCCAATCGTTTGGCCAATTCTAGAAACCGCGAAGTCTGTTGCCGGTTATGGCTGCTGTAAAACACTTCCATCCCCAACAATCCGGCCTCCTTTAAGCAGGCGCACAAACGATAAAGAGGCTCCCCCTGACACCGGGTCCACATCGGGTGAGCCAGAACCGGAACTCCACCCGCGTCGCGAATCCAGGTAATGACTTCCCGCGTGTCGGAGAGCGTCCGAGGCACGTAGGCCGGGGCTCCCTCCTTCAAGTATCGGTCGAAGGCTTCGCGGGTATCCCGGACGTATCCCTTGTCAACCAACACCTGTGCGATGTGCGGACGGCCGATGGAGTCCGATCCGGCTTTGGCGTTGACTTCTTCCTCGGATAACTCAAGCCCCAAGGCGTTCAGCCGTTCGATGGTCTGCGGATTTCTGATCTGTCGAGAACGACGTTGTTGCGCCAGATGATCCCGAAAGGTCGAATCCTGCCAATCGAAGAAATAGCCGAGGACGTGGAGTTCCTGCTCGTTGAAACGAGAGCTTATTTCCACGCCGGGGATGACTTCGATGCCGGGCTTTGTGGCCGCCTCCATGGCATGGGGAATGCCATCCACGATGTCGTGATCCGTGATGGCCAGGGCCGTGACGCCCGCTTGATGGGCCAGGTCCACGACCTCTGCGGGCGTCAGGCTGCCGTCGGAGTAGCGGGTATGCAGGTGAAGATCGATTCGTGCCATCGAGGGGCGGTTGCTTTCGTCCTGCCGGCCGGGTTCCGGTCAAGCCCGTTCGACAGGCAGGTCAGGGTTTTTGGGCGACGAGCCGTGCAGTTATGCCAGGCTCCGGTTGATGAGACGAAGCGGGCTGCGGGCCTTCCTCGTAGTGCAACACGCGCAATGGGTGGATTAAGTGCAGCAGCTCGTTTTGCTCCAGGCAGAATTCCTTTCTCCGGGGATGCTGGTACCGTAGGTGGTTATCGATCAAGAACGTCTCATAAATCAGGACGCCGCCGGGCTTGAGGGCTTGCAGGAGAGACGGAAAGAGCGGTCGGAAGAGATAGAAGAACACCAGAATCCCGTCGTATTCCTGATTGCCCAGTGAAGGGGGCAACGCCGGGTCTTTTTCCAGGTCAGTTTCCCGCGTGGAGAGATTGGGAAGGTGATGCTCCTTGGCCCTATGCGTCAGGGTAGCCAATGCGTGCTCGTCGCGATCGAGACCGATCACGTCATATCCTTGAGAAGCCAGATACAGGGCGTGTCGTCCTTCTCCGGCGGCCACGTCCAAGACCGTCCCTTTGGGGATCATGTGCGCGGTCGCGTGCAGAAACGGCGAAGGTTGGAAGGGAGACGCCGAATTGCCGGCGTGCGTGCGCGGATACGTCAGCCGGACGCCGACTGAACCCGACACGTCCGGGAGCGGCGGCGCGGCTTTCCGCAGCCAGATGGTCAGTCGTTGGATGGGAAATTCCAGCAGCAGCGTTTGGGCGATCCGGTCCGTCAATCGTTCGATCAGCGCGTTCGCATTGGCGGTTCCGACGTCAATGACCCGTTGCACGACTCGGGCGTAGTCAACGGTTTTGGCGAGGCTGTCGGAATGAATGGCGTCTTCGACCGAACAGGCGAGTTCGAGGTCCGCCAACAGCGGCTGCGGGCATTGCCGTTCGTCCGGCGTGACCCCGCACCGCGCCTGAAATCTGATCCCTTCAATGATGATGGCTTCGGACACCAAGGCATTGTCGAGGAGGGGAAAATACGTGTCAAGCCCGGTTGACTTGTCCGGCTCCGACCAAGCGTGGCCAGTCCAACCGCTTGACCCGCTTTTCGGAGGGCTCCTATAATAGGGCCGAACGCTTCAGGGGGAGGGTTGTGCCTGGTGGCTGATTTTACGCATTTCAATGAATCCGGCCGTGCGAGGATGGTCGACGTGTCGGCCAAGGGTGCGACCGAACGCATCGCGGTGGCGCAGGGCCGGGTCTTTATGCTCCCGGAAACCCTACGGCGTATTCAGGAAGGGAAAATCGCTAAGGGCGACGTCCTGGCCGTGGCGCAGGTGGCCGGAATCATGGGCGCCAAACGGACGCCGGACCTGGTGCCCATGTGTCATCCCTTGATGCTGACGAGCGTGAATATCGACTTCCGGGAAAATGCGACGCCCGATGAGAGCGGGCAATGTTCCTTGACCATCCAGGCCGCGGTCAAGACCAGCGGCCAGACCGGGGTCGAAATGGAAGCCATGACCGCGGTCGCGGTCGCGGCGTTGACGATCTACGATATGTGTAAAGCCGTGGACAAAGGCATGAGTTTCGGAGACGTGTGTCTGGTCTCGAAATCCGGCGGCAAGTCCGGGACCTATCAACGAGCCGGCGTCGAGGCCCTGGCCCCTGCCCATGGGTCCTCGTCATGATCGTCACGGTGAAATTGTTCGGCATGTTGAAAACGCAGCTTCACCGCGAATCCGGACTGAACGAATCCGAACTGAAGGTGCCATTGGATGAGGGTTGCCGGGTGGATGACCTGATCGCCGCCATCCAGTCGATGAATGCCGACGTTGGCGACTTGTTGCTGAAAAGAAAAATTCTCGTGTCGGTGAACCATGAGGTTGCTCACGGGGAAACCGAACTTGCCGGTACTGATGAAATCGCGTTGCTTCCGCCGTTCTCCGGCGGATCATGTCCACCAGGGGAGATGCTTGCCGATGTCTACCGTTGATACCGAAGCCTTGTTGGTCCGGGTCCAACGAGAGGATTTTTCGATTGACGAGGAAATCAACCGTGTCCGGAACCGTTCCACGCGCATTGGTGGTATCGCGACTTTTCTCGGCACCGCGCGTGATCGATCGAATGACCGGGACGTCAGCCGGATCACGTTTGAATACTATGAGGGGATGGCCCAGAAGAAGCTCCGGGAAATCCGTGAGCGTGCGTTGCAGGATTTTGACGTCCTTGAGGTGCTGATTTTGCACCGGTACGGCGAGATCGACATCGGGGAAAACATTGTCCTGATCGTCGTGGGCGCCATGCATCGGGCGGATGCGTTCAAGGCGTGCAAATGGTGTATCGACGAATTGAAGCAGATCACGCCGATCTGGAAGTGTGAAGAGACGCCGGACGGGGAAGTATGGGTCGAGCAACATCCATGAACGCCGTACCGACGGGTGAGGATCTGTTCGACACGTTCGGGCGTCCCCTGCGGAGCCTGCGCGTGTCGGTGACGGACCGGTGCAACCTGCGTTGTCGCTATTGCATGCCGGAGGAGGAGTATGCGTGGCTTCCCCGTGAGACTCTCCTGAGTTTCGAAGAAATCAACCGGTTGGTGGAGGTCTTCACCGAGTTCGGCGTGGATAAAGTCCGGTTGACGGGCGGAGAACCCCTGCTTCGTCGTGACCTGCCCACCCTCATTCGCCTGTTGAAGCGACAGGCTGCCATTCAGGACATCGCCCTGACCACCAATGGCATTTTGTTGGACGAGCAGGCCGAATCACTTCGTGACGCCGGCTTGGATCGTATCACGGTCAGCCTCGACACCCTGAAACCCGACAAGTTCAGGAGTCTTACCAAACGGGATACGTTTGATCGGGTCTTACAGGGCATTGATCACGTCAAGACAATCGGCCTGACCGGACTCAAAATCGACACCGTTGCGATCAAGGGATTCAACGACGATGAATTCGTCGAGCTGATTGAATATGGGAAAAAGGTCGACGGCGAGGTGCGATTTATCGAGTACATGGACGTGGGCGGCGCGAATGATTGGGGCATGGACAAAGTTTTTTCCCAGGCCGAGATTCTGGAGACGTTCCGGCAGGTCTATGGCCCGGTTGAGCCCATTCGGGAAAACAGTTCGGCTCCGGCTCGGCGCTATCGATTGCCCGATGGTACGACGTTCGGGATTATTCCTTCCACGACCACGCCGTTTTGCGCCACGTGCGACCGGAGCCGGTTGACCGCGGACGGCATGTGGTATCTGTGTCTCTATGCCCGGCACGGATTGGATCTGCGGGAACCGCTTCGGCTGAACGACGACGCGAGCCTGCGAGCCCGCATTCGGTCGGGATGGCAGCAGCGGATCGACCGCGGCGCTGAAGACCGTAAAGCGCTGGAGTCCTCCAGCGAGCGGGGTCAATTCATTCAGATCGACGAATTGCGCCAGGATCCACATTTGGAAATGCACGCGCGCGGCGGCTGATGGTCCACGCCGTTGTTGGTTCTTGCATCCCCGATTAAGAACGTCGGGGACAAACCCAAGAAAAGGTCTCGATGGGTTGGTTTCAGAAGGGCTCGTCGGAAGAACGGGAAAAGGGCAAGCTGAACATCGTGGAAGGCATGTGGATCAAATGTGCCTTTTGCCGCGCCGTCGTCTATCGAAAAGAAGTCGATCAGAACTTCAAACTCTGTCCCAAGTGCGGATACCACTTTCCCCTGTCGGTCCCCGAGCGGCTTGACGTCTTGCTCGACCCCGGCAGTTTTCAGGAGTGGGACGCCGACTTGTCCCCCGGCGACCCCCTGGCGTTTACCGATACGCAATCCTACCCCGGTCGACTCGAGATCTATCAGAAGAAGACCGGCAGACGCGACGCCATCGTGACGGGCGAAGGAAAACTTCAGACTTCTCCGGTCATCGTGGGAATCTTCGATTTTGGATTCATGGGCGGCAGCATGGGGTCCGTGGTGGGAGAAAAGATTTGTCGTGCGGCCGACCGGGCCATCGAGGGAAACACGCCGTTCTTACTCGTGACCACGTCGGGCGGGGCGAGAATGCAGGAAGGCATCCTCTCCCTCATGCAGATGGCCAGGACGTCGGCAGCCATGGCGCGGCTTCATGAAGCCGGCGTGCCGTTCATTTCGCTCCTGACGGATCCGACCTTTGGGGGCGTGACCGCGAGCGTGGCGATGTTGGGTGACGTCATTCTGGCGGAACCGAAAGCTCTTATCGGTTTTGCAGGACCGCGCGTCATTGAGCAGACCATCAAACAGCGATTGCCGGACGGGTTTCAGCGCGCGGAATTTTTGCTCGAACATGGTATGATCGACGCCATCGTGAGTCGGCCTCGTCTTCGGCAGACGCTTCATACCGTGTTTCGGCACTTGAGCGTCAGTAGTCAGTAGGTCGGATTAGCGAAGCGTAATCCGACGCTGGCGGCCGGTCATGGAGAGCGTTGATGAAGCCTTCCTACGAAGACGCACGAGAACGTCTTTACGAGTTGCAACAATTCGGCATCCACCTGGGACTCGACACGATTTCCTCCTTATTGTCGGAACTCGGCAGCCCCCAAGATCGTGTTCCGGTCCTGCACGTGGCCGGAACCAACGGGAAAGGATCCGTGGCCGCCATCACCGCGTCGATTTTGCAGGCTGCCGGAATCCGCGTTGGGTTGTATACGTCTCCGCATCTGCTTGATTTTTCCGAACGAATCCAGGTTCAAGGGCGTTGCATTCCCGAAGATCGCGTCGTCGACCTGTTCCACACAATTCAAGCCCTGCCGTCCTTCGCCGTGCCTCCCACGTTTTTTGAAATGGCCACGGCCATGGCCTTTCAGTATTTTGCCGAAGAACGGGTGGAAATCGCGGTACTGGAAGTCGGTCTGGGAGGAAGATTCGACGCGACAAACGTCTGCCGGCCGATCGGAACCATCATTACCAATATTTCATTCGATCATGAGAAACATCTGGGCTCATCCCTGGAAGCGATTGCGTTTGAGAAAGCGGGAATTGTGAAACGGGACGTTCCGCTGGTCGTGGGGCCGGTCGAGCCGTCGGTAGCCGGTGTCCTGGAGGAGCAGGCGCGACAGAAGCAAACGCGGACGTTCAAATTCGGCAGCGAATTCAGGAGCATGCCCCATCCATCCGGTGCTTTCGATTTCATCGGGATGCATCGCACATACGTGAATCTTCGCTGCGCGCTTGACGGCGAGCATCAAACGATCAATGCGGCTTGTGCCGTTGCTCTCCTCGAAGCCGGCGTGATGCTCAGGAGCCGGGTTCCCGAACGGGCCGTCAGACGGGGCCTGGAGCAGGTTTCCTGGCCTGGCCGGCTCGAACGACTCCGGCATCATCCTGAAGTCCTCTGCGATGGAGCCCACAATCCGGCTGCGGCGGAATGCCTCAAACTTCATTTGCAACGCCGTCTTTCCGAACAACAAGAACGTCGTCTCATCCTGGTGGTCGGAATGATGCAGGACAAGAATCTTCCCGCATTTTTGAACACGTTGGTCCCGCTGGCCGATGCGGTGATTTTGACCCGGATCAATTCTTCCAGGTCAGCCACCGCGCGTGCGCTGAAAGAGGCCCTGCCGGTCTTTGCTCGTCCGGCATATGAGCGTGAGGCGCCGGAAGCGGCTTTTGACCTGGCAACGGGTCTGGCGGGTGAAAACGATCTGATCTGTGTGACGGGATCCTTATTCCTTGTCGGGCACGTGAAAAGCCTGATGGCGGGAAAGGCGTATGAACCTGTTCTGGGATGAGCGCAGCCGAGCGCGTGCCACCCGGGGGGGCGCTGCAATCGGCGTGTTGTGCGCCGTGCAGATCATCTTCACGATGGCGGGTTGGGTCCATGCGTTGCCCCTATTTCCCGCGTCCGAACCCTTGCAAACGGAACATGCCTCCTCTCTTCACGTCACGCGGGAGCGACCTGATGAGGCTTCCGCGCTTCGCATCACGGCCGAACGAACCGAATTCGATCAAGTCACGGAGGAATTCAAAGCCGTCGGCTCGGTGGTCGTGACGCAGGGGACCGTCAGGTTGACCGCCGACCGAGCCGTGCTTCACAAACTCTCTGGGCGGTTAACGGCCACGGGTCACGTTCATCTCAAGGATCAAGTGAATGACGTGTGGGCGGAGGAACTCACCATCAACGTGAATACGGAGTCCGTTCTTGTGGTCAACGGAAAGATTTTCTTGAAAGAGACGGGGACGTGGCTCCGGGGTCGTCTCCTCCAACGGTTTTCCGAAACCCACTATCGCGTGAAGGACGGCACGTTTACGAATTGCGAAGCGGATGACGGGCAAATCCCCGATTGGAGTTTTTCGTTTCAGGACGTGGACGTGGAACAGGGCGACAGTGTTTTCGCCAAAGATACATGGTTGAATATTCGCAATCAGCCCGTCGTCCCGATTCCCGTGTTGCGCTATCCGATGCCTGGTGCCAGAAAAACCGGGTTTCTGGTTCCGACCATCGGGTACGACAACGTGTTGGGTCTTCAATATCGACAGGGGTTCTATTGGGCGCTGTCTCCCAGCCGGGACCTGACCATCGCCCCGCAAATCCTGACCAAACGGGGCCAGGGAGGCGACGTGACGTATCGTTACGTCCTGAATCGTCGATCGAGAGGGCGATGGCTGGTCAATGCGTTTAATGATACCCATGTGGACCGGGCTCGCGCACAAGTGACGGGAGCGCACGTTCATCACGTGCAGGACAATCTGCTGATTCAGGCCAAAGTCAACTATGCCACGGACCGGAGGTTCATACGGGATCTGAGCGCTTCCGGGATTTCCCGGGCGTTGCCCAGCCAGGAATCCGTCTTGCACGTCACCCGCCGCTTGCCGGGAGGTGCGGCCTATCTCCGAGCCCAATACCTGCAACCGCTGGATGCCGGCGGCCGGGATACGTTTCAACGGCTGCCGGAAATCGGTCACCGGTTCGGGCATCGCTTACCCCTGGACTCGGAATCGGTGAGTCTCGATATCGGACTGGATTCGACGTTTGTACACTTCGCCCGCGAACAAGGGAGCAACGTGAGTCGTTTCGACGTCATGCCGACCCTGGCCGTTCACGGGTTGCACCTGGGGCACGTGGTCGGTCTTCGCCCGCAATTCAAATTCAGGGAAGTCCTCTATTCTAGGGGGCGGGTTCAGGATGATGCCCGGGATCGTGGGACGTTCTGGCTGGGCCTGGATGCGGTCTCCAACGTCTCGCGCGGGTTTCAGGTCGGGACGGGGCATCGACTGCGTCACACGATTGAGCCGCGAGTGTTCTACGAATACGTGCCCGAGACCGGGCAGTCCGATCTTTTACAGATCGATGCGACCGATAATCTTTTGAAGAAACACCTGGTGACGTATTCCCTGAGAACCAGATTACAGGATGAGCGGAGTGGTCAACGGTCGGGCACCTTGATGGACGTGATGCTTGCCCAAAGTTATCATCTCGGTTCCTCGCCGGGTTCGGCGGAAAGGTTCTCGGACGTGTGGGGGAGGGCGGCGTTTGAAATTCCGGTGACGCAGTTGCCGGACGTCCTGGACCGTTTCCGCCTGAGTCTTGATACGTTTTATCGTCCGGAGGACGGTGAATTCTCGCAATTCAATTCAGACGCCATGGTGCAGGCGCACCAACGGGCCTACGTGCAGTTGGGGTATCGGTATGCACGATCGGGCTTGCTCACCCGCCGGGGAGATATCTGGAATCCGGTTTCCTTTAATGAAGTCTTGGCCACTCAATCGGAAATCAACTTTTTCAGCGCGGGCGGCGCGGTCCGTTTACCATGGGGATGGACGGTGGGGACCAAGGCCTATCATGATTTTGTCACGGGTCAGACCCCCGAATGGGACGTCGTGGGCTACTATGAAAACGCCTGTAAATGCTGGTCGCTTGGGCTGAATTATATTCACTTATCAGCCGGCAACGGTCTTCCCGAACGCAATCAATTCAATTTTTTCTTCACGTTGCGTGGTCTGGGGGCTACCACCGGATTGGGCACACAAATCTTCAAGCGCATTCTGGGCCCGCTTCTGCAGGATGAACAAGATCTGCCGTGGTCCTAACCGACTTCCCTTTCTCCACTCTTCATCGGTTCTGAAGAACCCGTTCGGTCGCCATGGCCAAGGCGGCATCGGCCTGATGATCTTCGGCAAAGATCCGGAGTTGGACGATCTGCGAAGGCAAAAACTCCATCAATTCTTGAAGTTTCTCTTTTTCAACGGACCCGGTCGCGGGGTCGTAGAGGTAAAACTGGAATTGGCCCATGTTGAGCACGTTGAAGGGCCGGGTGTCCTTGCTGGCGATATCTACTCGAAAGGTCAGTCCTCGCAGTTGCCGCGGTAAATGTTGACGAATACGGGATTCCAGCTTGGCCGGTGTCGCCGCCGGTCCTCGCGGACGGCAGTCTCGAATCGTCAGCACCCTGCTGTACGCCGTTTTCCATTTGATCTGTCGTCCCAACACCCGGGCCCATTCTTTTCCAATCCGTTGTTGTTTGCGATTCGAGGACGATTCCCAGGCGCGGACCGTTTCCAGCAACGACCAATCCGTCAGTCGAAGATATTTGTGCATGTGTTGCAGGGGGTTGTAAGGAAAAATACATTCCATCGTTTCGTGGAAAATCTCCAGGAGGTGGAGATCGATGGCGCGGGAGGTGCGGTGAAAATACACGTTGGCATACAGGTAGAGCCTGGCGTTGAGAAACATCTGGAGGGCGGGCAATCCGTTTTTATGAATGGTCAACCCCTTGGGAGTGATCAGGGTATAATGGATCAGCCGGGGAATATCCACCGGTCCGACTGCGACGCCGCACATATAGGAGTCGCGCAGGACGTAATCGAAGTTATCCGCAGTGAACAACCCTCCGATCAGCGGTCGAAGTAGTTGCAGCCAACGGGGATAACGTCGGTTCTGTTTATTGGGCTCTTTCAGAATCAGAAAGGCCACGTACTCGGGGTCGATGGTTTCATGGTCTGCAAATGTTCCTGAAGGACTCCGCCGGATTTGCTTGATCTGTGGACCGACTTCGTGACGAATAATGGCCTGACTCACGTGTTCGTGGGACAACCCGTATTGGTGAAGAAAGTGGTGATCGAAAAAATGACAAAAGGGGCCATGACCCACGTCGTGGAGCAGGGCGGTGATCCTGAGCAAGGCTTCGACGTAGGGGAGGGAGGGCACGTCACGAACCGTTTGGGCCAAGCTGGGATAGACGTGCTTGGCATATTGCCCGGCCAGGTGCATGGCGCCCAGCGAATGCTGAAACCGGCTGTGTTCGGCTGCCGGATAGACCCATCGAGCGCTTTGTAATTGATAGATATACCGAAGGCGTTGGAGCCAGGGAGAATCAATCAGATCTTTTTCGGTGATTTCGGTTGAGCCGGGTGAGGAACGGGGAACCGTAAATTGAATGTAATGATGAATCGGGTCGGCGATCAGGGAAACGTCGTGAGGAATCGATTTGGTCATCGGGTTTCACGTCGGGGGCGGTGAAAGCATCTTCCGCAAATCTTAACGTAGCGTGAGAGAACGAACAACCAACGCCGCCTGCGTGGCCTTTTTTGAGTTATTTGGTCGACTGGGGCGCGGGTCGCTTGCGGTACCAGGATATCAGGAGCAATCCCAAAGGATAGGCCAGCAGGGCGCCCAGCATGCTCAGGGTCAAAGCCCCAAGGGTAAACGGTAGAATGAATGGCCGCACCGTGTCGTAGAGTGTGGTGATGGAAAGATGACTCCAGGACACGTCCGGAACGTCCTGGATACCCAACAGAAAAAATCCCGTCCACATCGTGGCTCCTAAAATCGGGACGACCGTCCAGGGATTATTGATGAGTGAGCCGACCAGGATAGCGGGAAAATTCAGCCGGAGAGCCCAGGCCAGGAAGACGACACTCGCCGTATGCAGTCCATAGGTCGGGGTGAACGCAATGAAGACTCCAAGGGCAAACGCCGCAGCCGTGCGTTGGGGCGTTTCCCCGAGATGGAGCGCTTCGCGTATCTTTGCGCGAAGATAGTTGGGCGTGACCACGATGCGGGAATCGGCAAGTCTTATCGACTGTTGAAGTGACGAAAACTCTCGTTTGGCAGTTTGTGTTTCCGGCCTGAGGGGAGCACAAGTTGTCGGCCGAAGGTCTTCGGTTTGATCTCACCAATGCAGGTGATGGGGACCTTTGTTTGTTCGGAGACGCGCAACACGTTCTGATGACGGTTGGCGGGGGCGGTAAAGAGGAGTTCATAATCTTCCCCCCCTTGAAGGGCGATCTGCACGGGGTCCCTCTTGTCTCGCTTGGCAATGGCGCACAGTTGGGAAGAAAGCGGAAGGGCGGTTGCGCGGATCTCGGCGCCCACCCGGCTTTCAGTACATACATGTCCCACGTCTGAAGAGAGTCCGTCGGAAAGATCAATGGCAGCATGGGCGAGTTTTCGGTCGACCAGGAGCTGTCCGATGTGAATCCGCGGCGTGGGTCGCAAGTGACGCCGGATGAGAAACGCTTCAACGGCCGACGGGCGGGACCGTCGACGGTTTGTCGAACGGGTCTGCAAGATGTGGAGGCCGGCGTTGGCATCACCAATGGTTCCGGTTACGTAAATTCGGTCGCCGATTGCAGCGCTGTTTCTCGTCAGTGCCCGATTGGCTCGTATGGATCCCATGATGGTCAGGCTGAGAAAGATCTGCGACGGAGAGGAGGAGGTGTCCCCGCCGATCAAATCGACGTTGAAGGGGTGACAGGCTGCTTGAATTCCTCGATAGAGTTCTCGAATGTGTCGAGGCGGGACCCGGCCTGGAATGGCCATCGAGACGAGCAGGTACAGCGGGGTTCCCCCCATGGCCGCGATATCGCTGAGGTTGGCCACCCCCGCACGCCAGCCCAGATCCTTCGGGGTCTGATAGTCCAAGTCGAAATGAACGCCCTCGATCAGGACGTCGGTGCTGATGAGAAGCTGTTGCCCCTGCCGTGTTTTCAGCATGGCGGCGTCGTCGCCGATGCCGGTGACAATCCATGGAGAGGCCGCGGGCCACTGCCGTTTCAAGTTTCGGATGAGCCCGAATTCTCCGATGGTGTTCAGGGTATCACGCGTGGAGGAGCGGTTCACCGCTGGGCCTTTTTTGCAGGCGGAGCAGACACTCGTTGTTTTCGGTTTGAAGTTGCCGTTTTGGCGCGTGCGGGCGTTTTGGGTTTGCGCCGTACCGGGCGCAGAAGCGCAGCCGCGAAGACCTGGTCAACGGTTTCCGCAAAGATGATCTTGATGCCTTTCAGCAGGTGTTTGGGAAGTTCTTCCAAATCTTTTTCGTTTCGTTTGGGCAGAATGATGCGTGGGATCGAGGCTCGCTTCGCCGCCAGGATTTTCTCTTTCAAACCGCCGATAGGGAGAATGCGCCCGCGAAGGGTGATCTCTCCGGTCATGGCGACGTCGTGCCGGACGGGAATATTCGCCAGAGTCGACGCGAGAGCCGTCGCCATGGTAATTCCCGCTGAAGGCCCATCCTTGGGTATGGCGCCGGCAGGTACGTGAATGTGAATGTCGGTGGTCGAGAAGGTTTCGTCCTTGATGCCCAGCGGGCCGGCTTGTGCCCGGACGTAGCTGAGCGCGGCTTGGGCGGATTCCTTCATAACGTCGCCGAGATGACCCGTCAAGGTCAGGTTCCCTTTGCCCTGCATGCCCGTGGCCTCGATGTGCAGCGTTTCCCCGCCGGTTTCCGTCCAGGCCAATCCCATGGCCAACCCGACCTGGTCTTTTTCCTTTTCGGTTTCCGGCAGGTATTTGGGAATGCCGATGTAGGTACGGAGGGAATGCGGCGTAATGGAATGGAGTTTCGGTTTTCCTTCAGCCACGCGCCGGGCCACTTTCCTCATGGCGTTGGCGAGTTCCCGTTCGAGGTTGCGGACGCCGGCTTCCCGCGTATAGTGGGTGACGATTCGCTGAACGGCAAGATCCGTAATGCGAAAATGTTTTTCCGAAATACCGTGTTTGTCCAATTGCCGCGGGATGAGATAGCGCCGGGCAATTCCCAGTTTTTCTTCTTCGGTGTAACCTGGGATTTCAATTATTTCCATCCGGTCCCGTAGAGCCGAAAGAATAGGGTCCATGAGATTGGCCGTCGTGATGAACATCACGTTGCTCAGGTCGAAGGGGACGCCCAAATAATGGTCCGTGAACGCGTGGTTTTGCTCGGGGTCCAACACTTCCAACAGTGCGGCTGAGGGGTCGCCGCGAAAATCCATGCCGACTTTGTCGACTTCATCCAGCATGCACACGGGATTATTGGTTCCCGCCTGCTTGATGCCTTGCATGATCCGTCCGGGCAAGGCTCCGACGTACGTGCGGCGATGGCCGCGGATTTCGGCTTCGTCACGCACCCCACCCAGGCTCATGCGCACGAATTCGCGACCCAAGGCGCGAGCGATGGATTTCCCCAACGATGTTTTTCCCACGCCTGGCGGACCGACAAAACACAAAATCGGACCCTTGAGCTTCTCCTTGAGTTTGCGGACGGCCAAGTATTCGAGGATGCGCTCTTTGACTTTTTCCAGGTCATAGTGGTCTTCGTTGAGCACCTTCTTGGCGGCTTGAATGTCAAGATTGTCCTTGGAGGCGTGACTCCACGGAATTTCCACCATCCATTCCATATAGGTGCGCACGGTCGCCGCCTCGGCGGTGTCGGGATGCATCTTTTCGAGACGCTTTAACTGTTTTTCCGCTTCCTTCAGGACTTTCTCCGGCATGCGACACTCTTCGATGCGTTTTCGAAATTCCGCCACTTCTTCGGCCCGGTCATCCAGTTCCCCAAGTTCTTTCTGAATGGCTTTCAATTGCTCACGAAGAAAGTATTCCCGTTGCGTTTTATCGATCTCGCCTTTGGCATCGGCCTGGATCTTTTGTTGCATCGACAACACGTCGATCTCTTTCGAGAGGATCTCCGTGACGCGTCTTAAGCGGGTCACGGGGTCGTCGGTTTCCAAAATTTCCTGAGTGACTTCCACTTTCAATCCAAGGTTCGATGCGATGAGGTCGGCCAGCCGGCCGGGCTCATCCATGTTTTCGATGACCACCATGACGTCCGGCATCAGCACTTTTCCCAAGCTGGCGATCCGGTCCACCCCTTCTTTTGCCGTTCGAATGACGGCCTCGGTCTCGAGCGATGCTGCCGGTTCTTGAGACGCCGGAAAGGGTTGAATGCGAACCGAGTAAAACGGCTCGGATTGGAGATAGTTGATGATTTTTGCCTTGGCCAGCCCTTGGACCAGAATTTTGATCCGCTCATCAGGGAGTTTCAGCATGCGCATAATCATGCCGACCGTCCCGGTTTCGAAAATATCCGCCGGCGTCGGTGTTTCCGTGTCATGGGCTTTCTGAGTCGCCAGAAGGACCATTCGATTGCCGGCAAGGGCCGTTTCTATGGCTTTGATCGACATTTCCCGTCCGACAAACAAGGGCAGCACCATGTACGGAAAGACCACGATGTCCCTCACGGGGATCAATGGTAAATCGTCGGGAATATCAGCGTTTGGAGGAGCCTGATGCAGTTCTTCAGTCATTGATCGTTACTGGAAGTTTCGAGTCGGCAAACGTTACGTGTCACACAGCGTCGAACGAATTTTTGGGGTAGCACCACCGAGGGCAGGAATCGTCCGTCATGCACCCATACGGATTGTAACTTTCGGCCGTCGAGTTTGTTCTCAACGGATCATTCCATAGTAGGTAAACAAAAAAATGAATGTCAAGGAAAGAAGCTCCATTTCAGACTTCCCAAACTTTACAAGCCATACGGGCCGATCTATAATGACGCACCTTTTCATAACATCCTTTCAGATTCGAGCATCTGAATCCGGTCCCCTGAAAACCACAGTATGTCTCTCACCCTTGAGCGTCTGACCTGACTTGTGATTGTATTGCCCCTGTCCCATAAGAAAATGGGACGTTTTTGTCCGGAACACCAGATGATGGAAATCAGTTCAAAGAACCCGCGTTCGACGATTCCCGCCCCCGGAATCCCCATGAGAGCCATAACCGGTGGTATCCTGGGGATTATTCTCCTGTTTGGATGCCTGTTTGTGGGTCTGTCTTCACCGGCGTTGAATCAGGCACAGGACGTGGTTGTGGAAAGCATTGCCATTGCGGGAAATCAGCGAATCGAGTCGGCCGCGATTCTCGGGAACGTGACCCTCAAAACGGGAGATCCGCTTTCATCTCAGGTGACCCAGCAGCAGATTCGACGGATTTACGATATGGGCTTCTTTGACGACGTGCAAGTGCAGACGAAAACGACGGCGAAAGGCGTCGCGGTCACTTTCGTGGTGCAGGAAAAACCCTTTGTGACGGCCATTGTCTTTGATGGGAATGATGCGTTGTCGGACGACAAGTTGAAAGAGGTCATCACGCTGAAGAATCAAATATTTCTCGATCAGCAAGCGACCAAGGCGAGCGCTGAGATGATTAGGGCGGAATATGAAAAAAGCGGGTATCACAAGGCCAAAGTCATTCCGATCATTCAGGAATTACGGGAGAGTCGCAATCGTGTGACCTTTTTCATCCAAGAAGGCGCGCGAGCCAAGATCGATACGATTCATTTCGCCGGCATGACCGTGTTCGACAAAAAAGATTTGTTGGGCGTGATGGCCAACCAGGAATGGACCACGTTCCTTTCCCTCATCACGGACGCAGGCATCTTGCACCAGGAAGAACTCTCCAACGATATTGAACGGATCAAGGAATATTATTCGAATAGAGGGTACCTTGACGTCCAGGTCGGGACGCCTGCCATTGAACTGAGTGACGACAAAGAATCCGTGAATCTGACCTTTCAAATCAGTGAAGGTCACCCGTATACGGTTCAAACGGTCCGCTATGAAGGGAATACGGTTTTTGAAGACGACGCTCTTGCGCGGTTTTCGTTTATCCGTCCGGATGACGTGTTTCAACGGTCGACGGTCCGGGATGAAATTTCCCGTGTCACGGACATGTATGGAGCCGAAGGGTATGCCTTTGCCGAAGTCACGCCGAATCTCGCTCCGAACCCTGATACGCTCACGACTGACATTACCTTTACGGTCCAAGAAGGATCGCTGATTCGGGTCAGAGAGATTCACATTACGGGAAATGATAAGACGCGTGACAACGTCGTTCGCCGGGAGTTGCGAGTAGATGAACAGGAAGTCCTGGATTCCGCGGCCGTCAAGCGCAGTTTTCAACGACTCAATAATCTGAATTTTTTCGAAACCGTCGAACTGGTTCCCGAACACGTGGAGGAAGATAAGGTTGACGTGCAGGTACGCGTCAAAGAGAAGCCCACGGGACAATTCAGCATTGGCGGCGGGTTCAGCACTCTCGATCGATTTACGGCCATTGCCAATATCACGGAAGGTAATTTATTCGGTTTGGGGTATCTGGTCCGAATTCGTGGTCAAGTCGGTGTTCGTCGAACGATTGGCGTCCTGACGTTCAGGAATCCGGCGCTGTTCGACGGCCCCACGTCCTTCCAAGCAGACGGGTTTAGCACGCAAACGAATTTCTTGACGTATCAGGAAGAGAGAAAGGGAGGAACGGTTCAATGGGGACGAGCCTTTTCCGAATATATCACGGGAAGTTTTACTCTCGTGGGGGAGCAAATCAGAATTACAAACGTGGCCGGTGACGCCACGTCGTTCATTCGGAACCAACTCGGGGATCAATCTACGACGGGGTTCCGTTCGAGCATTTTTCGGGATACCCGTGACTTTTTCCAGGATCCGCGTACCGGTTCGAGAACGGGTCTTCGTCTGGGTTTTGGCACCTCGGCGCTGGGCGGGACCAACGATTTCTACCGGTTCGCGCTTGATGGGCTGAAATACGTCCCGTTACCCGTTTGGGATCTCAGGATGGCGTTCCGCGGGCGTGTCGGCATGGCGGACGGGTATTCGGGAGACTCCGTGCCCCTGACGGAACTCTTTTTTGTCGGCGGTATCAATACGATGCGTGGGTTTCAATTTGGTCGAGCCGGTCCCGTGACCGAGTCCGGCACGTTGGCCGGCGGGAATAAACAGTTGATTCTGAATACCGAGTTGATTTTCCCCGTCCTTCCTGCTGCAAAATTAAATGGAGTACTCTTTTTTGATTATGGGAAGGGTTTTGCCGAAGATGAAAATTTGAATTTCGATTTGCGAAAAGCGACAGGAGTAGAGGTGCGCTGGATTTCACCGTTCGGGCCCCTACGTGCGGCATGGGGTCTCAATTTGGATCCTCAGCCCCGGGAGCAATCAAGTGTTTTTGAGTTTTCCGTCGGGAACGTTTTCTAGAGTGCGAAGCATGCGGAACGCGAGCGGTTCGAATACGTTGTCTTTCCCGGGAGTCGTGCTGTGGGCGGGCCTGACCATTCTGTCTTCGGTGGCCACCGGTTGCGCGACGCCGGCTTCTGAACCTGCTACAATTTCCGTCACGGAGCGATCGGGAGGTTCCGGCATCGCGATCGGCGTGGTGGATACGCAATGGCTATTGAAAGAGTCGAAGCTCGGCCTCCAGGTTAATGATACGCTCAACCAATTTATGAAGGACCGGCAGGCGTTACTTGAACTCGAACAGCAGGAACTACGGAATCTGGAAAATGAGTTGTTGCGTCAAGGCAGCGTCTTAAGTCCTTCGGCCAAGCAACAAAAAGAAGAGCAATTGCGCCAACGTATGTTGGACTATCAGCAAAAAGCCGGTAATATGTCACGAGAGTTTCAGTCCAAGCAGGCCGAGTTGCTGAATGAATTTCGTGAACAGGTCGATTTGGTGGTCAAACAAATTGCCCAACAACGAGGATTGGGCCTTGTTGTGGAAAAAGGAAAGAATACGTCGACACGGTACTATGACGAGAGCATGGATTTTTCGTCCACCGTGCTGGAGATTTTGGACCAGACCACGTTACGTTGAGGAACACAAGATTGCGCGCGTCACGCCGGTGACGTCGGACGACAGACCCTCCGGGTCTGAGGGTATGCAGGAACCATGAGCGATCAGATAACCGAACCGGACATCGTGATGGATGCCATTGACGTGCAAGCCATCCTTCCGCATCGTTACCCGTTTTTGCTCGTGGACCGGGTCGTGGAGTTTGATCCCGGTCGACGGGCAGTCGGCTTAAAAAACGTTACGGTCAACGAGCCGTACTTCCAAGGCCATTTTCCCGGGCGTCCCGTCTTTCCCGGTGTGTTAATCGTCGAAGCGCTTGCCCAATTGGGAGGAGTACTGGCCATTCGATCGTCGTCCGTTGAGGGATCCCCGATCGTGTACCTCACGGGAATCGATAAGGCCAAGTTTCGCAAACCCGTGATTCCCGGCGATCAGATACGGTTGGAAGTCGAAGTGATTAAACGCCGGCCACCGTTCTGGAAGATGCAGGGAAAGGCTTTTGTCGGGTCGGATCTGGTGTGCGAGGCTGAATCCACGGCGATGCTGCAGTCTGAACGGGCCGACTCCACGCATGCCGCAACGGGGCAAACAAACCTTGAGGATCATGATGTCGAGTAGGTCCATACATCCCACGGCGATCGTGCATCCGAAATCCGAACTCGATGAGGACGTGATCGTGGGGCCTTTTTGCGTGATCGGCGAGCACGTGAAAATCGGCCGCGGTACTGAACTGTGCTCACACGTGAGCCTGGAAGGTCATACGGAAATCGGCCAACGGTGTAAAATCTTTCCCTACGTGTCGATCGGGGCTCCCCCCCAGCACCTTCAGTATCATGATGAGCCGACTTGCGTGAGTATCGGCGATGAAAATATCTTGCGGGAGTACGTCACGGTGAACCGCGGGACGGCATTCGGCGGGGGCGTCACGACGATCGGCCGGCATAATTTTTTGATGGCTTACGTGCACGTGGCGCACGATTGTCACATCGGCGATAACGTGGTGATGGCCAATGCCGCGACACTTGCAGGACATATTTCGGTGGGGAATTATGCGGTGATCGGCGGGTTGGTCGGCGTTCATCAATACGCACGGATCGGCGATTATGCCATGATCGGCGGGTGTTCCGCCGTTGCCCGGGACGTGCCGCCGTTCATGCGTGCCGTCGGCAACCGGGCTGAGCTCTATGGGATCAATGCCATCGGGCTTCGTCGGGGAGGATTTTCCGCCCAGCGTATCCGTGTGTTGAAACAAGCCTATAGCCTGCTGTTTAGAAAAAACCAACGTATGGCCGACTCCATCAAGTTGGCCCGCCATCAATTCCAGGACAGTCCCGACGTCCTGGTCCTGCTGACGTTTTTGGAAACCTCGACTCGCGGGATGTGTCGTTCCGCGCGAAAAGGTCAAGGCGAGCAGGAAGACTTTTAGGTGATCCCGGACGCGGTGACACGAGAATTGTCCTCGTCGGCCTTGCCCCTTCCTCCCACCGGTGGCTGGATTGGTCTGATAGCGGGCAATGGTCGGTTCCCCATCATCTTTGCTGAAAACGCAAGAAAACTCGGGTTTCGAGTCTCGGCTGTGGCGCATCACGGTGAAACGGCTCCCGAGTTGGAGCAGGTGGTTGACCGGCTGCATTGGGTTCGCGTCGGGCAGTTTGGAAAAGTTATTCAGGCCCTCAAGCGTGACGGCGTCGAGCAGGCCGTGATGCTGGGAGGGATGAAAAAAACGCATCTCTTTTCCGGCGTTCGTCCCGATTTCCGAGCCATGGCATTTTTTGCCAAACTGAAATCATGGAAGGATGATCATATTCTCAGGGCCATTGCCGACGATCTGGAAGACGAAGGGATTACGATTCGAGAATCCACGTTCGGGCTGTCCGATCTTGTCGTTCCGGAAGGGACGTTGACCCGGCGGGAACCGTCCAGGAAGGAACGGGCGGACGTGTCCTACGGATGGCGTATTGCGAAAGAGGTCGGCCGGATGGACATCGGCCAATGCGTGGTAGTCAAGGACCGGGTGATTGTCGCGGTTGAAGCGGTCGAAGGCACGGATGAGACTATCCGGCGAGGGGGGCGATTGGCTCGGAATGGCGCCGTTGTCGTCAAGTGTTGCAAACCGCAGCAGGATTTACGGTTTGACTTGCCCGCGGTCGGTCCTCAAACCATCGACGTGATGGTTGAAGCGAAAGCGTCGGTGTTGGCCTTGGAGGCTCACAAGACCATTATGCTCGATCGGGAAGAGATGCTGGAAAAAGCTCATCAGGCCGGCATCGCCATTATTGGCATCTTGGGATCATCGGCGGAGTGGACGATTGCGTAACCGGCTTGCCGTATCCTTGCCGTTTCTGAGTCTTTTGCCTGCCAGCGTCTTGTTGAAGTAGACGCGTCCGGCCTATCTCGTCGCGCCGCCGTTTCTGTGTTTTCTATCATGTCACCTGATCTCATTGTAGAAAGTCGAGACATGGAACTCATGAACGTCGGCGTCATCGGCGTAGGCCATCTCGGGCAACACCATGCTCGGATCTATTCGGAATTGCCCCAAACCCGGTTGGTGGGCGTGGTTGACGTTGATCAGGTTCGCCGGGGCGAAATCGGCAATCGTCTTGGCGTGGCGCAATTCGCAGATCATCGAGCTTTGCTGGGTCAGGTCGACGCGGTGAGTGTCGCCGTGCCGACTTTGCAGCACGCGGAGGTCGTGTCGGACTGTCTTGCCGCAGGTGTGCACGTCCTGGTCGAAAAGCCCATAGCCGCCACTCCGGAAGAGGGACGGCGGATGGTCGATCAGGCGGAGCGCCAAGGGTTGGTGCTACACGTGGGGCACGTTGAGCGGTTCAATCCCGTCGGAGACCTGATCCGGGATCGTCTCTCCAATCCCAAGTACATTGAATGTCACCGGCTTGCTCCATTTCAACCACGGGGAACGGACGTGGACGTGGTCCGGGATCTCATGATTCATGACGTTGACCTGATCTTGTCTTTTGGCTTGGGTCGTATCAAGAAGGTGGAGGCCGTGGGCATTCCGGTGCTGTCTTCGCAGGTCGATTTTGCGCATGCCCGGCTCGAATTTGACAACGGGTGCGTGGTCAACTTGACGGCCAGCCGGATTTCGACCGGTCGTTTGCGTAAAATGCGATTATTTCAGGAACACCTCTATCTTTCGGTCGATCTTCTCTCTCGTCGAGGCATCGTGTATCGACAAGGTGTAACCGCTGAAGCGTCCGTGCAGGAGGAATCGATTCAGGCAGGGGATGAAGAACCGCTGAAACGCGAATTGCAGGCCTTTGTGCAAGCCATTCAGTCTGGAACTCAGGGTGGTGTTTCCGGAGCAGAGGGTCTGGCCGCCTTGGAGTTGGTTCATACAATCATGCATTCCATCCGCGGAACTGCGTCTCCGTTAAGCGGTCTTTGGAAGGTCGAGGCGTCAGCCTCGTAGAGGTGGCATGGCTCGTCTGTCAATCATGATTGTCGCCGGTGAGGCGTCGGGAGATCTTCATGGTGCAAGTTTGGCAAAGGCCTTAAAGAAACTTCGGCCTGACATCAGACTGATCGGGGTCGGTGGACAACACATGCGCGCTGCAGGCGTCGAACTGGTCCAAGGGTTACATCGCCTGGACGTCGTTGGCGTGCCGGGCCCGGGTATGATTTGGAAGGGATTGGCCAACGTATTGACCCTGAAGCGGTTTTTCCGAAAGGAGTCCCTGGATGGCGTGGTGTTTGTCGACAATCCATCGATGAACCTGCGGCTGGCCAGGATCGCGGCAAAGCTCGGTCATCGCGTGATCTATTATATCGCTCCGCAGATTTGGGCGTGGGGCCGTAAGCGTATCAATTTGATCAAGCGAGTGGTACACCGGATGATCGTCATTTTACCCTTCGAAGAACCGCTGTATCGTGAAGCCGACGTGCCCTGCAGTTTTGTGGGGCATCCCTTACTCGATGACGTGGCACCCTGTCACGATGCGGCTCACGTGCGACAAGCATTGGGGCTTCCGGCTCAAGGCCTGATTCTGGGGGTACTTCCCGGAAGTCGCCGTTCCGAAATCGAGTCTCTATTGCCGACCATGCTGGAGGCGGTGGGACGCATTCGAGAATCGTTCCCCGACCTTCGTTGTGTCATCGCGCAGGCGCCCACGGTAGCCGGAGAGTGGGTCAACGAGGTCATCGATGAAACGAAGCTTCCCGTGACCGTGGTGCCGAATCAACCCGAAGAGGTCATGGCCGCGGCGGATTTGTTGTTGGTGGCTTCGGGGACGGCCACCTTGCAGGCCGCGTTGGTCGGTACGCCCATGATCCTGACGTATCGCGTGTCCCTGTTGACCTACCTTCTTGCCAGGATCCTTATCACCGTCGAGCACGTGGGTTTGGTCAACCTCGTCGCCGGGCACGGCATTGTTCCGGAACTCTTGCAATCGGAGATGACGGCGGATCGTCTGAGCGCAGAGGCGTTGCGTCTGCTGAAGGATCGAACCCGGTACGATCAAATGCGGGAAGCGTTGGGGGGTATTCGCACCAGGCTTGGTTCTCCCGGAGCTTCAATGAGAGCGGCCGAGGTGGTGTTGGCCGAGTGTCAGGCATGACGGCTTTTCTCAGGATATTGTCCTACCTGCATCAACACCGGTTCCGCTTGATCGTGGCATGTCTCTGCGCGGCCGGCGTGGCGGGCATGTCCGGATTGTATGCCTGGTTGGTCCAACCGGTTCTTGACGAAATTTTCATAGCCAAAGATCAACTGCTCCTTTTGGTCCTGCCCCTGGTCATACTTGGCGCAGCCACGTTGAAGGGGCTCTTTTCGTATGGTCAAGCCTATCTCATGAGTTACGTGGGCTATCGCGTGGTGGCGGAAGTCCGGCAGCAATTGTTCGGTCACTTTCTTCGCATGTCGTTGCCGTTTCATCGGAAACATTCAAGCGGGCGATTGGTGGCACGGGTCATCAACGACGTGAATGAAATGGCCAATGCCATTCCCAACGTGATTAGAGATTTGTTTCAACAGGGGCTGACCTTGCTCGTATTGACCGGCGTGGCGTTCTATCAAAATTGGAGGCTGGCCACGGCGTTGCTTGTCGTGATGCCGATTTCAATTTATGCCATCGTGAAAATCGGCAGGCGGTTGCGAAAATTGGCCGTCAGGGGACAGGAATCAATGGGGGATATGGCCTCGACGCTCAAAGAGGCTTTTGCCGGAATTCGTCTCGTCAAAGCGTATGGAGGGGAGCAGGTTGAACAACAGCGGTTTGCCAAGGGCAATGCGGCCTACGTGCGAGCGTTCACCAAGTCGGGGCAACTGTCTGCACTGACCTCACCGCTTTTGGAGGTGATCGGGATAGGCGGCATTGCCTTTATCATTTGGTATGGCGGCTTTTCCGTCATCGACGGACAAATGAAACCCGGTGAATTTTTTTCCTTTTTGGCGGCCATGTTCCTGGCCTATGCCCCGTTGAAAAAACTTGCCAGCGCCAACGTCTTGGTTCAGCGGGCGATTGCGGCAGCGAACCGGGTGTTTGAAATGCTGGATATGGAGCACGAATTTGTTGACGATCGCGGGCGTGCGACGTTGCCGGACATCTCGCGTTCCCTGGAGTTTCAAAATGTGAGCTTTCGTTATGAAGGGAGTGATGATCCGGCAATCGAACACATTGACCTGACCGTCGAGTTCGGAGAAGTCATTGCGTTAGTCGGAAAAAGTGGGAGCGGTAAATCCACCCTGATGAGTTTAGTCCCGAGGTTTTATGATCCGTCCGAAGGCCGCATCCTGATCGACGGCATGGATCTCAAGGAGGTGACGCTGACGTCCCTGCGGGCGCAGATTGCCATTGTTTCCCAAGAGACGGTCTTGTTTGATGAATCGGTACGGGCTAACATTGCATATGGACGGCCTGATGCGTCCGAGGAAGAAATCGTCCAGGCAGCCCGGGCGGGATACGCGTGGGAATTTATTGAAGAGTTACCCGATGGGTTGGATACGCTGATAGGAGAAAACGGCGTCACCCTGTCCGGCGGACAGCGGCAGCGGTTGGCCATTGCCCGTGCGATATTGCGGAATCCTCCGCTGCTCATTCTCGATGAAGCCACCTCCGCGTTGGATACCGAGTCCGAACGAAAAGTCCAGGCGGCTTTGGCTGAATTGATGAAGAATCGGACGACGCTGGTCATTGCGCACCGCCTGTCTACCGTTCAGCATGCGGATCGCATCGTGGTGCTGGATGAAGGACGCGTTGTGGAGGCCGGCATCCATCATGAACTGCTTCGTCGCAACGGGGTGTACACACGCTTGCATCAAACGCAATTTCACGACGTTCCCGTAGCGTCCACGTTGCCGTAACCAGTGAAAGGCCTCGATCGTTGATGATGAATCGGCTGAAATTATATCTTTTGTCGTTGATCGGCGAGGCAACCATTCGGCTTCTCGGCAGGTCAATGTTTTTGAAGTCGTATGAATTCGGACCGGTCGACCAACTATACCGAGAAGGTCGCAATATCATCCTGGCTTTCTGGCATGGGCAACAGTTGATGATTCCGTTGGGCTACCGTGGCCCCCATCCCGAGATTCTGATCAGCCGGCATCGTGACGGGGAAATCATTTATCGCATCATCAAGCGGTTCGGATTCGGCGCCGTCCGCGGATCAAGCACGAGGGGCGGACACAGTGCCCTGCGTCAACTCATTCGCCTGAGCCGGCAAGGCGTTGATCTGGTCATCACGCCTGACGGTCCCAAAGGTCCCAGGCATTGCGTACAGCCGGGCGTCGTCGCTCTCGCCAAATTCACGGGCCTCCCTATCATTCCCCTGGCCTTTGCGTGTTCAAAAAAAAACTCTTTTCCAGTTGGGATCGGTTTCTAGTCCCGTATCCGTTTTCGCGCGGCGTGTATTTGTGGGGCGGCCCGATTTGGGTTGACCGCGATGCCGACGACGCGGCCATGGAACGAATACGTCTGGAGTTGGAAAACACCCTCTCCTCGATGACATCAGAAGCGGAAGCGATGTGTCATGATCAGGGTGCGTCCTGAGATGTGGTACGGTCTGTATAACGCGCTGTTGATCCTTGGTTTCCCATTTGTTCTTTGCGCGTTGTTGCTCAAGAAGCGGAGTCGATCCGGTCTGCTGCAACGGTTCGGATGGATCGTCCCGCAGGGGCGGGGCGCCCGGGACCGCGTGCTTTGGGTTCATGCCGTGTCATTAGGAGAAGTGTCCGCCGTGGTGCCGTTTGTGACGATGATTCACCAACGGTATCCCACGATCAAGATTGTCGTCTCGACCGTGACGGAAACCGGACGGGAAGCCGTGCAAGAACGATTGGCCGGCATCGCCACTCATTGTTTCTTGCCTTTGGATTATCCCTGGATCGTCAACCGCTTCATCAACGCCCTGAACCCCATCGGGTTTATGGTCGTCGAAACGGAGCTGTGGCCGAACCTGTTGCGTGCGCTCTCACGGCGGGGTATTCCCGCCGTGATCCTGAATGGACGACTGTCTTCCCGTTCCTTTGTCCGATACCGGTGGGTCCGGCCGTTTATGCGGCAGGTGCTCTCGACGGTCTCATTGGGGCTTCTGCAATCAGCCAGGGATCAACAACGATTCGTGGAGTTGGGCGCTCCGTCTGACCGGGTGCACCATACGGGGAATATGAAATTCGATCTGACGATGAATGGAATGTTCACTTCTCGACCGGCGATTTGCCGTTCGACGCTCGGGCTGTCGGAGGACGAGCGGCTGTTTATCGCGGGGAGTACGCATCCCGTCGAAGAAGAAATTCTTCTGGAAAGTTATCGCGCCGTGAGCCGTGCATTTCCCAACGTGGTCCTAGTATTGGCTCCACGACATATTGAACGAAGCGACGCGCTGGTTGAAACAATCCGGTCGTTCGGGTTTCCGGTGGTGCGACGAAGTCGTCTGCCGGAAACGGGTCATCAGGAAACCGTAGGACCGAGGGTCCTTATCCTTGATACCAGGGGGGAACTGGCCCATGCGTACGGGTTGGCCTACATGGCGTTTGTCGGAGGGACGCTGGTGCCTGTTGGAGGGCATAATCTCCTGGAACCGGCGGCGTGGGGAAAGCCGGTGTGTTTCGGCCCGTATACGGATCACTGCCAGGAAATTGCGGATTTGTTAGTTGAATCCGGGGGAGGCATTCGTGTCGACAACGGGCAAGGATTGACTGAAGCGTTGATGAAGGGCATGCAAGATCAGGATTGGGTGTCTCATATGGGATTGAACGCGCGAAAAATCATCGACGACAATCAAGGAGTGGTCGAGAGAAACGTGAATATGGTCGAACAAGTCGTCGGTTTTCGCGAGGCACGTCCTTCTCCTCCTTGAGATCTGCCTTTCCCTTCCCTTCCTTTGTAAGGAGGGGCAAGGGGAGGTAGAGACGGAGGGTAGAGAAATCATGAACCCATGATGAATGGATGGAAGTCGCTGCTCACCGGCCCGTATCGGTTCGCAACGTATATGCGGACGCGGCTGTATGAACGAGGATGGTTGACGCAACGGCGGTTGCCGTGTCCGGTGGTCAGTGTTGGGAACCTCACGGTCGGCGGAACGGGCAAAACGCCCATGACGATGTGGGTGGCGGAAACACTGTTGGAGCAAGGGAAAAAGCCGGCAATTCTCAGCCGGGGATACCGTCGAAAGAACCCGCGGGATTTCTTGCTGGTCTCCGATGGCACGTCGGTCCTTGCCGGACCTCGGGAGGCTGGTGACGAGCCCTATCTCATGGCACTGCGATGCCCGGGTGTCGTCGTGGCCGTTGGCGCCGATCGATATGAATTGGGTCGTTGGGTGTTGAGCCAAATGCCCATTGACTGTTTCGTTCTGGATGACGGGTTCCAACATTTGGGCCTGGCCCGTGACGTGAACCTGCTGTTGGTAGACAGTTCCGATCCTGCCGGCATACTAGAGCTGCTTCCCGCGGGGAGACTTCGGGAGCCGCTTGGCGAAGCCGGAAGAGCCTCGGATATTGTTCTGACTCGGGTCGAAGATGAATCCATGATTGCCGACGTATTGGATCCGATTCAGGCGGCCCTGGGTTCCACGATTGATCCCATCACCACGAGATTCGCACCCCAAAAATTGATGAGGGCATCGGAATCGATGCCGCTTTCCGACGTTCGCGGGAAGCGAGCGCTCCTTTTCAGCGGTATCGGCAATCCCGAACAGTTTCGCCGGATGGTGACTGCGTTCGGCGTGCAGGTGGCGGATGAACTTGTCTTTCGAGATCATGAAGCGTACGGACCTTCCAGGGTTGCGGACATCTATCGACGCGTTGAGCGGTGCCAGCCGGACGTGGTGCTCACGACGGAAAAGGATTTGATAAAGGTGCAATCGAATTGGTCGATGTCCATTCCTCTTTTTGCCGTTTGTCTTGAGTTGGAGATATTGGATGGCCAGAGTCGATTGGAGCGAGCGTTGGCGGCTTTGTAAGCAGGAGGAAGACCGGTTGTCGTCCGTCTTACGGAAAAGGGGAGAGAGGGGCGTAGGCCATGGAATGAGAGAGCAACTCCTCAAGCCAGGCAGACATCCGGTCCATGGGCAAGGGCATCATGTTCAGGCGAACTTCCAATTGATAGCGGTTTCCCGTTCCCATGATTCCGACGATGGCTGCGGCGTCCAAAGAATCGGGGAGCAGGGCCTGCGTTCGAAATTCCGACACCGTGGTGTACAGCCGGCTTCCGGTTCCCACAATATCCAAAAGAGCGGGAAGGTCCGTCAGGCAAATATGCGCAGAGCAACGGTAGATCGTGCGCACGTCGGGTTCGATGGTTTTGAACTCATTCAGGGCGTCTCGCGAAAACCCCGTCAAATAGATCCGAACCGCGGCGGTAGGTAGTCGATGCGTCGAAGCCAATCCGCTGGCCGGTACGAGAAAAGCGAAAGGATCCGAGGAATTGAATTCGAATTGACACGGTCCGAACGCGTCCGGCCAGGAACAGAAAAATGGGACGTCTGCGTGCGTGTTGCGAAGGGTGACTCTGTCCTTTTGAATCGAGACGTCTATCGGCAAATCGAGACGTTCTATCGCTTCATGGAATGCCGCCTGACGTTCTTCCAGCCAGATCGGCCGTTGGTGGGGATCGCAGGATTCACCCTGAGCAATGACTCTCGATGTCTGGAATCGAATTCTGATAAAAGAATGCGTATGGCGAAATCCGACCCAGAACATGGAAAGAGGCTGCAAGGTGGCCAAATGGCCGGAAAGATGCCAGGGATGGCTGATGGAGCAATATGCGCTGACGGATTGATAGCGTTGAAAGGTCGAATGATAGCGTCCGGCCAAGAGAAAAAAGTCGTCCTTCCATGCGTCGAGCACGTGAACCATCGTCACGTCTTCCAAGGGCCATTGATCAAGTCGGTGGATGGTCTCGGGTGAGGGGACGGGCCATTCTTCGATGTAGCAGATCCCCTCTTTTTCAGGATCGACGGGGTGCAATCCTCTGGCCTCAAGTCGATCGAGCAGGTCGAGAACCTGCGGGAAACTCAGGGATTGCCGGGATTCCCAGCGTTGTTCACGCATGAACGCGTTCCTGTGCGGAATGGAGAAGCGGATGAGGCTTCCGTCGGGCTTGCATACTGAGGAAAGAGGCAGAAGAGATTTGTTAGAAAGGAAACGCCTCCCTTCCGATCCCCCGTTCAAATCCCGCTGTTGCCATTGAAAATGATCGGTGAATTTGGGAAGTACTTGCCAGTCACATCATTCCGTTAATGGCGGAGAGGGCGGGATTTGAACCCGCGGTAGGGGGTTAGCCTACGACGGTTTAGCAAACCGTTGCCTTCGGCCGCTCGGCCACCTCTCCGACACCACGTTTTTCCTGATGTATTGCTTTAAGTTTTCAGCGTTCAGTCTGCCGTCAACAATGTACACTCTAGGCGAAATTTCTGAAGAAGTCTACCTTTAACAGCCCAGCAGATCGGCTGACGTCGCGTAACCGGACTACGCATGGCCAGACAATGAATCACCGCCTTCGTTTTCAGGTAAGGATGGGGCATCGGTTCCCAGTTGCGCCGCGAGCAACTGAAGTTTTTTTACCTGTGGATGATCGGGTGGGAGGGGATTCCCATATTCGTCCGTGAGTAATTCCTCCATGTCTTTGAGCATGGCCTCCAATTCGGGGACGGCGATTTTCGGTAACTTTTTTTTGCTCATGGAAATGTTCCTCCGATATGCGTGCCGGACTCGATAGCTGTGACGAGCCAATGACCTTATGATTGTTTGTCTTTCTCGATAATGCCCTTGATCACGGTGCGGAGATTGTCGATATCCAGATTTGAAACGCGCAGGTTCCCATCCAGAACGACAGTGGGAGTATGCTTGACCTGAACCCGTAGACCCCAGGCGATGCCTTGTTCCAGGGCTTTGTACGGCTCGCCACTGGCCAGCCCTTCCTCGAAGGCTTTGGCGTCCAACCCGACTTCACGAAGCAGGAGTGAGCGGAGGCCACGATCCAACACGTGAATTTGCTCTTTATGGATCGTGCGGAATAAGACCTCCTTCATTTCGGCCCCTTTTCCCATGGCCCTGGCTTGCTCATACATTTCAAAAGCCGTGGGCAGTTTCCCGCGAATGACGGGGAACCCGACCAACCGGACTTCCAGTCGTTCACCGAATTCTTTTGTCAATGTTGAAGTCACGACCTTTTCGAACAGGTGGCAATGCGGGCAATAGAAGTCGGCAAATTCCAGGAGCAGGACTTTTCCCGGTGTATGAAGAGAAGGTTCACTCTTTATGACCTCGTACTCCCCCGGCAAGCGATCCGCAGCCTGGACAACCACGACTGACAGATAGAGGAACATGATTCCGAATAACAGAACGATTTTTCTTTGTTGCATAACGTCCATCTATCGCTCCTTGGCTGGATGCAAAAACCTGCGACGCACTGATCACGGTATCACGAGTGAACTCGATGGAGCAAAACCGGACGAAGCCACTATCCAGTCTGTTGAGGGCAACCTTGGGAAGGTCACGTGCCTTTGGTACAATAGCCGGGTTGACGATTTTACGGAACCCCTGATTTATGGTGATAGCGGGATGCAGGGCAAGGCGTCCCGGAGCGAAACCCGAGGCTTATCAGAGAGATAGGTGAGGGTTGAGCGAGGACACAACGCAGCCATGCGCCCGATAGTGCACTAAATCAGAGGTTCCGTACGATGGATGCGCGCTTGGGCAAGGGAGGTTCGGAACGATGAAGGTCATCAATCTGGCGGATTTTCAGGGATTTTCCAGCGAAAAAATGAAAAAACATAACGTGTTTGAAACGTCGCGATTCTTTTGCGACGTCTACTGCTTTGAACCGGATCAGGTGCAGAAAGGGCACGTTCACGCCAACGAAGACAAGATCTACATGGTGCTGGAAGGGCAGGGCACCTTTCGCGTCGGCAACGAAGAACAGGTCCTGGGGCCGGGGCAGGGGACATTAGCGCCGGCCGGTGAAGAACACGCCGTCACGAATCATTCCGGCGCCAAACTGCGCGTGCTTGTCTTCATGGCCCCCAACCCTTCGTAGAGGTTCGTAGACATTACTGGCCGAGCAGTCCCTCCTGAGTGGGGATTTGCCCGAGTATCAGGGAGCGGGTCTGATAAATGCCGGGTAAGCCGGCTCCCGTGGCGTAGACCAAGCCTTTCTCTCGCGTTCCCAGTGCCAGGTGTCCGCGGGGACGGCCTTTGTGGTCGATGCCAGCGATTGCGATAGTGGGTGACGTCAGACCGTATTGATCCGGCTCATCGTTGGTTTCACTGACGGGCAGTTCCGCCGGGAGATCCACAACACGGCTGACGAACAATGTGACTTGTTGCTGGTCGATCGACTCTTCTTCTTTTCCTTCGAGATACCATTCCTCGTGCTGTTGGATTAGGGTGTAGTGCGAGTCATTGGTTGTGACGGTCAAAAGCGCGACTTCCCCCATTTCCATGCCGAATAAGCGTTTGTCCTGCAAATGAAACGTTTCACGCGGCAGGTCATGGAGTGCGCGGGCCGGTATCCGATAGATGGGATCGTTCGAGGTCGTGACGGCGTACGCTTCTTCACCGGGAGCAACCGGTTTGAAGAAGGCCACGTGATGGCCTCGTTGTTTGGTATGAACGGTCGCCGTCAAGGACGGGGTGTCGAGTTTTTTGAGGAGTGCTTCTTTCTCGGTTTGTGAATCGATAAAGCCCGTTGCCGTCAGATCTTCGAGCGTCATCAATAGAATGCCGACCGCGGTTTTATCGGCAGGGGCGTTCACCGGAGACGTGAAATTCCACTCGGAAACCGGGCCATGGAATCCGGCTCCACGCTGGAGGGTGATGGTTTGTCCGGTTGTTTGCAGTTGGATGCGTTCGGCACGTGTCCTGTCGAAGAAGAGGATGTCTTTCAGGCGAAAGGTGTCCAGGGTTTTTGCCCGAAAATCCCCGACCATGAGTGTGGTCAGCAGAATGTTCTGATCCGACCTCCGCTGCGCATAGAGGGTGGAGGAGAAGGGACCTGTATTACCCAGGGCTAACGATTCGGTGTATTCCGGCGTAGTCAGGTCGATGGTCACGTAGGGAGATTGCAACCCGTATTGTTCGGCGGTCGCGTCTTGCTTCTGCCCTTCCTTGTGAATGATACGGGAGATTTTGCCGATTTCCAGGGCACGCAGCACGCTTTCAATCTCACGCGCATCACCCCGGGCTTCCACGGGTTCGACGATCCGCCAACGGTTGCGTTCGTCACGGCTCATCAGGATCCGTTCGGTGCGCGTGGTATACGCCAGACGCGTCACCTCACGGTAGTCGAAAGGCAGGAGCCGTTGCGCCTCGGTTTCCTGGCGCGCGTCCTGTTCCATGGTGGGAACTTCGATGGTATAGACGTACACCCCGAGCCCTACGAAGATGACGGCCAGGAAAAGCGTGGTTCGGAAGGGCGTCATGGGAATGATCAAAGGCGGCTGCGCCGTCGCCACACCGTCAGGCCCGACAAGAGCATCAGGAACGGCACCGAAAAGACCTGTATGGCGAACAGCATGTGTTCCTGGGTGGGATTCGGAATAAACGGCGGGAAGGCGGATTCTTTGGTGCTGACCGAAATTAGCGTGTTTTCATCCGCCAACCAGGCAATGGCATTGGACAGAAAATCGGTGTTCCCCGGAAACTGCAAATAGGTGTTGCTGGCAAATGCCGAATTGCCGATGACCACCATCGCGGGAGTCGGCTCGGAGCCGGTGCGTTTCCGGCTCAATGCGCCGGCGAGCGCAAACGGGCCTTTCTGATCGGCACCTTCGTCAAATTCCGGAGTGGTCTTCTCAAAATTCGTTTCGGCCCAACTCTCTTCCGAAGATTGCAACAGAGAGGTGAACTCCAGATTGGTGTCCGGGGTTTCATCAAACGATACCGGTTGCAGTACAGGCAGCAGAATTGGAGAGGTAAAGCCCTTGGTAATATGATGGTTGGTGAATCGACGGACGAGTAAGGCCGTCGGACTGCCTTGGGCCACGCGATCTTTGGGATCGACGACGATTCCCGGGCCGAGCTTCAGGCCCAATTGCGAAATCCATTCTTCGAGGCCGCTCGTCACCTGCGGGTCGAGGAGTAACAGGACCCGTCCCCCCTTGTCCGTGAAGTTTGTTATGTGTGTCAATTCTTCCGATTCAACGGATTTGCGAGGGCCGGGAATAATGAGGACCGCGGTGTCATCGAGCAATGCCGGATCATTCCGGATTGAGCCACGGGCGACCCGGTACCCTTGTGCTTCGAGGCTTTGCCTGGTCAATGACAGCCCGCCACGTTCCTGGTCCGTGATCCGGCGTTCGCCGTGTCCTTCCAAGAAAACGAGGCGCTTGGCGTCTGCGGTCGTCACCCGGATTAAGGCGCTTGTCAGGTTCGATTCGCTGGGTTTGGGGACGCGGACGGTCTGTTCATCACTTTCAAAGACGGCCGTGTCGATTTTGGAAATCTCATATTCGCGAGCCAGGCCCGGTTCTTTCTCGGGATCAACATAGGTGACGGAAATTCGCGGGCTTGAATAGGCGTAGCCTTCCAGCAGGTCACGATACGTCCGAAATCCCGGACTTCGTTCATGAGCAAACACCAGCACTCGGACGTCTTGTTCGAGTTGCCCGAGCACTTGCAGGGTTTGTGGGGCCAATGAAAAGTTCTGCGTTTCGGACAAGTCCCACCGGCCGCCGTGCCGGATCACCAAGAAATTGATGATGGTCAGGATGCCGGCCATGAGCAGGATGGCCAGAATGCCGTTGAATCCGAGTCGCGTCGACCGTGAGCCGGAAAAAGTTTTGAGTCGTGTCCAGTTCCCGGCAAGATAGATCACGAGACACACTAATGCGATCCCCTCCAACAGGAAAACCGTGCCGTGGGCCGCGGTTTGAGGAAGGAGCAGTCCACTGACTCCCGTGCCGACGCCCAGAATGCCCAGGATGGGTAAGAGGTGTTTTATGACCATCGGTGTGAATCGACGACGCGATGCGCGATGAATAACATCAGCACGATGCCGGACAGGTAGTACACAATATCTTTCGTTTCCAGAAGGCCTCGAACGAGCCGGTCATAGTGTTCGCTGAACGATAAGTAGGACAGGACGGTTCCGATTGTCGTGTCGCCCAATAATGACCCCAGTCCACCGAGTAGCCAGATCAGCAGGATCATCCCGAAACTCAAAAATGCCGCGACCACCTGATTTTCGGTCGTGGCGGAGGCCAGAAGGCCGCAGGCTAGGAACAAGCCGCCCTGGAATGCCAGCGCCACGTACCCGGTCAGAATAGGATGCCAGTGAAAGCTGGCGTACAAGGACAGGATGATGGGGGTCAGGCTCGTCAGGGAGAGCAATCCCAAATAGATGACCAGCACGCTCATATATTTGGCCGAAATCAGTTCATTAATCCCGATAGGCGACGTGAGCAGGAGCTCAAACGTGTGCAACTTCCGTTCTTCCGCGAACAGCCGCATCGTCAGAATCGGGAGGAGAAACATGAGGACGAAATCCAAACTGTAAAACAGTGAACGGAACACCAACTCGTTCAGGTTCAGTTGGGCATAGGTGTTTTGGACCTGTAAAAATCGAACGGCTTGCTGGCCGGCGTTTACTGTCATCAGATGGGCGATCAAACCGGAAATGAACAGAAAGACCGCGCCGACGACGTACAAAATGGGTGAGACGAAAAAACAGCGCAATTCTTTCGCGAGTATGGTTTGGAACGGCGTCATGCAGGCGGTTGCTCACTCCGGCTTGATTGCCCATTTGAATCGGCATGGTTGGTTTCACCCGTCCCGGCGTCTTCCTCCTGGTGCGTGAGTTGAAGAAAGACTTCTTCCAGGGACAGGGAAAGAGGTTTGAGCTCGAGGAGTCCGTATCCTTGGCTCACGACAAATTGCGAGAGCTTTTCACGGAGGTCCTGCCCCAGTTCACAATCGATGGTACAGGTATTGGGAGTGGCAGTCGGCAGGACGTCGAGGACGCCGGGAAGCGTCCCGAGACGTTCCAGCCAATCGGGTAGCGGCTGTTTGACCGTGAGGCTCATTTTCTCGGATTGGCGTAGCCGGCTGGAAAGTCGATCGGGAGCATCCTCTGCCACAATGCGCCCCTGGTGAATAATCACGACGCGATCACAGGTGGCCATGGCCTCGGGGAGAATATGGGTGCTCAGAATGATGGTGTGTGATCCGGCAAGACTCTTGATCAGTTCACGTATCTCGATGATTTGTTTGGGATCGAGCCCGACGGTGGGCTCATCCAGAATCAGCACGGGAGGATCGTGGATGAGAGCCTGTGCCAGACCGACCCGCTGGCGGTATCCCTTTGACAGGTGACCGATGACGCGGTGATGCACGTGGCCCAGTCCCGTTTGGTCTATCACGTGGGACCTCCGTGAAGCCAAGCGTTGTGGCGTTAATCGCTTTAATCGGCCCACGAACGTTAAATACTCGTCAACGGTGAGTTCCGGGTAGAGAGGCGGTATTTCGGGCAAGTAGCCGAGGTGTCGTTTGACGTCCATCGGCTGGTCCAGACAATCGAACCCTGCAACCGTCGCCGAGCCTTCACTTTGCGGCATAAAACAGGTTAAAATGCGCATCGTGGTGGTTTTCCCGGCCCCGTTGGGACCCAGGAAAGCCAAAATCTCGCCCTTCTTGACGTGAAACGTTACGTCGTCCAGGGCCATGTGGTGTCCATAGCGCTTTGAAACGTGCTGTACGGCAATCATGAAGCCACGGAAGGAGATAAGTCAGGTTTTTCCCTGAAAAAACCTCAATCAAGTCGAGTGTCAGGATAGAAGGCACGGCAGGGTAAAGGAGCATACTGTCAGGATGAAGCTTCGTCAAGGTGCCCCCTGAACATGGGAGAAATAAGAAATAATCCCAGATTTTTCTGTTGACAAGTTTGCCGGATTATCTTTTAATGGATAAGTTTTCCAGTCTTGAAATATAATACCCTCTTCTTCCAGTTGTTACCTATCCCTGTTTCAGCAAGCGCAGAGACATGAGAGACCGACAATTTCGGGAGGCTCTATAAATTTGTGCCGGTAAGGAAAGTATGATGAAAGGAGATTTGAACATGGGAACGGTCAAGGGTTGGGTTGCCCTGATTATCGGCGCGAGCCTTCTGGTCACGTTGTCGGCATGTGAAGGATCCAGACATGCCGAAATCATGAGCACTGAAGATTTACGTGCCAAGGCTGAAGTGCCTCCGGCGCCCGAGCCGAAGCCCGCGCCCCCGGCCCCTGAGCCGAAACCGGCGCCTCCGGCGCCCGAGCCGAAGCCCGCGCCTCCGGCCCCTGAGCCGAAACCGGCGCCTCCGGCGCCCGAGCCGAAGCCCGCGCCCCCGGCGCCCGAGCCGAAGCCCGCGCCTCCGGCGCCCGAGCCGAAGCCGGCGCCTCCGGTCCCCGAGCCGAAACCGGCGCCTCCGGTCCCCGAGCCGAAACCGGCGCCTCCGGTCCCCGAGCCGAAGCCGGCACCCCCGGCGCCCGAACCGAAACCGGCGCCTCCGGTCCCCGAGCCGAAGCCGGCACCCCCGGCGCCCGAGCCGAAGCCGGCGCCCCCGGCACCCGAGCCGAAGCCGGCGCCCCCGGCGCCCGAGCCGAAGCCCGCCCCCCCGGCGCCCGAACCGGTTGTGGAAGAAACCACGCCCGCTGCAGCTCCAGTGTCTGAGCCGGAGATGGAGATCGCCAAACTCGAGCCGGACGATTTTGTTCCTGAGGCACCGGCGCCTGCGCCACCGGTCCCGGCACCTGAGCCGGATCGAGCAGTCGATTCAGGTCTGGCCCACGTCTTTTTTGATTTTGATGAATATGCGATTCGTTCGGATGCCGTACCCGTGTTGGAGAAAAATTTCGAACTCCTCAAGAGTACCTATAAAGACTCCGGCGTGCTGATTGAAGGCCATTGTGATGAACGCGGGACGGTGGAGTACAACCTGGAATTAGGGAAACGGCGTGCCCAGGCTGTCAAGGATTATTTGGTGGATCGGGGAATCGAAGAATCCAGAATTCGTATTGTCAGCTATGGAAAAGAAAGACCGTTTTGCACGGAATCCGAACCGAGTTGCTGGAAGCAAAATCGACGCGGGCATTTTGTGCGACAGTAGCCTATTTCAAAAAGGCGGTCCTGTCCCACTTCATTCTTCCAACGTTGAAATATCTCCGGGATCCTGCCCGAGTTCCTTGGCTTTCAAGACACGGCGCATGATTTTGCCTGATCGGGTCTTGGGAAGCGAGGTTACGACTTCTATTTCTCGAGGAACCGCGATTTTGCCCAATTCCGTTTGGACGTGGGACTTGAGCGTTTTGAGTAGTTCCGCGCTTTCGCTTTCACCCTGTTTCAGGATGACGAAGGCTTTGATCATCTCCCCTGCGGTTTTATGCGGTTTGCCGATGACCGCCGCCTCCACCACCGCGTCGTGACTGACCAGCGCGCTTTCTACTTCAGCGGTCCCGATACGATTGCCTGCGACTTTGACTACGTCATCGGCCCGCCCCATGAACCAGAAATAACCGTCTTCGTCTTTATGACAGACGTCGCCCGCAGTGTAACAACCCGGAATGTTATTCCAGTACCCCAAGTACCGCTCGGGATCCTTGTGGATGGTCCGCATCATGGAAGGCCACGGTTTTTTTATGACCGCGAACCCTCCGCCGGTTCCGATACTCTTGCCGCTCTTATCCACCACGTCCGCCTCGATTCCTAAGAAGGGACGTGTAGCTGATCCTGGTTTGAGGGGGACACAGGGGAGGGGCGTCACCAGAATCGATCCGGTTTCCGTCTGCCACCAGGTATCCATAATCGGTTTGTCTCCGCCGGTCACGCGGTGAAACCATTCCCAGGCTTCGGGGTTGATGGGTTCGCCGACCGACCCCAGGACGCGAAGGGTCGAGAGATCAGATTTCCCGGGCCATTCTTCTCCGTATTTCATGAGAAGGCGAATGGCGGTTGGGGTGGTATAAAAAATCGAGACCCCGTATTTTTCGATGAGATCCCACCAGCGGCCGGGGTTGGGGTAGTCGGGTTTCCCTTCAGCCGTGAGGATGGTCGCGCCATTGAGGAGCGGGCCGTACACGATGTAACTGTGCCCCGTAACCCAGCCCGGGTCGGCTACGCAAAAATACACGTCTTCGTCTTTCAGGTCGAACACGTATTTCGTGGTAATGTAGGTTCCCACCATGTATCCCCCGTGGACGTGGACCACGCCTTTGGGTTTGCCCGTGGTTCCCGAGGTGTAGAGAAAATAGAGTGGAGCCTCGGCGTCGAGTTGCTCGGCTTCACAGGTCGTTGCTTGTCCGTCCAGCCATTCCTCCCATTCGAGTTCTTTGGCGGCGTCCAGGTCAATGCCGGGGTGCTCTCGTCGTACCACAATCGTCTTTTCCACGGTCGGGCAGTTGGCAATTGCGGCATCCACCACCGTTTTGAGGGGTACGTGTTTGCCGCGATCATATCCATAGTCCGCGGTGATGACGAGCCGGGCTTCCGCATCCTTGATGCGGGATTCCAGCGCGGGCGCACTGAAGCCCGAATAGACCACGGAATGAATCAGGCCGAGGCGCGCACAGGCCAGCATGGCCACGATTTGTTCCGGAATTTTCGGCAGATAAATTGTGACGCGATCACCTTTATTCATCCCGAGGGTTTTGAGGGCATTGGCACAGCGGTTGACCTGGCGGTACAATTCGGCATAGGTGAAGATCCGTTCTTCGTTGTGCTCGCCCACCCAGATGACCGCGACCTTGTTCCGTCGCCACGAATTCACGTGACGATCCAAACAGTTATAAGAAATATTGCAGCGCCCTCCCAAAAACCATTTTGCCCAGGGATAATTCCACTCCAGCACGGTGTTCCACGGAGCGAACCATTCCAGATCCTTGGCCACACCGTCCCAAAACTTTTCAGGATCGGCGATGGACTCCTTATAGGCGGCCTCATAGTCTTTGATATGAGCCTGCTCAAGGGTTTTTTGCGTCGGGTGATGTACGGTCGACGTTTTCAGTAACGTTTCAATTTGTTCTGCCATGGACGGATCCTCATAACGGGTCAATCGTGGAAGAAAAGTGAGCACAGTGCCGATGATGGGTGCATTATGCGCAGGTCCGAATGCCGGTGCAAGATTCCTTCTTCAGGGACGTTCCGGCGGTTGGTGTTCGGGCAAGAGCAGGTCCAATACGGTCTTGACCGGGTTGAACGTCTCGCGTGGAACCTCGACAAACACGGAATGCCATTTGGCCATCCCTCCGTTCCACAAACCGGGTAGTTCCAGGGCTTTCAATCCTCTGCCTGCATGGGATTTTTGAGCAATGAACCCCGTATCGGGATCGACGAACCGGTCAAGATTGAAAGGCTTGCCCTGATAATCTCGAACGCCGCACACCAGATCCGCCGGGTTGAAGTGGGTTGACGATGCGAAGGCCCTCTGTTGAGTTGGAGAATCCGGATCGACCTGGGAGGCTTCCACGATCTGCAATGTGGCGGTGCCGTCCTCCTGTTCGACCCAGAACGGCCCTCCGCCAGGCTGGTTCACGTGTGGGACCATGCCGCAGACTCGGATGGGCCGGTTCAGCCATGCGAACAGCCACTGGGCTTTTTGTGAGACGCTACGCGCGTTCCACCCGTCGGGGACGGTAAGGGAAAGCGACTGGTTGGCCCATTCCGTTATCCGTTCGAGGAGAGCCGGTGACGCCGCGCCGGATTCGAGTTGGGTCAAGAATGAAAACAACGTGTCTTGCAACCCGACAAGGAGCCCTCCAAGTATTCTTTTATAGTGAGAGCATGTTTCTTTCAGATGATCGGGCACGACGTTGTCGATGTTTTTGATGAACACCACGTCGCCGTGAAGTTCGTGAAGATTCGAGAGTAACGCGCCATGTCCTGCCGGTCGAAACAGGAGATTATCGTCGGAATCGCGGAAGAGACTGTTGTTTATGGTCACGGCCACGGTGTCCGTCGAGGGTTTTTGAGCGGAGACGCCGACTACCCACGAGACGTGATCCAGACCGAGTGCGTGACGGGCCTTCTCGATATGTTGTTGGATGGCAAGTTGATGGTCCGGCGAAACCGTGAAATGGACGCGGGCACGATCTTCGTCGTCTTTGGCGTAATCCGCGGCTTCTACCAAATGTTCTTCGATCGGGGTTCTGGTTGTGTCGGTATATCTGTGAAATGCCATTATGCCCTTTGGCAGCCTGGCATAGTTCAGTGAGTCCAGAAAGGCGTCGATAACAGGATGATAATTGTTCTCGGCAAGGAGCCGGTCGAGTTGCTGTCCTTGACCCGCCAGCACGTTCTTCAGGTCGTGATAAAAGGCGAATTTCGGAAGACCGGAAAAAAATAGTTTCAATTGCTCTGTGGCTGCCGGACTGTTGGATGTTTCCTGGAGACGGGCAGCCTCCAGGAACTTGAACATGCGCGTTCCGATGCCGGAAGCGGGCACAAATTTCATGATACGACCCGCGGCCCTGGCCCGTTCAAAATTTTGTATCACGGCAGGTGTATCCAATGAACGGAGCAAGTTGATCCCGTCGCCTGGATGACATGGCCGTTTGAGTCTTGCAAAGGGAATTCCGCGTTGGAACGTCGTAAGCTGGTTTTCGAGCGTTTGGAGGGAAATGCCACGCTCCTTGAGATGCCGGCGATCCTGTGACGTCAGGGTTGTTTCGATTTCAACTTGCAATGACATATTAATGAGAGTCCGGTTAACCGTTTACGTCGTCCCCTTTCACGCATTTTGTTCAAGAAAGAGGACTTCGTATCGTCCGGCTAGTCCTGGGCTCCGCCCTGCAAATATCCAAGCCCGATCTTAATGGCGCGGCGTGTGATTTCACACCACCGGTTCGGTGGATATTCCTCCAGGATTTTTACGATTTTAGGATCCTGGACGTCCAGTTCAGTGACCTTGAGTATTCCATCTTCAATTTTGACTTCTGCCACGGGTTCTTCTCCTTTTTCCGGATAATTGGTGTCGCTGCGAATTGTGCTACGCTAGTCCGATCTGCGTTTCCTAATCTGTTCCCCTCCTGTGTAGGTCGGGTTAGCCGCAGGCGTAACCCGACAATCCCGCTGAACCGTCGGATTACGCTACGCTAATCCGACCTACGATCGCTGTGACGGCATGGTTTTGCAAGCACTTTATCATGCTGGTCGAGTGGAACATGCTCTGCTAGAATGCGCTAGTTTTTACCGGCGTTGCAAGCAAACCGCGATCTTCTTCGTGTCCCGTCAACCCTGTGTTGCACGAACCTGGAGGATACCATGGAACGGTTGAATGGATTCATCAACGAAGTCAATGCGTTTGCATGGGGTCCGCCCATGCTCGGCATGTTGGGTATCACGGGTGTGTTTCTCACCGTTGGTCTGGCCTTCATGCCGTGGCGAAAAGTGGGTTACGGTTTCAGGCTGTTGTTCGAAAAATCCGCTCCGGACGATAAAGGCGAGGTGAAGCCGTTCAATGCACTCATGACGGCGTTGTCCGCGACAGTCGGGACGGGAAACATTGCCGGTGTCGCCACGGCCATTGCTCTCGGCGGGCCCGGTGCGGTCTTTTACATGTGGCTCATCGCGTTGTTCGGCATGGCCACCAAGTACGCCGAAGCCGTCTGTGCCGTGACCTATCGTGAAGTTGATCAGGAAGGGAAATACGTGGGCGGTCCGATGTACTACTTACGTAACGGTGTCGGTGCATTTGCCCCCAAGTTGGGCAAATGGTTAGGGCTGACTTTTGCCGCGTTCGGGGCCGTGGCTGCCTTTGGTATCGGGAACGCGGTGCAGGTGAATTCAATGGCGGTGGCCCTGGGAAAGAGCTTTAGTGTGCCCACGTTCGTGACGGGCATTATTGTGGCGGCATTGGTGGGGTTTGTCATCATCGGCGGCATCAGGAGAATCGCAGAAGTGGCCGGCAAATTGGTCCCCGCCATGATCGTGCTGTACGTCGGCTCTGCGTTGCTGGTCATTCTCATCAATCTCGCCGACGTGCCGCAGGCCCTTGCCTTGATTCTTTCATCTGCCTTTACTCCTGCCGCGGCCACGGGCGGCTTTGCCGGGGCGGCCGTAGCCGCAGCTATCCGGTTCGGGGTGGCTCGCGGAGTGTTTTCCAATGAATCCGGCTTGGGTTCCGCCGCTATCGCCCATGCCGCCGCCAAGACGAACAACCCCGTCCGGCAGGGCATTGTTGCGATGCTGGGTACGTTTATCGATACCATCCTCGTCTGTACCATGACGGCGCTGGTGATTCTGACCTCCGGTGCCTGGACCCTCATGGGTGAGGATGGGACGGGCCTGACCGGTGCGGCGCTCACTTCCACGGCCTTTCACACGTCCATGGCCGGCGGACAATACGTCGTGACCATTGCGCTGGCCGTTTTTGCGTTCACCACGATTCTCGGCTGGTCCTACTATGGCGAGCGGTGCTGGCAATATTTGTTCAGCGAAAACAGCCTGCTCATCTACCGCGTGTTATGGATCGCGGCGGCATTGGGTTTTGCCAACGTGAAAGTCGAGTTCGTCTGGAATCTGTCGGATACCTTGAACGGCCTGATGGCCATCCCCAACCTGGTGGGTTTGTTGTTGCTGGCGCCGATGGTGTTCAAGGTGACGCGGGAATATTTTGACGAACGGAAGCAGTCTGCCTGAGTGCCGGGGACCTCAACGGACATGATTGTGAGAATACTGACGGGGTTTGGGGTGTTGCTGTTTTTGTCCGTGGCGCCGGTCAACGCGGCGACGATGGACGAATTGGAAGCGCGGATTGCCGGGCTTGAACGAGCGTTGGAAAGGGCGCAGCAAGAACGAAAGAAACTGGAAAAAATCCTGGAATCCGCATCAAAGCTGAAACTGGAGTTGAAGAAGGCCAAGCGGGAACGGGAGAAGCTGGAGCAAGACCGGAAAAAACTTGAGAAGGTCGTCGAAGTCGTCGAGGCCATTGAACTCCCGAAACGGGATGAAAAAGCGACCGTGGTATCTCTCTACGGCCGGTTCTGGCCCAGGGTGACCTACCGTGACGGGAAAGACACGTCCACGGACATCACCGATGCGTTGTCGCGAGTCGGCATTAAAGCCGAATCGAGAGTGAACAACAATCTCTCCGCGTTCATGGGAGGTGAATGGGACATCGACCTTGAACAGAACGGCGACTGGGGTGACGCCCGGCTGGCCTACATCGGTGTGGAACACTCCGGATACGGCTATCTGGCCATCGGGAAACAGTGGGACGCACACTACAGGATCGTGACGGAAGGCAGCGACATTTTCTACAATCGCCGGAGTCCTTATGGTTTTAACGAAGAGGGCGCCTTTCGGAGCAACAACCAGATTCAATACGCCAACCGGTTCGGCAACATTCAACTGGCCGCCATGCTCCAGGTCAACGGCGAGGGGTGCAGTGGTATAGGTATAGGCGATCGTGTAAGACCGAACAACGCAGGTGAATGCACGGGGAGCGGTCAGAGAGTGTTCGAAGGCGATGGCCTCAGGACCGCAACCGATCCGGACCACATTGACGCGGCTTCCATCGGTATCGCCTATGACGGACCGTTTTATCTCGGCGTCTCGTACTTACGAGCGAATGCACCGAAAGGGAAGGCTTCTGTCGGGCCTGACCGTTCAATTTACGATCCCAACAGAAACATCAACCGGCTGGGCGGCAGTGATACGAGAAGGGATTTTATCGGTGTGGGCGGGCGATGGCAGGCGACCGACGACCTGTATCTCGGTTTCACGTATCAGTACCTTCGCCACTTTGAGGGTGCAATTTATCCCGGGGACGTTGCCCTGAAACAGAATCGCTATACGCTGGATCTGTTGGGCACCTACGATTTGGGCGGCGGGTGGAAAACCCTTGTCGACGTCTATCTCCATGACAGGGACAGCAACAATAAAAGCCCGCTTGACCGCGGGCCGAGCCTGATCGGGAACGCGGTCACGCTGATCAAGGAGTTGAATCCGGCCATGGACGTGTTCGTCGAATGGGTACGCGACGATTTCGGCAACCCGACGCTGGTGGCCGTCGATGAGAACGGCGATCCCAGGACGGATGGTGCCGGAAACCCGGTTCGCAATGCCTGGACCGACACCGGAGTCGTCAACAAGTTCAGCCTCGGCTTCCGGTACGACTTCGACAAGAAAATTTATTAAAAATTATAGGGTCGCAATTTCTCTCCGGCGCCTGCTACATGCAAGCCCAATCCTGCTGCAATTCCTGAATGATTTCCATCCATTCCATGGTTTCCCTTTGAAGGCGTTCATAAACAGCCGGATTCGCTGTTGCGGCGGAATTTTGCTCCAGTGCCCGGAAGGCATGTTGCCTGCCTTGGGAGAGTAACGAGCAAATTCCGGAGGAGGCCGGAGTTCGCTCTCCGCTCTGTTGAAACAGGGCAATGGCACGATACACCTGTTCTTGTGCTCGAAACAGATCGACCATGATTCGGTAGGGCGGCAGGGTTGCGTCAGACTGCTTGTCGAGTTGGGAGGCCAACAAGGCGGCCCTGCCGATGCTGTTGGCTGCGCCCTGGGGATCACCCTGAGCCATAGCATCTTCGGCTTTCGCTTGGAGCCGCGAGAGCTCTCTCTCTCCATCCGTTGTTCCGGCCGGAGTCGGTGGAATTGAGACAACGAGCAGGAGGAGCGTGAGGGTGAAAGTGAGGGGGCTCCGATTGAGTTTGGAATTCCGGAGCCCCTTCATTTTTTGCAACGAGTGAATAGTGGGTTCGGTGTCGAGTCGTTTGCCACGAGAAGCGCTACATGATTTGATAGTCGAGGTCCACCATTTTGGTGGCGACGTTGGCGGCTTCCCGCAGTTTTTTCATTGCCTCCGACGTGTCACGGATGAGCCAGATCTTGATGTTGAGTTGTTCAATCGGTTCGACGGAATTGTCGTTTCGGAGTTTGGCTATCGACCAGACGACTTCAGTGAGCACCGGAAAATCGATGTCCGAGGATTCGTCCATGTCTTCCAAATTCTTGTTGAGATAATCGAGCAACGGTGGCGTGATGTCGGGGTCGCCGGTGTGGGCGCCGACCAAGCCCAATCCTTTGGCCGCGGCAGCTTGAATCTTCGAATTCTGTGCCGTGACAAAGATATCCGTGAGTATGGGCGTTGCCGATCTGCCGAGTCCGGCCAGGGCGATAATCGCTTCTTCGGCATACTCGGCGTTTTCGTCTCGCGCCAGTTTCACCAAATGGGGAAAGGCCTGCTTTGATTGAACTCGTGACAGCGTGGCGAGAATCCGTAATTTGCGGCGTTTATCCGTATCCGGATTTTCCAGGAGTTGAGCCAAACGGTCGGTATGTCTCCATTCCGTGGCGATCATGATGGGAAAATCGAACTCCTGGAGCTTCAGGTTCAGTTGTTCCAGGGCGTATTGTCCGGAGTTTTTGGCTTTGGCTTTTCGTGCCGCGGCATAGGCGTCCACGAAATCAGTCCGGGTTTCCTTATACCAACCCAAGTCCCGCCCTTCGAGACGATAATTGAAGAGACACGCCGGTCCCTTCCACAGGCGGGCAGGGGCGTCGGCCAATTCCGCGTCTCCGCCGGAGCGCGTGGTGCCCGTCCACCGTTTCCGTTCTTCGCACTTCATCCGAAACTCCACGTCATGGGGCTCTTTCCGGTCGGTGACAACGTTGTATCCGATGGCTTCCAACCGCGTTTTGGCCGTGGTCAGCAGATTGTCCGGCGGTACTCGCCCGTTTTCCGTCAGCGCAAGGACGTTGAGGTATATCGTGTTGACCTTGGCTAATTGGGCCCTTTGTTCGTTTGTGATGTGGCTTCGGCGGGCCATGCTTTCGGTCGTGACCGCCAAAAGTAGTAAGCAGACGAGTATTCCTGAAACGTATCTCATTATGAATCCTCCTGACAGGGATCAGGGTGAACCTGGGAAACCGGTAACTGGGATCTGAATAGTACCGAATAATGGGTGTGCATGGAAAGAGGGGGGTTAACTGACGTGCCCGTCCAGGTCGAGTTGTTTATACGTCCAATTTGCCGCCTCCCGGAGGTTTGCCATTTCTTGTGAGTTATCTCTGATTAACCAAACTCTCTGATTCAGTTCATCCATGGGTTCGATTGAGTTTTCGTCTCTCAGTTTGCCGAGACTCCAGACAACTTCGGTCAAAACGGGGAAATTAATATCGTCAGAGGAATCGAAGTTCTTTAAGGCGGCTTTCAGGTATTCAAGCAAAGGGGGAATTGCCGTGGGGTTTCCGCTGCTTCCGGCCACGTCGCCCAAGGCCTTGGCGGCTGCCGCTTGGATCTCGGGTTGTGTTGACGATTGAAAGAGGTCGGTCAGAAATGGGATGGAATCTTCTCCCACGCCGGTAAGCGCCTCCACGGCTTCCTGGGCCAGATCCTTATCCTGCATAAGTTTGGTCAAATGCGGGAGCGCCGCTTCGGCTTCGATTTCGCTCAGCGCGGACAGGATAAACAGTTTACGGAACTTGGGCGTGTTCGGAGCGTCGATCAGTTGTATGAGCCGGTCGGGTTGTCCCCATTCTGCCGCTAACAGCACCGGAAAATCATATTGATTGAGACGTTCGGCCAATTTGGTCAGAGCATAGTCCCCTGCGTCTTTGGCTCCGGCCTCTTTGGCGGTTTCCATGGCATCCTGGAAGGAAGTCCGTACTTCCTTATACCATCCAAGGTTCTTCCCATCGACCAGATAGGTCAATAAACACGCCGGTCCTTTCCAGAGCCGCGCCGGCGCGTCAAGCAGTTCGGCATCGCCTCCTTCCGCGGTGGTGCCGGTCCACGTTTTCCGCTCTTCACACTTCACCTTGAATTCGACGTCGTGGGCTTGTTTACGGTCGGCAGTCACGGAAAATCCGACTTCCGTGAGTCGCTGAGAGACGAGAGCCTGCAGTGGTTCGGAATTGGTTCGCCCTTTTTCCGTGAGCGCAAGTGCGTTCACGAATACGGTTTGAGCTTTCTGGAGCTGTTGCTTTTGTTCCGGAGTTACGTGGGTTCGGCGAGCAGAACTTTGAGGGACACAAATGAATGAAACGATGAAGATCGCGCAGATTATGAAAACCACCGGCCGATTTTTCATAAGAAGCCTCCTTTCGCATGGGTTGGCATGCCATGAGGGTGGCCACTCGATCGTGCTTTTTACTATACTCCCGCATCGCAAAAAAGCAACACGTCTTTCCGAATCGGGCAGGCAGGGTCAATAAGGAATTCCATAAGTTGAATGGGCTTACAATCCACGATATACTGACTGCCATCATGTTGAAGAAAAAGCGAATAGCCATCATCGGGGCCGGGAACATGGCGGAAGCCATTGTCGCCGGTTTGTTGAAAAAGGGCGTTGTGAACTCCAGCCAGATTTGTGCCACGGACGTGGATGCCCAACGGCTGGCGCATTTCCGCAAGACCTTTAATGTTCAAGTGTCCCACGATAACCAAAAGTCTGTCGAGTCAAGTGATATCATTATCTTATCCGTAAAACCTCAAGTGATAAATAAAGTTTTGGATGGCTTGGAACTATCTCGCGGTTCCGGTCAACTTATTATTACCGTGGCGGCGGGAGTTTCTATCGCGACCATTATTGCCGGGTTACATTCTCGGGCTCGTGTGGTCCGGGCCATGCCCAATACTCCGGCTGTTGTCCTGGAGGGCGCGACGGCCCTCGCAGGCGGACACGGGGTGACGACCGACCAAATGAAAGTGGCTCGAGCGGTGTTCGAGGCCATGGGACAAGTGGTGGTGGTTGATGAACCGCTCTTGGATGCGGTGACGGGCCTGAGCGGAGGCGGACCTGCGTACGTGTACCTGTTTATCGAGGCCTTGGCCGATGGCGGCGTAAAAATGGGGCTCTCCCGTGCGCATGCTCAACTCCTGGCGGCGCAAACCGTGTTGGGTGCGGCAAAGATGGTTGTCGAAACACAGGCCCATCCCGGAGCCTTGAAAGATCAGGTGGCTTCCCCAGGCGGGACGACGATTGCCGGATTGCACCGACTCGAAAAAGGGCGATTGCGAGGAACGGTGATCGGCGCCGTGGAGGCTGCAACCCTTCGTTGTCAGGAGTTACGACAACAGGCTATTGTCTCCCGAGAATCCTCAGCCGCGTCGCGGCCGGTGAAGCGGACCGTGATGTGAAGTTGCCGTCAAGGCACGCCACGGAGAACCGTCTTGGTAGAGTGCAATTCAAGCGGACGCGAAGAGAAGAAAGGAGTCAATTGTGCAGTATTGGGTCAAAGTGGTGTTTACCGATAACCAGGAACTCATGGTCAGTGATGCTCTTCGTCATACGATCAGCGATGATATGGAAATCCTGGAAATTGACACTCCCAAGGAGGTCATCATCATTCCCCTCAAACAACTAAAGTATTTTTCGTGCGATGCCGCGGTCTTCAGTAATAAAAAATAGCCGGAGCTAAATTCGGAAACATATCGACGTGTTTTCGCGATGCGGTACGCGATAGACCGCGTCATGGGAATGCCGTAGGGCACAGGTATGGAAAGACGAGTGACATCCCATACTGAGGAAGAGGAAATGAATCAGCGCCGGCATTTGCTGGCGTTGGCTCGGAAAGGAGACCAAAAGGCCGTCAATCAACTCATGGAGTTGTACCAGGTTCGGGTCTACAGCGGTGACAGTCTCAAATCCCTGAAAATTCGCAAATCACTTCCGGTTCTAAGCCCTCCCAAGCCAAAGGAAACGCCTGCCTCTTCCAAGGCAAAGCCTGCCAAGAGACAGAAAGCAGTCGCGAAACAATCTAAAGTCGCAGCAAAACAACCGAAAACCGTCGCGAAACAACCTAAAACCGCAGCGAAAGCGATCCGGTCTGCAACATCAAAAGCTGCTCCAAAATCTGCATCACCGAAGGCGAAAACAAGAATTTCCCCTAAGAAGCAGGCGAAGTCTTCGAAGCCTGTGCGTAAAGCAAAGGCATCGGCGAAGGCTCAATCTACCCCCAAGAAGGTTGCTCGCAAAGTTTTATCTAAAGGTGTGGCGAAAAAGAGTGTGGCGCAAAAGCGGAGTACGCGCAAACCCACCGCCAAGCCGCGGGTACAGCCTCGTACTCCAGCGAAAGCCAAGGCAAAAGCCCAAACCAAAGGGAAGACCAAGGCGACGAGCAAGGCAAGATCCGCGCCGGCCTCAAAAGCGAAACGATCTCGTTGACCCAAAAGAAATCAACGCGACCGGATGCCGCTTAGCGAACGGCGACTCGCAAGCCGCCGGCTGCAAGTTTATGGGCGATCGTTTCAGCTGTCTTTTGAGTTCCCTGGTAGACTTGGGCGTTTCCCTGATGGTCGATCCGCCAAGCCAACTCAAAGGCTTTGGATGATGTCATGCCGGGAATATGCCGGCAAAACAAGTCGATGACTTGTTGATACGTGTGACAATCGCAATTGTACACGATCACTTCGGCTTCAAAGTCACGGCCGGCACCCTGGTCGGTTTCCTGTTCCGTGACTTCCGTCACTTCTGTGGAGGGAAGATTACTCATACGGCATGCAAGTCACGCCGCATTGTACTCATGAGGTGTCCATCACACAATACAGGACGTGACTTGAACGTTGCGTCGCACTTGCATGGTGGAAAAGGGAGGGGGCTTGAGTAGAACCCTATTCGTGACGGGGGCGGCTGGATTTATCGGAAGCCACACCGTTCAGGTGTTGGCGGCCCGGGGAGACCGGGTTGTGGGTTTGGATAACCTGAACGACTATTATGACCCGGCCAGGAAACGCGCCAATTTGGAGGAAGTCCGCCAAGCCTTGAGTCAAAGTGGCTCAGGAGAAGCCTTCACGTTCATCCATGGAGACATTCGAAACCGGCAGACCGTGGAAGAACTCTTTTCGTCTCACGAGTTTGATGGAATTGTTCATTTGGCCGCGATGGCCGGCGTTCGGGTCTCGATTGAGAATCCGCATCTCTACTGCGACGTGAATATCAACGGGACGCTGAATCTGATGGATGCCGCCGTCGGAAGGATAGGACGCCGTGGCCGGCGTGACACGTTGCCCACCTTTGTGTTTGCTTCGACTTCGTCCGTGTATGGCAATACGGAAGCGATCCCTTTTCGCGAAAGCGATCCATGTGACCGCCCCCTGGCTCCGTATGCCGCCAGCAAGAAAGCCGGAGAATTGTTGGGTTATTCGTACCATCACGTGTATGGGTTACCGTTTACGGCTCTCAGGTTCTTCACGGTGTATGGCCCCAGGGGACGCCCGGATATGATGGCCTACAAGGTACTGGACAATATCTTTTTCGGGCATGACGTGCCGCTGTATAATTCGGGGAACATGCACCGTGATTGGACGTGCGTGAGCGATATCGTCGATGGCGTGGTCAGCGCCGTCGACCGGCCGTTCGGGTACGAGATCTTGAATCTCGGACGAGGAGAACCCGTTTCATTGGCTGAATTTGTTCAAGTGATTGAAGAATGCGTTGGACAAAAGGCGCACGTCGTTTCCGCTCCCATGCCGGAGGCCGACATCGTTTCCACTTGCGCCGATATTTCCAGGGCGCGAGAGCTATTGGGCTATGCTCCGCAAATCCCGGTGCGCGAAGGGGTCAACCTGTTTTGGGCGTGGTATCAGAAGCACGTGTTGAGCCGATGAAGACGCCAGCCTGCGTGCGAATTCTTGCCACTCCGGGAGCGTGATGATAGAGTGAATTTCCCGTGCTGGAGTGGTGAAACAGGCAGACACCCGGGACTTAAAATCCCGTGCTTCGCAAGAAGCGTGCCGGTTCAAGTCCGGCCTCCAGCACCACTTTCCCCACGAGTGTTACTTCGTTCCGACGACCATGGATTCGGGGCCGGCCAGGTGTTCGACGCGCGTTTCCCGGAACCCGGCTTCTTTCATCCATCTGCAACAATCCGCGCCCGTATAGTCGAATCCGCCTGGCGTTTCAATGAGCATCGTGAGACTCATCAGCAACCCGAACGCATTTTGCCGGCGTTCGTCGTCAATGATCCCTTCGAAGACCAGCAGGGCTCCACCATCGGGCAGGGCGTCGTAGGCTTTTTGGATCAACGTTTTTTTCTGCTCCAAATTCCAATCGTGGAGGATGTGCCCCATGGAGAGTACATCGGCGGACGGCAGAGCATCGGAAAAGAAATTCCCGGGGATGAATTTGAACCGATCACTGAGTCCGAACGACGCCACGTATTCTTCAAAGAGTGGGCCGGTGACGGGAAGGTCGAACCCTCCGCCGGTGATATGCGAATGCGCTTTGCCGACTTCGACGACCAGGCCGCCTTGAGCCGAGCCGATGTCGATCAGGGTTTGATAGCCATTCCATGGAAATTTTTGCGCAATGGCTTTGCTTGAGCCCATGCTGATGCCGGTCATGGCTTGCATGAAATTCGTCAGCTTGGCCGGATCGCTGTAGAGGATTTCAAAAAAGTTCCCACCGTTTTTGGCTTCGTTTTGGGGGCGTCCGGTTTTCAAGCCCTCGGTGAGATTGCCCCAAAATCCATACAGCCGGTCGTTCACCATCGCCAGGAATCCGCCGATATAGGACGGCTTGGCTTTATCGAGGTACAGGTCCGTTTCCGGGGTGTTGGAATAGAGCCCGTCATGCCGGTCCAGCATGCCCAGGGCCACCAACGCATCAAAAAAATCCAAGGCGCTCCGCTCGTGGAGGTCCAGGCGTTTTCGCAAGGTTTCGGCATCCATCGGGCCTGTTGCCAAAATCGTAAAGATCTCGAGTTCGACGGCGCTTAACAATGTCTTGGATCCCCAAAAGGCCATGCCCAAGTGCATGATTTTCTCAGGCGTGTGGTTCATGTGTGTGCCTCCGGCTGGATTGTGATTGTGAAGAGTTGAGGAGAATTCGATGCTGCAACGACGTGACGTTCTATCGCGAATGCGTTGCAATGATCAAGAATCGTCAGGTGGGTCGGTACGGAGGACTGCAGAGGGAGGACTGCGGTAGTCGTTGAGTGCCGGCTGATTCAGCGGTACACTTCCGTGATAAGGACTAGGGCCCATGACGACAGTCACTGATTTCAAGAAGACCCTTGGGCGGATGCAGGTTGAAAACCTGGGCATCTACGTGCACGTCCCCTTTTGTCTCGCGCGCTGCCGGTTTTGCGCGTTTTATATGGAGCGGCTCAGTGAAGACCGCGTCCAAACGTTCATGGACGGATTGGCGCATGAACTCCGTCTGTATGCGCGTGACCTGGGGCTTCGCAAGATGCCGGTTCAGACGATTTATTTTGGGGGAGGAACCCCGACGACTCTGACTCCGCGGCAACTTGCCCGGATCTTGAACGACATCCGGTCCTGGTTTGCGGTGGAAGACGATGCGGAGATCTCCATAGAAGCGCATCCCGGAACGGTCACCCTCGAGAGTCTTGAGATCCTCCGGCAATCCGGGTTTACACGGCTGAGTGTGGGGGGGCAATCATTTGATCGGAATGAACTCCGGGAGTTGGGAGGGCGAAATTTTGGTGGAGGAGTCGGGCAAGCTATCACGTGGGCGCGGTCCGCGGGTTTTACGAATATTTCGCTTGATTTGATGTACGGATTTCCCGGGCAGTCGATGGAATCGTGGCAACGGACTCTGGGCGAAGCCCTTTCCCTCTCACCCACGCATCTCTCCTGTTATGCCTATACGCTGGAAGAAGGATCGTCCTTTCAGCGGGACATTATGCAGGGAAAGGGATCAGCGCCGGACCAGGAATTTCAGTTGGTATTGGAGGATGAAGCCGTCGATCGTTTGGTCGCCGCAGGATTCGAGCGATACGAGATTTCCAATTATTGTCGTGCCGGCTATGAATGTTTTCATAATATGCGGTATTGGCACGTTCTGCCGTATCTCGGGCTTGGTCCCAGTGCCCAGTCATCCCTTGGCCATGCCCGATTTGGGAACGTGGCAGACTTGGAATCGTATGCCGATTCCTTGAAGAGGGGAACATTGCCGTTAGATGAGGTCACGAGTTTATCGCCTGACCAAGTGGATCGTGAACGCATGGTATGGGGCTTGCGGATGTTATCCGGAGTGCCGGTCAGGATGAAAGCGACGGAGCAGCAAACCGCCTTGCTTCAAACGATTCGTCAATTGGGAGAGGAAGGGTTCTTGCGAATGGAAAGGCAGGGACGAGTGCGATTGACTGATCTGGGTCTTCGTTATGCCGATACCGTGGCCGTGGCCTTGCTGTGAAAAAGCAGGTGAGTCGGAGTAGGGCGGATGAGCGTAGAGTAATCCGAAACGGAACTACTATTCCGATTGCACAAAAAATGGGCAATTTGCTCGATGCTCCATTGTTGGTGAATGGACGAGACTTATGAACATGGTCATCCACATGTAATCAAGAAAATTTGTGGACAGATTTAACGGTTTTTCAATAATGTTGTTACATCAAAATAAATTGATGTGTTAGTTTAAGTAAAATAAAAAAAGACTTATGTGGAAAGGTGATTGGTCTTGTATCATATAAAAACCATTGTAGGCAGAGAAGATCGGAGTCCAAGCCGTTTCAACAACAGCATTGAAGCGCCGAACGAGATTTTGAGAATGTTATCCACAGCAATAACGAGGCGTTTGCTGTCCAGTCGGTTCAAAAGTATGGTTTCACAAGTTCAATAGCGCCTTAAATCCCGACAAGATCAGAGCAAACGTTCCGATGGCGATGCCAAACGTCCCCGCCAGCAATCCAATGACGAACAGCCAGTCTCCGGGAGTCGCACGGGTTGTTCGTTTACTGGTATAACGCCGTAACAATCGCGCATTTTTTAGGTTGCTCCGAAACCAGATTGAAAACACGTCGCCGAGGCCCGGGATGGTGCCGATCAGGGTATTGATCCCCAGGTTGAACGCCATGCGGATGATCACGATTTTCGGCACTTGGAGTTTGACGGCAAAGAACAGAATCGTGGTTCCGATTAAATTGGCGATCCAATCGCCCAGACCCGGGATCAGGCCCAACAGGGCATCCAATCCGACCCGGATAGACGTGCCGGGAATTTGCACGACTGAATCGAGAAGGCGGGCGATGGAATCAGCGGAATCGCGCAGGGCTTCTCGTTGCCGTTCCTGCTCGTCGTCGAGAACGGGTTCCGGGCGGTGTCGAGAATACTCAGGCTCGTCGGTCATAAAATCTCAAGAACAGGTCATGAGTTGAAGGAATTGTTTTAACAATGCAGGCTTTTTGTCAAGACCCGAGGGATTCGCAATTCCCTCGCCTTTCCAAGTCCAGGTTTCTCTCCGGACTCCAATGCCATAAACGGTTGTATTTGGAGATCCATCATCCCCAGTTGGCCGACGAGGTTGATGACCGGCGTCAAATGATGCTGGAGATGGGGAAGGAGATCAATGAAATCGCGCACCGGTATTTTCCCGGGGGCGCGTTGGTTGCCGAGGGTCATCGTCAATCAACTGCCGCCCTGGAAAAAACGGCGGCTCTCATGGCCGATCCGGCCGTGCCCGCCATTTTTGAAGGCGCGTTTCAATTTGAAGGGACCTTGGTCCGGGTGGACGTGCTCGAACGGGTCGGCGATAGCTGGAAGTTGATTGAAGTGAAGGCGGCTTCACGCGTGAAATCCGTGCACCTTGATGATTTGGCGGTGCAAACTCACGTGCTTCGGGGAAACGGCCTCAAGCTGAGCGGAATTTCCTTGATGCACGTGAATCGACAGTATGCCTATCCCGGCGGGGACGTGGACCTGCAACAATTGTTCGTGGTCGAAGACCTCACGGAGGCCATTCAGGAAAAACTGCCTGATATTCCTCCGCGACTGGACGAGATGCGCGCGATGCTCGGTCAAAGCCATTCTCCCGTCGTCGAGCCGGATCACCATTGTCACTCTCCCTATGAATGTCCATTCTGGTCGCATTGTACCGCTTCCAAACCGGCGCGATGGATCTACTATCTGCCCGGTCGGAAAGATCTTGTGCGTCGGTTGCTCCAACAGGGCATTGAAACTATCGACGAGATCCCTTCTCGGGTTTCTCTGCCTCATTTGCAACAGCGCGTGCGGGAGAACGTGGAATGGATGTCGCCAAAGCTGGCGGAGAAACTTCAATCGATCCGGTACCCGGTCCATCATCTGGATTTCGAGACGGTGATGCCCGCGGTTCCCCTGTATGCACACACCCATCCCTATCAGCCCATCCCGATTCAATGGTCGAACCATACGGAGGCGGAAGACGGGACGTTGCGGCATACCGCCTATCTGGCCACCGAACAGAAAGATCCGCGTGAGGGTATTGCCGTGAGCCTGCTGGAATCGGTCGGGGACGAAGGCAGTATCTGCGTCTACTCCGAGTATGAACATTACATCGTGAAGGCGTTGGCCGAGGCCGTGCCGCACCTGCGGAAAGACCTGCTTCGAGTGGGGGAGCGCCTTTGGGATCTCCTGGAAGTGCTGCAAAACCATTATTACCATCCGAACTTTCAAGGTTCGTTTTCCATCAAGTCCGTGTTGCCGGCCCTCGTCCCGTCCTTGGATTATGGAGATTTGGAAATCAAGGACGGCGCAACCGCATCAGCCATGTACCATCGAATGATGTTTGTTGTGACCGATTGGGTCGAGCGTCAACGCTTGGAATCGGCGCTTCTTGCCTATTGCGCGCGGGATACGTTGGGCATGGTTGAACTCCGGCGAGTCCTGTTACAAAAAGTGTAGTCGGCCGCTGCGTCGTAGGCTGCGGCCTTGATTCCAGGAACAATGTGTTTCGCGAAAGATGGAACGCGTCCACGAAACCCTGAATATCGACATTTCGTTGACCGACTGCCTACACCTTGTTAGAATCCCTTTTGTGTCAATCAGTTGAGTGTGCCAGGGGGATTGAGTCTTGCCATGGTCGTCCCTTCCTCCCTTTCCTCAAACATGCTTCCTTCCTCACACGGTAAGGACACTCTTACATGATGCGCATCTTAGTGTTGCATGGGCCTAATCTGAATATGCTTGGGGTACGCGAACAGGAGGTGTACGGGGACCAGACCCTTCAAGCCATCAACGATCGACTCATGGAGTTGGCAAAGGCCGAAGGGGTTACCCTTGAAGCAAGACATTCGAACGGCGAAGGAGAATTGGTTTCGTGGATTCAGGAAGCCCGGGGCCAATTCGATGCAATCGTGATCAATCCTGCGGCCTATACGCATACGAGTGTCGCTCTTCGGGATGCCATATTGAGTGTCACCGTGCCGACGGTTGAAGTGCATTTATCGAATATTCACCAACGGGAGGAATTTCGCCAACGTTCCTATTTGGCCGGAGTGGCCATCGGCCAGATCAGTGGCTTTGGGGCGTTCAGTTATGAACTCGGGGTTCGAGCGGCCATTGACCACGTCAGAAGAGTCAGGGAAAAGTCAGGGTAAGTCTGGTTAGCTCAATGGCATCTGACAAACCCGGATACGCATGAGTGAAAATCTGAATATTGTCGTAAGAGAAAGGATACGGAAATCGTGATTTCAACCGCAGAATTTCGAAATGGCGCCCGGATGGAGTTGGAGGGCACGCCATACTATATCGTGGAATTTCAACACGTGAAGCCGGGGAAAGGCGGAGCGTTTGTCCGGACCAAGTTGAAGAATTTGAAAACCGGTCAGGTGTTGGAGAAGACGTTTCGGTCGGGTGAAAAGTTTGACGAACCGGATTTGGAGGAGTGCGAGATGCAATTCCTCTATGCCGCCGGTGAGTCCTATACGTTTATGGATACCTCCTCCTATGAGCAGTTCACCTATCAAAAAGGGCAACTCGGCGACGATACCGATCTGCTCAAAGAAAACACGACGGTGGAAATCCTGCTCTACGAAGGCCTCCCCATCTCCATACTGTTGCCGATGTTTATGGAGTTGAAGGTTGTGGACACCGACCCGGGGGTTCGAGGCGATACCGCTTCCGGAGGCACGAAACCCGCGGTGGTTGAGACCGGAGCGACCATTAAGGTGCCGTTATATCTGGAGAACGGTGAAACGATTAAAGTCGATACCCGGACCCGGGGATACGTCGAACGCGTCCGGTCGTGAAACATGAACAACGAAGAACGAAAAGAAATCCAGGACCTGGTTGAAATTCTGAACGAGCAGAATTTGAACGAGATCGAGGTCCAACGCGGGGACGTGCGTATCCGGGTCCGACGTGAATCCGGTGCCGCGGCGAATGTACAGGCGTCTTCTTCCACGGAATCCGCTCAAACTTCTCAACCGGCCGCAGACTTTGTGGAAAGGGAATCATCCCGGTTATTGACGGTCACTTCGCCCGTTGTCGGGACCTTCTACCGGTCATCGTCACCGGACGTCGAACCTTATGTGGATGAGGGAGATCTGGTGAGCAGCGGGCAAGTCCTGTGCATTGTCGAAGCCATGAAACTGATGAACGAAATCGAATCCGAAGTCGACGGGCGAGTCGTCAAGGTCCTGGTTGAGAATGAGTCGGGCGTGGAATATGGACAGCCCTTGTTTGTCATCGAGCCTCTTCCGTAAAGGAACCTCTGATTTATGGTGATAGCGGGATGCAGGGCAAGGCGTCCCGGAGCGAAACCCGAGGCTTATCATAGAGATAGGTGAGGGTTGAGCGAGGACACAACGCAGCCATGCGCCCGATAGTGCAATAAATCAGAGGTTCCTAAATCTTGTTCGCTGCACGAGGACACTCCGTGTTTAAAAAAATCCTGATTGCGAATCGCGGAGAAATCGCCCTGCGTATTGTCCGTGCCTGCCGGGAACTGGGCATCAAAACGGTTGCCGTTTTCTCCGAAGTCGATGCGCAGTCTCTCTTTGCGCGTCAAGCGGACGAGAGCGTGTGCATCGGCCCGGGCGACAGTGCCTTGAGCTACCTGAATATTCCCAACGTGTTGAGCGCGGCGGAAATTACCGGGGCCGATGCCATCCATCCCGGATACGGGTTCCTGGCGGAGAATGCGCATTTTGCCGAGATCTGCGAATCGGTCGGCATAACGTTCATCGGTCCGACTTCCGAACACATAGCCCTGCTGGGAGACAAGGCCAAGGCTCGAGAAACCATGCTCCGGCACGGGATTCCCGTGATGCCGGGTAGCGATGGCGAATTGCAAAACCTTGATCATGCCGTCCGGGTCGCGAGCGAACTCGGATACCCCGTGATGGTCAAGGCTTCGGCCGGCGGAGGAGGACGGGGCATGCGGGTCGTCAGTCGCGAAGCCGAACTGGGCAAGGCCATTTTATCGGCCCAAGTGGAAGCGAGAACGGGATTTGCTCACGACGGCGTCTATCTTGAAAAGTTTTTTCCCGAACCCCGGCACGTCGAAATTCAGGTGTTGGCGGATGAACACGGGCACGCGGTTCATTTGGGAGAGCGAGACTGCTCGATCCAGCGCCGCTACCAGAAATTGGTAGAGGAATCCCCGTCACCCGTGGTGGATGACTCCTTGAGAAAGGAGATGGGGAACGTTGCTCTCAAGGTGGTCAAAGCCGTGAATTATCGGAACGCGGGGACCGTGGAGTTTTTGCTTGATCAAAATCGAAAATTTTACGTGATGGAAGTCAATACCCGAATCCAGGTCGAACATCCGGTTACCGAGATGGTCACCGGCATTGATCTCGTCAAGGAACAAATTCGCGTGGCCGCGGGGATGCCGCTACGATTTCGACAGAAAGACATTCAGTTGCAGGGCCACAGTATCGAATGTCGAATCAATGCCGAATGTCCGGAAACCTTCGTTCCGAGTCCCGGCGTTGTCTCGCGTTTTCACGTACCCGGGGGCGCGGGGATTCGAGTGGATACGGCCCTGGAAGCGAAGGAGCACGTTCATCCCCACTATGATTCTCTCATTGCCAAGTTGATTACGCACGGCCAGGATCGTGCGGATGCGCTGACCAGGGCGCAACGCGCACTCGACGAGTTTGCCGTGGAAGGAATCAAAACAACGATTCCCTTGCAGCGGCTCATTCTGCGTGATCCCGACTTTCAAAAGGGTGGAGTCTCCACCAATTTTCTCGAGCGGTTGTTAGCCGGCCGCATGCTGTAGCGTGGCAGCCCCGTGTCCCGGCCTTCCCTTTCCGGTGTCTATCTTCTGTTGGATGAGCAGTGGGCTCCCCGGCATAATTTGTCGGCAGTTCTCGAACTGGCAGCCGGGTGCGGTATCCGGTTGTTTCAATACCGGAATAAGACCGGGTCCCCGCGAGACGTATTTGCCAAGGCCAGGGAATTGCGGGAAGTCGCCGCTCGCACGAAGGCCTTATTCATCGTGAATGACCGGTGCGACGTCGCCTTGGCGGTAGAGGCGGATGGGGTGCACTTGGGTCAGGATGATCTCCCCCTGGAGTTGGCGAGACGGATCATGGGACGGCACAAGATCATCGGGATTTCCACCCATCGACCCGAAGAGGTGACGCAAGCGACACAGGGAGGTGCGGACTATATTGGGTATGGCCCTCTCTTTCCGACAACGACCAAGGAAGCTCACGAAACGCCCGTGGGACTTGCCGGATTACGGGAAATTCGTTCCCTGACCCGGTTGCCGGTGTTCGCAATCGGAGGGATTGCCCTGGATTGCGTCGAGGACGTCGTCGCGTCCGGAGCGAATGGCGTGGCCGTTGCTTCGGCTGTCTTCAATGCTTCGCACATCGACCAAACGATATGCGACTTTGTCAGTTACTTTCCGGCGCCATCCTCGCCACTTCACGAATAGTTGAATGGTGTGCGAGCGTCCTGACGCCGTCTTCCCACTGTGAATGCATACGGGGCTGAAAGGGGAGGGGACCCAGGACCGGCACATCGCTGAGTTCGCGGATCAGTTTGACGGTGGATGCCTGCTGTTCTTGTGGCGTGGTGTCCGTGTCATTGAGCAGAATGCCGAAAACCGGAATGCCCGCCTCTTGCAGTCCCATGAGGGTCAAGCGCGTGTGGTTGATCGAGCCTAAACCGGTGCGGCCTACGATCAGGCACGGGAGGCCCAGAAGCCCGATCAGATCGCGGACGTCATGGGTTTCAGTCAGGGGCGCGAGAATACCCCCGATGCCTTCTACGAGCATATAGTCACGATCAACGGTCGTTTCTCGGCAGGCATTGAGAATCGCGTCAACGTCGATGCTTTGTTGCGCGGTCCGCGCGGCTTCGAGCGGAGCCACGGGCTGAGGAAGGCTATAGACGTTCCGCACGTCCACGTTTCTGTAGGGTGCAAAGAGATTCCTGAGTCGCCGGACATCCGAATCCGTGTTGTCCGGCGTGGTTCCCGTCTCAACGGGCTTCATGATCCCGACCGTGGCACCGGTTTGTTGCAGCGCCAAGCCCAAGGCGGCAGTCACCACGGTTTTCCCCACGTTCGTATCCGTTCCGGCAATAAAGATTCCTGGTTGCAGTGGTTGGTTAGGCATGGATCTACCGGATCCGGTTGTCCAAGTTATACACCTGACCGGAGATATCCCGAGCCGTGGTTATCCGATAGATGAAATCGGTCACGTCATCGAGCGAAGTGGTGCGTCCCAAAACGTGGGCATGAAGTTGATCCGGTGAAGGGAACGCGTCTCCGGCGAGAGGCGATTGATGCCAACCTGGAAAGACCGCATTGACGCGGACGTTGGCCTTGCCGAGTTCCTTCGCCGCCGACTTGACCAATCCCAAGGCCCCGGCTTTACACGCGGCATAAGCCGCTTGGCCCGTCCCGCCCATAGTACTGCTCAGGGAATTTACGACAGTCACGGCACCTCCGTGTTGTTCGGAAAACAACCGCAGCCCCTCTTGCAGACAAAGAAACAGGCCCGTGAGGTTGACGTGCAGCATGTGCTCCCATTCGGCCGGCGTGATGCGGACGGTGAGGCGGTTGGCGGCTGTACCCGCCGCCCATACAATCGCGTCGAGTTCGGGCCAGACCGTTTGAACCTGATCGAATAGCTTGTGGATTTGCCGTGCATCACTCATGTCCGCTTGAAAGGCGCAGCTCTTTCGGCCCGGGTTTTCGATCTTGTGAACAAGATCATCGGCTGAGTCGTGCCGGGCATGATAATGGACGCCGACGTTCCATCCATTCTGCGCGAAACGAAGACTGACCGCGGAACCGATGACCCCGGAACCTCCGAGGACGAGCACCGTGGGAGGATTCGCGGAACCCTGATCCCGGCGTTGGACCGTGTGTGTGGATGCCGAGGGCATAGTGCAGTGATTATCCCGAACGAAAGAAGCCAAGGCAAACTTCAGCACAAGGATGACGGCGCCTCTGTCTTGCCGTGCTGAGGGGGCTATGGTACGGTGAAAAGAAGCTTGTCTCTTTGTGTCAAAACCGAAAAACAGGAGAAAGTGTGGTCAGATTCGTCGTGTTGAGAGCCGTATTGGTTGTAGGTCTGGTCGCGGTTTGGTGCAGTCCCGGGTTCGGGCAGGCTACGCCTGTTGTGATCCGGGATGCGGGCGTCTATTTTCCCGATCAAACGGGAAATGAGTGGAAATACCGAGGGCGTATCGCCGAAGGCGTCGTGAACCAGATCGAGGATAAGACGTTCGTGAACGTTTCGAAGGTCACGGGAAGGGAAAAAAAGGACGGCGTCATGGTCACGGTGTTTCACGATACCAATCCCGGTGACCAGGGACCCACCGACAGTTACTATCTGCGGGATGTCGCAGGTATTCGTTACTATGGATCCAAACCGGGGACCATCCTTGAAAAGCAGTTGATTCCCTATCAAATCGTGCGGTTTCCTCTTGAAGTTCCAAGTTCCTTTCATCAATTGGATCGAAAAAACCTCAACCTGGGTTTGGACCTCGATCGCGACGGACAGGCGGAAACCGTGGATATCCAGGCTACGGTGAGCCTCACGGGGCAGGAAGCCGTGACCGTGCCGGTTGGGACGTATGAAAAGGCGATTCGCATGGAAGCGCACATGAATCTGTTGGTGCATTTGTCAGGAGACGGCACGCGCATTACCGGATTCGACACTATGACGCTGTGGTTGGTGAAAGGCGTGGGATTGGTCAAATACATCGAGCGTCAGATGGTCCCGATGGTCGGAGCCGGCCAGGACCGGTTGATTGAAATTACCGAAGAATTGGAAGAAGCCGGTTTACAGGGTGGAACGGTCCGGCTCAGCCGGGGCAAACCCACGACGTATGGTGTTCTCGCACGTCAGCCGTTGAACCATGAACTGTTCCAGATACCCGTCCCCTCCGGCCTTGACGCCTACCCCTGACAGGCGATGTCCGCCAAAGGGTTGCCGTCCAACCAGCGAACCGGTTATGGGGCGGTTGATATAAAGATTTCCCACGTCGAACGCTTCACGAGCCCGCTGAATATTCGAGGGGCTTCGGGAATAGATCCCGCCGGTCAACGCAAACTCGGATTGCATGGCGACGCGCAGGGCTTCCGTGAACGTGGCGCAACGGAGCACGGCGACCACGGGACCGAAAATTTCTTCTCGTGCCAAACGATGGTGCGGTTCGATCCCGGTCACGATCACCGGACCCTGGAACCAGCCCTCACCGGTCATCTGCCGGTCCAGCAGGACCGTCCCTTCTTGCGCGGCGACATTCACGTACGTCCGAACTTTCAGGAGGGCGCGCTCGTCGATCATCGGTCCCATGTGATGGGCCGGATTCTCCGGCGGCCCGACGCATACGCTTTGCGCCGCTTGCGTCAACCGGGCGACAAACTCATCATACACAGGTTCCAACACGATGACCCGGGAACAGGCGGAGCATTTTTGTCCCTGATACCCGGTGAAAGACGAGAGGACTCCACTGACGGCTTCATCCAGATCCGCGGTGTCATCGACGATGATGGCGTTTTTCCCGCCCATTTCCGCAATGACGTGTTTGACGTGGGCTTGGCCGGGCATCACTTGCGCGGCCTGTTGGATGATTCGCAGTCCGGCTTCTTTCGATCCGGTAAAGGCAATGACGTGGATGCGGGGATGGGCGATGAGTGCTTGTCCCACGTCAGGCCCGCCCGGGAGGAGGCGCAGCACGCCGTCAGGGAGTCCGGCTTCTCTATAGAGCTCGAACAAGAGGTAGCCCATCATAGGTGAGCGTTCCGAAGGCTTGAACAACACGGTGTTGCCCGTCACCAAGGCCGCCGAGACCATCCCCGTCGGAATAGCCAATGAAAAATTCCATGGAGAAATGACCACGGCTACTCCGCGTGGCAGCCATTCGAGGTGGTTCAATTCACCCGGTTCTTGCCCCAGGAGTTGCGGCCGCCCCAGGTGGCGCATCCGGTCGGCGTAGAATTCGAGAAAATCTATGGCCTCCGCCACGTCGGCGTCCGCCTCTCTCCAGGGTTTGCCGGTTTCAAGAATTTCCCACGCGGCCAAGTCAAACCGGCGTTGCCTCATGCGTTCCGCCACGGCGTGGAGGTAATTGGCGCGTGTGCCGGCCGGCACGGTACACCAGGCTTCAAACGCTTCAAGCGAGTCCTGAATCACCGGTTCCACTTCAGCGGGGGAATAACAGGGAACGCGGGCAATGACTTCGTCCGTCCGGCTGGGGCTGGTCGACACCAGTTCGTCTTTCAGGTGTCCGATCGCCGCCGGGACGGGGAAAGACGGTGACTGTCCGAGTTGTTGTTTGACCGCTTCTATGGCCTGCGTCATCGCGCGACGCGAAGCTTCACGTGAGAAATCGGTATGTGGTTCATTATGAAAACGTGAGCCGGTATGCGGTTGAACGGGAGAACCCGCTTGGGCAACCGTTGCCTCCGGCGGGGCGAGTAAGACTTCAAGCGGCGTGTCCCGTTTTCGTTGTCGTGAGAGGAACGATTCGTTGGAGGTGTTTTCCAGTAACCGTCGTACAAGATAGGCCATCCCGGGCAGAAGTTTCCCGATCGGCGTATACACTCTCACGCGACGTCCGTATCGGACAATGGCTCGTTGCAACGAATCGGCCATGCCGTACAGCGACTGGTATTCGCAGGTTTCCGGGGAGAGACCTTGGCCTTGGGCGACGGCTTCGGCATGAGCCAGACTTCGCAAGTTATGCGTGCCGAAGGCCGGACGGAGCAATAACGGGTGAGCCAGTAATTTGTTACTGAGATATTCAAAGTTGGCGTCCGTTTCGGTTTTCCTTTTCAACACGGGGACAGGCCAACCACGTTGCGTGTTGAGAATGGTTTCCGCGTCCCAATACGCGCCCTTGACCAGACGAATACTGACGGGCGCGCCGCGTTGTCGAACCCAATCCACGAGACGATCGAGTGTGCGGTCGGCATCCAGCAGGTACGCCTGGAGGGCAATGCCGGCCCACGGGTAGTCCCGATACGCGGGCTCGGAGAAGATTCTCATGAAAATTTCATAGGTCAGGTCCTTGAGTTCATAGTGTTCCATGTCGAATGTCAGGGACGCCGGCAGTTGCAATGCCAAATCCAGAATAGGTCTGAGCCGGGAAGCCACGCCTTTGAAACTTCCATCAGGATCAGCCGGGTCCAACTGTGAATACAAGGCGGAAATCTTCACTGACAGGTTTACGCGGGGAATCAGTCCGAGGTGATCACGTTCGAGCAACGACCGGCTTGGCCAGGCTTGAGCCTGTGCGTGGTATTCGCGAAGAGCGTCCAAACATCGGTTCCGGTACTCGTCGGCTTCCGTTTCGCTGACCGTCGTTTCACCCAACAGGTCAATCGATGCGCACCGTCCCGACTGCCATAGGTGTCTCAAGACCGGTCTTGCGTGGTGTATGGAGTCTCCGGCGATAAACGTGTAGGCCATGCGCGTGAATTGCCTGCGCAGCACGAGTGCCCCGACGTGGGTGCCGATCCATGTGGCCGGCAGTTTCTGCAGAGACCACTTGATGCCTCGGGGAAGAATAGGCGTGTGGTTGAAGTATTCGGCGAGGAGCCGGGTAAATTGTTCATCCGTTTTGAGAGTGGGTAGCACGTCCACAAAGCGGAAAAGCTGGATCTTGAATTCCTCATCCTGCATGCCCCAGTCCATGAGGAGATCATTCCACCAGCGTTGACTCAGGACCGCAGGAGTGCCGGCTTTACAGTGCTCGGCTAACGTCAGGCCGATACGCCGAATAGAGGGTTCGAGGAACTGTTCCGCGCGCATGACAATCTCCTCCCTACATTGTACTCCTTTCCCTATTGGCAAGTACGTTCACTTGTCTTGGCACGGCTTGACGCGGCGGCCGGTGATGTTGCCGTTGGGTCCCAGATTGTTCATGAAGGTGCCCGAGAGAAGTTGGTCTTTCTCACCAAACAGAAGGCTTTCTTCCTGCACGATTCCCCGAGGAAATTCCCACCTGATGTAGACGGTGTCCCCTTGAACGCGGACCGTGGCCGGTTGGGGATCCATCCGGTGGTATTGTGAGGGGGGAGGGTAGACCATGATTGTTTTATGGTCGCCATGGTTCTGATGATTATGAATGAGCCATTGCCACGTCCCGCATAGTCGTCGAAGACCTTGTTCGTTTTTTCGATCGTTATTCCACTTTTGAATCGCTTGCCACGTTGTCCATGCTTGTTGTTCGTTCCTGACTTGTAATTGCAAAAGGGCGGCCTGGATGTGTGCCGTGGCTATCGGCAGAAAGGATTGCCGGATAAATCGATTGATGGATGGAGCAGGGTCGGGCTTCTTATGCAGGCTGTCCTGTTCCGGTCGGCGGTCCCATGAATCCTGTAGTCGTTTTCTCACCCCGGCCGCTCCCTTGGCTTGTGCCAGCGTCAACCAGCTATCCCGTGTGCCGGTCCAGTCCGGGTATTGTTCAAGGAGGAATTGCGTGAATAACGCGTCATGTGGAGAGAGTGGTTGCGTGGACGATTCCGTCGGCTGCAATTGAGCGATGGTCTCGACCAGGGCCAGGAGAGCGGGAAGGTTTGGCTGGGATTGTCCAAGCCACTCGCTCTGTTGTTGTCGTTTATCGAGAAGCGATTGAATCCGGGACCTCTTCCCTTGATCGAGGGCGAGCAGAAGGTCACGCGTGAGATGCCAGGTGGCGATGTTTGCCACAAATGGCGACAGGTGTTGCGTCAATCCGTTCGGAAGAGGTGGGGAACCCTGCCTGCGTCTCAGCAGTCCTCTCGGTAATTCAAGGGAGGAGCCGAACGTTTTGAGGAAAAAGACTGTGGCTTCTTTCTCGGAAACAATGGCGGGAGGATTTGTTTCTTGCAGGAAATTTGAAAAAGCGGCAGCAGAAAGATTGGGAAGCCCGACCAGGAAAACCACGACAAGAAACGCTCGCCGGCCAGCGTGGCGATTCGAGGCAAGCCGGTTCAAGCCCACGACGCGAGGAAAGTTCGGAATGCCATTGGGTGCACACATATTCAAGGTGCGCTTGGCTTCGATTGAGCCCTGAGAAGCGTTATACGGGCAATTGTTTTTTGAGAAACGCGATGGTGTCGTCCCAAGCTTGCATGGCCGAGGTTTCATTATAGCGGTCGGGCTGTACCTGGTCGCAAAATCCGATGCCGGTGTCCGGATATTGACGTATTTCTACGGTTTTTCCCGATTCCTGTGCGACTTGGGTCATTTGTGCCAGTTCTTCGGGTGTCGCGGCATTGTCCGTTTCAGCCGCATGGTACAGGAGCGGACAATACATGTTCTTGATCGAATCCGGCGGGTCGGGAAGTTTTCCGTAAAAGGAGACGGCGGCGCGTAACCGTTTTCGTTTGAGGGCAAAGAGTAGGGCCAAGGTGCCGCCCAGGCCCAACCCGACCGCGGCATGCGCGTTCCGTACCGTCAAGTCCAGGTTCGGGTCTTCGGAGAGATTCGCATTCAAGAATTCGCATGAGGCATTAATGTCCTGCAATGCCGTTGTCAGGTCGATTCTTTCCGCGAGCGCGTCGGCCACTTCGGCGTTGGCCGTGACCATGCCGCCCTGCCGGCCATACACGTTCGGAAGCATGACCATGTATCCCTCGCAGGCTAGTCGGATGGCCAGGTCTTTCGCGTCCGGCGTCAATCCCCATTTGTCATGAAGCAGGATAAGAGACGAGTATTTTCCTTTTTCCTGAGGCCAAAATTGAAAACCTTGAACCTGATGCTCTTTGGGGATTTTCGTGGCGGAATAGGGGTCGACCATCTTGTCTTTATGGGTATCGAAAATACCCTTGCTGGAAAAGCGGACGGCTCTGTACCCGATTTGCTGTGCTGTATACGGTGTGACGTGTTCTGACATGGTGAATTGCCCTAAGGGTGAGGCTTGAATTGTCGGATGACGCTACGTTAATCCGACCTATCCGGACCTGCCCCGACTATATCGACCGGATTGGAGTTCTGTCAACGAAGCGGGAAATGTCGCGGACTAGGAAGCATGAAAAGACAATTCGGCAAGTTCGGCGGTTGCGAGCCCTGCATGGACCATGTCTTGGATCGGTAGTGCGGTTTCAGCTTGCTGAATGATGTCTGGCCGGCAGCGCGTATTCGGATGAGGCGGGACAAACAACGTACAGCAATCCTGGTCCGGTTCGATGGACGTTTGAAAGGTTCCGATTTGCTCCGCTTCATTCGTGATTTCGATTTTGTCCATCCCGATTAAAGGACGAAGAATGGGCAGGTGCGTCACCTGGCTTACGATCTGGAGGTTCTCTGCGGTTTGGGACGCAACTTGGCCCAGACTGTCACCGGTGACCAGGCCCCAGCAGTGTTCTTTTTCGGCCAGTTGCTCCGCAATTCTCATCATCATCCGCCGGTACAGGACCACGCGAATCGGAGCGGGAGAGCCGAGTACGATTTGTCGTTGAATTTCTCCGAACGGAACGAGATAGAGGCGGGCTGCCAGTTGATAGCGCGTGAGCAGGGAGACGAGGTCTCGGACTTTTTCTTCGGAGGTTCGTGAGAGATAGGGCCGGCCGTGGAAATGAACGAAGACGACCTTGCAGCCCCGTTTCATCATCCGGTAGGCGGCGACCGGCGAATCGATGCCACCTGAGATGAGGCAGAGGACGTTGCGACTGATGCCCGTGGGGAGTCCTCCCGGCCCCGGGTATTTGACGAGCGAAAAGTACGCGGTGTGATCGACGATTTCCACGACCACGTTGACGTCGGCTTCGTTCAGCCGCACTCGTTTTCCGGTCGCGGCGCACACGTGGGCGCCTATGTCGCGGTTCAGTTCAACGGAGGTCTTGGCAAATCGTTTGTCCGCGCGTTTGGTCGTGACGCGAAAGGTTTCAAACGTGATCGATCGGAGGGCGGTTTCAATCGCCTTGCAAAGCGGCGTGATATCCGGCGCTTCGTAGTCGATCGGCAGGGAATGGGCCAGAGAATAATTCGCCACCCCGAACGTATGGCGGATGCGATCCTGTACCTCCTCCCAAGAAGATTCGTCCGTAAAGGTGATCCGGATACGACCGGAGAGGGATTTGATTTCGGTGACGTTCGTTTTTTTGAGAGAATTGCCGAGATGTTGAATCAATCGTTGTTCAAAAAACCCGCGGTTGCGACCCTTGAGTGCCAACTCGTGATAGTGGACCAGGGCATAGGGCATTACCCTTCAGCCTCCAGAAATCGTTCGGCATCCATCGCGGCCATGCAGCCGGTGCCCGCTGCCGTGATCGCCTGTCGATAGTGAGGATCCTGCACGTCGCCGGCAGCGAACACTCCGGGCACGTTCGTTGCCGTCCCGTGCGTGGTTTGAATGTAGCCGTTGGCATCCGTGTCGATTTGTCCCATGAAAAGTTGGGTGTTCGGCGTATGCCCGATGGCCACGAATACGCCCTTGCAATCCAGCGTCGCCGTTTCATCGGCGACAACGTCCCGCAGGCGGAGACCCGTGACCACGTCGTCACCCAAGACTTCTTCCACCATGGAATTCCAGTGGAACGAAATCTTGTCGTTCTTCATGGCCTTGTCCTGCATGATCTTGGACGCGCGAAGTTTGTCACGACGATGAACGATGGTCACGTGGGAGGCGAATTTGGTTAAAAACGTCGCTTCTTCCATCGCACTGTCGCCGCCTCCGATGACGACAATAGGTTGTCCCCGGAAGAAAAACCCGTCACAGGTTGCACACGTCGAGACCCCGTGGCCAAGGAGGCGACTTTCCGAATCCAGGCCTAAAAGGTTGGCCGACGCGCCGGTGGAGATAATCAACGATCGGGCCCGTACGGTTTCTTCGTCGTTGATCGTGACGGTAAACGGTCTGCGGCTGAGGTCGACCTTGGTCACGTCGGCCGTCTGAAACGCCGTGCCGAAGCGTTCCGCTTGGGCCCGCATGTCTTGAATGAGTTGCGGCCCCATAATGCCCTGGGGAAAACCGGGGAAATTTTCCACGTCAGTCGTTAGCGTGAGTTGCCCGCCGGCTTGCGAGCCTTCGATCATGAGCGGCGAAAGATTGGCCCGAGCCGTGTAGATGGCGGCAGTGAGGCCGGCGGGACCCGATCCGATAATAACAACGTTGTGCATGACGTTCTATCCCTCGTGCGAAATGTGAAAATGGTCAGGCGCGCCGCGGTTGACGTGGTTGTTGCGGCATGGCCGCTTCTTGAAGGAATTCCCGATAGAGTTGTCGCACCTGTGACCGAAGCCGGGTGACCGGCAACGTACCGTCCAGAACATAATCCGCGAATCGACGTTTGGTACGCAAGGGCAGTTGCCCGTGAATGCGTCCCAATGCCTCTTTTTTCGTGAGTCCGTCCCGTAGCCGGGCGCGTTCAAGCTGGATGCGCTGGTTCGCGGTTACCACGATAATCCGATCCATGCGTTCATGTGCCTGCGCTTCAATCAAGAGCGCCGCATCATAAATGATCACGGCATTCGGATGGCGCCTGACGATGGCGTTGGTTTGCCGGACCTGTTCGCGTGCCACGCGAGGATGCACGATGCGATTCAGGACCGACAGTTTCTGGGGATGCTGAAACACCAGATTGGCCAAGGCGATCCGGTCCAACCTGCGGTCGGCTTGAAGCACCCGGGACCCGAAGGTTTTGACAATCTCTTTCCAGGCCGTTTTGCCCGGCGCCACCACGGTGCGGGCCAACTGGTCGGCTTGGATGACAAACGCGCCGCATTCCTGAAACAGGCCTGCCACCGTTGTTTTTCCCGAAGCGAGCCCGCCTGTGATGCCTACCAGTATCATGCTATTGTCCAGTATAGGAAATTTTTTCGATCTCTGAAAGTCTACGAAGCTCGTCATCCTCGACCTGATCGGGGTCCAGAGTCATTATCCTTGCTCGCTTGACCGGGAAACGGCTCTTCCTGTATGTCCGCTCTGTGTCGGAATCCCGGTTGAGTCAGAGATGGAAAGAGACGGCATGCCGTCAATAAGAAGGAACCGAACCTGATGACGAGGTTTTGGATGACATCCATTGTGGCGATCGGCGTGTGGCTTGTGTTGTGTGGCCCGAGCGTATTGTTCGCTCAAGAGCCGGGCGAATCCCGTGAAGGATCAACCTGGCACGTGGCCCTGGACGGGTCCGGGCATTTCACGTCCATTCAAGAGGCGATCGATCAGGCGCAGGATGGAGATACCGTCTTCATCAGGGCCGGGCGCTATGCCGAGGACGTCACCGTCCACAGCAAAGAAGGGCTAAAGGTCATTGGCGAAGGTCCGGAACAGGTCTTTCTCGCGGGTCTGAAACGGGTCGGCACGTTGCATATCGGAAAATGGCCCTATGGGGCCACGAACGTGGAAATTCACGGATTGACCGTTCAACAACACGGCGGGTTGGGCGTCGGCATTTTCAATGGTTCAGGCGTGACCCTCAAGAATCTCAAAATCAAGGGTTTCGTCTTCGGCCAACAAGTTCAAAACGTGCACATAGAGGATTGCGTGATAGGCGGCAGTGAGACCACGGGCATTGCGTTTGCGGATTCTCAGGCCACGCTGATCGACAACTTGATTCACGATAATGACCATGGCGTGTCGGTCGGGGGAACCTCGATCGTGCGTCTGGAACGAAACGTCATTACGCGAAGCCTGTTTGAAGCCGTCCTTGTGGCTGATCAAGGCAAGGCTACGTTGATTCAGAATACCTTTGTCGGGAATCGGGGAGGCGTCAAGTTTCAGGATGACGCAACGGGCAGAGTTGCCGGTAATATTATTGACCAAGCCCGAGTGGGCGTCGCGTGGTCAGTCAAGAACAAGGTGGACATCGCGCATAACGGATTACATCAGATCGACGTGAATTATCAGATCGACGGTCAAGCCGAGTCTGCTGAACCCCCAGCCCTTTCGGACGTGTATGTGCCCCCCAAGTTTGTTGCGCCGGATCGTGGGGATTATCGATTGCAGGCCGACTCCCCCTTGCAGCACGTGGGTGGGTTTCCATACCTTGGCGCCCTAGGTCCGGTGCGGGAGTAGTCCTCTCTTATTCCCTCCTTTGCCTGCCCTGAGCGAAGTCGAAGGGTAAGGAGGGGCGAGGGGAGGTTGAAGTTCGACAATCCTGCTTGGTCAGACCGGCCATTGTTCTTCACGCCAAGCCATATCCCAAAACATCCATTCATAGCGCGAACTGGTCAGGAATGCTTCACTCATCCGCTCCTTTTCGGCCTTGCCGGCCCGTTTGGCTTCTTGATCAACCAAGGCGCGCATCCATCGGGTGACTTCGGCAAATTCCGGCGAGCCGTATAGCAGCAACCAATCCCGATAAGGATGTTTGGTTGCCGGCAGTCCCTTTCGCAGCAGGTGTTGTCCCACGTCACAATAGATCCATGCACAGGGAAGGGCCACAACCGTCAATTCGGCCAAGGTGCCGGCTTGGGCCGTGCTTCGCATGTGCCGGCAGTAGGCGTAGTTCGTGGGAGCGAGCGGCGTGTTTCGCATGTCCGCGGCCGTCAGCTTCCATTGCTTGCCGTAGGTTTCGTGCAACCCGCGTTCGACGACGATGGTTTCTTCAACGAGTTTGGCAAAGCGAAGCGCCGTATCGGAGTTCTGGGCCTTCTGTGCGCCCAAGGCGAATATGCGAGCGAGTTCTTCGAGATACCGCGCATCCTGCAGGATATAGTACCGGAACTTGCGTTGGGGGAGGGTGCCTTTGCCAAGGGCCTTCACGAAGGGATGTTTGAATTGCGCGTCCCAGATCGGTTTCGCCAATTGGTGCAAGCGTTCCGTAAAACTCACGAATCAGTCCCCGTCATGGATTCAGAAAAATAGCCACGTTGGCAAGAGTGTACTCGATTGAGCATAGGGAGGCAAAATTTTGTCCCCACTCGGCGAGTCGGTTGGATGAGGTGTTTGCCGTGTTGCCCCAGGATGGTCGAAATCCGTGACCTTTATTCAACCGGTGGGTTCGGATTCCAGGAATTGCAGGAGGGCGGGGTTCACGAAGCCGGGGTTTTCCCATTGGGGGAGATGTCCGGAATTCGGCGCTAGGAGAAACGAACTGCCGGGAATGGTCGCTTGCAGGGTTTGTCCTACCGAAGGGGAAAAGATCTTGTCGTAGACTCCCCACATAATGAGCGTAGGGTGCGAAATTTCCGTTAATCGCAGAGCGAACGTTGTCTCCCATTCCGGAATCTGATCCAGTTGCGAATAGATGGCATCGAAGAATCCCCGCTGTCCGAGGAGATCCTGTGCCCGCTCCACGACCATCGGAGAAATCAGGGCATGGTCGTGAATGATTGCTTGCAGAATGAGTTTGATGGACCATCGGCCGGTCATCCAACTTCCCAATTTTGACAACCAAAGCGCCGGTCTGTGCGTGATGAACCGCTTGATTCCCGACGATTGCAGATTGTCGAGAATTCCGGAAGGAAATCCGCCGATCAGCACGAGTTTCGTGACGCGGGCCGGATACTTCAGACTCATCCCGATTGCGATGCCGGCTCCCATGGAACTGCCGATTAATGCGGCTTCTTGAATGTTGAGCTTATCCATGAACGCACGGAAGGTATCGAGAAGAAACGTTGGAGTATACGGGCGTTCGGATTTCTCGGATAGTCCGGAGCCCAACAAATCAGGCGTAATGGTCCGGCATGACCGGGCCAGTGCGACTTGTTGGTGTTCCCAATGCCACATGGAGCCGCCCAACCCATGAATCAGGATGACAGGCGGACCTTCCCCGCTGTCCAGATAGGCCATGCGATGTCCGTCTATGGTTGTGGTATGAACGGTGTGCCGGTGAAGCAGATCAACGTGGGAGGGGATGCGAAAAGGAGAAACGGTTGTCACAACGACAGGCTAACCTGACGGCAGAGAACATGAATGGCGGGGGCCAACAATGGTTGACCCCCGCTTATGCTTATTCGAGGCGAATCAAGGTCTCATCGCAATTGACGAGGTCGCCTTCGTTCACATAGATGGCCTTCACCGTTCCTTCAATGGGTGCGGTGACCCGGTTTTCCATTTTCATCGCTTCAATGACGATCACCGGATCTTCGGCCTTCACGTCGGCGCCCTCAGCGACGAGAACTTTCACGACACGACCGGGCATGGGCGTCGTAACGTCTCCAGGGCCACTGGGTTTTGGACGCTCTCCTTTGGCCGTACCGGTTGAGACGGGCGTCTCGGGTCCGCTGGCCAACACTTCTTGTAGTGGTTCCAGGTAGACCTCTTCGAGTTTGTCATCGACTTTGATGTAGTAGGGCTTTTTCCCGTCGATGGATCGTCCGGAACCGGAAACCCGTACGTGATACGATTCGCCGTGAAGGGTCACGTTAAATTCGATGGGAGCCAGGTGTAAATCATGCGTTGATGGGCTGCCTTGTCCGCCTCCCGGTGGTTCAAGAACTTCCGGGCGGAGGTCGCCGCTTGCGCGTTCGTGGATGAACTGCAACGCCACGGACGGGAACAGGGCATACGACAACACGTCTTCTTCCGATACGTCGTGCTCACTCAAGTCGTTTTTGACGGTTTCCAGTTCAGGGACCAAGTTGTCCGCCGGTCTGTTTGAAATGGGAGCGTCGTCGGCAATGGCTTTTTGTTGCGTGGTCGAGTCCAGCGAACCGGGTGGTTCGCCGTAGAGTCCCAAAAAGTAATTTTTGACTTCGTTGGTGATGACTTTGTACCGCTCGCCGGTCATCACGTTCAGCGTGGCCTGCGTGCCGACGATTTGACTGGTGGGGGTCACCAACGGGGGATAGCCCATATCTTTGCGGACCCGCGGGATTTCCTCCAGTACTTCCTTCATTTTCTCGATGGCATTTTGTTCCGCCAGTTGGGATGCCAGGTTTGAAATCATCCCCCCCGGTACCTGTGACGTCAGGACGTCCGTATCGACGCCCGTGAAATCGCTTTCAAACTGGTGATATTTCTTTCTCGCCTCTCTCAGTTGTTCCGTGATGGGCGCGAACTTCGACAGATCCAACCCCGTGTCATAGGGGGTTTTTCTCAGGGCCGCGATGAAGGTTTCCGTGGGCGGATGGGACGTGCCTCCCGCGAGCGGAGACAGGGCCGTATCCAGAACGTCGAGACCTCCAAGGACCGCCATCAGTGACGACATCGAGGCCATGCCCGACGTATAGTGCGTATGCAGGTGGATCGGAACGCGCACTGCCGCCTTCAATCGTTTGACGAGCGCATAGGCTTCAAAAGGCGGTAGGAGGCCGGCCATATCTTTGATGCAGATGCTGTCGGTGCCGAGATCTTCCAGGCGTTTGGCCTGTTCCACGAAGTGATGCAGGCTATGCACGGGGCTGACCGTATAGCAAATCGTGGCTTGCACGTGTTTGTTGCATTGCTGGACCACCCTGATGGCGGATTGCAGATTACGAATGTCGTTCAGGGCGTCGAAAATGCGAAATACGTCGATGCCGTGTTCCGCGGACTTGACGATGAACTGTTCCAGGACGTCGTCGGCGTAATGCCGGTACCCGACGAGGTTTTGCCCCCGGAGCAGCATTTGCAGCCTGGTGTTCGGCGCGGCTTGGCGGAAGGCTCTCAAGCGTTCCCAGGGGTCCTCTTTCAGAAATCGCAAGCAGGCGTCGAACGTGGCTCCTCCCCACACTTCGAGTGACCACAATCCCGCCAGGTCCAATTGTTCCGCCGTCGGAATCAGGTCTTCCGTACGCATACGCGTCGCCAGCAACGATTGATGCCCGTCTCGCAGGGATACGTCCGTCAGGTGGATTTTCCTTCCCGGGGAGGCTTCCAGTTCGAACGTTTCCTGACGTTTACTCTTCCGTCGCTTTTTGGGTGAGGCGCGTCTTTTGAATTTGTCCCAGAATGTCGGTTTCTTTGCCATAGGGTGCCTTTGAGTTAACGATGCCCGATGCCGGCGAGGCGTTACAGACCTTCATAGGCCGCAATGGCGGCAGCGAGCGTCACCACAAGATCTTCCGAAACCAAGTCATGTTCGTACATATACAGATCAGGGTGTGAGTCGAGGTACGACGTGTCGAATGTTCCGTTCCGGAAATCGGATTCTTCCATAATGTTCTTCAAAAAGGGAATAGTCGTTTTGACTCCTCGCAACAAAAATTCTTCCAAAGAGCGGTGCGTCCGTCGGACGGCTTCGTCCCACGTCCGGCCCTGGACCGTCATTTTGGCCAACAGCGCGTCATAGTATGGGGGAACAGTATAGTCCTTGTAGACGACGCCGTCGATTCGTACCCCGATTCCGCCCGGAGACAGGTACGCCGTGATTTTACCTGATGAAGGACGAAATCCGTTCTGCGGGTCTTCGGCGTTGATCCGGCATTGAATCGCGTAACCTTGAAGGTTCACTTCGTGCTGCCCGTACATGAGCGGCCGTCCCGTGGCGATCCAGATTTGGGCCTGCACGATATCGATGGTCGTAATCGCTTCCGTGACCGTATGTTCCACCTGAATCCTGGGGTTCATTTCCATGAAGTAGTAGCGGCCATCCTGATCCAACAGGAATTCAATGGTGCCGGCGTTTTCAAATTTGGCGGCATGCGCCAAGGCAATCGCCGCATCGCCCATTTGATTCCTGAGTTCCGGGGTCAGGATTAACGACGGGGCGATCTCGATTATTTTTTGATGGCGACGCTGGATAGAACAATCGCGTTCGCCCAGATGGATGACCTGTCCGTCCTTGTCCGCCAGAAGTTGAAATTCAATATGGTGGGGTTGTTCAACGTACTTTTCAAGAAAAAGATCGGCATTGCCGAACGCCGCCAGTGCTTCCCGGGCCCCGGACTCCATGGCCTCTTTCAGTTCTTCATCGGAACGGACGACGCGAAGTCCGCGGCCCCCTCCGCCGGCACTGGCCTTGACCATCACGGGATAGCCGACGGACCGGGCAAAGTTGAGCCCGTCCTCGACGCTTTGGACACAGCCTTCCGTGCCCGGAACGACGGGGACGCCGATTCGTTTGGCCAATTCTCTGGCTTGCACTTTGTCGCCCAGCAGTTCCAAGGCCTCGGGTGACGGTCCGATAAACGTGATGCCTGCCTCTCGACAGAAATGAGCGAACTGGGCATTTTCCGCCAGAAACCCGTAACCGGGGTGAATGGCGTCGGCATTGATGCGTTTGGCCAGTTTGACGATTCCCCGGGCGTCCAGGAATCCCTGGACCGGACCGGGGCCTACCAGATAGGCTTCATGGGCTTTCTTGACGTAAATCGCCGTGGCTTCGCATTCGGCATAGATGGCGGCAGTCGCGATATCGAGTTCGCGACAGGCCCGGATGACCCGCATGGCGATCTCACCACGATTGGCAACGAGAATTTTTTTGAACATGGCCTGACCCGAGGGTTCTCCAAGAAAAAGAGTGGTTCCTTTGGTTGACTCAGCGCATCATGTCAACCCGTTCCCTGGCCATGAATCTCCGAGGAAAGCACCGAAGTCCGTTGGGCGAGGGCGTATGTATCATGGATAGTCGGGGTCCTTCAAGAGAGTACCCGGGCTTGTGACGGCCGTCACGCGGGACTATTCCCCTTTGAGCGGGTAATATTTGATGACCGAACTGGTCTTGTCCTGGAACAGACCACTGGCGCCTACCTTGATGGCTCGTTGTCCTTGCGGCGACAGTACGTATTCGAGAAAGGCTTGGGCTACCGGAGAGGCATTGGGGTTCATGACGAAGACCACCGGCCGGCGAAGGGGATAGGTGCCGTCCAGGACCGTTTGGTACTCGGGTTCAATGTCGTCAACGAATAGAAGAGTGACACCATACCCATCCTTGCGTGCCTGTAAAGCGGGTCCCATCGAGACATAGGAAATGGAATAGATGTCACCATTGATGGCTTTGAAGGTCTCAGTTTCTTTTTCGACGACCTTTGCCCTAATGCCCTTGTGGTTTTCAAGGCCGAGAAATTTTTCAAATGGTTGGCGGATATTTTGATTCCAGGTCCGGTGAATCAGCGAAATTCTGGCTTCCGGGCCCTCCTCGTACACTTGCGACCAGAATTTTATTTCGCCAGAGAAAATTTTCCCCAATTCTTCCCGTGTGATGTCTTCAATGGCATTGGAAAAATTCGTCACGACGGCGATGCCGTCCCAGGCCACGGTGGTTGAGGGAAGGTCTTTTTCCGCTTGACCCGTCACGCCGATGTCCGCGCCATTTTCCCGAACCTCTTCGACGGGCCGGGCGTTCTGGTGCCAGAAGAAATCAATGGAGGTTTTGGGGTGCATGGCTTCAAAGTTTTTGGCCAAGGCCTCGACCGCGTACCGTTCTGGCCCATTCCCCACGATCAAGGCTGAGCCGGTCAGTTCTTCCGCGGCGCCAAGCCCCGGCCATCCGAACGGCAGCAAGGCCATCAACCAGAACGCCGCCAGAGAATGGACCATCGGCAACTTGGCATTGTTCTTCACGCGTTGCATGGAAACTCTCTCATTCAGTGAAATCGGGACTTTCTGGACGATTACGCGATCTCATCACAATGATAGGATGGGGCAATCCGACGCGTTGCCTGATGTTGTAATTATGCAAGGAATCGACGGAAGCGGTGAGCGCTAGCTTTCTCCTGGATCTGAGCTTGGGCCTGAATCCGTCGGCTGCGTCATCATGGGCGTGCCGGGGGCATCACGGGCAACCCCCATGAGGGGCGGAAGTTTTTTGAACTTGTCCATCCGCTCATTGTACATGTCGTAAGCCTTCATTTCACCGAAGCCGGGTTTATGGTCGCCCTTGATTTGGGAAGCGAACGCGGACATGAGTCGTTGAGCATTAACTTCATGGCATTGTGGACAGGATGTCTCTTCCGGCCTGACGTTGACGGATTGGAGCAATTCAAATTTATGGTTACAGGTGTTGCATTGATATTCATAGACAGGCATGGATCAAATCACTCCCTTGTTACGGATTCATGTACGTATTGTGACGTTGGGCCTATTATACAGGATTGAAAATGGCCTTGACCATGACCCAATGAAATTATTCTGCCCCTTCCTCCGGTGGCCGGAGAGTCTGTTTTAGACGCGTGCCGTGGGTGTCGCTCTTGACGCCCGAAGGTTTTCTTCTTTAAATTCTTATGGTTCTGATGGTTTTTGTTCATTCTAACGGGTTGGAGGATTGCAGATGTCTGTCTTGGTGAGAACGTATCGGTTGGCAAGTGGGTTGCAACAGGTCGAGCGGATTGATGACCCGGATCGTATTGAACGGTATATGAAGCTGTTTGATCGTGAAGACGCGAAAAAAATTCAGACCGGGGTCAAGGTCAAGATTGAAAAAGATGAATGGCAGCTTCTTGATGATTGAATGTCGTCATTCCTGAGGAGAACCCGATGGCGCTTTGGATCAACATTCGAAGATCCGTGGATGAGGCCGTTCTGCATAAGGAGCGGTGCATCGAAGTCCCTTCCGTTCCCACTCGATCTGATTTTTGGGAAGGGGGATGGTTTGAATATCCCGACAAAGATACGGCCCTGGATGCCCTGGAACAGTCGGGAGTCGTGCGCCAAGTGAAGTGTCGTCTGTGTAAGCCCTGAGATTTATTGCACGATCGGGCGCATGGCTGCGTTGTGTCCTCGCTCAACCCTCACCTATCTTCATGATAAGCCTCGGGTTTCGCTACGGGACGCCTTGCCCTGCATCCCGCTATCACGATAAATCAGAGGATTGTTGTTCCCTGCCGGCAGATTCACGTCGGCCGGTCGAAGTGTGGTAGCGAACACCCGGGAAGCGATCATCGCCCATGGCAGAAAAATTCGGCGGATATCGATGGGTCAAGGAAGGGTATCTGGACAATCGTACGCCGGGCGTCGTGGTCGGGGAGATGACGTTTGCCTCTCTGGGTCCGATAGAATTTTATTTGAACGGGGACTTTAAACCCGACATCGCCGGCCGGATCTTTACCTTTAAGAACTCTCAATTCGCCGATGATCCCAATGCCGTATCACGCCTGCTTGATTTGGCGAATCCCCAACTCGGCACCGTGAGTTCGATTTCTTTTGACCCTCATCCTCTTCTTGCGCCGCACCCCTATATCGAGTGGTTTTCGCTGACCGGCGATCATTATCGCATTGAATTACCGGATGGCGATGCCCGGCTTCTTGAGCCTGCCGAGGCTTCATCTTATGAAGAGCAAAGCCGGAGAATCAGGGAAGCGTATGCCGGTCAATCCATACGGCCTCCGGAGGAAACCCGATCGGCCGATCAGGAGTGGTTTTAGCGTTGCATGACCGGCCCCTTTGCCTCGGCAAGGCTTTCTCTTGCATTGACAGTCTTTTCATCCCATCCGTACAATTTCTCTCCCTATGACCAATGATCGTTTTCTGAAAGCCTGCCGCCGGGAACCCGTGGATCGAACGCCGGTTTGGTTCATGCGACAAGCGGGTCGCTACATGGCGGAATACCAGCGAATCCGGACGAAGCACAGTATTCTGGACGTCTGTAAAATTCCCGATTTGGCCGCAGAGGTGACGCTCCAGCCTATCGAGCGTTTTGACTTGGATGCGGCCATCATCTTTGCTGATATCCTGTTACCCCTGGAGCCGATGGGGTTGCAGTTGACCTTCAAGGAAGAACAGGGTCCGGTCATTTTTAATCCGGTCAGACATGAGGACGACGTGGCGCAGTTGCGCCAGGTGGCGCCGGACGCCTTTCGTTTTTCCTTCGATGCCGTCAGTTTGACGAAGAAAGCGTTGAATGGCCGTGTCCCTCTCATTGGGTTTGCCGGAGCTCCGTTCACCCTGGCGAGTTATGCGATCGAGGGCGGCAGCTCACGGAACTATCTGAATACCAAACAGATGATGTTCTGCCGGCCCGATCAGTGGCATGCCTTACTTCGAAAACTCTCGGACGTGATCGTGATGTATCTGGAAAATCAAATCCGTGCGGGTGTTGACGTTGTACAAATTTTTGACAGTTGGGTGGGGTGTCTGGCTCCCGCCGACTATGGCGAATACGTGTTGCCGCACGTGAAATCGGTCATCGATCGCTTGAAACCTCAAGGCGTTCCGATCATTTACTTTGGAACGGGCACGTCGACGCTGCTGCCGCTCATGCGCAGCGCCGGCAGCGACGTCGTGGGGCTGGATTGGCACGTGGACCTCGACGAAGCGTGGGCGCGCGTCGGGTTTGACGTCGCCGTTCAGGGCAACCTCGATCCCGTGGTTTTGTTTGCGACCTTGCCGGAGATCGAGCGCCGTATCAAGGACATTCTGGATAGGGCAGAGAACAGGGTCGGGCATATCTTCAATCTCGGTCATGGTATTCTTCCCAAAACGCCCGTGGATCACGTCGAGTCCGCCATTGAATTCGTGCGCAAATACAGTACTCGATGAATGCGGTCCGGCCTGCTCGACGTTTTTCCCCACATTGTGTGATCCATCATGGCGACTCCCAAACGAGTGGTGATTGTCGGCGGTGGGATTTCCGGGCTTTCTGCCGCGTTTGTCCTGCTGGAACAAGCAAGAAACAGGGAAGTGTCCCTTCAGTGTACGGTGGTGGAAGGCCAGAATTATCTTGGCGGCAAAATTCTCACGAACCGCCGGGATGGCGTGATAACGGAAGGGGGCCCCGATTCGTTCCTGACGACGAAACCGGCGGCTCTGGCCCTTTGTGAAAAACTGGGGCTCTCTTCGCAATTGATCAACACCAATCAAGAAAATGCGCAAACGTTTACCTATTCGAAAGGCCGCTTGCGTCAATTCCCGCAGGGTCTGATATCAATGGTCCCGACGAAGGTCGGGCCCTTGTTTCACGGCGGGCTGCTTTCCTGGGCCGGTATCGTGCGCATGGGAGCTGATTGGATCATCCCTCGCCGGGCTCGCACGAACGAGGAAGAAACCTTGGCGGAATTTTTCAGCCGGCGTTTGGGGGCCGAGGCCTTTACCCGCCTGATTGAACCGTTGGTCTCAGGGATTTACGCCGGTGACGCGAATGAGCTGAGCGTGGACGCGACCTTTCCTCATCTCGTCGAATTGGAGCGCAAGCACGGTAGTCTGATCAAAGGCGCGTTGGCCATGCAGCGGGCTCGACCTTCGCAGAAGCCTGATGCGAAGGTCCGTACGCTGTTCACGACTTTACGAGGCGGTCTGGGCGATTTGGTAACGAGTCTGACGGAGAGATTGTCAGATGCCGGAGTGTCCCTTCGGCGAGGCGCGAACGTGCGGGAGGTGAAGGTTCTCGGTTCTCAGGTTGCCCCATCGTATCGACTGGAGTTGGAAGCGGGAGACGGATTAGAGGCGGACGCCGTCATTCTTGCGACTCCGGCGTACGTGTCCGCCGGCTTGCTCCACCCGTTCGACGATGCAGCCTCGACGCTGTTACATCAAATCCCCTATGCCTCGACTTTGACCATCTCGATGGTCTTTGCCTTGCCGGAGGTCAAATCGCTGATTCGGGGTTATGGGTTTGTGGTCCCGCGCGTAGAAAACCGTTCTTTGATTGCCGCGACGTGGTCATCGATGAAGTGGGCGGAACGTGCGCCGGCGGGCCAATGTCTGGTTCGATGTTACTTGGGTGGGCGTGGCCGGGAACATTTGTTGGACTTGGATGATGCCGAATTGACGGGACGAGCCTGTCGTGAGTTGAAAGACATCGCCGGCATTCAAAGCCGGCCCCTTCGCGTGGAAGTGTATCGGTGGCCTCGAGCTATGCCCCAATACACCCGCGGGCATCGCGAGCGTGTGCGACAAATTCGTGAACGTGTCGCCCTGCAGCCAGGATTATATGTCACGGGAGCGGCCTATGACGGCATCGGAATCCCGGACTGTATTCGTGACGCAGAACGGACGTCTGCCAAGGTAAGCGCCTATTTGTGGGATTGCGTGCCGTAAGGCGCTGGTTGCCTGTTGTGGTAAGATCATGGATCGGGAAGTCGAAAAAAATCCTGTTCGGGCCCACATCGTGGCCCAGGGTCGCGTGCAGGGCGTCGGGTTTCGGGCGTTTCTTCAGTCCCAGGCGACCAGGCGTGAACTGCGCGGGTGGGTCAGGAACTTGCCGGATGGTCGAATAGAAGCGGAAGTTGAAGGCCCCCTTGTTCTCGTCGATGAAATCATTCAGGCCGTAAAACGTGGACCATCCTTGGCGCGTGTGCAGAATATTCAAGTGGAATGGATCGACCCGAATGCCCAGGGTTCGTCAGATTTTATTATCATTGCCGGCAGTGGTTAAATCGGTTTCTTACTGAAGCCCGGCCGGAAAGGATTGATCTATGGATTACAAATCATTCATTCGAGAGATCCCGGATTTTCCCAAACCCGGTATTTTGTTTTACGACATCACGACGTTGTTGAAGGATCCTCAAGAATATCGAGCGGTCATTGACGAGCTCACGGCTCGCTACCGGGATGACAAGATCAGCAAAGTCGTGGGTATTGAGTCTCGTGGTTTCATCATGGGAGCGCCGTTGGCGTACAACTTGGGTGCGGGATTTGTGCCGGTCCGTAAAGCCGGCAAGCTTCCCGCCGACGTGTTTGAGGTGAAATACAACCTGGAATATGGGGCAAGTTCGTTGGCGATCCATCGTGACGCCGTGGCGATGGAAGAACGGGTGCTGGTGGTTGATGATCTCCTGGCCACCGGTGGGACGGCGGCGGCTACGGTGGATTTATTGCGGAAATTGGGGGCGGAGATCGTCGGGTGCGCCTTTATGATTGAATTGCGGTTTTTGCAGGGACGTCAAAAAATTGAAGATTGCGCGGTTCATTCCTTGATGACTTATGACTGAACTGCTATCTTTTGCAGCTTCGGCGTGGCGAACCGATGCGAATCCTGGTTCAGGTTGGCAGGCGAAAGAAAGAACGCCTTGCGGTTGCGCGAAAAAAGGAGACTGGATATGGCTGGGAAATCGACGAAGAAAAGTTCAACTGCAGTCGCCAAGCGTTCATCCAAAACGTCCAAGACGAAAACATCTGCCAAGACGAAAGCACCTGCCTCTTCCAAGAGCAAGACGCTGAAAGTGACGGCTAAAGCCGGGTCCCCCTCGGTGAAACGCAAAGCCACTGCTTCTTCGGTCAAGAGCAAAACCGTCGAACGGAAAGCCGTCAAGAAACGGACTCCGGCGACGGCGAAAACTCCCAAGCGGCTGCCTTCTTCCCGATCGACGACGTTGCGGAAAATCATGCTGGAAAAACGAGTCCAGCTCATGAAAGAAATTCAAAACCAGTTAGGGCAATCATTGACGGAAGAGCAGCAACGGCGGTTTGAGTCGGCCATGGACAGTGGCGATCAGGCCTTATTGGATCTGGAACGTGAAATGGGTATTTCCCTTCAGGAAAAACGAAACCGGGAACGGCAAATGATCGATGAAGCGCTGGTGAGCCTGGAAGAAGGGACCTATGGTATTTGCGTCGAGTGCAACACGGAAATCAGTGAAAAACGATTGGCGGTCATGCCCTTCGCCAGGCTCTGCGTCGAATGCCAGGAAAAAATCGAACTGCTTGAAAAAATCGAACGCGGGGAGCAACGGATCTGACCTGATCAACGATTTATCCTGAAACCTGCCTTTCTTCTTCGTTGCTCCTCTTTCTCTCTGGGATAGTTTTTTTGTTTTTGTCTCTACCTCCCCTTGCCCCTCCTTACAAAGGAGGGGAATGATGACTGAATCCGTGAACGCTTACGGTCGTCGCAGGTTAGGATGAAAGCCGTCGTACTCGCCAGTGGAGGGCTTGACTCAACCGTGGCAGCCGCCATGGCTCGTCATGAGGGGTATGTCCTGTATTTACTCACAATCGAGTATGGACAGCGTCATCACGTTGAAATTCAAAGGGCACGAGAAATTGCAGCGTGGCTCGCGGCCGCGGAACATAAAATTCTTCGTTTCGACTTGCACGAATTCGGCGGTTCGGCCTTGGTCGGCTCCGGAGACGTCCCGAAAAATCGGTCGGACGAGGAACGACAGACGGGTATTCCATCCACCTATGTTCCGGCACGCAATACGGTATTTCTGTCGTTGGCCTTGGCCTATGCCGAGGTCGTTGAGGCTTCGTGTATTTTCATCGGAGCAAATGTCTTGGATTATTCCGGATACCCGGATTGTCGCCCTGAATTTTTGCAGGCATTTGAACAGGTCGCCCGGCTTGGGACGAAAAAAGGAATCCATGGCGACACGGTTCAGATAAAAGCCCCGCTCTTGCTTTTGAGTAAAACCCGGATCATTCAACAAGGTTTGGCTTTGGGCGTGCCATTTGAATTGACGCACAGTTGTTATGATCCTCGTGAGAATGGTTCGGCATGTGGGCAATGTGACAGTTGTCTGATCCGATTGAAGGGTTTTGAGGAGGCCGGTCTTCGAGATCCCGCCTCCTATGCAACAAACGCCTCCGGTTCGTCGTAGGCCCTCTGGAAGCTCGGTGGCGAAGCGCGCAAAAGATGCAACGTGTTGACGTGAAACTGATGTGGGTTGGTCTGGCCGTGTTGACCGGGGTGGTCGGTTGCTCGGAAGGGCAAGGCGAAACCAGTTCAAAGCATACCGCTCATGACGGCACTGTGCAGAACGTTATCGAGTCACGGGATGAGTCTCGACCGGTGCCCGGGGAATATCAAGCAGGGGAAGAACGGTTCAATGAACTCTGTGCGCGCTGTCACGGCATGGCCGGCCGGGGGACGAATGCGGGCCCGCCGTTGGTGCATAAAATTTATGAGCCTTCTCATCATGCCGATTTTGCGTTCATGAGAGCGGCCATGCAAGGCGTCCGCGCGCACCACTGGAAATTCGGCAATATGCCCAAGATTTCCGAAGCTACGCCCGATGACGTCACGCAGATCATCCCGTATGTCCGGTGGTTGCAACGCCAAGCGGGAATCTATTGAAGACCGTTGAAAGTCGGTTATTCGTGGAGCGTGTAGACGAGGTGGGTGTCGGTTTGAGCGACTCCTTCGATGGCATGAATTTTGGTGAGGACCAATTGAGTTAAGGCTTCCTGGCTTGCCACTTCGACTTTGACGAAAATATCCGGCTTTCCCCAACAGGCGTCAATCGTTTTGATTTCCTCGATTTGCGCCAATAAATTTTTCACATTTGCCGTTTGTCCAGGTAGCACGTTGATGAGAACGTAAGCGCTTTCCGGCATTTGTCAAACTCCCTTTTTCAAAATCCTGCCCTTTAAGGCCATCCGGCAATGGACAAGAGGCAGGCTAACGCAATAAATATCTTTAAATCAAGGAAAGATGCCGGCCGAACCATAGCGTCTGAGTCATTTGTCCGCACTCTCAGGTTGTTTGCCCCACCGTCTTTTCGAGAGATTCCACGAGTTCCCGGATACGGCCATCAAGTCGTGTTTTCCGGAAAAGGCTCTTGTCACGGCATGTAGAATATACTATTATAGTTAACTTATGTCATGTATAAATTTCTTTAGTTGGACGCGATGCCGATGCAAAAATTTCAACCACGAGTGACGAACCGATTGCGTGAAACGCGGATCGCCGCCGGTCTGTCCCAAGGAGATGTGGCGCAAAGTGCGGGCGTGACGCGACAAGCTCTTTATGCCATGGAAAAGAATCAGTATCTCCCGGGCACGGAAGTCGCGTTGCAACTCGCCCACACGTTGGGCGCGTCGGTGGAGGACCTGTTTTCCCTGCAAGACGATGGGGAAATCCTTGAGGCGGAATTGCCGGCCGATCATTCCGGAGCGTTGAAATCCACCAGGGTCAAGCTGGCGGCGGTCGGGAACCGCCTGGTAGCCAAGCCCGTGACGGAGCTTGGGGACTTCCTGAATTATACGGTTCCGGCAGATGCCCTGATTTTGGGTGGAGCTTCCCGGAGAAAACGTTCGGTGTACGTGCAGCTTCTGAAGAGTCAGAAGGAGGTGGATAGGCAGATCGTTGTGGCGGGGTGCGACCCGGCCATGTATCTGGCCGGTGAGCACGTTCGCCAGCAAGCCGGTAATGCGTCGGTCGTCGGGTGGAACATGACCAGCCTTGCGGCCTTGCGAGCCCTAAAACGGGGAGACGTGCACGTAGCAGGCATTCATCTGAGGGATCCCCGTTCCGGTGAATATAATCTTCCGTTCCTGAAACGGTATGGGCAAGGACAAACCGTGACGGTCGTCCGGTTTGCGACGTGGCAGGAAGGGTTGTTGGTGAAGGAGGGGAATCCGAAGCAAGTCCGTGGCCTTGAAGATCTGGCCAGGTCTGACGTGCGGATGGTCAACCGTGAGAAGGGAGCGGGGGCTCGTTTGCTGTTGGATCATTTGCTGTCACGTCATCGCATTCCGAGTCAAATCGTGAGAGGTTATGGGACCATAGCTCTTTCCCAGATCGGCCTTGGACGATGTATTTCGGAAGGAAAGGCGGACGTCGGTATCGGTGCACAGGCCGTGGCCCAATTGTACAATTTCGATTTCATTCCCCTGCAGGAAGAACGCTATGACCTGGTCATTCCAACGGCGTACGTCGACTCGCATCCCGGCATGAAGATATTTCTGGACACCCTGGTTACGCGCAAATTTCAACGGGAAATTGAAGCCCTGGGAGGGTATGACGTTAGAGAGAGCGGGAAAGTCATTCGGCAATCATAGGCAATCCGACGGAGGGCTGGATAGGGGCTGTCCTCACGTGAGCGGCTCTTTCATGCAGCAGGTTTTCCCGTCCGGATGTCCCTGTCACACGGTCCTTGCCGCGGACGGAACGATTTATCATGTTTTATAATGTAAAGAATAGTTGATCTATAGTAATTTATAAATAACATTTTTGTTGTGACGATGGACTTTCGAAAGAGGAAGCGCCGGATTTTAATGTGGGTGAGTGTTCTGGCCTTGATCTCTTGGGGCGGTATGGCATACGCCTCCACGGATGGGTCCTCCCGAACAGGGAGAGGGTTGCTTGCATGGGCCTCGGGGATGCAGATAACTGAACCCGCGGATGCCGTTCTCGTTCCAACGAGGGAATGGAAATGGAATCGGTACCTGAAGGCTGCCCTGCATCTCCCGGATTGGCTGGACCTCGGACTCGAACACCGGACCCGTTTCGAAACCTATGACCATCCATGGCGACGCAGCCAACCTGCCGGCCGAACGGACTCCCAAATTCAACAACGGTCCCGCGTCCGGTTGGGTTTGACCGGGCAGTACGTCAAGTTTTTGTTTGAAGGGCAGGATTCCAGGGTTCATCTCGATGGCGTTGAAAGCTACGTTACCACGGCCATCAGGAATGAGATGGACATTTTGCAACTCATGGCGTCTTTTACCGTTACCAACGTGTTGGAAACCGGTCTTCGTACGGACCTGCACGTCGGACGGTTGACAATGGACTTCGGTCGGGGTCGCCTGATCATCCGGAATGACTATCGGAATACGTCGAATGCGTTTGACGGACTGCATTGGCAGTTGGGAAGGCAGAAGAGTTGGCGTGTCCGTCTGTTTCTGGTGGAGCCGGTCCTGCGCGACGTCGTCCAACCTGACGAACAGTCGAAACGTAGTGTTTTTTGGGGCACCTCCGTCGAAACCGAATACATGCCCCGGTTGCGTCTCAATGCCTACTATTTCGGATTGAACGACCGGCAGAGTGACGCCGTTGAGAGGCACAGAACGTTTTCGACATTCGGAACGCGTCTCTACGATGTGCCGAAAACGGGAAGAATCGATTATGAAATCGAGAGCGTTTGGCAGACGGGGAAAAAGGGCAATATCGATCATTTTGCCCATTTCCAGCATATTGATATCGGCTACACCTTAAATCTCCCATGGTCGCCGCGCGTGCTGATTCATTATGACTACGCCAGCGGGGACCGTCACGCGCGGGACAGCCGGAGTTCGGCATTTGATACGCTGTTCGGCGCCCGACGTTTCGATTACATGCCCACCGGCAATTTCGGACCTTTTTTTCGGTCGAACTTCAGCTCGCCGGGCTGGCGGGTGATTACGGTTCCGTGCCGGGGTTGCGAAGTACAGCTCAAACATCGGGTGTGGTATCTCGCGACCTCACGGGGCGCATTCGGCCGTAACGGATTGCATGATCCCACCGGCGGATCAGGAAATTTTCTCGGTCATGATCTTGAACTGCGGGCTCACTGGAGAACCAACGATAACCTGGAATTCGAATTGGGTTACACGCATTGGTTTAAAGGCAGTTATTTTGACAGGCTTCCCGACTCGGCAGGGTTGCCTCCCGGCGGAAACAGGGATAGCGATTATTTTTACATACAGACGAAGTTCAGGCTGTAGGGGTCGATAGGCCATGGGAAGACGCCGGTGTTTCGGAAAATCTGCCATGATCGCCAAACTTCATAGTTTGCTGTGCCTTCTTTTGTTGACGATTTGGCCGGCCGCGAGTGTCGCAGAAGAGGTGCGCGTGGCGGTTGCGGCAAATTTTCTGGCGACCCTCAATACAATAGCGACCAAGTTTGAGCAAGACAGTGGGCACACCGCTGTTGTCAGTTCAGGTTCAAGCGGCAAATTGTACGCGCAGATCAAAAACGGCGCTCCGTTCGACGTGTTTTTTTCCGCCGACGTCATGCGTCCGAAGTTGCTGGAAGAGGAAGGATTTGCCGTTCCGGGAAGCCGGTTTACGTACGCAGTGGGACGATTGACGTTGTGGCACCCCGGCTCCGCCATGATCGAGGGAAATGAACAATCCGTACTGTTGAAGAACGACGTCAGGCACGTGGCCATTGCGAATCCCAAGACTGCGCCCTACGGCGCCGCTGCCAAGGAAGCCTTGCAGGCACTGGGACTTTGGGAACAGGTTCGGGATCGGCTGGTCCGTGGAGAAAATATCGGGCAAACCTTTCACTTTGTGTTTTCGAGGAATGCCCAACTGGGATTCGTCGCCCTTTCGCAGGTGTTGGGGCCCAAGGTCAACGGGGAGGGAAGCCGGTGGGACGTGCCGACGCATTTGTATGCTCCGATCCGGCAACAAGCGGTCTTGTTGCGCTCCGGTCAACGTCAGGAAGTCGCACGCGCGTTCCTGGACTACGTGAAAGGGGCCAGGTCCCGGAACATCATTGAACGATTCGGCTATGGCTTGGAATGATCAAGACCCGGGAGTCATAGGATGAGTGTCCCGGAAATGGATTGGGGCCCGTTGTGGCTGACCATGCAACTGGCAGGCGTGACCGTTGTCGTGTTGTTACTGGTGGGCACGCCGGTTGCATGGTGGTTGGCATGCACGCGTTCGCGCTTCAGGACACTGGTAGAGGCCATCGTGGCGCTGCCCATTGTGTTGCCGCCAACCGTGCTCGGTTTTTATCTGTTGGTGGCACTCGGGCCTCATGGATTGATTGGCGGGATTTGGAAAGATCTGACCGGCTCGGCGCTCTCGTTTACATTTTCGGGATTGGTGATCGCCTCGACGTTCTATTCACTGCCTTTTGTCGTTCAACCCCTGCACGGAGCGTTCGAAGCCGTCGGCAGAAAGCCTTTGGAAGCGGCCTGGTCGCTGGGCGCCTCGAAGCTTGACGCCTTTTTTACCGTCGCATCGCCCATGGCGGTTCGTGGGTACCTGAGCGCCGTTGTCCTGGGCTTTGCTCATACACTGGGAGAATTCGGCGTGGTTCTGATGGTTGGCGGCAATATCCCGGGAGTCACCAAAGTCCTCTCCATTGCCATCTATGATCACGTCGAGGTGCTTGAATATACCCAAGCCCATTTCCTGTCGGCCGTGCTCCTCATATTCAGTTTTCTCATCCTTGCGGTCGTGTATACGGTCAACCGGCGTTTGCCCATTCACGTCTCATGAATCGACTCGACGCCAGATTTTCCATCGACTATCCAGGTTTTCGTTTTGACGTGGCTTGCACGGTTCCGCTGGAAGGGACGACTGCGGTGTTCGGTTCGTCCGGGAGCGGCAAGACCACGCTGTTGAGGTGCATCGCCGGGTTAACCCGCGTTCCGTCGGGATTTCTTCAATTCGATCAGGCGGTGTGGCAAGACGACGCCCAGGGGATTTTTCTGCCGGTCGAGCAACGACGCGTCGGGGTGGTCTTTCAAGAAGCGCGATTGTTTCCGCATCTTACAGTGACGCAAAACCTCACGTATGGGATGAAGCGCAGTCACCCATCCCTGCGGCGCATTGACTTTGATCACGTCAGTGAGTTGTTGGAGCTTGCGCCGCTCTTTGAGCGCCGGGTATCCCACTTGTCCGGTGGCGAGCAACAACGCGTGGCCATAGGACGAGCGCTGTTAACCAGCCCGCAACTCTTGTTGATGGATGAGCCTCTGGCCTCTCTCGACCAAGAACGAAAAAAAGAAATTCTTCCTTTTATCCAGAGATTGAACCAGGAATTCCGGATTCCGGTTCTGTACGTGAGTCACGACCTTCAAGAAATTTTGCCGCTCGCCAATCACATGGTTTTGTTAAAAGAGGGGAAAGTGGCGGCAACCGGGCCGATTCAGGAAATCTTTTCGCGGTTGGATCTGCCGGGATTGGTCGAATCAAACGTGGTCGGAGCTATCCTTGAAACGCGGATTGTGGAGCATGAACCGCAGTTCGGGCTGACACGGGTTGAATTTTTGGGGCAGTCCCTTTTTCTCCCCCAACAGGCCCTTCCGCCCGGTGCGCCCTTGAGGGTACAAATCTTGTCACGTGACGTGAGCCTGGTGGTGGGCGATCCTCCTGCAACAAGCAGCGTGTTGAACGCACTGGAAGCGACGATCGTCGATGTCGGCGAGTCCCCGGGCGATCAATATGCCGTCGAAGTGAAGCTTGACGTGGGTTGTCCGTTGTTGGCCATGATTACGAGAAAATCGTTGCAGCAACTCCGGCTGCGACCAGGCCAAAAAGTCCATGCCCATTTCAAGGCCGTGGCGTTGAACTGACGAGGGGGAACGGCCGGTCTGCCGTCGAACAAGTTTCTCGGGAATATGGTATGAAACGCTCCGGCCATCCGTTTATCGTTTCTCACGCACGGGCTGAATGACTGAAGGAAACGAGATGGTCATTCATGAATCCATTCAAGGAGGAAGGCTTGATGATACTCTTCAGAGAAAAGGTGTTCATCGTCGGTGCTCTGTTGATGGTCTTTGCCGTTTCAGGCGAAGCAGGAGCGGAACCACAACGGTCCGGGTGGTACATTGGCGGAGGGATAGGGGGCAATTGGGTTCGCGACATGGAAGAGACGGGCTGGAACCGGGAGACCTACTGCTATCCCAGTACTTGTGATGAGCCTGGTCTGAGTCAGGATATAGAAGGGATCTCGATTCCGGGATATCGCTGGAATTACGATCTCGATCTGGACCTCGGCAGCGCGTTCGAGATTTCAATTGGCCGTACGTTCAACCGTTGGCGATTGGAAATATCGGCCGCACAACGGAAGAACAACATTAACCAGAAGTTCACCAGTATCACCTATGTGGATGGGAGGGTCGGCTATCAACCGTCTGCCGCCAACAGGGTTGTATCCAACGGCATGTCCAGCATTGACGATCTTACGACGCGCACGCTGACATTCAACGTGTATTATGATTTCTTGGACGTATTCCATCCCAGGATAACGCCTTACCTGGGCGTTGGGCTGGGCGTGGCGTTCGGCGAGGTGTCCGGAGTGCGCTATTCCAACGACTACAAGGATTTAGCCAATCCTATAAGGGATTTGTCGTTTTATAACTCCTATAAGGATGCCGACATGCATGATACGGTCGTTGTCGGGAATTTCTACGCCGGGACTGATTACCACGTGACCGAGAAGATCCTGGCAGGCGTAAAGTTGACGTATTCCATTATGGACGACCTCGAAGCCGAGGCCGGCTACCATAAGCACCCGTTTAACCAACAGGATCCAAACTTTCGTTTCCACGAACGTTTCAGCGGCCCGCATCAGTACTCGGTGATGTTCACGATGAAATACCTGTTTGGCGATTGACAGGCAGGGCTCGCATTCATTTTTTCTTTTCCGTAACGCATTGTTTTCCATCAAACTCGGAACAGGCTGAATCGCCGCCCGCCAATTTCCATAACTTGATGATCGGCGGATTGGGTTTGCCCTGAAAGACGACCACAACGTCAATCAGTCCGCCGACGGGTAACTTTGCAATATGCGGCATGGCCGCCTCGCTGGCTTTGAGCCAAAGGATACCGCTCCCGCTGTTGATGAGGATAAAACCTTTGTCCGGGACCACTCGGATAATCGGGCTGTAAAAACTTCCTTCTTTACCGGGTTCGTCGGTAAATGCCCAAACGAGTGCGGTCATCGACATGACAAAAACGAGAAGCAGGACGAATGTAAAAGGACGAAACATGATGAATCTCCTTGTTATAAGGGAGAAAAAGATTTGCGCATTATGGCAACTTGAAAAAAGGTTGTCCACAGCGGTATGCCTTGCCGTGCCTATCGGCGTTCGACGTGAACTTCGGTAGCCGTCGAATTCCGGATCCGGTAGCCGCGAATGACGGGATTCGTTTTATCCTGGAGGGAGATAATGACGTGGACGGGTTCGGGTATATTGAGTTTTTCCCTGTAGCTCTCGAATTCCATGGCGATTTTAATGTCGGTGGTGGATGGGCGGGCAGGGCTGAACGTATGCGAATGGTAAAAGGCCGTGAGCGTGATGCCTTTTTGACGAATATCCTTTTGCGCTTGTGACATTTCCAACGCATCCATCTGGAAAGCGATATCGGCGCGTTCCGCGGGAGAAAGTTGTTTCAGGTCGGACAGCTTGGCCTGATCGAAGCGGGTCAGTTCAGCCTCGCTCATCTTGGCCAGGATGTTGGTAATCCGATAATGTTCGGTAATGGCGGTATCCCGGCCGGCCAAAATGCCGCAGCATTCATGAGGGTCCAGGAGCCGCGCGTGCTCGATCATGTCTTCCCAAATGTCTGAAGGAATCGAAAGCATGACGAGTAAAGACGGTCAGCGCGTGCGGGGCTTTCCCGAAACCGGGCCGAGGACGATGTATGGCCGGGTTCGATCCATTGCCGTTACACGCTGCACGAAACGTGATGTTCTTCGAGCGCGGTAATCGTCGGGTTGGCGCTACAGAGTGGGCAGTGGGGATCTTTGGGCCGCCCGACGCTACGAAATTTCATTTCGAGCGCATCGTAGATCAGCAAACGGTCCGCGAGGGTGTCCCCGATTTCCAGAATTTCTTTCACGGCTTCATTGGCCTGCAGAATACCGATCGTGCCCGCGAGGACGCCCAATACTCCGGCCTCCTGGCAACTGGGGACCAACCCGGCAGGCGGCGGTTCGGGGTACAGACACCGATAGCAGGGGTAGCCTTCATGGGGTTTGATCGTGGCCAGTTGCCCTTCAAAACGAAAGATGCTTCCCGAGATCAAGGGTTTTTTCGCAAAGAAGCAGGCGTCATTCACCAGGAATCGGGTGCCGAAATTATCCGAGCCGTCCAGCACCAGGTCGTAGTCCGGCAACAAGGTCATGATGTTCTCGGCGCTGATGTGCTCCTGATACGTGTGCACGCGGACGTCGGGATTCAACGCCTCCAGAAGCCGGCGGCCGGATTCGACCTTGTGAACTCCCACGTGGGGCGTGGTGTGGAGGACCTGCCGCTGCAGGTTCGAAAGATCGACCACGTCGCCGTCAATCAATCCGATCGTGCCGATACCCGCCGCGCCCAGGTACAGGGCGATCGGCGAACCCAGGCCTCCGGCGCCGATCACAAGGACCTTGGCCCGGCTCAATTTTTGTTGCCCCTTACCGCCAACCTGTTCGAGGATGATCTGCCGGCTGTATCGTTCGATTTGATCTTCGGTAAAATCCATGTCCCGCCTCTATTCCACCACGTTGAGTTCAATTGGGTCTACGAGCACGCCCTTCTCCCGCAACCCTGTAATGGCGCGTTCGATTTCTTCTGTTTCGCCTGAGAATTCCACGTCCATCCAGCCGGTGGTTTCGCGTACGTCGGCCCGGCGGATACTCGTGACCACCTGGTATTCATGCCCGATCTGATAAATGACGGGTTCGGGAATCTTTTCTTCCGGAAATCGGATGTGAAATCGCAGCTTAGTCATGGCCGCCACCGGCGATCGCGGGAACGATGGACACCTCGTCACCATCCTTGACGGGCGTCTCTTTGCCCGTCAGGAACCGGATGTCTTCCTCGTTCAGGTAAATGTTGATAAACCGCCGAATCTCTCCCTGATCGTCACAGATCCGGTCTTTCAAGCCCGGATGTGCGGCGTTCAATTGCTCGATCAATTCGCCGATACTGGCGCCGGTTCCTTCGACTTCACTCTTGCCTCCGGTCATCGGCCGGAGGGGAGTGGGTATGCGTACGGTGATCATGCCCCCCCCTGTTGTCCAAACGTTTGTTCAAATTTGACCAGGCTCGGTGGAATGCGGAACGGCCGTCCGACCGAATCCACAACGGCTTCCTGGGTCTTCAAGCCATTGCCGGTGATATAGGCGACGGTCACGTCGTGTTTCTTGATGGCGCCCTGTTTCACGAGTTTGCGAAGGGTGCCGATGGTCACGCCTCCCGCGGTTTCCGCAAAGATGCCTTCCGTTTGAGCCAGGAGCTTAATGCCTTCGATAACTTCGTCGTCGGTGACGGCATCCATGGCTCCTCCGCTTTCCGCGACGGTTTTCAAGGCATAGTAGCCGTCCGCCGGGTTGCCGATAGCCAGGGACTTGGCGATGGTGTTCGGTTTGACCGGTTTGAAGAAGTCGCGGCCGTCCTTATACGCCGTGGCGATCGGGGAGCACCCTTCGGCCTGGGCACCGTTCACTTTCGTGGAGACGTCCTTGAGAATTCCGATTTTCTGGAATTCGTTGAGTCCCTTCCAGATTTTGGTCAATAACGATCCCGAGGCCATGGGCACGACGACCTGGTCGGGAGCCCGCCACCCCAGTTGCTCCGCGACTTCAAACGCCAGGGTCTTCGAGCCTTCGGCATAATAGGGACGGATATTTACGTTCACGAAGGCCCATCGCCGTTCGCCGGCAATTTCGCTGCATAAACGGTTCACGTCGTCATAGTTGCCTTCGATTTCCACGACTTTCGGCCTGTAGATCAAGTTGCCGAGGACTTTGGCCGCTTCCAGGTCGCCGGGGATGAACACGTAACATTGCATGCCGGCCTGCGCCGCGTGCGCGGCAACCGAATTGGCCAGATTGCCGGTGGACGCACAGGCTGCCGTTTCATATCCCAGTTCCCTGGCGCGCGTCAGGGCCACGGCCACGACCCGGTCCTTAAACGACAGGGTCGGCTGGTTGACGCAGTCGTTCTTGATGTACAGTTCATCGAGTCCCAAAAAGGCCCCCAGGTTCTTGGCGTGAACGAGCGGCGTCATGCCGGCGTGCAGACCGATCGTCGGCCCGCCTTCGATCGGGAGCAATTCCTTGTACCGCCACAGCGACTTGGGGCCGGCCTCGATCGAGGCCCGTGACATCGCCTCCTTGATTTCATCGTAATTATATTTGACTTCCAGAGGCCCAAAGCACAGTTCACACACGTGAAGGGCTTCCGTGGGATATTCCTTCCCACATTCCCGGCAAATAAGGGCTTTCATCTTTGCCATGGTTCAACCTCCTTCCGCATCCGGACGGGAAATCAGGAAATACCGAGCGCCCCGGGCGCTTGCAATTGACACGCCTCCTGTTCGTGCTCAAACAGTTCGGTAATGTCCGGATGGTCCCCACACAAGGGGCACCTGGGATTTCGTTTCGTCTTTATTTCACGAAATGCGGTCTTTCGCGCATCAAAGTCGAGTATGCGGTCGGTGAGCGGCTCTCCGATCCCAAGAATCAATTTCAGCGCCTCCGTGGCCTGAATGGTTCCGATAATGCCGGCTACCACGCCGATGATGCCGGCCTCCTGACAACTGGGTACGAGCCCGGGTGGCGGTGGGTGGTTGAAAATGCACCGGTAGCAGGCGGATTGATTCGGCATGATAGAGAAGACCCGGCCTTCAAACCTGAGGATCCCGCCGTGGACAAGGGGTTTGCCCGCAAAATAGCACGCATCGTTGATGAGGAACTTGGCCGGAAACGTATCCACGCCATCAATTACCACGTCATAGGGCGCAATGTAATCCATCGCATTGGCGGCGGTAAATCGATCCTCGTACGTTTCAACGTTCACGTCGGGATTCAGGAGAAAGATTTTTTCTTTCGCCGATTGCACCTTGGACCGTCCGACGTCGGGAGTATGGTGTAGGACCTGTCGTTGAAGATTGGACCGGTCGACCACGTCACTGTCAATCAAGCCAATCGTTCCGACACCGGCTGCGGCCAGATACAAGGCCACCGGTGAGCCGAGCCCTCCGGCTCCGACGACAAACACTTTTGCCTGAGCAATTTTCTTTTGTCCCTTCCCGCCGACCTCGGGTAACAGGATATGCCGGCTGTACCGGGTGATTTGTTCGTCCGTGAAACTCATTTCGCTCGACTCGTCAGATATTAAAATATTTTTCGATGCTCAGATACCGTTCGCCCGTGTCGCACAATACCGTGACCACGTGTTGGTCGGGTCTGAGGTCTTTCGCGACCTGTTGGGCCGCAAAGACGTTGGCTCCCGCGGATATCCCGACGAGCAGCCCTTCTTTTTTAGCCAGCAGTTTCGTGGTCTGATAGGCTTGGTCGTCGGTGACCCGAATAATGTCGTCAATGATGGAGCGATTGAGGACTTCCGGCACAAAACCTGCACCGATGCCTTGAATCTTATGCGGACCGGGTGCTCCTCCCGAGAGGACCGGGGATCCGGCCGGTTCCACGGCGACGATTTTGGTGTCCGGCGCACGTTCTTTCATGACCTCTCCGCACCCGGTAATGGTACCGCCCGTGCCGACGGCCGCGACAAACGCATCGATCTTGCCGTCCATGGCATCCCAGATCTCAACCGCGGTCGTGGCCCGGTGAATCGCGGGATTCGCCGGGTTGGAAAATTGGTCAGGCATGAAATATTCCGGATTTTGGGCAATAATGTTTTCGGCTTCTCGAATCGAACCCTGCATGCCTTCCCACGCCGGGGTCAAAATCAATTGCGCGCCGTAGGAGGACAACAGGCTGGCTCGTTCGAGGCTCATGCTCTCCGGCATGACCAGAATCAATTTATACCCGCGAACCGCGGCGATTAAGGCCAGTCCGATTCCCGTGTTCCCGCTGGTCGGTTCGACGATCGTCCCCCCGGGTTGGAGCGTGCCAGCACGTTCCGCCTCATCGATCATGTTAAGGCAGATCCGGTCTTTGACGCTCCCGCCGGGGTTGGCGAACTCCACCTTTCCGAAAATCACGGCGCCGCCTTCCTCGGAAAGGCGATTCAACCGAACCAGAGGGGTGTTCCCGATGCCCTCCGTAATCTTTGATAAATATCGGGTGGTCACGCCCCTCCACCCATATAGAACAGAAATTCCACCTTGTCGCCGTCCTGGACGTTCGTGGTGTCGAGCCGGTCGCGTTCGACGATGTGCGTGTTGAGTTCCACGGCCACCATATGCGGGTCGATCTCTTTTTGCTTCAGGACGTCCATAATGGTATCGGCCTGCAATTCTTCGGGTTTTCCATTAATGGTGATTTGCATTGATTTCTCCGACGTATGGATATGACTATAAACAGGTAAAGATAACAGACTCATAATAATGTCGTCAAGAAAATGTGAAAATACAAGGGGTTATGAAAGCAGTTGGGGCACCAGGTCTTTAGCGTGACCTTGGATGGCCACGTCCACGAGGTCGGAATTGGGCGTCGGATCGAGATTCAATTCCGCCACGAAAGCGCCATTGTCTTTGGCTATGGGCCCGAAAGACGCGGCCGGATAGACCACCCCGGACGTGCCGATAATCAGGAGCACTTCGCAATTGCGCAACGCGTCGAAACTTTTTTGTAAATCTTCAGCAGCCAGGGATTCTCCAAACCAGACGATGTGAGGACGGAGCAGTCCTCGGCAGGTTGTACATTCGGGCAGGATAGCGATGGGGACGTCGCGATTGACGGTGACCCGTGCGCATTGAGTGCAACGCACCTTCCAGATATTGCCGTGAATTTCCGACAGGCGCTGAGATCCGGCTAACGGGTGAAGCCCATCGACGTTTTGCGTGATGAGCCAAAACTTTTCGACTCTTTGCTCCAGTTCCACCAGGGCGGCATGGGCCGGGTTCGGGTGTTTGGCAGCAAGGAGTTCGCGGCGCCAGTTGTACCATTCCCAGACGAGTGTGGGATTACGGGCAAAGGCCTCGGGTGAGGCCAGCTCTTCGGGCCGGTGATCCTTCCAGAGCCCTTCGGCGCCTCGAAAGGTCGGCACCCCGCTGTCCGCGGAAATGCCGGCTCCGGTCAGGACCGTCACCGCGGTGGCGCGGGCAAGCCTCGCCCTCAGTTCCTGGATCGGGGAAGTGTCCACGCTCAATCAAAACACGGCAGGTTCCCCTCCTTTGTAAGGACGGGAACTTTTTCCGAAGAGGGAAAAGTTGGGAGGTAGAGCCCTTCCATGTCTTCCGTATTCATAGTTTCTCCAATTTCGGAGAATCGTCAGATTTGGCGGAGGTATTGCTCAAGCAGGGCGTGGTAGGCGCGGATGCGTTTCACGTACCGCACGGGTTCCCAGCCGCGAGCATACCCGTAGGGCAAGGTTTCGTAGTAGGAGGCTTGGGTCAGGAGGGGGAGCGTGGTTTTGAGATCATCCCAGGAATGGGGATTCTTACCCATCCGGCGTGCCAGGAATTGTGCGTCCTTAATGTGTCCCATACCCACGTTATAGGCCGCCAGGGCAATCGCGATGCGATCCGTTTTTCCGATGTGACGGGGAAGTCGTTTCTCCAGATTCCGAAAATACCGGGCCCCGCCGACGATGCTCTTGGTGGGGTCTTCCCGATTTTGGATGCCCAAGGACGAAGCGGTATCGCGGGTCAGCATCATGATCCCTCGAACCCCGGTTGGGCTGACGGCATGTGGATCCCAACGTGATTCCTGATACGCTTGGGCCGCGAGCAACGTCCAGGAAATCTTGTAAGCCTTAGCGACGCCTTCAAATTGTCGCCGGTACTGCGGCAAGCGGGTTTCAATATGGCGCTGGAAACGCACTCTTTCCCACAAGGGGAGATCGGATGCGACCGGGTCCGGCGCACGTTGGACGGTTGTGGGTTCGGGACCGGGATTGGCTGGAGAAACCGGCTCGGTGACGGGAACAATCAACCATGCCCCTGCCATAATGCTTAAGAGGACGGCAGACGCAACTAGACTCTGACCAACAGTAGCTGCCGCCTGCAAAAGTTCTGACTTTTCCGGACGGGGTTTCGATGAAAATGCAATCATGGCACTACTCGTTGCTCAAGGAGGCTCGAGCCCCAAGGCCGATTCGGATCTTCATCCTTGCATGGATCAGGTGTTAATCGCAAGCCCCTTTTTTCAATGTGAACGGTTTGGAGACTACCGCATGGACTCAACCGGAACACGGTCAGGGTCATCTATCGAGATCATTGAATTGGATGGACTTGGTGTTCTTCTGTTCGAACGTGTTAGTCTATGCGGAGTTCAGGATGAGCATGAGCGAGCGCGATTGCCAACAGATTCCGAATGAGTCGATGAAGAAAGGATGAGTAGGGATGGTCGAACAAACGTTAGCGATTATTAAGCCCGACGCCGTGAACAAACGGGTGATCGGCGACGTCATTCAGAGATATGAAGCCGCGGGGCTTCACCCGATTGCCATGAAAATGATGCATTTGTCCGAATCGATTGCCGAAGGATTCTACGCCGTCCATCGTGAACGTCCGTTTTTTCACGAACTGACCGCGTTCATGTCCTCGGGGCCGTCGGTCGTCCTTGTCCTTGAAGGGGAAAACGCAATCCAGGCAAACCGGGACCTTATGGGAGCGACTGATCCTCAAAAAGCGGAAGCCGGAACGATTCGCGCGGTGCATGGAGCCTCGATCGAGGCCAATGCGGTTCACGGATCGGATTCCCCTGAAACAGCCCGGTTCGAAATAGGATATTTTTTCCCCGGCATGGATTTGCAAGCCGGTTGCTGAACGTTGCCGTGCCGTCTCAAAGTAGGGAACAACGATCGTTGTTCCCTACGGATCTTCCATAATCATCCTTCTCCACATGTCGATGTCGTTTCCACATTTACGTTTCATCATCGTCACGTTGTCCGCTCTTCTGTTGTTAGGCGGGTGCGTCCGGTCCGCAGGTCCGGATTCGGGCGAGCAGGAATTACGTGATGAAATCGAAAAACGCTCCTTGCAACAGGCTCAACAGGCTTTTCTTCGAGCTGATTATTCGACGGCCGCGCAGTTGCTGAACCGGTTTTTGCGGACGCATCCGCAATCGTCTCGATCGCCGGATGTCCGCTGGTGGTTGGCCCGGGCGTATCAGAAGACGGGCAGACTGTCTTCCGCCGTCGAACACCTGCGCTTTTTGGCCGACACGCCGGACTGGAACGTGTATCAGACGGATGCCCGGTCCCGTGTGGCGCAACTTGAGGAACGCCTGGGCAAACCGAGAGCGGGTAGGGCCAGAAAGGGAGTCCTGCTCTCTCTCGACTCCGTCCAAACGCCCGGCGGCGCGGATCTCGCGCTCTCGGCAAGCCGGGAAATCGCAGGCGACACGATTCTTTTGGATGTCCCATGCCGCGTCGACGGAGTCCCGTCGGACAGCCGGCAATCGGTTTCGTTTGATGCGATACGCTCCGCTGTTGAGCAGTTGCATTCTCAGGAGAAAGCCGTTTATCTCGGCGTGACGCTCAGGTGTCTGGGAGAGTTTGCCCGTGAACCTGAATCGGACAATTGGAAGGATTGGGCCTATGACCCACAATCGGGAACATTGCGGCGTTCCTCTTATTATGCGTTGCAGTTTTCGGGATACCAGGCGTTCCTTGTCGCGCGGCTTGCGCAACTCCGTGACCTGCCGCTGACGGGCCTGGTGCTTCGTAACGAGGTTCCCGTGGGTCTGGAGGAAGGGTTCAATCCCATGGCCGTGCAGTTATTCGCTCGGGAATTCGACGTGGACTTCGATCCGGTTCGCATGTTCAACGACGACCGGGCCGTGCTTGCGGCCGATTCCGAGTCCGTTGTTCATCTTCCGGCCGTGTTCTGGAAATGGGCCGGATGGAAAGCCAGAGAACGGTCGAGAATCATCCGAAGCCTGGTCCGGACGTTGCGCGTTCGTCTCCCTCATCTTGCGTTTGGCATCACGCTGCACCCTCAAAGCGTCACCGAGCCCATGCGGGGGTTGATTCATTTCGCCGAAGACTGGATCGACGTGGCGCGCGGGCCGTTTGATCTGTTTTTGATAAAGGTTGAAGGATTGGACCCGAAGGTCGTCCATTCAATTTCCCAAGATTCGTCGCAGGAATGGTCGGAACGTCACGATGGCGTGGCCGCTGTCGCGGAGATGGCCGAACATCTCGGCAAGCCCGAAAAAATCTGGGCCATTCTGTCCCTCACGTCCGGTTCCGCACGCATCCCGTCGACTCTGTTACCGAAGGGCGTCGGGCGTCTCTATGAGCGCCCTGCCGTTCCTTGACAAACGGCCGACCCTCATTTAAGAACGGTTTTGCCGATTCGTCCGGCAGGAGTGGAACATGGCGGGAATGATTCCTGAAGATTTGCGGTATCACAACGAGCATGAGTGGGTGCGGCTCGACGGGCAGCGGGCGACGCTGGGGATCAGCGACTTCGCGCAGGATGCCCTGGGTGACGTGGTGTTCGTGGATTTGCCGAAAGTCGATACCGACGTGACCGCGAACCAGGAAATGGGCGAGGTGGAATCGACCAAAGCGACGTCCAGCCTGTACTCCCCGGTCAGCGGAAAAATCCTGCAAGTGAACGACGAATTGCAGGACCATCCGGAATACCTGAACCAGGACCCCTACGGGAAAGGATGGATCGCCGTGATCGAATTGACGAATCCCGCGGACGTTGACGCCTTGATGACGGCTTCGCAGTATGAGGAATTTCTTTCCTCGCAAAATTAGGGAACCTCTGCTTTATTGCACTATCGGGCGCATGGCTGCGTTGTGTCCTCGCTCAACCCTCACCTATCTCCATGATAAGCCTCGGGTTTCGCTCCGGGACGCCTTGCCCTGCATCCCGCTATCACCATAAATCAGAGGTTCCGTAAATTGCCTTCCCCCAAACATATTGCCATTCTCGGTGCGGGTCCCGGCGGGTACGTGGCGGCTATTCGCGCGGCCCAACTCGGGGCCAAGGTGACGGTCATCGAAAACCGGGCACTGGGCGGCGTGTGCCTGAATTGGGGCTGCATCCCCAGCAAGGCGTTACTGTCGGTCGTCGACCTGGGTGAAAAACTGAAAAAGGCGCACGAGCTTGGCCTGCAACTTTCCGAGCCTCCGGCTTATGACCCGGCGCAAATGGTGGCGAGAAAAAACCGGGTGGTCGGCGGGCTGGTCAAGGGCATTGCCATGTTGTTGAAACACTGGGGGGTGTCGCACGTCCAGGGGACGGGGCGACTGGTGAATGACCGGACGGTGCGGGTGTCTCTTGCCGATGGCGCTGAAACCCTGGTCCAGGCGGATGACATCGTCATCGCGACGGGTTCATCGCGGCCGGACCTTCCGATGTTTCCCGTGGACGGGTACGACATCATGGCGAGCCAGGAAGCCCTGGAGATCCCTCGAATACCCGGACGCTTGCTCATCGTCGGCGGGGGAGTCGAAGGGTGTGAGTTCGCCTCCCTGTACGCCGGGTTGGGGTCGCACGTGACGGTGGTGGAAATGATGTCCCGCTTGTTGCCGCTGGAAGATGAGGAGATTTCGGCGTTTATCGAACGCGAGTTGAAGAAACGTCAGGTGCGAATCCTCACCGGGAACTCGGTGAAGTCCGCCGAAAAAACGGACGCGGGTATCTCCTCGGAATTGGCCGACGGCGAGCGGCTGTCTTGTGACGCGGTCCTGGTCTCGGCGGGCCGGCGCTATAATACGACGGGAATCGGGCTGGAAGACGCCGGCGTCAAGCTTGGCGACAACGGGGCGATCGCAATCGATGACCACCTGGAAACGAACGTGCCGGGCGTGTATGCCATTGGTGACGTGACGGGGAAGGCAATGTTGGCGCACGTCGCGTCGGCCCAGGGTAAAATTGCCGTGGACAACATCATGGGGGACGTGAAACCCATGAACTATGACGTGGTGCCGGCGGGCATTTTCACGCTGCCGGAAATCGGGCGGGTCGGCTTGACCGAACAACAAATTCGTGAACGGGGCATCGCCCCCAAAATCGGACGCTTTCGATATAATGCCTTGGGCAAGGCCCATGCCGTCGGCGATACGGTCGGGTTGGTGAAAATCCTGGCCGACCCGCAAACGGATCGTGTGTTGGGAGCGCATTTGGTTGGAGCCCATGCGGCGGACCTGGTCCATGAAGCGGCACTGGCCATGCAGTTGAATGCCAAGGCCCGGGACGTGGCCGACATGATCCACGCGCATCCGACTCGCGCCGAAGCCTTGATGGAGGCCTTCGAGGACGTCGAGGGCATGGCGATTCACCATGCCGGGAAACGGTCCTGATGGAAGCGTGGTCGATCAAGAACTATCCAACTGTCCGCTCATTCGGATTCAAACTCCTGCTCCTTGCCGGGACCGTGGGGGGGCTGTCTGTTGCGGGTTTCTTGGAAAGTCCGTCCCAATCTGCTCCATCCGATGCCTTGTCCGTGCGGCAGGTCGATGCGTCGTCGGGACAGCCGCCTCAATCGGCACCCGTGACAGTGGCTGGCGTTGGTCGCGTCGACATCAATCGCGGGTCGGCGGACGATTTGCGGCGTCTGCCGGGAATCGGGCCGGTGCTGGCTGAGCGCATCATTCGACATCGCCAAGAGCATGGAACATTCGGCGCCATTCGTGATATTCAAAACGTAAAAGGCATTGCCGCGAAAAAATTTGCGCAACTCGAGCCGTACATTCATATTGACGGCGACGCCCTTTCGTCCGACCAATAATCTCTTGTTGCAGGACCCCGGAATCCGATGTCAGATCGAGAATTGAAACGGCAGCTTGACCTGATCACGCGCGGCACCGTTGAGGTGATCCAACAGCGTGAGCTCGAGGACCGGCTCAGAACGTCACTCAAGGAGGGGAGACCCTTGCGGGTGAAAGCCGGATTCGATCCCACCGCGCCCGACCTGCATCTGGGTCATATCGTGCTCATCCAGAAACTCAGGCATTTTCAGGAGCTTGGGCATGAGGTCATTTTCCTGATCGGGGATTTTACCGGCATGATCGGGGACCCGACCGGTGTCTCCGAAACGAGAAAGGTGCTGAGCAAGGAACAGGTCCAGGCGAACGCCAAGACGTATGAGCGACAAATCTTCAAGACGTTGGATGCCCAAAAAACGCGCGTGGAGTTCAACAGCCGATGGATGCAGGACATGCGCGCCGAGGAAGTCATCGAATTGTGTTCGCACTATAACCTGGCTCGCATGTTGGAACGTGACGACTTTTCCAAACGTTACCGGGAGCAGAAACCCATCGGCGTTCATGAATTCTTATATCCGCTGGTCCAGGGGTACGATTCCGTGGCGCTCAAAGCCGACGTCGAATTGGGCGGCACGGACCAGACGTTTAACTTGCTCGTGGGACGGGATCTCCAGCGCAATTGGGGCCAAGTTCCTCAAATCGTTATCACGGTGCCGTTACTGGAAGGGACGGACGGCGTGCGAAAGATGAGTAAAAGTTTCGGCAACTCCATAGCCCTGGAAGACGAACCTTCGGATATGTTCGGCAAGATCATGTCGATCAGCGATGACCTGATGTTCCGGTACTATGAGTTACTGACGTCCGATGATCTTGACGCGGTCAAGCAACGCCATCCCAAGGAGGCGAAGCTGGACTTGGCGGGAGCCATGGTGACGCGGTATCACGGCGAGGAGGCCGCGCGACAAGCCAAGGCAGACTTTGAGCAGAAGTTTCGAAAACGGGAATTTCCCGAACAGCCCGACGTGACCGTCACGCTGGCTGCGGCGGATTTTGCAGATCCGGGAAACCCTTCGATCGGGTTGGTGGATCTTCTCATGCGAACGGGATTGTTGCCCAGCAAGGCGGAAGCGCGTCGCTTGATCGCGCAAGGCGCCGTCACCATCAACCAGGAACGCCGGCAGGACGGCAACGCGGTGTTGTTTTTGCAGGCGAACGAGTTATACCAGGTCAAAATCGGCAAACGGAAGTATGCGCTGGTGCAGGTGCGGATCTAGCCCTCTCCTTGACTTGCATTTCGCGCCCTGCCTAGAATGAATTTCCTTCCGGAACTGCGAGCGGGTGTAGCGCAGTGGTAGCGCATCGGCTTCCCAAGCCGTTGGTCGGGAGTTCGAATCTCCTCACCCGCTCCAAATCTTCTTTCCTGAGAAACTGCGCGGTATTGTGCCGTGCTCACACCCCACGCATTCGTTCTTCGATGTTTTTCTTTCTCCTCTTGAATACGTTATATATATTCAATGGTTGTATGCCAGACTCTTTAACGGAAGCATCATCATGATTTGAGGAATTGAAAGATCGGTTTGATGGAACGTTGGGAAATGCTAACGGGATATGAGCAACTATAAATTTACGAGTTATTTTGAAAAAGAAGTGTTACGAAAACGCCCTTACTTGAAGAAGGAATGGTGCATCCATGTATTGGAACATGCCATTCAATCTGAACCTCAAGAGAATAATCGATACCGGTTTTGGGCCGCTGTGCCAGAACTTGATGGCCGATACTTGAGGGTTATTACCCTAGACGATAAGCTCACCATACATAATGCTTTTCCAGACAGGGGGTTTGAGCCATGACGCTGAACTATCATCCGGAAACAGATTCACTGTATATCGATTTATCCGGGCGTCCCAGTTCGGAAAGCCAGGAAATTTCTGAAGGGATCGTGCTGGACTATGATCTGGATGGCCGGTTGGTCGGGATTGATATCGACAACGCGAGCAACAAGGTTGAACTGAAGACGCTCATCCTGAATCAATTGCCGGGTACCGTGGAAAGCATTTCCCCGCACGCTTGAGAATTTCCCGCTCATCCAAGACCGCCGAACGCCACGTCCTGACGCATCAAGCCTATGACCGTGGAGGATGGATGACATGAATGCCATAAGCCCACAGATTCAGCGATCCTGGACCCACGTGAGCGACTTGTTCAAGATTCGCAACGAACAGGACTATGCCTTGGCAGTGGAGCACCTCAATACTCTCCTTGATGAGGTGGGCACCGATGAGCGGCATCCGCTCTATTCTCTGCTGGATACGCTTGGTACCGTGCTTCACGCCTGGGAAGAACAACACCACGCCATGCCGGAATGCGGGGGAGCAGATGTGCTGCGGTTCTTCATGGAGGAGCACAGTCTGACCCAGTCGGACTTGCCGGAGGTCGGGTCCCAAGGGGTTGTTTCGGAGATTCTGCGCGGTAAACGGGACTTGAACGTCAGGCAGATTCGCGTTTTGTCAAAGCGATTCGGGGTCTCCCCTTCGGTCTTCGTGTAGGCCCACCCAACCAATCTTCTTCTTCCTGAGCCATTGCCTTGAAAGTATCTTCCCAGGAAAACTGACTGTCTTCATCGGGCTTGCGAATCAAAATTCCCCGGTCGGTTTCCTCCAAGACAAGGCGATCCATGAACCCATACTTCTGTAACAAAGGCTTTGAAATGCGTATGCCTTGAGAGTTTCCAATAGGAATGAGTTTCGTGTCTTTGGTCTGTCGCATATCGACGAATACTTCAATGATAAGGAAAAAACCCGATGTTATGCTGTCTTCCGGAAAATGACTCATATGGCGGCGCTGTGTAACGCCACGCAGTAATCACGTGTAATTACTTTTTGGTCAAATGTCAATAAGGGGCCTCATTTTTCGGGAAAGCAAGACTGACTCTTTCCCGCCAACTTTAATCAAATTTCCATTCAGCGTAAGATTTCTGTAATTCGTTCTCCGGAAGAAGTACAAGGGGATTCCATGAAAAACAATTGGGACGTGGTGATTCTTGGGGGTGGCTTTGCCGGACTGGCCTGTGCCAAGCGTTTAGAAAAATTGTGGGGTGAAACGTCTGCTCAAAGGGTTCTTTTGGTGAGTGCCGAAAATTATTTCGTCTTCCAACCCTTCTTGCCCGAAGTCATTGGCGCCAGTATCGAACCGCGACACGTGACCAACCCCATTCGATTTGTCCTGCGCCATTGTGCCCTGATGCGGGCAGAGGTGAAGAAGATACATCTCGATAACCGGCGAGTTGAATTTGATTCCACCGATGGTCCCAATGTGGAACCCATTGACGCCCGGCAATTAGTCCTGGCCCTCGGAAGCAGTACCAACCTCCGAGCCGTCCCGGGGATGATGGAGCATGCTCTTTTCTTGAAAACCCTGGCTGATGCCCTGTCTCTTCGGGAGCACATTGTCCGGCGACTTGAAGAAGCGAGTCTGGAGTCGAATCCGGAAAGCCGGAAAAGTCTTCTCCATTTTGTCATTGTCGGGGGTGGGTATAGTGGGGTTGAAACGGCCGGCGAAATCCTGGATTTGTTGCTCACTGCGAGACGTTTTTATCGAACCTTGGATCCTTCTGACTTGCAAGTGACCTTGGTTCATTCCGGTCCTCATGTACTGCCTGAACTCGGCGAAGATCTTGGCTGTTTTACCCAAAGAACCTTGGAAAAGCGAGGCATGATCGTCTTGGTCAATCAACGTGTGACGTCCGTGAGTAGCGACTATATCCGACTCAAAGATGGAACCCGTCTCGAAACTCAGAATGTCGTCTGCACGATTGGGAATGCCCCTAATCCCGTGCTCTCGGACCTGGAGGCTGAATATGAGAAAGGTAAACTTCTGACGGATGAATGGTTAAGGGTCAAGGGATATGAGAACGTCTGGGCGATCGGCGATGGAGCGGCGAATCCGGATGGATATGGCCGTCGTTGTCCTCCAACCGCGCAATTTGCAACGCCGTTGGGTAAACGGACGGCGGCTAATATTGCCGCAACCGTCACCAATACATCTCTTCGCCCGTTTCGATTCAAAATGCTCGGGCAGATGGCCACGATCGGACACCATAAAGGCGTCTGTTCGATTCTCGGGTTTCGATTCAGCGGCCTGTTCGCATGGTGGCTCACCCGGACCATTCACCTGTTAAAGTTGCCCGGACTGGACCGCAAGCTTCGGGTGGTCATTGATTGGACGTTCGAACTCTTTTTTCCGCCGGATCTCAATTATTGGGATTTGCGGAAAACGCAAAAATTGGCCAGGGTGCACGTCGAACCGGGTGACGTCGTCTTTCATCAGGGCGAGCGAAGCAGTGGGTTTTACATCGTCGAGGATGGGATTCTCGAAGTGACAAGACACGATGCCGATGGCCGCATTTTATGGAAAGACGAATTGGTTCAGGGAGACCATTTTGGTGAAGGCTCTCTTCTGTACGGCCTGGCGCGGCGGGTTACGGTGACGGCGAAGACGCACGCGACGCTGCTCGTCTTCGCGTCAAAAGAGTTCAAATTTTTCGTTGATCTGTTCAAGTCGCTTAGGCAATTGCTCAGTTCCACGGCATCCAGAAGTCCGCTGGAAGAATTTTTAAGGCCGTCAACCTGGTCGGAAGAACTTCTGAAGAGGCCGGTGACCGATCTCATGAACGCGTCGCCGGTATCGATTTCCGAGTCGGCGACAATAGCCGAAGCGATCCGGACGTTGACTGAAAGCCATCAGAACGTACTCATGGTGGTGGATGACGACGGAAAGTTGACGAGCCTGTTGACGGAAACCGACTTGTTCCGTTCCGCAGCCAAACAACAGAAGTTTTCCGGAATCCTGAAAGACAACGTCTCCCGGGAAGTCATATCACTACGGTCCGAGCAGTTAATCCATGAGGCCTTGCAGGTGTTCTACCTGAAAAGCGTGAAAAAGGCTCCGGTGCTGGACGAGCATGGCCGGCCGGTCGGCACGTTGAGTTACCTCGATCTGGCGCGAGCACGAATACAAGGGAGGCCCTCAATGCGTTAACTGTTGTGACGGGGTATGTTCCAAATCTGACGGAAGGATGAGGCGGGTTGTTCGAGGACTCAGGCGTGGCCGACTTGGCCGTCGTGACCGTCCGGGGGGAGTCCCGCCGGCTGGTCGGCTAATGATTGACCGCCGAATTCTTGCGCCATGAGGGAACTGATGACTTGATGGAGTCGGCTGTTGACCTCTTCTTCCGAGATGTGATCGGGGACTTGAATATTGAAAACAATTTGGACGTTTTTCATAGATGTACGAATTCCTTCCTCATGGCGTGCATTAACGATTCTCTTGGCATGACAGAGTTTCTGTGAATTTGTACACTGCTCGATCGTGAGTTTGCAATAGTGCCGGCTTGAAGGATACGAGCCTGCCGTTGCGGATCGAAGAAGCTCTGTCTGGAAATCCGGTGTTCTTCTGTTCCCTTGTGTATGGCGTCTTGCTATACTTTTTCCATGACTCCGTTGTGTCCCGGCTGCGGATCTCTCACTGCCAAGGAATCTCCATTTTATCCGTTTTGTTCGGAACGGTGTCGACTCGTTGATCTCGGCGCTTGGCTCAACGCCGACTATCGGGTTCCTGAAGATTCCGAACGATCCGTTTCCATTTCAGGCGAAGGCGCCCCTTCAAACGAACTATAAATATTTTTACAAACGGAACATCTCATGGGAAAAATTATCACGGCCCAACGCAAGGAAAATGAGGCGCAACTCGCCGAAAACTATATCCGCACCTATATTTTGTTTCCGTCGGGGTTGCTGGGTTTGCTGGCCATGATCATCGGCATTCTGGCGTTGGTCTATCAGTTGTTTGTCGAGACGTATGACGAGTGGACGTTTCTCAAGAGTTCGGTGCTGATGCTGGCCGGGATCCTGCTCGGCTGGGGACAAACGCGCTACCACCGTTTTTTGTTTCGCGCGTTTCCTGAATTCTGGGCGAGTCGCATGAGGTCCTCCAACAGCCGGGGAGCGCAACGACTCAAGAAAGCGGCCAAAGCAGCGACTGACGTGGAACTAGAGCATGCCGGCCGGAGTTTGGTGCCGGTCGCCTACGTGTTGGGGATCGGGGGGTTGCTCGGGCTTTCCACGTGGAGCTTCAGTACCGGGTCCTTGGACTATATGGCAGCGTTTGCCTTGCCGTGGGCCGGGTTTTTTTGGGGCAAGTTGTTTACCTGGCGGTCGGTCATTCCTCCGTTGACTGCGAAAAAATAAGTGGTCCTTCCTGGTCCGTACTCTTTCAAGTCGCCTTCTTGGTTTTGCGGGTTTCAGATTGCTTGCCTTCGATCGCGGCAAGACGTTTTTCCAGATTCGAAACCTGTTTTTTGAGTTCCGGGAGTTGTTGCACCAGGAAGTGGGAGCGGAAAAAGGCCGTACTTTGTCTTGCAGGTCGCCCGGACATTCTGGCGCCGGGTTCCACGTCTTTTTCGATTCCCGCTCCTGCCGCGATCATGGCCTGGTCCCCGATCGTGAGGTGATCGATCAGGCCGGCTTGCCCTCCGATCATGACCCCCTTGCCGAGCGTCGTACTGCCCGCAATGCCGACCTGAGCCACGATGATGCCGTGTTCTCCCACGGTCACGTTATGGGCGATTTGGACGAGGTTGTCGATTTTTGTGCCTTGCCTGACGCAGGTGGCTCCGAACGTGGCCCGGTCGATGGTCACGTTGGCTCCGATTTCGACGTCATCTTCAATGACGACGATGCCGCGTTGTGGAATTTTATGATGACGTCCTTCGTGTTGAACGTACCCGAATCCGTCACTTCCGATCACGGTTCCGGCGTGGATAATGACCCGGGCGCCTATCCGGCATCCGTCCTGGATACTCACGTTCGGATGAAGGACGGAGTCATCACCGATGGTGACGCCTTCTCCCAAAAAAACACCGGGGTAGACGGTGACCCGGTTCCCCAGAGTCGCCTGATTGCCGATTGTGACGAATGGTCCGATGGATACGTCTTTCCCCAGCAGCACGTTTTCGCCCTTTACGACGTGTTCGGCGATACCCGTGTGAGAGGGTGTTTTCGTGAAAAACCGGGTCGTCAACCGGACAAAATCATACTGGGGTTGCGCCGAAACCAATTGGGCGCCGTTCAAATCGGGAAAATATTGGGGCACGATGAAAGCTGACGCCTTTGAATGAAGGGCCTGGTCCAGCAACCGGTGACCGCTCAGCAAAGCCAGGTCGCCCGGTTCGGCCTGTTCGAGACTGTTGACGCCTGTAATACTAAGTTCCGCCGGGCCGTGAAGTTGTGCGTCGATGGCGCGGACTAATTCGGTTACCGGATAGCCGTCAGGCGCTTTTGGAGTCATGGCTTCTTCTCTACGTCTTGTGAGACGTTTAGGAACCTCTGATTTCTTGCACTATCGGGCGCATGGCTGCGTTGTGTCCTCGCTCAACCCTCACCTATCTCTCTGATAAGCCTCGGGTTTCGCTCCGGGACGCCTTGCCCTGCATCCCGCTATCACAATAAAGCAGAGGTTCCTTTATCAGTATCGCACTTTCAGAAAAATGTTGAGGCTGACGATGAGAAACATCACGCACGCGATCCACGCTGCAACCTGGGGGAATAACGCCCCGCTTTTTCCCAGCGTCAGGCCAACGGAATTCGTCGCCCAGAAGAGGAAACTGATGCCCAAGGCCTGCCCAATGCCTTTTCCCACACTGACCGTCCTGGCGCCGATTTCGAGGAGTGCAATGGATACGCCGAGAATCGTCATGATCAAGGGGACGAACGCAAATGCCACTCGCCTCCAATAGTCCAGGAGAAATTTTGTCGCGCTGGTTTTTTCCTGCTGCAGGTGTTCGATGTGTGCGCTGAGTCGGTTCAACGTCATGTGTTCGGGCTCAAGAGCGTTCCAGATCATCAAATCATCGGGCGTGAGGGATAATGTCAAGGGGAGGTTCGCCCAGTGGACCATCTCGATGCCGCCGTCCGGTTCGATCTCCCGTTGCGTGACGTCGTGCAAGATCCATCCGTCATTCGTGAACGCGGCATTGTAAGCCGTAAGCAATGCATCCAACGTGAATCGGCTGTTCAGCCGGTAGAGTGTGACGTTGTGGAGGTGCGTGCCCGTCGGATCGACGCGTTGAACGTGCATGAGTGCGTTGTCATGAATGTACAGCCACAGATTCTCGCTGGTAAAAGCAAGCGGTTGCGGTTTTTTCTGGATCTCGACGGTTCGAATATGCTCTGCCTTGGCATTGGCGAACGGAATCACGACTGCCGTCGAGCCCAACAGGATAACCGTGATGAGACCCGCGACGGCCAGAAAGGGCATGGTAACGTGAAAGAGACTGACCCCACAACTTCGCATTGCCGTGATTTCGTGGTTCTTGTTCAGGAGTCCGATAGCGAGCAGCGAAGCCATCAGCACGGCAAACGGCACGAGTTGGAAGGCTATGTCAGGGGTTTTAAAAATGAAATACATCAACATGGAGGTCAGTTCGGCGTCATGTTTCAAAAATCTGCGAAGTTTTTCAAAAAAGTCGATCACCAGGTAAATGGTGACCAGACCGGTCAGACACAGGAGCAGGATGCCGAGATAGTGACGAACGATGTACCAGAATAGAATGCCCATGTTTGTCCTGAGCGAAGTCGAAAGATCAGCGCCGACTCGCTTGATAGAAGAGTATCCACGTGATCAGGAGTAAAAGGACGTTGGGGAGCCATGCTCCGGCAAACGGATGAAGGAGCATGGCCGTGACGGAAAACTCTCCCAACACGTTGAACAGATAGTAGCCGACCATAATGAAAATTCCCAAAACAAACCCCCTCATGCGCCCGGTTCGTTTCGAGACGATTCCGACCGGCATGCCCATGATCCCCAGGATGAGCGTGGCCACGGGAAACCCCAGGTCCTTGTAGTATTCCATCAGCCGGCGCCGCATCTTGGTGTCACGCCAGCCGGATGCTTTCAATTCGGCCATAATATGTTCGTAGTCCGGACGTCTGGGTGTTTCGACGGCGAGGGCCGAGGCCAGGTTCATCTTGAGATCATAGGTGGAAAACGCCACCTGATGATGCTGGGCGCCGTCCTTGGGAACCTGGTGAATCTCCCCTTCATGCAAGCGTATACCGAACTGGTTGCGTTGCGGATTTTTGAGCATTTGAAAAGTCTGGGCCGTGATGATGACCTCCTGTTCAGGGTCTCGCTGATCCAGGATGAAAATGCCCATGGCTTTCTCGCCGGGTTCCGGCGTGGGAACGAAAATCATCATGTCTTTCGTCGGTTCGTTGAAGACGCCTCGCTCCAAGGCCAGGTTCAACTGGTCCTGGATCAGACTGATGGCCAGTTTCTTCAGGGAAATCGAAGACCAGGGTTGTCCCCATTGTGAAAGGAACAAGGTGCCCAAGAACACGAACAACGAAAAGACAAAGACGGGGACCGCGATCCTCAACAAGCTGAGCCCGGCCGCTCTCATGGCGACGAGTTCCTTGTCGAAGGAAAATCGACTGAAGGTCGTAATCGACGAGATCAGGCAAGCCATGGGAAGCGTCAACACCAAAAAAGAGGGCATGAGATTGGCGACAATCTTCAGGACAGCCAGCAGGCTCACCCCGTTGGTGACCAACAATTCAACCAGCCGCAACATCTCCTTGGTCAGGACGATAAAACACAGGATGCCGAGACTGATGAAGAAGGGGACGAGGAGCTCTTTGAATATGTAGCGATCGAGAATGGTCATGGCTGTCTGTTCGCGTGAGGGAAGAAGGGCTGTGCGGGGCTGCCCCTCATGATGTGGGCAGTCACTGATTTTGTCAACGAATGAATATTAAGTAGGTCGGGTTAGCCGCCGGCGTAACCCGACAATCTGTCGAGCCGTCGGATTACGCTTCGCTAATTCGGCCTACAACTCCCGTCTGCCCGGCAGGAGGTAAAATCGCTTTGCTTACGGAATGGAGTGTGTTTTAATCAAGCTCCAATAGGTTGAGAAAAAATGGTGACAAACGCTCGATCGAAACGAACACCTGCGCGTGCGCAGCGGTTTGCCCGCATACTCAAGAATATTCGGCTGTTTGCGACTGACGTCGACGGAGTCCTGACCGATGGCGGGCTCTATTACTCGGATTCGGGCGAGCAGACCAAGAAATTCAACGTCTGGGACGGCCTGGGCCTGGTGCTGTTAAAGCAAGCCGGTCTTGTGACGGCTGTCATCACCATGGATCAAACGCCGTTGGTCAACGTCCGGGCGGCCAAACTCGGCATTACCGAAATTCACCAGGGCGTCAAAGACAAACTGGCGGTCTTGAAAGAACTGGCATCCAGGTATGGTATCAAGCTTGAGGAAATCGCATACGTGGGCGATGACGTGCCGGATTTGCCCGTGCTCGAGGCGGTAGGGTTTTCCGCCGCTCCCGCGAACGCACGCGAGGCCGTCCGGAAAAAGGTCCGGTACGTGTCCAAGGCCAAGGGCGGTGAGGGGGCAGTCAGGGAAGTGGCGGACCTGATTTTGGCCGCGCAAGGGGTCACCTTCGACGGGAGTGCTCGCACGTGAGCATCTTTCGGGAATACGACGTTCGCGGGATCGTCGGAAAAGATCTGACTTCCGACATGGCGGAATCCATTGGCCGCGCTTATGGGACCATGGCCCGGCAACGCGGCTGTCGAACGGTGGCCCTGGGGCGGGACGGGCGCCTGACTTCGCCGGACCTCCGGGACCGGGTACTCGCCGGCATCACGGCCGCGGGTGTGAACGTCGTGGATATCGGGGTGTGTCCGACCCCGTTACTCTACTTTGCTTTATATGAGTTGCCCGTCGACGGCGGCGTGATGGTCACTGGCAGCCATAATGCGGCCGAATACAACGGCTTCAAAATGTGTCTGGAGAAAACGGCCTTGCACGGCGAAGACATCCAGGAACTCAAGAACCTGATCGAGGCCGGGACGTATGAGTCCGGATCGGGGACCGTTTCCACGGCAACGGTGATTCCTCCTTATTTGCGTTATCTCAAAGAACACTTTGCGGACGTCGACGGAACAGGCCTGCACGTTGTGATCGATTGTGGAAACGGCGCCGCGAGTTCGGTGGCCAAAACGGCCTTGGAGCAATTGGGCTGTCGCGTCACGGGGTTGTTTGACGAGATCGATGGCCGGTTTCCCAACCATCATCCCGATCCCACGGTCGTCGAAAATCTCCAGGATCTCATCCAGGCCGTCAGACAGCATCGAGCGGACATCGGGATTGCGTACGACGGTGACGCGGACCGTATCGGTGCCGTTGACGAAAAAGGAACGATCGTCTGGGGAGATCGCCTGCTCCTGATTTTTGCGCGGGACCTTCTCAAAGCCAGACCCGGCAGCACGATTATCTCCGAAGTCAAAGCCTCTCAATGCCTGTACGACGACGTTCGAGCACGGGGAGGGAACGGCGTCATGTGGAAGACGGGCCATTCCGTGATGAAAGCCAAGATGAAGGAAGAACGGGCTCCCTTGGCCGGAGAACTGTCGGGCCATATGTTTTTTGCCGATCGCTATTTCGGGTACGACGACGCCATTTATGCTTCCTGCCGATTAGTGGAAATCCTGTCGAACGCGCAGGCGCCGTTTTCATCCCTGCTGGCGGATCTGCCGTCCACGCAGGTGACTCCGGAAATTCGTTTGGAGTGTCCGGACGACGTCAAGTTTCAAGTGGTTGATGCGTTACGAAGTCGGCTTATCGAGACGGCAGAGCAGTCGCATCCAGCGAATGCTCATCATCCGTGTCTCGACATCCGGGAAGTTGTCACGCTTGACGGAGTTCGCGTCTGTTTCGATGACGGCTGGGGACTCATCCGCGCCTCCAACACGCAACCCGCGCTGGTCCTTCGTTTCGAAGCCACCACGGTCGAACGATTACAGGCCATCCGCACCTACCTGGAAGGGGAGTTGGAAGCCTGCACCCAGACGCTCGCGTTATGAAACCACGCATATTCACCTGCTGTCATTCCCGACATTTTTAATCGGGAATCCAGGGTCTTTGCCGTTTCCTGTCATCCTCGACGTTTGCAATCGAGGCTCCAGAGTCTTTTAGTGTCATATAAATGACGATAAATTGACGGAAAACTATTTTCCGTCAATTATTATGCATTTTGTGTCAGATGTGAGCCGGCAAGACCTGAATAAAAAAGCGCCATGAGATGTCGCGGGTACAAAGGCCTCTACCTCCCCTTGCCCTTCCCCTTCGACAGGCTCAGGACAGGCTTACAAAAGAGAGGAACTGAAAGACGCTGGCTTCCCGATCGGGGTCGGGAATGACGGCAAAAAGGAAAATGCGGATTCGTCGCGAGGTCCTTCGCGTTGCCTGGGACAAGTTTGGAATGGCGGAAAGCATGTGGCCGTTTTCTCCAAGTCGTGTACAATCTTAACGGAAACTTATGCGTGCCGGATTGACTAAACATAAACTGTTCGTGATCGGGGTAGGGGGCCTGCTCCTGGGATTGCTGTGGGGAATGGCTCTGTTGCCTGCCGCTTTTGCTGTTCAGGAAAAAGAAGATTATCGCTATGGCATCTCCTTGTGGGGTATTCCCGCCGGGCACGCGTACATGAAAACGGAAGAAGTAACGGATGCCGACGGGCGTCCGGCCCGGCGCCTGGTGACGACGATTCGATCGAATGATTTCATTTCCGTCTTTTTTCCGGTCAAGAACCACGTGGATTCACTTGTCGATACCGAGACCCTGCTCCCCCGGCGTTTGTTATTTGCACGCCGGGAAGGCGATCGTCATGAAGAATTCGACGTGACGTTCGATCGCCTGATCAACAGGGTCACGGTGGTGAAAGACGGCGAATCTTCGGTTCACGACATTCCTCCCGGTTCGCATGGTCCCTTATCATGTTTGTATTTTCTGCGCACGCTGCCGAACCTCGAACCCGGCTCTTCGGTGTATATGGATATTCACCACGACCGCAAGAACTACCACGTCGAGGTCAAGGTCGAGGCCATCGAATCCGTCAGCGGCCCCTGGGGTGAGGTCGAAGCGATTCGCCTGCTGGCCGTGATGCCGTTTCGGGGGATTTTCCTGAATGAAGGCAACATCAGAATTTGGATAACGAATACGGAGGAACGGGTTCCCGTCATGATGGAAGCCCGAGTGATTGTCGGGTCGGCCACGGCGTTGATTGAGAAATGGAGTCCGTCACGGAAATGAGCCTCGACTTTTTGCGCAAAGATCCTATAATGATTCATACCGGAAACTGCTTATGGTCTCCCTCGCCCGCCATATTTTAGAACAGCAACAATTACAGGCCGATGATGCGGAAGATCTTTCCGCGATCATGAATGGGATTGTCTCGGCCGGGAAACAGATTGCCCGGGATCTGAGCACGGCGGGTCTCACGGATAGCCTCGGCACGACCAGCGAGCGAAACGTTCATGGCGAGCAGGTACAGCGAATGGATGCACGGGCCAACCATCTGTTCGTGGAGGCCTTTCAGGATAGCACGATTGTGCAAATCGTGGTTTCCGAAGAAATGGACGAACCGTTTGTCGTCGCTGATGCTAAGGAGGCAGGGAAATACGCCGTATTTTTCGATCCGCTGGACGGGTCCTCGAATATCGACGTCAACGCGCCTCTGGGTTCGATTTTTTCCATCCATCGATTGGACCCCGCCGGAAATTTTCTGAAGATGGGGGGTGAACAAGTAGCCGCGGGGTATTTGTTATATGGAGTCGCCGCGATTCTCGTGTATACGTGTGGAGAAGGCGTTCATCAATTTACGCTTGAGCCTGAGAGCGGTGAATTTTTCCTCTCTGCCTCGAATATTCGAATTCCGGTCAGGGGAAAAATCTATAGTGTCAATGAAGGTAATAGATGTAACTGGTCAAAAAATATGGTGAAAGCCGTCGATTATTTCCATGCTCAGGACAAGGCCACCGGCCGGCCGTATGCCGCCAGGTACTCCGGGTGTCTCGTGATGGACGTCCATCGGATCCTCGTGAAAGGCGGGCTCTATCTGTATCCCGGTGACGTGCAGAAACCTGAGGGAAAACTGCGTTTGATGTATGAATCCGCTCCGTTGAGTTTCGTTGTGGAACAGGCCGGCGGACTGGGCAGCACCGGCGTGGAACGCATTTCCACTATTCACCCCAAGACGCCCCACCAGTGCGTTCCGCTGATCATCGGCAGTCGTGAAGACGTTGAAACGGCTGAACAGCTTTTGATTCGAGAGTAGCACCGGTTTTGTTGGTTGTGGACCGTACAGGCCGTCACTGTCTGGAATGAACCTGTCACATATGTCCAGGCATGCACCACGCAAGAGGAGACCCAATGGCTCTACGAGCCGGTTTTCTGGTCATCAGCATCCTGCTCGGCTTCATGGTCGGATACGTCTCGGGAGGCGGGACGATGCTCCATGCGGCAGTCGGCGCCGGATTCGGGGCCTTGCTCAGCGGCGCATTGATCTTCGCCGAGATTGCTTTTATGGAGTCGTTTCCTGCCCGGACTCTCGTGTATGGCGGGGCCGGCTTCAGTATTGGCATGCTCCTTGCGGGAATGTGTATTTTCTTAACCCTTTTCCTGGCGCCTCATCCCCTCATCCGGTTGATTTCGTTTGCGACGCTGTTGATCTTTCCGTATCTCGGACTCACCTCGGGCGTTCGTTATGGCAGAGAGTACGATAGCGACGACAAGCCCGTAACTGATGTCACGCCCACGGGACGATTTCGCACCCCCAAATTGCTGGATACGAGCGTGATTATTGACGGCCGTATCGCCGACCTGTGTGAAACCGGTTTCATGGAAGGTGAGTTCGTCATCCCTCAATTTATTTTGCAGGAACTCCAGCATATTTCCGATTCGGCGGATTCATTGAAACGCGCGCGGGGTCGCCGGGGACTCGATATCCTCAATCACATTCAGAAGAATGACGACGTCCGGGTGGAAATTGTCGAGGACGACTTCCCCCACATCAAGGAAGTCGACGCCAAGTTGGTGGAATTGGGCAAAAAACTGGGCGCCAAGATTTTGACCAATGACCTGAACCTGAATAAGGTCGCCGAATTGCAGGGCGTGCAGGTGCTGAACATCAACGAGTTGTCCAACGCGCTTAAGCCGGTCGTCCTCCCCGGCGAAACGATGCGGGTCTTCGTGTTGAAGGAAGGAAAGGAAGCCGGGCAGGGCGTGGCGTACCTGGATGACGGGACGATGGTGGTCGTCGATAATGCCAAACGCTGTATCGGCAAGAACATCGACGTGGTGGTGACGAGTATTTTGCAAACGAGCGCGGGCCGGATGATTTTTACGCGTCTGCGGGAAGAAACCGACCGGGACGTGGTGAGTTTCGCACGTGGGTGAGTGGGTGGCCGCGGTGGTGCCGGCCGGTGGGTCCGGTACACGAATGGGGAACGAGATCCCCAAGCAGTTTCTTCAATTGAGTGGCGTGCCGCTTCTCATCCACGCCCTCCGGGTGCTCGAATCGAGCCGGACGATTACTGAAATCGTCGTGGTCGTTCCCGAGGACGCGGTGACCTCCTGTCGAGACGAACTCCTGCCTCAATTCGCCTTTTCCAAAGTCAGCAAGGTCACCGCCGGCGGAGCCCGGCGACAGGATTCGGTGCGGAACGGATTGCAAGCCGTGGATGAGCGGACGACCATCGTCGTGGTCCATGATGCCGTCCGGCCGTTCGTGACGGGTGCCATGGTCGAACAGGTGGTTGACGGCGCCAGGACCCACGGCGCGGCGATTGCGGCGATTCCTCTCCACGATACGGTCAAGCGGGCGGCTCCGGACGGGATGATCGAAACCACCCTCGACCGGCAGCGACTCTGGTCCGCCCAAACCCCTCAAGCCTTCAAAGTTGAACTGCTGCGGGAAGCGCACCGGTCAAGCCGGCAGTCGGGCGTCGAAGCGACGGACGACGCCTTTTTGGTCGAACAAATCGGCCATCACGTGGCAATCGTCCACGGCAGTCCGGACAACATCAAGGTCACCCGCCCGGAGGACTTGGTCATGGGAGAGGCGATCCTGGCCGCACGTAGAAACCGTTCCTCTTAACGCCTAACCGGCCACCACGTTTTTTCTTTCGCCTGTTTCCCTCCCTACAATAAGAAATCCCCTCTTTTCCCTGCTCGCTTTTTTCCTGTATCATTACCAACTTGAGTGTTTGAATAGAAAAGGATGGACCGGGGCATGCGGGTCGGGATCGGGTACGATATTCATCGACTGAAGGAAGGGCAGCCGCTCATCCTGGGCGGCGTGCAGGTTCCGCATACGCATGGCCTGGACGGGCATTCCGACGCGGACGCGCTGACGCATGCCGTGTGTGATGCGTTGTTGGGCGCCATGGGGGAAGGTGATTTGGGCCGCTATTATCCCAGCAGTGATCCGCAATTTGCGAATATGAACAGTCTGGACATGCTGGCAGGCGTTTGCGCCAAACTCGAGGAGCGGGGGCTGCGTCTCGTGAATCTGGATACGGTCATCGTGGCGCAGGCTCCACGGTTGGGGAATTATCTGGCTGAGATGGGCAAACAGTTGGCCGGGGTGTTACGTGTGGACCCGTCGATCGTCAACGTCAAGGTCAAGAGCCACGATCATCTCGGGGCGCTCGGCAGACAGGAAGGGATTGCCGCCCAGGCTGTCTGCCTTCTGGCGCACGTGCCGTCCGATGAGAAAATAGGTTGAACGATGTTCAGTGTCATTCGACAGGATCTTCAGGCCGTTTTTGATCGTGATCCCGCGGCCAGGACCACGCTGGAAGTGTTTCTGACCTATGCCGGATTTCAGGCGTTGTTGGCGTATCGCGTGGCGCACCGGTTGTGGAAGATGCGGCTTCGACTTCTGGGCCGGCTGGTGTCTCAATTCGCTCGTTGGGTCACGGGTGTGGAAATCCATCCCGGTGCGTCAATCGGAAACGGGTTTTTCATCGATCACGGCATGGGTGTGGTGGTTGGGGAAACCACGGAAATCGGCGATTACGTGACGTTGTTTCAGGGTGTCACATTGGGCGGAACGGGAAAGGAAAAAGGGAAACGACACCCCACGTTGGGCAATCACGTGGTGGTGGGATCGGGCGCCAAGGTGTTGGGCAACATTCGCATCGGGGATTCGGTGAAAATCGGAGCCAATTCGGTGGTCCTGCGATCGGTCCCATCCAATTCCACGGTCACCGGCATTCCCGGACGCGTCGTCAAGTCGATCGGGGAGCGGGTTCCGGAAGAAGCCATGGACCATGCGAATATTCCCGATCCGATCGCCGAACGTTTTGACCTGATGGAGCGGGAATTGATCGACCTGCGGAAAAAATTGGAAAACGACTGATTCCCCTCACCCTCGGCCCTCTCCCACCAGGGGAGAGGGAGCGACAGATGGGGAGAGGGAGTTAAGGGTGAGTCATGTCTGGCAGAGGAGGAATGGCTTGTGAGTGAAAGAATCACCAAACGGGTACAAGAAATCCTCGGATATTATCAAAGCGACGCGCCGAGTATTCGGGCGAATTTGGCCAGGTTGTTGATGAGCGGCCGATTGGCGGGAACCGGCAAACTGCTGATCCTGCCGGTGGATCAAGGTTTTGAACATGGTCCGGCCCGCAGCTTTGCCGCGAACCCTCCCGGGTATGATCCTCTCTACCACTTTGAACTGGCTATTGACGCCGGCTGCAATGCGTATGCGGCTCCCTTGGGCTTCCTGGAAGCCGGCGCCGCGGAATATGCCGGACATATTCCCTTGATCCTCAAGCTCAACAACAGCGACTCGCTTTTCGGCGGCGACGATTATAGTCAGGCGGTCACGAGCAGCGTCCAGGACGCCCTGCGTCTGGGGTGTTGTGCGGTCGGGTACACGATCTACCCAGGGTCGTCGTACAGCCAGGAGATGTACGAGAGTTTGCAGGAGATTGCCGCCGAAGCCAAGTCCGTCGGGCTCGCCGTCGTGGTCTGGTCGTACCCCCGAGGCGGGAAGTTACCCAAGACCGGAGAAACGGCGATCGACGTGGTGTGTTACGCCGCTCAAATCGCGGCTCAATTGGGGGCGCACATCATCAAGGTCAAGGTGCCGGCCGAGCATATCGAACAAGCGGAAGCCAGGAAGGTCTACGAAGCCGAGAAAATTCCCATCGGCACGCCGGTCGAGCGCATTCGTCACGTGGTGCAAAGCGCGTTCAACGGGAGGCGCATCGTCATCTTCTCCGGCGGCGCCAAGGATACGGACCAGGCCATTTTCGACGAAGTGCGGGCGATTCGCGACGGGGGTGGATTCGGTTCGATCATCGGCAGGAATTCGTTCCAGCGCCCGAAGCCTGATGCCCTGACGTTTTTGGATACCTGCATGAAAATTTATGCGGGGGAGGAGGCGTAGAGTTTTTTTACGGGTACAGCCCCCTGACGACATGGGCCTGCGCCACCCGATCGATACCGTTCATGAGGGCGGCCGTCCGCATCGTGGTTTTTCTTTCTTCCGCAAAGCAGAGGGTTCGATGAAACGCCGTGGAGATGAGTTCCTGAAGGCGTTGCCGGATGTCACGTTCATTCCAGAAAAAACGTTGGACGTCCTGGACCCACTCGAAATACGAGACGATCACTCCCCCTGAATTGGCGAGAATGTCGGGGATAATGAAGACGTCCCGATCGTCCAGAATTGCGTCCGCCTCCAGCGTCGTGGGGCCGTTGGCCGCTTCCGTCAGGATGCGGCAGCGCAGGTTGCCGGCGTTCTTTTCGGTTATTTGTTCCGAGAGCGCAGCGGGAATCAGTACCGTGCAATCGAGCGTGAGCAACTCATCGTTGGTCACGTGATCACCGACCTTCATGTCCCGCAGGGGCCGGCCGAGCCGGTGCTGTTGGAAGATTTCGTCTATCGGCAATCCCTTGGGGTTGAACACTCCGCCCTCCACGTCGCTCACGCCGATCACTCGAGCCCCGGCTTCGCTGAAAATCCTGGCGGTATGAGATCCGACGTTTCCAAACCCTTGGATCACAACGCTCGTATCCTCCAGGTGTATGCCTTTATGGCGGAGAGCTTCGATCGTGAAGTCGACGACGCCGCGTCCGGTGGCTTCTTCGCGGCCCAAGCTGCCCCCGATGGAAAGCGGTTTGCCCGTGACTGCGCTCGGGACGGAGAATCCGACCTGCTGGCTGTAGGTGTCCATGATCCAGGCCATGACTTGCTGGTTCGTCCCGATGTCCGGGGCCGGAATGTCTTTGTCCGGGCCGATCAACGGGAAGATTTCAGCCGCATACCGCCGGGTGAGTCGCTCCAGTTCGGAGAGGGATAACTGATGAGGATTGACCTGAATGCCGCCCTTGGCCCCGCCATACGGCAGCCCCGCCAGGGCCGTTTTCCAGGTCATCCACATGGCCAGGGCCGCCACTTCTCCCAGCGTCACGTCCTGATGGTACCGGAGCCCGCCCTTGGACGGCCCGCGGGCGGAATCATGTTGGACCCGGTATCCGTGGAAGACGCGAACGGCGCCGTCGTCCATGCGGATCGGGAGCGCCACCACCAATGATCGCTGCGGAGTCTTCAGGCGTTCGCGCAAATTCGTGTCCAGGTTCATGGCTTCCGCCACCTGATCGAATTGAGCAACGGCTAAACGAAAAGTCGGGTGATCGAATTCGGCGATCATGGTTTCGGTGTCCCGTGATGGTCGGCGGGCGTGCCTCCTGATAAAATCTTACTCTTTGAACATGGCAATGTCACTTGGGAAACCTATTTGTCGGATTACGCTTCGCTAATCCGACCTACAATTTCTACCTCCCCCCGCCCCTCCTTACAAAGGAGGGGAAAGAAGCGTCTGGAATTGTCAACGAATGAGTGAAGATTTACAATTCCTGTCATAAGGGGAACTTGATGTTGAAATATTTCTGTCCTTTTCTTGGCTGGCTGTTGCTTGTCCTGCCGGCGGGCTTGAGCCAGGCGGGGAATACGCAAATCGTCCTTTTGGATCGGATGCCGTTTTATGCGCCCTCGACCGTGACGATTCTTCCGGGGCAGTCGGTTCAATGGGACAACCGGTCGACGCAGCCGCATACCGTGACGCACGACGGATGCGGGCGTGGCAGGAACTGTGCCTTTGCCTCCAAACATCTTCATCCCGGCGAGCGGTTCAGCGTGACCGGGCTGCCGCCGGGAAGCTACTCCTATCATTGCGAGATCCATCCATTCATGCGCGGTCGCATTCAGGTTAAACGGATGGTGCAAGACCGCAGCGTCACCGAATTGTAGCAGGGATCAACGATCGTTGATCCTTGCGTGCTCATCCGTCTTGTAATGGACGTTCAGCAGATACAGCCCTTGAGGGGGGGCGGTCAGTCCTGCTTCGCGACGATCCTTGGCTTCAAGGATTGCCGGCAGGGCATCCGGGCTTCTTTTCCCATGGCCGATTTCAACGAGGGTTCCCACCAATGCCCGGACCATTTGTTTCAAAAAACGGTCGGCCCGAATCGTGAACCGGATCAAGGGGCCGTCTTGGGACCAATCAATTTGGTAGATGGCGCAGACGGGATTTTTGGCGCCGGCATTCGGGCCTTGGAACGATGTACAGTCATGTTGCCCCAAGACGTGACGTGAAGCCTCGCGCATGAGGTTGAGGTCAAGCGGTTTGGCAACCTGCCACACGCGGAGGCGATCCAACGCCGGGCGCGCCGGCTGGTTCAGGATGCGATATTCATACGTTTTGCCGTGCGCGTCGAAGCGGGCATGGAAGTTGTCGGCTGTGACCTCTGTTTTGCGCACGCTGATGGTCTTCGGCAGCACCCCGTTCAAGGCGCGAGTCCACTCATGAGGCAAGAACGGGCGGTCTGATTGAAAACAGACGACTTGTCCGAGCGCGTGCACGCCCGCGTCCGTTCGACTGGCCGAAATGGTTGAGATCGACTGCCGGGTGATCTGCCGCAACGCGTCTTCCAGCGCGGCTTGGATAGTGGGCCGGTCGGGTTGCCGTTGCCATCCGGCATACGTGGTCCCGTCATATTCAAGCAGCAGTTTGTAGGTGGTCATAACCCGCCTTGTGCATTCACCTCCTTTACAGTCCCTTCAGATATTCCCGGATGCCCAGATAAATGCCTTCCGCCAATTTTTGCTGAAACGCTTTTGTCCGTAGCCGTTTCTCTTCCGTTGGGTTTGAGACAAATGCCACTTCAGCCAGGATGCTCGGCATGGTCGTGAAGCGCAGGACGTAAAACGGCGCGGTCTTGACGCCATGATTTTTGATTTCGTAATGCTTGCGCAAGGTGGCGACAAGCGTGTCATTGGTGGCCTTGGCAAAGGTTTGGGATTCCTGGATTTTATGGTCGTTCAAGCTATCGGTAATGATGAATTGCCATGGTGGGGTGTCGCTTTCCAACCTCATGCCGTTTTCCCGCGCGGCTACTTGCAGGGCGCGGGGATCGCTGGCCTTTCCGAAATGGTAAATCTCCAGCCCCCGGATGGATTTTCGCGGATGAGAGTTGACGTGAATGGAAACGAACAAACAGGTCCGCGATTTTTTCGCGGCATCCACGTTTGAGCCCATGTCCTTCCCGCACCATTCCCGCTTTTTGGTATTGGCAAACTTTACGCGTTTTTCCAAATCGAGAAATACGTCTTTTGTTCGGGTCAACAGGACTTTGGCCTTGTGACGCTTGTGAATCAGGTCGCGCAAATATTTTGAGAGCTGCAGGACAATGGTTTTCTCCTTGGTGCCTTTTCTGCCGATGGTTCCGGGGTCTCTTCCGCCGTGACCGGGGTCGATGATGACCAATAGGTCTGCGTGCGTCTTTGATGAAGGAGCCGGCGCTTGCGCCACGCGAGGTTTCTTCGGTCGAGCCGTTTTCGGTTTAAGAACGTTGGATTCAGGTTCAGCGGCCTTGGTCGTCCCGGCCGCAGATTTTGTCGGAGGGGTTTTTATCGCATAGAAGAGATCGACCACCACGCGGTCCGGGTTATCGAGGGTCAGGACCCGGTAAGTCCGAAGGGCTTGCAAATCCAGAACGACATGAACGGTTCCGGCATCGTCCGGGGTTATGGAGATGGCTCGTGGGAAATGTTTTTCCTTGATGTTTTGCCGTGCGCGTTTACTCAGGCGGACATTGGTCAGGGAAAGCGTCGCCTTGCGTGGGTTCTTGGTTTCCTTAACGGTAATCCGGCCGGTCAGGTCCAGGACGACGCGGGTATATTGCCTATGAGGGTGATGCCGGACTTTGGTGACGGTCAACGGAACTGCGGTCCGACCGGGTGAGGTTCCCTTTTTGGCCAAGAGAACCTGCGCCGGCAACGTCGGCTCGGACAGGGCAGGGTGGGGGGACGATGCGGACGCTGTGGTTGATCCGATTACAGTCCCCCAGATCACCGCACAAGGGATCAGGGCAAGAGCAAGGATGTTTTTCATGAGAGTTGACGACAGAAAGTCGACGTCACCCTAGAATACCAAATTCTTCACGTTCTGTCATTGACAGCATCGAAACGCTGGGATAGCGTCGCCGTATGCCACTCATTCTCCTGATCGACGGATATAACTTATTGTGGGCTTGCGGGAAGCGAGGGCCTGAACAGGCAAGCGCTGCCGACGAGGCGCGGGAAACCCTCATCGCCCGGCTTTCATTGTACAGCCAACGCAAAGGACATCCCGTGACCGTGGTGTTCGATGCCTGGCGGGAGCCGACTGGGCTTGAGCATCAGGAAAACCGGACAGGGGTGCGGGTGGTGTTTACCAAACGGGGAGAACGGGCTGATCAGGTCATTCAACGGTTGGCCCGGGAATATGGTCGCGCCTGCGCCGTGGTGTCGTCGGATCTGGAGATCATTCAGACGGCCAAATCCCACGGGGCCTTTGTGATGAAGTCGCAGGAATTTAAAGTAAAACTTGAGTCTTTGGGGGATGCCAAATCCCGTGCAGGGAAGATCGTTGCCTCGGCACAACCCTGGGCCAAGCCTGAAGAAGAACTTCCTCCGGCACGCCTCGATAAAAAAGGGAATCCCCGCAAGTTACCCAAAGCCGTCCGTAACCGGAATCGTCAACTCAGGGGATTCTGAAGAGCCGTTTGGTATTGTCCGCGGTGACTCGTGCAATGGATTCAAGGGACCCGTTCCCGCGGACGTCAGCCAAGGTTTCTGCCACGTATTGCACGTAGGCGGGTTCATTCCGTTTCCCGCGATAGGGAACGGGTGTCAGATAGGGACAATCCGTTTCGATCATGAGGCGGTCCAGAGGAACGGTTTTTGCGATGTCCCGCAACATGGTTGCGTTCTTGAACGTCAGCACGCCGGAAAAAGACAGATAAAAACCCAGATCCAGCGCGTCCTTGGCGAGCCATGCGTCCCCCGAAAAACAATGAAAGACGCCGCCCACGTCAGCCGCGCCCTCCTCCCGGAGGATCGTGACGGTATCTTCCTGGGCTTCCCGCGTGTGAATGATCACGGGCAGGTTCAGTTCGCGCGCCAGGTGAATCTGTTCACGAAACCGTTCGCGTTGGACCTCGCGCGGAGAATGGTCGTAATGATAGTCCAACCCGATTTCACCGTAAGCCACGACTTTCGGTTGCCGGGCCAGAGACCGCAACGCCTCGTACCATCCCTCTTGGATTTCCTTGGCTTCGTGCGGGTGCACGCCGATGGTGGCAAAGATCTGAGGATGGGATTGTGCCAAGGCCACGGCAGCCCGGCTGGTCGCCAAATCACAGCCGATCGTGATCATGGCTTCAACCCCCGCGGCTTCGGCACGTTGAAGGACGGTGTCTCTATCGGTATCGTATCTAAGATCATCCAAATGCACGTGGCTGTCGATAAGCATAACCCTTCTCCGTGTTCGTCGTAGCGGGGCATCCTAGCATATCATTCGTCACCAAAGAAGCCGGGAGAAACAATGGATTGGGATACGGCAGTGTTTTACGCCGTCAACGGCTGGGCGGGGCAGTCGGCCGTCCTGGATTGGTTGATGCTGCAATGTTCATCGGCCGGAAATCTCATTCTGCTGATCGTGGCGTTTTTGGCTTGGCGCGCGTGGCTCGATTGGCGTCAGGGCCTGCTGGTTACGGTGGCCTTGGGCGTATCGGTCGGGGCCGGGGATTTCATTGGCACGCAAATCAAGGCCTGGATTGCCCGTCCACGGCCGTGCCAGGTTCTCTTGGACGTCAATGAACTGGCCGGGTGCGGAAAAATGTTCAGCCTGCCTTCCAATCACGCCGTGAATACGGCGGCCGCCGCGGCGTTGCTTGGGGTGCTGTTCCCCGGGACCCGCTGGCCCATGGCGATTCTTGTGGTGGTTGGCGGTCTCTCCCGCGTCTACCTCGGCGCCCATTACCCCACCGACGTCCTCGCCGGCTGGTGCCTGGGCGGCCTCCTGGGCGCCACGGTCGGTTATGTGATCGTGAAAAGTAGGTCGAGTTAGGCCGGTCCGTCGGATGACGTTCCGCTAATCCGACTTACAGAGACTTTCTGTCATTCCTGCGAAAGCAGGAATCCAGCGTCTTTTATCTTCACGGACGACGAAGAAGGCAAAGACCCTGGATTCCCGATTAAAGATGTCGGGAATGACAGCTAGGGAATCGTCCGTAGCTTGTGCAGGCTTGGTTAGCCGCAGGCATAATCCGACAATTCAGCCTGTAAGGTTACAGTTTCTTCAAGGCGGCAACGCGGTCTTCGATGGGCGGATGCGTTGAGAAGATCTGCATGAAACTGCGGGTCTGCCCCGAGATTTTCATGGTCGCCAGGGCGTCTTCCGTCTGGTATTGATATTCGACCCGATTCACCCACCGGTCGATCGCTTGCAGCGCCGAAATCATGTGCTCCTTGCCGACGGTATTGGCTGCGAACTTGTCTGCGGAAAATTCCCGGCGGCGGGACCACCAACTGATGGGGATCATCGCGAGGATCGACAGGACGATCTGGAGAAAGAAATAGACTCCGAGGCCCAACATGGGATTGCGTTCGGCCACCTGACGATACACGATCCGGCTGATGAAATAGACGAAGGTATTCATCAGGCCGGCCAGGATCGTGGTCGTGAACATATCGCCGTTATACACGTGCCCCATTTCATGGGCCAGGACGGCCCGGACTTCGCCTTCGTTCAGGTTGGCCAATAGTCCGGTTGACACGGCCACCATCGAATTGTTCTTTGACGGCCCCGTGGCAAAGGCATTGGGGTCCGGCGAGTCGTAAATCCACACTTCCGGCATCTTGATGTTCAGCCGGCCGGAGATCTTCTGCACCGTTTCATACACGAGCAATTCCGCGGCGTTCCGGGGCTGGGTAATCTGTACGCAATCCAACATCATGCGCGCCATTTGCTTGGAAAACGCCAGACTGGCAAAGGCTCCGCCGAATCCGATGACGAAGGCCCACAAGAGGTCTTGTTGCATGAACGAACCGCGGAGGTCGATCCCGAACGCGGGCAGGACCATTTCCACGAGAATCGTGAAGGTGATCGACAGGGTGACAAAGATCAGAATATTGGACAACAGCAGCAAGCCAATGCCTTTCAGCTTTTTCATGCATTCCTCCTCAAAAGAAACATTCTGCTCGGGTGATACGTGATGAACTTCGTCTAATGAATCGCCGTCAACGCGCCGATTAAGGCGGGTTGCTTGAAAGGCTCAAGTGTCCCGCTTATAGTCGGCTTATCATGATATAGTAATACCATATTTTTGCGAGTCAAGGTAGGATGCTACGGTAACCCTCTCACCCCGGCCCTCTCCCTCCATGGGAGAGGGTGTTTTAGGGAATTGTCAACGAATAAATGAACACATAGAAGGATGACTGATGGGAAATAAATCTTGGCTGGTCGTGGTGCTCTGTTGGGTCGTACTGATTTTTTCCTCCGGCGTCGCTCTTGGGGAAGACGGCGAGGAGATGCTGGTTCTCGAACCGGATGCCGAGGGGATCCAGCGGGCTACTATCGTGCTGGAAAGTTATGCGTATGCCCCTGCTCATATCAGTGTTCAGGCGGGCGTGCCTGTTGAATTTCACCTGAAAAACGAGAATTTCCTGACCCCTCATAATTTTATCATGGATCATCCGGACGCGGGTCTTCAGCAGGATGTCAACGTAGACGCCGGCGACGATGTCACGATTCGGTTCGTGGCGCAGGTGCCGGGCACGTATACTTTTTATTGTGACAAACAGTTGTTGTTTTTTCCCAGCCACCGTGAAGAAGGGATGGAAGGCCGTCTCGAAGTCCGGCCATGAAGTCGATGATGGGTGCGCATTCCGTCGAGCGATATTTGTTGCATGACGTGTTGAAGCAGGTGTCGCGTTCGTTTTATCTAACCCTGGCCGTGTTGCCCGGATGTGTGGCCAAACAGGTGGGCTTGGCGTATCTGTTCGCGCGCGCGGCTGATACCATTGCAGATGCGGGCCGGGTGGACCGGAGCACCAGGGCCGAGTTGTTAGGGCAACTCAAGCTCCAGTTCGTGCAGGAGGTTTGCAATCACGAAGATATCAGAGCCATTCAAGCCATGACGGCTTCGCAACAGGAGCATCCCGGCGAACGGATCTTACTCGAACACCTCGACCGTTGCTTTCTCGTATACGAAAACCTGGCGCCCGGCGACCGGACTGAGATCCGTCACGTGTTGCCGATTCTCATCAGCGGCATGGAAATGGATCTGGATCGTTTCCCCGGTAAATCCGAGACGGATCTCGCCGCGCTTTCTTCGCTGGAGGATCTCGACGACTACATGTATCGGATTGCGGGCTGCGTCGGGGAGTTTTGGACTAATATCATGTATGCCCATTTACCACGCATCCGCCGCATCTGGGACAGGGAAGCCAAGATTCGCACGGGTATCCGGTTTGGGAAAGGCCTGCAATTGACGAATATTTTGAAGGATCTGTCCACGGACCTGCGCCGCGGGCGGTGTTACATTCCCGTAGAGTTGCTGGCCCCGGCGGGCTTGGAACCGCGGGATTTATTGGATACGCGCACCATGGCCGGCTTCAGCCCGATCCTGCACTCGTTGGTGCAGACGGCGTTGGCCCATTTGGATCAGGGATGGCTGTACGCCACGTCTATTCCGCGACGCGACTTTCGTCTTCGTCTGGCGTGCATGTGGCCGATTCTCATCGCCCTGAAAACGCTGCACTTGCTGACCACGTGCGACAATCTTCTGGACCCCACACGGAAATTGAAAATTTCCCGAATGGAGGTCTACCGGATCATCGCCGCGTCCACACTGACCGGAACCACGTCGGCCGGTACGGCCTATTGGGGTCACTTGCGCAAGGCCGTCGGGTAAAAGCGGTTACTCGGCCTGGGGCACGAGCAGCTTTTCGCCTTTGCGAAACACCGCGTAAATCGCTTGTGAGGGACAGGCATCGAGGCACATCCGGCACGATTCCATGCATCGGGATTCATCGAATTTATACGGGGGGGTGGATAACCATGCCCCGGTAGGGCAGACGGGTATGCAGACGGCCTTATGATTGCAGCGGTCCGGATGACGAACCAAATGATCTCGGGATACCATCATGGGTTTCACTCCTTCGAACAGACCCCCGGAGAACATATCCAACATGTTTTCGGGACGTCGCATATTATGAATTCCATTGCTTGACGAGCGACCGAATCCGGTCCTTTAACTCGGGGATGTCGTCCAGGTTATTGTGAATGGCGCCCAGGATATTTTCCAGGCGTGCCGTCCGGGTCGCGTCCCGGTCCCGTTGGGCGAGGGCTTCGTATTCGCGATAGGCCTCGGGATAGAGGTCGCGGAGACGGGTTGCCACGGCCGTGATTCCGTCCCGGAGTTCCTTCGGTTCCGGCTTCAGGGGTGGTACAATGACAAACGTTCCATTGTCGAGCATGAGTACTTTGGCGTCGCTTTGGTCAATGGCGGTTACGGACGTGACGGTGCGGCCGGTTACCTCATCCCAGGCGTGGAGCAGTCCGGGAAACTGTTTGAGGAAGGCGACTTTTTCCTGGTTCGCTTTCCATTTGGCTTCGTTCGCCGACATGTAAGGCTCATGTATGTTGATCGTTATGGAACCTCTGATTTATCGCACTATCGGGCGTATGGCTGCGTTGTGTCCTCGCTCAACCCTCACCTATCTCTATGATAAGCCTCGGGTTTCGCTCCGGGACGCCTTGCCCTGCATCCCGCTATCACAATAAATCAGAGGTTCCTTATGATTGAGATGACTCATGTCGCGCCATGGGAACGTTTAGGAGGCAATGGGAGTGGCGCGGGATTCCAGTTGGATCGGCGGAACGTCGTGTCCGGGCATGAGCAGGCGTTCGACCAGTTCGCCCTTGATCACGTGTCGTTCCATAATTTCCGTGACGTCGGCTTCGTTCCCGACCCAATACCAGACGCCTTCCGGATAAATGACGATGCTGGGACCATATTCGCAATGATCCAGACACCCGGCCTTGTTGGCCCGGACGATGCCCTTGAGCCCGAGTCGCTGGACTTCCTGTTTGAAGAACGCGTGCAGTTCCGCTGACCGGTTATCGGCGCAGCACCCTCTCGGGTCGCCCTTGGGCCGTTGATTGATACAGATGAAAATATGATGCTTGAAGCCACTCATGCCTGCCTCTCTTAACAGATTTTGCCGCGAAGCACAAAATAGTACAGGAGCGTTCTTTCTCGTGTCCAGTCATATGCGATAATGGAGCATGATGAAGATCGGTATCGCCAAAGAGATCAAGGACCATGAATTCCGGGTAGCCTTAACGCCGGAAGGGGTGGATGAATTGGTTCGGAACGGCCATGAGGTTTGGATCGAGACCACTGCCGGCCATGGCGCGGATTTTTCCGATGATTCGTATCGCGCGGTGGGAGCGCGCATTGCGTCGTCGGCGGAGGAACTCTTCGACCGGGTTGAAACGATCCTCAAGGTCAAGGAACCACTCGCACCGGAGATCGCGTCTTTGCAGCCTCGTCATACGTTGTTCACGTTTCTTCACTTGGCGTCGTCGAAGACTTTGACCGAGGCGTTGATGAAATCCGGGTGTACGGCCATTGCGTACGAAACCATGGAAGACGAGAAGGGGCATCTGCCCATGTTGCTGCCCATGAGTCAGATCGCCGGAAAGCTGGCGGTGCAGATTGGCGCGCATTATCTGGAGCGGACGCAGGGAGGGAAGGGGATTCTCCTCGGTGGCTTGCCGGGGGTATCACGGGGACACGTCGTGATTCTCGGTGCCGGCGGGGTCGGCTCGAATGCCGTGGAAGTTGCGCTCGGGATCGGGGCGCGAGTCACCGTTATCGGGAACGATATGAATCAATTGCAAAGGTTACAGGAGCGATTCGGGAATAACCTGACGATGTTGGCCTCCCAAAGACTCGTGATCGCGGAAACCGTGAAAAGCGCGGACTTGTTGATCGGAGCCGTCATGGTCAGGGGGGCAAAAAGTCCGGTTCTGGTGACCAGATCCATGGTGGCAACAATGAAAAAAGGCGCGTTGATCATGGATATTGCGGTTGACCAGGGAGGGTGCGTTGAGACCACGAGGCCGACCACGCACGCCGATCCGATTTTTGAAGTGGACGGGGTCCGACATTACGGCGTGACAAATATTCCCGGAATTGTGCCACAAACCTCCACCTATGCCTTGACCCAGGCAAGCCTACCTTTTATAGTCCGGTTGGCCGACAGGGGAGTCGAAGCGGTTCTGCGTGATCCGGGTATGGCCCAAGGCGTGAACGTGCGTCATGGGGCGGTCACGTATTCGGCGGTCGCCGAGGCGCATGGGTTACCCTGTGAGCCGTTAGTCCGGAAAGAGTAAACGAAAGCTAGGTTGTCGGGGCGTAGCGCAGTTCGGTAGCGCACCGCGTTCGGGACGCGGGGGTCGGAGGTTCAAATCCTCTCGCCCCGACCAGCCAGGGCTTCCCGTCTTTTGTTGACGGCATGATTGAAAAGATGTGTCAGCACGACGCGGTCTTGTTTCTCTCGGACGCTACGTCCTTTTCGCCCCCTTCTTCGGCAGCATCCATTTCCATTCATCATGGTCACGGGAGAATGATTCAGTGACGTTCCTGATGCTCATTGGATTCGGAATCCTGGCCGGAGGGATCGTTTTCATGTGGTGGCGTCTCAAGTCTCTGTCGCAATCAGTTAAAGACCTCACGCGTCAACAGTATGACGGCCAGAATGAGATGAGAGAGACAGGCAGGCAACAGTCGGAGGCGTTGGCCATCCTGCGATTGCAACTTGCCCAGTTGGCATCGGGCCGGAAACTCGACGGCACCCTGGTTCGGACGGGGACCCTGTATCGCCAGGCGGATGCCGATGAGGCTCGGCAATTGGTGGAGCAGTATGGCGCAGGGACCAATTCGGATTTGATGGTCGTGGACGTTCGTAGTCAAAAAGAATTTCTCCAAAGTCACGTCCCGGGGGCCAAACATATTCCGTTTGAGTATCTTGAGACGCGTTTCAGAGCCGAAGTGTCCAGGGAGACGAAACACATTTTAGTATATTGTTCTCAAGGCGAACGAAGTCGTCTCGCGTGTGACTTTCTGAGCCGGGATGGGTATACAACCCTCGTCAATATGCGGGATGGCTTTCAAAAATGGACGGGTCCGGTTCTCGGCACGGGCAGTCCGGATCTGGTGCAAATTCAAACCAAGTCTTCAGGCAGTCACGTCGTTCGGGAAAGGGCATAGTTGTCATGGCTGAACCATATACGATTCTGAAAGTGATGGGGCCGTATCGTGAGCCCAGAGAATCCGCTTTGTCCTTCGATTATTCCGTGCAACGCCCGAATTGGGCGACCCCGCAGGGCGTTCGAGTCAAAATTGCTCTCGAAGAAGAATTGGATTTGCTCAAGACAAAGATCTTACAGATTTCAGGAGGAACGGTGGGTCAGCAGCTTCGCATCAATCAATTGCTGGGACGCGCTATTGCGGATTGTAAGCTTGAAATCGCCAATGAGGAAACGCTGTTCAACGACCGCCGGGACGTCATGCTCGAGCCCTTTACGGGCTCATGGTCCCACCTCTTTCCCCGCCTCGAAGCCTGGATGCACCAGGAACGCGGCAGTCTCCGACAAGAAATTCAGGAAAAAGTCGGCCTGTAGCTTCAAAACACGGGTTGATACCGTCGCGAGTAGAGCCCCGTCGCTTTTTCGCCAAATCCCAGGGAAGCGTGTTCAGGGTGGCTTTTCTGATTGAGATTCACGGCGTAATGCCCTCGTACCTGTTCCATGGCTATTTCGTAAGGAATGGAACTCTGGTAAAAATCTCCCGGCGCATGGGCACCCACCGATAAAATCTCCACGGCCTCGGGTACCGCGTATTTCGGATCGGAAAAGATATACACGTCCGCGATGGCAAATTGCCCCAGATCGTTTTCCGGCGTGGTCGCAGGAATCTGCGCAGCCAGAGAGCCGTCCATTCGTGACCGTCTCAGGTGATTGAGTAACGCTACGACCTGACTGTCGGTAGTCTGTTGCGGAACGAGCAGGCTCAGAGCATTCATCCCCTGCACGTGAGCCGTGACTTTAATCGGAGGCACCGGCGCCGATTCGGCTTCCTTCAATAACAGGGCCAGTTGTTCCGAGCGCACTTCATTTCCCTGTGGGGGCTGAATATTCTTGGATTTTGGGATAATCGCCTGGATAAACAGCCACAGCCCGATAATCACCCCAAAGAGGACGATCGCCGGATGCAGGCCGACGCGCTTGCCCTGTTTCTGGGGATCCGGGTCATTCATGGGCCTGCTCCGGGTTTTCAGGCGTCACGGCAGTTTGGGCTGCTTCGGTTGCATGTTTGGCGGCTTCCCATAACGTCTCCCATTCCAAGGCTGTCATTTCTCCGAGGTCTTTGTTTTCTTGAGCCGCTTGATCTTCCATGTGCCGGAAACGTGCGGTGAAACGGTTGTTTGCCTTGCGCAGGGCTTCCTCCGGATTGATCCGTAAGAAACGCGCCACGTTGACGATGGTGAATAACACGTCCCCCAACTCGTGTTCAATAGCCGCGTTCATTTCCGTGTCCCGAACGGCAGGTTCGGAGTCGGGGAGGCTGGAGGCTGCGGTTTGCAGTTCCTCCAGTTCTTCGTCCAGCTTTTCAAGCACCTGTTCGGGTGTCTCCCAATCAAACCCCACGCGCGCCGCTCGTTTTTGAATCTGATGGGCCCGCAACAGGGAGGGAAGCGAAACAGGAATCCCCGTTAAGATCGAGTCGGTCGCTGTCGAACGTTCGGCTCGTTTGATCGCCTCCCATTGAGTGACGACCTGTTCGGCGTCAAGTGCCTGAGCCCCATCGGATTTGGCCGTAAAGACGTGGGGATGCCTGCGGATGAGTTTGTGCGTCAAATCCGTGATGACGTCATCAATGGTGAATGCCTGCTTTTCGGACTCGATTTGGGCATGCAGCAAGATTTGAAGCAGAAGATCCCCAAGCTCTTCGCGCAAGTGTGGGGGGTCTTGCGTATCAAGAGCCTCAAGGACTTCATAGGCTTCCTCCAGGAGAAACGGCTTGAGTGATTCGTGGGTTTGCTTGATATCCCAAGGACAGCCCTCGGGAGAACGAAGCCGGGCTACCACTTCGACAAGTTCGTGAAAGGGTTGAGTCATTCGGTTTTCCATGGTCCCGCCTCACATTTGTGGAGCGGATAAGATAACCGGTTTTCTCGACGGCTTCAATCGGCTTCTTCGTCCGTACCCCATCCTGTCATTTCCGGCGCCTGCGGGCGTGGCTGCGCCGCAGTCCCGATATTTATTTTGGGGGCGAGGACTGTCTGAGCGAAGCGAGTTCCGCAGCCCACGCAACCGGGACTGGGGTAAAGGCACCCGGAGGGCCACGCCCGGGCGCCAATGGTTTTGGGTCCTTTTGCCGAAACAAAAGGACCTCGTCGTGCGGGGGCGAAACCCCACATGAAACGTGTACCCCGGCTTCTTATCTTGCGAGGCTGTTTGGATTGTGCTAATTTTATTTCGGCACACAGATGAGTGAGGGGCATGGCTGACAATCAAGAATCAGGGTTCGTAATCCGCGATAAACGCGGTCAGTCAAAAGAAGACCCGGAGCCCCTTAAAGAACCGGCTTCTTCCGCAGCCGAAGCGCCCTCCACGTCACACTCTTCCCACGAAGCCCCATCACTCTCCTTTTCGACGTTTATTCTTTCGTTGGGTACGTCCGCGCTGATGTTGATGGGGGAGCAGTTGTCGCCTGAGAACCCCGCCCTTCCGGTCAACCTGCCGCAAGCCAAAGAAATCATCGATATTCTTCGCATACTGGAAGAAAAAACCAAAAGTAATCTTACTGAAGAAGAGGCGAGTGTGCTTCACGACATGTTGTATACGTTACAGATGAAGTACGTTGAGTTGGCTTCGGGCTCCTCTTAATCGAAATTTCGTTGTTCCTGCCTTTCCTTTCCCGTACACTTGGGCATTGCCGTGCCCATGTTAGCCGTGGGATTTCTGCTGGCAATGAGACCCAGGGTTCCGTTTCCTTCCCTTCGTGAATGCACAACGCGTGCCTTCATTGTTGGACGGTAACGTTTCGGTCAGGTTATGGCGACTTCTAAATTGCCACCACGTTTACTCCCTTCCTCGAAATTGAAGAAACGGCTGATCCTCGCTGATGAGCCGACCCCCCAAGCCCGCCGGCTTCATTTGAAACCGGTCTGGATCGTCCTGTTTCTCCTCGTTCCGTGTTTGCTCCTGACGATGTATTACGCGCAGTACGGTGGATTCGGAGGCAGGTCGGCCGATTCGCTTCTGCCCAGCCCCAGTTATGCCCTGGTGATGTTCCTCATCTATCTGGACGTCGTCGGATTGGTCGTTCTGATGCTTCTCTTATCCCGCAATTTGATCAAGGCCTATTTCGAGCGCCGGCACCGTCTATGGGGGTCGGGGTTTCGTACGAAATTGATTGCGGCATTCATTGGTTTTTCATTGATCCCCACCTTGTTGTTGGCGGTGATGGCCAGTGACGTGATCAATGAGGTGATGAAAGTCTGGTTCAATAACCAGATCGAGGTCGTTCTGAAGGATTCCGAAGAATTATCCAGGATGTACCATGAGGGACATATGGCCTTGGCCGTACAGAGCGCCAGGGCCATCAGCAGGGAAATTTATCGGGAAGACTTTCTGCGTCCCGATTATCGTGAATTATTGACTGCGGCCGTGGCTCGGAAGCGTGAGGAATTTAACGTCACGGGCGTGGAAGTCTTTTCGTCGAAACTGGAAATGCTTGTTCACATGACTGCCCCGGAGGCCACCGACAGGACGTTTCAGTTGCCGGTGGGGCAACTTGTTCGTCGAGCCTTGGATTCCCAGGACGAAGTGACGTCAGTGCAAGTCGCTCAAGCCGGACGACTGATCCGTGCGGCGGTGCCCGTTGCCTCGAATATCCAACCCGGAGGAATTGATGGGGTGGTGGTGGTCAATACCTACGTCTCGGAATCGATCCTGGCGAAGATGCAGGGGATTGCCAAACAATACACGGACTATCGGCAGATGAAGGCGTTGGAAAATCCCATTAAAGCCGGGGCCTATCTATTCGTCGCCGTCGTCACGGTTTTGTTGTTGTTCAGCGCCACGTGGTTTGGCTTTTACGTGGCGCGAAGCATCACTGTGCCGATTCAAAAATTAGCCGAAGGGACCGAAGCCGTCGCCCGGGGCGATCTCAACGTGCGAATTAAAGTCAATGCCACCGATGAAATCGGGACGCTAATCGATTCGTTCAACCGGATGACCGAAGACTTGTCGACCAGCAAAGTCAAGCTGGAAGAAGCTAATCAGTCTCTCATGGAATCAAACGTCGAAGTCGACCGCCGCCGGGCTTATACGGAAGCCGTGGTGGATACGATTGCGTCAGGCGTGATGTCCATCGATACTCGCGATATGATTACCACGTTCAACCATTCCGCTGAACGGATTCTAGGGGTGGATGGTGACGCTGTCCGCGGGCACTCGGTTTATGACGTGTTTAAATCCCATCAATTCACGTTGTTTCAGGAAGCCTATGACAGGATCTTGCTCGATGCGCGGGATACTTTCACGCTCGAAGGGCAAATGGAAGTGGAGGGAAAACTCCTCACCATGGGCTTGAATCTTTCCCGCACGAAAAATGAGGCGGGCCAGGATTTGGGGTTTGTGTTTGTCTTCGAAGATCGGACCGAATTGATCAAGGCACAAAAAACCGCAGCGTGGCAGGAAGTGGCTCAACGCGTCGCGCACGAGATCAAGAATCCCCTGACGCCCATTCAATTGGCGGCGCAGCGGTTACGAAAAAAATATTTTGAACGGTCGGCCGATTTCAAAGCCATCTTCGATGAATCAACGAACGTGATTGTGAACGAAGTCGGCAGTTTGAAACGCATGGTGGATGAATTTTCCAAATTTGCCAGGTTGCCGGCTCCGCAGATGGCCAGAGAATCGTTGCATGACATCATCGAAAAAGTCATGGCGTTGTATCGTGGAGGCCATTATGACGTTGAATTTATTCAGGACTTCGACTTTTCGGTTCCGGATATCAACGTCGACCGGGAACAGATGCGCCGCGTCTTTGTGAATTTGTTTGACAATGCCATCCAGGCCATGAAGCATAAAGGGCGAATTTGGGTTGCCACGAAAATGGATTGGAAGCACCATCGGGTCCGTATTACGGTAGACGACGAAGGGCCCGGCATTCCTCAGGAAGATCAGGGAAAATTGTTTGTCCCGTATTTTTCACGAAAACGAACGGGAACCGGACTCGGTCTGGCGATTGTTCATCGAATCGTGACGGACCATAACGGAATAATCCAAGCCTCCAATCGTTTTCCTCAAGGAGCTTCGTTTATGATCGAACTCCCCGTCGCCTGACGGCTGGAGATGATGCATGACGCCACAAAACCACAGTCGGTAGATTCGCGCATAAGAATGATGGTATTTCAGTTAATGATTTCACATGACCTGGAGGAATGAGCATGTCCGGTACCATCTGCGTCGTCGATGATGAGCCGTCCATCTTGAATACCCTGAGCAGTATTTTGGAAGACGAGGGGTATCAGATTACGCTCGCAAAAAACGGTGAAGAGGCTCTGAAAGTCATTCAAATGGAGCCGCCGGACGTCGTGATTCTGGATATTTGGATGCCGGAACTGGACGGGTTGGAAGTCTTGACGCGCGTACGCGAACTCTTTCCCAACATGATGGTCATTATGATGTCCGGTCACGGCTCCGTCGAAACCGCGGTGAAAGCCACGAAGTTGGGCGCCTATGACTATCTGGAAAAGCCGTTGGACCTTGAAAAGGTCACGATTCTGGTCCGGAATGCCTTAAATCAACACAAGCTGGAAGAAGAAAATATCAACCTTCGTGTCAAGGTTGAGCGTCAATCAAAACTCGTTGGGGCTTCGGCCGTGATGGAGAAGTTGCGACAGCAAATCGCGGCTGCGGCGCCGACTCACAGTCGTGTGCTGATTTCCGGGGAAAACGGGACAGGGAAGGAATTGGTGGCCAGGGCCATCCACCTGCAAAGCCCCCGCCATAATCGTCCGTTTGTCGAAGTCAATTGTGCGGCAATTCCCGAGACGTTGATTGAGACGGAACTGTTCGGACATGAACGCGGCGCATTTACGGGAGCCGTCGGTCAAAAACGCGGGAAATTCGACTTTGCCGACGGCGGCACCCTGTTCCTCGACGAAATCGGCGATATGAGCCTGGCGACTCAAGCCAAAGTGCTTCGCGTCCTGGAGGAGCAGCATTTTACCCGGGTCGGAGGCGGAAAATTGATTAAGGTCAACGTTCGCGTCCTCGCGGCTTCCAATAAGGACTTTCAGCAGGAAATCGAAAAAGGGAACTTTCGCGAAGATCTGTTTTACCGGTTAAACGTGTTGCCGATAGAAATCCCGCCGCTTCGTTCACGGCGTGAAGATATTCCGGCTCTCACTCACCACTTTTTGAAGATTCACGCAGAAGAGCAGGGAGTGAAGTTGAAAGACATTACTTCAGAGGCATTGGATGTGCTGGTGCGTCATGATTGGCCGGGCAACATCCGAGAACTTCGCAATCAAATCGAACGTCTGATGATTATGGTCCCGAAAAACAATATTGAGGTCGACGACGTCTTGCCCTTTATGCCGAGAGGATTCAACCGGGTCAATCCCATGGATGCCTACGATTCCCTGCGTGAAGCCCGGAACGCGTTTGAACGCGAGTATATTACCCTTCGTTTGCGGGAAAACAATTGGAACGTCTCAAAGACCGCAGACGATCTGAAGATCGAACGAAGTCACCTTCATCGAAAAATTAAACTGTTAAGCGTGGGATTTCGTTCGGAACGCTAATGCCTCAGTCTTTCACCATCGAACGGGTGGTTGCCGGTGGATGGGGCCTCTCCCGGTCAGATTCCATGGTGACGTTCGTCCGGGGCGGACTGCCCGGCGAAGTGGTCACGGCTATCCCCGGCGACCGGCGTTCTGATTACCAGTTCGCAACTCTTCAAGAAGTTCACGAGGCGTCGCCTCATCGCGTTCAAGCTCCATGTGTCGTCTACGAAGCCTGTGGAGGCTGCCAATTTCAGCATGTTCGCTATGAAGCACAATTGCAATATAAACAGGATATGTTGGAGGAAGCGTTTTCGCGTATCGGCCGGATCGAGCAGGTGGACTTCAAGAATCCCGTCCCTTCTCCCTTGCCCTACGCATATCGGCAGAGAGTTCGCTTCAGGGTATTTCAGCACCACGGGACGTTTCATCTCGGATTCGTCAGGGAACGGTCGCACAGCCCGGTCAAAGGAGCGAGCTGTCTGTTGGTTTCAAAACCCATGGAACAGGTGATTGCGCACGTCGAAGGACGGTTGGCTGGTCTGCGTAAGCTACCCGCGTTTCTCTCACACGTGGAAATTCGTTCTTCTGGCGCGTTCGGGACACATTTGATTCTCTGCACGGTGCCCCGTGCGTCATCACATCAGGCAAACAGCCTTCTGGCATTGTTCGAGGATATTCCTACCGTGGTTGGGTGCGTCCTGACCTCCTCCTCCGTGACCGCGTCTCAAAGAAAGTACGTGCGGCGGGTCGTCAGGGGAGAAGCGCATCTGTTTGACCGATTTCAGGATATGGTCGTTCGGATCAGTGACCGGTCGTTCATGCAGGCGAATTGGCCGGTCTATTCGTTGATTTTCGAAACCGTAGCCGATTGGGTGAACGGCGAGGATCGACAAATGCGCGTGCTTGAGCTCTATGCCGGGATCGGATGCATGGGCCTGGGTTTGGCAAAAAACGGAGCGTTGGTCACGGAAATCGAGGAAAATCCTTATGCCGTGGCTGATGCCAAACGATCGGCCTCTCACAACCATATCGGTCGTTACCGTGTCCGTGCGGCCAAAGTCGAGGACTTTTTGGAGACGGTGACTGCCGATGACTACGACGTGATCGTGATGGATCCGCCGCGCGCGGGGCTGAGCCGATCATGCACCGAATCCCTGGAGCGTATCCGGGTCCCTCGCATGCTGTACCTTTCATGTGACGCTTCCTCTTTGGCGAGAGACCTCAACCGGCTGTGTGCGACTCACTATCGCGTCCGGCGAGTGCAGGCGTTTGACATGTTCCCGCAGACCGCACAGATCGAAACCCTGGTGGAGCTCGTTCGTGCGTAAAGCAGATGCTCGAATCAGTGAGTCGTGAGGTATGGAGATGCTGCAATGAACGTGCTCAGGCTGGGCGTTCTTGTCTCAGGCAGGGGATCCAATCTTCAAGCTATCATTAACGAGATTGAGGCAGGAACTCTCAAGGCTGAGATTGCGGTCGTCATCAGTAACAAAGAAGGAGCCCCGGCATTGGAACGCGCTGAACGTCATGGGCTCCACACCGTTTTTCTGGATCCGAAGTCCGTAACGGGTACATCGGACCCCCGGCAAGCGTATGACCAAATATTGCTGGAGACGTTGCAGCGTCACCAAGCCCAATTGGTGATCTTGGCGGGGTACATGAAAATTGTGACGTCGGTGCTCATCGATTCGTATGAATCGCGTATCATGAACATTCATCCTGCACTGCTGCCGAGTTTCCCCGGGTTGCACGCTCAGCGACAGGCGCTGGACCATGGGGTGAAAGTGGCCGGCTGCACGGTTCATTTTGTGACTGAAGGCATGGATACGGGGCCTATCATTCTGCAACAAGCCGTGCCCGTGAAAGAAGGCGATACGGAAGATGTTTTGTCGGAACGCATCCTGAAGGTCGAGCACGGCCTGTTACCCAGGGCCATTCAGTTGTTTGCGGAGGGACGATTGAGTGTGACGGGCCGGACCGTCCATATATGTCCTGATTAGATTGCAGGGTGCCGGCCCTTTTGGTAGAGTGCGAGACGTGGGGGGCTAGCTCAGTTGGGAGAGCACAACGTTCGCAACGTTGGGGTCGGGGGTTCAAGTCCCCTGCCCTCCACCAATCTTGTTTTGCGGAATCTGTCGAGTCGTTGGCCCTACGGCAGATGAGGTTGAAAAAAAGGAAAAATTTTTTCCGATAATTCTTAATAAATTTGCTAAACATTCTTAAGAATATGAAACTTTCCAAGAAAAGCGAATACGGATTGCGGGCCTTGCTTGAATTGACAAAAGCGTATGATCAGGCTGCCTTACGACGATCCGATATTGCCGAGGTCCAACACATTCCCGTGGGGTTCCTGGAAACCATTCTGTTGGAATTGAAGCGGGCCGGAATCCTGGGGAGTCGTCCCGGTGTGCAGGGTGGCTACCGGTTAATTAAACCTCCGGAAAAGGTGTCGGTCGGGCAGGTGATTCGTATTTTAGACGGTCCCTTGGCTCCCATCCCTTGCGTGAGCCAGACGGCCTATCAGACGTGTCGGGACTGTCCGTATTCGGAGGCCCGTGATTGTCCGATACAAAGCGTCATGTTTGACGTCAGAAACGCCATCACCGGCGTCTTGGATGGATATACATTGAGAGCATTTTACGATCAAGGTCGAAATCGTCGAGTCCGGAAATCTCCCAAACGTCGAGGATATAACGCCCCGAGCAGGACTCAATAAGGAGTGGGTTATGGATACACATCTTCGAAGCGTGGTGAAAGGCATCAGTTGGAGGGTCTTGGCCACTATGGTGACCACATTCGTCGTTTATCTGTATTCGGGTGAACTGGTGGCGGCGGCAATTGTCGGCAGTTTTGATGCATTGGCGAAAATTTTTCTATATTGGGGGCACGAACGAATCTGGCAACGCATCACGTGGGGTCGGATCATGCCTACGGTTTTCTCGCCGTAGGTCGGGTTAGCAGAGCCCTTTGACTTTGCTCAGGACAGGCGTAACCCGACAATCTGCTAACGCCCAATCTCTCCGAGGGGCTGTTCCGTGACAATACAGGCTCCTCGTGGGTTTTGAGCAAGCGTGTTGCAGGAGAGGAGTTGGTCCAGCTCCGGCGTTGATTTGGAGTCCGGCGTCATGACGAGTCCCCAATGACAGTTGTCGTAACATTCATTTTCCAGGATCATGGCCTGCGCTCCATGAAACAGGAGCATGCCGCTGAGCATATTATGATGGCAGACGTTCTTGAGAAAATCCGGTCGAGTTCCATCGTCTCTGACCGCCAAGCCAAAATGGTGATTGGCAAAACAGACGTTTTTGGCCAGATAGGGCTGTGCCCCGGCAAAACAGAAAATGCCCGATTCGCGATTTTGGCATACCTCGTTGTCGATAAGGGACGGCCGGCAATTCGGACCATAAATCACGATTCCGGACAGGAGGCCTTCCGTGGCCCGGCATTGTGTAATCGTGCAGGTGGAATCAAAGATGTTGATCGCGGAATGCTGGTCGCTGCCGACGTAACGGAACGTCACACCGGCAATGCGACCGCTGGGAATTTGTTGCAGATACAAGGGGCCGCTTCGGCGGCTGAAAATTTGGACGTGGTCCCGTCCGGCTCCAATCAAGTGAATCGGTTGCTGTGTGCCGAATAAACGATCTTCATAGATCCCGGGGCGAACAAAAATCTGGTCCTCCGGTCCGGCGTCCTTAAGAGCCGCACTCGGTCGAGGATAGCAGGTAGAGTCGGTGTGATCTACAATAAGGGTCTTGCCGCCTCCGGGATTTGGAGGCGGTTCGTTGAGCACGGGAAAATTTCCCGACGAATCCGAACGTGAGGGAGAGTTTTCAGACATAACGGGTATCTCTATAACACAGCTTAGGTTCAGTATATAGTTCCCACAATTTTGTCTTGACTGTGAGCTGGAACTGATGTAAAAAAGCCTCATAGTCGAGACATCGGTGTCTTGGCCGTTAACATTTGTATTCAAAGGACGACGAAGTCCTCAACCACGTAAAAAGGGGTTGGGGGCTTTTTTTTTGGTTCCAGAGAAGCAGAAACCGAGCCTTTTTCATTCACAAAAATGGACACGCGGGGAATGAACAACATTATCCAGTTACCAATAACGAATTTTCAAAAGGAGAACCGACAATGACCAAACCTATGATAACACGGATGGTTTTGTTTGTTTTTAGTATGGCGGTCGTTGGGTGGCTACCTTTGCCACTATTGAGTTCGGTCGCGCTGGCTCAAGACGACTCGTTGGCGAATAAACTCAACCTTTCGCTGTACGGCTACGTGGAAACGTCGTATACGCAGAATTTCAACAATCCTTCCACCGGCGTGAACAACAACCGGAGTTTCGACGGCGACGCGAATTCCTTTAGGCCCAACATGGCACAACTCGTTCTGGAAAAAGCCGCGAGTCCGGGAGGGGCGTTGACCGACCGGGCGGGTTTCCGCCTGAAGCTGAATTTCGGGGAAGACGCCAAATTCACCGGTGGTACGGGTAAGGATGATTTTGACTTTCAGGAAGCGTACGTCCAATACATGCCGGCGGATAATGTCACGTTGCAAGCAGGGCGCATGAACACGCTGATCGGGTATGAAGTGATCGAAAGCCCGCTCAACCCCAATTTCTCCCGTTCGTTCTTGTTCGGTATCGGGGAACCGTTCACCGTGACGGGGTTCCGGGCCTCGGTTGATTTCTCGGATTCAGCTTCGCTGGCCGTCAGCGCCATCAATTCCTTTACCGGGCTACAAGCGGATGACAACAACAGCAAATCCATCGAAGCGCTGCTGTCTCTGGCACCCATGGACAATCTGGGGGTTTCGATATTCGGGTTCTGGGGGCCGGAGGGCAACACACGAGGACAAGAAACTGCTGATCGCATGCAGGTCGGAGGGATCATCGACGTACAGGCCACCGATCAACTGGAACTCGTGTTCGAGGGCTATTATGGGAATCAGGAAATCCCTGGAGCTACCAATGCCCGTTGGAACGGCGTGGCCGGCTACGCCATCTATGACTTCAATGACCAGTGGGGACTCCATGCCCGGGCCGAGGTCTTTGAGGATGCGGCCGGTGCATTCTCGTGCTTCGGGAACGATTCGGATGATTATGGCGCATTAGGCAATGCCCATTTGTGTCCCGCCGGAGCCGCAGCCGATCAAACATTGTGGGAAACCACGTGGACCCTGCAATACAAACCGGTTCCCAATCTGATCACTCGAGCGGAATTTCGCTACGATAAGTCCGATAGGCTTACGTTTACGGATGGTGACGGCGTGAGCGATAGCCAATCAACTTTGGCAGGAGAAATGATCTTCCTCTTTTAGAGAAAATCTAAAACGCCGAGGAGGAAAGAGAAAATGAAAGACAAGAAAATCTCGTTAAAATATATAAGTATATTATTCCCGGTATTATTACTATGTTCCCTTGCAGGGCCGGCCTTGGCGGATGAAGGAAGTGCGGCAATCAGCGCAGGAGATACGGGATGGCTCTTGACGTCTTCCGCGCTGGTGCTCGCCATGACCATTCCGGGCCTGGCCCTTTTTTACGGAGGGATGGTGCGCGACAAGAACGTGTTGAGCACCATGATGTACAGTTTCATCTCGGTGTGCGTGGTCAGCGTGGTTTGGGTGTTGTGGGGCTATACCATCGCCTTCGGCACGGACGTGGGTGGCATCGTCGGCAGTTTCGAGTTTCTGGGGTCGAACGGCGTCGGGCCGGAAGCTTTTCCGGGCACGGCTGTTCCACATCTCGCCTTCATGGTGTTTCAGCTCATGTTCGCCGGGATTACTGTCGCGTTGATCAGCGGGGCCATTGCGGAACGCATGAAGTTCGTCGCGTTTATCCTCTTTGCGGTCCTGTGGGTGACCTTGATTTATGCACCGCTGGCCCATTGGGTGTGGGGTGGCGGATGGTTGGGCGAACTGGGAGCCTTGGATTTTGCCGGAGGCACCGTCGTCCACATCAGTTCGGGAGTGGCGGCCTTGGCTGCGGCATTGGTCCTGGGAAAACGGCATGGCTATGGGGCCGAGAAGATGGCTCCCCATAACCTGCCCTTTACCGTGGTTGGAGCGGCCTTGTTATGGGTCGGCTGGTTCGGGTTCAACGCGGGGAGCGCCCTGGCGGCGGACGGAATTGCCGCGGGGGCATTTGTGGCTACCCATGTGGCCACGTCTGCAGGTGTCTTGGGATGGCTCGCGGTGGAATGGATGTATACCGGCAAGCCCACGGCTTTGGGCGGGGCGAGCGGCGCCATTGCCGGGTTGGTGGCGATTACTCCTGCGGCGGGCTTTGTCGGCCCGATTTCCTCGATTTGGATCGGTCTCGGCGCCGGGGTCGTGTGTTATTTAGCCGTGGTATGGAAATCCAAATTCGGCTATGATGATCCTCTTGACGTGCTGGGCATTCACGGTATTGGAGGAACGTGGGGGGCGATCGCCACGGGACTTTTTGCCAGCGTCGGCGGGGCAACCGGCTTGTTTTTCGGTAACCCGGGGCAAGTTTTCATTCAGGCCGTAGGTGTCGGCGCCACTTGGGTGTTCTCGTTTGTCGGGACCTTTATTATTTTGAAAGTGTTGGATGCCATGATAGGCCTTCGCGTAGGCAGAGAAGAAGAAATCATTGGACTGGATCTGAGTGAACATAGCGAACGCGCATATACTTAGGTTTCAGATCGATTCATGAAATTGCATCACGTCAGGCGTGAGCGACGCTGGTCGTTCATGCGTTTCCGCCGACACTTTCAATCTTGAAAGGGGAAAGCCCATGAAACTTGTGAAAGCCATAATCAAGCCTTTTAAACTCGATGAGGTGAAAGACGCCCTCACTGAAATAGGAATTCAAGGTATGACGGTCACGGAAGTTAAGGGGTTCGGCCGCCAAAAAGGTCATAAGGAAACCTATCGTGGCACGGAATACCAGATCGATTTTGTGCCGAAAGTCAAACTCGAACTTGCGATTGCCGATGACCTGGAAGAAAAGGTCATTGAAACTCTGGGGAAAGCCGCCAAAACGGGTAGCATCGGCGACGGTAAGATTTTTGTTTCAGATTTGAGCAACGTGATTCGGATTCGTACCGGAGAGACGGGTGACGGCGCAGTATAGCCGGTTTGTTCAAGTACCCTTTAAACGCTCCTGCCGCAGGGTAGGGGCAGTTGTCGAAATATCCGGGGGTGGCTTCAGAAGTGAATCCCCCGACAACGGATTGCTTGTGACGGTTTGCATGTCCGGCCGCGCTGGTTCATATAACTCTTAACCCGAGGTGGAACCGTGAAGCACTCGATCTTCTCATTCATGTGGCTATTGGTTGTGATTTTGAGCGTATCGTGCGGGGCGGCGACCGGATGGGCCCAGGACGGTACTCCGGGGGGCATCGACACCGGCGATACGGCGTGGATTCTGGTGTCGTCCGCATTCGTGTTATGCATGACCTTGCCCGGTTTGGCGCTTTTTTACGGCGGCCTGGTCCGGAGCAAGAACGTACTCGGAACTTTGGCGCACACCGCCGTCATCCTGTGCCTGATCAGTATTGTGTGGGTATTGCTCGGCTATTCCTTGGCATTCGGGACCGACGTCGGCGGCATAATCGGCAGCCTGGAATTTCTCGGCTTGATGGGCGTGGGCCAGGATGCGTTTCCCGGGACGGGCATCCCCCATTTGGTTTTCATGGTGTTCCAACTCATGTTCGCGGCTATTACCGTGGCCCTGATTACCGGCAGCTTTGCCGAACGGATGAAATTCTCGGCGTTGCTGCTCTTTGCCGTACTTTGGTCGGTCCTGATTTATTCGCCGCTTGCCCATTGGGTCTGGGGAGGCGGATGGCTGGGAGAGATGGGCGCATTGGACTTTGCGGGAGGAGCCGTGGTGCACATCAGCTCGGGTTTTGCCGCACTCGTCTGCGCTTTGGTGTTGGGGCAACGGAAAGGCTACGGGGTTGAATCCATGTTGCCGCATAACTTGCCGATGACGGTTCTGGGAACGGGCCTGCTGTGGTTTGGGTGGTTCGGATTCAACGCAGGGAGCGCCTTGGGTGCCAATGGGGGTGCGGCTACGGCTTTTGTGGCCACCCATATTGCGGCGTGCGCCGGTGGACTCAGTTGGATGGCAGCGGAATGGGTGAGGACCGGCAAGCCCACCATGCTCGGAGTGGCCAGTGGTATCATCGCGGGCCTGGCGACCATCACGCCCGGAGCCGGATTTCTTTCGCCCTTATCGGCATTATTGATCGGACTCGTGGCCGGTGTCCTCTGTTACGCCGCGGTTGTCTTGAAAATTAGACTCGGGTACGATGATTCGCTCGACGTGGTGGCCATTCACGGAGTGGGAGGCTTCACCGGCATCCTGGCAACAGGGTTATTTGCTTCCGTCGGGGCCCAAGGGTTATTTTTCGGAAACCCGGGTCAATTTGTCATTCAAATCGTGTTGGCCGTTTCCACGCTCGTGTTTGTCGTGGTCGGAACCTTTATCATTTTGAAAGTCGTTGATGCCCTCGTCGGCCTTCGGGTATCGCCAGAAGACGAAGAAACTGGGCTTGATTTGAGCCAGCATAGTGAGCGCGCCTATTCCTGAAGAAGTATTCGTATCGGCGTTGTACAACAAAACCTATTGTGTGAAGAAGGAGGTACGGAATGACTCCGCGTGAAGTATTGGATTTTGCAAAGAAGAACAAAGTGGAAATGGTCGATCTCAAGTTTGTGGACCTGGTCGGGACGTGGCAGCATTTTTCCATCCCGACATCCGAATTGAACCTCGATTTGTTTAAGGATGGAGCGGGCTTTGACGGGTCATCCATCCGCGGGTGGAAAGCGATTCAGAACAGCGACATGCTGGTATTCCCGGATCCAAACTCCGCCCGGATGGACCCGTTCACCGAACTGCCTACTCTCAGTATGGTGTGTAACGTGCAAGATCCGATCACGCGCGCCGTCTATGAGCGGGACCCACGAGGGGTGGCTCAACGGGCGGAGCAATACCTGAAGAGCAGCAAAATCGGCGACACTTCCTATTGGGGGCCTGAAGCCGAGTTCTTCGTGTTTGATCACGCGAGTTATGACCAAACCAGCAACTCGGGCTATTATTTCATCGACTCTGAAGAAGGCATTTGGAATTCAGGCGACGACGGTCACAATCTGGGGTCGCGGCCCCGGCATAAGGAAGGCTATTTCCCCGTTCCCCCGACGGATACGCAACAGGACATCCGTACCGAAATGGTCAGGGAAATGGAAAAGGCCGGGATTCACGTTGAAAAACATCACCACGAAGTGGCCACGGGAGGGCAAGCCGAAATCGATCTTCGCTTCGACAGCTTGCTGAAAATGGCCGACAAGATGATGATGTATAAATATATCGTCAAAAACGTGGCGCGGCGGCACGGTAAAACCGCGACGTTCATGCCGAAACCGTTGTTCCAGGATAACGGGACGGGCATGCACACCCATCAAAGTATCTGGAAAGACGGGAAGCCGACGTTCGCCGGCAAGGAATACGCGGGCGTGTCCAAGGCGTGTCTGCATTACATCGGTGGCGTGCTGAAACATGCTCCGGCCCTGGCGGCATTCACGAATCCGACGACCAATTCCTATAAGCGGTTGACGCCTGGCTTTGAGGCTCCCGTGTTGTTGGCCTATTCAAGCCGGAACCGGTCGGCAGGCATTCGCATCCCGATGTATTCGACGAACCCGAAAGCCAAACGGATCGAAGTCAGGTTTCCCGATCCTTCGGCCAATTTTTACCTGGCGTTCAGCGCGATGCTGATGGCGGGACTCGACGGGATTCAAAACAAGATCGATCCGGGCGAAGCCATGGACAAAAATCTTTACGATTTGGCACCGGAGGAAGCTTCGAATATCCCAACGGTGCCTTCAAGTCTGGACGAAGCACTCGACAACCTGGAAAATGACCATCAGTTCCTGCTCAAGGGCGGGGTCTTCAGCGAAGACTTGGTGGAAGCCTGGATCAGCTATAAGCGGGAAAACGAAGCCAATGAGGTCCGCATTCGTCCTCATCCCCACGAATTTTTCTTGTACTACGATATTTAGTGCGACGGGACTTGGCGCCCTATTTCGACATCACGGCGTCTTTCCGGTTCAATCGGAAAGACGCCGTTTTCTTTTGCCGGAAGGCTTTTCGCAAAACAGTTTGACGAATATTGCGTGTGTTCGTTTCATGCGTTGTTCCAACTCGCGTTCAAACGTTTCTGCGCCTTCTTTCCAGACGTCGGTGATATACCCCAATCGTCTTGCCAGATACGTCATGTCGTCGGAACCGGATTCCGGCAGCACCAGGTCCTTGGCGTTTCCGCGAACGATGCGCAAGCCATCAATGACCTTTCTCATAAACAGATAATCTTCCTTCAGGACCTCGGCATCCTGACGCGAGAGAAGTTTTGTCGCTTGAAGGGCCTCGAGCGCTTGCAGGGTATTGGGCGTGTGGAGTGAAGGGTTCCGGTGGCCATACTGTAATTGTAGGTATTGCACGATGTATTCCATATCAATGAGCCCGCCGGGGCTGTACTTTACGTGAATGGTTCCCGGAGGAACCAACTCCTCTATTTGCCGTTGGCGCAGGTGCAACGCGGTGTCCAACGGCCAGGGGGGGCGGCTGTACACGAAGTCGTCGCGGTAGCGCTCTATGCGCCGGCCCAGCACGGCATCCCCCGCGACGTGTCGCAACTTGATCCACGCCTGTCGTTCAAAAGGCGCGGCGCCTCCTCCCGCCCGGTAGTAGCGTTTAATTTCTTCAAATGAATTGGCGAGCAAGCCTTTTTCTCCGTGAGGGCGAAGCCGGATGTCCAGTTGAAAAATGCCCTCCTGTTTCGCCTCGATCCAACGAAGAAATTCCTGGACCAGTCGTTCGTAGTATTCACTGATGACGGGGCTGGAAGCGCCGGACCCACCTGGCGGCGTTCCATAGATAAAGACAAGCTCGACATCAGAGGCATAGCCCAGTTCCCGCCCACCCAACTTGCCCAGTCCGCAGATACTGAGCGGCAGAGAGTTCCTCTTCAGCGCAGGAGGCGGCGGGTGTACCCGGTTGACCGCTGCCCGGGCCTCGACGAGGGCTTGTGCCAAGATCACTTCGGCCAGGGTCGTGAGAGATTCGGAGAACGTGGGGAGGGGGGTCTCGTTGAGAATATGATGCATGTCGATACGAAATAACTCCTGATCCTTGAACTGGTTCAGGATCACTTTTCGGGTTTCAGGTTTTTTGCGCGTTCCGAGTCCGGCCTTCAACGCCTTGGCGAGAGCGGTTTTTGATGGCCGGACTTGAGGTTGATGAAACTGTTCAACAATGGGCAGCAGGTTGACGTGTTGTCGGCGAAGGAAGTCTTCCCACAGGAAATCGCTCGTGCCGAACAACCGGGCAAGGTTGGCCAACGAATCTTTTCTGGTGAGCCACTTGATCTGTTTTTTGTCGAGATGATTTTCCAGTAACTGATCGAGGAAGTGACTGAAATGATCCAACGCCTTGCCCGGGTCCGGGGCCCACGTGAGGTAGTGGGTAAATTCCTTGATGAGGGCCGCGGCCACGGTCAGCTCCTGTTGTTCCCGGGTCGAGACGATTTTTTGTCCATGCCGATCCCTGACGAACAGCCGGTTGCGGACTCTTTTCCCGTCTGCTTCGATCGCGGCTTTTGATAAATAGAGCCCTCTCATGGTCAACGCGTTCGTAAAGGCGTACAAGAAAGCCGGGGAATCCGTGCCCCTGATGTCTATGCCCGTTTCACGTTCGGAAAGCTCGTTGTTGAAGAGAATTTCCACCGGATGCACAAGAGCGGAAGCAGCCGTTTTTCTTCGGGCAAGCGTTTCCACCAATTTTCGGTTCACCCGATTCCGGACCTCCTGGAGGTCTCGTGACTCGAGCAAGCGAAGCATGTCCGTCAATTCCCGACTCAGGGTTTTTTCAACGTCTGCATTGAATACGGTTCCCGGAAGAAGGTGAACCCGAAATACGTCCACAACTTTTTTCCTTGACAGCCCCGGTCGTTGGCGGGGTCGCCGGACCGGCCATTTGGGGACCTGCGCGCGACGAAGGGCGTTCGGGTGGTGGAGAGGTTCGGGACTGTCCCGGTAGGTAAACACAAGGGCTTCGCGTATATCGAAGCCATAAGCGGACAGCAAGCCGCAAATTGTGGAAAATTCCGCAAAATAATCGTAGGCGACAATCGTGAGCCGGTACCGACCTGCCTCGTGTTCAGATTGAACGTGGAGCGTGCAGGGATACTCAAGGGTCAGGGTGTTGGCTAATTCCACGTGTTTCGCAATTGTCTGCGGGGGAAAATGGGAGAAATACTCCGGGTCCATGCGATCCAGGAAGTCTTTGAGAACCGCCGGGTCGACCTGGGGGGAAAGTTCTCGTAACGCCGTCGAGTCGAACATCTCTTTCATGATACGCTAGTATACCGTAACCAGTGACCCGTAGGGACGGTTGTCCATCTTTTCATGGGAAGGCAGTATACCCGAACGTGTCATCATTGTAAGGACCACGTAGCCTCAAACGTGAGGGATTTCAGAGACCCATCATGAGCAACCCGTCCTCCGGCCTGGACCCGCGCCCGCTTCTGCTTGCGCCGGATTTGGCGCGTTCGGACGCGGCAAGACTGTTGGCTCCATACGGATTTCAGGACTGGAAGCAGGCCGACGCCAACCTGCAACTCATGGCCGGCGATCCCCGAAGCCGAAAACGGCTTGCCGTCATTCTCCCCGATCTTCTGCGCGCCGTTTCAGGAACGGCCGACCCTGACCAAGCCCTGCGTGAATGGGAACGATGCCTGGAGGCCGGCAACGCGAGAACCCAGGTGTTCACGTTTTTGGCGCAAGCGCCACGCGTCCTGCAATTGCTGTGCGTCCTGTTCGGGAACAGCCCCGCCATGGCGGAGACGCTTGTTCGAGACCCCATGCTGATTTATTGGATCGAGGATGAGCAGATCCTGAAATCCCGTTCCACTCCCAAACGCCTTCAGAGGGCGTTATCCGAAACTCTTGGCCTCGTGCATGCTTACGAACGCAAGCTCGACGCTCTTCGTCGCTTTCATCGCCGTGAAATGCTACGCATCGGCGCACGTGATCTTTTTCGGGTTTCGTCCGCCGCGGAAACCGCGCAATCTCTATCCCGACTTGTGGATCTGGTGATCCATGCCGCGTATCAACTTGTGAACAAGAAACTACGGAAAAAATACGGCATGTTCTGTCAACAAAGACCAGGATGGGCAACGAGTGAAGCGGGATTTGTGGTGTTGGGAATGGGAAAATTAGGCGGACGCGAATTGAATTACAGCTCCGACGTCGATCTCATCTATTTGTATGCATCGAACCAAAAAGAAAGTAAAGTCGCAAAAGACCAAATTAGCCTTGAAGTTTTTTTTCAGTTGGTCGCGAGGGAGCTCACGCGGGTCCTGTCGATTGCGACTTCGGAAGGCTGTTTGTTTCGCGTGGATTTGCGATTGCGGCCCGAGGGAGCAGCCGGACCGTTGGCATGGTCGAACCGGCAAGCCGTGCAATACTACCAAACGCGGGGGAGGACTTGGGAACGGCTGGCATTGTTAAGGGCTCGACCCATAGCAGGACAACGATCCTTGGGGCAGGCTTTTCTCAGGCAAATCCGGCCGTTTGTCATGGGAGGAGAAGAACCGGCTCCCCAAAATCTTATCGAGACGGTTCATAAACTCAGGACGGAGATTCATCAAAAAGTCCTAAGGAAAAAAGAACATGAGCGCAACGTCAAACTCAGCCCCGGAGGAATCCGAGACATTGAATTCATAGCCCAGACGCTTCAATTACTGCACGTTGAGCCCCATCCGCAGTTGCTTGAGTCGAATACGATCACGGCGCTTCAATATCTTCAGACCCTCAACCTCCTGCAAGCCGCTGATGGGAAATTTCTCGAGGAAGCCTACCTGTTCTTGCGTGATATCGAACATAAGCTTCAAATGGTTCACGAACTGCAAACCCATACCTTGCCGAATGACCGTTCTGAATTGACCAAATGTGCCATCCGCATGGGCTATGCAGACCAACCTCCTTCTTCCGCAACGACAAAGTTTCTTGCCCACTACGAATCCATCAGAACCCGGGTCCAAGCCATCTACGTGCGGACATTATCTTGGCCGGGTTGAGCGTTCGAGAAGAACAGACGTTCAAACTTTCTTTTGCCGGATCTTTCAGTCTGTACTCCTTGATTTTCGAGAGTTGCTGGTTATCTTTATCTGTGAGACTTGGCCATTCAGCAAATTGAACCAGGGAACGGGAGTCTGAAATCATGGATATGAATCGCATGACGCTCAAAGTACAAGAGGCGCTGCAAGCCGCGTCTGCTCTCGCCATGCACCGGAATCATCAAGGTATCGACGTCGAGCACGTGCTGGCGGCGTTGTTGGAGCAAGTTGATGGGTCTGCCGGTCCGATCCTGGAACTCAGCGGAGTGTCCGGTTCCGCCGTGAAGGCCAAGACCGAGCAACGACTCGCAAAAATCCCCCAGGTCCGCGGGACGGGAGCAGCGCCCGGTCAGCTCCATTTGACTCAACGCACGGCCACGCTGCTGGCTCGTGCCGAAGATGAAAAACAATCCTTGAAGGACGAGTACATCAGTGTCGAGCACCTCCTGCTGGCCATGGCGGCGGATAAAGGCGTGCTAAGGGACGCGGGGGTGACCCGGGATAAACTGTTGGCCGGGCTGCAACAGGTTCGCGGCAATCAACGAGTCACCAGTCAGGATCCTGAAGGGACGTTTCAGGCGCTGGAAAAATATGGCAGAGATTTGACCCGTTTGGCGATGCAGGGAAAGCTGGACCCCGTGATCGGGCGTGACGAGGAAATCCGGCGGACGATTCAGATTTTATCGAGACGGACCAAAAACAATCCCGTACTCATCGGCGAGCCCGGCGTCGGGAAAACGGCCATTGTCGAGGGGTTGGCTCAACGGATCATCAAGGGTGACGTCCCGGAAGGGTTGAAGCAGAAACGCGTGGTCGTCCTCGACATGGGAGCCTTGGTGGCCGGAGCCAAATTTCGAGGGGAGTTTGAAGAACGGCTAAAGGCCGTCTTAAAAGAAATTCAGTCTTCGCAAGGGGACATTCTCCTGTTTATCGACGAATTGCATACCGTGGTTGGCACGGGCGCAGCAGAAGGAGCCATGGATGCCGCCAACCTGTTGAAACCCATGCTGGCGCGAGGGGAACTCCACCTGATCGGAGCTACGACTCTGGATGAATATCGCAAGCACATTGAGAAAGACGCGGCACTCGAACGCCGGTTCCAACCCATCCTTGTGGAACAACCGTCGGTGGCCAATACGATTTCGATTTTGCGAGGACTCAAGGAACGGTATGAGGTTCATCATGGAGTCCGCATTAAAGACGCGGCCTTGGTTGCGGCTGCACGACTTTCCCATCGCTATATCGGCGACCGGTTTCTTCCGGACAAGGCCATCGATCTCGTTGATGAATCCGCCGCGCGACTGCGTACGGAGATCGACAGCATGCCCGCGGAATTAGACGAAGTATCCCGAAAAGTTCTACAACTCGAAATCGAACGAGAAGCCCTTAAAAAGGAAGAGGATCCAGGCAGCCAGGCTCGACTTGAAACGTTGGAAGGTGAACTTACAGACAAGCACCGAGAACTTGCCGAATTGAAGCACCAGTGGGAAGCGGAGAAATCCGCAGTCGGGCGCTTGCAACAAATCCGACAACACATTGAAGATTTGAAGCACCAGATTGAAAAGGCCGAACGTGAATATGATCTCAATCGCGTTGCGGAACTTCGCTATGGAACCATGCCCAGGCTGGAGAGGGAACTGCAGGCCGAAGAAGCCCATCTCGATCGACAGGAGGGGGCATCCCGTCTATTGAAAGAAGAAGTGGACGAAGAAGACATCGCAGCAGTGGTCAGTCGTTGGACGGGTATTCCGATGAGCCGCCTCCTCCAAGGGGAAATGGAAAAATTGTTGCACTTGGGAACCTTACTGCATCGACGCGTGGTCGGCCAGGATGAAGGGGTGCGAGCCGTCGCCGACGCGGTCGTCCGGGCACGATCGGGCATCAAAGATCCCAACCGGCCGATCGGCTCGTTTTTGTTCCTTGGTCCGACCGGCGTCGGAAAAACCGAATTGGCACGAGCTTTGGCGCACGTCCTGTTTGACGACGAAGCAAATCTCATACGGATTGATCTGTCGGAATACATGGAAAAACATGCGGTGGCGAGACTCATCGGGGCCCCGCCCGGATACATCGGTTATGAAGAGGGAGGGCAATTGACCGAAGCCGTCAGGCGCCGCCCTTTCTGCGTGATTCTTTTGGATGAGATTGAGAAAGCCCACCATGACGTGTTTAATATTCTGCTTCAGGTTCTTGATGACGGCCGGTTGACCGATTCCCAGGGACGAACCGTCGATTTCAAGAATACGGTCCTGATCATGACGTCGAATATCGGTAGTCAGGAAATACTGGAGGCGCAAGAGCGTGAACGAACTTATGAGGAATTGCAGACCATGGTCTTGAACGCGGTCAAACGACACTTCCGTCCAGAATTCTTGAATCGCATCGACGAAACCGTCGTGTTTCATCCGCTGAGCGCGGATGAGGTCGGTCGAATTGCGGATATTCAACTGGAACGATTAAAGGCAAGGCTGGAGGACCGGAGGATTCGGTTGGAGGTAACCGGCGAGGCGCTGTCGAATTTGGGTTCGCGCGGTTACAGTCCCATGTACGGCGCTCGGCCCTTGAAACGCCTGATCCAACACGACGTGGAAACGCCATTGTCGAAGCTGTTGGTTAAAGGAGAGGTAAAAGACGGTGACGCCGTGACTGTCGATTGTAAAGACGGGGCACTGATTATCGTTCCCGTCATTCAGGAGTAGGCGTACCGGCCCTGGAATTTGTCAGCGACTCATGCTCCCGGACGAATGCGCACTTATTGGGTTGCGGTCATAATGGCTTGGCGAAGACCGGCCGAGTGCTTATTTTGGACGGATTTGGTAACAAGAATATCAACGGGCCGAACCTTTTTCCCATAATAGGCTTGATTGGAATCATCGTTTGTATAAATGATCGATCCTTCCAATGAGACCCCCGCATAGGCTCCTTTTGAACGCGAGAACGAAAGAAAATCAGCGTTCAAATTGGCTGAGGTCGCGCCTTCGACTCCGGCTCCATAGGGTCCGGCCGCCACGGAGGCATCACCGCCCAGTTTAAAGGATGAGGAATAGAGCTTTTCGACTGCGCCTTGGGTCATGGCCAAGATGATGACTTCCGAGGCTTCCCCACCGAATTGAAGTCCAAAGCTGAGTCCGCCCAAGACGTAAAACACCGGTTCGCCCCACTCTCCCGTCTTGTCATCACGGGCGACCAAAACTCCGCTGCCTCCATCTGCACCAAAGAAGAAGGCAGCCTTCAATTGTTGCGGGATAATCAAAAGAGCTTTGGCTTCCTTGACGTGATCCTGAAACCAGGTAAGATTGGGATCCTCCATAAAACTTGTAACGGTATGCTTGGCTTTTTCCACGAGTTGTTGCTCATCCAAACTGTCAGCCCAAGCGGGAGTCCAACACAAGCAAGAGAAAAGAAGGGCCGTCATCCAAAAGAACAACGGGGTGTTGAGTCGTTGTTTGTCGTCTTGGCTTTTTTGTGGCATGGATTATTTCCTCCGCGAAACTACGATGAAATGAGCGCTATTATCTCCCGTCCGCTATTTTATTGTCTCTCATTTTTAAAAAAAAGCAAGAAAGATCTGCTGGTTCGGGGAGGCCCGTGCTTTAGAAGTGGTGAGTCGAAAAACGAGGATAACCCAAAGAGTCGGCCTCACACGTATTCGGGCTCACTCGCCCATTACTTGGACGATAATCTCTCGGGCCCGCGCCCGTGTATCAAAATCGAGAATAACGATTTCTTGCCAAGTGCCCAAAAGTAATTGGTTGTCGGCAAAGGGAATGGCGAGTGATTGGCCCTGGATTTGGCCTCGCAAATGACTGTGCCCATTGTTTTCCCCTGGATTTTTCACGTTATGCTGCCAGGTTGAGGCTTCCGGAATCAGATTGTCCCAGACGGTTTTGGTATCGGCGCGCAAACCCGGTTCATCTTCGATGATGAGAACCGAGGCAGTCGTATGTTTCACGAAGATCGTGACAACGCCGGCTTGCATGGGCGTGGAGGCAAGGAACTGCCGAACGCGGTCGGAGATATTCTCGATCTGCGAATGGCCTTGCATCGTAACCGAAAAGTGATGGGTAAAGACAGGCATTGGCTTGTATTTCTTGTTTATTCAAGGGATCGAAGAAATTGCTGTTCTGATCGTGATAATGTTCCCCCGCGGGCTGCCTTGAGAATGGAATCAAAGATTCCGGAGGCTGTCAATTGTCGAACCGCTTTGACGACTCTTGTCCGTAATCGGCCCTGTCGTTTTAATGAGTCGAGGTAGCCAAAGGCCTCATGAAAGCTTTCTTGTGAGCGCACGTAGTAGTCGGTTCCACGCCGACGATTACTGTAGGCTTCCAACTGTTCACAAGCGACAAGGACTTCTCCGAGCTCCTTGACCCAGTCCGGAGACCGTGCCAGTTTTTCGGGATAATAATAATATAACGTCACTTGCTCCATCCACGGCAACCAACGAATGCCGAGATCTGCCAAGAGGGGGATGACCCTTTTCAGTTGACGGCGATGGCGACGAGCAAACCCCAATCGCATTTCAATGTGTTCACATGCCCACTTGGTGAGCGGCAATCCTTGTTCGGCCAAGGCTTCTCGATGCGTCTTCACAAATGCTTCGGTTTCCCTGCCATAACTCGAATCGGGGTGTTGCAACCGCCATTCGGCGGGTCTCGTGGGGATATTTCTGCTGCGAGCCCATGACCAGATTTTGCCAAAAAGCCGACGCTCAAGTCCGGCCCTTCCCAAATCATGCAGCAGACAGGCAATCTGAAATTGACGGACGCGTGAGCGTTCATATGAAAGGTACTGGGCTACGACCGCACACATTTTCGCAGTTCGAAAAGCATGCGCTTTGTCGTATCCTCTGATAATGACATCCGGTTTAAGCGGATGAGGATAGTCATAACATTTTAGGAGTGCGCCGGCTACGGATCGTGAAACGAGAAGATGCGTGTATGAATATGGCGCAGGGGATGTTGTGCGTGAAGCGGCTCTCATGGTCAGGAAACTGCCGATAGAATAACGAGTGCACTTTCGTTAGAATGGGGAAGGACCATAACGGTGAATTCCTCGGACTGTCAAGAAAACGCAAAGCTCCTAGTTTATACCCCACAGCGAAACACCCGTTGGTCTAACCTCCAAGATTTGTGCCCATCAAGGCCAGGAATGAATACATGTCTTCCAAGCGCAAGCGTCTGATTCCCATTCTGCTTCTGGTCATGATCCTCTGCGTTGTGGGGGTTGTCTATATTGCGACGTTCCACACGAAGGACATGCAAGTTGCCGTTCGAGATTTTGTCACAAGGTCCTTGGGAGATCACATCGTCATCGAAGACATAGAGGTAGGCTTGTTTCCCTATCCTCATTTGGAATTGGCAAATGTCAGGATTCAAGATCCTGAGCAAGGCACCCCGGTTTTTCAGGCTGCGCATATCCAACTGGATTTGAATTTCTTGTCCTTTGTACAGGATATACCCATGCCGCATGCCCTGATACTCGAACATGCCGTTTTTGATCTCAAACGAGACGAAAACGGACAATGGAATTACCGAAACGTTCTTCAAGAGGAATCATCGGATCAGGTGGAGATAGGGGCATGGCTCTTGGGGCGTTCATTGAAATTGACCAACGGCACAGTCCATCTGGAGGATCGATATCGTCGTGGATCCGCGTTTGTCATTCATGCGGAAGACGTAGAACTACAAGTAGAGCAACTCGTGTGGGATGGCCCCACGGAAATGTTTCTGTCCGCGCGATTTTCGGAAGGGGATACGGGCTCCGTGCTCTCTGCTTATGGGACGCTCCAGGACATCGGTGGTTTTTTCAAGGAGGGAACGACAATAAGCCGTGACGCGTCACCTCAATTCGACCTCCATACTCGTATGGACCTTGATCGCAAAACGCTTGTGCAATTGGCCGATCTTTTCGACGTGCATGAAGTGCCGATCGGGTTACAAGGTCGAACCAAGGTCCAAGGACATCTCTATTTTACTCCCGGCATTGAAGGATATGATCTGTCTGTATCCGATCTTGTGGTGTTGACCGACAGCATTGATCTGAATTCAGAAGTAACCGTGAAAGGTTTATGGCGACCTGAGCCGCCAACCTTCTCGGGGCACTGGTCCAGCGCACCTGTCGCCATCCAACATCTACCCCAATTATTACCCGAAGGACTGATTCCGTCTGAATTGTCCGATGCCATTCATCGTCAATCTATCAGTGGCAAAATTCAAACGATTTCCGCAGCATTCTCGGGCTCCACTCACAAGGAGATTGGCTATGCGCTGACAGGAAAATTTCAACTTTCGGAAGGAACATTGGACTTCGGTTCTAAGCTGGGGAATGCCAAAGAGATCGCTTGCGCGATCGATGTCGGGGCTAAGGAGATTCGGTTCTTCGACCTCCATGGCCAATATAATGAACTGTCCGTGACTCAAGGCGAAGGGATGGTCGTCTTTGCCGAAGAAGGACCTTGGTTGACAACGGAATTCGGAGGTCAGGTCTCCGCTAAAAAGATTATCGGCCTCATGCAAACCCTTGCCGGGTGGAAGGCACCCCAACGGCCCGAAGAAACTTTTCAGGGCAAGGCCGGGAGTGGATTGTTGACCCTGCGGCTTGCCGGACCGCTGAACGATCCTCAATCCATCGCGTTCCAAAGTGCTGAATACCATCCTGAACGGATCGTCCTGCAGATGCCCGGACTTCGCAAGCCTCTTACTCGGGTTGAAGGACTCTTTGCCTTTTCTGAAAATGATCTTCGCTTCGAAAACGTCATGGGGCTCTTTGGAGAAAGCGATTTTCAAATTCAAGGGACGATTGCTCTTGAAGGTCAATCCTATGTCGATGAATTGAGAATTCAAGGTCATATCACTGATAACGATCTGGCAAGCCTTTTGTCCGCCCCAACGATTCTGGACCATAAAACGGTTTCAGGCAAAACGGACTATTTCATCAGGGTTTCCGGTCGACTGCGAAACCCTGCGGTGAAGGGGAGGGTCGCATTGCAAGGAGTGGAAATTCTTTTGCCCGGTATTCTCTATAAACCTGCGAGCCTTGCCGGCAATCTGGACTTTCACGTCCAAGTGGGCCAAAAACATCAATTTACGTTTGAACGCATGCTTCTGAGTCTGCCCTCGGTTCGCCTTGCCGGGAAAGGAGAGTTTAATTTTGCCCGGACAGTGACCTTCAATGCCTCGCTGACGGCGGAACCGATCCACTTCGAGTCGTTGCCGTCTGACCTGAACTTATTTGAGAAAACCATTTCCTCAGGGACTATGGAGGGGTTCATTAATCTTCGAGGAAGAGGAAGCGATTGGCGATCATGGAGTAAATCGGGACAGGTGACTTTGACCAATGGAGTCGTCAATCTCGAAGGAGTGAGGTCGCCAATTTCTCAAGTGGCGTTTCAAGTGAAACTGAATGGTCATACTGCCCGACTAAAAAAGCTCAAATGGAATCTTGAAAACAGTCAAACTCAGGCTCAGGGAATCATCCTTGCGTGGGATAGCAAACCAAATATGACCCTGGCGCTGACCGCGTCTCAATTCAACATTGATCTCTTACTGCCAAAAGACAAGAAACGTTCTCCTCTTCGGGAGCTTTTGGAAAAAATTTCTGACACGGCTAAAGTCTCCGGGGACTTCCGATTCAATGGGGCCTCGTACCGCGACCTGAATTTTCAGAAATTATCCGGTCAATTGAAAATTGAGAACGGCATCATTCGCATCGATCGCGTTCGGGGAAGGGCCAACAATGGGACGGTTCAAGGTCGCCTGCTAGTCCATCTGCCCATGCAACAACCAGCCACGATAAAAACGTGGTTTGAGATCGACTCGATTCCTTTGTTAACCCTGAAAAAAACTTTTCTCGATAAGAAAACGCTCGATAAACGCTTGGTGACGGGCTTGATTTCTGCGAAAGGCGCAATACAGGGACATGGCAAAAATCCTCTCGGCGTGCTTCCGACCCTCAAAGGCACGTTGAAACTCACCATCAAAGACGGCCGGATCAAACGAGGGGTCGTGATTCCAAAAATTTTAGCTATCATGAATCTGCCGAATATGCTGCAGGGGGAGATTGATCTTGAAAAAGACGGGTATCCCTTTGACCGTCAAACCGGAACATTTACTATTGTCGATGGCCGTATTGCTTCGACGGACATGGTGATGGATGGACCGGTTGTGAAAATGACGGCTGCCGGACAATACGACCTGGTGAACGATGATTTGGATGTGGTGACTGCGGTCAGCCCCTTGGGTTCGTATTTTGAGCTTCTGGAAGAAATTCCGTTGGTGCATCTTTTGCTTGACGATGAAGAACGGGGAATCGACTTGGCCATGTTTTCGGTCAAAGGCCCGTTTCAGAATCCGGCAATTGAGCCGCTGGCCGTGGAATCCGTGGCATTTGGATTAACAGGATTTGCCAAATTGGCATTGTCGATCCTGAAAAATACAATCACGTTGCCGCAGAAAATATTGTTCCCTGAGGACAATAAAGAAGCCGGCGCCTCATCGCACGAGCCAAAAGAACAGGAATCCGAGGATACGTCCATGGAAACGTACTGAACGATGTCCATGACGGCACATTCCGGTTCTTGAGGGACCGAACTTTTCATTGTTTTCCGGCCTTCGTTCTTCCGAAAGGCTGTAAAGCGAAAACATTTTTCTCTGATCCTCATTGCAGATGATATGGGGAAAGCACACCGGTTTCTCGACGAAATTGTCTTGGGGGATCTTGCTTTTGAAGCCACTGGCGATTCGGTGTCAGAGTTGTTTGCGACGGCGGCATTGGCCGTGATTGAAGCCATGGCGGACCCACTGACCGTAGAAGCCAAATGGACGAAGGACTGTCTTCTGTCAGAAAGTGAAATAGAGGATTTGTTCTTCGAATGGTTGAACAGCATCGTGTTCATCAAAGATGCCGAAGGAGTTGTCTTTCATAACGTCCGCATTACGGTAAGCCATGATTCGGAGAACAACCTGTGGCATCTCGATGCCACTCTGACCGGTGACGAGGTTGATGCAACTCGTCAGGATTTACGAACCGACGTGAAAGCGGTGACCAAGCATTTATTTGAAATCAGACCTAATGAAAATGGTTGGTATGCTCGTGTGGTCCTGGACGTATAGTGTGGTGGAATAAGTCAAATAATCCATGTCTGTCAATTTGATATGATCATAAAATAAACCAACGAATTAAATTTTGACATATGAATCTCTCCACTGAAATGAAAGTCAATCGGCTCGCCGATGCTGTCTGGGAAATTCCCAAGACGGAAAAATCGGGCATGCTGGTACCTGCCAGAATTTATGGAACGAAAAAAATTCTTGAGGCAATGGACGCCGGTGTATTTGAGCAAGTCACGAACGTGGCATGTTTGCCCGGCATCCAAAAATATGCCTTGTGTATGCCGGATGGCCATTGGGGCTACGGATTTCCCATCGGAGGCGTCGCGGCCTTCGACGTTCGAAACGGCATCATTTCTCCGGGAGGTGTGGGCTATGATATCAATTGCGGAATGCGGTTGCTCCGCACGGATTTAACGCTGGCCGACGTGAAGCCGCGATTGGATGCCTTGATGACAGAATTGTTTCGTACGGTGCCTGCAGGGGTCGGGGCAAAAGGTTTTGTGAAGCTGTCCCGGCACACCTTGCAGGACGTGATGCGTCAGGGAGCAAGATGGAGCGTGAAACAAGGATATGGATGGGAGAGTGATCTCATCCATACGGAAGAGCAGGGCTGTTTGTCCGGAGCTGACCCTGAACACGTTTCCGAACATGCTTGCCAACGAGGAATGGGGCAATTGGGAACGTTGGGCTCGGGGAATCACTATCTTGAAATCCAGGTCGTCAGGAACGACCGTATTTTTGATCGGCAGGTGGCCGGACAGTTCGGCATCCACGGACATGACCAGATCGTGATCATGGTGCACTGTGGGTCTCGAGGTCTCGGGCATCAGGTTGGCACCGACTACGTCCGTTTATTTGAAAAGGCCATGAAACGCTATGGCATCTCCGTGAAGGATCAACAATTGGCTTGTGCGCCATATCAATCACCGGAAGGGGAGCAATATTTTTCGGCCATGAACTGTGCGGCAAACACGGCCTTCGCCAACCGGCAGGTCATTGCCCACCAAATTCGTGAAGCCTTTTGTCGAGTGTTCCGGGAATCTCCCGAAAGGCTCGGGATGCGGCAGGTCTATGACGTTGCCCACAATATCGCCAAAGTCGAACGGTACGAAAAACAGAATCTCCTGGTCCATCGTAAGGGCGCCACTCGAGCCTTTGGCCCGGGGAGTCCCGATGTTCCGGATCCATTCAGAACGGTCGGCCAACCCGTGATTTGCGGCGGCTCCATGGAGACCGGATCATACCTGCTGGTAGGGATGGCGCAAGCCAATACGGAATCCTTTGGATCGACGATGCACGGTGCCGGCCGGACGATGTCGCGGGCTCAAGCCAAGCGAACGGTGCGGGGGGCGACTCTTCAGCAAAGCATGGCCCAACGGGGTATCCTGGTGAAAGCGGTTTCGATGTCGGGATTGGCCGAAGAAGCCGGAATCGCGTATAAAAATATATCCGACGTGGTGGAGTCGGTGGATGCTGCCGGAATCACCAGAAAAGTAGCCGAATTATTGCCGATAGGGAATATCAAAGGGTAGGCCCTCCGGTGCTTTGAGCAACGGCTTAAAAGGTTTTGGACATGATTCCTACAGTGGAGTGGAAAGAGGGGCGCGTGTGGCTGCTTGATCAAAGCCGGTTGCCCGGCCATGCCGAACTACTTGAGTGTCATGACGTGGCTGCCGTGGCCTCTGCCATAAAAGAGTTGAAGGTGCGGGGTGCACCGGCTATTGGCGTGACCGCCGCCATGGGGGTCGCCTTGGGAGCACAATCCGCGTCCGCGTCCGATGTCTCGACATTTGAACGCCACGTTTTGGGCATCTGTGATCAATTAGCCGCAACTCGCCCCACGGCCGTAAATCTTTTTTGGGCCCTGACGCGGATGAAGGCCGTTGTACGGGAAAATCGTGCTTGCACGGTAGCCGAAATCCAGTCCCGGCTCGTGCAGGAAGCCTTGGCGATCCAACAAGAAGACATTGCCATGTGTAAGGCCATGGGCCAACAAGGAGCCGGCCTCATCAAGGACGGGCAGAACGTCTTAACGCACTGTAATGCCGGGGCGTTGGCAACCGCCGGATACGGCACGGCTTTGGGGGTGATCAGGGCGGCGTCGGAGCAAGGGAAACAGGTGCACGTCTTTGCGAACGAGACTCGGCCCGTTCTTCAGGGCGCCCGGTTGACGGCGTGGGAATTGATGGAAGACGGTATTCCCGTGACGCTGATCACGGATAGCATGGCCGCCGTTGTCATGCGGCAAGGGAAAATCGACTTGTGTGTGGTCGGCGCCGATCGGATCGCAGCCAACGGAGACGTAGCGAATAAAATCGGGACCTATGGTGTCGCGGTTCTTGCCAAGGCCCATGACATTCCCTTTTACGTGGCGGCTCCTTCTTCGACCATCGACGTTTCAACGCCCTCCGGTTCTGCCATTCCTATTGAAGAACGTCCCGCTCATGAAGTGACCACCATCAATGGAGAAGCCTGCATTGCCCCAAAAGATGTAGACGTCTTTAACCCGGCCTTTGACGTGACACCTGCGAAATACGTCACCGGAATCATTACGGAGCAGGGGATCGTGTCCCCGGAACAGATTGCAGACACGTTTAAGAGCTAAGCGAACTGCCTGAGGCCAGGATGATATATGAGCGATGAAGTTCCCGTTCAACCGCGGTCCGGTTGCCTGATTTATGATTCTCATTGTCGTCTTTGCGTGGCAGTAAAGCGAAAATTGGAGCAACGTTCCACACGCGTTCAGTATCTCCCCTATGACAGTCCAGATGCTGCCGAATATCTGGGAAGCCGCCATCAGCCTGGCTCCCGGCCTCCCATGGCCTATTGGATCGATGAAAAGGGAACCGTCGTCGGTGGGCTGGAAGCGTTTTTTCCGTTCCTGCACGGCCTGACGAGCGGAAAATTCCTCCTGTTTTTCTGGAGGTTTCGCTTGTGCCGTCAGGCCATGACTGCCGGCTATGAATTTGTAGCGAGATATCGCTATCGGTGGTTTGGTTCGAGTGAAGAACCCTAGCCAGGGGGGTGTCAAATCCGGTTTCAGGAGGCTTCTTCAGGAAGACGAAACTTGAGGGCCTCTCCTTGGATTTCGACTTTCTCCAGAAATTCTTCAAAACCCTCCGTGAGTACTTCCGCGATCAGCTTTTCCAGATCCTTTTCGGAGAAGAATACTTCATGATCCGTTCCACCGACTCCGACCGAAATTCGAACGGTACTTTTGTCGGCTGCATTATGGACGGTGAATGCCATGATCGTATCGACTTCGAGGTGGGTAGCCAACGCTTCATCGGTTGCCTCCACCTTGAATTTCTGGATGGCCGATTCAATTCTTACAGTAGCAGAACCGGCGCCATTGGCCGGAGCTGCTGAAAATCCAGCCTGGTTCAGGAAATCGACGAAAGAATTCGTGACGCGCTGACTCAGAGTGCCGTCCATCACGTCAAAATAGGTTTTGCCTCCTCCACGGGTCCGCATGCCCAAGTGCTCTGATGGTGGTCTTTTATCATCGAAAGGAGAGACTGCGACCGTGAGGGGCAACGCGGTGGACTCAACTGCGGATTCGACATGCTGGATACGTAATTTGGTGATTTGTCCAGTCCCTTGACATCCGGAAATGAACAGAACGGCCAAAAGAAATCCAGTGAGACGCCATGGTTTCATGAGGCGACACTCCTTTTTTTGTGTGATTCGATAAGTAGTGCTGTACATCTCATGAGCGCCCTCTGCAAGACAATTTCGGCACCCACTATTCCACGAGAGGTTTGTCCATTACACTATGACAAGCCGACAAGAAAATACAAGGGTTATCTTGCGCAAGAAGTGACATTTGACTTTCAGGCCGGCTCCTTGCCACTATGAAACCAATTTCTTTTAACCTCTTTTTTCCTCATGTGGAATAGAAATTTTCTTTTTCGGGCTCATGAAGCCGTCCCGTTATCTGAAACAGAGAATGACGTGTTTCATGAAACGGATCCGGCGATGGACAGTTCCGGACTCGTCATGGACAAGTACATTTCGGTCTGGCTCCAAGGGGAGGGGGAAGATGACAAGCCTTGGGCTTATACGAATGTTTACGTACGGACAGCCACGCTCGACCCCGTCAAAAAGGTCGGATTTTTACAGCCCCTGCAAGGCCGTTCCCACCAGATCAAGCAAATGCTCTCGCCCGAGCAGAAGGTTTTCCTGAAAGATTGGCTGAAAAACACGAATCCCACCGCATGGGAAGAAGCCGACGAGCATTTCCAAAAGATATTTGAATAGGCGGTTTGCCCGGGAAATCCAATCCTGAGTCCTTCGATTCGCTCCTTTCCCTCGTATGGACATACACGTTGACGTCGTTGTCGTCGGTGCCGGAGGCGGAGGAGCAATCCTGGGTCTTCTGCTTGCCAGGAAAGGTATCCGGACCCTCGTTCTTGAACAGGCTTCAGGGCCTCCCCACGGGATACGCGGAGAAATCCTCCAACCGAACGGACAGAAAATTCTGGATGGCCTGGGCCTGTTGGATCAATTGCCGCAACACGCGGTGCAGCCCGTTCGGCATTTTCATTTTCGGCACATCGGGGGGCAGCGGCTGTGTTCGATCGATTATGACGAATTGCCTCCTCCCTATAATCGCGCCCTCGTCACCTTACCGCATGTCGCACACCGGACGGTGCTCGAAGCCCTGGAGAAACAGAATCCGGGAGGCTTGTGGTATAACGCGTCGTTTACCAATGTCTTGAAAAAAGACAATACAATCATTGGGGTCGAAGCAGACGTTCAAGGCAAGCCCGTAGGCATTTCCACCAAATTGGTCGTCGGGGCCGATGGACCGGCTTCCAAAGTTCGCGGCGCACTCGACATTCCCACCAAACTGTATCGCTACCCCGAAAGCTACCTTGTCGCCATCCTGGACTGCCCGGAGAAGCTTGAGGAAGCGCAGTACTTTCTCGGGAAGAAAGAAATTCTGGGTTTATTCCCGGCCGCAAAGGAAAAGATCTATCTTGTCTACCTGATCGACGCAACGGCAAAGGACGCGATACGGGCCGCCGGGGTCGAACCCCTTCAAAAACGCTGGTCGTCGATTTACCCTGAACTCTCGGCCACGTTTCACGGGTTCACCGGCTGGGAGCAAACCACAGTGATGCCAACGGGTCGTACCCGCGCGCAAACGTGGGTGACCGATGGGGCCGTGCTGATAGGGGATGCAGCCCATGGGATGAATCCTCATGCGTCTCAAGGGCGCATGCAGGCGATGGTCGATGCCACGGTGTTGGCGGATCTCATTCCTGCGTGTCTGGCAGAAGACAATTTTCAAGCATCGCGTTTGAAAACGTTCGAAAAACAGCGTCGTCCCAAAGTTGAAATGCTGCAACGACTTGCCGATGAAGAGGCCTTTTTTTGGAATACAGGCAATCCGGCACTTGCGTGGCTGCGCAACCGGGTCTTTTCCACCATCGATCAGAACCGGCGGCTGAAATATCGAGTCTTGACTGCGACTGCCGGACTTCGTGAGACTCCACCCTTCGGACTCTTGGATCGCTTTTTGGCTCTGGGATTCGTGCCTGATCCTTGCGCAGACCAACGACCACCTCATGCGCTTTCATAAAATCAATTTTCACGACGCATTACGGATGGGGTCGTAAGAATGTCCACTAATCCACTCTGGTCACAGTTACAGGAAGATACGCACGACCCCCTACGCGGTTTTCTTCGTTCCATCAAAAAACAAAAAGACCTGAAGTTCGAAGCCATTCTCGTTTATGGCAGTGCGGCGTGTGGTGAATTCCTGCCGGGCTACTCCAACATCAACGTCCTGATCGTCCTCGAACACATCACGCAACCCGTGCTTCAACAGTGGAGCGGCATCCACAAACAATGGGCCAGGGAAAAAATCGTCGCCCCGTTGTTTCTCACGTACAAGGACCTGCAACAATCATCGGACGCGTTTCCATTGGAATTTCTGGGGATCAAGGAACAACACGTCCTCTTGGAAGGACGTGATCCGTTCCCGGAACTGCACGTCAATACCACGAACCTGTTTCTCCAATGCCGGCAGGAAGTCCATGCCAACCTCTTGCGTGTCCGCCAGAATTACGTCGAAGGATGGGGCAGAATCGAAGCCATTCAAACCTTGTTACCCCTCTCGTTAACCTCGCTGCTCCCGTGTCTCCGCGGCCTGTACCGCCTGCTGGACCGCCCATCGGACATGAAATCCCCGGAGATACTGGAAGAATTGCAAAACACGTTGAATGTGAATCCTTCAGTGTTCCAGGAAGTCTGGCGCTTGAAACGTGGCCTCAGTACACCGGGGAAACATGAACTCCCCAAGCTGCTGGAGCGTTACCTTGCCGGATTGGGGCAACTGGCAGACCGGATCGATTCGATGAAACACGAAGGACGATTTTAATGAAAGTCCGGCGTTTTATTTTGTGTAGACCTGATGCATCACAACTCATCTATAGACATAACCGACGACGACGAGTATTGTGAGTAATACGTTTGATACTACTCAGGCGTTGATTGCCGAGGGCAATGTCCGAATTTCTGAGCACGGATACGACGAACTGATCGCTGACGGACTGCTTGCAAGAGAGCTTGTCGAAGGTGTGGAAACGGCGGAAGTCATTGAAGACTATCCGAACTATCCTAAAGGACCCTGCGTTCTTCTACTCCAACGAACGAAGGATGGGCGCCCGGTCCATGCGGTGTGGGGACTTCCCTCTGATCACGCAAATCCTGTGGTGCTGATCACAGCGTATTTGCCCGATCCTGAAAAATGGGAACCCGGGTTCAAGCGGAGACGGAAATGAGTAAAAGAAAACGGACGAAACTTGTCCACGAAGGAAACTACGTTGCAGAAGTTGAAGTAGAGCTATTGCAAGAGCCTGACGGATGGGCGCCCTACCTTTCTCTTGAAGACGCGTATCGTCTCGACGATGTCAGAGAGGCTCTTCGTCGAGGCGACGTTAAAGCTGCCGCAAAGAATTCACGCGTGTTCAGTCTCAAGCCTGTTTCTACGTAAAGCCGTATGACACGTCATCCCAGCGGACACCACAAAGCGCCGCCGCTTTGGCATCCAGTTATTTGCAAGGATAAGTCATCTTGAAGAAGCTGTCAGTCATTGGCGCACTGGGCTTAAAGTTGCACGCTGAAGCGGTTCTCGCAGATCGCTCAATAACCCAACAAGGGGCTTCAGCCGACCGCTGACGTGACGGCTGAACCTGATTGTCAGGCGCCAGGATCGTATTGTAGGGGCAATCGTCGTGATTCGAGCCAAATTCAGTCTCGAAGAATCGCATATCCAATTTCTCGCACAACGCAAGAAATATGGATTTAAAAACAAAAGTGACGTTGTACGGACTGCCCTTGATCGTCTGCACACAGAATTAGCCCGGCAACGCTTGTGCAAATCGGCTGATTTGTATATCAAAATCTATGAAAAAGATGATGAAACGCAAGAATGGACCGATGCGGCATTGTCCGAATGGCCTTAGGAATCCGGTGGCGGCCAAGAGTAGCCTGTTAGGCTCAGGATAGATACATCGGCAACGGTCCTGTTTTTGAGCCATTGAAGACAAAAAAGTTCTTTAAGAGGGCTTTCGTAGAAGGTGGAACGATAACATGGCCAAATGGGGCAGACATTGCTCCTGAGACGCTGTATGAAAAAATTGCTGACTGACAAGATACTGTGGCGTTCAGTGTCTATATTTTTTCTATTTGTTCTGTTTGCATGCGTGTCTCCCGGATTGGCCAGCGCCGCCGGGGGAGAGAAGAAGCCTGCTTTTCCGAAGCCGCTTGGCTATGTCAGCGATTATGCGGATTTGATTGAAGCCGACTGGCAGAACCGAATCCGGCTGGTCTGCAAGGAATTGGAAGATCGTACGGGGATTGAAATGATCGTCGTTGCGATCGAGACGGCCAGCCCTCATTCACATACGCGGGAATATGCAGAGGGATTGTACAAGGAGTGGCATATCGGCGCGGCCCAACAGGAGCGGGGCATGTTGTTACTCGCTTCCTTGAAGGAGCGACAAGCCGTCGTGGTCCTCGGACGTAGTTTGCTCTCGGCAGTCGGAAAACCCAAGCTGGATGAATTATCCGAACAGTATCTCATCCCCATGTTCCAAAATACCCGGTACGGAGAATCCTTGTATCGGACCGCGGTAGGCCTGGCCTCGGCATCGGGTAGTGCGATCCAGGCGGACGCTGAACCCAAACGCTCGTCGAGTGCGGGGTTTTGGATGAACGTGGCCGTCGCGTTGGCCATGCTGTTTGCTCTGTGGCGGTTTACCCGCCCGGAACGGCGGCATCCGTTTCAACGTTGGCGACGCGGCGGGTATTGGAGTACGGGCCAGGGCGGATTCAAGGGGAACTTCGGCGGGTTCGGTGGAAGCACGAGAGGGCAGGGGCTATCGTAGCGTGCGCTGAAAGTAGGGAACAACGATCGTTGTTCCCTACTTTGTCACGACTACAGCGGCTTGTGGTTTTCAAACGTGATGGTACGCGTCACCGTGGCGCCTTTTTCATACGAAATAATGCGACGGGTCGCGGGCAAGTCCGCGCTGCCTACCCTGGCGTGAGAATCCGAGAAACTTTCCACGTTGGCCAGTGAGCCGTCCTTGGGCGAGTAATAATACACGGTATAGCGAGTCGTCAGATATTTCTCATCCTGCGTCAACGCACTGTCTTCGACGTTGATCGTAAAGGCCACGTGCGGCATCTTTCGATTGATCTGAGTGATGCGGTCGTCCTTGATGCGGTAGCTGGAGCCCATGGAATCGCCCAGACCGATGCGGGGACCTTGAGGATGATTCTCCTCGCCCTCGAAAGATAGATTGTATTTTCCATCGGATTCCTCGAAACTTCGCGGTCCCCGATGCGTGGCGATCATCGAAATTTGACCTTGAGCCCATTTTTGAAGTTCTTCGTTCGGAAGCGACACTTCGACTTCCTTAGAGGACTTCACCGTGACTTTTCCTGTGGTTTCTTCTCCGTTCACGTTGATGCGCAAGTCGGCTTCAAATCCTCCGAAGTTCGCGGGCCACCGTGAGGTTTTCGCAAACGCTCGACGTAAAAGCTCGCGGGCCTTGGGATCATCAGCGATTTCAGCTTTGCCTTCTTCACGTGTATACGTTTCCATACTGCTGGCGCTCCTTCCTGAAACAAACCGGACGTGGATAAATGGAACACAATCGTTACCGTATCATAGAAAATTCACCGGAACAGGACAACTGAGGCTCGCCGGTTCACGATTCGCATCAAATTAGCGGCAGGGAACAACGATCGTTGTTCCCTACTATGGTTTTCCCTTATGATACATGCATGTGGTCGCGGACACATCCTTTGTCCGGGTCGTTCACCACAAATCAAATCGCATGAAAACAAAGGAATTGTTTGATGAAAAGAGTGCGTAAGCAGGCCCGGAAACGTCCGTCCATGGCCGACCGGGCCGATCCCCACGTCCTGTACCAGAAAAGCGTTCAAAGTCCGGATTTCGACATTCCGTTTTTTGCCGAATATTTTGAGAACTATACGGGTCGTCCCTTGCGTTCGCTACGGGAAGATTTTTGCGGCACCGCGGCGTTGTCCACGTATTTCGTGACGCAACACCCTGAAAACCACGCCGTGGGCGTCGATCTCGATTGGCCGACGCTCAATTGGGGCATCAAACATAACGTATCGCCCTTGACCGTGGATCAGCAAAACCGCCTGACGCTCATTCACGGCAACGTGTTGGACGCGCACCCTTCACGCGTGCAATTGGCCATGGCGTTGAACTTCAGCTACATGGTCTTCAAGGATCGTCCCACGCTCCTGCAATATTTTAAAAGAGCAAAAGAGTCCCTTCAGCCGGGCGGCATGTTTCTCCTGGACATCTGGGGAGGGAGCGAAAGCCAGGTCTTGCAGGAGGAGCCCCGTGACATCGACAACCCCGATGATGACGGAATCGGCGATTTCACCTTCATTTGGGACCAGGACGCCTTCGACCCTGCCACGTACTTCTGTACGATGCGCATGCATTATACCTTTCAGGACGGGAGTGAAATGCGCAATGCCTTTGTCTATGACTGGCGCATGTGGACCATGCCCGAAGTTATGGAATTATTGACCGAAGCCGGATTCCGGGACGTGCATTTTCTATGGGAAGGCACCAACAAAAAGACGAATGAAGGAACCGGCACCTACCACCGGGCGGAAAATGGCGAACCCGATACGGCATGGGTTACGTATATCCTGGGCGTTAAGCCGGACTATGATGAATGCATTGATAAGAAGTAAAAATCAATGATTGCAAATAATTATATATCATAACTTAAGTTGTACATAAATTATTATGGGGCAGGCATCCACACACGTTACGCCCGAAGTGATTCAGCGACACGGCCTGACGGAAGAGGAATATGGGCAGATCCTCAAGCATCTGGGCCGGGCGCCGAACCTGACGGAACTCGGGATCTTCTCAGTGATGTGGAGCGAACATTGTTCGTACAAGAGTTCACGGGTCCATTTGAAACGATTTCCCACAGAGGGGGAGCGGGTAGTCCAGGGTCCGGGCGAGAATGCCGGGGCTGTGGATATCGGCGACGGGCTCTCCGCAGTCTTTAAAATGGAATCCCATAATCATCCGTCGTTTATCGAACCGTTCCAAGGCGCGGCCACCGGGGTCGGCGGGATTTTACGAGACATTTTCACAATGGGCGCACGGCCCATTGCCTTGCTGGACTCCCTGAGGTTCGGCGAACTGGACCTTCCAAAGAATCGCCATCTGTTAAAGGGCGTGGTATCCGGCATTTCCTGGTACGGGAACTGCATCGGTGTCCCCACGGTCGGCGGCGAAATCACCTTTAACGATATTTACGCCAAAAACCCCCTGGTGAACGTCTTTTGCCTGGGCATTGTCAAAACCGATGAGTTGCTTCTGGGCCGGGCCGGCGGCGTCGGCAACCCGGTCTTGTACATCGGCGCCAAAACCGGTCGCGACGGCATTCATGGAGCCACGATGGCTTCGGACAGTTTCGACAATGCCTCGGAACAGAAGCGACCCAACGTCCAGGTCGGCGACCCGTTCCTGGAAAAGCTGCTCCTGGAAGCCTGTTTGGAATTCCTGGATCAACGGCTGCTGGTCGGAATTCAGGATATGGGCGCGGCCGGGCTCACGAGTTCATCCTGTGAAATGGCCTCCCGGGCCGGCACGGGCGTTGAACTGGAACTGGCCGACGTGCCCCGGCGCGAGCCGGACATGACGCCTTATGAGTTGATGCTGTCGGAATCCCAGGAACGCATGTTACTCGTGGCCGACGCGGGGAAAGAAGAGCAGGTCATTGCCATTTGCCGAAAATGGGGAATCGATGCGGCCGTGATCGGGAAAGTCACGGATGACGGGTATATCCGTATCAAGGAACAGGGATCCGTGGTGGCGGAAATCCCGGCCAAGGCCCTCGTTGATGAAAGTCCCAAATACGAGCGCCCGGCCAAGCCCCCTGAATACCAGGATATCCTGCAATCCCTGACCATTGAAAATCTGCCTGACGTTCAGGATGCGGAGGACGTGCTGCTTCGGTTACTGGATTCGCCGACCATTGCCAGCAAGGCATGGGTCTATCGACAATACGATCACATGGTGGGCATCGATACCGTTGTCCGTCCGGGTTCGGATGCCGCCGTGATGCGCATCAAAGGCACGAACAAGGCATTGGCCGTCACAACGGACGGCAACAGCCGGTATTGTCTCTTGAACCCGTACGTGGGCGGCACCTTGACCGTGGCGGAAGCAGCCCGGAACCTCGTGTGCTCCGGGGCGCAACCCATCGGGGTCACGGATTGCCTGAATTTCGGAAATCCCGAACGACAGGACATTATGTGGCAGTTCGTGTTGGCCGTCGAAGGCATTGCCGATGCCTGCCGGACCTTCGGTATTCCCGTTGTCAGCGGGAACGTCAGCCTGTATAACGAAACCAACGGCCTATCCATTTATCCCACGCCCATAATCGGCATGGTCGGGCTTATCGAGCCGGCCGACCGCATGATCACGCAATGGTTTAAAAATCCCGGAGATCGCGTTATTCTTTTAGGTGAGACTCAGGAAGATTTGGGTGGAACCGAATATTTGAAAGTCGTACATTACCGGGAGCAGGGCGCTCCTCCATGGCTCAATCTCGAGACGGAAAAGACCTTGCATGCTTGCATGCTCCGCTTGGCGGCGGAAGGCTTGGTGCAATCCGCGCATGATTGCTCGGACGGTGGATTGGCCGTGACGTTGGCGGAATGTTGTTTTGCTTCTCAGGCGGCCCAAGACAAGCCGTTAGGTGCGATGATTCGGCTTGATGCGAACGACCTGCGTACGGACGCCTTGCTTTTCGGGGAAAGCCCTTCACGCATTCTTCTCTCGGCATCACTGGAGTACGTCGAGCGCGTGATGGCCATTGCCCGTGAGCACGAAGTTCCTGCACAGGAGATTGGCACGGTTGGCGAAGACCGGTTTATCATCAGCGTGAATGAACAACCGGCGATCGATATGCCGATTGCCGCATTATTCGAACAATGGAGCCAAAGTTTGGAATCCAAACTGTCAGCCTGAGCGAAATATGAATGATTCGCCAAAAAGAATCCGCAGGCCCTTGCCTTTGTTCACCCCCGACAAATTTCAGGATGAATGCGCGGTGTTCGGCATTTACGGGCACCGGGAAGCCTCGAATTTCACCTACCTGGGCTTGTACGCACTACAGCATCGAGGGCAGGAGGGATCAGGAATCGTCTCATCCGACGAACGGAATTTTTACACGGAAAAAGGGATTGGGCTGGTCTCGGATATTTTCACGAAAAAAGAAATTCGCCGGCTGCGAGGGAATAAGGCTATCGGCCACAACCGGTATTCCACCGCCGGAGACAGTCACCTGCGCAATGTTCAGCCGCTCACCGTCAATTTCGCATTCGGCAACCTGGCCGTGGCCCATAACGGCAATCTCACCAACGCCTGGATGCTGCGCAGCGAGCTCGAAGCCTACGGCGCCATTTTCCAATCCGATTCCGATACCGAAGTCATCATCCACCTCATCGCCCATTCCAAGGGCGATACCCTGCTTGATCGATTGACCGAAGCCCTTTCCTTGGTCCGGGGAGCCTATTCGCTGGTCCTGTTGACCGATCATGAGTTGATCGCGGTGCGGGACCCCTATGGGTTCCGTCCGTTATGTCTGGGGAAGTTCAAAGACGCCTGGGTGGTCGCGTCGGAGACCTGCGCGTTCGATCTCATGGGCGGCGAGTTCGTGCGGGAAGTCGAGCCTGGTGAACTTATCGTCATCAACGACGATGGGATGACCTCGCATCATCCGTTTATCCTGCCCGAAAAACCTGCGAAATGCGTGTTTGAATACGTCTATTTTGCGAGGCCGGATTCCAAAATATTCGGCGACCACGCCGTCTATCCTATTCGGAAAGCCTTGGGCCGCCAACTGGCCAAGGAAGCGCACGTGCCCGCGGACGTCGTCATTCCCGTGCCGGATTCCGGTGTGCCCGCGGCCTTGGGGTACGCGGAAGGGTCGGGGATTCCGTTTGAAATCGGGCTCACGCGCAACCACTATATCGGCCGGACGTTTATCGAACCCGAACAATCCATCCGGCATTTCGGCGTGAAATTGAAATTGAACGTGGTCCCCGAGGTCCTCAAAGGACGCCGCGTCGTGGTCGTGGACGATTCCATCGTGCGAGGCACGACAAGCCGGAAAATCATCAAAATGATCCGGAACGCCGGGGTCAAGGAAGTGCACGTGCGCATCAGTTCTCCGCCGACGGTCGCTCCGTGCTTTTACGGCATCGACACGCCCACCCAGAAAGAACTGATCGGTTCGAGTCATTCCGTCGAGGAAATCCGCAAATACATCACCGCCGACAGCCTTGAATACCTGAGCCTGGAGGGCATGCTGAACGCGGCCCCGGGTCGAAACGACCACTATTGTCATGCCTGCTTCACCGAACAATACCCCATCGCCTTCACCAAAGCCGAAGAACAACAACTCGGCTTGTTTGACGCGAGCACTTCCAGGTAGTTGCCGGCTTTTATTTGGAATCACTTGCGCAGACTTGGAGCCTACACACGTTGCTTCTCTTTCTGTCATTCCTTGCCTTCTCCTCTTGTCATCCTCGACATTTTTAATCGAGGATCCAGCGTCTTTGCTTTGTTCTGCGTCCGTGAAGAAAAAAGACACTGGATTCCCGATTACGAACGTCGGGAATGACAAAAGAAGGCTATTTTTATACCAATGACAATTCAGGGTGTTGCTGGCTATGTTTTCTTCACTCTCCCCAGAACCGCAACTCTCCATTGATTGCCCGCCTGAAAAATCGTGTGTTAAGATTTTCATAGCCATTGTCTGTATTGACCGCTGCCAGAGAAGTGGAGGATGTTATGAAACGCCAACTCGTTTTAACGCTTACGTTTTTCATAGCCATGGTGACGATGGCCTGGGCCGGAGGGTTCTTCAAAGTCGGTGAGCCGGCGCCATCGTTCTCGCTCACCTCGGTCACGGGGGAACCAGTTTCGCTGAAAGACTTCCAGGGTAAAGTCGTGGTGCTGGGTCTCTTTCACATTTGCGAACCGTGTTTGGTGCAAGGCACGAATTTACAAAAAGTCTATGAAGCCACGCGCGGACAAAACGTCGCGGTGATCGGCGTGAACTCCTCGGGCGATTCCCGAGCCGACGTCCTGGAATTTCTCAGTGTCTTTCCCGTGAAAGTCACCTATCCCTATCTCACGGACCCGGACCAGGTGACCGACAAACTGTACGGCGGAGGGCGCTTTATTCCGAACGTGTACATTCTGGATCAAAACGGCGTGATTCGATGGCAACGGGTCGGCAATATGGACTTGGCAAATCACGAAGCCATCCTGGCCGAGGTCAACAAATTGTTGGGGGCCTCCTCCGGATCGACTGCCTTATGACGTTTGGCGTTAAGGCTTTTCTCGGAGCCTCGCCGGTCCATGGCAAGCATGCGGCTTTTCAGCCGGTCCTGGTTTCTCCCATTTGAGCGAAAGGGTTCAAGAACGATATGGATGAGTTTGAAGAGGGGAAAGCAAAGTTTCTTGAATTGGTGAAGGGCATCGAGAGCACAGTCGAAGTGGTCATTCCGACTACGCCTTCCAATGGCCGGTTTCTGATTTCTTTGACCAAGGCCGGCAATCGTAAATTCATTATGGTGCCGGAAGACGACATTCTCGATCTGTCTTCGGAAGACGACATTTTGTCGAAAACAACGACCATGTTACGGGAGGCGATTGCCGAGCTATGAAGCCTATTCTGCCGGGGATAGCCACGTGGTCGTGGTTTTCCGAGGAAAAACAGCTGAATTTTAACGGCCACCTGTTGGACGTGGGCGAACATCGAATCCTGGTCGATCCGCCCCCTCTGTCCGATACCGATTTGTCGAAACTGACCAACGCCGGGCAGGTCGATTATATTCTGCTTACCAACCGGGATCATGAGCGTGAAAGCGCGACCTACAAAGATGCCTTGAACACCCGCGTGTACGTGCCGCAGGCCGACGCGGAGGAAATGTCCGTGACTCCGGATAAGACTTTTGTCGACGGAGAATTGCTGCCCGGCGGGATTTGGGTCATCCACCTTGCCAATCAAAAATCACCCGGAGAATCGGCCCTGTTTATTCAACAAGGGCGGGGCATTCTGATTGTCGGCGATGCCTTACTCGGCAAACCCGAAGGGTCGGTGAGCATGCTGCCGGCCGAGAAATACGCCGATCCCGCCAAGGCGCGTGAAGGCCTGCGTCGCTTGCTCAAGTATAATTTCGATTCGCTCCTGGTCGGCGACGGCACCTCGATTTTGACCAACGCCAAAGCCGTTGTGACTCAGGCGCTGGAAACGCCATAGCCCGTTACGTGCGACAATCCCATTCGGCTCAACTCAATCAACGAGGCAACGTCCATTTTTCCCGGGGATTTTACACGGAGGCCTACCAGTGCTATGCCAAGGCGTTGGAAGCCGATCGACAAAGCGGCGACCCCAGGGCGTTGGTGGCGACGTTGGGCAATCTCGGAAACATCTGCGCCGTCAGCGGCAAACGCCGGCAAGCCCAGGAATATTACCAGGAGGTCCTGGAACTACAGAAGACGCTCGGGGACAACCGCGGGATCAGCGCGACACTCGCCAACCTGGGCAACCTGCACGTGGACGCCGGCGAATGGGAACGGGGCCGCGCCTATTATCTCGAGGCCTTGGACCGGATGGAACTGTTTGAAGACGATGCAGCCAAGGCGGTACTGCTCTCCGATTTGGGCTTGGTGGCCAAGGAAACCCGTCACTTCGAGCAGGCCATGAATTATTATTCGGAATCCATTGCCTTGATGAGGCGAGTGGAAAATCATGCCGGTGAGGCTGACGTGTTCAAGATGATGGCGCGAATGTACTTGGCATGGGAGCGTTATGACGACGCGATGGCTTGCGCGCAAACGAGTTTGGCGATTGCCGAGCGGCTTCGAGACGAACTGCGGATGGGCGGGGCCTGGTACGTGATGGCCGATTGCCATAAAGCCATGGGCTGCGAGGAAAAAGAAGCCCAATTCTTGCATCGCGTGGTTCGCGTGGACCGAAAATACGAATTACCCAAGCTGGAAGAAAATACCCGGCGTCTCGACGCGCTTCGTGCGCGGTTGCAGAACGGTATGAACGCCGAGGCGGGGAAGGGCGCCTCATGAGTGATGAATCCCATCCGGGCTGGCAACACGTCCAGGACCACCTGAAACAAGTCAACCCGGACTTCGTTCAATATGAACCCGGTGGGGCCTTGACTCTCGAATTGGATGATGAAGATTGGCAGCTCGAAATCACGCCGGCCGGGTTGTTTGTTTGTCAGGCCGGGTATGCCATGGAAGACATGCAGAGCCTGCTCTCGGACGGCACGGCCGAAGATCTTGGGAGCGATGAATTGGCCAAGCAGGCGAAATTCTACATTCAACAAGTCGTGTCGAAATATCGTGATCGTCTCGTCGAAGACGGGTTCAGCGAACGCGTGGAGATGAATGACGATTACGTCGCGGTGTTTTTCGAGCGTCCCATCGATTTCAACAATCTATCGGAACTCGATCAATTGATCACGCGATACCGCCGGCAATTTGCCGCCGCCTGATTTTCTCTCATCTCAGCCTTGAAAAAGGAATTATTATGAATGCGCAACTTCCGGTTCGTACCATGGATGACTTTCGTGACGTGGCCTATACCTTTCGGTTGTCACGGGTGATTGCCACCGCAATGGATCTCGACCTCTTTACCCATATGGGCAGCCGGTCCTTGACGCCCAAAACCTTGGCCAGGACGCTGAAAGTCAGTGAACGGGGCATCGAGATTATCCTTCGCAACCTGGCGACCGCGGGTCTGCTCACACAACGGGGAACGTCCTATCGCGTGGAAAAACTCGGCCGCACGTTTCTGGACCGGAACAGCCCGGATTATCAAGGTGCGTACCTGAAACTGGTCCATCGCCAGTGGGAAGATTGGGCGCATCTCACCGATTCCGTCCGCACGGGCAAGCCGGTTGAAAATGACGGCCCGGACGATCCGGAATACCGGCGTTCCTTTACCTGGGCAATGCATCAGCGTTCCATAAAACCAGCCAGGCAAGTGGCCGCGCAACTCGATTTGAACAACACCCAAACGCTGTTGGACGTTGGGGGAGGACCCGGCACGTATGCCTTGGAATTCCTGAAGAAGAATTCCACGTTGCACGCAGGCATCTGGGACCGCCGGCCGGCGCTTGAAGTCGCCCGGGAAATCGCCCAACCCTTACGACACGGCAAACGATTGTCCTATTACCCCGGCGATCTTTTTGAGAGCCCGGTCCCCGGGAAATTCGACGTAATGTGGTTGTCGAACGTACTTCATATTTTTTCACCGGCGGAAAACAAGGCCCTGTTCAAAAAACTCAAACGCGCACTCAATCCCGGCGGGCGTATTCTGATTCAGGACACGTTCCTTATGAATAAACCAGGGTGCGACGCCCTGGAAACCAACCTGTTTGCAGTGACAATGCTCCTGTTCACCCCGACCGGCAATACCTACCGCGCCCAAGACGTGCAGCAGTGGCTCAAGACCTCCGGGCTCAAGAAAACCCGGTGTCTCCAGTTAAAAAAGGGAACCGGTGATTGGGACGGCGCTATCATCGAGGGGAGGGTATAGAACCGCTATGCGGTCAACACCTGCCGTCCGCCGATGACGATGAGGAGAAAATTGAAGAGGGCAGTCAAGAGAATCAGACCGACGAAATGAAGTGAGTCCGTTCCGGAAGTCACGCTCTGTACAAATGTGGCAATGTCCAGGGCCAAGCCGATCGTTCCGTACAGCACCCCAACCATGGCACTCCACCGTTTGCCGATCAGGCAAATCCCACCGACGAACAGAGGCAGGCCGAATTGGAACCCGTACCAGATGCCTTGACGAAGATCCGAGGCAAATGTTTTTTCGGGTTCCAGGGCATCGAAAGCCACGGCGCTGACGAAAAGCCCCAGACAAAGCGTTCCCATCAGGCGAGGCAGCAGGGTTCCGGCATTGGTCATGAGAAGTCCGTGACTGAAGAAAGTATGTCCTTCTGTGCCCCAGTTCCCCTCCTTTGTAAGGAGGGGTGAGGGGAGGTAGAGTGGCTGAAGAGAATGGTGGCCACGGCAAGTCGAAGCTAGAGGTTCTCGAAAGTGAGACTCTACCCCACCTGGCCTCCCCTTACAAAGGGGAGGTAACGAAAGAAGCAAGGCTGTTCCGCCTCCTGGTATTCTGTCAACAAATCGATAAATATTTCCATCCACCCTCCATTCTCCCTTTCATTGACACCCCAATTTGGCCAAGCCTAGAATGGCCCCACATACTAAGGGAGGGCGTATGACACATTCTCAATCTATTCGAAATGTCGTGGTGACCTCGTATGTCGGTGCAGGGAAAACGTCTCTGGTCGAAGCCTTGCTGTTTTCCGCCGGCGTGACGTCGTCGATGGGGACAAATGCCAATGGAAACACCGTGGCCGATTTCGAGGCGGAAGAAATTCAGCACCATCATTCCATGAGTACGGCCCTTCTTCAGTATGAGTACAAGGAAACGTTCCTGAATCTCCTCGACACGCCGGGTTCCCTGGATTTCTTCGCCGATACCAAGAATACGATCCACGTGGCGGACGGCGCGGTGTTGGTCGTCGGCACGTCGGGCATACGTTCGGAATTGGATCGGGTCTGGGAATACATTCAAACGCGCGAACTGCCGTGCCTGATCTTCATCAACGAGCTGGACAAAGAGCGGGCGAAGTTCGACGCCACTTTGGCGGAAATGCAGGAAGCACTCGAAACCAAGTGCGTGCCGATTGCCTATCCGGTCGGGGAAGAAGCGAACCTCCGGGGCGTGGTCGATCTGGTGACACAAAAGGCCGTGATCCCCGTTCCCAACAGTCATAAGGTCCAGGAAGAAGACGTCCCCGCGGACCTGAAAGACAAAGTTGCCGAATTGCGGAAACAATTGGTCGAAACCGTGGCCGAGACCAATGATGAATTGGTGGAGAAATATTTGAGCGAAGGAGACCTGACGCAAGAGGAGGTCCTGCAAGGGCTGGTCCTGGGCACGAAAACGCGCCAATTCATTCCGGTCCTGTGCGGGTCGGCTCTCCTGAATTTGGGCACCACGGTTCTGCACCAAGCCATCATTCAATGCCTGCCTACTCCGGAAGAGCGAGCCGAAGCCATGCAATCGGCCGGATCTCATCCTCAAACCGGCGAAGAAGTCGTGCGACCCATGGACGCGAAGGAACCGCTTTCCGGTTACGTATTCAAAACCACTATCGATCCCTTCATGGGACGGCTTACGTTTCTCAAGGTTTGTTCCGGCGTACTCGAAGCCGATTCAACTTTTTTCAATGCTGGGAGAAACGTCAAGGAAAAGGGCGGACATCTGTTTTACATGCAAGGGAAAAAAAGCACGCAAACGCAACAGGCCAAGGCCGGCGAGATCGTGGTCATGGGAAAATTAAAGGAAACCCAGACGGGCGATACGATCTGTACGGACAAGGCCCCGATCGTCTTTCCGGCAGTGCAACTCCGCCGGCCCGTGATGTCGTTTGCGCTGGAACCGAAATCCAAGGGCGATATCGATAAAGTCAGCCTGGGGCTCCATAAGCTCGTCGAAGAAGATGCGTGCCTGGAATTTATCCGGAATGATGAGACCAAGGAAATGTTGTTGAGTGGCGTAGGGCAGACGCATATCGAGCTGACCCTGGAAAAACTTCACCGCAAATACGGAGTGGACGTCAACCTGCATACGCCGAAAGTCGCCTATCGCGAGACCATTCAAAAAATGGCCCAGGCCCAGGGGAAACACAAAAAACAAACGGGTGGTCACGGGCAATACGGCGACTGCTGGCTCCAGCTTGATCCTTTACCACGGAACGGCGGATTCGAGTTTCTGAACAAAATTGTCGGCGGCGTGATCCCCCGAAATTTCATCCCCGCGGTGGAGAAGGGCGTGGTCGAGGCCATGCACGAGGGCATTCTTGCCGGCTTCCCGGTCGTGGACGTGCAAGTGAAGGTCTATGACGGGTCCCATCATCCCGTGGACTCGTCGGAAATGGCCTTCAAGGTTGCGGCCTCAATGGGCTTCAAAAAAGCCATGGAATCGGCACAGCCCGTGCTTCTCGAACCCATCATGAACGTCGAAGTGACAGCTCCGGACGACATGGTGGGTGCGGTAATCGGCGATCTGAACAGCCGGCGAGGCCGCATCCTGGGAATGGATACCAAAGGGCATAATCAAATCGTGAAAGCCGTGGTCCCATTGGCGGAAATCCTGAAGTATGCCCCCGTCCTGACCTCCATTACCGCGGGGAAAGGTTCGTATGCCATGGAATTTTCCGGCTACGAGCAAGCCCCTCGTGAAGTCGTCAACAAGGTCGTCGAAGAACACAAAGCCGAAAAAGCCGCCGCTTCGTCCTGAAACAGGGAAGCGAAATTTCCTCTCCCTTGATGGGAGAGGATAAAGGTGAGGGTGAGAAACGATTTCGGAAAAACAGAGACGATAAGACCCCATAGCTACAGATGCCGAGAAAAATCAGAGAGCTTATTCAAGAACTCAAAAAAGCAGGTTTTTACGAAATTCGCGGTGGAGGGAAAGGGGCTCATCGAAAATTTAGTCACGTCAAATATGCAGGTGCCGTGACTCTGAGTGGGCAAGCCGGGGACGATGCAAAACCCTATCAAGAGCAGCAGGTGAAGCAAGCCGTAGAGCAGGTGACGCGATGAAACAGAGTGATCAATATCATAAATGGGTCGAGTGGAGTGAGGAAGACCAAACCTACATTGGAAAGTGCCCTGATTTAATCACAGGCATCCATGGAGATAACCCGGCAAAGCTCTATAGCGAACTATGCGAAGTCGTCGAAGACGTTATCCGCCACATTGCGGCTGAGGGACGCCCTCTGCCAGCCCCTCGAATTCGTCCCATGCAAGAAGTCCAAGAGTCTCCGGTCAGTGTCCTTAAATGATACGATTCTCCACTTGGCGTGAAATTAAAACCCTCTCCCTATTTTCCACATTAAGTGGGAAATAGGGAGAGGGCAGAGTAAGGAAGAAAAGCGAACTTTGAATCACAAGGCTAGCCGAGGCTTCATGGAACTTTGGCTTACCCCGCCCGCATTTCCTCTTCAGCTGAATTTAGTCGAGTCCAGAGGCAAACGCAGTTCGATGACAGATAAACTGGCACCTAGGCAAGGAAAGTTCATCACGAAATGAGCGCCAAGCCCCTCACACCCTCCAGCTGAACAAAATTTACCACCACCTTGATTTTGCAGCATGCAAGGATTATATCCTTTGGTGGCTGCATAGACGTAAGACGTGTAGCGACCAAAGGTACAAATCGTCCAATCTGATAAATTTAGGGGAGCAACATGTACGCGTTTGTCGACGAAACCGGAAATACCGGTTCAAACATCTTTGACGAGGCGCAACCGGATTTCTTTACAGGGGCGCTCGTGACCAGGGCCGATTTTGACTCCCTGCACGAGAAAACAGTCCAAGCAATTTGTCGGCGCAACGGATTCGACTCGCTCCATGCTTCGGTGCTTGGCTTTAGGCCAATCGAACAAGTTGCGCCGGATATCCTCCGCTTGCTGAAGAAGGTCGATGCAGGATTCTTTATTTCGCGTGTAGAGAAGCGCTATCTCCTCGCCACGAAAGTATTCGATACGTTCTTCGACTCAGGAGTAAATCCTGCGGCCTCTTGGACAGCTTACAACATTAGATCACTGAGGCTGCTTCTCTGCTTCAAGGTTGCCACAATCCTGACCGATGAGATTGCCCGTGAGTTCTGGTCGATGTTAATGGAAAAAAACGAGAAGCAAGCGCGGGCAAAGATCCCTGGCATCTGCAACGCTATTTTGAAGCGTGTACCGCTACTGAAAGACCAACGTTCTCGTGAACTTGTAACGGAGACTCTTGTCTGGTCGTGTGAACACTCGGATGCACTTGATATCTTCATTCCGAGGCGTCAAGCCAAGAACGGGCATATGCCTAACATGGTCGCATTCGCAAATCTGCTTGAAGGGCTTGAGAGTTTCTCGAAGAAGTGGGATCAACCGTTGAAGAAGATAATACATGACCGCCAATCGCAATTCGAAGGAACACTTGCGGAACACCATTGGCTGTTCTCGAATGCCCCGGGTGAACCAATTCGCATGCCGGGAGAAACTGTTGTCCTCCAGAAGGTTGCCGGATCGACATTCGAAACCGCATCGTCGGATAGCAGTTCCGGCATTCAAGTCGCTGACTTGGTGCTGTGGTTGTTTCGCCAGTTCCTTGCGAGAAAAGATATCCCTGTGGGGTCTGCAAGCATTCTCAAATACGTGTTCAAAAATGGATATCAGAGCGACTTTTCGTTTCAAGGCGTCGGAGAACAGATCGAGAAGCAGTGCGCCGAGATCATGGCAAAGGATATCACTCCGGCGGAAATGGAAGCTGGTCAACGCATCCTTGCTGAAAACGAGAAACGAAGACAGGAGATGATCGCGCGCTACGACGAAGATGGTTTGATGCCCTATGAACGCAGCCATTAAAGGGGGTATCCAGTCTAAACACGAATAGTGTCTTAGGGGATAGCCCAAGAGCTATTGGGATCAAGTTGGCACAATGCAATGGCGACTGCAGTGTGTTCGGTTTAGAATGCTAGCTAACGGGTGATGTGGCCGCATGACGTTATTCTCGAAGGACGTGACAGGTTAGGTGCAGTATGAAGCTAACCTTCTTCTTAACTCTAGCCTGATGAAAAATTTTGCCTACGGTTTCAACACCACAAAAAACGCTTTCGACTCGCGAAGAATCCGCAGGAGGATCGTCTCGCCGGCTTGAACTTCTTTGAGGATGCGGCGAAATTCCCTCATGGTGGACACCGCGGCGCGATTCACTTCCTGAATGACGTCTCCCTTTCGTAATCCTTCCGCATACGCCACGCTGCCCTGAACGACCTGCACCACCAGGATGCCCGTCTTCTGTTCCAGGGAAAACTGTTCGGCCAACTCCTCGGTAATGGGCGACACGTCGATACCCAAATCCACTTCGGCCGTAGTCGGCGGCAAGGACGCCACGATCGGCTTTTCTTGTTTCACGCCCAACAAGACGGGGAGTTGGAGTGCCGTCCCATCCCTAATGACGTGGACCATGACCGTATCGTCCGGGGAGAAACCGGCCACCACCCGGGACAACTGGTTGGGAGACTCCAGGCGTTCATTGCCGATTCGGGTGATGATGTCACCGGATTTCAGCCCTGCCTGATCCGCGGGATCGCCGGCAAACACTTCATTGATCAGGACGCCCTTGCCGTCAGGGACACCGAATTTCTCCGCGAGTTGGAGTGTCAGTGGCTGAATCCCGACTCCGAGCCACCCCCGGACCACTTTCCCGCCCGTTTTGAGCTGCTCGATGATCCGGCTCGCCATGTTGGATGGAATCGCAAAGCCGATGCCTTGCGCGAAATTGATAATGGCTGTATTGATCCCGATGACCTCGCCGCGCAGATTGAAGAGCGGCCCACCGGAGTTCCCCGGATTGATCGACGCATCGGTTTGAATGAAATTTTCATACCGGGACAGATTCATATTCTCCCGGCCAATCCCGCTCACCACCCCCAGGGTGACGGTGCGATCCAACCCGAACGGATTGCCCACGGCCAGGACCCATTGTCCGACCTTCACCGTGCTGGAATCCCCGAACGTGGCGCTCTCCAGCTTGCGGTCCGTCTCGACCTTCAACAGCGCAAGATCGGTATCGGGATCCTGAGCCACAATTTTTGCAATCAATGTCGATTGATCCGAAAAATGGATCTCGGCTTCCACGCCATTGTCGATGACGTGGTTATTGGTCACGATGTAGCCGTCTTCATGGATCACCACGCCGGACCCCGCCCCAGGCACCTTGAAGCGTCCTTGCTGTGGAATTTTTCCGGGTTGGGAAATCTGCCGGATAGCGGACACGCCCACCACCTTTGGGGTGACGTGTTCGGCCAACTGCGAAATCGCTTCCTGGATCTCTTCCAGGAGTTGAAGTCCTTTGGACTCTACGGGATCGGCAAAAGCCGGGGCGCTAACTGAAAGAACCAAGGCGGTGATGACGAGACAGGATAGAAAAGGCTGACCAAAGAAACGCCGCATGAGCAAAAGATTGCGTCATCAACTCGTCACTCGTCAAGCCACTGCAATTCCTGAGAAATTACATCAGTAGCATAGAACCCTTTCCCCATTGAGGAAGAGGACAGGGTGAGGGGACCGCAATCGGGAATCCAGGGTCGTTTTTTTGCCGTTGTAGCCGCCGCATCCCCGATTACAAACGTCGAGGACATGCCTTATGCGGCTCGGAGAGGACGTCACTAAAGAAGCGCCATGAGATGGCGCAGCTACATATAAAAAGACACTGGATTCACGATCAAGTCTCTCCTTGACTTGTCGAAGATGACAGAAAGGGCAGTCGAACTGGCAAGAAATTTGACCAAATAGCTTCCAGCCGCTACCTTATTGCCTATGAGATCAGTTAGTATAAAACTACTCAGCGGTAGGTTGAGCGAATACGTACGGCTGGCGGCATCTGGTGAAACCGTCCTGGTGACGGACCGTGGCCGGGTGATCGCAGAGATCGGTCCTCCCCAAGAAACCAGAAGCCCGATACTAGCCTATGCGGGGTGCAGGGGATGGCTGACACCATCGGCACAGCCCAATGCAGCGAAGCTCCCAGTGCCGAAGCCGGTTGCGCCACTCGAAGACCTACTCGGCGAACTGGATGATGATCGAAGCGAGCGGTGATCTACGTCGATGCCTCTGTCTGCTTCAGGAATCGGGCTGTCCAATCCATAAAGTCATTGAATTCAAAATCGAAATATCTGCGGTATGATTTAGAGAAGATGCACAATGAGGGCTTGAACGTTTGATCTTGATAGCATATAGTACGATGATACTAGCATTGTACTAACTATATCATGGAGGCAGCAAAATGAAGGTAGCATTTAGCGAGCCCGCAAGAAGTAACCCGGGCTGTGAACTCCGTCTGGGGATCGCATCATGGGATCAAGGTAGCAACAACTTGAGATCCGTGAAGTTTGCTTGGTTCAGCAAAGATGGGAAGGTCGCCCGCGGGGGTGAATTTCCAGTTGAAGCCCTTCCGCAAGCACTCGATTTTGCGATCCGAAAGGGATACGTAAGTCTCGACTTTAGACAAGAAGAGTATAGCAGGTAACACACGAACCTGCGGTATGCCCACGCATGGCTCCGAATACCTCAATGCCTGATGGGACTTGAGGATGGCTTAATAGTCATATCTCTCAACTGCGAATTAAGGGAGTTCCCAATGAAATACGACCCAGTCCAGATCCTTTATGAAATGTTTGACTTTATCAGAGATCACACTGATGGTGAATTTACGCTTCAGAAAGCAGCCGTGGCGAAGAAAGGTGAGGGCCGAAATTTGAAGGACAATTTGACAGATAACAACCTTCTTCTCGCATTATGCGCTTATGTCGAAGAGAAGACTAATGGTGAATATATCATTACCCGTGTAAAACCTAGGTACGAGGGCACTAAGGAGTAACTGAAGGGAGAAACTATGCTTAGCAAAGGACAATCAGAATCAAAACAAAGAGAAGCTAAGAAAAAGTTTAAGGAAACTTGGAACAACCCCAAAAAATCATGGGATGATAAGGGTGAAGCAATTATAAACTTGATCGATACCTTAAAAAAAATCGAAAAGGAAACCCAATGAACACTCGTTGTTCATTACTCATCGCCATAGGATCGAGCGCGGTTACGCTCGCTGTCGTGTCTTTTGCATGGATTACCCAAGATGCACATGCCATCACAAGAGCAGAAATTCTCGAAGGATACACGGCCGAATTGAAGCCTGCCTACAATGACTCTTCGCTCAAGCCTGCAGTGACTGCCATCTGTCAATTAATAGCCAGACGTCTTCACCCGATCTTACCGGACACCGAGCAGTTAGATTACGATCTTGACAATAAGCAGAACGAATACTTTGAGAAGATAGCCATACAACTTGACTTAGACAGGGAAACAAGAGGGCTCGTCGCATGGAGAATTTTCAGAGACGCTTGCAAGGCCACAGTCGGCAACTATAAGGAGCCTTCTCCTTTGAATGGATGGAGTCATGACGAGTGGGCAGCCCGTGGACGCCATGAATACGTTCATTGTTTGTATGTTAATGAATATTTGGAAAACGATCCCAACATTCCCATAGACGTTATCGAAATTTGCAGCAGATACCTAAATTATCTGAAATGAGTTTACCCGAGCCGCCGTGAAAAAGAAGTCAAAAGACCCAGCATCTAGACCCGGTGACAATTAGGGCTAAGCAAGTCCGCAATGTCGCATAAGAATGATTATGTCAAATTATAAATGTTCATGAGGATCGACGTATCGAGGGTTCCGTTCCATTCAGCAAACGGACGATATTCCCCTTATGTTTGCCTATCACAAAACTGCTCAGGAGAAGGCTGAATATCAAAAATTGGAGATCATAGGTCATGAACCAGCCGATCAGCGGCAAGGTTGCAAAGGCCATGATCGCGCCTCCTGACGAATATTTCCAGATTCCAACGGTGGCAGCCCAAATTCCAACCAGGATACATCCCATCGGAAAATGAATGCCTAGTATTCCTCCCAAGCCCGTGGCAACGCCTTTTCCGCCGTGAAATTTCAGGAAAATGGGAAAAAGATGTCCCAGCACCACCGAGAGTACGGCCGCCAAAGCCCACAGGTTCGGGAGAAATCCCAGACCGGCGATCCATCCTATCAACCAGCCTTTTCCCAAGTCACCGGCTAACGTGAGGATACCGACTTTCTTGCCGCATACGCGCAGGACGTTCGTAAAGCCGATATTCCGACTGCCTGCTTCTCTGGGATCCGGAACGCCAAGCAGATGTGAAAAAACGAGTCCGAATGGAATTGAGCCAAGCAGAAAGGCTCCGAGACAAAAAAGCGGCCCGATGATCTCAGGAGACATGGCCGGCGCGGACGCTATGCGTGCCACCCTTTTCTGGAAAATTCGGTCCAGGCTTCGAAAATGTATTGTCCGCCTGATATCAGGGAAAAGATCAGAGCCACCTGAAGAGTCAGGGTTCCGACAAAATGCAGGTTCAGGGTGGACATGGCAACCGCTCCCTCCAGGGTCAAAATGATGATTCCAATAATTTGCAGCACAACTTTATATTTCCCCAATGTTCCGGCTGCGATAATAATGCCTCGACTCGCGGCAACGAATCGTACGCCGGTCACAGCCAAGTCCCGTACAATAAGCGCAATCGCCAGCCAGGCTGCAACCCGTTGAAATTGCACAAGTAACACCAGCCCGGAAATTACCAGAAACTTATCGGCTATAGGGTCGAACAGCCTGCCGATTTTGGTGACTTGCCCGCGTCGCCGCGCAATATATCCGTCAAGCCAGTCAGTCAGAGCTGCCAGGCCAAAGACCGCCGCAGCCCAAAGTGACCGGCTGACCGTGGGTGTTGAAAAGAGACCTATGTAGACCGGTACCAATAAAATTCGTATGAACGTGAGCGTATTCGGCAAGTTGAATGTACGCTCGGTCCGGTCGTCCACGGGGACGGATTTCGATTCAGCTTTGGCGACGTGAGCTTGTGACATGGCTAGGAACCTCTGATTTAGTGCACTATCGGGCGCATGGCTGCGTTGTGTCCTCGCTCAACCCTCACCTATCTCTATGATAAGCCTTGGGTTTCACTCCGGGACGCCTTGCCCTGCATCCCGCTATCACAAGAAATCAGAGGTCCCGTTAGAGTGTGACGTCCGAGCCTTTTCCTGCGACCTGACAAACCCGCTTCAATTCTTCAAGTAAAGCTTTTAGTTTATTGAGCGGGACCATCGTCGCCCCGTCAGAGAGCGCCTGATCCGGATTCGGGTGGACTTCCATGAAAAACCCGTCGCAGCCGGCTGCCGCCGCGGCTCGGGCCAGGGTAGGGATAAATTCACGCTGGCCGGATGAGTGCGTTCCCCCTCCTCCGGGCAGTTGTACGCTATGCGTGACGTCGAACACCACGGGATACCCCAACCCCTTCAGGACGGGCAAGGCTCGCATGTCCACCGCTAAGTTATTATAGCCGAACGTGAACCCTCTTTCAGTGAGGACGATCCGGCGAGTCCCGCTTTCTTCCAATTTCTTGACGACGTTACTCATATCCCAGGGAGAAAGAAACTGCCCTTTCTTGACGTTGACGGTTTTGCCGGTTTGGGCCGCCGCCACCAACAGGTCGGTCTGCCTGCACAGAAACGCGGGGATTTGCACCACATCCACGACCTGCGCGGCTTGCCGGACTTCTTCAACACTATGCACGTCCGTCAGAACGGGGACTTGAACCTGTTCCTTCACCTTTTGAAGGATAGCCAAGCCTTCCTGAATCCCGGGTCCCCGGTATGAATTGATGGAACTCCGGTTCGCCTTATCGTAGGACGATTTGAAGAGATAGGGAAATCCGGCTGTCCGGGCGATTTCGGCCACCTGAAATGCCGTGTCGAGGACGACCTGCTCGTTCTCGATGACGCAGGGTCCCGCAATCAGGAAATGCGGATGCTCTCCTCCGCCTGGAAAATCTCCCAACGGCACGTCCTGCATCATGGTGTCTTGCTCTACCTCCCCTATCCCCTCCTTACAAAGGAGGGGAACCTCAAGTCCTCCTTTCCCTGATGGGAGAGGAGAGTTTATTATCGGCCGAATTTGCGTTTCAGGGCCGCTTGGATGAACGCTTGAAACACGGGATGCGGGGCATGCGGTCGTGATCGGTATTCAGGATGAAATTGGGTCCCCAAAAACCAGGGATGGTCTTGTAATTCGATGATTTCGACGAGCCGCCCGTCCGGTGACGTACCACTCAGCACCAGGCCTTTGGCCGTCAAGGTTTCGCGGAAATCATTGTTGAATTCGTACCGGTGCCGGTGTCGTTCCTGAATTTCCGACGTCCCATAAATCTGACGGGCAAGAGACCCCTCTTGTAAAAGGCAGGCGTAACTGCCGAGTCGCATGGACCCGCCCTTGTCTTCCACGGTCCGCTGTTCCGGCAGCAGGTCAATCACTTTGTGGGCCGTGGCCGAATCAAATTCACCGCTGTTGGCCCCTTCCAGCCCGGCGACGTGACGGGCAAACTCCATGACCGCGCACTGCATGCCCAAACAGAGGCCCAGGAACGGGATGCCCTTTTCCCTGGCGTAACGAATCGTCGTCACCTTGCCTTCGATCCCTCTTGTCCCAAACCCCCCCGGTATCAAAATACCATCGGCGTCACTCAAGAATTGCTCGGGGTCGCCCCGTTCAAGGTCTTCCGATTCGATCAATCGGACGTTCACCCCGGCGTCGTTGGGCAAACCACCGTGCACCAGCGCCTCGGACAAACTTTTGTACGACTCCTTGAACGACATGTATTTGCCGACCATCCCGATGGTCACTTCATGCGTCGGGCGTTTAAGCTTTTGTACCATGGCATCCCAATCGCGGAGATTGGGTGGGCCGGATTCCAAGCGCAGGGACCGAACGATCAACTCATCGAGTCCTTCTTTTCGCAACACGATCGGCACTTCGTACACGGTATCGACGTTTTTCGCGGTGACCACCGCTCCCTTATCCACGTTGCAGAACAAGGCGATTTTATCCTTCAACGATGGCGCCAGGAACCGGTCGGTCCGGCACAACAGGATATGAGGTTGGATGCCGATTTCGCGGAGTTTGTTGACGGAGTGTTGAGTGGGTTTGGTTTTCAACTCTCCGGCGGTTTCAATGAACGGCACCAGGGTGAGATGAATATAGAGCACGTTTTCCCGGCCCACGTCGAACGGCATTTGCCGGATGGCCTCGAGAAACGGCAGGCTTTCGATGTCGCCGACCGTCCCCCCGATTTCCACGATCACCACGTCCGTCCCGTGCGCGACCCGGAGAATCGTCTGTTTGATTTCATCGGTAATATGCGGGACCACCTGCACCGTGCTTCCCAGATATTCGCCCCGGCGCTCTTTCTTGATGACCGACTCGTAAATCCGTCCCGTGGTGCAATTATTACTTTGTGAAAGCGTGAGGTTGGTAAATCGTTCGTAGTGCCCGAGATCGAGATCGGTTTCGGCTCCGTCGTCCGTGACGTAGACTTCACCATGCTGGTAAGGATTCATGGTCCCGGGATCGACGTTGATGTAGGGATCGAGTTTAAGGAAAGAGATCCGCAATCCCCGGCTCTCCAGGAGATGCCCGATGGAGGCCGAAGCCAAGCCCTTCCCCAACGAGGATACGACCCCGCCGGTCACGAAAATGAACTTACTCATTGGGTTCTCTCCATGAGTTCGTCCCATGAAGCATTCGCTCGGTCCAAGTCCTCTTGGGTGTCAATCCGAAGTGAGGCATGGTTTGTCTCCCACACGTGAATGGGAATCCCATGTTCCAGTGCCCGCAACTGCTCGAGTTTTTCCGCCTCCTCCAATTCCCCGCTCGGCAGTGAGGCAAATCGATTCAAGGTGTGTCTTCGAAAAATATACACTCCTAAGTGGAGAGAGGCAAAGGGTGGATGAGCCCGGACGTGATCGCGCACGTGCGGTATCGGGGCCCGGGAAAAATAGAGGGCACTCCCCTGCCGGTCCGTGATGACTTTAACGACGGAGGACTGCTCAAATTCCTCCCGGCATGTGAGTGGACGACTCAAGGTGCCGATTTCCGCTTCACCGGCAAGAAACGGCTCGATCAAATCCAACAGTAGATCAGGCGACAACAGGATTTCATCGGCCTGGAGGTTCACGACAATCTCACATGGAAGCTGCCGGACCGCCTCGGCCACGCGGTCGGTCCCCGTGCGGCAGGGCGTAGTCACCATCGCAGAGCGGCCACCGAACCGTTCCACGCTTTCGTGGATACGCGCGTCATCCGTCGCCACGAGCACTTCGACAACTTTGGGAACCCGGGCCGCCTGTTCGTAAACGTGTTGAATTAAGGGCTTACCCGCCAAAAGGGCCAAGGGTTTGCCGGGAAACCTGGATGATGCATATCGTGCCGGAATGACGATCGTGACATGAGGGCTATCCACCGGCATCCTCTTTCAATCCCTGTCCTCCTGTTACTCGATCACTTTCCCGATGCGATTCCATCGCACCCATTCCATCACCGAACCTTGCCCGTGCCAGGACCAATAGACGAGAAACGCCCGGCCCTTGATCTTATGCTCTTGCACGTATCCCCAAAAGCGGCTGTCCAGGCTTTGGTCGCGATTGTCGCCCATGACGAAATAGGAGTCCGGGGGAACGGTCACCGGCCCGAACGTGTCGCGTGGATTGATGCGGCCATCGATCATGCCGGGATCTACGCGTTGGGTAAATTGATCGTCCTGAAACCGCTCTCCGTTGATATAAACGATTTTTTCCTGAATGCGAATGGTATCGCCGGGCAGACCGACGATACGTTTGATAAAATCCTTATGCTCGTCTTCCGGGTATCGAAACACGATGATGTCTCCCCGCTTGGGTTTTTCAAACTCGAAGAGCATGGAAGACGAATAGCAGGTAACCGGAAGCAGCGCGACCTCAAATTCGCAATCCTGGGGAATCTGGAACCCGTACGCGAGTTTGTTGACCAGGATATGATCGCCGATCTGCAAACTGGGAATCATGGAGCCCGAGGGAATCTTGAATGCCTGCACGAGAAACACGCGGATGGTCAGGGCCAGGACCAATGCAATGATGATGGCTTCGGTGTATTCCCGCCACACGGATTTGGTCCGGGTCGTCTCCGGCCGGCTTTCTTCATGGGAAGAGGAAAACTCCGGATCATCGGATGAAGAATCCGGGGGCAGCACTGATTTATAATCGGTCATTATTCATCCTTTACCTTCAAGAGAGCCAGAAAGGCCTCTTGCGGAACTTCCACGCGCCCCAGTTGCTTCATCCGCTTCTTGCCCTCTTTCTGCTTCTCCCACAACTTGCGTTTTCGCGTGATGTCGCCTCCATAACACTTGGCAGTCACGTTCTTCTTGATGGCGGACACCGTTTCGCGCGCAATCACGCGTTTACCGATCGCAGCCTGAATCGCCACCTCGAACATTTGCTTCGGGATCAACTCTTTCATTTTTTCCGCTAATTGGCGACCGCGATGATAAGCCTTCTCCTTATGCGTGATGAAAGACAACGCATCGATGGTTTCGCCGTTCAGCAACAAGTCGAGTTTCACCAAATCCGATTCCCGATAGTCCATCAGTTCGTAATCCAATGAGGCATAGCCCTGGGTGCGGGATTTCAATTTGTCGTAAAAATCCAGCACCATTTCATTCAACGGCAAGGCATAGACCAACATGATCCGCGTCGTATCCAGGTACTGCAAACTCTCCTGGACGCCTCGGCGCTCCTGGCAGAGGGCGAGGATATTTCCGGCATATCGTTCCGGGGCAATCATCGTGGCTTTAATAAACGGTTCTTCCATGGTTTCGATGGCTTCAGGCTCCGGCAGTTTCGACGGATTTTCAATGTCCATCACCTCCCCGTCCAGCGTCCTGACCCGGTAAATCACGGTGGGAGCCGTGCTGATGAGGCTCAGTCCGTATTCACGCTGCAAGCGTTCACGAATGATTTCCATGTGCAGCAGGCCCAGGAATCCGCACCGGAAACCGAAGCCCAGGGCCAAGGACGTTTCCGGTTCATACACAAACGAAGAATCATTCAGACGGAGCTTGTCCAGCGAGTCCCGAAGGTCCTCGTAATCCGCGTTATCCATGGTATAGAGCCCGCAGAAGACCAGCGGTTTCACGTCACGATAGCCGGGTAACGGCGTTGCCGTGGGCCGGTCGACATCGGTGATCGTATCACCGATCTTGGTGTCCGACACGTCCTTCATGCCGGCGACAACGTAACCGACCGCACCGGCTTTCAACTCCTTGGTCTTGGTGCGCTTGGGAGAAAAGATACCGACTTCCGAGACTTCAAATACTCGTCCCGTGGACATGAGCCTGATTTTCATGCCCGGTTTGACCACGCCGTCGAAAATACGAACCAGCACGATCGCCCCTTGGTAACTGTCGAACCAGGAATCGAAAATCAGGGCCTTCAAAGAGGCTCCCGGGGCGCCCTCAGGCGGCGGCACTTGCCGAACCATGGCGTCCAGGACGTCATCCACGCCGATCCCCTGCTTGGCACTCACCAGAAGCGCATCGTCCACCGGAAGACCCAGGACTTCCTCGATCTGATGCTTGACGCCGTCGATATCAGCGCTGGGGAGATCGATCTTGTTGATGACGGGCAGGATCACGAGATCGTTGGCCATGGCCAGATACACGTTGGCAATCGTCTGCGCTTCCACGCCCTGCGTGGCGTCCACCAACAACAAGGCGCCTTCACAAGCAGCCAAACTGCGGGAGACCTCATAGGTAAAGTCCACGTGACCGGGCGTATCGATGAGGTTCAATTGGTACGTTTGTCCGTCATGCGCCTTGTACGACGTCGTGACGGCATGGGCCTTGATGGTAATCCCACGTTCGCGTTCCAGGTCCATATCGTCCAGGATCTGCTCACGAAACTCCCTGGGCGTGATCGCTCCCGTCAGTTCCAACAGACGATCAGCCAGGGTGGATTTTCCGTGATCGATATGGGCGATAATGGAAAAATTGCGGATAGAGGAGAGTGTGTTCATTGCAAATGCACAATTTATTGATTCTATTAAGGTTTCCTCGTCTTGTCAAAGAAAGAATGCATTCCTATAATCCGGTTGCTCACGCGGCCGGCCGTTTAACTTTTCGTAGCGGTATGAAATTGGCATCCTTCTGTCATTCCCGACCGTAGTAATCGGGAATCCAGTGTCTTTTGCCTTCACGGACGAAGAAAAAAGAAAAACCCTGGATCCTGCATGGGGTGATGGTAAATGAAGCAGTTTAAGAAAAAACAGAAAAGCGATCCTTCTGCTTCGTCTTCAACGCTCTCGAAGTGGGACCGGCAATACGTGTGGCACCCGTTTACCCAAATGCAAGAGTGGGAAAAGGAAGCCCCGCTGATTATTGAAAGAGGCGACGGCATCTACCTCTATGATATCCACGGGAATAAATATCTGGATGGCTCCTCATCCATTTGGGTCAATCTTCACGGACACCGGCACCCTGCGTTGGACACGGCCATTCAAGAGCAACTCGGTAAAATCGCCCATAGCACGCTGTTGGGTGCGGCCAGCCCCCCCTCCATTCTCCTGGCCAAGGAACTCGTCAACATCGCCCCGAAAGGCTTGACGCGCGTTTTCTATTCGGACGACGGCGCCACGGCCGTGGAAGTGGCCTTGAAAATGGCGATTCAGTATTGGCAACAGCAAAGCCCCCCGCAAAAAAGGAAGAAGACGTTCATTTGCCTGGATGCCGCGTATCATGGCGATACCGTGGGGAGCATGAGCGTGGGTGGCACCGCCCGGTTTCACGAACGCTTTCGGTCTCTCCTGTTTTCGACAGTCGCCCTCGATGCTCCCTATTGTTATCGATGCCCCCTTGATTTGCGTTTCCCTTCATGCCGGACGGCATGCCTGGACCCCCTTGAAGACGTCTTGAGCAAGCGACACGAACAGATCGCCGGCGTCGTGATCGAGCCCATGGTTCAGGCCGTCGCGGGGATGATCACCCAGCCGCCGGGCTATCTCTCACGCATTCGAGCCTTATGCTCGCAATACGACGTATTGCTGATCGCCGATGAAGTAGCCACCGGCTTTGGGCGAACCGGGACCATGTTTGCCTGTGACCATGAACGCGTGACGCCCGATCTCCTGTGCGTGGCCAAGGGATTGACCGGGGGCTATTTGCCGCTTGCAGCCACCCTGACCACGGAACGCATCTATGAAGCATTTCTCGGTGAACCCGGGAAAACGTTTTTTCACGGCCATAGCTACACGGGAAACGCACTGGGCTGCGCCGCGGCCCTGGCCAATCTCGAAATTTTCAAAAAGGAAAAAACACTCGTTCACGTCAGGAAACAATCCAGGTTGCTAAAGAATTTGCTCAAACCGTTGGCTGAATTACCGATCGTGGGAGACGTCCGGCAAAGCGGGATGATGGCCGGCATCGAATTGGTCAAGAACAAGGAAACACGGGAACCTTTCCCGTTATCGGAACGCATGGGACACAAGATCGCAGCCGACTGCCGCCGTCACGGCCTCCTCATCCGGCCGATCGGCAATATCGTCGTTCTCGTTCCCCCGCTGGCCGCCACCGAACGACATTTGCGAAAGATCGTAAATATCGTTACGAAAGCCTGTCGCGTAGCATGCCGGACAATCTCTTTATGAGGAACCACGATGAATTTTGATCCTGCTATTACTGCACACCAGGCGCTGGCTCAAGCCTATAGTCAGGATGACCTGGGTGATTTCCAAGAGGAAATTGAAGAGGCGGAGGACACGTTTTCTTCTGAAACAGGCTCAGAAGCCGCACGCGCTTATGAAACCCTGATTGCCATCGGCGAACGCTTGCCTGATGCCCGGGCGTATCAGGAATTCCTGATTTTCATCACCTGGCAGCAAGTGACGGAGGAAACGATTCCGCACCATTTCCAAAAAGGGGTTCAACTCACCGAACAATTTCTCGCCCACTTCGGCCCTCACATGAAAGGGACCGAGGCGTACGAACGTATCGTCGCAATTCGACAGTCCTTTAGACAGGGGTTGGGCCTCCGCACCGAATCCATACAGGACGAATACGACCGGGATGCGTTTCACGGCGGTGATTGATGAGACACAAACTGCTTTTTCCGTCAAGATTATGTCAATAATTTGACAGTAATTCATTTTCCGTCACGCAACCGTCATTCCCGACATCTTTAATCGGGAATCCAGTGTCTTTATCTTTTCCTTCGTTCGTGAGAAGAAAGACAGGACTTTCTGATTTACTGTATCTCAACAGGCGTTCCGGTCTTGACGCCTAGTCTTTCCGCGGCGCTGCGTTCCTTCAGAAACACTTCGAGATAGCCGTTGCTGTTGATCAAGGCATTCGGTATATCCGACGAACCCTGTTCATAATGCGTCTTGATCGTGTCGATGGTGACGCCGCCGATTTCAAACGCAACACTCTTGCGCTTCGTGATCGCCTGGAGTGCCTGAATGTCGGCCGGAGTCACGTCGGTGATAATGTTACCGAAGCGATCGACGTAGGCAACACGACCGTGAAGAACTCCATCCCGCACCTCGGGTTTCTGAATTTGTAATCTTTCGTAATCGGCAACCAGGCGTCCGTAGGCGCCGGGCGTTTGTCCTCGTGTCAACCAGGCGGCAGCCGGTGCAAATAAATCCCGCCCCTCGAAGGTCGCGCCTTCGGAATCCAAGCGAAATTGGCGATTTTCGATTTGCCGGACCTCGACGGAATGTTCGTTTTCAAAAATATAGGTCAACACGCCGTTGTCGGGCGCGACGAAAAAAAACCTCGACGTCGTGACAATTAACCCTCGACGCGACGACCCGACTCCCGGATCCACGACCACGACGTGCACGGTGCCGTCCGGAAAATAGTGATAGCAGGAGTTCAGGAGAAAGGCGGCTTCTTCGATGGAATATGATTCCACGTTATGCGAGACGTCGATGATGCGGGCCTGATTGTTGATGCCCAGGATCACCCCTTTCATGCTGGCGACGAAATGATCGCGAGCGCCGAAATCGGTCAACAACGTCAGGACGGATATGGCTGAAGGCATGGGGTTACTCCGGGAAAAAGATTTCTTGAATTTCGTACTCGATCATCCCCGCCGGCCGATTCACCTGCACCACGTCCCCGACGCGATGACCGATTAACGCCCGCCCGATCGGCGATTGCACGGAAATCGAGCCGTTCTTGAGGTCGGCTTCTTCCTGGCCGACGAGGGTATAGGCTTTTTCTTCTCCCGAATCCACTTCCAGGAGGCGGACGGTCGTACCGAACACCACGGTTTCGCTGGGACCGGTGCCGGACTCGATGACCTGTGCGTCGCCCAATTTATATTCGAGTTCACTCATTCGCGTATCGATATATTGCTGTCGTTCTTTGGCTGCCTTGAATTCGGCATTTTCCCGCAAATCCCCGTGTTCCCGCGCTTCGGCAATGTCCTGAATGTTTTGAGGACGCTCGACTTTCCGCAGCCGGTCCAATTCCGCCTTGAGCGCCTCATATCCCTTTTTTGTCATTGGAACGGCCATGATTACTCCAAATGGGTTTTGGATTGCTGATTTCGGATTGTGGATTTGAGATTACCATTGCCGGCAATCCCGAAAGCGTTCCTCTTATCAGGCCGGATGATAGTCTTGCAACGGTTTGATCGTGAGTGACGCTTTCTTCATGGCCTCAATGGCGGTCACGGCCGCCTGAATGCCCTGGATCGTGGTGAAATACGGAATGTTCTGTTGAAGCGCTTCCCGTCGAATCGGCAGCGAATCATTATGTGAGGATGCGGTGCCTACGGTATTGACGACCAAATGCGCCTGACGGTTTTTAATGTGATCCACGAGATGGGGGCGGCCTTCCTTCACTTTATTGACAGGTTCCACGTCAAGGCCGCGTTCGAGCAAATACGCGGCGGTTCCCCGCGTGGCTTGAAGTTTGAACCCCAACGTTTGCAGGCGCTTGGCGACGTCGACCGTCCCGGGTTTGTCGCCGTCTTTCACGCTCATGATGATGGTACCCATCTGAGGCAAACTCAAACTCGCCGCGGCCTGGGATTTGGCAAAGGCCCATCCGAAATCCTGATCGATCCCCATCACTTCCCCGGTTGAACGCATTTCGGGACCCAAAAGCACGTCAACGTTCCCCAGCTTCGTAAAGGGAAAAACCGATTCCTTGACCGCGATATGCCGCGTAACCGGAACCTCGGTAAACTGCAGGTCCCGGAGTGAATGCCCGACCATGATTTTCATGGCAAGTTTGGCCAGGGGGACTCCAATGGCTTTGCTCACGAATGGGACCGTTCGTGAAGCCCTGGGATTGACTTCCAGGACAAAGACCTCATTCCCCTGAACGGCGAATTGCACGTTCATGAGACCGACCACGTGCAGGTCACGCGCCAAGGCCACGGTTTGGGTGCGAATCCGGTCGATCAAATCTTCCGGCAACGAGTGCGGAGGAAGGGAACAAGCGGAATCCCCCGAATGGATGCCGGCTTCTTCCACGTGTTCCATGACGCCGGCCACGACAACGTCGCCTCCGTCGGAAATCGCATCCACGTCAACCTCGATGGCATCCGTGAGATATTGATCAATCAAAAGTGGATACTGATCAGTCGTCATGATGTTGGTTTTGATGTATTGCCGCAGCGATTGTTCGTCGTACACGATCTGCATGGCCCGCCCGCCCAGGACGTACGATGGACGCACGATCACCGGGTAGCCGACGCGAGAAGCCACGGCAAACGCTTCCTCGCCGGAGCGTGCCACGCCGTTTCGCGGTTGCCGAAGCCCTAACGCGGTAATCAAGTCACTGAACCGCTCACGATCTTCAGCGCGATCGATCGCATCCGGACTCGTGCCCAATATCGGGATCCCCGCTCGCGCCAACGGCAACGCCAGCTTGAGCGGCGTTTGCCCGCCGAATTGCACCACCACGCCCAGTGGCCGTTCCACCTCCATGACGTTCAACACGTCTTCCTCGACGAGCGGTTCGAAATAGAGCCGGTCTGACGTGTCGTAATCCGTACTCACTGTTTCAGGATTGCAATTCACCATGATGGTTTCGATGCCCAATTCCCGTAAGGCCAGGGTGGCATGCACACAGCAATAATCGAATTCGATCCCCTGCCCGATCCGATTCGGCCCGCCTCCCAAAATCACGACTTTCTCCCGGTCCGTCGGGCGCGCTTCACACTCCTGACCGTACGTGGAATACAAGTAGGGCGTCATGGCTTCGAATTCGGCGGCGCAGGTATCCACTCGTGAATACGTAACGCGATGGGAAGGTAGATGTTCACTTCGAAACGCCCGCACGGCCGCGGGTGTGACTTCAAACAATTGGGCCAATCGTTGATCCGAAAACCCCAGACGTTTGGCGTCCTTGAGGAATTCAAATTCCGTCGGGCCGTTGAACATCTCCTCCAGCGTCGGCTCACGCTTTAACTCCCGAGCACAGGTACGGGCTTGATTCAGCAATCGTTGTTCAAACAGGACGAGTTCTTCGAGCTGATCCAAAAACCAGGGATCGATGTGCGTGGCCGAAAAAATTTCGTCCTTGGAGATGCCGATTCGCAAGCCGTCCGCGATGTGCCAGGGACGATCCGGATGGGCGACCTGCATGGCCGTCCGAATGTGTTCAGACACGGATGGATCGAGTTCGTCTCCCGGAAGGTAATGATCCAAGCCATTGAGAGAGATCAATCCGCAGCGGTCGGTCTCCAGGGAGCGTAAGGCTTTTTGAAACGCTTCCTTGAACGTTCTCCCCAAGGCCATGGCCTCGCCCACGGATTTCATCTGGGTCGTGAGCGTCGGGTTGGAGCCATGGAATTTTTCAAAGGCGAACCGCGGAATTTTGACGACGACGTAGTCGATGGTGGGTTCAAAAGAGGCCTGGGTCACCTTGGTAATGTCATTGGCAATTTCATCCAGGGTATACCCGATGGCCAGTTTCGCCGCGATTTTGGCAATGGGAAACCCGGTGGCCTTGGAGGCCAGGGCCGAACTCCGGGACACGCGCGGGTTCATTTCAATGACGATCATCTCTCCGTTTGCGGGGTTGAGCGCGAATTGAATGTTCGACCCGCCGGTATCCACGCCGATCTCCTGGATAATGCGAATCGCGGCATCCCGCATGCGTTGGTATTCTTTATCCGTCAGGGTCATAGCCGGAGCCACCGTAATGCTGTCACCGGTATGGATACCCATGGCGTCGAAGTTTTCTATGGGACAGACGATGACGACGTTATCATTCAGGTCCCGCATGACCTCGAGTTCATATTCTTTCCATCCGATCAATGAACGTTCGATCAACGCCTCCCCGACCGGACTGGTCAGCAACGCCCAATCAACGTACCGTTCGAACTCTTCACGATTATAGGCAATGTTCCCGCCGCTTCCTCCCAGCGTGAAGGAGGGACGCACAATGGCCGGAAATCCGACGATTTCCAGAAAACTTATGCCGTCTTCCCGGTTTCGAATCAACCGGCTCAGCGGCGTGTCCACGCCGATATTGTGCATGGCCCGTTTGAACGCTTCTCGATCTTCAGCCTTGTTGATCGCTTCGTAATTGGCCCCGATGAGTTGCACGTCGTACTTTTCAAGCAGGCCCTGTTCGTGAAGGCGCATGGTCACGTTCAACGCCGTTTGACCGCCCATCGTGGGAAGCAAGGCGTCGGGACGTTCCTGCTCAAGAATCCGCTCCACCACCTCGACCGTAATGGGTTCAATATAGGTTCGATCCGCCAGGTCGGGATCGGTCATGATCGTGGCGGGATTGCTGTTGATGAGGACCACTTCATACCCTTCCTGCTTCAAGGTCTTGCAGGCCTGGGTGCCGGAATAATCGAACTCACAGGCTTGGCCGATCACAATAGGCCCGGAGCCGATCAAGAGAATGCGCCGCAAGTCGGTGCGTTTCGGCATGAAGCGTCAGCTCTTTGAAGTTGAAGTCTGCGCCGGAGTCTGCGGGTCGGGGGTGCTTGGGCCAATGGCCGGGTCGCCATCCTCTTCGTGCGGTCGATAATGTTTCATGGCCTCGGGAATCCATGCCTCTATTTGTCGAATCCGCGTGACATCCGAAGGGTGAGTCGAAAGAAATTCGGGGACGGCCGCGTTTGAGCGGAAACAATACTTTCCGATCATCTGTTTGGGGCATCCACTCATTCGCTCCCAGAAACCAATGGCTTCACGCGGGTCGTATCCGGCCTTCGCCATGAGTTTCAGCCCGACGTAGTCAGCTTCCGATTCCTGTTTTCGATTGTGCGGAAGCGTCACGCCAACGCCGTACGCACTCATGGCGCCCATGGCAAGTTGGGGATTGACGGCGCCGCTGGCTGCCCCGGCAATCATGCCTATTTGAGCGATTTGATCGAGAATCCCACGACTCATGCGTTCGGCGCCGTGCCGCTGAAGGGCATGCGCGACTTCATGGGCCATGACCGTGGCCAGCCCGTCTTCGTTCTTCGCGTGTTTCAGGATGCCCGTAAAAATCGCAACCTTGCCTCCGGGCAAGGCAAAGGCATTCACCATGCTGTCGTCTTGAATGACCGCAAATTCCCAATGGTATTCCGGTTTGTCGGCTGCCTCGGCAATACGCCGGCCCACACGGTTGACCATTTCATTGATTTCGGGATTCGCACTGAGCCGGGCCTGTCGCAATACGTCGCGAAACGCACTGACTCCCAATGCGATTTCCTTTTCCTCCGAAAGAAAGATCACTTGGTCGCGCGCGGTCCCCGGGGCTTTGATGCATCCGGCCAACAACAGGAGCCCGCAAAGGATTGCAATGTTTGGCATGGAGAATTTCATGTCATTACGAGTCATTCCGATTTATTCTAATCTGCCTATGGAAGCCAAAGATACATAAACGCCGGCGCACTTCCCTTTAGCAGCAGCGAAACCGGATCGAGTTTGGAAAAAGCCCAATCGGTCCGGGCAAGGCCCCCCGGGCCTTGGGCATAAATATTCGGGTGATAGCCGCCTGCCCGCTGGTACATGACAACCCGTGCTTCCTCAATTCCGGCTTCTTTCTTGGCAAGTTCAAGGGCGTCATCCAGATAGCCTATCATATCAACCAATCCATGGTCTTTAGCCTGGGTTGCCGAATAAATTCGACCATCAGCCAACTGACGAATGGTTTCGGGCTTCAGATTCGGTCTCCCCTGTTCAATGACCTGAAGGAACCGGTCATAAAAATTATCGATCACGCCTTGAAAAATGGCTCGGTCCTGTTCGGTCATGGTGCGGAACGGCGACCCCATGTCCTTATGGGGTCCCGACGTCACCGCATTGGCCCGGACACCGATTTTTTCCATCAGGCCCGACGCATTGAGCGTCAACATAATGACTCCGAGACTCCCCGTAACCGACGATGGATGCGCCACGACCTGATCCGCGGCCATCGCCACGTAATAACCGCCCGAGGTGCCCAGGTCCATGATGGAGGCAATGACCGGGATTTCCCGGGTTTTTTTCAATTCCCTAATTTCATGATACAGGATATCCGAGGCCGTGACCGTACCTCCCGGCGTGTTGATCCGAAAGACGATCGCCTTGACGTCCTCGTCTTCCTCAGCCTTGGCGAGTTCTTCCTTGAACCGTGCCGGCAGGCTGAGCCGGTCAAAGAACCGGTCAAACACGCCGCTGGGTTTTGCGGAGGTCAACACCCCGGAAACCTCGACCAGCAGGATCTTGTCCCGGCCCTCTCCTGAAAGCACGACTTCCTCTAACGGGCTCGTCTTGGGAAAAAAGGACGAAGTCATGCAGCCCGTCGTCGCCACCAGCAACACGAGGCCGAGGAGTAAAATTTTAGGCATGGGCTTGTTCCATCATGGTTCGAAATTGACTGAACAGGTATGAGGAATCATGCGGACCCGGAGAAGCCTCCGGATGATACTGGACCGAGAGCACCGGCGCCGTCGTTCCAACGAGGCCTTCCAGGCATTGATCATTGAGACTCACGTGCGTCGCTTTGAATGGCCCCCAGGGTGTTTCCAGCAGACCCTTGGGTTCTTCGGCTGAAGACATGCGAACTGCAAAGTTATGATTTTGTGACGTGATCTCCACTTTTCCTGATCGCAAATCCATTACCGGATGGTTGGCGCCGTGATGCCCGAATTTCAATTTGTACGCGGACAGACCCAACGTCAACCCCAATATCTGGTGGCCGAGACAGATCCCCATGATCGGCCGCCATCCGATCAAATCCCGGATATGGGGCACCGCATAGGACACCCCCTCGGGGTCACCGGGGCCGTTGGACAAGAACACGCCATCCGGTTTCAGGGTACGAACCGTCGCTGCCGTGGTGGATGCGGGAACCACGGTGACCGTACACCCTTCATCCACCAGCCGCCGTAAAATATTTTGTTTCACGCCAAAATCGTAGACCACAACGTGGAATCGTTTCGCCGGAGCCGGATCGACTTGCCCGCTCGCATTCAACCGTTGAGGCCAGACCCCGGTGCCTTCGTTCCATTGATAATCGGAATCGCAGGTTACGGCCCCGACCAGATCCTGTTCGGAAATGGAGGGCAGCGCGTTGGCTCTTGCAACGAGAGCGTCCGGAGAACCGTTCACGCCGGTTCCGTGGGAGATGATGCCCGCCTGCGAACCATGGTCGCGCAAATGGCGCGTCAGAAACCGGGTGTCGATTCCTTCAATCCCCACGATTCGATGATGCACCAAATACTCGTGCAACGAAAGCGCCGAGCGCCAATTACTGGGGCGCCGTGACGCTTCATTGACGATAAATCCTTCGGCCCACGTGCGACGGGATTCGTTATCCTCCGGCGAAATGCCGTAATTGCCGATATGCGGGCAGGTCATCAGGACCATCTGTCCCTTGTAGGACGGGTCCGTGAGGATTTCCTGGTACCCGGTCATCGCGGTATTGAACACCACCTCGCCGGATGTTTCCCCCTCGAATCCCAACGCCCGTCCTTCAAGAACGGTCCCGTCGGCCAATGCCAGAATCGCTTTTTTCATTCAAAACCGAATGCGCCTTGGTTCCGAACCCAGTGACGGAACTTGACTGTGAGCAAGCTGATAGCCAAGCCGGCATTGATCAGATGAAGGGCCCGCACGATCATATGCATTCGAAAAAAAGCCTCAAGAGCCGCTTTCTTTGCTTCCTGCGAATCCGCTTCAAACGCAATCTCCTGCAAGGCAACGGCCTTTGGTCCCAGGACTGCCACAATCAAAACCGTCACCACCGTGAGGGCCATCAACAGACCGACCTCGGATCGTTTCACCGGCGGGTTCCCCTGCGGCTCCTGCCGGTGCTTCCAATAGCGAAAACATGCCGTGCCGATCAGCACCACGACGACACCCACGATCACGGCATTATACCCGTCAAAGACGCGGCGCAAAAACCGGCCGCCCGTTTCCATCCCCAGGGTATTGAACACCGCGGGAATCACCATCGTCAGGAGCGCGGTCAGGCTTCCGATCCACATCATGAGCCCCAGCAATTCCAGCAGGGAACAGGAAAGCTGCCAGCCTGAAGTACGTCGGGTCATTCATTGCTCCTGCCGGACGTGCCGGCCGGGATGAAACAGGCTTGTCAGTTTTTGCACATTATTTTTCGTCCTGCTCATACACGACGGTCCCCCCGACCAACGTCTTGACCACCTTCCCTTTCATGGTCCAACCGGCAAACGGCGTATTACGGCTCAGGGAATGCAGCCGAGCGGTATCCACAACCCACGTGGCATTCGGATCGATCAGCGCAACATCCGCCGCGACTCCCGGGACCAAGGTGCCGTAGGGCAAACCAAAGACCTGAGCCGGCTCCCGCGTCAGTTTGGTGATGGCCTGCTCCAACGAAAGGATCCCTTCCTCGACAAGGTTCAGGGTGAGCGGGAACGCCGTTTCCAACCCGATGATACCGAACGGAGCAGCGTCGAATTCCAATTGTTTCTCCTGAACGGCATGCGGCGCATGATCGGTAGCCACGATGTCGATGGTATTGTCGCGCAACCCTTCCCTGATAGCCTGCACGTCCTCATCCGTCCTTAACGGGGGATTCATTTTCGCGTTGGCGTCATAAGAACGCACGGCTTCATCCGTAAGCGAAAAATGATGCGGGCAGGCTTCGGCGGTGACGGGAATCCCGCGCGCCTTGGCTTCCCGCACCATCCTGACCGAGCCCACCGTACTCACGTGAGGCAAATGCAACCGGGCGCCGGTCAATTCGGCCAAGGCGATATTCCGGGCCACCATGACTTCTTCCGCGGCTTTCGGGATCCCGGGAATACCCAGTTCGGTCGACACCGCGCCTTCATGCATGCTGCCGCCTCGCGAGAGCATCGAGTCTTCGCAGTGATCGATCACCGGAAGATGAAACGCCGAGGCATATTCCATGGCTCGACGCATGACCAGGCTGTTCATGACCGGAACCCCGTCGTCGGAAACGGCCACGCAGCCGGCATCGAAGAGTTCCCCGATCTCCGCGAGTTCTTCTCCTTGCGAGCCCTTGGTAATCGCGCCGATGGGAAAGACCCTGGCTTTCCCGGCAGCCGCGGCCTGGGCAAGAATAAATTCTGTGATCGACCGGGAATCGTTGACAGGGTGAGTGTTGGGCATGCAACACACCGAGGTGAAGCCGCCGGCCACGGCCGCGGCGCTACCCGTGGCAATCGTTTCCTTATATTCGAATCCCGGTTCCCGAAAATGGACGTGCAAATCCACAAAACCCGGACACACGAGCAGCCCCTTCGCGTCGATGATCGTCAGCCCTTTGACCTTCTCGAATTTTTGTTGCAGGGCCGGCTCCACCGCGCTGATTTTTCCCCCTTCGATCAACACGTCGGCCACGCCGTTCCGATGACCGGGATCAATCACGTGCCCGCCGGTGATCAGTATTTTCATGTCATTCGCCATAAGAACGTCTCTCGATAGAAATCACAGTTAATTTCGTTGCGACAGCAGGTACATGAGCCCCATGCGCACGGCCACACCGTTCGCGACCTGGTCCAGGATCACGGCGGCGCTGCCGTCAACCACGTCATGGGCGATTTCAACGCCTCGATTGACCGGACCGGGATGCATGACAAGTACGTCTTTGGCCGCCCGTTGCACGCGTTCCGAAGTCAGGCCGTATAACCGGGCGTATTCCCTGATGGAAGGAAACAGCGAGCGGCCTTGTCGTTCGAGTTGGAGCCGCAACATGATCACGACGTCGACTCCGGCAATCGCTTCGTCAAAATCGTGATAGACCGTGACCCCAAGCCGATGAAGATACAGGGGAATCATGGTCGGAGGCCCCACGACGCGCACGTGCGCCCCCATTTTCGTCAATGCGTAAATATTGGATCGCGCCACCCGGCTGTGAGCCACGTCACCGACGATGGCGACTTGCAGATCGCGAACCTGCCCTTTCTTCTCCTGAATTGTCAGCAAATCGGAAAGGGCCTGCGTGGGGTGTTCGTGCCACCCGTCCCCGGCATTGATGACGGACAACCGGCTGTTCCGGGCCAGGATTTCCGCGGCTCCGGCGGACGAGTGGCGGAGCACCAGGATGTCGGCCTGCATGAACTCGATATTTCTGGCGGTATCGAGGAGCGTTTCGCCCTTCACCACGCTGCTCGAAGACGGTGAAAAATTCACCACGTCGGCGCTCAGCCGTTTCGCCGCCAACTCGAATGACGTTCGGGTCCGCGTGCTTGGCTCGAAGAACAAATTGATCACGGTCTTTCCTCGCAGGGCCGGAACCTTCTTGATCTCCCGACCGCTCACTTCCTTGAACGGCTCTGCCGCCTCGAGGATCAAGGCCATTTCTTCCTGGGACAATGAGCCTAGTCCCAGCAGATCCTTTCGTTTGAAACTCATGCCGTCCTCTCCGCATCGATGAGCTTGGACACCCGATCCTCTTCACCCAATTCTTCAAGGAATACTCGAACATTTTCATCTTTGGCGGTCGGAATATTTTTCCCCACGTAATTGGCTCGAATCGGCAGTTGCCGGTGCCCCCGATCGACCAACACCGCCAATTGAATTTCCGCCGGCCTGCCCAAATCCATGAGTCCGTCCATGGCGGCGCGAATGGTTCTTCCCGTAAACAACACGTCATCGACCAGGATGATTTTGAGATCCGACATATGAAACGGGATATCCGTTTTCTTGAGAACGGGTTGATTTTTCCGCAAGGCCAGATCGTCCCGGTAGAGCGTAATATCAAGCTCCCCCAGGACAACCTCCGTTTGCTCGATTTGAGAAACGAGATGCTTCAATCGTTGAGCCAGATAGACCCCGCCGGTGCGGATGCCGACCAAGCCGACGTCATGACACCCCTTGTTTCGCTCCAGGATTTCATGGGCAATCCTGGTCAGGGCCCGTGTCATTTCATGACGGTCCATGATGACGGATTCGTGGCGGTGATTGGTTCCCGACATAACGTTCATCAGTGCAAAAAAAAACCTTCCTCTCGCTAAACGAGACGAAGGTTAACGGATGTAGGGCAGGATTTGCCCGAACACGTGATCATGACTGAACTCCTTTCTCACCTCGCGGGATGAGCATTAAAGGTATCTTCATCCTAAAAGGTCAGAACGGTTTAGTCAAGGACTTCCTGTCCGAACCGTTGCTACGTTCTCTTAAGGACCCAAACGGACAGGCGTGGATGCAGCGCCGCCTTGGGCAGGATCGATTGATGCATGCGAAAAGGCTGCAAATTAGCAACAAGATCGCCGAATGCGATGTCCAGCGGAAGCCCGGAGACGATGGAAGACAGCGAATCCGGCCCGGCAAGAAACGCTAATCCGTTGGGCCGGAGGGCGTCGCAGACCCGGCGCAGGTGATCTTGTAGTTGTGCCGCATCGTCATACGAAGCAAACGGCAGCCAGACGTACATGAGATCGTACGCGGACGTCTCGTAACGGAACGCCTCTTCGTTCAGGAAACGATAGGACTTCCGCCAGTCCAGCCGGTTGCCCTTTGCCAATTGGTTCCATGCCGCCTGGGCGTGTTTTTGGGCATAGGCTCCACGTGCATAGACGACGGTCGTGGACCGGGGCCGGTCAAAAACCAGGAACGACCCGATGACCCCGTCGAATCCATGAATGAGAACGTGGCCGGATTGCTCGACCTGGGCAACCAGACGTTGATCCTGTTCGATGAAATCGCTCAGAAAATCAGCCACGAAGGGTTGGCTCGCGAGGTCGTCGATCGGCGTCTCGTCTTCAGGATAGAGCAGCACGGCCGAGTACGCTTCGCGTGGCGATACGACGGGAACGCCGCCGGGGAAAAACGCTTCCCAGGAAGTTTCCTGGTTCACAACGGCCCGGTTGCCTTCCTGACGTTCCACCTGGTGCGTGATTCCCCAGTTTGGCTGTAGAGCAATCTCATGTGAGGCCTTGTGATCATCCAGGAACAAGCGATCGGCGTCCACGGCTATCCGTTTCCCGCCAGGAGCGAATCCCTGTTGATTCGGGGGTACAAACGGAAGACCGCCGGCGTCATCGGTTTTCGTCACCTTGAGCACGCTCCCCTGTTTGACCGTCAGGCACATCCTCTGGCGCGGGTCCACGTAGCGCACCGGCGGATGCGGATTCGGTAACCAGTCGACTTCATGCGACCGGGGCGGATCCATGAAGACGGTCAAAGGATTTTCTCCGCCCCGGTGCGTGGCCGTAAAAAAATTGCCGAACAGCCCGAAGGCCGCCGCCGACGGGTACGTTGGGATGCCCCGGTACGGCAAGGCCCTGGGAGCATGCGGGTTCTGATCGTCATACAGCCCGCGGATCAGTTCAAACGCGGCGCTACCCGTTCCCGGCAACAATGACTTGAAGAGTTCCACCACCGGCAGATAATCGATGTTCTCCCAATGCATCGCGCTCATGCAGGACATGAATTGTGCCCGGTCCCAAGAACCGTCCTCCAGCACATAAAACGCGTCTTTCCGTTGTCGAATCGTGGCCTGTCCTGTCCGGTCAAGCAGAAGATCATCATCGGCATAAAAGAATGTGACTTCTTCGATGGGGACTTGCATGGCACGGGAAGCCATCATGCGCAGATCATCCCGGGTCAGGGTTTGCCAATCGGGGCGGGTCGTCAGATCCAACGTCATGGCGTTCACCAACCCGCCGGGTTTCAGGCCCACCCATTGTCCCCAGTCCAAATAGAGACGGGCCGATACCAGATGGACCGTGCCGTCGGCCTGTCCCCCCCATTCACACTCGTGTAGAGGGTGCCCGCCGGGATCGGTCATCAGAATACGCCGGCCCAATTGGCCGTACACCACAACGTGGCCGGTGACCAGTTGTCGGCACGTCAGACTGTCCGGCGACGCGGTCGCAACCAGCGCCCGGTTGCCTTCAAGCATAAAGCTGGCTGGATTGTGAAGAATGGATGGAAATAGCTTTGAATAGTCTTTCAAATTCTCACTCGTACGGAAGTGACGGTTGTGCGAACAAGCGTGGCCGTACCTTTCGCATCATAACGAAGACGGCACCAGAAAGCGACTTTCTCGATTGTTCAACCGAACGTTTCAGCCAATCGGTCAGTTACGCGGCAAAACGTCCAGAAATTGTTAGGCTTACACCAGCGTTGTAGCGTCGCCGGTCACTATTTGACTTCTCCTTTCCGAATACATAGAAGTACTCGAATTCTCCGACTCTTTCGTTCACGGTGCCTCCAGGTTTCGTGGAAAATCCCATGGACACGAAAAGACTTTTCTTATGCTTCGTGACGGCCTTCATCCCGGCCTTGTACGGTTGTGGCGGTGGCGGCGGAGGCGGTACCGGCTCAGGGGCAATGGTGCCTATGGACGACCCATGCATCCGGACTGCCGACTTCGGGTGCCTCTCTTCATCGCGATACAATGAGGAACTGGAAACACTCAGGGAAGTCCATAGATCCTCAACGGATTTTTCCAATCAATGGGGCCTGGCTGCCATCAACGCGGACCAGGCGTATGCGCATCTCGAACTGGCTAAAGGCGCATCTGTGAAGCCCGGCGAAGGCATCACCGTCGGATTCCTTGATACCGGGATTGACGAGGAGCATCCTTTGTTCGCCGGCGTCACGATATCGGAAGAATTCCATCTCGGTGCGGAAGATGAAACGGGGGATGAGATGTCTCACGGGACGGCGGTTGCCAGTGTCGTCGGGGCCAACCCGGAAAATCTCCGCCCCGATATCCGCGAGCGCGGTTTCTACGGTGTAGCCTGGGGCGCCGACCTCAAGATGTTCGCCATTCCAACTGCGGATGCGCCCCCACCCAGGACCCCATTTGATCCGATCACGCTGAGCGACCTGGCAGTTATCGATACGGAAGATGCCCCGTTCTTCCGGCATGTCTTGGGACAGGGCCTGGATATCCTGAATGTGAGTGTCGCCTATGAGGGAATTATCGAAAATTACGGCACACAAGATCTCCGGGATAATTTTGGGCAGACGATCACTACGTTGGCTCAAACAGACGTTCAGGATAAAACCATCCTCGTCTGGGCCGCAAGCAATTCACATGGAAAGACATGCGTGCCGGGGAGTGCCAATTGTGACGGAAGCGACGGCATGGACAACGAAGGGAACCCGGCCGGGACGCTGAACGCCAGCTCGCCCGGAGTCTTATCCGGCCTGGTCGTGCGGATTCCAGAACTACAGGGTCACTCCATTGCCGTCGCCGCGGTGGATCAGGAAGGCGATATCGCTGGTTTTTCAAACCGTTGCGGCATAGCCGCCGAGTGGTGTCTCGCGGCACCCGGTGTCGATGTTTCGGTGGCCTATTTCGGTCCCCATCAAGGTAGACCCGGAAGGCGTTTTTGGTCCGTGCCCGGGACATCCGTCGCCGCGCCGATGGTTTCCGGCTCGCTGGCGGTGATGAAGCAACTTTTTCGCAATCAACTGTCAAACACGGCATTGGTGACACGGCTTTTTGCCACCGCGGACAAAGACGGAAAATTCGCCGACCGGGAAATCTACGGCCAGGGCATGCTGGATCTGGGATCTGCGGCGTCGCCCGTGGGCGCGACCGGGATCACCCTCGGCAACACGGTCGGCAGTCCCGGAGTCAATATTCAATCGACCGGGCTCCGGCTCGGCGGCGCACTCGGCGACGGCCTGGGACAGGCACTGGCGGGGCAGGAAATTGTCGCGTTCGACAACCTGGGAGCCCCGTTCTGGTTCAACCTTTCCGGTTTCACCGGTGCGACCCGCGGACCGTCTTCACTGATACGGCTCCGCGAGTTGACGGCGCAGTCACCCATCACGCGACGCACCACTGGGCGACTGACGACGTTCACTCCGGCCCGAGGCAGTGGTTCGGTCGAACAGGATCTGGGGTATGGAATGCTGCGGTTCGGCTACAGGGAGAGACCCGCCGGGGCCGACGGCGGGCATTTTGCATTGGCGGACAACGCCACGACGTTGACTTTCACCGGGTCCAACGGCATGTCGTTTTCGACATTTACCGCGTCCGGGTTTGCGGGCAGATCACCGACCTCGGGAGTCGCGCTTGCGTGGCGGCCGTTTGACCTGCCGGTCGGCTTCCGGGCCGGTTGGCTGGCAGAACAGGCAACAGTGTTGGGGACTATGGCAACCGGTGCTTTTGGACAACTTTCGGCAGATGCAGCAGTGACGGGTCTTGAGACGAGTTTCGAGATCGGCCGGTGGCACCTTGCGGCTGATGCCGAGATCGGCAAGGCACACCCGCAGGTTCGCGGCGGCATTATTACCCGTATGTCCTCGTTGACCACCAGCGCGTTTGCCCTCAACGCCACGCGTCGATTGGCCGATGGCGGCTTTGTCCGCATCGCGCTCTCGCAGCCCTTGCGCGTGGAGGGAGGCCGGGCGGCACTCAACGTTCCCATCGGCCGGACCAAGGACGGGGACGTCTTGCGACAATCGGTATCGGCTTCGGTGGCGCCCTCCGGCCGACAAATCGATGTTTCGGCGCAATGGTATTACCCGCTCGTCAATGGCGAATTGCGCTTCGATGCTGCCTGGATGCACAACCCGGGCCATAATGCGAACGCGGACCCGGCAGTGCGCTTCTTGGCGGGCTGGCGATTCGAGTTTTAGGAACCTCTGATTTATCGCACTATCGGGCGCATGGCGGCGTTGTGTCCTCGCTCAACCCTCGCCTATCTAATTTGATAAGCCTCGGGTTTCGCTGCGGGACGCCTTGCCTTGCATCCCGCTATCACAATAAATGAGGGGTTCCTTGGGCGAGATCTGCCGAATTTACTCGCGAAGCTGTCCCGAGCCGTACACGACGTATTTGGAGCAGGTCAGGTCTTCCAGCCCCATGGGACCCCGGGCATGAATCCTCGTCGTGCTGATGCCGATTTCCGCGCCAAGGCCGAATTGATAGCCGTCGTTCAGGCGCGAAGAGGCATTGACCATCACCGCGCCGGCATCGACTTCCTGGAGGAATCTCATGGCGCGACCGTAGTCTTTGGTCACGATGACTTCGGTATGCCGGGACCCATACGTCTGGATATGACTCATGGCCTCGTCCATGTCCTTGACGACTTTGACGGCCAACGTCAGTGAGAGAAACTCCTGGCCGTAATCCTCTTCCGTGGCGCTTTGGGCCTCGGGAAGATATTGACGGGTTTTGTCGCAACCCCGAATTTCCACATCAGCTTCGGTCAGGGCCTTGCCGAGTTTCGGCAACAAAGTTCTGGCGATACCCTGGTGGACCAGTAACGTCTCCATGGCATTGCACGTCGAAGGCCGTTGGATCTTGGCATTCACACTGATGGCCTCGGCCATCTCAAGATCGGCATCGGCATCGATGTAGGTATGGCAAACCCCTTTATCATGCTTGATGACCGGGATGGTCGAGTGCTCGGTGACGAGTTGCATCAACGACTCCCCGCCCCGCGGAATAATCAGGTCGATGAATTGGTCCTGTTTCAATAGCTCAAGGACCGCCTCCCGTTCCGTGCGTTCGACCAGGGAAACGGCCCCGTCGGGAATTCCGGCTTTTTGCCCGGCTTCGGATAACACGCGGGCAATCGCCATATTGGAATAAATGGCCTCCGAGCCTCCTCGTAGCACGCAAACGTTCCCTGATTTGAGACACAATGCCGCGGCATCGGCCGTGACGTTCGGACGGGACTCGTAGATGATCCCGATGACCCCGATGGGCACGCGGACCCGTCCGACTTTCATCCCATTGGGCCGTTCCTGCATACCTGATGATTGACCAACGGGATCGCGCAACCTGGCAATCTGCCGAAGCCCGTCCGCCATGTCCCGGATACGCTCAGGCGTGAGTCGCAGCCGGTCGGCCATCGCTTCTCGCCCATTCGTCGCATCAAAAGCGTCAAGGTCCTTTTCATTTTCTTCCAGAAGCAAATCGGTGGCTTCTTCCAGTCCCTCGGCCATGGCCACCAGAGCCTCATTCTTGACGGATGCCGCCAGACGACTCAATTGAGGTGCGGCGTCTCGGGCGCGTTCCAATAACGTTCGAAGATACGTCGGTGTATCGACGATCTCTTCCTCGACGACCTCTTCCTGGGGAGCCTCAACGTCTTCCGACGATTTCTCGACCTCTTCGGCCTCTTCTATCTTCGATTCTTCTTTCAACTCTTCTTGCGTGTCTTCCGTACTCATATTCTCCAGCCTTGAAATGATAATGTGACGGGTGATGTGATTGCCTGATCACGAAGCGAGAATACCCAGCCCTCATAAACGGGGTCAAGATTCCCTTTCCTTGATTTTCCGCATTCAATCCTGTTACACATGGTGCCGCTGTTGCCTGAGTAAGCATACGGTGCCACCTTCCCGTCGATCATACCTTGTGCCGAGGTAGCTCAGTTGGCAGAGCACAGCCCTGAAAAGGCTGGTGTCGGCAGTTCGATTCTGCCCCTCGGCACCATTCTCCCCGTTCCTACGTAGTCCATCGTGTTCCGCTAAAACCCGTAAACGGCTCGTCAATACTGGCGATTTCTATTTTTTCACGTCTTGACCTGACCGAGGCGGTCCGCTATGTTTTCAAGAAGCGTGTTGGATAAACTGTTAGATAGAATTATCTGGTTCCGTGTGGGACACGGAGAAAAGAGGTGACATGGGAAAGCTGACCTTCAAAAAAATTCAGGCGCTCAACGTCCCCGGATTGTATGGCGACGGGGGCACCTTATTTCTCCGGGTCGCGCCTGGGGGCAGTAAACAATGGGTGCAACGGCTCGTCATTCGGAAAAAACGACAAGATCTGGGGTTAGGGGGATTTCCGTTAACGAGTCTGAATGAAGCCAGGGAGAAAGCGTTTCACAATCGGAAGATTGCGCGAAACGGGGGAGACCCCGTCAGCGAACGGCGACAACGAGAAAATGTCCCGACGTTTGCCGACGCCTTGGAGCAGGTGATCCAGTTGCATGAAGGTACATGGAAAGACAAAGGCCGGACGCGGGAACATTGGCAGAACAGTATGAAACATTATGTGTTGCCGTCCCTGGGTCGCATGCGTGTCTCCGACATTGACGCCCGGGACGTGTTACTGATCGTCGGCCCCTTGTGGACAGCGAAAAACGAAACCGCCATGAAGATTAAACGGCGGGTGTCCGTGGTCATGGATTGGGCGGTCATGCAGGGCTACCGGATTGATAATTGTGTCAATGCGCTCAAGGGAAACCTGCCGAAAGCCGATACTCTCAAGGGGCACTACAAGATGATTCCCCATGAAGACGTGGCCGCGGCCATTGCCAAGACGCAAGCCAGCGCGGCGTACCCGACCACGATTGCCTGTTTTGAATTTTCGGTTTTAACGGCTTCCCGGAGTCAGGAAGCCAGGGGGGCCAAGTGGGAAGAAATCAATTTCAGATCGGCAACCTGGGACATACCGGGAAGGCGGACGAAAACCGGGAAGGCGTTTCGTGTGCCGTTGAGTAGTCAGGCTGTCAAAATTCTGGAGGAACAGAAAGCCAGGACGGGGCATTCTCCGTTCGTGTTCCCGGCACCACGAGGGGGCATGTTATCCGATGCAACGATTTCCAAGATGGTCCGGACGTGTCAGATTCAGGGCGTGCCTCATGCCATTGCCAGGGCGTGCTTCCGGTCGTGGTGTGCGGACGTGAACGTGTCGCGAGAAGTGGCCGAAGCCTGTCTCGCGCATGTCGTCAAAGGCGTGGAGGGGGCCTATCAACGCTCCGATCTCTTCGAGCGGCGGCGATCCGTGATGCAACAGTGGTCCGACTACGTCACGGGTGCCCCACGTGCTGACGTGATTCCGTTGCACGGTTGATTGTCACGGACCTACACTTCTTTTTTTTCCGATTTAGATATCTCCTGCTTCCCGCCCTCGGGCATGAGACAAATACTCATCTCAAAAAGGCACAAGCGCTTGCGCAACGATCTGAGCGGTGATAATCTGTAATAGGCTGCTTCGCCAAACCTGCCGTCGGGTTAAATAAGCACTCCCTCACTAGCCGCTGGTCCACCTTCAGTCATTGATCGGCGCGTAAGCGTCAGACGCTGGTCTTTTTTCCTCATGTACGAAATTCATGTTTCAAGTTGACGTGAAATTCGATAAGCCAATGACTGCTGAAGAAGTGCGTCAAGAATTTGGTGAAATCAGCGCACAATGAATGGGCATGGATTGAAACGTATTTGCTTTTCGGCTCTCGATAATAAGCAGCGGGAAGCATACCACTATCAGAAAGTGTCCGCGATTCTTGCGGACTACGGATTGACGTGTACTTGGCTGATCGCCGATTGGCGCGGTGCAGATTTTGTCGCGGTTGGCGTTGACGGCACCGTCTTGAAGATACAGTTGAAAAGCGGGGGTTATGAAATCAATAAGAAGTATTGTGCGTTCAAGGATTTATGGATGCTGTTCCCAAATGGCGAGGATTGGTATCTCATCAAGCATAACGACTTGGTTGAGAAAGCTGGCAAGACGACAAACCACCTGAAGGCCAAAGCTTGGACGGAAAAGGGAAGGTTCATTATTTCCAGTGCTAACCCTAAACGACCTATACCGAGCCACCTTAAAGAAGCACTGAAGGGGTATAAGATAAACTGAAAGGCTAATCCTTCTTGTCAATTCCTTAAACTAGGAAATTGCGGTTTAGTCTCTGTAGAAGACGAAAGGAGGTTTGTATGCGACACGTCCGCACCCTTTTCTTACTTGAAACTGTATCCGTTTTACTCCTGATCGTAGGGTGGGGAGTTGTGTCTGCGGCCTCCCCCGAGGTCGTGGTGACGTTTGAAGAAATCCATGAACTGTTTGGCATAGACGGCCGCTATAGCACAGATCTCCAAAAAGAGGAGGCCTGGAAACAGTATAAGGGTCGTTGCGTGGAGTGGACTGGGGAATTGAATCATTTGTCGGAAGGGTGGTTTGGGGGCCTCACTATCGGGATGAAGCACCTGGACACCACGTTGACCTATGACGTGCTGATTGATGCGCCGTCATCCCTGAAAAACAAACTCCTCCGCTGGCACAAGGGAGAGAGATACACCTACCGTGGCCAGTTGGTGGCGTATGGTGGGGCCATTCTGCCGATTACGGTGGACTGGGGATGTGGGAGGTCCTAATTGACCTTCCCCCAAAAACCAGGCCACCGGTTCTGCGAAATTCTGACTGAATTGAAGGGTCCTCAATTTTAGGGGGCGACGATCCAGGTCGTCCTCGCCGACATGTCCCGCGGCGCAGACTCGATTCCCCAGAATCGAGGCAGGCCGGCGGATCCGCCCTAGCGGATCGGTGGCCGGTGCGGTTCCCGTGGATCGCCAGATCCGACGGGAACGAGCCCGACACCCTCGGCCCGAGACGAGGTGACGGGCGACCGAAAAACCAACGGCTCGGCCCCCAGGCCGAGCCGAAGGGAGGCGGAGCCCCAGCGACGCTTTCCTGCTTGGTTTGCTGCGCTGTCGCGGCACACGGGAGTGAGCCGTGACCAACCCCTGGGAACAAGCCGCGTCCAGCGGCGGGAGGTGGAGCGAAGCGCAACCTCTCCGGGGGTTGGTCACGGCTTGCGACCCCTCGCAAAAGCCGGGACAGCGCAGCGGGGTGAATGGCCCACGTCCGCCGCGTCCAGCGGGGGGCGTGGCGCCAGAGGGGGCACCCCTGGGCGAGGCCTGGCGCTCCCAGGCCCCGCCGGTGAATTTGCGAAAAAGCCGCGTCCAGCGGCGCGTTTCGCAAAGAGGCGTAGCCTCCGCCGGGCGGCGGCGCTCCCGGCGCCCGGCCATGACAGGCCGTGGACAGCTCACCCTACGGTCTGCCTGACAGACCGCCAATGTAGCCGGTGAATTCACCACTGAATCTACCCTGTACAGGCAACAGGGGGTGATACAGGGGTAGAATGGGCGGTCCACGACCCCGGATACAGGGCGAGAAGAAGAACGGGGCAGCGAACATTTCAGGCGAGCCGGCACCGTCAGGACGCACCGCACGGCAACGGCGGTGTGACGACATGGACGAACCAGTTTCTCTAGAGAAACTAGTTGGTCAAGCCCGTTCGCTGGCTAATTCAAGAACGGATTGTCGGGTTTCAGGGCCGAGGCGAAAACCCAAAGCCTCAAGCCGATCCATCACTGGTGTAACCGCTTCAAGAACGCCGCGTTCCTTCGCCAGTAGCAGGATTCCCAACGTGCCTGAAACCTGCAAGCCAAGGGCGAGAGCCTGTCGCCGCGCACGTCGATCGTCCAAGATGAGCAAGGCCTCCGGGGTTTCGAGTCCCAATGCCAGCACTTCTATTTCACCATCGCCCAGGTTTGTCACGAGGGGCATCAACGTTCTGTCTCGCACGGAGCGGATGGTGAGCCACGGCAGGGCCGTCGGGTCAGGCAGAGGAATGCTCCGCCGCCGCCCTTCATTCAACTCCATGGCGACAGCCTCAGGAACCTGTACTTGGCCAAAGAGTGCCGCGAGGAGTTCCAGCCTTTCAGACTGATACAGGTATTGAAGCGGTGAGGTATTACAGATGACGGCGGGCATCAGTCAGGTCTCGGCGTAGTTCCGCACTCGTGAAGTGGAACGTCTCCACGCCGTAGTCTCCCAACTTCGTCAAAAACACGGCCTTAGGAATATTGGCGAACTTCGCTGCTGCCCCCGATGACAACTTGCCCATTTCGAAGAGCTTGACCGCTAGAAGCGTTCGTGCTTCCTGGCTGAACTGCTCGGGCGTCAACCCCAGAGCCAACAGGACCTCGTCGGTGTAGTCGATGGTAATTGACCTAGTCATATGATCTGTTCTCTGTCAGGATGGATGCGCCACACCGAGACGAACCTATTTCTCTCTCTCATCCCGAAGGCGACCATCCTGTGGCCTGACCTGCGTCTGTGTTTTCCTGCGTGGTGCCCCGGTCCCCCTTGTGTGTGAGAAGAGAAGATAGTCTACCAAACGGTTACCGGTCGGCTCAACTCCCCGACAGAAGCCCCCCAGCCCCACCACCTCGACGGGCCAACGGCGAGAGCAGGAAGACGACGGAACCCACCGGCACGATGCCGGTCTGCAGAAATGGAGACATGAGTGGCGGCGTCCCGCGCTCGTGGTGATCCTGCGCCGTTCCATTTTCCTGTTCCATTAAATTCCCGTACTTTATTTTAGTGTCAGTTTTGTGTCAATATTGTGTCAGTATAGTCAGCAGGGTTGAGAAAACAGAGTACGGGGCAGAAGCTTATTGTCTGGCTGATGGATGACAGATGTGACACAAAAACGTTAGAAATCCTTTTATCGTCAATGTTCCAAAAATTCTCTTGTTCTTGGTGGCGGCACCAACCTCACGGAGACCAGCCAGCGCCTCTGCTGGCCTCCATGAGAGCGTGATGGGTGACAGCCTGTGGGACACACCAAGGCACTGATCTCCAAAACCCTTATCAATACAGGCGATTCACTGATTGTGGAAAGACGCCCCTCGGCACCATATTTCCTGCCCCCACCCTGCGTCTCTGCCCGATTCCCCTCACCATCCATGCCTTGAAACCGGCCCCCTGACGAAAATAACGTCAATTTTACGTCACGTTCTTGACTTTATCCTGTTTTATGTCATATTTGGAAAACTTTATGTCAATTTAAGGTCAACTTGGAGGACGATGATGGATGGCGTAAGGCTTCGCGTAAAAGCCTCCGAATACGAGCTTGAAGCCGAGGGCTCCCGGGATTTCGTTCGCGAGCAGTATGAGTCCTTCAGGCGGCTCCTTGGGGACGTGCCGCAAAAATCGGTTGCGTCACAATCAGCGGGCGACGTTGATTCTTCGTCATCACAGCCATCGCCTGCGGCTCCTCTGCCCGGCCGGCAGACCGGTGTTCAACAAGCCTCCCGGACCGAGACGTTTCGGAAATTATTGGTGTGGGATAACCGCACCCAACGGGTGAAGACCACGGTCCTCCCGGACGGCCCCATGAGAATAGCCGATACGGTTCTGCTGCTCTTGTTGGGATATCGGGAACTTCGGGGGCTGAGTCAGGTTCCCGCATTGGACCTGAATGGGAGCCTAAGTGCCGCCGGCTTCGACCAATTGCGCCTGGACCGGATCATGTCGCCATACCTGGAGGAACGGCTGGTTCTACGTTCGGGAGTGGGGAAAGGCAGCCGGTACCGCCTCACCACCCGCGGCGTAAAAAAAACCCGAGAACTGTCACAAACCCTGGCCGCGCTCATTCCCGATCCCCTACCCTGAATGCTTGCCACTCCCTCGCCCGAGTTCCTGCATGAAGAGGGAAATAGGGAGAAGGCAGGGGTGAGAGCAGGTTTCATTCTGAGCTTGTCCTGAGCGAAGCGTAGGACCTGCGAGGAATCTGCTGGGATTGGACCGTACAGATCACCAAATGCGCAGATCAAGTCAATGACTTCGGGCAGTTCTGAAGAGGCAGAAAGCTCGCAAAAGATTGAGAAAAACCATCGAACCCACCTAAGTCAGGTTCAGTGTAATGTAGCATGTCATGCCCATATTGTATACATTCAACTACCTGCCTGTCGCAAACCAGAGAGCACCTGACGGAAACTATCCAAGCCTGCCTCAAGGTTCTCGATGATCTCTTCGGCAAGGTCGTCGGGTTCGGGCAGATTATCTAGATCGGTTAGACTTTTGTCCTTGAGCCAAAAAATGTCGAGGCTGGTCTTGTCACGTGCTGTAAGCTCCTCATAGCTGTAGCTGCGCCAACGGCCTTCTGGTGCGTCGTTTTCGTCATAAGTCGCCTTGCGCTGATGCCGGTTCTGCGGGTTATAGCAGTTGATGAAGTCCGACAGATCCTCGAAGCACATCGGGTTCTTCTTCAGAGTATGGTGAATATTGGTGCGGTAGTCGTAATACCAGACCTGCTTCGTCCAAGGATTCGGGCTGGCTTCGTGGTTATCGAAGAAGATCACATTGGCCTTGACCCCTTGCGCGTAAAACACGCCGGTCGGCAAGCGCAGGATCGTGTGTAGATCGGTGTTATTCAGCAGTTTCATGCGGATCGTCTCTCCAGCGCCTCCCTCAAATAGCACGTTGTCGGGAACAACAACGGCTGCGCGGCCGTCGGTCTTAAGCATCGTGCGTATATGCTGCACGAAATTGAGCTGTTTGTTCGAGGTGGTTGCCCAGAAGTCCTGCCGGTTGTAGGTCAGGTCATCCTTTTCTTGTTCGCCCTCCTCGTTAGTGAAACTCATTGAGCTTTTCTTGCCGAAAGGAGGGTTCGCCAACACAAAGTCAAAGCGCTTGCCGGTATCGGCCACCAGCGAGTCATTCGGCGATATGGGCGCGCCGCCGTCTATCTCGCCGATGTTGTGCAGAAACATGTTCATCAGACATAGACGGCGTGTGTTGGCGACAATCTCGTTACCATGAAACGCCTCGTGCTTCAAAAACGCCTTCTGCTTCTTGTCTAGCTTGAAGTTATCCGGATTGGTGATGAAGTCGTAGGCTGCCAGAAAGAAACCACCCGTCCCGCAGGCCGGGTCGGCGATGAGCGTGCTTGGTTCAGGCCGGACGCATTCCACCATAGCCCGGATGAGGGAGCGGGGCGTGAAATACTGGCCCGCACCTGACTTGGTGTCCTCGGCATTCTTCTCCAGGAGCCCTTCGTAGATGTCGCCTTTTATGTCGGCACCCATGGTGACCCATTCGGTGTCGTCCACCATGTCGATAAGGCGAAACAGCTTCGCCGGATCTTGGATCTTGTTCTGGGCTTTGGTAAAAATCTGACCCAGTAGACCCGTTTTGGTACCGAGTTGGCGAAGCAGGGTGACGTAGTGGCCTTCAAGGTCCGCGCCTCTCTTCGACTTCAGGCTCTGCCAGCTGAATTCGGCGGGAATACCAACACCGCGACCGTAGGGTGGTTTGGTATACTCGTCGGCCATTTTGAGGAAAATCAGATAGGTGAGTTGTTCAAGGTAGTCGCCATAGCTCACCCCGTCATCGCGCAGGGTCGTACAGAAACTCCAGACTTTGGAGACGACAGGTGCGGCATTCATGCAGTCGCCTTTTTCTTCTTTGTTTTCTTGGAGTGGTTGCTCTTTGCCGCCTTCTCTTTTTCGCCTCTGATTTGGCCCAGAAGAATGGAGACCGGTTCGTCGTGCGGATCCTGCGTAACGAGCTGGCCACTGAAGGCTTTCTTAAGAATCGACTGACGAAAATTTGCGACCTTTTGCAGGACCTCTTCTATGTCAGTTTCGAGTTGGTCAGCAACAGATAAGCGAGATTCAACTTCAGCAACAATCTGCTTCTGTTCTGATAGAGGAGGAAGAGAAATCGGCCAACTTTTCAATATTCCCTGAGAGATATTCGGTTGGGCTCCGCCCTGCCCTGCTTCTATCAGCTTCTTATTGATTGATAAGAGGAAGTAGTATAAAAAAGTATTGGATAAAATATGCGCATCTATCTGTGCGACAGCACACGCTTGGTTTGTGGCAGCATTTATTCCTAAGATGGAAGTTTTTCCAATTGTTGCTCCATACATGGCAATTACCACCGAGCCTTGAGAAAAGATTTTGGCACTAGATTCTTTTAATGCTGTCTCCGAGATCGTTTCTTCGGACTTTCGGATATGCTTCGTTCCAAGTTCTCCTGTTTTCAGCCACGGGATGAACCCACGAAAGTATTCAGGGTGACTTCTCGACGGAGTTCCTCCTGATCCCCAACTGGCAACCTTTCCTAAAGTTGTTTGCTCCCATTCCTGATCCGGTTGCGGGGCAGGTACCGGCTTATCGATATTTTGTTGGCGCCACTCAGTTGTCAGCTTGCCTTCGAAGGCGTGCTTGAGCACGATCTGGCGGTAGACATTGAGCTTCGCCTACGCCGTCTTCAGGCTCTCGACACCCTTGTCCAGTTCGGAAAACAGCTCTTCGATCTTGGCGACGATGCGGCGTTGTTCGTTTTGAGGGGCAAGAGGAATTTTACTTTTCTTAAGAAACGCGTAATGCCTTGAATACCCTCTATCCGGTAGGTGCAATGCCTCGCACGCGTAGTACGCAAAACACTCGTCGATGATAATCGGCTTGAGCACCTTTATTCCGTCGGCACCTGGTGCGAATCGAAATCCGACTAGCTTAAAGCATTTCGTGTGATCACCAAAAACTATCAGGGGACGAGTCGATTGGATGCTCTTTGATGCGTCATTTGTGAACCCACCAATCAAATTGGCTCCTTGATCAACTATTGGAATCGTGCCGTAGGGAAGATAGTCTTTTTGCGGAATCTTGAGATGCGAAAGAGAAATGTTTTCGAATGCATCCTCGAAGTCTATTTCCTCCCAGTGCGGTGGGATATCCAGAGACGGTGGTGCCCATTCATCTGTGTGGGAAGAAGCATTACTCATATTATGCCGCCAACACCTCATTCAACTCATCAATCACGCCATCCATTTGATCACCAAAAAGCTTGTACATCTGCCCCAGGCCGCCTTTGCCATCGAATGGAGCCATGTTCAGATCCTCGCGGTCCAGATGAAACGAGGTGGTGATGTGGTCACGGATCATGCGTAGCCAGTCCATCTGCTCCTCGTTGAACTTTTCTCCACTGCCGCTATGGTGCGTCATGATCCAATTCTGAAAATTACGGCGCACAGTTTCCGAATAGGGCGAGAGGTTTCTGTCAATACCGCAGACCCGGCGAATCAAGGCCACTAACGCTGTCAGTTCGCTGGCCGGCTGGTTGCCCTTGTATTCATCCAGCAAGGCGTAAGCCTGCCAGATCCGCAAGGGCGCCAGTCGGGGTTTGTCGTTCTTCAGTCTGTCTAATACCTCTCGGATCATGGCATAGGTCAGCTCGCTACGACGGTGCGGTTGGGCGTAGAAGATGGTTAAGGCTTCGATCTCGTCGCGGTTGGCTTCCAGATATTGCTGGAATTCCGTCGCCATTGCTTCGGCGTTCCCGTGCGTATCGCCCTCCCATTCGGCGCGGAGTACCATGTCTGGGTTGTCATGGTCGATGGTCTGTTCCTTGTCGCGTCGAATCGAGTCGAGCAGTTCAATCAGCTCGCCGTTGAACACGCTAGCTGCGTCGCCTACCAACTGTTCCTGAGCCTTTTCGCGTACTGCCGGTGACGGCGCGGCGCCGTCGGGTACGGACTCGGTCTCGCGCGCCTTCGCTTCGATCCGGTCTGGGTCGATGGCTTCCAACAGATTGCCGACGATTTGAGTGAGTTCGATGCCACCAGCCTTTTCCCGGATGCGTTCCTGATCAGCCTGGTTGAGTTGCCGGTTAAGCCGGGCAAGGCGGCCGGCAAGAGAGCTTACCGTGTCTTCGTCGTGCATGCCCATCATCACGCCCATGGCAAGGCCCTTGAATGGCACGGCGGGCTTGGTAATAAGCGGCTGGCTGGCGGTCTTGAGTGATTTCGTGACGCCTATGGCGTCCACGATCACATAGTGGGTCTTCCCGCTGACAGTGGAAGGCGAGACTTTCTTGAGGTCGTCATGGTCGAGGGTGCGGGTGCCACGGCCCTTCATCTGCTCGAAATAGTTGCGGCTCCTGACGTCACGCATGAACAACAGGCATTCGAGCGGCTTGACATCAGTACCCGTGGCGATCATGTCCACAGTTACAGCGATTCGCGGGTAGTAGTCGTTGCGGAACTGAGCAAGGACAGATTTCGGGTCTTCTTCGACTCGATAGGTTATCTTCTTGCAGAATTCGTTGCCCTCGGCGAATTCCTCGCGCACGGTTTGGATGATGTCGTCGGCGTGGCTGTCGGTCTTGGCAAAGACAAGCGTTTTTGGAACTTCGGTACGACCGGGAAATATTTCCGAGAGTTTGTCGCGGAAGGTGCGGACGACGGTGCGAATCTGGTCAGGATTGACGATAGCATGGTCAAGTTCCTTGGCGGTATAGGTGATGTCCTCGTCCTGAATTTCCCAGCGTTTTCGGCGCGTCAGACGCTCGCGTTTTTCGACCTGCTGTTGGACTTTGAGTTGACCGCCATGCTTGGTCTTTTCCGTATCGATGACGTAAACTTCGTTGCCGACATTAACCCCGTCGGCGACGGCCTGCTCATGGTCGTATTCGCTGACGACGTTTGTTTTGAAAAACCCATAGGTACGGTTATCCGGTGTGGCGGTCAGGCCGATGAGATAGGCGTCAAAATATTCCAAGACTTGGCGCCAGAGTTTGTAGATCGAGCGGTGGCACTCATCGATGATGATGAAGTCAAAGAACTCAGGCGGAATCTTGCCGTTATAGACGACCGGCATGGGCTGTTTGGGCTGCACCATCTCCGCCGGGTTGATCTCTTCGACGGCTTCATCTATCTCTTGGTCCTTCAAGAGCGAGTACATGCGCTGGATAGTGCTGATGCAGACCTGAGCATCTTTGGCGACAAAGGACGACTTGAGCCGTTGGACATTGTACAATTCAGTGAACTTGCGGTTATCGTCACTGGGCACGTAGGACATGAATTCCTGCTCGGCCTGTTCGCCTAGGTTCTTGGTGTCCACGAGAAAGAGGATGCGCTTGGCATCCGCGTGTTTGAGCAACCGGTAGATCGAGGTGATGGCGGTGTAGGTCTTGCCCGAGCCGGTCGCCATTTGAATGAGGGCACGCGGGCGGTCAGCTTTGAACGATACCTCCAGCTTCTCAATGGCGTTGACTTGACACGCTCTCAATCCGGTAGGGTCTAAACTCGGCAGCGTTTGGAGCCGTGCCCGGAGCGTGGCCGACTGGATATGCCAGTCCTGCATCGTCTCCGGCCGAGGGAAATTGAACACTTCCCGTGAGCGCGGCCTCGGATCGCGGCCGTCGGTGAAACGGGTGAGCACCCCGGTGCTTTCGTACACGAAGGCAAGGGGTGTGCTGTTTCTTAACCACTTAAGTTTTGCTGCCGCATAACGCCTGGATTGCTCCTCGACCGTGGTGATATTGTGGCCCCAGTTTTCCGGCTTGGCCTCGACTACGCCAACAGGTTTTCTGTCGATGAAGAGAACGTAGTCAGCGGGGCCCACATCGGTCTGATACTCCCGAACGGCAATTCCTAGGCTAGCGCTAAAATCGATTTTCTTTTTGTTCTGAACCAGCCAGCCCGCATGGGAAAGCAGTTCGTCGATTTTGTCTCGCGCCACCTGCTCGGGTGTCTGGTTGATATTCGGCATCCTGCTCATCAGCACTTCGAGTTAGGGCCAAAGTTCGTGGGCGGGGAATCTGCTTGTAACGCCTAGTGTTCGTCACGATTCGCTTTTTGTTCAGATAGAAAGTCTAAAGATTGATTACGATGCAAGCAAGGCGTTCTGTGTCGAGAGAAGTTATGCGTGCTGTCGCGGCCTGTAAAGGCTCAACCTCTATGAGCTTCACCAGATTGTGTTTGTTGCAGATTGAGAGAAAGGGGGGATATTCCTCACGTAGTTGAACCACACTATCGAACTATGTCAGATATCGCATGACATGCGATGCTCATTTACCAATGCCAATCTTCTAAAATTTTCTTCAAACCGCTCTCCTAAGTTAACACATTACGCGTTCCGTTATCCGGCAAAATTTCACATTCCCGTTGTCCGGGAATTAATTCAACGATACACAAGCGCAAGATCCATTTGCCTTGATCCTTTCAATGGTAGCGGCACACTAATCGTAGAAGCAGTTGCAAGCGATCGCAACGCTATTGGCCTTGACGTTGACCCAGTCGCAGTTTTCGTTAGCCGTGCAAAGACGATGCGGATTCCACCTGAACGGCTACAAGCATCCAGCCTAGTCTTTGCCAAGAAAGTACGGAACCAATTGTCGAAAGATACTGCTCTACAGCGAAGGCTACAAACGGATATTGCTAGATCAACTTACAAAAAACGCCTATCTACAGAAGGCCTAGCTCCTCCTCCTATCCCAAATTTAGATCATTGGTTTAGAAGATCCGTAATAGTTCAACTCACGCGCATAAAAACCATCCTTTTGAAGATGGATGTAGAAAAGGACATTCGCGACTTTCTCTTGCTTTGCTTTGCATCAATTATTCGGCCATGTTCAAATGCCGACCCGACTCCGGTATCAGGTCTCGAAGTCACATCGCATATGCGAAAGAAGGAGGAATCAGGTCGAACGATAGACGTAGAAAAAGAATTGCTGAAAGCAATTGGAAGATGCATGACCGGCGCAATCGAATTTTACAAGGTGGCAAGTTCACGTGTGGCTGTAACAAACGCTTTCCATGACGCGCGTCAACTTGCTGGTTCGCCTTATGCAGCGGATGCTGTAATCACATCGCCACCCTACCATAGCGCTGTGGATTATTACCGACGGCACCAGCTTGAGATGTATTGGCTAGATTTGATTAGCAGCCAGCAAGAGCGTATCGACCTAATACCCAGCTACCTTGGCAGATCTCACATTGCTAAAAAATATCTTCCGACGACTACAAGCAAACCAGGCAAGATAGGAAAATATTGGTTTGAACGTATTAGAGCGATCAACAAACAACGAGCAAACGCTTTTCTCCACTATTATCAGGGTATGCATGATTTTTTTTCTGGTGTATCTAGCTTGCTGCCTCAAGATGCCCCGTTAGTACTTGTTGTAGGTAACAATAAAGTACACGGTGAAGAGTTTCCCACTGTGCAGTTGTTTAATGAGCTATCCAAGGACTATTTTGTGCTCCATGAAAAGTTTTGGTACCCTGTCAAGAATCGATACATGTCCTATGACAGACACAATGGAGCCAGTATTGATCGAGAGTATGTACTCGTGTCGCGACGAAGATGAGCTTCACCAATGACATTCGCAGACAAGATTGAAAGCTTTGGCTATCAACAAGGTGAACTTCACGTCCGGCTGTCAAACCAGCTTATTCATTTGTTGTCGGAACAGATGTACAGTTCGCCGGTGAAGGCCATGGAGGAATTAGTCGTCAACGCTTATGATGCCGATGCAAGTACTTGCCGCATTGGTTTTGTTACGGATGAAAAAGCTGCGGCCAACGCGATTGTGATTTTTGACGATGGATTTGGCATGGATCATTCAGGTTTTGAGCAATTGTGGCACGTAGGACAGAGCCCCAAGATAGCAGCAGACATTTCCCCACGATGTCGCCGCAACGTAATTGGCAAATTTGGCATCGGTAAACTCGCTACATACGCAATCGCAAATAAAATAACCTACATTAGTCGTCACCAAAACGGAACATTTTACGTTAGCTGTGACTTCAGCAAATTCCAATCCACGCCAGAAGGTGGGGCATCGGAACCAGTCTCGTTACCAGTACGCCGAATTGCGGATCTATCTGTACTTAGCTCCAGCGAAGAGCTTAAATCGTTGTGCAATGCGCTTAAGATGGAGCTTAACGATCTTATAGGAAAAAGAATCAAATCATGGACGATATGCGTATTGGAAGCACTCAAACCCAAGGCGCATGAGTTGAAGAGAGGGCGGCTAAAGTGGGTTGTTAAAACTGCAATGCCGTTGAAGGCGGACTTTGAAGTATTCATTGATGGCGAAAAAATAGAGCGCACCAAAGAGGCGTTTGATCCTATTGTTGTGTTTTCACTTGCAGATATTGAAAAAAGCAGATTGAAATCTCTCAATAAAGATCTTCCCACCGAACATAAATGGCACGTCCAAAATAAAACATTGATATCAGGATTGTTGCCTAACGGTGTATCTGGAGAGGTAGTGGTCACGCAGAAGTCTCTTGTCAGAGGGAAAAGTGTCGAGTTGGGTAGAAGCCATGGATTTTTTGTCTACGTGAGAGATCGCCTGGTTAACCAAGAAGATGAACTATTCGGTCTTCATGTGTTGTCGCATGCAACCTTTAACTTTTTCCGAGCTGATGTTTACGCCAACGATTTACATTCTGACATTACGGCTCCTAGGGAAGGCATCGAACACGGCGATAGAAGAAAAGTCGTTTCCGATTTACTCTTGGCACTTTTTAACGACGCTAGACAACGTCAAGAGGCTCACTACCAGAAAATTGCCGATAAAGAAAAGCATAAGCAGGAACATGAAAGGGTCTTTGTATCTCCGAGACTAGTGGATCAACCAATTGCTGATACACTCGCGATTGTTACTGGTGAAGAAGCGGGCACAGATGCAGATGAAGGTTGGTTTTTTCTTCGAGATGTTGCCCAAGCGAACAGGAACTCTGTAGTTGAAAATCTATATAGCGGGGGGACACGCCGATATAATTTCATCTACGATAGGTTAGGCAAAGCCGAAAGACTCGTGAAGTTAGATCCTCAGAGATTCGAATTCACTTTAAATGAAGACCACGAAGTTATATTGGCATATTCAGACGACCCTAGATCGAAACAGCTGTTAGAGGATGTTGTAGCATCGGAAGTATTGTTAGAGGTGTATCTGCGAGAAGCAGGCGTGAATCCAAGCGTTATAGGCGAGGTCTTAGAACGACGGGATTTACTTATGCGGAGTCTTGCACAGGACAGAGTCTATTCATTAGAAAGCATTGCCCAATCTTTGCTTGACGCACGGGATGATAAATATAATCTGGAGATAGCGGTCGTTGCAGCATCACGGGCACTGGGATTTAACGCGAAACATATAGGTGGGTCCCACCAACCCGATGGTTTGGCACGATTTAACGATTACAAAGATGGGGAGATAAAGATTACTCTGGAGGCCAAATCGAGCAAATGTCTTCCTGAATTGAGCGGTTTTGATTTTGCAGGAATAGAAGAGCACAAGAGACAGTATCAAGTTGACGGGTGCCTATTAGTGGCACCTGGTTATCCCGGTGAAAGCAAAAGAAAAGTTAGCAACAAGGGCACAAGTGATACATCAGTTGAAAGCCGTAGTGCGGCGGGAAAAATATCTTGCTGGACAATTGAGAACCTAGCTGACATGGTGCGCGCAACCGAAACGTACCAAATCACTGCCACACAGATCTTGGACATTATATTAAATCGATTCACACCGAAAGATGTGTCTGCAGGAATAGATGAGTTATTGAATGGTGATAGTATGAGAGATTACTATCGGGAAATATTACAAGCAGTAAGGGAGTTGGCCCCGCCAGGAAGGTTGGAAAAAACAGTACGTACCGTTCAACATATTTCTGCAATTCTGTCGGTAAAGAGCAATTTAGATGGGGTTACAGATGCGAAGGTTAGAAGCGCGTTGGTAAAGATGAGTAACACGAGTAAGGGTATTGTCAGACTATCAGGCAATCGAATTATTTTTTCAGGGGATATTGAGGAATTCGCGCGCAGGATTTCTAACCTAACTGGGGAGTCAGGAAGTCCTCGGAAACTAGGTAGTTTCCGCAAGAGTAATGGCGACCAATAATTTACGTAAGCAGTGCTGCCGTGGGAACATGTGTCTTCCCAATTAACTCCAAGTCAAGCGTAGAATTAGACCATAAATGCCCGTTAAACGTCCAGTTACACTGTCGAGTTACGCTACATTAACCTGACCTACAACATGGATTCCCGCTGAAAACTTGCGGGAATGGCAGAAAAAGCGGCGAGGCAACTACGAGAATCTTCGCTACGCTGATTCTCTGCGCCGGGTGGCGGGGGTTGTCTTCTGCACTTCGAACGGTCGGGGCTCACGCTTGGTTGCCTTGTTTTTGTGGACTCGGTTCTACTACATTCTTCTGCTGAACAGCCCCATACGGGAGGCGATCTGTCGTGTCCGACCAACTTTCGCCCTGTCCGCGTTTTCCGTTCTTCCGTTGCGTTTGCAGTCGTGACGACGCCTCAGGGCTTCGTCGAGTCGAGCCGTTCACTGTGTCGGGGAATCCTCTCGCCACTTTCGCCCGATTGCAGGCGCTCGTGGCCGGGATGCCTCGAACCGATCTCGTCACTACGACGGACTCCTATCTCCATGCCGTCTGCCGAACCCGGGTTGGGTTCGTCGATGACCTCGAGTGCCGTCTCTGCTTAACCGGCCGTGTGATCCACGTTCGCTCGGCGTCGCGGTGCGGCCTCTATGACTTCGGCATTAATCGACGGCGCGTTGAACGACTCCGCCGGCAGCTTGACGCGATTTCTGATTAATGACTGCCCCTTGACGGAGAGGGAAAAATAGAGGGAGAGGGCGGGAGGAACGCGGGGTCAGGGGGTCGTTTGCTTCTTGTCCTGCCCGGTCATGACCGCATCGATCATGGAGCGAAACAATAATTGCCCGTCTTCGTTGTCCAGCAGGGCTTCCGCGCAGCGTTCCGGGTGCGGCATGAGGCCCAACACGTTGCCTGCGGCATTGCGTATCCCCGCGATATTGTCCAGGGAGCCGTTGGGGTTGGCCTGTTCCGTGACGGCTCCGTCCGCTTCACAATACCGGAACACGACCTGCGCATTGGCCTGAAGCGCGGCCTGGGTCACGGGATCGGTATGGTAGTTGCCCTCCGCGTGGGCAATGGGAAGGCGTATCACCCGCCCGGATTCATAATGCCGCGTGAACGGGGTATCGGCATTTTCCACCTTCACCCAGACATCTTCGCAGATGAAGGTGAGTCCCACATTGGGCAGCATGGCTCCGGGCAACAATCCCGCTTCGAGCAGGATCTGAAACCCATTGCAGATTCCCAGGACCAACCCGCCCGTCCGGGCGAATTCCTGAACCGCGTGCATGATCGGCGAAAGTTGCGCGATGGCGCCGGTGCGCAGGTAATCCCCGTACGAAAAACCGCCCGGCAGGACGACGGCATCCGGTTCACCCAGGGACGTATCGCCATGCCAGATGAGGTTGACGTCCTGATCCAGCACGTCGGCCAGGACGTGCGCGCAATCGCGGTCACAGTTCGATCCGGGAAAAACGACGACGCCCCATTTCATGAGAGGGACCGCGATGGGTGGGGTTCCAACTCGTATCGATATTCTTCGATGACCGTGTTGGCGAGGAGCGTTTCACACATGGCCTTGAGTTGCGCTTCCGCCTCAGCCGGATCGTCCTGGTTCAACTCGATTTCCAGAAACTTGCCCACACGGACGTCGGTCACGCCGGCAAACCCCAGGGTTTCCAACGATTGCCGGATGGCCCTGCCCTGCGGGTCCAAAATGCCCGATTTTAACGTCACGTGAATTTTGGCCCTGATCATGGACGGGTTTTCCTTTTTCGTACACGCTTAGTTTTCGAAGGGGCGGCCTTTGCGCCGAATACCCGGCGGTACACCTCGTCGAGGTGACGAACGTACCATTCAGGATCGAAGCAGGCTTCGATTGCGGCTTGCGTCAACTTCTTGGAGATGAACGGGTCTTCAGAAACGAGAGCGTAAAAGGACTCCCGCCCTTCCCAGGCTTCCATGGCGTTCCGTTGGACCGCTTCATAGGCAGCCTTGCGATCGACACCCCGGTCCACCAAAGCCAACAACACACGTTGTGAATACACCAACCCACCCGTCCGGTTCAGATTTTCCAGCATCCGTTCCGGGTACACCGCCAGGTTTTTCAAGAGTTGGGTGAGACGCACGAGCATATAATCAATCAAAATCGTGCTGTCCGGGATAATGATACGCTCGACCGAAGAATGGCTGATGTCGCGCTCGTGCCACAGGGCGACGTTTTCCAACGCGGCCAGACTATTGGCTCGGATGACCCGGGCAAGCCCACAGAGATTTTCGGACCCCACCGGATTCCGTTTATGCGGCATCGCGGAAGATCCTTTTTGCCCGGCGCTGAAATATTCCTCGGCTTCCAGGACTTCGGTTCGTTGGAGATGGCGAATTTCCGTCGCCACTTTTTCGATACTCGCGGCCACAAGGGCTAGGGCGCTCACGAACGCGGCGTGCCGGTCCCGTTGCACGACCTGGTTGGAAACCGGCGCCGGTTTCAACCCCAGTTTCGCACAGGTGATTTTTTCGATCCGCGGCGGCAGGTGGGCAAACGTGCCCATGGCCCCGGACAGCTTCCCAACGGCAATATCCTCTCCGGCTGCGATCAGCCGCCGACGTTGCCGCTTGAATTCCTCGTACCATATGGCGAACTTGAAGCCGAGGGAGATGGGTTCGCCGTGAATGCCGTGAGACCGTCCGACCATCATTGTCTTCCGGTACGCGAAGGCCTGATCCTGCAGGACCGTCAATAAGGCATCCAGATCCTCCAGGATGATGCCCACTGCCTCGACCAACTGAATCGCCAGCCCGGTGTCGAGTACGTCCGAGGACGTCAGGCCCACGTGTAAATGACGGGCCGCCGGCCCCGCCTGTTCGGCCACGGATTCCAAAAACGCAATGACGTCATGTTTGGTGACCCGTTCGATTTCTTCGATCCGGCCGGGGTCCAGGGTCACTTTTCGTTTGACCCGTCGCGCCATGCCCCGCGGCACGTCGCCGGTTTCTTCACGCGCTTCACACGCGGCCAGTTCGACCTGCAACCAGGTTTCATACTTCCGCCGGGAAGTCCATACGGCCCCCATGCGAGGTAAAGTGTAGCGTTCAATCATCGAATGGTTCTCTCAAAATATCGATTTGCCCTCTTCATTCTCGGATTGACGCTCAATGTAATCGGTGAGCCTACGAACTGCAACGTTAGGCTTGCGGGGTATAAAGACAGGCATCCAGGATGCTCAGGACCTCGTCAAGCACGAATCCTGGGGCTTTTTCAACAAACTTTGCCCGTCGCCGGCCGCTATCAACGGACTTGAGCTGTTCGACCATGATGTACCCCGTCAGGGATGAATCTTCGGGGACGGCGACGTGAAAGGGAATCTTCCGGAACGTCTTGGTAATGGGGCACACCATGACCAACCCCGTATGGCGGTTGAATAGCGTGTTACTGACCACCAAGGCAGGGCGGCGCCCTCTTTGTTCGTGACCCGCCTGCGGATCGAAAGTCAAGATTACGAAGTCACCCTTTTGGGGAACATATCCGGGCATCTACCACACCTCTTTTCCAACGGGTGTGCCCCAGTCCTGTTCTTCAGACTGATACGTTTTCGGCATTTTGGATACCAACGTCTTCAGATTATATCGCCCCCGCACTTTGGTTGCGGGTTCAACGATAATTTGCCCTTTCCGGACAGAGACGTTGACTTCGTCACCGACGTTAATCCGGGCTTCGTCCAACAGGGCCTTCGTGAATCGAAGCCCCTGACTGTTTCCCCATTTCTGAACCTTGGTCACCATTGCCTGCCTCCCCATATTACTAAATGTATATCCAAAGTATATCCCTTGGTGCGTTGCATTGCAACGGGTTATGAGAACAGACGGATTGGGGAGAGGGAGAAACACCAAAAACAAAAAAAAGACGCTGGATCCCCGATCAGGTCGGGGATGACAACAAGACGGGAATGTCGTGGATGATCCGTGGACTAATAGAACAACGGTTTAATGCGCGAGAGCGCTGCGTTTGGGTTCGAGGCGCGTATCGTGTTTGATGAGTTGATCCAGGATGCCGTTGACGAATCGCCGGGTTTCATCGTCCGCGAAGTTCTTGGCCAGTTCGAGGGCTTCATCCACCGTCACTTTTGCGGGCACGTCGGGGACCCAGAGCAATTCATATATCGCTTGTCGCAAAATATTCCGATCCACCACAGGCATACGATCGATCGTCCAGTTTCGTGCGTAGGCGGCGATCAGGTCGTCAAGCTCGTCCTGATGGGTCCGGACGCCGGTGACCAGTTCAGACGTAAACGTTCTGACCGATTCCGACGCATCCCGTTGTTCCCAGAATTGTTCCAGCCAGAATTCGGTCGATCCGTGAAAATCGCATTGAAACAAAATCTGAAGGGCCAGTTCACGCGCATCGTGTCGCGTATACGCTCGGTGAAGTTCAGGGGAAGAGTCTTCCTCTGGTGTCGCGTTTGCTGACATAGGCGTTTACACGTGTCGAAAGCCGGTCGGCTTTCGATTGATGTCGTGCAATCCTTTCATCAAGGTCGCCATTTCAATGGCCGTACACGCGGCTTCCGCGCCGCGATTGACTTCCGTGGTGCCCGCCCGGGCCAAGGCCTCTTCCGCACTGTTCGTGGTCAGGACGCCGAAGACGACGGGGATGCCGGAATCCAAAGAAGCCTGAGCAATGCCCCGGCTCATTTCCGCACTGATGAAATCGAAATGCGGCGTTTCGCCCCTGATGACCGCGCCCAAACAGATCACGGCGTCGAACTGTTTGGATTGGGCCAACTGCCTGGCCACCAACGGGATTTCAAACGCCCCGGGGACACGGACGACGTGAATATTGTCCTCCAGCGCCCCATTCTCTTTCAGGGTTTCAAGCGCCGCGGCTTCCAAACGGCCGGTGACAAATTCATTGAATTTGCTGACCACGATACCGAATCGCAGGTCCCCGGCATTCAGATTTCCTTCAGTGGAATTCATGGGAATGTGCGGGCGGGGCTCTTCGTTCTCTCTTTTGTATTTGTAGCCGCGCGATCTTATCGCGCTTTCTTCCAGACTCTCTTTGCGGCATAAGATGCCGCAGCTACGCTACAAATGAAATACAAAGAGGCTAGAACGTTGACCCGTCAGACGTTGTTTAAAATGTGACCCAGTTTGCTCTTTTTCGTTCGCAGGTAATGGACGTTCGTTTCCTGGGGGTCGATTTCAATGGGAACCCGTTCGACAACCGCCAGGCCATAGCCTTCGATCCCCACGATCTTCCGCGGGTTATTCGTCATGAGACGGATCTGTTTGAGTCCCAAACTGACCAGGATCTGCGCGCCGATACCGTAATCACGCAAGTCCGGTTTAAAGCCCAGCTTGAGGTTGGCCTCGACCGTATCGCTGCCTTGATCCTGGAGCTGATAGGCTTTGATTTTGTTCAGCAACCCGATGCCTCGCCCCTCCTGGTTCAAATACAGCAGCACCCCTTTGCCTTCTTTCTCGATGACGGCCATGGCCTGATGGAGTTGATCACGACAATCGCAACGCAAAGAGCCGAACACGTCCGACGTGAGACAGCCGGAATGCACGCGCACCAACGTGGGCGATTCATCGATGCGGCCCTTGACCAAAGCGATGTGCGTGCCGCTATCCAGCTCATTCTCGAAAACCCAGGCTTCAAAATTCCCAAAAATCGTGGGCAACTCGGCGCTCACCGACTTTTTGACGAACGTCTCGCGAGACAGCCGATGTTGAATGAGATCCTTAATGGTAATGATCTTGAGGGCATGTCGCTTGGCAAAAGCCATCAGGTCGGGCACCCGGGCCATGGTTCCATCGTCGTTCATGATCTCGCAAATGACCCCGGCCGGATACCTGCCGGCCATCCGGGCCAAATCAACGGACCCCTCGGTCTGGCCGGCCCGCTTCAGAACGCCGCCATTATGGGCCCGCAAAGGGAAAATGTGTCCCGGTCTCGTGAAATCCGAGGGTTTGCAGGAAGGGTCCACGGCCATGCGAATCGTCGTCGCGCGGTCGGCCGCCGAAATCCCCGTCGTCACGTCTCGCGAGGCATCGATAGACACGGTAAACGCCGTGCCGAACGGCGCGGTATTGTCCGCAGTCTGGGGATGCAAATTCAGTTGGTCCGCCCGGTCGGACGTCAGGGTCAGACAGATGAGCCCCCGGGCATGCATGGCCATGAAATTGACGGCTTCCGGGGTCACGGATTCGGCCGCGATCACCAGGTCGCCTTCATTTTCACGATCCTCGTCGTCTACCAGGATCACGAATTTCCCGGCGCGAATATCCTCAAGGGCCTCGTCGATCGTATTAAAACCGGTCGTCATGTCTGCAATCCTTCTCTACCCCACTCAATCTCCCCTTACAAAGAAGGGGAGGCAACGAGAAGCACTTCTTCCTGATTCCCCTCCTTTGTAAGGAGGGGTAAGGGGAGGTAGAGCGCTAAAGAAAGACTATGGGTATCCTGTAACAAGTAACCCCTAAGTTTTATATGGGGTTTTTACTCGCCTTGTCAATGAAAAGTCCATAACGCGCGGCTTCGAAAAGAGGAATTACGAGGCTTCCTCCTTGATCGAAAGGGCGAGGGATCGTTGAAGACAGATCACGTTGATTGTGGCAATCCCGGTCAGCACGACGAAGACTAAAAATCCACTCGCGTACGTCCCCGTGACATCCTTTAACAGGCCGAACCAGAACGGCAGAAAGAATCCGCCGAGCCCGCCGGCTGCGCCGATAAAACCCGAAGCCGTCCCCATCATGTTCCTATAACGAAGCGACGCCACCTGAAAGACTACTCCGTTGCCGAAGCCCAGGAGAAGAAGGGTCGCCACGGTCAAGGGAAAAGCCCAGAATGGAGACGGCAGCCACGCCAGCATGAAGCACAGCCCCCCGATAGCGGGAAATCCAACCTGGAGCAAGTTGAGCCCGCCGACCCGGTCGGCCCAGTGACCGCCGACCGGCCTGGCGATACTCCCCGCCATCCCGCATAACGCCGTCAGACTCCCGGCTGCCACCATGTCCAAGCCATATTGATCGTGGAAGAAAATGGGTAAAAAGCTCGAAAACCCGACAAACCCGCCGAACGTCACCCCGTAAAAAAAACACAGCCATCGCATAAACCACTCCCGATATGCCGTGCGGAAAGAGTCTCCCAGGCTCTTCCCTTGTTGGTTTTGCGCGGGAAGTTCTTGAACGAACAGCGCAAACACGACGGCCGCGAGCAGAACCGGTACAATCATCAGGCCGAAAACTCCGTGCCATCCGATATAGGTCGCCAGACGTGGAGCAAAAAACGTAGCCAGCAGGACTCCGCTGTTTCCTGTCGCGGCGATACCCATCGCCAGCCCTTGATGCTCCGAAGGATAAGCGCGGCTCGCTACGGGCAGCGCTACGGCAAAACTTGCGCCCGCCGTCCCCAGCAAAAAACCGATCCCAACCATTTGGGCATAGCTTTGTCCGAACAACCAGCCCAGAACCAAGGCCACCACTTCGATCCCGAGAATGCCGAGACCCACCCGTTTCGCACCGAACTGATCGGTGAACGGCCCGACCACGATGCGTAACAGCGCGCCGCCCAGTAAGGGTATGGCGACCAACAGCCCTTTCTGAGTCGCGCTCAAGGCGAAGTCCTGCGCAATGGCAATACCCAACGCGCCGATCAGCAGCCAGACGACGAAACTCACCTCGAAATGAAGCCATGCCCCGAACAACGAAGGCCAATGGCCGCTCTTCAGGGCATTCTTGAGGACGCGCGGAGTCATGGGCACAAGCCAATCGAAAAGGTTACACGACTGAAACGTGACGTTTTCAAACGACTGCGACTATAAAGCACGGGAATAAACCGTCGCAATCGAAGTCTGCTTTTGTGATTCCGCTTGCTCAGGGGTTATAATTTTTTCCATGCCTTCTTCCAAACAAGACGAGAGCCGACTCGAAGCGGACGATCTTCCTATCGAGGCCGAATTGTTAGTCGAGCCCGAGGACGAGGAAGAGCCCTCCGTCGACGAGGTAGAATCCGGCGACGCCGGGCAAGAAGAGACAACGGCCCTGGTGCCCTCCACGGCATTGGGCCGGTATCTTGTTGAGGTCCGTCGCTACCCGTTTCTATCCAAAGAAGAAGAATTGCAGCTCTTTCATGAATATCAGGTTAAGGGCAACCGGGACGCGGCGGTCAAACTCATCCTGTCCAACCTGCGCGTGTCGGTGGCCATCGCGTCGGAATACAAACATACCGGCGCGGATCAAATGGACCTCATCCAGGAAGGGAACGTCGGCCTGATGCAGGCCATCAAGAAATTCGACGTGACCCGCAACGTCCGTTTTTACGCGTATGCCGCGTGGTGGGTCAGGGCCTATATCCTCCGGTACCTGTTGCAATCCCATCGCCTGGTGAAGATCGGCACGACCCAGGAGCAGCGCAAACTCTTCTACAATCTGAGAAAGGAGAAAGCCAAACTCGAACGGGAAGGATTCGTGCCGGATGCCAAGCTTCTGGCCGACCGCCTTCAAGTCCGGGAACGGGACGTGCTGGAAATGGACCAGCGACTGGGGAGTTGGGAACTTTCCCTCGACCAACCTCTCAGCAAAGACAAGGAGGAAGGAACCTTCCTCGATTTGCTCCCAGCCCCCACCCCCCGGGTGGACGATGTCATCGCGAAGAAGGAATTGATGCTGCTCTTCAGGAAAAAGCTCGGAGAATTCTCAAAAACCCTCGACGAGCGGGACGAGGACATCCTGCGGAACCGGCTGCTTTCGGAAACGCCCTTGACGCTGGAGGAAATCGGCCGCAAGTATTCCATTACCAAGGAACGATCGCGACAATTGGAAGCCAGAATAATCAAGAGGTTACGCGAGTTCATGAAGGCCGAATTACAGGATTTCGACGCCTTGCGGAACTGAGCCCTCCACTCCCCTGCCAATTATCCACATTTTTTCATTTCCGGAGCTTGACTTTCCGAAAACAGGCCTTACCTGTTCACCTGACCATTATTGCGTGAAGTCCTCAAATTCAGGATTTCGAAACACAATCGCCTAATTATCACTGATCACTGATCGAAAGCCGAGATTACTAACCAAAGGAGGAAGTTGTCACATGGCCACACAAACCAAGGAAAAAGAAGAAACCAAAGGCACGGCGGCCAAAGGCTTTATGCCTCTTGGCGACCGCATTTTCGTGACCTATACGGAAGAACTCGAACGCACGGCCGGAGGCATTTACGTGCCGGATTCCGCACGGGAAAAACCCCAACGGGGAACGGTCGAAGGTGTAGGAAAGGACGTCAAATCCCTGAAAGTCGGCGATCAGGTCCTCTTCGACAAATATTCCGGAACCAAGATCAGCATCGGAAACGATGATTGCCTGATCCTGAGAGAAGAAGACATCCTGGGCATCTTCGTCGATTCCTAACGATCTGATCCAACCTATCGAACAAAATCTTACGAAGTAAATTTCAAGCATGACTTTAATTTGATGGAGGAACATTATGTCAAAGCAGCTACTGTATAGTGATCAAGCCAGGAGCGCGATTCTCCAGGGCGTCAACCAATTGGCCAATGCCGTGAAGGCCACGTTGGGCCCGAAAGGCCGGAACGCCATTCTGGACAAGAAATTCGGCGCGCCTACGATCACCAAAGACGGCGTGACCGTCGCCAAGGAAATCGATCTCAAGGACCCCTACCAAAATATGGGCGCCCAACTGGTCAAGGAAGTGGCCAGCAAAACCAGCGACGTGGCCGGTGACGGCACCACGACCGCCACGGTGTTGGCCCAGGCCATTTTCCGCGAAGGCGTGAAACACCTCAGCGCCGGCGCGAACCCGATGGAATTGAAACGCGGGATCGAGAAGGCCGTTGAAACGGCCACCATGGAACTGAAGAAACTCAGCAAGCCCTGTCAGGACAAGAAAGAAATCGGGCAAATCGGCGCCATTTCAGCCAACAACGACTCCACCATCGGCGACCTGATTGCCGAAGCCATGGACAAGGTCGGCAAAGACGGCGTCATTACCGTGGAAGAAGCCAAGTCCATGAGTACCTCGTTGGACGTGGTCGAAGGCATGCAATTCGACCGCGGGTACATTTCCCCCTATTTCGTCACCAATGCCGAACGCATGGAATCCTCACTCGAAGACGCGTTCCTGCTCATCCACGAAAAGAAAATCAGCGCCATGAAGGACCTGCTCCCCATCCTGGAGCAAGTCGCCAAAATGGGCAAACCGCTCGTCATCATTGCCGAGGACGTCGAGGGCGAAGCCCTGGCGACCCTGGTGGTGAACAAACTGCGCGGCACGTTGAACATTGCGGCAGTCAAAGCCCCGGGCTTCGGCGATCGCCGGAAAGCCATGCTGGAAGACATTGCCATCCTGACCGGCGGCCAGGTGATTTCCGAGGAAGTGGGCGTGAAACTGGAGAACGTGAAACTCACGGACCTCGGTCGCTCCAAGCGAGTGACCATCGACAAGGACAACACCACGATCGTGGAAGGCGCCGGCGACCCCAAGCAAATCGAAGGCCGGGTCAAACAAATCAAGGCGCAAATCGAAGAAACCACGTCCGATTACGACCGTGAAAAGCTGCAAGAGCGGTTGGCGAAGATCGTGGGCGGCGTGGCGGTCATCAACGTCGGAGCCGCGACGGAAACCGAAATGAAAGAGAAGAAAGCCCGCGTGGAAGACGCGTTGCACGCGACGAAAGCGGCCGTGGAAGAAGGGATTGTCCCCGGCGGCGGCGTGGCGCTGCTTCGTTCCGTCCCCGCCCTGGAAAAGATGAAATTGGACGGCGATCAACAATTCGGCGTCAACATCGTCCGGCGGGCGTGTGAAGAACCGATCCGGCTCATCGCGGAGAACGCCGGCGTCGAAGGCTCGATCGTGGTGGACAAAGTCCGCAGCGCCAAAGCCAGCAATGGGTACAACGCGGCTTCCGACGAATACGTCGATCTGGTCGAAGCCGGCGTCATCGACCCGACCAAAGTGACGCGGTGCGCATTACAGAACGCCGCAAGCGTCGCCGGGTTGATGCTGACCACTGAAGTCACCGTCACCGACTTGCCCGAGGAGAAGAAAGAACCAGCCATGGGCGGCCACGACCACGGCATGGGCGGCGGCATGGGCGGCATGATGTAAGCTCTGAAGCATTACCGCTTCGCATTGAAGCAACGAAGGCCCGAGGGATCATTCCCCCGGGCCTTCGTTTTTTTGATCCCCCGTTCAGAGCCTGGTCTGTCCCCGATCCCTTCCTGGCACCCTCGCCAACTCCGCCGGTCATTCCCGACATCTTTAATCGGGAATCCAGTGTCTTTGCTTTTTCCTTCTTTCGTGAAGACAAAAGACACTGAATACCCGATCAAGTCGGGGATGACGGAGAAAGGCTGTTTTCATACAAGTCTGGATTCGTCTGAAGAGAACGGTTCGTGAAACTCATGTTGAAGCGGAAAGGCTTGAGTTCAATCCAACGACTCATTCCCTGGGGCATTTGCTTAACGGGCAGATAATGACTATAGTGGTCTTATAGTAGCAACCAGAAAGGTCATTTATGAAAACCACGACCGTATCGCAACTCAAGACGGCGTTAAGTGCCTACCTGCGTCGGGTGAAGACCGGTGAAGAAGTCTTGATTACCGAGCATGGCCGCCCTATTGCGCGGTTGCTGCCCATTGCCAATCCCGTGACCTTACCTGCGCACTTGCAAGACATGGAACAAAAGGGACTCCTCAAGCGCGGAGAAAAGACTCTGTCTGCGGATTTTTGGAACCTACCGCGCCCTGCAGACCCTCAAGGAGCCGTACGTTCGGCAGTTTTAAGTGAGCGAGAAGAAGGCCGATGACCTTCTGGGATACGTCGGCCATTGTCCCGCTCTGCGTACAGGAACCCCATTCAGGTACCGTACAAGCGATCCTCATCGAGGAGCCGGCCATTGTCGTGTGGTGGGGCACACGCACCGAGTGTCTCTCCGCACTGACGCGACAGGTACGGGAAGGCGGTTTGACACCACCCGATGAACGTGCCGCCCGCCACGTATTGCAGACCCTGATGCAAACCTGGACGGAGATGCAGCCAAGCGAAGCCTTACGCAACACGGCCGAACGGTTGCTCACCGTGCATTCGTTACGGACAGCGGACGCCTTGCAACTTGCCGCAGCCATCCAGTGGTGTCAGGGATTCACAACGGGACAGGGCTTTGTCGCGTTCGATCGACAACTGCGCGAGGCAAGTTATCGAGAAGGCTTTACCCTACTTCCTGAGACGTTCTGATCGTATTCGACGTATAACGTAGTGCGCCTTGAATTGGAACCGTGCATACCCGTCCTCGACCGTCAGTCTGAAATCCTTTCACGGTGGATGACGCCGATGATCAAGCCGAACAGCCCGAATTGGAGCAGCAGATAGGCCGTTTCCATCCAAATAAACGTCGATACTCCCGGCACCTTCTGCTTGGCGACGAAGGCGAGCACGTGAGAAGTCCAAAAGAAGGAGCCTGTAATGAGAGCGAATTTGATCCCTCGCCGAAATGCGGTTCCCTCGCTTTTTAGCATCGGAAACAGGGTGGAGAGCAGAACGCCCTGAAGCACGATGGTGAGCAGACCGAGCAGAAAGTCGGGCTCTCCCTCGAAGTAGCCGAATGATTCATATCTCTCCTTGAAGAGGAGTACATGCCAGCCCACGGCAAGGGAGAAGGTACAGACCGTATAAGCGATGGTTCCCAGGATCAACTTCTTGGCGTTCATACTCTTTCTTCAACGGTGAACGGGCTGTTCCGATTGGAACGGCGGCCCTTCCTCTTCGGCAAGACGCAGGATTTCGGACAGCCGCGCCTTAGCTTCGGCAACGGTCCAAATCCGTTTGAGTTTGGCACGTTTGGCGGCCATAGATCCTCAGATCAATGCGGGAAAACGGGGACGGCCGGATGCTTAGGCTTCGACCAGGAGCTTACCCTGGCGCTGGCGACGGGGCTCTCGAATGACGATTTCCACGTCATGCCCAAGCGCCAGCAACAGGCGTAGCAGACGCTCCACGGAATACTCTCGAAAATTTCCCCGCAGGAGGCGCGACACGTCGGGCTGGGACAGCCCTAGCAGTTTCGCTGCCTCCACCTGTGTGAGGCCACGCTGACGGATGATCTCGTCAATACGGGCGACGAGTTTCGCCTTCAGCAAGTGCGTCTCGACATCAGGGCGACCCAGATCCGCAAACACGTTTCCGCTGCCACGTTCGATCTTCATGTTGTCCGTCTTCATGGCTCTACCCTTCGCCATAGACATCTGACTATAGTGATTCCACCAAAAAGAGCAAGCCTATATATGGGGACTTATATACTTCTTCACTCAAAACGGGGAAATCGGTTGTGGGGTTACACGCCAAACTGAATGCCGGTCTGATTCCGAAACTCCCAACAGGTATTGGCATAATCCTTAAAGGCTTGTCGAACCCTGAACGCATTGGTCCATCGCTTGATCCACGGCTTTCGCCCACCCATGAAATGCCAGAGCTTTGGGTCCGCAATGGCGTCTTGCATGTGTTCCCGTAACTCGTCCGACACGTGACGAAACCGGTATTGGCGCTGTTCTACATCTTGCTTCATGCCTGGGCGAACATTCCATTTGAGTGGCAACTGACACCATCGTAATGCAAAAAACTCATTGAGTCGGTCCTGATCGGGAAACTCTCGAAAAGGCCGGAGCTTGTCGAGGCTGGCAAGGTCGGCATAATGAGGATATTCACTTCGAATGGCGTCACACTCCATCACCATCACGCCGGAATTGAAGTAGTTCTCTTTTGGGACAAATCCCAACCCGGCAATCCGGTCAATGTAGTTCATTCGTTTGCGTCAAGTACGGGAAGGCCGAAGCACGTCTGAAACTCGTGTATTGAGAATCCGTCGTTCCAAGAACGTCACTTGGCCCATATCCATACATGCACCAATCGACATACCCTTGAGGTCGGTTGATAGAAGTTCGCATACGTCACCCTTGATTAGGGTATCGGCATCAATGAATAAACATCGTCCCTTCTCCAAACGTGGTAAAAGGAGTGGCAGCAGACTAACTGTTGGAAACCGTGGATTGACGTATGCCTCCAGTCCCGTTCCATCAAAGTTCTTCACCTGAATGGACATTCCGCAAGTTTCGTTGACGCCCTGAATTGCGTATTGGTTCTGTTCTGTGATCCCATCAACATACATCGTGACATCAACGGGCTGGCTGGCATTCTTCCACAGGGAATAGATCGACACCAAGGCAGGCAGGACATAGGCGGCATTCACGCCATAAATGACTTGCACGGCAGGCTCCCCATGAGAGTACAGGTTTAGGAGTGGCCGACTGGACAAAGTCGGGCCTTGCTGTATCCCCCAGGTAATGGAAGACCCTGCGTATTTACCGTTGTTGGGACAATCTGCCGAGCACGGGAGCTACCCGCAATCACAGATCAGGCTCTTATATTGGCAGGAGACCCGACGAAGGGCCACCTGAGAGATACAGCAGAAGGAACCGTAGCAAATTGTGAAGAGGGAATCAAGAACGAGGGAAAAGGATGTTATGGCTACATTTTAGTATGCGTGTATATTAAAATCTCTCAGCATGAAAGTAAGGATAGGTGCCCTCATAGCTTAACGGAAAAAAGCGCCTGTCTGACGTACAATGACGTGGGTAAACATGTATGAGTCCCCATATATGAAGCCAGTACTCCCCGCTTAGATCCCCGATTAAAAACGTCGGGCACAAGCGTCAGTGAATGTAAACATTCAGCAATTTGATGACAGAAAGGAAAATGCAGATTCCTCGTGAGGTCCTTCGCTTCGCTCAGGACAAGCTCGGAATGACCACTTTAGAGAAGCGCCATGAGGCATATTGACCGGCGCTGCTTATGCGCGGTTGATCCGGATAAGCTCAACGGTCGCCCGATGGCCGGACGTGGTGGCTAATCGGGTGTCACAGGTGAGCAATGAGGCCGCAAGCGACTCCGCCAGAGCCAAGTACGCGGCATCATAGGCGGTGACATTATGACGTAGCGCCCAAATGCGTGGAAGAAAGAGGTCATGCGGGTAACGAAAAATCGGAAAATCGGCTAGGTCGGTCAGGGCTTGCTTCCCGCGTTGCGGTGTCAGTTCGCCGCCCGACACGTACCGTCGCAGGACTTGCGCGATCTCCAGATCCAGCAAATGAGGCGCATGCAGAGACTCTCCACTTTCAAACAGGCGCCGCTGAATATCCAACGCAGCGGTCGTTCCCAAAAGCACCTCAACGACCGCCGAAGCATCCGTCACAATCACCGGTTATCGCGTTCTTCCCGGATCAATTGAGCCGGTGAGACGGTTGGGTTGACCCGTGTTCGAGTTTGGAGCCGCCGGCGTAACTCTTCGACGGTTGGATGCTCGGCAAGCTGTTGAATCTCCGCAATCAGGTAATCGGACAGAGACGTACCGGCCAAGGCAGCCCTGGACTTGAGAACCTTATGAAGGTCATCGGGGACATTCCGCAACTGGATCATTTTAGACATGTGATAAACCTACTTACATGTTGAACACATGTCAAGAGTTCCTTCCATTCCACGAGGATAAACCTAAAGAAAAGACTGTCCCCCTCACCCCAGCCCTCTCCCACAATGGGGAGAGGGATTATGAATCGCAAAGATAAAGACACTGGATGCCCGATTAAAAATGTCGGGCATGACAGAAGGAGGAAGCGGGCAGGACAGGATTATTCCGGTCTCCAGGGAAACGGTCCCATCGAGTCATCCAGCAGAATGCGCCACACGTTCATGGGCAACCATTCTTCGTACATCCACCAATCCTTGTATTGAGGCAACTGGACGGCCTTCGGGATCATCATCCAGTTCGTTCCTTTCTTGAATTCCGCATAAATCGCGCCCCGTATGTCGTGCAGGAATTGGATATAGTCTTTCACGTCCTGCTTGGTGCCCCCCAATAACGGTTCGGCTTTGCCGCTGTGCGCATAGATCGCCCTGTCGAACTCCATTTGTTCGACTTCTTTCAATGACCGCTCCCATTCCTTGATGTTGAAATCCGGCACGATGTTGAACAGGATCGCCTGCGGATCGACCAGGTCGGCGATATAGGCAATTCGTTGTTTGGGAAGGAGAAAGACGGTCATGCCCATCCCATGATTCATGCCCAAGTAATGCAATTCCAGTACGGTACCGCCCAGGGTGATGTCTTTTCGCTTGCCCGACCAACTTGCATCGGGAACCATCATGTCCGGACCGGGATTCGCTTTCATCCATTGATAGGCCTCTTCATGGGCCATGACGGTTGCTCCGGCATCGTGAAACACTTGTCCGCCACTTGCATGATCCCAGTGATTATGGCTGTGAAAGAGATAGCGGATCGGCTTGTCCGTGACGGCCCGGATGGCTTCGACAAATCCTTTCGCATGGTTCGTACTCACCGATTCAATCGCGAGGACGCCTTCGCTCGTCACCACGAACATGGAAAAATAGGCGCCAGCCGGGTTTCCATAGCTATACACCCCCGTGTCGATCTTGACTGTATGCGGGGGCAGTGTATCGGCAAGAGCCGCGCCGGAACATACGATGATCATGAGGAACAGACAAAGAACGCGTTTCATACTCCTGACTCCTTCCAGAAAGTTGTGGTGGACCGGGCTCGTCCAGTTTCTGCGTCAGACGTTGCCTCGGATTCAGTACGTAGGTCTGATTAGCATAGCGTAATCCGACGTCTCCTGTCTGCGTGCCACCCTTCCCGTAGAACAGGAAAAAACTTGCTCAGGCGTCTGAAGAGTTCTATTGTACGGAAAGCATCAGTCGTGATGAAAAGATTCACAAAAGGACTCGAACGATGAAACACTTGGCACTATCTCTGATACTCGTTTTGAGCGGCGTCCTGTTTATCGGTGGCGGGACAGCCTCCGCCGAACCCCGAACGGAATCGATTTGCAATCTGGGCATGGTCAAAGGAGAAAAAGGCCGCACGTGTGAAGTACCCATCCCGTCAGGCTGCCAGGTTGCCAATTTTCCGGGTTACGATGATCCGTGGATCGATATCTCCAAGGGCGGCAAGACAAGCTGCGCCATCGATGAGAAACAAACCGACTGGAAAACCAAGATCGTCGGGTCCTGTGGCCCCTGCGGCACGGATAATTGTTCGGCTCGCTTCAGCGTGATGTTTGCATGTGGAGATCCTCAGCCCATGACCACTCAACCGAGAAAAGTCTACAAAGATTAGGCAGGGCGATCACGGTCGCTCGTCCTGCTTCCGCTTCGTGTCTTCGACTACCCATCTTTTGAAACAGGCCGCCCTTGAACAGGGGTTTCATGCCGTCGGGATTGCCCGCATCCCGTCGCCAACCACTGACCGGGATTGCTCTCCGTCCGGTCATTCCCACACCAACCTGCTCGACCGCCTGCAATCCTGGCTGACCCAAGGCTACCACGGCACCATGGAGTGGATGCGACGCACTCCCGAACGACGTGCCGATCCCACGCAAGTGTTGCCGCACTGCCGTTCGATTGTTGCCCTCGGTCTCAATTACTGGACCGATGAAGCTCCGGATGAGCGGCGGGGCAACGGCCGGATCGCCCGGTATGCCTGGGGTGAGGATTACCACCGCGTCTTCAAGAAAAAACTCAAGCGCCTCGAACGGGTGCTCAAATCTCTCGAACCGGATTGCGTCACGCGCAGCTACGCGGATACTGGTCCGGTGATGGAGAAGTTCTGGGCTCAGCAAGCCGGATTGGGGTGGATCGGCAAACATTCCAATCTCGTCTCCCCGACTTTTGGTTCGTGGCTGTTGCTTGGAGAAATTTTGACCACTGCGGAATTGGAGGCCGATGAGCCGGGCGCCGACCTCTGCGGAACCTGTACCCTGTGCGTGCAAGCCTGCCCGACCGGAGCCATTGTGGAACCCTACGTCGTCGATGCTACGAAATGCATTTCTTATCTCACCATCGAATACCGCGGAGACAGGCCCTCACTGGACAAGAACCTGCAAACCCGCATGGGGAACCGTATCTTCGGTTGCGATGATTGTCTGGACATATGCCCGTATAACGCGTTCGCCCCGGCAACAAACGAACCGGGCATGCAACCCACGGACATGACGCAAGGACCGAACCTGTCCCAACTCTCGGCATTGGGTGAAGAAGACTTTTCCCGGATCTTTGCCCGCTCCCCTATCCGGCGCGCGAAGTTTTCGGGATTCCAGCGCAACGTGGCCATTGCCCTGGCAAACGAACCGCTGTCTCGAAAGTCGTGACGGGTTACGTTAGCTCCGCCATCGTCACGCCGTCGCCACCTTCTTCCTGACTTCCTGGTCGATACTCCTCCACGTATGCCGACTGCGCGAGAAATTCTCGAATCGCGGTCTTGAGTTTCCCGGTCCCATGCCCATGAATGATCCGGACGGACCTGGCATTCCGCAGCAAAGCCAGATCCAATTGGGCCGTCAATTGCTCCAGGGCTTCTTCCGCAGTCTGTCCCCGCAAGTCGATGCCGGCGAAATCCGACGCCGCCGATCCCGAACCTGCGCTCCCGCTCGATAGTAACGACGGTTTCGCCAAACGCGGGCTAGGACTTTTTTCCTGTGGGACAACGTCCGGCACGCTCCCCGCTTTCCCCACGCCCACCAGCCGCTCCACGTGAACGGAAAGTTCGGACGACCCGACCTGCACACGAACGGATTTCTTCCCTTCAGGCTTTTCCAGCAACCGGCCCAGCGTGTCCAGGTTGGCGATTTCCACGACGTCGCCTTCCTCAAGCGACGCAACCGGAACGGGTTCCGACGCCGTGTGTCGATTGATAGTCGCTTCCACTTGATGCAACTGACGTTGCGCCTCCTGCGCATGTTCTTGCGTCCGTCGGCGCTGCAACGACTCGGTGACCCGCCGGACCTCCGCGCGGGCCGTGGCCAACTCATCACGAAACTTCTTTCTCATTTTCTTGATTTCGTCACGTTCAATGGAACGTAATCGTTCCGCAATCGTCTGGGCTTCCGCGGCCTCACGGCCGGCTGTCTCTCGCTGAGTCCGGGCTTCATCGAGTTCTTCCTTCAATTCCTGATGAGTACGTTGCAGGTCCGTGAACACGTGATCGAGTTGCCGGTCTTCACGATGGACTAAACTCAGGGCCTGATCGAGAATCGACGGGTCCATACCCAAACGCCCGGCAATGTCCAGCGCGGAGGACCCGCCGGGGATACCGGAAATGAAGCGGTACGTCGGGGCCAGCGTATTCACATCGAATTCAAGGCTCGCGTTCAGAAACCCGGGCGTCGAAAGAGCCAACGTTTTCAAGGCATTGTAGTGCGTGGTCACGACGACCTTGAGGTTGAGTTCGACAAACCGGCGAAGCAGCGCCTCGGCCAAGGCCGCGCCTTCGGCGGGATCCGTTGAACTGATGACTTCGTCCAGGAGGACCAGCGTTCGCGGAGACTCTCCGCCGGTGGGATGTTCGATGCTTTGGAGCAGGCCGATCAGTTTTCTGATGTGCGCGGAAAAACTGGATAGGTCTTTGGTCAGGTCCTGCGCATCGCCGATGTCCGCGAAGGTTTCCTCGAAAAACGCCATCTCCGATCCGTCCCTGCACGGCAGGTGGAGACCGCATCGCACCATCAGACTGCTCAGCCCCAACAATTTCAGCAGCACGGTCTTTCCACCCGTGTTGGGACCGGATATCACCAACACCGAGGAGTCCCTTTCAAACATGACGTCGTTCGGCACGACCTGTTCCTTGTTCAACAGCAGCAAGGGGTGCCGCGCGTTCCAGAGACGAACGTGTCCGTCCGTGTTGAGTTGGATCGGCCTTCCGTTCATGCGGGCGCTCAGGCGCGCCTTCGCTCCGATACAATCCAGGATGGTCAGGACCTGCAACAGACTCCGCAAATCATCCAGGTGCTGCACGACCCGGCTGGTGAGTTCCTGCAGGATCCGGGTGATTTCCCGTGCGACCTGAAGCTCGGCAACTTTGATCTGATTGTTCAGGTCGATGAGTTCACGAGGTTCCATGAACACCGTGGCGCCGCTGGCCGAAATGTCATGCACGATTCCATGGAGATCATGTTGCCGTTCGGCCTTGATCGGCAAAACGTACCGGTTCTCCCGCTCGGCATAATACGGTTCCTGCAAGAGGTCCCGGTAGCGTGAGGACGCCACCATGTTCTCCATGCGCTGGCGTATACGGTGCTTCAATCCCTGCGAAAGACGGAGCGCTTCATACAATGCCGGCGAGGCGTGGTCGAGTATGTCCCCTTCCGCGCTCACGCATGTATCGATCTCCTCCCGCAGTCCGGAAAGGTCCGGCAAGGACTCATAGTAGACAAACAGAGCCGCCGCCGTCTGTTGATTCGCCACGAGACAGCGCCGCACCGCTCCGGCCACGTGGATAAGGACGGAAACGTCTCTCAACGTGTGCAGATCCAGAATGCCCCCTTTTTCAGCCTTCTGCAGAGCCTGCGAGAAATCCTCGAACTGCACTGCGGGAAACGGCACCGCGGAATACTGAAGCTCCAGCATCTCCGTGGTCTCCTGCATGCGTTGCTGCGCAAGTTCTGGTGTATCCGCCAGAGGCAACCGCCGGCACAACTCGGCCCCCAATGCCGAATGCGCCTGTGCAGCCAACGCCTCCAACACCTGCGGCCACTCAAGGGCTTGTTGAGTTTCGGAAATAGTGGAGAGATCAGACACGAAGATGGCAGATGGGATTGTTCACGGTTATAAACTTGTCTCCAGATAAGAGTAACGAAGTCGCAAACGAAACGAAAGAGGGAACAACAAATACCTGTGTCGGGTACCCCACCGGAAAACAAAATGTCATCGTAGAGACCAATGATCGTTGGCCCCTGTACCGAATAAGGGAAAAGGGGTTGAGTGTGGCTGCGTCTTGTGCGATAAACGTTCGGACTTCATCACTGATATGCGAGGCTGGAAGGTAACAGCCTTGTACGATTCTGTTGCTACCCGCATCAAGGCTCGTAGGGAGGAAACCATTGAACGATAATGATTTGAACATCACACTTGGAGTCGAAGAGGAGTTCTTCCTAGTCAACCCCGAATCCCGGGACCTGATTGCCGACCCGAATCCGGCGATCTTCGAAACCTGTGAGCAGGCCAGCGGGCCTCACAGCGTGGTGCATGAATTCCTGCGCTCTCAAATCGAGACCAATACACGGGTCTGTGCGAATTTCGTCGAATTGCGCCGGGCGCTGACCGAGACGCGTCGAATCATTGTCGATGCTGCGCGGCAGCATAAGGTCGCCGTGATTGCGTCGTCCACGCATCCGTTTGCCGACTGGCGGCTGCAACTGCCGACGCCAAAGGAGCGGTATCAGCGCTTAGCGGTTACTCTTCAGGAGATACGGTCCCTTCTCGTAGGCAGCATGCATATTCACGCGGGATTTGGCGATCCCGACTCGCGCATACGGGTGTTGACTGCCCTCCGTCCCTACCTCCCGTTGCTGAATGCTCTGTCTGCGTCGTCACCGTTCAGTTCAGGACGGGAGACCGGGTTCAAATCCTATCGGCTGAATCTCTTGAGCGTGCTGCCGCGGTTCGGCCTTCCGCCGGCATTTGCCTCGCGACGCGACTACGAGAGCCTGCTGGAGGGGTACCAATTTCTCAAGTTCATTGAGGACGGCAGCGAGTTGTGGTGGGACCTCCGCCCGTCACCGAAGTACCCCACGATCGAATTGCGCATCTGTGACATTTGCACGCGCCTGGATGACGCGCTTGCCGTGGCAGCGGTATATGCCTCTCTCATCCGCAAGTTGCTTCGACAGGACAGCGCAAATGCGTTGCCTCCGGTACCACCACCAGAAATCATTGCCGAGAATCGATGGCTGGCGGCTCGCTACGGCGTCCTGGCGTTTTTCGGTGATACCACCATCGGTGGGCGCATCGACATCAACGATCAACTTTCGGCGCTCATCGAGAATCTCGCCGAGGATGCCAAAGCCCTCGGCTGTGAGGCGGAATTGCACCATTCGCGCACCATCATCAGAGAGGGCACAGGTGCGGACCGGCAGCTCGACCACTTCCGGCTGCGCCGGCTCGACGGCGACAGCGTGGACGAAGCTTTACGTTCAGTAACTGACTTGGTCATACGGGAAACGATGGATAACACGTAACGATGAAGCGATTAACAACGAAAATTTATAATCCAATATAAACATTTTAAATTCAATAATATAAACAATAAATATTATTTAAAACTTTAATTAAATATAAAGTTTACGTTTAATTTAAAATATCAATTTCATATGGATCAGCCTTGTGAATAGCATTCTTCTGTTCGGGCTTTTGATCGGCATGCAGCATGCCCTGGAGGCCGACCACGTGGCGGCCCTGTCTTCGATTTGTACGGGCACACGATCGGTTCGCCGGATCGCCACCCATGGTGCGGTCTGGGGACTGGGCCACTCGTTCACCCTGCTGATCTTTGCCGGAGCTGCGGTCTTTTTGGATCTTCGCTTCGGCGACAACCTGGCTCATGCCTTGGAGTGCGTGGTCGGCGTGATGCTGATCCTGTTGGGAGGACAAGTCCTTTTTCGCCTGTGGCATGCCCGCGTTCATTTCCATAGCCACCGGCACGCTGACGGCAAGACCCATTTTCACGTCCATAGTCATCAGGGTGAGAACTCCAACCATGATCCCGACCGTCACGTTCACACTCACACGACCAAACTGCCCGTGAGGACGCTGCTGGTGGGCATGGTCCACGGTTTGGCCGGCTCGGCGGCCCTGGTGATGCTAACCGCTTCGACCGTACAGGACCCGGTCATGGGCCTGCTCTACGTTGCGCTATTCGGTCTTGGTTCGATCGCCGGCATGACGATGCTTTCTTCGTTACTCGCCGTACCGCTGGCCTGGACGGCCCAGACTCTGACCTGGGCTCACCGCAGCCTCCAGGCGGCAGTTGGAACCGCCACGATGGCGCTCGGCATACTGGTGCTGGTGGAAGCCGGAGGCTCTTTCTTGTTGTATGTTTGAAGGTGAATACAAATCAAGGAGGTGCTTGATGACATTTTTTCTCGCCTTTTTCCTGATTCTGATGTTGGCAGGCGTTCCGGCCCTTGTTCTGGGATGGGTGACACCAGACTCTTTCGACAAAAGGTATTCTGGTGGGCAGTGGCAACCAATACCACAAAGTCATGATGATGAAGTTCCTGACGATGACGATGATGACAAGGAGAAGGAAGATGACGACTATGATTAAATGATCGGACCGTCCCCCTTACCTACACCCCCCCGCACCACAAAAAACTGCTAACAAAGCAACAAATCGCCATTCCGCATCTATTCGTACCCTGTTTGCCATCTAAATGGCATCTTTTGAGGTATTCTCGTAATCCCTATACCTGAAAGTTTTGTCGGATAATTAATTGTACCACCCTGTATATAATTTACATATCCGTAACATTAATGTAATTTCTGTAATCTATATGACATATACTTAACAATTATGAAATGTATCTGAAACATCTCGTATAATGTATATAAGCCAGGATTCACTCAACCATGGGGCTCGATGACAGCGGCGGATTCATCCAATAATCCGGCTGTCCACAGAGGCAAGGAGGCGCATCATGAAACCATTTCTCACCCTTTTTCTGCTTTTAGTGCTGGCCGGCGTTCCGGCCCTGGCCTTGGGATGGGACACCCCGGATCTGTCCGGCAAGACGTTCTGTTCGAAAGAACAAGTGGATGATCTTATTGCAGACGGTGAAGACTACTACGATGAAGATGAAGCGGATGAAGACATTTGACTGAGACTTGAAGTTTCTCGAAATCGAGTGAATCCTGGCACCCACTCGACTCGGCATCAGCACACTAATCCTCTCCGGCTACCCGCTCCCAGCTCGGCCTACCCACCGGTTCGGTCTTCCCCTTGTCCTGACAGACCCGGTTTCCTTAGAATTGCGCGTTAGTTGGCAATTTCTACTGTCTCCTTCTGTCATCCCCGACCCCAATCGGGGATCCAGTGTCTTATTCCAGGCGGATTCGCATGAATAAGGCCCCTAAGAGGAGGCCCCCTCACCCCAACCCTCTCCCATGGGGAGAGGGAGATATGAGGCATGACCGAAAGTTCAGACCATGACCCAGGATGAAGCCCGTTCATATCTCAATTACCTGCTGACGTTGGGACTCCGCCGCGAAGAGGCGTTTGGGCCGTTGGCCATCGCGTTTCTTCGTGAACGGGACTTGACGGCCCTCGGCATCGCGCCGGAAGAGCAGTTCAGTTTGATCATCGCCACGACCCAGGCGATTGCCGCGGAGCCCAAACGGTATTCGCTCAAATTGGAACTGCTGCAAAAGGCCCGCCAACTGCTCGCGACCACGCGGTTCTTCGACCCCGAATTGGACAAGGACCTGGAACATGATATTCAGAAAACCACCGCCGAATTGGCTATCTATAACGACGCCATGAAATCGTCCAGGAATGCGTCGATCGACCGTCACTCGTTGATCGTCGAGACGGATCTACCGGACTATTTTCTGGACTTGGCGCAGAAGCGAGCCGGGGCGTATTACCAGAACAAGTACCGGCTAACCAAGGAGGCCAAGACCGCGCAACATTTCGGCGGCACGCCCAAACGATTCGAACCCGACAATGAAGCCCTGCACAAGGAATTTCCCGGTGCCTGTGCGCCGTTTATGGCCGTTCGGACGAATGGGTTTCACATGATGCTTCCGTTCGACCTGAAAATCAGCCGGCGGCCCGATGAGCCGCTCGATGCGGGCATCAGGATCTTTTACGCGAAAATGGGGTATTCGTATCCGCTCCGGTATGAGATGGGAAAATTGTGCAGTTATCATGACGGGCAGGTCTATGACATTGCCCTGGATGATCCGAACTTATTATTCGTATCCGTCTCCGGCATCAAAGATGGCGAATTTCCCGCCAAATCCGTTTCCGGTTCCGGAGACGTGCCGCCGGAATATGCCTACCCGCTCGCCGTGCTTGAACATACCGGCAGTCTCGGGCCGTTCATTCAGGTCAGTTGCAATTTCAAAGTCTGGTTCGATGCATCCAAAGTCTCCGTCCTGATCCAAGGCGCGCCGGACCTCTATGAATACGGGCTCCAAGGCGGCGCGGGGCTGATGACCCGTTCCTATGCCTCGGACAAAGTCCCCACCTATGCGGAAGCCCAATCGCAACCCTGGCAGGAAGGGCTGAGTTTTAACTTCGTCAATCTTCATCTGACCTTGAGCCCGGGCACGGAGACAGGCTTTATTCCCCACAGTACGCCGATCTTTACGGTGTTTCCCGTTCTGAGCCGGCAAAGCTACAAGTTCGACCGGTTATCCGAGGAATAAGCTTGTCTCACCTCTCGCAGTTCTGACTAAATCAGACCTTTGGTTGCCTTGCTTTGCATAAGAAATCCGGCACACCTGTTGATACGTAATGAACGCCTATGCTATTATGGCATTTCCAATGGATGACGACGGTCCTAGACGAAGTTTCCGTCACCAATTCAATGGTTCTTGCCTACCTTTCCAGTTTTTCTTTGCCCGTTTTCCAACTCCTGACCGTTGTCCATCAAAAGCCTTGATAACTCTACCTTTTCAGGCTTGGATGCCCAAGCTTGGGGGTTCGCGCTGATCTGATCCCATGGAATATTTCATCATTCTGATTTGCTTAATGTTGTCCGGTTTGTTTTCAGGAGCGGAAATTGCGTTCTTTTCCATTCCCGAAAGCCGCTTGGAAACCCTGAAGGAGGAAGGCCGCCGGGCAGGAGCTTTGGCGCTTTCTCTCAGACAGAATCCCCAGCGACTTCTGTCAACCATCCTGATCGGGAACAACGTCGTCAACCTGACGGCTGCCGCGTTGGTTTCCATGGTCACCTTCGAACATTTCGGGTCCGAAGCGGTTGCGATTGCGACGGGCGGGTTGACGGTTTTTGTGCTGATCTTCGGGGAAATCGTTCCCAAGACCTTGTGCGCCAAATACGCATCCTCCGCGGTCCAATTTTTCGCATACATGATCTATTGGATGGAAAAACTCTTTGCTCCGGCTCTCTTCCTGTTGGAGCCCCTGATCCTGAAATTGACCGGAGGACGGGGGCTGGCCGTCCCGTTCGTGACGAAAGAAGAACTGAAGATCATGATCGAAGCCGGAGGTAAGGCCGGAGTCCTTGAGAGTGAAAAAGTCGAGATGATCAAGAACCTCTTCGAGTTCACCGAACTCACGGCCAGGGACGTGATGACGCCGAGAATCGATACGGTCGTCCTGGACAGCAATCTGTCTTTGGATGATGCCAAAGAAGACCTGTTCAATGCCAAATATTCACGGATTCCCGTCTATGACGACATTCGCGACAACATCACGGGTATTCTGTATCGCACTCATGCCTTGATCGAATTGGCCCAGGGAAATCGGACCAGCAAACTGAAGGAATTAGCCCTCCCGCCGCTCTTCATTCCCATTTCCAAACCGGTTGGCGATCTATTGAAGCAATTTCAGCAGGAGAAACGCCACATCGCGGTCGTCGTCAATGAATTCGGCGGGGTCATGGGAATCGTCTCCACGGAAGATCTGTTAGAGGAAGTCGTGGGTGATATTCTCGACGAGACGGACGTGAGTGAAGAACTGATCAAACGGACCGGCAAAAATGAGATTTTGGTGAACGGTCGAACTGAGGTTCGCAAAATCAATGAATTTCTGAAGGTGGCCTTGGATAAAGACGAAAACGTCGTCTTCTATACTATCAGTGGACTCATCCAGCAGCACCTCGGCCATATCCCTTCAGTCGGCGAGGAACTCCGAGTAGCCGATTGTTTGTTGACCATCCGCGAAGCCGATAACCGATCCATCAAAAGCGTCCAGATCCTCAAACTGGAAGACGTGTCTAAAGAAGAGCCGGCGCCCGCCCAGGCTGGTTCTTCCACATAACGCCGGGCGTTTTGTCTTTTCCCTCAATCGCCACCGGCTCGACACAACTCAAGAAACCCGGCTTCATCGAGCACGGCAATCCCCAAACGGTTGGCCTCGTCCAATTTCGATCCGGGATCTTTTCCAACGACTACGTACGCGGTGTGTTTACTGACGGCAGAGGTGACCCGACCGCCAAGTGCTTCAACGCGTCGCGCGGCTTCCTGCCGGCTGATACTCTCCAACCCGCCGGTGAACACGAAGCCTTTCCCTTCCAAGGGTCCGGCTTGTCCACTCTTTTCAGAGGAAACAGTCCGAACGTTCACCCCTAGCGTCTTCATGGCATTGAGCACAGCTACGTTTCGCTCTTCGGCGAAGAAACTGACTACGCTCTGCGCAATTTCCGGCCCAATATCACGAATCTCAAGTAATTCCTCGCGGGTCACCGTCAGAAGCCTATCCAACGAACCGAATTGCGAAGCCAGAATCTGCGCGACGTGACGGCCAACGTGGCGAATGCCGAGACCAAAAAGAAACCGGTCCAATGCCGGAGTTTTGCTTTGCGCAATGGCCGAGAGTAATAGCGTGGCCGATTTCTCCGCGAATCCGTCAAGGCTCAGGAGTTGATCCTTGGTCAAACGGTACAGGTCCGACAAATCTTTCACCAGGGCTTTCTCCACCAGTTGCGCGACTGTTTTTTCTCCAAGTCCTTCGATATTGAGGGCGCCTTTTGAGGCAACATGTTGAATGCCGCCTTTCAACTGCGCGGAGCACACGGTTCGCCCCGTGCAATAATAAACGGGACCTTCCTGTACCACGGCCGACTGACACACCGGACAGGCACGCGGGGCCTCAAAGGCACCGGCACGTTGTTCACCGGGAATCTCTATCCGCTCGACAATGTCGGGGATCACGTCCCCTGCCCGCTCAACCTTGACCGTATCCCCTACCCGCACGTCCTTGCGCGCCACTTCTTCCACGTTGTGCAGCGTGGCCCGGCTGATCGTCACGCCGCCGACTTCGACCGGCGTCAATAGCGCAATGGGCGTCAGCGCGCCCGTCCGCCCGACGGATACCACGATGTCCTGGACAATGGTCAATTCCTTGCGTGGAGGGAATTTGAACGCGATCGCCCAACGCGGACTTCTGGATTTTTCACCGAGTTGTTCCTGGAAGTCCCGGGAATTGAGTTTCACGACGATACCGTCGATTTCAAACGGCAAGTTTTCTCGCTGTTCCATCATGCTGCGGTGAAAGGCCAGAACCTCTTCGACGTCGTGACAGACGCGACGCTGTGCGGACTCAGGAACGGGCAACCCCCACGTGTCGAGTAAGGCAACGGTCTCCCTATGCGTACGCGGCAACGGCTCCGAAGAGACCATCAAGTCGTAACAGGTGAACACCAGGGGTCTGGAGGCGGTAATCTCGGCATCGAGTTGACGGAGCGAACCGGAAGCGGCATTGCGGGGATTGGCAAACGTCTTTTCTCCGCGCTCGGTCAATTGGCGATTGAGGGTCTGAAAATCGGGCAGGCGCAGATACACTTCCCCTCGGACCACGATCCGCTGCGGCACGTTTCCCTTGATTTTCAGACACTGGAGCCGGGAAAGAATCGACCGCAGATTGGGAGTGATCAATTCACCTATTTGCCCATCTCCCCTCGTGGCTCCGCCGGCAAACGTCCCGTTCTCATATATAACGACGACCGATAAACCATCGTATTTCGGCTCCGCCACGTATTCGACGCGGTCGACGGCAAGTTCCTTTTTTACGCGTTTGTCAAACGCGTACACGTCATCAGGAGCCAGGACTGAATCCAGACTCAACAACGGACGATCGTGTGGCACCTTCTTAAACGCCGTCGCAGAAGCAACCGCCGGAGGAGAACTGCCATAGGCTTTAACTTCGATATAGCCAACGCGTTGCGTAGGCGAATCCGGAGTGACGAGGTCGGGATATTGCTCTTCCAAATCCTGTAGGGCCTTGAAGAGTCCATCGTATTCCGAATCCGAAATTTCCGGTTCACCGAGACCATAATAGAGACGGTTGTGCCGGCGAATCTGTTCCCGCAATTCGTCGATTCGAGCTTGAATGTGAAGTGGAACGTCGGATGGGGACATGCCTGCACGCCACAACCCCGGACTGTTCGGGGCTTGCTCCTACCCTTGGATGAATTGGCCGGCAAAACTGCGGATTTCGTGCCCGTTAAGCACGTGAAATTGTCGCAGCCGGGCGACGGTTTGTCCCGAAAATCGTGACAGGGAAATCGGGATGAGCCTGCGCTTGAATTTTCGGGCAATATGTCTCCACCGGGCCAACGGCGGAACGGGACTCACGAGGGTGATATGTTTTTCTTGTGAATGGAGAGCCGCACCGGCGATCAGACGCTCCTCCAGGGTTCGAGCAAAGTCGAGCCGGGGATCTTCCCAAATATCCGGAATCGGTCGTGGAGGGAACAGGAACAGCGTGCCCCCGTATTGGGACTGCCCGATCCCCGGTCCGACCATGTTTTCCAAAAACGGAGAGGCATAAAAACAGAGCGTGGATTCTTCAACGTGTTCCGCGTACCACGTAGCCTGCCACGAAAATTTTTCTGGGTCTGCCGGCACTTCGAAGATAAAGACCACAATTTCCACGGTTCCGCGGGATGGCGGGAGTTCTTTCACGTACAGATCGGCAACCTTCTTTCGGGGATCCCAATGACGCAAGGTTTCCCGCATGTCGATCCCGTCGCGGATCGACGTCGTAAATTTATCCACTCGGGCCAGATCTTCCCCTAGCAACGCTTTGCTTTGTTCACGAACATGGGTCGTAAAGCCTTCGATGCGATTGTCTTCCGGCGGCCAGGAACATTGGCCCAAGGGATTCCAGCGATAGGCCCATTGACGTCGTCTACGCGGATCATGCCGCGGCTTGAGCGACAACGTTCGCCATGCCAGCGGTGTGCCCCCCAACCGGTCTTTCGCGGCGGAAACGAAGCCTTCCGAGGATTCGAGCAAGCCGAGGCCCACGGAATACGGCGGCGATGCCGCGCGTCGTGATTCCTCCGGCTCATACTCGTAACTCTTGGCCGTTTCGAGCAAGGTCACCGCGAATTCGTCTCCGGCAAATTGTTTGGCTGCCAGGGCCAACGTATACAGGTCAGGCGTCAACCGGCGTTCACCCAACGCAAGATTCCGCACGTATTGGAGGTACATCTGAAGCAACTGGGGCGTCACCCAATTGGATTCTTGTTGTAAATGCGCCGGTCGCGTTGAGAGCCAACGCAGCCGGGTTTCGAGCAGCAATTCTTTGATTCCATCGACGGATAACCGAGCATCGGATCGAGCTTCGATCCGTCTCCGCTCGACCAGTTCGGTCAGAAAGGGCAATTCGCAAAGCAGGAAATACAAGGTACGAGGCTCGACCGGATGCAGCACCGGACGGCCTTCCAAACATTCAGGGACTTCATACGTCCACCGGTTTTGATACGCGTCCCGCAGCCACGGCCAGTCTTCCACGGCACACACACACAGAATAGAGTGATAATCCAATTCAAGCTCGTGCAATTTGAACGCCATCCATTTGATCCGCGACCAACGTTGGCTGTGCGGTTTGGGATACGGAAGAAAGGGCAGGGCGGCCCCGGAAAACGCGGCAAGAGAGACGCTTTTCAGCGCATACGGGTCGGGAGCGGGATATTCCGTTGGGTCGTACACGGTGACGTCCCGGTCGATATAAGCCCGGTCGATCCCTTCCTCCATAGCCGTCCGAATCGTAGCAATGACGGGTTGACAGGGGTCCAGAGGGACGTAACTGCATACGGGACTTTCGTCACGGTCCGGTTCCGGCATCACCACGACACTGACGACGGGCAACTGCCTGACCCCTTCCTCAACCGGCTCCTCGACGGACGCCGGCAACGGCAAGGCCACGCAATCAAACCGCTGCTTCAGCCACAGATCCCGGACGGCCCTGGCTACGTCGGCACTGCCGTGACAGATCGGCACAACGTGCACGCGTGACGAAAGGCGATACACCGCGGTGTCCTGTTGTGACAAAGGACTCATGGACGTTTATCTGTCGGGATGAAGCGGATCATCGGGTTCAAAAAAGAAATCACCCAATCCGCGTGGGAGCGCTTGCTCACCGACCGCGCGTTTCCGCTGTTGCGCCAGGGCATCCAAATCCAACGCCTCTTCACCAAGCACCTTGATGAGCGCTTCCCGCCACACGTCGTCACGGGACAGGGGATGTGACGGGTCCTGCGCCAACCGTTTGAGCGCATACTGCACCAGGTGAATGCCATCCCTCACTGAAAACCCCAGATCAAGTCGATGCGCCCTTTGCAGAAACTCGACGGTGATGTTCAGAATTTCCTGCGGAGAAAACGGCAAATGATACTGGAGAATGGCCAACTCGTGTTCACGAACCGGGAACTCGAGTTTTAAGCTGGGCTGGAGACGTGACAGGATGTAATCCGGCACCTCATAGGTGGAGGCATCTTCATTCATCGTCACGCAACACCGGAAATCCTGATGGGCTTTCACCTGAATGCCGGCCACCACGGATTCCACCGACCGCCGGTGATCGAGCAAGGGAGCGAGCGACGCCCAACTTTTCTCGTTCATCCGATTGCCTTCATCCAGCAAACAGACCCCACCGGTCAACATTGCGGTGACTAACGGAGAGGCTTGGTACTGAATCGTGTTCCCTTCCGCAATCACCGGAGTCACCAATAAATCCTCGGGTCTCGTATCGGCCGTACATTGATAGACGTAGAAGTCCTGTTTCCGTTCACGGGCTGCGGACGTAGCCAAGGTCGTCTTGCCGATACCGGGCTGACCGATGATCCGCGGACAGAGAGGCAGATCTTTTTCATCCACCACGAGCCAGCACGCAAGCAGTTGCTGAAGGACTTCCCGATCACCGATCCATTCCTGCTGAGACGTATCAGACTGGGCCAGGCGCAGGGCAATCCCCTCGACTTCCATCATGCCATGCGACTGAGGGTGTTGTTGGGAGCTCTGAGACATGGAGTATCGTGTTCGGCAAAACCTGGAAGTACGATCCAACACAAGCTAGCACAGGCATTTTCAAGGGTCAATGAACCCGCTCGCTGTTCATTCAAAGACATGAGACTTTACTTCAGAATTGACAGACTCTACGGCCATTGCTATTTTTCCCGCTGTCAAGATCACCAGACTATTCCAGCCAAAAGGAAGCGCCATGAAACGATTACGTCTCGGAATCATACTATTCGGTTTGGCAGCCGTCTCAAGTGCCTGTGGTGGTGGCGGTGGTGGCGGTGGCGGAGTTGGGTTAGAAACAATACCTCAACTGATTCGGAGCCCTATCACTTACACTAATATGGTTGCTGATGTCTCTGCGATTCGGGGGGCTTCCGATACGCTGTTAATGACCGATGTTTTTGTGACACGTCCCGGCCTCCCTCGAGTGGAGCGCATTCAGACATTCTGCGGGTTCAGACTCTGCCAGGCATTTTATGCCGGCTACAAACTGGTTGATATTTCTTTGTTGGATTTTCCGCTTTCGGATCGTGTGGGCACCCATCGTTTCTATACCAGTATCGACGGCGTCAACATCGTCGATATTCGAGGGAGCGATGAAGAGGCCGGAATAGTCACGAACTTCAACACTCTTGGCGGCTGGCTTGATTATAGTGTTTTTGCAGTAGACGTGAATTCTGTTGTCAGCGGCGTTTCCGATGGAGTGGATTTGAGGGGAACCGGTTTTGCCGCGGCGTACTCGCTTGGCGATACCACTGGAACAACGCCGGCGTTTGGCGATGCGACGTGGAGCGGAACGATGGTCGGCAGTGACACCAGTTTGACTACCTATCGAGGCAACCGGATTATAGGTGACGCAACCCTCACGTTTGATCTGTCTCAAAGCGATATTGATGTTACTTTTACGAATATCCGTGACATTGATGCGAGACGTCCGCATGCGCATATCACCTGGCAGAATATTCCGGTGACGTCAGGTTCCTTTTCTACCGGGTTTACCGGGAATTCCATCAATGGCCGGTTCTATGGTCGGAACCATGAAGAAGTGGGAGGCGTTTTTGAACGGAACCAAATTGCGGGGGCGTTCGGAGCGAAACGCTAGTTCCGGAACCTCTGATTTAATTTGACATCCCCGCACGTCTCTCTCTATTCTGAATGCCGGGCTGTTCATAAGGCATTTCCCGAATCTCATTTCCAGACTAACATCGAAATTCCAAAGAGAGCCTGCTGATGATTCAAAAAGCGCAGACCGTACTCCAATGTCAACCGACGTCTCATCTCTACTCGACCTGCTGGATGTTTCATATCGGCATACTCTGTCTCTTGGGCACCGTTCTGTCGGCAGGTTGCGTCAGTTCCGAAAAACTCAAGGCGGAAAAAGTTCGAGGTTTGAACTTTCAACGTTTGTTGGCGCAAGAAGAAAAACGCGCCGACGCATTGGATGCTCAATTGGCGCAAAAGAATAAGGAAATCACCAAACTCAATTCCCAATTGGAAGAGACCAAGGCTCAGATTGGAGTCCTGGAATCGCAAAACCGCAATCTGACTGCCGAACTCGATGCCCTTCGAAAGGAAAGCCTGCACCAGCAAGATCAGAAATCGGCTCAAGACTCCCCCGGTCTTTCACAAGACAGTGGCACGTCCAAAGAAAGTCCATCTGCCGCACCGACACTGTCCGATCCCTTTGTGAGCGATGAAGAATTGCTGAAAATTCTTGAATAGGTCCGGTTAAGAAACGCAACCAGATACGTCTCCAACGTTCCCCAAGGTACTCGTCAGGATTGACATTTTCGGGCTCTCCTTTTATTCTATTCTGAGTATAGATGGTTGATGTTTTTCTTCCAGCCAACCATCTACAGATACGGTTCCTCACAAACCTACACGGATAAAACCAGAAAGAGAGTCTGACGATGATCTTGAACCCTCAGCCCAGTGCACAGTACCCGCAACACCTTGGCTTATTTTCAAAACAATTGACGCCTTGGTTCGGAATGCTTTGCCTCATGAGCACTATTGTGTTGTCGGGCTGTGTCAGTAGTGGTGAATTCGAGGCTGAAAAAGCCAAGTCTCTCAATTTCCAGCGTTTGCTGGCACAGGAGGAACAGCGGACGGACGAACTCGACGCCCGTTTGCAAGAAATGCAACAGGAAGTCACGTCGTTAGGATCTCAAAACCGTGAGTTAGCCGCTGAGCGTGATGCCCTGCGAGACCAAGTCTCGCATCAGCAGACAGGCGTTCAAGACGGCAACGCATCCGATCCTGCAAGCGACATGGATCTCTCTCCCGACATGTCGTTTTCCGACCCTTCACTCTCAGAGTTCGACTTAAGTGATTTTTCGTTTGACGAGTCCGAATTCAACGATTTGGGCATAGAGAAAACCGACGCCGGCCAAATGGATATGGAGCGATCCGATGTCACCGGCATGGGTACACCGACCTACTACACAGTTGTCAAGGGAGATACCCTTTACCGGATTTCCCGCAAATATGACGTGACGGTTGAGCAATTGAAAAAGTGGAACAACCTGACCGATAATATCATTGGCGTCGGTCAGCGGTTGATCGTCGGCCAGCCGTAACGGTTTCCTTCACAACAGTTCTTCTTTAAAGACCTCTACCTCCAGAGGAACGCAAGCTCCCTACGGCCACAGCCCGCCCCCCCACGTTGATTCTTTTTTAATTGAGATTATTCCGTCAAAAGGAGGATGATAAAAGCGCGTTACTCATGATGTTCTCATCAAAGGAGGTGTGCCATGCATAAACCGTTGACAGGATCACTCCTTGGAATCGCCTTCTTTGTGCTGCTCGTTTTTCCCCTCTATGCAAAATCCGGCGAACCATCCGGCAGCGGCGTTCCTCCGCAACTCGTGGCCGATTACATTCATGCCATCATTCAAGCCGATCGCACACTCTATACGACGCACGTGGTCGAACGGATGGAAAGGCATAAGACCGTGACTTCCCAGGAGTATTGGGAACAGACCAAGTCATTACCCCTTCCCGCTCAAATGTTGTTACTGTCGGGATTGCAGGTCAAGCAGCAAGGGTTGGGACTCCAATTCCGGTTGGCCAGCTTGACCCCGATATATGAGAAAAACGGACCGACCACGGATTTTGAGAAAGCCGGACTGGCGGCCGTGCTCAAAGATCCCAGCCGGCCCTATACCGGTGTCATCCAACGGGGCACACGAAAATTTTTCAAGGCGATCTATGCCGACCATGCCGTATCCGTATCCTGCATCAACTGCCACAACGGGCATCTGCTCACGTATAAAAAAGATTACAAGCTGGGGGACGTCATGGGCGGAATCGTGATTTCCTTTCCCATTGAATAAAGGGGTGGCCGCTAACCGGCCAACGAAGCAGGGCGTTCTTGCGCCGAGGGCAGGGAACCCTTGGTGCTGGAATGTTCAAACCGCAACCCGTTCACTGAAATGTTCCAATGCCAGTATTCTCCATTCCGGCTTGAAGACATCTCCACGTCGATACGGTTGCCGCGGTCCACGGAAACGGGACGGTCAATGGGGAAAAAGGCCAGTCCCCAATGCGACGCTTTTTCACGGGGGCCATTGGAGATAGAAAGACCGGGAATCAATTCGGCGTTGAACCAACCCGCCAGTCCGTGAAGCCACCCCTGCCGTCTTGCATGAATGGTGAAACCGGCATTGACTTCCGTCTGAGTCGTTTGCCCGAACTCAATTTCCTGTACGCGCAGAGGATCACCCAGGAACGTTCCTTCATGCAGTTTCAATGGATGAAAATTGTTCACCGTCAAATGGCGAACGGGTGAGAAGTCGAATCCCTGACACCGGTTCACCCAAAAATCGACCACGTGTTCATAAAACTGAGGCAATTCAACGGGAACAAGGAACAAGTCTACGCCGTGGGGGATGAGTTTGCCGCCTTTTTTCAGGAAACGATCACGGGCATCGTTCAGCGATCCGAGAATCCCTTCTTCAAACCCGAACGTGCCCATCGTTTCCGTCACGATGACGTCTGCCGGTTCGGGCAACTCCACGTTGAAAGACGAATCGTTGTAAAACGTGATCCGGTCCTGAAATCCGTTTTTCACCGCCACAAGTTCGGCAATGCTGATGACGGCTTCGCTCTCTATCGCATGCACGTGGCGGGCGCCGGCACGGCACGCGAAAAACGAGAGAATACCCGATCCGCAGCCCACGTCCACCACCACGTCGCCTGGTTTGACAGTGCGGGAAATCGCTTGACTGTAGGCACCCGTCCGCGTTTCATCAACCAACATCGACAGGTGATAATTGATGAAATCGGTATATTTCGTCATCGCCTCGCGCCTCCGTATTCCAAGAAAGAGGGCTCATACTAGAGCATGGTAGACTACCGGGCAAGGCCCTGACAGCCCGCCACACCCGGATCTCAAGCACCCAGGTTTTATAGGTTACTAGAAAAAATGCAGACCACCTCACAATCCTGGCGGCATTCCCTGCAATCGTTCGGGCATCCGCGGGTCATCACGATGTTGTTTCTCGGCTTCTCGGCCGGGCTTCCTCTCCTGTTGATTTTTTCCTCACTCTCGTTGTGGCTGCGTGAAGCCGGAGTCGAACGGGCAACCGTCACCTTCTTCAGTTGGGCTGCCTTGGGCTACTCGTTCAAATTCGTCTGGGCCCCCCTCGTGGACCGGCTACCCATCCCGCTCCTGACTTCGAGGTTGGGACGGCGACGCGGCTGGATGCTACTCGCACAGGGCTCCATTATTACGGCGATTGCCGGCATGGCCTTTACCGATCCTGCCGGAGGACACCTGACCACGATGGCATTGGCGGCTGTACTGCTGGGCTTTTCATCCGCCACGCAGGACATCGTGATCGACGCGTATCGCATCGAATCCGCAGACGTCTCACTCCAAGCCCTGATGTCGTCTACCTATATCGCGGGGTATCGCATCGGGATGCTGGTATCGGGAGCCGGGGCCTTGTTCCTCGCCAGTGCATTCGGATCCGCGAAAGGCGCTTATGACTATCAGGCATGGCAATGGGCCTATCTCATCATGGCCGCGGCCATGTCAGTGGGCGTCCTCACGACGCTCGTCATTTCCGAACCGGCCACCCGTGAAGAATCGAAGCCTTCCAGGGCAACCGGAGAGTATGCGGGAATCCTGCTCATGTTCATCGCGGCCGTCGCCGGATTCATCATGATTTTTTATTATTCAGCCGAAACCGCAGCCGGGCTCAGCCGCGCACTGACGGGCATACTTGGTGCCCACGCTGCCGCAAGGTTCGTAATCGAAACCGCACGACTGGGCGCGGGCGTGGCAACGGCATGGCTGATCGCCATGCTTCTGATCCGCGCCGGAGTCGTCAACCGTGACATGATGCAGGACACCTATGTCGCTCCACTGAAAGACTTTTTCAAACGATACGGGCTGAAATCCGCTTTGCTGATTCTGTTACTGGTCGGGGTTTACAGGGTGTCCGATATCGTGTTGGGTGTCATCGCCAACGTGTTTTACCAGGACGTGGGATTCACCAAACCGGAAATCGCCGGCGTCGTCAAAACGTTCGGGTTGGTCATGACCATTACCGGCGGGTTTCTGGGCGGTCTCCTGTCCGTCCGCTACGGCGTGACCCGCATTCTCTTCCTCGGGGCCCTCTTGTCCGCCGCCACCAATCTCCTGTTTATTGCCTTGGCCGCAGTGGGCCGCGACCTGAGCATGCTCTATGTGGTGATTTCCGTCGACAATCTGTCCGCGGGACTGGCCAGCGCCGCGTTCGTCGCCTTTCTCTCCAGCCTCACCAATATCCGATTTACCGCCATGCAATATGCCATTTTCAGTTCGCTCATGACCCTATTCCCTAAAATTCTGGGAGGCTACTCAGGCACGATCGTGGACAACTTGGGCTATTCGAGTTTCTTCACGCTCACCGCACTCCTGGGACTGCCCGTACTCGCACTCATCTGGCAAGCACGAAAGTGTCTGGATACATCAGAAACGAGCCGGTAATAGCCGACGTTACCCTTTCTCGGAAACGGAATTGACAAGCGTCCCGATTCGTTCAATTTCAATGGCAACCCTATCGCCGTTTTTCAGAAAAACCGGCGGGTTTCGCGCAAACCCCACGCCTTGCGGGGTACCCGTCAGGATAACCGTCCCCGGCAACAACGTCGTTCCTTCACTCAAAAAGCTGATCAGTGAGGGAACGTCGAAAATCATATCCGCCGTGGTTGACTCCTGCATGATTCGGTCATTGAGCGTGGTTTGAATCGCGAGCGTATTGGGATCCGGGATTTCATCGGCAGTAACCAGACAGGGACCGAGGGGGCAGAACGTATCGAAGGACTTTCCCCGGCACCACTGTTTGCCGCCCCCCTCTTTTTGCCAGCGACGCGCGCTGACGTCGTTGGCGCAGGTGTATCCCAACACGTAATCAAGAGCGTGCTGCCGTTCAACGTTCTTCGCGGACCTTCCGATGACCACGGCCAATTCACATTCGTAATCGACCTGCCCGGGAGCGACTTTGGGAATGACGATGGGGTCGCCGGGATGAGCCAGAGCATTCGCCGCCTTGATAAACAGCACGGGATGTTCGGGAAGTTGCGCACCGGTTTCTTCCGCGTGCCGACGGTAATTCAGCCCTATGCAAAGAATGGTCCGAGGTTCCACCGGGGCGAGCAACTTTCCAATCCGAACAACCCGGTCGGTCACTCGAAAGGTTTCGAATATCGTCCCCTCGATGCGTCGAGCCGATCCTTCGTCCACCCGCTCACCGTAGTGAACGACGCCTGCATTGTCTTGAAAGCGGATAATTTTCATCAAATTGCTGGAGAGGACATTGCTGACGTGTGCCTACTTGCACGTTTGCCGGTCGAATTGCCTTGGATAAAGACAGTAGTATACCATGCTCCCCAGGGAAATCTTCCGGCAGGCATGACTCTGCACGAAAGATAGCTGAAACTTTTTACTCATCACTGCAAGGAGGTTGGAGGATGCCGCAGGAATATAAAGCAGGGATTTGTAGCGCATGGATCGTTGCCTTGTGCCTAGCCGGTTGTCCGATACTGGCATCCGCTGAAACCATCAAGGCTCAACTCTCAACGGCGCCGAACGTTCCGCCGCCCATCACTCGCACCAAGCCAGCAACGGTCGTGGTCGAGATGACGGCGAAGGAATACGTCGGTACGATCGGCGAAGGGGAAAAATATAAATTCTGGAGTTTCAACGGGACCGTCCCCGGTCCCATGATCCGGGTTCGGGTGGGCGACACCGTGCACATTCACTTAACGAACAGCAAGGACAGCAGTGAAAGTCACAATATCGACTTCCATGCGGTCAACGGACCGGGCGGCGGCGCCGTGAAACTGAATACCGAACCCGGGGAAAAGACCGGGTTGAGTTTCAAGGCGATCAATCCCGGGCTTTACGTGTACCATTGCGCCACCGCGTCGCCGTCCATCCCGGCACACATTGCCAACGGCATGTACGGCATGATCCTGGTGGAGCCGGAAGGCGGACTGCCGCCCGTGGATAAAGAGTTCTACGTCCTGCAGAGCGACTTCTATACCAAGAAAGGCAAGGGCGACGTCCTCGAATACGATCATGAAAAAGGGTTGGCCGAACACCCGACTCACGTCGTCTATAACGGCATGGCCGGTTCCCTGGTGAAAAATCCGCTCAAGGCCAAAGTCGGCGACAAGATCCGCATTTTCTTCGGCAATGCCGGCCCCAACCTGGTATCGTCGTGGCACATCATCGGCGAAATTTTCGACAAGGTCTGGTCCGAAGGGTCGCTCACGACTCCGCCCCTGGAAAACGTACAGACCACGCTGGTACCGGCCGCAGGATCTTCCATCGCGGAATTTACCGTCGAAGTCCCGGGCACGTACATCTCGGTGGATCACTCGATCTATCGTATTGCGAAAGGCGCTTTGGGTTTGCTGAAGGTGAAAGGGAAAAAGAACCCCGACATCTATAAAGGCCTTGAGTAAACCGGCCAAAGACCGTCAAGAACTGCCAGTCGGGACAGATTGGAAGTAACTTTTACGCAATAAGAGGGGTATTTCGGGGCCATACCTCACCCCTGCCCCGCCCCGGTCAAACGCAACCCCCTATTCATTCAGCATTCAGGCGAGGGCCATTCTCCTCCGGCCCTCGCCGGCCAGGTCCGCCAAGCAGGTTGGGTTAACGTGGTGTAAGCCAGCAACTCCTCTAGCTCTTCCAGAATTGTTCATATTCGCGCAAATGCGTGAGGGTTTTCAGATCCGGCAATCGATCCAGGAAGACCCGGCCATTCAAATGATCCACCTCATGCTGGATTACGCGGGCGAAAAACCCCTCGGCGTCCACTTGCACGGCTTGCCCTCGTCGGTCGAGGCCATTGACCTTCACACGTGTCCAACGCGGCACGAGCCCGCGTAAATCCGGCACACTCAAGCAGCCTTCCCACCCTTCCACCGTGGTCTCCGCATGTTCCGTGATGATGGGGTTGAGCAATACCATGAGCGGAACGGCCGGATGGTCCGGATAACGCGGATTTTCCGGTGACACTTCGATCGCGATGATTTGTTTGGACACGTGGACCTGCGGCGCGGCAATGCCCACGCCATTGGCATCCCGCATGGTTTCGACCATGTCGTCGATAAATCGCTGGATCTCCGGCGAATGCAGTTCTTCCATGGAAACCGGTTCAGTCCCCTGTCGAATTTTCGGATGCCCCAGCCTGATTATTTTTAATAACGACACGATCAGTTCTCCTTTTCGCCCTCACCTTAATCCTCTCCCATCAAGGGAGAGGAAATAAAGAGCGATGATGCCTACTGTATTCATACCGGATAACGGTATCAAGCGTTTCAGACCGCGTCGTCCATCCAAGTGCCGCGAGGAGGAAAAGGGCATAATTTTTGTGTTTCATTGACTTGTTTTGAAGCCGCATGATACCGTGCCGACCATGAAAAAACCTTGTTATTCAATAAGTTTTGACCAATTCCGCCAATTGGCCGCGATGGGCAATCTGGTGCCCGTGTATCGTGAAATCCTGGCGGATCGAGAAACGCCGGTCAGTGCGTTTTCGAAAATCAACACCGGCCGGACGGCGTTCCTGTTTGAAAGCATCGAAGGCGGTGAGAGTTGGGCCCGGTATTCCTTTTTGGGCGGCGGAGCCACACAAGTGTTGTGGGAAGACGGAGGCATCCTCTATGTCAAGAAAGGGAGGAAAACCGAAACCTTTCCCTTGGGAGACAATCCGTTAGACCATATCCGGACGATCCTGTCGGAGTTTCAGCCGGTACGGGTGCCTGACCTCCCGCGCTTTGTCGGAGGCGCCGTTGGTTACCTGGGATACGACGTCGTGCGATTTTTCGAACCGATTCCCGAGTATCCCAAGGATTCGGCCCGGCTACCCCTGTTCGCCTTCTTCGTCACGGATACGCTTTTGATCTTCGATAACGTGCGACATACGATCAAAGTCGTGGCCAATGCGCATATTGCCTCCTCCAAGAAATCGGACGTCAGATCCGCCTACGCGGACGCGACGACCCGCATCGAAAAAATGATTGCGAAGCTCAAGACACCCTTGCGGCACCGGCCTTCACCCGCGCGCAAGCACGTTCCCCGCTTCACCTCCAATATGACCCGGACCACCTTTGAAAAGATGGTGATGCGGACCAAAGAGTATATCCAGGCCGGCGATATCGTGCAGGCCGTGGTTTCCCAACGATGGCAGACCAAAATTCGGACGTCCCCCCTGGAAATCTATCGCGCGTTGCGGGTCATCAATCCGTCGCCGTACATGTTCTATCTCCGGGTGGCGGGAGTCGAATTGGTGGGATCCTCACCGGAAATCCTGGTCCGGTGTGAAGAGAACCAGGTGGTCGTCCGGCCGGTCGCGGGAACGCGAAAACGCGGGACCACGGTCGCGGAAGACCAGGCGCTGGCCGATGAACTGTTGGCTGATACGAAGGAACGCGCCGAACACGTCATGCTGGTCGATCTGGGACGGAACGACGTCGGCCGCGTGGCGCAAACGGGCACGGTCGCGCTTGATCCGTTCATGAAAATCGAACGATACTCGCACGTCATGCACATTGTCTCGCAGGTGACGGGGACGCTCTCTCCCGGCAGAGACGCCTATGACGTGATGAAAGCCTGCTTCCCGGCCGGCACGGTCTCGGGGGCGCCGAAGATCCGCGCCATGCAGATCATCGAAGAACTTGAACCCACGCAACGGGGCCCCTATGCCGGCGCCGTGGGCTATTTCAGTTTCTCGGGCAACATGGATACCTGCATCAACATTCGAACCGTTGTCTTTAAAGGCCGGGACGCCTTTATTCAGGCCGGAGCCGGGATCGTGGCCGATTCGGACCCGACCGGGGAATACGAAGAAACGTGCAACAAGGCCCGCGCCATGATGCGCAGCATCGAAATGGCCGAAGAAGGGTTGGAATAATTGCATGTTGCTCATGATCGACAATTACGACTCCTTTACGTACAACCTGGTCCAGTACCTGGGGGAACTGGGTGCTGATATTGAGGTGTATCGAAACGACAAAATCACGATGGATGAAATTACGGAACTGGATCCGAAACGCATTGTGATCTCTCCCGGTCCGTGTACGCCCAACGAGGCGGGCATTTCCGTGGAGGTCATCCGGCAATTTGCCGGGCGCGTTCCGCTGTTGGGCGTCTGCCTCGGGCATCAATCTTTGGCCTTTGCCTTCGGCGGTGAAATCATTCGCGCCGACCGCCTGATGCACGGCAAAACGTCGCTGGTCGAGCACGACAATCAAACGATTTTTGAAGGCCTGCCCAACCCGTTCGAAGCCACGCGGTATCATTCGCTGATCGTCAACAAGACAACCTTACCGACTGATTTTGAAATTTCGGCGGTCACGGAGGAAGGCGAAATCATGGGCCTCCGGCATCGACCGACCGGTGCGGAAGGCGTGCAATTCCATCCCGAATCCATCCTCACGAAAGCCGGCATGGACCTGTTGCGAAACTTTCTTGAACTCGACTCCGGCAATGGCAAGAGGAAGACGGCATGATCAAGGACGCTCTCACAAAATTAGTTGACGGCATCAACCTGACGGAAAAAGAAGCCTACGACGTCATGCTGGAAATCATGCAGGGGGCAACCGCCGAATCCCAGATTGCCGCCTACCTCATGGGCCTTCGGATGAAAGGCGAGACCGTCGAAGAAATCACGGGCTCGGTCAAAGCCATGCGTGAAATGGCCGTGCGAATCCACGTAGGAGATCCCCAGGTCGTGGATACTTGCGGGACCGGCGGCGATCGATCCAATACGTTCAACATCTCCACCGCGACCGCTTTCGTGGTTGCCGGAGGCGGCATCACCGTTGCCAAGCATGGGAACAGGTCGGTGTCCTCGCGATCCGGAAGCGCGGACGTGTTGACCGCCATGGGCGTCAAGATCGACCTGCCCCCGGAACGGGTGGAAGCCTGCGTCAATGAAATCGGCATCGGCTTCTTGTTCGCACCGCTCTATCACGGGGCCATGAAACATTGCGCCAAGCCTCGCTCCGAAATGGGCGTGCGAACGTTGATGAACATCATGGGCCCGTTGTCCAATCCCGCCGGCGCCGGCATCCAGATCCTGGGCGTGTACGATCAGGCCCTGACGGAAAAACTGGCCCAAGTCCTTATCCGTCTGGGCACCCAACATTGTTTTGTCATGCACGGCAAGGACGGATTGGATGAAATCACGTTGACCGATTTCACCTACGTGTCCGAAGGCAAAGCCGGACGGATTTCCAGTTATCACCTGACTCCGGAAGATTTCGGATTGACCCGGGTCAGTCCGAAAGACCTGCAAGGCGGAACTCCCGAAGACAACGCCGCCATCATCAAGGAGATTCTCAAGGGGCATCGGAGCGCCAAACGCGACGTGGTTCTCATGAATGCCGCCCCGGCGTTCGTGGCCTGCGGAAAAGCCAAAAACCTGAAAGACGGGTTCGCCCAGGCCGCGAGCGCACTGGATAGCGGGGCCGCGCATGAAAAGTTGCAGAAACTCGTCAGGTTCTCCAATGAGACAACAGCATGATCCTGGACCGCATCCTGGAACATAAAAAGGCTGAACTTCGCCGGAAACAAAGCCGAGGATACCTGGCCGAACTCAAAGGGAGAATAGCCGACCGCCCCGCGCCATCCGGCTTTATCAACGCCTTGGAGGAAGCCTCTGCCGCGGACGCTCCTGCCCTCATTGCGGAGGTCAAGAAGGCGTCGCCCAGCCAGGGATTGATGCGCCCTGAATTTGCAGACCGGTATGAACCGGTCGGCATTGCCAACACGTATAAGGAACACGGGGCGGCGGCTGTCTCGGTCTTGACGGATCAGGAATTCTTTCAAGGACATTTGGATCACTTGGCCGGCGTCAAGGACCACGTGGGGCTACCGGCGTTGAACAAGGAATTCATGATCGAAGACGTCCAATTTTATGAAGCCCGGGCACATGGAGCCGATGCCGTTCTGCTGATCGTGGCGGCCCTGGACCGGATTCAGCTTGAAGATTTCTATTCAACAGCCAAGGGCTTGGCGCTCGATGTGTTGGTGGAAACACATAATGAATCGGAGGTTGACAGGACCTTGGAACGAATCCCCGACGCAACCCTGATCGGCATCAACAACCGGGATTTGAAAACCTTCTCGACCGATCTCTCGGTGACCCAACGGCTGGCCCGCCGGATTCCGTCTGAAAAAATCATCGTCAGCGAAAGCGGAATCCACAAACGCGAGGACGTCGTGCAGATTCTGGAAGCCGGAGCCAAGGCCATGCTGGTGGGTGAATCCCTGGTTCGAGCCGATGATATCGGCGCCAAGATTCAGGATCTCAGGGGAACGGCCGGACAGGAAGATGAAGCCTCGCAGCCCGTTCAAGGAACCCGCTGGATTTAACCGCTACGTTCAGATCCTCAAGTCATGGCTTTGCCGAAAATCAAAATCTGTGGCATCACGAATCAAATCGACGCCTTGCAGGCCGTCGACGCGGGAGCCGATGCGCTCGGTTTCGTCTTCTACAAGAAAAGCCCTCGCCACGTGAACCTGAACGTGGTCAAGTCCATTGTGGTCGATTTACCACCGTTCGTGTTGCCGGTCGGGGTATTCGTCAATGAAGAACCCGAGAAGGTGCGCAAGACGATGGACGAATGCGGATTGGCGCTCGCGCAAATTCATGGAGACGAATCCGCGGAGTATTGTGAATCGCTGGGACGTCCGGTTATCCGGGGGATCAGGCTTCGTGACCGCAACACCTTGTTCGCCATGGCCGAGTACAAGGGACGGTCGCGCGTTCGAGGATTCGTCCTGGATGCCTTTTCAGAGACCGCCTATGGAGGCACCGGCAAAACCGCGGACTGGAACCTTGCCACGGAGGCCGCTCAATCGTTTTCTTTTTTGCTGGCAGGAGGGCTCACCGCGGACAACGTCCAGGAGGCGATTCGAACAGTACAACCATACGGCGTGGACGTCAGTAGCGGCATCGAGGCCGGTCCGGGCAAGAAAGACCCGGCCAAAGTCACGGCCTTCATCCGGGCCGTGAAACTTGTCTCATCCTAAATCAAGCCGCTATAAAGTAAAGAGCGCAAGGAAGCGTATCTAAGCGTTATCCAACTACTCCACTAAGGCTTCTCTCCCTTGATGGGAGAGGATTAAGGTGAGGGTGAAAACAGAAGCATGGCCCATGGCACGCGTTCCCCTTAAAAAAAGCCGGTTCGGCGAATATGGAGGGCAATATGTTCCCGAGACCCTCATGCCCGCCATCACGGAACTGGAAAAGGTCTATGCGAAAGTTCGGACAGACCGCAGTTTCCAAAAAGAATTTCACGAATATCTGAAACAATATGTGGGGCGGCCGACTCCCCTCTACTTCGCCAGACAGCTCACCAGAACGTTGGGCGGAGCCAGGATCTATCTCAAGCGGGAGGACCTCTGTCATACCGGCGCGCACAAGATCAACAACACCGTGGGCCAGGCGTTGCTCACGAAACGCATGAAGAAACAACGAATCATCGCGGAAACCGGCGCCGGGCAACACGGCGTCGCGGTTGCGACCATCGCCGCCATGTTCGGGCTGGAAGCGGAAGTGTATATGGGCACGGAAGACATGGCGCGCCAGGCGCTCAACGTGTTTCGCATGCGTTTGCTCGGCGCCAAAGTCACGGGCGTGGACGCGGGCAGCCGGACGCTCAAAGACGCCATCAGCGAGGCCATGCGTGATTGGACGACAAACGTGCGGACCACGCATTACCTGCTGGGCTCCGTGCTGGGCGCGCATCCCTACCCGATGATGATCCGCGATTTTCAATCGGTGATCGGACGGGAAGCCCGGCGACAGATCCTGGCCGCAGAGGGCACACTCCCGCATTGCCTGGTGGCCTGCGTCGGAGGCGGCAGCAACAGCATTGGCCTGTTCTACCCGTTCATCAAGGATACCCGGATTCAAATGGTCGGGGTGGAAGCCGGCGGCATGGGCTTGGCCAGCGGCAAACATGCCGCTCGATTTGCCGGTGGCGTGCCCGGCGTGCTTCACGGAACGATGACCTACCTGCTCCAGGACCGGCACGGCCAAATCAACAGCACGCACTCGGTGTCGGCCGGGCTGGATTACGCCGCGGTTGGCCCTGAACACGCCATGCACCATGACTCGGGTCGCATTCAGTACACCTCGGCGACCGACCAGGAAGCCTTGGAAGCCTTCGACCTGTTGTCTCAAGAAGAAGGAATTATTCCCGCTTTGGAAAGCGCGCATGCCGTTGCGGAAGTCATCAAACTGGCGCCGAAGATGAAGAAAAACCAAATCCTGATCATGAACCTGTCGGGCCGCGGGGACAAAGACGTCAACCAGATCGCCCAGATGCGGGGCATCCAATTCTAAGGAGCCGCTGATTGACCATGTCCGCCCCGTCCAATCGCATCACCGCCACGTTTGATCGTCTTCGCCGGCAGGGGGAAAAGGCGCTGATCCCCTATATCATGGCCGGGGACCCTTCATTGGCTGAAACGGAAACCCTGGTCGTGGCTCTGGAAAAGGCCGGAGCCGACCTGATTGAACTCGGCGTCCCGTTTTCCGATCCCATCGCCGACGGACCCGTGATCCAAAAGGCGGCTGAACGCGCGTTACGCACGGGTACCTCGCTACGCGGAATTTTACAGTCCGTCAAATCCTTGCGAACCAAAACCCAGATCCCGCTCATTCTGATGGCCTATTACAACACCATCATGGCCATGGGCGAACGGGAATTCTGTGACGCAGCGGTTCGTGCCGGGGTCGACGGCGTCATCATTCCGGACATGCCGCCTGAAGAAGCCGACTCGTTGCAACGGGCCTCCGCGGCAAAAGGTCCGTGCTTGATCTTTCTGCTCGCGCCGACGAGCACCTCGGCGCGAAAAACCGAAGTCATCAAACGCACCAACGGATTCATTTATTACGTGTCCATTACCGGAATTACCGGGGCGAAACTGCGGGACCGGGATTCCATCAAACGCAACGTACGCGCGCTCCAAAAGAAAGCCGGGAAACCCGTGGCCGTGGGATTCGGCATTGCCACCCCCGACGATGCCCGGCAAATCGCGGCCTTCTCGGACGGAGTTATCGTAGGCAGTGCCCTCGTCCGAAAAATAGAAAAATTCCAGCATTCCACCGACTTGGTCCCGGAAATCAGCCGGTTTACCGCCGGCCTGAAAGCCGCTCTCTCCGATTCGTGTTAAGCCTCAATGACGTAAGCGCCGTTCTCACCGAGATGGCGCCGGCTTGCGCCGGAGGTTTCATCCAAAAGATCCAGCAGCCGACGCCCGATACGATCACCCTTTCACTGCGCCGGCCCGGACGTTCTCTTTCGCTTTTGCTTTCAACCCATTCCCAATACGGACGGCTGCATATTCTGAGTCAAAAAACGCCGTCCGTTCCAACGCCGCCGTCATTCTGTCAATATGCACGTGCGCATCTCTCGGGAGCACAAATCCATCGTCTTGCCCAAACTCCTGATGACCGCATCGTGTGGTTCGAGCTAAAAAAAGGCGAGCAGGTGTTTTTGCTGGTGGTTGCATTGACCGGCCGTTCGGCCAACATCTTCGTCCTGGATGCGCAAGGTACGGTGCTTCGGTCCCTCAAACCGACTCGACAGGCCATTGGGCAACACTTTTCTCTCGCTCCCTGTCCTTGGAGCGGCGACAGTCCGGCGAAAGCGTTTTCGCCCATGACTGATGCGGAAAAGATGGTCTTTCCCGTGTCCGAACGAATCGAGGCGTCCCATTCCACGTCCGAACTGAACGCGACACTCGAAGATGAACGTCAACGGCAAATCGCGCACGTCCGCAAGCACGTAAAGAAATTGCAGCGACGGATCGACAAACTGACGCAGGACTTTGAAAAAGTCGATGCGTATCGTGAATATGGAAGGTACGGCGAGCTGTTGAAGAGCCACGTCTCTGCTCTCGGAAAAGGACAGAAACACATTACAATCGTTGATTACTTTGACGACAGGCTGCCGGAGGTCACGCTACCGTTAAACCCGGAGAAAGACGGACCCGAGAATCTGAAGGACTATTTCAAAAAGCATGGCAAATATACCGGAGCGCAAAAAAATCTCGGGCCCCGGCTTGACCAGGCCAAAACCGAATTGACGAAATATCAGCAGGACTTGCAAGCCTTGGAGAGTGAGAAAGTGGCGAACTTACCAGAAACTGAACCGGTAGCGGCGCTGCCGAAACGGCAGGCTCCGCTACGTGACCCGCAACGTTCCAAGCAAAAACGACAACCGGCTGTCCCCTACCGTGAATTTTCCTCTCAGGAAGGGTACCCTATCCTGGTCGGCAAAACCGCTAAGGATAATGACGCCGTCACCTTCAAGGTATCCAAACCCGATGATCTTTGGCTGCATGCCAGGGGAACACCGGGGTCGCACGTGGTCGTCAAGCTGGAGAAGAAACAGCAAGTGCCTCCGGAAACCTTGAAGGACGCCGCGACCCTGGCTTTGTTTTACAGCGATCTGCGAAAAAGCGGAAAAGGCGAAGTCATCTATACCTTGAGAAAAAACATCAGGAAACCCAAGGGCGCGAAGCCCGGATCGGTCACCGTGACCCAGGAAAAAAATCTGTGGGTCTTTGTGGATCAGGCCCGTTTGGATCGACTGAAAGAATCCGGCTGATATGTATACCCAAAACAGGCCACTAAGGAAAACCGAAGTGCGCGAAAGGAGCACGACATGAACGATTCGCTGACGGAAGAAGTACGGACACTAAGAAAGCCGAACTATGACGTGCACCCCCTTATCCTCAACCGGTGGTCTCCCCGTTCGATGACCGGCGAGGCATTATCCGATGATGAACTCATGCCGCTGTTTGAAGCGGCTCGTTGGGCGCCATCGTCGAATAATGCGCAACTGTGGCGATTCGTTTATGCAACACGTCAGACGACGTTTTGGGAGACATTTGTGGATTTACTTGCCGAAGGCAACAGAGTATGGGCATCGCAGGCAGCCGCATTGGTCGTCGTCACCGCCAGAAAGCTCTTTGAACGGAACGACAAACCCGCGGTCACCTATGCCTTCGATGCCGGCGCGGCATGGGAAAATCTGGCCCTGGAAGGAACACGACGAGGGTTTGTCGTACATGGGATGCAAGGATTCGATTACGAGAAGGCCAGAAGCGAACTGCACGTACCCGAAAACTACGACGTCCTGGCCATGATCGCCATCGGGAAGCGCGCGCCAAAGGAATCCCTGCCCGATCATCTTCAAGAAAGAGAAAGTCCGAATGACCGGCGCCCGTTGAATGAAATTGTCATAGCCGGCCGGTTCGAAAAGGAAGAACATCCTTGAAACTGGCTCACTTTATGACAAGAATGTTCATTGTTGCCATTTGCCTTGACATTTAAATTCTATTCCGATATAAGCCTTCAACCATAAGATGGCGCGGTGGGAAAACGAGGAAGTTTTCCTTGCCGGCCTTAAAAAATGAGCAAGGACATTGACGTCCTTTTGGTTTGAGTTTTGAACCAGAAGGGCGTTTTTTTTGTCCATTTCAGTGATGGCGGCAAAAAGAAAGTGACAAACGGATGAACATGACGGTTCGTCTTACTGAAGGAAACAACGGTGTTTCCCGCATTGCCGAAGCAGAAAATTTTTGGGGTGCCTGCAAAAGACAATCTTGCAAAATCGACTCTGACACGAAAAGGAAATATATCCATGAACATACTCAAACAAAGCACGTTCACTATCGTTTTCTTCGCGATGCTCTTGATCGCATTGCCTGCGTTCGCCGGTCCGAAACTCGAATTCGGTGATGACAAATGGATGAGTATCGGGGCCGGAGCACGAGTCCATTTCTTCGCACAGGAGGATGGTGCCGCGGATGGCGAGAATTGGAGCAAGCATTTCGGGTTGGAGAATATGCGGCTCTACGTCAACGGGCAATTTCACAAGTACCTGAAGATCGAATTCAACACGGACTGTACCAATTGCCTCGGCGACAACAGCAGCGGCACGATGATCGTCTTGGACGCCATCGGCAAATTCGAGTTCAATCAGTACGTCAACATCTGGGGCGGACGGCAGTTGGTCCCGTCAGACCGCGCCGAACTTGACGGGCCGTATTTCCAAAATACCTTCGACTTCAATAAGACACCGTTTTACCCGTCGGATTTCGGCAATTTTGTAGCAGGCCGGTTCGGCCGTGACGACGGGATAAACCTCTGGGGAGCCTTTTTCGAGGACAAGCGGCTGACCTACGTCGTGGGTGTATTTGACGGAGTCGATCACTCGGGTATGGCCGGACGTCCGAATACAGGGGACAACCTGCTCTGGGCTGGTCGTTTCAGCTACAACTTCTGGAACGTGGAAAAAAACCCGGGCTATTACACCAGCAGCACGTATTACGGTAAAGGGGGAGACATCCTGACGCTGGCTTTCGCCATACAACACCACGAAGATGGGGCCGGCACAGCCGCCAATCAATCGGATTTCACCGGCTACAGTACCGATCTCCTGATGGAAAAAGTCCTGCCGAACAAGGGTGTCCTGACCTTCGAAGGAGAATATAAAGCGTTTGATACCGGAATGTCTCAAACTACTTTCGACGAGGCTTTGGCCGAAGGTGGTCCCGGCTGCTTCTGCCTATTCGACGGAGATTCCTGGACCGCAACGGGGTTGTACCTTTTCCCGCAAAAATTAGGGATCGGCCAATTGCAGCCTTATGTCCGGTATACGGCGAATAATCCGGACTTCAGCACCAGCCGGAGTGAAATCGAATTCGGAACGAATTACATCATCGACGGGCACAACGCCAAAATCGCACTATTCTATCAATATGGCGATATTGCCACGAAAGGACGCGTATGGACGCCAGGTGTTACCGGTGACGACGTGGGCGTCATCAAGCTGGCCCTGCAGTGGCAGATCTAACGATCAACCAACTATGTGACAACGTGGCAATCCAACAATCCATGATATTTTGAAGGAGACGCAAAACATGAATTCACCAAAAGAACTTAGTTCCGAAATCATGAACGACGCGGTAGAGAACCCGCTCGACCAAACCCCCGAGAAAAGCCGGCGCCAATTTTTCACGGACGCCGGGAAGACCGCGGCAGGATTCGGCGTCGCGGCGCTTCTGGGTAATCTGGGAAATTACGCGCTGTCTTACGCCGCGAGCAAAGAACCCATCAAGATCGGCATCCTGCATTCGTTGAGCGGCACGATGGCCATCAGCGAAGTTTCATTGCGGGACGTCGTGCTGATGGCTGTCGAGGAAATCAACGCCGCGGGCGGTGTCCTCGGCAGGATGATCGAACCCGTCATAGTCGATCCTGCGTCGAATTGGGATCTGTTCGCGGAAAAGGCCAAACAACTCCTCCTGGTCGATAAAGTGTCCGTCGTATTCGGGTGCTGGACGTCCGTGAGTCGCAAGTCCGTGCTTCCGGTGTTTGAAAGCAACAATGGATTGCTCTTTTATCCCGTGCAGTATGAAGGAGAGGAATGTTCGCGCAACGTGTTCTACACCGGAGCCGCGGTCAACCAACAGGCCGTTCCCGCGGTCGAGTATCTGATGAGCGAAGAAGGCGGCGGATATAAGAAGTTCTATCTCTTGGGAACGGATTACGTGTACCCCAGAACGACGAATAAAATCCTGCGGGCGATGTTGCTCGCCAAGGGCGTCCCCGCATCGGACATCGGCGAAGAATACACCCCGTTCCACCACCAGGATTATCAAACCATTGTCAGTAAAATCCGGCAATTTTCCCGTCGCGGAGACGCGGCCGTGATCAGTACGATCAACGGTGACAGCAACGTACCGTTCTACAAGGAATTCGCCAATCAGGGGCTCCGGTCCGAAGACGTGCCCATCATGGCCTTCAGTGTGGCCGAGGACGAACTCCGCAGCATGGACACGACCGCGCTCGTCGGGCACTTGACGGCCTGGAATTACTTCCAAAGCATCGAGTCCGCCGGAAACAAAAAGTTCGTGAGCGACTTTAAATCCTATTGCAAGAAAAACAGCCTGCCCGGCGGGGCTCAACGGGTCACGGACGATCCGATCGAAGCCGCGTATTTCGGAGTGCACGTCTGGAAACAAGCCGTGGAAAAAGCCGGGCGCACGGACGTGGACGCCGTGCGAAAAGCCGTCTACGGCTTGGAATTCGATGCCCCCGGCGGCAAGAAAAAGATGGATGCGGTCAATCACCACACCCACAAACCCGTGCTCATCGGGGAAATTCGCAAAGACGGACAATTTGCGATCATTTCTCAAACCGACTTGGTCAGGCCGGAGCCCTGGAGCGAATACACCAATCCGGAAAAAGGCTGTGACTGGGTCAATCACAAAGGTACCTACAAGAAAGCCTGAAACGTTGCGGGCTCGGGATCGACCTTCGACCCTGAGCCCGCGCTCTTGCTCACTGAGAACCCGAAAGCCAGATCAGCTCATTCATGAGACGCCGCATCACCAGACGATCGCTCATCCCTATTATGTCCGCGTGGCTTCTCCTTTTCTTGGGGACCCCGTTGAGCCTCGCAACGGCGCAGGATGGGCCGACGCCGGCACCCGTGGTCATGACGACGCAGGAAGCCATGACCGCGCTGCAGGAAGGCCCATGGCCCGACAAGAAACTGGCGACCGATTTCCTGTTGAAAAATGGGGATCCCACCCTGCTCCCTCAACTTGAAGAACTTCGCTCGAACACGAACCGGCGCGTTCGCAGGCTGATCAAACCCGTCCTCAACCTGCTGAAAAACAAGGCCGGCCTCGCGAGTCCTGACAAAGAAACCCGTCGCGCCGCGGCTCGAGATCTCGGGGCCCGAGGAACACCGGAAGCGTTGCCGGTTCTCAAGGAGGCTTTGTCCAATGAAAAAGAGCATTGGGTTCGATACGACCTGGAAGAGGCCATACAGTTACTCAACCTAGAGAATGCCGACCCTCAAGTAAAATTTTCGGCCATTCAGAAGCTGGGAGACATGCGCAGTAGCGCGGCCCTGCCGATTTTGCAGGACATGACAAAGCAACAGGCCGACAACCTCGAACAGCAAACGCTCAAGGACGAAGCGGAAAAAGCCAGTCGCCTGATACAAAAATGGCAGGACGTGACCCGCGGTATCGAAATGCTGCTGCAAGGCCTGAGTCTGGGGTCCATCCTCCTCCTCATGGCCTTGGGGCTGGCCATCGTGTTCGGTCTCATGGGCGTCATCAATATGGCACATGGGGAAATGATGATGATCGGAGCCTATGCCACGTTCGTGGTTCAGGAAACGTTCAGGATGTACCTGGGCGAACACCTCTTCGATTATTATTTCTTCTTTGCCCTCCCCTGCGCCTTTTTCGTCGCGGCCTTCATCGGTTGGATCCTGGAAGGCACGCTCATCCGGTTCCTCTACGGCAGGCCTCTCGAGACGTTGCTCGCCACCTGGGGCGTCGGGCTCGTCATGATTCAAACCGCCCGTCTCATCTTCGGTGATCTCACGGCAGTCCAGGCTCCGAACTGGCTCAGAGGCAGCGCACAAGTCATCGTCGGCGTGCAACTACCCTACAACCGGCTGTTCATCATCCTGCTGGCCCTGTTCAGCGTCGCCGGCATCTATTTACTGTTGTTTCGCACGGGCATCGGCCTGCGGGTACGCGCCGTTTTACAGAATCGCGATATGAGCGCCTGCCTGGGCATCCCGACAAGAAAATTGGATGCCTATACCTTTGCCTTCGGCTCAGGGCTGGCAGGCTTGGCCGGCAGCGCCCTCACCATGGTCGGGAACGTCGATCCGGAACTCGGACGGAATTACATCGTGGACTCATTTATGGTCGTCGTCGCCGGCGGAGTCGGAAAACTCGCCGGGACGATTACCGCCGCGTTCGGCATCGGCACCCTCAATAAACTCCTGGAACCCAGTTTCGGCGCCGTATACGGGAAGGTGATCATTCTCGTGCTCATCATTCTCTTCCTCCAGATCCGGCCTTCCGGTCTCTTTGCGTTGAAGGGACGACACCTTGACTCCTGAACGCTCCATCACGTCACGCCTCGCAGCCGTGGCCGCTCACGCGGGAGCGGGGCCCGCGTTCTGGATCGTGGGAGCGATCCTGTTCGCGGGCGTGCCTCTGCTCAATGCGCTGCCTGCCGATTCTTTTTTTCACGTCTCCGACTTTACCCTGAACCTGTTGGGAAAATTTTTTGCATTCGCCATTTTGGCACTGGGGATCGACTTGATTTGGGGCTACACCGGCGTCTTGAGTCTGGGCCACGGCGTGTTTTTCGGGCTGGGGGCTTATGCCATGGGCATGCACCTGATGCTGGGAATCGGAACGGAGGGCGTCTATGGCAATGCCCTTCCCGACTTCATGGTGTGGAACCAGGTCGAAGAGCTGCCCTGGTTTTGGAAACCGTTTTACAGCCTGCCGTTTTCACTGGCCGCCATTGTCCTGGTGCCGATGGCCGCCGCGGCAATTTTCGGGTACTTCGTGTTCCGCAGCCGGATTCGCGGCGTCTATTTTTCAATTATCACGCAAGCGCTCGCACTCGTCGCCTGGCTGGTCTTCAATCGCAATGAAACCAACCTGGGCGGGACAAACGGGTTGACCGACTTCAAGCACATCCAGGGATTCTCGTTGAACGACCCCTCAACACAACTCGTCATGTACATGGTGACCATCCTGTTCCTGGGCCTGGCCTACGCGCTCTGCCGGTGGATCACCCAATCCCGGGCAGGACGCGTGCTCATCGCCATCCGCGATTGTGAACAGCGCGTGTTTTTTTCCGGGTACTCGCCCGCGAATTACAAGTTGTTCGTCTTTGTGATCTCCGCCGGGCTGGCCGGCCTCGCCGGCGCGCTTTATGTCCCGCAAGTCGGCATCATCACGCCCAACCAAATCGGCGTGCTACCATCGATCGAGATGGTGATCTGGGTGGCCGTGGGCGGACGGGGAACCCTGTCAGGCGCGATTATCGGAGCCGCGGGCGTCAACTTCATGCGCAGTACGTTGACCAATCATTTCCCCGAACTCTGGCCATTTTTCCTTGGCGGCCTGTTCATCGCCGTGGTCATGTTCTTTCCGAAAGGCATCGTGGGATTACTCAGGAAGGCATCAGCGATGCTGCCTTCCAGAAAGTCGAAAGTCGAAAACGCGGCCGCAACCGATTGATCACGTGATTCACGCCATGAACGAAATTTCAATCCCCAGAGACATTGCCGGTGAACGAAAGGTCATCGGCTCCCGGCATCAACGGTCGATCATTTATCTCGACAACGTGACGGTTGATTTCGACGGGTTCAAGGCCTTGAATCAACTGAACCTGATCGTGGACTACCACGAGCTTCGCGTGGTGATCGGTCCCAACGGCGCCGGGAAGAGCACGCTCTTGGACGTGATCTCCGGCAAAATCCAGCCGGCATCCGGGCGCGTGGTCTTCGGTCAGGCAACGGACCTGATCGGCCTCAGAGAAAATCAGATCGCGGCATTGGGCATCGGCCGAAAATTCCAGACCCCCTCGGTCTATACCACCCTCCCCGTGTGGGACAACCTCGACCTCTCGCTCCGTCGAAAAAACAAAGGGTTCGTGGCCACCCTGTTATCAAAACTGAATTCGGAAGAATCGGATAAAATCGCCCAGACCCTGGAGACCATCGGGTTGACGAAGAAAGCCCGGGTGCTGGCCGGCCAACTGTCGCACGGCGAAAAGCAATGGCTGGAAATCGGCATGGTCCTCCTCCAGGACCCCGAACTGCTCCTCATCGATGAACCCGTGGCGGGCATGACGGAACAGGAAACGGAAAAAACCGGCGAACTGCTGAAATCCCTCACGGACAAGCATTCCCTTATCGTGATTGAGCATGATATGGAGTTTGTCAGACAAATTGCGAAAATGGTGACGGTCCTGCATGAAGGCACCGTATTGTGCGAAGGATTCGTGGAGGACATCCAAAACGATCCTCGCGTGATCGAAATTTATCTTGGACGACAAAAAGAAGCTGATGCTCCGGTGTGACGCACTCAACGTGTTTTATGGGGAAAGCCATATCCTGCGGGATATTTCCATCGACGTGCCCGCGGGTCAGGTCGTGTGCCTCATGGGACGGAACGGTGTGGGCAAGACCACACTTTTGAAAACCATCATGGGTTTACTCAAACCTCAGACCGGCCACGTGTACCTGCACGACGAAGAGGTTACCGAAACGTCTCCGGATCAACGGGTGCGCCGGGGCATTGCCTACGTACCCCAGGGCCGGGAACTGTTTCCGCATCTGACGGTCGAAGAGAATCTCCGTTTGGGTTTTGAAGCCCGACAAGGCCCCCGGAATTCCCTGACCGCGGAGTCGGCCTATGATGAAGTCTATACGCTGTTCCCTGCTCTGCCGGCGCTGCTCGGCCGTCCGGGAGGCGTCCTCAGCGGCGGGCAACAGCAACAGGTCGCCATTGCCCGGGCTCTGTTGACGCAACCCAAACTCCTGCTGTTGGATGAGCCCACGGAAGGGATCCAGCCGTCGATCGTAATCGACATCGAGCGCGTCATCGAAGGCTTTAAAAATCAACGCCGGTTCGCTATCTTGTTGGTGGAACAATACTTCGAATTTGCGGCCCGGCTGGCCGATACGGTTGTGCTCATGGCCAAAGGCGCCGTCGTGGCATCGGGCCCCGTCTCCGAACTGACGGAAGAAATCGTCCAACAACACCTGGTGGTATAAACGATGCACCTAAGCCCGAGAGAACAAGAAAAACTCCTGATTTACGTAGCGGGACAACTTGCGAAGGACCGCAAGTCCCGAGGACTCAAGTTAAACCATCCCGAGGCGGTGGCGTACATCACCGCTACGATACTGGAGGGCATTCGGGACGGCCGCTCCGTCTCGGACCTGATGAGTTATGGAGCCACTTTGTTGACCAGGGAAGACGTCATGTCCGGCGTACCGGAAATGTTGCCGGAGATTCAAGTGGAGGGCACCTTTCCCGATGGGACGAAGCTGGTCACCGTGCATAATCCCATCCGATGAGGCAGCAGGCATCATGTCCAATCCGGAAACCACGCGCGCTTTGACGAATACGTCCTTCGCGAGCACCGGGTGTATTCATTACCGATGGAGCTTCGATAATGGCAAAACGACAGCCCGCTAAAAAATCGCCCTCTCCGAAGAAACCGCAACGGTCCCGAGCCGCGGCTGCGGCAAAGAGCCCAAAAGTTTCCAAGGCGAAGAAAGCCACGCGGAAGACCGTTCGCGCGACCGAGCGCGCGCCTCTCATTCCCGGTGAGATCGTGTTGGGTACGGGTGACGTCGTCGCGTTGGCCGATCGTCCGACTCTGGCCCTGACGGTGACGAACCATGGCGACCGGCCCATTCAGGTGGGATCTCATTGTCACTTTTTTGAAGTGAATCGCGCCTTGCGGTTTTCCCGGGAACGGGCCTTCGGCTTTCGCCTGAACATCCCGGCAGGCACCGCCGTGAGATTCGAACCGGGAGAAGAGAAACGGGTCACGCTCGTGGCCTTTGGAGGAAACCGGATTGCCCATGGCATCAACGGCTTGACCAATGGCGCCCTCGATAATGCCCGGGTCAAAGCCCAAGCGCTCAAACGCGCCGCCAAATTGGGATTTTGCGAAGAAGGGAAGGCCCGATGAAGATACCGCGCCGTCAATACGTGGACTTATTCGGTCCTACCGTGGGCGATCGCATCCGCCTGGCAGATACCGAATTGCTCGTGGAAGTCGAACAGGACCTGACGACCCCCGGAGAAGAAGCCAAGTTCGGTGGAGGGAAAGTCATTCGGGACGGGATGGGACAATCCCCGACTGCCACGCGAGCCGGCGGCTCATTGGACGTCGTCATTACGAACGCGGTCATCCTCGATTACTGGGGCATCGTCAAGGCGGATATCGGCATCCGTGACGGACGCATCGTCGCCATCGGGAAAGCCGGCAACCCGGACCTCATGTCGGGGGTCTCTCCGGGCATGACGATCGGTCCGGGCACGGAAGTCATCGCTGGCGAAGGGAAAATCGTGACGGCCGGCGGCGTCGAAAGCCACGTGCATTTCATTTGCCCGCAACTGATCCGGGAAGCCTTGTCCTCGGGGATGACGACCTTGCTCGGCGGCGGAACGGGACCGGCCACCGGCACAAACGCCACGACCTGCACTCCCGGCTCCTGGAATATCGGTCGCATGCTGGAGAGTGCTGATGAGTTCCCGGTCAATCTCGGTTTTCTCGGTAAAGGCAACGCCTCGCTTCCCGAGGCGTTGGTCGAACAAGTCCAGGCGGGCGCCATCGGCCTGAAATTGCACGAAGATTGGGGCACGACGCCGGCCGCCATCTCGACGTGTCTCGACGTTGCGGATGACCATGACGTACAAGTCGCCATTCACACGGACACATTGAACGAGGCGGGCTTCGTGGACGACAGCATTCGCGCATTCGGCGGACGCACGATTCATACCTTTCACACCGAAGGAGCGGGGGGTGGCCATGCCCCCGACATTATCCGCGTCTGCGGGGAATCGAACGTCCTGCCGTCCTCCACCAATCCAAGCATGCCGTTTACCGTGAATACCATTGACGAACACCTCGATATGCTCATGGTCTGTCATCACTTGAGCCCCCGTGTTCCTGAAGACATTGCGTTTGCCGAATCGCGCATTCGCGGAGAAACCATTGCAGCCGAAGACATCCTTCACGATATGGGGGCCATCAGCATCATGTCGTCGGATTCGCAAGCCATGGGCCGCATCGGTGAAGTGATTACACGGACGTGGCAGACCGCGCACAAAATGAAAGTGCAGCGAGGACACCTGAGCCCATCGGGGGTTCACGCAGTCACGAAACAACATGACAATTTCCGGGCAAAGCGCTACGTCGCCAAATACACCATCAATCCGGCCATCACGCACGGGATTTCCTCGGAAGTGGGATCGGTGGAAGTCGGCAAGCTGGCCGACCTGGTGATATGGAACCCGGCCTTCTTCGGGGTCAAGCCCGATCTTGTGGTCAAGGGGGGCTTTTTGGTGGAAGCCGCCATGGGCGACCCTAATGCCTCCATTCCCACACCGCAACCGGTGTTGAGTCGCCCCATGTTCGGGGCTTGGGGAAAGGCCCTCTTCAGCACGAGCGTGACGTTTCTGTCGCAAGCCGGAATCGATCGCCGGATTCCCGAACAACTCGGTTTGCAAAAACGGATCGTCGCCGTTCGGAATTGTCGCCGTATCGGCAAACGCGACCTGAAACTGAATGACGCCACGCCCAACGTCGAAGTGGATGCCGAAACCTACGTGGTGAAAGCCGATGGGCAACGGTTGACCTGCGAACCCATGGCGGTCCTGCCGATGGCGCAGCGATACTTTTTGTTCTAACGTTCCGTTCATGATCGCAAGTTGACGAACATCCCGATGGACACGCGCCTGCTCCTTCAAGGGTTCCGCTATCTCGATACGTTTTTCCCATCAGGCGGGTTCGCCTTTTCCTCGGGTTTGGAAACCGCCGTCCAGGAAGGCCACGTCCGAACCACCGACGACTTGAATCGATACGTCGCGGATTTCTTCCGGTGGGGGTTGGGGACATGCGAAGCCGTTGCCCTGGCCCAAGCCTACCAGGCTTCCTGCAAGAGGGATGTCGATAGCGTGCTCCAAACCGATAACAGCCTTGAGGCGATGAAATTATGCCGCGAAACACGGGCAGCCAGCCGTCAGATGGGACGCAGCCTGTTACACCATGCCATTCCCCCACGGGACGACACGGGAATGCTCGAAGAGTTTTCTACGGCGGTATATTCGGGACGTTCACACGGTCACTTGGCCGTGACCTTCGGGGTCGTGTTCCAAACGATCGGGTGGGATCAACAACAGACGATCGCCGGGTTTCTGTATCAGGCCGGTGTCGGCTTCGTGTCGGCTTCATACAAATTACTGCCCATCGGCCAGCGCGAAGGCCAGCGATTGCTGGAATCGTGGGTTCCCCTGATCGAGGAACTCAGCCGGACGGTTGACGCTGGCATGCCCCTGATGTCCTGGACGCCGATCCAGGACATCTGCGCCATGCGGCATTCGCAATTAACCTCCAGGATGTTCAGATCATAACGCCATGCATCTCATCGAGAATTTACCGGAAGGCGGAACACCCATCACGCGATCGGGGAACGTGACCGTCATTGGCATCGGGGGCCCCGTCGGTTCCGGCAAAACGGCCCTGGTCGAATCCTTATCTCGCGCGCTGCAATCCCGCATGCAAATTGCGGTCGTGACCAATGACATTTTCACGAAAGAGGATGCCGAGTTTCTGACCAGACGAGGCGTGCTGCCCGAGGAACGGATTCTCGGCGTCGAAACCGGAGGCTGCCCCCATACGGCCGTCCGCGAAGATGCCTCCCATAATCAAAGCGCCATAGAAGAACTGATCAACCGTATCCCCGGCTTGGAACTGGTCTTTCTGGAAAGCGGGGGCGACAATCTAGCGGCCACCTTCAGCCCGGATTTGGTGGATGACGTCATCTACGTCATCGACGTGGCCGCCGGAGACAAAATTCCTCGAAAAGGCGGTCCGGCCATCACACGGTCCGGACTGCTCGTCATCAACAAGATCGACCTGGCCCCGCACGTCGGCGCCGACCTCGCCGTGATGGATCGGGACAGCCGTCTCATGCGAGGTGAACGACCGTTCGTGTTCACCAACCTGCACTCGGGAGAAGGACTCGACCGGGTGGCGGAATGGGTGGAAAACCACGTTCGTTCGCGCGCCTCAAGCTGACGACTCATGCGCCGGCAACGCGTTCTTCAGGCCGAAAAGCCTCCCCTGCCGTTTCAGTCACATCCATCTTCCGATACGGAACGTTCTCATATTCAAAAAGGTGAACTGTTCCTCGAATGCGCAAAACGGAACGGCAAAACCGTTTTCACCCGGTCGCGATGTTCTTACCCCTGGTATTTTTTCCAGCCCCTGTATCTTGACCACACGGGTTGCGCCACGACGTTCCTCACAAATCCGTCCGGAGGGCTGGCCGGAGGAGATACATGCTCGCTCATGGCAACGTTGAAAAAAGACTCACACGTGCTCTTTACAACCCCCTCGGCGACCAAGGTCTATCGAACACTGGAGAAACCCGCGGTCCAGTCAATCGACCTGAACGTTGGGGGCAACGCCATCTGTGAATGGATTCCCGAGCCCACCATTCCATTCGCCGGTGCATCATTCGAACAAACGATCACCGTCCATCTTGAAACAGGTGCGTCTCTTATTCTCTGGGATGCCCTGGCAGCCGGGCGGGTCGTTCGGGGAGAACGGTGGCAGTTTTCCTCGTTTGCGAACCGGATCAGGATCCTGCTTTCGGACGGGAGATCCCTCGAAGAACGGTATCGCCTTTCACCGGACACCGACAATCCTTGTCTCCCGTTCAACCAGGCATGGAATTACACGGGGTCGTTCTTCATTGTGAACGATCAGGTGCCAGGGGAAACCTGGGAACAAATCAAGCAGGACATGGCCAGGGTGATCGAGAGCCAAACCGGCGAGGTTTTGGGAGGCGTATCGGAACCGTCAATCCCGGGCCTGGTGGTAAAAGTGCTGACGCGCTCGGCACCAGAACTCAATTCCATGTTGGAACAACTTTGGCACGTCGCAAGAATGGGCCTCCTGAACGAGACAATCCCGGCCCTACGACGCTATTGAACGGCGTCCTATTCCCCGACCCGAAGCGCTGAAATATGAAAAAGTCCTTGCATTACAAAATTCGCTTTCCTAGAGCGAGGCACAGGCGAACTTCCTTTGCCTGACTGTTAAATCACACTCAAGGTTTGTCCTGCTTCGCGCAAACTCCGCCCCACTGTTTCCAATTGGCTTTTGCGTGTGTTCCGAGCTTACGGTCCGACAATCGCTTTTGCCTTGCATGGGTGACTCCTGATAAGTATCCTATGCACATGGCGATGATGCTCTCCAAAACGTACGAAGCATTCAGAGCGGCGGGCGCGCCCGATGACAAGGCGCGCGAGGCGGCCGAAGAGATTGCAGGGTTCGAGAACCGGCTGGCCACCATCGAAGCCGACATGAAGCTGCTTAAGTGGATGCTGGGGGGCAACCTGGCGTTCTCCTTGGCGATCTTGGTCATTCTACTACGGCCGCTCACGACTTGATTCTTGAGGCGGAGGGTTCTCCAATGGCAATCCGGCTCACCCCATTGATCATCGGCTCTCTTGGTTAAAAAACCAAGCTCGTGGTCTGCGACCCGAAAATTGATCCAACATAGAGGCGATTGTTCTGGCCTCGTGAACTTGGCGCGTGAAGGCCCTCGGCGTTAAATTGCTGAGCGGTGTTGTAATTCTGTATCCACCTTTCGATCCGGTCTCTGGCGTCGTGCATCGATAAGAACCATGAGGCATTCAAGCACTCAGCCCATCGTCGCTCGCGGCAGACCTCGCCGATCGGGGTCCCCGTCTCGGCTTGGCCGTTGACCTACTTACCGCTTCCTGTGATAGTCTCCCTGTTCATCCCAAAAGGCTGCCTTTTGTCGGGTTGCCTGTGAAATACAAGAGCCGTGTTCGCCTCATCGCGGTGGCCACCATGAGGGGCGAAAGGTCTTGACCAAGCGGTGAATACACAGGAAGTCTCTCGCCTTCTTGGATGAGACAGCCCGGCCTGTGTCTGGTCGGGTGGTTGAATCCATCTTCAACTGCACGAGGTGCCCCATGCGCACACATCTTCTCCTTGTGTATCTACTGAGCACCCTCTTGGTCGGCTGCGCGACGCCGGCGTTGACCATTCAGGAACCCACGGAGCAACAACTCGTCGAGGCGCGGCAGCACCTCACCATGGACCCGCCGGCTGACACCCGGGCGCCGGAGGCCAAGCCAGACCCGAAGGTCATGTTTGAGAACACCGCCATTCGGGTAGCACGAGCAGGGCAACAGGTCTGTGAACGGATAGCCGCCCACTTGGAAATCGGACGGTGTTCGGCCGCGTGGACGATGCCGATCCTGTATACCGAAGACGAGGTCAACGCCTTTGCCGACGAACACGACCGCATTGGGGTGTTCACGGGGTTGTTAGACAATCTCACGATCGAATCCGAACTCGCGGCGGTGCTCGCCCACGAATACAGTCATGTCATGTTGGATCACGTGGACAAGAAGGGCGACAATGCGTTGGCGGGGTTGATGATCGGGAGTGTGTTGGGCGGCGTGGTGGCAGGTGCCAGTGGGGTGCCGCTCGACTCTCGAACCTTAGACCTCTATCAACGCTTGGGGATCATGGCCGGGAGCCGGGCCTACAGTCCGGAAATGGAACTCGAAGCCGACCGATTGGCCGTCTACATTCTACAGGAGGCCCGCTATCCCAGCCTCGCAATGCGGGATGCCCTGATTCGGTTGCATCACCTGAAAACCTCCCCCCGCACTGGTGGGGCGTCAGTTGGCCGGGTCGGCTTTCTCGAGACGCATCCCAGCGACGATCGACGCATTGCGCACATTCTCTCAGTCATCCGGGATGTGGCCGCAGACAAACCGTTGACGATGAAGTAGACGCGATGTCCGACATGGAAGTCCTTGCCTCGTCGTGGGGAGATATTCTATCTGATCGTGATTCGCCATGGGCGACTCGGATTTTGGCAACGAATGCACCAGCAGTCCGACCTCGCCTATGCATACTTTTTGAGAAGATTATGTTTCTATCGACACCAATTGGCAATAGGGGGTACGATGAGCCTAGATTGATCCCTATGCCAGCAGCATTACACTTGTCAACTGCTCCCAGCGTGTTTTGGGTTCCTTCGGAGGCATACGCATAAGTACGTCGCCATGTTCAAAGCCTTTTGTGATGAATCAGGCCATCCATCAAATTATGATGGCGTTGTCACCGTGGCGGCAGTCGTCTCCGACGAGCATGGCTGGTGTGCCTTCGAGGATCAATGGGCGCGCGCGCTCAAGCAGTATGAGATTTCCACCTTCCACATGACGGACTACGAAAGCCGTCGTGGTGAGTTCAGTCAGTGGGGTCGCCACGAGAGAAAGGCCCGTCTCTTTATTGCCGATCTGTCCAAGATTTTCACTGAAACTCTGCGGTTTGCGTGCGTCTTTTCTGTCGCCACGGCGGACTGGAATGCGGTGATGCAGCGGGTAACATTCAAAGACCATCGCCTAAAAACCGTTGGTCCGTGGCTTCCTCTCTTTCTCACCTGCGCGGAGTCAATGTATAAAACACCCCTGATCCACAGCCAGGAGAAGATTGACTTCTGGTTTGAGCAGAACAATCTACTCGAAGCACCAGCCAAGGAGCATTTTGACAAATGGAAGAAGACCCATGGCTTTGACGACCGATTGCAGTCGTTAAAATTTTCCGATAAGGGCGCACACCTAGGCTTCCAAGCGGCTGATCTGTTGGCCTACGAAGGAAGGAAGCATCACCTGAATCAATATGTCGAAGGCGGGAAACGTGACGAACGGAAATCGCATAAGGCGTTGCTGCGCAGTCGCATCGTTGACGAAAGGATGTTTACCAGACAGAGACTCGCCGATTACGTGAGGGACAATCATTCTCAGGCGGTATCAGTAGGGACAGATGCTGCTCCAATGATTCCCGCATGCAATAGCGGCAAAGAACTGAGCTAACAGCAGCGCAACCATGAAAAATGAACCATACACCACGCCAGTCAGGGCAAATTCCGCAGCTTTGTCAAATGGTGAGCCTTTGATCCAGAGTACAAGACCAACAAACCAGCACGTCGCAAAACAGACAACTATCACGGCGAGATTCATCTGTCTCGTCATTTCGGCAAGGGCGCGTACCATAGGATCACTTCTTGGGAGAAGGCGACTGGTCGGCCTGGGGACGGGGCTTGGTTGGGGCCAAGACTTTCTTTGCGGCCTTCTTGAATTTACCGATGTCGGCGTGTGCGAGTTCTTCGCGGAGTTGGTCGGCGGCGTCTTCGGTCGCACGGGCAATGGCCACCCAAGGATTTTAACGATTTAACGTGGGTATGTCTACCGGCCATCCGTCGTTAACAATTCTACGAAGGCATTAGGGTTCTTGCACATATTGTGGCGATAGGAAAATTCATTGAGGTACAGCGGCAGATACACTTTACTCACATGATAGAATGACCCGATGATGCCATGCTTGAGCAAGCTATCCAAGTTGACCGTATGGACATTCCCGCGCACAAAGCCTTGAAGCGTACCTGCAGCAGCCCGTTCAATCGCTTTGGCTACGATCATGCCTTTTCGAGCAATGGCACCAACCACAGGCACCTTCCCAGCGCCGCCAGAATCGGCGTGCCCCTTGGGCATACGACCGACAGCTGTACAAACGGCGCAACTAAGTCGAGCGTCTGTTCCGCCGGTTGAAGGGCTTTCACCTGATCTTCACCCGCTTTGAGAAGTTTGATGTACTGTTTCTCGGGTTCATTGTCTTCGCGCTCATCGTCGAGGCATTGCCTTAGTGTGAACAGGCCCTAGAGAAGCACAGTGCGGAAGGTCAACGACACTCGAAGTTTCCTGTCACGCCAGTCGCCATTTTCGCACCGTTCACGCTTGCGCCGTGGGATACCATGTAACCAGCGGTCCCGAGCCTCGCCGACCAGTACGAGAGCGGAGCCTTCCTCTAGTAAAATCTGTTTAGTCTCATCCTTGGTTCCACCAAGGGGCCGAAAATCCATCATCCAAGCATCGCCAAGTGAAATCGTCGCAATGGCTTTACCGAAGCATTTCCGATCAACGTGCATGGCGATACCTTGGCCTGCCTCATATTCGTTTACGATGGCCTGATCCGGCAGATCGTCGAACAATTCTGTTTCATGATATAAGCGCTTGGCTATATCGTCGAGCCAAGGAGGCAGAGGCCCGATATGCATGTCTCTTGCAATATTCTTGGCACGGTAGTCGTAACGCCAGCCATAATGTTGCACCCGACGCTCCAAGTCGTACATCCAGGCAGAGTCGAAAATATGACTAAGTGCGTCGTCCTGTTGAGTGGAAGTCAGAAATCCAGGGAGATAGTGCAGCCCTGAAATCTCAGGCATGACAAGCTGCCCCTCCGCCTTTGAGACTACAGTCGGCTGCGCTACTGCACTGCCGAAGCTCATCACAAGTTGTTCGCTCACTTTCGACCCCGTAGTGACGACGTCATATAGATTTGTGCAACTTTTTGGGAGGAATCTTCGTATTCAACTGATACCCGGCGATTCGACAATAAGGAAACCAGTTTGTTCCATGCGCTCTCAAATTGAGTTGGTCGGTCCCAGCTATATGCATCTATGGCAATCAAACACACGTTTGAATTCACAGAAAACGTTTCACACAGGCTGGCCAGTTCATTCAAGCTACCATCCCCATCAGTTTGAATCAAGACATAACCCAGCGTAAGCACAACGTTTATCGACCGGGAAGGATCAGCCGCCGCGGCAGTGCACAGTTCGTTCTTATCGTGAAAACACGAATAACTGACATTTTCATCGAACCGACCCCACATCATATTCGCAAGTTTCGCCATTCCAGGCACACGATCATAACCGTATAATTCAAGATTAATCGTCCGGTAATGCTGGCGAGCATAATCCCTCAACACCCACGTGTATAGGCCGGGACCTGCTCCAACATCAATGTGGAGCAGAGTCTTTTTGGAACTTGTATCTAGTGGGATAGAGTCCATGGCGGTCTCCAGCAAGCTCCAGCACCGATTGTATCGATGATGTTTCTCTTGTCCTTCGACATAATATTTTCGAGCATAGCCTATGCACTCAGCCAGTGTCGCATTCTTTGGAACGACATAATCACAATTGTTGCTACCATGTTCTTCTTCGATAGCATTTATCACAGCAATGTATTTGCCTCGGATATTCTGTGTCATGATTAAATTCCTGCCCTACACTAGGCTAAATTTCCTGAAAAACGTAAAACCAAAGATGCAGACCACCTCAAACTCATGCTTCAATATGAAAAACCGAAAAATAATAATAGCTGCTGTTCATAACTACTTACTCATCCTTAATATACTTCTTATTCCCCGACCCTGACTAACATACCGCGGTCTTTACACTCAGCGAACGTGTATTGATAGACTCCGATCATGATCAGCAAATACAGGCTGTTCAGACCCATCGCCCACCACAGATGAGACCACGGTACGGCCTGATTCAACAAGACCTCCCGCATACCTTCAAACACGTGCGCAGCCGGGTTTGCCAGGGCCAACGGTTGCAGCCATCCCGGCAAGACGGACAGCGGATAGAACACGCAGGAAATCGGTTGGAACAAAAAGACCAGCCCCCAGGCGAGGACTTCGGCTTGCTGGCCGAAGCGCATGATCACCGACGTGGTCAAAATGCCAATGAGCCAGCCTGCGGCAATCAGGTTCAGGATGAACGGAATCAGAGTCAGTCCCATGATGAAGACGTTGTAGGAATAAAAGAACAGGGCGGCGAACGCCATGATGATCGACACCGCGGCAACCTTGAAGATACTCATGGCCATCATGGCCGCGAGAAATTCTCCGGCGGTAAGCGGACTCGCGAAGAGGTTCATGAGATTTCTCGACCAGATTTCCTCCAGAAAGGATATCGTGATCCCCTGTTGCGCCCGAAAGAGAATGTCCCAGAAAATGAGTGCCCCGAGAAAAAAGACGACGGCCCCGTGCAGGCCTTTCCCTTCCTGGGCCAGGTACATGGTAATGAATCCCCAGACCACCAGGTCCAACATGGGCCAGTAAAAGATCTCCAACAACCGCGGAAAACTCCGCCGGTAGAGAAACAGATGCCTGGTTATCAATGCAGAGATACGACCTATGTTCATAGGACAATTATCCTGGGGAGTCCTTAATGCTCACGAGCGATTTTGAGGAAGACTTGTTCGAGGTCGGCTTCGCCGTATTGGGCGATGACTTCTTGGGCGGTGCCTTCGGCGATGACCTTTCCTCGTTGAAGGAACACGATCCGGTCGGACATTTCCTCTATCTCCCGCATATTGTGCGAAGTGTACAACATGCTCAGGCCGGAGGTGGCCCGGTATTCCTTCAAAAACCCCTTCACTTTGTGAGCAATATCCGGGTCCAGGCTGGCCGTGGGTTCGTCCAGAAACAGGATTTTCGGTTCGGTCAGGACCGCCTTGGCCAACGTCAGCCGTGTCATCTGTCCGGACGACAATTTGCGAGCAATTTTATGGCGCATGTCTTCCATTTCGAGTTCTTTGATTACGTCGTCGATTCGCCGGTCGATGCCCGACACCCCATACAACCGGCCGATCACCCGGAGATTTTCTTCCACGGTCAGGGCGTACGGCATCGAGATGTAGGTCGAGGAAAAATTGACCTGCCGAAGAATCTCTTCGCGATGACGGAGCAGATCGAGCCCCAGCATCTCGATCGTTCCATGCGTGGGGGTAATCACTCCCAAAAGCATTTGAAACGTCGTGGTTTTCCCCGCGCCATTCGGCCCGAGCAGCCCGACGGTTTCTCCCGGTTGGATCTCGAACGACACGTGATCCACCGCGGTGAAATCGCCGAACTTTTTCGTCAGATTGTGAACGCGAACGATCGGAGCCGACATCAGTGCAATCTATACGGGGTTAAAATAAGAAATCTCCGATCTTGTCCGGGAGATGACAGACTTCACAATCTTTGCTGAGCACTTTGGCCTCGTAGGTCGTCTTGTTATCGTGACACCGCACACAATCCGCCAGGGCAGATTTCCATAAAGCCGAACCCTCGGGATGATCCGGATGATGCGGCTCCATGTCCAATTTGACGTGACCGCGCGGGAGCACGATGGGATACCCCTTAACGGGTTTGCCATGTACCACGCGCGCGTGACAAGTCGTGCACCCCTCCCCCTGCCCGCGTTTCTCGAAGGCTTCCATGTGTTTCCGGTGACTCATGATCAATCCGACGTCCTTGACGGGCTTCGGCAAATCTCTCGTGGACACTTCCGATACCCTGAGGATCGCACGATGGCAACCCAAACAGACGTTTGAATCAATGTGCGCCTGCAAGTCATGGGGTTCGGTCGGCGTTCCGAACCACGTAATCGCTACGTCTTTCAGGCCGGCATACACTTTATCTTCGAGAAACCCTTTCAGGCCCGGCCGAACGTGGCAAGCCACACAGGTCACGTCCTTATGAGAAGACGTTTTCCAACTGTCGACGGAGGGACGGATCGTGTGGCAGGAAGCGCAGAACTCGGGATGGTTGGTAACGGGAATGGCCGCCGTCCCGGCTAAGCCAAGGACCACGACAGCGACCAGGAGGACGATGACGGTCCTTTGGTTCATGTCAGGAGGAAGGCGGCTTGGGGTAATGCTGAATAATCACCTTGGCCAGTCCCGCGATATCATCACGGTCGATGCACGGCACCGACGCTTCGATGGGTTTCATCGAGACGATGGCCAATAACCCGTCGACGGCGACGTTCACTTCTTCCAGTTGTTCGCGGACGACGGCAATTTTGGGATAGCCCTCGCTTTTCCAGCCCTCCGCAATGATGAGATCCGTTTGGCTGTCGAGAAACCGGTCGCGGACTTCTTCGACTTTCATTTCTTCGGCAACGTCGGCAAACATGGCGAGGCTTCCCTTGGAGATCACGATGACGGCATGTGCCCCGGCCTGTTTATGCCGCCAACTGTCCTTCCCTTCCGTGTCCAACTCGAACCCGTGTCCCGCGTGCTTGACGGTGGCGACCCGGTACCCCGCGCGGGTGAGTTCGGGAATCACCCGCTCGATCAACGTGGTTTTGCCGCTATTCGAACGGCCGACAAAAGATAGGATAGGTGGCGCCATGGGTTAAAAATTCTTACTGAGTACTTGCACTCGAACGGTATCGCCGGGATTGATCTTTTCCACTTCTTCCGGAATGTCGATCAATCCGTTGGCCTTCACCATGGAAGTCAAAATCCCCGAGCCTTGCGGCCCGGTGGTCCGAACGGTGAGTTTTCCGTTCTTTTGTTCCAGGATCCCTCGAAGGAAATGCCGGCGATCAGGATGCTTGGAAAACTTTTCCTGAAACTCGGCCTCGACCACCGGACGCTCCAGGTGCCGGCAGCCGCCCATCTTCATGACCGCCAACCGGACCAACTGTTCAAACGTAACCATGGATGACACGGGATTCCCCGGCAACCCGAACGCCAATTTGCCCTGGATTTTGCCGAAGGCCAAGGGTTGCCCCGGACGTATCGCCAGCTTCCAGAAATGCATGTCCGCGCCGAGTTCCGCGAACACGACCTTGGTGAAGTCGTAGTCGCCCATGGACACGCCACCCGAAAGGACCAGGATGTCACATCCCAATCCCTGCGAGATCTTTTCCTTGAGGGATTCGGGTGTATCCTTGGCTATGCCCAGCAATAGCGGAATTCCGCCTGCCTCTTGAACCGCCGCCGCAATGCCATAGCTGTTGGAGTTGACGATCTTATTCTCGTCGAATTTCTCATCGAGATCGGCGAGTTCGTCACCGGTCGACAGGATAGCGACCCGGGGACGTTGATGCACCAGCACGAATGATTTCGCCAGAATCGCAAGCATGCCGATCTCCGCCGGGCGCAGTTGCGTGCCCTTGGGAATGATGCAGTCCCCTTCCTTGACGTCTTCGCCCTTCGGCCGAATGTTGGCGCCCTGGGGTTCGGGCTGGAAAATCCTGACGCTGGTGTCGGACGGCTCCGTGAACTCGACCCGCACCACGGTATCGGCTCCGTCCGGAACCGGCGCGCCGGTCATGATGCGGATGGCCTCACCGGGCCCCACGGATTTCGCGGCGACCTGACCGGCCGGCACGTCCTCGACAATGGTCAATTCCGCGGGCTTGGTGATTTCATGCTCTTTTTTAATGTCTTCCCAGCGGACGGCAAACCCGTCCATAGCCGAATTATTCCACGGCGGATTGTCCCGCGGCGCCACGATATCCTCACCCAACACCCGCCCCAGGGCGTCCAGCAAGCCGACTTTCTCGCATCCCAAGGTCGTCGCGGCGTCCAGCACGATTTGTTGAGCCTGAGTGAGAGAAGTTAACCCGTCCATACGCCTTTACTTTTTCTTGAAGGGGCTCTTGGAGGCGACTTGCACCAATGACCCTTTTTTCTTGCAAAAATCATCGACCCTGTTGGCAATGTTGTGATACGCGTCGGCCGTCGGCAAATCGGAATGGAACAAGGCATAGGGTTCGCCGTAATCGCTTTGCCGCACCACTTCGGGATCGAGTGGGATCCTACCCAAAAAGGGCACGTTCATATCATGGGCGGACGCTTCCCCGCCGCCCAGTCGAAAGACTTCGATGTGCTGGTGGCAATGCGGGCAATCGAGGCCGCTCATGTTTTCCACGATGCCGATAATCGGCAATTCGCTGTCCCTGGCGAAAGTCACCGACTTCCGGGCATCGAGCAACGCCACTTCTTGCGGTGTCGAAACAATGACGCACCCGGTCACCTCCCCGATCAGATCGATCGTCGTGACCGACTCGTTCCCGGTTCCCGGCGGCAAATCCACGATAAGAAAATTCAAATCCTGCCATTCGACGCCGCCGAGTAATTGATTGATGAATTCAAATTTATAGGCATCGCGCCAGATAATCGGGTCATCAGAATTTTGGAGCAGGAACGACATCGAGGCGATCTTCATGTTGTACGCCTGATGCGGAATAATGCCGCCGCCCGTGCTGATCTTGAGGCGCTGACCTTCGGCGCCCACCATTTTCGGAATATTGGGGCCGTGAATATCCATGTCGCAGATACCGACCTCGTATCCCTTCAACGCCAGGCTGACGGCCAAGTTCGTGGAAACGGTGCTTTTCCCGACCCCGCCCTTGTTGCTCATGACGAGAATCTTGTAATCGATCCGCTCCATGCGCTTGTTCACCAACCACCGGCTATGGCCTTCCTTGTCTTTTTGACACGTTTCATTCTCGTCACAAATCGCACATGCCCACATATACGTACAGGCATCGTCTTGTGAAGAAGCAGGTTGAAACATTTTCAATTCAGCACTCATGAACGCCTCCAAATCTTGCTGCGATAAACTCCTTAGTCATTCTGTGTATAACCTTCTCACCTTTTTCCTGATGACAAGCCTGACATCTTCTCAACGGTGTGATCAAGAATCGGGAGCAGCGTCGCCAAGTTTTCGATCACACCCTTCGGACTGCCAGGAAGGTTGACCACCATGGTCTTCCCTCGAATACCGGCCATTCCCCTGGACAGCATGGCCGTCCTCATTTTTTTCAGGCTCTCCGCCCGCATGGCCTCCCCGATACCGGGGATTTCTTTCTCAATGACGTCTCGCGTGGCTTCCGGGGCCCAATCCGTGGGCCGCACTCCAGTCCCGCCTACCGTGAAAATTACCCGGAGCCCCTCTTTCTCGCAACAACTCAACAAATGTTTGCGAATCATCTCCCGGTCATCATGTATAACTTCATACCCGACAAGACGAAGGTCATGGTCTTCCAGATATCGACAAAGACTTTCCTTTCCCCGATCGTCCGCTTCTCCGGAACAAATCTTACTACTGATGACCAAGACCGCAACGTCAATCATGTGACCGGACGTCAGGGCACACCCACGTAGTCGTCATCGTGACCGCTGGTGGCCGCTTGCGGTTGCAACGAGCCGGCTCCTTTTGACGCAGGACTGGCGGCGGCAGGTGCCTCTTCCTCTTCGGGGGCTGCCGGTTTCTTCTTGAAAAACCCGGCACTGATAATGCCGACCTCATAGAAAAAATACATCGGCAGGGCCATGAGACACTGATTAAACGGATCAGGAGTCGGTGTCAGGAGCGCCGCAAAAAGAAACGAGCCCAAGAACGCCCATTTTCGGTACCTTTTCAAAAACGGCGCGTCCACCCACCCCAATTTGGCCATGAGCGTCAGTGCCAGCGGTACTTCAAAAATCAGCCCGAACACCACCAGGAACCACAGTGAAAATCCCACGTAGCTGGCAATGGATATTTGCGGGATGAAACCCGCCTTGACGCCGTAGGAAATCAGAAAGTTCAAGGCGAACGGCAGGACGAAGAAGAAACAGAACCCCAACCCCAAATAAAACGCCACGGCGCTGATAGCGACAAACGGAGCCACGAACCGGCGTTCCTGCACATGTAAACCGGGAACCACAAACGCCCAGATTTCCCAGAGAATATAGGGCGTGGCAAGTACCAGGGCGAACAAGGCGGCCACCTTAAGGTTTTGCCACAGCGCTTCAGCCGGCGACAAAAAGATAAAGGGAATTTTCGGCAAGTCGGTCGGAACCCATTCCAGGTTTCCGGGAACGAACATGTTCTGCAATGGGATACGCAACCACTGCACCAGAGTATCGGCGTAGAAGAACGTTCCGACGAAAAACAAGGCCACGATCACGACGACCTTGGTCAGCCTTGCCTGAAATTCAAACAAGTGCTGCATGACCGGCATCTTTTTATCCTCAAGAGGATTAAAGACCTTGTCCTGCAACCACTTGGTAATTTTCGATTGTTCCGCCATAACTCAGTGCGATTCTTCGCGCTTACCCGGAGACCTGCCTACAATGATCGGAGCCCGTGCCATAAGCAGCATACTCAACGACCTATTCGGGATTGACCGCGACAAAGAGATTATTCCCTCTCCGGCTTAAAAAGAGCACGACCAATTCCTCTTTCTTGATCATCGGGGCCACCCGTTGATAATCGTCCAAGCTCTTGACGACTTCCCGATTGACTTCCTGAATGATGTCTCCCTGTTGCAAGCCCGCGGATTCCGCCGCACTTCCGGGTTTCACTTCATTCACCACGACACCGGTAACGTCTTCAGGGACGTTCAGTTGTTTGCGTCGTTCATCCGTCAACGGGGCGACGTCCAGACCGGCTAGCACATTGTCGAGTTTTTCAGTCGTCGCGGGAGGAGCCAAGCCTCTGCCGCTGGCCAGCATTTCATCCGTCGGCCGTTCTCCCACCGTCATGGTCAATTTCTTTTGTTCGCCGTTGCGTAAAATGGTGAGTTCAATCTCGGAGCCGACCGGCGTCCGCGCGACGATATTGCGCAGGTGATTGACGTCTCGAACTTTCTTGCCGCGATATTCCAGCAACACGTCTCCCCGTTGCAGGATGCCTCCTGCTGATGGACCTTTTTCATTCACTTCGCTAATCAGCACTCCACCCTGATGGGATTCCGGCAATTGAAAAGATTGCGCCAGGGCCGGACTCAATTCTTGAATGGCAATCCCCATCCACCCTCTCACGACGCGTCCGGTTTTGATCAGGCTGCTCGTGATGTCGTGGACAATATCCACGGGAATGGCAAACCCGATCCCTTCCGAACCGCCGGTACGGGAAAAGATGGCGGTGTTGATGCCGACAATTTCACCCGCCATGTTCACAAGAGGCCCGCCGGAATTACCCGGGTTGATGGGGGCATCGGTCTGGATAAAATCCTCGTATTCCGTGATCCCGACGTTTCCTCGTCCCATGGCGCTGATGATGCCCATCGTCACGGACGACGTCAGACCGAATGGGCTTCCCACGGCCAGGACCAGATCGCCGACCCTGATCGACTCCTGAACGCTCCACTCAATGAACGGAAGTTTACCCCCTTCGATCTTGATCACCGCCAAATCGGTCTTGGGATCAGTCCCCACGACTTTTGCGGGGTGTTCTTTTCCATCAAACGTCGTCACCGTAATGTCCGTGGACTCCTCCACAACGTGGTTGTTGGTCACGATATACCCTTCCGGACTGATGATGACACCGGACCCGGCACTCATGCCCGGAGGTCCGGGTGGCCGTCCTGGAGGGCCTGGGGGCAACATTGGAGGTCCGGGAGGGCCCGGCGGGCCACCAAAGGGGCCGGGGGGTAACCGTCGAGGTCCCCTGGCTCTGGCTGGTTCGGCAACCGCAACGTTCACCACGGCGGGTTGCACTTTCGCGACGATATCGGAGAATCCCCTGCTAAAGGCTTCCGGAACAGTGGCCGATGCCGGTTGGGGCGAAAAAACAGCCATGAGCCCCACAAAAACCACAACAGTGAGACCGAAGACAACATTCCCCTTGCGACACCCATGTAAAGTTTCCATAATCATAGAATCTATCCTTTAAAGTTAATGGCTTAAGCCAATATCAACGCAGATCCGGGACCGGGTTGGACTCTCCTGGCTGTTTCCCAGAGAAACATTGAGCCTAACTAACCGATTCTACACTAATCTCTTTCGGCTGTTCAAAGGCAAACCAGAAACTCCCTCTCCCCTGGTGGGAGAGGGCCTGCCCTGAGCCCTGAGCTTGTCGAAGGGTCGAAGGGCCTGTCCTGAGCGTAGCGGAGCGAAGTCGAAGGAGCCGGGGTGAGGGGGAGAATGATCCGTCAACAAGTCACCGACACTTTGACCACATGCGCGCATTGACCCTACGTTCCGGTTTGGAATATTGCGAGAAGTACCCCACCCCTGCTCCGGCCGACGGTGAAGCCGTCGTGCGGGTCATCCAGGCGGGAATCTGCGCCACGGACCTGCAACTGGTGCAGGGCTACATGGGCTTTCAGGGAGTGCTTGGCCATGAATTTGTCGGAATCGTTGACGAGGCGCCGCACCATCCGGATCTCGTCGGAAAGCGGGTCGTCGGTGAAATCAATGCGGCCTGCAGGGTCTGCCCGGTCTGTCAAGCCGGACGCTTGACGCATTGCCCCCATCGAACGACCCTGGGCATCGACCGCCGGGACGGAGCTTTTGCCGACTATCTGGCCCTGCCCGTAGAAAACCTGTATCCCCTACCGGACGAGATTACCAACGATCAAGCGGTCTTTACGGAGCCGCTCGCCGCGGCCTGTCAAATTCTCGAACAGGTACCTATCGACATTGCGGACCAAGTCCTAATCATCGGCGATGGGAAACTGGGGCTGTTATGCGCACAAGTCCTGCATCGCACCGGATGCCGATTGACGGTGTTGGGACGCCATCCGGAAAAATTGCAGATCCTGGCTGCCCGCGGCATTCATACGAGTCAGGACCCCGCATCGCTTTCCCCCGGACTCGACATCGTGGTCGAAGCTACGGGCACAGCCGGGGGATTCAAATTGGCCTGTGAATACGTCCGTCCAAGAGGAACCATCGTCCTCAAATCAACCTACCACGGGCAAACCGCCGTGGACATGACGTCACTCGTAATTCACGAAATAACCGTCATAGGCTCACGGTGCGGTCCATTCCCGACAGCAATCACGTTGCTGCGGGAAAACACCATCGACGTGCAATCCCTCATCCACAAACGCTTTCCGATCGAACGAGGCACGGACGCCTTTAAACATGCCGCAACAAAGGGGGTGCTAAAGGTACTCCTGGAAATGAAATAGAAGAGGCATTGCAGCGGCATATGATATAAATATTTGCATTTGTATATACAAACATATATTATTTAACCACAATGAAATTACAGTTTTCCGGCTTCGAGTGGAATGACGGGAATCTGAGGCATTGCCAAAAACATGGTCTCAGCCGGCAACAAGTCGAACACTTTTTGCAGCAAGACAACCTGTTAGTTGCGCCTGCTCTTCTACACGCGCTACAGGAGGAACGTTATCTGGCTGTTGGTCGGGCACGAACGGGCAAACCGATGCTGGTGGTCTTCACAATCAGGAGAGTCGACGAGACCATACGGATTCGTCCGATCAGCGCCCGCCATATGCATGAGAAGGAGGCCAGGAAGTATGAAGAAGAAAGTGCCGAGATTTAAGACCGACCGGGAAGCCGAGCGGTTTTTGGACCGGGACCTGACGGACTACCTGAACCTGAAAAACTTCACACCCGTCACGTTTGAGTTGTTACCGAAAACGAAACAAGTCAATCTGCGGTTTTCCGAACCTTTGTTGAACGCCGTGCGCAAACGGGCGGAGCAGGAAGGCATTTCGTATCAGAAATTCATTCGCCGGGCAGTAGAAGGCTCACTCAAGAAGAAGCCTAAAGCGCTCGCATGACCAACTCTTGTCAAAGTCATCTCAGTACGCAACAATAGGCATGAGGCTGGCGTAGCTCAATGGCAGAGCAGCGGTTTTGTAAACCGCTGGTTGGAGGTTCGATTCCTCTCGCCAGCTCCATCTTTTCTTTCGGTCCTGGCCTGGCCTATCAATTTAAACTCACTGTTTTCAATCCCCTCTCACCCCGGCCCTCTCCCAGTGGGGGAGGGAAAGAAAAGCCAAAGACGCTGGATGCCCGATCGAGCCGGGCATGACAGAAACTGTAAATGCCGTTTTCCGTCGCCTGCGGGAATGACCGAAGGAGACAAAAGGTTTGTGCTATGCAATTGCTATGTTTTGCTATGATTTTGCTATGTTTGCTATGACCTTGCTATACTTGCTATGTTCTTGCGATGTTTTGTTGCGGTTTTGCTATAAATTGCTATGTTTCCTGCTATGTTCTGCAAAGCAGGCGGACTTGGTCTCCCTCTTCCAAGAGTAGTCACGAAACCTTCACGGTCATTTCAATGCGTTCGAGCGGATTGTCGCGGCCGTCGCGTTTGGCGTTGACGACTCGATCCGCGATTTCCATGCCGCTGACGACTTCTCCGAAGGCTGTGTATTGACCGTCCAGGAACGGTGCATCGGCGACGCAGATGAAAAACTGCGACCCCGCGCTGTCGGGGTCCTGGGCCCGCGCCATCGAGAGCACGCCGCGTTTGTGTGGTTTGTTGTTGAACTCGGCCTTGATGTGATATCCGGGCCCGCCCATCCCATGGTTGGAACGGTCGGCATTCTTGCTGTTCGGGTCGCCGCCCTGGACCATGAAGCCGGGGATGACTCGATGAAACGTGGTCCCATCGTAAAACTTTTCCACCGCAAGTTTGCAGAAATTCTTGGCATGATTCGGCGCCACGTCCGGGTAAAATTTGAGGACGATGTCTCCCCAGGATTCGCCCTGGGACGACACGGCAATGGTGGCACGGGTCTCTGTGGTAACCTCACTCATCTCTGACATACGTTCTCCTTTCAAAAATAAGGCCGGGGCATCGAGAAATGCATGCCCAGTGTTTCACTGATATTGACCCAATGGTTGCCGTCGTCCTGACTGCGGAAAGCGCCCGCACTGGTCCCGACGTACAACTCCCCTTCCGAAGTGGCCATCATGACTTGGATCGCCAATTCGGTTAACCCGTTATTGACCGGCACCCATTTGGCATTTTGAAAATTGTTCATGAAAATCCCGCGCCCCGTCGCGACGAATAACGCCGCTCTCGTGACCACGATACCACGTATCGAATCGTTCGGCAGCGACCGTCCGACGGGTTTCCACGTCTTCCCCGAATCCTTGCTGCGATACACGCCCCCATCCTGGGTGCCAACGTATATGTGTTGTTGTGAGCTCACCGTCGTCACACGAATATGGTTATGGGTTAGGTGTTCCTTGGGATCCACCAGGGGATCGCCCACTTTTTGCCACGTGCCGTGTTTGGTTGCATCGATTTGATACAGACCCTTGCCCGCGGTGCCGGCGAATAGTTGCGACGTGTTCGTCATCGCCAGGCTGGCAATGAGTATCTGCTCGAGACCGGGTGCCACAACGAACCATGCGCGCGCGCCTTCGTCCCACTGGTAGACACCTTTTCCCGTGCCCGCATACATGATCCCGTGATGGGCCAGAAGGGATTTGACCTCCACGAATCTCAAGCCGGCCTTGATCGACTCCCAGGTCTTTCCATCTTCTTTTGTCCGAAAGACGCCGCCGCGTACTGTCCCGGCGTACACCGTCCCTTTCTCATCCGCACTGAGACAGAGAATGAAACGATCTCCCAAACCGGTATTGATCGCTTCCCACGTCTCGCCGTAATCCTCACTGAAAAACACCCCGAACCCGAACGACCCCGCATAGAGCACTCCCCCACCCGTCGTGGCCAGGGCCTGGATGCTCGGCGCAACGCCGCCCTCTCGTTGAAAGGGATCGGGGTGCCCGCGATCTTCAGCCAAAACGGGAACGCCCCCACCTGACACCATGAGGACGAACAGGAACGAGACCCGGCGTAAAAGGTGTACCGTCACGACGCAACCCGAAGCCGGTACGTTCGGTCAAGACACACGATCGCCTGCCGTTCCGGTTGGCATGGGTGTGTCTTCTTCCGGGTCGTCGCCGTCCTCTTCCTCTTCAACTTTAGGAGGGATACGTCCGAAGATCTTGGCGCCCCATACGCCGATTTCGTACAACACGATGAGCGGAATCGCCATGAGGAGCATCGTAAACAGGGTCGCATCGGGAGTGATGACCGCCGACAGGATCAACGCCAACATGGCGGCGTGCCGGCGATATTTCGCTAAATGTGCGTGAGTGACCAGCCCCGCGCGAGCCAGGAGCGACAGCGCCAGGGGAATTTCAAACGCAAATCCGAAGGCCACCAAAAACTTCACGTTGAAATCCACGTAGGTGCCCACGGCCAATTCGGGTTTGAGTTCCCGTTCCAGGCCGAACGACACGAAAAAGTCGATCACCAGCGGGAGGATCACTAAATTGCAAAAGACCAGCCCCAACACGAAGAAGCCGGTCGCGAGCAGAAACAGAGGGATGCCCCAACCTTGTTCGCCGGGCAACAGGGCCGGCTGCACGAATTTCCAGAATTGATACAGGATGACCGGCAGGCTGACCACGATACCGGCGAGAAACGAGATCTTGATCGACGCAAACAAGGCTTCGGCCGGGCCGTAGAACAACAGGTCGTCGGCAAAGGGACGCTTGAACCATTCAATCAGGTCGGGCGACACCGAGAACATGGCGACAAACGCCACCATGATCGTCGCTCCGACGATGATCAGCCGGCGTTTGACGTCACGGATATGGCGCGCAAACGGATGAACGAGTGTAGCCATGGGGTGCGTGGCAGGAAAACCGCGTATTACGAGGCTGCGGTTTTTTGTTGCTCATTCCGGTATTCGCGGATGAGCATGGCCATGCGGTCCTTCTTGCCGAGCTTTGCTCTTTGGATCTGCTTTTTCTGCACTTCTTCTTCAGGAGTCAGGATATGATTTTTCAATAATTCCTGCAGTTCCACATCCAATTGATGGTGCGACTCTTGGAGTTCACGAAAATCGACATTGGTATTACGGAGGTGTTCGGCAATTTGGTCATCAGTCAGCATGAGACCCCTCCCTTGTCATAAAATGAATCTTTTGGGTGGATATTGTTCGTCAATGACAATTGCATAAGAATAGCATCCTCATTCGGGTTCGTATAGTAGGACCGGCGGCAGCCGTATTGCCGAAACCCCAAGGCCTGATACAGTTGCTGGCCCACGAGGTTGCCGGCCCGGACTTCCAGGAGGGCCCGTGTCGTTCCTTGCGTGGTCCCCTCCTCAATGGCATGCCGGACCAGATGGCTGGCGATGCCCAGCCGCCGGCAATCCTGCCGCACGGCCAAGTTCATCAGGCGCAACTCCTCAAAGACCACCCAGTAACAGATATACCCGAGGAGCGGCTTCGCAGAAGACGCCTCGCCGGTACAAAAGGCGCCAAGGAAGCGGCCGAAAGGATTCCCCTGCAACTCCGCCTCAAACATCCCCCGGGTCCAGGGTTCCGAGAATGATTCCTGCTCAATGGCCAAAACGTCGTTCAGATCCCGGGAATGAAATGGACGAACGTCGAAATCGGGACGGGCTGAGGTTCGTGTCACCATCGTCGAATCATCACTGCGCCGTGCGCCGGGCTTTGAGATCCCATTGGACTTCCGCATCCGAGCGTTGAACATAATGCGGTGAGATATGGGAACCGGCGAATTTCTCTGCTTGAAACGCGTCCAAACTCGCCAGTCCGACGTGGTAGGCGGATGGGTTCATCGAATCCGGCTCCCCACCGATCGCCATATCACCCAACGTGTCCATGAGTACGCGCCGGTGACGCAGCCACCCTTCGCCAAACAGAACCGTGGGTTGGCGAATCGAATCCATCATGTCTTGAATCGTTCCGGCCCGATCTTCTTGTAACCGAACCGCGTGCCCGTTTTCCCATTGAAACTGCGACCAATAGACTTCATCGGTTCGGGCTACCAGCACGGGACACACGGGATGCCCTGAGGCCCTGTGACTCCACGCCATTGCTTCCAACGTCGGCACGGTGACCAGCGGCAAGCCCGTGACCGTACGGAATCCTACCATAGTCGAAAGGCCCACGCGCAAACCCGTAAAGGACCCGGGACCCGCGGAGACGGCAAGTCCCTCAATCGCCGAGAACGGACACGACAAGGAGGTCAGGAGATCTTGAATGGCAGGAACCAGGGAACTCGCATGCGAGACACAGTTCTCCCGATTCTTTTCAGCCAACAGGACCGTTCCATCCATGAGGGCCACACTTTGATACCGTGTCGCGGTTTCAACGGCCAGCAGTTTCATCGTAACTCCAACTATTCGCGGAATTTCCAGGATGACGCATTCGCATCACCGGAATTCAAACTCCTTTCCGGGCACCGGAATATTCGGCACAATCTCTGAAAATTTCAATCTGACCGATCCCGACGTCACGTATTCTTTCACCTCAATCAAAAAGGGCAGGACCACCGAATCAGGTTGCTCCGGTGGTCCCACCTTTCGATAATCCGAAGCCGTGAGAGTGACCAGCTTTTTCCCCTTGGTCGAATAATATTCAATGCCCTGAATCAAGGCCGAAGCGTGATCCACCCACACGTGCTGCAACACGGAAACGTTCGATTCATTGCCGTAAGAGAGGGCCACGGTATACCGATAGGCCGTCTTCGCCACCCGAACTTCACGGAACTGCTCTGCGGTCCATCGCAGTCTGCCAAGAAGCACGTCGACGGCACGCAAACTGAGTTGGACCGGAAGCCCCAGTTGCCCGAGAGGACGAAAATCCGGTACGCGGCCAACAATGGGGTACAGGCGATCGGCCGTATGCAGGGAATACGGCCGGCCGTTCAACAGGAAATCGAAGAGCGTCCCACCGAATCGCGTGAACCCTTTAATGCGAATGGATTGTGGTCGTTGGTAGAACAGCGTGCCTTGAACGCTGTGCGAAAAAGGAGAAAACGACCCTTCGACGTCGGCCTGAAACAACCCCTTTAAACTTGTAATATTCGCTTCACGTGCATGAAGGGTTGCCAGCACTTGTTGGGGGGTCAGCACGGGGGCCCGTGCCGGAGCCGGCTCGACCGGCGGTGCAGGAGCACGGCCTGCGCACGCCCCAAGACTGAGGCACAACACCCCGACGGCAACCCACCGGACGAAAGGGCGCCTGCAATATGACACGTCCGTGTACCTCCACTACGACTACGAAGCCGACGTCACCACGTGATCGAACACTTCCCCGACTTCGTGAACGCCATAGAGTTCCATCCCCGGATTACTCAAATGCTTGGTCAGATTCCCCTGCGGTAATACGCACCGTTGAAAACCCAGTTTCATGGCTTCACGAATCCGCAACTCGACTTGACTGACAGGACGAATTTCCCCGCCCAAGCCCACTTCCCCGATGCAGCACGTCTGACCGTCGAACGCCTGGTCACGAAAACTGGAAACGATGGCCGCGACGATGCCGACGTCAATCGCAGGCTCGTCGATTCGAAGCCCGCCCACCACGTTGAGATACACGTCGTATCCGGACAGGTGCAACCCCAATCGTTTTTCCACCACGGCCAGCAACAGCGCCACACGATTCAATTCTATCCCATTCGCCATCCGCTTGGGCATCGCATATCCCGTGGCCGTGACCAGGGCTTGCAGTTCGACCAGTATCGGGCGACTCCCTTCCAGACTCGACACCACGACCGACCCCGTGCTTTTGGCGGGCCGGCCCGCCAGGAACAGTTCGGACGGATTGGCCACTTCCTGTAATCCGCCGTCGTTCATTTCGAACACGCCGATTTCATTCGTCGCCCCGAACCGATTCTTCACGGCCCGCAAGATGCGGTAGGCGTGGCTCTTGTCGCCTTCAAAATACAAGACGGTATCAACGATATGCTCGAGCAGTTTGGGACCCGCAATCATGCCCTCCTTCGTCACGTGCCCGATGAGAAAGACCGGTACGCCCGTTCGTTTGGCGTACCACATGAGTTGGCACGCCACTTCCTGCACCTGGCTGATCGTGCCGGGGGCCGACGTCACCTGATCGGTGTAAACGGTCTGAACGGAATCCACGACCAAGGCCGTGGGCCGAAGGGTCTCTGCCACCTTGAGCACGCCTTCGAGCGAGGTTTCCGTGAGAATGTATAACGAGGAAGTCAAGACACCCAGACGATCCCCGCGCATTTTGATCTGTTGCGCGGATTCTTCACCCGTGACGTAGAGCACCGGCGGATTGCGCTGCTCAAGCCCATGCAGAACCTGCAACAACAAGGTGGTTTTCCCGATGCCGGGATCGCCGCCGACCAGGACGATCGATCCGGGCACGACGCCGCCGCCGAGCACACGGTCGAGTTCGGTCAAGCCGGTGGCAAAACGGATCTCCTTGGTAACGGCCACTTCATTGATCGGCATCGCGGATTCCCCGTCTCCGATCGTCTGCCGGCCGCGCTGCCGAACCGTGCTTTCCTCTTTCAGGGAATTCCATTGCCCGCAGTCCGGGCAACGCCCGGCCCACCGTGGCGATTGACCGCCACAATCCTGGCAGACAAAAATCGTGCGAGGTTTACCGGTTTTCATAGGACATGTGTCCAGCCGGAGAAGCGTCGGCGATTACAATTGTTTCCGGACTTCTTTCCATGACTTGACGATCATCGCACGTCGCGGATACTTCTTCTTTTCCCGGGGATCGGGAAAGATGACCGTCTTAATCCGATTTTTCACCAACGTCTGCGCGAATACCTGCGTTCGCCCGATAGCGGCTTCGATGTTATCCCACCCACCTTCTTTCAGCTTTTCCATAAACGCCAACAAGGCTTTTTCCTCTTGGGGAACCGATCTGGTGATCCCGATGGGGAATTCATGCTGCCTCAGCCATGCACGGGTTTCATGCAGAGATGTGCCCGGACGGTCATGCAGATAGACGACGTTGTAATAGAATTCGGCCAACTTCGAGAGTTCATACGCGGCATTTTCCTGAGGCTTTCCCAATGCGCCGAGGGTCCCGATACCGGGGAGAGCCGTCAACGGGTTCGAGTCATCTTGCTGAACGAGGACGGAACAATCCACCAATAGCAGCGGGCGCCGGCGTTCCCAAGACGCCAGATTGCCCTTGCCTTCCGCAGATTCGACGCGCGGGCTGGATTCCACGGTTGCCACAATCTTGTGATTGCCCCGCATGTGGGTCTTGAATTCCAAAAATGCGCGGCCGTCGCCGCCGGTGAGCGCCGTCCCGGCATGCTGGCCTTGAACGGTAAAGGTCACGGTTTCTCCACCCAGGCCTCTATTCCCCAATAACCCTTTTTCAATCAACGCGGCTTTCAGTGTCACGGAGGTTCCCGGGCGAGCCAGGATGTCTTCGACAAACAGGTGCCCTTTGGCTTTTTCCTGCGCCGCAATCGTGCCGGGGATGAGAAGGAAGCCGATAAAGATCGACCACACGAATCGGAAGGGAAATTTGCAGTTCACGTAGGAAGTCCTAAAGGGCATTGCACCGCCACAAGCACGGCCGACTCAATACTCTAGCACGTCAATTTCGGATAGATCCAGCCGGGACTTTCAGGCCCATCTACTTCACTTTTTAATCCCCTCTTTTGTAAGGAGGGGCAAAGGGAGGTAGAGGAGACCGAAGAAGGTAGATTGACGCCCAAGTCTGAGCATACCGGACGTAGTTTAGCCGGCACTAGCCGAGTTGACGTTTGCGAAGTTCTTCCCGGTACGTCTTTTCGTACAGCACGTCCCATTCTGAAGAACCCTCGGGTATCCGGCGGGAGTAAGACTGCAGGCGGGACCGGACTAACCGGTGAATCTGCTCCTCGACGTTCATCGAGTCCGCCAGGATCCGCTTGATTTCTTTTAACGCTTGAGTGGAAGTTCCGCGAAGTTTCCCTTCAGACGTCTCTTGAAGAGCCTGAAGAATGACGTGCGAAAGATGGGTCTGCTTGTCTTCAGATAAGAGAGGGCCCATATGATGACGTGTTTAGCGGTTCCGTTGACAGTTCCGCTATTTCCTTCCCCTCCTTTGCCTGCCCTGAGCGGAGCGAACGGGTAAGGAGGGGCAAAGGGGAGGTGGAGCGTAGTGACCGTTTGACTTTACAGGACCAGCCCGCGCTCCTTGACCAACTTGGTTTTCACCATCGTGAACATCTTTTGATAATCGGCCCGGCCGCTTTGAAACTCCGCGTCGTACTGTTTCAACAGAGTCCGGATTTCGGCATGAAGCCGGTCCTCCACGGAAAGCTCGTCGCTGATCGCTTTCCCGACGCCACGGATCAATCGCTCTTTCGACCCGGAGACATCCAGGAGCCCTTGCTCCTGCAAACGGTCCACGACCTCGGTTGCCAACAATTGAATGCGTTCTTCGGTGACTCGCATCCCGCTATGAAGCAACCTTTTCGACTTTCATCATCGTCGCACCGGCGGCTTCATGAAGCACCTTCGGGTCTCCAATCAATCGTCCGACAACGTTCACCCGATCGGCCGGCACGGGATCTTCGCCGATACTCATCGGGGTTCGTCCGAAAAAAACAGCCAATGCCCCACCAAGCCCCCAATACGCGACGTCGCCCACTTTCACGTTCGTCGTCGCGGTTTCACGGTAGTCCTTCACCCCGGGAAGCTGGCAATAAAATTCTTCCCCCCATTGATTCACCTTGGCTTCTACCGGCAAGGCATCATAGATAGCCTGCGCCGTCCGCGTCGGCTTCAACGCGGCTTCCACCGCCACGCCGCCAATCGTAATCTTAATCCGTTTCGGTTGGATATCCATATCCCTACATCACTCCTTCTGCCATGAATACGTGCCTCGTTGCCTTGAATTTCCCAAGAATCGACTGTAGCGTGTTGCCGAATCCGAACGCAAGAAACAGGGGGCGTACGACTCAGTCATGCTTGAATCTTCGTTTATTTTTCTCAAGGGCATCGGAGAAACCACGGAGCGGCGTCTCTGGTCCGAAGGCATTACCGATTGGCGACAATTCCTTGAAACTTCGACTGCCCTGAGCATCGGTCCTGCGCGAAAAGCGCTTTATGATCGTGAAGTTGAACGAGCCTTGAACGATTTGCGATGTGCGCAATGGCGCAAGGTGGCAGGTCGATTCAAGACAGCCGATCATTGGCGGTTGTTCGAAACCTTTCGCAAGCGGACGGTGTTCCTGGATATCGAAACCAACGGATACCCGGCCGGAGTCGGCGAGATCACCATGGTCGGCTTGTACGGTCAGCACACGATGACCACGCTGGTGCGCCACCAAAACCTGACTCAAGATCGCCTGGAGGATGAACTGTCCAACTATGACCTGATCGTCACGTTTTTCGGGTCGGGGTTCGACCTGCCCTATCTGCGGACCAGCTACCCCCGCCTGGATCTCTCTCATGCCCATTTCGATTTGTGTTTCGCCGCCAGGCGATTGGGCATGCGAGGCGGGCTGAAACATATCGAGGCGGAACTCGGGCTGGCCCGCTCCGACGATTTACAAGGGTTGAATGGCTGGGATGCCGTCAATTTATGGCACGCATGGCAAGCCGGAGATGCGCGGGCCGGCAAAACCCTGCTTCAATACAACGAGGCGGACGTCCGCAATCTCGAACCGCTTGCCGATTATCTCTATCAAGCCCTTCGCGACCGCCACGGGCCCGCCTGCAATTGACCATGGACCGAAAATGGCATGGAGCCGGCGCCACACACATCGGACTTGTGCGCCCCACGAACCAGGATGCGTTCCTGGTCTCAAATGATCCGGGCTTATGGATCATAGCCGACGGTATGGGCGGCCATGCGGGGGGCGACGTCGCCAGCAGAATAACCGTGGAAGCCATCCACAACTATATCGCGGAACATGCCCGGCTCGATTCGGCAAGTAACGCGGACGAGATTTCCTCTCTTTTGCGGTCGGCGGTCGGGCACGCCAACGAAACCGTTCGTGCCCATGCCAAAGCCAACCCTGAATTCACCGGGATGGGAACGACCGTAGTCCTTTTCTTTCTGCCTGCCCCCTCTTCCCCTCTCGCGTGGGTCGCCCATGCCGGGGACAGCCGTGCGTATCTCATCAGGGACCAAGAGATTTCCGCATTGACCAGGGATCACACCGTGCTGGAAGAATACATACAGCAAGGACGACTACCGAAATCAACGCCGGCCACTCATCCGCTCGGGCATAAGCTCACCAGAGGCGTGGGAGTCAATTCAACAATTGAAACAGATAGTTCAACAATACAACTTCAACTTGAAGATGAAGTTATTCTGTTTAGCGACGGCCTGAACAAAATGTTGAATGACGAGCAGATTCTGGACACCCTCGTGACGATGCGCACGGAGCCACCGGAGCACAAATGCCAGGCACTCATCGATCAAGCCAACGATCGTGGCGGAGTGGACAATACCACCGTGATCCTGATTGCACGATCACGTTAACCCGCCTTCTCCTTCTGTCATCCTCGACATTTTTAATCGAGGATCCAGTGTCTTTTCTTTCTCCTCCGCTCGCAAGAATAGAGACCCTGGATTCCTGCTTCCGCAGGAATGACCCATTCTTGCTTTTTTCTAATGAATGACGGAGAAGGATGTTCCGCAACTTAAGGATGCATGTCAGCGCTGTTTACCCATGGGCTGGCACGTGATCCAAGTGGCGCAACTCCATTCGTAGAATTGCACGATCAGCCACAGGATCAAGGGGATAGTCACCGCCACCAGCATGGCGAAAAACAGGACGCGAAGAGGCACCGGCAGTTTCTTGATCAGCGAGGTAACCATCGTCTCTCGTTGCCCTACGTCAATCCCCGTTTTTGCAGATAGTCCCGGTCGATGACCGGAGCCGCTTTTTCCGGCAACTTGCCGCTATTTTGAAGCAGCCGCTCAACGTATTTGCCGATCAGGTCCGACTCCAGGTTGACGGCATCCCCGGGCTGTTTGATGCCCAAGGTCGTGACCTTAACCGTGTGGGGAATAATCGCCACGGACACCCCCTTCTCCGACACGCTGTTGATGGTCAGACTGACGCCATCCACGGTGATGGACCCCTTGGGAATACAATACCGCAAAATGGGCTCAGGCACTTCCAGGGTCACCAGTAACGTGTTGCCCGCTTGCGTTCGCTCACGGAGAATACCGGTCCCGTCCACGTGTCCCGTCACGAGATGTCCACCCAGACGGTCATTCAGTTTCAATGCCCGCTCGAGGTTTACGGCCGCGCCTGCCGCGAGCGTACCCAGCGTGGTCACATCCAGGGTTTCGACCGAGACGTCCACGGCAAAGTCCGTTTCACCAACCTCGGTGGCCGTCAGACAGGCTCCGGAAACGCTCACACTTTCACCAAGCTGAAGATCCTTGAGAACGGTCCCCGCCAAGATCGACAACCGCGCACCGGCAAGGCCAGGCACCAGGGACTTGACTACACCCATTTCTTCGACGATCCCGCTGAACACGTTACTTGTCCTTGTCGTTGCTGAAAAACACCATGCGAAACACGAGGAGAAACACCACGATCAAGACGACGACTCCCGCCCCGGCCAGTACGCCAATAACGACGTCGCCCGTTGTCATCGCTTCTTCCATGCTTGGTTATCCTTTCCGTCGAGTCGCGGCGGTCCCGTTCATGACGCTAAGGACCCGACCGCCGGCAGGTCGCCACCCAAAACCCTGCTGCCGTCACCAATTGCAGGCATCCGATAATGGTGAAGGCCCAAGTATAACTGATTGCGGCGACGAGCACACCTGCCACAATCGGTCCGCTGGCATGCCCGATATCCATAATGGTGCCGCGCAGCCCCATACCGGCTCCGAGGTTTTCGTCTTTTCCCAGGTCCGCAATCATCGCAGCCGATGACGACGTAATGATCGCTTCACCAAACCCGAACCCTGCCGCGCATAGGGCCAACCAAGCCATCCGGGTCGCTTGCGGAACGGCCATGATGGCAACACCACAAATCAACAAACCCAGCGCAATCAACGGCCGGCGCCCGACGCGATCCGAGACGCGGCCCATCACCGGCTTGGAGAGAAACGACGTAAACCCCTGTATGCCAAACAGCACCCCACTCTCGGCCAAGCTCAGCCCGATGGACAATGCGTATAACGGCAAGAACGCCATCAGGGTCCCGTTGGCCATCATTTTCGAGGCCTCCGTCACACTCGCGGCGACCATACCGAGATGTCTCAACACGGTCCGCAAACCATGGAGTACGTTCGAAAGGAGTACCTTGAACTCCAATTTCGCGGGGCGCGACGGTGCCGGATGGCGCCACCACAGCATCAGATACAGCACAAGCCCAACCAGCCCGAACGCGCCTCCGGTGAGAAACGTTTCCGTATAGCCGGCCGTATCGATAATCCATCCACCCAGCATCGGGCCCACCAAAGCGCCGCCTTGTGCGGCAGAGGTATACCAACCCAATGCCGCCCCTCTGGTCGCAGGATATAAATCCGCCACCATGGCCAGAGCCAACGGCGTAAAAACGGCTGTAGCTAATCCATGGACCAACCGCAAGACCGTCAACACTTCCAGATTCGATACCAGTGGATAGGCGAAGGGCGGCAACGCAAAGGCCAGGACGCCCACCATCATCAAGCGTGAGCGGTTCACCAAGTCGGACAATGTTCCAACCGGAAGCTTCAACACAATACCCGTCATGGTCGAAGCGGCGACGATAAACCCCACCGTGACCGGACCCGCACCCAATGATTCGGCAAAGGGAGCCAAAGCCGGCATGCGGACGAGGTTGTAGCTGACAAAGGAACAAAACCCTACGCCACACAATAAAAGAAAAATCGGCACGACAGTCATGTATTTCTCAAGCCGTGAAGCAGACAAGCAGTTGATGAAGAACCGTTGGTCAAGCATGCCGAAAACAACGAATCCATCGAATAACAGGTTTTGTCGTTTTCGTTTTCAAGATGTACTATAGACTTTTGCAGTCCGGCTTTCGCAACTTTGCTCAAGGCTTGAGAATTCATGCCGACACGTCTCACGGAACTGTCCATTCTTTTTTTCAGCGTGGCCAAGTGGTTTCTCCTGGCCAGTGTCGTGGGCCTGCTCGTCGGCCTCTCCTCCACACTGTTTCTCATCGTCCTCCAGAGCAGCGTTGCGCTCACGCAATCGTTTCCCTACCTATTTCTTCTCCTGCCGGTCAGCCTCGCGTTCTCCGGGGTGATAACGGCCCGCTTCGCCTTCAGGGCGCGAGGGTACGGCATGGAACAAGTCATTCGGGCCATTCATCAAGAGGGCGGGAAAATTCACCCTCGCGTGATTCCCGTCAAATTTATCGCCACCATCGTCACGATCGTAAGTGGAGGTTCAGCAGGCAACGTCGGGCCGTGTGCGCAAATCGGCGGAGCGTTGTGCTCGACATTCGGACGATTCATTCGCCTGGAGGACATCGATCGAGTACGACTCGTCGTCTGCGGAATCAGCGCGGGCTTCGCCGCCGTGTTCGGCACCCCGGTCGCCGGGGCCTTGTTTGCCATTGAAGCACTCTGGGTCGGACGCTTTTCCTACGCGGCGCTGTTCCCTTCACTGGTTTCGGCGTTTGTCGGGTATCAGGTTGCCGCAAACTTGGGCATTGCGTACCTCTCGCCCGTCTTTCCATCGGTCCCGTCGTTGAACGTTCCCTTTTTACTCAGCGTCGGATTAGCGGGAATCACGTTCGGCGTGGCGGCGTTTGCCTTCGTGGAAATGATGGGACTCGGAAAACGGCTCGCCCTGTTGACCAAGACCTCCTCCGTACTGACCGGTATGATCGGCGGGATCATTCTCATCGCCGTCACATTTCTTTTTTCGGACGATTATCTCGGCCTGGGCTGGACGACGGTTGCTCAAGCGCTCAAGGGCGACGACCTTCCCTGGTACGCCTTTGCCGTGAAAGCCGTCACCACCAGCGTGACGCTGAACTTCGGCGGTAGCGGCGGCATTTTGCTTCCCCTCTGTTTTTACGGGGCCGCCTTGGGGTCGGCATTGGCTCAGGGGTTGGGGATGGATCCCGCCACCCTTGCCGCACTGGGATTCGTGAGCGTGTTGGCCGGCGCCACCAATACGCCCATTGCGTCTTTGGTGTTGGCGATGGAATTATTCGGCCCTGCCATTGCACCCTACGCGGCAACGAGTTGCGCCATGAGTTACCTGCTCACGGGTCATCGCAGCGTCATCCCCACGCAACTCCTGAACGAATCCAAATCCCCGTCGTTTGCACTCGCGTCTCAACAGGAAATCGAAAGGGTCACGTTGGCCATCAAATCCCGGCGCACGACACTGACGAAATTTTTCTTCGGCAAACGGTCCTCGCCTGACTCCTCCGATGAATAACCGTTCTCATCTTGCAGCACAACGTCGACGAACGGCGGTCTCCTTTGTACTCCCGACAAGTTCCTGTTACACTTTCCTTCGTTCATGCCACCTGCCATACACCCAGTCGATCTCCTTCGAGTCCTTCGACACCAACGTCTGACCCCGGCCATTGTCTTTTTGACGTCCCGGCGCGCCTGTGACGAAGCCATCGGGAGCTTCGAGCACCGCCAACTCCCTATTCCCCCCGCACGGTCGTCGGCCATCACGGACGTACTGGATCACATGATTGCCGAATATCCCAGTATTGCCGAGCACCCTCTCATCCCCACGGTTCAACGCTATGGCGTGGCGGCCCATCACGCCGGACATTTGCCGTCCTGGAAAATCGCCGTCGAAGAACTCATGCGTCAGGGGTGCCTGGATGCGGTCTTCGCCACCACCACCCTGGCTGCCGGTGTGGACTTTCCGGCCCGCACCGTGGTGATTACCCAATCAAGTGTGCGCAAAGATCGCGATATCGTGGAACTGACCGTCAACGAAATCCAACAACTCGCCGGCCGCGGCGGAAGACGCGGAAAAGATTACGTGGGGTTCGTCGTGGTCACGCCGTCGCCGTACATCGACCTCGGCCCCATCGCGAACGGTCTCACAAATCACCCGGAGCCGATCGACAGTCAATTTGTCGTGTCCTATCCCATGGTCCTAAATCTTCTGAAAGCTCATTCCATCGACCACATCCAACCCATTCTCGAAAAGAGTTTCGCGCAATTCCAGCTCAACCAACGCACCGACGTGTATGAAACAAAACTGGATGACGTGGAAATGCAACTGGAGACCTATGGGCAACGGGAATGCGCCGATTGGATCGCACAGTGGCAGTCCTTCAGTCTGGCCAAGAAACGCCGCTCGCACCATCGCCGGAAAACCCAGCACGACCCACCGGAAATCTCGGCGCAATTGGCGTTTCTGACGCCGGGTCGCGCAGTCGAACTCTCCAAGGATCACGCCATCGTCCTGCGGCAATATCGAAGCCGTGGACAAGGGGCTCCCATGTTGACTGTGATACGAAGCAGTGGACGCATCGTCGAATATCCCGCAAGCGCGGTGACCGCAGTGATCGATGAAGTCATCGATGTCGCCGAGGCCCGCCGGTTTCCCTGGTGCACGCCCCAGAGCCTGGAGCACGCGGTTGAAACGTTGGAACGGTTTCCCGCTCGCTTGCGTCGTCTTCCTATTCGCGTGGACCCGGACGGTACCGATAACCCGATCCTGACCGAAACGCTCAGGGACGAATTTCCCTGTCCGACCTGTCCTTCCCGTCCGGCGTGCCAAAAAGACCATCCGCAGGCCCTGAAACTGCGGCAGGAAGAGCATCGCCTGACGAAAACGATTCATGCCTTGCGCACGGAACTCTGGCATCGCTTCCAGCAACACATCGAAGTGTTGCAGAAATTCGGCTACCTGACACCCACGTGCCAACTGACATCCGAAGGCGACTGGGCCCGCCTCATTCGCATCAATCATTCGTTACTCATCACGGAACTGATCAGGATGGGAGCCTTTGAAGGAATCAGCGCCTCACTCCTGGCCGGTGTGTTGGCGAGCATCGCCCATGACGACGACCGGCCGGCCTCGTTTGCCGGGCGTCAACAGGCCCTGATATCCACCCTTGGACAGGTCAGGAAGATCGCCCACTCGTTGTCCGCGTACGAAGAGCCACCCCTTCTTCGGCTGGACGTCGCCGCGATTGTCGACCGGTGGATTGCCGAACCCACCCTGCCCTGGAGCGAACTCATTCGCGCGACCACCATGGCGGAAGGCGATATTTATCGACTTCTGGCCAGAACCCTGGAATATCTCTCGCAGTTGCACGGCTTACGGTCGACGCATCCCGGGCTGGCCGATATCGCCAGGGACGCGATGGATCTCATGCGCCGTGACGTACTTCAAGAATTGCCGTAGAGAATCAAGGAGAACACACGTGCACCGGGTAGAGAGATGACGAACGACACGTTGGCAAACCAACTGGCCGGCCTTTCCGTCAGATTGCTTCACCGTCTGGCGAAGAACCGGGTACCGAGACATTTCCGAATGGGGAAAAACCGGCTGATTCAAACGCTGCTGGCGCTGCCGGCCGAGCAACAGGCGGGCTTGGAAACGGACCTTTCGTCACTCTTGCAAGTGCGCGCGCGCCTTCCGCAACCGCCCAAGCACGACAAAGTCGACAAGCCGAAGCGCCAGCCCACTGTGGTCTCCCGACCTGCTCCGCCCCACCAGCCGCACAGCGTACCGGCAAAACCGGCGGTCAGCATACAGGCGCTGTTTGAAGGGATCGGCGTACCTCCGCCGCAACCGTTCAAGCCTGACGACTGGCAACAGGAAGCCATCGATCGTTTGGCGACCAACGACGTCATCTTGAGCGTGCCTACGGGCAGCGGCAAAACCTATGTGGCAATCGAAGCCATGCGGCGAGCCATCGAGGCCGACCGGATGGTCATCTACACGTCTCCCTTGAAGGCGCTTTCGAATACAAAACTGACGGAATTTTCGCAGACGTTCGGCGCCGATCAGGTCGGCATTCTCACGGGTGACCGTCGCGACAATCCGCAAGCGCCGATTTTGATCATGACCACGGAGATCCTGCGAAATTTACTGTACGATGCCGCCAGCGGTGAAATCGACATGCGGCTGGATACCCTGGGGCTAATCATTTTGGATGAATCACAGTTTCTGGCCGATCGGGAACGGGGAGTGGTCTGGGAAGAAACGATTATTTTCTGTCCGGCGCAAGCCCGGCTGCTGCTGCTGTCGGCCTCCATCGGGAATCCCGATGAAATCGCTGCCTGGATCAGTTCCATTCGGTCCAAGTCCTGTCACCTGATCCAACACCGCAATCGCTCGGTCCCGCTTCGCGCGGCCTATCTCGATCCCGGCGGAAAACTCGCCCCGTTCTTCCGCACGCGGGACATTGCCCGCGGCCGAGGCTTTGTCCTCCATCCGGAAACCAAACGCTTATTTGCAAACTACGAAGACCAAACCCTCAGCCCGCGCTCCAAACGCTGAAAACTGAAGAAACCTCTGATTTATGGCACTATCGGGCGCATGGCGGCATTGTGTCCTCGCTCAACCCTCGCCTATCTCCATGATAAGCCTCGGGTTTCGCTGCGGGACGCCTTGCCCTGCATCCCGCTATCACAATAAATCAGAGGTTCCTGAACAGACCCTGCAGGAAAAACAGGAAGGCCCTCACAGGAGACGGCGGGAGGCTTTCTTATCCGTGGTTGGATCTTTATCGGGCCGGCAGACGTCGCATTGACACATCCGGCGAAGCGCCCCGAACGCATACAACCCGGTGTCATGCCCATCACTCCAAATCAGTCGTAAGGCGTAATGTCCCACGGGCTGGATGTCCTTGAGCATAATCAGCATCGGCACGTCATCGGGTTTCAACTTCAATTCGCCGGTCCACTCATCCGTGCAAGCCGCACAGGGGCAGTGCAACCGCAGATATCGAATCGGATAGACGCCTTGGTGGCCATCGCTCCACGCGATGCCGAACACGCCCTTCTCGAGCCACTTCATGTCTTCAGGCTGAATGGTTTCCGTGCTCATGAATTTTTGATTGTGGATTGCTGATTGTGGATTATTGACTTTCCCGTCGTCACGTCTTTCTGCGTGAGACCATACGGGATCGCGGCAGGTTCCGCGGCCAACACGTCCTTCGCGGGCAACCGTTTTCCGACAACGGATCTCGCATACGTTTCGACGATATGTTCCACCTCTCTCCGCACCTGGCCCGCCGCCTTCAGACGCGTCGCCCGTGCAAAGGGTATTCGACGCGCTTGGCGGAGAAACGCCATGCTGCCCTGCGACATGGGCAAACAATAATCCCAACTGCCCCGATCGCACGATCCGCACAAACGCCCCCCGGCCGACGGTGAAAACAGGGACGAATGTTCTCCCAGGTTGCAGCCACAGGAGGCACAGCGATCGACCTGTGGTTGAAACCCGGATTGGCTCAGGACATGAATCTGAAAAATCAACGTGACTAATGCCGGATCGTCCGTTCGAACCAGCGATCGCAGGCCTTCCAGTAACGTGTGATAAATCGTGGGATTCGAATCACGGTCCGCCGTGACGCCGTCGACCAGGGCCACCATGCGAGAAGCGGCCCAGATCTGTTCCAGGCTCTCTCGTAACGGGCTGAAAGACTCGAGGCTATCGACGTGGCTGATGGACCCAAGACTGTCGTTTCGTTTATTGAAAAACGTGAGGTTGACCGACGAAAAGGGTTCGAGCATGCCGCCGAACCGGCTTTTCATCCGCCGCGCGCCGCGCGCAATTCCTCGAACTTTACCCAATTGAAGCGAATAAAACGTGAGGATGCGATCGGCTTCTCCCCAGCGCATGCTTTTCAGCACGATCGCTCTTGTGGTGACCAGAGCCATAACAGAGATGGCGCGATTATCTCAGATAGTCCAACATCATCGTCGCAAATCCAAGGTAGATGCTGACTCCCGTGATGTCCATGGCTGTGGTAATGAACGGCCCTGCCGCCACGGCCGGATCAACATGAAACTTTCGTAAGAGCAAGGGGGTGACCGTAGCCATGCTCGAGGAAATCAGAAATGTAATCAGAATAGCCCCGCCAACGACCATGCCCAGATACCCGTTTCCCTGCCACACCCATCCCGTCAGAAAGAGCAACATTCCGCAGATGGCGCCGAGAAGCAGCCCGATTCGAAATTCCCGAAACACGACCTTCCAAATGTCACTGTGATCGACGCGACCCGTCGCCAATCCCCGAATGATCAGGGTCGAAGATTGGAGACCCAGATTGCCGCCCATCGCCGCGATCACGGGGATGAAGGTCACGACGGCCACGACCTCCTGAATCGTGAATCTGAACCACCACAGGATAAGTCCCGATACCAGGCTTCCGGCCAAGTTGGTAAACAACCATGGAAACCGCAGGCCCGCGGCCACGAGACTGGGCGTGCTCATCTGCGCATCTTCTTCGGTGGCCCCGGCCATCTTCAGCATATCTTTGGTGTCTTCGTCCCGAATAACGTCTACCACGTCATCTACCGTAATGATCCCCACGAGCCGATGTTCGGCATCCACGACCGGAATTGCCAACAAATTGTAATTCGCCACCTGACTGGCGACTTCCTTTTGCTTCGTGTCCACGCGCACACTGATCACGTCGCGGAAGAGCATGCTTTTCAAGGGAGCCGTCGGCGCCACCACCAGCAATTCGCGCAACGAGACCACGCCCGTGAGCCGCCCTTCCCGGTCCGTCGCGTAAATGTAAAACACCGTCTCGGCTTTGGTGGCCTGTTGAAGACGCTGGATGGCTTCACGAGCCGTGGTCTCTTCGGGCAAGGAGAAAAACTCCGTCGTCATGATACTACCGGCCGTTCCCTGGGGGTACGCCATAAGATGGGCGACTTCCTGGGACTCCTCGGCTTTCATCAACGGCAAGATGTTTTGCGCCACTTCCTCGGGCAGCACGCCGAGAATATCCGCGGCGTCGTCGGCCGGGACGGTGCGTAACATCCACGCGATATCGGCGACGTTTCGATCTTCGAGCAATTCCAGAATCATCTCGTCGCTCAACTCGCTCACGACCTTGCCTTGCCCGGCCACGCCTTCGACCAACTCAAAGATCGTCCGGCGCTCCTGGGGGGTATCCAGATTCATGATCACCCGGGCCACGTCCGCGGGATGCAACCGGGTAATCAGATTGGTCAGGTTTGAAATGGCGCCACGCTTCAAGAGACGGCGCGTCGAGAGCCGCACCACGTCGAATTTGCTTTGACTATTGGTGGACGTCGACTCCGTCTGATCCTTGTCAGCCGGAGGGGCGTCGGGAGTCATGGTCTTAACCGGTTCCGTCATGGCTACGTCGCGTACCCCAATTCTACCAACCAGCGATCATCGTCACGCCACGCGCTTTTCACTTTCACGTGGAGTTTCAAAAACACCTTGCAGGCCAAAGCCTGCGCCAATTCCAACCTGGCGGCGGTGCCGATCGCCTTTAACCGTTCTCCCGCTTTGCCGATCACAATCGCCTTCTGGCCGGGTTTCTCGACAAAAATGGTGGCTGCAATCGCAGTGACGCGCCCTTCTTCCTGAAACTCATCCACCATCACGGCAACGGCATACGGCAGTTCCGCCTTGGTCGCATCAATGACCTTTTCCCGTATGGTCTCCGCCGCCAAATGACGCCATGACTGGTCCGTCACAAAATCTTCATCAAAGGCGTCTTCCTGTTCAACCACCCGATCGAATACCAGCGATGCCAACCGGTCAACGTTCAGGCCCGTTTTAGCCGATACGGGGATAATCTCCGTCCAATCACCCAACTGCCGATAAGCCTCGATCACCGGCAACACGTGAGGTTTGGGAATCACGTCAATTTTATTCACCAACAAAAACACGGGCGCCTCCGATGATCGTCCGTGTCTCGAGAATATTTGATCTACCACAAATCGATCGACAGGGCTAGGCAAATTTCGTCCATCCACCATGACCGCAAGCACGTCGGCGTCGTCTATGGCATCCAGCGCCGTTCGCACCATGAGTTTATTGAGTCTATGCCAGGGCCGATGCAGCCCGGGAGTGTCCAACAACGCCAATTGACCTTGCGGGAAATGCGCGACTCCCAGAATCCGTGAACGAGTGGTCTGGGGTTTGTCGGACACAATGGCAATTTTTTGATGGACCAGCGTATTCACGAGGGTGGATTTCCCCACGTTGGAACAACCCAGAATAGCCATCGTACCGAATTTCATGATGTAACCAAAACGGAAGGGACGTACAGGAGAGGAGTCCGGACAGACAAACTTCGCTGGTCATTCACTCATTGCCGGTCACCTCCCATCCCCTGTTGTGCTCCCTGAAAGAGATTCATCTACGGAGTCTCGACGAATTGATAGACCGTCTCTCCTTCCTTCACGTACCCCAACCGCTCCCGTGCCAATTCTTCCAAGGCATACGGATCGGATTCCAGACGGTGGATTTCCTCCCGAAGGGCGGCGTTCTCGTGCTCCAACGAGACAATCTCCTCCTGCGTCCTATCAAGTTCTTGAGTCATCATCCAATACTTCGGCAACCCCGTTCCCTGCAACGTCCACACCACGCACAGCATAATTCCAATGCTGAGACCCACAGGGTAACCCAGCGATCGTCGAACGGACCAGCGACTCGGCTTTTTCAGTCTTTGGTTCTGACGGACCACGTTATGCCTTTCGGATTCGGAGCACTTTTCTTCCCTTATAGACCGCCGATTTCCCCAACTCTTCTTCGATTCTGAGAAGTTGATTATACTTGGCCAAACGGTCCGTTCGAGACAATGAACCCGTCTTGATTTGCCCGGCATTTACCGCCACGGCCAAATCGGCGATGGTCGTATCTTCCGTTTCGCCCGAACGATGGGAAATCACGACACCAAACCCCGCCCCCCTGGCCAATTCCACCGTCTCCAGGGTTTCGGTCAACGTGCCGATCTGGTTGACTTTTATCAGAATAGCAGTTCCGACACCTTCTTGAATACCCCTTGACAAATAATCGACATTGGTGACGAACAAGTCGTCTCCGACCAACTGAATCCGTGAGCCAAGCCGGTCGGTCAGAAGTTTCCAGCCTTTCCAGTCGTCTTCATGGAGTCCATCTTCAATAGAGACAATGGGGTACCGAGCAACCAATCCTTCGTAAAAGTCAATCATGCGGGCTGAATTCCGTGCTCCACGCTTTTCCGCACGCAAAACGTACCCTTTTTTGCCGTAAAATTCACTGGCCGCCGCATCAATCGCCAACACAATATCCGAGCCAAGCCGGTACCCTGCCTTACGAATGGCTTGACTGATCACGGCCAGCGCCTCTTCGTTCGACTGCAAGGCCGGCGCAAACCCGCCCTCGTCACCCACGGCCGTACTCAATCCCTTGGCCTTCAAGACGCCCCGTAACTGGTGAAACACCTCCGTACCCATCCGCAACCCTTCACGGAAACGCCTCGCGCCGACGGGCATGACCATAAATTCTTGCAGGTCCAAGCCATTATTCGCGTGAACGCCGCCATTAATGATATTCATCATGGGGACCGGTAATTCACGGGCCTTGGCCCCGCCAATGTACCGATAGAGTGGCTGCCGCGTTTCCACAGACGCCGCGCGGGCCACGGCCAGCGAGATCCCCAACACGGCATTCGCCCCAAGTCGGGATTTTCCCGGAGTGCCATCCAACGTGAGCATGGTGGAATCGATCAATGGTTGATCCAGGGCGTTCATCCCCCGGAGTTTGGGCGCCAAGGTCCTCGTGATGTTCCGAATAGCCTTCGTGACCCCCTTCCCCATCCACCGTCGAGGATCGTGATCCCGCAATTCAAGCGCCTCTCGTGTCCCCGTCGAGGCCCCGGACGGCACGGCTGCTCTTCCCCACGCACCACTGGTCAACAGGACGTCGACCTCCACCGTGGGCGTCCCTCGAGAATCAAGTATGGCTCTCCCTTTAATGTCCTTAATCTTGCTCATTCACGCATCGTCTTCTGCAAAGCGAAACGCTCCGGACGTCATGGCGAAAGCCGCGTCTTGAACAACGCATTCACTTTTTGGGGATTGGCTTTGCCCCCGGAACGTTTCATGGCCTGACCGACCAGGAACCCGATCACCGTTTCTTTCCCTCCTCGATATTGGGCCACTTGAGCGGGGTGCTGTTCGATGACCGCATCAATCAAGGACAGCAATTCCCCTTCATCAGACAGTTGCCGGAGCCCTTTTTCTTCAACAAGTTGCGCCGCCGATTTGTCGCCGGCGTAGAGTTCGGGAAAAATCTCCTTGGCGACTTTCAAACTGATGGTGTCATCGTGCACCAATTGCAACAAGCCCACCAGCCGTTCCGGAGACACGGAGGAAGATTCCACGGTCGTCCCGGCTTGATGCAGTTCACGCAGAAATTCACTCATGAGAAAGTTGCTGATGAGTTTGGGTTCTGCAAACAACGTGACGCAAGCCTCGAAATAGTCGGCTAATGCCCGGGAACTCGTCAGCACACCGGCATCGTAGTCCGGCAACCCGTAGTCCTGGAGAAATCGCTGGTGGCGATCTTTGGGTAACTCCTGAATCGTGGCTCGCAATTCCTCGATCCACTCTTCGGCAATGACGAGCGGAACGAGATCAGGATCGGGAAAATACCGATAATCATGGGCTTCTTCCTTACTGCGCATGACCGCGGTCTGGTTTCGTTCGATATCCCACAACCGGGTTTCCTGGTGAATCGTTCCTCCCTCACTGAGGACTTTGGTCTGGCGTTTGATTTCATACTCGATGGCGTCTTTGACGAACTTGAACGAGTTGATATTCTTGAGTTCCACCTTGGTGCCCAATTCATCGGATCCCACGGGCCTCAATGAAAGGTTGGGCTCACAACGAAGACTACCCTGTTCCATGTTGCCGTCACAGACGTCGATATACATCAACACGTCACGCAGGGACTTCAAATACGAGACGACTTCCTCCGCCGAGCGCATATCAGGCTCGGTCACAATTTCAATCAACGGCGTACCCGCTCGATTCAGATCGACAAGACTACCGGCCTCCGCGTGAATGTTTTTCCCCGCGTCTTCTTCCAAATGCGCTCGACGGATTCTGACCTTTTTGGACGTCCCGTTGGCCGGCAACTCCAGCCAGCCATTCTCGCAAATGGGCCGGTCGTACTGGGATATTTGGTAGCCCTTCGGCAGATCCGGGTAAAAATAGTTTTTTCGGGCAAATTGATTCGTCGGTTGCACGGTGCAATGCAACGCTAATCCCGTCCGAATTGCCATTTCCACCGCACGTTGATTCACGACCGGTAACGCACCCGGCAATCCCAGACACACGGGACAGGTCCGGGTGTTGGCGGGCGAACCGAACTCCGTCGCACAACCGCAAAACATCTTCGACTGTGTTTGGAGTTGGGCGTGAACCTCCAACCCGATGACGGTTTCGAACATCACCGTGACAAATCGGATTCTTCCGACGAAGGACGCCGCATTTGCTGTACCGATTCGCGCCCAGCGTCCACCGCGTCCTTGACGACCGTCTCGGCCTCATTCAACAATTCCCGGCCTTTGGTCACCACGTCGCACCAGCCGTCGGAGGCTTTTTCCGAAAAATCGCGTACGTCATCACCCACTTGACGGGCCACGCGACGCACGGTCTCCCGTGATTCCCTGCCGCTTTGCGGAGCCAACAACAAGCCGGCCACGGCCCCGATCGTCAACCCGCCCAGAAAAGCCATGGCCACACCACCGGCCGACGCCAACCCACTCAAAAACGCCACGGCCACGTTGCCGGCTTCTTCATTCCTTTTTCCCATTCACCTGCCCTCCCTTTGTTGTGCGCGTTCTTTGATGCTGAGCAAGACGGCTCGTACACCACCCAATAGTTTGACGACGTTCTTTGCCAGTGACGCACTTTGTCCACGGATCATCCCATGTACTTGATTGACCGTCTCACCCACGTCGCCAATGGCATGCATCAACACCGTCGCCCGGCCCATGCCTGCACGCGCTTGATCGGACATGGCCCGGACGTTCTCATTCGTCTGCTTGACTTCTTTCAAAATGCCCGGCAATTGGGCATTGATCTGTGACAGTAATTGTTCAGCTTGCGACGCGGTCTTGCGTACCTGAATCACGGTCGGAACAATGAAGCCCACAAGTACTACAAGGGCTACGGCAATGATCACGGCAGCCAACTCAATCATACGTCACCTTCCTTATCGAATAAGTGGTCGTTTCTTGCGCCAGTCCGTTGCCAATTCATACGCCCGTGCAGCCCGAAGCACGACGTCTTCTTCAAAGGGGCGACCCAAAATTTGCATGCCGATCGGCAACCCTTTCCTGCTGAACCCGCAAGGCAGGGAAATCGCCGGAATCCCGGCCAAACTCGCGGAGATGGTATACAGATCCGACAAATACATTTGCAAAGGATCTTCGATTTTTTCACCGAGGCGAAACGCCGGGGTCGGCATCACGGGGGTCACGAGCAAATCCACGTCCTGAAAGACCCGATCGAAATCCTCTCGAATCAGGGTCCGCACCGCTTGGGCCTTGGCATAATAGGCATCATAGTAGCCGCTACTCAACGCATAGGTGCCAAGCATGATCCGGCGTTTCACCTCCGGCCCAAACCCTTCCTGTCTCGTGGACCGGTACATCTCCAGGAGGTCGGGACTTTCCTTGGCCCGGAATCCATATTTGACGCCGTCATAACGAGCCAGGTTGGAACTCGCCTCCGCCGTCGCCACGATATAATAGGTCGCCACGGCCACTCCCGTGTGCGGGAGCGACACCTCTTCGAGCGTCCCGCCTAAATCTTCCAACACGGCAAGCGCTTCGCCCACGGCGTCGTAAACTTCCTCGTCCAGGCCTTCCGCGAAAAATTCCAGGGGAACCCCGATCTTCAGTTTTTTGACGTCCTTCTTTTTAAATACGCGCGTGAAATCGGGAACGGATTTGTCCGCGGAGGTCGAATCCCGGGGATCGTGGCCGGCAAGCACGTTCAACATCAAGGCGGCATCCATGACGTCCTTGGTAATGGGCCCGATTTGATCCAAAGAAGAGGCAAACGCAATGAGCCCATACCGGGACACGCGTCCATACGTCGGTTTCAGCCCAACCACCCCGCAACACGCGGCCGGTTGGCGGATCGACCCACCGGTATCCGTCCCCAGGGCAGCCACACATTCATCGGCAGCGACGGCCGCGGCCGAACCGCCACTCGAGCCGCCTGGGACATGGGAGAGTTTCCAAGGATTTCGACTGGCGCCAAAAGCCGAATATTCCGTAGAGGAACCCATCCCGAATTCATCGAGGTTGGTCTTGCCGATCAGGAAGCTTTGCTGCGACCGTAACGCGTCCACCACGGTGGCGGAGTACGGCGGGACGAAGCCTCCGAGAATACGAGACCCGCACGTCGTCGGCAGGCTTTCCGTGCAAATGTTATCCTTGACGGCAATCGGCATCGCCATCATGGGTTCGGTCTTTCTCCACGCACTCAACGCCTTATCCAGCGCGTCGGCCTGGGACAACAGGGCTTCTTTGTCGTTCAGCGTGATGTAGGCCTTGACCTTTGACTCCACGACGCTGATCCGCAGGAAGTAGGCGCGAACGATCTCTACGGCACTGACGTCCCCGCGCGTAAAGCTATCCTGAAGCTCTTTCAGCGTACCTTTAACAAGTGACATGATGGTGAAACGGGCTTACGTGTGAAGGAAGAAGCAACGACCGGCAGTCAAATCCGGCATTACGCGCAATTGGCGATTCGATTGTCGTCGTCGACTTGAATGATTCGAGGGCTATGATGCTTGGCTTCGTCGTCATTGTAATATTCATAACAAAAAATGATGACCCGATCCCCGATCACGCCCTTTCTGGCCGTGGGACCATTGAGCACGACTTCGCCTGATCCCCTCTTTCCATTAATGGCATAGGTCGTGAACCGCTCCCCATTGTTCAAATTCGAGACCATCACGAGTTCATAGGGCAAGATGCCGGCCGCATCCAACAAGTCCTCATCGACCGTCAAACTGCCCTCATATTCCAGACAGGCATCCGTGACCACCGCCCGGTGGATTTTCGCCCGTAACATGTGTCGTAACATGATATCCTCGACTTTCTCCGAATTACCGATCACTGATAATTTGCGGCACCTGAAACAAGCCATCGACCGCTGCCGGCGCGTTGCTTAACGCCTGATCTTGTGACAGTGACGGCTGGACCTCATCTTCACGCAACACGTTGGCGTCACCCGCCACCACCGACGTCGTCCCGGGAATCCCAGCCGTATCAACGGCGTTCAGTTCTTCCATATAGGTCAAAATGCGACTCAGTTGGGTGCTCAGCCGCTCCAGTTCCTCACGGCTCAGTTGAAGCCGCGCAAGATCCGCCACGTGCTCCACTTGACTCATCTCGATACTCATCGATAAGACACGACTCCTCTCCGGGTCGAATAGTCCTGTCGCTCCCCGGAAAGAAGTATACCATTAGGGACGACAGACGACAAAGAGTCTGTCATCCTATCATGACGGGCGGTTGGAAAGCTACGAAAGACCTTGAACAAGCGAAGGATTTTACGGCAGAACGACGTTCCATCAACGCAGGGATTTGCTCGAAAGCGAGGGCGGTGACATCCACCCCTCATCGGCGAAAGACACATACCGTCCGTCACCAATGACGACGTGGTCCAGCACCTGCACACCGAGAATCTCTCCGGCGTCCTGCAGGCGTGCCGTCAGCGCCCGGTCTTCTTTGCTGGGCTTGGGATCCCCACTCGGATGATTATGTAAAAAGATCACGGCCGCCGCCGACTCGCGCACGGCTTCATTGAACACCTCACGCGGATGCACCAGGCTGCTTGTCAAAGTCCCTTCGGACACGGTCTTTTCCCGAATGACCGCATGTTTGGCATCGAGAAGAATCACCTTGAAAACCTCGCGGCGCAAATCCCGCAACAAGGGATAGTAATGTTCGAAGACCGTTTGACTGTTGGCAATCACCGTCCCTTTTGTCAGCGGGGTCGCCAGCACGCGTTTCCCCAGCTCTATGGCCGCCATGATCTGGGCCACCTTGGCCGGACCGATGCCCGGGACGGCACAAAGTTCTTGGACACTCCGATTGGCCAACCCCTGTAACCCACCCACGCGTTTCAGCAGATCTCTGCCGACTCCGACGGCCGAGGTCTTGTACCTGCCCACGCGAAGCAAAATTGCCAACAATTGCGCCTCCGTCAGCGATTCCGGCCCTTCTTCCAACAGTCGCTCCCGGGGCCGTTCGCCTTTCGGCCAATGCAGTATCCCTTTTACAGGTTTTTCGTCCATCTCTTCTTGATCGTCTCTTAACGGAAGTCTTCGACGGCGTTTGTCGCAAGCATACAACAAACTAGATCGAACATTCACATATTATCAAAACGGCGCTGCCTGAGCTTATCTTGCCGCTCACAAACCAGTGTGCTACGTTTTCTCGTTTAGCAGGAACAGCCATGCGAATCGTTGCCGGCATACAAAAAGGACGTCGTCTCAAGGAACCCGACGGGCGGGATCTTCGACCGACTTCGGCCCGGGTCCGCGAAGCCTTATTGTCGATCCTGGCCCATCGCATAGAAGGGGCACGCGTGTTGGATCTCTATGCCGGCACCGGGGCCTTGGGGCTCGAGTCCTTGAGTCGCGGGGCAGGCCAAGTCGTTTTTGTGGACAATGACGTCGCCTCAACACGTATCCTTCGCGAAAACATCGCCCGGTGCGGCTATAACAACCAATGCATGGTCATCTCCCAAGACGTTGAGACGTTTTTGACGTCACCCCCATCGTTCGGTGGACCGCCGACGTTCGATCTTGTCTTTGTGGATCCGCCCTACCACACGACCGACTTGGCCCGATTGCTCGAACGACTGAGCCTGCGCGGAAAAATCGCTGCCCAAGGGACAATTGTCCTTGAACATTTTTTCAAACAGACAGTCCCGAACAGAACCGGAGATCTCGTACAGACCCGTCAATCGCGATACGGCGACACCATGCTCACTTTCTATCAACGTGCCGTGGAGGAGACATGCGGCTAGCCGTCTATCCGGGTACCTTCGATCCCATTACCCGTGGGCACACGGACATTGTCAGTCGTAGTCTGAGCATCTTCGACCGGCTGATCGTGGCCGTGGCGCCCAACCCGCGAAAAGGCGCGCTCCTCTCGATTGAAGAACGGGTCGAACTGGCGAAAATCGCCACAAAGGACTTTCCCAACGTGGAAGTGGAATCGTTCAACGGCCTGTTGGTGGAATACGTGCGGCAGCGAGGGGCCCATGCCATTATTCGAGGATTACGCGCGGTCTCGGACTTTGAACACGAGTTTCAAATGGCCTTACTCAATCGTAAACTCGATGAACACCTGGAAACGGTCTTTCTGATGCCCAGCGAAGAGTATTCGTATTTGACGTCGAGCATCGTCAAAGAACTGGCCCTGTTCGGAGGTGAATTGGAGGCCTTTCTCATCCCCGAGGTGGCCAAACATCTTCGCAAAAAATACGGGCATCCCTCACCATGAAACTGGCTGACCGTACCACCCGCGTCGTCCCATCCGCGACCTTGAACGTTTCGGCCACGGCCAAAGCCATGGCGGCCCAGGGCATCGACGTGGTGAACTTTTCCGCGGGCGAACCGGCCGCCGACACGCCGGAAGTGGTGAAAGACGCGGCGAAGGCGGCCATCACGGATGGATTTACCAAATACACGCCGGCTTCCGGCATTGACGAACTCAAACAAGCCATCGTCGAAAAATTTTCACGGGACCAGGACATCCACTACGAGACATCGCAAATCCTGGTGTCCTGCGGGGCCAAGCACACCCTGTACAACGTAGCGCAAGCCCTGTTGGACCCGGGGGACGAAGTCATTATCCCCGCTCCCTATTGGGTGTCCTACCCGGATATTGTGCGTCTGGCCGATGGGCACCCCGTTATCGTGGAAACCAGGGAAAGCGATGGGTATGCTCTTGATCCGAAACAATTGGAAGCCAAAGTCACGCCCCGCACCAAGGCGCTGGTCCTGAACAGCCCGTCCAACCCGACCGGGGCGCTGTATACACGAGAGACCCTTGAAGCCGTGGCCGACGTGGCCAAACGGCACGGCTTTCTCGTGATCTCCGACGAAATTTACGAACAACTCGTCTATGGAGACCCTCCGTTCTTGAGTATCGTGTCCGCCGTACCCGAGATCGCCGATCAGACGCTTGTGGTCAACGGCGTCTCCAAAGCGTTTTCCATGACGGGATGGCGGATCGGCTACGCAGGAGGACCGAAAGAGTTAATCGCCGCGATGTCGGTCATTCAAAGCCAGAGTACGTCGAACCCCACGTCGATTTCACAAAAGGCCGCGGTGGCTGCCCTCCGGGACGGGACTCCGTTTTTCAAGGAGTTGCTGGCGGATCTCATTCCCAAACGTCGCCTCATGGTTGACACGCTGAATGCGATGCCCGGCATCACCTGTCCGGCCCCTGACGGAGCCTTTTACGCCTTTCCCAATGTCTCGGGAATCTTGGGTAAACGACATGCCAATGGAACCATCACGACATCCGCGGACCTGGCCACCTACTTATTACACGAAGCGCACGTGGCCTGTGTGCCCGGCGATCCCTTCGGAAGCCCGCACCACCTGCGGTTGACCTATACTCCCACGCTGGATGCGATCGAACGAGGACTCAAAAGGGTCGAACAGGCGATTCGGGCACTGACGTAAGCTCCAAAGTGCCTTGACTTTGCCGATACCCGATACAAATATTATTGAACAGAGAAAAGGAACCTCTGATTTATTGTGACACGAGAGGATCATAATGCCCCTTTACGAATATAAATGTGAAACCTGTCATCATCAATTCGAAGTCCAGCAAAAATTTTCCGACCCGTTGATCGACAAATGCGTACGATGCGGGAAGGGTGTCCGAAAACTCATATCGGCTCCCGGCATCATGTTCAAAGGGAGCGGCTGGTACGTGACGGATTACTCGAACAAGTTGAAAGATCCCAACCAAGCCAAACAGAGCGACAGCCAGGCCAAGGAAGGCAAGGACAAATCCGGCAGTGAGTCGGAAAAAACTCCGGCCAAGAGCGAATCCGGAGCCGGCTCTGACACGACGGCACCCGCCCCCGCATCTTCTCCATCGAGTTCTGAATCCTCAAGTTCGTCTTCAGATTCCTCTTCGGGCTCCGCCGCCTGATTCCTCGCAGCCGATAATCGCTCAGAACTACGCCGGGCAGGCACCGAAACGATCCGCAAACACGGCGTTCCACACCAACCGGGCAAACACCAGGTATCCCACGTCATTGAGGTGCAAACCGTCACTGGAAAAACGAGCGGCCAAGAGGGAAGAAGGGGGTTCCGAAGTTCCCTGAAACAGGTCCACGCACGGCATGTGAAGTCGTTCGCACCGTTCCGCAATCAGGCGATTCAATTCTAACCGATAATGCAGATGTTCCTGAAGCCAGGCAGGCAATGGGCCGCCGCCGTGCCCCTCGGCCCTGATGGAGGGAACCGTCACGCCAGCGGGCCGGATTCCCGCAGCCAACGCCAACGTATAGAATTGCTCCAAATTCATCATAATCGTGGAAGGTCCAACACCCCATCCCAAGTCGTTCGTTCCGCCCAGGATCACGGTATAAGAGGGCCCCACGTCAATGACATCGCGTGAGAATCTGGTCATCATGTCCGACGTTGTTTCACCACAAATGCCTTTGACGGAAACCCGTCCGCGTGCGCCCAACCATTCCTGGAGAAACCCGCCATACGGAACATCCGGTAAAAGCATCCCCGTTTCAGCCTGAACTTGATACCCCGCGGTGAGACTATCACCAAAACACACGAGTAGCGGAGAGGAATCAGTTTGCGACGTGAAATTTACAGGCATGGTGGAAACCCTGCTCTTGACAGCACACGGTCTCAATGAATAGCCTTACTTTTAAGACCGTTCGCTTCCAGAACAACGCTTGTTTTCCCTTACCGACAATCATCCGTTTTGAGGAAGGAGTTCCGGCTTATGCAAGAACGTCAACCGCTTACTTTACATACACGCAGCACGGTGATCATCTCCCTGCTGGGATGGTTCATGATCCCAATCCTGTTTTGTGGCCTCCCCTCCGCATTTGCACAGGAATCGATTCAGATAGGCGTCATCGATCCTCAAGCGGTCCTGGAAAATTCCAACGCGGGACAAAAGGCGCTGGCGACGTTAAAGGAACACGTGATGGTCCGTCAAAAGCTGCTGGAAACGGACGAAGCGGAAATCCAGAAACTCGAACAGCAACTTCAGACCGGTACGGGCCGGAGCGAAACCGAGACGCAAGTCTTGGGGGAAACGTTGCAAGGCAAGATTCAAGAATACCAACGGCGGCGCCAAACGTTCCAGCAGGAAGTTCAAGAAAAACAAAAAAATTTGATGGTGGATTACATGAAGAAAATCGAAGGGGCGACCAAAACCGTCGCGGAACGACGTGGATTGACTTTGGTCATTGATAAGGGCAATGAAGCCATCATGCAAATCGTGATTTACTCGGCCAAGGGAATGGATATCACCGGCGAAGTCGTCAAGGAGTTCAATAAGACCTATAAATAAGGAACTCAACCTTCTCTGCGAGGAATGCTGGCGGGATGATCGCGTTCCAGGGTTAAGTCGCGGGGCTTGGGCTTGGCTCCAGAGGATATCCTGCCTGCCTCCACGCCTTGATTCCACCCGCCATCGAAAACACTTGCGTGTAGCCCATTTCCCGCAGGTTGGCAGCCGATAACACCGATCGATAGCCTCCCCCGCAATAGAGAATGATTTCCGCATTCTTGTCGGGAATCATCGCCTCAACATCACGTTCCAGGATGCCCCGGCCTTTGTGAACAGCTCCACGGGCATACCCCTGCGCCACCTCATGATCTTCCCGAACATCGATGAAATGAAAGACTTCACCGCGTTCGAAACGCCCCATCACCTCACTCGGTCTGCACTCACGAACCTGGCTTTTTCTTTGCTCAACCAGTCGTTCGAACCCTGGATTATGCCCCATCACAAAAGTCCCCTTTTCTAAACACGCGTGCTTCTCCCTGGAAAAACCACTAGTCTCCGGACCATGAATAGTTTTAGCAGATTGGCGCGCCCGGCAGGGGTCGAACCTGCGACCCTCGGCTTAGAAGGCCGATGCTCTATCCACTGAGCTACGGGCGCTCGGCCTTATTCTTCGATAAGGAACCTCTGATTTATCGCACTATCGGGCGCATGGCTGCGTTGTGTCCTCGCTCAACCCTCGCCTATCTCTATGATAAGCCTCGGGTTTCGCTCTGGGACGCCTTGCCCTACATCCCGCTATCACAATAAAGCAGAGGTTCCATAAGTAAGGCAAGATGACGAGTTGGAATACTGGTCGGGGCGAGAGGATTTGAACCTCCGACATCCTGCTCCCAAAGCAGGCGCGCTACCGGGCTGCGCTACGCCCCGATGTTTCTCCTAAGTTTGCGTTTCAACACGACTTTGGCCTTCGCCAATGCCTGTCCACGATGACTGATTTGGTTTTTCTGGTCAAGCGTCAATTCCGCCAGGGTTTTTCCCAATTCCGGGACCACAAAAACCGGGTCGTACCCAAACCCGTGCATGCCGGAGCCGCAGTCCGCAATCCGTCCCTGCAACACCCCCTCCACGAACTCAACGGCCGCATCAGAGTCGGCGATGGCCACGACAGTCAGGAAACGCGCCCCTCGTTGATCTACCGGAACACCCGTCAGTTCGTCCAACAATTTGCGACAATTGTCTTCATATGTGGCATGGGGACCGGCGTATCGGGCGGCGAACACGCCGGGGCGCCCACCCAAGGCGTCCACTTCCAATCCGGTGTCATCGGCGAGAGTCAACAGGCCGGTAAACCGGGCAATTTCCCTGGCTTTTTTCGCGGCATTCGACCGGCACGTCTCGCCGTCTTCAATCACGGCCGGAGCGGCGGGAAACTCATCCAACGTGCGAATGGTCAAAGCGAGGTCCTGCAGGAACGCTTTCATCTCCCGCTGTTTGTCCCGGTTCCCCGTTGCCAACACAAGATCCATGACGCGCTAAGCCAAATTTCCCACACAGTCTTTTTGCAGCTTGATCAATTGCTGGATTCCGTTCCATCCCAACTCCAGGAATCGGTCCAACTCCTCTTTTCCGAACGAACCGCGTTCGGCCGTCCCTTGCACTTCGACCAGGCGCCCCCTGCCGGTCATCACGAGGTTCATGTCCACTTCTGCACGGGAATCTTCCTCGTAGCACAGATCCGCCAGGGCCATGCCGCCGACCCGACCGACACTGATGGCAGCCAGGTAATCCACCAGCGGCGTCTTCTTTAGCATTTTTTTCTCTTTCAACGCGGCAAACGCGTCGGCCAGCGCGATGAAGGCTCCGGTGATCGAGGCCGTCCGCGTACCGCCGTCGGCTTGGATCACGTCGCAGTCGATCCACACCGTCCGTTCCCCCATTGCAGACATATCCGTCACGGCGCGGAGCGCCCGGCCCACCAGACGTTGAATCTCCAGGGTCCGGCCGCTTTGCTTCCCGCGCGCCGCTTCGCGGGGCATACGATCATGCGTAGCCCGCGGCAACATGGCATATTCGGCCGTCACCCAACCCTGTCCCTTATCCCGCAAAAACGGCGGAACCTTTTCCTCGACCGACGCCGTGCAGATGACCTTGGTTTCACCCATTTCCATGAGAACGGAACCATCCGCATACTTGATAAACGGTCGCGTCACCTTGACCGAACGGATTTCATCGGCCCGCCGTCCATCACTTCGTCGCAATCCAGACGTTTCATTCATCGGTTTCTCTTCCTTTTCCCTTCTGTTTTTTCGCAACGATCACTCGCACGAGTAACAACCCGAGAATCACACATGCCACACCCCCCACAAAAAAGTCTTCGTATGCAAACACATACGGCATCGCCACAGAGTAGGAAAAACCACAGGCCACTGCAAGTGTCGCAGCTCGTCTCGACTTCGTTGACTGCCTTAGAGAGGCATGCTAACTTTTACCCGCATTTTCAATGAGTTGGGATTTTCTCCATGTATGATCTTCGATCCCTTAAAGACCAGTTATCCGCCATTCGCGATCAACTCGGGCCCCGTGGAGCAGACGTGCCATGGGAGGAGGTTGAAAAGCTGCTCCAGGACCGCCGCGACCGGCTCTCCCAGGTTGAAGCCCTCCGGCACCAACTCAAAAAAGGCTCCGATGACGTTGCTCGATTAAAGCGTGCGAAGCAACCGGCGGAAGAAGCCGTGGCCGCCATGCGGGCACTGGGCGATAACATTGCCATTCAGGAAGAACACCTGCGAACGATTGAAACCCAACTCGAAGAACACGCGCTACGCATCCCCAACGTCCCACATGACACCGTTCCGCAAGGAACTGATGCGAGGCAGAACGTTGAAATTCGTCGATGGGGTGAGCCGCCTTCGTTTGGCTTTCCACCGAAGCCGCATTGGGAAATCGGAGAATCGCTGGGCATTCTTGACTTCAAACGCGCCGGCAAAGTCGCAGGAGCCCGCTTTTCCATTGCCTTGGGCGCCGGCGCCCAACTCGAACGCGCGTTGACTTCGTTGATGCTTGACATCCATCTCCGCGAGCATGGGTATACCGAGGTGCTCCCACCCTATCTCGTCAATCGTGACGCCATGACCGGTACGGGGCAACTCCCGAAATTCGAACACGACTTGTTTCACCTCCGGGACGACGAGTACCTCCTCATCCCGACAGCCGAAGTGCCGGTCACCAACATGTACCGGGATGAAATTCTTCCGGACACCGCCTTGCCGATTCGGCACGTGGCATCGACACCCTGTTTTCGTCGAGAGGCCGGCTCCTACGGACAGGATACCCGCGGCCTGATTCGCGTCCACCAGTTCCATAAAGTCGAGTTGGTGGCATTCACAACCCCGGAAGAATCGTACGCCGAGCTTGAGCGCCTTACCAGCGCGGCCGAAGCCGTCCTGCAAACGCTCGAATTACCCTACCGTGTAGTCAGCTTGTGCCGCGGCGACCTGGGGTTCGGCGCCGCCAAAACGTATGACCTCGAAGTCTGGGTCCCCTCGCAACAGGCGTATCGGGAAATCTCGTCGTGCAGTAATTTCGAAGCCTTTCAGGCACGAAGAGCCAATATTCGCTTTCGACCCCAAGGCGGCAAACCGGCCTATCCCCATACGCTCAATGGATCCGGCGTGGCCGTGGGTCGGACGATCGTCGCCATTCTGGAAAACTGTCAGCAGGAGGATGGCTCGGTTATCATCCCCACGGCATTACGTCCGTATATGAACGGGATTGAACAGATCGCCTCAAACCCGGCACCCTGATACTGCCGTTTGACAATCGGCAGGCACTGGGGCTTGCCCTGCACCCACATGGAGCTAAGGAACCCAACAAGGAGGTCTTCTGTGAGTATCAAAAACCTAATCAGACTATCGGCCTGTACGCTGGCCGTCCTCGCTATCATGAGCGGGTGCGCGACGCAAGTCAAAACTTCATGGTCCAAACCCGGCGCCCCGCCTGGTGAATTCGAACGCGTGAGCGCCAAGTGCGAAGAGGACCCAGGCATAACCGGACTCAAAGGTTACGCAAGTTACCAGGTCTGCATGAAAAAGCACGGCTGGTTCCTCATCGAAGAACAAGTACAATAAGAGCCGCCACACGGAGGGGTGCTGGAGTGGACGAACAGGCCGGTCTTGAAAACCGGAGTCCTTCACGGGACCGTGGGTTCGAATCCCACCCCCTCCGCCATGACCACAAAAGCTGTGCTATACGGAGTGAAGCCATAGCTTCAATCAATTGCCGAAAAAGAGGGGGTGGGATTCGAACGGGGGTTTTGAAGGGGGTGTGCCCCCTTCATGGGGTGACCGGCGCAACACGCCGGCGCGAGGGGGCATGGCCCCCTAGCGGGAGCCCGGAGCCTCTGCCGGGCGACTTCGAATGCCCACCCCCTCCGCCAGCAATTATTTGCTTACAAGAAAGTCACCGCACCACGTACCGACGTGATCCCGTTTCAATCTCCGGATGTTCGGAAAGATTCGCTCAGTGAGACGAATGCTCCGACGAAGGCCCCGGCGCTGCCGTCGCTTTCCGTGAACTCGGCGGCGTTGAAGCCCGCGACGAGGCGAGGATCGCCAGCTTGGTCGGGGATGCTGGAGAACGCTCCACCCCACTGCCCTTCCGACGTCGTGATCGCTCGTTCGGGATGTTTCACGGTCACGTCGCTATGTGTGAACGTGCCGTCCGGCTCGAACGGCGTCTCGCCGAAGTGCAGTTCGTAGCCGGCGGCAACGGACTGAACGTCGCGCACCTCGTCGCCGAGGAAGACGCCGAAATGCGCGCGGCGCGTCACGAGATCGCCGACGCAGCCGATGCAGCCGCTCAACGTGCCGTTCGCGAAGTCCGCGGTGAGCGTGATCGTTCCCTCGTACTCGTCGAGCACGCGGGCACCCTCGTCGTCGCCCCAATCGGTGCCCGGGGTGTACGCGTACAGACCGCCGGACGAGCCGATGTAGGTCGCTTGTCCATCGAGCGGCAGTTCGGGCGGGTTCGCCGGATCGATCTCCGGGCCGTCCACGATGCCGTATTGCTCGGAATCGGATAAGTCCAGTTCCGGGAGATGCTGCCCGGGGAACTGCGCCCACCAGCCCGCCATGAGGTAATCCGTAGAGTCCGCGGGGTCCCAGCTCACCAGGGCGTAGGCGACCGACGTGCCTTTCTCCACGTCCTTGATGAACGTCCACTCCCGCGCCTGATGACCCGGTATGATGCTGGTGCGCGGCTGAGTGTCGACGGCATCGTCGGTCGTGTTGACCGAGGCCCTGCTGCCGTCCTGCAGTTCCAGGAATACCCGCAGGTTCGGCCCGAAAAATTCCGAGTTCCTCTCGAAGCTAATGGTGCTCTCGTCGGCGGGTATCGGCGCGTTGTTCGCGCAGGCGCTCACCGTCAGCGCGAACACCGCCAGCGCGGTCACCAGACGTGCGTTCGTCGTCTTTATGGGGTCTTCTCCTTCAATCGCGTGTCTAATCAGCCGTCAGGTTATCCGTACCTTGGTCATCGGCCGCTTCCTTTTCGGCTTGTATCCAGCCTGGCAGCCATGTGTAGGCATCGAGCGATTTCTCCAAATATGTCGATGTTTCAATACGTTATAGACCTGACGTTGTGCTGTCAACGATTGTGTACATATAGGTATAGATTGCGATGGCCGGCGAAGCGCACTCTTACCGCCGAACGTAGAGCAACTCACAGGCTTCGCAATAGCCGTCTAGCCGGCCCCGTTGGAACGCCGCGCTCAATTGCCGTTTGACCCACTCCGCGCCTTCCGGGCCACCACGACCATCGACTCCTTGCGACAACATCATGTTGAGGGCCACGTCCAGCAACCGCTCTTTGCGTTCTTCCATCTCAGGAGTCACGATTCCAGCGATGGCGTCTTTGGCATGTATCTTCACGGTCTCTTCATGAAATTTGTCGTAGCCCAATTTGGCAACCGTGGCTTTGCGAATATCGGCCAATTCCTGTTTTATCAGAGGAAGGGCTTGCATCAATTTTCGAAAGATCTCCAAACGCCCTTCCTCCCACAACTTTTTCTCCATGGCTTCAAGAATGACACCCGGACTAATCGTTTCGGCGGGTTGCTCGGCAGCAAAATCCGATTTTCGGCCATGGGCTCCAAACCGAAGCCGCTCATAGGATTTCCGGGTTTCAGGATCGCCGAGCACTTCGTACGCGGCATTGATTTCGCGAATCTTGTCTTCGGCCTGTTTGTTGCCCTGGTTGCGGTCGGGATGATATTTGAGCGCAAGTTTCCGATAGGCCCGCTTAATCTCCTCATCCGAGGCTTGCGGCGTCACCTCCAAGGTAGTGTAATAGTCGAGGTGGTATCGTGCCATCAGTTCTCACCGTCCGGTTCGATCATAACGAGCGACGGGGTTGCAGAACAAGCAGCGCGTGGGCCTTGTTCTCTTTTCCTCCCCTCGCCCCTCCCCTTCGGCAGGCTCAGGACAGGCTTACAAAGGAGGAGAACAGGAAGGTTATTTTCATATCAATATCAAAAGCCAAAGAGAGCAAAGTGACAATTTCATGTCATGCAATTTCATTGAAAAATTAATATCAGGCGGTCAAACGGGAGTGGACCGGGCAGCCCTCGACGTTGCCCTGGCCGGCGGGTTGCCAATCGGCGGATGGTGCCCCAAGGGGCGTCTGGCCGAAGATGGAAAAATCCCGTTGAGGTACCCGTTGCAGGAAACGCCTTCACCGCAATATGCCCAGCGGACACGGTGGAACGTCCGCGACGCGGATGGAACGTTAATCCTGACCAGCCACGACCCCACGGGCGGCACGGCCCTGACGATCCACACGGCCCGGCATCTTCACAAGCCCCATCTCGTCATTGATTTGACGACGCAACCGGATCCCCAGGCCGTCACTTTGTGGATTGCTCAAAAAGGCATCACCATCCTGAACGTAGCCGGACCGCGAGAAAGCATCTGTCCGGGTGTCTATCAGAAAGCCTTCGACTGGTTGCAAAAAATGTTGGAGTCTCAGGCCGAATGAAGAATTCACCTCATACCGTCGAGGCAATTCCTTGCTGATCCGGGGGAAACGGGATACAACACAAACGTGGCTTGCAGAAAAACGAAATCCGAAAGGCCTTTCGCTCCCTCAACCCTGGCAGGATCGTCTCGTGAGAGGCGGCCGCCCCGGCCCGCCGGGATGCCAAGGACGACTGCCCTTACGCACCCGCATCAACGTCCGCCGTTTCTTCAAGTGAAAAGCACAAAACCACTGGCTGACGGCTTTCCTGGGACAATAGATGCACAGGCCGGCTTCCTTGTGACGCCGCTGATATCGTTGTTGCCTTGTCATAGAAACAGTCGACCGATTTTATGTAACGGACATGTAAGGTAGAACTCTCTATTTAGTCTATAATGCAAACTTGATCCCTTCAAGATATCCACGTTTTGCCACGGGAAAACATACATGAGACCGTAGGTCGAACCCGTGAAGATAGCGTAAATTATGTGTATCCTCTGGTTGGGTCTCCTCGTATCAAGTCTGTCAGGCCAAGTAATCGCCGGCGATTCCTCCGCTTCATGTTTTTTGCAACACATTGAAAACAAAACATTTGTGGAAATTGTCACCATACCCAAACTCCTTCAGACCCCCAGCCGATACCATGAAAAATCCGTTCGAATCCGAGGCACCGTCACACGACTGGAACTTCATCTCGACGACTCGAAACATTTCATCAATTTTGTGTTTTATCTCAAGACAGGGCCGGACCGCGTACTGGTCTTCGGGCGACATGATCGAACCCGCGGAGACATCCAAATGACCACGGGTCGAACCGTTGAGGTTGAAGGCATCTTTTGGAAGGAACGAGAGGCCAATGGCCACAGGTTATTGAACAACGTCGAAGCCCGACGCGTCACGTTTTATCCTCCGCTCACCCCGGATCAAGCCGCTCGCCCTTCTCCTCTCCCGGCAAGCCTTTGACGCAACACCCTCACCACGTTTCGGACCGGAAACTGAGCGGAGTCAATTGTGCTTGCTCCAGTCCCAGGACGAGTTGATCCTTTGCCAGCGCATTACCACAGAACCGCACGTGACACTGCGACAGATTCGGCTCCAGCGCGATGAGCGGCGCCAGATTCACGCGCGTTTCCTGGCCCTCATCCGTCCGGACCCGGATGATTCTTCCTTGCCCATGCGCCCAATCCTCCGGCCATTCCCGTGTCAAGACCGGATGGTACGAAAAGTGTTGCGGAAATTTCTGCGACAGATCCAGCAAGGCCTGATGCTCCATCAACTGACGCGGATTCTTGACACTCACGATCAAGCTGAAATGCCCTTCCACCGCTCCTCCGAACGCTCGGGATTTCATATACTGCACGTACGCCAGGAAGGGCGTAATGCCAGTCAAAAGCGCCACAGCCACAATCCTCATGGAACGCCATTCGTGATCCTCTTCCAAAATCAGGGTCGTCGGATCCACCGTCCGAGTGTTTTGATACACCACCAGTTCCGAACGGGTTTCATCATAATTCACACACACGTCGATTGAACCGCCTGTGCGGCTACGCTGGAGGAGATCATCGGTTTGCCACCAGGGAGAGGTATCGGCTTTTTCCTTGTGCGTATCGTTGATGATCGTCTCCAACACACGCGGGCTTTCAGCCGAACAATTGGAGCGCGTATACATGCGGCGACGATATTTTTGCGTCCGGACACCAAACGGTTTCACCAGAAACGCCGAGCCGGGAGGCATGCGATCCCGAATGGGAACGGGCCGGCCATCGACCTCGAACGTCTCCGGCAACGTGAACGCGACCTTTCTCACCTCACCCGGATCGTAGGTCTCCACGTGGGTGATCCTGGCAGGCACAAAGAGTTCGCGCGGTCTGGTCATCAGATCATCCCCTTCCCTTCTGGCACACTGGTTTCCTGGGCACTGTTACCAATGTTGATGACTCTCTTATCCATAAAACAGTATAGAAGAAACTGCGAAGACTTCGCCAACTGCGGCCAACCCAATGTGGCGGACCCGGACCGTCGCTTGCGAGAAATCGTCATTTTCGCTAAGCTTTGGAGCCAATTGTACGAATTTATTCATTTTTTTCGCGAATGTTTGCGTTTTCAGGAAGGCCGTATTCATGAACGAACCGCTGAATAATCGATACGTCATCGAAATCAAGGAACTGGTCACTCCGCGGCAGATCAAGGAACAACTGCCGGTCAACGAGGCGACGGAGTCCACCGTCCTGGACACCCGTCAGGCCATCCGGGATATTCTCTATGGACGAGACCAGCATCGGCTTCTCGTCGTCATCGGACCCTGCTCCATACATGACCCGGAAGCGGCCATGACTTACGGAACCGCTCTCAAGAAGGTCAGTGAAGCGACCAAAGACCATCTGCTGATCGTCATGCGGACCTACTTTGAAAAACCGCGAACGACGGTCGGGTGGAAAGGGCTGATCAATGATCCGCATCTGGACGGGAGTTGTGACATTGCCGAAGGCCTCCGGCAGGCCCGGACCGTTCTTCTGGACTTGAATGCGCTCGGGGTACCCTGCGCCACCGAATTACTCGATCCGGTCACGCCCCAATATATGTCCGACCTCATCAGTTGGTCAGCCATCGGCGCGCGCACCACGGAAAGCCAAACCCATCGGGAAATGGCAAGCGGCCTGTCCATGCCGGTCGGCTTCAAGAACGGCACGGACGGCAGTCTGCAAATCGCGCTCAATGCCATGGTGGCGGCGCGGCAACCGCACAGTTTCGTCGGGATTAATCTCGATGGCGTCACGTCCATTATCAAGACCAATGGAAACCCCGACCGGCACGTCGTGTTACGCGGCGGCGGCGGAAAAACCAACTACAGCCGGGAACACATTCTTCAAGCCCGCGACGGGTTGGTGAATGAAGACATCGCCAGGCCCATCATGGTCGATTGCTCACACGGGAATTCCGACAAAGATCACACGCGCCAGATTCCGGTCGCCCACTCCGTCGTACAACAATATTGTGAGGGCCAGCGTTACATCCTGGGACTCCTGATGGAAAGCAATCTGAAACCTGGCAAGCAATCCTGGGGAACCGACAAAACGTTGGAATACGGCGTCTCGATCACCGATGCCTGTATCGGGTGGGAGGACACGGAAACGTTATTGTATGAACTCGCGGACACATTGGCCAAACACGCGCCCATACACGTGGGCACCACGTAAAGGAGGCCTCAATGAGTCACCCTACGCATACCCCGCACGTCCATGTGCACAATGACACCTGCGGCCACATCAGGATTCAACATGACGGCCACACCGACTTTCTGCACGACGGACACATGCACCACCCTCATGACGACCACGTCGACGAACACGTGCTTCCGGTTTCCGCACAAAATCCGGAAACCTGTACACCATCACACGCCTGTGAGGGCCACGAGGCATCACATATCCACGGCCCCGATTGCGGCCACGAAGCCGTACCGCATGGTGACCATACGGATTTCCTCGTGAATGGGCATCTGCATTTTGCCCATGATACTCATTGTGATGATCATGGCTTGGTAACGGTAGGATAACGGGGGATCAAGTGCCGGTCGAAACCGGAAGCGGCTCGGGGGCTTCAGTCTTATCATCACGTTCATGACAGGGATGGCACCGGCACAAAGACCGGTTCATAAAACCACCCCAGGCGATTAAGGAAGCCCCGATCAAGTCTCCGGCGAGTTCCAGGCTCGACCCCTCTCCGACGACCACATTCGCCGTTAGCAACGTCACAAAGCCGGCCATCGTCAACATTGCCGGGCGACGGTCCCGATGCACGGGATAGGTCACGAATACGCCACCACCGGCAATCACCGCGATGAAGGACAAAAACACCCATTCCATCTCCGGTGAAAACACTGAATCAACGACGCCTGAAAATGCTCCGCCGTATTGCGCAGCGAGCAAGGGAAGCGCCAACAACGCCAATGGCGTTAAGGCGCAATGCACTGCACACGCCAATGAGATGATTGAACCGACAGTGGAGAGTCTCATTCCTAACGAGGACATGCCGACCCCTTTGCCGAAGCTATTGACATTGTGGACACCAGCCACTGAATTCCAACGAATGATCACCCACCAAAAACCGGGTTTCCCTTTCAATCATTGACGTCAGTTTCTTCAGCGGACATAACAGCAAATCTTCGATTCTTCCGCAGCTCCTGCAACGGATATGGTGGTGATGCTCACGACCCTCTTTCATCTCATATCGAAACTGGTCGTCCTGGTGCAGCTTAATCCGTCTGACCAACCCGATGGTCTTTAATGCATTCAGGTTGCGATACACTGTGACCGGATCGATGGCGACGCTCTGTTTTTGCAAACAGGCATACAACTCCGACGGACTCAACGGATATTTCGTCGATTCGAGCACGTCCAACACGGCTTGTCTCGTCCGCGTCATCCGTTTGCCCGACGCCCGAATCTCATCTTTGACGCTGATCTTCATGAACCACTCTCATATAATCAAGGAACCTCTGATTTAGTGCACTATCGGGCGCATGGCTGCGTTGTGTCCTCGCTCAACCCTCACCTATCTCTATGATAAGCCTCGGGTTTCGCTCCGGGACGCCTTGCCCTGCATCCCGCTATCACAATAAATCAGAGGTTCCTCAACGCGATTCTGAACTCAATTATTGCAACTTATTTGCAAAAAATGCAACCGGCGGGAAACGTCAATTTGCCTTGCATATGAGCCGTAATTATCTCCCTTGACCGCCGGCCGATTCTGTCACTATGCTCCATTGCTCTCTTATCAACTTCCGAATTGACGACGCGGGCAAGATACAAACCGTACGGAGAGACTCATGACGGTTTCCCTTCCCTTTCGTGAACCACGGTTGGGACACGATTATTGGATCGAAGACGATATCCTTCCAAACGCCCTTGAAGTGGCGCAGCGGTGCATTGCAAACAGTACCTGGACCCTGGGCTCGCCATGGCGTCCGGAACCCTGGCCCGGCATGAGGGCGCCCCATGCCCTGTTGCCCGAGGAATTACGTCGCGTGGAAGAATGCGTGACTCAACGGCTCGGCATCCCTGCCCTGCAACCGCAAACGGATTCGGACATGGGCATTTCAGGCCACAATCACATCCAACTGTGCGGCGGGGCCGAAGGCGTGGCCCGTCCCCACGTGGATTCCGCGGCCATCTGCGATTACGCGGCGGTCTTGTACCTTCACCCCAATCCCCCGACCCCTCATGCGGGAACGTCCTTTTACCGGCTTCACATGCCTGGAGAAGAACCCGGAGGCAACGTCTGTCCGCGGGAATATGAAAGTTTACGAGACGTTCCGGGGATACCGCAGGAAATGGACCCGACGCTCTTTGAAGAAATTCTGGAGGTCCCTTACGCGTTCAATCGACTCCTGGCCTATAAATCCGACCTGATTCATTCGGCCACGTCGTATTTCGGGTGGGGCACGGAACTCGCGTCAAAACGTATGGCCGTCGTGTTTTTCTGGAAGGTCGGGTAAGTTGTCGTTGTAGGTCGGATTAGCGAAGCGTAATCCGACGAGGAACGGCTGTAAGGGTTTTCAGTTGGTCGCCTTCAGCAATTCTCCTGCCGCCTTCCTGACCGTTTGGGTAATCGTCGTTCCACCCAACATCCGCGCAATCTCTTCTTCCCGCTCTTCGGCAGGGAGACGGGTGACCGACGCCACGGTTCGCTTGTCCGCGCTCTCTTTTTTCACCAGGTAATGTTGGTGGGCTTGGGCCGCGATTTGCGGCAGATGGGTGATGCACATCACCTGATGCGTGCGCCCCAAGGCTTTGAGACGTTGCCCCATGGTTGAGGCCACGTTGCCCCCGATGCCTGCGTCCACTTCATCGAAAATCAACACCGGCACTTGATCCACGCTCGCCAACACGGTTTTCATCGCCAACATCAGCCGGGAGAGTTCCCCGCCTGACGCCACCCTCGCCAAGGGTTGCAGGCTCTCCCCGGGATTCGCGCAAAACGTGAACTCGATCTGATCGAGGCCGTGCGGTCCGGCCTGCTCCACGTCGGAAACCGTCGTAAGCCCGACGTGGAATCGTGACTTGTCCATCATCAAATGCGCCAATTCGGCGGTGATGCGTTCTTCGAGTTTTTGGGTCACGGCTTGACGGGCTTCGGACAGCTTCCGGCCCGACGCCCACGCGTCCTGATGCGCCTGCGAGACTTGTTGCCGAAGATCCTGCGTGCGTTCGTCGATGTTCGCCAATTCCTCCAATTCGGATTGAATCCGGGTTTGACGAGCCAGCAAGTCTTCCAGCGACTCGCGGTATTTCTTTTTCAACCGTTGCAGCAGGGCCAGCCGTTCGTCGATCTGCGCGAGCCGCGCCGGATCGTGATCGAACCCGTCTTTGTAATTCCGAGCAGCCAAAACCAGTTCCTCAACCTGGGCGATCCCGCCCTCGACCGGCTCATTCCACTCGTGAACGTTGTCGTCGATCGTCCCCAGTTCATGCACCAGTTTCCTGACTTCCGTTAATTGGGACAGGACCGAAGACGAATTGCCGTACAACAGGTCGTAAGCCTGATGGACGATCTCCAACACCCGGCCGCTGTTCTGTAATTTCTTGTGTTCCCGCAGGAGAGCGTCATCTTCTCCGGGAACCAATTGGGCCTTCCCCAATTCTTCGCATTGAAAACGCAGGAACTCTTCCCGCTCCTGCCGCTCCTTGGCCCGTTGCGTGACGTCGGCCACGGCGCGAACGAGATCCTGCCAGCGATGATAGTGCGTCGCGTACTCGTCGCGTAGCGCCGGCAAGCCCCCAAAGGCATCGAGGACGTTCAGTTGCACTTTTGACGAGAGCAGCGATTGCTGTTCATGCTGCCCGTGAATATCGACCAACCAGCCGCCCAATTCCACCATCTGGTGCAAGGGTACCAGCCTCCCGTTCACGTACATCCGGCTCCGCCCTTCACGGGACAGCGTCCGGCGGAGCAGGAGATCCTGCGTGCCGTCCGGCAGCAGGTCCCATTCCTTCAATTTTTCGAGAATCGGCGGGTGCCCGGATAAGGAAAACACCGCTTCCAGCGTGGCTTCCTTGGCCCCGCTTCGGATATGCTCGGCGGACGCGCGTCCGCCCAGTAACAGGATCAGGGCGTCAACCAGGAGAGATTTCCCGGCGCCGGTCTCTCCGGTAAACACCTGGAAGCCCGGCGAAAATTCAAGTTCGAGGCGTTCGATGAGGGCAAAATGGGAAATGCGCAGTTCAGTGAGCATAACGACGGCGCATGCTCACCACCCTAGGCCGGAGCGGAGTGTTGTGCGAGCAGCGAATCGATGACTTGTTTGAATTGGGGTTTGGGTCTCGCACCCACGATTTTTTCAACCGGTTGCCCGTTCTTGAAAAAGAGAATCGTGGGGATGCTCATGATTTGAAACTTGCCGGCAATCTCGGGAACTTCATCGGTATTGAGCTTCATGACCTTCAATTTGCCTTCATACTCTTTGGCCAGTTCTTCGACGATCGGGGCGACCATCTGACACGGTCCGCACCAGACGGCCCAAAAATCAACCATGACCAATCCATCGATCTGACCAACCTCAGCTTCCCAATTGGCAGCCGTTGCTTGCGCGACGAGTTCGGACACGACATCCTCCTTCTTTCATAAGTAACGAGACGATGTTCTTCTTCAAACGGTGGAAGGAATCCTAACCATGCCGTCGAAAGGGTGTCAACTTCGGCTGATCTTTCTTGCTTTGCCCCCTCACCCCAGCCCTCTCCCACGCTGGGGAGAGGGTGCTTGGTTCCCCTCCTTTGTAAGGAGGGGCCAGGGGAGGTAGAGTTAGCGTCGCGGGACCCGGCAATCAGTGCGATGTCTGTGCGATGTTTCTGCTATGCCAATGCTATGTTTGCTATGATTTTGCTATACTTGCTATGCCAGTGCTATGTTTTGCTATGAATTGCGATGTTTCTGCGATGTTTGCTATGCCTCTGCTATGTTTTTGCTATAAATGCTATGAAAAACATCGCAGAATATCACTCTCCCCGCTATCTCCTCCCCCCCACCTGAACCTCTCTTGCGATGCACAAGCCTGGACTGCTATCTGGTGGCGACGAAGCCGCCAACCATCACTCCCGGCAGCTCGAAGGTGCCGCCGACCGTGTCCGCGGTGATGGTTTCCGTATTGCCGTCCCGGTTCTGGTCGCGGAAGGCGCCCGAGATCTTGGCACCTTTATGAATGTTTGCACTGAGGGTGGTGATTGTATTTGTCTTACCGAAGGTCCCCCCGCTGGTGACAGACATGCTGGCCCAAGTCAGGTTGGGATAGGTCCGCCCCATAGTGGCGCCCACGAGGTTCGTCAGAAACACGCTCGTGAGGCTGGCGGTGCCCTGCACTGTGATCCTGGCATCGCCGCCGATCAGGTCCCCGCGCCACCCGAAATTCGGGTAGTTCTTCAAAGAACTTGTGTATTTCGCCGTGTCGAGGCCGACGGCCTTGCCGGTCCAGGTCAACGTGGTACCTTGCGTTGTCAGCGGCTGCAGGCCGCTTCCAGGCGCCTCCAGGTGCGCATTGGCCGTGAAGAAGTCCAGGTGCTCGTAGAAGTACTCCACGCTGTGGCCCCGCTGGAAGAATTCCAACAGCATGTTCTTGCCGCTTTGCGCATCTTCCTCGTTTTCGCCCGGGAACGTCCCCCTTCGAACCAGCAGGTGCACCTTCATGTCGTTCGCGCCGGCGTCGTGCGGGTAGGTGAACCACCGCCCGTAGGCATCGACGGCTCCTTTGGGGTCCCAGGTGCCGCCCGTCTGCGCACTCCCTCCGATCCGGCACACGTTGTCCATGCCGGGGTGGATGCACGGATAGTCGATCACCCAGTGCCCGCCCCGGTCGTATCGCTCCCGCACCTGGAGGTTCGGCCGGGTCGCGCCCCCAGTGACCGTGCCTGGCGTCATGGCGTTCATGTTGACCACCGTCCCGGTATCCGAGCTCGGGAACCCCGTCGGTGCCGAGGAACTGACCGTCTTCACGACGTTCTTGGGCAGCGGCGGGTGCAGGTTCAGGCTCTTCAGGGCCGCCAGGGTATAGGGAGTGCCCCCGCCCTCGCCCGGCCCCCAGGCCGGCGAGGTGATGTTCGCGCTCAACGAGCCGGAGAGCTGCCGCCCGTCGCTGGCGCAGATCGCCCCCGCCGCCGAACAGTCCGTGGTCGCGCCCAGCGCCACCGTCACCGGTTCGTGCGAAGTCGGGCGCACCCGCACCGTCACGCTGCGGTTCTCGCCCCGCACCGTGCGCCTCACGTCGATCACCCGGCCGCCCGTCACCTGCAGCGCCTGCTTGAGCGCCGTCAGCCGCAGCCCCCGGAACTCCTCGTTGAACCGGATCTCGAAGCTGAACAGCTTCTGCCCGTCATGTTCGTCCGGCAGCCCGTGGAACGTCGCGGTCAGCGGCGCCGGCGTCTCCGCGGCCGGGGGCGGCGTTGCCGGGGTGGCCGGCGGGGCCGCCACCGGGGTGACCGGCTCGGTCGGAGCGGCCGCGGGCCCCGCCACGGTCGCCGAGACCGGGTCCCACAGCTTCTTCTTGCCGGGCAGCCGCACCGTCACGGCCCCCGACGACGACGGCCGCACCCGGACCGTTACGCTCTGGTTCTGGCCCCGCACCGTGCGCTTCACGTCCACCAGCCGCCCGCCCGTCACTTCCAACTCCTGTTTGAGCGTCGTCAGCCGCAGCCCCTGGAACTCCTGGCTGAACCGGAGTTCGAAGGTGAACAACTGCTGGCCGTTGTGCGCGGCCGGCAGGCCGTGGAACGCCGCGGTCAGCGCGGGCCCCGTCGCCGGCCCTGTGCCCGGCCGTGTCCCCGGCCGCGCCGCCATCAGGTCCGCGGCGCAGCCGGTGATGCTCCCGGGCGCCCACGTCCCGGGCGACCACAACGCCAGGCAGTCCGAGTTCGCGACCGCCGGACCCGCCCCGATGGTCACCGTGGCGACCATTGCGACAATCAGCAGGGCGGCCCTCGCGGCCGCGCGCGCGCCGCTCATCGCGGCCGACTCACTATTGGCAGGCAGGCAGGCAGGCAGGCAGGCAGGCAGGCAGGCAGGCAGGCCAATGCCTATGGTATCGTGTTTCATCTTCTTCCTCCTTGTTCGCATTTGCAACTCCACAGCCCTCCCGGCATTTGTATCGCCGAGTCAAGAATTTGGACGCATTTTTATCGCATTTGTATTGTGCAGTCAATAATAAATTGCGCCTGCCTGCTACGGACTCGACCGTTCGCCTGTTCGTCGCTGCGGTGTCGGGTTACGCCTGCGGCTAACCCGACCTACTGTCTGAGCGGGGGCGACCGTGTGCTGTTCCTCCCCTTTGTAAGGGGAGGATAGGAGGGGTAGAGTCGGATCGTCGGATGACTACAGATGCCTCTACCTCCCCTGGCCCCTCCTTACAAAGGAGGGGAAGGGAGAATACGTAGGTCGGATTAGCGTAGCGTAATCCGACAGGAGGGGAGCATACAGGACAACCACGGGGGGGTCTTACTAACTCACTTTACCATTGCCACTGTTCAGGCACGCCGGCCCACCAATTGCCGGGGCGGCTCTTTTCCCAGGCCCGGACTTCCAACCATAGTTCGTCGGCGCGAGACTTATCGAGCCGGTTGGCCATACCGGCAACCACGTCATATTGCTGCCTGATCCCCTCGTGCAGTATTTCCTTGGCCATCCTGGCCAGCATGTCGGGAGGATCGACAAGGTCCATGGTCCCGCGGTTGACCATGGAGAGCGACAACTGCCCCACCTTGACCCATTCATCGCGTTCGGCCAACGACTCCAGGTAGCCGTCCAGCGCGTGATACACGTAAATGAGATACACGTAACTTTCGACGGACGGCGATTGATCGATGTTCATCTGGCAGGCTTCGACCGCGCGACGGTAATCCCCGGCTGCCAGATACACTTTGGCCCGCGCCAACGGAGGCTGAGGCACGGCACGGGGGCCGTCCCCTACGTCCGCAACCGACACACTCGTTCCTGCCAGACACCATCCGAGACACAACACCAGAAGACCCGGATGAATCGTTCGAGACTGCTTCGGCACGTTCATCATACCCTCCCCGTTGGTTAAGTTGCTCTACGCGATCAATTCCAGAATACCACGTCTTGATCCACGTATGCAGGCAGCTTAAACTTAATCACGGCGACGTGGTAAAAGTCGCTCAACCCGTATGTGCCATACAACCCGGAATTCACTCATGCCTGCTTTGATACTGGTTTTGGGAGTCGTCCTGGTTTTCGCCCCCGCGCAAGCGGAAACGGAAACATGGAAAACCTTGAACACCGCCGGCATGCTGGCCTACAAAGAACGGGATTTCGGCCTGGCGAAAGAGATGTTTCACCGGGCCCTGAACGTCCTGGAAGGATCGACCGATCTCGATTCGCGAGCCGCCACCACCCTGAACAATCTCGGCGCAACTCACGAAGCCCTGGGTGAGTACGAACAAGCCGAACTCCGTTATCGTCACGCGCTCACGATGATCGAAACGATCCAGGGCCCCGATCATCCGGACGTCGTGGTCGGACTCAACAATCTGGCCTCGCTGTATTTTTCGCAACGAGCGTTTGAGAAGGCCGAGCCGCTTTGGCAAAGAGGGCTCTCCATCAGTGAAAAGTTTCTGGGAGACGCGCACCCGCACCTCATCCAACCCCTTCTCACCCTGGGACTCGTCACGCAGGCGCAAAAGGAGTTTGACCGTGCGGAGACTTACTATCTGCGCGCCATTGACATCGGCAAACGATCCCTGGGCGCAGACCATCCCATGCTGATCCCCCTCTACGAACGCTATGCGTCATTCCTGCGTCACGCCGGTCGTGACGAGGACGCGCTGGCCGTCGATCGCCAGGTGGAAGCCATTCGAGATGCGAATGAACGCCCTTCCCCTCCTGAATAAACCTGGAGCCGATTGACGGGAAACCGCACGATGGATTCACGACGCACCTTTCCCGATCCTCCTGACGCGTCGCTTGCGTCGTTCCATCCGATCATTGCCCGCTGGTTCCGGGACGCGGTCGGCACGCCCACCGACGTCCAAACCGCCAGTTGGCCTGCCATTTGCTCCGGCGAACACGCGCTTATTGCCGCGCCCACGGGGTCGGGCAAAACCCTGGCCGCCTTTTTGGCGTCGATTGATTCCTTATTCCAGCAGGCGCTCTCCAACGATCTGGCCGACCACACGCAAATTCTCTACGTCTCGCCGCTCAAGGCCCTGAGCAACGACGTGCAGAAAAATCTCCGGCAGCCCTTGAATGAGATTTCGGAAAACGCCCTGGCCGCCGGACTGCTCCTTCCGGAGATACGGGTCGAAGTCCGCACGGGCGACACGCCCGCAAAAAATCGGCAGGACATGCTTCGCCGCCCGCCCCATATTCTCATCACCACGCCCGAATCCTTGTACCTGCTCCTGACGGCCCGCAAGAGCCGGGATATCCTGCGCACCGTCCGCACGGTCATCGTCGATGAAATCCACGCCCTGGCCGGGAACAAACGCGGCGCGCACGTCGCGCTTTCCCTTGAACGCCTGGATGCCGTCACGCACGCGAAACCGAATCGCATCGGGCTGTCCGCCACGCAAAGACCCCTGGAAGCCATTGCCCAATTCCTGACCGGCGGCGGCCGCGTGGCTGAAAACGGGGAAGCCGTCTGGGCGCCAAACCCCTGCCACGTCGTTGACGTGGGACAACGCCGGGAGATGGACCTAGCCATCGACACGCCCAAGGATGAACTCGGCGCGATCGCGACCAATGCCGTTTGGGCGGACGTGTATGATCGCCTCACCGAGTTAGTCCAAACCCATCGCTCCACCCTCGTATTCGTTAACACCAGGCGATTGGCGGAACGCATCGCCCACCACCTGACCGATCGATTGGGCGAGGACCTCGTGGCGGCCCATCACGGCAGCTTGTCCCGCAAGATACGGTTATCCGCGGAAGAACGCCTCAAGAAAGGACAGACTCGCGTGGTGATTGCGACGGCGTCCCTGGAACTGGGCATCGACGTCGGCTTTGTGGATCTCGTGTGCCAAGTGGGTTCGCCGCGCGCCATCGCCACCTGCTTGCAGCGAATCGGCCGGGCCGGTCACTGGGTGGGGGCGATTCCAAAAGGGCGCCTCTTGTGTACGACCCGTGACGAACTGGTGGAATGCGCGGCGCTGATTCGCGCGATTCATCGCGGCAACCTGGACGAAATCCTCATCCCGCAACGCCCCAAGGATATTCTGGCCCAACAAATCATCGCGGAAGTTTCGGCTCAAGAATGGGACGTGGAGGCACTCTATCAACGCTACACCCAAGCCTATCCCTATCGACACCTGTCGAGAACGGCCTTCGATGAAATCGTCGCCTTGTTGACTCGCGGCTGGAATCCGAACCGCGGCAAGCAACAGGCGTTTCTCTTTCACGACCGCGCACAAAATCGATTGCGCGCTCGCCGGGGAGCGCGACTGGCGGCGATCACGTCCGGTGGCGCGATCCCGGACACCGCGACGTATGCCGTCATTGCCGAGCCTCAAGGCAACACGGTCGGCTCGGTGGATGAAGACTTCGCCGTGGAAAGCCTGGCCGGCGACATTATCCTGTTAGGCAACACGTCGTGGCGGATTCGCGGGGTCGAGACCGGCGTGATGCGCGTGGAAGACGCGCATGGCGCCCCTCCGACCATTCCGTTCTGGCGGGGAGAAGCCCCTTCGCGAACCTTTGAACTATCGCAGGAGGTGGCGGAGTTACGGCAAGCCGTTGCGGATCGACTCATGACGCGGCCCACGACGGACTCGGGACAGAACCCCGTCCTGCGCCGGCTGGAATCGGAATGTGGAACCGATCAACGCGCAGCCGAACAAATTCTCGCGTACCACCAATCCGGGTTGCTGATGCTGGGCGGCGTTCCCACGCAACGGACCGTTATTGCCGAACGCTTCTTCGATGAAGCCGGCGGCATGCAATTGGTGATTCATTCGCCGTTCGGCGGGCGCATCAACCGGGCCTGGGGACTCGCCCTGCGAAAACGGTTCTGCGTCAGTTTCGATTTTGAACTGCAAGCGGCCGCCACGGACGAAGGGCTGGTGCTGTCTTTGGGCGAACGGCACAGCTTTCCCCTGGAAACGGTGTGGTCCCTGCTCCGGTCTTCCACCGTCAAGGAGGTGCTCACGCAAGCCGTGCTGCAATCCCCCATGTTCATGGCCCGCTGGCGCTGGAACGTCTCACGCGCCCTGGCCGTTCTGCGTTTTCGCAACGGCAGACGGGTTCCCCTCCATTTGCAGCGCATGCGGGCCGAAGACCTCCTGACGGCCGTGTTTCCCATGGCCACGGCCTGTCAGGATAACCGGCCTCCCGGCAACATCGACGTGCCGTCGCATCCTTTAGTGGAAGAAACGCTCCGGGATTGCCTGGAGGACGCCATGGATATCGACGGGCTGACGACCCTCCTGCAACGCATTGAACAGGGCGACGTGCGATGCCTGTCCGTCGAGTCTCCGGCGCCTTCGCCTTTTTCCCATGAAATCCTGAACGCGAACCCGTACGGATTCCTGGACGACGCCCCGCTCGAAGAACGGCGCTCACGCGCCGTGAGCATGCGACACGTGCTGCCGCCCGAGGAAGCCGCAACCGTCGGCGCGCTGGATGCCGGCGCGATTGCCGCGGTCTGCGAGGAGACGTGGCCGCGAGTTCGGGATGCGGATGAATTACAGGAAGTCCTCCACCTGCTGGCCTGGGTCCCGGAGGATCGTGCTACGGAATGGCGCGCCTTCCTTCCCGATTTGCTCGATTCGGGACGAGCCCTCGTGCTTGCCCACGCGGACCCGGCAACGGGAACGACGATTCCCATATGGACCACGCCCGATCATCTTTCACTCCTGACCACGATCCGTCCTGACATGGCCGCCCCAACGGATACCCGACAGCATGAACACGCGCCTCCGCCCGGCTTGTCCGGCGATGAGCGGGAGGCACGGGCCACGATCGTCCGAAATTGGATGGAAGTCATCGGCCCCACCACGGCGCGGGAATTGGCGACGGCCCTGCGGTGGCCCGTTCCGGCCACACAAACGGCGCTGGAACAACTCGAAGCACAGGGCCAGGTCCTTCGAGGAACGTTTCGCCCGCGTGAAGCCTTCCCGTCTTCACAGGCCTGCGACGCGAAACCCGAAATCGAATGGTGCGATCGCCGGTTACTGGCTCGCATTCATCGACGAACCGTCCAAACGCTTCGTCGCGAGATTCAAACCGTCTCCGCGTCGGACTTCATGCGCTTTCTGTTCCGATGGCAGCACGTCGCTCCCACTGCCCGGCTGCATGGAGAACCCGGACTTCAAACCGTTCTCGAACAACTGGCGGGCTTTGAAGCCGCGGCGTCCGCCTGGGAACCCCACGTGCTTCGCAGCCGCATCGGCGATTACAAGCCGGACACGCTGGACTATCTGTGTTTGCGCGGCATTATCACGTGGGGACGGCTGACCCCGCCCGCCCCCGACCATACCCTCCTCGGCGTCAAACAGAAAAAACGGGTGATTCCCACGAGTCTGGCCCCGATCAGTCTCTTCCCCCGAAACGATGCGGACTGGTTGCTGGGCCTCGCTCGCAAAGGATCGAAAAGCCCGCAGGCGTGGCTGCCGGAAAACCTGAGCGGTGTTGCCCGGACCGTGTATCACCATCTCTCACAACGGGGCGCGAGCTTTTTTGCCGACGTCACACGCGGCACGAACCACCTCCAGGCTGAAGTCGAACAGGGATTGTGGGAACTGGCCAGTGTCGGGCTGGTCACGGCCGATGGATTCGACAATCTCCGCGCGTTGCTCGATCCCAAACGCCGTCGCGGGATCGGACGCCATCAGAAGCAACGGCCGCGGCATACGATCGGACGATGGTCATTACTCAAGACCGGCACGGTTGAACCGGACGGGACACCGGCAAAACCGGCCGCCAACCCCACCGAGGCTTGGGCCCGTCAATTATTACGCCGGTATGGGATCGTGTTCCGCGATTTATTGAAACGGGAATCCCTGTCCATCCCGTGGCGTGATTTGCTGATGATCTATCGACGGTTGGAATTGCGAGGAGAAATTCGAGGCGGCCACTTCGTCTCGGGCATGACGGGTGAACAATTCGGCCTACCGGAAGCCGTAGAAGCCCTGCGGGCCGTGCGCAAGGACCCGCAAGCCGGCGCCCAGGAAATCCGGCTCTCCGGGTCCGACCCTTTAAACCTCGTCGGCATCATTCTCCCGGGCGACCGGATTCCGGCCCACCCCTCACGATACGTGATCTACCGCAACGGGACGCCTGTCGCTTTGGAGCCTCTATCCAGCGTCTCTGCATGAACTTGCACGAACCTGACCTTGATCGCTTTAAAGGACGGGAGGCCTCATGCGCCTCTCTTGACCATGTGATGAGCTCTAAGTAAGATCCGGACATGGCACGCATTCCGTTTGATCCGCGTTCTTTCGGGGGGGCCCGGCGACCGGGCATACGCCCTCAACCCGCCCAGCCGCAAGCCGATCCCAACGCCCAATTCCGTTCGCTGAACGCCACGCTCCTGTTCTGTCCGGCTTGCCGGGAGGCGACACCGGCCCGTGAACGCCTTCTGCTCGTCCTGCCGTCCGGCAACAAATATGAATACGTGTGTTCATACTGCGGAACGACGACCGGCGAAAAGATCGACCAGGACCAGCAGGACCAACCCACGTTATTCATTCCCTGATTTTTGGGAAACACTCCTCACTGATCTGAAGTGATTTCGGGAACCGGCAAGCCTTCCATGGCCATGATGCGAAGCGCGTTGGTCGTGGGACAGGGCCCGGGACGGAGTCGATAGTCGAACGTCAGTTCTTTGTCACCGACCGTTTCCTGAAAGTGCACGTTGACGAGATGAGGCAATTCCTTGTCCAGGTTGGCCAACTCCAGGTCGTGCGTCGTGACGAGCCCCAAACCCCGTCCGGCAGTCAACTCGCGAATGAATGTTTCGCTCCCCAATAATCGTTCCCGATTATTGGTGCCTTTAAAAATCTCGTCGATAAGAAACAATACCGGAGCTTCGCGTTGGTCGCCCATCGCCACCAACAGATTTTTGAGACGTTTGACTTCCACGTAAAAATACGACAACCCTTCTTCGAGGGCATCTCCGACTCTGATGCACGTCTGTATCCGCAACCACGACCATTCCCAGGATGCGGCGCATACCGGTCCCCCGGCCTGCGCCAGGCACACGTTGAGCCCGACCGTTCGTAAAAACGTGCTTTTCCCGGACATGTTGGAGCCGGTGACCAGGAAAACCCGGCCCAAGCCTTCGAGTGTCAAATCATTGTTGATCCGTTGTTCGTGGGCAAGCAGGGGATGACCGATAGCCGTTCCGGCCATGCCGATTGCAGCGGCGTTCCCCTCCGGCCGCCTGCGAGGCCAAGCATAGGATGGATTCAAGTAGGCAAACGTGGCCAGCGCCATGGCCGCGTCGATGGTCGCTAATCGCAGGATCCAGTCCGGCAGAACGGGCCGCAGCCGGTCGCAGACCTTCTGCAGATGCCACGTCCATGCCAGATCCCACGGGACCACGAGGTGCATGGCAATGTGCAAGATCGGATTGCCCTTGAGACTGAGTCCGCTGCAAACTCTCGCGAGTTGTCTGATGGCAACCGAGGGGCGACTGTCCTCATTTCGCCATAAGTCGGTCATCGCCTGAAGCACGGGAAACCGCCGAAACGACCGCTTCTCGAAAATGCCAATCACCGCGGCGACTTTGTTCAACTCCAGATGCAGATCGAGCGCCCGTCCAAACACGTGACTCACCCGCCCTCCCGTAACCAGCAGCAACAACACATACAGTAGAAAAGTCATGACCCAATAGCCGGGCCCGCCGAACAACCAAATGCCAAAAAGAACCATATTGAAACCGGCCAGGGCACTCACCGTCAGCAACAGTGTGCCTACATGCCCGACGGACTCGGGGCTTTCCAACAGACTTTCCAGACGATCAGTCTTGATAGGGTTGGGACTCAGGCATTTCGCCACAAGTTGAATCCGGTCCCGCAATCCTCGCAATGGCGTCAGAGCCTGGACAAGCTTCTGCCTGTTCTCCCATTGATCGAATGAAAGCGGATGTTGACGGGCCAACCAAGCGACCAATAACGCCTGCCCGTCCCGTGATACCGTCGTGTCCAGCAAACGGAGCAAGGAATACTTCCCGAGAAGATCAAGATCAGCAGCATACGGATGCTCGGAAGATAGACTCAGCGTGCTTTCCGGAATGCCTTCCCAATCCACACGCAGGCGCGCCAGGTTGCTTTCCTGAATATCGATCCACGATTCAAGGCGACGCAACCGCCGTTCCAACCGGTTATGGACGTTCGCCACTCCCAGGAAACCGAGAAGAAACACCAGCAGCGCCCAATTCCCCGTGACGAACCATCCAAGTTTGTACAATACGGCGCAAACCAGAATCCCGGCCAGCACGAGTCCCATCCGACCCCGGCTTAATGCCAAACTGCTGCGCCGGCCTTTAAGAAGAAGCCGTGTTCCTCGTTCATGACCACGGGCAATCATGCGTTCGCGGGTCTGTCGTTTCTGATCCAAGATGCTAACGATCCGTTGGAGAAAAAGAGACCTCCCCGCGCAAACCGAATGCGAACGTTCAAACGCAGGGGGAAAGAGGTACGTCAGTCGGAAGACAACCGCATTGAAGGGCTTTCAGGCAGGCTTTCCAAATACTCCAGCAAGGCTCGATACGTCAGTTCGCGGACTCTGGCTTTCGTCGCCGGCTCTCCGTCCAAACTGCGTTGCAGCCAGACCGTGTCCTGAACTTGATTGTTGGCATTGTTACACAACGTCCACATGTGATGGAGAAATTCTACCGATAAGCCAACCTGTACACCTTCCGATTCAATACGATCGTCCAGGATGGCCAAAAGGTCTGAAATAGCCTGATCAGCCCGGTACGGCTTGGAAGCATACCCGAATGCCGCCGTGGTGGCTTCCTCTTGTTTGGCCTGTTCCACCAAATCATGCATGTATTCCTTCAAGAGCCCGATTTGTCGTCCTGAAAGCCGCATCGTCATCTCGAGGTGAATCTCAAGTGCACTCCGGCAAGAAGAAGCAGCTTACCTTATCCCAATAGATCGAGATCGGCAAGAGTCCTGCAGTAGGGACCAACGATCGTTGGTCCCTACGAATGGTTAGGCCTTACCTTCGTCTCCCCACAAGGTGGCCAGCCGGGAGTCGCGTCCACAGGTCAAGCGGTAAAACTTATACCGGATGGGGTTCTTCTTATAAAAATCCTGATGGTACTCCTCTGCCGGGTAAAACGCCGTGGCTTGAGTAATTTTCGTCACGACCGGAGCACTGAACGTCTTGGTCCGCTCGATTTCCTTTTTCGAGGCTTCCGCTAATTCACGCTGTTCATCATTATGATAAAAGATCTCGGGGCGATACTGGTCGCCATGATCGCAGAACTGGGCATTCGGCGTCGTGGGGTCCGTATTGGGCCAATAGACGGCCAATAGCTGACGATAACTGATTTTCTGAGGATCATACGTGATCTGAACGACCTCGACGTGTCCGGTTCCCCCGGCGGAGACGTCTTCGTAGGTCGGATCGACCGTCTGCCCGCCGGTATATCCCGACGTCGTGGCAATCACTCCATCGAGTTCATCGAACGGGCCTTCCATACACCAGAAACACCCTCCGGCAAACGTGGCGATCGCATAATCGCCCTTGGCCGTTTGACTGACCGACGTGCCGTTCATACCGAGGAGCAGCCCTCCCCCCAGCACGAGCAAAACGAGAATTTTATAGATTTTCATCGGCGCTTCTCCCTCCATGAATGGTTGGCTTTTTTTCATTATACACTTCACCCTCACCTTAGTCCTCTCCTATCCAGGGAGAGGAAAGAGAAGATCAGGTTGACTTGAGTAATGAACGGTTCAAAGATAGCATTGAAATGCAAGAGAGGCGGAAATATCGGACATGTTCCTGATTCAGGCAGTGGTCAAGCGGTCAAACATCCAAAAGAGACACGCCATGCTGAAAAAAATCGCAACGGGCGTGGCTTGGAGCGGATTCCTGCTCATCCCGTCGCTCCTCTCGGCCAACCCGCCTGACCCTTCGATGACGCCCTTCGACAAGGCTTCCTTCGACTCCGCTCAGGACAGGCAGGACAAGCTCAGGGCAGGCTTTGCCGAAGTTGTCGAGCAGGCCAAGCACGGGACCGTGGGCATTCTCACTCAATCGACCCAGCCCGACGGCAAGGCTTTCTCCGTGAGAGGGTCGGGAATTTACCTGGGAGACGGCTATATCCTCACTGCCCGGCACGCCACGAAGCGCCAGGGCGCCGGAACGGCGACGGACCCTCCCCACGTTTCCGTCATAGCCGGCACGTTGGAGGAAGCGCCTGCCGCATTAGTCGGTGTGAATCAATTTCTGGACGTCGCCCTGTATCGAATCTCTCAAGAGAAGGTGCCGCACGGGCTCGTAGCGCGGACGTTCAGTCAAACCGAAGCCTTGCCGGGAGAACGGGTCTTCACCGTAGGCTACCCGCTGGGTTGGGGCCCTGCAATCAGCTATGGACGCATCGGCAATCCCAATACGTTTTTGCAAACCGTGCAATCCCGTCTTCTGCAAGTCGACCTTTCAGCATGCAGCGGCAATTCCGGCGGAGGTTTGTTCAACACGCGGGGAGAAATCGTCGGCCTTGTCCACGCGATCATTCAAACCGAAACCGTTCGAGAGGAACGTCGATGCAGCCGGTTTGCCTTTGCCGTGCCGGGACCGTTGGTCCACAAGATTGTGACGGCCCTCAAGCAGGGAAAGCCGTTTCACTTTTCCAAACTCGGGCTGCAACTCACCTCCGTCAAATTTGAAAACCGATGGCGCATGGCCGTGGCGCAGGCTACGGGACCGGCACGACGCGCAGGATTCAAAAAAGGCGACGTTCTGCTGTCGATCGACGACCAGCCGATCGACTCGGCCGGCCAACTCAAGACGTATGTCATCGAACGGACGCGTCCCTTGCAGCCGGTCAGCATCCGCATCCTGCGTCGACACAAAGAAAAAGTGCTACGGGTGATTCTGGGAAAGGCCTTGCCTTCTGCTCCGGAGTGAGAGAAACCTTTGCGTCCTCCGCGCGGCAACGAGTATCATCACTCTTCGACTCGGTCAGAATGAACTCTTGATGGCAAGTTTCCGGTTGCAACGGACGTAACGATGGCCAAGCAACGTAAAGGGCGAAAAGCCCCAAGCAGTGAACAACGTCTCTCGCATGCGCCTGCGGCTCGCGCGTCGAATCCGGGCGGCCCTCTCACCTTCATCGTCCTTGTGCTGGCGGCTTGCGGCATCGTGCTGACGACGTACCTCAGTTACACCGCCTTGTTTGAAGCACACCCGGCTTTCTGCAGCGAGGGATCGGGATGCGACCTGGTTCAAAGCAGTCGTTGGGCAACGTTTCTGGGAATGCCCATGGCTGCGTGGGGCCTCTTCACCTACCTGGTAATGGCCACACTGGCATGGCGAACCAGGACGAAACCCAAAAGTTGGACTCCCCTGATTTTCGTCGCCATCGGCGGATTCGGCATCAGTGCCTACCTGACCGTGATCTCCATCGTGGAAATCGAAGCGACGTGCGCCTACTGCCTCGCCTCATTCGGCATCATCACGGCCATCATGATCCTGACGCTCGCGCAGCGGCCTCCCGATTGGGCGACGTCGTTGAAGGAGGCGAGCGTGATTGCCGTGCTTCTCATCGGCGGGCTCCACCTGCACTACAGCGGGGTATTCGACGAAGCGGCCGGACCCGAGGAGCCGCAGCTTCAGGCGCTGGCCGTCCACCTGACCGAGACGGGAGCCAAGTTTTACGGCGCCTATTGGTGCCCGCGCTGCCAGGAGCAGAAAGCCGTGTTCAAGGCATCCGCGAAACGGCTGCCGTACGTGGAATGCAGTTCCGGGGGTCGCGGCAGTCCTCTCACCCCGCCGTGCGTGGCAAACGACATTCGCAGTTATCCGACCTGGATCATCGACGACAAACGCTACACGGGCTTACAGACTCCCCGGACACTCGCAGGCGCCGCCGGTTTCACGTGGAAGGAGTAATGGCGAAGCTGAAACCGGTGCAACCTTGATGCACCGGTCGTGATGAACGGAGAACGAAAAACCTCTATGGAATTTAACGAAAAAACCATTCAGGCCAAACAGAAAATGGCTCTGCACCGGCGTGAGATTTCCGGGCGTGAGGTCGACGAGGAGTATCAGGATGATCGCGTCCCTCCCGGACAGCACCTCGTCAACAATTGGCCCGTGCTGGACCTTGGATATAAACCTCAAGTTTCACTTGAGGAATGGAAGCTCGCCGTGGATGGATTGGTTGAGCATCCCATCACGTGGACCTGGGAGGATTATCAGGCTCAGCCACAGCAGCCGTTTGTGTCGGATTTCCATTGCGTAACTTCCTGGAGCCAGCTTGAGATGGAATGGGTCGGGGTGAGTTTTCGGCATCTTCTCAGCCTGGTGCAACCCAAACCGGAGGCCAGATACGTGCTCTTTGAGTCGTATGACGACTACACGACCAACTTGCCTCTTTCAGTCTGCGACGACGAGGACGTCTTTCTTGTCCATTCCTGGAATCACAGACCGCTATCCAAGGATCACGGGGGGCCCGTTCGCATGATTATCCCCAAACGGTATGCCTGGAAGGGAGCCAAATGGATCAAGACCATCACCTTCGCGGAAAAGGATCAAAAAGGGTTCTGGGAGGTGCGTGGATATTCCAACACCGCCTTGCCGTGGGAGAATGATCGGTATGGGTAATCCAGCAGTCGTGGCCGTTTCCTCCTAGCCCTACCCTTTTGCTTCTTTCGATTCACTTTCCGGAATGAGCACCTCCTCCTTCACCATTTCAAATATTGAACTCTGCCCACTGGATCTTCCCATCACCGATCCATTTGTCGTGGCCACGGGCCGACTCCAAGTGGCTCACAATGCTTTTGTGCGTTTGACATTGCATGACGGCACCATCGGATACGGCGAGATTGCCCCATTTCCCGCCATCACCGGGGAAGATCGCGAAAGCAGTCTGGAGAACGCCGGAATATTGGGAGAACACCTGCTGGGACAATCGACGCTTCATTATCAACGACTCGGCCGCGAACTGTCCGAACGCGCGCCCGACGCTCCCGCGGCCCGGTGTGGATTGGAAACCGCGCTTCTCGACGCCTTCACGCGCGCCCTGCGCATCCCCCTCTGGGCCCTGTGGGGTGGAGCGGACGTGCGTGCGCGTGAAACGGACGTCACCATTCCCATAACCTCTTTGGAGCGAGCCCGGGAACTCGCTCGACAATGGTATCAACGGGGCTTTCGTCTCTTCAAAATGAAGGTCGGCCATGACGTGGACGAGGACATTCGTCGAGTGGAAACCCTGCATCGTCATTGTCCCGGCGTGGCGTTCGTGATCGATGCCAATCAGGGATACACGCGCGAGGAGGCCGCTGCCTTGGTACAAGGCATTAACCGGTTTGGCGGAAATATTCTCCTCCTTGAACAACCGCTGGCCAAGGACGACCTTGAAGGCCACGCCGAACTTAAACGCAATTGCCACGTACCCATTGCCGCGGACGAATCGGCGCAATCATTGCGCGACCTCCAGGCTGTCATCCGTCACCGGGCTGCGGACTACGTCAATATTAAAATTACCAAAAGCGGATTGCTCGATGGGGTCCTCATGGCAACCTCAGCGAAAGCCGCCGGCCTTCAAGTGATGCTCGGCGGCATGGTGGAAACCCGAGTCGCCATGGGGTGTTCCTACGGCCTCGCCATGGGCATCGGCGGGTGTCCCATCCTGGATCTCGACACACCTTTGTTGCTGGGAGAGGATCCGATTGACGGCGGATATGCATACGAAGGTCCCCTGCTTCAACCGTGGCATGAACCCGGACTGGACCTCGACATCCCTTCATTTCAGGCTGCCACGTCCGATTCCGTATAAAACGAGACCCGGACGGTTACTTCACGCCACCGTAGGCGTCAACTTGAATTTCATACTTAAATAGGGTATAGTAAGTCTGAGGTCAGACTATGCCTAGAAAAAAGCAATTTGTCGTTGATGATGTCAAACAGAAAGCGATGATAGCTTTTTGGGGCCGGGGCTATAATGCGACGTCCTTACAGGATCTCGTGAACTGCATGGGGGTCAACCGGGCCAGTCTGTATGACACGTTCGGCGATAAATATGCCCTCTTCCTCGATAGTCTATACACCTACAAATCGATCTACATCAAATCCTATTTGGCGGAGCAAATGAAAAAGCATACGCCCCGTCAAGCCATCATCAACTACTTTCTGGATATGATCCTGAAGGCAGACGACCGAAACGGGTGTTTGATGGTCAATACGGCTTTGGAGTTATCGGCGCATGACGACAAGGTGGCAAAAATCGTGGGACAAAGCTTCAATCACATAGAAAGGAATTTTTTTCGCAAATTGATTGAACGGGGTCAGGCCACCGGAGAAATTGCCAAGTCAGTGGTTCCGATTACGACCGCACGCGCCTTGTTGAGTCTGCTTATCGGCTTGTGTGTCCTCTCCCGTGGCAAATCGAGCAAGCCGGTGATGGAGGCGATCGTGTTACAGGTGAAATCGTTTCTACCCCTTGGGGATCATGCAACCCTGCCCGCGCCGGCCTCCCTCAAGCACAATGGTCGTAAAGTCCATGCCAACGGGGCTCATGCAGGATGAGCATAGAAGACTGATTCCACGCAGCTCCGCCGTGATGTTGTTGCCTCCCGCTTTCATTCTCAGAGTAAAAAACCTTCGACAATCCGCCTGACTTCATTCGCCAGCCGCTGATTGCTTCGGTCTTCCTGCCACACCCGGTTTCTTGAGAGTGAGGCTTATCGCCACATGGCTGTTCTGATTGATTCAGCTTATTCCTTTTAGAATCAAATAGTTGCATGGATGACCTCACGAGTGCCTGGCGGTACAATTCTTGCGTTTTTATCATTGCTTGCACTGTTGTGACGTCGTGACCTGTGAGGAAGGTCATTCAACGATTTTTGTATTTGCAGTATTTGCAGGAAGGCCGGACGATGAACGCACGGCGTGATTCATATACAGTTAATCTCTTTTTCCAGTATGCTTGAAATTTTTGTTGTATTTTTAGTATTATTTTTAGTATTATAAGCTCATCAGGGGTGGGCTATCGCCATGCCAAGAAAAAAACAATTTGCCGTTGATGATGTCAAGAAGAAAGCGATGCGGACCTTCTGGGATCAAGGCTATAGGGGGACGTCCATGCAAGATCTCGTGGAGACCATGGGTATCAACCGTGCGAGCCTCTACGACACATTCGGCGACAAGTACGCCCTCTTTATTGATACCTTGCACAACTACAACGACTCCTACGCGAAACCCTTTTTCGCAAGGCTCAGAAGGACGAATTCGCCCCGCCAGGCTATCATCGCCTTATTCGACGAAATCTGTGATGGAATATCGAAGGGTGAAGAACAAAACGGATGCTATATCATCAACACGGCCTTGGAGATGTCCCCGCATGACGCAAAAGTATCGAAAATCGTCAACCGGACCTTCGCCTACGTAGAAAAAAATTTCTTCCGCAAAATGATCGAACAGGGCCAAGCCAGCGGAGAGATTTCCCGGGCGGTGGTTCCGACTACAACCTCACGCACCTTGCTCAGTCTGTTGATCGGGTTACGGGTGCTTTCCCGCAACCATCCGGAAAAGGCCTTACTGAACTCCTTCAAGCAACAGGTGGCGGGGCTTGTACCGCCCGGCGAAAGTGCAGCGCTTTCCCTCCCCGTCTCTCAATCCCCCAAGAGTCGGGCTCGCAGCAAGATTTTTCCCGCCGTCGCTCCTGTAGCCTGAAAAAAAGAAGGCTGGTCGACACGTGGCTCTCCAGTGACGGCAGGCCTCATCCCTCCCTTCCTTCTCATCGCGTCCCCTCCCTTCTGATTGTTCGATTTTGTTCGGATGATTTGCCGTTAACTTGCAAGGCTTTATTCAACTGGTTAGGATATCAGAAAGTACTTTTGCGCAAACCTGCCTATGCTTTCGATTCCCGCACACCGAACGCCACGACGCCTTTTCATCCTGCTTTTGTTCTGCATTTTCTGTTTTCCTTCCGCTTCGCAAGCGATAGACCTTGCGTCCTTCGAGCAGAACGTCACGGAATACACCGTCAAGAACGGCTGGACCTTTATTCTCGTTGAACGCCCCGTAGCTCCGGTGTTCGCCTTTATGACGGCCGTGAACGTGGGGTCCGCGCAAGAAGCCACCGGACGGACCGGGCTCGCGCACATGTTCGAACACATGGCCTTTAAAGGCACGCCGCGCCTCGGCACGAAAAACTACGAAAAAGAGAAAAAAGCCCTGGAGGAATTGGAACGGGCGTATCTGGCTTTTCAGGAAGCCAGGTTGAATCCCGCGTCCGACGCCCAACATATCGAAGACCTGTCGAACGTCTTTAGAGACAAACAAGAAGCCGCCGCGAAATTCGTGAAGAAAAATGAATTCTCCGACGTGGTTGAACGGGAAGGCGGGGTCGCCGTCAACGCCTTTACCGGCGCCGACGTCACCGGCTATTTTTATGCACTTCCGGCCAACAAGGTCGAACTCTTCTGTTATCTGGAGTCGGAACGATTCCTGCACCCGGTGTTTCGCGAGTTCTACGAAGAACGGGACGTGGTGATGGAAGAGCGCCGGATGCGCACGGAGAGCCGGCCCGTCGGCCGGCTGTTTGAACAATTCGTGGTCACGGCCTTCACGGCTCATCCTTATCATCATCCGGTGATCGGCTATGCCAGTGACATTCAATCCTATACCATGACCGATGCCAAAGAATTCTTTGACACCTATTATGTGCCATCCAACATGGTCACGGCGATCGTCGGAGACATTGACCCGAAAACCTTGATCCCCCTGCTGGAAACGTATTTCGGCCGGATTCCCGTCAGACCAAAACCGCCGGCCTTGAGAACCGTGGAACCCCCGTCTATTGCGGAGAAAGTGGTGACGATCAAGGATCCCGCTCAACCCTTCTACATGGAAGGGTATCATAAACCCGCAGCCACGCATCCCGATCAACCCGTATTCGACGCCATCGACGACATTTTGACGAACGGACGGACCTCCCGGTTCTACCGCTCTTTGGTCCGGGACAAACAAATTGCAGTCAGCGCCGGCGCCTATGGAGCCTACCCGGGAGAAAAATATCCGCACCTGTGGGTGGCATATGCGGTACCCGCGCGTGGGGTTGCCAACGAAACCGTTCAGCAAGCTATCCGTGAAGAATTGGATCGCCTGAAAACTGAAGACGTCACGGACGAGGAATTGGTCAAATTTCGAACACGGGCCAAGGCCAGCCTGATCTATTCCTTGAAAAGCAATCTCGGGCTGGCCATGAGCTTGACGGACTACCAGACCCTTTTCGGTGATTGGCGCGAACTGTTTCGCTACATTCAACGCTTTGACCGTGTCACGAAAGGAGACATCCGACGTATCGCCCGACAAACGTTCACGGACTCCAATCGGGTCGTGGCACAAATCGAGACAGTGACGCCCGCCGTCCCCACGCCAACCGAGGCAGGGAAAGGACCCTGACGTGAGAAATGCCGCGTTCCGATGCCTCCGGCAGGTGCCCCGATGTCCCCTGCCATACCTGGTTGCGTTTGCCGTGATCGTTCTCTTCCTGGCCGCGCCGGTGGCCGGTCAGGTGGACTCGGTCGAGCAACTGTCGTACCCCCCCCTTCCGGACATTGACATTCCCCAACCGACCCGGGTCGTCCTGGACAACGGCATGGTGGTGTTGCTCCTGGAAGATCACGAACTTCCGATTGTCCAGGTTTCGGCACGTATCCGGACCGGCTCCCGTCTGGAACCGGCCGATAAGGTCGGGTTGGCCGCACTCACGGGAACCGTCATGCGAAGCGGAGGCACGACGACGTGGACCGGCGACGCGCTCGATGACTACCTGGAACGCAAAGCCGCGTCGATTGAAACCGGCATCGGCGTCACCGCAGGCTCGGCCTCGATGACGTGTCTGATCGAAGACTTTGCCGAGATCTTTGCGGTATTTGGCGACGTCCTGCAAAACCCGCGCTTCGATCAGGAAAAACTGACCCTCGCTAAAAAGAAGGTCATGGCCGGGATCGCCAGGCAAAATGACAATCCCGGCGGAATCCTGTCCCGGGAATTTGCAAAGTTGATATACGGCAACGATTCACCCTATGCCCGGGTCGAAACTTATGCCACCGTCAACAATATTTCCCGACAGGATCTCGTCGATTGGCATGTCACATATGTTGTCCCGAATCGCATCATCCTGGGCCTAGTCGGCGATTTCCAAACGGAAAAGGCCCTGGACCTGGTCAAACGCACGTTCGGAAGCTGGCCACGGGAGAAACCCTTCGATGATCCGGTCGTCCCGTACCGGACCTCTACCACGAGAAAAGTCTATTACGTCGAGAAAGACGATATGACCCAAGCCAAGATCATCATCGGACATTTGGGACTCACGCGAAAACACCCGGACTACCATCCGGTGGTCATTATCAACCAAATCGTCTCCGGGTCTTTCGGGGCCAGGCTCTTTTCCAATATTCGTTCACAAAAAGGGTTGGCCTATGACGTGAACGGTGGAATCGGGTTCGGATGGGACTATCCGGCTACCGCCAGTTTTTCAATGTCCACCAAAACGGAAACCACGCAAGCAGGCATCGACGCGTTGTTGACGGAAGCTCGGAAAATTATGGAGACGGAGCCCCCGACTGAAGAGGAAGTCCACAAGGCCAAAGCCAGCCTCCTGAATTCTTTTGTCTTTTCCGTCGATTCTCCCGGAAAAATTCTCGGCAAATTTCTCACCTATGAATATTTCGGATATCCTTCCGATTGGCTGGTCCGGTTCAGAACGGGCATCGAGAAAGCGACCGTGGCTCAAGTCCGGAAAGCGGCTCGCACGCACATCAAACCGAACCAATTCGTGTTCCTGATCATCGGACCCCGCCAGGGCACGGCGCCGGCCCTGGCGCGATATGAAACGGTCGAAGAACTCGACATTTCCATCCCTGAATCGTAATAATAGAGGCCTTCACCAATACGGCGCACGGCCCAGCAAAAAGACGCTGATGCACTTCCGCAATTCAGGCAAACACGCGATTCAAACGCTGGCCCTGTTTCTTGTCCTCCTCAACGTGACAGGGTGTACGACGAACCCGTACACGAACCGGTCGCAGTTTCTGCTGATTCCGGAAAGTCAGGAAGTCCAGATGGGCAACCAGGCCTACGCCCAAGCGCTCAATAATCCAAAGGTTGTCATCTCCAAAAACCCGGCGGAAGTGGAGCCGGTCGAACGCGTAGCTGAACGGATTATTGCCGCGGCCAAACAATCCAAATACGCCAAACGGGCTGAGTCGTTTCAATGGGAAGTTACGGTAATCAAGGCTGACGGGACCAAAAATGCCTGGGCCATGCCGGGCGGCAAAATCGCCTTCTACACGGGCATTTTCCCTGAGGCGAAAGACGAAAACGGATTGGCTGCGATCATGGGGCATGAAGTCGTTCACGCCCTGGCCCGGCACGGCGCCGAACGAATCAGCCAGCATACGGCAGCCAATCTGGGCATGCGAATCGCCGGAGCGGCTCTTAACATGAAGCCACTCACTCAAACACTGACCATGCAGGCGTTGGGGATCGGCGTCCTACTGCCCTTCAGTCGAGGTCACGAATCGGAAGCGGACTACATTGGGTTACTCCTGGCTGCCGATGCCGGCTATGATCCGAGAGAAGCCGTGCGCCTGTGGGAACGCATGGCTGAATCGTCGAAGGGTGCTCCTCCGGAATTCCTGTCGACTCATCCATCACACGACACGCGCATTCAAGAACTTCAGAAATGGATGCCCGAAGCCATGGCCCGTTATGAACGCGCCGCCAAAGCGCCCGTCTCCAACCTTCCCTCTATCGAGTAACGCTGTTCCCTTCCTGTTTAACTTTAATAGGACATAGAACTGCAACATGGAGGATTATCGATGAGTAAGATTGCACGTCGTTCGATTGCAGCGGTTTTCATGATGGTTGTCCTTTTCCCGATCTCGGACGTGGGAGCTTCAGAGCACCAGGGATTCTACTTCGGCGCGGACATAGGGATCTCCGTCCCGAACGATCTCAGGTCCACCCGCACGAATAACGGCATTGGGACAAACTGTGATCAATGGCTGGCCGGAGACACGTTGAACGACGGCACCACCGTTCCGCTTCCTTTGGAACAGTGTTCACCCGGAGCCCTGCCGAAACGCACGACCAACTTTGATCTTGGCACGGGTTTTCTGGCCGGAGTGAACCTCGGCTATACCTTGCGCGACTTTCGTCTTGAAGCCGAATACTTTCGACGTGAGCAAAGCGGTGAACGTTCAGCACTCAACATTCCCGGAGATCCCAAACAGGCGGAATTTGTCGAACGAAGTGAAAAAATCAGCGATTTCCGAGCCGATAATTTCTTCGCCAACGCCTACTATGACTTTCATAACATGCTATCGGCCAAATTCACTCCCTACCTGGGCGTCGGGTTGGGGGTGATGCACGTGCAAATGGATTACTCGGGAACATCCATTCGGACAAATAACCGGGAGACACTTCACACATTGGGCCGCAATCGTAACGCGGCAGGATTGGCCTCATTGGCCAATGAGGTCCTGTCCGACACGTTGTTCGGATACCAGTGGATCGCCGGTCTGGATTACGCGTGGAGCGAACGGTTTTCCGTAGGATTGAAATTCCGCTATGGCGATGCCTTTGGCGATTTCGAAGACGGCGACAACGCGTGGAAGCCATTGAGAGGCCACGCTTCCACGGTCGGACCCACCCCGGAGACGGGGGCCAATCTACCAATTCGCTATGATATTCAAGCCGATGACTTGAGCTTCTGGGGAATATCGTTGAATTTCAAATACTTTTTCGACATGTGATGTCATCGGCAGAGTCACTGAAGAAGGGCCTCTCTTTCACCCCCATTCTTCTTTTTTATTCTGAACGGGACGCCTCTTCTCAGCCGAACATCCGTGTGAGAGTTTGGCGTGACGTTCCATTCCAAACCGCGAAGCCACGTTGATACGCCTCCCATCACTTCTCATTTTATGTCTGTTCTTCTCCGCTTGCGGCAGAAGCGGCGAAACGGTCGTTGAGATCGCATTGCACCCGACCAAGCCCAACCTGCTCTACGTGGCCACGAACGACTACATCTTCAAGACCCGCGATGCCGGTAAAACCTGGGCCAACGTGTCCAAAGGCATGACTCATTCACGCGTGATTTCCCTGGCCGTCGATCCCCTCCTTCCCGCCAACGTGTACGCCGGGACCAAGGGCGATGCGGTTTTTAAGAGCTTCAACGGGGGGCACCAGTGGATCTCGCAACGCAAGGGCCTGGAAGGCGTAACCATTACCTCGGTGGTGCATGAAATCAAATTCGTTCCGGGATCGAGCCAACATATTTTTGCCGCCACGTCGATGGGCGTCTTCGAAACGGAAAATGCCGGCGCCACCTGGACCAAACGCATGGAGGGCATGATCGAAGTCCTCATGGTCGTCACGATCGACGTGGATCCCAACCAGCCGCAGACCCTGTACGCCGGCACCAGCGGAGGCGTCTATCGTTCGCTCGACGGAGCCAAGAATTGGACAAAGGTCAACAACGGTCTGGTGCCGCCCGAGGTCTTGAAAGCGTCACGCGCCCTCAGCGTGGTGAAAATCAAGATTGACCCGCATGCGCCCCACACCGTGTATACGGCCACGTTGAAAGGCCTCTTTAAAACCACCAACGGCGGGAAATCCTGGCAACGGATCGGGGAAACCCTGCCCGACCAATTTTTCAGCGACCTCATTCTCGACCCCATAAACCCGGGAATCGTCTTTGTGGCCAGTCGAGCCGGAGTCCATACAAGCCGAGACGGTGGCCAAACCTGGGACGCGATCAATGAGGGGCTGACCAATCTCAACATCCGGGCTTTGGTCATCAGTCCGCTTGACCCTTCGACCTTGTACGTTGGCACGAATCGCGCCGGACTCTTCCGAACAAACAACGGAGGGAGGTTATGGGAACGCCTTCCGTTGGTCCCGGCTCGGCAGCCTGCATGAGAAGAAGGCGTCATGAGGCATGTCCTTGCCTACGAGCAGGGATGGCGTGACGCCCACGACTCTCTCCCTCTTGCAGAGGGTCGGGCACTGTACTATAGTAATTACAAGGGGCCGATCATCCTCGAAAACATTTCCCCCTTCTCGCCCATGGACATCACCCGTCGAAAATTATTTCAACTTGGCAGCTTGGGCACCATGGTGGGCATCAGCAGTCTCACCACCGGGTGCGACATCGGCAGCATGTTTGCCGTGCCTGCCCGCGAAACCCGGTATTTCACGCCCAATGAAAAATTTTATACCGTCAATTATATGGACTCTCCGTACAACTTATCGCGCGATCTTGACCAGGAACAATGGCAAATGGTGGTCAAGGGCGCAGTCACCAATCCCATGGTGCTGAAATGGCGGGACCTCCTGAATCGCCGACCGTTCGACCAAGTGTCCACGCTCATGTGCATCGATACCCTCCCGGGAGGGACGAGTCTCGGCAATGCCATCTGGCGGGGCATTTCCCTGAAAGAGTTGCTGATCGAAGCCGGGGCCGATGCCGAGACCGCACGGGACGTCATTTTTCGGGGAGCCGACGCCTATCATGACAGCATTCCCTTTGAACGGGCCATGCACGATGAAGTGATGCTGGCCTATCTCATGAACGGGGAAAAGCTTCCGAAGGCCCACGGCTTTCCAGTCCGCCTGATCGTCCCCGGGTTATACGGGATCAAGAACGTCAAGTGGATTACGGAAATTGAAGTGTACAACGGGGATTATCAGGGCTACTGGCAGCGCAAAGGGTGGACCGACGAGGGCACGATCCATATTTTTTCCCGAATCGACAGTCCGGGACATTATCAGGATATCCGCGGGCCCAACGTGCAGTTCCGCGGCATCGCCTTCGGCGGGCCCAATTCCATTGCTCAGGTACAACTAAGTTTCGACCAGGAAAAAACGTGGCTCGATGCCACCATCGAACCGCCCCACTCCCCATGGTCCTGGGTGGTCTGGAACTATCAGCGACCCGACATGCCGGACGGCAAAAGCATGGTCTCCGTTCGCGCCGTAGATACCACCGGCACCGTACAAACTTCAACCATCACGCGCCCCCAACCCAACGGCGCCACGGGCCTGCACAGCATTGTAGTCAACGTGCAGAACGTCTGAAGGCGTTGGTCCGCGCCACCACTAGGCGTTAAATCTCGACGTCGAGTTTGATACCGAGCTCTTTGAGTTGCGTCTGTCCGACGTCCGACGGTGCTTCGGTCATCAGACATTGCACTTTTTGCGTTTTGGGGAAGGGAATGACTTCTCGAATGGATTCGGTTTTGCCAAGCAGCATGACCAGACGATCCAAGCCCAGGGCAATTCCACCGTGGGGAGGGGCGCCATATTCCAGCGCGTCCAGCAAAAACCCGAACTTTTCCTGAGCGGCCTCCTTGGAAATCCCCAGCAGGTTGAACACCTTGTGCTGCAACTCGCTCCGGTGGATACGAATGCTGCCCCCACCGATCTCGAACCCATTGAGGACCATGTCATAGGCTTGCGCGTGAACGTGCAACGGGTCGGAATCCAAGCCTGAAAGATCATCCGCACGAGGCGACGTAAAGGGATGATGCAGCGCCACGTACCGTTGCTCCGCGGCATCGTATTCGAACATGGGGAAATCAGTGACCCAGACCGGCTCCCACTTGTCGTGGTCGATCAATTCCAATTCAACGCCAAGATATAAGCGAAGCCGTCCCAACACGTCATACGTCACGGCGGGCTTGTCCGCGATAAAAAGCAGAAGGTCACCGGGACCGGCATCCGGCAGCGCAGCCTGAAACAATCCGGCGTCGAGAAATTTGGCAATAGCCGACTCAAACTGCCACCCTTCGGTGATCTTGACCCAGGCCAAGCCCTTGGCCCCGAACTCTTTGGCCACGTCGATGAGCCGGTCGATCCGGTTGCGCGCGATGTCCGCGCCACCTTTGACAACGAGCCCGGAAACCTGTCCGCCTTTTTCCACCGTTTCCCTGAACACTTTGAACTCAACCTGTTTGGCGACTTCGTTCAGGTCACACAGCTCCAACCCGAACCGGCGATCGGGCTTGTCGGTCCCGTACCGGGAAAGGGCTTCCTGATAGGTCAGGCGCGGAAAGGGAGAGGGCAACGAGACACCCGCGGCGTCCTTGCACACGAGTCTCAGCAATTCTTCGGTCAGGTTCATGACGTCATCTCGTTCCACGAACGACATCTCGAGGTCGATCTGCGTGAACTCGGGTTGCCGGTCGAGCCGCAGATCTTCGTCGCGGAAGCAACGGGCGATCTGAAAGTACCGGTCGGCTCCGCCGACCATCAGGATCTGTTTGAACAATTGCGGCGATTGCGGCAAGGCAAAAAAGGATCCCTGATTGACGCGGCTCGGCACCAGGTAGTCCCTGGCCCCTTCGGGCGTACTCTTCGTAAGGATCGGAGTCTCGATTTCCAGAAACCGCCGTTCATGGAGAAATTGCCTGGTCAGGTAGGTCACGTCATGACGGAGCGTAAGCAAACGCTGCATGGGCGGCCGGCGTAAGTCCAAATAACGATGTTTCAACCGCAGGGCTTCCGTGGCCTGGCTGTCGTCTTCGATTAAAAAGGGCGGGGTATTGGCGCGATTCAACACGTCCAATGCGTCCACGCGGATTTCGATTTCCCCTGTCGTGATCTGCGGGTTCACCGACTCCTCGGGTCTGAGCCGCACTTGTCCCGTGGCGGCAATCACAAACTCGTTGCGGAGTTCATTGGCTTGCGCATGAATGGCCTGATCGCTCTCTACGTCAAACACGAGTTGCGTCACACCGAACCGGTCACGCACGTCGATGAACAACACGCCCCCGTGATCACGCCGGCCATGCACCCATCCCATCAACGTGACGGTTTGGCCATCCTGGTCACGCGTCAGTTCTCCACAATGGTGTGTACGCTTCACGGTATTGCTCACCCTCTTCTTGTCCGTGTGCGACCTTGACCTTTCACGATTCGTCCCGGCTGCCGGGCATTGCCGGAAGCCGGACGCGCCTTGGAGCCAGGGCCGCGTGAATTCCCCTTTGCCGGAACCTTTGTTTGACGCACGCGCGGCGGCACAGTATCTCTAGCCGGTCTCGAATTTTGCAAGTCTGACGACTTGACCGGTTCACGAACGCTACGGGTTCCGGCTTTTCGATGCACGACCGCCCGCAGGGCATTGGCTTCGGCATCGGTGACAAACCGGGAAGCGCCCACGGGCAAGTCTCCCAACTCGATCGGGCCAAAACGAATGCGCTTGATACGTACGACGCGATGGCCCAAGGCTTCGAGCATGCGCTTGATTTGATGTTTTCTGCCTTCGTGAATCGTCAGTTCCAACCATGAATTGACCTTGGCTTTTCCGGATTTTCTGACGGTGGCCGGAGCGGTCATCCCGTCATCCAAAGCCACCCCGTCCTCGAGGTTTCGGATTTCCTCGTCCGTACACACGCCCGACACTTTGACCAGATAGGTCTTCGGCACGTGGTATCGGGGATGGACACAGGCCTGCGCCACCTTTCCGTTATTCGTCAACAGCAGAAGCCCTTCGGTGTCATAGTCCAGCCGGCCGACCGGAAACACCCGCACTTTCACCTTCGGCACCAGGTCCGCGATCGTGGGCCGGCCTTGCGGATCGTTCATCGTGGTGACGTACCCGGGCGGCTTATGCAAGAGAACAAACACTTCGGGCTCAGCCTGTTGCACGTGACGACCATCGATCTTCACGTGGTCTTTCGACGGATCGATACACGTGCCAAGCACGCGCACGACTTTCCCGTTCACCGTGACGTGACCGTCCCGGATCATGGTCTCAGCCGCGCGTCGGGACGCCACCCCGCTGGCGGCAATGACTTTTTGCAATCGAACCATCATGAATTATTAAAAGCCTCTACCTCCCCTTCACTCCTCCTTACAAAGGAGGGGAAGGTACGACCAAACTGAATTCGTAGAGTCTATTCCCATTCGATCGTGCTCGGCGGTTTGGAACTGATGTCGTACACGACGCGGTTCACCCCCGGCACTTCATTGATGATCCGGTTCGCCACATGCGCCAGGAAGGATTGCGGCAATTGCGCCCAATCCGCAGTCATGCCGTCCACGCTCGTCACGGCCCGTAACCCGATGACGTGCTCATAGGTCCGCTGATCACCCATCACCCCCACGGTGCGAACCGGCAACAACACGGCAAACGCCTGCCAAGTCTGCCGGTACAGACCCTGCGCCTTTAATTCATCGATAAACACGGCGTCCGCTTCACGGAGCATGTCCGCGCGAGCAGGCGTCACCGCCCCGAGAATGCGAATGGCCAAGCCCGGACCCGGAAAAGGATGACGATGAACCACGTCATCCGGCAGACCCAGTTCCTTGCCCAGCAACCGGACTTCATCCTTGAACAGTTCCCGGAGCGGTTCGACCAAGCGGAGCTTCATCCGTGCGGGAAGCCCGCCGACGTTGTGGTGCGACTTGATCGTTGCGGAAGGGCCTTTGTGGCTGATGCTTTCAATCACGTCGGGATAGAGTGTGCCCTGAACCAGGTAGCGCACGTTGCCGATGTTTCGCGCTTCGCGCTCGAACGCCTTGATGAATTGACGCCCAATGATCTTGCGCTTCTTTTCGGGATCGGTTGTTCGACCCAATGCCCGCAAAAAATGCTCGGAAGCATCGACCATGCGGCAATTGAAATGAAATGCCTTGAACACCTGCTTGAGCTGTTTGGCTTCCTGTTTCCGCATCACACCGTTATCGATGAACACACAGGTCAATTGCTTCCCGATCGCCCGATGGGTCATGGCCGCTGCTACCGTGCTATCGACGCCACCGCTCAGGGCACAGAGTACTTTTTCCTTGCCCACTTGTTCACGGATTTGCTCGATGGAATCGTGCAAAAACGACCCCATGGTCCAGGTCGGTCTCGCCCGGCAGATATGACGGACGAAGTTCTTGAGGATGCGTGCGCCATGCGTCGTATGTGCGACTTCGGGGTGGAACTGGAGACCGTAAAAACGACGTTCCTTGTTGACCAATTTCATCGCGGCAATGGGAGAATTCGCCGTCCGCGCAATGGCCTTGAACCCCGGAGGCAACGTTTCAATCCGGTCTCCGTGCGACATCCAGACCGAAAAGGGACTTTTGCCGGCCAGCCCCTTGAATAAATCCGATCCATCCTGAACCAGCAACTCGGCGCGACCGAATTCCCTGTGCTTCGCCCGGCCGACTCGCCCACCCATGGATTGCGCCATCAATTGCATGCCGTAGCAAATACCGAGAATCGGCACCCCTTCCTTCATCATCGCCTTCGACCATTCCGGCCGTCCGACGTTCGTCACACTCGCCGGCCCCCCGGACAGAATGATGCCCTTGGGGCGGTTTGCCTGAATCGTTTCCAGGGAAGCGGAAGAAGGAAGAATAACGGAGTGAACGTGGGACTCTCGAATCCGGCGAGCAATCAGTTGGGTGTATTGTGACCCAAAATCAAGAACGACGATGGTGTCGTGACAGGACGCCATGGATGAGGTTGTCGAAGTCGGGTCCTGCCTCACTTATTCGACGTCAGCCCTATAGTTGGGCGCCTCCTTGGTTATGACCACGTCATGCACGTGGCCTTCGCGCAATCCGGCGTTGGTGAGACGAATGAACCGGGCGTTCTGTTGGAACTCGGAAATGGACCGGCAACCGCAATACCCCATCCCGGCTTTCAGGCCGCCGACCAATTGATACACCATATTGGACAGCAGGCCTTTATAGGGCACACGGCCTTCGATGCCTTCCGGCACCAGCTTGGCCACGGCCTGCCCTTCCTGCCGGTAACGGTCGCGGCCCCACCGTTCCAAGGCCCCGAGCGACCCCATGCCACGATACTCCTTATAGGTGCGGCCCTGATACAGGACGGTTTCCCCCGGTGATTCTTCAGTGCCGGCAAACAGGGACCCGATCATCACGGCGGAGGCTCCCGCAGCCAGGGCTTTGGAAATGTCGCCAGAATATTTAATGCCGCCATCGGCCAGTACCGGCACGCCGGTTCCGCTGAGGGCTTCGGCACAATCTGCAATCGCGGTTAGTTGGGGCACCCCGGCTCCCGAGACGATCCGCGTCGTGCAAATCGAACCCGGCCCCACGCCGACCTTCACCGCGTCGGCGCCCACGCTTACGAGTTCCTTGGCGCCTTCCGCGGTCGCGATGTTTCCAGCCACCACATCCATGGACGCATAACGCTGCTTAATCATTTTCACCGTATCGAGGACGCTCTGGGAATGCCCGTGCGCCGTATCGACCACGAGCATGTCCACACCGGCCTTGACCAGACGTTCAACGCGTTCCGACACGTCCTCTCCCACGCCGACGGCCGCGGCGACCCGTAGCCGGCCGTGGGTATCTTTGCAGGCGTTCGGGTACTTGATCTGTTTTTGAATGTCCTTGATCGTAATGAGCCCCTTGAGATCGAATTCGTCATTGACCACCGGTAACTTTTCAATCCGATGCTCGTGCAGAATTTCACGGGCTTTGGTGAGACTCGTCCCTTCCGGCACCGTCACCAACCGTTCCTGCGTCATCACCTGGGACACCGGCAGATCCAATCGTGACTCGAATCGCAAATCCCGATTGGTCAGAATCCCCACCAACTTTTTTTCTCTCGTGACCGGAATACCGGAAATCCGATAAGTCGCCATAATTTCATGGGCATCACGAATGGTCTGATCCGGCGAAATCGTAATGGGGTCCAGAATCATGCCGCTCTCGGATTTTTTCACTTTATCGACTTCCATGGCTTGTTGTTCGGGCGACATGGCCCGATGGAGCACCCCGATGCCGCCCTCCCGCGCCAACGCGATGGCCAACCGGCCTTCTGTCACGGTGTCCATGGCGGCGCTCAAAATCGGAATATTGATCGTAATATGCCGGGACACGTGCGTGGAACAATCCACGTCGCTGGGCATGACCTCAGATTTGGCCGGCACCAACACTACGTCATCAAAGGTTAAGCCGATTCGTGTCTTGTCCCAAAGTGCCATCAGCACGTCCCCTGAAAGAGATGTATGCCCGATGATCGAGTCATCAGAAGTGAAATTGCCACGTTGTTGTTGAACACAAACGGTGAGAAAAACTGCGAAAGCAGCTTACCAAGTTTTTCTAAAAAAATCGACGGGCGCAATAGCCAAAATTGAAAAAAATAAGGCCCCCTGACGGCACAGACGTCCGGGGGCCTTGCTGAGTGCCTCGCGAGACGGTTATGACGCTTCGCTTTCCGGAAGGGCCGCCACCGTTTCCGCTTCGTCCTGCAGGAACTCTTCGGCGTCTTCAGCCGGCATGAAGTGTTGCACGCGCATGTTGCCGCTATCCACCACGAAGACGTGCCCTCGATGATCGACCACGAGACCGTAGGGGAAGTTGAATTGCCCGTCGGCATTGCCGAATCCGCCCCATTGGGTGATGAAATTCCCGTCCCGATCAAACTTTTGCAGCCGCTGATTCCCCGTGTCCGAGACGTACACGTCACCCGCGCCGTCCACGGTAATTCCCCAGGGTGAACGAAATTGGCCGGGTTCCTGGGCCTGGGCGCTACTCGCGTGGCCCGGACCGATCCCCCCGCCCCACTTGGCCACAAGTTGCGGCAGGACGTTCGTACTGGTATCGAACTTCTGGATACGGTGATTCCCCATGTCCACGACGTAGACCATCCCGTCATTCTGATCGACCGCAATGCCCCTGGCAAAATAGAATTGCCCGTCGTTATTCCCGAAACTGCCCCACTGCATCACGAACTCACCGTCTTCATCGAATTTCTGGACGCGGAAATTGGCGCTATCGACGACGTACAGGTAACCGCGGACCCGGTCAACGGCAATGGACCAGGGCGCATTGAACTGACCTTCCCCGTTCCCGCGACCACCGATTTTCATGAGGTATTGGCCCAGTTTTCCGTCAAACTTCTGTATACGATGGTTGCTGGTATCGCACACGTACACGTCGCCTTTTCCATCGCACGCGATACCCGTTGGACTGTTGAAGTTCCCATTGGCCGTGCCAAAGTTCCCCCACAGCAGGATGAAGTTCCCATTGCGATCGAATTTCTGGACACGGGTGTTGCCATTGTCGATGACGAACAAGGAGCCTTGATTGTCGATGGCCAGCCCATACAGCGGCGCCATGAATTCACCGCCGTGCAGCAACGAGGCGCCACGACCGGGTTTCCCCCATTTCCCCGTACACACGTACCCCGAGGTATTCAGCAGAATATTCGCACTGGCCGGGATCGAAATGTTATTGCCGACGTCTTTAAACCACGCGTAGACCGTTTTGGGCCCATCACCGGGCGATAAGGTCAGGGGAATCGTCGCCCCGAACTTATGTTCCGGTTCGACTTCGATCCATCCCGGCAAGGTCGCACCGGGAGTCATGGGATTTTCAGAGATGAAATAGCCCGCCACGCCGGTATCCACGTCCCTGGCTGAAATGGTCGCCACCACGTCCAACGAATTCGTCATGTACGCCCCGTGATTCAGGACGATATCCGGATTCTGCGGAGCGGCCACGTCGATCAGCACGGGCATGACTTCCTGTTCTTCCGACAGGGAACTCTCGACGTCATTCTCATCAACGCTCGTAAGCGCATAGTAATAGGCCGTATTGTTCGTCAAGCCGGTATGGGTGTAGGGACTCGTCACCCCTTCAATGAGCGTCGCCGTCTCTTTGGACACACCGGGATCGGTACTGAAATAGAGGTTATAAGACACGGCGCCGGGCACCTCCATCCAACTCAGCATCGACTCCGTATCACCGGGTTTCCCCACCAAGGGCACGGCCAGCGGAGCCCCTTCCGCTGCTGCGACCTTGTCGGCTTTTTCCCGCCCCCTGGCGAGTTCCTCTTCGGTGGGCGCGAACTTCAGGACCCGATAGTTCCCGCTATCCACCACGTAGACGTACCCTTCTTTGTCCACCGCAATACCGGATGGGAAATTCACCTGCGCTTCCGTCAGCCCACGATTGCCCCAGGAACACAGGTAAGTCCCGTTCGAATCGAATTTTTGGATCCGGTGGTTCCCGCTGTCCACGACGTACACGTTGCCCAAGGCATCGCATGCCACCCCCCAAGGCGATTTGAATTGTCCGAGCCCGTTTCCTTCTCTTCCCCATTTCGCCAGGAAATTGCCCCGTGAATCGAATTTTTGAATGCGATGATTGCCTTCATCTGCCACGTAAATGTGGCCGGCAAAGTCGACCGTCAGCCCCCGCGGGAAGTAGAAGGCGCCATCGAAGCTCCCGTCTTTTCCCCATTTGATCAAAGGGGCGCCGTCCGACTGGAATTTCTGGATGCGCGAGTTACTCGTGTCCGAAACATACAGATTGCCCTGCTGGTCCGTGGCTACTCCCCAGGGCACGTCGAACTTCCCGGCCTCGGCCCCTCGCCAGGCAAAACCGAATTTGCCCCAGGCATTCAAAAAGTTCCCGTCGGGATCAAACTTCTGGACGCGGTTGTTGCCGCTGTCCGCCACGTACACGTGGCCTTCGGGAGCGGTCGCCAGCCCTCGGGGATAATAAAACGTGCCGTCTTCCGAATCGGCTTCCCCACCCCAGCGAGCCAAACAGTTGCCGTCCTTATCGAACCGCTGAATGGCATGATTGTCGGTATCCGCCACGTAGATGGTCCCGTCGCTGTCGAGGGCAATCCCGGTCGGCGAGCGGAACTCCCCGTCATCGACGCCTTCCTGTCCGAACTGCAACACGGGCAAGTACGGCGAAGGGATCGACATGACTTCTTCCGATTCGGGACTTTCTCCGTCGGCGGTCACAACGGTGACCACGTAGTGGTAACACAACCCGTTGGCCAGATCGTTATGCGTGTAGGGGCAGGAAGGACCTTCGATACAATTCCCTTTTTCCTTGGTGACTCCGATCACGGGGTTGAAATCATCCTGACTCGCAATCGGACGCGTCAGTTCGTTGGGCTTGATGCTGACTCCTTTAGAGGTCTGATAGTAGACGTTGTAATACATCGCATCGGGCACGGCATCCCAACTCAGGGTAATAAACCCGTTCCCTCCGACGGCCTTGACGCCGGCGGGCGGATCGGGAAGCTTTTCCTGATCGGCGTCTTCCCCTGCGCCCCAGTCCTCTTCAAAGCCTTCGGCCCTTAAGACCAGCCGTTGCCGAATCAAATCACAATCCAACTCAAAAAAATCCTTCATAGCACCCCTCACAATATTCAAGTCATACTAAAGGTTTGTTCCGTACTCAATTGAATTTACGTAATTCTATTGCCATATATTGAGAATTTTTCAAATAAAACCAAGAAGTTGAGAAAAAGTCTAGCAGGCCATTCTTTCCGAAGTCAAGGAAGCACCAGAACATTGCGTTTAGGAACCTCTGCTTTATTGAAGAAGATGGCGCAAGCCTCGCAGATCGGCAATGCAAGGTATCGTGTCATCAACTCCCTTCCCGTCTCGATCCAGGAGCACCCCTGATAAGCCGACCTCGGTGGCTCCTTTAAAATCTTCCTTGAGATCATCCCCCACGTGCATGGCTTCTTCCGGCTCGACCACGTGTTGATCCAAGGCATGTTGGAAAATCTTCGGAGATGGTTTGGCCGACCCGGCGAGGCTGGAAATCGTGATGGAATCAAAAAAATGCTCCAACCGCAATCCCCGGACAATGTCAAAAAACCGCGTATCGAAATTGGAGATGACTCCCAGTTCATAGCCTTGCGTGCGCAACTGCTGAAGAACCTCCGGCACTTCAGGATAGATTTCCCATGCCTCCGCCCTGCCAAAAGCTTCGTAGACTTCATCGAAGTAATCGTCGAACCCTTCGAACATGCCGACGCGATAGAACACCGCGTGCACGATGTCGAACCACCAGAGCCTTTCGCATTGCTTCAATTTTTCCGGTTGTTCCACGGCAAAAATCGGCTGGGGCGCTTGGCGAAAGGCGTCTTTGAACGCCTGGTTCACCTTGGTCACCATGTCGGGCGACCGCGGCACGCCATACTTTGCGGCATACCGCAGATACACGTCCCCGACGGACCCCTTGACGTGAAACAAGGTTCCGGCCGCATCGAAAAACACGACTTTTATGTGCGATGCCGGCATGGCGATGAGGCTGGGAAAGGACGGGCTCGTCCATGACCCGAGTCACAAATGGGCCGCGATGAGCGAGAGAAAGGCAGGAGCTTATTTCTTGGTGCCAGCTTTGCGTTGGGCTTGGTCAAGAGCCTTCATACGTCGTTGATTCTTTCGGTGTTTGCGACGAAGCTCTCGATCTTTTTCTCGTCCTCTGGGCATCAAATTCTCCCTGGTCCTGCTGGGCGTAATTGCCGCTAGCTCAGTAAAATCACGGTAAAAGCGTGCTGGGGTTCTATCATATTCGTTCTCGCGAACACAACCGGCGCTTTGCTTGCGAGGGCCTACCCCCCATGCTAAGATTTTTGGCCTTGTCAGCGCGAGTTTCATCCCTATGGCGTCCCAACAACTCAGTAAAACCTATGACCCGCAAGCCGTTGAAGCCCGGTGGGGTCCGCATTGGATCGACCGGGGCTACTTCGGCGCCACTCCCGACTCCACGGGACAGCCCTATACGATCGTCATCCCGCCCCCCAACGTCACGGGTTCGCTGCACATCGGCCATGCGCTGAACAATACGCTTCAGGACATTCTGATTCGCTGGCGCCGCATGCAAGGGCGGAACACCCTGTGGCTCCCGGGAACGGACCATGCCGGCATCGCCACGCAAAACGTGGTGGAGCGTCAGCTTTTGGAGGAAGGCACCGGGCGGGAGGAACTCGGACGGGACGCGTTTATCGAACGGGTCTGGTCTTGGAAACAGCAATCCGGCAATACGATTCTCGATCAACTGAAACGACTCGGAGCGTCCTGCGATTGGGCCCGCCTGCGCTTCACTATGGATGAGGGTTTGTCCGAAGCCGTTCGAGCCGTCTTCGTTCGCCTGCACCAGGAAGGTCTCATCTATCGCGGACACCGGTTGATCAATTGGTGCCCCCGCTGCCTCACCGCCCTGTCCGACGTTGAGGTCGAGCATGAGCCGGTCCAAGGTATCATGTACCACATTACTTATCCGCTGGCCGATGACGACAACAGATCCCTCGTCATCGCCACCACGCGACCGGAGACGCTACTCGGGGACACCGCGGTGGCCGTGCATCCCGAGGATGCCCGATACAATGGCCATATCGGAAAACGCATCAAGCTGCCGCTCACCGACAGGACCGTTCCGGTCGTGGGCGATGGGACCCTGGTGGATCGCGAATTCGGAACCGGCGCCGTCAAGATCACCCCGGCCCACGACTTCAATGATTTTGAGGCAGGCGAACGGCACCAACTCCCGCGCATTGCCCTGCTGACCCATCAGGCCCTTCTGAATCCCGAGGCGCTTCGGGACGCCGGAGTCGAACCGGACATCCTGAACAACATTGCCGACCTCCCGGCCATCAAGGCCCGCCCCATTGTCGTTGATGCCCTGAAAGATCAAGGACTCCTGGTCAAAACCGAAGATCATCAAATGGCCCTGGGAAAATGTTATCGCTGCAAAACCGTGGTAGAGCCGTTCCTTTCCCCTCAATGGTTCGTCAAGATTCAACCGCTGGCCGACCCGGCGATTGCGGCGGTGGAACAGGGTCAGATCCGCATTATCCCGGAAGAATGGTCGAACAATTATCTGGGCTGGATGCGGGGGATCAAGGACTGGTGCATTTCCCGGCAGATCTGGTGGGGCCACCGTATCCCGGCCTGGTATTGCGCCACGTGCCATCCTGAAGCCCGCATGATTCTCGAGGGTGGGGGCAGTCACCTCATTCCCACTCACGCCGATCCCATGGTGTCCGAGACCGCTCCGGCCACCTGCGCCACCTGCGGGGGGGATCAATTCATTCAAGACCCCGACGTGCTCGACACGTGGTTTTCATCGGCCCTCTGGCCCTTTTCCACCCTGGGCTGGCCTGCACATACCAAAGAGCTCGAGACCTATTATCCGACCTCCACGTTGGTTACGGGATTGGATATCCTGTTCTTCTGGGTGGCGCGCATGATCATGATGGGCCTCAAGTTTACCGGCAAGCCCCCGTTCCGTGACGTGTATATTCACGCCCTGGTACGCGACGCCGAGGGTGAAAAGATGAGCAAATCCAAGGGGAACGTCATCGACCCCCTGACCAAGATGTCGCAGTACGGGACCGACGCGCTCCGCTTTACCTTGGCCGCGATGGCATCACCCGGGCGTGACATCAAACTTTCGGAAAACCGGATTGAGGGCTATCGCAACTTTGCCAACAAAATCTGGAATGCCGCACGTTTCATCCTGATGCACGCGGATGGGCCGACCGAAACACGGCCAATTGCCGACAGGCCGTTCGTGGATCAATGGATCCTGAGCAGGCTTAATCGCGTCACCACCACAGTGACGGCCCGTCTCGAAGAATACCGGTTCGATCAGGCCGCCGGACAACTCTACCAGCATATCTGGCACGAATACTGCGATTGGTATCTGGAACTCATCAAACCCGCGCTGCAGGGAGGGGACTCGCCCGCCGCCCGGTCGACCCGCGCCACGATGCTGCACACGTTCGAGCGCATCCAACGCCTGCTCCATCCCTTTATGCCGTTTTTGACCGAGGAAATCTGGCAAACGATCCCCCACCAGGGCGAGAGCCTCGTCCGCCAACCTTTTCCGGTTGCAACCCAGGAATGGGAGAATGCCGAGGCGGAACAGACGTTTGCCGTCATTGAACAAATCGTCACCACCATCCGAACCGGGCGCGCCCTCCTGGATTACGCACCATCAAAATCCCTGACGACCCTGGCCACGGCCAAAGATCCGGACGAGATCGCGTGTTTGAACGAAGCCCGGGACCACGTCGCACATCTCTGTCGCGGAACGGTCACCATCGCCGCTCAGGACACGTGGCCGGCCGGCCGGATCCTGCAGCTGGCGGTGGGGAGTTTCATGGTCGGCCTGACGATCGAGGGCGAGGTGGACCTCAACAAAGCCTTGACGCGCATCAACAAACAAGCACAAGTCAAACAAAAGGAAGCCTCGCGTCTCCAAGGACGCCTGGGGTCTCCGGACTTTGCGGCCAAGGCCTCCCCCGAGGTGGTTCAAGAATCAAAGAATCGTCTGGACCTGCTGACCGCCGAACTCTCACTTCTTGCCAGCAGCGAACAACAACTCCGGAACATGGTGTCATGAAATCCCACGTGATTCAGCCTCCGCCTTTTGAACTCGAAACGCTGGTCGCAGCGGCTTTGAAAGAAGACGCGCCACACGGCGACGTCACCACGCGGGCGCTCCTCGATCCGTCCCTTCAGGCTCAAGCCCACGTCGTGGCCAAGCAGGACCTGACCCTTGCCGGTGTCGCGGTTCTCCATGCCGTGTATCGGGTCCTGGACCCTGCCGTGACGGTGACGGCCACGTTTGACGACGGCACAACACTGGAAGGGGGACAGACGTTCGCCACCCTCCAAGGACCGGCGCATTCAATCCTGGGTGGAGAACGGGTCGCGCTGAACTTTTTGCAACATCTTTCCGGCATTGCCACCTTAACCGCACGGTTCCGCGCCGAGATCCGGCAGTATCCCACCGTTCTCGTCGATACCAGAAAAACCATTCCCGGCCTTCGACGACTTGAAAAATGGGCGGTTGCCCTCGGCGGTGGGACCAACCATCGCATGACGCTGAGCGACGGCGTCCTCATCAAAGACAACCACCTGGTGTTGTTAGAAGCCCAAGGCACTACCATCCGCGAAGCCTGCCGAACAGCCAAGGAACGACACTCCCGTCATTTCCGAATCTGCGTGGAAGTCGAGAATCTCGAACAGATTGACCAGGCTCTTGACGGCGGCGCCGACGTGCTGCTCCTGGACAACATGTCCCCGTCTCTGATCCGGGAAGCCGTAGACCTCATCAAAGGCAGAGCGCACACCGAAGTCTCGGGAGGTATTACGCTCAAGAACGTCCGCGAATATGCCGCCACGGGCGTGGATTCCATTTCCATCGGAGCCCTCACCCATTCTGCACCCGCGGTCGATATCAGTCTGGACGTGCTTCCCGTATCCTCTCGATAACCTGACTGGCGCATGGCGGATCCCGAACAATCCACACCGCTGGAAGCCGCAAGCATTGAACAGCGGTTGACCACGCGCAGCCTGTGCCGTCCGCTTCATCTCTTTGCGGAACTCTCCTCCACCAATACCACGGCCTTTACGCTGGCCGACTCCGGAGCACCTCATGGCACAGTGGTTCTCGCAGAAACTCAAACCGCCGGGAAGGGCCGACTGGAACGGCAGTGGACCTCACCGCCTCTTCTCAATATCTATTGCACCCTGATCCTCAAAGATCCGAAACTTTCGCGCCACGTGTCCTGGATCCCGCTTGTAACGGGACTCGCCCTGGTTGAAGCCACCCAACGTACCTGCGGCATTGAGATCTCGTTAAAATGGCCCAATGATCTGTTGTATATCGAGAAAAAAATCGGGGGCATTTTATGCGAAAGCGCGAGTCAAGGTTCCCGAATTGGAACGTGTGTCGTAGGGTTCGGCCTGAACGTCAATTGCCGGGAGACGGATTTTCCCGAAGAGCTTCGTCCGCTCGCCACCTCGTGTCACCTCGCAACCCGAAAATTTCATGATCGAAACGGCTTGATCGCCGATATATTCAACCAATTGGAAAACTGGTATGATTGCGTGGAATCGGAACAATTCGAGCACGTGCGAAGATCGTATGAGGCGTCGTGTGCCACACTCGGCCGGGAAGTGGAGATTGCCTTCCTGGCAGGTCAAACGATTCGCGGAACGGCTACCAACATCGGAAACGATGGCGCATTACTGGTGTCCACCATGCAAGAAGGCAAAAACCACACCCTGGAAATTCGTTCCGGGGACGTTCACCATCTACGCTAACTCACCCAGCCCTCTCCCCTTGTGGGAGAGGGCTGGGGTGAGGAGTAGGGAATTTCCATGCTTCTGACGATCGACATCGGCAATACCCAAATCGTCTCCGGCGTATTCGACGGACAAACCCTGCGAAGTTCCTGGCGCTTGGCCACGGACCACACGAAGACGGCGGACGAATACGGCATCGTCTTCTCGTCGCTCACACGGAAATCCGGTATTTCTGCGCAGGATATCCATGGGACCATTATTTCCAGCGTCGTCCCGCCCCTGACTCCGACGATTGAATCCATGATCGAGACCTTTTTCCATCATTCCCCGCTCATCGTCTCCTCCGACTTTCCTTTTGGGCTGACACTCGAGTATGCCAACCCTCAGGAAATCGGAACCGACCGCTTGGTCAACGCGGCGGCGGCGTTCGCAAGCTATCGAACCCATCTGATCATCGTGGACTTCGGAACCGCCATAACGTTTTGCACCGTCACCAAAGACGGACGATATTTGGGTGGGGCGATTGCCCCGGGGATCAAAAGCGCCGCCGAGGCGCTTCACCACCATACCGCCAAATTGCCCAACGTCGAGCTGACCCGGCCGAAAAACGTGATCGGAACCGATACGACAAGCAGCATCCAATCCGGTTTGATCTTCGGGTATGCGGGACTGGTCGATGCAATGGTGACCAGAATCGAACAGGAAATCGGTCACTCAACGAAGGTCGTCGCCACCGGTGGCCTCGCCCCAATTCTTGCCCCAATCTCGAATACTCTCCAAGAAATCAGGCCATCGCTCACGCTCGAGGGCCTGGAATTGCTCTACCGCCGCAAAATCAGCCAATAGGCGCCACGCCTTTCTTCCGTGTTTTTCATCATTTTTTCACTTTTTTCAGTTGACTTACCAAGCCCTGATGACTATCTGAGCAAGACACCCGAGCCGTGACATGAGCGACAATCTTCAACAATCAGATGAAGTAAGTGGCGAAGACGCAGTAACCACGCCACTTTCCGATCATCAAGATACGGAGTCAACCGGCACGGATACAGAAGGGTTACCTGAAAATCCTCAGGAAAATGCAGAAGTTCCAAGTCTCGCCGACCAACTTCTCGAAAAGGACGAGGAACTGCACGCCCTGAATGACAAATATTTGCGCCTGGCTGCGGAATTCGACAACTACAAGCGTCGGGTTCAACGCGACCAACAAGATACAATCCGGTTTGCAAACGAAAAATTGTTCAAGGACTTGCTGCCTACTTTGGACAACCTGGAACGGGCCCTGCAATCGGGGCGCGAACAAGGCCGGATCGAGGGGCTCATGGAAGGGGTTGACCTCACCTACAAACATTTTCTCGATACCCTCAAAAAAATGGGCATCAAACAGGTTTCGAGTGTGGGAGAAGTTTTTGATCCGGCCAAACATCAAGCCGTGGGGCAAGTCGAATCAACGACCATCCCCGAAAACGTCATCGTTGATGAGTATCAGAAAGGGTATTTCGTCCACGACCGGATATTGCGACCAGCCATGGTGACCGTCGCGAAAACCAAAGAACCGGAAAATGGAGAAGGACAGCAGGAAGGAGCCGAAGCATGAGCAAGATTATTGGAATTGACCTGGGAACGACAAATTCGTGTATCGCCGTCATGAGCGGGACCGACCCCGAAGTGATTGCCAACTCGGAAGGCGGGCGCACTACGCCATCCGTGGTGGCGGTGACGGACAAAGAAGAACGGCTCGTCGGCCAGATTGCCAAACGTCAAGCTATCACGAATCCCGAAAACACCATTTTCTCCGTCAAACGCCTGATGGGAAGAAAGTTCAATACCAAGCAAGTGAAAACAGCCACCGAGCGGTTGCCGTATAAGATTCTCGCCGCCTCGAACGGGGACACGCACGTAGAAATCCAAGGCAAACAATACAGCCCCCCCGAGGTATCGGCGATGATCCTTCAAAAGATCAAACAGACGGCTGAGGACTTTTTGGGTGAAAAAGTCACGGAGGCGGTGATTACCGTCCCCGCGTACTTTGACGACAGCCAGCGTCAGGCCACCAAAGACGCGGGCCAGATTGCGGGGCTCAACGTCCTTCGGATCATCAACGAGCCTACCGCAGCTTCATTGGCTTACGGCTTGGAGAAAAAGAAAGAAGAACGCATCGCCGTATACGACCTCGGCGGCGGCACCTTCGATATTTCGATCCTCGAAATCGGAGACGGCGTGTTCGAAGTGAAAGCCACCAACGGCGACACCTTCCTGGGCGGCGACGACTTCGACCTCCGCATCATCGATTGGCTGGTGGACGAATTCAAGAAGGATCAGGGCATTGATCTGAAAAATGACCGCATGGCGCTGCAACGCCTGAAAGAAGCCGCGGAACGGGCCAAGATCGAACTGTCATCGGCCCAGGAGACGGAAATCAATCTGCCCTTCATCACCGCGGACGCCAGCGGGCCCAAACACCTGGTGCTCAAACTCACCCGGTCCAAACTGGAACAACTCGTTGACGACCTGATCACCCGCTCCATCGAACCCTGCAAAAAAGCTTTGGCCGATGCCGGTGTTTCAGCCGGCGAAATCAATGAGGTGGTGCTCGTCGGCGGAATGACGCGGATGCCCAAAGTCATCGAACGCGTAAAAGCCTTCTTCGGCAAAGAACCCCATAAGGGCGTGAATCCCGACGAAGTCGTGGCAATCGGAGCCGCGATCCAAGGCGGCGTCCTCAAGGGCGACGTCAAGGACGTGCTGCTGCTGGACGTGACTCCCCTATCCCTGGGTATTGAAACGCTGGGCGGCGTGTTCACTCGCTTGATCGACCGCAACACCACCATTCCGACCAAGAAGAGCCAGATTTTCTCCACCGCCTCGGACAGTCAGACCGCGGTCACCATTCGGGTCTTCCAGGGCGAACGGGAAATGGCCAATGACAATAAGCTGCTCGGCCAATTCGATCTGGTGGGGATTCCCCCGGCCCCGCGAGGGATGCCGCAAATCGAAGTCACGTTCGACATCGACGCGAACGGGATCGTCCACGTGTCAGCCAAAGACATGGCCACGCAAAAGGAACAGTCCATCAAGATCACGGCGTCAAGCGGCCTGAGCAAGGAAGAAGTCGAACAATTGGTCAAGGACGCCGAGGCGCATTCCGAAGAGGATAAAAAACGCCGCGAGACCGTGGAAGTTCGCAATCAGGCCGATACTCTGGTTTACGGAACGGAAAAGAATCTCCAGGAACACGGAGACAAGATTCCTGAAGAAGAGAAAACCAACATTCAGGAAGCGATCGACGGCATGAAGAAAGCCATGGAGGGAGACGACATGGAAGCCATGAAAGCGGCCATGCAGACCCTCACGACCGCGTCACACAAGCTCGCGGAAGAAATGTACAAGAAGACGTCGGCAGAAACCGGAGACGGAAGCAACACCGGAGACGGCGCAAGCCCTAACGGTGAAGCGACCAATGGAACGCAACAAGACGAAACAGTCGTCGATGCCGAATTTGAAGAGGTTGACAAGGAAAAATAATGCTATTCTCAGATCGTTTTCCTGAAAAACGTCCACTCGACGGGAAAAAGCTGAGATGCTCATAGACCGGAAAAGATGGCTAGCGTGACCAAACGGGATTATTATGAAGTGCTGGGAGTCGATCGGGCGGCCTCTGATGACGAGATCAAGAAGGCCTTCCGGAAGCTCGCCCGCCAGCACCATCCCGATTTGCAAGGCGACCCGCAACTCAAGAAAAAAGCCGAAGAAAAATTCAAGGAAGCCAATGAAGCGTATGAAGTCCTGAGCAATGAGGAATCGCGAAAACGGTACGACATGTTCGGGCATTCCGCGGGCCAGCAGGGTTTCGGCGGACCCGAGGGGTTTGATTTCAGGCAAGGATTCGGCGATGTCTTCGGGGATATTTTCGAAGACTTTTTTGGCGGAGCGAGAGGAGGTCGTAGTCGACCTGAACAGGGTAATGACCTGCAATACAACCTGGAACTCTCTTTTGAAGAAGCCATTGAGGGGAAAGAGGCCAAACTCAAAATCCCGCGATGGGAAGGTTGCGACTCCTGCAAAGGCACGGGAGCCAAATCAGACGATGCCGTCCAACAATGTCGCGGCTGTCAGGGGACCGGCCAAATTCGGCTGCAACAAGGCTTCTTCTCGATCAACCGGGCCTGCGGGCAGTGTCAGGGCACCGGACAGATCATTTCGGACCCCTGTCCTACTTGTCGCGGGCAAAAGCGGGTTTACCGGGAACGAACCTTAGCCGTCACGATTCCAGCGGGAATCGATACGGGCATGCGCTTTCGCCTGGCTCGCGAAGGTGAACACGGTGTCAACGGCGGTCCGCCCGGCGATCTCTACGTCGCGGTTGCAGTCAAACCTCATCCGGTCTTCACCCGAAAGGGAACCGACATTCTCGTCGAATTGTCGCTCGACATGGTCACGGCCGCCCTGGGCGGTAAAGTGGACGTACCGACCCTCAAAGGCAAAACCAGCGTCAAAATTCCCGAAGGCACCCAACACGATCAGGTACTTCGATTGAAGGGCCTGGGGGCACCCGCGCTGAAAGGCCGTACCGGCGGCGACCAACTCGTTCGCGTCAACATCAGCATTCCCACGAAACTGTCGGCGAAGCAACGGGAACTCCTGGCCGCCTTTGCCGAAGAGGGCGCGACCGCGTCACAAGACCAGGGAGACGGCCTGTTCGGCAAGGTCAAAAACATGTTCGAGTAACACGACGATCTTTGGCCTCCCCCATCCTCTCCACGTCCATTCGTCACATGCCGGTATTCTTCATTCAATCAAACCGGATTTCCCACCACACTATCACGATCGACAATCCTCTCCTTTCCCACCTTTCAAAAAGTCTCCGCATTCGCGAAGGCGAGGAGATTTGGGTCGGAGATGAGTGCCGGATTCGGTACCGGGTTCGGATCGACCACCTGGATTCGAAATCACTCCAAGGCTCGATCATCGAAACCATCGAAGGTCCTCCTTCGCCATCGGCTCCGATTGTCCTGGCTCAAGCCATTCTGAAGGGGGATCGCATGAACTGGGTGATTCAAAAAGCCACCGAGCTTGGAGTCACCGAGATTATTCCATTGCTCACGTCGAGGGTCATCGCCCGTCCACCGGCAAGTCGCGTCCGAACCACACGGGAACGGTGGCAACGGATCGCCGTCGATGCCGCACAGCAATCGGAGCAATGGGCGTTCCCCAACCTCACCCAACCCCTGACGTTATCCGAGTTATTCAAGCACGTTCCTCACCCGGCACTCCGGTGTGCGTTACTGGAACGAAGTGGCGAACAGAACCTTGGCTCCCTGTCTATCGATCACACGTTCCATAGCACCATCGTGTTGGCCGTTGGCCCCGAGGGAGGATGGACGCAGGAAGAAAAGCAGGAACTCCTCGACCAACGCTTTCAACCCATATCACTGGGCAAGAGCATCCTTCGAAGCGAAACCGCACCACTGGTGGCGCTGAGCATCCTGCAACATAAATTGGGGAATATGGGATAACCGGGCTGGAAGAAATCAAGAACCTTTGATTTTTTTGTGATAGCGGGATGCAGGGCAAGGCGTCCCGCAGCGAAACCCGAGACATATCAAACGAGATAGTCGAGGGTTGAGCGAGGACACAACGCCGCCATGCGCCCGATAGTGCAAAAAAGCAGAGGTTCTTAAGAAGACGCTGGTGTGATCTTGAGGATAGTCCCGCCGTCGCCTACGGCCCATCCGACCTTGGGATCAGGAAAGGATAGCCCGTAGAGGCTGAAAGGCTCGGAGAGTTCCGGTTCGGTCCACGTGAAACCGGCGTCCGTGGTCGTCAGAAACGCACCTCGCTCGCCGATGATCCACCCGGCCAGGAACCCGGTAAACTGGACTTTTAAAAAGTCCGGCGGTCGGATACAGGGAGACCCGCATGGCAGGGTGCGATCAACCCATTTTTCTCCACTGGTGATCGTTTGAAAGATGGCGCCTTGGGAGCCCACGACCCACCCGCCCTCGGGATCCGTAAAGTACAAATCGAAGAACGTCGTAGCACTGTCGGTCGTCTGCTGGATCCAGTTTTCACCTCCGTCCCGCGTGACGAGAATTGTCCCGATCGCACCGACTGCCCACCCGTGTTTCGCATCGATGAACTGAACACCAAACAAATCCACCGCGGTGGAACTGCTTTGATCCTCCCAGGTCACACCGCCGTCCGCGGTGCGTAGGATCGTGCCGCGGTCCCCCACGATCCAGCCCTGAGAAGGATTCAGGAAATACACGTCATAGAGTGCGGCGCCCACCCCGGCAACCTGCCGGCGCCACTGTTTCCCGTGATCGTTCGTATGCAGGATGGTCCCGTTCTGCCCGACAATCCATCCGTGTTGAGGATCCGTAAAGTAGACACTGGTCAACAGGGCCGCGGTGCGACGCGTCACGGCCTGCCACGTCGCCCCCGCATCCTCCGTTTTCAGGACGGTTCCTCCCGCGCCCACGGCCCAGCCGTGTTGCGCGCTGACGAAGAACGTCCCGAGGAGCGTGGATTTGGTGCCGCTCTTCTGGACGGTCGAAACGGGGTTCTCCGCGGCTCCGACCTGTCCGGCCAAGCCAGGGAGACAAACCAATCCCACGACCATCAACCAAAGGAGAGCATGAAAAGAGGATGTCACGACTTTCACGGTGCCTGGTCGGTTCTCCAAGGTTCTTGTGTGTAATCGTAGAAAAATTCCTTGTGGGGCAATCCCCGTGGGAGAATCTTGAATTCACCAGCCACGGCACTTTGCCACTGCTTCCGGGAACAACACCGGCCGTTTTTGAGTAAATCCCAGGACCCGCGACGCACGACGATTTCGCCTTTGGTGGGATCAACGTAAAACCCTTCGGGATGCCCGAATCCGAACACGTGCCGCCGGGGCACCTGAACCTTGATTTCAGTATCCTTCCAGGAGACCACGACGGCCGCGACCCCGTTCACCAGCACTTCGGTTCGTGAAACGTCGGGTCCCAGTCGATAGTTCTTCCAATCGTGGGCGTCGGTATTCAATTCCAGCCGCGTCGCCTCCGCGATCTTGAGAAACTCGCCGAACCCTTCACCTGTCAACGTCACAATCTCATCAATCCCGGCTTCCTTCGGAGAGTAGGACGTGACCTTCGGCGTCTGCACGGTAAACGAGCCTACGTCCAATTCCACCACGCCTTGCTTGACGCAACAGGTCCCATCGGGATTGGGAATGGTGGCGCCCCGCTTCACGACAACCTGACCGGACTTGGCGCTGTAGGGCACCCACACGTTGATTTCGTCATCCTGCCACCGGTGAATAACGGCCGGCACCCCGCCGATTTCCACCCGGTTCTGGCCCGGATCGAAATCGAACGCGTACGCCGTGCTCCCCGCTTCGGAAAAGACTCCGAAATTTTCCCCCTTGATATGAACCAAGGTACCGATCGGTCCCTGAGTCGGAAACAAACCATCGGAACCGGGTTCGACCAATTCGAATTGGCCCAAGGTCCTCGTACGCCCGTCCTGTTGAAACATCACGGGCCCACTCACGCCGTTGAGCGGCACGTGGACGACGATGGTGCGCGGAGCCCATTTGGCAATCGTCACCGGCTTGCCGCCAATCGTAATCGCATCATTCGGCCCCTTGGCATCCCCGAACTGTTGCCCGCTCAGCACGACCTTGGCTCCGACGGGCCCACGGTTCGGCGCAAACGAAATACTGGGAATCAAAGAAACCGGCATGGAATTACTCTGGGCATATTTGACGGGCGCGCAGCAGGACCCATCCGGCAACGGGTCGGAGGAAGCCAGTTGCACGATCACGTCACCGGACTTGGCATTGGCCGGGATCTTGACGTCGATCTTCCCGGGCCGCCATTTCAGAATTTCCGACAAAATGCCGTTGATCAACACCCTGTTCACGCCGAACATGGTATTGGGATCACGTGACCCTGCCGTATTCCCGAAATGTTCACCCTCGATCGTCAGCACCGAGCCGGGTTCCGCCTCCGGCGGCACCAGTTTGGTAATCTTCACCTGTTGAATCTTGAACTGGCCCGCGACCGTGGCGCCTTTCGACCCTGAAACCGTAACGTCGCCGCTCTTGGCTCCGAGCGGCACCTTCACCATCACCAAGTCAGGCTCCCACAGTTGAATCAACGCGGGCACGCCATTGAAATCCACCCGGTTCTCCGCCGTTGAAACAAAATCCCCGAACGCGGCCCCACCGATCGTCACCGTGGCGCCCGGAGGCCCCGAATCCGGAAACAATTCAGCCTGGACAAACGAAGCCGTTGCACACACAACCAATAAAGCAAGAAACACGTGTCTCATACCGCGATTACCCTTTCCATGCTCAAGACTGATATTTCAAATCCGGACGCATCGACGCGTCCCGAGGACTGAAACGAAAAGTGGCCACGCCACAGTATATGACGCGGCCACTCTATACTTTATAACGCGGCACTTTTTGCCGTCAACCGAGGGCAGTGATCAGGACAAAATTTTAGATGACCGAGAAACCGACGAGAACAGAGCGCTTCTGACCGTTACCTCGTTGCCGGTCAGAACTGGTATTTCATATTGAGGCTGACGCCCCAGAATTGAATGTCATCCGTCATCACGCGGTATCGCACTCGAGTGCCACGGCCAAGGGTGGAGTCGTGACTGCGGAGTTGATCCCATTCTTCACGATCTTGAAATTCCCCGAAATCCGCCCACCGGAACTTGAGCCCGATACTCACCGGCGCACTGACCTGATAGTCCACACCCGCAAGCACTTGATACCCGAACAACGTATCCGAGAGCTTGGCCCTGCCGACCGTGGTCGCGCCCGCAAGCCTCTCTTGATGTCTCCTTTTTTCATCCGCCGGAACATATGCGATGTAGGCCTTAATGTCGTCAGGATCATCACTCCGTTTCCACCTGCTAAAATAATCAAGGGATACGTGAGCAACACCCACTCCCAGTCCCAGGTACGGCGTAAACTTCGAGTCCGAACGGAAGTCATAGTACAGGTTGGCGAAAAAATTGTGTGACAACACGTCATCGACCCCGGCAATCGCCTCCTCGAGTTCGGCATCTTGCTCAGCAATACCGCTGGGAGTATCGTCGTAAATCGTTTTGTCGGATTTGTCATCATGAGTGGCAGTACGATAGAAGTATTCCCCCTCCGCCCTGAAGTCCCCCAGACGATACCCCAAAGCCACCCCCGCCAATACCCCGGCACCTCCATCAATAACGTTCGTCCAACTGTCTCCTTTACTCTTGTCAGTATGGACACACTGATGATCCTTTTGGTCCACACCATACCCCCTTGGATTGTAGAACAGGTCGCATGTGCTGCCTAAATCATTATCCTTCCCGTTCACGTCCATTTCCGGGGCCATCGCGATACCCAAATCCATCCCCATGTACCATCCGTCCTTGGCCCATACCGACCCGGAGGACACCACCAACGTCGTTACCAGCAGTACGAGTAAAAATTTTTCCCGCGTGTTTTGCACGTTTCACCCTCTTGGGTACAAACGATGGACTAAAAGGGTTTTGCACGATACACCCCCGGTGCCCATAGGCACAGTGTTTCCAGCTGGTCTATCGTTGCCGGTCAGAACTGGTATTTCATGTTGAGGCTGACGCCCCAGAACTGGATGTCATCCGTCATCACTTTGTATTGAACACGCGCACCGCCGGGGCTACGTGCGGAGTCATGACTTCGAAGTTGATTCCACTCTGTTGGATCACTCTCGAATTCACCGAAATCCGCCCACCGGAACTTGAGCCCGATACTCACCGGCTCACTGACCTGATAATCCACCCCGGCGAGCACCTGATACCCGAACAGCGTATCCGAAAGCTTGGCCCTGGCGATGCTAGTCGTACCGGCAAGCCGTCGATGCAACGCGTCTTTTTGCTCATCAGTAGCCGCAGTATCGTTGAATGTTGAGATCGCAGCGGGATCATGATTACGTGTCCATTTATTAAAGTAATCCAGCGAAACTCGGGCTAACCCTACGCCAAACCCCACGTATGGCGTAAATTTCGAGTCCGAACGGTAATCGTAATACAGGTTGGCGAAAAAGTTGTGCGACAGCACGTCATCGACACCACCTTCGATAAGAGCAAGCTCCTGCGCAACCTTATCTTGGGTCACATCATCAGATACAGCACCACCACCAGCTATGTCTCTGCTATCATAGGTCGTCCCGCGATAGAAATATTCCGCCTCACCCCTAAAGCTTCCCATGCGATACCCTAGGGCTGCACCCGCCAAAATACCAGAACCTCCATCAAACGCATTAGACCATGCCGAGGGAGGCGGGTTGCAATCTTCTGGGGGCACGAGATAACCCCCGGACCCATCATTATTGATGAACCCGTCGCATTTCGTTCCAACATCATTATCGGAACTGTTGACATCGAGGCCCGGAGCCACCGCGACGCCCAAGTCCATTCCCAGGTAAAATCCGTCCTTCGCCCATACCGGCCCGGCGGACACAACCAACGCCATAACCAACAGCACGAATAAGAATTTTTTCATGATGTCACCTCTCTTTTTCTATAAAATTATCGCTTCATGCTTTGGCTAGCCATTTCTAGCGCAACAGACTTTATAGCATGAGGTTTTTGTCGTCAATAAACGGCACTTGTTCGGCCATTTGAGGTTACTAGATCCAGAACTACCTGATGTAGCGCAGTGGCAATCCCTGCTTTCCTCTTGTCATCCCCGACCACGATCTGGGATCCAAGGGCTGGTCTTCCAAGTTGGCTGGTATGAATGGAGTGCAGAGAGATAGACCTTGGATTCCCGCTAAAAAATTGCGGGAATGACCGAAGGAGAAAAAGCGACCACCCGATGGCGAACCGTTACGGCGAGATTCCGGTCAGACGGGTAATCTTTACGGTAGCCGCGTGTCCGACCGTTGTTCCAACAGTTGCCGGTTAGAACTGATACTTCATATTGAGGCTGACGCCCCAGAATTGAATGTCATCCGTCCTGATATAGTAGGTCGCGGGCTTTAGTGAATTCCCGGCTACGGACGCATGCCCACGGAGTCGCGTATATGCCGACTCGTCCTCGAATTCCCCGAACATCGCGTACCGGAACTTGAGCCCGATCGTGAGCGGCTCGCTCACCTGATAATCCACGCCGGCCAACGCCTGATACCCGAACAGCGTATCCGACATGGTGGCCTCATCATTCGACAACAATCCCGCTAATCGTTGATTCAACGCCGGATCACCATGTGGCGGGCCGATGACGTCGATCTCATCGCCATTGGGGTTGCGATGCCAGCGCGTTCGATATTGGACGGACACCTGGGCGAACCCAATGCCAAATCCCGCATACGGGGTAAACTTCGAGTCCGTACGGTAGTCGTAATACAGGTTGGCAAAGAAGTTGTGCGACATCAGGTTATCGACGGCATCCTCGACGCCATCGTTGTATTGCGTTGAATCACTGGGTTTCCAGCCGTCGGAAAAGATAGGTTCATCCGTGCTGCCATACCGGGCGCCGCGATAGAAATATTCACCCTCGACCCTGAAGCTGCCCAGACGATACCCCACGGCCAATCCCGCCAGAATCCCCGAGCCCCCATCAAACGACTCATTTGCGGGCCCCCATGCAGCCGGATCCTCTCCACAGGCGCCCTGAGGAGTCTGAACGTCACCGAAGATAGTCTGGTCGCATAGGACGCCCGGGAAACCATCCGGCGCCGAGTCCGTGGTCCAATCATCGAATCCCCCGGTCTGAACGTCCATGTCCGGGGCCACGGCCATACCTACATCCATTCCCAGGTACAACCCGTCCTTGGCGAACACCGAGCCGGAGAAAAGCACCAACCCCATGACCAGCAGCACAAACAGGAATTTTTTCATGACGTCACCTATCCTTTTATAAACATCACTGCATGCCTTAGGCTTAGACATCTTCTAGCGCAACGAATTTTACAACTAGGTGTTTTTATCGTCAATAAGTGGCATTTATGCGGAAAAATTAAACTTTTAGGTCAATTTTCAATTCGTTGGCAAGGTTATGGCGAGGTTCCGGTCAAACGGGAAATCGTTGCGGACGCCGCGTTTCTGACTTCGACTTCCTTCGCGTTTTTTTCGAGATCCCGCAACAAGGGAAGGGCCGCTAGCACGCCGAAATCGCCGAAGGCCTGAACACTGCGTACTTTCACGTACACGTCAGGATGATTCAACAGATCCGGCAAAAGGTCGACAATGCTGTCATCCTTCGCTTGTACGAACTCCCCGATCGTCCGTCTGGCGGCCACCGGTTCATACAGCGTATGGGCTTGTTGCATACTGTGGATGCCTTCGGGAAGCCAGTCGGAGTTCTCGGATACTTCAGGAACAGCCTCATGAACGACTTTGGCGCGCAACCCTTTCAGGAAGACGCGATGGGCATCCTGGTTTCGATGGATTTGCCCGTCCACGATTTCGCCAAGAAAATGATAATAGGGGTTGGTCAAAAAATTATGCAGGGAGTCCAGGTAGGGCAGGGTTCCCGAAGGAGTGAGTTCGGCTCGTTCCTGAATCGTAATCTCAAACAACGGGCCTTTTTCGTGATGTTCGATCCTGAACGTTCCCGTCAGCACCGTGCCGTATCGATTGATACCAAACTGTCTGCCTCTGGTTTCTTCATACGAACCCGTCAAGGTCAACGCATGCGGTTGAGTCTTCTCCCGCACGATCTCGAAACCCACCGCAATCAATTTGGCTCGTATGTCCGCCGGGGCATCCCACAAGAACCTGCCGCGAGTCTTCCACGTTGCGGCCTGCACGTCCACGTAAATCGTGTTGGCCGTTCGCAAAGTGGAAAAGACCGCCGGATCGGTCAAATACGTAACGTTTGCCAAAGCGCGGTCCGGCGCAAACCCATAGGCCATGGCCAGCAGTACAGCCGGGAAAAGCCAGCTCGTATGTATTTTCATGCTTATCGCGGAAAGCGAGGGTTACGATTCACCGGGATACAGTTGGACGGTCAATTCAAGCTCCACGGGAACGCCCATGGGTAATTCAGCCACCCCCACGGCCGCGCGTGCGTGCCGTCCGGCCTCGCCGAAGATTTCCACCAGCAAGTCGGACGCCCCGTTGATCACGTAGGGCTGCTCCCTGAACCCTTCACAAGAGGCCACGTAACCCGTCATTTTGACGATACGTTGGACCCGGTCGAGCGAACCCGCGGCCTGACGGATATTGGCCAGGGCATTGAGCAACGACACCTTGGCCGCTTCATAGCCTTCTTCTTTGGAAAGGTCGCCACCCACTTTCCCCTGGAACACGATCCGCCCGTCACGACTGGGCACCACGCCGCTGACGAAGAGCAGGTCGCCGACACGAACCGAGGGCACATACGTGGCCACGGGTTTCGGAGCCGCCGGCAAGGTGAGGCCCAGGGACGCGACGCGTTGTTCAAAAAACATGGTTCGGAAAGCTTACGAGGTACGGCGACGTTGACGCAACTGGTATTTCCTCACGGCCCGGTTGTGTTCGGCAAGCGTGGTCGAGAACTCGTGGCTCCCGTCATTACGAGAGACGAAATACAGATATTCGGTCGGTTCAGGATAGAGGGCCGCATGGATAGCGGCGCGCCCCGGGTTGGCAATCGGTCCCGGTGGCAACCCAACAACCCGGTAGGTATTGTAAGGACTGTCGATCGACAAATCTTTTTTGCGGAGGTTGCCGTCAAACTCATGCACGGCGTAGATGACGGTCGGGTCGCTTTGCAGCGGAATCTCTTTTTGCAGTCGATTGTGAAACACGCCGGAAATCAACGTCCGTTCATCAGGCTTGGCCGTTTCTTTTTCGATCACCGACGCCAATGTCATGACCTCGTGTAAAGACAAGTCCAATTCCGCGGCCCGTCCCCGGTCTTCCTCTCTCACCGTCTGCTTGAACTTGGCCACCATGGTCTCGATCAATCGTTCCGGCTTCATGTGACGGGCAAACCGATAGGTATCGGGAAACAGATAGCCTTCCAGGTTGTCGACGGACAGCGACAGGGTTTGAATGAAAACCGGATCATTGGCGCACCGGAGAAACGCGTCACGATCAGCCAGGCCTTGCTCGTGCAACACTTCGGCAATCTGCCTCATTGAAAAGCCTTCGGGAATCGTGACCGTATGCTGGATCACTTCCCCGTTGATAATCTTCTCCAGAATGGCCGCGGGGGCCATGCCACCGTGAAATTCATACTCTCCTGAAATGATTTTCCGATCCAAGCCTTCAAAGCGACCCATCCACACAAATGCCCAATCGCTCTTGAGCAGTTTCCGGCGGTGAAGTCGTTTCGCCACGTCGGACAAGGAAGCGCCTTCGGCAATATCCACAAGAACTACCCGCGAAGAATTGCCAACGGGCTGGAGTTGGTTCATCACCGCGAAACCGGCACCAAAGCCCAGCAGAAGAAGCCCGGAAATGATGAGGAAGGTTTTTTTGAACATCAATGATTCAATGGCACGACGCAGGGATCAACGATCGTTTGTCCCTACGATTCCGAGACCTGCGCTTCGACCAGGTGAAACACTTTTTCGAGAGCTTGGCTCAATTTTTCGGGATGCTTCCCGCCGGCTTGGGCCATTTCGGGTCGCCCTCCGCCTGATCCGCCAACGTCGCGCGCCATTTCCTTGATCAATTTCCCGGCCTGCAACGTATGGGTCAGGTCCTGAGACACGATCACCAATAACGAGACCTTGCCATCCACAACCGAGCCCAATGCGATGACGCCCTTGGGCACCCTGCTCCGCACTTTGTCGGAAAACAGCCGAAGTTCCTGCATGGATAAACCCTGGGTTTCCTGAACGTGGACCGGAATGCCACGAATCTCCCGAGTTTGGACCTCGTCACCGTCGACGCTCCGGTCCATCAACTTCAACTTGAGTTGTTCGAGTTCCCGCTCCTTGTCTTTCAACAGGGCAACGAGTTTCCGGGTTTTCGGTACGATTTCCGATGGGCTGCTTTTCAACAATTCCGCCAATTCCCTGATGTCGGATTCCAGTTTTTTCCCGTGATCCAATGCCCCTGCCCCGGTCAGCGCTTCGATGCGTCGCACCCCTGACGCAACTCCGCCTTCGGAAGTAATACGGAACGAACCGATCTCGCCCGTATGGTGGCAATGCGTGCCCCCGCACAGTTCCTTGCTGAACTCTCCAATCCCTACCACTCGCACTTGTTCCCCGTACTTGTCGCCGAAAAACGCCAGGGCACCGGCGTGAATGGCTTCCTGAATACCCATGACGTCGGTTTGGACCAACGTGTTGTCCAACACGTGAAAATTGACCATGGCTTCGATTTCTTCAAGATCCCGTGTACGGAGCGGCTTAAAATAGGAAAAATCAAAACGCAACCGGTTCGGGGCAACCAGCGAACCATATTGTTTCACCTGAGAGCCCAGAACTTCTCGAAGCGCCGCGTGGAGGAGATGGGTGGCGGTATGATTCCGGGCCGCGCCGTGCCGGGTCGTCGAGTCCACCGTCGCGGCCAGCGACTCGCCCTTACGGACGCGTCCGGCCACAACCGTTCCCTTGTGAAGCAGGAGTTTTCCGCCAACCTTAGTGGTTTCCCGGACCTGAATTCGGCCCTCCGAGCCCGTCAACGTACCCTGATCGCCAACCTGCCCCCCTCCTTCAGGATAGAAGGGGGTGACATTCAGGACCAGTTCCACCTCGTCACCTTCCACGACTTCGTCCGCCAACGCGTCTCCCTTGAGCAGGGCCTGTACCACGCTCTCGGATTGAAGCGCCTGATACCCGAGGAATTCAGTGGAACGAAGTTGTTGTGTCAGTTCGGTGATAAACGGCTTCTCTTGTTCCGCTGCAAACACGGCCGACTTGCGCGCCCGATCACGTTGCGCTTCCAACGCGCGTTGAAAGCCTTCAAGATCGGCGACCAACCCTTGCTCACGAGCGGCTTCTTCGATCAAATCCAACGGAAAGCCATAGGTGTCGTAAAGTTTAAACACGCTCTCGCCGTCCAGGGACCCGGCCGTGGCTTCGCCGACCATACGATTCAGGATGGGCAACCCTTGGTCCAACGTGCCGATAAAACGTTCTTCTTCACCTTCGACGATTGTACGACACGCGTCACTTGCCTGGACCAGTTCGGGATAGGCCTCTTTCATTTCGACGACCACCGTGCCGGTTAACTCGTGCAAAAATGGTTCCGTGACGCCTAAAAGCCGGCCATGGCGTGACGCCCGGCGTAAAATCCGTCGCAACACGTATCCCCGGCCTTCGTTCGACGGAAGAATCCCGTCCGCGATCATGAACGTAATAGCCCGCAGATGATCCGCAATGACCCGCAGGGAACGGTCGGAGGCTTCAACTTTCCCGTATGTACTACCCGTCCGGTCGGCAATCGCCGAAAGTAACGGCATGAACAGGTCAGTCGCATAATTGCTGTCCACGCCTTGGACCACGGCCGCGAGCCGCTCAAGCCCCATGCCGGTGTCGATACTGGGTTTCGGCAACGGATGCAGGTTGCCTTCGGCATCGCGGTCGAACTGCATGAACACAAGGTTCCAGATTTCCAGATACCGGTCACAATCGCAGCCCACCGCACACGCGGCCCGGCCACACCCGAGGGCCGCCCCCTGATCGATGTGGATTTCAGAGCAGGGTCCGCAGGGCCCGGTCTCCCCCATTTGCCAAAAATTGTCCTTGTGCCCGAGCCGCACGATCCGCGCCGCGGGCACGCCCACGCTGGTCTCCCACAATCCAAAGGCCTCATCATCGTCCTGAAAGATCGTGACCCACAACTGGTCCGCAGGCAGTCCCAGCGTCTTCGTCAAATAATTCCAGCCAAAATGGACCGCATCTTTCTTGAAATAGTCGCCGAACGAAAAATTGCCGAGCATTTCAAAGAACGTATGATGGCGCCGGGTATACCCGACGTTTTCCAAGTCATTATGTTTGCCTCCGGCTCGCATGCACCGCTGAACGGACACCGCCCGGGAATAGGAACGCTGTTCTTCTCCCAGGAACACCCGCTTGAACTGGTTCATGCCCGCGTTGGTGAACAGGAGCGTGGGATCGGCCTGGGGAAGCAGTGACGCGCTGGGCACCACGGCATGGTCAACGGCCCGGAAAAAATCCAGAAACGACCGTCGAAGCTCATTGGCGGTCAGGGACATTGGGAAGACAGTCTCTCGTCTGTGCGTTCACTCATTAACACCCTCTCCCTTGGCGGGAGAGGGTTGGGGTGAGGGGGCAATCTTCTAGGCTTTCCCGCGCGCGGGGGCCGGTTTCTTTTCCGCTTCAGCCGAACCCGTATCCATCGGACTCGCAACCAACCCGGCTTTTTCACGAATTTTCATTTCAATTTCTGCGGCAGTCTCGGGGTTCTCTTTGAGAAACGCTTTCGCGGCTTCACGACCCTGGCCTAACCGTTCCTCGCGAAACGAATACCACGCTCCGGCCTTATCGACGATTTTCTTCTCAACGCCCAGGTCGATGAGTTCCCCGGCTTTGGACACGCCCTCGGCAAACATGATGTCAAACTCGGCTTGTCGAAAAGGTGGCGCCGTCTTGTTTTTCACCACTTTCACGCGGACCCGGCTCCCGGTCACTTCCTGTCCATCCTTGATGGATTCGATCCGCCTGATGTCCAACCGTACCGAAGAATAAAACTTCAGGGCGTTCCCGCCGGTCGTGGTTTCGGGATTGCCGAACATCACCCCGATCTTCATCCGGATCTGGTTGATGAAGACCACCGTGGTCAGGGACTTGGAAATAGCCCCCGTCAACTTCCGGAGAGCCTGGGACATCAGGCGCGCCTGAAGCCCCATGTGCGAATCGCCCATTTCCCCTTCGATTTCCGCGCGGGGCACCAGCGCGGCCACGGAGTCCACGACCACCAGGTCGATCGCCCCGCTTCTCACCAATGTCTCTGCAATCTCCAAGGCTTGTTCCCCTGTGTCGGGCTGGGCAATCAGGAGATCGTCGGTCTGTACGCCCAGCTTCCTCGCATAGGACACGTCCAATGCGTGTTCCGCGTCGATGAACGCCGCGGACCCACCGGCTTTCTGCGTTTCCGCAATGGCATGGAGACACAGAGTGGTTTTCCCCGAGGATTCCGGTCCGAAAATTTCCACCACCCGGCCTCGCGGCAACCCGCCGACGCCCAAGGCCAGATCAAGAGCCAACGACCCCGTGGACGTCGCCTGCACGTCCTCCGACACGTCGCCATTGCCCAATTTCATGATCGAGCCTTTCCCAAACTGCTTTTCAATTTGGGTCACGGCCAGTTCCAATGCCTTCATTTTCCCCTGATTATCTGCATTTCGATCGCTCATAACGCCTCCTGGATTCAAGCCTTCATGCTTCTATCATACTGAAAACCCGTAAGGAGGCCAACCATTCTTCGTCAAGAAAAAGCAGCGCACCCTCACCCGTTCAAGGCGACGTCCCATAATTTTGTATAGATCGGTCCAGTTGGCCGGAGGTCACTCTTGAACAAAACAACCCGTTCAACGGGTAACGGCCCGCAGGCAAAAGGGTCCGTGAACGCTCCCAACGTGCCCAGCACACGCCCGACTTCACGATGGTCCTTTTTGACGCGAGCCACGGTCAGGTGAGGGCGAAACGGTCTGTCCTCCTGAGGAAACCCCAAGGGGACCACCGCATCCCCAATGCACTCGGCCAACGTGATCAGGCTATCGAGAGCTCCGCCGAGGCCAATCCACAACACGCGAGGCGACCGGTTATCCGGAAATACGCCGAACCCTTTGAGTGCAAGCTCAAAGGGAGAAACATGGGAAATGGCCGGTTCCACCGCCTGCCGGATTTGGGTAACCTGACTCTCCGTCATCTCGCCGAGAAACTTCAAGTTAATATGGAGATTTTCAGTCTTGCTCCATGAGAGTCCGGGAAGCTCTCGTTTGACCGTTCGCAGATTCTGCCCTATGGCCGAATGCAGAGATGAAGGCAGATCAACCGCCAAAAACGTTCGTAATCCCATAATCATCTTTTAGTTCAACCGCCAAGCCCATTTTTGCAGCGGCAGGAGTCCCATTCACCCCACCTGTTTTCCGTACCACCTGAGACGACGCACCATCGTCATAAAGCAGAACGCTAAAAATAGTACTTCAGGTTCAGGCTAACACCGAAAAATTCGATGTCGTCGGTCTTGAGTTGGTAAGTCACCGGCTCACTTCCGTCGAGCCTCAGGTTGGATTCGTGACTCCGCAACCGATCCCAACTGCCACCGTCCCCAAAAGCGTTGAAATTGACATAGCGACCTTTCACGCCCAGAGCCACCGAATCCGTGAATGCATAGTCCACGCCGAAAAGCACCTGCCAGCCGAAGAGCGTATCTTTGAGCACGGTCTGCTCGCTGGTGGTCGTACCAGCGAGGGTTTTGCGGATCTCGCTTACGTCGCAGCCGGGAATCCCCTCACAGAGATCATCACTGATCGACGTGATTGCCGTCGGATCGGAATTCCTGGCATTAATGCTGCCCCAGTCCATCTCCGTATACCCAACGCCGACACCGAACCCGACATAAGGCGTGAACCGGCTGGAGTTGCTCAAATCGTAAAACACGTTTCCGAACAGGTTGTGGGAGGTGATGCTCCCAACACGTTTCGCCGACAGCGCCGTTTCTCCCCGACGCTTGGCGATAGTCTGTGCCCGCGTAGCGGCACTCGTAACAGATTGATCATATTCCGATTCTCGGAAGAAATATTCCAACTCGATCCGGAACCCACCCCAGAGGGGATCCGGGTACCTGTCTTTCAGTCGATAGCCCACGGCTGCCCCGGCCAAGATGCCCTGGGCACGATCATAGACGGCCTTCGCTGCATCCCCGCCGCGGTCAGGGTCAGTACATCCCGGCACCATCGCGAAAAACGGGTTGATGTACTCGTCGCACTTGCTGGCCCGGTCGTCATCGCGTCCGAAGTTATCCAACCCGGAGGCAAAGTTGGCTCCCAGTTCGCTGCTGATATAAAACCCCGAACCTGCCTGCACCGCGATTGGTGAAAAGAGGTAGGTGACCATGACGAAAATCAAGAGTAAAAAACCCATTTAATTTCCCCTTCCTTCTTCTCCCGTTAAAACATCGCACAACCAGCGCCGCAACACGTCGAGCGCTGCCTGCGACGACCGGAGTTTAATGGTTTCCCGTTCTCCGTGAAAACGAAATTCCTTTGTAAAGGACTTCTTCGCCGTGGCCAGTCCCACGTAGACCAGGCCCACGGGCTTATCCTCCGTCCCGCCTCCGGGTCCGGCAATACCCGTCACGCTCAGACCCACGTCTACCTTGCTTCTCGTTCGAATACCCTGAGCCATGGCCTTGGCGACCTGTGCGCTCACCGCCCCATATCTTTTCAGCAACGATTCAGACACTCCCAACAATTCGATTTTCGCACGGTTACTGTAACACACCACGCTCCGCTCCACGTATGCTGAACTTCGAGGCACTTGCGTCAGGCGATGCGCAATCAGCCCACCCGTGCAGCTTTCAGCCAGAGCGATGGTGAATCCGCGATCCAAGAGTTGCTTTCCCACCACTTCTTCCATGGTTTGTCCGTCGACGGAGAAGACAGACCGCCCCAACCTGGCGATCACATCATCCATCAGGTTGTCGAGTGACGTTTTGGATTTTATCGGCGCTCTATTTCCTGCCCGGCGTCTTTCTATCTTCTCCGACCGCGTGAGCGAGACCGAGACGCCAAGCGGAGAGGCGAGCAGGCCGAGACGAAACGGGCTTGCAGCGGGAATAATTCCCCTTAGTCGATTATCGATCTCTCCCTCCAGCAAGCCAAAGGTATGGATCGTCCGGGTTTCGATAGCTGACGACATGAGCCCTTCCCTCCGGAGAATCGGCAGGATCGATTCCGTCCACATCCTGCGGACCTCGTGGCTGACCCCGGGCAGGCAAACGATCCAACAATGTTTCCACTTCACGGCAAAACCGGGCGCGGTCCCGGCAGGATTCCGAAGCAGGACGGCGCCGGTTGGCAGGAACGCCTGCCGGCGCTGGTTTTCAGTAACGGGCCTTCCCGCCGATTGCAAACGCGTCGTTATGGATTCGAGTGCCCGGGGACGGCGGCGTAACGGTTTGCCGGTTACCTCTGCCACGGCTTCGCGGGTCACGTCGTCCACGGTTGGACCAAGTCCGCCGGTGATCAGCACGAGTTTCACCCGTCTGGCGGCGTTCGAGACGGCTACGCCTATGTCATCGACGTCGTCTCCGACCACGGACTTGAACCGGACTATGATCCCATGCTCCGCCAGCGCCTCACTGAGAAAAAGCGAATTGGTATCGACCCGTCCGCCGAGCAGAAGTTCAGATCCGACCGCAATAATTTCAGCCGTACTCATGGATGCAAGGGTCAATCCCCATGCAGGCTGGCCGCCTGCACATAAAGGATACAAATGTCGCCTTTTTCTAATCTGTCATCCTTGTTCAAGGTTGATCGGATCTTCCCGAATCAATTGACGTTACTCAAGAATTAACCGGAGCGCAGCGACTGCGGATCATTCAAGAAACTCAATTTCTCCATCCTTGACGACTACCAGAATTTGGTCATAAAGAGCGTCCCCGTCAGGATTAAAGGAGAAATGTCCTAACCTGCCCATAATGGTCGGAAAGTCCTTCGTCCGGGCGAGTGCGTCACGGATGGCGGTCGAATCCGCCGATTGTGCCATCTTAATCGCATTGGCGAGAACATGGAGAGTTGCATACGACTGTGCCGCCCAAGGTTCAGGATCAATACCGTATTGCTCACGGTAATTCCGAACAAAGGCTTGGTTTCCAGGAGCGTCAGACTTACTGGACCATCCGATAAAACCTATTGCTCCTTCAGCACCGTGACCTGCCTCTTGGACTTCGACCATGGTCAAATCTGGAGCTATGACCTGAATGGTGTCCGGAAACCGAGGCTCGGACGTCTGGGCGAGGACCGCAGCTATTTCCTGAGAAAGTGCAGAGACGAATAACGCGTCCGGGTTCATCTCCACTATGCGCGACAACTGCCGGGAAAAATCCGTATCACCGGTTCTGAAAGCTTCTTCAGTCAGAATCTCGACCCGGTTTTCCGCAAGCACTGTCCTCAATACTTCATTGCTACTCCTGGAGTAGAGATCAGCCCTATCGTATATTGTTGCCACTCTCTCATAACCGAGTTGCTCCCGAGTCGCCAGCACACCGCTGGGAATGCTGATATTCGTGGCAAGACTGGTACGGAAGACAAAATCCCCGATTCCGCCCAATCCTGCGGCGGAGGAGACGGAACTGAAAGCTATGACCTTGTTCTCCTGCGCAATCGGAGCCGCCTCCTTGAGGTGTGTCGAGATGGCAAGCCCTACTATGGCAGGTACTTCCTGATTCACCAAGTGCCGTACCGCTGCCCTCGCCCCGTCCGGGGTGCTCATATCGTCCACGGTTATGAACGCAAGTCTTACATCGCCGCGGTTGTTGATCTCTTCTCGTGCCAATTCAAAGCCGCGTTGCATTGGGAGCCCATACGGTTCGGCGTGCTGTCCTGTTAGTGCTACGACCACACCGATGGGAATCTCTTCACTCACAATCCGAGGCACTTCGTTGTCGGACGTTACCGTGACGGCCTTATGGCAACCGGAAAGCCCGATGGTCAAAGTGGCAATTGTCAGCAGAAACGCAGAGGTTAAAAATTTTTTCATGTGAAAATCTCCCTGGGAGCCTGTCGGCATTGAGGTTCTGAAGTCGCCGAAAAGGTGGCCGCAAAGTATATCTCATGTCAAATTTCCTGCTTGCTTTTTCCCCTCCTTTGCCTGCCCTGAGCGGAGCCGAAGGGTAAGGAGAGGCAAGGGGAGGTAGAGGCAAAGGGGAGGAACAGAGCACGACCACCGGCGCTCAAGCTCATCATTCTGTCATCGAATGAGTGAACACATACTGAGTATTGACAATATTGACCGAAAAGTATTGACCGGTGTCCTACGCTGTAGTATGCTGAAATTTTAGCGCGTAATTCAGACGGCGGCGCCAACAGCAAGGCCGCATCAACGAACCCCGACACGTTAGCAGAGATCGCATGATCCACGAACTTCAAACCTTCGCCGTGAAGTCCGGCGCACTGACAGAAATGCTTGCCGAGAATCAGTCGGCACAGGAGATAGCGCGCCCGGACCTTGGCACGCTGGAAGGCGCCTGGGTCAGCGAGATCGGCTCGCTGAATCGCGTCTGGAATCTATGGTCGTACCAGGATTTGAACCAGCGACAGGAGATGTTGGAAGCGCTGGCGAAGGACTCCCGGTGGACGGAACAATACCTGCTCCGCCTTTCCGCCTGCGTCCTGCGCCGGGACTCGCGCGTTATGACCCCGCTCACGCCGCTGAAGGCGCCGGAAGGCATCGGCAACGTGTACGAGTACCGATACTACCGCACGACCCTAGCGAACGCGCCCAAACTCGCGGAACTCATGACCGAGGCAATTCCCACGCGCGCGGGCTACGTCCACGACATCGGTATGTGGACCACCGAGATCGGTACGCTGGACGAGTTTTCCCACATGGTCGCGTACCCGTCGATGGCCGCGCGCAAAGAGCAAAGGTCGGCAATGGTTGCCGACGCCGAGTGGTCGCGCATTCACAAGGAAATCACGCATTACGTGGAGGACGCACGGGTAGAACTCATGCTTCCCGTCGCCTGGTCCGCCCTGCGTTAGGCTCCACGGCCATGGAACCCACCGGTTGACACTCGAGGCCGGCCCACCTTTCTTTTCGCGAAACGCTTCCCGCGCGCGAATTCTCACTGGAAACCGCAGATGCTGAACGCCTTGCGGAACGCGCACCGGCCGCCGTATGCACCTGCAATCTTTTGGGGGGATCTGAGGGCCGGCATCACGCTGTCGGCGTCGTATATCCCGACCGCCATGGCGCTCGGGTACATCTCCGGCATGGGTCCCCTCGCGGGACTCTGGTGCGGCGTGTTCGTCGGGATCATAGCGGCGCTGTGCGGCGGCACACGTGCCTTGGTGAGCGGTCCCAGCGCCGCGCTGGCGGTTGTCACCGCCACACTGGTCTCGGGCAACGACTTCACCCTTCCGGAACTCTGTGTCGTCATCGTCATGGCGGGCGCCGTCCAGATTGCCCTCGGGCTTGTTGGGGTCGGGCGCTTCGTCTCCTACGTCCCGCATATCGTGCTCACGGGATTCATGTCCGGCATCGGGGTGCTGCTTCTCTGGACGCAGATACAGAAGCTGCTCGATCTCGGCATGAGCGACCTCCTGGTCGCCGGTTGCGGGGTTGCATTGCTGGCCGCGTGGCCGGCGAGGGTGGGCAAGTATCTGCCGCCGGCGCTCGCGGTCATCGCGATCGGCTGGCTCATGTCGCGGTTCATTCCGGGCGTCGATCCGCTGGGGCCCGTGCCAACCGGTCTGCCTACCCCCGTTCTGGAGGCGCCATCCCTCGAGTTCCTGGCGAAAGCGGTCGGGCCGGCGGTGATCGTTGCCCTCATCAGCTCGGTCTATAGTCTGATGTGGGCGCTGACCGCCGACACCTTGACCGGATCGCAGCACAACCCGAACCGCGAGCTGTTCGGCCTTGGCCTTGGCAACGTCGCCGCGGGTATCGTGGGCGTTCTGCCCGGCAGCGCGAACATCGCCACCATGACTTCGCGCCGCTTCGGCGGAAAGACCGTTGTCGCGGGCATTATCTGCCAAGTCATCGTCGCGGGGCTCATTCTGGGCCTCGCCGGCTACGTTGCGCCGCTGCCACTGGCGGCGCTTTCCGCGATCGTCATGCTCGTAGGCTGGCAGCTCATCGACTTCTCCTTCCTGTCGAAGATTCGCGGCGTGGACATCCACCATTCCACGGTCATGTTGGTGACCATGGGCATGACGATTTTCATCGACCCGCTCTTCGCGATCCTGTTCGGAGTCATTGCCGCTAACGTCGTCAATGCCGCGCAACTCGAAGTCCTCGAGCTCGACAGCGTGATTTCGACGCCCCTCCTCGACACCATATTCAGTGTCGACGCAGACGACTATGAAGCGCGAATAGGGCTACTGGCCTTTCGCGGCACATTCACGGTGTCGTCCTCACGCAAGCTAATCCAATCCATCAGCCGGGACATCCGCGATCACAAGGTCGTCATTTTCGATCTTTCCGACACCACCCACGTCGATGACAGCTCGGCATACATGCTCGCCCTACTCCTCGACCGCGCGAAACAGACCAACACCGAGATCGTTGCCTGCGGTGTGACGGATCGTATCCGCAGAACGCTCTACGCCTTCGGCGTCCTCGACCGGATCCCCCAGGATCGATTGGTGGAAACACAAAAGGATGCCAGGAAGCTTGCCTGGGCGCTGTTGTAGCGGCCGGCTTAAGGCAGCAACACCGTGGCGCCCGAAGTCTGTCCACTCTCTATGGCTCGATGGGCTTTGGCGGCATCCTTCAGCGGAATCTCGTAGTTTACCCTGGCCTTAATGATTCCCTGGCTGATCGCTTCGAACAACGATTTTACTGATCGTTCCAGGTCAGCGCGCTTCTTGATGGAGTACGTTACGCCTGGCCGTGTGATAAAAATAGATTCTCGCAAGGCCAGGTCCTTGGTGACGTCCACCGGATCGGGGCGACCGGAGGCATGTCCCACAAGGGCACAAACCCCTAAAGGACGCAGGCTGCGAAGCGATTGCTGAAACGTAGCCTTGCCGATAGAGTCGTACACTACCGCGGCGCCTTCGCCATCCGTGGTTTCCCGTACGACTTCAACGAAATCCTGTTTGCTGCGGACGACCGGAATGTGGCATCCCGCCGCCCGGGCTGCTTCCGCCTTCGCCTGCGTGCTCACGGTGCCGATTACGGTTGCTCCAAGCGCCGCGCCCCACTGGCACAAGATCAGCCCGGTCGCTCCTGCAGCAGCATGAACAACGATCGTGTCACCGGGTTGAACGCTGTAGGTACGCGTGAGCAGGTATTGCGCCGTCAAGCCCTTTAGCAGTAGCGACGCCACATCCCGGTCCTTCATATGTTCCGGTACATGCAACAAGTTTTCGGCCGGATAGTTTCGAACTTCCGCGTAACTTCCAAGAGGGCGTCTTGAATAACAGACCCGTTGCCCAATCTCGAAATTCGCGACGTTGGAGCCGAGACCCTCGACGATCCCAACGGCTTCAATTCCCAGTACGAATGGAAGGGAAGGAGCAGGCCAGGGGTGATGACGCCCGCTACGATGATAGGTCTCGGCGAAGTTCACGCCGATCGCCGTATGCCTCACGCGGACTTCATCCGGCTGCGGATCAGGCACCAGCCACTCTTCCCACTGCATATTTTCGGGAGGGCCGAGTTCACGGATTACTTGTGCTTTGGGCATCCTAAAGTGACCTCACCTTCGTTGCTGGAATGCGTGGATTGATTGAATCAATTGAATTGAATCGGTCCGCACCGGCCAATCTCTTGACCCTGGCGGCGGCAGATTGTAATCATACCAAGCACGGGTTTTCTAGAAATGATACTTCAGGTTCACACTGAGGCCGAAAAATTCGACGTCGTCGGTCTTGAGCCGGCCCGATACGGGTTCGCTACCGTCTCTACGTAGATTCGGCGGGTGACTCCGTAGCGGGTTCCAGATAAAGTCGTCACTGAAGGAACCGAACCTGACCCAGCGTCCCTTGAGCCCAAGCGACACCGCCTGCGTGACCTCGTAATCCACCCCGAACAGGACCTGGAACCCCAGGAGCACGTCGTTGAGCGTGGCTTGCCCGACGCTGACCGTTTTGGCGAGGTTGCGGCGGATTTCGTCATAATTGGGCAAATCCGCACCCGTTGAGATCTTGTACGAACCGTCGGGGTTCATCGAGTCTTCGTTCCGCGCCCACACGCTGCCATACTCCATATCGGTGAATCCCACGCCGCCGCCGATCCCGACATAAGGGGTAAAGCGGCTGATGTTGCTAAAGTCGTAAAACAGGTTCCCGAACAGGTTGTGCGAAGTGATACTGCCTATCCGGTCCGTCGCATGTACAATTTCATCCGCGAGTTTGTCCTGTTGTGTGCCCGGTCTGTACCCCAATGACGCCTCTCCCGTCGTGGGGAGAAGACACACCCCGATGGCAAGGTCCGTGGGACGGCCAGCCCCACGACACGCTTAGTAGTGATATTTCAGATTGACGCTGACGCCGAAGAACTCAATGTCATTCGTCCGCACCCCGCCAGAGACTGGTTCACTCCCGTCCAGTCGGGTGTTTGGCTCATGACTCCGTAAGGGGTCCCACACGACACTGTAGCCGCTGTCGAAGTCACTATAGCGCGCCCAGCGACCCTTCAGGCCCAAAGCAACTGTTTCCGTGACTTCATAATCCACCCCGAACAGGACTTGGAGGCCCCACAACGTATCACGGAGCTTAGCCCGGCCCACACTGACGGTCGAGGCCAGGTTACGTTGAATCTCGGCGGCATTTGGGAGGCCCTCGCCCGTGGTAATATTCTCAGGGAGCCGGTTCCGCGCCCATACACTTTGATAGCCCACATCCGTAAATCCGACACCGCCGCCGATCCCGATATAAGGCGTCCATTTCGTGGAATTCGCCCAGTCGTAGTACAGGTTGGCAAACAGGTTGTGGGAATTCATGCTGTCCAAGCGATCCGTGGCTTGATTGATTTCATTACACAGCTTCTGGGTACTCTCATTCGTGAAGGGCCGGATACAATCGAAGCCCGCAACCGTGGAGGTTTCGTCAAAATTGGATTGTCGGTAGAAATACTCAAATTCCATGCGCAAGCCCGCCCAAGGATGATGCGGGTCCTTCTTGCCGAGACTATACCCAATGGCTGCGCCCGCCAGGATGCCAGCCGCCCCGCCAAAGTCATTCTTCCAATTCCCCGTGGCCCCTCGATTCGGGCTGGTGCAGTTCACGGACTCGGAGGTGTACCCCTCAGTGCCGAAGACATCTCGATACGACGGATTGATGAATTCATCGCAGACGCTGGACCGGTCATTGCTATACCCAGTTATGTCCAACCCCTTGGCAAAATCGACCCCGATATCACCACTGATATACCAGCCCGAATCGTAGGCCCAAGCTCCCCCAGGGAGTAACAACAGTACAAGCAGTGCAAGAATGACAGACTTCATGATCAGATCCTCCTTTTATGTGTATGACATGGTGAACAGGAACGACATTCAAACTGAACCACTATCAAGGTACAGTAAATTAATACACACCTTTATCATGACCGCCGCTGGCAACAGCCAACAGGTCAGCTGAGGACAACTTGCTGTTTGGCGGCAGTACCAGGGGCGCGGTCGTTGCTGCGTCCGGTGGTATCGATTCCCGAAGCGACGCTGAGGCCAATGTCACTACTCCCCTCCGAGTGTGCCTGCTCCCAGCCCGGCGCCATCACAAACGTAGCCAGGACGAGCATCAAGAGTGGCAAAACGTATTTCTTCATAGTCTTCTCCTCTTTTTCTCAGGATTAACCAACAAGAAAAATTAAGTCTTAACCGGCTAACTATAGACTTATGGCTTTATTAGTCAATAGTGCCATGAATTTCATTACAGAATGATCGGTGAAAAATTAACTCTCACGCGTTCAGGAGAAAACTCTCTACCTCTACGGAATGTTTGAAAACTCCACGTCGAACGAGACCTCGCCCCCTTGACTTGGAAACACCACGATCGTGGTCTTCGCTTTCGGGTCGAAAACATCATACCGAAAGGAGCCGATGACCTTGGCCCTGTAGCGCGGAGCCTTGGGCCAGACTTTTGTCCGCTGGGCCACCCCGTCGAATCGCACGTTGAGGGGCTTCACCAGTTTCTCGCCTTGTTTCAACACGATGTAGCTGTTGTCGGCAAACTTCGAGGTTTCACCGAAGATCGTCACGCTCACGAGCATGGTTTCCCCCTCAAGAATGCGTTGGATTTCCGTTTCGGAGGGCGTTTCTCCCCGCAGCCCGAAATGGCTGGCCAGCACGGTCAGGCCGTTCATTTTGGTCATCAAAAACCCCTTCGGGTGTAGTTCCTCATCCGACCCGAACCACGCGTAGAGTCGGCTCGGCAGCACGCGATCCTTGGCCGCCCGGAGCCCGTGCTCCACGGCTTGCTCAACCTGCACGGTCGTCGGAGACACCTCGATCGCCCGGCTTTCCGTAGCCGGGACGCCAAGGGTTCCCCCGATACAGAGGAGACAAAAACCCATAAAAAATATCCTGGGCCGCCACATGGGGACGGCCCCTACAGCAAACGCTGAATGGAACCGGGATTTCGGCAATGGCATCCCCTTTCTCGCCAGTGCGCATCGTATACGGCTTTTATGACACGGATTCAAGGACGTTTCAGTCGCTTCGTTGACAACGCTCATAGAAAATTGATAGATAATCGGCCTACAGATTACTTTGGAAATCTCGGGAGGAATTCCTATGGCTGCAGGAGAACAACCAGCCAAACGGCAATACGTCAATTTCATCTTTTTCAAAGTCGATCCGGCTTGGCGGAGACTTCCGCATGACGAGCGACAAGCCGGCAAGCAAGAATTTACCCGGGCCATTGAGGAATTCACCGGCAAGGTCATTGTCGTCCCCTATTCCACAGTCGGCATTCGCGGCGATTGTGATTTCCTGCTCTGGCGCATTTCCTACGATCTCGAGCTCTTTCAGGAGCAAATGTCCAAGGCGTTGGCCACCGGACTCGGAAAATATCTGACAATCCCCTATTCTTATCTCTCGATGACGAAACGTTCGGTCTACGTGGACAACCACGTGCACGAAGGCCAGGAAAGCCGGCGGCTGAAGATTACGCCCGGTCGCAGCAAATACATTTTCATCTATCCCTTCGAGAAAACCCGTGAGTGGTATCTCCTGACCAAGGCCGCCCGGCAGGGCATGATGGACGAGCACATTGAAATCGGCCACAAATACCCGTCGGTGAAACTCAATACGACCTACTCCTTCGGCCTGGATGACCAGGAATTCGTGGTAGCGTTCGAAACCGATGAACCGCAGGACTTTCTCGATCTCGTCATGCACCTGCGCGAGGCGGAAGGGAGTCGTTACACGAAGCGGGACATCCCCATCTTCACCTGTATCATGAAGAGCCTTAAAGAGGCTCTCGATACTCTCGGCGGCTGATCCTGTTACCCGGTTTTCATGGCGAGGTATTCCTCTCGCCCTCCCCAACCCGACTTTAGGAACCTCTGATTTATTGTGATAGCGGGATGCAGGGCAAGGCGTCCCGGAGCGAAACCCGAGGCTTATCATAGAGATAGGTGAGGGTTGAGCGAGGACACAACGCGGCCATGCGCCCGATAGTGCGCTAAATCAGAGGTTCCTTTATTCCCGGGAGCCCGCTGTAGACCATGAAGCCATCGGATTCATCGGCCACACCCCTCCCTGAATCCTCCACCAAAGGCGCCATCCTGTCCTCTCTCGTGCCGGGTCTCGGTCAATGGGTGCGCGGCTACCCTCTCCACGCGACCCGCGTCCTGGCCGTGGGAGGAGTATTGGGCACCATCACGTGGGGACTGAGCCATCTCGGAGGAGTCGACGCGGGGTTCTTTTTTGCGCTGATGATTATCGTACCCTGGTGGTGCCTGCAGGCTTATGAAGCCTCCCTGCCCACTCCCCCGGGTCAACTGGAGGCCCTGAAAACAGCCTGGCGGCAAGCCCACGACGTCCGGTACCTGGGCGGGTTGTTTCTCTTTACCGCGTTCACGGACCTCTACATCATTCTGGCGAATCCCGAATACAGTCTCACCCTGTTCTGTTCCAAACCCGAAGGCCTGCCGGGACTCCTGGCCAAGGCCCAATCCCCAACCCTGCATGTCGCCATCGGCTACGGGTTCCTGAAACTCCGTCCCTGGGCCCTGTTGGTGTACATGGCCTATGCCGCGTTCGGTTTGTGCAACGCCATGGCCAACTTTACCTGCTTCGGCTACGGACGCATTCGCACGGTGTTTTTTCTTTCGCTGGTGGCGTTTACCGTCTACGTCTTCCTACGTCGCTCCTGTTTCCGCCCCGTCACGGCAAGATGATACCGGCACGAAAGCCTTTCTTTTGACAGCGTTTGGTGCGGTGTGCTATCCCAAATACATCGCGCTTCGTGAGGCTCATGGAAGAGACCCAAGATCAAGAAAAGGATATCCTGTTTGCGTATCGTCATCCGGACGGCGCCGTCACCTTGTATTCGGATGAAGAATGGGCGATTGAACGGGGCATGAAACTGGAAGACCTGCACGTCGTGGAAATTCCCCGGAAATTGTATTCCGAAGGAACGATTCAAGACGTCCGTGAATACGTCGCCCAATATCTGGAAGCGAAAGAGGAAGCCTGAGAACCATGACCGCGACTCTGATTCATTCGCCGCTCACGTCTGAACTCATCGAATCCGTCATTGAGGCCCTGCCCGTCCAAAGCCGGATCATGGTCCGCCTGCTCCTGCTCCAGTACCTGGAACCGGCCGAAGACGATATTCAATTCATTGTGGAGGATCAGCCGGACTCCCGGTTCATGGCCGGGGATCAACCCCGGGAGAAGAAATCACTCGTGGCCGCGACACGCGAGGTCACCGACCGCATCGGACAGTACAGCGGGTTTCTGCGGCAAAAGCGGGAACGGCCCTGGCTGCAAGTCGAATGCCTGAAAAAGCAGATAGCCTTGACCGATCTGACCATTCGGGCGGCTGAAGGGTTGCTGACGTCAAAATTTCACGTTGACCGTGCGGAGTTGAAGGAACGCAAGCAAGCGGCTGTGTCCGCGCTCCCGAGACCGGAAATCCGCCGCTTGGAACGCGCGTTGGAACAGGAAGAGACCGCTGAAGAGGACTATCACCGTGACCGGCTGCTTATTGAATATCAGACCCTGATCCGGCGACGGGAACGACAACGGCGGCGATTGAAAAACGCAGAGCAGGAGTACGAACTGTCGGGTCTCGCTCCCCTGCAAGACCATGAAGTCGCGCATATTTGGGGAATCCCGCTGGGCAGCCTCTCCGCGCGAAAGGTCAAAGCCTTGACCCACTACCTGTCCGCCCTCCAGACCAGACTCGAACAGGAGGCAGAGGCAGCCGGGACCGAGCAGGCATATTCGGATCTCTGGAGAGAGACGCTTCGCGTGCTGTCCAGAAAACCCTCCCAACGGTCGATTGTCTCCTTTATCCCGGGCATCGAGCGAACGGAAGAGGCGTTAATTGAGAGACTCAAAACTTTTGCGGACGGCACCATGCCGGAAGCCGCCGAATCAGGCTTTTGGCAATTGATTACGCGCGTCCACGACAGTGAACACAGCGGGCCTTGGTACAGCCACGCCCGGGCCATCTTCGCCCTGCAACGGTTGTTCGCCATTCAAGCCGATTCCGAACCCACGCTGGATGAACTCGAAGCAGACCTCCTTCAAGCCACAAGACCGAAATCCAAAGACGATGCCCTCCCCGCCCAACAGGCCGATGACCAGCCGGCGGAACTCAGCGAGCAGGCCCTCGGCGTGCTGAATGCCTTGGCCGGCGAAATCGACGACAAACGCACCACTTGAATTTATTGCGGCATCGGGCGCAGGGCGGCGTTGTGTCCTCGCTCAACCCTCGCCTGGCTCCATATTTCCGAACAACGGAATTGTCGAAACCTCATGCCTTGTGATATACCCATCCTCGAACGTCGCGTGGCGGTGTAGCTCAGTTGGTAGAGCAGCGGACTCATAAGCCGCGGGCCGGGGGTTCGAAACCCTTCACCGCCACCAAATCCTTTCTCTTCACACATATTTCCCGATATGCTCAATCAAGGTGAGTACGATAACTTACAAAGCAAAGCCAAACCGGACGGTATTTTCTTCCAACCCGTGACGCGGCAACGCGACGGCGTGACGGAGTACGGGTATACGCCGCATGATTACAACCTTGACACAGGGGATGTATCGGAGCGCCCGATAGTCACGGAAGAGGACGGAACCCCAAAGTTCTTCACGTATGACGACGCGTTGAGGTTTTTGGGAAGTCAATTCTAAGTGAAAGCCGGTTTATCGCTCGCCAATCGCCTCGGAATAATAGGTTTCCAGGAGAGCACTTCGCTCCCGGTCCATGATTACGATTTGCCGTTGATCAAAGGTATTCGCCCAATACAGGTAGTGGAAATTCCCGTCACAGCGGCCATATTCAATGTGACGTTGGCGCCCGTCCGCTTCCTCGTCGGTCTGCTGTCGCAGGATCACCCGGTCCGGAAGCTGTCGCCAGACCTCCTCGGCCGCGAGACTATGATTTTCATAGAGAGGAGATTCTTCCGGTGAACCACTCTCCGGTTCGGACCAAATTCGTGTGAGTCGAGTCTCGATGGACTCCCGGCTTTGTTTCAGTTCATGCCTGACCAGTTCGACCATCAGGGGTCGCCATTCCATCGTACCAAGCAGAAGACCGGAAAACGTCCCAGGCAGCATGAGGCGAACATAGCCCAACCCCCCGCCCGTTTGACCGGTTTCACAACGACCGTCTTGTTCCACGAGATTCGTCTTGACCTGTTCCGAACGGACGTCATATTTCGGCAACTTGGCATACACAAATTCCGCACGGGCTCCCTGGCAACGATATAATCCCTGTTGGAAATTCTGTTGCACGTCCTCCCTAAACTCCGCCTCAGGAGAAGCCGGGCCTCGCCGCACAACGTACAAGGGACCGTCTTCAACCGGCTCACCGAGTTCCGAATACGTCAACAGTTGCGGTTCCGCAACGGAAACACACCCTCTTGCTTGCAGGGCCCGCTGGAACAACACGCGCCTGCCCAGGTGCGCGGCTTTTTCGAAGAACACGAACCTGCCCGAGGCCTCCAGCACTTTCAACAGACTGTCCAAACAAGGCCCGATGCCCGCGCGCTCTTCCAGGTCCTGCTGTTGCCGGGTATCCCGGTCGCGTTCAAAAGTCGTCCAATCCCGGCTTGGCAGCCCTGGATCGGATTCCGATTGAAAAATCGCCTGAGTGGCCACGACGGCATCAAACGTCCCCGGTACGTCGTGTTCAGGGATTTCGCAATGTTGAAAACTGACGTTTTTGAGTTGGTGGGATTGCGCAAACTGACGCGCCATTTCGATCGATTTCAGGGACCGATCAATACCTACAAACGTCACGTCCGGGAAACGGGTCGCGTACCAGGTCGTGAGAATGCCAACCCCGCACCCCACGTCCAACACGCGCTGTGCCCCCGCCAATGCGTCCGCGATCGCGGGGCCAAGCACGTTGTAATACCCGTATCGCTGACTATACAAAACGGGAAGAATATCGGGAGACGCCGCCAGATCATAAAAGGCCCGGTCCGCGTCCTCTGCTTCATGACGGGCTTCAGCCGCTTGCTGCAGGAGCCGAAGTCGCTCTCCGGCTAACGATTGCCGTTGCCAGGCATAATAAGAATTTTCATCTGGAAACCGGCGAAGGCCCCATTGGGCAAGATGCCGGGCAATGTCCAATTTGGCCATGGGAGCAAAACCGGGCCGTGCGCCCCTGAGAACTTGACGAAACGCCTAAAATTTCGAGGACAGCATCATCGCATCCTGATACGCCTGGGGAACGGGATGGGGCTGTCGTAACTGACCGTTCCCGAACGCGACGTATTTTTCCGTGGTCAGGGATCGTAGCGTCAACGGTCCTCTCACGTGGAAATGCGAGGTATTCGTGCCCAGCTCCTCACCCAGATCCATCTGCGAACCCGAATGTAAACGGGTCGAGGCATTCACCAGGACTGACCCGGAATCCACCTCGCGGACGAATCGCATCGCGGTATCATAACGACGGGTCACGATGGTGTCGGTATGGCCCGGTCCGTAAGCCGCGATATGAGCCAGACCTTCGTCGAAATTACTGACGACCTTGATCCCCAACGTCAGCGCCTGCCTTTTCTGTTCCCAATCCTCATCCGTAGCCGCTCGAATCCCCTTGTGTCCGGTCATGGCCATAATCCCCATCATGGAGACGGTTTTCGGACAGCCGATGAGATCAACCGTAAATTCACTGAGCAACCGCCGGAGCAGGCCCGGCAGCAACTGCCGTGCAATGGCCTGATGGACCAACAGCGTATCCGCGGCATTGGTGGCAACCGGATCCTGTATCTTGGAATTCACCACGATCCCTTGAGCCAACGGCACGTCCGCGTCTTTATCCACGTACACGTGACACAGGCCGCCGTCGTACCCCAGGACCGGGACCCGTGACTGCTCCATGACGACTTTGCGCAAGCTCGCTTTTCCCCTGGGCACGACGCCGTGCACCACGTTTCTCAACCGGGTCAGTTCAAGCACACCCTCACGATCGGGGCGATCCACAAACGTGAGGGCCCCTTGAGGCACACCGTGTTGTTCAGCAGCCTCACGCAAGACTTTCGCCAATGCGGAATTGGTCCAAAACCACTCTTTGCCGCCCCGCACCACGCACACGTTTCCCGACCGGAGACACATCGCCATGGATTCGGCAACCACGGACGGGCCGTATTCGGAAATGACGGCGATCACCCCGATAGGGACGCGCACGCGATGCACGTGCAGACCTTCTTGCGTCAACCAGGCCTGCGACGTTTCTCCCGTGGGATCGGGTTCCTCCGCAATCCGCCGAATATGGGCGACGACGTCAAGAAGATCTTCTTCCGTCACGGTAATGAGCTCTCTCGCTTTCCGATACTCATCAGGCCCCCATTCCTTGGGAATGGCATCGAGGTCCTCCTTGTTGGCCGTCAACACGTCATCCATGCTCGCTTCCAACCGTTCCGCCATGGCCGTCAGAGCCATCGTTCGGTCATGACTCGTCATCAACGCCACGGCACGGGTCGCGGCATTGGCTTGTTTCGCAAGACCTTGCACATACAGCTTGATAGGAACTTCAACCATTCTTAAACCCTCATCTCAAAAATTTGCAGGAATAACCGCCAAGCGAAAAACACTTTACCCACAATCAGGAATAGCCGTCAAAACAGCCAAACCATGTGAGGCGATTTCGTCAATTGCGCTCCGGCATCCATCGTACGATTTTCTTACAGAAAAGCATGCCAATTGACCTTGCATTAAAAACAGAGGTTGTGTTAAATCTTTTTGGTTTGTGCAGACGGATCGGCGCCCCGCGTCAAGGGCCGATTCTCAACGGAATACCGTTTACAATGATGGCATAATTCCTAATCTCTCTGAACGGAGGCGAAAGACCCCAATATGGTATCCATCAAAGACATGTTAGAGGCAGGCGTACATTTTGGGCATCAAACCAATCGCTGGAATCCCAAAATGAAGCCGTATCTCTTCGGAGAAAGAAACGGCATTTATCTCATTGATTTGCAACAAACCGCCAAATTCTTTTTCGACGCCTATAACTTTGTCAGGGATACCGTTGCGGCCGGAGAATCGGTCCTCTTCGTGGGCACCAAGCGTCAAGCCGTCGACATCGTGGAAGAAGAGGCTACACGATGCGGCATGTATTACGTCACACAACGTTGGCTGGGGGGTATGCTCACCAACTTTGAAACCATCAGAAAAAGTATCAGGCAACTCAAGAAGCTCGAAGCCGCTCAAACCGATGGAACCCATGAACGGCTGAAGAAAAAAGAAGTGTTGCTGATGGAAAAAGAGCGAGGCAAGCTGGAAAAATACTTGAGCGGCATCAAGGCCATGGAAAGTTTGCCAGGCTGCATCTTCGTCCTCGACACGCGCATTCAACACATTACCGTCAAGGAAGCCAATCGTTTGGGCATTCCCGTTGTCGCCATCGTGGATACCAATTGCGATCCGACGCGGATCGATTTTCCCATTCCCGGGAATGACGATGCCATTCGCTCCTTGAAACTCTTTACCGCCCGAATTGCCGACGCCTGCCTGGAAGGCGTGGACCTTCGTAACAAGCAGGAGGATTCGAGTGGTGGAGAAGAAGACACGATTATGAGCGACTTGCTCTCCACCCGTGCAACCGAGAGTCCGGTGGAAAGCGTTCAAGCGCCTTCCGCGTAGAACGTCACGGCACGTCGTCGGCATTTTTTCATACTAGCCAAATAAAGGGAGAAGGATACACGATGTCCAGCATGGGTACCTTGGTGAAAGAACTACGTGGCAAAACAGGAGCCGGAATCCTTGACTGTCAAAATGCGCTGAAAGAAACCGATTCGGATATTGAAAAAGCCATTGATCTCCTCCGCCAACGCGGTCTGGCCGCGGCCCAGAAAAAAGCCGGGCGGGAAACCAAGGAAGGCGTCATCTCATCCTACATCCACGCCGGAAGCAAAATCGGCGTCCTGGTCGAAGTCAATTGTGAAACGGACTTCGTCGCCCGCAATGAAGAATTTCAGGAATTGGTCAAAGACGTCGCGTTGCAGATTGCGGCCGCCAATCCCTCCTTCGTCAAACGCGAGCAGGTCCCGTCCGAACAGGTCGAACGGGAAAAGGCGATTTATCTGGCCCAGGCCAAAGAACTCGGGAAACCTGAAGCGGCCATCGACAAAATCGTTCAAGGAAAATTGGAAAAGTTCTACCAGGAAAATTGCCTCCTTGAACAGAGTTTCATCAAAGATCCCAACGTCTCGATCACAGAAATCCTCACGCAAAAAATTGCCAAGCTTGGTGAAAACATTTCCATTGCCCGGTTTACGCGATACCAATTAGGCCAGGAGTGACGCCTGTGCAGTACCGCCGCATTCTCCTCAAGATCAGCGGGGAAATGCTTGCAGGGAACCAAACCTACGGCATTAACCGCGATATCCTCACGGCACTCGCCGATGAAATCAAGGATGTCGTGAACATGCAAGTCGAGGTCGCGCTGGTGATCGGCGGAGGCAATATTTTTCGAGGCCTGGCCGCCAGTGCGGACGGGATGGAACGCGCAGCGGCCGACTATATGGGCATGCTCGCCACCATGTTGAATGCCCTCGCGTTACAAAACGCCCTGGAGAAGGCCGGGGTGGCCACGCGGGTGTTATCGGCCATCGAAATGCGGCAATTAGCCGAAAGTTACATCCGCCGGCGCGCCATCCGGCACCTCGAGAAAAAACGGGTCGTGATTTTCGCCGCCGGCACCGGGAACCCCTATTTTACGACGGATACGGCCGCAGCTCTGCGTGCAATGGAAATCAAAGCCGACGTCATCCTGAAGGGTACCAAGGTCGACGGCATTTATGATTCCGACCCCTTGGACAACCCGTCGGCCAAAATGTTTCATGAACTGCCGTTCCTGTCCGTCCTCAACAAGAGCCTGAAAGTCATGGATGCCACAGCCATCACGCTGTGCATGGACAACAATCTTCCCTTGATCGTCTTTAACCTCACCGAACCGGGCAATTTAAAACGCGTGGTTCTGGGGGAAAAAATCGGAACCGTAGTCAAACACGACGCGGTTCTCAATTAACTGAGGTTCATCATGCCGTCTCAGACAACGATTGAACAGCTCACACAAAAGATGAATGGCGCCATCGAACACCTGAAAAAGGAACTGGCTTCTATCCGGGGCAGCCGGGCGTCCTTGTCGCTCTTCGATCACATTAAAGTCGAGTACTACGGGACGCCGACGCCTTTGCAACAGGTGGGGAACCTCTCGATGCCGGACAGCCGATCCATCATGATACAGCCGTGGGACCCCACGTGCGTGAAAGACATCGAAAAAGCCATTCTGTCCTCGGATCTCGGATTGAATCCGTCCAACGACGGAAAGGTGATTCGTATTCCGATTCCCGCCTTGAGCGAGGAACGTCGCAAGGAGTTCGTGAAAATCTGCCGGAAATACGGAGAAGAGACAAGAGTCCACATTCGCGGCATTCGTCGAGAGGGGAACGATGAACTCAAACGCCTCCAGAAAGACTCAACGATTACCGAAGACGACTTGCGACGCGGCGAGGCGGATATTCAAAAAATCGTGGACGGCAAGGTCAAGCTGGTCGACGAACTGCTCAAGAAAAAGGAGGAAGAAATCTTAGAGATCTAAGGTTTGCGCCGTGTCTTCTCCCGCTCCTCCAACCACCGCGCCCGCTGCCGCCGCGCTGTCACCGACCCTGGCCACCATTCATCTCTCCGCCCTCGCGCATAACCTGCGCGAACTTCGTCGCATACTCGCGCCGCACGTGGACATTTTAGCGGTCATCAAGGCCGACGGTTACGGCCATGGGTGCTGCGCCATGGCCGACGCCCTGTCGCATCTCGGCATCCGGCGGTTCGGCGTGGCCAGGGTACACGAAGGCGTGCTCCTCCGGGAAGCCGGAAGACTCGAAGACATTATCGTGATGGGCGGTATCCTGCCGGGGCAAGTCAAAGATCTCGTTCAGGCCAACCTGATTCCCGTACTCTCCGACGCCGACGCCATGCATGCGCTGAGCCAAGAAGTTAGACAAGAACATATCCCCTACCCCGTTCACGTCAAGGTAGACACCGGTATGAGACGGTTGGGATTCGAGACCGGGGACGTATCAGCCCTCTTGCAGTCGCCCATGTTTACCCACACGTTCGTGTGCCAGGGCCTCATGACTCATCTGGCCGATGCCGACAACCCGGACCCGGCATTTACTCTTCACCAACTCAACCGATTTCACGAAGTCGTTTCGAACCTGCCTGCGAACGGGCCTTCCCCCTGCCGCCATGCCGCCAACACCGCGGGGATACTCTGGCACCCTCATACGCACATGGACATGGTTCGTCCCGGATTGCTGTTATACGGATACGCGCCGGTTCCTGGCAGGACGACCCCGGTTTCCCTTCAGCCGGTCATGTCCCTGAGAACCAAAGTCGTACACCTGAAAACGGCGGGCAAAGGCGAACCTGTAAGTTACGGTGACCTCTATCGCACGAAACGGGACTCCCGATTGGCGATTCTGCCAATCGGGTATGGCCAGGGATACAGCCGCCGGCTGTCCAATAAAGGCGAGGTCATCATCCGTGACCGGCGTTTCCCGATTGTCGGACGGATTTGCATGGATATGACCGTGGTCGACGTCACCGACGACCCCACGATCAAACCGGGCGACGACGTGATTCTGATGGGGAAATCGGAAACCCAGGCGATTACGGCCTCCGACCTGGCGAACTGGCAGGATTCGATTCCCTATGAGGTCCTGTGCAATCTCGGACCCAAAGTACCGCGCGTGTACGAACCGGCGGCGGACGTCACGTCTTCAGTTTCTTCTTGAGCCGTTTTTCCACGCTGGCCACTTTCCCGCTGAGACGCCCTGTGTGACCTTTCCGGTAATCGACTTTCATCGTGCAGGAAATACGGCCGCAATCCTTCTTCATCCGTTCATAACATTGCCGCACCACGTCGAATACATCATCCCATTCGCCTTCGAGGACCGTCCCCATGGGATTCAAGCGGTACTCGACTCCACTTTTGTCGATGATCTTCAGCGAGCGGGACACGTATTTCCCCACGCTTTCGCCTTTTCCCAAGGGAGACATACTGAATTCCAACAAGACCATTGCCACACCATCCTTGTTACGAATCGGCAGACGCTTTATGCGTCAACCACGCAGCGGGATACTCGACGGTCCCGGTCAACCGGAAGCCTTCGACCGCCGCTTTCAATCGCTCTCTCCGTTTCTCCACACTCGGCTCGTTCGCCTGGACGTCTTTACGCAAGCCTCCCAGCCAATCCAAATACTTCTCGAATTCCTCGTCGAAAATCTCTTCACTGTGCCGGCGCAAAGTGCCGGCCAACGCAGGAGACAGCCCGCCCGTACTGATGGCCATACGGAGCGCCCCGCGTCGAACCAGGGCCGGCATCATGAAGTTCGACAACTCCGGCTGATCGATCGACCACACCAGAAACCGTTCCTCTTCCGACAGGGCACGCAACACATTGGCGAACTCCGCATCATCCGGCAGGGTGTTGAGCACGACAAAAGCCCCCTGGGTATCCGTCGATCGAAACCGGCGACCCCGGTGTAAAACTTTTCCCGCGGCCGCGAGCTTCCGGAGTTCCACGTTCAGGGTGGGATTCACCACGGTGACTTTGGCTCCCACGTCCAGTAACTGGGCCGCCTTGTGAGCCGCTTCGTCTTCACCGCCGATCACCACGCACAAACGGCCGTACAAATCCAAGGAAATTTGAAAACCGGCGTTATTCATCAGAGTCCAATTCCATGTGCCAGTAGAGGTAATCCCGCCAACTCTCCGGCGCGTTCCGGATACCGATCATGATGGTGAGGGTCGGATTCCATCTCGGCTTTTGAGGTTTCTTCTTCAAGTGCATGTGGGCTTCTTCCGGCGTGCGCCCGCTCTTTTTATTATTACAGCGCCAACACGCCGTCACGATGTTTTCCCAGGTTTTCGTGCCTCCTTTCGCAATCGGCACCACGTGGTCGAACGTGAGTTCTTCCGTGCGAAACCGCTTGCAGCAATACTGGCACGTATATTTGTCACGAGTGAAAATGTTGATCCGGGAGAACTTGACGGCGCGGTGGTTCGACTTCAACTTGACGACTTTCAACAGTCGCATCACCGAGGGCAGTTTGAACGTGATCGACACCCCCCGAATGTCCCGGTCATAAAATTCCAGGACCTCGACCTTCCCCTGGCACAGCAGGGTCACGGCCTTTTGCCATTGGACAACCCGCAAGGGTTCGTAGGTGGAATTTAACAGGAGCGTCATCAATCACCTAAAACTTGAACGTTTGTATAGCATCCGGTGCAAGATTGAAGCAAGAACACCCACCATGCCATGGCTTGCAACGGAAGAAAGCGCCTTGCTAAGGTTCGCAGTCTTTCGGAAGAATTTACCAAAATGCAATTTCGCGACGTTGCCAGATTGGAAGACCTCGAACCCGGAGCATGCCTGTCGGTTGAAGTCGACGACGCGCACGGCGTGGCCTTGTTCAACGTGGACGGAGAAATTCTGGCCATGGACAATACCTGCCCTCACGCGGGAGGCCCGCTCGGGGAAGGGACACTGGCGGGCGACGTTGTCGAATGCCCATGGCACGGATGGGAATTCAACGTACGCACGGGCCAATGCCTGGAAAATCCCTCATCGGAATGGGCCGTGCCCTGTTTCCCGGCCCGCGTGGAAAACGGCATCATCCAGGTTGCATTGCCAACGAAGACTCCATGAGGGCCCCTGAGATCTGGTCCTGATGAGGCAACGGCGGCAACTCGTGAAACGGCATGAAGTGAATCGCGGCCAGGGAAATCACCCTGACGGTTTTATCCTTTAACGTGACCCGCCAGGCAAACTCCCGTTCAATCCATTCGTTGAACCCTTTCTCACGCACCAGCATCCTGACCGCATAGACGCCGTCACGTTCCTTGCCCACCTGCCACTCGCCCCGATGCAAGGACGTGCCCTGCGCTTTCAACTCTGCAACGTACCGGTTGATCGCGTCCTCCAGGGTCGGATCATTGCGAGCCGGATGGGAGCGCACCAGTTCCAACGCTTCATGGGCCTGGGGATCATCGGGAATATCGGGCGTGCCTCCCTGCGGACGGGAAAACAGAAAACCCACGACCACCAGCACGCCGAGAACGCCGATCCAAGTCAGGCTGCGAATGTTCATGGTTGAGCGTTCACCACGTGCCGCAAGTGTTTGACCAATCGGGCATTCTCGGCTGACGTTCGCACTGCAAACCGGAGCATGCGTTCATGAAGCCCCGGAAAATTCGAGCAGTCCCTGACAAGAAAGCCGCGTTCCATTAACGATGCCTGCACCTGCTGGCTCGTCAACGAACCGGTCAACTCGACGAGAAAAAAGTTTGCTGAGGTAGGATATACCCGAAACCCCGGAATCCGCTCAAGCGCCCGGCTGAAGACCGGGCGCTCCTTTTCAAAAAACCGCAAGGTCCGCTCTTTGTAACGAACGTCCTGCAAACAGGCCAGTGCGGCTTCCTGGGCTAGTGTGTTCACGGACCAGGGCGGCAGTCGATCCCTCACGGCCCGAAGCGTCTTCTCCGTTCCGACGGCATAACCAATCCGCAAGCCCGGAATCCCGTAGAACTTGGTGAAACTTCTCAGCACCAGCAGCGAAGCATCGCGCACGGCCCGACGGATGACCGACTTCTCCTCGCAGAATTCCACGAACGTCTCATCGACGATCAGACGACCACCTTGCCGTTTGACGTCCTCCAACAAACCATAGACGTTGTTCCGCGAGATACTCTGCCCGGTCGGGCTGTTCGGATTACACAAAAACACGGCCTCAACCGGCAGGCGCTTGCCGGCACCGGAAGAACGCCACGATTTTACCCTTTCCAACACTTCCTGAACGGGCGGACGATAATCATCTGCCGAGCGCGCCAGCACGGACGTCACGCGGGTATTCGACAACCCCAGCGCCCGTTCATATTCGGAAAAGGTCGGACCGATAATCAACCCACGCCTGACATTCAAGGCAGCGGGAATGGCATAAATCAGTTCGACCGTGCCGTTTCCCAACAGCACGTTCTCGGGTGCGATGCGATGGCGTTCGGCAAGGGCCCGGACTAAGGGCAGGCCCTCGGGATCGGGATAATGTTGAACCTTGTTGACGGCGGTTCGCAGGACGCGTCGCGCAGCAGGAGGAACGCCCAGCGGGTTGATACTGGCGCTGAAATCGCAAAAATCCGACGCGTCCCGGGCTGACAGCCGGGCGGCGTGATACACGTTCCCGCCGTGGCTCAGATACCGTTCCACAACGTGATGAAGGCCAAGCCGAGCACAATGGCCATTCCGAATGAGAGCCACATCAATTCAATCGCCATGGGAATGTGCCGAGCATGCGGCACGTTTGCGGGATCGCCTATTTGCGGGCGATCGACCCGGATGCCCTGATAGACACTGGAGCCTCCTAATCGTACCCCTAACGCGCCGGCCATGGCCGCCTCGGGATGCCCGCTGTTGGGACTGGCATGCTTGGCGCAATCGCGTCGATAAATGCGCCACGCATTCGCGCTCGCGGCACGGTGGAAGCAAGACGACAGGATCAACAGCCTCGCGCTGAGTCGCGCAGGAATCACATTCATGAGATCGTCGAGTTTGGCCGACGCCCATCCGATATCCCCATACGGGGCTTCCCGATGCCCGATCATCGAATCAAGCGTGTTGACGGCCTTATAGGCCAGAGCCAACGGCGGCCCGCCGATGACCAGATAGAAGAACGGCGCAATCACACCATCCGACGTACTCTCAGCCACGCTCTCGATCGTGGCCCTGGCGATCTCGGATTCCGTCAACCAGTCGGTATCCCGTCCGACCATGAATGCAACCGCGTCACGCGCCTCATTCACGGACCCGGTCTGAAGGCGGGAATAGACGACCCACGCATGCGTGGCCAAATCTTTCGCCGCCAACGTCGTATACCCCAACACAATCCACAGCAGATGGCCGAACCACGGATGCACCAGAAAGGCCGCTTCTAATACGCCCCACGCCGCCCCAAAACTCGTCCCCGCAACGAACAGGGCCAGCATGCTTCCTGCAATGCGCCTGCCGGTGCCGGAAACGAGCCGGCTCCTGACCATGGGCTCGCACCAATTGACGAACGCACCTATCAGCCTGATTGGATGAGGAAGCCAACGGGGATCTCCGAGTATCCCGTCGAGGGCACAAACGGCCAGGAGGTTTACGGCGATCATGATTCAGCCATCAGCCTGCGGGAGTTCAGGGGTTTCATGAACAAGAGCCTTCAAACAGGACGGACATAAACAATCCGCAAACCGATCGGCGATGACCGCGTACTGGGCATCGGAAACCGTCACGTCGCTGCACCAGCACCCGTACAGCCCGCACGTAAACCCGCAGCCGCACTCTTCGCACGTTTTCTCAAGATGACGTTTCACGGCTCAGAAGACCACCAGCATCAGGATTGATGGAGCGGCCAGCAGAAACAGGATTTCGGTCACTTCATTGATCGCCCCCAGTACGTCTCCGGTCATGCCGCCGAACACCCGGGAGCACGCAAACACCATTCCACGCGCGCCGACTGCGCCTAGGCCGAGGAACAAACCGGCCGCCTGCCATCCGAGGGTTCCGCAAAGCAACGCGCCTGTCCAGAACGTGGCCCACAGCACGTCCCGTAACCGGAGTCCATGAAAAAAGTCCGAGGCAAGGCCGCCGGCCGCCCGGGCATGCGAACTACCGAAGGTCGCCACGACCATGGCCCACCTCCCGAGCATCGGCATACAGAGCAACAGAAGCAGACGATCAGGGGCCGGCAGATGCAGGATGCCTGCAAATCGTAACCCGAGCGCCAACAGCAAGCCGGTCGCGCCCAAGGCGCCGATGCTCCCGTCTTGCATGACCGCCAACCGTTCCGCCGGACTGCCACGTTTACCCAACCCGTCGATGGTATCGGCCAGTCCGTCCTGATGTAACCCTCCGGTCAGGACAACCAGGACGCACAGGACCAGCAGCGCCGTCACGTCCGGCGTCAGGACCATGCTGAATACGGCATCACCGGCACACAGTATTCCCCCGATGACCAGCCCCACCGCAGGATACCATTGCATGGACGACGCCAGCTCACGAGGGGTGGACTGAACGTGCGACGAGTTGCCGAGCGGAATGATCGTGAGAAAATGCCACGCCAGGAGGGCGGATTTGATCATGAGCGTCCAGGCTCGCGCTTACAGCGCATTGTCGACCCGTGCTTCCTCGAACGTGGCCATTTCACTGTAGAGTTTCAACGCGGCGTGAATGAGCGTCACGGCCAAACAGGCGCCGGTCCCCTCCCCGAGACGCATCCGCAAATCCAGGAGCGGGTCGAGCCCCAAGTGATCGAGAACGATCCGGTGTCCGGGTTCCTCTGACGTGTGCGAAGCCATCAGATACTCGCGGCACTTGGGTTCCAAGGCCACGGCGATCAACGCACTCGCGCCGGTGATGAATCCATCGAGCACCACCGGCACGTGACAGGCTGCCGCCCCGAGCATCAGACCCACCATCCCGCCGATTTCGAATCCGCCCACCTTCGTCAACACGTCAAGGCCGTCGGCAGGGGACGGCTGGTGCAAAGTCAGCGCCTGTTCGATAACGGAAACCTTACGTTTCAAATGTTCATCGTCGACACCGGTTCCCCGGCCGGTGACCTGTTCCACGCGTTGTCCGGTCAGCACCGACGCGATGGCGGCGCTCGCCGTGGTATTGCCGATGCCCATTTCCCCGACGGCAAGAAGATTTTTCCCGTCCGCGCATGCGGCTTTGGCCAAATCCATCCCGATTTGAATGGACTGCAACGCCTGTTCGCGCGACATCGCGGGCTCACGAAGAAAATTCCTGGTTCCATAAGCGATCTTGTGATTCAGAAGGCCGGCATACTCGCTGAGGTCCCCAGCCACCCCCATGTCCACCAGACACAGGGAGGCTCCGGCATGACGGGCCAGGACGTTCACGCCGGCGCCGCCGTGGACGAAATTTTTTACCATCTGCGCCGTCACGGATTGCGGGTACGCACTCACGCCTTCGACTGTCACGCCGTGGTCGGCCGCCAGCGTAAACACGACCGGATCGAGCCGCGGAGCAGCAACCTTCCCGATGATCCCGAGATAGTGCACGGCCACGGCCTCGAGCCGGCCAAGACTCCCAACGGGCTTCGTGAGCGAATCCAGCCGGGCCTGTACCCTGGTCCGAACGTCTTCGTTGGGACGCTCCAGTGCCGAAAGCACGGAAGCCAGTCCGCCTTCACGTATGTCGCGATCAGTCATTGCCGGCCACCCTTATTTCAATTTCATGGGGAGTCCGCTCACGGCAAAATACACGGAATCGGCCGCCGAGGCGGCGCGTTGATTCATGATTCCCGCGACGTCCCGAAATTGCCGCGTCATGGCGTCTCCCGGCACGATGCCCATACCCATTTCATTACTCACCAACACCACGGTTCCCGGAACCATCCGGGCCGCTTGCATCAGCTCATCCGTATAGGCAGGAATTTGAGACGCCTGAATCCCGTTGCCCAGAAGATTCGATAGCCACAAGGTCAGACAATCGATGACGACCGTCTTATACGCCGCCCCATGGGTTTTGAGCCACCCGCTCACGTCAACGGGAATTTCCCGGGTTTCCCAAGCCGGGTCTCGGTCCTCCTGATGTTTTCGGATCCGCGCAGCCATCTCCTCATCTCCCGCCTCCCCGGTCGCCACAAAGGCCTTGGGCAAGGCCCGCCCCGCCAACGTGAAGGCCAACCGGCTCTTTCCGGAGCGTGCCCCGCCAAGAACCAAACACAAATGGGAAGAATCGGCACCGGTGCTCATGGCCGGCAACGCAATTCGGAAATGACACGTTGACCACGCATCTCAGGTTTCCCGTTCCCATAAATACTCGGGTTCGCCTTGGGTTTTCGCAACCCAACGCGCCAACACGAACAGGGCGTCACTCAACCGGTTCAAAAACCGCACCAGATCAGGGGACACCTCTTCCTCACGGGACAGGCCCACACAGAGACGCTCGGCCCGCCGGCAAACGGTTCGGGCCTGGTGTAAAAACCCGGACACCTTTCCGCCGCCCGGAAGGATGAACTCTTTTAACGGCTCCAGGTCTTCCTGACAGGCATCGATCAGACTCTCCAACCGGACCACGTGATCGGCCGTCACTACGGGCATGTTCTTGAAGGTTTCTCCCGGAGCCGTAGCAAGGATCCCCCCGAGATCGAACAACTTGTTTTGAATCCACCGCAGGTGATCTTCGAGTGGCGACTTGTTTTTGACGTGATCAGGTTGCTCCGCGTTCCATGCCCTGGCAAGACCGATCACGGAATTCAGTTCATCGACCGTTCCATAAGCTTCCACGCGCAAGGAGTCCTTCCACACTTCCTGCCCGCCGGCCAGGCGGGTTTTCCCGGCGTCGCCCGACTTGGTATAGACCTTACTGATTCGCATGGGATGCCTCTTTTTCTTCCGAACTTCCACCCGGCCGGGACACGTTAAAACTCGACTCCCTTTTGGGCTTTGATCCCTTTCCGAAAGGGATGCTTCACCATTTTCATTTCAGACACAAGATCCGCGGCCTCCAGCAATTCCGGTTTTGCCCCCCGTCCGGTAATCACCACGTGTTGCATCACCGGCCTGTTCCTCACGGCCTCCAGGACATCCGCCACGTCGATGTACTCATGTTGAACGGCAATATTCAATTCATCAAGCACAACCATCGCATACTCGGGATTTTGCAGACATTCGACAGCTTTTCCCCAGGCTTTCCGGGCAACTGTCGTATCGCGTTCACGATCCTGGGTTTCCCATGTGTAGCCTTCACCCAGACGCAGAAACGTCACCAGATCTCCGAAGTCACGTAAAGCCCGTTGTTCGGCCGTATCGATCGCCCCTTTGATAAACTGCACGATCGCCACCTTCATGCCGTGCCCGAGGCAACGCATGACCATACCCAACGCCGCGGTGGTTTTCCCCTTCCCCGCGCCGGTGTACACGATCAGAATGCCGCGCTCTTCCTTCGCGGCCTCGATGCGGCGATCAACCGAAGCCTTCAACCGCTGCATTTTTTCTTTATGGTCAGTCGTTTCGCTCACGGTCGTCTCCTATAACCCATCTGGAACCCGCCCATACCACGAGGAACGACATTCTACTTCATACCCGCCCCGAACGGCAGATCGAAATTCGCGCGAATTCCGCCGAAAACCGAGCGCCCCGGGGTGCCGTAATACAAAACTTCCTCATATTCCTCATCAAAGAGATTATCCACCCGGACGTAGGCTTGAAACTGATCGGAAAGATCATAGTTCACTGCCAAATTAACCACGTCGAACGAGCCAACGCGCTGGGTGTTATCCCGGCCATTGAATTGTGACCCCACAAAACGAAAATCAAGGATCATGTTGAGAGCATCTACGGGTTGATAATACAGGCTCAAGCTGGCTTGATCGACCGGCCAACGACGCAATCTGGCATTTGTCATCAGATCACGGGTCAAGGTCCTGGTGTATTGCCCTTTCAGTTCCAATCGTTTCACCCAAGGTTGTTCTTCAACCACAACAACGTTGACCGCACCCTCCCAACCCTGAGTTTTCGCCGAAGCCACGTTGACGGGGCAGTAGTTGGCTCCAAAGGCGCCCGTCCCACAAACCTCTGCGCTCTGAATGGTTTGAATGAGATTGCGATACCGATTCCAGAAATAGCCGCCGCTGAGTTTGACTCTGTCGGCAAACAAGGTCTGATCCACGCCCACGTCAAAACTTTGGCTCTTTTCCGGCTGCAAATCGGGATTGCCAAAGCCCGGCCAAAACAATTCATTAATCGTCGGAGCCCGAAATCCCGTGGCATAGCTGCTTCGTATTTTCGTGTTCGTCTCCTTGACCAGGTATCCACCGGTTACACGGTAAGTTGTGGCGTCACCAAAGACATTAAAATGGTCTTGTCGGACACCGACTGTGGAAAAGAATCGATCAAACAAATTGAATTGCATCTGGCCGAACCCCGCATGCGACGAAACGATCTTCTCCGACAGGCCCGTATCGTTTTCTCCCAATTGCTCGCGAAATTGATAGCCGGCCGTCAACGTAACGAATTGATTGAGACTAAAGTCGTGTTGGCTTTCGATCCGGTTCGCCACGACGCGCGTTTCATTGGGATCGCCAAAGGGAACTCTCGTCATTCCGGTAGACAAATTGCGCTGTAACGTGCCAGGAACGAACAGGCCTGCGTCTTGGGAACGAGAAAGTGTCAGCCCGTGAGTCCACCAATCGGTCCAGGATTGCCGGTATTGCCCGCTAAAGATAAATCGCTCACTGTCATTTCTGGCCCCGATGACGTCCGAGGGACCGGAACTACTGTCGATATCAAGCGATGCATTCCACCATCGAAAATTGAAGTCGAGCCGGCCGTCGCGGGGCAGGGTCATGCCCACACGGGAAGACGCCTGCCAGTTACGATAGTCATCGCGTTCCGTAGCCCCTCTACGATCATTGATCTGCGAGATACCCGTGGTATCCCACCGGGAAAGCGCCAACGAAAAATCTACCGGCCCCTTACTGCCGGAAACATACCCGCCTTCCCGTAACGTATTGAACGATCCGTATTCAAAAAACGCACCGGCCTTCGGCGCCCCTTGTCCCCGTTTCGTCGTAATGTTGATCACGCCGCCCAAGGCATCGGCACCCCAAAGAGTACTCTGGGCACCACGAACGATTTCAATTTTTTCAATATTGTCGGTCGTCAAGTGTGCAAAATTAAAACTCCCCAACGTCGCGCTATTCACGATCGCTCCATCGATCAGGACCAGGGTCTGGCTGTTCGTGCCGCCTCTAATCCGTACGTTTGTACTGCCACCAGGACCGCCGCTTTGCAACACGGCCGTGCCTTGGGTCAGGCGAAGAGCTTCCACCACCGTCTTGACCTGACGCTGCTGGAGGTCCTCTTCGGTCACGACCTCAACCGCGCTCGTGACCTGACGAAGGGGAACCGGTGTTTTCGTGGCACTCACCACCACGGGTTCCAAGACCTGGACATCCGGGGAAGTCGTGTCGGATTGACCAAAAGAGAATGCGGGGAGAAACAGAACGTGGAGAAGAAGATAAATGAAAACGAACCGATAAAACATACGTCACCTCCCTTTGACTCGAAGGGTGGGTTCAGAGGTCAACGACAGTCGGGTCTCCTGACTCGCGGATCATCACTACCCTGCACCTTCCCATGAACGTTCCGTTCACAGTGGTCTCTTGCAGATCATTCCCCGCTTACAGTGGCGGCACCGTGATGGATTTGCACCATCTTCCCCATCGCTGTCGTCGTGTTTTCCCTGAGAACGCCTCCTGAATAATTGAACGTGTTTTCTTCGTACGGTGAAATTACAAACCGTCACCGCGTCGGCCATCTTGAAAACATCCGTTGCGCGATCCGGGTCTCCCGTTCCTCGTTACACCGGCAGGGTGACCCGTGGCCGGCCCGATTGCGGATGTTGATCCACGAGAACGGGGCAGCCGTAGACCGGTTCAAGGGATGCCGAGGCAATGACTTCTTCCGGCGCGCCCACGGTCACAATCTCCCCTTCCCGTAACAGCAACAACCGGTCACAGTATTGACTGGCCAAATTCAGATCATGGGAGACCAGGACCACGGTCAACCCGCGTTCCCCATTCAGCCGGCGAATGATCCTCGCAATGTCCAGTTGGTGATGGAGATCCAGAAACGCCGTGGGCTCGTCCAACAACAGGACATCCGGCTCCTGGGCCAAAGCCCGGGCAATCACGGCACGCTGTCGCTCCCCACCGGAGACGTTGGTAATCAGCCGCGTGCCCAAGTGGGCCACGTCCAGGTCCGTCATCGCCTGCATGGCCACGGCACGATCCAGGGAACTCTCCCAGCCCAAACCCCACGTGCGACCGTGATGAGGATAGCGTCCCATCAACACCATTTCGTTGATCGTAAAAGGGAACGCCTGCTGGGTTTCCTGGGGAACGAAGGCCACGCGCCGGGCGATGCCGGCCTGGGAAAACGCATCCTGGGCTTGCCCAAACCATTCGATCGTCCCCTGTTGAGGCTCCAGGATTCTCATGAGAATTTTCAGCAGCGTGCTTTTCCCGGACCCGTTCGGACCCAGGATGCCCAACACCTCACCGGACCCGATCGCGAGCGAAACGTTTTTCAACACCGGAGACTGGACGGCCGTCTCCTTTCGCCCGAACCCGAACGTCACGCCGGTAAGCCTCAAGGGCGGATGAGCCGGCGTTTCCCGATGTTGGATCATGAGACGATTCTTCTCCGTTGCTGCACCAGCAGGTACAAAAAAATCGGCCCGCCGACCAGGGCCGTCACCACCCCCACGGGAATCTCCGTCGGGCTCAACAGCGTTCTGGCCACGGTATCGGCCACCATGAGGAACGTGCCGCCGACGATCCCCGACGCGATCAGCAACAACCGGTGATCGGCGCCAAACACCAGGCGAACCGCATGGGGCACGATGAGGCCGACGAACCCGATCAGGCCGCTGAACGCGACAACCGATCCCGTCAACAACGCGGATGCGGCAAAGATGACGCGCTTCACCCGTTCCACTTCGACGCCCAGGGAACGAGCCGCCTCTTCGCCAAGCGTGAGCAGGTTCAAGGAGCGCGCCTGCGCGACCAGGATACCGACCCCCAAGACGAGATACACCGCCAGGACTATCACGGTTTGAAAATCCGGACCCGTGAGCGAGCCCATGAGCCACGCGTACATCCCCGAGGCCTTATACGGGTCGGCCAGGCTCGTCAGGAACAGGATGAGCGCGGAAAAAATCGCATTCAGCACCACGCCGCCCAGCAGGAGCGTATGAATCGAAAAACTCCTGTAGGACACGGCAATGCGGTAGACGATGAAGAGCGAAATCAACGCCCCGAGAAACGCACAAAACGGCAGCACGGAGAGACCGAAAACGGACACGCCCACGCCGAACAGGATCGCCACGGCCGCCCCGAGCGCGGCGCCGCTCGAAATGCCGATGACGTAGGGATCGGCCAGGGGATTCCGCAGCAACGCCTGCAACGAAGCGCCAACCGCAGCCAGGCTGCCGCCGACCATAAACGCAAGCAGGACCCGGGGCACCCTGACCTGCCAAAGGATGATGGATTGGGTCGTGTCTTGTGCCCCCCCTTCGGCAACCAACCCTTGAATCAGGAGCGTGGCCACTTGCGGAAACGAAATGGCCTCGGTGCCGAATCCCAGACACACCATGAAGGCCACGAGCGCCACCGCCCCCAACCCGCCGGACACGCCGAGCCATTTCACCGGCGAGAAAGCGACAACGTCCCGGACGGACCGCCCTTCCGTCGCGACGCGGTCATCCGCAGGATTGTATGGATTCAGTAACTCATTGAACATTTCTACCGCTTCCTTCTGTGCCCTTGTTCCCCTCTACCCCACCCTTCCCTCCCCTTACAAAGAGGAGGAAAAGCATACGATCGCTCCCTATTCAGGCTGACCACAATAACTGAACATTTATCATTCCTCCTGATCCGTCGCGGCTTGCAGCACGTCGGGGTGGAGGATGGCAACGAGCGCTTCCAAGGCGTCGATCACTCGTGGGCCGGGCCTGTTGAGCATGTCACTGTCCACTTGGACGAATTGATCCCGCTTGACCGCTTCGAGAGACGTCCATCGCCGCCATTGATCCTGCTCAGCCTGAGGGATGCCTTCAAATTGGCCCATGGGAAACAACAAAAACTCGGGGTTTTGCCGAAGCACTTCCTCGATGTTGAGACGCGGATACGGCATAGCGGCCTGCTCCGCGGCATTTCGTGCTCCGGCCAACTCGATCAACTGATGGATATAGCTGCCCGGACCGACCGTAATGAGCGGATCGGTATTGAGCACGAATAACAGCACGGGGCGCGGACGTCCTGATAATTGTTCGGAAAGGGCAGTCACCTTCTTGCGAATCCGTTCGGTCACCTTGATGGATTCGGGAACCTGCCCCACCATGCGGCCCAACAGTTGAATATGGGCCAAAATATCTTCAACGGACTTGGGATCGAACAGAAACGTCGGGATCTTCAATTGCTCCAGGCGATCCAGCAAATCGACCCGCAAGAACGATTTGGGCGCAACAATCAGCTCCGGCTGCAAAGCCAGGATGGCTTCCAGATTGGGTTGGGCATAGCCCACCTTGGGTTTGTCCAGGGCCTCGGCGGGATAATTGCAAAACTCCGTCACGCCGACGACCGACTCGCCCGCGCCTATGGCAAACAGCATTTCGGTGATACTCGGGGCAAGGGAGACGATGCGCTTGGGAACCTTGGCCAGATAAATCTTTCGCCCGAGATCGTCCACAAACGTGCGGGGAGCCACGTTGGCCATGAACGGCATGCCGGTGAGAATGCCCTGTTGACGACGTTTCATGGTCTTGGAAGGATCGGAGGCACCCCAAAGAGGATCACCGGCCATACAGGCCAGCACGACGACCGTCAGGAGCAGCACAACGCGAGAAGGCCGGTTTGCGTCACGGCCGTCCCGGACAAGCTGACGAAACATAAAAAATCCCCAAGGCCTGAACGACCCTGAGGATTCTTCCCGCGTATTCATCCTCACCCGCTCCCCAGCCCACGAGGGATCGAAGGTCGCGAATCCCGTTCGCCGATCCGATGGAACGACAAAGGCGGAATTCCCAGCTCGGGTAGGTCTTCTGGCTTCCGGATACCAACCTACTACCCGCGCCTTCCCGTCAACACAAACCGTTGACAGTGGCATCCGCGGGGTTCGTTTCCGGTTACAGCGGCGGGACCGCGAAGGAGTTGCACCTTCTTCCCTGCACCCGTGCGTACCATGTCTGTAATTGGCAGGACTGTAGGGAACACGAAATCCGTTTGTCAAGCAGCGGGGAATTGTAAAGCCTGAAACACGGTCTTCATATCGACGTGACGCGCCACGTGATCGGCCCACTCATCCAGTGCGGACGTCAAGCGCTGCGTCACGCCCATGGACTCCGCGACGGGACGCGGGGCCAATCCTTTTCGGACGCGCACGCGGTTGAGCCAGGCCCGGCGAAAGGCAGGGTCGTCGAACACGCCGTGAATATACGTGCCCCACGCCAACCCATCCGAGGACACGGCACCGTCTTCCCTGTTTCCGGCCTCGTCGAGAATGCGGAAACACGGGTTTCCTCCACGACGCGCCGTCAGCCCCACGTGAATTTCATAACCTCGGACCATTTCCGTTCCGGACATGCCGGGCAGCAAGACATTCGCCATCACCTGCAGGGTCCGTTTGTCGGGATACAACTCGGTATCCACCGGCAACAAGTGAAGGCCTTCGGTTTGCCCGCCGCCCTCTACCCCATGAGGATCGGCGATCCGCTTGCCCAACATTTGAAACCCTCCACAGATACCCACCATCTCCCGACTGGTTTCCGCGTGCGAAGCCAATACCGGGCCAAACCCTTTATCCTTGACGTATTGCAGATCCTGAATGGTCTGTTTGCTGCCGGGCAGGATAATCACGTCCGCGTCGACCACGTCCTCGGGAACCCTGGCATACCGCAACGCCACGTCGGCCTCCGCGGCCAACCCGTTGAAATCCGTAAAGTTACTCATGCGCGGCAACAGGATGACCGCGACGTTCACCGTGTCCGCTGAAAAGGCCGCCCCGGTCGAACCTGACTCGATCGTCACGCTGTCTTCCTGGTCAAGCATCAACTCACGCACAAACGGCAACACGCCCAGCACGGGGATTCCGGTCCGTTTCTCGATCATGGTCACGCCGTCATCGAAGAGCCGCCGGTCTCCGCGAAACTTGTTGATCACCACCCCAAGCACCCGTTTCCGTTCATGCGGCTCCAACAAATCCAGCGTGCCGATGACCTGGGCGAACACACCGCCGCGATCGATATCCGCAACGAGGAGCACCCTGGCGTCGGCCATCTCCACCACCGGCCAGTTGACGATATCCCGATGGCGCAAATTGATCTCGGCCGCACTGCCGGCCCCTTCGATCACGATCAATTCATATTGCGCGGCCAACCGTTCGTAACTCTGCCGCACAAAGTGAACCAACTCCGCCTGAGAATCAAAATAGCTTCCGGCCTCCCGGCTGCCCCACACGTTTCCCTGCACCACGACCTGCGAGCGCCGGTCGGCTTCCGGTTTGAGCAGGATGGGATTCATGTCCACGTGTGGACGAAGCCCGCACGCCTGGGCTTGCAGGACCTGGGCCCGGCCCATCTCCCCGCCATCCACGGTCGCGAACGAATTGAGCGACATGTTCTGAGCTTTGAACGGAGCCACCCTGACGCCGGAACGATGAAAAATCCGTCCCAATCCCGCGGTGACGAGACTTTTCCCCACGTCGGAACCCGTTCCGAGAATGGCAAGGGCTTTAGTCAATGACTTTCTCGGGCGTATCAAACATTCAAGGGCATATCACAAAGATCAAGGCTCTTTTCCACATACAGTTTGACAAAGGGATCGATGGTGAGGATCACCAGCGTCCAAGGACAATCTTTGGAACCAAGCTGATGAAGAATAGGTTTTCGAAGATGGCTGGCGATTTCATGTAAATCTCCATCCAAGATCAGGAGCGATGGACGCGTAATAATGGCACGAGCGAGTAAAATTCTGAGTCGCTGACCGGGCGTGAAGTCCCTTCCGCCTTCCTTCGCGACAGTTGCCAGCCCATCAGGCAACGCTTCAAGGTCTTCCTCCAATTGCGCAGTGCGCAACGCCCATATCAAATCCTCCGACTGCACGCCTGAACGACCCATGGTAATATTGTCGGTGATAGACCCTTCAAACAAAGTGAGATTCTGTTCAAATACGATACTTCGCTGTCCGTTGATCTGGTCGGTGGAGAGACTTCGTAGATCGGCGCCATTATACCGCACGGCTCCCGACGGCGGTTGTAGTAACCCGGCCAACACCAACGATAGACGATGGCCTGTCGATGGCGTTGGACAGATCAACGCCCATTTTTCTCCCGGCAGGGCTTCAAAGTGGACGTCTTGAGCAGGCGACCCTGAGTGCGCCCAACCCAGTTGGCTGCACGTCAGATGCAAGCCGCCCTCGTGGGATTCAGGCATTGACAAGTGCGATCCATCTACGAACTTGTCTTGAGGCAATGCCAACAAATAACGCAATTCCGCTAGAGCTGTAAAAAAATAAAACACGATATACGCGCGTTTCGTAACCGAATCAAAGTTGAGGAGCAAACTCGCGACGATCACTTCGGCCGCCACGAGTTGCCCGACGGTCAATTCCCCTTGACTGAGCAACCAGCCCGCGATTCCCAGCAGTTCAGCGTGCAGGATCACTTGAAGGGTCAATGACCCAATGTATTGACGAACCAAAATACGAAACCGGGATTGACGTGCTTGCACATAGATCGATGCCAATCGATCAACGTTTCGCATGATAAGGTTAGAGGAATTGACGGTTTTGAAATGTAAAAAATTGTTGGCAACATCTTGAAACCAATTAAACACGTCATATTTGGCTCCGGACATATGAAGTGTCGTTTGGAGCCCGCCCCTGCCAAGGAAGCAGATGAGGACCATTGCCCCAAGCAGCTCGACATCAAAAATTGCAAAATAGGGATGATAGATTGCCAGTAAGACCATTCCGATAACCCCTCCCACCAGCACGTTGATAAAATCGACAAAAAAGCTCGACAGCGCTCGTTGGAGAAATACGGTTTCAAAAAACCGACTGACGGCCTCAGACTGAAATGTCTCCTTCTGATATCGGGGTAATCTTTGAGCTAAGATGAGGGCCACATGAACGAAGACCCGTCGTTCGAGAATGTCCATCGCATAAAATTGCAAGACTCGAAAAATACCCACAAAGACGAGAATCACGGCCATGATTCCGACAATCGTGACAACCATCACCGGAGAGACCGAAAAGGCAAAGGTATTCACCAATTCTTGAACGGTAAGGGGAATAATGAGAGAAAACACGCCTACCACGACGGCATAGGTAAGCATGACGAGGAAAATGGGGCGCTCTTGTCTTAAGAACAGGCCTAACGAAGCCAAGTGTTCTCGAAGGGAAGAAGCAGGTTGATTCATGCCTTGACTATGAGCCCTTCTCTCCTTCCTGTTGGATGCCGGCGAGCGACGGGGCAATGACCCACCCACCAGTAGCCCATCGATACAGGGCGCGCGCTTTCTGATAGTCGGCCATGGCCCCAATCCATCCCTCCGCCGCGGCAAGAACATTGCGTTCCCGAAGGTTCACGAGGAGTAAACTCGTCGCACCAAGTCTGAATCGAGTGCGTTCGCCCCTTTCTAATTTCCGTGCCAGTTTAAGCGCTTGTTGCGAAACCTCGACACGATCCCGCGCGCGCGTGATGGCTGATCGCGCATTCGCCACGTCCATAGCCACCTGCTGCAGACGATAACGTTGCAGAAACTTGAGGCGTTGGGCCTTGCCCTCCATCTGAAGCAGGTCGCCGCGAGCTCCTCGTTGAAGAAACGGAAAGCTCAACTGAACCCCAAACCGGTACCCAAGGCCCAGGACGAATTCGCCGGGTTTCCTCGACGGCTGAGCTTCGGCTGTCAGATTTGGGAGGAAATTATTTTCGGCCACTTCCAAGTCGACATGATTGAACTCGGCTTCCAAATGGACGAGTCGGACTTCAGGACGGATGGTCAGAGCTTGCTGTTCCGCTTGTTCCATTTGCTTAGACGCCTGCTCTGGCAAGATGGAAGGAAAAGGTGGAGCCGTGAGATGTTCAGGGACGAGCAAATCGTCATCTTTCCATAAGAACAATGCGAGCTTATATTGCTCTTCATCCACTCGACGTTCGGCTTTAATCAGCCGCTCTCGACGTCGCTGAACTTCCTGATTCGCCTCAATCACGTCAAACTGCGCGCGCGCTCCGGCCTTAGCCTGTTTCGACAATTGCAAGGCACGAGCTTCGGCCACGGCCACGGCCCTTTTTTGTAATTCCATGAATTTTCGGGTCGCCACCCAACTCCAATATTGTGTCGCGGCCCCAAGGTACAAATCTTGTCGGGCTAACTGAATTTCCAATTCCGCCTGTTTATCGGCCAGCGAGGATTTCTTCAATTCCGCGTGAGCCGGGTTTGTGATCAATCCTCGAAGGAGCGGAAACACGATACCCAACATCGGCTGATTCGAGGTATTAATATCTAAATCTGCAACTTCCACGGCCCCTATGCCCGCTCGAAATCCGGCAAACCCTTTGATGCCCGACGGGTGCTGCATTTCCACAAACGTGTCATTGAATCCCACGTTGGTCGTCTTCCCATCCTTCACGAGTCGTTCCAACTCCCAATCATTGACGAGCTTCGGCTCAAATTTGCCCAGTGCTTTCAGCAACTTCCCGCTGGCCACCAGTTTCTGCGTCTGACTTCCTCGAAGGAGTGGATGGTCCTCTTCCACTCGCGTCAACACAGCTTGCAACGTCAGCATGGAAGGCGATGCGTTCTCTGCCGTTGTTGGTGTGGATTCCCGTGCCCAGAGAGAAGTCCCTGGACAGATCGCCAGCATCCCCGCCATCACAAGTTGTAGAAGTTTTATGGGTTGTAGAAGTTTCATGGCTGCCTCTTTCGCGACGACACGCTCGTGTTTTATCTCACCGCTCTTCCGGCCCTTGGCAAAAACACGTCCTTCAAACTTGTTTCCGCTGATTCATAATCCGACGGAAACAAGTTAAACCGACGCCACACTTCATACCACAGCGGCACACGATTTAATATGACCCAGCCCATCACTTGCGCTCCCTGTCGAATATTGACATGAGAAGGCCAGTTTCGCCGTTCAGTGTCAGGAACGACCCACAGCCGGAATTGGCCATTGGTGGACGCCGATTGATCGACAACTTGAATTCGGCCATCATACGTGCCGACCATCGAGTCCGGCCATGCCGGGAGAGGGATTGCCGGGATTCCCTGGAACAGTAATCGAACGGGACGCCCTGGCCTTAACAAAGGGGCATCAATGGCATTGGCCCACATTTCAACGGCCGGCGTGGCACTGAGAGGTACAATCGTAAACAACAGATCCCCGGGGTGTACGATTTCACCGGAACCGATCCGCGTCAGACGGACGACCGTGCCGTCAAGCGGGGCGAGGACGCGGCTGGCGATACGTCTCTGAAGCGCATTGGATCGAGTCAACTCCAAATCCGCTAAAGCCTTCGAAGCCTCGGCGGCCTCACCCAGCGCCGAAGCCCGCTGTACCCTTGTTTCCAGTTGACGTTGGACCAATTCCGCATCGACGCGTTCACGATTGTGCGCCAAAGCGCGCCGTGCTTGTTGAGCTTCACGAAGCGAGGCCCGGGCCGCCTTCACGTCCGCCTTGGCTGCCGTGGCCGCTTGAATGGCAAGCTCGAGGTCACGTCGAGAGAGTAACCCCTCAGCTTCCAGGATACGCGACCGGTCAAGGTTTAACAAAGCCGTCTCCTTAGCGACGTTGGCCGCGGTCACACGTTGCTTTGCGCTTTGCACCTTATTGCCTGCTTCGGCAACTCTTGCCTTGGCCGAAGCCGTAGCGGCTTGCGTCAGGGTCGTCATTTCTTCCAGACGTTCAGCCAGAATTTGCGCCCGCTCTCCAGCGGCCTGTCGCCGCTGTTTCAAAGCCTCGCGAGATTGATCCAATCGTTGAAGGAGATCCTCCGCCATGAATTGAGGATTCACGTCTTCCAGTTCGAGGACCAAGTCCCCTTTCTGAACCGTGCGCCCTTCGTTCACGTGCCAAGTGCGAATGCGCCCATTGATCTGCGCATGAATCTCTTGAGGTCGCTCCGTAGGAGAATACGCCGAGAGTTGGCCCTGAATGCTCACCGTTTGCGTCCATGGCACAAAGCACACAATCGCGACCAAGACGATGGACAGCACAAGGGCTGATCGTGACCATCCGTACAATCGTCGAGGAATTCTGACCAATGTTCGGGATTGGAGCCGCTGGTCTTCAAGGCGAGACGGCACCGCAATGGGTAGCGTGACTTCGTCGGATTTCATTGCTCGATCCGCCATTTACCGGCTAGCCCCTTTCCTCGTTTCGGGCGCCACGTGATGCCATGAGATAAACTAGTTAAGAATAATTACACAATATGCCCCGCTATCATACCAGATAAATTGCAATTGATAGAAGCCTTGCAGGAAAGATTCCAGTCATTTAGCATCGGAGGCGTGGTGCGTCTCCGACCTGCCGCTACGACAGACCGTAGCGGCCACGTCATCTTCGATGTGTGATGTATGCCCGGACCAGGCAAAGCGCAAACACAGGTTGAACAGCCCCATACGGCGTTGCGAAAAACAGAGCCCGCAACCACCATGACGCAGAGGGACGAATCGACTCTGGATGAGCCTTTGCCGCAGTTAGGACTTCTGTTCGCGGCAAACCGGGCGTGGGCGAAGCACCTGAAGGAGGCCGATCCGGACTACTTTAAGAACCTGGCCAAACAGCAGAAACCGGAGATCCTCTGGATCGGCTGCGCCGACAGCCGGGTGCCTGCCAACCAGATCATTGACCTGCCGCCCGGCAAAGTGTTCGTTCACCGCAACATCGCCAATGTGGTCGTCCATTCCGATCTGAGCTGCCTCTCCGTCGTGCAGTATGCGGTGGAGGTGCTGGAGGTTCGGCACGTCATCGTCTGCGGCCACTACGGGTGTGGTGGTGTCCGCGAATCCCTGGCCAAGCCGGAGCACGGTCTGATCGACAACTGGCTCAACCACATCCGCAATGTTCAGCGGCTTCACCACGCCGAGCTTGATGCCTTGGAAGGCGAGGCGCGCGTACGAAGACTGTGCGAACTGAACGTGATCGAGCAGATGTGCAACGTGGCCAACACAACCATTGTGCGCGACGCCTGGGCGGCCGGCACGGGCCCGGACGTTTACGGCTGGATCTACAGCATTGACGACGGACTTCTTCGGATGCTGTGCGTGTGGGCCCGCAACGACGACGCTCCCTTCATCGTTGATAAGGCGGGATTGTAATCGTTTACTAATTTGTTGACGAAATCAGTGAAAACAGCCGCGGGCGCCGGCCTACGGCACATCAATCGTCACTTGAGCGGGGAAAAGGCTATCGACGTCCCGCCGCCGTCTCGCGTGACGGAGCAGCGTCTCGACCTGCGGCGTCACCGGGCCTTGAAAACTGGTGCCGCCATTGGTCACCACGGTCACGGGCCTGGAAAAATCGACCAACGCGTCATTCAAAAAGAGCGTATAGCGCCGGACCCGTTCGGTCGTGACCTCGAGATGATTCTCGTCTCTCACGTCGACCGCCAACTTCGCGTAGACGTGGTTCTTGATCAGGTCGCCGTGTTGGTCGATCAACTGCTCGGAAAACATGGCGATCCGGTCGGTGGCGTCAATACGCACCCAGCCGAAATCCGTCAAATGGCTGGCGTCACGCACGACAGTCATGCGCCGCGAATACGGATCACGACGTTGGTTTTGGAACCACTCCACCAGGGCCGGCAATTCCTGGCGAGGGAAAAAATGGCCGCCGGCATGCGGATGCGTCCACTCGTGTTCCCGATACGTATAGGCGATACCGAGCCGGGCCAGCTCATTGGTCACGTTCCGGCTCAACCAGACCGGCATAATTTGATCCCTGGCCCCATGGATCACGTACAACGACGTGTGCCGGAGATTTTCCAGAAAGGGAAACAACACGTCATCGATGCCGCTCGCCATCGGCGCCACCGCGGCGAACCGCGGCGCGTGATGCATCCCGATAATCCACGCGCCGATTCCGCCGTTCGACATGCCCGTCAGGTAGACGCGATCGGGATCGATGCGATAACGCGCGCGAACGGCCTCGATGGTCGCCAGCACCAGATCTTCACTCGACCGGGTCCACCACGTCCCGGCCATGGTCGTCGGACAGGCAAGGATAGACCACTCACCCAACCGCGCAGCCCAGCGTTCCAGATAGGAATCGCCCGTAAACCCCGCCCCGTGCAAACACACCACCAGGGGGAAGGCAACGTCAGGGTCATAGGAAGGCGGCACGAACAACCCGTAGGAGAAGGTCTTGTCGCGAACCCGAACCGGCTGACTCGGCAGCATCCCCGTCTGAGCCGCCTCATAGGTTCGGCTCTCTCGAAGCACCGCGCTCACTCGCGTAAGATTCGCTTGAGGATGGACCAGAATCGCCTGCAGCAGCGACTCGGCTCCTTCACGATCGTCAACCGTCACATACTCAGAGACCAACGTTGTCAAGGATTGGCCGGACGCCTGAAGTTGCACGCCCGCCGGATCCGATCGCGCGCCTTGCCCCCACGCATCGACGTCAACGAACAGCCCACCAAAGGCCAACGAGACGACAAACACCGCACATGGCAGGATCATAATTTGCTTTTCGGCCATAAATGTTAATAATAAACCATTCTGAAGGCGCAGAGCACGTATTCTGTAAAATCACAATTTTTGCGTTTCTGGCATCTTCATAAAACGGATGACATGCCAACGGTTCCCGATATCCCAGGACCCTACCGTTTTTTCTTTTATAGCTTTGACTGTTATGAACCTCCGCATGTCCACATACGTCGGGAACGAATGACATGCAAATTTTGGCTGGAGCCGGTGGCGTTAAGTATGAATCATGGGTTTTCGCCCCACGAATTGAATCGTATCCGGGCTATAATTCTAGAGCATCAAGAACACATCATGGAGGCGTGGCATGAGCATTGTAGCGAATAACGATCCACGGATTATGACGGTAGAGGTGACGGACGACTTGATAGTCGCTCATCTCGCGGATGGCCGGACGGTCAGCGTGCCACTGGCGTGGTCGTGGCGTTTATCCAACGCGACCCCGGCACAACGTCAGCACTTTGAGATCATCGGGGCAGGACAAGGGGTCCACTGGCCGGATATTGATGAGGACCTCAGCGCCCTCGGTATGCTCACCGGCGTACCGGCCCCGCCGCCAAAGCAAAAGGTCTTGTCAAAGTAGCCGGCACCAACGCCTCACTCGGCCTGGTCCATCACGCATCACGGCATCTTTGCCATGACACGGCGAGCCAAGATCCCTCTATCCACCATCACGCTCCGTTGACACGTGTTCCCGCACGACCCGTAAAAACACGTCGCCATACTTCTGCAGCTTGTTCTCGCCGATACCCTGGATGCGTGCCATTTCTACCAGCCTTGTGGGCTTGAGCCGGACCAACTCGCGCAAGGTCGTATCGTGAAATACGACGTACGGCGGCACGCCCTGCTCCTTGGCCAAAGCCATACGCGCCTTGCGCAACGCCTGCCACAAGGCTTCGTCGGTTCCCGCAAACGGCGTAGCGGACACGGCACTCTTGCCTTTTTTCACTGGCGCGGCGCGACGCAAGCGGCGCAGGGTCAACCCGCGTTCTCCGCGTAACACCGGGAACGACTGATCCGTGAGGCGTAAAGCATCGAAGCGGTCGGCATCCACCCAAAGCAAACCCTGGGCAATCAGTTGACGAAAAATGGAGCGCCATTCGGCGGCGTTGTGCTCCGTGCCGTTGCCGAACACTTCCAGCCGGTCGTGTCGCCAGTCACGTATGCGTGCGTGGTCCTTACCGACGAGCACGTCGACCAGATAATTCACGCCGAAGCGCTGGCCGGTACGGGAAACGCAGGACATGGCCTTCCGCGCGGCCTCGGTGCCGTCCCAGGTTTGCGGCGGGTTCAGGCAGTTGTCGCAATTCCCGCAGTCCGTCCCCGGCTCTTCTCCGAAGTAGGCGCGGATGGCCCGGCGACGGCAAGTGGGGAGTTCGCACAGGCCGATCATGGCTTCCAGTTTCCGGTGCTCCACCCGCTTGTGCGCCTCATCGGCTTCGGACTCCGACAGCCACTGACGAAAAACGATGACTTCCTTCAGGCCGTAATTCATCCACGCGCTGGCCGGCAGGCCGTCCCGGCCCGCACGGCCCGTTTCCTGGTAATATGCCTCAATGCTCTTCGGGAGGCTCAGGTGAGCGACGAAGCGCACGTCGGGTTTGTCGATGCCCATGCCGAACGCGATCGTGGCCACGATCACCACGCCATCTTCGCGCAGGAAACGCTCCTGGTGCCGGCGGCGCGTGTGATCCGACAGGCCCGCGTGGTAGGGTAGCGCATCGCGCCCACGGGCCCGCAGCCACTCGGCGGTCTCCTCGACTTTTTTGCGCGACAGGCAATAAATGATGCCGGCGTCAGCGGGGTGCTCGCTTTGCAGAAAACGCCACAGGCGCTCGCGCCCGTTATCGTCGTCGGAGATAGCGTAGCGGATGTTGGGACGGTCACAACTGTGGACGTAGGCATTGGCCTCTTCCAGTTGCAGTTGGGCGATGATTTCCCCACGGGTGGCGTGGTCGGCGGTAGCCGTCAAGGCGATGCGCGGCACCGAAGGATACCGCTCGTGCAGCACCGACAACTGCAAATACTCCTCGCGGAAATCATGTCCCCAGCGCGACACGCAGTGAGCTTCGTCAATGGCGAACAAGGCGATGGTCTGTTTGTCCAGCCATTCCAGCGTCCGTTCCTGCAGCAGGCGCTCCGGCGCGACGTAGAGCAAATCAAGCTTCCCGCCGTTCACCGCCGCCTCCACCGCCCGTACCTCCTCAAAGTCCAGGGTGGAGTTCAAACAGGCCGCCCGTACCCCGCATTGCCGAAGCGCGTCCACCTGATCCTTCATCAACGCGATCAGGGGCGACACCACGACGCCCACCCCGTCACGCATCATGGCCGGGATCTGGTAACACAACGACTTGCCCCCGCCCGTCGGCATCAGAACCATGGCGTCCCGGCCGGCGAGCAGATCATCAATCACTTCCTCCTGGCGCAAGCGAAAAGAAGCATGTCCGAAGACGGTCCGGAGAAGACGAAGCGCGTCATCGGTGGAGAGAAGAGGTTCCATTCTTTTTTTACGCCATCTTCAGCAGTTCGGCGACGGCGCCGCTGACGCCTTCGAAAATCTGGTGCGGCTTGGCCGTGCCGTACATGTAGGCCGGAGTGGTGATCACTTTGTTGGAGGCATCGACCACGAACTTTTCGACCGCGCAATTGATATGCTTGGCCCCGGTCTTTTCGACCTCGGACGCCGTGCCCTGATCCTCGCCGATCGTCACGCTCACGCCTTTCTCGCCGAATGCCAGAGCCATGATCGCCGGGGCGATACAAATTGCGGCGATAGGTTTCCGGGCCTCGTGAAATTCCTTCACGATACGCAGAACCTGCGGATCGATCTGGCCTCCACTCCCCTGTTGCGCAAAGTCACACAAATGCAAGGCTGCGCCATACCCGCCGGGAAACGCCAAGGCATCGAACGCCTCCGCCTTGAGAGCTTCGAGCGGCTGAATGTCCCCGCGTGCGATCCGGGCCGCTTCCTGCAACACGTTTCTGGATTGGCCGGTAGCCTGTTGCGTCAGGTGATTCGTCTCGGCCGCGTCCTTATCCGGCGCGAAACACGAAAACTCGGCCCCCTGCTGCCCGATCGCCACCAACGTGCTGATCGCTTCGGTGATCTCCGCTCCATCCAAAAACCCGCAACCCGACAAAACAACCGCGACTTTTTTCATGACACCCTCCCTAAGTGTTGAAAGGTTGATTTTATGCCTCACTAGCCGGCTGGTGTTTCCTTACACGTCTCCCGTGATGAGTCCCCGTAGGTCGGATTAGCTGCGAAGCAGCGTAATCCGACACGTTGTTGAATCGGCGGATGGCGCTCTTGTCGGGTTACGCCTGCGACTAACCCGACCTACCTGCTTCCTTACACGTCTCCCATGATGAGCACGTCCTCGCCCAGTGATTCAATGTGCAGATTGGACAGTGGGGTGGCCTCAATCAACCGCCGGGCCGAGCGGCCGGCCAGCAGACCCTTGGTCTCTTGGCCGCCCAACAAAGCCGGAGCCACGTACAGGTAGACCCTGTTCACCAGACCATCACGCAAAAAAGAGGCGTTCAGTTCCCCTCCGCCTTCCACCAGCAGACTGGTGAGTCCCATGCTGCCGAGGGCTTGAAGGCACTTGTCCAGAGAAACGCGGGTTCCCTTTCGAGGCAGCACCAGGATCTGCACACCCATCTTTCGCAACCGTTCAACCTTTCGAGGACCGGCCAGGTTCGTGGTGGCCACAATTGTTGGAGCCTGCTCGATTCCCTGAAGCACGCGCGCCCTGAACGGAATCCGCAGACGGCTGTCGAAAACCAGCCGCGCCGGTTGACGGATGCCGATAGCAGACCGTTTGCCCCCGGAGACCCTGACCGTCAACTGCGGATCGTCCTTCAAAACCGTCTCCGCTCCCACCGCAATCGCGTCTACTTGGCTCCTGAGTTGATGAACGTGAGCGCGCGCCTTGGACCCGGTGATCCACTGCGATTCGCCGGTTGCCGTGGCAATCTTCCCGTCCAGCGTCATCGCCGCCTTGAGCACGACGAAAGGCCGGCCGGTTTTGATCCAATGCAGGTAGACCTCGTTGAGTTCGGCCGCGTCGGTGCCGAGGCATCCGACGTCCACGGCAACGCCCGCCCGCCGGAGCTGCCGGATGCCGCGGCCCGCCACGTGCGGATTGGGGTCGCGCATCGCCACAACCACGCGCCGCACGCCCGACTCCAGAATCGCCGGCACGCAGGGGGGCGTCCGTTTCTCCGTATGACAGCAGGGTTCGAGGGTGGTATAGAGGGTGGCGCCGCGCGACTTGGTCCGGGCTTGGCGTAGCGCCGCGATTTCCGCGTGGGGACCGCCGGCGCGCCGGTGATAGCCGGAGCCGACGGCCGTGCCGTTCGCCACGACCACGGCGCCGACCATGGGATTCGGTCGAACCGTCCCACGGCCTCGAGCCGCGAGCCTGAGGGCCTGTTGCATGAAAAGGACGTCTTGCTCGACGTCGTTCACCGGCGGGATCGGGTTGTGCGTGACCGCCCTCGGACTTTCGACAAAGCCCCTTTTTTCTTCGGCTTGGCCGCCGGCTGTTCGCCCTCGGCATGCAACGCGGCTTGAGCCGCGGCCAACCGGGCGATGGCCACGCGGTAGGGAGAACAACTCACGTAGTTGAGACCGAGGTGATGACAGAATTCCACGGAACTGGGTTCCCCGCCGTGTTCTCCGCAGATCCCGAGTTTGATGTCGGGACGGGTCGCACGGCCTTCACGCATGGCCAACCGCATGACCGCGCCCACGCCTTCCCGGTCGAGCACGGCAAACGGATCGAACGCCAACAGCTCGTGGTCCCGGTAAAAGCCCGTAAATTTGGCGGCGTCGTCCCGCGAAAAACCATAGGTGGTTTGGGTCAGGTCATTCGTGCCGAATGAAAAGAACTCGGCGTCCTCGGCGATCTGCCCGGCCGTGACCGCGGCCCGCGGCAACTCGATCATGGTGCCGACCAGATACGTCAAGCGTTTCCCGTAGCGTTGCATGGTCTCGTCGGCGACTTCCTTGATCAGGGCCTTTTGCGCTTTCATTTCCGAAGCCATGCCCACCAGGGGAATCATGATCTCCGGCACGATCTTTTTCCCTTCCTTGGCCACCTCGCAGGCCGCTTCCATGATCGCCCGCACCTGCATGCGCGTGATCTCGGGCATCGTAATGCCCAGGCGGCAGCCCCGGAGTCCGAGCATGGGATTGAATTCATGCAACTCTTCGACCCGGGACAACATCTGTCGTTTTTCCTCGATCTCCGGCGACCGGACGTTCGCGGCTTCGGCCCTGGCGATGTCCACCATGAGTTGTTCGCGTTTCGGCAAAAACTCGTGCAAGGGCGGATCCAACAGCCGGATGGTGACGGGATACCCCTTCATCTCACGGTAGAGCCCGATAAAGTCCTGTTTCTGGAGAGGCAGCAATCGTTCCAGGTATCGCTCACGGTCTTTTCGATTCGAGGCGAGGATCATCGCCTGCATGATCGGCGCGCGGTCCTCCGAAAAGAACATGTGCTCCGTACGGCAAAGACCGATGCCCTCCGCGCCGAACCCGCGCGCGATTCTGGCCTGATCCGGATCATCGGCATTGGCGCGGACGTTGAGACGCCGGATCTCATCCGCCCATTTCAGGATCGTGAAGAAATAGCGGATCTTGTCCGATTGCGCGGCCGGACGCGCGCCCTGGATCGCCTGGATCACTTCCGAATCCATCACGGACAACATGCCGCCGTAGACAAACCCGGAAAACCCGTTGATGGAAATATAATCCCCTTCCTTGAAGACCGAGGGACCGATTCGAACCTTGGCTTCATCCTCGAACACTTCCACGTCTTCGCACCCGGCGACGCACACCTTCCCCATTTGCCGCGCCACCACCGCGGCGTGGGACGTCATCCCTCCCGTGGCCGTCAGGAAACCTTCCGCGGCGTGCATGCCGTGGATGTCGTCCGGGCTGGTTTCCTTGCGAACCAGCACGGCCTTTTCCCCTCGCGCCTTGAGCGCCACGGCCTGATCCGGGGTGAGCGCGATCTTACCGCAAGCCGCGCCCGGCCCGGCCGGCAACCCTTTCCCGATCGGTTGAAACTTCTTTTCCTCGGCCTGTTCGAAAATAGGATACAAGTACTGCGCCAACTGTTCCGGTTCGACCCGGCGCACCGCCTCGTGCCTATCGATCAACCGCTCCTTGACCATATCCACGGCAATCCGCACCGCGGCGATGCCCGTGCGCTTACCGACCCGCGTTTGCAGCATATAGAGCTTGCCCTCCTGAATGGTGAACTCCATGTCCTGCATGTCGCGATAATGTTTCTCCAGAATCTTTTGGGTGGTCATGAGGGAGCGATAGGCGGCGGGCAAGGTGTCCTTCAGCGCGGACACGGGAAGGGGCGTGCGTAGCCCGGCGACCACGTCTTCACCCTGCGCATTCAACAAACATTCCCCGAAAATCTCGTGTTCGCCCGTGGAGGGATTCCGGGAAAACATGACACCGGTGCCGCTGGTCTCGCCCATATTGCCGAAGACCATGGCCACGACGTTGACCGCCGTACCCCACGAATCCGGGATGCCGTAGATCTTGCGATACGCCACCGCCCGGTCCCCGAACCACGAGGCAAAGACCGCCTGCACCGCCATGTCGAGTTGATCGAACGGGTCTTCGGGAAACGCCCGCCCGGTCTCCCGCTGCACGACGCCATGATACGCGGCGACCAACTCGCGGAGGGTTTTCGCGGACAAGTCGGTATCTGTCGTCGCGCCGACCTCCTGCTTGGTGTGTTCCAGGACTTCGTCGAATTTTTCGCGCGGGACGTGCATCACCACGGAGGCAAACATCGTGATGAACCGGCGGTACGAATCCATGGCAAAGCGCGGATTGTTCGTCTTCTCGGCCAAACCCATGACGGTCTTCGAGTTCAAGCCGAGGTTCAACACGGTATCCATCATCCCGGGCATGGACGCGCGCGCGCCGGACCGCACGGACACCAACAACGGATTGCGCGGGTCCCCGAATCCGGATTGCATCAACCGCTCGACCTGCTTCATCCCCTTCAGGGTTTGGTCCCACATGCCGGCGGGATAACGTTTTTTGGTTTTGAAATATTCGAGGCAGGCGTCGGTCGTGATGGTAAAACCCGGAGGGACGGAAATCTTGAGATTGGTCATTTCCGCCAGGCCGGCGCCCTTGCCCCCGAGCAACGCTTTCATGGCGCCCGTGCCTTGCGCTTTGCCGTCGCCAAAAGAGTAGACGTACTTCTTGTTACGCATGCATGAGTTCTCCCCCTTGACCGGCGCAACCATTCGTTTCTGCCGGTCCACCCCAAGAATGTAATGGTATCATAACGATCCGATTCCCCTCAAAAATTTCTTCACGGTTCCTGCCGGCGAAGACGCGTCTCGTACCAGGTCAACAAAACGCGCTTGGTCAACATGCCCAGATAAATGACCGCCGCGGCAAACAGCAACAGACCCAACACCCAATGCTCGGCATCCCTGGCGTTGGGATAATACAGGTTCCCCTCACCGCTCATGGCCAACGGCTCACCCGGCCGCAAGGTATGGACCCGGCCGGTGGGGTCGGTCGTATCCAACCATTCCGAACACACCCGGACCGGTCCCTCGACCCCGGCCACCTCGGCCCAGGCGACCCCGACGCAATGGCCCGCTTTCGGATCGTAGAGTTCGGAATTGGTGAGCACGAAATCCAAATCCAGGCCGGAAACCCACAAGGCCGTCAACAGCACCAGGTTGCAGACGACGATAAGGCTCAACGTCACCCCATGGCGAAACCACCGAAATCCGGACTCGGAAAAAGTCATGGCGACAAACGTGATGCCTTTGTGATCGGTTTAGCCAAACCGTCGGATTACGCTTCGCTAATCCGACCTACAACTGACAATGCCCCCCTCTTCGTTCCCCTCCCGTGTAGGTCGGGTTAGCCGCAGGCGTAACCCGACATCCGGCCTGCTTTCCCCTCCTTTGTAAGGAGGGGCAAGGGGAGGTAGAGGCTCTATTCGCACACCCCCCCTATTGCCCCTGCACCTGGATTTGAGACAAATCCCCAAAGGCCGAAAACAGGTCATCCACCCGGCGCAAGAGCGACAAGCGGTTTGCGCGCACGTCGGGTTCCGGGGCATTCACCAGTACGCCATCGAAAAATTGATCGATGGGGGTTTTCAACTCGATGAGATGCTTCAACGCGCCCCGATAATCATGGGTATCCAGCGCCTGCCCGACGGCACGGCCGGCCGTTTCCACGGAGACATGTAACGTTCGCTCCGTGGGATGGGTCAACAGCGCGGCATCGACGGTCCTCTCCGTCCAGGCTTCTTTTCCCACGATCCGGTGCGCCCGCTTGAACCCGACGATCAACGACTCGAAATCCGGCTGGCTCGTAATGGCCTGCAACGCCGCCATCCGCAAAAACAAGTCGCGGAGATCGCAAACCGCACCGTCGGCGCGACCCAGCACACTCTCCATCACGTCCTCACGAAAGCCCGCCACCGTCCGGCCGTAATAACGAAGCCGTTCCTCCAGAAATTGCCGTAGGGGCGGACCTGGGTGTCCGCCCGCCTTGACGCCTTGATCGACGAGCCAGTGTTCCGCCTTGCTCAGGATATCCGCCAGGTCCAGGTTCAACCCCGCTTCAATCACGATCCGAACCACGCCGAAGGCGCTACGGCGAAGGCCGAAGGGATCTTCCGAGCCGGACGGCACGATCCCAGCATAAAAGAACGCCGACAGGGTATCCAGCCGATCGATCAGCGCCAGCAACCGGCCCGCCGGGGTCTCCGGGATGGCGTCATCAGGCGTACGAGGCCGGTAATATTCCCCGATGGCCTGACAGACTTCAGCGGATTCCTTGTCATGCGCCGCATATTTTTCCCCCATGACGCCCTGAAGCGTGGGGAATTCGCCGACCATCCCCGTCACCAGATCAGCCTTGCTCAAACGCGCCGCACGCTGACACGACGCCACCATCTGCGAATCCCCGACAGACTTGGCCAAGTCATATGCCAGGTTAATCATCCGTTGGGTTTTCTCATACAAGGAACCCAGTTTCTTGTGAAACACCACGCCATGCAGTTCACGCACGCGATCGTTCAGTTTCACCTTGCGGTCCTCGTCGAAAAAGTAGCGGGCATCCGCCAGACGGGCCGCCAGGACTCGCTCATTGCCGACGACAATCAACTCCATATTTTTCACGTTCATATTGGTCGGCGCGAAAAACCGAGGCAGTAACTTCCCTTTCCGATTGACGACCGAAAAAAACCCCTGATGCTCCTCCATGGAGGCAACCAGCACTTCCGCGGGAACGGCCAGATAGGCTTCATCAAACGTCCCGCACACAACATTGGGGCATTCCAGGGAAAACACGGCCTGGTCGAGAAGTTCCTCCTGGTTGGCCTGATACACCCGTCCATTGACCGACCGGGAAAGCTGTTTGAGTTTTTCTGCAAGCGCCTCCCGTCTCTTGGCCGGATCAACGACCACGCCCGCACGCGCCAATGCCGCTTCATATAAGTCCGGCCGGCGGACCGGGATGCCCTTGTTCGTCACGCCAGGTTTCCCACGCGACATGAAGCGATGTCCCCACGTATGAACACCCGACCGCACCCCGGCAAACTCAAAGGACAGGCCCCGCCCCCCCACAAGGGCGACCACCCAACGAACAGGCCGTGGATACCGGACCCCCGACGCATTCCATTTCATGGTTTTCGGGAACGTGAGGCGTTGAAGAAGATGGGGAAGATGCTCGGTCAAGACCGTGACCGCGGGCAACCCTTTCTCTTGTTTGACCGCGCAGAGGTACACGCCTTTGGGCGTGTCCCGGGTCTCCAGTTCGCCCACGTCCACGCCCTGCGATTTCGCAAACCCTTCGGCGGCTTTGGTCGGCCGGCCCTCGGCGTCGAACGCCACGGCTGTGGAAGGACCCAGCGCTTCCCGCACGACCGGCGTTTGCCTGTTGGCCAACCCCCGGACGAGGACCGCGACACGTCGCGGAGTCCCGAACGTCCGGATAGAGTCATGGGAAAGACGGTGATGCGCCAACAAGCCGGTCATCGATTCGGCGAGTTGCGCCATGGCCGGCTGAATCATCTGCCACGGCAACTCCTCCGACCCGATTTCCAACAGGAAAGACGTGGTGGCAAGACGCGTGGGTTTAGAGGCTTTCTTCGCGGGCATTGGAGTCTACCGTCGGAACAAAAGAGCCCCCTCTCCCCCGGCGGGAGAGGGCTGGGGTGAGGGGGAAATTGTCAGCAAATGACTGAACACAGACAGAACCTGTAGGTCGGGTTAGCCGCAGGCGTAACCCGACAATCCTCGTGTTTTCCGACACCCGCCCTGCATCCGTGCGACAACCCGGCCGTCGGATTACGCTTCGCTAATCCGACCTACAACTTCCCGCCCCTGATCCGGCCAGCAACGGAAACCCCAGGCTCTTTCTGCGTTCGACGTAGGCGTCCGCACAGCCGCGCGCGAGTCCGCGCACGCGCCCGATATAGCCCGTTCGCTCCGCCACGCTCAGCGCGCCCCGCGCATCCAGCACGTTGAACAGGTGCGAGGTCTTCATACAATAGTCATAAGCCGGCAACACGAGTTCCTTCTCCAACAACGTGCGGCATTCTTTCTCACAGGCATCGAACATCGTTCGGATCATGGCGATATCCGCGACCTCGAAATTGTACTGCGAGAATTGGACTTCCGAATCGTGGAACAAATCTTTGTAACTGACGCCCTTCGACCACTCGAGATTGTACACGTTATCGACGCCCTGCAAATACATGGCAATCCGCTCCGTCCCATAGGTGAGTTCCACGGTCACCGGATCGAGGGTATGCCCGCCGGCTTCCTGAAAATACGTGAATTGGGTGATCTCCATGCCGTCGAGCCGCACTTCCCAGCCCAGTCCCCACGCGCCCAACGTCGGCGATTCCCAATCATCCTGCCGGAACTGGATGTCGTGTTTGCGGGGATCGATCCCCAAGGTCGAGAGACTGTCCAGGTACAACGACTGGATCGTATCCACGCACGGCTTGATGACCACCTGGTACTGATAATAGTGCTGCAACCGGTTGGGGTTTTCACCGTACCGGCCGTCGGTCGGACGCCGGCACGGCTCGACGTACGCCGCCCGCCAGGGCTCCGGCCCCAGGGCGCGCAGAAACGTGGCCGGGTTGAAGGTCCCGGCCCCCTTTTCCAGATCATACGGCTGGCAAATGATACAGTCGTGTTTTGACCAAAACCGATGAAGCGAGAGGATAAGATTCTGAACGGTCACGGAAGTCGTTGCCGCCAGGCTCCGGTAGCTATTCAACCTGACCGGCAAAAAAGGGTCTAAATGTTTGAAACTAGCAACAAACCCCCATAGTGTCAAGGATAGGCCGGGACACAGGCCGTCCCCGACTCCCCTCCTCCGTTCCCCTCATTTGTAAGCCTCCGTAGGTCGGGTTAGCCGCAGGCGTAACCCGACAACCTGCCCAACCCGTCGGATTACGCTTCGCTAATCCGACCTACTGGCGCTCCCCCTTGGAGGGGGAGTCGCCGAAGCCGCGCCATCTCATGGCGCCACATCCCGGCGCCTGCGGGCGTGGCTGCGCCCCGGGGCGAAACCCCGCATGCTTCTTCCCCCAATCCAAAATCCACAATCCACAATGCCCCTGCCCCCGCTTTTTAAATCATTAGGCCAAAAACGTCTTGACCGGGGTCCCGCGTTTTTAGTAATTTTTGACTTCAGAGTTTAGACCGACAAGATCAAAATGATGGCCGTGGACGGACGAGTCTGTCGCCGGAACGGCGGTAGCGCGGCCGGCTTCAGGGAAAGGGAAACGCATGACGACCGCGCTGCCGACCGGGACGCCGCTTTGCGAGAGCCGCGCCGTCCGTGCTAGAATAATCGACCGACCGACCGACCGACTCTAAGTCGGGCTCCGGCCGGGCCGGAGTCCGGTGCTGCCACCCCACCCGACGGCGGGGCGCCGGGCTCATGAGCGGGGCCGGACGGCCATGACCCCGCGCCCGTTCCTCCCCACGCTCGCGTTTCTCGCCATGCTCGCGGCCGTTGCCGGGCTCGTGCCGTTCTTCGCGCCGGCGGCACTGGCGCAGTCGGACACGACGCCGCCGACGGTGCAGTCCGCGACCGTTGTCGGGGCGACGCTGACGCTGACCTTCTCCGAGCCCATTACCTCGCTGACCGGCGATGTGCCGACCCCGTCGGCCTTCAGTGTGCAGCGGGTCGTCCCCAGGGAAGGCAGTCAGTTCAACGATATCACCTCCATCACGGTAACGACCGTGGCATTCAAGGCCGGCGACGCGGCGTCGTTGGAGCTGACCCTGAACCCACCGGTGCTCCAGGGAAAGAGCAACGAGACCATCCGAGTGAGCTACTCGTTTCCAAACTCGGCCCCGCTGCAGGATGCGTCAGGCAACAGGGTCGCAGCTTTCCGTGACCGGACGGTAACGAACAACACGCCGGCCGACACGACGGCCCCGACGGTGCGGTACGCGGAGGTCCACGGCACGACGCTGACGCTGACCTTCTCCGAGTTGCTGAATACGTCGAGCACCCCGAACAAGTCGCGCTTCGCCGTGGCCGGGACCGCCAGCGCCACCTCGGTGACCGCCGTGGCGGTCAGCGGCAACAAGGTGAGACTGACCGTGAGCCCGACGGTGCCCGCCAGCGACACCGGGATCACGGTGAGCTATACCAAGGGAAACGAGGCGAACCCGCTGGAGGACAGATCAGGCAACGACGCCGCGAATGTCACCAGCCAGTCGGTGACGAACGTGACCGGCGTCCCGGCGGGCCTGAATATCGTTGTCTACCCCGGCAACCTGGTGGATGAGGGCACGGCGGCGAGCTTCACGGTGGCGGCGCTTACGGGGTTGGGAAGAGTCCCACCGGCGTTTACTAAGGCCCTGACCGTGAACCTGTCGGTGTCCGAGACGGCGGGCAGCGACTTCGTGGCCGCCGCGAACGAAGGCGACAAGACGGTTGAGATCCCCATCGGCAAGACCGAGGCCGTCTTTAGGGTGGACACGGTGAACGACGGCACCGACGAGCCGAACGGCTCGGTGACGGTGACGGTGAAGCCGGGCCCCGGCTACACGCTGAGCGCGACCCGTTCGGTCAGCGTGCCCGTGCACGACGACGACGCGCCGTCGGCCCCGCCGGACACGACGGCCCCGACGGTGCAGAGCGCGACGGTTATCGGGTCGACGCTGACACTGACCTTCACCGAGCCGTTGAAGACGACCGGTGCGCCGGACGCGTCGCGCTTCAGCGTGGCCGGGACCGCCAGCGCCACCACGGTGACGGCCGTGGTGCTCGAGATCGGCGACGCGGCGGTGGTGGACCTGACCCTGAGCCAGGCCGTGGCCGAGGGCGACACCGGCATCACGGTGAGTTACGCCCAGGGGAACGACCCGAACCCGCTGCAGGATGCGTCAGGCAACCTTGTCACGGACTTCTCCCGCCGGCAGGTGACGAACCGCACCGACACGACGGCGCCGACGGTGCGGACCGCGACGGTCGACGGGTCGACACTGACGCTGACCTTCACCGAGCCGCTGGACACGGCGGGACGTACCCCCTTCGCAGAGATTTTCACCGTGGCCGGGACCGCCAGCGCCACCTCGGTGACCGCCGTGGCGTTCAAGGTCGGCGACCCGGCGTCGGTGGAGCTGACCCTGAGCCAGGCCGTGGCCGAGGGCGACACCGGGATCACGGTGAGCTACCACTGGTCCCGTGGACCTCTCAACTCGCCCCCGCTGCAGGATCTGACAGGCAACCTTGTCGCGGACTTCTCCGGCCGGCAGGTGACGAACACCGTCGACGCGACGCCGCCGACGGTGCGGACCGCGACCGTCAGCGGGTCGACGCTGACGCTGACCTTCACCGAGCCCCTATTCGTCAACCCGAGAGGGCTCCCCTTCCCGGAGATTTTCAGCGTGGCCGGGACCGCCAGCCCCACCTCGGTGACCGCCGTGGCGTTCAAGCGCGGCGACACGGCGTCGGTGGAGCTGACCCTGAGCCCGGCCGTGGCCGCCGGCGACACCGGGATCACGGTGGGCTACCACTGGTTGAGCAGTCCTGTGGCCAACTCGCCCCCGCTGGAGGATGACGCAGGCAACCAGGTCGCGGATTTCTCCGGCCAGAAGGTGACGAACACGTTCGGCCCTCCGACGGTGCGGACCGCGACGGTCGACGGGTCGACGCTGACGCTGACCTTCACCAAGCCGCTGGACACGAAGTCCGGTACTCCCTTCCCGGAGGTTTTCAGCGTGGCTGGAACCGACCGCCCCACCACGGTGACCGCCGTGGCGTTCAAGGTCGGCGACCCGGCGTCGGTGGAGCTGACCCTGAGCCCGGCGGTGTCCGGGGGCGACACCGGCATCACGGTGAGCTACCAGTGGTCTAGTGTACTTGCGTCCATCTCGAACCCGCTGGAGGACAGTTCGCCCCCCCTGGAGAGCCTGACAGGCGACCATGTCGCAGACTTCTCCGGCCGGCAGGTGGTGAACCTGACCGGCCGCGCGGGCATTCCGAGCTTCGGCAACGCGACGGTGGCGGCGCTGACGCTGGACCCGGGCGTGGCGATGGCGCCGGTGACGCTGCCTCCGGCCCAGGGCGGCGACGGGGCGCTCACTTACAGTCTGACCTCCGACCCCGCGGGGCTCGCGGGCCTCACCTTCGACCCGGCGACGCGCACGCTCGCGGGCACCCCGGCCACGGTGGGGAGGTGGATCTTCACCTACCGGGCCGAGGACGCGGACCAGAACCGCAGGGACACGGATGCCGCGATCCTGACCTTCGCGGTGACGGTCGACGACACGCCCCCGCGGGTTCAGGGCGCGCCGGTCGTGACCGGGGACACCCTGACCCTCGGCTTCACCGAGCGGCTGCATACCGGCACGGTCCCCCCGGCCACGGCGTTCGCGATCCGCGTGGGCGCCGCCCCCGGCCCCGTCCATCCGACGGCCGTCGCGCTCGCCGGCCGGACCGTGACGCTGACGCTCGCCACGTCGATCGCCCACGGCGCCACGATCGAGGTGCGCTACACCCAGCCCGCCACCAGCAACCGGCTCCGGGACCCCGCCGGCAATGCGGTGACAAGCTTCCTCCGGATAGTGATCAACGCCACCCCGGCCGGGCAGCCGGTGGCCGACGCCGGCCCGAACCTCGTCGTGGACCCGGGCGCCACGGTGACGCTGGACGGCGCGGCCAGCGCCGACCCCGACGGGGCGCCCCTCACCTTCGCCTGGACCCAAGTGGCGGGCGCGGCGGCGTGGCTCACGGGCGCCGACACCGCCACGCCGGCGTTTCTCGCGCCCGACCCCGACGGGCCCCTCGCCTTCCGGCTCACGGTCACCAACCCCGACGGGTTGCGGGCCGTCGACACGGTCACGGTGACGGTGCGCGACGCGGCTCCGCGTTTTGACGAAGCCCCGGCGGCCCTGGCGCTGGGCTTGACCCGGCCGACGGACGTCGTCCTGCCCGCGGCCGCGGGCGGCAACGGGGCGCTCACGTACAGTCTGACCTCCGACCCCGCGGGGCTCGCGGGCCTCACCTTCGACCCGGTCACGCGCACGCTCGCGGGCACCCCGGCGACGATGGGGAGTTGGACCTTCACCTACCGGGCCGAGGACGCGGACCAGAACCGCAGGGACACGGATGCCGCGATCCTGACCTTCGCGGTGACGGTCGACGCCACAACGCCCGCGCGGCGGCGGTTCCTGACCCGCACCCTGGCGGTGATGGGGGCGCAGACCCTGGGCAGCGCCCTGGATACACTGGGGGACCGGTTCACGGATGCCGGCCCCGCGTCAGGCCTGACGGTGGGCGGCCAGCCGGTGACGTTCGGGGATGCCGGGGCCCGCACGACCCCCTCACCCCAGCCCTGTGCAGACGGGCTCGCGTGTGACCGGGACGAGACCGCGCGCCGCGCGCCAGAGGCCCCGAGTCCCTCGCTGGGCCAGCTTCTCTCAACCAGCCGCTTCACCCTGGCCCTGGGGCCGGACGGCCCGGCCGGGGCCGGGAGGCCCCGCTGGACCCTCTGGGGCCGGGGCGGCACCGGGGCTTTTGCCGGGGAACCCGAGGCCGGGTCGCATTTCAAAGGGCAGACTCAAACCGGCTGGCTCGGCCTCGATGCCCGGGGCGGCGATTGGGTCGCGGGCCTCGCCCTATCCTATGACCGCACCGAGGCCGACTACGGCTTTGACGGCGGGACTTCCCCCCGCGACCGGGGGGACCTGGAGACCACCCTGACCACGCTCTATCCCTATGGCCGCTGGGCCCTCTCCGAGACCCTGGACCTCCAAACGATCCTGGGCGCGGGGCGCGGTACGGCCCGCCATCGCCTCGCCACGGGCGCGCCGCCCGAGAAGAGTGATTTGTCGCTGTGGCTGGGCTCCCTGGGCCTGCGGCAGCAGTTCCCCCCCGTGGCCGGGATCACCCTGGCCGCGCGCGCCGACGCCAGCCTGGTGCAGCTCGAGACCGACGACGGGGTGCAGGCCATTGACGGCCTGAGCGCCCGGAGTTGGCGGGGCCGCCTGGGCCTGGATGCCGCCCGGACGGTCGCCCTGAAGGGCGGCATGGCCCTGGCGCCCTTTGTGAGCCTCGTGGGCCGCTATGACGGCGGGGACGGTTTTGTCGGGGCCGGGCTCGAGGTCGCCGGCGGCCTGCGCTATACCGCCGACCGGTTCGAGTTGGAGGCGCGGGGGCGGTGGTTGGCGGTGCATGCGCAAGACGGGGCCCAGGAGCGGGGCCTGAGCGTCACCGCGCGGCTGAGCCCGGACATGAATGGGGAAGGGCTCTCCCTGGCCCTGGCGCCGCGTTGGGGCGCGGCCACCGGGGACGCGACGGCCCTGTGGCAGCATGACCTGCGGCAGAGCCCCGGGCGGCCGGGACCTGAGACCGCGGCTCTGGATGCCCAGCTCGGCTACGGGGTGGCCCTGGCCGACGGGGTGCTGACGCCCTTTGCCGGCACGGGCCTGGCCGAGGGCCAGACCCGCACCTACCGCGTGGGCACGCGCTGGCAGATGACCGGCCGCCGGTTCACGGGCCTCACCCTGAACCTCGAAGGCACCCGCCAAGAGTCGGCCGGCCCACAGCCCGTCAACCAGGGTGTGCAGTTGCAGGTGGATTGGACGTTCTGAGTTGGTCCTAAGACCCTTCTCCTACCCCTTCCTCTTCCTCTTCCTCTCCCTTGATGGGAGAGGATTGAGGTGAGGGTGAGAAGGAGCATCACGGGCCCCTCTTGTCATCCCCGACATCTTTCATCGGGGATCCAGTGTCTTTGGTTTTGTAGTTGAGGCCGGCATCTTGTAGGGGCGAACCTGTGTGTTCGCCCTTGTCGAGCAACCATCGCAAGCATGGTCTGACTGAATACGCTCAATCGCCTCAGTGACGCCTTCCCTTCCTCCGCTCTTCCAAGTCCCGCCGGATGTCTTCAGCCACCTCCTCGACTTCCTTTGCCACCCGCGTCTCGAGTCCGAGTTCTCTTTCCAACGCCGTCGTGAGCGGAAACAGCATATTCGATGCCGGTGACGCTACGATCAACTCGCGCAACGGCGCCGGTCCCAATTCGACCGCCAGCCAACACAAGCCATTCAGGATTTCCTTCGGCAGAGAACCAAGCCCTGAGAGAATCGACAACGCTGCGTCGACACCCAGCATGCATGCCGCCTTGTTCCCTTGCAGAAGATGGGCACGTGCGCGCGTGAGGTGGCCCTGACATCCAATTTCCGGCGACTTCGGACTTTCCGGTTCGAATAGACGGTCCACCGCAGCGACGGATGCATCGCCCCGTCCCATCGCCAAATGCAACTCGGCAATTTTCAGTTGTGCAAATTTGGCCCCGTGCTGAAGCATGGGATCATCGCTCGTCCCGCAACGCCGCACGGCGTCGTCCAAGGTGGTCAATGCCGCCAATGGACGGTTCAGACTAACAAGCACCGCGCCCTTGGCAACCAAGGCCGTCGCGACCGACCCCACCGATTCCAGAGTGGTGTCACCGCTATGGCGATCCAGAACCTCATCGTAGACTGCAACCGCCTCCTGTAGCCGGTTCAAGCTTTTGAGTGCCCTGGCCTTGCCCAGAAGGGCCGTGGTAATGGCAGTCCGCAACGATGTCTCCATGCTCGTCGTTCCGAAGCGCCGGATAACGTCGTCCATCGCGTCCAGGGCATCCTGGGGCCGGTTCAAGTCGGCAAGCAGGCTACCCCTGCGGACGAGAGACACCGCAACTGTTTCTCGAGCGGTCCTTGAATCGCTCGATCCGAAGCGGCGTACAACATCCTCCCAGACCGCAAGCGCCTCGTCCGGTCGATTCATTTGTGCGAGCGTTTCCCCCTTCTTGGCGAGAACGCCGGCCATAGCATCGTGAATCATCGGCACATCTGTAGATCCGAAGCGCCGCAGGATTTCATCGCTGACTGAAAGCGCCTCTTGAAACCTGTTCTGATCGACCAACCGTGCACCTATACGCGCGAGAGCCTCTACGGCCGCCAAAACAAGCTGGGGCTTATCGCTTTCGCTGAGGTGTTGTACGGTCTGGCCCAGGAAAACTAATCCCTCATCCTTCCGTCCCATGGTGTCGAGCAGTATGCTCTTGTAGGCGAGAGCGATACCGACTTGATGATTAACAGCAGGATCGTCGCTATGTACAGAGCGACTGAGGGCCTCGTCCCACACCTCAAGGGCTTCTCCGAATCTATTCAGCCGAGCGAGTGCCGTGCCCTTATGGACCAGGGCCTTTACGACCACTGGAAAAACCTCTGGCGAATCGCTGGTTCCGAAGCGCTCTACGAGCTCATCCCACGCGGCCAGCGCTTCGTCCAGACGGTCCGACTCAGTGAGTAAGGCGCCTCTGTTCTGGAGAGCCGCGCAGACCCGTTCCCTTATCGCGGGATCATCGCTCTCCCCAAAGCGCTGCGCGATCTCGGCCCAGACGCGGAGCGCCTCCTCCGGCCGATCCAGATCGCGGAGAACGAATCCTATGGAATGGAGAGCCTCCGCGATTTCGAGTAGCAGCTGTGGCACACTGTCCTGCTTTAGGCGATGCAACACCTCTTCACAAACGGCTAGCGCTTCCTTCGGCCGTCCTCGCTCGCGTAGCACAACCGCTTTCTTGGTCAGCGCTATTGCGGCGGCGCCGATGTGTTCTGGCACCTGGCTCGATCCGAAGCGGCGCACGACCTCATCCCATACCGTAAACGCTTCGTCGGTTCGGTTCAGAAAATAGAGCGCCGTGCCTTTATTGTTGAGCGCTGCCGCCACCGTTTCGAGATCTTCCGCCGCATTGCTCGATTCCAACCGCCGAACGGCCTCGTCCCATAGGGCTATCGCGTCTGACTCATGGCCCCTGCTTGCGACCTCAATGGCCCTGCTGCATAATACCTTCGCAGCGCCTGCGTCGTCTGGAGCAAACGGGTGAATCCATGATGTGAGCGTGCTCAATTCTTCGCGATGCACCGACAGGGACGGAGATTCCAGCAGACGATCCAACGCAATTCGATGCATCCATTTGGCCTCGCCATCGAGACTCATGGCCTCACGCACGGTACGAATGACGAAGTCCTTCAGTTCCGAAGGCGAGTAATACGCCTCCATGAACTGGATCAACGCTTCGACAAGAGATACCGGCCCGCGGGACCGGCGCATCAGGTAATAGATGTTGTAGAGACGCTCTGTCAGGTAGTACTGCTTGCGGCGCGCGCTTCCGCCCGTCACCTCCACCACTCCTCGCTCCACCAGCCGCGCAAGCTGTGCGCTACACTTACTAGTGTTCAGTCGGGCCCGATCCGCAATCTCGCGTGCGGTCGCCGGAATCCAGAGATCAGCAAGAGCGAGGAAGACCCGTCGCTCCTGCGCCGGGAGCGCATCGAGATGGCTCTTGAAATACTCGGTGTGGTCGTCGACCAGATCGAGAAGATCGGCCATCAACTCGCGAAACGACAGGTTCGCGCCGAAGCGGGCCATGATGGTCAGCAGCCGCGGGCTGCCGCCGGTGAGGATCCGTATTGCCTGGATCGTCTCCGGCGCCCGGCTTTGGCCGGATACCGCCTGCCACAGGGTCGCGCAGTCGTCCTTGTCGAGAGGGCGTAGCGGAAGCACCCGAAACAGGTCGTAGAGCGCCTTGTCTGGATTGTCGATCTCGTCGAACCGGCTTGTCGCGCTGGCCAGAAGGAGAATCCGGGGCTCGGTCTGGAGCGTATGACGCAGTTGCCATCCCGTATCCTCGTCGCCGATGTCTCCCAGCAGCATGTTCAGGTTCTCAACGATCAGGACGAGGCGCTTGTCTTCCCGGTCGGCGAAATCCTGAAGTACGCCCAGGCATCGTTCTCCGAGCATCCGGTCGTCCCGGACTTGCCGCAGTTCATTGTAGGTCAGGCGCAGATCCGGCCCGTCCTCCCCGTGCGGCGCCTGGTCAGCCAGACGGGACACACATTCGAGCCAGAACTCCCCGGCGGTCGAGACTTCGTAACTTTCTTCCGCGAAGACGATGGGGAAGAAGCGCTGGGACAGTCGCTCGTCCCGGTGTATCTCCGCCGCCACGCGCAGCAGGAGACTGGTCTTGCCGCTGCCGCGCGGGCCGATGACGATCTGGTGCGTATTCGCACTTCCGGTGCACTCGCGCAGGGTTTCGACCATCGACTCGAATTCGTCCGTCCGAACGCAAAACGACGCAACGAGCTCGTCGTCGGTGAGGAACCCCGGGTTGTACTTTCTTGCCGTCACGGTCATCGGCCCGCTCCCGGCTCGCGCCGTTCAGCTCCGACGACGGACTCGAAGTTTCCGCCGTGGCGACCGCGCCACCAGTCTTCCAGCAGTCCGGAAACGAAGCGATAGCCTCCGTCCCGGCGTTCCAGATAGCCGTCATGTTCGAGCACATGCAGCACATCTTCGACGGAGGAGGCTGCGTCCTCGATACCGGATGCGAAATGCGCGCGATAGCGGTTGACGGTATCGCCGTCGAGACGGCCCTTGACGGCTGTCTCGGTCAGCATCTCCAGGGCGATTGGATATCCCGCTCGTCCGAGGACCGTCTCCAGCCTGCCCTCGTAGTGTTGCAGGTCCATCTGCCCCCGGACACTCAGCAGGTCGTGCAAATAGACCCACTCCGCATCCTCCAGCGTCGCGTCCGTCCGGTCGGCGCGTCGAAGATGATCGTGCAGCTTGTCGAAGAATATCTGGACGTGGTGCGGGATACAGCAGCGCAGCCGTCGGCACATGTCCTCCCGGACCTCCGGAGGAAGGCCGACACCGTAGAACTCGGCAAGCTCCGCCAGACAAGCCGCGGCGGTTTCCTCGCTCCAGGGCTTCAGGTCGTAGGCGGAGAAGATGTTGGCTTGAGCGCTTAGCCCGGCCTGCTCCAAGAGCGGTTCAAGGCCCACGCTGCCCGACAGGATGATCGTGACGTGTCCCCGATGGGCCTGACCGGCCCTGCGCAGCCAACTCAGGAACGCGTCCGCTTCCCGCCTGCCTTCACGCGTTATGCGATCCTCGTCGTCCCTGAGCAGGCGGTTGACGAGAATCGGCAGTTCGTCCAGCGCGAGAACCACCGGCCGGTCGCTCGATGCCAGCGCCGCCAACACCGCGTCGCCTCTCTGCTGCCAGTTGCCGGCATTGATTCCGGCGCGTAGCTTCACCTTGATGTCCGCGACCGCCAGTTCCTCAAGACGTTCGCCGGCGTCTTGTAAAAAGTTCGCGAAACCGCCCTTGATCCGGTTCCAGGCTCCGCCCAACGGCTTGGCCTGTACACCTATCTCCGCAATCGCGTCAGCCGGATCCATCGCGGCTTCGAGATCGACGAAAACCGTCTCGACCTCACCCGTCTCCCCCAGCCGCCGCTGCAACTCGCGCACCAGGCTCGTCTTGCCCATGCGCCGTTGCGCCGTAAGCAGGGTGTGGGTTCCTTCCCGCGCCCGCTCCGCAAGCGCTTCGAGCTCGGCCTCGCGGTCGAAGAAGCGGTCTCCCTCGACCCAGTTGCTCCCACCCTTTTTCAACATCGCCATTTTCCCAACTGTTTAGTTGGCAACAATATTGTTTTTATTTGTAGCTGTCAAGGGGTTAGTGCATCGCGCATAGCGAGACGCGGGCTTCAAGGCTGGCTTTTCCTCTCTTTTGATGGGAGAGGGAAAGAAAAGAGAAAGACACTGGATTCTCGATTAAAGATGTCGGGAATGACAGATAAAGGCAAGGCTACAGCCGGGAACGTCGGATTACGCTCCGCTAATCCGACCTACGATCTATTGTGCTATGTTTGCTATGTTTTTGCTATGCTTGCTATGATCTTGCTATGGCCTGCTATGTTTTCTGCTATGTCTTGCTATGTTTTTGCTATACTTGCTATGCGATGCTATGTTTCATGCTATGTTTGCTATGATTCTTGCTATGTCCTGCTATGTTTGCTATGTTTTGGCTCTGTTCCGCAACGCGGGCGGGCCTCCCCTCTGCCAATCCAAAATTCACAATCAGAAATCCACAATGTTTCTTGCTCTGTTCCGCAAAAACGGTTAGAGAAAATTGGCCGTGAGGCCGATGAAGAAGTACCGGCCCAGGACGTCATAGAGACCGGGGAAGACACCGCCATTGCCGGCGATGCTGGGTCCGGCCTCCTGGCCGGCGACCGGCGGCTCTCGATCGAACACGTTGTTGATGCCCGCCCGCAGGCTGGCGTAGTCGGCGAAATCCCAGATCGCGGCCAGATCGATATAATGCCGTTCCCCGAAGTCCACCCCGGTGTCGCTCAGGGCTTCGACGCCGCTGACGTACCGCCACATGAGGCTGGGCCGCACACCCCAGGGCGTGATCCAGGTGGTCCGCAGATTGTTGCGTACAGTCGGGGTCGGCGAGCCGCACGTGAGCCCCCATTTGCCGAGGCAGTCGATCTTCGGCGCGCTCTCCAACTCCTGCTGGTCCCACGTGGAGGTGATCGAGAGGATCTCGCTGAGGTGCAACCGTCCCCACTCGCCGGCGTCATAATCATAGAGCGCGGTGACGTCGTACCCCTGCACTTCCTCGATGGCCAGGTTGTCCAGCAGGGACACGATGTGGCCGCTACGATCCACGTTGGACCCCACCCACAGGTCGCCGCCCTGCCCGCGTCTGATTTTGGCGCATTGCGCGGGATTGCCGTCCAGGCATTCATTCATGATGAGCTGCGGGTTCAACGCGCTGATCCCTTTCTGGATCCTGATCGAATAATAGTCCACGCTGAAGTTGAACCCGTTGACGAAGCGGGGCGTCCACACCAGACCGAAGGAGTAGGTGTCGGCTTCCTCCGCTCCCAGGTTCGGGTTCCCCCCTTGCAACACGTTGTACTGGGAAGCCGGCGAGTGGGCGATATTGCCGAACTGGGCGGCCGTGACGCCGCTCCGGGCGCACTCTTCCAAGGTGCGGCCCGCGGCCGTTCGGCCATCGGTCACGGGACCGCCGCAGGGATCTTCGGGCATATCGAACAGGTTCAAGCCCTGCGGCCTGAACCGTTCCCGCACGTTCGGTCCGCGGATCGCCCGCTGAAAACTGGCCCGGAGCTTGACGCCGGAATTGACGGCCCAAGCCGAACGGACGCCGAAGGTGTTGGTTTGCAAGTCGAAATCGTAGTCGGAATAGCGATAGCCCACGTCCAGCCCCAATTCTTTCGCATACGGTGCGCCCTCGACCAGCGGGATACCGGCTTCGAAGAAAAATTCCGTCACGTCGAATCTCCCGCCGACCGGAGGGGTGGCGCCGCCCTGGCCGGCCCCGTCGCCGCCACGGTAGGCTTCGTCCGGATTGAATCGCAGGTTCTCTTCGCGGTATTCACCGCCGAGCACCACGTCCACGCTGGTGTCGGCGAACGGCGACGTGATGCCGTAGTGGCCGAGATGGCCGGTGAGGTACCCGGACACCACCGTCTGGTCAGTCGATCCCTCGGCGGTCAACGGCAAGGACAGGTAATTCACCATGTCCGGCGTCACCCCGCCCTCCCGAAAGATGTTCCAGGGCACGCAATTCGGGTCGGAGCCATTCAGCACGGACCGGCACACGGGGTCGCCGGTTCCCGGATGTTCCACCACATCCAGCGCGCGCCTGACCCGGGTGATCGACAGGTCGTTCAGGTAGGTGTTCTTCATGTTCACCTTGGAGTATTGATAGTGCAGTTCGTAGAACCAACGGTCACTCAAATCGCCCCGCAGACCGAGCACGCTCCTATGGGAGGTGTGGCGCAGGTCGTTCTGCCTGCTGCCGCCCTCCACGTTGCGCCGGCCGATGTACGCCGTCTGCATGTCGTCCTTCGTCAAACCGTAGGCGCCGCATACCGCCTCGAACTGTTGCGGGGACAGGAGCGGATTGCCGCAGTTCAGCGTATCGGGGTGGAAGAACGACCCGGACGGGGCGATCTGGGCCACCGACCGGTCGTCCATGAACATGAACTCGCCGAAGGCTTCGACCTTGTCGTGCACGTCATAGTTCGCAAACAGGCCGGCGGTCCAACGCCGGTCGGGACGCTGGAAATAGTTCGTCGGCGCATAGTTGTACACCGTGCCGTCACGGGGCACGAACCGGTGGCCCTCCACCTTGTAATCGAAGCTCTCCAACCCCCGGGCGCCCAGCGCGCCGAAGTCGGAGAAGGTCCCCTGCGGTGACGTTGCCGACCCGCCGCACGCGGTCAGGCTCTTGATCAAGTCGCACGAACTGTAATCGCGGTCCCCGTGGAAGACCGCTTCGATGTTGCGGTAGGTCCCGTAGACCGTGACGTTGCCGCGCCTCCCCAGGTTTTTTCCCGCAACCAGGGAGATATTCGAAATATCGCCGTCCCACGTCGAGCCGGTGGGAACGGCATACCCGGCGTCACGGACGATCCCCTGAAACCTGCCGCTGTCGTTATTGTGCTGGTACTGGCTGAACTGGTAATCGAGCTTGACGCCCTCGAAGTCGTCCGCCATCAGGAAATTGACCACCCCGGCCACCGCGTCGGCCCCGTAGGTCGCCGAGGAGCCGCCGGTCAACACCTCGACGCTCTTGATCAACGCGCCGGGGATCTGGTTGATATCGGCGCCGATCCCGCCCTGGATCGGCGAGCCGGCCGGCATGCGCCGGCCGTTGATCAGCACCAGCGTCCGCGTCGCGCCCAGGTTGCGCAGGTTCAGCGTGGCCGTGCCGGTGGCGCCGTTGGATATACCGGCGTTCTGCGTGGAGAACACCTGCGGCAGGATGCGCAACGTGTCCTCCACCCGGACGTTGCCCTGATACGTCAAGGCGTCCGCGTCGATGTGGTAGACGGGACTGGCGCTGACCAAATTGGGAATGTGGATGCGGGACCCGGTCACCACCACCTCTTCCAATTGCACGGGCGCGTCGTCAACTTCAACCTGCGGTGGCTCCTGATCTGCGGCAAGGACCGGTGCAACCACAGCCAGCAGCCATGCCGCGCCCATCGCGATGCCTTTCCACGGGACAACCTTATTCGACATGTTCACGTCCTCCTGCATATCGATCCGCACGCACTCCCCTATCAAAGACCGGGCAGGACTATAACATAATGACTACGTAGACGCGACAATCGGGCGGGCAAGGTCTTTCTATTCCCCTGCTTTGTAAGGAAGGGCAAGGGGAGGTAGAGGCATTCCTGTTTCACTGTCCATAGCATGCTGTCAACGAATTCGTGAACATTGACAACCCCTGCCCGGCTTGACAGGCCCGGTGCCGACTGGTATTATTTGTTACCATTTTGGGATCATATTATATAACATTATATTGGGAACAATTAAGACGCCGTGCGGATTCTCTCCCTGAAGGCGCTTCGGGTGTTCTGGGAGCGGCACCAGGACGCCATGGAGCCGTTGCTGGCATGGCATCACGAAGTCCTTAAGGAGGATTGGGATACGCCGGCCAAGGTCAAGGCGAAGTATGGTAACGCCAGCATCGTGGGAGACAATCGTGTGGTCTTCAACATCAAAGGTAACACCTACCGGCTGGTGGTGAAGATCAACTATCACTACCGCATAGTCTACGTGCGGTTTGTCGGCACTCATGCCGAATACGACGAGGTAGACGTAGAGGAGGTGTAACATGCAGAACATCAAACCTATCCGCACCGAGGCGGACTATGAAGCTGCGTTGGCCCGCATTGACGCGCTGATGGACGCCGCGCCCGGTAGCCGGAAAGGTGCGGAACTCGACGTACTGGCCGACCTGGTCGAGTTGTACGAAACCAAGCACGAACCCATGGGGCATCCCAGCCCCGTCGCCGCGATCGAGTTTCGTATGGACCAGGCCAGCCTCCGGCCGCGCGACTTGGTCCCCTTCATCGGGAGCCGGGCCAAGGTCTCCGAAGTGCTTTCCGGCAAGCGGGCCATTACCATGCCGATAGCGCGCGCATTGCATGAACATCTTGGCATTCCAGCGGAGGTGCTACTCCAGAAACCTGACAGATCGTCTGACAAGCTGTCGACCAGCGTCGAGTGGCACCGATTCCCCCTTAAGGAAATGGCCAAGCGTGGATGGATTGCAACGGTCTCCGACCTAGCCAAACATGCTGAGCAGTTAATCAACGGCTTAATTGAACGGGCGGGCGGTCCCTCCCTGGTGCCCGCCGTGCTGTACCGCAAAAACGATCATCTCCGGGTCAACGCAAAAACGGATGAACACGCCCTCAAGGCCTGGTGCTGGCACGTCCTGGCAAGGGCGAACGAAAACCCGCCCAAGGCGGCTTACCGGCCCGGCACAGTTACGTTGAACTTTCTCAGGCGGGTCGCCCGCTTGAGCCCCCATACAAATGGGCCGCAACGTGCGAAAAAATTTCTGGCGAAGCACGGCATCGCGCTTGTGATCGAACGCCACCTGAACAAGACGTATCTGGACGGGGCAACGCTTCGGCTCGGCGACGGCAGGCCAGTGGTCGGCCTAACCCTACGTTATGACCGCATCGACAATTTTTGGTTCTGCCTCCTACATGAATTGGCCCACGTGGGCCGCCACCTGGACCGCAACCAGGGCGATACGTTTGTCGACGATCTGACGCTCCGTAAAGTGGAAGGAGCAAGAGTGGACTCACTGGAAACGCAGGCGGATGAATGGGCCGAAGAAGCGCTCATCCCACGAAAAAAGTGGGAAACACGCGCAGTTCAAAAACGACCAAAACCCCAGGCTGTTATGGAATTGGCGCACGAGTTGCAAATTCATCCCGCCATCGTAGCGGGCAGGGTCCGGTACGAACGACAAAACTACCATCTTTTGTCGCAATTCGTAGGGACCGGCGAAGTCCGGCCACAATTCCCCGAGACACGACGAAGCAAGAGAACGAGCCGGAGGAGACGAATAGGGCAGTGACAGAAATGCAGAAGCAAGCACACTCAAGAGAGAGCCTAATGGACAAACCCCTTGCGGTCATCTCAAGACTCATCCAATTCCGAAACTCGAGAGGGATTAATAGTTGGATACCATAAATCGCTTCAGATTGTTTGAAAGAAGGCAGAAGACCGCCAACTGGAGGCAAGCAGACCGCTTCCGTTTGCTCCTTTACAAACTGATGAGAAAAAATCCATGTTTCACAGCGTAAACCTGTAGGAGATAACCATGCCACGAACGATTGATGAAGGATTTCGAGATTTCCTCCAAAAACTAACGCCATCGAACTACGAATCCGATGCAGCGAAACAACATCGCGCCTCTATTAAACAGTGCATCGAATCTAACTTCGGGCTCCAACGATTATGGCGCATAGGGTCTTTCGGAAACGGAACATCCATCTCGGGGTACAGCGATGTTGACTACATGGCTAGCATTCCGAGAGAGAGTCTCAGTCAGAATTCGTCTACGTCACTGACGAAACTGCGTAATGCCCTTGCGACGCGTTTTCCGAATACCGGAGTTCGAACGTCCTGTCCTGCCGTTGTTGTCCCATTCGGGACCGACGCGAAAGAAACAACAGAGATAACACCCGCTGATTACCTTCGGACCAAGAAAGGTTGTAAGATATACGACATTCCAAATTGTGCAGGTGACTGGATGAATGCCAGTCCCGACGCACACAACGAGTATGTGCGTTCAATCGACAATAACCTATCATCTAAAGTGAAGCCATTAATTCGTTTCATCAAGGCGTGGAAATACTTTCAGAACGTTCCAATCTCCTCATTCTATCTTGAGCTACGAGTCACAAAATATGCGTCCGACGAAACAGCAATTTCCTACTCAATCGACGTCAAACGGTTCTTTTCGCTTCTCGAAGATATAGCTTTAGCGCGGATTATTGACCCAATGGGAATCTCAGGCTACATATCGCCGTGTAAGACTGTTGCTGACTTATCAGCTGCCAAGTCGAAAGTCTCAACCGCGTTATCCCGGGCGAACAAAGCTCGCGAAGCGGAAGCACGCGGCAATATCAAAGATGCATTCGCTTGGTGGAACATGCTCTTTGGTTACAAGTTTCCAAGCTATTACAGATGAGCATTCAAGACAGACAGAATCGCCCGGAAGCACTGCAAAAGCTTAAGGCAGTCACCTTCTTATATCATCGCGCCAAGTTGGCCCGTAATCTTGGGTTTTCTCTTGTTATTTTTGTTGGAATGCTTGTGATCGTAATGTTCATCACGAAAAACGAAACATTCAACCATTTCGTTGCTTTCGTAGCAATTTTTACGTGGTTTCTCGACCAGATCGTTCTAAAAGCTTGGGAAAGTACTCTCAAAAAGGAAGCCGCAACAATACAAGAAGAGTTCGACTGTTTTGTCCTTGATCTGCCGTGGGCTGAACATAAGGGCATCAATCATCCAACTCTAGATCGGATCAAACAGCTTTCCATCAAAGCGAGCAACATCCCGAAAATCTGTGCCAAGCTGAAAGATTGGTATATACCCAACGCGATTCCCGATAAGCCAGACCGTGCCAGAGTTCATTGTCAACAAATGAATTGTTGGTGGGATGTACAGCTTCGGCGTAAGTGGAAAACTTTTCTACGCATCGCGTTCTGGTGCTTTGTTTCTTTGACCCTCCTTGTTTCCGTCGTAACTGGACTGACGGTTGCGAAACTAATTGCTCTTGCAGCTTCGAACCTTAGGGTTCTAGCTTGGGGAATAAATGAACTTAGGGAACAATCTGCGGCCATAGACCATATCAATGGTCTTCATCGCTATCTTTCGAGCTTTACTAGCGAAGAACCGATATCGTCATCAGTAAGCAGATATATTCAGGATGAAATATTTGAGCACCGCCGTTCCAATCCACCTGTTCCCAATTGGTTCTATCGGCTAAATCGAGACAGCCAAGAATTGGAAGCCGGCAAGCCTCAGAACAAGGAAACCATTTAATGCCTACGCCCACCGTGCCCACGCTCCACAGAATCGCCTTTTCCAACACGTTCACACCATACTGCCTTTCCAAACGGGCGAAACTGTAGCACATTAATTAAGTAGACGCGATAATACGTGCTGCTGATTCTTGTCCATCATCCTCGACCTTCTTAATGGGGATCCAGCGTCGTGGTTTCTGCCTTTTGCATTCGTCAGCGCGCAATCCTGTGCCGTGCGCGAGGAAGCTGAGACGGTAGTCGACAGATGCACCACCGGGCCCCCTTTCAATACACACCGGGAAAAATCCGGTACTTCACCCGCGCCTGATACTCCGCCCACTTTTCGGCGCCGTATTTCTCGGCACAGAACCTGCCGTCAAAGCGTTCACGGACGATAAACAACGACACGATAAAGACAAAGTAGGTCCAGACCCAGGGATTCGTGAAGTAGCCGAAGGCTAGGGCAATCGACACGGCCAGGAACCCCTCGCCCATGTAGTTGAAGTGGCGGGCGACACCCCAGAGACCGCTGCACAGGATCTTGCGGTCGCCGGCCTCGATGTACTCGGGTTCGATCAGCCCGAGGAACTTGCGGTCGGGCCATCGCTTGAACGTGTATTTCTGATTGTTGGCGCCGCGCGAGATGCCCCACCCCAACAGGAACAGCGCCGTCGTTCCGATGAGCCACACGTATGTCCATGCCGGCGAGAATCCGGGGTCCGGGTACACGGCCATGCCCCACAACGGCAGGATGAACAACCACCCGTAGACCACGAGGGAACCCCAGAATAACTTGAAGCCGAGATTCTCATGTATCAGATCGTAGGTATAGAGCGTGACGCGCTCGAAGACGAAGTAATCCAGGATGTAGAACGTGAAGAACGCCGCGTACAGGAACACGCCCGGATTGAAGTCCTCGCCGAAGCGTTCGTAGTGGTACACGGCCCCGGACAGGGCGTTGAGCGACAACATCGTCCCACCGACGGCATACAAATACGTCTTGACGTCGAAGCGTTCGTTGAAGAACGACAGTTCATGGGCACGCCCAAACCATAGCGCGAGGAAGGGATTCTTCACTTTCCCTCGCGGCTGGCTAAACACCGCAATGACGGTCAGGATAGTCGCGACCACCGTTCCGCCGGCCACGGCATAAATCGAGGACCGGTAGAACCAATCACGCGGCATGCCGGTCAGTTCGAACGCCCACACGACCAGCGCGATGATGAATACCGGCAAACCGTTCAGACGATAGTTGCGGGGCGCGCCGGTTTCCGGATTGATGACATAGCCGGGCACCCGCCTAGCCGGCAGGATGATCTGCGCCAGGAAGAATACGGCGAAGATCACCGGCGGCGCAAAGAATCCCGCAATCGCCTCCGAGCGGGAAAGCTCGAACAGGTGGCCAATACCCAGCCATTCAATCACGACCGAATACCCCTTCTCCACGGCACGGGTGCATCCCCCTCCCAAGTCCGGCCAAAACTATATCATAATGATTACGTAGATACGATAAACGGGTGGAGTGACAGCCCCTCTCATCTTGGCCCGCATCACGTTTGAGCGGACGCATGGACCACGATTGTGCCCTGCATGCCGCGGTGGCCTTTGATGGGACATCGAAAGTGATAGACGCCCGGCGGGAGCGTCAGATTGAGTTCAAGACTCTGGCCGGAGGCCAGCGGTACCCCCTGCTTGATTGAGTCGGCCTGTGGGCCGGCTTCCGGCACGACCCCGACCCGGGGTTGAACGGAAAAGGTAGTCTGAAACCGGTGTGTTTCCCGGCCCTGGTTCCTCACCACGAGGTGCAAGGGCTGCCCTGCCTGCACATCGACCCGCGCCGGCGTGAAGCGAAAATCGTCGATGATGATGGTTACATCCTGATATTCGGAGGAACAAGCCGCGAGTCCCAGCAGGAGGGCTGCCAGGCATTTGACCACTCCCAGGCCCCGTGCTAGAGTCGAAGCCCGTGACGCAACGATCCGGCTTCCATTCTCCCGTTTTCTTTCCCGTCCCATGCTGAAACAAGTCCTGACCATCGCCGGTTCCGACTCGGGTGGCGGCGCCGGGGTCCAGGCGGACCTGAAAGCCATGTCCGCCAACGGCGCCTATGCCATGTCGGTGATCACGTCGATTACCGCGCAAAATACCACGGGCGTCACGGCCATTCACGATCTCCCGGAGTCCATCGTCGAAGCGCAGATCGACGCGATCTTTGCCGATTTCGACGTGGCCGCGGTGAAGACCGGGATGCTGTCTTCGGCCTCACTCGCGTCCCTGGTCGGCCGGAAGCTGCAACAGTACCACGCGCCCTGGATTGTCGTCGATCCCGTCATGGTGTCGAAAAGCGGGCATGACCTGTTGCAGGGCGACGCCATTGACGCAGTGAAGCAGGCCCTCATTCCCCTGGCTTCCGTCATCACGCCCAATATCCATGAAGCCGAACGGCTCACCGGCCTGACGATCCGGTCGCTGGCCGACGCCCGGCAGGCGGCGAAGGCGCTTCACCAACTTGGCTGCCAACACGTCCTGATCAAAGGCGGGCATTTACTCGAACGCCCCGCCACCGATCTCTTGTATGACGGCCGGTTCTTTCGCATATACAAGGGGGAATGGATCGACACGCCGCACACCCATGGCACGGGCTGTACCTTTGCCTCGGCCCTGACCGCGCACCTGGCGTTGGGTAAACCCCTCCCCGACGCAGTCGAGGCGGCGAAACAGTACGTTACGGCGGCGATTCGTCACGGACTGGCCATCGGCCAGGGGCGAGGCCCCACGAATCACTTCTATTTTCTCTCCTGAGCGCAACGCCGTGACAGAAACCTCCCTTACCTTTCAAGACGGCGCACACCATACGGTCGCGGCCATCCTGGCGGAGCCCGCGCAACCAAGTAATCGGGCCGTGATCCTCTGCCATGGCTTCCTCTCGAATAAAGACAGTCGCACCAATCTCCGCGTGACGGAACTCCTGGTCTCCCAAGGGATCAGCACCTTGCGATTCGATTGGTTCGGGATGGGTGAATCCGAAGGAGAATTCGGTCGGATCACGGTATCCACCTGTTGCGACCAGTTGGAACACGCCATTTGCCTGATGCGCGACCGCGGGTATCATGAGTTGGGGCTGATCGGATCGAGTTTCGGCGGACTCCTGGCCATCCTGGTGGCGCAGCGCCATCCTGAGTTGCGGGCCGTCGGTTTGAAATGTCCGGTCCCGGATTTCCCGGAAATGCTGGAACATGAATTCGGTTCCAATGGAATTGAAGAATGGAAACGCACCAATTATATTCCCGACGTGACGGGTGGAACGGCGCCGGTTTTTCTGGATTTCGCCTTTTACGAGAGTTGTCGTGCCTTCAATGCCTATGAAGCCGCACGCGCCATCAAGAGTCCCGTTCTGATTGTCCATGGCGAACAGGACGAACTGGTCCCCTTCCACCAAATCGAACGATTGGAAGAGTCCTTGCCCGGCGACACGACACTCGTGTTGTTGCCCGAGGCCGACCACCAATTCGGCAAACCCGAAGACTTTCGACGAATGACCGTGCATCTGGTAGACTGGATGCGGACCCATCTCCCGACGATCAACCGGCCATGAGCACACCGCCCGCCAAGTTGACCGAGGAGCAGCTCGAAGTGTTTCGGGTCCTCTACCCCTGGTACAAGGAAGAGGTGTTCCGCCGCCGGGAGCAGATGATGCGCCTGACGGCCTTCGGCAGCGCGTTTCTGGTCCTGCTCCTCATCACGATTCTGGCGCTTTCCCCGCCGGGTCCCGTGCACCTCACCATCAAGGTCTTTGCCATTACCGGCACCGCCCTGTTCTCGGCCCTGTTCATCTACCTGATCCTGCAGCAACGCGATCGCCACCGCATCGCCAAGCAGACCCTGATCGAGATGGAACAGGTGCTTGGCCTGTACGAAGAAGGCCTCTATCTGGTGGGGAAAGCCCTGTACCCGAAAGATTGGCAAACCGCCTGGTTGAACGACCGGAGCGTGACCGTGTACGTTGCCGTGATCACGGCCTTGACGATTCTCGTCGTCGCGTCGATCATCGGCAAAGGCTGACGGGCATGCGACCCGGACATGCGTGTGAGTTGTAGGTCGGATTAGCGAAGCGTAATCCGACGGGTTGGCAGGTTGTCGGGTTACGCCTCCGGCTAACCCGACCTACGGGACTTGCGATCCCGGACTGAAGGAACACCGCACATGATTAAACCCTACCGAGGCGTTACCCCGGCCATCGCGGACTCTGCCTTTATCGAAGACACCGCGGTGATCGTCGGCGACGTGGTCATCGAAGCCGACTCCAGCGTGTGGTTTCACAGCGTCGTCCGAGGCGACGTCAATTACATTCGGATCGGCCGGCGCACCAACGTCCAGGACCTCTCCCTGCTCCACGTGACGCATGATACGTATCCCCTGATTCTCGGCGACGACGTCACGGTCGGCCACCACGTCGTGCTGCATGGCTGCACCATTCAGCATCGGGTCCTGGTCGGCATGGGGGCCGTCCTGATGGACGGCGTCGTGGTCGGAGACGACTGTATCATCGGGGCCGGAGCCCTGGTCACCGAACATACCAAGGTTCCGCCGGGCAGCCTGGTGATCGGCTCGCCCGCCCGCGTCAAGCGCCCCTTGCGGGAAGCCGAGTTGGCGTGGATCAAGGAATCGGCTCAAAACTACGTCCGCTACGCCCGCGACTATATGACCGGGTAACCCACGCGGCCTGCCCGGCCGATGCCGGCAGAGCCCATGAGTCGCATGGCACACGCTCCACTCGTGATTCTCGGCGCCGGTTATACCGGACGTGTCATCTATCGCGCGGCCCAGCGACACCGTCGTCCGGTATTCGCGACCAGTCGTGATCCGGACGCGCACCTGACCTTTGCCCAACCCCGCCACCGCATCCGGTTTGATTTACGGCAACCCGAAACCTGGACGCGAATCCCCCCGCGGTCGGACGTCATCTGGTGCTTCCCTGCGCTGCCCCGTGACCTCGCCGGGACCTTTGCGCGGCACGCGAGCGATGCAAACAGCCGGTTGATCCTCCTGGGCAGCACCTCGGCCTATCGAACGGGTCGCCCCGGGTTCATCGATGAACGCGTGCCGGTCAACCGCTCCCTGCCCCGCGTCGCCAGCGAAGAACACCTGCGCACCACGTATGGAGCCGTAATCCTTCGATTGTCCGGGCTTTATGGCCCGGGCCGGCACGTGTTCGATTGGATCCGGAACGGGAAAATCAAGAACTCGCCAAAATACGTCAACCTGATCCACGTGGAAGACGTGGCCGAACTGTGTCTGCTCGCCCTGCGACATGCGGCACCCGGCTCGACCTATATCGTCAGCGACGGCCACCCGCGACCCTGGGCCGACATCTGCCGCTTCGCCGCCGAACGCTTTCAGATTGCCGTCCCCCCGGCCACCGTCACCCGCGAAACGGGGAAACGTCTCTCACCCCGGAAAATCCTCTCTGATTTCAATTACCAACTCAAACACCCGGACTTGTTCACCGCCCTCGCCGAACTCGAATCCGGAAATGCCGAGCAACCGGAGGCCCCGTAGGTCGGGTTAGCCGAAGACGTAACCCGACAATCCGCACGGCCGTGGCCCTTCCGTCGGATTACGCCTGTCCTGAGCGTAGCGGAGCGAAGCCGAAGGAAGCGAAGTCGAAGGGCTCCGCTAATCCGACCTACTATCGCTGGGTGGGCAAAAATCTTGCACAAGGAGCCTTAAACCGGCGGGCATTGGGTGTACACTGTCAATAGGAGGAGCCCCGGACCAGCGATGGCCGTCGTTGATAAAACCACTGAAGAACTCGCAAACACAAGCCTGCCATACATCGAGCAGCCTGAAGGCCACCAATCTCTCTCCACCACCGACCGTATTTTCCTGGCCCACCGGGGAGGGAAAATCCGGGTCGCCGGCACACTCACCATCGACAGCCCCGAGACGCTTTCCCTGGTCTATACGCCGGGCGTCGGCCACGTGTGCAGGGCGGTCGCCGCGGACCCGGCCCAAGCCTACCGGGTGACCGGCAAGGGAAATAGTGTGGCCGTGGTCACGGATGGGTCGGCCGTATTGGGGTTGGGCAATTTGGGACCGCAGGCCGCGCTTCCCGCAATGGAAGGCAAAGCCATGCTCTTCCGGCAACTGGCCGGGATCGATGCCTGGCCCATTTGCCTCAACACGCAGGACCCCGACGAAATCGTACGAACCGTCACGGCGATCGCGCCCGGTTTTGGCGGCATCCACCTGGAAGACATCAGTGCGCCGCGCTGCTTCGACATCGAGCGTCGCCTGCAGGACGCCCTCAATATTCCCGTCATGCACGACGATCAGCACGGCACGGCCGTCGTCGTTCTGGCCGCCCTGCACAATGCACTGAAGGTGACCGGGCGCCGGCTGGATCAGGTCACCATCGTGGTGAATGGATTAGGCGCGGCAGGGATTGCCTGTTGTCAACTCTTGCTTGCTGCGGGAGCCACGGATCTTAGAGGGTGCGACAGACGGGGCCTGGTACTCACCGGCCGTCCGCAGGTTCTACGCCGCGCCCGTGCGCTTCTACCGGACATCATCCGATACGACCGCCCGGTGGGAACGCTCCGGGACGCGTTACAGGGGGCACACGTGTTCATCGGCGTGTCTGCCGGTAACGTCCTGACACCGGATGATCTGACACTCATGGCCCATGACCCCATTGTCTTTGCCCTGGCCAACCCCGATCCCGAGTTGCCGCCGGAATCCGGATACCGGCACTGCCGGATCTACGCCACCGGACGATCAGATCATCCAAACCAAATCAATAACCTGCTGGCATATCCGGGCATGTTTCGCGGCGTACTGGACGCCCGGGCCGGCACGTTCAACGAACCCATGCGATTGGCCGCCGCATCCGCCTTGGCCGATCTCGTGCCGCTCCGTTCCTTGAGCGGCAATTGCATCATGCCGAGTGTGTTCGATCCGCGCGTCGTACCGGCGGTGGCCAAAGCCGTATCCCAAACCGCCCGGGACACCGGCGTGGCCCTCTGTGGTCTTGGGTAGATTGTCGGGTTACGCCTTCGGCTAACCCGACCTACAATGCCTCTACCCCACCTACCCTCTCCTTACAAAGGGGAGGGACAAAGAAGGGGCAAGGGGAGGTAGAGCCTCAGTCACCGAACAGGTATTTCAGCGTGAACATCACGGACAATTGACGCGGGCCGCTGAAGGTGTTGTGGTTGGGGAAGGCGGGGTCCTGTCTATGCATCGGATGCATGGCGTAGCCGCCCGTATGTTCGACGTCGCCCATCAGGGAATACGTCAGCTTCACGCCCAATAAGGTCTCGGCAGTCAGGCTGTAATCCGCACCGGCGTGGAAATTGCCGACCAACACGGTATCGGAAAGGTCGGCATCCTGACTGCTGTTGAACTCCGACAAATCTCTCGCCGGATTCGCCGTGTCTTCGTAACGCGTGGAAAAATGAACGCCGGAGATCTCGACGAACGCGACCCCCAGCCCGACCCCCACATACGGCGTGATGCGCTCGAACACGTTCGTGAAATCGTAATACGCGTTGACCGACAGTGTACGCGTCGTGAGATCGTCGATCCTGGCCATGGCATTGGACGTCACCGTATTGCCCGATGGCGGGGTATCAACGCTTCGGTCCAGGAAGGTGACACTCCTGTATTTCTGTTCGATGGCGTTGTTGCGTTGCGCGGCGGACAATTCCAAGCGCCAGTTGTTGAACATCCGGCCGGCCGAGATTTCGAATGCGGTGCCGGCATCCATGTCAAGGTTGTACATCCAGCGGTAGCCGGCGATGTCCGCACTGGGACCCGGCACGGCGCAGGAACCTGAATCCGGGTAGCAATAGGTGTCCCGGTTCCACCCCGCCTGATCCATCCGGGACGTCCAGTTCGCCCCGATCCCCCCGCCGACGTACCATCCGGACCGTTCCGTCGCCGCACTCGCTTCGCCCGACCCGGCAAAAACCATGACTATCGCAACGACCATGTACCGCCATCCCATTGAGAATTTCATCGAATATCTCCCTTGAAAGCATAAAGAAAAGATGAACGTCGGACTCCAAGAAGAGAGGAATTATAAATAAAGCCCGCCGGGATTTCTACAACGCAGGAGCGCGCACCGTCACGCCTTCCCGATTCCCCTCCTTTGTAAGCGAAACTCGCATACACCAACCCGAGTATGAAAGCCGGCAGCCTTATACCGCCCGGCGAACCGGACTTCAGAACGTGGTATAGTGAACACAAACCACATCTTTGCCGACGTACCCGTCTTTTAACCATCTTGCACCAGAAAGGTAGAACCATGACACAAGCAACCTCTCCGTCTCCTCTCTTGTTTTTTGACACGGCTTTCGCCGTTCAACGCACGTTCTCGCTTAAAGCCGCGATCGATCTGGAAGTCTTCACGGCCGTCAAGGAAGGATGCAACACCACATCGGCCCTGGCTGACCGGTGCAAGGCCTCGGAGCGGGGCCTGCGTATGCTGGTCGACTACCTGGTGATGCTCGGACTTCTCACGAAATCGGATGACACGTACGCCCTCACGCAGGATTCCGAGATATTCCTGGTCAAGACCTCGCCGGCCTACCTCGGCGGGACCCTGGAGTTCCTCCTCAGCCCGACGTTGTTCCAAGGATTCTGCGATCTCACCGAGGCCGTCCGTAAAGGCGGGACGACCTTGCCTGACCAAGGGACTATTGCCGAGGAACATCCGGAGTGGGTGACTTTCGCCCGCGCGATGATGCCCATGATGGTCGGACCGGCCAATTGGATCGCTGAACACCTGTTGTCGACGGGCGGGACGATCAACAAGGTCCTGGACGTGGCTGCCGGCCATGGGCTCTACGGCATCGAGATCGCCAAACGCTTTCCGGACGCCGAAGTCACCGCCGTCGATTGGTCGAACGTCCTCACCGTCGCCCGGGAAAACGCGGACGCCGCATCGTTGGGTGACCGCTTTAAAACCATTGCCGGCAGCGCCTTTGACGTCGATTTGGGTGAGGGATATGACCTGGTCCTGCTCACCAACTTTTTGCACCACTTCGGGATCCCGGAATGTGAGGACTTCCTTCGCAAGGTCCGGGGCTCAATGGCGCCGGGCGGCCGAGTCATCACCTTGGAGTTTGTCCCGAATGACGATCGCATCAGTCCCGCGTCCGCTGACTTTGCCCTCATCATGCTGGTCACCACCCCGGCGGGTGACGCGTACACGTTCAAGGAATGGGACACCATGTTTCAAAACGCCGGGTTCGGTCGCAGTGAATTGCTCGCGGTGCCCAACTCCAAAGAACACATTGTTGTGACGCACCTGCCCTCCTGACCGTCAGATCGCACGACACGCTTCGCCCTCTCCCACCGGGAGAGGGCGGGTTCTCCCGCAGCACAGCCGGCCCCGAGAAATACCAACACCCGTCACGCCCCCGCGAAATCCGTACCACTTCCCTCTCTCTCCCCTCACTCCCGCAACCGGTCATCTACGGCTGCCAAACAGTCCCGCATTGCGCCTTTTTGATCAACGCCTGAAACAGTGCTTTGCATAGAATAAATTACTGAATATGAAAACCATAACATGCTTAACCTTAATTCGGGCATACTGTTCCGAACTTCGAATCAATACCTATAGGTATAAATTGTAGTGCCAACCGGTACAAATTAGCGTAAAATAGGGCTGCGTTCATTTCGTGAACAACTTGACCGACAGAATTCGGGCTGCCCGGAAACAGGCGGGCTTGACTCAAGCGGACGTCGCCAAGATTTTGCGCATTTCAGTCTCTGCAGTCAATCAATGGGAGCAAGGCCTGATCAAAAACATCAAACTCTGTCACTTCTTTGCGCTCGCCAATTTGCTGGACCAAGACCCGCAATGGCTTGCCACCGGCAAGACGTTTCCCTTGACGCGCAAGCCGTCATTGACGTCCCCTCTGTCAGACGACCCTGCCCTGACCAAGGAAGAAAAAATCCTGCTCCGCCAAGTCCGTCGCTTGGACGCCACACCCCGGAAAATGTTGATCAGATTCCTCAGCGCCTTGGACGATACGTATAGTGGGTCTGATCGACACGCCCGATAAGGCAATTGCAGGATGGGTGAGCAGAACGTCACCCGCCAAACCCAACGCACCCCGACAACAGCGTTACGGAACCTCTGACTTAGTGCACTATCGGGCGCATGGCCGCGTTGTGTCCTCGCTCAACCCTCACCTATCTCTCTGATAAGCCTCGGGTTTCGCTCCGGGACGCCTTGCCCTCCATCCCGCTATCACAATAAATCAGAGGTTCCTTACGTGGATGCCGGGCCCAACGGCTTCACGATCATGAGTAACGCGGCCAGAAGGGTCAGGTTACTCATGAGAGCCACCATCATGGCCAAGCCGGTCAGCAAACCGAAATAGATGGTGGGGATAAAATTGGAAAACGCCAGGATACTGAACCCCACGGTAATCGTGAGCGCCGTATAATAGATGGCGCGGCCGATACTCCCGTGGCACGCCACGATGGTGTCCCGGTACGATTGGTATTTCACGAATTCCACCTGAAACCGGTGCACGTAGTGAATCGCGTGATCCACGGCAATACCCACCGTAATCGCCGCAATGGTAATCGTCATGATGTCCAGGGGGATCCCCCACCAGCCCATCAAACCGAGTACCGCACAGGCCGCCAACAGATTCGGCAGAATCGCCACGATCGACAGTGAAATCCTGCGAAACAGCATCACGAACATCAGAAGAATGCTCACGAACACCGTACCCATCGTCAGGATCTGCGAGCGGTAGAGACTGTGCAGCAGGTGACTGTAGAGGAGCGCCATTCCGGTGGGATGCACGGTTGCCTCGGCAAACCCCGCGTCTTCGATCAGGTACCGTCGGATACGCTCGATTAACTCTTTGCGCTTGAGCGTCGGAGCGGATTCAATCAGTCGCATCGTCAAACGAGTGTGGTTTGCATCGGGAGACAGGTACGGATCGAGCAGCGCTTTTTTCACGTCCTCCGGCACGTACTTTCTCAACAGAGTCAACTCATAATCCTCCGGCATCCGGCCGTCATTCAATTGCTTCAATACTTTCGCACCGGTTCCCAGGGACAGGACCTTGCCGACTTCCGGCAACGATTCGAGGTAATCGTGAATCGCTTCAATCTGCGTCAACCGGTATCCGTTGAACCAATAGGAAGGTTCATCGGCGGCCTCCTCTTCCCGGGCGAACGGGTCGGCAAGCGAATCGTCCAATGGGTCATCAAACGGATCATCGAAGGGATCGTCCGTCGCTTCAGACGAAGCGACAACCGTTTCATCCGCGTCGATCACAAAGTCCAACGGAATGGTTCCTCCCAACTTGGTATCAATCAATTCCATGCCCCGGTAAATTTCCGTCGTGCTTTTGAAATGATCGATAAACCTGTTTTCCACCTCCAGTTGCCCGATACCCATTCCACCCAACACGGCCAACAGCACGGACACCGCCACAATCGGCTTGGCATGCTTGAGCGTAAAGCCTGCCACCCCCATGGTAAATGCCTTGGTGGCATCCGTTCGCAGATTCACCTGCTCCGGCTTGAGCAGCACCAGCACCGCCGGGAAATAGAGGAAATTCAGTACGAACGCCAGGGAGATGCCGATCGTCATCATCCAGCCGAAATCAATGACGGGCCGGATATCGCTGACGATCAGGGAACAGAACGCCACGATCGTCGTAATGGCCGTGTAGAAGCAGGGTTTCGTCATGTCTTTCATCGTACGGAAGACCAACGTTTTCTGGTCCACCTTCGACGTTTCCTCATTCAGAATCCGGTAGCGCACGATGAGATGGATGGTTAAGGACATCGTGATAATAAGCAACAACGAAACGAAATTGGATGAAATCACCGTCACCCGCCAGTCCATGAATCCCAGGTAGCCTGCCATCACGACAACGGAAATCAGGCAGCAGGACATAGGTAACAGCACCCAGCGCAGCGCCCGAAAAAAGTAAACCAGCGCCACGAGCAAGAACGCGAGGATGCCGGCACCGAAGGTGGTAATGTCGTATTCGATGAAACTGATCATGTCGGCGACGACCATACGCGCCCCGCCCAGATACAATTGGGCCTTGTCACGATACTTATCGAGAATGACGCGGACGACTTCGGTATCCTTGTTTTCGGCCTCGATCACCACGGCATGATAGGCGTGAAAGGTCTGCTCGACCGACCGCAAGGATTCTGCTTCTTCCGCCGTGAGCCCCGACTCGGCTTCCTTTTCTCTCAACCGGTTCCGCTTGTTCAGCAGTTCATTATAGGTTACGTCTTCCTTAAAGATGACTTGCAGTGCCGCCGTCCGGCCGTCCGCACTGATCAGATTATTGCGATAGATGGGACTTTCCTGTAATTCTTTCCTGGCCAGTTCCTTATCGATACCCGGAGATTCCAACGTCCGTATCCCTTCCCCGCCTTTCAATTCCGTCAGTGACACTTTGGGACTGTTCACGAGCGGGACATCCAGGATGGAGTGGATCGTTTCGACCGAATCGATCCGGGCCAGTTCATCACGGAGTTGTGTCAGGTGGGCCAGCGAGGAGGGAGCGAACAAATCCTCGTGCGGCGCATAGACGACGATGAGAAAATCATCCGAGCCGTAGATTTCCCGGCTGGCCCGGTAATATTTCAGCGCTTCGTCGTGTTCCAGGATAATCGACTCGGAGGACGCATCGAGCTTGAAATCCGGAACGTACGACGCGAAAAACGCCACCGGGATCAACACCAGCCCCAATGCCACGACTGGCCGATCGATCACGATCGCTCTATACAACCGGAGCAGGAGTGAACTCACCACGCCTCTCTTTGTGGGGGAGGGCCTCTAGACCGTCACAAAACCGGCATCGAAGGCCAGAGCAATGCTCTAGGGCAGTACCGTAAATAAACGGTCGCCTCGACGCAAGCGAAAAAGCAGAACCCGACCGACAAGGTCTCATACCATGCACAATTGCAACAAATAGGAGGGCCAGTCGAAGAATCAGTCGAAAGAAATAGCCGGAAAACGGTATAATGAATATTTTCGTTACGGCTCAAGAATCGCAGGGAGGGAAAGGCATGACCGAGACGGCAGACAACAACAAAGACGTAGCCACACTCGGAGGCGGATGCTTCTGGTGCATCGAAGCCGTGTACCAGCACGTGCGGGGCGTGACAACCGTAGAATCAGGTTACATGGGCGGTAAACACCCCAACCCTTCCTACGAAGCCGTTTGCACCGGCGTGACCGGCCATGCCGAGGTCGTACAAGTCACGTTCGACCCCGCCGTCGTGACCTACCATGACGTGCTGCACATCTTCTTTGCCATACACGACCCGACGACGCTCAACCGCCAGGGCAACGACGTCGGCACGCAATATCGTTCCGTCATTTTTTACCATTCCCCTGAACAAGCCGCCGCGGCAAAAAAACTCATCGCCGCCCTGACCGCAGACAACGTCTTTCCCTCCCCGATCGTGACGGAAGTCTCACCCGCCCAACCCTTCTACCCGGCGGAGGCCTATCACCAGGAATACTTCATGCGAAACCCCAACCAACCCTACTGCGCCTATCTGATTGCCCCCAAACTCGCCAAATTCCGCCAGCAATTCACCTCAAAATTGAAGACCGTCTCATAAGTAGGTCGGGTTAGCCGCAGGCGTAACCCGACACCAGGCCAATCCGTCGGATTACGCTTCGCTAATCCGACCTACAACTACTTCGCTCATCCGACCTACAACGACGCAAAAAACCGGCCAAGGGCATCCTGAAGGCCGCCCCAGGTATCCGGTCTCAGGGTGATCTGATGCTCATACAGGATCACGTGTGATTGTGACGGACAGGCAGGGAACTCCTGTTTCCCCGTCCCGAGGGTCCGGGCGAGATAGGTCCCGTCCGTCCGTTCCTCGGCACTTTCCACCACCAGCAACTGGTCGCGGGCCTGGAGAATACAGTACCCGCGATACTCATCGTATTGGCTTTCATCAGCAAAATAGGCTCGATGCTGTCCCGTGGAAAACACCACGTGGTTTTTCTTGATCGGGCCTTCGGGCCCGAACGAATAAATACCGAGCGGGATCGCCAGGATGGTCAGGACCGTCAGGCCCACGGGAATCAACGGATTCCCCTTGGCTTCTGTCTCGTGGCGTTCGGAAGGTCCGGTCATCAAGGCCCCTTCACCCTGGCCCTCTCCCACGTGGGGAGAGAGGATAGTCGTGAACATTTACAAATCGGAAGACGACACGGGCAGACAATAGAAGAGGCAATCGCTCACGGCAATCCGCGGGTTCGTGGTCATCATCATGATGCGGGAAGCCTGTGCGACCACGAGCCGGCCTGCGTCTACGGCAAACAACTCCGGTGTCCGGTCACGCCCCTTGGCGTCACGGGCCACGACCACACCGGGCGAAGAATCCCGGACCCACCCCAGCATCTCCCCTTGATTCAGGATGCCGAAATTGAAGTGATCGGCGTCCGACCGTAACGTCAGGTCCACGCCGGGCACGGCTGCAGCGCCATACGCCACCTGTTTCCCTGCCTCCAGTGATACCCGGATGGGGTGATGAAAGGTTTTCACCTGCGCATACGGTTGAGGCGCGTCCCATAACGATTCCGCCATGGCATAGGCATTGAGCGCCGTCATCGCGGTTTGATCGGAGCGGGCATCGCCGGCCCCGCCGCATTCCGCCGTAATGGTCGGAAAATCGTCCTCCGTGGCTTCCATCAAGGTCCCCAGCCGCAGGTCCGTCACAATCAAATGATTCGAGACCAGGGAGGTCAGGGCTTTTTGCGGTTCTCCCAATCGCGTCGTCACGCCGTATGCGGGACTGCGACCGGACGTATTGTGAAAATCCACCAGAGCCTCGGGGGCGATGACACGCAACCGGTCGAGCACCCCGGCTGCCAACCGGCCTTCACGGCCCTCGAACGGCATACGGAAACAGCGGTTCAGGTCCCGGCCGTCCGGCAACTGCCGGTGGGCGAATCCCGGTGGGGCCAACGCCGCATCCACGGCCCCGATGAAACAGGCGAGATTGACGCGAGGCCGTGTCCCGGCCCGGAGCCACTGGAAGATCGCCCGGACCCCGGACGGTTCGTTGCCGTGCAACAGGGTCGTCACAGCCCGCGTTCGGGACGGGTCTTCCCCGGCCAGGAACACCCACGCCGGGCCGCCCAGGCGCGTCAGGAACTCTTCGACTGTCGCGCCGGCGTCCTGCGCCGTGGGGTCCGTCCATTCCCCGGTCGTGGCCCCACTCAATCGGGCACCGTCCATTCTCCCACGGGACAGCCGCGAGTCGTGTGTTCCAGGTATTGGTCCAGCATGTGCGCGACCGCTTTCCGTCGCGGGACGCGTTGTTCCAGGTGCTCCAAACTCCGGCGTTGCCAGCGGGCACCCGTACAGCGGCGTTCGATGCGTGTCCGGATGACCTCCGTCATTCGATTGATTTCCTGCGCATCAACCCCTAATTCAGACAATCCCCGTTCCGCCACCGGCAACAGGTCCAAGGCCAAGTCGCACACCGGCCTTTCCCGCGGCGACGGATGCTGCGTGGAAGGCCATAACAGGACGGCATCCAGGCCGAATTGCGCCCCACGGTAGAAATTATGATGCGCATACTCGAATGGAAAACTCGGGATGAGATCGTCCATTTCCGACGAGAGGCCCTGCACCATTCCGACTAGGAATGCGGTGTTCGCGGCCATGTCCCGGGGTGTGGGACCCGAGGGCAACGACCGGAACTCGATCCGCAGATGCCCGCCGTGTTTGGGATCATAGACGGGACGATTCCACCGCCACACGGTCCCCTGGTGCAACCGCAATTCGTCCAACGACGGCAAGGCCCCCTGCTGATGTTGTTCCAAGGGAGGCTGCGCACTCGATACGGGCAACAACGGCGGGAACAGCCCGACGGCTTCCGCGAACAGTTCATACGCGCCCTGGCGCACCCACCCCAACCCGTAGGACACACGCCCAGGCAGATGCCAGTCGCCTTCCCGGGGAGGCCGGCTGTCCACGGACTGCTTGAACAAGGCCACTCTGGTTTCGTCCCACAAGCGGTGGCCCAAAAACAGCGGAGAATTCGCACTCACCGCGACCACGATGGGGCTGACGAGTTGAGCGGCATTGTACAGCGCGGCGAACTCGGACGGCCGAACCCGGAGATGCACCTGGAAAGAGGTATTCGCCCCTTCCAGTGTGACGTCGTCACAGGTCACGTCGAGCGGGTCGAGCCCGTTGATGCGTACCTGAAACGGCCGGTCCCGCAATTCACGTAACGCGGTGGAAAGCGCACGATACCGGGGAAGATCGGTCAGGGCCGCAGGTTGCAAGTCCTCTTTCATTAAGGTCGGAAGAATGCCGATCGGTACGATCCGTCCGCCTCTGGCGTCCGCCAAGCGGTTGAGTGTTTCCAGCGCTTGGGTCAACTCGGACTCCATTCGACTGAAGGGAGTACCGGCCAAGGCAACAGGCGACGTATTGTACTCCAGATTGAAGCGGTCCAATTCCAACTGAAACGACGGATCAAGATTTCCGGCCAGCACCGACCGGTTGACGGGGTACGCATTCCCTTCCCGGTCCACGATGGAGAGTTCCATTTCCGCACCCAGGGTCGTGGGGCCGTCGCCAAACCCGGGCCGATTGAGCAGGTCGCGGAGTACCACCAGGCTTTGATTGAGACGTGCGGCGAACAGTTCGTAATCCGCTTGAGAAAATGTTTCTCTGTCGATGGATAAACCCACGCTCAAGCCCTTCTGACCGGAGAAGCACGGATATCAGGCATCCCTGACGGCACCCCAAAACTCACTCCCTGATCTACCTAAGTGCTTGACCTTAAATAACATTTCAACCGGTCCCTTGTCACGAACGACCGGCTATATCCCCAAACTGACCATTCATCATTTTTTTCTTTTTTTACTGGCTTTATCGTGAATTTCATGTTATTCTGTTTGAATTTGGAAATTAGGTACGGTTAATTTTGCCAAGAAACCGTAGCCAACCATCGGGGTTTTTATGGTTTTGCAGCGTTGCCTTACCTTTTTGCCCCGGTGGGGTTATAATAGTCAAATGGACTGGAAAATAGACAGTCTTTGTCGTACGATTCAAAACGTAAGGTAATCCACCTGTACTGCAGAAGACCGGTTGGATATAGACATAAGGGGTTGCACCATGCCAAAAACTAAGAACGCGGGAGGCCGCGGGACGTTGGAACCGCTCAGCGCCTGGAAACGACACCAAGCTTTGCAGGAATTGGCACGATTCATGGGTCAGGAAGGCCGTCCTCACTTGACACAGTTGGAATACGATCTTGCCGAAGAAAAAGCATATTCGGTTCAATTTTTTGTTCGGCATTGGGGGTCATGGGCCCGTGCCGTCGAAAAGGCGCGGGAACTCGTCGACCAACAGGAGATTCCGGAACCCGAACCATCTCCCTATGCCGGCTGGGTGAGTTGCCTTTGCGGCAAAGCCTGTCATTGCGAAAAGCGCTTTTGGAGTCCGGACCGGCGTAAAATCCGGATGTGCGACGCCTGTCGGGCTTGGTCCGACAAGTTGTCGGTGGACGATCAATTCTTTTATCTGACGGACGACACGACGTTAAACACCCGCGCCAGAACCCGGGCCAAACAGGGCCGGCCTAAGAAGGACGCCGCCGAACGGGTCAGCGTGAAATAACCGGAACCGCTGATTTTTTGCACCATCGGGCGCATGGCGGCGTTGTGTCCTCGCTCAACCCTCACCTATCTTTGTGATAAGCCTCGGGTTTCGCTGCGGGACGCCTTACCCTGCATCCCGCTATCACAAAAAACCAAGGTTCCAAAGATTGGAGAGGATACCATCATCGCCCCGCCAGTCGCATCTTTCCCATTTATGAAACCTAGTTTCCAATGAGAGCTGTCCCGATAGGACTGCTTAGCGTCCTCATCGCCCTGCTCTCGGGTTCTCCGGGTTGGGCTTATACCGAGCAGCCCGTGACCAATGGCGGCCATGTGTCCGGGAAGGTCGTCCTGAACGGTGCCCCGCCGCCGCCCAAGGCGTTTAATCTCATTACCTATCCGGAAACCGTGTTTTGCGGCCGCATTTCAACCGGTACGGTCTGGCGACTGCTTGATCAAGTCCGCGTTGCACAGGACGGAGGCTTGCAACATGCCGTGGTCATGCTGGAAGGCGTTGACCGGGGGAAACCATTTCCCGCTACTTCACCCACGATAGAAGCCAGGGATTGTACGCTCACGCCGCCGGTCATGGCGGTACGGAACCAGCAGGACCTCCGTATCGTGAACATGGATCCCATTATCCACGACATCCAGGTGTACGAAGTCGCGCCCTTCGAGTCCGAAGTAATATTCCATCGCCCGTTGCGCATGAATCCCCATCACCCCAAGAACGACGCCGGGGCCCACGATCACCTCCCTGGCACGCCGCTTGTCGATACCATCGCCTTTACCAAAGGACGCCGGATCTTTTACCTGGAATGCGGATTTCACGAGTTCATGCAAACGTGGGGCGTGGCCGTAACGAATCCCTATTATGCGGTGACCGATGCCGAAGGCCGGTTCACCATCTCGGACATCCCGGAAGGCGTCTACGCCCTGGTTGTATGGCATCCTGGCATGGGCGGCATACTGGATATGAAGGCCGTCGTGCTGAAAGACGATACGCTGCAAGTCAGGTTCGAATTCGAGAACGCCACGGACCGTCGCATGGCCCACACCACGATGGTTGACAAGCCTCACTTCGGGGTCGGCACGCTCGACACCTTCGGTGAACGCATCGACATTCAACCCACCCACGAAATCCAAGCGCCCTGATCTGATCTCGTCAAAACACAGATCAGAAGATCATACTCACTCCGAGACTCACCCGGTGGTCTTCACGCGACTCGCTCCCGAAGCGCCCCGAATACCCGCCAAAGACACTCGTCCTCTCAGACAGACTCAAGGCAAACCCCACGTCGGTACTCGCCCACTGACCCGGCGGCCTAAAACCCTTAAGGGTAAAGCGTCCCGGCATCGTATTGGAGCCCGCAGCCACCGAAATCGGATCGTCCTTGAACTCCTTCTCAATGGCAACATTGGCATAGGGACGAAACACCACACCTTCCCAGACCAGATTTCTCGTGACGCGATAGCCCACCCGCGCGATCAGGGAATCGCGCTCGATATCGGAGAAGTTCATCGAGGTGGATCGACTTCCGCTTTCCCGATAGCCGTCGATCGTCTGATCAAGCCAAGCGAGGCCAAGGAAGGGACCGTGCTGGAGAATATCGGGCGTACCAAGAATCCAGCCGGCGTCAAGTTCGGCCCCGAACTGACTGGCGCTGGTGGAGCCCTGCTCCGCACGCCCTGCCGGTCCAAGGGTGATCGAGCGACTGATGTCCACCCACGTGTTCCCCCCACTCAAGGCACCACTCATGTAGAGTTCATCGTTGCGCCACATGCCATACAACGACCCGATCGCCGCAATGCTGTCGACATCCGCACCCGCAGCATTATTGTTATAGCGACCGACGCTTAAGGCAGCACCCCACCACAGGTTGGGTTCCAGTCGGTGGTTGCCCCCCAGGGTCAACATCTGTACGTCGGCTTGCGTTTTGCCGAGACGAGGCAGGGCATCCAACTTATGCCGACCGATGCGTCCCGTTACGTAGGCGCGCCAACTCCCGACCGAACGGTCGAGCCCGAGTTCCGCCATCCGCTCGGCAAACACGGCACTGCGGTGAATCCCCGCCATTTCGACACCCCCTTCGCCGGCCAGCGATACCTGGACCGGCGCCGCGAGCGTGGACGTGACCACGCTCGCAATCATCTCGTGGACCGCACCGCTGGGGTGGCTCCTGTCCGCAAACAGATATTGCCGGTTGGCGCCGGACTCATAGGACACGGGATAACCGGAGCCCTCAGGACCGCACGTGATCGAGACCGCACTCCCGGCGTTCGGCTCCCCGCAGGCCGTACCGGTGACGGAGGTGAAGCCGTACGTCTCGTGGTTTTCGACGATTTCATTTAACAAGGCATGGACATTGACGGGGATGACACCTTCCTCGCGTTCGCGAATGCCGGCGTAGAGCCTCTCATTATAGGCGTTGCCCAGCGCGGTTAGTGCTCCTTGGACGGCTGGCCCCAGATTGACGGCATAGGGAGTCAGACCGATGTTGGGCAAGTTGTACGCCAGAACATAGCGGGCGCCGGCATCCTGGAGACGCCGGACCTGCTCAACGTTGACGGCAGACGCCGCCAACATGTGGTCCTGTGCCGTGGTTAGGTCATTCAGTAATGAATCGGCGATGTCGTTCGCGCCGCCCCAGACGGCATACAGCGCCTTTGGATCGGCTTGATTATTCCGCGAGGCGAGATGCAGGCCGATCTGCTCAACCACCGTTGGTGCCATGTCCTGCACGCAGGGCGTGGCCGGATTCACACAAGCCCCGGCGAAGGCGTAGTTCGATCCGCCGGCGAGCGAGTTCATGCCCGACGCGCCGAAGTTTTCCGCGACGATCTCGGACCAGACCGGATCGGGATTAGTGGTGAAGCTGGTGCCCGCAGGCAGAGGTTGCAGGCTTCCTACATTGCCGGAGTCGCTCAGGCTGTCGCCGAACACGACGACGTCGCTGAAATTCTGGCCCCAGGCACTGCCGGTGAAACCAAGAATGAAAACTAGCACGCCGAACAAACGAACGTGATGGAACATGGTACGGTCTCCCTTTGTTTTCCGGACAACACCCGTCCGGCTGATCCACCCCAACCCTGTGCCCCAGTTTGGTCTGATTGGAACAGAAGACGCGGGATTCACTCACAACCTCAATTATCGAAACATGGTGCCCCCGAGACGATTTGAACGTCCGACCTGCGGTTTAGGAAACCGTTGCTCTATCCACCTGAGCTACGGGGGCAGCCAACGATATGCGTTCAGGGAAGGATATGTCGAAAAATGAAAGTCTACCGCATTGCTCGGGGCGAGACAACGGGTCGGATTCAATGAACGATAGTTGGTTCGCGGTGACGTTGAGAGGTATGATTGAACGTACAATTCAAGCCGATTGTCAATCTTACCGCAAAATGAACACGTGAAGCCCATCGCCAATCCGCCGAACCCGTTTGAGTCGCATCACCGGGAACTCCTCGAACCGGCGCCCCACGTCTCGACTCAGGTCTTTGAGGAACAGACCGGAGCCATCCTGAGTCGCAACGACAGCCCGGACCTGCCCTTTCGGTGGAGCGTGAATCCGTATCGCGGCTGCTTTCATGCCTGCGCCTATTGCTATGCACGACCGAGTCATCAGTATTGGGGATTCGGCGCGGGTACGGACTTCGAATCCAAACTCATCGTGAAACCCAACGCGGCGACGGCGCTACGCACGGCGTTTCTGAAACCCTCGTGGAAAGGCGAACTCGTGGTCTTTTCCGGCAACACCGACTGCTATCAACCGTTGGAAGCCACGTATGAACTCACCCGCGCCTGTTTGGCCGTGTGCGCCGAATTTCGCAACCCCGTCACCGTGATTACCAAAGCCGCGCTCATTCAACGGGATCTCGACCTGCTGCAAGTCCTCCATGAACGGGCTTGGATCCGCGTGTATTTCAGTATCCCGTTTGCCGACAACGAAGTCGCTCGAAAAGTCGAGCCACAGACGCCGTCCATCACCAAACGCTTGGAAGCCATGGCCGCCCTGTCTGAAGCCGGCATCCCCACGGCCGTGATGATCGGTCCCGTCATTCCGGGACTGAATGAGCAGGACATTCCGGAGATTCTTCACCGCGCGAGACAGGCTGGCGCCACGGGCGCCGCGTATACGCTGTTGCGGCTGAACGACAACGTGCAACCGGTGTTTCTGGAACGGATGGCCGAGGCCTTTCCCGACCGCATCAAGAAAATCGCCAATCGTCTGAAAGAGACCAGAGGCGGGACATTGGAAGAAAAGCGGTTCTTCGCCCGCCATCAAGGACGAGGCTCGACCTGGCAAACCATCGAACAATTATTCGATTTGGCGTTTCGCAAGGAAGGCTTTGATCGATTCGATCGAGACGACGCCGTTCCCGCGACCTTTACCAGACCGCCGAAGGATCAACTCGACCTGTTTTGAGGCAACCCGATCCATCCACGTTTTTCAGTTGGCACGAGGGTTTTTCTCCCTTTACAATCGGCGCACATGGTTTCTGACTACAGACAGCCATGAGCATCCGATTCTCATTTTTTTTGCAAATACAAAAAAAGGTGACGACATGCTGAATCGTTGGTGGAGAGGATTGATGGCCGCTTCCCTGGTCTGGACAATCGGCCTGGCAGGATGCGGGGATACGCAATCGCCTTGGGACAGGCACGTAGACCGCGGTGATCTTCTCTTCCAACAAGGACGCTTCAAAGAGGCCAAGGAACAGTACGCCGCCGCGCTCAAGGAAGCGGAAACGTTCGGGGAACAGGATTCCCGGCTTCCCCGAACGCTGACGAAACTGGCCGCCGTCCACGACGCGCAGGGTGAATATGAGCAGGCCGAACCGCTGTTGAATCGCGCCGTCAGTCTGAATGAAACGATCCTGGGCGATCGCGATCCTCAGTTCGCCGCCAGCCTGAGCAACCTTGCGGCGCTGTATTTCGCGCAACGACGCTATGAGGAAGCCCTCCCCCTCTTTGAACGGGCCTTGCACGTTCGTGAAGAAGCACTCGGGGCGGACCATATGGATCTGACGCTGGATCTCAGAAACCTGGCCGGCGTGCTGGCCGCTCAAGAACGCTATGCTCAAGCGGAGACGCACTTGCTCCGGGCCCTGGAGATTACCGAAAACGCCACGGGTCCGGACGACCCTCAACTGGTGGAGCGCCTCAACAATCTCGCGCTCCTGTATCGAGCCCAACAGGACTATGACAAAGCTATCCCGTTGCTGGAACGCGCACTCGCCATTAATACGAAACAATACGGCGCCGAGAGTCCGGGGCTGCTTGGCAGCCTCAATAACCTCGCGTCCATGCTCATGGCTCAAGGCGCCCCCGACAAAGCCGAAGAATTACTGCAACGGGCGCTCACTATTACGGAACTATCGTTCGGGCCGGAAAACCCGCGATTGGTGGCCAGCCTGACCAAACTTGCCGACTTCTATCGCTTGCAAGGGCAATTCGATCAAGCCGAACCCCTGCTGAGCAGCGCATTGGAAATTAACGAAAAGAAGTTCGGCCCGGAACATGAAAAGGTCGCCAACGTCGCCAACAATTTGGCCCTGCTCTACTTCTTGCAGGAGAAATACGCGCAAGCCGAGCCACTCTTCACTCGGGCACTGGCGATCAACGAAAAAACCTTGGGCAAGGAACACCCGGTTGTCGCCCGCATGCTCAAGAACTACGTCGCGCTGTTGAAAAAAACCAACCGCGCACAAGACGCTCAGAAATTCGAAGCCCGAATCGCCGATATCGAGAAAGACTCCTGAAGCCTAGTCCATCCCTTTGCCCTCTGAGACCCCCCTTGCATGAGGGCCGCAAAAGCCGCACAATGAAGAAAAGGGAAGCCTGATGGAAAATGTTCTTCGATTCGTGATCGTTTTTTTGTGGTGCGTGTGTTTCGGGTTTTTCAGCGTCCTGGGCTATTTGGATGACACCATGGTGGCTTCCCCGATCCTGGCCGGACTCATGGCAGCCATGGTCGTGTATTGCGCCATTGAGTGGTCCACGAAGAAGAAGGTTCAAGCCGTTTACGTGGGTAGTCAAGTACCCATCCGACAGCGCCTCCACGCACACGTCTCTCATGGGGTTCAAGCCGGGCTGTCCCTCTACGCATACGTTGTTCGCATCATTCGCGAATTCCTGATCGCGTGCGTGCACATATTGCACAAAACGCGAGTCTCTCTCACATCCATCAATCTCCCCACACGGGGCAGCATCAAGAAGCGGTTGCCGACGACGAACAAACCCTCGGTTTCTTCCAAAAGCCTGCCCTGAGCGCAGCGAAGTCGAAGGGGCCCCTGACCCCGTTTTCCGAAACCGTTCAGCGAGCCTTCGTCTACTGCAATCCCGCAAGCGACAACGTCCGGTTGGGCGCACGCTTCAAAGCCAAAGCAAACTCACGTCGAGCCTCCTCGATCTTCCCCAGGCTCAAGAGCACTTCACCAAGTAACTCATGCGTCGGCTTGACCGGAAATACCGGCCCGGCGGTAAACGGTATGGCATCTTCCACAGCCGCTGTTTCCCGTAACAGCGCGACCCCATCGGCCACGCGTTCCTCCACAAACAGTTTCAGGGCGGCCAGTTGGTTTTTCATCACCTTCACCGGTCGCCCTTGCGCCGGGTTTTTCGCCTGATCGACTTGCCGGAACTGCTCCAACACCCGATCGGCCACGTCTCCCCGTCCGGTCTTGAAGGCACTCAGCCCGATCGCAAACAACTCACTCATCGCCGCCGAAACCCGCACGGTTGATCGATCACGATCGAACCCGGTCACGTCCCATTCCTCGGTCTCAATGATATACGTCGCACGCATGGCCGCCCGGTATCGCTCCACGACCCGGGATTTGACCCTTTCGGCATCCTCTTCAACCATGCTGAGAAAGGGCTTGGCTTCTTCCATCCGTCCTTGCTGGAGCAAGGCGTACATCAACCAATGCGCCACGTGCCAGGAACGTTCCGCCACGCCCAACCCTTTGCGCGTTCGCCGTTCCTCACTGGCCGCCCAACTCCGCTCATTGGCTTGAATGACGTCATCCCACAGGCCCAAGGCCATAAAAATGTGTGAAGGCATGTGCCGGGCATGAGGGGCTGCCGGGGCAAGGTCGGCATAGACGCGAGCCGCTTCCAGGGCGCCTTGAGCATGAGACGGATCGTCCAGCGCGTGAATCAAATAATGCACGGCGCCGGGATGACGCGGACTTCTTTTGAACACGGTTCGTGCAATGGAAGCGGCCTTCAGATAGAGCTTCTCGACCCGTTTGCCTTGCGCGGACCCCAAAATGGAGAGTGCATAAAAAGTTTGGGCGTTATCATCCTCGGGAAATTGCCGGGCCAGGGCCTGCATGGCAGCCATATAGGCCCGGTCGCGTTGCGGTTTATCCCCGTCCCCGTACAACGCCTCAACCGCGCGCAGATACCCTTGTTCCCGTTCGGTGGACGCCGCGGCCACTCGCTGACCTGGCGTGGGAGCCAGTCGCTGCAACACCTCCAAGGCCTGCTGAACGTCCTGCTGGCCCCATAGGGGGTGAGTCATCGTCATGGCTTCTCCCCAGTAGGCCATGGCAAAACCAGGGTCGAGTTCCTGCGCCTGCCGGAAAGCCGCTTGGGCGTCGTCATACTCGAAGTTGTGTAACAGCAACACCCCCCGGAGAAACGGCTGTTGGGCTTCAGGAGAACCCGAATTGGGAAATTCGATCTCGCCAAGTGAGGATGCGTGTGCTGTACCGGAACCCGATCTGTTCACGTCCGGACGAGGGTCCGGGATAAAGCCGGTTCGATGCGACATCCGTACCTTGGGCAGCGTCTCTCTGTCGAGGACGACGGCTTTGTCCAGTAGCCCGTTTTGAAACAAAATCCAAGCCGTCACGGCATAGACCTGATCCGGCGTCAGGGACTGCGGGGCCACAAAGGGCATCGCCCGATAAATGTAATCGAACAGGGTCGTGGCATACGGCCAATAACTGCCGACCGTTTTCACGGGGTGCGCACTCGCCAGCGTCCCCTGCCCGCCAACCAGCTTCGGCATGGGACCTTCCACGCCGGTCGCGCCGTGACAACCCGCACAGTGCCCGGCATAGACGCGCGCACCTTCCTCCACCGTCCCCCTGCCGGACGGCAACCCTTCACCGTCGGGGCCGACGTCAATATCCCAGGCTTGAATCTCCTCCGGGGTTGCCACACGCCCGAGGTGAAAGAGATCATTCTTCGATGCTCCCCACACGTCAGCCTGACCAGCCACCAGCATGACGAGGAGCACAAAAAGAAGGCTTCGCCCCCTCACCCTAACCCTCTCCCACCACAGGGGAGAGAGAACTGTCGCTACGCTCGTGGCCCCCTCACACCTGCACATTCCGCACGTTCCCCTCTTCGTCAATCTTCCAGCTCTGGATGGCATTGTAATGATAGTAGGAATTGGTCCCCCGGACCTCCACCAACTCCTGACGTGTCGGTTGCCGGTACCCGGTCTCATCGATACAGCGGCTTTGAAGAACGGCTTCTCCCCCATCCCACCACCAATCGAGACAAAACCTGGTGTGACATTTCGGCAAAACGGGTGCCTGCAACCTCGCGGTTCGCCAGTTCTTTCCCCCATCCACGCTGACTTCCACTTTCTCGACCCGGCCACGCCCGCTCCACGCCAAACCCCGGATTTCAACGTACCCCGTCTTTTTCAATCGCTGCCCTCCGGAAGGAGCCGTGATCACGGATTTCGCTTCCATGTCGAAGGTGAATTGACGCGCGGTCCCATCCGGCATCAGATCGGTGTATTTCGACGTTTCTTCACGAGTCATCACCGGTGAGACAACCAGTTTCAGCCGTCGCAACCATTTGATACAGGTGTTGGCTTCAAAGCCCGGCACCAACAAGCGCAGGGGATAGCCTTGCTCCGGACGAAGCGGTTCCCCGTTCTGGGCATAACATAACAGGGCTTCATCCAGGATTCGATCCAACGGGAGACTCCGCGTCATCGCCGCGGCATCGCTGCCTTCGGCCAACATCCACGTGGCCCCGGGGGCCAGACCCGCTTCCGCCAGGACCGTGGACAGTCGAACGCCCGTCCACTCGCTGGTGCTGGTCAGGCCATGGATCTCCTGCACGGTCTTGCCCTTCGGCCCCTTCCATTCCTTACCGCTGTTACCCGAACACTCGACAAAGACAAGACGTGAGGTCGCGGGGAAGCGTTTCAATTCGGCGATGGTAAAGAGCAACGGCCGTTTCACCAAGCCGTGGACCAGAAGCCGGTGCTTCGCCGGATCGATGCGCGGCACACCGTTATGGTGGCGTTCAAAATGCAGGGCCGATGGCGTCACGATGCCATGCAAATCCTGTAAGGGCGTCCTCGACCGCTGGGGCCTGGTCAACCGCTTGGCCCGTTCGAATGGTGAGCGTCGCCCATATTCCGTTGCCAAGGCCCCGGGGGTCCTGGTGGGATCGCCGGAAGCGTTCGCCGCATGGCCCAGAAAAGGCGCCAGCAGCACGTGCGCTGCGGCCGCCCCGAACAAGGACGTGGCACCGGTCAAGAACGCTCGACGCGTCGGTGGCTCTTTCGGTCGCGTGGTCACAGGAGCTTCGCGCGACGGGACTCCCGGCTCCCGTTCATCCGGCGTTGACTTCCCGGTTTTGTCAGCCATCTTTTGATTCTCCAGAAGATTTGTTGCGCGTAAGAAACAGTGTAAAGGAAACGGGCACAGGTTGGAAGACATCGTCAAGAGAAGAAGAGGATAGGACGGTATCTCCGGACTTGACCCGGGATGCTACCCTGCACTTACAATGAACAGCCTATGATTTTTTGCTTGACTGCCTGTTCGCGTCTTGGGTAAACCGACTCTCAAAAGCGAGGATACGGAAAGAAGACCCGTCTTTTTCCTCCCCTTTGTAAGGAGAGGCCGGCGAATGAGTCAATACTTATAAGTGACGTATGCCCTATCTGCCAATTGAAGAGTACGGCCTGATCGGCAACATGCGAACCAGCGCCTTGGTCGGCGTGAACGGCTCGATCGATTGGTTCTGCTTTCCTCACTTCGATTCTCCAAGCGTGTTCGGCGCCATCCTGGATGACCGCAAAGGCGGATGGTGGAAAATTGCATCACAGGGAAATGACGCCACGCAAAAACAATTCTATTGGCCGGACACAAACGTGCTCGTCACCAGGTTTCTCTCCGAGCAAGGTGTGGGACAAGTTGTCGACTTTATGCCGGTCGATCTGAAGGCCACTGAGGCCGGCCATCACGGCATCATTCGCCGCGTCCAGGCGATTCGCGGGAACATGACCTTTCGATTGGAGTGTTTCCCTGCCTTCAATTACGCTCGAGACTCCCACACAACGGCCCTCACCGCCGACGGCGCCTATTTCGAAGCCCCGGGGCTCAGTTTGTGGTTGGGATCGACCATACCCTTGAAACAGGAAGGCAACGGCGTGGTCGCCGAATTTGAGATACAGGAAGGTCACGAATTGACATTTTCCCTTCAAGCCGTGGAGCGAATCGATGCCTGCGGCAAGGCCATCTCCGAAGACCAAGCCGATAGACTCTTCCGCCAGACCGTCACCTACTGGCGGCAATGGCTTTCCCGCTGTACCTATCGAGGTCGATGGCGCGAAATGGTACAACGCTCGGCCCTGACCCTTAAACTGCTGACGTTTGAGTCGACGGGGGCGATCGTCGCCTCTCCGACGTGCAGCCTTCCGGAAGGCATCGGTGGGGAGCGCAACTGGGACTATCGGTATACGTGGATCCGTGATGCCGCCTTTACCATCTATGCGCTCCTGCGCATCGGGTTCACGGAGGAAGCGGAACAATTCATGCACTGGCTGGAAGCACGATGCCATGAACTCAACCCGGACGGGTCCTTACAAATCATGTATGGCATCGACGGCCGGCATCGATTGCATGAAGAGACCCTGTCTCACCTCGACGGGTATAAGGGCTCGCGGCCCGTCCGCGTCGGAAACGGCGCCTATGATCAACTGCAATTGGATATTTACGGCGAATTACTGGATTCGGTGTATCTCTACAACAAATACGGCAGCCCGATTTCTTACGACCTCTGGAGCCATTTGCGCCGGTTGGTGAACTGGGTATGCGACAACTGGACACGGACTGATGAAGGGATTTGGGAAGTCCGGGGCAGTCAACAACATTTCCTGTATTCGAAACTCATGTGCTGGGTCGCCGTCGACCGGGGTCTGCGCCTTGCCGACAGGCGTTCGTTTCCAGCGGATCGCGACCGGTGGCTGAAAGTCCGCGACACCATTTATGAAGAAATCATGGAAAAAGGATGGAGCGAGACTAGACAAGCCTTCGTCCAGCGGTACGGCGGCGACGCCCTGGACGCGGCCAACCTCATGATGCCCTTGGTCTTCTTCGTCTCGCCGACCGATCCCCGGATGCTCAAAACCCTGGAAGCGATCAACCAATCCCCGGAAAAAGGGGGCCTGGTCGCCAATGCCCTGGTGCACCGGTACAACGTCAACGAAACGGAGGATGGCCTGCAAGGCGAAGAAGGCACCTTCAACATCTGTACGTTCTGGTTAGTCGAAGCGCTCACCCGCGCGGGCCGGATCGATGAAGCCCGGCTGATGTTCGAGCAAATCCTCGGCTATGCGAATCACGTCGGGCTCTACGCCGAAGAAACGGGACATCACGGCGAAGGTCTCGGCAACTTTCCCCAGGCGTTTACCCACCTGGCGTTGATCAGCGCCGCGTTCAACCTTGATCGAGCACTGGGTTCCCGGGGATAATCTCTTTCTTCTTCGGGACGGCACAGGGACCGTCCTCCCCGGATCCAAATCCTGTCCCACCGTGACCCCGCTACCGCAACCCGAATCCCGCAAACAGCGCAACCTGCGCTCCTTCATGAAGGACCGTGTGCCAGCGCCGTTTTTTTCTCTCTTGCAAGAAACCGGCGAACTGGCCAAGCGACGTCGCGTCCGCGTGTATGCCGTCGGCGGGTTCGTCAGAGATCTTCTCCTGGGCATCCCGAACCTGGACCTGGACCTGGTTGTCGAAGGCGATGGGATTCGTTTTGCGAAGGCCCTCGCCCAACGATACCGGGCCCGCGTCACCACGCATGACCGATTCGGCACGGCCACCGTTACATTGGCGGATGGACAGACCCTCGACGTGGCCACGGCTCGAACCGAATCATATGAAGCTCCGGGCGCACTCCCAACGGTGCAACGGAGTTCTATCAAGGAAGACCTTCGCCGCCGGGACTTCACGATCAACACCCTGGCCATCCGGCTCAATGGCGATCATTTCGGCGAATTGGCGGATCTCCACGGCGGCCTGCGGGACTTGCAGAACAAAACCATACGCGTACTGCACGGACTCAGCTTTATCGATGACCCGACTCGCGTGTTCCGCGCGATCAGGTTAGAACAACGCCTGGGATTTCATCCGGACCAAGATACGGTCGTCCTCATGACGGAAGCCGTGAAAATGGGACTTTTGCACCGCCTCTCTCCGTCTCGCTTTTCGGCTGAACTCCATCACGTGTTGTCGGAACGTGAGCCCGTCAAAACTCTCGCCAGGCTGGCGGACTTCAACGTACTGCAGTTCATTCACCCGCAATTGACATGGTTTTCCAAATTAGCTCGGCTGATGAAGGCCGTGGAGCAAGCCATCGAATGGCATGCAGGGCTCTCGCTCGGACCGCTCGCATCTCCATGGGTCGTCTATGGTATGGCCTTGCTGGATGCGCTCCCTCAACCGGCCATACAAGAGACCCTGGCCCGGTTCACGTTTCCCAGGCGTCACACCCAATCCCTATTGTGGACCTCCCAAGCAAGCACTCATCTCTTGCGGACCCTTGACCGGACCGTCAAGCCGTCAGAAACATTCCATATGCTCTGCAACCTCCCTGACGAAACGCTGGTGTTTCTCATGGCCAAAACCCGGTCGGAACGGGCACAACAGAAAATTGTCGATACGTTCACCACCTATCGACGGGTAAAGCCGATCTTAAGAGGGAATGATTTAAAAGCGATGGGTCTCGAACCGGGTCCCTTGTACAACCGGATCCTGGATCGGCTTTTGGATGCACGATTGGACGGAACCGTTGAAACGGAAGCCGACGAGCGCCGCTTGGTCCAAAGGCTGGCGAAACGAGGCTAAGAAAACCGCTTCTCTTTTTTCGAGAGGAAGGCTACAATCGAACACATGCCTGCTGCGTGGCCCATTGCCAAAGTTTTGTTCAAGCTGGTCGCCCCCAGCATCCCTGACATTGTCTCCACCATTTCGACTCTCAAAAATCAACAAGCAGAGCCTCAAACACGGGAAGAACCGCTCCAGGCACGCATTGCGGAAATGGAGCGGCGACTGACTCAGCAACTCGAACTCGTCGAGAAATTGACGAAACAAATCGATGCCTTGCACACGATTCTTTGGCGCACGCTGATCATCGGCCTCGTCGCTCTCGGACTGGCACTGACGGGACTGGCGCTTATTTTTTACGCTTAAGATTCTCGGGCTGACTTTCCTTTCCTCTACCTCCCCTTGCCCCTCCTTACAAAGGAGGGGAATCAGGAAAAATCACGATCTTGTCCCTCCCCTTTGTAAGGGGAGGTCAGGTGGGGTAGAATTCAACCCCGACGATGCAAAAATTATTCGTTTCATCAAATTTGGTCGAAGTCGAGTCACTGAAAGACATCCTGGACCAAGCAGGTATCGAATGCTGGATCAAGAACCAACGCGGTTCTTCATTGGCCGGTGAAGTCCCGTTTGCCGAAGTGTTTCCCGAACTCTGGGTATTGAATGACGCCGACTATGCCGCAGCTCAACAATTTCTGGAAAATTGGCACGCCGCCGGCCCTTATGAATCCACGGCCTGGACCTGTTCCCGTTGCGGAAAGTCGCACGCGAAGGATTTCACTTCGTGCTGGCATTGCGGAAGCGATCGACCGATGTTGGCCTGATTCGTAGAAGACGCCGCGGTGTTTAGGCTCTCACGACCCGTTCGAAGGAATGGAATCGAACACCCAATGACTCACACACCTTGAACTGCCGATCAAACCGGTTTGCCGTGTTCATGATGTCCCACAACGTGCGCACCCCGGTCCGGCCCCATGCCGGCAGGTGGAAGACCGGAAGCGGATAATCCGTTCCGAACAGCAAACGCTGATGGACTTCAGGGTCCTCCCGCAGGCGAAGCAGCATCCTGAATCGATTGGGCAGCGTTAAAGCGGAAACGTCCGCGTAGAAATTCGGATACGTCTTAATCAACTCCAACAAGGTGGGATAAAACTTTTCATACAGCATCAAGCCGTAACTGCAGGCATGGGCGGCAATCACTGTGACGCCTTCTTCCAAGGGCACCCGAAGGCGGTTCGGGTCACCGACTGATTGGTCTTTGCCGATCAGGCTGAACTCATATCCCACGTGGCTCAACAGGGGAACGTTCCGCTGGGCCATCGCCCTATAAAAGGATCTGTACCGGGCATTCGCCGGATCGAATTGCTGGGTATTGGGCAGCACCTTCACCAACGCGGCACCCTTGTCGGCGCAGCGGTGTAATTCCTCGACCGCGTCTCGCCGTTGCGGATTGATGGACACGCCGGCCAAGAACGTCTCAGGGTATCGGTGGGCCAGGTGCAGGATGTAATCGTTCCCGACCAGGAACTCAGTCGCCGATTGATCCGGCTTACCGCCGCCGTCATAGACCCCATCCATTCCCAACAACACAGCCTTGTCCACGTGGAGCGACTGACGCAGTTCATTGCGCAAATCATCCACGTATTTTTGATTGGCGTTGCGAGGGTTGTTCACGTCCAGCCCATGCTTCCAGACCAAAAACTTGAACAGCGGGCTCCTCAGCAATTTTGCGGAAACGTAACAGCCGTTGGTCCCGTCGGAAAGCGCGGCTACGTGTACATGACAATCGATCATGGTCTTCGACGGGGGCATGGTGGCACTCTCATCTGTTTCCCCTCCTTTGTAAGGAGGGGTTAGGGGAGGGAAAGAACAGAAGGACTGCGCGGGTTAACCGGCTGACAGCCGCTCCAAGGCGATTTGTTTCAGGGCACGCAGGTCCAACTTTCCCGTCCCCAGTACCGGAAGCTGATCGACCTTGATGAAGGCGTCTTTGCGGGGAATGAATAAATTCGGCAACCCGCTCGCCGCGATTTTTTCCAACACATCGGGGATAACGGATTCATCGAGTGTATAGAGCACGGCCAATTGTTCCCCTTTTTTTTCATCGGGGATGGACGTCACGGCAAATACCTGCTCATCGGATTCGGCGGCCTGCTGTAGCGCTTCTTCGACCTTTCCATGAGGGACCATCTCCCCGCCGATTTTGGCAAAACGGGACAGCCGGTCCGTTATGGACAGAAATCCGTCTTCATCCAGGACGGCAACGTCTCCGGTCACGTACCACCCATCGTGTATGATTTCGGCCGTCAGGTCTGGGCGGTTCAGGTAACCCTGCATGACGTTGGGCCCCTTGACGAGCAACATACCGGCCGTTCCCACCGGAAGGGGTTCAAACGAATCGGGATCGACGATACGGACTGACACGCCCGGCAGGGGCCGGCCGACCGTTCCACGACGTGAGGCCGGTTGATGAAATCCCGCCGCACGAAAGTCCGGACAATTCACGGAAATCACGGGAGCACATTCCGTCACCCCGTATCCTTCGAAGGGACGGATTCCGAACTTGTCTTCAAACGCAGCAGCCAGACGTTCCGATAATTTTTCGGCACCGGTCAACACGATACGCACCGATCCGAATTGCTCCGGCAGGCACCGCCGCCAATAGAGTTGCAGAAAGGTCGGCGTCGCGATCAGGATCGTGACCCGCTTCTTTTCCATGAGTTCGCCGATGGCCCCCGGATCCAACGGCGTGGGATGATACACCACGCCCACGCCATGATTGACGGCTAACCACAACGTTGCCAGGTAGCCGAAGGAATGAAAAAACGGCAGGATCCCCATCACCCGATCGCCGGCACCCACGTGAAAAACCTGTATGACTCCCTCGATGTTGGCATCGACGTTGAAGTGACTGAGCATGACCCCCTTTGGCTCTCCCGTACTGCCGCTGCTGAAAATGATCGTCGCGAGATCGTCCGGTTGCGGACGATGGATCGCACCGACGCCTTTCTCCAGCATGCCAATGGGCGCAACCAATGCCATGGCAAATGCTTTTAACCGTTCTGATGTCCCGATGGTTTTGCGAACCTCTTCGATCCAAATAATCTTGATATTTTCGGGTATTTCCAGATTGGCCTTTTCGAGAAACATGCGGCTCGTTACGATCGTTTCGAGCCCGGCCTGCCTGGCCATCGACTCAATCCCACTTCGCCCGACCGTGTAATTGAGATTGACGACGGTGCGTCCCGACAGGGTGGCGGCAAGATTGACCAAGGCGCCCCCGACACTGGGAGGCAACAGAATACCCACGGTGTACTGGTTCATCCAGTGCGGGCGGAGCGCCCGGGCCAACGCCACGGCACCGGCAAGCGACTCCAAGTTCGAAACCCTGGAACGGGTCGCGTCGGCAAAGGCAAAACGCAAGGGATGGCGGCGAGCCGCACGTATAAAGGAATGCTGGAGCAGCCGCCGGTCGGACTTGCGAGAACGCCAGGCGTCCTCGCCCAATTCCTGGACGCGCTGCCGGACGTCGCTCGCCGCGGTCGCCGTCGACACGGGCTCACCATATGAAACCGTGATGGGATAGGGAATGCGGTCCGGCCGTTTCATCAGAAATTTTCCGCCGATAAAACTGAAGATGCTCCCCCATACTCGATCAAGATGCACGGGAATCACGGGGATCTCCCGGCCCTTGACGATCCGTTCAAACCCCTGGCGAAACGACAGGAGCCCGCCGGCACGAGTCACTTGCCCTTCGGGAAATACGCAGACGACTTCACCCTCGTCCAGCCGGCGACCGGCTTCACGGAGGGCATGGAGAATCTCCTTCGGCGATCCTCCGGCGGAAATGGGAATCACCCCCATAACATCGGCCGTCCAACGCAGGAGAGGCATCTCGTAATAACGCTGGTTCACGAGAAAACGGATCGGACGATCAATACTCGCGATCAGAAACAGCCCATCGACAAACGACACGTGGTTCGGCAGCAATAACGCCCCGCCGCGTTCGGGCACGTGCTCCCGTCCGATGACCCGAAGTCGGTAGAGGGTGTGGGTGACAAGAAACAACACCATGCGAATGAAGGTTTCAGGCATGAGCCACACGATCCACGCCGTCAAGGCCGCCGCTGCCACCCCGGCCGCAATCAGGATTCCACTGGCGTTGAGGCCGATGAACGACAACGCCCCGGCACCCAGGGACCCGACCACGATACCGCCGAACACAAAGATGTTCCCGAACGCGATCACGGCGCCTCGTCGATCCTGCGGCGCACGCCATTGGATTAAGGCGTTGATCGGAACGAGAATGAATCCGCTGGCGAACCCCAGCCATCCCATACCCAGCAAGGTTCCCGTCAATCCCGGAGACAGCGTGCCCATCAGGAGCAACCCCAGCATCAACCCGACGGCACCCAGGGGAATCTGCCCGACTTCGACCTTGGCATGCGAGAGTTTTCCGGCCAATACCGATCCAATACCGATCCCGATGCCGAACGTCGCCAAGGGCAGTCCCGACAAGGCATCAGACAGGCCCAACACGGCCTTGGCATAGACGAGTATGTCCTGCCCCACCAAACTGGCGATCGTCCAATAGCCGACGTTGCCGGAAATACCCAATCGCAACACGCGATCCGCCTGAACGGCTTGCCAAGCCCCTTGCAGCGTGGCTCGCAACCCGCCTTCGTCACGGGCCCGCGGGACGGCAGGCACCATCAGGGACGCGGCAAACCCCATGATCGAAAACACCAGAAGTACCGCTCCCCCCAGCCATGGCGATGAGCCCGACATCTGCAATAAGACGCCCCCTGTCCCGGTCCCGCCGATAATCGCCAGGAAGGTCCACAATTCCAGTTGCCCGTTCCCGACGGCCAATCGTTCGTGAGGAAGCAGTTCAGGCAGGATCCCGTACTTGGCCGGACTGAACAGCGCGCTTTGGACGGCCATGCCGCCCAGCACGATAAGCGGCAGAATTCCCCCCGATGGATTGTCATAGAGAGCCCACGTCCCCAAGGCCATCAGCACCATTTCGACGATCTTCATGACCACGATCACGGACCGCTTGCTGAATCGATCGGAAAAGACGCCGGCAAAGATGGACACGAGCATCAGCGGCAAGGTGAAGACGACGAAAGTGAGGGTCGTTTGGGTCTGGGATGCGGCTTCGAATTCCGGGCCGGTGCCTATTTGCGAGGCCAACTGCTTGATGGCCAGCAACGCGACCATCAACTTCCAGGCGTTGTCGTTGAACGCCCCGAAGAACTGGGCAATCAGCAGGCCGCGAAGGGGAGAAAGGGTTCGATGACGTTCGCTGCTGCTCACTGACATGCACCTACCATACCAAAGAAAAAGCCATAAACCTAAAAGCCTGTCGGCCAACGTGTGGCTGAACATCCGGCTTTCGAAAATGGCACCCGTATGATCTCAGCAACCGTAAAGACAGATGAAATGAACGATCTTGTCAAAAGAGGCATAATTATGTACACTTTTAGCCAATAAGAAACGAGGACGCAATGAACAAAATCATTCCCTTAAAAGAAGCCCGCCAAAAATTTTCTACGTTGGTCGATCAAGCGGATCGGCTATCGGAAAGATTTGTGGTCACGAAAAACGGCACACCCAGAGCCGTGTTAATGAGTGCCGAAGAATTCGAGGGTTGGCTGGAAACGCTTGAAATCACCTCCAATCCTCAAACAGTCGAAGCCCTGGACCAAGGGCTCAAAGAAGCCAAAGCGAAAAAACTTTCTACCTTTAAGGACGTGTTCGGCGAAAAGCAGTGAAAAAAGTTCGCCTCACGCCCCAGGCTCAAAAAGACCTTAAGCCCTTCGACCCTCCTACGCTCATAAAAATCAAAGAAGTTCTCCGGCATCTGGCCTCTCACCCACTGGAAGGCAAATCGCTTAAAGGAAGATACAAGAAGGAGAAGGTACGCTCCTACCGAATATGGCCCTATCGAATTCTCTACCGTCTCGTTGATTCTGAATGGCTTGACGTGTTGACAATCGAACACCGAAAAGACGTGTATCGATAACCCCTTTCCCAACGCGAATCAATAATACCTGAGATCGTCGTTTATTTCGACGCCGATCCCAACAGTTCGTCGTATTCCCGACGCTTCGCTGACACGTGCTCGGAGCCGGTCAACAGGCTGACCACCACAAACGCGAGCACCGCCGTAATCAAGGCCCAGGTAATGGGACCCATGACGGGCAGGTACGCAGCCAACCCGACCAACTGGAACTGCTTCACCAAGAATGCCAGCAATCCCAAACCCATTGACCAAGCCGCCCCCTGGGACGTGGCACGTTTCCAGTAGAACATACCGAAGACGCACGGGATAAAGATAACCGTCAGGCTCATGCCGAACACGATCAACGCCAGGACCGGTTCCGATTGCAGGGTCAGGCTCCAGAGGTACAGGAAAACCAACAGGCCCATGGTTGCCCACCGACCGATCAGAAAATTACGGCGCTGATCGATGCCGGTGACCACGAGCGGGACAAGATCGCGGACGAACAACGACCCGGCCGAGAGCATCTGGCTATCGACCGTAGACATGCCGGCGGCAAAGGCCGCGACGAGGACCATCGACCCGAAATAGGGCGCGTTTTCCCGAAAAATCGCGCCCACGACCGTATCGGTATCCTGTAACCCGTCCGGAAAGAGGGAAAAGGCCGACGTCCCGATCACCCAGGCGGAAAAAAACAGAATGATGAAGATGACGGGGTAAGAACAAAGGCTGAAGGCCACGGCCGACGCCGAGCGTGCCATATACATCCGCTGCCAGATGTAAGGCAAAAACGGGAACGACAGCGTCAACAACCCGTATTCGTAATACCTTGCCCATGACACCTTTCCCTCAAACGTCACGTTCTCGGGGGCATGGGTCATCAGGGCATCGACCATCGCGTTCCATCCACCGGCCCACTTCATCGACAACAGCGCGGCAAGAATCAGCAGGAAGGCTAAGAGAAATCCCTGGGCCATGTCCGTCCACACCACCGCACGCGCGCCGCCGAAATAGAGATACGCGGCAATCGACCCCGAAGCAATCGTCACGCCCCAGAAATAGGTCACGTGGCCGTCGGTGAGCGCCTCGAAGGTCTTGCCGATGGCCACGAGTTGCGCCACCGAATACGGCAACAACGCCAGGAGCCCGACCGCTCCCGCCCAAAACGTGACCGACCGACTTTGAAAAAAGTCGCCGAGCATCTCCCCAGGGGTGACGTAGCCTTTCACTTTCCCGAGCTTCCACATCTTGGTCGCGAGGAAAAAATAGATCACGGGCATGGGCGCAAAGAAGAAGAACCAGAAATAGCCCGCTCCCTGTCTGAAAAACTCGGACGGCGCGGCCACGATCGTCCCGGTTGAAAAGATACTCGCCATGATCGTCCCGGTCAGGGCGAGCATGCCGATATTGCGACCGGCCAGAAAATAATCCTCCGAATCGCTTCTGGAGATCCGATAGGCAAAATAGGAAATACACTTGATCCCTACCAGATAGACCAACAACAGAAGAATGGTGAATTGCGCCACGCTCATAATCGCCGCCGGTTAGAGTTTCATGCTCCGGTCGAGACCTGCCGCGTATGGCTTCAACCAAGTGAGATAGACGATCACCATCCCGATGACCACCGTCCCCGTGGCCATAAACAAGGCGGCGATTTCTGCGGGCATACCCAACCAGCGTCCCGTGGGACGTCCAAGGACACCGAGCGGAACCAGCACCTGGAACAGGATCCCCAACACCATGACCAGCCAACCCGCATACTGCATGACCGTTCCCTTTCTCGAACGCATGATGGATTCCTCTATCTGTTTTCAGAACAAAACGGCGGAGTGTTGTAACCGGTTGGAGACGCTCAGGGCAACGTGCCGTCTTTCAACCATTGGGCGATAGCCTTGTCGGGATCTGCAATCTCGTTGACTGAGCCGTACCAATAAGCCTGCCAGCCGGATTCCGGCAGTCCGGTAAAGACCATCAGGTTCAGCGGATAGGCCTCGCTGTCGGTGCAACGACGAAAGTCGTCACGGAACAGGAACACGGGCTTGTCCCAGGCGATGGCCATACCCAATTCCACCATCACGCCCTCGTCCGGAGGACAGCCGTTGACGACCGCGAACAGCCCGTCGGCATCCCGCACGTCTCGAAGATCGGCCTGTCCGATCCGGTACGCCCAACCGGGGATTGTTTGATCGATCTGGTTGTTGCGGGAAAATGGCTCCCAAACCTCGGCGCCCACGGCCCTCAGAGCTTCCACAAGCACCCGCAACGGCCCCTCGCTCTGTTGTGCGGAAAAACCATACGGATTCGCCAGATACACAGTCTTCTTCGCCGTCGTCTTCGGGCCTTCGTCACCCCAGGCCGGACCCGCGACCATCCCGCCCACCAACGCGAGTGCGAAGCCTAAAGCGACAACGTTTGCCCAAACGGTGGCATTGATTCTGTTGATGTTTTTGACAACCGGAGGGAGCATGACTTTCAGTTTTATATCAGGACGAGACAATCGGTGGTAGCGCCAGGCAATCAATCCCTTCGACAGGCTCAGGACAGGCATTGCGTAAGCGACGTACATTACTACCCAACTGCCCTCATTTGCAAAGAGCCGACCCCGGTTGGATGGGGTAGAGTCCCGTAGGTCGGGTTAGCCGAAGGCGTAACCCGACATTCCTTGTTTCTTTCTGTCATCCTCAACATTTTCAATCGAGGATCCAGAGTCTTTTTTGTCGGATTACGCTACGCTAATCCGACCTACGCATGCTCGCTTCGCTCAGACAGTCCTCGCCCCCACATAGACTTTGCGGGACCGGGGCGCAGCCACGCCCGCAGGCGCCGGGGAAATGCTTCTATCCCAATAAAGAAAGTTGTTCCGGTTCCGGTTTGGACCGTCGCGGTCGGTCGGGTATGACGGTGGTTTCTTTGAGGCTGTCGTCGAATTCCTGAAGAAATCGCGAGGGTTCACGGTCTTGTCGGGTCCCGAACAAAAACCGGCTGCGGCAATGGAGGAGCCACACCCGTTCTTTGGCGCGCGTCAACCCGACGTAGAACAACCGGCGTTCTTCGTCGAGGTCGGCGTTTTCATGCGGCAGGCTCCCTTCTTCGACCCCGCAGAGTATCACTTCGGGAAACTCCAATCCCTTCGCGGCATGGATGGTCATCAGGCTCACCGCGTCGATGGAGGCATCATAGTCATCAACCTCGACGGCCAACGACGCTTCTTCCAGAAATTGCTCAAGCGCCGTTCCCGCGTTGACTCCGTCATATTTCGCGGCAATCGAGCGCAGTAGCAACAGGTCGTTCTCATGACGCGGATTCTGGGCAAGCCGCCACTGCCTGAGACCCGTGACATCGGCCACGTGCGCAATGAACTGTGCAAGAGATTGTTCCGTCTTGTTCCTTTGGACGTCTTCCATGAGCGACATCAGTAACTGAGCCGCTTTCATTTGAGACGACGAAAGGACCGCGGATTGTCCCAAGGCGGCATAGAGCGAAAGACCGTGTTGCTCGGCCTTGGCTTCAAGGGCCGCTTGCGCCTGACCGCCGATTCCTCGTGGCGGACGATTGAGCACGTGCGCGAAACTGCTGTCGTCATGCGGATTGTGGATGACCCGCAGATACGCCAGCACGTCCTTGACGATAGTCTTGTCGAAGAACCGGGCTTCGCCCACGACCCGATGCGGAATACCCGAGTTTCTCAAGGCCTCTTGAAGCGGCTTCGTCAGGGCGTGAAGACGACACAACACGGCCACGTCCCGGAAGCTGTGCTCACGCCGGCTCACGGTATCGGTCACCTTTCCCTTGTACTGTTGATAATGACTGGTGCCGCCCACGCGTTCCTCGATCTGCCTGACGATCCACGCGGCTTCGGCCTGCTCGTCGGGAAAGCTCACGACGTGAACCGGCACCCCGGACGCATTCGTGGCATTCAGGGTCAAGGGCCGACGTAACGCGTTCCGCCGGATGACCTGTGAAGCCGCGGTCGCGATCTGCGGGGTGAAGCGATAAGTCTGTTCCAACGTGATGACTCGCCCATTCGGGAAATGCTGCTCAAACCGTATCAGGTGCTCGGACTCCGCGCCCCGAAACGCGTAGATCGCCTGGTCACCGTCACCTACGGCCCAAAGGCGGTTTCGGTCGCCGGCCAGGAATCCCAACAGTTGCCGTTGCACCGGATCGACGTCCTGATATTCATCCACCAGCACGTGCGCATATCGTTGTCGCAGGCTTTCCCTCACGTCGGCATCACCTTCAAACAGCCGCACGCCGAGGAACAACAATTCATCGAAATCCAGCAACTCGCATTTGCGCAATTGTCGTTGATAGGCTTCGGCAATTTCAGCCAGACCCGCGTCATCCGCCGGCGGCTCGATATTGGCCTGCCGCTGGCGGAACGCGGTCACTTCGTGCAGCTTCCGTTGGGTGGCGGTTCGCGTATCCGGCTCACCCAACCGCCGCAAGGCCCGTTGCATGATCGTGATTTGATCACGGCGATCAGCCACGCCGAAGTCGGGTGGCAGGTCGAGTCGATGTCCTTCCGCTTTCAGCAATTGAAAACAAAAGCCATGGAAGGTTCCCAGGAACACCCTGTCCGCCTGTGACCCGATGAGCCGGGCCAGCCGCTCACGCATTTCTCTCGCCGCCCGCGTCGTAAAGGTCACGGCCAGCAACGCCTCAGGCGCAACGCGCCGCTCAGCCAGCAGGAACGCGAGACGAACCGTCAACGTTTTGGTCTTTCCGGTCCCGGGTCCCGCGACCACAAGCACCGGGCCGTCATCGGCCAACACGGCTTCCCGCTGCCGGTCATTGAGGCCCTCAAGCCAACGGTTGGTCTCGACGTTCATGGACGCATCACTTTGCAGAAGCATCGTATGGATTCGCTCGTTTGTTGACCATTCCTCCCCCTCACCCCAGCCCTCTCCCACATGGGGAGAGGGAGGTAGAAGTCAGAACAATGATGTTTGCGAGGCATGGGCTTGCCGGTCCTCTTGGGACAGCAGGCGAACGGTTCCGTACTCCCCGTCGTAGCCAGGGGCGATGGTCACGTTGCCCTCGCGCATGCGTTGGATCGCCAAGGCCAAGAGCATTCCCCCATTCTCTTCGATGGCTGCAATGGGCACCTTCATCAGAATCTCGAATTCATTGCCCAAGCTCGCCAGCAACTGATGATAGGCTTCGGTGACCCCTTTGGTATTGACTCCGGCGCCACGAACCTCCGCAATCAATTCGACGAGCGGAACCAAACTCCGGTAAGGCAACGCCCTCTGAGCACGATGCCCTGCAGGCTGATCGGCCAATATTTCGACGCGGTGCATGACTCCGCGCGTCACGATCTTTCCGCATTCCGGACAGGCATCATCGTGGGCTCTGGCTTCCTCCGGAGACAGGCGGACCCGGCAGTTTCGGTGTCCGTCGAAATGGTACTTGCCTTCTTCCGGAAAAAATTCGATTGTCCCTTGGAACAGCGCAGGGTCGCCACTCGTAAAGGCCGCCTTGATGCCGTCAAACGACAAGTCGCCGCTCAACACGTTGGCTTCCCGGCCGAGCTTGCTCGGGGAATGGGCGTCGGAGTTCGAGATCAGGGTAATGCCGTCGAGTTGGCTCAGTCGCCAGTTCATGGGCGGATCCGAGGACAGTCCGGTTTCGAGCACTTGGATATGGGGACTCAATTCCCCGAAACATTCTTCCAGCGAATCAAATCCCGAGTTGGCCCCGAACACCGAAAAGTGCGGGGTCCATGCATGGGCCGGGACAAAGAGGGCCTCCGGTGCGCGCTCGATCATGATTCGCAATAATTCCTCACTGTCCAACCCCAGGATAGGTCGTCCGTCCGAATGAAGGTTGCCGATACGCGCCAGCTTATCCGTCATGTTCGCCACGGCGCTGAAACTCGGCGCAAAGATCAGGTTATGCACTTTGCGCGTGCGTTCATGGCGTTTATAAATGCTGCTGATTTCGGTCGTCAGCATGAACCGGACCTCGGCCCGGCAGGCTGCGGGAATTTCGGCATCCACCGGAGCCGCCAACTCCGGCTTCAGGCGATAGAGTCCCGGTTCGGCCGGTTCGAGTTTTTCCTGAAGTTCGATGAACCAGGCGGGATGCGTGAAGTCTCCTGTTCCGACAACGGTAATCCCCTTGAGTTGCGCCCAGCGATAGAGACTCTCCGGGACCATATCTTTGCTGACGGCTCGGGAATAGCGGGAATGAATGTGGAGATCGGCGATGAATGACATGAAGGATTTCCGGAGAATCCGGCAAGCTTAGCGGGTACCCCGACAAGGAACAAGAGACGGGAATTACCTAATGGAACACCTCCTTACCTCAGCCCTCTCCCACAATGGGGAGAGGGAATGAGAAGTCCTCTGGAGACAAATACCTCTGGAACGGGATTTGCATAAATTAGTATTTATTGCTAAGGTTGCAAGCGCAAGCATTGGCACCTTGAAGGTAAGTCCATGCAAAAACACGTGAAAACCACTTACCATGCGCAACATGGAGAGGGGGGCCGTCCGTGGGCTCTTACCCTTGTGAGCCTCGTTTTTTTTACACTCCCATGTGCAAATTTCGCCACAGCCGTTTCACTTTTGCCTCATTCTCCGGCAACTGCCACCTACGAAACCCCGTCCACTCTCGACGCCAGAGCCATCCTCCCGCCCGACGTTCGCAAAGGGCCGCACCATACCGTTTTGGATGAGGTTGTCCACTTTCGCCATACTCACCGTTACAGAATCACCTCGCCGTATGGCCAATTCGAGGCCTACGGGGGTGAGATGCTGAAGATCCGCATTCAGGAAATTCAGGCGATCGCTACCATGGACGAAAAAGTGAATCACATTCAAAGTGTGGCAGCGGGGGCACAGCATGCCATCCTGAGCCCCTTTAAATTTGTAATGGGACTCTTCACTGAACCGGCGGAAACCCTTTTAGCCGTACCGAAGGGCATGTGGCACATGGCGACACGAATCGGAGAAATGGCGACCGGTGAACGGGGAAACCTCGAAGACCCCGAGAACCAGGAACTACTAGGGTTTTCCACGGTCAAACGGCAAGTCGCGGACCATTTTGGCGTGGACGTGTATTCCTCCAACCGGGTCCTGCAGGAAAGGCTCAATAGCTTGAGTTGGGCGGGGTACGCCGGGGATGCGGCCATTCGACTCGCCACCATTCCCATTGGAGGCCCGGCCGGGGCCGTACTCACCGGAACGTCGTTCAGCAACACGGTGAGTGAACTCCTGCGAGATTATGCGCCCGAGGAACTTCGACGACTCAACCGTGATAAACTTGAGGCCATGAAACTTGACGCATCACTCATCGAAGCCTTTCTCCAGCACCCATGGTACTCTCCCCGCCATGAAACTGTCCTGGTCCAGGCGCTGTTCGAAATGAATACGGTCGATAATCGAAATGCGTTTTTTGAATTCGCCACGTCGGCCCGGTTCGAAGAAGAGGCCCTGTATTTCCAACGAACGGCTGAAATGCTGCTCTCGTACCACCGGAACGTGAAACCGCTTCATGAAATCGTGGCGATTGAAGACAAGCTGCTGATGGGCTTGACACGCGATCACGCGTTGGTCGGCATGCTTCCCATCGGGTACCTTTCCTGGAGAGCCGAATTCGCCGAAGCCATAGAAACCGTCACGAACTGGAAATCCGCCAGTCACATTGAAAACGTCGAGTTATGGCTTGCGGGCAAGCCTACCCCGCGTGCCGAGAGCGAACTCCTCGCAAAAGGAATTACCGTGCGACGGGGAGCCATGGACTACCTCACGTTTCATCGGCTCACAAACGCCTCCGACCCCTAACTCCCTTCCCCAATCACTCCCCCCTTGAGGGGGGAGTCAGAGAACCAAGAGCCTGCCCTGCCTGTCCTGAGCGGAGTCGAAGGAAGCTTTTCGAAGGGGCGGCAGCCAGCCGGTGAACCGGTGGGGGGAACTTATACAGGGCTTGACGATACTCCCATTTTGCCCGGACAATAACGTCATGACAAAAAGAACGACAATGGAAAGTTCTCAAGACTGGCTTTCCCAACTGCGCAACGTTTATGAACAAGCCGTGCACCGGTTTGAGCAAGGCCGGCGAGGTCCCAAACAGGTCGTTGGCCGTGAGGCTCTCGCGTTTCTTGATTCGATCGGCACCTCGACCCAGGAACTGTACGATTTCGTGGAAGATTGGGTTGAAGACGGTGAGCCCGACTTCGAGACCGTTGCGGCCATGACCAATGTCCGCCGCACGTACTTTCTGACGGTGCAAGAGGGAAAACCCTCGAACACGGTAATTCCGTCAGCTACCCTACCATCCGGCTATGCCGAGTTGGGTGGGTACCGATGGCTGCCCCGCATTATCGCCAAGGCCCGCGCTAAACTCCGCGGCGAACTTGCACCGGATATCATGTTCGGCTGTGGTGCCGACCGGCCGTTTTTGCGAAGCGTGAACATGGAACCGGCCGAATTCCTGGAGACCGTGTGGGACGCCGACTCGGACGATGGCATTATCCTGAACGCCGTGCAGAAAAAGACCTCTATGTTATCAACGTCTCCCTCTCCTTCCGGGAGAGGACCGGGGTGAGAGAACATGACTGAGAAGATCCACAAATCCGATGAGGAATGGAAACAACAACTCACTCCGGAACAATATTACGTCACCCGCCAGGCAGGAACCGAACCGGCCTTCAGTGGCCCCTACTACAACCACAAGGCCGACGGGACGTATCATTGCATCTGTTGTGAGAGCCCCCTGTTCCGTTCGGACCACAAGTTCGAATCCGGGACGGGCTGGCCGAGTTTCACACAACCCTCGAATGAAACGGCCGTGGGAACGAAAACCGACCACAGCTACGGGATGACGCGCGTGGAAGTCACGTGCAGCCGCTGTAATGCCCACCTAGGACACGTCTTCGACGACGGCCCCGCACCCACGGGCCAACGGTTCTGTATCAATTCCCTTTCCCTGCGTTTCAAGGATGTCGCCAAGGGCTAGCCCCCCTCTGGCCGGCCGCACCATCACAGTCCAAGATCGCTCAAGCCCGGATGGTCGTCGGGACGGCGACCCGAAGGCTATCGAAACTTGCGATCGCTTTCAGCAATCGGGAGATCATTGATGCTGGCGATCCGTCGGCGCATCAAGCCGTTTTCGTCGAACTCCCAATTCTCATTGCCGTAGGCGCGAAACCAGTTGCCGCTGTCGTCGTGATACTCGTAGGCGAAGCGAACGGCAATACGGTTGCCGCCGAACGTCCAGAGTTCCTTGATCAGTCGATAGTCGAGTTCCCTGTTCCATTTCCTGGCCAGGAAGGCTTCGATCTCGGCCCGCCCGTCGAGAAACTCGGTACGGTTCCGCCATTTACTGTCTGGGGTGTACGCCAGGGCGACCTTCGCGGGATCGCGACCGTTCCATGCATCTTCGGCCATACGCACCTTTTGCGTTGCCGTCTCTTCGGTAAAAGGAGGGAATGGGGGACGTTGCATCTTTGAACTCCACTTTTTTACGTTTGGGTTAGCATCAGTTAGGTCTGCCCATGTACATCGGCCTGCAATACCGTAACGTGGACAAATCTGAAAATGTCAGGCAAACCCCGTGCGCCTCTATCATATTTCGTGGCTTTTGATCTCTCCATGTAAAAAACCAGACCTTTGTAAGCGGAAGCTCCTCTTTGTCTTTCTGCAGACCCGCTTTTTGTGTGTCTCGAAAAATCCCGGCTTTTTCTTCCTCATCAGGCCACTCATGAAACGCCAGAACAATGCCTGTGGTCAGAAAAGCCTCCGGCGAGAACTCCCGGGACAGGGAACCCTCCGTCTGCTGCAAACCAGTAGCCTGAGACAGAAGCGGGGCCGCCATGGCTTGTTGCGCCGCCGCGTTCAGGGGAAGACACAACAGCAAGAAGACCTGACCCGCAAGGGTGAGTCTATGGAACCTTCCGTTCATCAAGCAAACCACGTCCACATCCCGGCGCTAGAACTTCCAGACAAACAACGCCTGCACAACCCGCTCATCCGTCGCTTTGTCCCCGAGCTTGTTCATCCAAAACTGATATTCAATGCCCAGGGCAAACCGCTCGTGCGCGTTCCATCGCAATTGGGGTTGCGCAAGAATCCATGGCTCGACGGTGCCGCCGAACTCATTCTTCCGCCCGCCGATATATTCCGCGTGCCCTTCGATGCTGAAACTGGCTTCGCCGATCGTGAAGGGCCGCCTGAAATTGAAGTCAATCATGAACGAATCGGTTTCGCTCGGGGCCCCTCCGGAGGAGACACCGTCGCTGTCGTCAATATACGCCGTGAAGTCCAGATTGGCGAACGCGAATCCGCCCAGATCCAGGGACAGCCGCAGGCCGGGGAGGTACTTTTTGATACCGGGCTTGCGGGCCCAGTTGAAGCCGAGAAGCACGCCGACGTCCGAAACGATGCCGGCTCCGATCTTCCGGCCCGTGATCTTGCCCAAACTCAGGTTCGCGTACCACTCGCCATAGGTGTCGAAATCCTGAAACTCCGAATTCTGGGCATCGAGCGTGTCAACGAAAAAAAAGTTGTCCCCGTATTTCCATCCACTGGCATGTTGCACCGTATAGATTAGATGGTAGGCGTTCCCTCCGCCGGCAAACGTCGGCACGGCCAGGTTGCCGTATTGCAGGTGCAATTCGGTCTGGCTCCAATCAAGAGCGTAGGCCGGTTGCAGCAATGCACATGACAGCAGCACCCACACCGGCCCATAACGGAAATATTTCATTTCATGTATGACGGGTTCGAATTATCCAGCGACCGGCTGCGCGAGAACGTCGTCTGCAAAATTGGCTATAATGGCCATGGTGCTTCACGGTTCGGTCCCACGCTCGCGACAAAAAGACGACGCTATGGGAAGTTTACTGCGATAACTTGTTGAAGGCGTCGAGGGAGGCGACTTTGTAGCATTCGGCCATGGTCGGGTAATTGAAGACGGTGTTTATGAAGTAATCCAGCCCGCCCCCCAGGCCCAGGACGGCTTGGCCGATGTGCACCAACTCCGTGGCGCCGAGTCCGATGGCATGCACGCCCAGCAGTTGGCGGTTCTTACGATGGAACAGCAGTTTGAGGAGTCCGCTATCGTCGCCCATGATGTGCCCGCGCGCGATTTCCTTATAGCGGGCCATCCCGATTTCATACGGCACTTTCTTCATGGTGAGGTTCTGCTCATTTTCGCCGACCATGGAAATTTCCGGCACGGCGTAAATCCCGATGGGAAAATTCGCCGACATGGGTTCCGCCTTCATCCCAAAAGCGTGACAGGCCGCCAGACGACCTTGCTCGGACGACGTGGCGGCCAGACTGGGATACCCGATCACGTCACCGGCGGCAAAGATATGCGGCACGGCGGTCTGAAATCGTTCGTTGACCTTCAACCGGCCACGCTCGTCGGCTTCGAGGCCCGCCCGTTCCAACCCCAACGATTCAGTCGCCCCGATGCGGCCGACGGCATACAACACCAGATCGGACACGAGCCTTTTTCCCGACTCCAGATAAATGACGGCCTTTGTCGGTTTCCCTTCCGAACATTCCATCTGTTTGACCGTTTCCCCAAGTCGAAAGGTCACGCCGTAATTCCGCATCTGATGAATGAGTTCATCCACGATTTCGGTATCCAGAAATTCCAGGGGCCGGTGGCGGGTATCCACCAACGTCACGTCGACGCCGAGGGAGCCGAACATCGAGGCATATTCGAGGCCGATCACCCCCGCCCCCACGACGACCATGGATCGCGGCAGGCGTTCCAGGCTCATTACTTTATCGCTGGTGATGATCTGCGGATGCTCGTCCTTCACGCCAAGCGGCGGGGCGGGCACGGTACCCACGGCAATCACGATGTGTTTTGCCTGAACCCATTGCAGGGCCTCCTCTGCAAAAACCTGGACCGTGCGCTCGTCAATGAACGACGCTTCGCCCCTGACCACCATGATGTCGTTCCGTTCCAGTTGCCGTTGCACCACCTCCCCTTCCCGTTCCACCACCTCGTTCACTCTCGCAAACAAGTGATCAACCCCGAGACGGGATGGGACGACAAATCCATGCCGTTTGCGAAATTGTTCGGCTTGCCGGCCAAACGCCAGGACGGCTTCCCGAAAGGTTTTACTGGGTATGGTGCCCGTATCCAGACAGACCCCCCCGACCACCCGCTGTTTTTCGACGACGACCACGCGCTTGCCCAACTTTGCCGCTTGCACCGCGGCGCGCTGGCCCGCCGGTCCGCTTCCGATGCATAGAAGGTCGGCATCTATCATGTCACGTATGGCTTTTGGCATATTCGGCTACCTCAGGGCATGGGGCCCATTGACTTGTAGATAGTAGTTGAGGGTATCAGAAAGTTGCGGATCGATTTTTGTAATTTTGATAATATTATCCATCAGAGCATCATGATTCCACTAAAAAATGAGCCCGGCACCCGTTTCGCCTGATTTGCATGCCACGATGACTGCTCCATCTTCCCGCACGACCAACCGGATCCTACCGCTCATGCTTGTGGTCGCGGGTCTTGTGGTCGCGGCTATTGTGATATACCGAACCGGATCTTCGCAATGTGACCCGCAAGCGGCCGAAGCCACGTTGGCCACGTATACCGAGAAGGGCATCCGGGGCACGAGCCGCCCGCCCAGCCTGTCCAACCTGCTGTGGATCCACGTCGGACCTCGATGGCACGCGCTGCCGCTCGCCGAGAAACACACGCTGGATAAGGTCGTCCGCTGTGCCGCAACCACGCTCGACGACCAAGGCCGGTCCGCGTGGCAAGCCGCCTACTATGACAACACGACCGGCACCATCGTCGCCTTGACCAGTCGGGAGTACGGATTCCGGCTGAAAGAAGCCGAATAGCGAGAATCCGTCATTCCCGCCCGCTTTGCCATCCATGCTATAATGAGTGGCCATGCGTATTCTGATCGTCGAAGACGAACCCAAGGTCGCTTCCTTTATTCGCCGCGCGTTGGAAGAGGAGAGTTACGCGGTGGACGTGTGTTCCGACGGCATTCAGGGTCGGGACCTGGCATCGGAAGTCGACTATGACCTGATCATCCTGGATCTCATGCTGCCCGGCCTGCCCGGCATCGACGTACTGAAAGCCGTCCGGGACGCCAAGGTCACCACTCCGATTCTCATTTTGACCGCGCGCTCGAAAGTGGACCAGCGCGTAAAAGGTTTGGACGCCGGCGCGGACGACTACCTGACCAAACCCTTTGCCATTGAAGAGTTGCTCGCCAGGGCCCGGGCCTTGTTGCGTCGAGCCAGTGGGGACTCGGCCGGTCTCCTGCAAATCGACGATCTCGTTCTGAATCCCACCAACCATGAAGTCACGCGCGGCGGGCAACGAATTGACCTGACTTCGAAGGAATACGCGCTGCTGGAATACATGATGCGCAACTCGGGACGCGTCCTCACCCGCCCCATGATTGCCGAACACGTGTGGGACCTGGATTTCGACACCTTCACCAACGTCATCGACGTGTATATCAGCTATCTCCGGAACAAAATCGATCGCGGCTATGACCGGGGCCTCATCCACACCGTCCGCGGCAGTGGCTATACCCTGAAGTTGACCGATGCCTAACATGCGGGCCAACACGTCCATCCGCGTCAGGTTGACCATCTGGTATGGCGGGGGTTTGGCCTTGATCATGCTCCTCTTCGCGACCGCGCTGTACGTTGTCATGGCCCGCGCGTTGGAAGACCAGATTGACCGTTCGCTGGAGGAAGCCGCCGTAGCCGCCTCCCAGTCGCTTGAAGAACATCGCTTCGGTCCATTCCTGTTGTTGGACGACTTGGCGCAAGCCTTTCCGGAGTTAGCCCTGCTCGACAAGTTCTTCCAGATTTTCGGCCCGCAGGGGCAGGTCACCCTCCAGTCCGCGAACATCAAGACCCGCAACATTCCACTCAGTCAAACCGCCCTGCAATCGAGCCTGCAAGGCCGGGCCGTCTTCGAAACCGTCCGGTTCCGTGACGAAATCCCCATACGCTTGCTCTCGTATCCGATTCGACATGGACAAAACCTCGTCAATATTTTGCGGGTCGGGATGTCTCTCCAGCCGGAGAAAGAAATGCTGGCTCGCCTGGTGTTTGTCTTGCTCATCGGCTCTCCGCTGGCCGTGGTGGTGAGTGTGTTGGGGGGTTGGTTCCTGGCCGGGCGGGCGTTGCGACCCGTCGACGACATCACCCTGACGGCTCAACGGATTGCCGGAGGCGATCTCACGCAGCGGATCGAAATTACGTCGAAAGACGAAATCGGCCGCCTCGCGTCTACGTTTAACAACATGATCGGCAGGCTGGAAGCCTCAATCCGCCAAATCCGTCAATTCAGCGCCGATGCGTCGCACGAATTACGCACCCCGCTGACGATCACGAAGGGTGAAACCGAATTGGCGTTACGCAAACCCCGCTCGCCGGAAGTCTACCGGGAAGCCCTGGAAAGCAACCTGGAAGAAATCGACCGGATGAGCCGGATCGTGGAAGAACTCATGTTCCTCTCACGCGCCGATCTCGGGGAAGTGCACGTCGCGTCGGACCCCGTCCAACTCGACACGTTGGTGCAGGAAATTCAAATGCAAGCCATGGTCCTGGGTAAAGAGCAACAGATCGCCACGACCTTGGGGCAAGTCGAACCGCTCCGGGTATCGGGAGATGAATGGCGGCTTCGGGAGCTGATCCTGAACGTGGTCGACAACGCGGTCAAATATTCCTTGCCCCGCGGCACCGTGGAACTCGGGTTGACGCAAGACCGCGGGATGGCCCGGGTGACCGTTCAGGATCATGGGATCGGCATGACTCCGGAAGAACAACGTCTCGTCTTCGACCGGTTTTACCGAACCGATGCCGCACGGGCACACGCGCAAAAAGGCACCGGCCTCGGCTTGTCGATCTGCAAATGGATTGCCGAAGCGCACCACGGCACCATCGAGGTTACCAGCACCTTCGGGCAAGGCTCCCGTTTTACGATTTCTCTCCCTCTGCTTTCTGCCACCTCTGTTTCTTGATCAGACCCCCCGGCATTAGGAAACAGCTGTCATCCTACACTACACGTCCCATCCGTCATCCTGAGCGAAGCGAAGGATCTGCTTTTCCAAGCGTTCGGTTGTTGAGCGAGAGATTCCTCGCTTCGCTCGGAATGACCACGCTTTTCCTCATTCCAAATTAGAAGTTTTTAATCCGAGATTAATTTTCCTTTCATGTTCCGTTGCTATAACTGTTTCAACGCAGGATTGCACAGGGAAAATACACAGCTTCGCCGCTACATAAAGGAGGAACCCATGAAACAATCGCTGAATCGTTCATCGTCCATGTCGCTCACCGAAACGCAGGGTAGGAAGAATTTCCTGATCGCTGTGACGATGAGCTTAGTGTTTACGGGAATGCTGGTCGCCGCGTTTTCGACCGGCGCGGTGGGCTCGCCGGCACCGTCCGCAGTTCCGACTCCGGCTCATTCCATGACGAAAGCCGTCCCGTCCGAATTCGGGGTCGAACGCGGGTTCGCACACGTCGTCAAAGCCGTCAGGCCGGCCGTCGTCAATATCACCGCTTCCAGAGTTATGGGAACCGGATTTTCGGACGGGCCGGACGTCCCCGGCGTCCCCGATTGGTTCAAATTCGGCCCGCGGGACAAACATTCCTATGGGACGCCGCCCTTTTCCAACCCCTGGCAAGAACCTCGCGGCAAGGGGATGGGCTCCGGGGTCATCGTGAGTCCCGAGGGATACGTGGTCACCAACCACCACGTCGTCGATGGTGCGAAAACGGTCACGGTTGCCCTGCTCGACAAACGGGAGTTCACCGGCTCGATCGTGGGCAGCGACCCGCAAACGGATTTGGCCGTGATTAAAATTCAAGGGGACAATCTGCCGTTCATCGCCTGGGGCGATTCGTCCAAACTCGAGGTCGGGGACTACGTCCTCGCCATCGGAAGTCCGTTCGGGCTGCGCTCCACGGTCACGCAGGGCATCGTGAGCGCCAAGGGGCGCGGCGTGGGCATCACGCAATATGAAGATTTCATTCAAACCGATGCCGCGATCAATCCCGGGAACTCCGGCGGCGCCCTGGTCAACATGCACGGCGAATTGGTGGGTATCAACACCGCCATCCTTTCGAGGTCGGGCGGCTACCAGGGCGTCGGATTGGCCATTCCCGCCAGCATCGGCCAACACGTCTATGCCAGCTTGGTATCGACGGGGAAAGTCACCCGCGGGTTTTTGGGCGTCGGGATTCAAGCCGTCACGCCTGAACTGGCCAAGTCGTTTCACCTGGACCGACCTGACGGCGCCATCGTGACGGAGGTGCGTGACGCCAGCCCGGCAGACCGAGCCGGACTCCGGCGAGGCGATACCATCATTCGATACCAGGATCAACCGATTGCCGGCCCCAGGGAGCTGCAACGGGCGGTGACCACCACCCCGGTCGGGACCGAGGTCACCATCACGGTCATGCGTGACGGAGCCGAGCAGGCCCTGCGCACGTCGATCGTGGAACATCCGATGGGGCAACGGGTCGCCTCCGCGCAGGACGCCGATGCGGAGTCTCGCCTGGCCGGGCTGACCGTGGAGGATCTCACTCCCCGCATGGCCAAACGACTCGGCATTGACGGCCAAATCTCCGGTGTCGTCGTGACGGATATTCGCGCGGGCAGCCAAGCCGAGCAGGCCGGACTCGTTCAAGGTGACGTGATCCGTGAGATCAACCGGACCCCGGTGGAATCGTCGCAAGACTTTCGACAAGCGGTGAAGACCTTGTCGAAGGAACAGACGATTCTCCTGTTTATCAACCGTCAAGGAACACCGTTGTTCCTGACCGTCAAGGTGTAACCGGGGAGGGACCGCAGGGAACCACGATTATGGTTCCCTGCGAATTCCCCGGAATCGGATCCTTTTGTGACGAGAGAGGAGAGAGCCATGAAGACGACCGACAACACACTGCTCAACGTCAACAAGGTCGCGGGGCAACTTCCGACCAACGGCAAGCTCTCGAAAGTTTTCCCTCATGATGTCCCGACGCTGGATACCATGATCGAGGATTTTCCGGGTGACAAGAAAAATGAAGACAAGGAAACTCAGGACACCGCGCTGGAACCGATCTATTTTCGTACTTTCCGGTCACGTCCACTTCTGAACAAACAGGAAGAACTGGAACTGGCCAAACGGATCGACGAAAGCAGCCAAAACATCCGGACCGTGCTCGCCCAAGCCATTCAAAACGTCAAAGGCCTCGGCGACAAACCGGAGGTTCATGCAGCGCTGCATTCCCTGACCGAAATTCGGGAACTGAGCGGCTTATCGGCCCCTGCCCTGAACGAAGCGGAGGAACGCCTGTCCGGGCTCAGTAACGCCTTGCCCGGTCGCGGATTGAAAGGGCGCACGATCGGGAAACGCCTGCGGGAACTTCATCGCAAATTGGCTGACAACCGCGTCCAATTGGAACAGGCCAAGGAAGAGTTGGTTCAACGCAATCTTCGCCTTGTCGTCGATATTGCCAAACGCTTTACGGGACGCGGATTGGGATTTCTGGATCTCATCCAGGAAGGAAACATCGGATTGATGCGGGCGGCCGAACGGTTCCAGTACCGGAAGGGGTTCAAATTCAGCACGTATGCCACGTGGTGGATCCGCCAGGGCATTTTACGGGCCGTGGCCGACCAGTCCCGGACCATCCGGGTTCCGGTTCATACCACCGAGTCGTGGCAACGCATGATCAAGGTTTCCCATCGCCTGGCGCAACAACTGGGCCGCGAGCCCAGTCACGAGGAAATTGCCGTGGCTTTGGCCACCAATCCCGAACGGGTGCAGCAGACGATGCAGGCGTTCCTGGAACCGATTTCTTTTGATCAACCCAATGCCGACGGGGAAACGTTCCTGGAAGATTGTCTCCCGGATGACAATGCGCCGGCCCCGGATGCCAACGTCCAGGAAGAACAGATGCGGTTTCAACTCCATCGTTTGCTTGAATTCCTGACGCCACGAGAAGCACAGGTGATCCGGTTACGTTTCGGCATCGGGAACGGACAGTCCCGCACACTCGAAGAAGTGGGAAGACTCCTGAACGTGACGCGTGAACGGATCCGGCAAATCGAAGTGCTGGCCCTGAAAAAACTTCGGGAGCCGACGATGAAGGCGCAACTGGCCGCGATGTGCTGACAGGATGCCGCAAAACCCCGCCGGCGGCGTTCTCGGGCCGTTGTCGTGCTCACATACTCCGTGTACGCTCCGCGCGCCAACGTCCCTGCGGCCTTGCCGGACGGGCCTTTTCAGCATCCTGTCTTGCTACCGCCGGTTTGACGGAGCCGCCGAATCGACCAGACCGGCCAGGTCCAGGAGGAACGTGTAGATGAAGGCCAGTTCCCTGTATCGCCGGAACCGGCCGGACGCTCCTCCATGGCCCGCGTCCATGTTGGTTTTGAGCAGCACCAGGTTCCCGTCGGTTTTCACGCGACGTAATTTGGCCACCCATTTCGCGGGCTCCCAATATTGCACTTGGGAATCGTGAAGTCCCGTGGTCACCAGGAGATGGGGGTAGGCCTGTTCCGTGACGTTGTCATACGGCGAATAGGACAGCATGTACTCGTAATCTTCTTTCCGGTTGGGATCTCCCCATTCATCGTATTCTCCCGTAGTCAGGGGAATCGACGCATCCAACATCGTGGTCATGATGTCGACAAACGGGACTTGCGCCACGACCCCGTGAAACAGATCGGGCCGCAGGTTGATCACCGCCCCCATGAGCAACCCGCCGGCGCTGCCGCCCATGGCATACACGTGTTCTTTGGCCGCATAGCCCTGTTGCACCAGGTGTTCGGCACAGGCGATAAAATCCGTAAACGTGTTTTTCTTGTGAAAGAGTTTCCCTGATTCATACCAGTCACGACCCAACTCCTCCCCGCCGCGCACGTGCGCAATCGCAAACACAAATCCCCGATCGAGCAGGCTTAAACGCGGAGAGCGAAAGTCCGCGTCCATGCTGATGCCGTAAGACCCGTATCCGTACAGCAGGAGCGGGTTCCCTTCGGGGTGTCGGAGCGTGTTCCGGTACACCAACGAAATCGGAACCCGTGTTCCGTCCGGCGCCGTGGCCCACGTTCGTTCGGTGCCGTAGTGCGAGATCGCGAACCCGCCCAGGACTTCTTCCTGCTTCAGCAGGACCTTCTCCCGGGTCTTCATGTCATAGTCATAGACCGAATCCGGCGTAGTCATCGAGGTATATTCGTACCGCAAGATGGAGGCATTGAAATCATGATTGTCTCCCAACGCCGCCGCGTACGCGGGTTCCCCGAAATCCACGTCATGTTCGCCGTCTCCCTTCGCCGGCATGACGCGGAACCGCACCAACCCCTGGCGCCGTTCTTCCGTCACCAGGAAATCCCGGAACAGTTCGAAGGATTCGAGGAGGACATCGTCGCGATGAGGCAGGACTTCCTGCCACGACGACCGGTCCGTTTGCCGAAGCGTCGTTTTCATGAGACGGAAGTTCTTCGCCTCCCAGTTGGTCCGAATATAGAAGGCGTCCCCGGCATGATCCACGTCGTACTCGTGAAACCGTTCGCGAGGCAGAAACACCGTAAATTCCCCGTCCGGATCGTCCGCCGAAAGATAGCGGTACTCCGTACTCACGGTTTGATAGGACGCGATCATCAGGTACTGTTTCGATTTGGTCTTGAAGACGGCCGTGGAAAACGTCTCGTCCTCTTCTTCGAATACCAGGACGTCTGAAGACGGGGCAGCACCCAGCCGGTGTCGAAACACCTGATAGGCGCGCAGAGTATCCGGGTCCTGTTTGCCGTAGAACAGCGTCAGGTTGTCATTGGCCCAAGCAAGATTGCCCGTGACGTTTTCAATCATGTCGTCCAGCAACTCGCCGGTGGTCAGATTCTTGAAACGTACCGTGTAGATACGCCTGCCTTGCGTATCAAACGCATAGGCGAGCAAATCCCGGGCTTCACTCACGGCCATCCCGCCGACGGCAAAAAATTCGTGGCCTTCGGCCAACGCATTGACGTCCAACATTACCTCTTCCGGAGCATCCAACATCTCTCGCTTCCGGCAGTACAGGGGATACTCCTTCCCTTCCTCGTATCGCGTGTAATAGTAGTAATCATCGAGATTGTAAGGGACAGACCGGTCGGTCTGTTTGATCCGGCCTTTGATCTCTTCAAACAGGGCATCCTCGAACTTTTCGCGGTGCGCCATGACTTCCCGGGCATAGGCATTCTCTTCCTCGAGATAGGCCTGCACGTCGGGGTTGTCGCGTTCGGACAACCAATAATACGGATCGACCCGGGACCGGCCGTGTTCTTCCAGGGTCGTGGGAATCGTTTTGGCTCCGGGAGGATTTAAGGCCTCGGAAGGCGCGTTCGGGTCTGTCGGCATACCATGTTCCTTTCGGAGCTAATGAGGGGTCAATCGTCGACCCGGCCGGGTCGATTTCGTAATTGCTTGACCCGTCCTCGCTGTTTTTTCTGATCCAGTCGTTTCTCAATGGAACGTTGGGAGACGCGGGTTTCTTTTCGGACCTTCCGGGGAGCCAGGGCTTCGTGCAGGAGACGACAGAACTTATCCACCAAGTCGGCTCGATTCATGGCCTGGCTTGCGGCCCGTTGGGCGTGCAGGTACAACACGCCCTCCTTGTTGATGCGGGTTTGGAGCTTTCTGCTGATCAGGGATTTTTGCCCGGGAGTCAACGACGGTGAATGCCGAACGTCAAAATGCAACGTCACGCGCGTATTCACCTTGTTGACGTTTTGCCCGCCCGGGCCACTACTGCGTGACGCGCGAAACCGGAGTTCCTGTTCGGGTATCGCTAGCTGTGGCGTGACAACAATCACTCACTTCCTCCTGACATTACGCGGACGGGATGCCCGCAACAGGAGGGGCAGAGTAAACGAGCAGAACATTTTTCACAAGAAACCCGGAGCGGAATAACGAGAGGGATTAACTGCGAAGAATCGAAACCAGACGCGACGATGCGAAACGTGAGGTCATCCCCCCACCGGTTCGCCTGCGGGCTGCGCCCCTTCGACAAGCTCAGGGCAGGCTCTTGGCTCCCCCACTCCCCCTCAAGGGGGGAGTGGGGGAAATGGCACCGGCACGTTCAGCGCGGACGTCCCTTAGCCCTTCACGTCGATCGGGATCGATTTGGGCTTGGTTTCTTCCCGCTTGGGAACCTGCACGATCAACACGCCTTTCTCGTACCGCGCCGACGCCTGATCCGGGTTCACGTAGTCGGGAAGACGGAAATTCCGGGCAAACGATCCGTACTGCGCTTCACGGAAATGATAATTGTCCCGGTCCTCCGTGCGTTCCTCTTTCCGCTCACCGTGCAGTTGTAACGTGTCGTCGGTCACGGAGATCTTCACGTCCTGCATGTCGATACCCGGCAACTGAGCTTCCACAAACAAGTGTTCTTTGTCTTCATAGACGTTCACCGGCGGAACCCAATTGGTCACCGACCCTTGCGGATCATCCCATTGCGGACGCCGAAACGGTTGCGTGTTCCACCAGCCCATGGTTCGTTCGAGTTCTTGAAACGGATTCCATTTGACCAACATATCGCACCTCCTCTTTCGTTGTCTTGTTCTGTTTCTGTTGAAGCGCTTCTATGTTCCAGATAAATCCCGTCAGCAAAAAGTCAAGGCACGGCTGTGTAGGGAACGGCCGGAGCCTGCCCTGCCTGTCCTGAGCGGAGTCGAAGGAAGCGAAGCCGAAGGGTGCCGTCCCGTATCTTCACGATCGAAAGAAAAAATAAAGACACTGGATTCCCGATTAAAGATGTCGGGAACGACAGACGGGAGTAGTCAAGGATAACAAACCTGGTGCGAGGGCTTGACTACGGAGATTCGGGGTTGGGTTGCTGAGGGGTTTGTTGAATCACGTTGAAGTCTTTTTGGGTGACGAAGTAGCCATTGGCAAACAAGCGGAACTCATACCGGCCCGGAGCCGGAAAGACCAAGGCAGGAATATTCACGCCGAAATCATGGATCTGCAACCGATCCTTGATATCGACCGACGGCAACGAGGCGGTCCCGATGAGCTGATCCTGATCCAAATACACGAGGCGGAGTTCGAATTCATACTGTCCTTCCGCGTCCGTCAAACAGAAATAGACGCCCATCTGGGGATGCTGGCAGGGAAATCGTGGCGCCCATAAATGCGTGAACGTGCCGATGATGCTCTTTTTTCTGGTGAAGCTGTCCAGGATCACGGAATCGCACACCAAAAAAGCCTGAACGATGGGTTTGACCAGTTCTTCCATGAAGTGGGTCCTTATCAGATGTTCAGCCCAATGTCGGATTACGCTACGCTAATCCGACCTACTCTGACACCGGACCTCGCCCGGGCGCAAATGCCCATGCCTCCCCGTCCGCAACGCCCAGGAATCACGTAAGCGCCGCTTTCACGCTGAGATACAGGATCATCACCTCGATGGCATGGGCTGCAATCACGGTCCCCAGGTTCCGCCACCGCACGAAGAGGACCGCCCAAATGAGTCCGTCCCAGACGGCAATCCAGTGGAGATGCCGAAACGTCATGACCATGAACGGATCGAATGCAAAGACCAAGGCCGACACCAACATCGCTACGATCGAACCAAGGCGGAGGCCGCGTGTGCTCGTCACCGGCAGCCACCGGCAACAGCAATACTCCAGCCGGCCCAGAAGAAACCCTCGAAAATTCAATTCAACCGCAATCGCGATCAAGACCGTGAACCAGGGGATCATCACGAACACGGGCAGCCTGGCATGCGGCGTGTCTACCAGAAACTGCACGTCGCCACCGAGCACCGGGACCACCCACAGAATCACGGTCGAATTGATCACACCGAGGATACACCCCGTGGCGAGCCCCCACCCCACGCCCTGCTTCAGGACATCCCGGGAAAGGCCCAGTGCCGGCAGCACATTGGTATTGGCCTTCCACCAGATGACCAGCACTCCATAGGCGGCGAACTGCGGCCCGAATTGCAGGAACAGGTTTTCCCGGGCCGCGGCCGGAAGGAGATAAAAGCCTATCGTCAGACTGATCGGCACCAACGCCAGCCACGCCACCCGTTCATCGTCCGGTTCGGCGCTTTGCCACTGTTTTGGTCTCCCCCATAACATAGAGGCATTCCTGCCCGGTTCGCTCATTCTCCTCGTCGGACCTCTCCTTTTGTCACCTTGCAGCAAGGGACTTTTTCTTCGTATGATTCAGTCGAGAACCCATTGGCAAACCCTCAGGAACCTCTGATTTATGGTGAGATTCATGCATAACACAAATCCTTTTCCGTATACCCGTGTTCTTTCCCGTCGCCTTTCATCGCAGACGGTCAATTTGTTTTCACGTGGCCTTATGCTCGGCTTCGCGGCCGTGGCACTTGTCCTGTGTGCAGGCGTGCCCGATCTTTTCGCTGAAGATGCCGAACCCCTGAAGGAACTGCCCCGCGCCGTTTTGCGTCATACGCCTCCAATTTTTGAAGAATGGACTTTTGAAAAACACCTCGACGCGGCTCTCCCGCCCGGGTTTTCCTCTCATACCCTGGGGGACGGGTATCCCGCGGAATGGTCGCTTATGACTGCCGACGACGCTCCCAGCCGTACCCACGTGCTGCTTCAGCCGACCCCCTGTCCAAAGCCCGGCTGCTATCAACTGCTCGTCAACGATAATATTCAGGTGGAATACCTGGACCTGACGGTGGGCATCCTCTCCACACTCGGGACCCCGAGCGCGGCCGCCGGCCTGGTGCTGAACCTCCAGGATACGGATAACTTTTATGCCGTCCTCATTTATCCGGCCAGCAACATGGTCAAGGCCTATCGTTTTACCGACGGGAAACCCACCCTGATCAAGGAACATGAGGTCCTGCCGAAGAAACGCACGCCGTGGCATTTCCTGCGGGTTCAGAGAAATACGATCGTGAGCAAGGATTTTTTCGAGATTTCGTTCGACAACCAATTCTTCCTCTCCGTCTATGACTCGACCTTGCGCACGGGCCGGATCGGAATCATGACCACCGGGGACGGAAAATTCGCATTCGACAATCTGCGAGTCGTGGAATTGGTGACGAGCGAACCACTGTCCCGGCCAGCGGCCTACTAGGGAACCTCCCGCGCTTCAGGCGTCATTCAATAGATCGAGGAGCGTTGCCGGATCAGCGGCGACGCGGATCAACGCTCGATTGCTAGGAGCCAGGAATCCTTCACGGGTCTGATGGTCCAGGAACGCCAGGAAACCATCGTAAAATCCATCCACATTCAACAGGCCGCAGGGTTTCCGGTGTAACTCGAGCTGGCGCCAGGTGATGATTTCACAGAACTCTTCCAGGGTCCCGTAGCCACCGGGCAGCGCGATGAAGGCATCGGCCAGATCTTCCATGAGGACCTTGCGCTCATGCATCGATCTCACGACGTGAAGCGTGGACACGTCGTGCCGGGCCCATTGGTTGTTCACCATGAATTCCGGGATCACCCCGATCACCCGGCCATTTCCCGCCAAGCAGGCGTTCGCCAGCACCTCCATCAACCCGATGTTGCCCCCGCCATAGACCAGTCCCAGCCCGCGCGCGACGAGTTCTTGGCCCAGCAGCCCGGCCATCTCGGCATACCGGCTGTTCGAGCCGGTATGGGAGCCGCAAAACACACAGACATTGGTCATGGGTACAAGTCGGAGAACCGGTTACGATCGGACGTCAACGCTCAGGTCAAGCAACGAGTAGGGATCGACCCGTGATCCGTTCAGGCGCACGCCCCAATGGAGATGCGGACCGGTCGCCCGTCCCGTGGAGCCGACCTTCCCGATCACCTGCCCTTTTTTCACGACCTGGCCGTGTTTCACGTCCACGCTGGACAGGTGAAAGTACATGGAAAAGAGACCGAGCCCATGATCCACGATCACCCCTTTTCCCGAAAAGAAGTGATCCGCGGTGAGACGCACCATCCCGTCGTTCATGGCTACGACGGGCGTTCCTTTGGGCGCCGCGATGTCTTCACCGCTATGGGGTTTTCTGGGCTGGCCGTTGATGACCCGGCGACTGCCGAATCGCCCGGAGATTTTCCCCCGGACCGGCTCTACAAACCGGCCCTTCCACAGGGGATGCGGCACGAAAGCGGCAAAGGCTTCGTGCACGGCTTTGGATTCGGTCTTGACCCGCGCCAGGGTTTTCTTATCGAGATCCACCATGTTGGAGGGCAGGGTCAACCGTTGCTCGGGATACTCTTCCTTCATCACCAATACCGACAGACTCCGGCGTTCCGTCCGTTGGGGATAGACGATCTCGATTGTGAGTTCATACCGGCCGGGGCGGTCCTGCATATCCAATCCCAGCAGTCCGGCATACGTTTGCTCCTTGACGGGGAAAAAGGTCAGCGTGCGTTTTAAAAATTGCCCGTTGATCCGGTCCGGCCGGTCTTTGACGGGGATCGTCACCAGCACCACTTCTCCCTGTTTGCCGCTGACTTGTCCGTCGGCTCCCACGGAGTACCGCGGCCCTTCCTTGAACAACAGGCTGACCGGAAAGACGCTCGCCAGCACCAATACCAGCGCCACGAGCCACGGACGAACGGTCGAGCGGAAAGAGTAGGAAGGCAAGTCCATATTATGTCCGGAGGGAGGCGGGCGACACCTGGGCCAACAGTTCATCCACCCGCCGGCTGGACGCACAAAAAGGATCCATACACAAGATCGTTTCTTCCCAATAGCCGTTTAATTTCAGGTACGTCCAATCAACCGTATAGGATCGGTTCTTGGCCCGGGCGAACCGGATAAAGTCGCCTCGCACCTTGGCGCGGGTGGACTGGGGCGGAATCGACGTGGCGCGTTCCACGGCGGCCTCATCCACCATCTTCACCGTCTTGTCGTGCGCCTCCAAAATGTAATAGAGCCCGCGCTTCCGGTTCACGTCATGATATTGCAGGTCCATCATCGCCACTCGCGGATCATCCCACCCGCATCCTTTTCGGTCGATGTATGATTGGATGACCCAGCGTTTCGTCACCCAATCGACCTCCTTGACCAACTGCATGGGATCATCTTCCAACGCGTCCAACACGCGTTCCCATTCCGTCAGTACGTCGGCCAGCACCTTGTCATAAGGCCGGGCGTGGAGAAATTCCGAGGCCTTTTCCAAATAGATGCGTTGGATCTCCAGCGCGGACAACTCCCGCCCGTCGTCCAACTTCACCTTTTTTTTCAACGCGGGGTCACGAGAAATTTCCCTGATGGCTTTGACGGGATCTTCCAATTCAATACCCTCGATAAAATACCCGGCCTCGATCATGGACAACACCAGATCCGCAGTGCCGACCTTCAGGTACGTGGCGAACTCCGACATATTGGAATCCCCGAGAATGATATGGAGACGTCGATACCGTTCCGCGTCCGCATGCGGCTCATCCCGCGTGTTGATGATGCTGCGGGACGAGGTCGTGGAAGACGAGGTTTTTTCATGAATGTGCTGGGCCCGCTGGGACAGGAAATAGTGCGGTTTGCCCGAAACCTTGAGCACTTTCCCTGCGCCCGAAAAAATTTGTCGCGTCACGAAAAACGGGATGAGTTGTTCCGCAACCTTCCAGAAATCCACGTCCCGCTGCATCAGAAAGTTTTCATGGCATCCGTAGGTATTTCCCAGGGAATCCGTGTTGTTCTTGAAAATATAGATGTCCCCGGCCAGCCCTTCTTCCCGAAGACGTTCTTCCGCCGCGGGCAAACAGGATTCAAGGATCCGCTCCCCGGCCTTTTCATGCACCACCAACTCGAAAATGTCATCGCATTCCGGCGTGGCATACTCGGGATGGCACCCGGTGTCCTGATAAAACCTGGCCCCGTTCGTCAGGAACGCGTTGGACGGCCAACTGTTCGGGATCAAGCCTTCAAAGATGTATCCCAGGATTTTTTCAATGGGCAGATACACCCTGCCGTTGGGCGAGAAGGTAAGCCCGTATTCACATTCGAGTCCGAAAATTCGTTTCATGCTTTCATGTTAGCATAGACGTGACCTTGACGGAACAGACTTACCGTTAATCCAGCGTCTTTGCTTTTTCGTCAGTTCGTGAAGAAAAAGACACTTGATTCCCGCTGACTACTGCGGGAATGACGGAAGGAGAGGGTTTTGATGTGGATGGCAGGAAGGTTACGACAGGAGGGTGCCGGCTTCTTCTGCGCCAAGCCGGCGGAACTTTCTGCCGGTATGGGTGCGGTCGAGGAGCGCAACTTCGAGCGCAGGCAGTGACACGCTCTGGCTCGTGGCGGTTTCGAGGGCGCTCATGCATCGGGTGAGGGCGGTTTTCAGGTCGGGAACGTGTTCCGATCCCATTGTGCGCAAGGCGGACACCACGGCGTCCGCCCGGCCTCCGATAGCCACGAATTCCTTTTCGTGAATGATCGTCCCGTCGAACGCGATGCGGTACAGTTCCGTCTGTTCGGGTTGTTCTCCGATTTGAGCCAAAAGGATTTCCACTTCGAAGGGTTTCAGTTCCTGGCTGAATATCGTGCCCAGGGTCTGCGAATACCCGTTGGCCAGGGAACGGGCCGTGACGTCTTCGCGACTGTACATGAACCCCTTCAAGTCGGCGTGCTGAATGCCCGCCTTGCGCAGGCTTTCGAATTCACTGTATCGCCCTGCTCCGGAAAAGGCGATGTTGTCGTAAATTTCGGAGATCTTGAACAATGAACTGCTGGGATTGTCCGCGACGAAAAGCACGCCGTCCCGGTACTCGATGGCCACAATCGACCGGCCCTTGGCAATGCCTTTCTTGGCATACTCCGCCTTGTCCTGCATCAATTGTTCGGGGGACACGTAAAACGGCAGCGTCATCAGGATTCTCCCCCGGGTCGTGCTTGAGCCAACCGGTCGCATTGGGACGCCACCTCGGATTCCTCCACGTCCCGCACGCCTTGGACGTCGACGATTTTGATGGTGGGATAAATGCCCCGGAACGCATCGGGTCCGCCGGTTCCCAGGTCCTCTTCCGCCGCGCTCAGGATCGCCTGGAGCCCCAGGGCTATCGCTTCGGGTTGGGAGAGGTTTTTCCGAAACCGTTCCTTGATGGTCACCCGGGCGTCTTTCCCCCCGGACCCGACCGCGTGATACTCCGTTTCTTCGTATTTTCCGCCGGTGACGTCATATTTGAAAATCCGGCCCTCCTGTTGTTTCAGGTCAAACCCCACGAACAGCGGGATCACGACCAACCCTTGCATGACCATGGGCAAATTGGCTTTCACCATCTGCCCCAACCGGTTGGCCTTGCCTTCGCAGGACAACGGGACGCCATCCAGTTTTTCATAATGTTCCAGTTCGATCCCGAATAGCTTGGCCATTTCCATGCACGGGCCCGCGGCCCCGGCAATGGCAATGGCCGAATGGCTGTCGGTCTTGAAGACCTTCTCCATGCGACGCGACGCGACTTGATAGCCTTCGATGGCGCGGCGATCACCGACGATCACGACGCCCTTCTCGTATTTCACGGCCAACACGGTCGTTCCGTGAGCGAGCTGCGAGACGACGTGCCGCTGAATCTCGTCCGCCGACGCCGAGACGTGCCCTTCGCTCCCCCACCGCGCGGCGGGCGTCAGTTCGGGCCGAGTCTGATGGATAAAATCAAAAAAACTGGAGCATTGACTCACGGGCATCTGCGACAGGATAGGTTTCATGCTCACGTCTTCGTGTCTCCAATTCAAGCCGACAAACGATCCAGGAGTTGTTGTGCGGTCTCCACGCCTTCCAACAACTCATTGGTCAGATCCTGCGTGCCCCTCAAGGGATCCATCAACGGAACCCGTTTGACGGAAACGTCTCCGACGTCAAAGAGCACCGAGGTCCAACTGGCCCCATAGATCTGGTGGGGAAATTTCCCGAGACAGGCGCCTCGGAAATAGGCGCGCGTACCTCTCGGGGCCTGTAATTCCGCTGCGACGATTTCCTCGTCATCCAGCAAGCGTTCAATCCGCCGGCTCCGTTCGAGCGTATAATACAGGCCCTTGTCCGGCCGCACGTCGTGGTATTGCAGGTCCATCAAGGCCACGCGCGGATCATTCCATCCGCAGCCTTTTCGGTCCACATAGGACTCAATCATTTGCCGCTTGGCCACCCAATCGAGTTCCGCGGCCAATTGCCCGGGATCGCGTTCGAGTTTATCCAGGACGTTTTCCCATCTCACCAACACGTCCTTCGTCGCAGGCGACAACTCGCGACAGGCGTAAAACTCATGCGCGGCCCGGAGGTAGGCGCGTTGGATGGCCAGCGCATTGGTTGCGCCTCCCCGGACCAACTTCAGGTCGGCCTTGACGGTGAGATCACGTGAGACGACCTTGACGGCATCCACGGGGTTCTCCAGCTCAAATGCGGGGACGTCGTGGCCCTCGTCCAGCATGTGCGTGACGATCGCCGTGGTGCCCACCTTCAGGTACGTGGAGAGTTCCGCCATGTTGGCGTCACCGACGATCACGTGTAACCGGCGAAACCGCGCGGGGTCCGCATGCGGCTCATCACGGGTGTTGATCAGGGGTCGTTTGACCATCGTGTTGAGGTCCGCCACGCATTCGAAAAAGTCCGCACGTTGAGAGATCTGATACGTCGCGGGCGCGGCTCCGTTTTCCGCGCCGACTTTCCCGGCTCCCGCCACGATGGGACGCGACACGAAAAACGGCAACAAGCCCTGAAGAATCACGTCGAACGGCACCGAGCGGTTCATCAGATAATTTTCATGGTACCCGTAGCTGTTCCCCTTGCCGTCCGAGTTGTTCTTGTACAGCACGTACCCCTCCGTCGTCCGGTTCATGGCCTCCAGGCACTTGGCGGCCACGAGTTCCCCCGCGCGTTCATACGCGACCAGTTCGCGAGCGGTACTGCACTCCGGCGTGGAATACTCGGGATGCGCCCCGTCCACGTACAGACGGCCGCCGTTCGCCAGGAGTTTGTTGAGCGCCCGGTTGTACTCGGGCCCCGGACGTTCGCGTTCACCCTCGACTTCAAACCCGCGCGCGTCCCGCAGGGGGTTTTCGTTTTCGTAATCCCAAATAGCCCGTGGGGCGATGAGCGACGGGTACTGACTGATCAGGTGGAGGGAATTCTCGACGGGATCGGATGCGTGGACGTGACGCGAGGCGACACCAAATTCCGTTTCTGTGCCGATAATGCGCTGCAAGGACTCCCCATTGAGCAAGAGCACTAAAAGTAATGCCCGGCACTCACGGTTTCTATCTCGCGTGGTCCTTCCGAGCCGGGGGTCAGGGTCCGCACGTGGATGATTTTTTCGCCTTTTTTCCCGGCGATGCGGGCCCAGTCATCGGGATTGGTCGTATTGGGCAGGTCCTCATGCGCCTTGAATTCATCCCGGATGGCGCACAAGAGGTCTTCTTCCTTCAGGCCTTTTTCACCCGTCCCGATGGCCCGTTTCACCGCGATTTTTTTCGCCCGTGAGACCACGCCTTCGATCAGGGCGCCACTGGAAAAGTCTTTGAAGTAGAGGAGTTCTTTTTCGCCGTTGGCATAGGTCACTTCCAGGAACTTGTTGTCCTCCGACGTGGCATACATGGCTTCCACCGTCAGGTCGAGCAAATGCGAGACCACGGCCTGCCGGTCCTGGGCGTGCCGGTCGAGTTCCTCTTTGGCGAACGGCAGGTCACCGGTGAGATACTTGGCGAAAATATCCCGCGCGCCTTGTCTGTTCGGTCTGGGGATCTTGACTTTCACGTCCAACCGCCCCGTTCGTAACACCGCCGGATCGATGAGGTCCTGCCTGTTGCTCGCCCCGATGACGATCACGTTCTTGAGCTTTTCGACTCCGTCGATCTCCACCAAAAACTGCGGGACGATGGTGGATTCGATATCGGAGGAGATCCCTGACCCCCGCGTGCGGAACAACGCGTCCATTTCATCGAAAAACACCACGACGGGATTCCCGGTGGCCGCCTTGTCCCGCGCCTTGGCGAAGACCTCGCGGATGTACCGTTCGGATTCACCCACGTATTTGTTCAGGAGTTCGGGTCCCTTCACGTGCAGGAAGTAACTGCGCACGTCCTTGCCGGACAAATGCCGCATTTTCCTGGAAATGGAATTCGCCACGGCTTTGGCGATCATGGTCTTTCCACACCCGGGAGGTCCGTACAAGAGGACACCCTTGGGTGGGGTCAGACGATGTTCCTTGAACAGGTCAGGGTACAAAAATGGCAATTCCACGGCATCCGTCACCTGCTCGACTTCTTTGGTCAATCCTCCCACGTCTTCATATTGCACGTCCGGGACTTCTTCGAGCACCAACTCTTCAATTTCGGATTTGGGGATTTTTTCGATGACGTAGCCGGACCGGGGGTCATAGAGCAGGTGGTCGCCCACGCTCAGCGACTCGTGCAGTAACGGCTCTCCCAGTTCGACGATGCGTTCTTCGTCGTGGTGCAATTGAATCAGCGCCCGGGAGCCATCCAGTTGATCTTTCATCTTCACCACTTGCCCCTGGGGATCGAAGGCCCGCGCCTCGATGATGTTCAAGGCTTCATTCAAAATCACTTCCTGCCCTTTTCGCAGGGACGCGCTCGACACCGAACTGTGCACGCTGACGCGCATTTTTCTTCCCGAGACGTAGACGTTGGCGCTGGAATCATCATTCAAACTGCAGAAAAGCGCATACGCCGAGGGCGGGGCCGTGAGTTTGGCGATCTCCGTGCGGAGGGTTTCAATCTGGGCTTTGGCTTCCTGGAGACTGTCCGCCAACCGTTTATTCTGTTTCTCCGATTGCTGGAGTTTCATGCGCGTTTCGTAGAGGTGGCGCATTTCGGTTTCCAGGGATTGGAGTTCTCCACGTAGTTTTTCGATCTCCCGGTTGTAGTCTTCGTGTTTTCTCAAGCCCATGGAATCTTCCTCTGCTTGGTCACGAAAACAAGAACGCCCTGTTTTAGGAACCTCTGTAAATCAGAGGCTCCTTTACCCCACCGCTGAAACCCTTGTATTGATGAGGCGAAACCCAAATGCCGCCCGCCTCACGTCGGGGCGGCAAATTCTAGCACTGGTTTTCGGAAAGGGTCAATATAAATGGGACCGTTCTCTTACGGTCGCCATTTGCGCAGTTGCGTGGAATACGTCGTCACGGCCTCGCGTGGAGACGCGGATTGACATATGGAAGAGATAACCGCAACGCCTGCGGCACCGGCCGCCATCACCTGTTCCACCCGAGCCGGCGTCAGCCCGCCGATCGCGTACACGGGAATCGCACAATGCCGGACGGCTTCACGAATCACATCGGTACCCAACGGAGGACCGTATTGTTGTTTGGACAGCGTCTCATACACCGGGCCGAGTACCACGAAGTCCGCGCCGTCCCGCTCGCTTTGCAGGGCCTCTTCCGCGGAATGGATCGACTTGCCGATGAGATAGCCGTCGCCCAGACACTGGCGGGCCTCTTTGGTCGGCATGCTGTCCGCGCGCAGATGCACGCCTGCGGCCTTGGTCGCGAGAACCAGGTCCACGCGGTCATTGATCAAACACGGAACACGAAAGGGATGCGCCAATTGGTGAACCGCTTCCACAAACCGTAGCAGCTCACGGGTGTCGAGGTCTTTTTCCCGGATTTGAATCATCATCCCCTGCTCGGGGATGATGTCTTCGAGGATGCGAAGGAACCGATCTTCTCCCGTCCTGAGCCGATCGGTGACCACGTACAATGGCGGAAGAGATTGTTGGGGGGCAAGCATGCGGCATCGAAGCGCACGTTGAACGTCGAACTACAGCATGCCTTCGATCGGGCTGCTGGCGGTAGCATAAAGTTTTCGGGGAATGCGCCCGGCTTTGTACGCCAACCGGCCGGCTTCAACCGCGTATTTCATGGCTTCGGCCATGGCAATAGGTTCCTTGGCCCCCGCGATCGCGGTATTCATCAGCACCGCATCCGCTCCGTATTCCATAGCCAACGCGGCATCGGAAGCCGTACCCACGCCCGCGTCCACAATGACGGGGACGTTCACGGTTTCGAGAATGATCTTCAAATTGTAGGGATTGCGGATGCCCAGCCCGGAACCGATGGGGGCCGCCAAGGGCATGACCGCGGGGCAGCCGATATCGACCAGTTTTTGGGCCACGATGGGATCGTCGTTGGTATAGGGCAACACCACAAAGCCCTCCTTGATCAAGACCTTGGCGGCCTCGATGAGCCCGGCGGTATCGGGAAACAGGGTCCGCTCATCGCCGATCACCTCGAGCTTGACCAGATCCGACACCCCGGCGGCACGGGCCAACCGGGCATAGCGGACCGCGTCTTCCACCGTGTAGCAGCCCGCGGTATTGGGCAGGATGGTGTATTGTTTGGGATCAAGATAATCCAACAGGTTCTCGGAATTTCTATCCGTGATGTTGACCCGGCGCACAGCCACGGTGACGACGTCCGCGCCCGACGCGTCAATGGCTTTCTTGGTCTCGACAAAATCCTTGTACTTGCCCGTCCCGACCCACAAGCGGGACCGAAACTCTCGCCCGGCTATGGTCAAACGATCGTCACTCATGGCCACTCCCCAGAAAACATTTTTGATTGTGGATTGTGGATTTTGGATTGTGAAAGAATTTGGGATTGTGAATTTGGTCAATCAGCAATCCAAAATCAGCAATCCAAAATTCCTCCCTCCCCCTCCTCCGATAAAACTCAGAATTTCAATGCGGTCGCCTTCCTGTAACGTTCTGGCATCGAAATCCCTTCGATCGAGAATTTCCAGATTGATTTCTACGGCTACCCGTTCGACGTTCAGTTGTAAATCCCGGAGCAGGCCCGTCACGTTGATCTCTTCAGGGACCTGGTGCGATTCCCCGTTGACTTGAATGTGCATGCGTGGAACTTCTTTGAAAATCCTCCGGCACATTCTCTTCACGCCGAACGGGCCGCCGGTCACCCACCAATCATCCTACGAGAGCCTCTCAAGCCTTGTCAATTTGGGAACGCGGGCATTTCGACGTATACAGAAACCTATCATCGCCAAGCACAATCTTTTACAATGCCCTCACGTCATCGTTTGGAATATTCATCGTATGGAATGGGCTCACGGTATGTCGACCGGTCACGACTCGAACCACACACTCGCCAATCTCTTCCTGTCCATGGCGGACTTGTTGAAGAAACACGGAGAAAACCCGTATCGCATCCGGGCCTATCAACGGGCAGCCGACACGATTGCCAACCTGGAATCGCCCGTCGCGGAACTGGTGCAGGCCGGAAATCTCCAAACTCTGCCCGGCATCGGGAAAGATCTTGCGGCTAAAATTCAGGAATACGTGGAGACCGGCGCAGTCCAAGCCTATGAAGAACTCAAGACCCCCCTCCCGCCCGCCATTCAACGATGGAGTACCCTGCCCGGCCTTTCCGATCCCATCGTACACGACCTGTATTATCGACTCGGGATCCGGACGCTGGACGATCTGGAGACCTTGGCCCGTTCTCACATGTTGAGAACGCGACCGGGAGTCGGCATCACCGCGGACGAACTACTGACGGCCATTCAACGTTTACGCGACGAGCACTCGCGGAGCGATTGACCGGACAGGAAGGCCTTTGCGATGCCGTGACCGCCATCATCCTCAACCTGTGCCCCCCGCTTCGATAGGGTGCAGGTCTTTGAAGACTTTCCAAGTCTTGAGTAACTCGATCGCCTTTTGAAGTTGCACGTCCTTTTTCATGAGTTCCGCTTCAAGGTCCGTCGTCTTTTCCTCATCAGCACCCTCGTCGGAGGAAGCATCGGCATCTCCTTCCGCGGAAGGCTCCTCTTTGGGTTCCTCATCCACGGTGATCGGTTTGGGCTCCACCACAATATCCGGTTTGACGCCAACGGAATGGATTGACTCGCCGCGGGGCGTATAATATTTCGCCGTGGTCAGCCGAAGTCCGGACCCGTCCGACAACGGGAGAATCGTCTGGACGGAGCCCTTCCCAAACGTCGTCTTGCCCAGGATGACGGCTTTTCCCCAATCCTGCATCGCAGCCGCAACAATTTCCGACGCGCTGGCTGACCCCTGGTTAACCAGGACGATCATCGGATATTCCGGTGGGTCCATCGGCGGGCTGGAACGATATTCATCCTTCCGGCCGTCTCGGCCCTTGACCGACACGACTAACGTATCGGACTTCAAGAATTGCTCGGATACCCCAACCGCCGCGGACAACAAGCCGCCGGGGTTATTGCGTAAATCCAGAATGAGGCCTTGAGAGCCCTCGTCGTGCAACTTCACCAATTCCTTGCCGAGATCTTTGGGCGTGGATTCCTGAAATTGTGAGATTCGGATATAGCCGATGTGATCGTCGAGCAGTCGTGACCTGACGCTGCGAATCTTGATCGTATCCCGAATGATGGTGAAGCTGAGGGTTTCCGGGGCCCCTTCCCGGCGGACCGTCAGCGTGACCGAGGTCCCCTTGGGTCCCCGCATGTGTTGCACCGCTTCCATGAGCGTCAGGTCTTTCGTCGGCTTCTCATCAACCTTCAAAATGATATCTCCGGTTTCGATACCCGCCGCGTGAGCCGGTGTTCCTTCGATGGGAGCAATAACGGTGACGTGATGGTCCTTGATCCCGATCTGAATGCCCAAGCCCTCGAATTCCCCCTTGGTTTCGACTCTCATTTCCTTATACATCTCCGGGGTCATATACGCGGAATGCGGGTCCAGGGTTTTGAGCATGCCCCGCACGGCTCCATGGACAAGGTCGTTCGTCTTCACTTCTTCGACGTAATGTTTCTTGACCTGGGTCAACACTTCCGCAAAAACCTTGAGTTCTTCGTAGGACTCACTGGCATAGCCCGTCTTTTCGACACCCTTGCCGATCACCAACCCCAAGACAAGTGCCCCGACGACGACCAACCCTGAAACCCACGTGATTGAAGAGCGTTCCTTTTCCATAACGAAATCCTAACTCTTTAAGAATAAGAAGATAATGAGCATGGTGTATCCGTCACCGTTTGGCCAACCAGCGTAATGGATTCACCGGCTTGGTGCCTTTCCTCAACTCGAAGTATAAAATGCTCCTGTTGGTCAAGCCGGAGGAGCCGGTTTCCCCGAGCGCGGCTCCTTTGGCCACCGTTTCCCCTTCTTTCACCAACAACTTGGAGGCATGCGCATAGAACGTAAAATAATTGTTACCGTGATCCATAATGACCACAAGCCCGTACCCCCTGAGCCAATCCGCATAGACCACATGACCGCCCGACACGGCCCTGATGGCACTCCCTTCTTTTGAGGCGATCTCAATCCCTTTTTTCCGGACGTAGGTGCCGAACGTCGGATGTTTTTGCCGACCGAAGACGCCCACTAAATCCCCGTCAGCCGGCCACAACAAGGTACCTCTTCGAAAGACATCCGCCGTGTGTTTCTTGATTGTTCCGACAGCAACTTGACTGCGCTGCTCCAATTTTTTCAGCAGGCTTTCCTTTCGGCTTTCAGCTTGGTCAAGGGAACGCAACATGAGTTCTTGGGAACGAGTGGTTTTCTTTAAACTCGACAGCACCACGCGCTTTTGGGACTTCACGTCTCGAATCACGTTCATTTTTTTGTCGACACGACTCTTCCGTGCGACCAAAGATTCACGAATGTTCGCCTGTTTGGCCTGAAGCCGCTCACTTTGAGCCACCGCTCTCCGGTATTCCTCAAACAGGTTACGTTCCCACGTGGCCAGAGAGGAGAGATACAGCAACCGGCGCTGAAATTGCACGTAGGTCGTCGCGGCCACCAGGGGCGAGACCCAGCCGGCTCGTCCTTCCATATAGAGTCGTTTCAAACGCGTTCCGATCACGGCATGTTTATCGCGCATGTCCGATCGAAGTCCGGTCAACTGCGCGCCAATCTTGTCCAGTTCCCGGTCGATTTGTCTGATTTCCCGATTGATTGAAGTCGCTTCCCGCCGTTCCTTGTGCAACCGGCGATCAAGACGTTCAATTGATTGCAAGACTTCCGCTTGTTTCTTTCGTGACTGATCCCGCTGTTTCCGAGTCTTCTTAATTTCCTGTTTGAGTTGTTGAAGGGTCTGCTTTTCTTTTTCAATTTTTTCCTGAAGAGAGGCTCCCCACGACCCCAACGGGGCAACCAGGGACAGCACCACACAACACGCGAGCATAAGAAGGCGGTTTTCAACCTTGATTGCGGATTGTGGATTGCGGATCGCGGATCGCGAATTTCCCATCAGCTCCTCGCCTTCATCAAGCCGAAAACCGAGAGGACGCTACTCCCACATCCTAACAGCATACCGGTCATCACCAAAAGAAACGAGACCTGCCTCGGGAAAATCGGGAGAATATGCTCCACGCCCGCGAACCAACCCGACGCATTGAGTTCCAATCGAAAGAATTCGAACACCCCTTTCAACAACGCGAGGGACAGGCCGCCGCCCAAGGCCCCGAGAATCGTGCCTTCGATTACGTAGGGTATCGCAATAAATATTCCCGTCGCACCAATCAGCCGCAGGATCTCAATTTCTTCTTTTCTCGTGTATAATGACAAACGGATCGTATTGGCAATAATCGTCACTGTGGCCATGGCCAGAATCATCCCGATCACCACCGCTCCCAACTCAAAGTAACTGACCACCAACGTCAACGTATCGACCCAATCCTGACTGTACGCCACGTGGGTGACACCGGGAAGTTGCTTGACGCGTTCCGCAAACGCACTCAGCGATTCGGTATCCAGAAACCGCGGGGACAGATTAACGACCACGGACGCGGGTAACGGGTTAGCGTCCATCCCTTCCAACAGGAGCGATTCCTCAGGAAATTGTTCGGAAAATTCTCGGAGGGCCTGTTCCTTGGACACGAACGTCAACGTCACGGCTGCGGGTTCGGTCTTCAGACGTTTTTGGACCAGGGATACGACTTGCTCCGAAGCTCCAGGATCCAGATAGACAATGACTTCAATGTCGCTCTGAAGCGTTCCCGTCACGTTTTTCAGATTCAGATACAGCAACAAAAACACGCCGAAACACACCAGAGTGAAGGCGGTCGTCACGATGCCGATCAGCACGTTACCCCGATTCACGCGGAGATTGTGCATCGCCTCCCGTAGAAGATACAGCGGCCGCATTACGAGGTTGCCTCCTTGTCAGACGCGACTCGGCCTTCCTGTAAATGGACGACCCGGCCGTTCATCTGCTCCACCACCTGCCGGTTATGCGTCGCCAGGAGAATCGTCGTCCCCTCGGCATGAATTCGCCTGAACAATTCCACGATTTCCACCGTCAAGTCCGCGTCCAAATTTCCCGTCGGTTCGTCGGCCAACAACAGAATGGGGCTGTTCACGATGGCCCGGGCAATACAAATGCGTTGTTGCTCGCCAGCCGAGAGAACACCCGTGAGAATCTTCTGTTTATGCTCCATGCTGACGGCCTTCAGGACGTCTATCACTCGTTTCTGCGCTTCGCGTCTTTTGACACCTTGAATGATGAGCGGCAGGACCACGTTTTCATAGACGGTTTTCTGCGGCAGTAACTGAAAGTTCTGCAGCACGATCCCCATGGTGCGCCGCAGGTAAGGAATGGCGCCTCCTCGTAACCTGGCGACGTTGCGGTTCTGGACGAGAATCTGACCCGAATCCGGAATCTCCGCGCCGAAGATCACCTTCAGCAGGGTGGTCTTGCCCGCACCACTGGGTCCCGTGAGGATGACGCATTCGCCCTTGTCGATGCGAAACGAGACATCATCAAGCGCCACGCATCGGTCATAGACTTTGGAGACGTGGAACAACTGAATCATGGTGACAACGGCACGGCGCGGCCACCTGTTCCCCGGCCTTTATGGTGATGTTCCGTGTGCTTACCAACGCCGATCATCGCCGGCCACCTCAAAAGCATTTTCAATGTGTTCAAGCACGGGGGACGCAGCCTCCCCGGCATCATACAGGAGCACGTCGAACCGGCACGGCTGACGTTCCAAGCGACGGCGCGCCAGGTAGCGGGCAGCCAATTGAATGAGTTGACGCTTTTTTTGTGCCGTCACCGCGTAGGCAACGCCTCCGTAACGATCCGTCCGGCGAGCCTTGACTTCGACGAAGACCAACGTCTCTCCCACCCGGGCCACGATATCCAACTCGCCGCGGCCGACCCGCACGTTCCGGTCCAGAATCCGGTAACCTTTTCGCCGAAGCAACTGTTCGGCAGCGGCTTCGGCTTCCCTACCCAGGAGTTGCCGGGTAAGGCTCACACACCCTCCCGCGTGAGACACCGTCGCACCGGACCAAAACTGTGCCGGTGAAGCGGACTCGGTCCGAACTGACGGAGTAACCGGAGATGCTCCGGTGTGGGATACCCCTTATGAACATGGAAGCGATACCGGGGATCCCGTTGGTGGTATTCGCACATAATCCGATCGCGGAAGACTTTGGCCAGGATGGACGCCGCGGCAATGGAACACGACAGCCGATCGCCATGAATCACGGATCGATGGGGGATGCCAAAATCGGCCCCTAGGTGCCCATCGATCAACAAAAAATCCGGTGGGACATGTAACTGGTTCACGGCCCGCCGCCAAGCCAGCCGCGTCGCGCCGAGCACGTTCAGCGAGTCGATTTCAACTTCGGATGCGACGCCGACCCCCCAAGCCATGGCTGACTCGGTGATGACTGAAAACAGCTCCTCCCGTTCCGTGGGACTCACCTTTTTCGAATCATCAAGGCTCCGCAATGAAAACCGGCGAGGCACAATGACCGCCGCCCCGACCACCGGACCGGCCAGGGGGCCACGACCGGCCTCGTCCAGTCCGGCTACCCGTCGATAGCCACGGGTCCGTGCTTCCTCTTCGAGATCGCACGTGGGACCAGCGGCGCCCAACCCTATGGCGTCATCGGTCAATGTCACACGACATCGAATTATTCGGCAGAATCCTCTGCCGGAGTCTCTGCACTTGCCGTCGCCGCAGGTTCGTTCTTGGGAGCCTTGGGTTTGTTGGCAGCCCGGAAATAATCCCGTTCAGCGACCTTGGCCCGCTTCCCTATCTTGTCGCGCAAGTAGTACAACTTGGCCCGGCGCACTTTCCCTTTGCGGATCACATCGATTTTCGCGATATTGGGCGAGTTGACCGGGAAGATCCGTTCAACCCCCACTCCATACGAAATTTTGCGAACGGTAAACGTTTCACTGATTCGCTTGCCTTTACGAGCAATCACCACGCCTTCAAAAACCTGGACCCGTTCTTTTTCACCTTCGATCACTTTGACGTGCACGCGAACGGTGTCCCCGATTTCAAAGACGGGGACCGGATTCGTCGGGAACGTTTGCTCTAACCGTTGAAGCCGATTCATGATGTTATCCTCCACTCTCACTCATGACTTGTTCACACTCCTGGGAAATATCCGACAGCAATTGTTGATCTTCCTGAGTTAACGATTCCCCTTGCAACAAATCCGGTCGCTTGCAATAGGTGTTACGCAAAGCTTCTTTTCGACGCCACCGCCGAATAGCCTCATGATTGCCCGAGAGTAACACGTCGGGCACCCCGTATCCGCGCACCGTCTGCGGCTTGGTATAATGGGGAAAGTCCAATAGGGGTTCGACAAATGAATCCTGTTCCACCGACGCAGGATCCCCTACAACCCCGGGCACCAATCGCACGGCGGCATCGAGCATCACCACAGCCGGCAGTTCCCCTCCGGTCAGCACGTAATCACCAAGCGACAGTTCTTCGGGTTCAAGCCGGAGCAGTACGCGTTCATCGATACCTTCATAGTGCCCGCAAATCCATACCAGCCGACGCGCTTCCCGGCTCAACTCTTCGGCAAGGCCTTGCGTGAACGGCCGTCCCTGCGGTGACGGCACGATAATCCGCAAGCCACCCCGGTCCTCGCCCAACGCCTCGACTGCCCGGAAAATGGGTTCGGCCTTCATGATCATGCCGGACCCGCCGCCGTAGGGCGTATCGTCGGCCACGCGATGCCGGTCGTCACTGAAGTCCCGAATATTATGGATGCGAATCGACACCAACCGTTTGTCCTGCGCACGCTTCACGATCGAATGCGAGACGACGTTCTCCACCATTTCGGGGAACAAGGTCAAAATGTCACACTGCATCGTCACCCACCCATTCCACACTCGGCTTGACGGTCATGACGCCTCCGGCGGGGTCGACCGACGTAATCCATTTCCGCAAAGCGGGCAAGAGATATTCCTTGTCCGGTCCGCGCACCACGAATACGTGCTGGTGCGGTAAAGTCATCACTTCCTCCAACGTGCCGAGTACGTTACCCGAACCGTCCTGCACCGTTAACCCGATCAATTCAAACTGGTAATGGTGCCCATCCGGTGCGGGAGGAACCTCCGTTCGAGGAATTTTCAACCACGCCCCGCGATAGGTCCCTACCTCCTCGGGCGTCGAGAACGCCCCGAAGCGCAAGAGATAGGACCGGCCGTCCGAATGGACGTCCGTGACCGTGGTCACCAGGGTTTGGCCCGTGGGTGACTCCAGGGTCACTTCCTTGAGATTCTCGAACCTGTTCGGAACGTCCGTGAGTGAGAGAACGCGGGCTTGCCCTCTCACGCCAAAGGGCTTGACCAGTTTCCCGACAGTGACCATGTGCTCAAGCGACGCCACGGGTCCGTTATCCGTCAAGGCTCCGGCACTCACGTTTGTCGGGGCCCCGGCACCCCGTCTCGCACAAAACGATCAGGCGTTCGCCTTCTTTTTCGATTCTTCGAACGTCTTCAATATTCCGGAGCGTCGAAGGAGCGTACGAACGGTCACCGAGGGCTGGGCCCCTTTGTGAAGCCAATCCAACACCCGATCCGATTTCAAATTCGTGACTGCCGGATCCTGCAAGGGATCATGCGTCCCGACGATCTCGATGTACTTTCCATCCCGACGAGCCCTGGAATCCACGGCCACCACCCGATAAAAAGGCCGTTTGTGCCGGCCCATGCGGGTTAAACGTAAATGTACTGCCACGAGTTTCAACCTCCTGCAAAATGAGTTTTTTCAAAAGCTGAATATTATACTGAGTTTGTAACCAGAAATACACCCTCTGTCACGGTTCTGTCCACTCTAAGACAGCCGGGCTAAGGAGATTGAAGGGCACGAATCAATTTTCCCCGTTTCTTGAGTTTGCCCAACTTCCCCGGTTTTCCGGGCTTCCCTCCAACGAGCGACTTCAACATGTTGCGGGCCGTCAGAAATTGCTTGATGAGCCGATTGACTTCTTGCACGGAGGTTCCGCTCCCCTTGGCCACGCGTTTCTTGCGACTGCCGTTCAGGAGCGCATGGTCCGAACGCTCCGCGGGCGTCATCGAATCAACGATCGCAACCACCCGCTTCATTTCTTTTTCCGGCAATTCCTGGCTTACCCCCGGATTCATCATGGACTTCAGCTTCCCGGCTCCGGGCAGCATCCCCAGAATTTGCTCCATGGACCCCAGCTTGTTGACCTGTTTGATCTGGTCCCGAAAATCTTCAAGAGTCAGGGTATTGCTTGATGCCCGTTTTTGCAGAGCATGGGCTTCTTCCTGAGAAAAAGACTGTTGCGCCTTTTCAATCAGCGACAACACGTCACCCATGCCCAAAATCCGGGAGGCCATACGATCGGGATGAAAGGGTTCCAAGGCGTCGGACTTTTCACCCACGCCGAGATACTTCACCGGTTTTCCGATCGCCGCCCGCATGGAAAGCAGAGCGCCGCCCCGCGCGTCGCCTTCAATCTTCGTCAGGATCACGCCGGTGACGCCCAGACGTTGATCGAACTGTTCCGCCACGTTGACGGCTTCCTGTCCGGTCATGGCATCGGCCACCAACAACACCTCTTGGGGTGTCACCGCGGACTTGACGTATTCCAGTTCCGCCATCAATTCGTCATCAATATGCAACCGACCGCCGGTATCCAAGATCACGACGTCATAGCCATGGTCACGGCCGCGACTCACGCCTTCCGAACAAAAACGCACCACCTCCTCGCGAGTCGCCAAGAGCCGGTCGGCCCGATGCACGGGGACATCCAAGCTGGCACCCAAGGCGGTCAACTGTTCCGCTGCCGCAGGACGCCGGGGATCCGCTGCAATCAGCAACGCGCGCTTCCCCTGTTGGGCAAACATCCGGGCGAGTTTGCCGCAGGTGGTGGTTTTCCCGGCCCCTTGCAGGCCGACCATCATCACGATGGTCGGTGGCTGTGAAGCCAGCGACAGGCCGGAATGGTCATGGCCCATCAGGTCGCGCAATTCTTCCCACACGATTTTGACGACCTGCTGTCCGGGCGTCAGGCTTTCCAGAACCGTGCTGCCCGTGGCTTTTTCCTGCACGCGAACGACGAAATCCTTGACGACTTTAAAATTGACGTCGGCCTCGAGCAGGGCCAGGCGGACTTCCTTCAAGGCCTGAATGACGTCCTGTTCTTTGAGAACACCGGCGCCCCGGAGTTTTTTGAGAACGCCGTCAATTTTCTCGGTGAGAGACGAAAACACAGAAACACTCCTAACTATCGGAAAATACGAAGAAAAGGCCGCCCAGTTTAATCAAGATGCAAAATATCTGTCAAGAAAACCGCTTTCTTGACTTACAGGGGAAATTGCCGTACGTTTCCCCGTAGTTTCCCTTATCTTGGCGAGGTACGCCTTCTCAACTTTCGGCCTCAGCGAGCATACCCGTGAAAAAATCAGGTTGGACGTTACTCGGATTTATTTTTATCGGAGGTTTGCTGGGCGGAATGTTAGGTGAAATTCTGACGGTTTTTTCGCCATCTGAACCGATTCATACCATTTTTGCAAAATCGGTCTCTCCGGGTCTCGACCCGCCCCTGACCGTCAACCTGGTCCTGCTCAAAATCACCTTCGGTTTTCTCTTCAAAGTTAACCTGCTCACGGTCCTGGGGATCTTCCTCGGCATGTATCTCTACAAAAACGTTTAATCGCGTATAGAAAACGCCGGCGGCAACGGAGCATCTCAGCGGAGCGATGCGCCAAACTGCAGTTCTTGCTGCCGCAACGCCCGAATCCGATCCCTCAACTTCGCCGCCCTTTCAAACTCCAGCATTTTAGCCGCCGCCTTCATCTCCTGCTCCAAAGCCGCAATCGTCTCTTCCGCGTCGACGGCATAGACGGCTTCCTCTTCCGCGGCGATACTCACTTCCAAGTAGTCAGCTTCGGCAATCTGATAGTCCAGATCATGAATGCGTTTCCTGATGGTCTCCGGCGTAATCCCATGTTCACTGTTGTAATCGGCCTGGATCTGACGGCGTCGAGCGGTTTCCTCAATGGTCAGCTTCATGGAATCGGTAATCCTATCGCCATAGAGAACCACTTTGCCCTCGCTGTTGCGGGCCGCGCGCCCGGCGGTCTGAATCAATGCCCGGTGGCCGCGCAAAAACCCTTCTTTATCCGCATCCAACACGCCGACAAGCGCCACTTCCGGAAGGTCCAACCCTTCACGCAGCAGATTGATGCCGACCAACACGTCAAACACGCCCTTGCGTAAATCGCGGATGATCTCCGCCCGTTCCAACGTCTGGATATCGGAGTGCAGATACCGCACCTTCAACCCCAAGTCATGATAGTATTCCGTCAGGTCCTCGGCCATGCGTTTCGTCAAGGTCGTCACCAGTACCCGAAAGCCTTGGGTGATGGTTGCTTTCACTTCCTGCAACAAATCATCCACCTGTCCCTTCGCGGGCTTGACCTCGATCACGGGATCCATCAGGCCCGTCGGCCGAATAATCTGTTCCACCACACTCGTGCCGGCATGCCGCAATTCATACGGCCCTGGCGTGGCCGACACATAAATGACCCGATTCATGATTTTTTCAAATTCCTGAAACTTCAGCGGCCGATTATCCATGGCCGACGGCAGCCGAAACCCGTATTCCACCAACGTCTTTTTGCGTGAATGATCGCCTTCGTACATCCCGCCGAATTGCGGTACGGTCACGTGGGACTCATCCACGATCAACAGATAATCTTTGGGGAAATAGTCCAACAACGTGGGAGGCGGTTCACCCGGCGCTCGGCCGGTCAAATGACGTGAGTAATTCTCAATGCCATGGCAATACCCCATTGCTCGAATCATTTCGAGGTCAAATTTGGTCCGTTGCTCAATGCGTTGCGCCTCAAGGAGTTGATCGTGTTGCCGGAAATGGGCCAGGCGTTCCTCCAATTCTTCTTCGATGCCTTGGAGGGCCTGGTCGTATCGATCGGGCGCGATCACGTAGTGGCTCTTCGGATAAATGGGCACCTTGGACAGACGCCCGAGTGACCGGCCCGTCAAGGGATCGATTTCCGTCATCGACTCCACCACGTCGCCGAATAATTCCACGCGGACGGTATTCGAATCCGAGGCCGCGGGAAAAATCTCGATCACGTCTCCGCGCGCCCGAAACGTGCCGCGCTGCAGTTCGACGTCGTTCCGGGAATATTGAATCTCCACCAGTTTGGCGAGAATGGTCTCCCGTCGAACGGTCATGCCTTCTTCGAGATACAGCAACATCCCGTGATAGACTTCCGGCGAGCCCAAGCCGTAGATACAGGAGACCGAGGCCACGATCAGAATGTCGTCCCGTTCCAACAGGGCCGACGTGGCTGCATGCCGCATCTGATCGATCGTATCGTTGATCGAGGCGTCCTTGGCAATATAAGTGTCCGTGGAGGGGATGTAGGCTTCAGGCTGGTAATAATCGTAATAACTGACGAAGTACTCCACGGCATTGTGCGGAAAAAAACTCTTGAACTCCTGGTACAACTGGGCGGCCAACGTCTTATTGTGCACCACCACCAACGTCGGCTTCTGGACCTTGGCAATGACGTTCGCCATGGTAAACGTCTTGCCCGACCCCGTGACCCCCAGCAGCACTTGATGCCGCTTGCCGGCGTGCACCCCTTGCGTCAGCGCATCAATCGCCTGTTGCTGATCACCCTTGGGCAAAAATTCCGATTCCAGTTTGAATGCATTCATAACGCCGTCATCATAGCACACTCCCCGGCATGCCAGGGAAAGGCTGACGAAACCAGTCATTTTTCATCCCAAACTCATGGTTCAGGACGATTATTGATGTTCTGCACGGGATAGGAAAAAAGGTGATAAGACGGCACGCTCGCACGAAGCGCCTTTGTGGCGCTCCCTTAAAACAGACCGACGATGTCGCCCTTGGCGTCGAGGCCTACGGCTTCGGCAGCCGGGACGCGGGGGAGTCCGGGCATGGTCATGATCCCGCCGGTCAGTACGACGAGAAATTCGGCTCCCAGGGAAAGGCGGACTTCGCGGATGGGGACCGTAAAGCCGGTGGGAGCACCTTTCTTGTCGGGGTCGGTGGAAAAGCTGTATTGGGTCTTGGCCATACAGATGGGAAACCGGCCGTATCCCTTGTCTTCCAGTTCCTCGAATTGTTTGAGTACGGGTGACGGGATATCCGCTTTCTCCGCGCCATAAATCTCCTTCGATACGATCTGGATTTTTTCGGCTAATGGCAGGTCATCGGCATAGAGAGGACGAAAGTTGGTGGGTTCGTCTTCGATCGTTTTGGCCACCATTTCCGCCAGTTCGACGGCGCCTTCCCCACCCTTGGCCCAATGCGTGGCCAAGGCCATTTTCACGCCGCGGCCGGCGCAGATTTCCCGGACCAGGTCCAATTCGGCCTTGGTATCGCTCGTGAATTCGTTGATGGCCACCACCACGGGCACCCCGAATTTCTTCACGTTGTCCAAGTGACGAACGAGATTCGGCAAACCGCGCTTGAGCGCCTCGAGATTTTCCGTGGTCAGTTCTTTGGGATTGGCTCCGCCGTGCAGTTTCAACGCCTTGACCGTGGCCACCACCACGGCGCAGTCAGGCCTCAACCCCGCTCGACGACACTTGATGTTGAAAAATTTTTCCGCCCCCAAGTCTGCGCCGAACCCGGCCTCGGTCACGACGTAGTCCGCCAATTTCAGGGCCGCCTTCGTGGCCACGACGGAATTGCACCCATGGGCAATATTGCCGAACGGGCCGCCATGCACGAAAGCAGGGTTCCATTCCAGGGTCTGGACCATGTTGGGGCTGAACGCGTCCTTTAACAGTGCGGTCATGGCGCCCTGGGCTTTCACGTCCTGGGCCAGGACAAATTCTTTTTGCGGCGTTAAGCCGACTTTGATGTTCCCCAACCGTCGTTGCAGATCATGCAAATCCGTAGCCAAACACAGGACCGCCATGACCTCGGAAGCCGCGGTGATGTCGAAGTTTCCTTCCCTGGCAAAACCGTTCACGGCCGAGCCCAGACCCGTGACGATCTGACGCAACGATCGATCGTTCATATCCATGATCCGGCGCCAGGAAATCTGTCGCGCATCCAGGAACGGGGTATGGCCCCAATACAAGTGGTTATCCACCATCGCCGCGAGCAGATTGTGCGCCGAGGTAATGGCGTGGAAATCTCCCGTAAAATGCAAATTGATATCGGTCATCGGCACGACTTGAGCATACCCGCCTCCGCAGGCCCCACCCTTCATGCCGAAACAGGGGCCCAGGCTCGGTTCCCGCAAGGCCACCATGGCTTTTTTCCCGATCTTTGCGAGTCCATCGGTCAAGCCCACGGACGTCGTGGTCTTGCCCTCCCCTGCCGTGGTGGGCGTCATGGCGGTCATCAATATCAATTTCCCATCAGGCCGTTCGTTCAGGCCGCCGGGCAAGGCAAACGGAATTTTGGCTTTATATTTTCCATAGAGATCCAAGACATCCCGCTCGAGTCCCAATTTTTCCTGCGCCACTTGCTCAATGGGCCGGAGAGTCGCCTTCGCGGCGATTTCACTGTTGATGTTTGTCGATGCCATGCCTCACCTCAGTCAGCAACATTCACGTTTTTGACCTCTCCACGGGGAAACAGCATACTGTGTTGCCCCATACCTAAACAACCGGTGGCGAAGACGGTAATCCGCCCTACCCTTCTCAGCCGTGGTTTGGGTATGTCTGAGCAACACATGCAGGAGATCATATGCAGGTTGGCTTCCTGGTTCTCAGCCTCATCGTCGTCACGACATTCGGAAGCATCGAGGTCATTCGCCCCTCCGCAACCGATGCCTCTGATGAAACAGATCCTCCTGTTATCCATCAAAGCCATTCTCAGGAAGAAGCCTTAGTGTGGAAATCTTCAACGGACTGCCAACAGGTTGTCAAGGATGGCGGTCGCATGGCCGTCCCCGATCCCGACGTGCTTCGGATAGGAACGTGGAATATCCGCTGGTTTCCTCATGGCAGCCCGCCTGACCGGCCCGAGCAAGCGGCGACACCGACCGATCTGGCATGGCTGGCATGCACCCTCGTGTGGATGCAAACGGATGTCCTGGTCGTTCAGGAAAGCCTGACAACCGCCGAGGCCAGGGCCGCATGGGACCGGATTTTGACGGCGCTCGAACGACACACGGGGTATACATGGCAATGGTCCGTTCAACCATGCGGAAGGCCTGACGGGCATCACGTGGGGATATTGTGGAATGCGAGCCGGGTGACGCTCTCCGCCTTTCAGAGCCTCTGGTCCTTGAACAGTAAAGCCACCTCCGCGCACAACCCGTGCGAAGGCGGACTCCGGCCCGGCCATTACGCGCACGTGCAATCCAAACGCCGACCGGGTGCGGACTTCCACCTGATCGGCCTTCATCTCAAGTCGGGACCGACGGTCTTTGCGGTCGAAGCCCGCCAAAAGGCACTCAACCGGATCGACGCCGCGGTCGCCCCTTTTCTCGAAGTGGATGAGGACGTGATCATCCTCGGCGATTTGAATACCATGGGTGCCGGCGATCGTCATTCACAACGGTCCGAGTTGAAATACCTCAGACGAAAGGTGGCAAAGGAAACACCGGGATTTGCCGTTCTTTTCCCGGAGCCCCGGTGTTCGCATTATTTCCGCGGCCGGGGAGATTGGTTGGATCACGTGCTGGTCGCAAAAAACATGAATGAAATACGCACGCGATCGGCACGCGTGACCGGCTATTGCGCCGTAGCCGGATGCCGGCGGATCGAGGGGGAATACCCTCCGGCTTATCAACGTTTATCCGATCATTGCCCCGTCATCATTGAGATCGACAACCGGGACAAGGATTGATGATGGGTCGGCCAGTACCTACACGATGTTCCTGGGCCACCAACACGCTCCTGACCCGATACCATGACGAAGAATGGGGCGTCCCGGTACACGACGATCGACGGTTGTTTGAATTTCTCATCCTTGAAGGGGCGCAAGCCGGGTTGAGTTGGAACACCATTCTCCAAAAGCGTGACGCCTTCCGGACGGCCTTTGATCACTTTGACCCGGCGGCAGTCGCCAGGTACGACGCACGAAAAATGCGACGCCTGTTGAGCAATCCCGGTATCGTTCGGAACCGGCTTAAGATTCAAGCGGCCATTTCCAATGCGCAGGCTTTTCTTCTGGTCCAAAAGGAGGTCGGCAGCTTTGACGAGTATATTTGGGCATTCGTTGACGGCCGACCGATCTCCAATCGCTGGAAATCTCCACGCGACGTTCCCTGCAACACGCCGGTTTCGGATGCCATAAGTCGAGACCTGAAACGCCGGGGGTTCAGGTTCGTCGGCTCGACGATTTGTTATGCGTTCATGCAAGCCATTGGCATGGTCAACGATCATACGACCGATTGCTTTCGCTACCGTCAGTTGCGCTAACCGGCTTTCATCGCCCACCGTATTCATTGTGTATCCGACCCTGTGTCGGGCGAGAATTCACGTTGCCCTATCAGTTGCTTGTCACTGCAGTTGTCTTTCGTTGGGGAAAAGGATTTGCTTGATGATAGAAAACAGGCGTCTCGCAAAGGCGTAGCGACAAACGCAACAGAGGAAGAAATTTAAGCAAACTTCAAAATAAAATTAAGCATCACTATATATTGTATTTTATATAAATATTGACTACAATATATTGTTTATGTAACATCAATTAGTAAATTGAAAAAAATAAAGCATATTGGTATAGTGTAGCTGGAACGTTTATTCCATAACTCATGTGAACTGGCAAAACGTTGCCAGTTTCTTTGTTGCTATCACTACTGTCGCAAGGAATTTCGATACAGCGTACTGCTCTCAGCTTCGATGGTTCATTCAGTGCTGATTGGAGAGAAACATAGCTGTTTCCACACCAAAGGAGGCACGTTATGGCAAGTCAAGGCACCATTGAACGAGAAGTCGCAATTTTTGAACAACACCAGCGCGAGGGACAAACACGATGGTTCGTTCGCGTATCCTGTAATTTTTTCGAACCACGAGTCTATGGTCCCTTTCCGGACGAACATGAAGCCGAACGGTTTCGAGGGGGTGCGGAGTTCGAACTCCGAAAATTGTTAGACTGCCAACTCCCTAGCCTGTCCGACGATTGTCACTTCCCTGTCCTTCGTTAAACTTCGCTGATGTATCTTCCCGCCGGCTGGGAGCGGGAATGTATTGCATATGAGTGCCACGTCTCACCACCCGTGTTCTTTTCTGAACAACGGTACGAGTTGGTCAGTCATCCACTGCCTGTTCACAGGAACTTATTGTGAATTACGTACATGATTAAACAGAACTTTATGTTTTTATTTCACTATTGAACATCAACCAACCTCATCCACCAAAAATGGGGACAACATTGTGGATTCTTTTTGTACTGTACAAAATTGCAAAGTACCTAAGGCTATTATGACCAAATTGCCTACCTTTTAGGCATAGTGGTTTCATGGTCTGCACCACAAAATCTGGTAAGGGAAAGACCCTTGGGGGCGGGTACTTAGACGAAGAGCAGAACAGGCATCATGTGTCCATTGTGCCCTGTTTCAGACCTTCATTCCTGTACCGGACAACCAAGACACCATCTCTGAGAGTCACCAACACCGATGTGACGCGAGGGTCCGCAGCCACAACCCGATTCAAATCCTGAAGCACCTCGGTCGCGCCGTCAGGGGCCGGATGCTTGAGGACCTCACCGCTCCAGAGTACATTGTCAATAAGCATGACGCCTTGCGGAGCCAACAACTCCAAGCCTCGTTGATAATAATCGACATAGTTGAGTTTGTCCGCATCGATAAAAATCACGTCGAACCCACCTTCAAGTGTTTGCATCGTTTCGATCGCCGGCCCGAGCCGCGCCTCAATCTTGTGGCCGGCCGGACTCCGGGCCCAATATCGTTTGGCTAACTCCATAGTTTCGGCATCGATATCGCAAGTGAGCACGGTTCCCTCTTCAGGCAGCACCTCGGCAAAGCAAAGGGCGCTATACCCCGTAAACGTACCGATTTCCAGCACGCGTTTGGCCTTTACCAACATCGCCATCATTTTTAAAAATGCCCCTTCCAACGGACCGACCACCATCTGTGGAAACTCTACGGATCGATGGGTTTCCTCCCGGAGACGTCGACAAACGTCGGATTCCGGCATTGAATGCGCTTCTGCATAAGCTTCAACGTCAGGCGCCACCAACTCTTTCATAAATCTCTCCCTTCTCGCGTTTTCCATCATCAAGGGGTAAAGCCGCATCGGAGTTCCCTTATCCCCTTTGCACGTCACCTTGCGTTCGGACGTAGCGCTTTGTACAGTCTTCCTGGTCGTGACGCACATCCATTGAATAACAAGAAGCACCGTCCATGCCGGATCCAGCGCAAATCCTGACCACTCTCAAATCCAAACTCCTGGAAATCCGACACCTCAAGGACGCCTCAGCCCTGTTGTCCTGGGATCAGGAAACCCATATGCCGGCCGGCGGAGGACAAACCCGTGCCGAGCAACTGGCCACACTCCAAACCCTGGCTCACACCAAGTTCGTCGCCCCCGAGATCGAAGACCTCCTGTTGCATTGTATCGATCCGGCAACGGGTTTGGCGAACGCCGACGCCGATGGGCTCGATGATGCCTCAAAGGCCCTGCTCCGGGAAACCTGGCGGGACTTCAGCCGGGCCAAGAAACTTCCATCGAATTTCATCAACCGCCTGGAGCGCGAATGCTCCTTGGCCCAGCAGGTATGGGCCGAGGCCCGCCGGCGCGATGACTTCCCGCAATATCTTCCCAACCTGCAAACGGTCATCGCCTTGAAGTTTGAAGAGATCGACTATCTGGGCTACGACGATTGCCCCTACGACGCGCTCCTGGATACCTATGAACCCGCCGCCACCGTGGCGCAACTCCAACCGCTGTTCGCCACGCTTCGTCACGGATTACTTGATCTGTTGGCGCACGTCCGGGAATCCGCATCTCCGCCGGACGACCGGATCCTGTTTCAAACCTACGATGAACAGCAGCAACTTGCGTTCGGAAAACTGGTTCTCCGCGCCATGGGGTACGACTTCAACCGGGGACGCCTGGACCTCTCGGCCCACCCCTTTACCACGGCTTTTCATCCGACGGACGTACGAGTGACCACGCGCGTCTTCGAACAAGATCTCCCATCCTGCCTGTTCAGTTGCATCCATGAAGGAGGACACGGCCTCTATGATCAAGGCCTGCCCCAGGAGCACTACGGCACTCCATTGGGCGAATCGCTTTCTCTCGGCATCCATGAAAGCCAATCGCGGCTATGGGAAAACAACGTGGGGCGATCCAAAGCTTTTTGGACGCATTTCTTCCCCTTGCTGCAACAACACTTTCCGTCACAACTCGAGGCCGTGTCCCTGGAGACCTTCCATGCCGCCTTGAACAGGGTGAAGCCCTCCCTGATCCGGGTGGAGGCGGACGAAGTCACGTACAACCTGCACATCATGGTGCGTTTTGAAATAGAACTGGCCTTGATTGAAAAACAGGTTGCAGTCAAGGACCTGCCCGGTCTGTGGCGGGAAAAAATGCAGGAATATCTGGGGATCGCTCCCGAACGGGACGCCGACGGTGTGCTGCAGGACGTCCATTGGTCCTTGGGAGCCCTGGGCTACTTTCCCACGTATACCCTGGGGAACCTCTATGCGGCCATGTTTTTTGAGCAGGCGTGTCAGGACGTCCCCACACTGGGAACCGACATCCAACGAGGCCACCTGCTGCCACTCAAAGACTGGCTGAACCGCAACATCCACCAGTGCGGGCGACGATATTCGTCCACCGACCTCCTGAACCGGGTCACCGGTCGCGAGCTGAGCGTCGATCCGTTCCTCTCATACCTCCGGAGCAAAACCGGAGACATCTACGGCTTCGCCATCGCGCGATGACCACCGTGACGTCGCGTCCCGCCCTCAGCTTCCCATTCACAACGTCTTCTCTCACCTGGCACAAAAACATACAGCGCGTCCTTTCTAGTAGACCGCCCTTTGGTTTCCCAAAACCACGCCGCACTGTCCCTCCTGAAGGGCACAAACAAAAAACCCTTGTCAATCAAAGGCTTTTCCGAGTCATTTGCGTTCTCGTCTTCCTGGCACGTTCTTTGCTGATAGAGAAAGCATGACGACAAATTTTCCATTCACCATTTTTCACAAGGAGGAACAGCCATGAGACACATTCATCAATTGAACCGGTCGCATTTCACGATCAGCATCCTGGCGCTGATGCTCATCGTCAGTCTTTCAGGAATGGGGTTTGCCGCCGATGGCAAGGTGGACCTGAATGCCGGCACCGCCAAAGAACTTCAGCAATTGCCGGGAATCGGCAAAGGGTTGGCCAAGCGGATTGTCGACTACCGCACTGCCAACGGGCCGTTCAAAACCGTGGAAGACTTGATAAAGGTCAAAGGCATCGGCAAGAAAACGTTCGCCAAGATGCAGGATCGCCTTACGGTCGGGAGTTCACCGCAGGTAGCCGCATCAGAATAAGTGAAGTGCTTTTATGGATCGTGGCTGGGAACCGGCCACGCGAAGAGTGGGGTCGGGTCGGAACAATCGGCCCGGCCCAACTCCGTTTTGCCGACATAACTAACCGGCAACTATGAGCCCAGGGCCTTATTCAGGAGAGACAGCGTTTTGGCAGGAACGGAAAAATCTCCGGTGACTTCGATGCGGGATGGGACCAGCACAATGGAATGAAACGGAATATCCCGGACACATAACTTTTCCTCGGGTCGATCGACCACGCTGATTTCAACGTCTTCCACGGATTTCGTGATCTCTCCCACGTCCTGAGGCCCATAGATCTCCACGACGGATTGCAGAATCTCCACGACCTGTTCATTAGACTCAACACCGGGAACCACCTCTTCTTCCACCAAAGGGATACATTCTTCCGCGGAACCGACGACGTCGAAATTCTGGAGACGCTCTTTTTTGCGCAAAGCCAGCAGATCATTATCGAGATCTTTGCTGAAGGCTCCATAGGGAAACCGCATGAATTCGTAATGCAACCCGCGCACCCCTTTGCCGAGCATTTGCAATTCGGCCAGAAAAATCAGTTGGTGCACCTTGACGTCGCTGACCATGGAACATTCTTTTTCCTCAGCCACGTGCAGCGCATAGACCAACAAGGTCCGGTCAATCGTGATCTCTTGCGGTTTTCGCATATCGAGTGTCTCAACAAGAAGGGGATCCTAACGAGCCGCGAGAAGACCCGTCAACACAAGGGAAACACAGATATTCTTGGGCATATCGTTTACGAGATGCGATTCCCGCTTGACCCTTCGACCGTATTCCGGTTAAATAGGTTCCCCATACGCGCGGATATTCATTGTTATGGCGAAGCCCACCAAAGAGCTTGAGATTCTCAAGCAGCACCTTTCAAAAAACGGCCTGAAACTGACCCGTCAACGCGAGAACATCCTCACGACTTTTTTGAAGATGGAACACGTGACGGCCGAACAGATGTACCGGCTGCTTTCCAAGAAAGACCCCCATATCGGCTTGGCCACAGTCTACCGCACGCTCAAACTCCTGTGCGATACCGGCCTTGCTCAAGAGCAACATTTCGGCAGCCAGACACAGTTCGATAACGTGGCCCACAAAGGGCACCACGACCATCTCATTTGCACGGTGTGTGATAAAATCATAGAATTCGAGAATTGCCAGATCGAAGAACTGCAAGAAGAAGTCGCCAGAAAGAATGGATTCACCATTCGCACCCATAAACTGGAATTGTACGGCACTCCCATGCAGTTGCCGAACGGTGATTGCAAAAATTGCGGGCGAGACCTGGAAGCCTTGACAAGAGGAAAACCACGTTGAGGCAACAGATTTGGCATAATTGAAATTTTTGATTTTTGATTGCTGATTGTGGATTGAAACATTCTCAAATCAAAAATCCGCAATTCACAATCCAAAATGCACAATCACAATCCACAAGCACAAATTGTTTTATTCTTCGTAGTCGTGGCGGCCCTAAGTCTCCCTTCCTGGGGGTATGGCGATGACACGCTGGTCGTGTACTCCGGGCGAGCCGAACGGCTTATTCAACCGGCAATCGAAGCGTTTCAGGCCGAGTCCGGCATCCACGTGCAAATGCTGACGGCAGACAGCACCGCGTTGATCAACCGGCTGCGCATGGAAGGAGAGCGAACTCCGGCAGACGTGCTCATCACCAATGACGCCGGCACCCTGGAACGCGCGCGGGAATTGCAATTACTCCAGCCCGCGACCGTTTCTGACTTGGAGAAGACGATTCCCAGCCGTTTCCGAGCCCCGGACAACAGTTGGATCGGCTTGTCCGGTCGGGTTTGGGTGGTCGTCTATAACACCACTATGACCCGTCCTGGTGACATCTCGTCCATCCTGGATCTTGCCGACCCGCAATGGAAAGGCAAGATCGCGATCCCCAGTGCGGGCAGTGTGTACTTGCAGACGGGCGTGTCGGTGATCCGTGCGTTGCAAGGTGACGAGATCACCACTAGGTTCCTTCGAGGTCTAAAGGAGAATGCCGGGGCATTCGTGTACGGAAAGAATCGGCAGATCGTGGCGGCCGTAGCACGCGGAGAAGTGGCCGCCGGTCTGGTCAATCACTATTACATCAACCGCCACCTGGCCAAACACCCCGATGCGCCGATCGCCCCGCTCCTGACGGACCAGGGGGATCAGGGTATGGGTGTCGTTCTGAATGCTGCAGGGGCAGGCATCACCGCACACACCAAACACCTGGCGCAGGCCCAGGCACTGATCCGATTTCTCATCTCGCCCAAGGGGCAGCAAACGTTTGCGGACGTGAACAAAGAATATCCGTTGAATCCTCACGTGACGGCTGCGCCCGAGCTGTTACCGCTTCAGAGTTTTCAGGTAGCCTCCGTCCCGTTAAGCCGATTGGCTCAACTCCGCGATCCCACGATGACCGTCATTGAAGACGTTGGACTCCGCTAACCCTTTTCCCTCACTGCCATCCGTCCGTTTTCGTTTGCCTTCTCCGGTTGTCCTGCTCGGCTTTTGCATGGCCGTTGCGCTCATGCTGCCGTTGCTCTACGTAACCTTTTCGGCCTTAACGGCAGACCCGGCAATCTGGCGACGACTCTGGACCACGCGGGTCCCTGAACTGTTCTTCAACACGATATCCCTCTCCCTGGGCGTCGCGGTCATCAACCTGACCCTGGGCATCTCGTTGGCCTGGATCCTCACCCGCTACGCCTTTCTCGGGTCGAAGGTATGGGATTGGTTGCTGATCTTGCCCTTGTCGATCCCCTCCTACGTCTTGGCCTACACCTATACGTACCTGTTGAAACGCGGGGGGGCGCTGGAACACGCATGGCAAACGATTGCCGGGCCGGAAGCCGGTCTCTTTTCACCGTTCAGCTTTACGGGTGCCGTACTCGTGCTGGCCTTGAACACGTTTCCGTTCGTGTACCTGCTGGCTCGTTCGGCTTTCAAGAATTTCAACGTCTCTTTTGAAGAAGTTGCCCGCACGACCGGAGCCAATCGCGTGACGACGTTTTTCCGGGTGTCACTGCCGCTCATCCGCCCATCGCTGATCGCGGGCCTGTTCCTGGCGATTCTCTACGTCGCATCCGATTTCGGCGCGGTTTCGCTGTTGCGCTTTCAAACCTTTACCTACGCCGTGTACCAGCAAATGACAGGCCGCTTCGACAATACGGCCGCCGCCTGTTTGAGCCTGGTCCTGGTAGCCTGCGCATTTGTCTTTCTGTTCGGCGAGCGATGGTTCCGGCAGCGAAGCCGGTTTTACCAGACCACCGGCCGGTATCGAAAACCCGTGCCGCAACCCTGTGGGCCTCTCTCGACCCTCCTGTTTACCGGCTACCTGCTTCTCGTGTTCGGCGCCGCATTCGGTCTGCCCGTACTCCTGCTGGTTCAATGGACCGTCACCGCGGCATCAGCCGGCGACATTTCTCACCAATTCTTCGGTTACGTGTGGAACAGCATTTCTTTGTCAATGCTCACGGCCACCGCGGCTGTGATTTGCGGGATTCCCCTCGCCTACCTGGCGTGTCGGCGTCGGACCTGGGTCGGTACCTTTTGCGTGCAAGGGGCCTATACCGGCTACGTGCTTCCCGGACCGGTCGCCGCACTTGCGGTCCTGGTCCTGGTCTCACAAACCATCCCACAACTGTACGGCACGATTCTCGTCCTACTCCTGGCGTATCTGGTCCATTTTCTCCCGGCGGCGTTGCAAGGCATGGAGTCCACACTCCAGCAACTCACCCCGAATCTCGAGGAAGCGGCGCGCAGCCTGGGGGCCCGCTCCCTGCGTACGTTCTTTCAGGTAACCCTGCCGTTGGTACGGGGCGGATTTCTGAGTGCCTGGATCCTGGTCTTTGTCCAATGCATGAAAGAGCTACCGGCCTCACTCCTGCTGCGACCCGTGGGGTTCGATACCTTGGCCGTGCGAATCTGGCTCGAGGCCAGCGAGGAACTGTATCAATTGGCAGCACCCCCGGCTTTGCTGATCGTGGTCATTACCATTCCGGTCGTGCTACTATTGATGCGAAAAGCTCAAACGTAACCTCGCCTCCTGCCATGGATTCATCTTCGGCAAGCTCCGCGGGTATGATTCTTCCGACACGAATATGACTGATCCCATCGTCAACCCCATAGTGCTCGAACTGAGGGAAGTGACCTGCTCGTATGACACCGGCTCCCCGGCGGTGATGGGCATTACCTTCTCGGCGCGGAAAGGCGAAATGATCTGTTTGTTGGGACCGTCCGGGTGCGGGAAGACCACGACGCTTCGGGCCATCGCGGGATTCGAACCGGTGGCCTCCGGCGAAATCAGGCTGAACGGCAACGTCGTCTCGACAACTGGCCGGCACGTCCCGCCTGAACAACGGCGCGTCGGCATGGTATTCCAGGACTATGCCCTCTTTCCTCACTTGACAGTACGGGATAACGTGGGCTTCGGGCTGGCATCAGCCACGGCGGACGACCGTCGCAGCCGGGTTGACGAGATGCTGGCTCTCACCGGGCTTTCGGAATTCGCCGGGCGTCACCCGCACGCGCTGTCCGGCGGCCAACAGCAGCGCGCGGCATTGGCGCGAGCCCTGGCCCCACAACCCGTGTTGCTTTTGTTGGACGAACCCTTCAGCAACCTGGACCCGGATACGACTGAACGTATGCGCGTGGAACTCCTGCACCTGCTGAAATCCACTGAAACCACCGCCGTGCTCGTGACGCATGATCATGAAGAAGCCTTTGCCATGGCAGACTACGTGGCCGTCCTGAACAACGGGAAACTCGAACAATTCACCACACCCGAAACGACCTACCATCTCCCGGTTTCACGCTTTGTCGCGGAGTTCGTGGGGCAGGCCGATTTCATTCCCGGAACCGTTCGCGATTCCGTGGTCGTCACGCAACTCGGTGCGTTCCCGGTTACACAAAATTACGAGGGCGGATCAGAGGTCGTGGTCATGATTCGGCCGGACGACGTGCACATTCGTGAAAACAAGGATAGTGATGGAACAGTGATATCCCGCCAGTTTCGGGGCTCGGAAATCATTTACGGAATTCGCTTGGCTTCCGGCGACATTGTCCACAGCAGCGAAGCATCCACCCGGTTCTTTGCCCTCGACTCGAAGGTGGAGTTGGAAGTCATCGCCACCCATACGGTATTATTCGACAGAAAGAGGTGGAAGAGCTGACGCCTACTCCTTGGGCGCATTGGAAGGCCGGAAAGCTCAATTCGCAATCCGAACATGCAGAGTTTATAATGGATTCATGGCTGATGTGGACATGCCGGACACGTTCAAACGTCCCGTCCCATCGACTGAACGTCTGGAATATCTATTGATCAAGGAGGTACCAAAGATGCGCATTCATGAACCATCTCGCTGGGCTTTATCCCTTTCCCTGTTGACCGTTTTTTTCCTTCTGGCTGCCGGGCCGGCCCTTGCCGACCCGCATGGCTCCATGCATGGACATTCGAAGAACATGCATGCAAGCGCCGGCACCCATGGCGCACACGGTTCCGTACACCATGACGGTCATCATTCACATCATGACGGTATGCATAAGAAACATGGTGGAGACCACCATGCCACGCATTCATCGGGACACGGGAAGCACCGCGGACATGGCGGTCATGGCCACGGGGCCGTGCATGGCGGTCACCATCAGGACGCCATCAAGTTCATCAAGCACATCCTGAAATTCAAAGAAGGCATGAGCCTGACGGCCGATCAGGAACAAAAGCTGGTGACGCTCAAGAATTCTTACAAAAAAGACCGGATCAAAGCCAAAGCCGAGGTGCAATTAGCGAGCATTGATCTGCACGAAGTCCTGAAAAGCGAGAAGGCGAGTCTGTCCGACATTGAAGCGGAATTCAACAAGGTGCATGCCTTGAAGACGAAGCTGTACATGGCGTCAATCAAAGCCAAGCGGGACGCCAAAGCCGTGCTGTCCGAAGAACAACGAGCGCGAATGGATAAAATTCACGAACGCATCAAGTCCCATGGCGGCAACATGGAACACTCCGGTGGTTATTCCAAGTACAAGAAAAGCAAGGGCCATGGAAAAGACGGGCACATGAAGTAACTCGCTCTGTCGTTGCAACGTTCGATAACGAAAGGGCCGCCTCGTGCGGCCCTTTTTCTGTCACAAACCATACCCGGACAGATTAAGGTTGCAGGCTCAATTGCAACCGGTCTTGCAAGCCCGAAGAGACGGATACGGTTCCGTCCGCACCGATGATCACGCCTTCGACTCCAGGAAGGCGTTCGATCAACGCCATGCCTTTTTCCGGACCCATGACGAAAATGCCGGTATCCAGACCGTCGGCCAGTACCCCGGTTTTCGCCACGACGGTCACACTCTGGGAGAGACGCGCAGGCTGAAGCGTTTGAGGATCAAGGATATGATGATAGCGAATGCCGTCTTTTTCGAAATAGCGTTGATAATCACCCGCCGTGGACACGGCTTCATCTTCGAGTTCGAGTTGCCCGATCGTGATCCCATTCTCCTTTCGGGGATGTTGGATGCCGAACACAAACCGTTGGCCGTCAGGCAGTCGTCCAAAGGTTTTCATGTCTCCGGAAATCGCGACTACGCCCGCTGAGGCACCGGCTTCCTGCATCACGTGGGCCGCGAAATCCGCAGCATAACCCTTGCCAATACCGCCGATATCCACCCGCATCCCGGAACGAGCCAGAAACACGGTGCCCGCCTGCTTATCGATTCGAATGGCGGAAAGATCCATGAGAGGACGTGCGGCATCCAATTCTCCCTGCCTCGGGATACGCCCTTCACGACTGACGTTCCAGGCCTCCACGGCCGGACCCACGGCAATGTTGAAGCCGCCCTCAGTCAACCGGGCCATTTCCAAAGAATGCTCAAGAAGTCCGATCGTTTCCGGACCGGCCGCGACGGCACGTTGTCCGGCCGCGGCATTGATCTGCGAGAGTTCGCTCTCGGGAATCCACGTGCTCAGGATCTCCTCCAAACGATGAATTTCCGCGAACCCTCGCTCAATCGCCCCGTTGGCCAGTTGTTTGTCCTGAGCCACGGCAGTCAGAAAGACCAGCGTGCCCATATGCATCTGGCCGCGTTTGACCACGTGGGGTGAAGCGGCATGTCCCGGCAGGCCCGGCCAACACACGAACGAGACACCCAGGAACGCGAGCAAGACAAGACGAATCGGTTTCATTGTTGTAGATGGCAAGTCATCGACGGCGAAAATATCTGGCGTTCGGTTGCCCGTCAACCATAAACCCGCGCGTTTCGAACGTCTCGGGTTTCGGCAAAACCGTTGCAATGGGCGTGCGTTCCGACCCAAGCACTGCGGAAAATTTCTTTGAGAACTCCGCCTCTCCTTCGAGGACACGGATTCTCACGTGGCGAATGGTCCGAGGCGTTTCAAGCTCTATTTGCCACGAGCCCAAATATGCCAGTTTTTTCTCGGGAACGCGAAAAGCCAATTGGACATGGGATTCCACCCTGAACGGGCCTTCACTGAATTGCAAACGGTCAACAACATACCGTCCCGCCGGCAGCCTGATGGAAAACACTCCCGATTCGGTATCCACGTTCACCCGTGATCGCACTCCGGTTTCTTGATTCGTCAGGAGAAAAAACCTCAATTTGGCAGGATAGTTGCGTGGATAACGGCCATCGGTCTCGACTTGAATATAGCCGAACGCCAATTCATGCGTCGTCGAATCCGGCGACGCGCCCTGAGGTACAGAAACGCATCCCGTCACCAGAACGAGTGCAAGGTTCGCTAAAAAGATTTTTTTGCCGCCCACCGGACCACCCCTGCAGCCTCACGACCGACAAACCGCTAACCTTCGTTGACGATTCCCCACCCCCTCACCCCAACCCTCTCCCGCCAAGGGAGAGGGCGAGATGAAAGCCGAACATCTCATTCTATCAATACGAGCAACGGGTTGCAGTCATATTTTTTATTTTGGAATAACGTTGACAGATCGCCGAAAATTCTATATTTTAATAACTGTTATCAAAATCAATTTGTTCAAAAATAAAAATCATTTTTATTTTTGTGAACTTGCGAAGATTTGTTACGTTCCCACTAATGTTCTTTTCAGCACAATGAATTTTGATAAAAACTCCCGGTGGCTGGGGGGAAAACAACTCCAGCCTGCCGAAGCAAGATGCGAATGCGGCCAGCTCATCGCAAAACTTCGCGGGGATATGCTCGAAGTCAAGTGCAAACGCTGCAAACGGATTGTCTCCATTTCCTATGACAAACTCAAAGAGAGTGAGGTCATATTGGCGCCATGCGCGCAGTAGCCACCTTCACCCTGGCCCTCTCCCATCAAGAGAGAGGGAAACGGAAGGAGAGAAAAGGCGCGATAAGAGAGGATGCGAATACACTAAACACATCAAGACATAACACGTGAGGGCCACGAGAGCCCCTTTAGTGACCAGAGGACCGGCAAGAGTCCCCAACAACAAGGAGGTCGTCCGATGCGACGATTTTTTTTGATCACGGGGGCCATGATAGTCCTCATGATTATGCCACAGACAACGGTTTGGGCGGAGGATACGGAGTTTACTCCGGCCCAAATGAAACAGATACGCAAAATGTTTGAAGAGTGGTCGAAGCAACAGAGGCAACAACAGCCGTCAGCGGCGGCGGCGGCGGGAGCCGTGGCGCGGCCCCCGGCGCCACCGGCCAGAAAGAAGTCTTCCATGCCGGGCATGGGTGACACCACAAAACAGTCGATCCGATACGGCACGGAATTCTCGGGTGGCAGCGGCCTGCAGGGCGGACGGACCATTTACGCCAGACCCTTCGTCAAGGCTCCGAAAACCATCCTCGGGGGTTACATCGATTTCACGCTCACGAAATGTGACAACGGGGGAGCACGGGATTGCGACAAGAAGTCGGGATTCGACCAGGAGCGCTTCGTGCCGTTCTTCTATTCCCAGGTCACGGACCGGCTCAGCGTGGCTGCCGAACTCGAAGTTGAACACGGCGGTCCCCAGGGCAACCAAGGCGACGGCGACATCAAGATGGAATTCGCCACCATGGACTACCGGTTCAACGACGCGTTCAACCTGCGCGGCGGCATCATCCTGGTGCCCATGGGCCGGTTCAACCTCATCCACGACTCGCCCCTGAACGATTTGCCTCTCCGGCCGATGGTGAGCCGTTCGATCCTGCCCTCCACGTTCGCTGAAAGCGGGATCGGCTTTTTCGGTACGTTCTATCCGAGCGCACTTTCCAAGATCGATTACGAGTTGTACGTCGTGAACGGCTTTACCGGCGATAACGGTCAGTTTTCGGAAAATTCCGGGACGCGGTCGTCTCGCGGAAGCCTGAAAAAGGATAACAACGAAAACAAGGCGATCGTCAGCCGTGTCTCGTTCAGTCCGATGTTGGGCGTCGAGGTGGCCGGCTCGATTCACCACGGCAAATGGGACGAAAATGACGATTATGACCTAACGCTGTGGGCCATCGACGGAGCCCTGCAACGAGGGCCCTTTGAACTCATGGGTGAAGCAGCTTGGGCCAACGCCGAAGGCGCCGGTATATACTCGACTAGAGGGGGGGAAGTATTCCGTTCGGACGGTGACGACTCAAACAGGCGCCGGGTTCAGCAAGCAGAAGGCATAGATTACGTCGTCCCCGAAAATATGTTCGGATATTACGTGCAGTTGAATTACCACTTCATGCCGGAGGGGCTCACCAGGGCCCTGCCCAGCTACTTTGGTCAGGACTCGACATTTACGGGTATCCTTCGTTGGGGACAAGCGGACACCAACACCGATTCCGCCCTCAACAAGAATGACGAAGAACGTTTGACCCTGGGGCTTAACTTCCGGCCGATAGAAGATTCGGTCATCAAGTTCGCCTATACGTGGAACAAGAAAGGCCCGACCTCGCCTGGGGCAGGGTCCACGGATCACAACGGGTTCCAGTTCAATCTGTCGTCGTATTTCTAAACGAAAGGAAGCTTCACCCGTCTATGGGCAGTCACGTTGTTCTTTCCTTGTTCATGGTCGTCTCCACGGTAGGGTGCGCCACGATGTCGGGCGCGCCCAGCACCGTGAAGGCGGCCTGTTCCTATGACCAGGCCTGGTCCGTAGCCCTCGCGAGTATGGACGAATTCGTGTTGACTCAAGAGGATAAGGACAAGGGGATGATTGAAACCGAGTGGGCGACCTTTGCTTCCCAGCGAAGTATCGGGGTGTTCCAACGCCAAGGCAACAAGGAACGCGCGCGTTTTTTTGTGAACGTGGAAGCGGACCAGCAGCCGGTCAGGATCTCGGTTCGGCAAACCCGGGAGTTTTTTTCTCCCGTGGGCGCGAGGTCGCAAGGCATAGCCTGGAAACGCATTCCTCCCAGCGCCGAGGAAGAGCGGCGTCTCATCCAACGCATTACCAATAACCTGCTGAATGAGGGATGTACGGTCGTCGGTTAATACAAAGTCTTGGGGGGCCACACGAATGAAGGGACAGAAGAGAAAGACGCTGGATTCCCGCTTTCGCGGGAATGACAGATTCGGGGTGTGGTTGACGATGTTCATGCCACTCCGGCTTGCGGTTATTTTTTCTGTTTGCAGTGTTTTAACGGGGTTTTCTTCTTCCCAGGTCCTCGCCCAAGGCGGACCTCAGGAACAGATTTGGGACCATGAGCTCAATCGCTGGCTCACGCCGGAAGAACTGGGTCATCTGGAAATTTATTTTACCGAGGACGAAGCCGCCAAGGTCATGTTCCCGGATTCCGAAAAGATCCGCAAGGAAACCCTGCAATTGACGGCCGAGCAGAAAGCCTTTGTCGAACAAGTCATCGGCTGGGAATTTCCGGAATACACCTTCGACGTCTTCATCGGGGAAACCCGGGGGAAGGTCGACGGGTACGCGGTCATCCAGAATACCATCGGCAAGCATCGCCCGATTACGTACATGGTGGGCGTGACCGCGACAGGCGAATGCATGAACTTTGAAGTACTGGTGTACCGGGAAGCGAGGGGTAACGAGATCGCCACGAAACGCTTCAATTATCAGTACCACGGGAAAACCATCGGAGACCCGATACGGATCAATCGGGATATCATCAACATCACCGGGGCCACGATGTCCGTGCGGTCCGCGAGCGCCGGGGTGAAACGCGTGCTCGTCCTGATAAATGAATTCTATTTGAAACCTCACGGGCTCGGCAGAGACGTCCTGGCGGCCAACAAGCAGGAAAAAGGGTTTTTTGAAACTCTCTTGGGGCTCTGAAAGAAAGGGATAAATCCCGCAAACTCTACCTCTCCTACCCCCTCCTTACAAAGGAGGGGAATCGTCAGCAAATGAGTGAACACAAACAGAAATGACCAACGGGGCTCAATGACGGAAGGAGGTCAGGGCTCTACGTGAAGCTTCGATTGCAATGCGGAATTTCAATACCCGGTTTCGACTACGCGACACCGACCGGCAGATCCGGTTGGTGTACACGTGGTTCCTGCTCCTGATGTTCGTGGGATTCGTCTTCACCTTTGTCTGGGCGCACAGCATGACCGACCTGACGCCGAAAGGCATTGCCCTGCACTATCGCGGATCTCCTGAAAATTTCGGCGAGCCCATGTCCTTCGGGCAATTGGCCGAAACCACGCACTTTCACTTGTTTACCATGCCCGTGGTGTTCATGATCATGGTGCACGTCTTGTACCTGACCATGGCCAGCCCTGCCGTGAAAGTATGGACCACATGGGCCGCCTTTGCGGGCGTTACGTTGGATCTCATATCGCCTTGGTTGATTACCTACGTGTCTCCCCTCTTCGTGATGACCCTGTTGACCGGCGACGTACTCATGACGATCTCCTTTTTGATCATGTTTGCGATTCCCATGTACGAGATGTGGATTTTGAACCATCCCTTTATGATGCGAGGAGATTCCGAGTAACAACTGAACCTTTCTGAGCAGCGGCCTTCATTTCCGTCCGAAACGCCCGAGACTGTGAGTCCAGAGCCCAAGCATGCCGTAGGCATACTTGGGTTTTTTTGTTGAGGGAGTGGGAAATTTCCCATTCCTTAATGCCGGGAGGCAACCTCCTCCTGATAAGCCTCCCGGCCCCCTACTAATCCACAAAAAGAGAGAAGTGCCCTCACTCTCCTCTGCAACTCTTTCTGTGAACACACCCGTGGTTCGCAGATAAAGCAGGTTGGCAATGAACTCAAACATAGGTGCTGAGCGAGACATTCGAGAAACCATTTTTTTAATTCTGCCCGCGACTCCGCCAGCCCTGAAATCTCCTTGGGACTTCTTCTTGGCTATTCAAATAAGTATTGATAAGGTAGCGAAAACGGTTTATATTCCGCTCATCCCCGTTGATTTTCTATTTGAATTGACGCAAGGTCCCGCCCTGCCGGCGCAAACTCGGAGCGCCGCAGTTTCTTCGCTTGCCGAGGATGCAAGGAAGGTGTCTGGGTTCGTCGGTGTTGCATGAAGAGATTCTGGAACATCGACGAGGCCCTTCGAAGAAATTCGATATCATTCTTGATCATAGGACACAGTCATACGAGAACGCCCAGCTACGGTTTTTGTTATCAACGCCAACATCCAAACAATCGGAAAGGAGACACATTGCCCAAGACTGCACGGCATCCAGACCATGGCCGACAGAAAAGAGTGATCTGATTTGTTAAGAAAAGGTGGTAAAGGAAGTGCGCGCACTCATTCATGATTGCAACAACACCGGAAGGGTCCTGATCATCCGGAATGGCCTTTACGGCCCGGGACCGTATTCCAAAACACTGGCCGGCCTTGACCAACGACGCACTGGGAAAGGACGTTTCTCTCCGGTCATTGCGCACTGGTTTGTCCATGCCATTCAGCAAATTACCGAACGGTTCAAAGGACCAACAAGGATGGCTGAGACAAAGCTGGGGCTTCTATCAACCTTTACCATCACACAATAAGGAGGTAGATCCATGCGGTACATTCACCACATCACTCGATCTTTTGTCGTGCTCAGTCTGCTGGCGTTCGTTCTTGTTCTTGGTTTCTCCGGCATGGCCATGGCTGATGACAAAGCAGCCGACATGAAACCTGCCGAGGCCCAAGCAGACGGCGAAAAGAAGGCCGATGACAAGGGCGATGGTGAAAAGAAAGCCGAAGGCGAGGGCGAAAAGAAGGCCGAAGGCGAGAAAAAGGCAGAGGAAGCCAAGTAACAACCTTTCTGCCGAAACACTCTTGTTGCGGAACTGAGGCCCCGGCGGCCTCAGTTCCGCCCTTTTCTTATATCCTGCGTCTATCCTTCCTGTAAAAACTCTTCCTCACTCCCTGTCTCTGTGGAACACAAACCAGAACGTGACAGAGGAAATTGCCAACGAATTCAAGGGGAACTCGAACCTCATCCTGATAAGCTCACCACCCCCTATTCATCCATGATGGCGGTTGTTTGAAATTGTGCTCAAAAGCCGCATCGTTCAAACATGAAGCCGGCCGGCGATGAACTTGGAAATCAGCGTTGAGCAATACACGCCACGAGTTGTTTCTTCCGCTAATGGTCCCATCTCCACGTGAGTCCTCCCATCAACATTCTCGGCATACCCGGCACGAAATGGAGGTCCTCCACACCGCCCGCGGGCTCTCCTGCCACGCGCGAGGCGTAAGAAAATTGTGCTTGCCGCCAATCGGTGTCCGTCACGTTTCGGACACTCAAGAACACCTCCATTCGCCCGGAGGCGACACTGAATGGAAGCCTGTAGCGCATAATGACGTCGAACACGGTGAAGGGCTCCAATAACACACTGCGATCTTCGACGGCCGCACGACTGCCCACGGTGAGCATTTGCAGGGTGCCGGAAAAGTTACGGGGCAGACGCGTGGTCACTGATGAAAACGCCGTGAATTCAGGAGCCAACGGGACGGACTGACCTGTTTGGCGAAATTCGGCGTCGGTATACGTCACGTCGCCTCGTATGGAAAGCCACTTCCATGGAGTCAAACGCAGGCTGAATTCGGCCCCCATCCTTCGCGACGCTTCACGTATTTCCGTCGTGCCTTCGTCGCCGACGAAGACGAGTTCCGATTCAAGATCCAACAACCACAGCGTTGTGAGGACTTCCATCCAGTCCCGGGGACGCGTTCGGAGCCCTATTTCGTAGCCGGTGGCCTGTGGAAGCGTGTCGGCGGAACGGTTCGCCACGACGTCACGGGCGTCGTTGCTGTGAAAGCCCGTGCCGACGTTCAAGAAGAGTTCCGTGCCGGCCCACGGACCGAGGATTATGTTTCCCTTGAGACTGCCAATGGCGTCGGTGGTGCGACCTTCGGGGCCTATAGTGCAGGCGTTTCCACACCGGTCATCGACGTCGAAGGTGAAGACGTCGACGCGCCCACCGCCCGCGAAGCGCAACCAGGGAAACACCTCGACATCGAGTTTGAGATACGGCGAATAGGAGGCTTCCAAAATATCGGATTCCTGGGTTGTCGCCAAGGTGTTCCGTTTCCGTTGCGTGCCCAAGCGGACGCGGGCATCATCGACCCGCGTTTGGAACCCGACCGTCGCCATAACTTCGCGATCCGACAATCGAAGCCGGTGTTGATAGCCAACGTCGCCGCCATAGACCCAACGCCGATCTTTCTGCTCGATCCCGTCGCCGTTGACCGGATCATTCAGCAAAAAAGTGAAATTGGTGAACAACGAGAGTTGATAGTGCTGGGTCCAGACTTTGGCGAACACCTTCTTTAACGGAGACAAGTCATAATGGTAATCGAGACGGGCCGTGGTGCGAGCCGTTTCTCCCCCTTCGGATGGGTCTATTGCTCCGAAGCGATCAAGACGGCCCGTGCTGACTTCCCTCAACGGAATCTGGCCCGATCCGTTCCAACGCCCGTAATGCTGCGTCAGAGTGAAACGCAACCGGGATTCGGGTGTGGGATCAAAAGAGATCTTGGCCAAGCCGTTGTAGCGTATATTGCGATTCACGAAGAGGAACGGACCGTCGGTATAGTAAAACTCCCCGGCAAAAAGAGTACGAACGTCGTCCTGCACGGGCGACGTCATGAACAGGTGTCGCTGCGTGTTGAACTGGCCCCCACTCGTCTGCACCACGGTCTCGGGGACGACCTCACGTGTGACGTAATTCACGGCCCCCGCCGTCGCAAAATCGCCATATTCGACGTGATAGGGACCTTTTTTTACAACAATTTCCCGAATGGTTTCCGGAATGATGAAGTTCAGGTCAGCGTAACCCTGTCCATGCGCATGGCTGCGAAGATTGACCGGCATGTTGTCCACGTGGAGCGCAAGGTCCGTCCCATGATCGCCGTCGAACCCGCGAAGCAAAAATTGGTCGGCCTTGCCCGCTCCCCCTGAATGTTCGAGGGTGATGAGCCCCGGCGCCAAGCGCAGCAGATCCGCCGGGCGGCCTTGAGGTTGGAGCACGATGTCGTCATCCGGGATAATCCGGTCGGACGATGCCGCTATCTGACGCTCAGCTTTGATCACTACCACCGGCAGGGTTTGCACGGCCTCGGGGGTATGCGCTTTACCCTGAATCGGGAGAACCAAGCCCAAGATGACCAGTAAGAATTTCTTCTTCATTGATCAGCCCGGATCGCAAACAAGCGTCAACGCCCATCCGCGGCGCGAGTTGAGGATCACGGTATGAACAATCTTGTGCGTCTGAATCCGGAATAAGACGTTAATCTACTCGACACAATGAAGCGTGCATCGGGACATGGACTGGATGCAGGAGTTCTGCTTGGCGAGCCAAGCCCGAGCTTGGTGATACAGTGAACCCTCGCGGGTTCCTCACGTGACGTCGTCATATTGCAGGAATCGATCGACCTGCTCTTGCAACGTCGTTTGAATGGATTCGCACGTTCGGGCGTCTTCGACTTTGTTGCCGTTGCGCTCCGTGACGTGAAACACGTCCACGACTTGGTCGAGACGCGTTCCGATCCTGGCCGAGTGGACCGAGAGCTCGAGTTCGTACAGCGTTTTGGCGATCTCATGCAACAGGCCCTGCTTGTCATCGGCAAACACGTCGATCACGGTAAAGTGGTCCGATGTCTCATTATCGATTTTGACTTCGGTGCGATGCTGTCGAATCGGCATTCGGCTGCGAAACGACACGCGTTGATTCCGTTCCAGAAACGCTTCGATCGAGAGTTCGCCCTTCAACACGCTGACGATCGCCTTCCCCACTTTTTCCAACCGCGCCGGCGTGGGCTCCCCGCTGAAATCGGGATCCTTGACGTAAAATGTATCCACCACGATACCGTCCGGTCTGGTCACGATCTGGGCATCGAGCACACGCAGGCCTCTTGCGGCCAGCACGCCCGTCATCTTCATAAATATCCCGGACGCCACGGAATCAAAGGCAATGAGCGAATACTCACAGACCTTGAGTTTCCGGTTGTAGGTGGATTCGACCTTGGGACGTTCCGGGCTCAAGGACTGGATGGCGGACAAGTGGGCGATGACTCGATCTTTGGCCGTTCCGGCAAGGTAGCGCACGGGAAAAGCTTCCAATTGGCCCTTGACCCACTCACGATTCGGAAGAGCCCGGCTTTCTGAGGCTTGTCCACCTGCTTCGAAGCGGGAAGCCTGCGTTTCCCAAGCCGCCAGGACCTCGTCGGTCATGGGCTCGACGTCAAGAGCGGATTCCACCTGTTCGCTTTGCCCGGAAATTTCAGGAAGCGCCAGAAGATAGAGTTCGATCAGCAACGCTTCTTTCCACTTCGTCAGCATATCCGGTCCCACCGCCGCAATGTCCGCGGCAGTCAGGAGCAGGAGTTGTTTCAATCGTTCAGGACCTTCCACGGCCCGACAAAACGTCAGCCGCACTTTTTCATCATGGGGATCCCGTCGAAAGGCCGTATTCGCCATCAGCAGGTGCTCATAGACCAGGAACTCCAGTGTCCGGGATTCTTGTGCGTCGAGTCCCAATCTGACGGACACATCCCGGGCGATCTTCCTGCCGACTTCGCTGTGGTCTTCAGGAAGGCCTTTTCCCACGTCGTGAAGAAGCACGGCCAAGTGCAGAAGATCCTTCTCTCGAATTTCCTGGTACACCTTGCTCAACATTCCCGGTTGTTTCCCTAACGTCTCGACTTTTTTCACGGCCAGGAGGCTGTGTTCGTCTACCGTATATTTGTGGTATTGGTTGAATTGCATGAGGCCCCGTACACGACCAAAAGCGGGAATCAGTTTTTCCAGAACCCGAGCCTGATGCATCAACGTCAAGGTGGCCGCGACCGACTCGGGGCCGGACAAAATTTCTCTAAACCGCCGACTGACGTCCTGGGTAGCAAACAGGTGGTCCGGTACGCCTTCCATGTGGCGATGAATCTCTTCCAGCACCAACCCATCAACCGGCACGCCTTGTTTTTGGGCGACCTGAAAGAGGCTCAAGAGATGCTTCGGATCATCAAGGACCTGTATGAGTTTGTCGTCATGGATGGACAATCTCCCGTCAACCGTTTGAAAAAAGCCGTCGATCAACGAAGCCGGCCACAGTCGTCTGAGGCGAGTCCAGAGGTTTGCGGAATCTGCACGCTCCACAAATCGTATCGCACGCTGATGAATGCCGGTAGTCAGACGATAGTACTGCTGCATGAACTGTTCGACGCCCAGCAAATGCGGTTCATCCCGATAGCCAAACTCTTCAGCCATGCGCACTTGTTCGTCGAACGACAATATTTCCTGGGCTCGCCCTGCGCCCAAATGGAGCAAGGCGCGCACCTTGAACAAAAACTCTCTTGCTTCGAGCAAGGCCGAATAATCATGATGCGCCAAGACGCCACGATCGACCAACTCCTGCAACGTGGAGGCTTGGTACCGGGCCATGCCGACCCATTGCAGCAAGTGGGCGTCTCTTAACCCACCCTTGCTCTTCTTGACGTTTGGTTCCAGGAGAAACACGGTCTCTCCGAATTTGGCATAGTCCTGTTCCCGTTCTTCGAGTTTCTCACGGATAAAATTCCCTACTCGTCTTCCCAACACGCGCTTGGCAAACCGTCGTTGAAACTCTTGAAAGACGACCGGATTGCCGACCAAAAACCGTGACTCCATCAAGGCAGTCTTGGCCGACAAATCCCCCTCTGCCACGACCATACAATCGTGAATCGACCGGACACTATGACCCACCTGAAATCCCAAATCCCATAAATGGTGAAATACCTGCTTGGAGAGATCCTGGACAACCGTGCCGCCGCCGGCGCGATACAGCATCATGACGTCGATATCGGAAAACGGAGCCAGTTCGCGTCGGCCGTACCCTCCCACGGCTACCAGACAACAGTGCTGCATGCCCGAAGACGTATCGCCGCTCAGTTGCCTGATCACGCTTCGGTATCTGCCGATCAAGACCGTATCCACGAGGGAGGTAAAATCCGACACGACTTCCGTCCCGGACGCCCCTTCGCGCAATCGCCCGAGCATGCCTTCACGGCGCGCCTCAAGGACGGCTTGCGTGGAGGTCGCCCCCGATTGAGACGAACGCACTACTTGTTCCATAAATTCCTGATTCACCGACGTGCCCCTATGACGTTGTCGTACATCACGTTCCTGATTTCCTCGTATACCGGCTTGAACATTGTGCGTCAACGCTTCACGTAACGATTGGTAATCGGCATCCGGCGATCTTTCCCTAGCGCCTTTTGCGTGATTTTGATCCCGATCGGAGCCTGGCGGCGTTTGTATTCACTGCGGTCCACCATGGCCATCACGCGCCGGACGGTTTGCAAAGGAAACCCCCTGTCCACGATTTCCCGAAGTGAACGTTCTTGTTCGACGTACGCTTCCAGGATGGGGTCAAGGACGTCATAGGGCGGCAGGGCGTCCTGATCGGTTTGATCGGGCTTGAGCTCGGCCGACGGCGCCCGGTCGATGATCCGTTGGGGAATCACGGCCTTGCCATGGGCGTCAACGGCCTTGCGGTTTCGATACCCGGCCAAGTCATAGACCAGGACTTTGGAGACGTCCTTAATCACGGCGAACCCGCCGGCCATATCTCCGTACAGGGTGGCATACCCGACGCTCATTTCACTCTTGTTGCCGGTCGTCAGGACCAAGTCTCCGAACTTGTTGGACAGGGCCATGACAAGGGTGCCGCGAATGCGCGCCTGGAGATTTTCTTCCGTGACATCGGACGCGCGTTCCCCGAACGTTGGAGACAAGGCCCGGACGTATTGTTTCCAGAGACGTGTAATCGAAAGGGTCAATAACCGAACGTTCAACGCCTTCAGCAAGGCTTTGGCGTCGACGCGGCTTTCCGGCGAGGTAAAGGGTGAGGGCATGAATACCCCCGTCACCCGGTCAGGGCCAAGAGCATCCGCGGCAATCACAGCAGTCAAGGCCGAATCGATCCCTCCGCTGACCGCGACCAACACGCGACGAAAACCGTTCTTCCTGACGTAGTCGCGAACCCCCGTCACCAAGGCCTGATAGATTTCTTCCACATCGTGAGGCAAGTCGCGATTTTTCAACGGCACCGGCTTTTTCGGTTTCCGTCGTTCCACCGAAGGCAGCCTGACTCGCTTGACAGGATACCGTTGCGTAGACCGCGTGTCCCTACCCGATGAACGCGCCTTCCCATCAAACGACAGGTCGGTCACCAGCAGTTCTTCTTCAAAGGCTCCGGCCTGCGTGAGGATCGTTCCCGTTTGATCAACGATCATACTGTTGCCATCGAAGACGACTTCGTCCTGTCCTCCGACCATGTTGGTGTAACTCACTATCACGTTATTCTGCTGGGCACGCTCCGCCAACATGCGTTGCCGCGTTCTGACCTTGCCCACGTGATAGGGGGAGGCGTTGATATTCAGGATCAACTGTGCTCGCCCGACAAATACCTGGTCACGCGTAGGCCCTCCGGCGTACCAGATATCCTCACAGATGTTCACGCCAAACCGCACGCCTTGGACCTGGCAGACCAACGCCCTTTTGCCGGGCGAAAAGTACCGGCTTTCGTCAAACACCCCGTAATTCGGCAGGAACGTTTTTTGGCAGGTGGCCACGACCCGCCGATCATGTATCACCGCGGCCGCATTGAACACGTGCCGGAGCCCCGAGGGCACGACCAAGGGAGCCGAATTCCGCAAACGAATCTTTCCTCCTTCTTCAAGGAATCCGGCGACCACGGTGAGAGCCCGGCACTGCGTCGTTAACCATTGGAGGGCTTGATACGTGTCGCGGAGAAAACTCGGTCGTAAGACCAAGTCTTCAGGCGGATAGCCGGTGATCGCCAGTTCCGGGAAGACGACGATATCCGCACCAGCCCGACGGGCGCGCTTCACCCATTGACCCATCGCACGCACGTTCCCGTCCACGTCGCCCACGACGGGATTCATCTGAACCATGGCAAGTCGGCAAGTTTGCATCACAAAAAAACGCCCTCTTCCTACCTCCCTTCCAATTCTCCGGCCAGAATGACGGCTTCAGCAATCTCTCGCATGGATTTTCGCATGTTCATGCTTTGACGCTGGAGCAACCTGAACGCATCGGCTTCCGACAATTTGCGGGAATGCATGAGGTAACCCTTGGCTCGTTCGACGAGTTTCCTGACGGTCAGGGCTTCCTGCATTTCAAATGATTTTTCCATGAGACGAGTGTGTTCAATGGCTGCCGCCGCCTGGTTGGCTATGGCCTGCATGATTTTGATTTCCTTGTCGTCAAACGCATGCAACGTGGAGGTGTAGGTATTGAGCACACCGATAACCTTTTCCTTGCTCAGCATGGGCACCGACAATAACGAACACAGCGACTCTCGTTTGGCCAGATCCTGGTAAAAAAACTCTTTTTCCTTCTTCACGTCGGACACGTAAATCGGCCGTTGTTCTTTGACCGCCCGCCCGCTGATACTCTGGCCGATCTTGAGCGGAGGTTTCCGGCGATAGGCTTCGCTCAGGCTCTGGGTCGCCGCAATATGTAACCGTTGGCTCTCCTCGTCAACCAACATCAGTGAACAGATCGTCGAGTCCATCATTTGCGCCGTCGTCATCACGATCAACTGCAGAACTTCCTCGATCACGCGATTGGAGGCGACGGTTTCGGAAACCTGGGACAGGGTATCCAGTTGTAACGTTTGCCGCTTCATTTCATCATACAAGCGAGCGTTTTCGATGGCACCACCGACCTGGTTCGCAATCGTCGACAGCAGCGCCAGTTCAGCGTCCTGATAGCGCCTCGCCCGCTTGTGTTGCACGTTAATGACCCCGATGACATTGCTTTTCGTCACCACGGGAAGCGAGACGAACGCCTGGTACCGATCTTCCGGCAAATTGTGAAATAACTTAAACCGCGGATCATCGCTCGCGTGACGAGGAATGACCACCGGCACCCTTTCCTGGGCCACCCAGCCCGTAATGCCTTCTCCCAATCCCACGGAAATCCGGCCGATGAGCTTGGGATGGGGATTCTTGGATGATCGCAAGACGAGTTCGTCGCGATTCTCCGAGACGAGATACAACAAACAGGAATCGGCTTTCGTGACTTCGACCACCACTTCGACGATCTGTTTGAGTACGGCTTCCAAATCGAGCGTGCTGCTGATCGACTCGCTAATCCGGTACAACACTTCCACTTCCCGCGTTCTTTCACGCAAGACGGCCTTGACGTCCGGCTTGGACCTCCTGGGGGACTTCTTCGCCGGCGCTTTCTTTTTTGGAGGCATCTCAAGAACTTCCATGACTCCCTCTTCCCTCGCGGGAGAGGGTTAGGATAAGGGGCCTTGCTCAACTGAACTGCGCATACCACCGTCTCACCGCGCGCGGTTCCAGCGGTAACACTTGAACTCTGCCGATCGACCGGGGAAGCACGCAATAGATGGTGCCGCCCGCCACCTTTTTATCATGGCCCATGGCCCTCCAGAATTTCAAAAAACTATGGGCCGGCATCCGCTCGGGAAGGCCCGTTCGCCGTATCAAGACACGCTGTCTGTCCACTACGGCCGCCGAGCACAACTCCAAATGATGGGCTAGGAGAGCCTCATACACCATACCGATTGCCACGGCTTCGCCATGGATATATTTTCGGTACCGGCTCAGAGATTCCAACGCGTGGCCCATTGTATGTCCATAATTCAAAATCCGACGAAGACCCGATTCCCGTTCATCCTTGGCGACTACCTTGGCTTTGATTTCACAACAACGCTTTACGACCGTTTGGACGTCCGTCTCCCGCATGTCGAGAATGTGTTCCATCCGGTCCTCCAAAAACGCGAAAAAGGTTCTATCGGCAATGACCCCGTATTTAATCACTTCGGCCAACCCGGCCAACCACTCCCGTCTGGGGAGGGTCCGCAACGTATTCGTATCGGACACGACGAGCGACGGCTGGTAAAACGCGCCGATCAGGTTCTTTCCCGAGGGATGGTTGACCCCGGTCTTCCCGCCCACGCTGGAATCCACTTGGGCCACCAGCGTGGTCGCCACTTGAATGAAAGGGATGCCTCGAAGATACATCGACGCGGCAAAGCCCGTAATATCGCCGATGACCCCTCCGCCCAACGCCACGAGCGCGGACCGGCGTTCGAATCGATGCTTGACCAATTCGTCGATGATGGACGAGGCCCATCGAAGCGTTTTGGTCTGCTCACCTTCCGGAATGCTGATCACGTGACAGGCAAAGCCCGCTTTGACAAGCGCCTGTTTGAGCGATGCCCCATACAAACGCGCCAGCGTCGGATTGGTCACGACGCCGACTTTCCCGGACAGTCCCAGTGACTGCAAATATGTTCCCGTCCGGTGAAGGCTGCCGGGAGCGATCACGATGTCGTAGCTTCGCTTGCTGAGACCGACCTTGACGATTTCATTGGGGCGAGTCATGGGCGGCCCTGCACTCGGCTTTTCCGGTTGAACGAGACCATCGGTTGACGTTGGGGCAAGAGGCTAAAAATTCTTCACGTATTCCTGGTACGCGTCGAAATTGCGTTTCATTTCATCGACGTTGTCGCCGGCGAACTTTTCCAACATGGCATTGGCTATTTCATAGGCAATGACGGCTTCCCCTACCACACCGGCAGCGGGTACCGTACAGATGTCGGAACGTTCCACCGTGGCTTCGAAGGGTTTTTTCGTCTGGATATCCACGCTGTTTTTCGGTTGATACAAGGTGGCGATCGGCTTCATGGCGACCCGCACGACAATGGGTTGGCCGTTCGTGATGCCGCCTTCCAAGCCACCGGCATGATTGGTCTCTCTCGCAAAGCCGGGCTTGACGTCACTGGGAAAAATGTCGTCATGCACTTCAGATCCCAAGCGACGTGCGGACTCGAACCCCATGCCGATTTCCACGCCTTTCATGGCCTGAATACTCATGGCCGCCATGGCCAACCGTGCGCTTAAACGCCGGTCCCACTGCGCGTAACTACCCAACCCGATTGGAGGATTGGTGACAACCACCTCGAAAATGCCGCCCAAGGAGTCACCGTTCCGTTTCGCCGATTGAATCTGCTCGATCATCTTTTCATTCGCGTCGGGATCGGGACACCGGACCTGAGACTGCTCAGCCAGCTCATACGCCGCCAGAGGATCGTCAACCGGCGGAATCGCCACCGAGCCAATGCGGGTCGTATAACTGACCACCCGCATATCGAATTGCGACAAGAGAGCCTTGGCCACGCCGCCGAGGGCCACCCGAATGGCCGTTTCTCTCGCACTGGCCTTTTCCAGCACGTTGCGAATGTCCCGATGGCCGTATTTGATGGCTCCCACCAAGTCGGCATGCCCGGGTCGCGGGCGAGTCACGACGCGTTCTTCCGACGGGGGCCCCGGTTCGGCCGCCATGATCTCCTGCCAATTTTCCCAATCCCGATTGCGAACCAGGAGGCCCAACGGATTGCCCAATGTTTTCCCTTTTCGGACGCCGCAATAGAATTCCACCTGATCCTTTTCAATCCGCATCCGGCCTCCGCGGCCATACCCGCCCTGCCTTCTCGCCAGATCCTGATTGATCGTTTCCGCGGTGAGCGGAAGCCCGGCCGGGACCCCTTCCAACACGGCCATCAATCCCTTGCCATGGGATTCACCGGCATTCAAATAACGCAACATGTTCCACCTTTATCCGTCTGAGTGTTCAGGAATTGCCGCCGGAACGCGGTTCTCCCATGTCCGGTTCTTGATCCAACCAATACGTTTTCTCAGCTTGAGTCTTTGCCGTGTCCCCGATCGCCGAAAGAGTCACCTCCTGCTCCGTGATGCGTTTCACGATCCGGGAATACGCGGAGATGGTTTGTCCCGGCATGACGACGAGTCGCTCCCCGCCCTCGAATTCCAGCACGGCCCAACGGCCTCGAGCGGATGACATGATTCCCACGACCTTCACGGTTCGAGGGCTTTCGTCCACCGCCTGCGCGGCTGACCCCTCTGGCGTCCGGGTTAGTGCCGTCGGAACGAAAGGATCGCGATAGCGATCCGAGCTATAACCGAACGAAGCTGAAGGCTCTTGTGCGTTCGCCGCCACCTGCTCACCCGGTCCTGCCTGAACTCCGGCAACGCTCCCGCACAGGAAACACATGAGCACGAAAACAATACGTATCATGAGTCTGCGCCTCTACCCGCAAGGAATTTTTGATTGTGGATTTTGGATTTTGGATTGGAAAATCATAAAAAATCCGCAATCATTTCACGCTTTGTCCAACCTCAGCCGCCTGAAAACCCGTCAATTCAAAGGAAGCTTGAATCGGCCGCTCCGGGCTTTCTCGACTCCGTTCCCGTGAGTGAAAGTCCAGCGACTTCAACGGCAACGTATTCGGCAGCGTTTGAAGCTCTTCGAGAAAGTGGGCAAGCGCATGATACCCTCCCTCGGCCCGGAGCCGAATCGTGACGCGATGCAGGTTCGTTTCCGGTAGCGGGACGGGCTCTTCGGATTCCCAGGACGTGAGTGCCACGCCAACCGATTGCGCTTTGTCCACAATACCCGCGAGCCGATGATCCATGGGGATCGCCAAGAGGGCCTTCTCTCTTGCGAGCCGGCTTGTCAGGCTGCCGATTTCCTTTTTGAGCATTTCCAATTTTCGATCCGGTTTCAACGTTGCAAGCTGGTGGTCGAGGGATCGAAGGGTTTGTTGAAACGCCAGGGCGCGCGCTCGTTGAGGTTCCACGACGAATTGAAACAGAACGATCGACGTCAACCCCGCGCAGAGCAGCAGGAGGATGGTCTTGCGGCTCTTAGGCGTGTCTTCCACCCAATCAAGAATTCGTTCCGCCATGATTCGGCGAGTCCGTCCATACGTTCATTGAGAATTGAAAGAGATCCGGCAGTTGCGCGTGAGGCCCGGCATCGACGACGTCGACCGGCCCGAACCTTCCGTGCGTTTCGAATTCCTTTGCGAGTTTCAACACGTCCCGGAGGGACCGAGCGACACCCGACAACGTGACCTTCTCATCTTTTGCCTGAAGGTGCAGCAACCACACGTCCAGAGGATCAACCACCTCGCTGACGATCGACAGCAGGTGAATGGGGCGATCCAACTCCCTCGTCAAGGCATTGACTCTTTCCTGCCGAGCCGCCATGGCTTGTCGTCGTTCTTCCAGCGCCGACACCTCCTGCCGGGTTGTTTGCAGCAACGCGACACGGGCCCGTTTGGCTTGCGTTTCCCCGTCAAGCCGTTGCGTTGCCCGAGTGACGTCGATGGCGACCCATCCCCAAAACGCGCAGACGCCCGCCATGACGCAGACCCCCGCAAACACCTCCAACTTGGCGCGCTTACGTGCCGGACGCTCATCGTATCGGCGGCCTCTCAATAAATTAACGCCAACCATGGTTATCCTGATGAAGGGCCAACCCGACGGCCACTCCTCCGAGATGGGCCGACGCCCACAGCCGGTCCCGGCGATCAGCCGAACATTCGATTTCCTCAAAAGGATTGAACGGGAGAGCCGGAATTCCCAACGCGCCGTGCAACTCGGTTCGCAATCGCGGATCGTTCGATTGCCCTCCGCACAGAAACAGCTTTTCCACGTCGAGTTCAGGGTGGCGCTCCAGGACGGACTCGAAACAGCATTTGATTTCCCTGACGATCTCCGCCATGGCCGACGGATTCTCAGGGGAGCCTGACGACGTTTCTTCAAACATGACGTCCCGGATCACGAGGGGCTGTTCATCGGCGACAAAGATGACGTTCATGCCACCGGCTCCCACGTTGGCAACGGCAAACGACTTTCCCCTGGAGGCCCGGCGCGTTCGCATTATCGTCTTCATCAACGCGAGGCCATCGACGTCACACACGACCGGATGAACCCCGATTTCTTCCAACAACGTTTTTCGGCTTTCAACCACCTGCTGCTTGGCGGCCACCAGCAACAGTTCCAATTCCTCCGGAGCAGGTCGAGGTTGCGGCAGAATCCAATAGTCAAAATAAACGTCATTCATGGCATAAGGAATGTATTGATGACCTTCCCACGTCAAATATTCATCAAGGGCATCCGCCTTGACACCGGACACGCGTATCCGCTTGACCATCACCGAGGGTCCGGATACGGAGATGGCCACGGGACTGCCGAGGAGACCACATTCTTGAAGCAGGTCGCCGAGTGCGGCCTTGAGTCCGGAGGATTGGCGGGTCGACGCCTTTTCCACACCCGTTGATTCAAGACGACGCACGCTGAATCGTTTGAGACGATACCGGCCGGCACGGTGCTCAAGCTGAATCAGCTTGATCGTGGAAGACCCGATGTCCAATCCGACACGGGTCTGCGGTCGTGAGAACACCTCGGCCCATTTGCGGAGTCGCTTCGTCATCGGCTGTCAATGGCGACGATTCGCCTGCCGCCGGAGGCATAATCCCTGAGGTTCCGCGCAAAGTATTTAACCCTACACTGTTATCAATTGAGCGTCAAACACCAGCGATTCGGCTCGCCTGCCGATGCGATTTCTTATTAAGGGACTCGTGACGGCTATCGTAATTTGTCCATGTAGCATCCGAGAAAGGAAGGCTCGCAGTGAGGAAAAGCTCGTAGCCGGAAGAACGGTGCGTCAATATTCCGAACGATCCAGGTCCCGGTGAGTGAGGGTGACGTTATAGCCCAACGCCCCGAACAGTTCCTTCACCTTGTTGGCAATCGCGACGGAACGATGCCTCCCGCCCGTACACCCGATGGCGATCGTCAAATAGCTCCGTCGTTCCCGCTCAAACAGTGGAAGGAGAAATGCAAACAATGCCTTCATGTGTTCGAGAAACCCTTGCGCCTCCTTGTTGTCGAGCACGTACTGCTGGATGTTTTCTTCATTTCCCGTCAACGGCTTCAACTCGGGAACGAAATGCGGATTTTGCAAAAACCTGACGTCAAACACGAGGTCGGCTTCGTAGGGCACGCCAAACTTGTAGCCGAACGTGAGCACGAATACCTTCATCGAGTGCCGGTGCTCAGGGTCACCGTACTGCCGCACCATCCAATCGCGAAGTTCATGCACGGTCAACTCCGACGTATCCAGGACTTGATCGGCACGAGCCCGTAATTCACCAAGGCGCTGCCGTTCGAGCCGGATCCCTTCAAGCACGGGTTGCCGGGGGAGGAGCGGATGGGGTCGACGGGATTCGGAAAATCGACGAGTCAAGACCGCGTCCTTTGCTTCCAGATACAACAGTTCCACGACGGAGACGTTCTCCTGAAGCCGCTCGAGATTTTCGGAAAAATCCGAAAAGAATTCGCGTTCGCGAATATCGACGCACAAGGCTATCTTTCGAACCGTGTGACTGCGCTGACTGCAGAATTCCGCAAATGACAGGAACAGCGCCGGCGGGAGGTTGTCGACGCAGAAGAACCCTATATCCTCGAGACATTTCAGGGCCTGGGTTTTTCCCGAACCGGACAAACCACTGACGATCACGAGATGGAGTGAACGTTCCGATCCGGTATCAGTCACGGCGACCTACGCGGCGTCTGTGTCATCGGGAAAAACAATACGCGTGTGGGTTGAGGCGCCATCACCAAGAAGGCCGACTCAATAGATCCGTTTCCGCTGGCTGGCCGTGGCAATATTGAGTTCCGTTCGATATTTGGCAACCGTCCGCCTGGCAATGACAATCCCTCTGGCGCGCAACCTCGACACAATTTCCTGATCTTTCAAGGGGTTTCCGGGATTTTCCTGCCCAACCATTTCGCGGATCAACTCACGCACGGTGATCGACGACAAATCTTCGGCGCCCGGTTCCGCACGCTGAATGCCGGCGTTAAAGAAAAATTTCAGTTCCAACATGCCTTGGGGACAATACATGTATTTGTTCGTCGTGACCCGGCTGATGGTCGACTCATGCATGCCCACGTCTTCGGCCACCTGCTTCAGGACAAGCGGTTTCAAGTACTGGATGCCTTTTTCCAAAAAGGCTTTCTGAAACGTGATTAAACTTTCAACCACTTTCAGAATCGTTTTGTTTCTCTGCTCGAGACTGCGGATAATCCACTGCGCCCCCCGTAACTTGTCCTCCAGGTACGCCTTCGTGGCGTCTCCGCCTCCGCGGTTCGTTCCCAACATTTCCGTATAATACGGATTGAGACGAACCCGGGGCATCCCGTCGTCATTGAGGACGACCCGCCATTCGTCCTCATCCTTGAAGACAAAGACGTCCGGCACGATCACCTGGTTGTTGTCGGAACCATAGGGACGACCCGGTTTCGGTTCCAGCCCTTCAATAATATGCACGGCCTCCACGATTTCCTCGACGGACCTCCCGACGGCTTTGGCAACCGTGGCGTATCGCTTTTTCTGGAGATCGTGCAGATGGCCCTTGATAATCCGTTCAAGCAGTGATTCCTGGCGAGTCCCGCCATGCACGTATCCGTTGCCGGCGGGGTTATGCAGGTGGCGAAGTTGAATCAACAGACATTCCTGAAGGTCCCGGGCCGCGACCCCGAGCGGGTCGAACGTTTGAACCAAGGATAACACGGAATCCACCCTGGCGACGGAGACCCTCGCTTCTTCGGCAATTTCCTCGATCGACGTTCGCAGGTACCCGTCTTCATCGAGATTACCGATGAGTAAATGACCGATGGTTTTTTCTTCTTCATCTTCGGAAGAAAGCCGTAACTGCCACAGCAGGTGATCTTCCAACGTAGACGGCTTGGTCAGCGTTTGGTCATAAGAAGGAAAATCCCCTTCCGGCAACGTTCCGGACTCTCCACCCCTCGGTCGCCAGTCACTTTCAAAATAGTCTTCCCATCCCCCCGGCGAGAGCGGTTCGGAAAATTCACCCACGTCGTCCGGTTCGCTCTCGCCACCCGCGTCACGGTCAACGGTTGCCGCGCTCCCGCCAGCTTCTTCCGTTTCTCCGGCGGCCGCCTCTTCCGGCGCCGGCGCGTCTCCTTCGTCCGCGTCGGCACTCAACTCCTCGAGGAGCGGATTCTCCAGTATATGCTGGGAGAGGACCTGCTGTAAGTCCAGCCTGGATAACTGCAAGAGCTTGATGGCTTGTTGAAGTTGGGGCGTCATCACCAACTTCTGACTGAGCCGAAGATCGAGTTTGAGTTCCATCGCCGCTATCCGTGGCAGCCTGAAACGTTCAGAGCCGAAAGCGTTCGCCCAAGTAGATTTCCCTGACCTTGGGGCTCCTGACAATGGCTTCCGACGTGCCCGCCTCAAGGATCGTTCCTTCATTAATGATATACGCCCGATCGGTTATGGAAAGCGTTTCTTGCACGTTATGATCCGTCGTCAGGATACCGATGTTTTTTCTTTTTAGGGACTGAATGATTTTTTGGATGTCGGCGACCGCAATGGGATCAATTCCGGCAAAGGGTTCATCCAACAACAAGAACTGGGGGGTCGTGGCCAGGGCCCTCGTAATTTCCAATCGACGACGCTCGCCGCCGGACAACGTGAAGGCTTTGTTGTTTCGAATATGGCCCAACCCGAGTTCGTTCAATAAACGTTCCAGGCGCGCCCGGCGCTCATCACGGGAAATGTCCAGGGTTTCCAGAACGGCGCGAATATTGTCTTGTACGGATAATCGACGGAAGACCGATGCTTCTTGCGGGAGATAACCAATGCCGCGGCGGGCCCTCTGGTACATCGGCAGGGCCGTGATGGGATCCTGATTTAAGAGAATCTGCCCATGGTCCGGCTCGCAAAGACCAACCACCATGTCGAAAATGGTCGTTTTTCCTGCTCCATTCGGCCCCAATAAGCCGACAATTTCTCCTGACTTGACGTTTAACGAGACGCCTCGCACGGCATCCCGGCCCTTGAAACTCTTGCGTAGTCCCTTGACGGAAAGCCTGGAGTGCGCCATGACGGACTGTAACGGGTCAACGATGGTCCACCGGCCCGGCGGCCCCTACTCTTCGAGGATCACCACGTGGGACCCGCCCTCGACGACACTTCGTTCTTCTTTCAAAAACATGGTCATTCGGGATCCCTTGATCTTGGTCCCGCCCTGCCAGGCCACCGGCGACTCCGTCAGCACGAGTTTTTCTTCATCCTTGTAATACAACGCGCGCCCGCACGTCGCCTTCCCATCCGATTTCTCGATGACGACTTTGCCGTGAGCCTCGATGCGGTCAACCTGACTCGTGGTCCCCCCTTCCGTTTGCCGGTTTCCATGTTGCGCGCTCTTTTTGAACGTCACCACCATGTGTTCCGAGCGCATAATAAAGTTCCCTTTCTTGAGGACCACCGTTCCTTCGAAGATCGTCTGTCTGGATTTTCCCTGGACCGTCATGGTCTCCGACGTAATCGTTGTGTCCTCTTTTTTCTGGGCAAAGACGAAGGGGATTGCCTGCGCCGACACGAGGCCGAAAACCAGCAATCCGATGAAGAGCGAGTGACCGTATTCAAGACGTAATGTGAACGTGGACATCATCGAGAACTCCCAATTTTTCCGTTTTCAACTCTGCAACCAACCCGCTACCCGTTATAATCAAGCCCGGACCGTGTATGGTTACCGGCCTATCCGTGCTGATGGTCTGCTCGGCATCCACCCAGTGTACGTGAGGGGTCAGGATTGTGTATCCATTGACCAAGACAATCGCAATCAATTCATCTTCGTTTCGTAGATCAAAATCACCGCTGGCCGTATTGATCGTTCCTTCGTCAGCCTCCAACTCCATGTTTTGCCCTGCCTTGCCGAACAAGCGAACCTGGACACGTTTCAACAGGACGTGTTGCTCGGATTCACGGCTTTCGGCTTTTTGCGCTTCCACCTCCCACTGGACCCGCCCGTCATCGGTTTGCCGGTACACGAACCCCTCCATGCCCGCATCGGTCGTTTCAAAGACCGGTTCCGTCATGACCGGGAGAGGATGATTGGCCTGCATTTGCTGCATGAGGACATACCCGAGAAAGCCCGCCAAACACAGGGTCATCCCTCTTAGAATCCATCGAATCCATGAGCGAAACATCGGTTAGCACGTCTCAATGATGGCTTGGAAGAAACCTGAAACACAATACCATACGCCCCCAACCAAGTAAACTGAACGGCCGTTGAGGTACGCTGATGCTTGCCTGTAAACGGAAAATCCGCGGGGAGCGGGCTCACGCGCCGGGGACACCCACAAGGCCGGACACGCGAGGAGGAAGGGACTGCCAAAAAACTTATGACGCCTTGTCTTCGATCACCGGTTCATCGACGGCCTCACTCACCGGCCCGCGTTCGATCAACTCGACGGCCACGAGCTCCGCGGCATCCCCGGGGCGACGTCTCGTCGGAATGATCCGGACGTACCCTCCGGACCGGCGATCGAACCGTCCGGCAACGTCACCGAATAATTTGGAGACGACGTCTTTTTTTCGGATGAAAGTCAAGGCTTGCCTGCGCGCGTGCAGAGAACCCTCTTTCCCCAAGGTGATCATTTTTTCAGTCAGGCCGCGAAGCTCCTTGGCTTTGGCCTCCGTGGTCTCGATACGTTCGTGTTCCAGTAACGCAGTGACCAAGTTCCGAAACATCGCGTGGCGATGTTTGGTATTTCGCCCTAATTGTCTGCCTTTTTTTCGATGTCGCATGCCGTCGCTCTCTTGATAATATGTTAAGGAACCTAATGCGATTGGTTGTTGGTCTGCGCCAAGTTTTCTCGTCTCAGGCCCAGGCTCAATCCCATTTCGGCCAACACTTCCTTGATTTCATTGAGAGATTTTTTCCCGAAGTTTTTGGTTTTCAGCATCTCGATTTCCGTCTTCTGCACGAGGTCTTCAATGGTCTTGATATTCGCATTTTTCAGGCAATTCGCGGCACGGACGGACAGTTCCAGTTCATTCACGCTTCGAGCCAAATGTTTATTCAATTCGGCTTGTGATTCCTCATAGGCGGAATCATGCTCCACTTCCGTCATTTCTTCATTGGGAATGCAAATAGCCAAATGCTCCCGCAGAATAGAGGCCGAAGAGGATATGGCCTCTTGCGGGGTGATGCTGCCATCGGTCCAAATCTCAAGATTCAATTTGTCATAATCGGTCACACGGCCGACCCGGGCATTCTCGACGTGAAAGTTCACACGCTTAATCGGGGAAAAAATTGAGTCGACGGGGATGACGCCGATGGGCAACCCTTCCTCTTTATTGCGTTCCGCCGGTACGTACCCACGACCCGGTTTCACAATCAACTCCATGTCGAGCATCCCATCTTTGTCTAACGTGGCAATATGCAGCTCCGGGTTCAAAATGGTGATGTCCGCGTCATGCTGAATATCGGCGGCACTGACTTCACCGGGTCCTTTCTTCTTTAACCGCATCGCCTTCGATTTGTCGGTATGCAGCTTCAGCCGAAGATTCTTGACGTTCAGGATGATAATGGTCACGTCTTCGGTCACGCCGGGAAGGGTGGAAAATTCATGAAACGACCCTTCGATCTTGACAGAGGTCACGGCCGCCCCGGTTAACGAGGACAACAACACGCGTCGCAGGGAATTCCCGACCGTGGTTCCAAACCCGCGTTCAAAGGGCTCTGCCGTAAACTTACCATAGGTGGGCGAGGCTGTTTCCTTTTCCAATTCCAGCCGCATCGGCAACTGAAAATCCTTGATCCCTTTGTTCATTACGCTCCCTTTCACCTCAATCCGGCATAGCCGAGATATCGGCTCGCATCCGGCTCGCCAACTCGTTCCCTGCTAGCGAGAATATAATTCGACAATGATCTGTTCATTGACCGGGGCCCCGATGTCATCTTTCGTCGGAAATGCCCGAATCGTCCCTTTCAACGCATCACGGTCACAGTCGATCCAATTGACGCCCGGCAGGTTGTCGGCGGCATCCGCCGCCGCTTTAATCGCCACCAATTCCGCACTGCGGGGCCTGACTTGAATCACGTCTCCCATGGCCGTCGTATACGAAGGAATGTCGGTTTTCCGGCCATTGACCAAAATATGGCCATGATTGACCAATTGGCGAGCCTGCTTACGCGAAAACGCCAATCCGATCCGGTAGACGACGTTATCCAACCGTCGCTCAAGCAACGCCAGAAGATTCTCACCCGTCACGCCCTCCTGACGTTCGGCGCGCTCGAAGATCCCGCGAAACTGGCGCTCCTGTACGGCGTACATCCGACGCAATTTCTGTTTCTCACGAAGCTGCATGCTGTAATCCGTGACACGAGGTCGAGCTTGTCCATGTTGCCCCGGAGGATAACTTCGACGTTCGATCGCACACTTGTCGGTCATGCAACGGGTTCCCTTAAGGAACAGTTTGACACCTTCCCTTCGACAAATCCTGCATACTGGACCACGATAATTTGCCACGTCTCTAGCCTCTCACTTTCAAAACTTCAGATTCCATCTTGGCGCGTCTGAAGGTTGAGTCCATCACCGCTTACACCCGTCGCCGTTTCGGCGGCCGACATCCATTATGGGGAACCGGCGTCACGTCACGAATCAAATTCACGCGCAGGCCCACGGACTGCAGCGCGCGCACCGCCGACTCACGTCCCGATCCCGGGCCGTTGACGTACACGTCGATCTGGCGCATGCCCTGCTCCATCGCTTTTCGGCCGGCTGCTTCCCCCACGCGCGTCGCCGCAAAGGGCGTACTTTTTCTGGCCCCTTTGAAGCCCAGACCGCCCGCGTTCGACCACGACACCGTGTTACCGCTCATGTCGGTAATGGTGACCAATGTATTGTTAAAAGACGCCTGAATATGGGCAATGCCCATTTGCACGATTTTTTTCTCTTTTTTCCGACCTTTTTTTACGCTCATGCTGTCACCTAGATAGCTGTTTATTTTTTGGACCGGCCGATCGACGCCCGTTTCCCTTTCCGGGTTCGTGAATTCGTTTTGGTTCGTTGACCACGCACGGGAAGCCCTCTGCGATGACGAAGCCCTCGATAGGTTCCGGTATCGATCAGCCGTTTGATGCTGAGAGTGATTTCCTTTCGAAGATCCCCCTCCACGGTGTAATCTTTATCGATCGTCTCACGAAGTTTGACAATGTCTTCCTCACGAAGATCCTTGACGCGCACGGCGCAATCAATGCCGGTCTTCTGCAAAATCTTCCTGGCGCTCCACGGTCCGATCCCGTAAATATAGGTCAAGCCTATCTCAATGCGTTTGCCCACGGGCAGATCAACGCCTGCTATCCGAGCCATGTCTCCTCCTTCTTCACCTGACGAGGCCTTCCGCCTTACCCTTGTCTCTGCTTGTGGCGAGGGTTACTGCATCGGACCCGAACGATGCCACGTCGTCGGAAGACAATACATTTTGAACACATTGGTTTGACTGACGATTTGACTTTCATGAGAGCTGCCTCTCCTAGCTATTTGAAGCGATAGGTGATCCGTCCCCTCGTGAGGTCATACGGAGACAACTCCACGGTCACCTTATCGCCCGGAAGAATGCGAATAAAATGCATCCGCATCTTCCCTGAAATATGTGCCAAAATCTTATGCCCACTCTCCAATTGAACCCGAAACATGGCATTGGGCAACGTTTCCATGATCACCCCTTGTACTTCAATGACGTCTTCCTTTGCCATCAGCCTGAAACCGCGTCGTTATGAATTGACGCTTACCTGCTCCTTGACCGTCGTCAAAATCACGGGTGGCCCTTCGGGTTGGACCGCCACGGTATGTTCAAAATGCGCCGACAGGCTCCCGTCTTTCGTGACGGCGGTCCATTGGTCGTCCAACACTTTCACCTGCGGCCCTCCGACGTTCACCATCGGCTCGATAGCCAACACCATTCCGAACTGAAGACGCGAGCCTTGCCCCGGACGTCCATAATTCGGAACTTGCGGCTCCTCATGAAGTTGCCGGCCTATCCCATGCCCCACAAAATCCCTCACGACGGAAAACCCGTGTGCTTCCACGTAACGTTGAATCGCATGACCGATGTCGGACAGCCGATTCCCGACCCGGGCTTGATCAATCCCTTTATGCATGGCCGCTTCCGTCACCTTGAGCAGGGTTTCGACGTCGTCCGACACCGGACCCACGGGCACCGTCACGGCTCCATCGCCATAAAATCCCTGAACAATCGCTCCCAAGTCAAGCCCGACGATGTCCCCTTCCTTCAGCTCCCGGTTGGAGGGAATCCCGTGGACCACTTCATGATTCACCGAGGCACAGAGGGTGTTGGGGAAACTCCGGTACCCCTTGAAGGCCGGAACGCCCCCGTGGTCACGGATGAACGTCTCTGCCAGTTCGTCCAAATATAACGTGGTGACCCCGGGTCTGACCTCCTGTTGCAGCACCTGATGCGCTTCGGCCACAATCTTCGAGGCTTGGGCCATCAGCGCGATTTCTTCCTCGGTCTTGAGCATGATCATGAAGCGCTATGCCCCGGACAACAATGCGAACAACCGCTCCTGGACCTCTTCAACGGGTCCTGCGCCGTCCAATTCGGCCAGCACGTGTTTCTCTTGATAATAATCAATCAGGGGTGACGTTTGCTCTTCATAGACCACCAGCCTCGATTCCACCGTCTCCCGTTTATCGTCGCTCCGTTGAACGAGGGCCGCCCCACACTCGTCACAGCGTCCCTCCTGTTTGGGCGGCACGTAATCGACGTGATACACCGCCGAGCAGGCTGAGCAACTTCTCCGTCCGCTCAACCTCTTCACCACTTCCTCGCGGGGGATCACGAAATAGATGACCCGGTCCAGCGTCACCCCCTGCTCCTGAAGAATACCCGACAAGGCGTCCGCCTGAAGAATGGTTCGCGGAAATCCATCAAGAATAAATCCCTTTTCACATTCGGGGGACGCGATTTTTTCCGCGACGAGGCCGATCACCACGTTGTCGGGCACAAGTTCTCCTCGCGTCATGTATTGCTGCGCTTCAAGCCCCAACGGCGTCTTTTGGGCCACACCCGTTCGCAACAAGTCCCCCGTGGAAATTTTCGGTATCGCCAATTTGGCCGCAACCATTTCGGCCTGCGTACCTTTGCCCACTCCGGGCGCACCGAGAAAAACCAGTCGCATGACGTGCTAACCGCTCCGGCCTTTCAACTTTCCCTTGGCCAGGAAGCCCTCATAATTCCGCATCAGCATGTGAGACTCTATTTGCTGGGCGGTATCCAACCCGACCCCCACGACAATCAACAACGACGTACCTCCGAAATAAAAGGGCACGTTCAACTTATATATCAACAATTCCGGGATCACACAGACGATCGCCAGGTAAATGGAACCGGCAAACGTAATCCGAGTGAGAACCCGGTAAATATAATCGGCCGTTCGCTGCCCAGGACGAATACCCGGAATAAAGCCTCCATACTTCTTCATGTTGTCTGCCATATCGACCGGATTCAACACGACCGCCGTATAGAAAAAACAGAAGAAAATAATCATACTCACGTACATCAACGTATAGACGACCGAGCCCGGCGCCAAATGCGCCCCCAAGGCCTGCACCCACGGCACCTGAATAAATGAGGTAATCGTGGCCGGAAAGGCAATAATCGAAGACGCAAAAATCGGCGGGATCACGCCTGCCGTATTGATTTTCAAGGGGATATGCGTGCTTTGTCCCCCGTACACCCTGCGTCCGACAACCCGTTTGGCATATTGAACCGGAACCCGTCGCCTTCCGCTTTCCAGGAACACGATAGCCGTGATCACGGCCAACATGCTCACGACCAACAGGATCAGGAAGAGCAGGCTCAGTTCCCCGACCCGGTACATTTCAAAGGTTTGGGCAACCGCGCTTGGAAGACGGGCGACAATCCCGGCGAAAATGATCAGCGAGATGCCGTTCCCCACTCCGCGCTCGGTGATTTGTTCACCCAACCACATGAGGAACGCGGTCCCCGCGGTCAGGGTAATCACGGTCATGAACCGAAACGGCCAGCCCGGCTCCAACACGTATTGACCGCCGTTCATGCCTTCGAGCCCCAAGGCAATCCCGAAGCCCTGGATCAGGGCAATCCCGATAGTGCCGTAACGGGTATATTGAATAATCGTCTTTCTTCCTCGTTCACCCTCCTTGGCGAGTTTCGATAAATGCGGGATTACCACCGTCAAGAGTTGCAGGATAATCGACGCACTGATGTAGGGCATGATGCCCAGCGCAAAAATCGTTAACCGTGATAGCGAACCTCCGGAAAAAATATCCAGGAACCCGAGGAGGGCTCCACCTTGATCCAATAAGAATTGCGCCAATTCATCATTGTTGATCCCCGGAGTCGGAATATGAGCCCCAATCCGGTACACAGCCAACATTGCCAACGTAAACAGGACACGGCTACGTAACTCCGGTATTTTAAGGATGTTCTGGAAGCTCGTAATGAGCCGTTCAAGCACGGCCGATGACCTTGGCTTGTCCGCCCGCCTGTTCAATTTTCCGAAGAGCCGACTGACTGAATTTATGCGCTTCAATAGTCATGGGCTTGTCCAGCTCTCCCACACCAAGAATCTTGATGGGCTTTGACTGCTTCTTGACAATCCGCTTCTCATAGAGGACTTGAGGAGTCACGTTCTGGTCGAGGGCAGCTAGGGTTTTGAGATTGACCACGGCGAATTCGATGCGAAACGGATTGTGAAATCCTCGTTTGGGCAACCTCCGTGCGAGCGGCATTTGCCCGCCTTCAAATCCCGCGACGTTCGCCCTCCCGGAACGGGCGAGCATACCTTTGTGCCCCTTGCCGGCGGTCTTTCCCAACCCCGAGCCCGGACCTCGCCCTAAACGTTTTTTCGATTTCCTGGAACCCGGCGCCGGCTGCAATTGATGAAGTTTCATTGATCGTTGACCTCAACGAGATGCTTGACCTTTCGGAGCAACCCCAATACCTGGGGCGTCTTGGGGCGTTGCACCGTTTGATGGAGCTTTCGTAAACCGAGCCCCTGTAAATACAGGCGCTGTTTATGGGGGCGTCCGATGGGACTATGCTTCAGCGTAATGGAAAGCTGATCAGGAGATTGAGACACGGCACTGTTCCTCACACCACGTTAGAGTGACGACTCATTCGAGACCTGACGGAGTTGTTTGACGTCTTCCGGGCCCTTGAGTTGGGACAAGCCGGCCAACGTGGCCTGCACCACGTTATAGGGGTTGCCGCGGCCCAAGGTTTTCGCAATGATATTGTGCGCCCCGAGTACTTCCAAAATGGCTCGAACCGCCCCGCCCGCGATGATTCCCGTCCCTGCTTTCGCCGGTTTCATGTATACGTGTTCCCCACAGAAACGCCCATGCACGTCATGGGGGATACTGCCGTTCCTCAGAGGGACCTGAAGCAGTTGCTTTTTGGCCCGGCCAACGGCTTTGGCAATGGCCGGCGGCACCTCGGTCGCCTTGCCTTTGCCGATGCCAACCCATCCCTGTCCATCCCCGACCACGACCAGCGCGCTGAAGGAAAACCGCTTTCCTCCCTTGACGACTTTCGCCACCCGGTTAATCGAGATTAACTTGTCTTTGAGGTTCAATTCTTCAGGGTTGACTTGTTGCACCGAATGCCATCCTCTTCGTTAAAAGGCCAGACCACCTTCACGGGACGCGTCGGCCAAGGCTTTGACTCGTCCATGATACAGTCGCCCATTCCGGTCGAACACGACGCCGGTTACCTTCGCAGCCTTGGCCCGTTCGGCCAACAATTTCCCAACGGCTTGTGCGGCCTCCTTCGAGGAACCGGACTTCACGGTTTCGCGCAGTCCGGCGTCCATGGATGACGCGGCAGCCAAGGTGAGACCCGCGACGTCATCGACGACTTGGGCGTAAATGTGTGCATTGCTTCGAAACACGGTCAATCTTGGCCGTTGAGACGTACCGTGAACTTTTTTTCTGACCCGTGTTTTGCGCCGTTCCAACCGGCGACGTTGCGTCTTGAGATTCATACCTTATTTCTTCCCGGCTTTTCCGGCTTTCTTAATCAGGACTTCACCCGCATACCTGATACCTTTTTGCTTATAGACGTCAGGCGGTCTCACGCGGCGAATATTGGCGGCCGTCTGGGTCACGACCCGTTTATCAATACCTTTGATAGAGATCATGGTCTGCTTCTCAACCGACGCCTGCACGCCTTCCGGGATCGACACGGTCACAGGATGCGCAAACCCGACGTTTAACGTCAGCGATTGACCCTGCACTTGCGCCCTGTACCCCACCCCGGTCAATTCCAGTGTGCGTTCGAACCCCTTGGTCACACCCTCGACCAAATTCGCCAGTTCAACACGGGTCAGTCCATGGAGGGCTTTGACACGAGGCGCATGCCCCCGTCGTCCCACCTGGATGGCTCCTTCGTTGATGGTCACGTCAATCCCGTCGGCGAGTTCCCACCCCAATTGACCCAGAGGTCCCTTGACGGAAACGGAGCTCCCTTCCACCTTCACCTCCACGGTGGAGGCCAGTGCAATTGGTTTGATACCGATTCTAGACATCGTTGACCTGACTGATTCGCTGGGATGAACCTGTTCGTCCCAGTCCTACCATACGTGACACAACACCTCTCCTCCGATACTCTGCTGTCTGGCCTGCCGGTCGGTCATGACCCCTTGCGAGGTCGACAACACCGCAACCCCCAGCCCGCCTCGCACTCGAGGTATGGAGGAAACACCCACGTACACGCGCTTGCCGGGCTTGCTGACCCGCTTGATTCGCTCGATCACGGGCTTCTTTTCCCGTCCGGGGACATACCGCAATTCCACCTGAAGACCCGGATGCCCATCGAGTGTGGTGGGCGAGAAATTTTGAATAAAACCCTCGTCCCTAAAGACGGCAAGCACGTTGGCCTTCAACTTGGAGGCGGGAACGTTGACCGTCGCATGCCCCCGTCGAACGGCATTCATGATGCGAATAAAAAGATCGGCAATTGGATCCGTCATACTCATAACGTCATATCCTCATCCTCCGCAGCCTGGCGCCGGATTACCAACTCGATTTGGTGACCCCGGGAATGTTTCCGCGCAGGCTATGCAGCCGGAAACAAATCCGGCACATGTGGAAGCGGCGCAAAAAGGCTCTCACGCGACCACAGAGAGGGCAGCGATTATATCGCCGGACGGGAAATTTCGGCTCAGCCGCCGCCTTGTTCCGTAACGCTTTTCTTGCCACGCAAGCCTCCGTCTCAATCTCTTGGGCTCAACGAAACGGCATACCCAGATGAGTCAACAGGGATTTAGCTTCGTCATTTCGTTGAGCACTCGTCACAATCGTAATATCCATACCGTGAATGGCTGCCACGTCGTCATATTTAATTTCAGGAAAGGTCAACTGCTCCTTCAACCCGAACGTATAGTTGCCACGGCCATCAAACGCCTTGGGGGAAACTCCCCGAAAATCCCGAATCCGGGGCAGGCCGACGTTCAGCAAACGATCCAGAAATTCATACATCCGGCTTCCGCGAAGCGTGACCTTGGCTCCGATCGGCATCCCCTGTCGCACCTTGAAACCGGCGATGGCTTTCTTCGCCTTGGTCACGACGGGCTTCTGCCCGGTAATCAACGCCAACTCAGCCACGGCACTATCCAACAACTTGACCTCTTGAATGGCTTCTCCCATACCAACGTTCAGGACCACTCGTTCCACGCGAGGCACTTGCATCGGGTTGGCATACGAGAATTCCTTCATCATCCGGGGAACCACCTCATTCCGGTAGAGATCTCTTAACCGCGGAGGGGGTCCTGCCTGCGTCGCCTTGGGTTTGGCCGCCGGTTTAGTTTCTTTTTTAGCCATCACACCTTATCCAACACGTCATCGGGACTTTTCTGCAAGACTCGAACCCGACGTCCATCATCCAATCGTTTGATTGCGACCCGTGAAGGCTTCCCCAAAGCCTGGGAATACACCATGACGTTTGAAATCGCCAGGGGCGCTTCACGTTCCAAAATGCCGCCTTGCTTCATTTTTTGGGAAGGCTTCGTGTGCCGTTTAATCACGTTGATTTTTTCCACCGTCACCCGGCTTGTCCGTGGATTCACGTGCAAGACTTTCCCCATTTTCCCTTTCTCCCGTCCGGCAATCACGATCACCGTATCGCCCTTGCGAATACGCGATTTCGTTACCGAGGGGCTTCCAGTGGCAACTCGGTTTCCCATGAGTCCTACAACACCTCCGGAGCAAGAGAAATGATCTTCATGAACTTCTTTTTCCTTAATTCCCGAGCGACGGGCCCAAAGATTCTCGTACCCACGGGATCTCCTTGATTGTTCACCAGCACACAAGCATTGCGATCGAAGCGAATATAAGAGCCATCCTCACGGCGCCGGCTTTTTTTCGTTCGCACGATCACTGCTTTGACCACGTCGCCTTTTTTGACGGACGCTTTGGGTATGGCTTCTCGAACCGACACGACCACGATGTCGCCGATGCCTCCATACCGACGGCGGGTCCCACCCAACACGTGAAAGCACCGCACGCTCTTCGCGCCTGAATTATCCGCGACGTCAAGGTAACTGTAATTTTGAATCATCGGAACACCACGCCATTTCAGGGTCGCTGTTTACGCAGACGGGTTCTGCTCGCCCCGCTCGATAATGGCCGCCACCCGCCAATGTTTATCTTTGCTGAGCGGGCGCGTCTCCACGATTTTCACACGATCGCCGATCCGGGATTCATTCTTTTCATCATGGGCTTTCAACTTGGTGAGACGTCGCACCACCTTTCCGTACAACGCGTGCGAGACCAATCTCGGGACCGCCACAACGACCGTTTTATCCATTTTATCGCTGATCACGCGTCCATACGATGCCCGCTGTCGTCTTACAGTCATATCTCGTCAACCCTCGCCTTTCGATTGCGCCGACGATCGCTTTTCACGAAGGACGGTCTTGGCTCTGGCCACGTCCTTTCGCGCCTGACGAATTTTCATCGGATTTTCAATTCGTCCAAGGGCATGTTGGCAGCGGAGGTGAAACAATTCCTGTTTCAACTCATGCACCTTTCCGACCAATTCCTCCGCTTCCATGCCTTGCAATTCTTTGACGTCCATCAATGCGCCTCAGACGGGATATTCGCCTCTGGCGACAAATTTCGTCGCCAACGGCAGTTTGTGACCGGCTAAACGAAACGCCTCTTCCGCGACGCTTCTCGTCACGTCATCCATTTCGTAGAGAATACGACCGGGCTTCACCACGGCCACCCAAAACTCGGGGTTCCCTTTACCCTTCCCCATTCGTACTTCCGCGGGCTTCTTGGTGATGGGCTTATCAGGAAAGATCCGCGTCCAGATTCTCCCGCCACGTTTGACGTGGCGCGTCATCGCGATTCTCGCAGCCTCGATTTGCCTGGCGGTAATCCGGCCGGGCTCGAGAACCTTGAGCCCGAACTGACCGAAAGACACGTCACCGCCACGGTAGGCCTTCCCCCGCATGTTGCCTTTCTGCACTTTTCGAAACTTAACTTTTTTCGGAGCTAACATATTTTAGGTCCATCAAGATTTTGCGTATCCGCATCAGACGCTCTCATCCGTGCGGTATGTGTCGCCTCTCTACAGCAAATTCAACGACGCTTCGTCTTTCACCGCGTTCGGCAACTCGGCGTCACCTTTATAAATCCACGCTTTCACCCCGATAATCCCCATGGTCGTATGGGCTTCCGCAAACCCGTAATCAACGTCAGCCCTGAGCGTATGAAGCGGAACCCGACCTTCCCGATACCATTCCGTCCTGGCAATTTCATTGCCGCCCAACCGTCCGGCACACGACACCCGAACGCCTTGAGCACCCAAACGAAGCGCCGAAGCCACGCTTCTTTTCATGGCACGACGAAATGAAACGCGTTTCTCCAATTGCAAGGCGATGTTTTCAGAAACCAACTGCGCATCCAACTCCGGTTTCTTGATTTCCTTCACCGTCACGTAGACTTCCCGGCCATACCGTTGCTCCAGCATCGCCTTCAACTTATCAACTTCCGCACCCTTTCTCCCGATGATAATACCGGGACGGGCCGTGTAAATGATCACCTTCACCTGATTTCCGGAACGCTCGATCTCTACCCGTGAAATGCCGGCGTGAAACAACCGGGATTTGACCGTCTGACGAATCTCGACGTCCTCATGCAGCAGTTTCACGAAATCTTTTTTGGCGTACCACCGGGAATTCCACGTCCTGGTGTACCCCAGCCGAAAACCATATGGATGTGTTTTTTGTCCCATACTCCGGTTTTACCTCGCTCCGTCAACGGAAACGATTGCCCGTGACTTCCCCTAGGAATCCTCTTTCGTCGGAGAAACCGCAATCGTCAAATGACTGGTTCGCTTATGGATGGGATTCGCCCTGCCCATGGACCTGGCTCGAAACCGCTTTAATACGGGACCGCCATCGACGTAGGCTCGTGAGATTTTCAACGATTCCGCATCCCCCAGCTCCTGCTGTCCGGCATTCGCGACCGCGGAATGCAACACCTTTTCCACAACCGGGGCCGCGGCCCTCGGCAAATACTTGAGAACGGTCAACGCCTCGGACACACCACGCCCGCGAATCAGGTCGACAACCATCCGCACTTTTCGCGGCGTCATTCTCACGTAGCGCAAGACTGCCTTTGCTTCGGCCATAAGATCCCTTCCCTACTGCTCCCTCAAGTCACGCTACTTTAATGGAACGGCCTTTTCCGATTTGGCGGCTCCATGCCCCTTAAAAAACCGGGTCGGAGAAAATTCTCCAAGTTTATGCCCAACCATATTTTCCGTCACGTAGACCGGAAGAAACTTTTTCCCGTTGTGCACCGCAAACGTATGACCAATCATTTCAGGAATAATGGTAGAACGACGCGACCAGGTCTTGATGATTTTCAGATCACGAGAGTCGTTCATTCTTTCCACCTTTTCCAAGAGGTGGGTATCAACAAACGGTCCTTTATGAATCGAACGCGGCATCGACGCTGGGTCTCCTTATTTCGTCCGCCTGGAGATAATGAATTTCGACGACTGTTTCTTCTTCCGGGTCTTGAAGCCTTTGGTCGGAACCCCCCAAGGGGACACGGGATGCGGGTTGCCCTGCCCGGACTTCCCTTCGCCGCCGCCATGAGGATGATCCACCGGATTCATCACGACCCCTCGGACGTGGGGCCGTTTTCCCATCCACCTGGAACGCCCGGCCTTCCCCACCGAAACGTTCTCATGATCGAGGTTCCCAATTTGGCCTACGGTGGCCATGCACGTCCCCAGGATCCGACGCATCTCACCCGAGACCAGCCGAACCTGAACGTACCGGCCTTCCCGGCCCATCACCTGACACGAAGCGCCGGCGCTCCTTGCGACCTGTGCGCCCTTCCCCGGCTTGAGTTCAATGTTATGAATGGTCGTCCCAAGCGGCATCAGCGACAAAGGAAGCGCATTGCCCGGACGAATGTCCGAGCCGGGACCGGCCTGAATCGGATCTCCGACCGACAAGCCGACGGGAGCCAGGATATACCGCTTTTCCCCGTCTGCATACGCGATCAATGCGATACGAGCCGAACGATTGGGGTCGTACTCCACCCTGACGACTTTGCCGGGCACCCCGATTTTATTCCGCTTGAAATCGATGACACGGTACAGGCGCTTATGCCCGCCGCCACGAAATCTCGTCGTAATCCGCCCGAAATTGTTTCGCCCTCCGGAACTTGCCAGGGATGAGGTCAGGCTTTTTTCAGGCTGCTCTTTCGACAGCGACTTGTCCTTGATAACCGTCATGCCGCGCCGGCCAGGCGACGTTGGACGATAGGGTTTAGTCGGCATAATGTGTGACCCTTTTCTTCTCTAACTCAAACCACATGGCACATCGCTTTCAAAGGCAAGGCAGGACGTTCAAAAAGGCCGTCCGGCAAGGCCGCAGATCCATTGGCGCGCGGAGCGTACGTGAAGTACGTGAGCACGACAAGGGATCGAGAACGCCGCTGGCGGCTTTTTTCAACGTCCTGCTAAGCACTTTCGTACAGTTCTACCTTTTCGCCTTCATGCAAGGTGATGATGGCTTTTTTCCAGTCCGCCCGTTTCCCAAGATAGCGCCCCTGGCGCTTCTTTTTACCCAAGACGTTCATGATGTTGACGGACTTCACTTTGACCTTGAGAACCGACTCCACCGCCTGACGCACTTCGATTCGATTCACGTCGTTCTGCACGACAAAGGCGATACGGTTCGCGGAATCCTGAAGTCCCGTAATTTTTTCGGTTAACAACGGCTTTACCAACACGTCATAGGGATCGCGTTTCATGCCCATAACTCCTGCACGTTCGGCAATTCATCCTTCAAGACCACGAGCATCTGGTATCGAAGCACGTCGTACACCGTGAGTTCTTCAGGAAACACGGCTTTCACTTGAGCCAAATTCCTCGTTGCACGAAACACGGCGTCATTGCCTTTCCCTACGACGAAGAGCACCGGGCCCGTCGCACCCAATTGCTTCACTGTTTGAGCCATCAATTTGGTCTTGGGTTCAGGAAGAGAGAGTTCGGAAAGAACCAGAAGTTCCCCGGCCGCCATCTTCGCAGACAGGGCACTTTGCATGGCCTTTCGATACATTTTTTTCGACATGGCAGAACGATACTTCCGGGGCTGCGGTCCGAACACCACCCCGCCATGACGCCACACCGGCGAACGATTCGAACCCGCGCGAGCACGTCCCGTATGTTTTTGCCTCCATGGTTTTTTGCCCGTCCCGCTGACGTCGCTACGACCCTTCGTGCTTGCGGTGCCTTGCCGAAGCGACGCGAGTTGCATAACCACTGCGGAATGAACAAGCGACCCATGAGGCTGAGATCCGAATACACTCTCACTCACCTCAACGGTACCAACGGACGCCTTGTTTTGGTCTACGACTTCTATCGAGGCCATAGCGACGTATTACGCCTCCGCCTTCCGGATAAGAACCAAGCCACCCACGGGACCGGGAACGGCCCCTCCGATGAGGACAAGATTTTCCTCCGGCCGGGTTTCGATCACCGTCAACCCTTTCACCGTGACCCGCTTATTTCCCATTTGCCCGGGAAGCTTCTTGTTTTTCAATACACGTGAGGGATACGAACTACAACCGATCGACCCCGGCGCACGATGAAACATCGAACCATGACTGGCCGGACCACCACCAAAATTGTGACGTTTCATCACGCCCTGAAACCCTTTTCCCTTGGAGGTTCCCTGGACGTGCACCATTTCACCCTTTTCAAAAAGATCTGCCGTCACGGCGTCTCCCACCTGACATTCCGGCACACAACGAAACTCCCGCAAATGCCTGAACAGCTTCTCTTGCCCGGACGAACGAAGATGCCCCACTTGCGCCCTGGTGAGTTTCCGCTCCTGGACCTCCGCATAGCCGAGTTGCACCGCATCGTACCCATGACGGTCTTTCGTCTTCACGGCCGTGACGCGACAGGGCCCAACCTCAATCACCGTTACCGGATGCAGGCGACGATTTTCATCGTAGAACTGCGTCATGCCCAATTTTTTTCCTATCAACCCGCTAACCATTCGACACCTTGCCAATCATCAAGAATCACACCGCCTAGAGCTTGATCTCCACGTCCACACCGGCAGCCAGGCTCAATTTCATGAGCGCATCCATGGTTTCCGGGGTGGGCTCAAGAATATCCAACAAACGCTTATGCGTCCGGATTTCAAATTGCTCGCGAGACTTCTTGTCCGTATGCGTGGATCGCTGAATGGTAAACTTTTCAATCCGGGTGGGAAGCGGAATGGGACCGGCAACACGCGCGCCCGTTTGCTTGACGGTGTCCACAATTTCCCGAGCCGATTGATCGAGGATCCGATAATCAAACCCCTTCAACCGGATACGAATACGTTGATCTACGCTTACCACCACTGGATTCCTTCCTTAACTTACGCCAGGATGTCGGTGACGACGCCGGCGCCTACCGTGCGGCCCCCTTCGCGCACCGCAAACCGTAACCCCTGCTCCATCGCGATCGGCGCAATCAGTTCCCCCTCGAACGTCGTGTTGTCCCCCGGCATCACCATCTCCACCCCTTCCGCCAATTGCACCACCCCCGTCACGTCCGTCGTCCGGAAATAGAACTGCGGCCGGTATCCGTTGAAGAACGGCGTATGCCGCCCCCCTTCTTCTTTCGTCAACACGTACACTTCCGCCTTGAACTTCGTATGCGGCGTGATGCTCTTCGGTTTCGCCAGCACCATCCCCCGCTCCACTTCGTCCTTCTTCGTCCCCCGCAGCAACGCCCCGATGTTGTCCCCCGCCTGCCCTTCGTCCAACACTTTCCGGAACATTTCCACGCCCGTCACCACCGTGCTCCGCGTTTCCCCCAGGCCCACGATCTCGATCTCATCCCCCACCTTCACCTGGCCCCGTTCCACGCGGCCCGTCACCACCGTCCCCCGCCCGCTGATCGTAAACACGTCTTCGATCGGCATCAGAAACGGCTTGTCGATCGCCCGCTCCGGCGTCGGAATGTAACTGTCGATCCCCGCCAACAACTTCATGATCGCCGGCACCCCCACGTCGCTCTCGTCCCCTTCCAGCGCCTTCGTCGCCGACCCCACGATGATCGGGATGTCGTCCCCCGGAAATTGGTATTTCGACAGCAATTCCCGCACTTCCAATTCCACCAGTTCCAGTAACTCCGGGTCTTCGACTTTGTCCGCCTTGTTCAGGAACACCACGATGTACGGCACCCCCACTTGCCGCGCCAGCAGAATGTGTTCCCGCGTCTGCGGCATCGGCCCATCCGCGGCCGAGACGACCAGGATTGCGCCGTCCATCTGCGCCGCGCCTGTAATCATGTTCTTCACGTAATCCGCGTGCCCCGGACAGTCCACGTGCGCGTAGTGCCGGTTGTCCGTTTCATATTCCACGTGCGAAATCGCAATCGTGAGGATCTTCGTCGGGTCCCGCCGCCCCTGGGATTCACTCGCCTTCGCCACTTCATCATAGCTGATGAACTGCGCCATCCCTTTCTGCCCCATCACTTTCGTCAGCGCCGAGGTCAGCGTCGTCTTCCCATGGTCCACGTGCCCGATCGTCCCCACGTTCACGTGCGGCTTCTTCCGATCAAATTTCGCCTTCGCCATCTGCTCCTCCCTCTTCGATTCCGAATCTTTTGAGGCTACGCGAGTAAGAAACGAGTATCATGACTCTCGCCTTCCTGCCTCTGAAAACAAAACGCCCCGTTATTCTCCACGTTGCTTGCTGACGATCTGATCCGCCAGTTGCTTCGGAACGGGCTCATATTCCGCAAATTCCATTGAATAAGTGGCACGCCCTTGCGTCTTCGAGCGCAGACTCGTGGCATACCCGAACATTTCTCCAAGGGGAACCATGGCCTCCACGGCTTGCGAGCCGACTCGGGCCTTGATGCCCTGCACTTTCCCGCGTCGGGAGTTCAGGTCGCCGATCACGTCGCCCATAAAATCCTGGGGGACCAGGACTTCCACTTTCATAACCGGCTCAAGGAGGATCGGGTTGGCCTTGCGACAAGCGCCTTCAAAGGCCATCGATGCCGCGATCTTAAAGCCCATTTCACTGGAATCGACTTCATGAAAGGACCCGTCGAACAACGTCACCCGAACGTCCCGCATGGCATACCCGGCCACCACGCCGGACTCCATTCGCTCCCGCACCCCTTTTTCCACCGCCGGGATATATTCACGGGGAATGATACCGCCGACAATCTTGTTGACGAACTCAAGCCCCACGCCGGGCTCGGACGGTTCGGCGCGCAACACCACGTGCCCATACTGCCCCCGCCCACCGGATTGCTTGATATATTTTCCCTCGGCTTCCCCCCTGCCGCGTATCGTTTCACGATAGGCCACCTCGGGCTTGCCGACGTTCGCCTGCACTTTAAATTCCCGGACAAGCCGGTCGACGATGATTTCCAGATGCAACTCCCCCATTCCTGAAATGATGGTTTGCCCGGTCTCGTCATCGGTTTGCACGCGAAAGGACGGATCTTCCTGCGACAATTTTTCCAAGGAAAACCCCAGCTTCTCAAGATCCTGTTTGGTCTTCGGTTCCACTGCCATGGAAATGACGGGCTCGGGGAATTTAATGACCTCCAACAGGACCGGCCGCTTTTCGTCGGATAACGTATCGCCCGTTCTCGCGCCCTTCATGCCCACCGCAGCGGCAATGTCTCCGGCATACACCACATCAATGTCTTCCCGCTTATTCGCGTGCATCTTGAGCAAACGCCCAATCCGCTCCCGCTTGCCCTGGGTGACGTTATACACGTACGAACCCGTTTCCAAGCTGCCGGAATAGACGCGGAAATACGTGAGCTGCCCGGCAAATGGATCGGCCATGATCTTGAAGGCCAATGCCGAAAACGGCTCGTCATCGCTGGCCGGACAGCTCATCTTTTCACCGCTGGTCGGCTCGACCCCTTCCACTTCCGGAACGTCCAAGGGCGAAGGCAGGAAATCGACAACGGCATCCAGCAACGGCTGCACCCCCTTATTCTTGAAGGCCGACCCGCATAACACCGGCGTCATTCGCATTTGATTGGTCCCGATACGCACGGCACGCTTGATATCCTCCGGCTTCAACGGATCGCCGTTCAGGTATTGCTCCAGCACTGCTTCATCAAATTCGGCCACGGCCTCGATCATCTTGTCCCGGTACTCCTGAGCCGTCGGGAGAAGATCCGGCGAGACGTCTTCGACGACGTAATCCGCGCCCAGCGTTTCATCGTTAAAGAGGTAGGACTTCATCGCAACAAGATCGATGACGCCCCGGAAATCCGCTTCTTTTCCGATGGGCAACTGGACCGCAACCGGATTCGCTTCCAAACGATCGACGATGCTTTGAACGCTGGCCGAAAAGTCGGCACCCACCCGGTCCATTTTATTCAGGAAGGCAATACGAGGAACCCGATATTTATCGGCCTGACGCCAAACCGTTTCAGATTGCGGCTCGACTCCCTGTACCGAATCAAACACAGCCACGGCTCCGTCCAACACCCGCAGGGACCGCTCGACTTCAACCGTAAAGTCCACGTGTCCCGGGGTGTCGATGATGTTGACACGGTGGTCGTTCCAGAAACAGGTGGTCGCCGCAGACGTAATCGTAATCCCGCGCTCCCGCTCCTGATCCATCCAGTCCATTTGAGCCGCGCCTTCGTGCACTTCACCCATCCGGTGAGAGACGCCGGTATAATACAGGATGCGCTCGGTCGTCGTCGTTTTCCCGGCATCAATATGGGCCATGATGCCGATGTTTCGCGTGCGCTCTAATGGATATTCCCTGGACACCGTTCCTCCGGACACAATCAGACGACAACAACGCTCCCAAACTCCCAATCCGAGAGCGGATTGAAAAAATATACGCGTGGAGGGTGATTCGACTACAGCAACAAGAAACCGCTACCAACGGTAATGGGCAAACGCACGATTCGCTTCGGCCATCCTATGCGTTTCATCGCGTTTCTTGACCGCAACCCCGGTATTATTGGCAGCATCAAGCAACTCGGCGGCAAGCTTGTCTTGCATACTCTTTCCCGTTCGAGACTGGGCACTGCGCTTAATCCATCGAAAGGCCAAGGCAATCTGCCGGACGGGTCTGATCTCGACGGGGACTTGATACGACGCACCACCCACCCGTCTCGACTTCACTTCCACCATCGGCTTGACGTTGCCAAGCGCAGAATGAAACACCTTCAAAGGATCACTCCCCGTCTTTTGTTGAATGGCGTCGAACGCCCCATAACACACACGCTGGGCTGTACTCTTCTTCCCTCTCGTCATAAGAATATTAATGAATTTCCCCACAAGGGTATCCCGATATTTGGCGTCACCCACGGGAGTTCTTACGACGGCACTTCGACTACGAGACATATTCCGAATACACTTTCTCTACGATCAATCCGTTGACTACTTCGGCCGTTTCGCTCCGTACTTGGAACGCCCCTGTTTCCGGTCGGCAACCCCGACCGCATCGAGCGCACCGCGGACCAAATGATAACGCACGCCGGGCAAATCCTTCACCCGGCCGCCACGCACGAGCACAATCGAATGCTCCTGCAAATTATGTCCCATGCCCGGGATATAGGTCGTCACCTCAACGCCCGTGGTCAAACGCACGCGAGCCACTTTCCGCAACGCGGAATTGGGCTTTTTCGGAGTCGTGGTATAGACGCGCAAACAGACCCCGCGACGCTGAGGGCATCGATTGAGGGCAGGGCTCTTACTCTTGGCCTTGGGGGCCTTGCGACCTTTTCTGACAAGCTGATTCACCGTGGGCATGTTGCGATTTTTCCTTCAAGGGCATTAGAAATTAACTCTCTCGGACAACCTTTCGATTGTAGTGACACTATTGTTACGTGTCAAGATAAAACACTCTATTTATTACGTGGACTGCATCTGCAACTCTTCCCCTTCGGGAATCGCCAATTCAACGGCGCCGTCTTCCTCGATGGCCTTCTCTTCGGGAGCGGGCACGAAGGTTTCCCTGTAGCGAGAGAACCCTGTTCCCGCCGGAATCAGACGACCCACGATGACGTTTTCCTTAAGCCCCCGCAAATCATCGACCCGGCCATTGATAGCGGCTTCGGTGAGAACCCGCGTCGTTTCCTGGAAGGACGCCCCCGAGATGAAACTATCCGTATTCAGTGACGCCTTGGTAATGCCCAGCAACACCGGCTTCCCGATCGCCGGCTTTCCTTCTTCGGCGAGAACCCGCTGGTTTTCATCGGTGAACGCAAATTTTCCGACTTGGGCGCCAGGCAAAAAGTTCGTATCGCCGGGATCTTCGATGCGGATCTTCTTCAACATCTGCCGGGCAATAATTTCAATGTGCTTGTCATTAATCGAAACCCCCTGCAAGCGATACACCTCTTGAACCTGATTCACCAAGTATCGTTGCAGTTCTCGCGGACCCAACACGTTCAGAATATCATGGGGATTCGCCGACCCATCCATGAGCGGTTCACCGGCACGCACCCAATCCCCTTCGTGCACGTTCACGTGCTTGCCTCGAGGAATAAAGTATTCCTTTATGTCTCCCATCTTGTTATCGACGACGATCTTCCGCATTCCCTTGACGAACCCGCCGAAGGAGACCTCGCCGTCGATTTCACTGATCACCGCTTGCTCCTTGGGCTTCCGCGCCTCGAACAGCTCCGCCACCCTGGGCAAACCTCCCGTAATATCCTTGGTCTTGGTGGTTTCTCGAGGGATTTTCGCCAACACGTCTCCGGGATGCACGATTCCGCCTTTTTCGACGAAGATATGCGCGCCCACGGGCAGCAGATAGCGAGCCGGCGCACCCGAACCCGGCAATTTCGCCGTCTTGTTCCCATCATCCTTGATCGAAACGCGAGGACGAAGATTGGTGCCGGCTTGCTCAATGACCACCTTCCGGGACAGGCCGGTGATTTCGTCGACTTCTTCTTTCATGGTGACGCCTTCGGAGATGTCCCCATAGGCAATTTTCCCGCCGACTTCCGTCAGAATGGTCAGCGAGTACGGATCCCATTCCACAAGTTTCTGCCCAACCGTCACCCGGCCGCCGTCTTTTACGATAATTTTCGCCCCATAGACCACCGGGTACTTTTCCCGCTCCCGACCGGAGTCGTCAAAAACCGCAATCTTCGCGTTGCGATTCATGACCACCCATTCGCCCTGCTTGTTCTGCACCGCCATCTGTCGATTGTGAAAATCGGCATTTTTCTTCGCGTCGAAGCTGAGATATTTCAGGACCCCATCGTGCCGGGATTCGACCACGCTTTGCTCCACGACTTTACTGGCCGTTCCCCCGATGTGGAAGGTCCGCATGGTTAACTGCGTACCGGGCTCGCCAATGGACTGCGCGGCGATCACCCCCACGGGTTCGCCCAACTCAACCAACTTCCCTCTCGCCAAATCACGGCCGTAGCACTTCACGCAGACGCCCCACCGGGCCTGACAGGTCAACACCGACCGGATACGGACGTGCCCGATGCCGGCTTCGACCACGGCCTTGACGCGCGTTTCATCCAGTTCTTCATTCCCGGCCACCACCACGTCACCGGTCAACGGATCAAGAATATCCTCCGCGACAATACGGCCCAGAATGCGCTCTTCAATGGGTTGAATGACCTCTCCCCCTTCGACCAGAGCGGATACGTCGATCCCATCGGCCGTCCGGCAATCGTCTTCACTCACGATGACGTCCTGCGAAATATCCACCAGCCGTCTCGTCAAATAGCCGGAGTTGGCGGTTTTGAGTGCCGTGTCCGCCAAACCTTTTCTCGCCCCGTGCGTCGAGATAAAGTACTGGAGCACGGTCAGCCCTTCCCGGAAATTGGCGGTGATGGGCGTTTCAATAATTTCACCGGAGGGCTTCGCCATCAAACCCCGCATGCCGCCCAACTGCCGGATTTGCTGTGAACTCCCGCGCGCGCCGGAATCAGCCATCATATAAATGGGGTTCAAGGTATCTTCGGGGCCTTGTCCGCCGCCGGCTTTGATTTCCTTCATCATCTCGTTGGCCACCTGTTCACTCACGTGAGCCCAGATGTCGATGACCTTGTTGTAGCGCTCGCCATTCGTGATCAGGCCTTCGCTGTATTGCCGCTCAACCTCGGCGACGTCCTTGCGCGCCTTGCCCAGCAGCACTTCCTTCTTGGTCGGGATGTGCATGTTGTCAATGCACAGGGAAACCCCGGCCTTCGTGGCATAATAAAAGCCGAGGTCCTTCAGCTTATCGAGCATCTTGACCGTATCGTGAAGCCCGACTTCACGATACACCGCATCGATCAGTTTGGTCATTTCTTTCTTGGTCATGACCTGATTGACGTGCGAAAACCCGATGGAGGAAGGCAGGATTTCTCCGAAAAGCACGCGCCCGACGGTCGTTTCGGCCAAGGCTCCATCGACTCGCACCTTGACCTTGGCCTGTTCGTCCAGTTCGCCGGCGTCGTAAGCGATACGCACCTCTTCGGGTGAATACAACACCTTACCCTCACCTTTCGCGCCCGGTCGTTCCTGCGTCAGCCAATAACACCCCAACACCATGTCCTGAGAGGGAATGGCAAGCGGACGACCGTTCGCCGGCGACAACACGTTATTGATGGACATGATCAGGACGCGAGCCTCGATCTGGGCCTCGACCGACAAAGGAACGTGCACCGCCATCTGGTCGCCGTCGAAGTCCGCGTTGAAGGCCGCACAGACCAACGGATGCAAACGAATGGCCTTGCCTTCAACCAGGACGGGATCAAACGCCTGCATGCCCAACCGGTGGAGCGTCGGCGCCCTGTTCAAAATAACCGGGTGTTCGCGGATCACCTCGTCCAACACGTCCCAGACTTCCGGACGCTCTTTTTCCACAAGCCGTTTCGCGCTCTTGATGGTGGTGGCCGCTCCGCGCTCTTCCAACTTGTGGAAGATAAACGGCTTGAACAATTCCAACGCCATCTTCTTGGGCAACCCGCATTGATTCAGTTTCAATTCGGGCCCCACCACGATCACGGAACGACCCGAGTAATCAACCCGTTTCCCCAGGAGATTCTGCCGGAACCGGCCCTGCTTGCCCTTGAGCATGTCGCTGAGGGATTTCAACGGCCGTTTGTTGGCTCCGCGAATCGTCCGGCCGCGTCGTCCGTTGTCAAACAGCGCGTCCACGGCTTCCTGCAACATTCTCATTTCGTTGCGGATAATCACGCCGGGAGCCTTCAATTCCACCAACCGTTTCAACCGGTTGTTGCGATTGATCACCCGTCGATACAAGTCATTCAAATCCGACGTGGCAAACCGGCCGCCGTCCAACGGCACCAGCGGTCGCAGCTCGGGTGGGAGAACCGGGATGACGTCCAGGATCATCCATTCCGGCCGATTACCCGACTTGTGAAAAGCCTCGATGACTTTCAGGCGTTTCGTGATCTTCTTGTTCAAGGCCGCGGAAGTCGTGGCCTTCACCTTTTCGTGGCGCTCGGCCCACAGGGCTTCGATGTCCACCTGTCTCAGCAATTCACGAATGGCTTCCGCCCCGATACCCACGCGAAAGCTCTGCGGCCCGTACAGATCCACGCATTCACGGTATTTCTCTTCCGTGAGCAACTCCTTTTCCTTCAGCGGGGCGTCCTGGGGATCGAGGACGACGTACGCCTCGAAATAGAGAATTTTCTCCAATTGCTTGAGGCTCATGTCCAGCAGGATCCCGATGCGACTCGGCACCCCTTTCAGGAACCAGATATGAGCCACGGGCGCGGCCAATTCGATGTGCCCCATGCGTTCACGCCGCACCTTCGACTGAATGACTTCGACCCCGCATTTGTCGCAGACGATCCCGCGATGCTTCATGCGTTTGTATTTACCGCAATTACATTCCCAATCCTTGGTCGGACCGAAAATCTTCGCACAAAACAGGCCATCCTTTTCCGGCTTGAACGACCGGTAGTTGATGGTCTCCGGTTTCTTGACTTCCCCGTACGACCACGACCGAATTTTCTCCGGCGACGCGATCCGAATGCACATGCCGTCGAAAGACATGGCGTCGCGCGGCCTTTCAAACAGAGCATAGACGCTTTCCAAGGCTCTACCCTCCTTTTCGGAAACTGAGAAATTTTCGAAGCGGCAATTACTCGGCGGACTTCATCAACTCGACGTCCAACCCCAGGCTTTGCAATTCTTTCACCAACACGTTAAACGACTCCGGCAAGCCCGGCTCCAGGAAGTTTTCGCCCTTGACGATCGCTTCGTACATTCTCGACCGTCCCGGAACGTCATCGGACTTCACGGTTAAAAATTCCTGAAGCGTGGAGGCCGCCCCATACGCCTGAAGAGCCCAGACTTCCATTTCGCCCAAACGTTGCCCCCCGAACTGGGCCTTCCCGCCCAGGGGTTGTTGCGTCACCAACGAATACGGGCCGATGGACCTGGCGTGGATCTTATCATCCACCAAGTGGTGCAACTTCATCATATAGACGTAACCAACCGTCACCGGACTCTTGAACGGGTCGCCGGTCCGGCCGTCATAGACCACCGATTGACCATCATCCGGCAAGCCCGCCTGTTTCAATAAATCCTTGATCTCCGCCTCCGTCGCTCCGTCAAACACGGGACTGGCGGCGTAAATCCCCAAGGCTCTGGCGGACCAGCCGAGATGGGTTTCCAAAATCTGTCCGACGTTCATCCGTGACGGAACCCCAAGAGGATTCAGCACGATTTCGATCGGGGTGCCGTCAGGCAAATACGGCATGTCTTCTTCGGGGAGGATCCGGGACACCACGCCCTTGTTTCCATGACGCCCGGCCATCTTGTCCCCGACGGAAATTTTCCGCTTGATGGCGAGATACACCTTCACCAACTTGATGACGCCCGGAGGCAACTCATCGCCGCGCCGGAGTCGACCAACCTTTTCGTCGTAGAAAGTTTGCAGGCTCTCGATTTGATCCTTCGCCGACCGTTCAATCTCTTCAAGCTTTTTTTGCTCTTCCTGGTCGCCCAGGATCACGCGCCGCACGTCGTCATCCGGCAGTCTCCGCAAAACATCCGACGTGATTTTTCCCTTTTTCTTCAAGATGACTTCGCCGCTTTCCGGATCCATCAAGTCACGGCCCACCACCTGCCCGAGTAACAGCCGCCGAATCTTCTTGTTCCGTTCATCTTCGATGATGTGAAGTTCGTCCTGATAGTTCCGTTCGATTTTCACGCGGTCCTGGGATTCGATGTTCTTCGAACGTTCATCCTTGTCGATGCCTTTTCTGGAAAATATCTTGACGTCGACGACGATCCCTTCGATACCAGGAGGAACCTGCAGGGACGTATCCTTCACGTCTCCGGCTTTTTCGCCGAATATCGCGCGAAGCAGCTTTTCTTCGGGCGTCAGTTGCGTTTCACCCTTGGGCGTCACCTTGCCGACCAGGATGTCTCCGGCCTTGACTTCGGCCCCGATGCGAACGATTCCGCTTTCATCAAGATTTCTCAGGGCCTCTTCGCCCAAATTGGGAATGTCGCGGGTAATCTCCTCCTTCCCCAATTTGGTGTCACGGGCTTCGACCTCAAACTCTTCGATGTGGATGGACGTGAAGGTATCTTCGCGCACCAGTCGCTCGCTCAACAGGATCGCGTCCTCGAAGTTGTATCCGCCCCACGGCATGAACCCGACCAGGATGTTCTTGCCCAATGCCAACTCCCCCCGGTCGATCGCCGGACCATCCGCCAACACTTGCCCTTTCTTGACCTGCTGGCCGACCTTCACGATGGGGGTTTGAGTCACGCACGTGTTCTGGTTGGTACGTTGGAACTTCACCAGGTCATACGTATCCCAAAAACGTCCGGTTTTCTTTTTGCCTTCGTCCGCCTTGCCGGGTTCGGTGCGGACGACGATACGACGCGCATCCACGCTTTCCACGACTCCGTCCCGTCTGGCCTGTTCGACGTAGCCCGAATCACGAGCCACCACGGCTTCCATGCCGGTTCCGACCAAGGGCGCCTCGCTCTGGACGAGCGGAACGGCCTGGCGCTGCATGTTCGAGCCCATTAACGCGCGGTTGGCGTCGTCGTGTTCGAGAAAGGGAATCAACGCGGTGGCGACACTGACCACTTGCTTCGGAGACACGTCCACGTAATCGATGCGATCCGGCGTCGTCGCAATGAACTCTCCCTCGGAACGCGCCGTCACCGAATCGGATATCAGGCGACCGGCCGAATCCACTTGGGAATTGGCTTGCGCAATGATGTACCGCTCGCCTTCCAACGGCGAAAGAAATTCGACGTCCCGCAGGACGCGCCCTTTTTGGACTTTTCGAAACGGGGCTTCAATGAAGCCGAATTCGTTAATTCGCGCATAGGTGGCCAACGAAGTGATGAGCCCGATATTCGGCCCTTCAGGCGTTTCGATGGGACAAATGCGACTATAGTGCGAGGGATGGACGTCGCGGACTTCAAATCCCGCGCGTTCACGCGTCAACCCGCCGGGTCCCAACGCGGACAACCGGCGTTTATGGGTGATTTCGGCCAACGGGTTCGTTTGATCCATGAACTGCGACAACTGGCTGCCGGCAAAAAATTCCTTGATGGCGGCGACAATGGGTTTGGCGTTAATCAAATCGTGCGGCAGCACCGTTTCCATATCGAGCAGGTTCATCCGTTCCTTGATACTGCGCTCCATTCTCGCCAATCCCAAACGGATCTGATTCTCGAGCAACTCGCCGACCGTCCGCACCCGGCGATTTCCCAAATGGTCGATGTCGTCCACGTCGCCCTTGCCCATTTTCAATTCGACGAGGCAACGGACCACTGCCACCACGTCCTGTTCGGTGAGGACCCGCTGGGTGAGGGGAAGATCCAACGAAAACCGGTTGTTCATCTTGAGCCGGCCGACCGGAGACAGATCATAACGCTTCGGGTTGACGAACAGATTCTCAAACAAGAGCTTTGCCGAATCCACGGACGGCATTTCTCCGGGCCGCAGGCGCTTGTAGATTTCCACCCAGGCTTCTTTTTGAGACGTCGTCCGCTCAGCCTCCAAGGTATCCAGAATGATCGGCGTGGCCGTCACGTTGTCCAGATAAATCACCTTGAAACTCGAAGGCTTCAACTCGAGCAGCCGTTCAAGCATGGGCAGGGTCAGCCGTTGATTTTTTTCAACCAGCACCTCCCCTTTTTCCGAATCCATGATTTCCGTCAACACCGCACGCCCGACCAATTCTTCCGGCTTCACCGGGATCTCTTTCACCCCGGCGGCTCGCACTTTCGCCATCAACGATTTGTTGAGCCGCGTTCCTTCTCGAACGATCGGATCCTTGCCGCCCTTCTCGAAAACTTCGATTGACGAACGCAAGCCGGTATGCAGATCGGGGTCCAACTTGCGCATCAGCTTTCCATCCGAGACCCGGATCTCCTCGATGGGGTAATACATCTTGAGCACGTCGTCCGTTGACAACCCGAACGCCTTCAAGAGGATCGTGGCCGGCATCTTGCGCCGGCGATCGATGCGAACGTACAAAATATCCCGGGCGTCAAACTCGAAATCCAACCAGGACCCGCGATAGGGAATGATGCGCGCGGAAAACAACACCTTGCCGCTGGAATGGGTACGGCCCTTATCATGGCTGAACGAGGCACCGGGAGAGCGATGCAACTGGCTCACCACGACCCGCTCCGTGCCGTTGATGATAAAGGTGCCCCGGTCCGTCATCAGGGGCAGTTCGCCGACGTACACTTCCTGCTCCCGCACGTCGAGGACCTTGCTGTTCTTCACCCCTTTTTCCTGCGGATCAAAGACCACCAGACGAATGCGCAGTTTCAGGGGAGCGGCAAAGGTCATGCCCTGTTCCAGACATTCGCGCATATCGTACTTGGGCGTACCCAACGCATAACTGGAAAATTCAAGAATGGCCGAACTGTTGAAGTCTGCAATGGGAAAGACGCTCATGAGCGCGGCTTGCAGCCCTTTTTCCGCACGACGCTCGGAGTCGCTTTCTTTTTGCAAAAACCCCTCGTACGAACGTTTCTGCACTTCGACGAGGTCCGGAATGTCAATCGTGGACTGAATTTTCGAAAAATCAGTACGCTTGATAATTCCCGGCAATGGAGGTTGAGACATAGTCGGCTCCTTCTGTATCTAGGCTTGTGAGAACAACCCTTCCCGATCAACCGGCTTCCGCAGCAACCGTTGTCTCCTACTTGACTTCAACCGTGGCCCCCACGTCGGTGAGCTTCTTCTTGAGCGTTTCCGCCTCGTCCTTGGCAGCCCCTTCCTTGACCGGCTTGGGCGCCCCTTCCACCAGATCCTTGGCTTCCTTCAACCCGAGCCCCGTGATCTCGCGCACCACTTTGATGACCTGAATTTTCTTGTCGGCCGGAGCACTGGCCAACACCACGTCAAAGGCGTCTTTCTCTTCGGCGGCCGGAGCCGCGTCCCCCGCGGCCGGAGCAGCCACGGCCACCGGCGCCGCCGCCGTGACACCGAATTTTTCCTCGAATCCCTTGACCAATTCCGACAACTCCAACACCGTCATGCTTTCAACGGCACCCAGAATGTCTTCCTTTGAAAGCTTTGCCTCCGTTGCAGCCATTTCTCCTTCTCCTTTCTTTTTGTCTTGGATCGCCAGCAGCACAGCCGCAAATCCTCGTAAAATTCCTTGAAGGACGCCCGCCATTCCCCGAAGCGGCCCTTGCATCGCAGACAAGAGCATCGACAGCAGGACCTCTTTGGACGGCAAATCAGCCGTGGCGATGAGTTGCGCGGGCTCGAGCGCTTTCCCCTCGATCACGCCTCCTCGCCAGAGGATCTTCTCGTCACACTTTTCCTGCTTGATGAAATCCCGAAGAATCTTGGCGGGTAACACCGGATCATCGTAGCCGATGACCACCGCGACCTGCCCCTTGAACAACGACACGACGGGCAAGAGCGACGTGCCTTCCGCAGCTCTGGCAGCCAGCGAATTCTTCACGACCTTCAGTTCCGCCTGCGCGCCACGAAGTTGATGGCGCAACGCCGTCACCTGATTCACCGGCATGCCTCCGCATTCCGTCACCACGGCCAACCTGGCCCTGGCGAATTTCTCGTGCAAATCGGAAACCACCGCCGATTTCTGTTCCTTTTTCATGCCCGGCTCCTTTTCACACCACGACTATTCAACGTGTCGGCCCAAGGTCGTACATTCCAAAGGAACGCCCGGCCCCATGGTGCTCGACATGGTTGCACTCTTAAGATATTTCCCTTTGCTCGACGAAGGCTTGGCCTTCACCACCGACGAAAAGACCGCCTGCGCGTTCTCGGTGATTTGCGAGACGTCAAACGAGACTTTGCCGATGGGCACGTGGACGTTCCCGGCCTTATCCACTTTGTACTCGACCCGGCCCTTCCGGATTTCCTCGATCGCTTTCCCGACTTCAAACGTCACGGTGCCCGTCTTGGGATTCGGCATCAGGCCGCGCGGGCCCAGGACTTTTCCCAACTTTCCCACCGAAGACATCAAGTCCGGGGTGGCGATGGCCGAATCAAACTCCAACCAGCCCCCCTGAATTTTCTCCAACAAGTCATCGGCTCCCACGATATCGGCGCCCGCCTCCCGCGCTTCCTGCTCTTTTTCCCCTTTGGCAAACACCAGGATCCTGACCTTTTTCCCTGTACCGTGAGGCAACACCGTGGTGCCGCGCACCATTTGATCCGCGCGTTTGGGATCGACGCCCAGGCGAATGGCCAATTCCACGGTTTCATTAAACTTGGCATACGCCGCCTGCTTGACCAATTCACCGGCCTCCTGGAGCCCGTACAGTTTGGACTCGACTTTTGCTGTGGAATTTCGTAATTGCTTTCCCACGACTTGTACTCCCTCCTGTATAAACCAACCACCCCCTCAGGGAACCCCCTGATTTATTTATTGCGATAACGGGATGCAGGGCAAGGCGTCCCGCAACGAAACCCGAGGCTTATCATTAGAGATAGGCGAGGGTTGAGCGAGGACACAACGCCGCCGTGCGCCCGATAGTGCAATAAATCAGTCGGTTACGGTGATCCCCATGCTCCTGGCGGTGCCCTCGATGATCTTCATGGCGCCTTCAATCGTCACCGCGTTCAAATCTTCCATTTTTTGCTTGGCGATTTCCTGCACCTGGACACGAGAGATCGCGCCGACCTTATCCTTCTGCGGCACCCCGGACCCCTTGATAATCCCCACCGCCTTCTTCAAGAGGTCGGTCGCCGGAGGGGTTTTCGTAATGAACGTAAAACTCCGGTCCCGATAGACGGTAATGACAACGGGGATGATGCTCCCTTCCTGCTTTTGCGTTTTCGCGTTGAATTGCTTGCAAAAATCCATGATGTTCAGCCCGTGCTGACCCAATGAGGGCCCGACCGGCGGAGCAGGATTGGCTTTCCCCGCGGGAATCTGCAATTTAATTTGTGTTATGACTTCTTTGGCCATCTTGCTGTCCTTTGTCCTGGGTTAGTTCGCATCGACGTTCGCCGCATCACGACCCGGCCCCGACGCAATCCCCAATCGAAAATCCACAATCCACAATCAAAAATTCCCTACCCTCGTTCGATTTGCGCAAACACCAATTCAACCGGCGTCGAACGGCCCAGGATACTCACCAACACCTTGGCTCGACTGTGCTCGTCGTCCACTTCGTCGATTAAGCCGTTAAAGCCCATAAACGGTCCGTCGATGATCCGCACGTTATCGCCCTTGGAGAAATACACCCGCTCGCGAGGAAGAGAAGCGCCGGATTCGATTTGTTTCAGGAGCGAATCCGCTTCCTCTTGCGGCAACGGCATGGGCTTGACCCCTTCCCCCCCGACGAACCCCGTGACCTTGGGCGTCTCCTTGATCATCATCACCGTTTCGTCCTGCAGGGGGTCTTCCAACTCGACCAGGACGTACCCGGGGAAAAACTTGCGCTTGGACGCGCGGCGTTTACCCTCTTTGATTTCAATCACGTCTTCGGTCGGAACCAGAACCTGTCCGAACTGCTCTTCCAGACCCATCTGATTCGCTCGCTCCACCAGGGAGGTGCGCACCCGCCCTTCATAACCCGCATAGGTGTGAATCACGTACCAGTTTTTGGCCATAGCGTCCGACCTCGAACGTTCAAAGAATTTGACTGACGACCCACACTAAAATGGAATCGGCCATCGAGAGGAATATAGACATAATGAAACAAAACACGATGACCACCGACGAGGAGCCAATGGTTTCATCGCGCGTCGGATACGACACCTTTTTCAGTTCCCCTCTCACCTCGATGAGAAATTCCGCAATTTTTGCCCAGAGTTTCTTCATGTCACGCGCATCCCGTCTGTGTTATTCGACCCGTATGCTGGCAGGGGCACCAGGACTCGAACCCGGACCTTCGGTTTTGGAGACCGACATGCTAGCCATTGACACCATGCCCCTTCAGGACTTCCGGCCAAGCCGTCACTTCACTTCCTTATGCGGGACGTGCTTGCGGCAGAACCGGCAATATTTTTTTATTTCCAAGCGATCGGGATCATTTTTCTTATTCTTCATCGTCGAATAATTCCGCCGCTTACATTCCCCACAAGCTAAAGAAATGATGACCCGCATAACGCCTCCTCTTTCGTACTACTCCGGGCAGCAACCGTTCTTACGCCAGGATGTCGGTGACGACGCCGGCGCCTACCGTGCGGCCCCCTTCGCGCACCGCAAACCGTAACCCCTGCTCCATCGCGATCGGCGCAATCAGTTCCCCCTCGAACGTCGTGTTGTCCCCCGGCATCACCATCTCCACCCCTTCCGCCAATTGCACCACCCCCGTCACGTCCGTCGTCCGGAAATAGAACTGCGGCCGGTATCCGTTGAAGAACGGCGTATGCCGCCCCCCTTCTTCTTTCGTCAACACGTACACTTCCGCCTTGAACTTCGTATGCGGCGTGATGCTCTTCGGTTTCGCCAGCACCATCCCCCGCTCCACTTCGTCCTTCTTCGTCCCCCGCAGCAACGCCCCGATGTTGTCCCCCGCCTGCCCTTCGTCCAACACTTTCCGGAACATTTCCACGCCCGTCACCACCGTGCTCCGCGTTTCCCCCAGGCCCACGATCTCGATCTCATCCCCCACCTTCACCTGGCCCCGTTCCACGCGGCCCGTCACCACCGTCCCCCGCCCGCTGATCGTAAACACGTCTTCGATCGGCATCAGAAACGGCTTGTCGATCGCCCGCTCCGGCGTCGGAATGTAACTGTCGATCCCCGCCAACAACTTCATGATCGCCGGCACCCCCACGTCGCTCTCGTCCCCTTCCAGCGCCTTCGTCGCCGACCCCACGATGATCGGGATGTCGTCCCCCGGAAATTGGTATTTCGACAGCAATTCCCGCACTTCCAATTCCACCAGTTCCAGTAACTCCGGGTCCTCCACCTTGTCCGCCTTGTTCAGGAACACCACGATGTACGGCACCCCCACCTGCCGCGCCAGCAGGATGTGTTCCCGCGTCTGCGGCATCGGCCCATCCGCCGCCGACACCACCAGGATCGCGCCGTCCATCTGCGCCGCCCCCGTAATCATGTTCTTCACGTAATCCGCGTGCCCCGGACAGTCCACGTGCGCGTAGTGCCGGTTGTCCGTCTCATATTCCACGTGCGAAATCGCAATCGTGAGGATCTTCGTCGGGTCCCGCCGCCCCTGGGATTCACTCGCTTTCGCCACCTCGTCGTAGCTGATGAACTGCGCCATCCCTTTCTGCCCCATCACTTTCGTCAGCGCCGAGGTCAGCGTCGTCTTCCCATGGTCCACGTGCCCGATCGTCCCCACGTTCACGTGCGGCTTCTTCCGATCAAATTTCGCCTTCGCCATCTGCTCCTCCCAAACACATCGTCTCCGACGGGAACCGCATCATTCCCACGTGAGACAAACAATCCTGCATTCTAGAAATTAGACCTCATTGATATTTCAGTGACAATTCAGCGAGATAATGGAGCCCACGACGCGGATCGAACGCGTGACCTCGTCCTTACCAAGGACGTGCTCTGCCAACTGAGCTACGTGGGCCTTGTGAATGGAAACGCGAATTCCTGCACCGCTGGTCGGATTGACCGCGTCACGCTTCAAACGTTCGCTGGAGCGGGCGACGGGATTTGAACCCGCGACAGCCAGCTTGGAAGGCTGGAACTCTACCACTGAGCTACGCCCGCCACCGTTGTTTTCGAATTCGCCGTCGGCCTGACTCACTCCTTTGACTCAAAAGGCCAGTAATGAACGTCCTGTTTATCTCGTCACGCACGTTTCAACAGTATGGTGGGCAGGCAAGGATTCGAACCTTGGAAGCCGACGGCAGCAGATTTACAGTCTGCCCCCTTTGTCCACTCGGGTACCTGCCCATTCAACAACTCAATCGTTCGGCAGTCCCCTCCTACGTCAATAAAATTAAGGGAAAGGGTGAAGCGGGGATACAAGACAAAGCCCAGTTTTTCCTGCAGATCAGGTAAAAATGGGCATTTCGAGCGTTATCCTTTTAAAGACCGTTAAGGGCCGACCCCACCAAACGAAGCATTATATATACGGATCAGGGGTCCGTCAAGCGACAAAGTGAGGGAATTGGCGGACGTGGTCCCCGGTTGACAGGCTTTTTCGAGAGCCCCTAGCATGGCCGCCATGACACGACCGAAACCGGTTTCTTCGACGCTGCCCGGGCGGGCCTTCATCCTGCGGGTCCTCGGCCTGACGGCCTGCCTTATTCTAGGCACCAACTTCCCGGCGTTCGCCGCGCCGCCGCCCCCACCATCCGGGGCAGGCGATTTTTCAGGCGGGCTGGCCACGGTGTCGACACCCGACGGACTCATGATTTATTGTGAAATCGCCGATACGCCGGCCAAACGGAGTCAAGGCCTGATGTTTCGCACGCGGATGGCCCCGGATCGAGGCATGCTGTTCACCTTTCCGGAGTTTCTGGAGCCCGGCTATTGGACGTTCTGGATGAAGAACACCAAGATGCCCCTGGATATTCTATGGCTGGATCAGGACGGGACGATCGTTCACATCGAACGATCCGTTCCGATTTGCACGAGAACCGACAACCTCTGTCCCCGCTACCGGCCGAAAACCGCGTCGGTCCAGGTCCTGGAACTGGGGGCGGGGCAAGCCGCGACGCTGAACCTCAGCGTCGGCACCCACCTCACCATCGAGTTGCCGAAATAGCGCGCTCACGAATGTTCCCATTCCCGAACACGTTTGGCCGAGATGACGCCTTCCACCCGCCCGATGCCTTCGAGCGCGAGTTCGAGGTGGCGGATATCGGAAATTTCGATCATGAAGTCCAGAACCGCCTTTTGATCTTCACGAGTCGTAATTTCCGCTCGGCTGATGTTGGCCCTGGAAGCGGCGATGGCTGACGACACGTTGGCCAACACGCCGGGACGATCAAAGGTCAGCACGCTGACCTTGACCAGATGCCGCTCGTCCACCGTCATGTCCCATTCCACTTCGACCAGACGATCCTTTTCATAATCCATGGTCTTGAGATTGGGACAGCTTTTCGCGTGGATCGTCAGCCCGCGGCCGCGGGTGAGGTAGCCCAGGATGGGATCGCCCGGCACCGGCGCGCAACATTTCGACAACTGCATCAAGGCGTCCCGCCCGCCCATGACCTTCACCGATTTCACCGGGCTCTCGGCCGGAGCCGTCCTGGGAGTCCCACGAACGGGTTCGCCGGCGTTGTCCGTGTCCCCGCCTGGCACGAGCCAATTGACCAGTTGCACGGCGGACAGGCGCCCGTAGCCGACCATCCGCATCATCTCCTCGACGGAGGCATAGCCACGCTTGCGCGCGACCTGGGACAGCCCGTCCGATTCGGACCACTGCGCGGTCGGGAGTTGACGACGGCGAAATTCGCGTTCAAGCAACCGGCGCCCCAATTCCAGCCCCTGCTTTTGCTCTTCGTCTTTCAGATAATGTTTAATCTTCGCCCGCGCGCGGGACGTCTGCACGAACTTCAACCACTCCTTCTGCGGGACCTGGGTCGGCGACGTGAGAATTTCCACGGTATCACCGCTGGCCAACTCCTGCCGCAGGGGCACGATCTTTCCGTTCACTTTCGCCCCCACGCACCGGTCCCCCACCTGGGTATGAATCGCATAGGCAAAATCCACCGGCGTGGAACTGAGCGGCAATTCCTTCACTTGGCCCTTCGGCGTGAACGCAAAAACCACGTCGTGAAACACGTCCAGGTGAAACAGGTCGAGTTTGACGGAATCCATGAACTGGCGATTATCGGACAGGTCCCGGTGCCACTCCACGAATTGCCGGAGCCAACTGAAGACCTTCTCGTCGCGCTCGTCGACCTTCACCTGTTCCTTGTACCGCCAATGCGCCGCCACCCCGTACTCCGCGAGACGGTGCATTTCTTCCGTGCGGATTTGAAATTCCACGTGATCACCCTGCGGCCCCAACACCGTGGTATGCAGCGACTGATAGAGATTATTGCGAGGCGTGGCGATGTAATCCTTGAAGCGCTCCGGCACCGGCGGCCATGCTTCATGCACGACGCCGAGAATCGTATAACAATTGATCTTGGTATCGGTGATCACGCGAATCGCCACCAAATCATGCACTTCCTCGAACGTAATGCCCTGGCTCTCCATTTTCTGATGAACGGAATACAGATGCTTGGGCCGTCCGACCACGCGACCCGGCAAGCCGGCCTTGGCCAAGGCATCGAGCGTTTCCTGAATGATCGCCTCGACGTCAACGTGCCGTTCTTCATCCCGTTTCGCCACCCGCAGCTTCAACAGGGAATAGGCTTCCGGCTTGAGGTATTGAAAACATAAATCCTCAAGCTCCTGCTTGATCCCGCTCATACCCAGCCGGTTGGCCAACGGCGCATAAATTTCCAGGGTCTCCTGGGCGATCTGTTTTTGCTTGGCCTCCGGCAAATGGCCCAGTGTCCGCATGTTATGCAGACGGTCGGCCAACTTGATGAAGACCACCCGGATGTCGTCGGCCATCGACAACAGCATCTTCCGGAAATTCTCGGCCTGTTTCTCTTCATACGTGCGGAACGGGATTTGGCCGATCTTCGTCACGCCTTCCACGAGATGCGCGACTTCATCCCCGAAATGCGTCTGCAACTCCTCCTGAGTCGCGACGGTATCTTCCAACGTGTCATGCAGAAGCGCAGCCACAATGGCGGTCACGTCCAGTTTGAGGAACGTCAAAATCCCGGCCACGGCCAGCGGGTGTTGCAGGTAGGGTTCGCCGGACCGGCGAGTCTGCCCCTCATGCGCCCTCGCGGAGAACTCATACGCGCGCCGGAGCAAGGCCTCATCCGCGTCCGGATAACAACTCTGCACCTCCCGGACCAAATCATCGATCTCTATGACGCTGGTTACCGACATAACAAGTCTTCTATACGTGCTCACTCATTCCTAGATAATTCCGTTCCCCGCTCCCTCTCCCCCGGTGGGAGAGGGCTGGGGTGAGGGGGTAACACACCTCTTGCTTTCCAAAAAGCCGGTCATCTTTCATTGTCGATAAGCCTTTTTTCTGTGGAGGACACGATCAACAGAAACAATTCGTTCTTCATCATTGATTCCATAGAGAATCCGATAAACCCCTGCGCGTAGGCGGTAATCCGTTCTTCCACGAAGTCTCCTTGCATCACGAGGGCGAGGATTCTCTGACAGACCCTGAATGTGCCGACTGACCAAGCGAGTATATTGCGATGGAAGTTCGGATATATCTCGCATGGCGTGACGGCTGATCTGAACGCTATACATCTAATCCGTTCGTTCGTAATTCCTCCTTGGCCTGTTCCCAAGGCACATACTCCTCACCCGACTCTCGAACGCGGTCCATCTCTTGTAAGTCCCCGAGGTCTTCCAGCAGGCTCAACAATGCCTCCCAAGTCGCGTAATCCAGTTGCACGGCCTGCTTCTTACCAGTGGGATCTACGACAAATTGGGCTTTCTGAATCAATTCGTTGGCTTGCATATTTTCCTCCGTCTTTCCATATCCGGATATGAACGGCCTGATTACGCTGAATCATCACGAGTTTTCCTGAACCATGCATCATATATGTTTTTCGTCAATTCGCTGATTTTTTCTTTATGGTCCTCCCAGTCACTGTCAGAATGAAGTACTAATCCATGGCGCTCTCGCTGGCCGACCCCCAATGCCGAAAAAGAAGGTTCTGTCTTGATCTCATCGAACTCAGTCTGACAGAGCTTAAAAGCGCGATGGTAAAAACCTACATGGATTCCATTTTGGGTAATAGAAACAGAAGAGTAGGCACGCCCAGTCCCCGATTCTGGATCAGTCATATAGTAAGTCACTCTGTTGCTGCGCACAGCAACTCCAACTCCTCGAAGGATGTCTCGAAACATATCCGTCGCTTTCTCGAACGGGTAATGCACGCCCCTATCTCTGGCGAGACCAAGCAATAAATTCCACCGTTCCGCACGGCTTGGTCTTCTTGTCGGTGGTCGAGATTCAAAGTCCTCAAACCCTTCCACGTCTACCTGTTTCACCAAAAAAGTCTTACCGTCATGTTCGAAGCCATGGAAGGTCAACAACGAGATGTCCATGTTGCTGTTGTTGGCGAGAAAATTCACCATCCGTTCCGTTCTGTCATCGGCACCCAATCCGACCAGAAACATACGCAATGGCTTCAATGACTCCAATTCTTCAAAAGCCTGGCCGTACCAGCCCTGAAAATCTTCAATCTTGTCAATGCCGTGCGCGCCTGATCTTTCGGATATGTATTCGGCGAGGTCGGTCAGGTCCATGCTATCGAGATAAGAGGCATAGTCTATGACCTGTGCCACGGCATCGCGTGACAACGTGCCGCGCTTCAACTCAAACACAACCAGCCTGCCTTCGTCATCCACGCCCAACAGGTCGAGCGGCCCGCCATCAGTAGGAGTCTGACGGCCAACCAACGTCACGCCCTCCATCAGCAAATCCGGGTGCTTGACCAGGGTTTCTTCAAACAACTGTTCGCTCGCCATTCCGCTAGCCGGATTCAAGGGTGCAGCCTGAGCGCCTTCAACAACCCATATCTTGACTTCTTCCATGTATAATCCTCTTTTTCACCCCACCCGCACGTCGCGCAGACGGAGTTGAATGCGGCTTGAGCCTTTCCACTCGTTCAACTCGGGCGTGAACGCCGCGTCGATCCGCCCGTTGCCCGCGTCGATGGCGTCCGCCAAGTCTCCCATCCGAAACCCGATACTGTCCAGGGGAACGGAGCCGGGCTGGCGAAGGACCAATTTCAGATGACTCTCCCCGACCACGCGTTTCTCCAGCACCGAAATCCCTCGACTCACAAAGGTCGGCTCGGGATTACCCGCGCCGAACGGTTGCAGGCGCTCCAATTCCCGGATCAGGGGAAATTGGACGTCGGCAAGCCCGACCTCCGCGTCCACGTCCACGGTGGAAACCTGTTGTCCGCCCTCCAGCAATCCCTCGACGGCTCCCTCAAACCGGTGCCTGAACCCGGCAAACGCTTCTTCCCTGACCGTGAGACCCGCGGCCATGGGATGCCCGCCGAAGGTCACCAGGTCCGGTTCGCATTGCTGCAAGGCCCGGCACACGTCCAAGCCGGCCACGCCCCGGACCGACCCCTTGCCGATCCCCTGCGCGTCGAACGTCACCACGACCGCGGGCCGGTGATACCGTTCCACCAACCGCGACGCGACGATGCCGATCACGCCGATATGCCACCCTTTCGCGCCCACCACAATCGCGGGCCGCGTATCCCCGGCGTCCACTTGCGCAATCGCCTCACGCGTCATCTCTTCTTCAATCGCTCGCCGATGGCGGTTCAGGCTCTCCAATTCCTGGGCAAGCTGAAGCGCCGCGTGTTCGGACTCCGTGGTGAGCAACCGGACACCCAACTCGGCATGGGCCAATCGTCCGGCCGCATTCAGGCGCGGGGCCACGCGAAACCCGATCGTACCGGCGGAACACGTCCCGTTCAGACCCAAGTCCCGGGTCAGCGCCCGGATCCCGCAGCGCGTGCCTTGGGCCACCTGGGCCAACCCGTCCCGGACCAGGGTCCGGTTCTCATCCGTGAGCGGAACCAGGTCGGCGATGGACGACAACGCCACCAAGTCGCGGTACGTCTCCACCGACACGCCCGCGGGCCGGTATTTCCGCACGTACGCGTCGGCCACCTTGTAGGCCAAACCGCCGGAACATAACCCGCGAAACGGATAGGCGGAATCCGGGCGATACGGATTGATGAACGCCACCGGCTCCGGCATGCGGGATTGAAGCTGATGATGATCGGTCACAATCACGTCCATGCCCAGGGACCGGGCCGCCTCGATCTCCGTGTACGAGGTGGTGCCGCAATCCGCGGTGAGCAACAGGGAAACGCCGCGCCCGGCCAATTTCCGAATAGCCCCTTCATGCAGGCCGTATCCTTCCTCCTGCCGGTGAGGAATGTAGACTTCCGCCTGCGCGCCTACGCTTCGCCAGAACAGGAGGTGCAGGCTCGTGGCCGCCATCCCGTCAACGTCATAGTCCCCGTAAAAACAGATCCGTTCCCCGCGTTGAATCGCCAGGTGAAGCCGGTCGATCGCCTTTTCCATATCCGGCAACGTGAACGGATCATGAGTCGAGCCACCGGAAGAGGAGAGCCAGGCTTTGGCCTGCTCGGACTCGACCACGCCGCGGCCACACAAGACCGTCGCCGCCAGGGGCGAAAGACCCAGGGCCCCGGCCAGGGTCGAGACCTGTTCCTGATCGACCGACCGTACCCGCCAATTCGTGGATGGCATCGTCATGCGTTTGGATTGTGGAGCAAGGGAATTTTGGATTGTGGATTGCTGATTGCTGATTTTTAAATCCAAAATCCACAATCAAAAATCCAAAATGCTCTCCTGTGGATTGATCATAGAAACTGCTCCGAAGAGAGTCAAACGAAAAGGCCGCGCACACGCGCAGGACTCGCCGATGCCCAGGCCGCACGGCACTCGTGAAACAAAAAAAATGACGGCGGGAAAGAAGAGAAGAAAGAGGAGTTACTCTCCCCCTTTCTGGACGTAATTCTTGACGAACTCGGCAGCGTTCTCTTCCAGGACTTCATCGATCTCGTCGACCAACTGATCAATGTCCTCCTGGAGCTTCTTGCCGGTTTCAAGGACTTGGGGATTCGGCTTGACTTCCTGATCCTGCGAGGAATTCTTAGGTGCCTCGGATTTCCGTTCCTGCTTTTCCATGGCCGTTCCTTTAAGGAATTGTGGATTGTGGATTGTGGATTGCTGATTTTGGATTAAGGGGCATTGTGGATTTTGGATTGCTGATTGCTGATTTTTAAATCCACAATTCACAATCCACAATCAGCAATGCTTTTCAGTCATTTTCCTCTTTTAGCGGTCCGACCTGAGGCGGTGAAGATGGCCGTCAACTCTTCGGCTTCCTGATGAAAAGGAGAGACAAGTTCCGGCTTGAGGATTCCACTATCCATAATCAGTTCGAGCCAGAATGCCGATTCGTCGGCCTCTTCGGCAACAATGCCGATTTTGGCTATGAACTCCGCTTTCGAACGGCTGCGGCAGGCAGCGCGATAGTTGGCACCAACGGATGTGCCACTTCGCACAAGTTGGCTTCCTAGTGCACGCCCCGCAGTTGTTCTTGGCAAACCATCCACAAGATTCATGATGCCAAGCCCGAATTGCTTCGTCCGGGCTTTCAATTCGTCTTCATGCATAACATTGTGGATTAAGGAATTTTGGATTTCTGATTTTGGATTTTGGATTTAAAAATCAGCAATCAGCAATCCACAATCCAAAATCAGCAATGCTTTTCAATTCACAATCCAAAATCCACAATTCTTCTAGACAGAATAGCCCAGCCTCTCGAAGGGGTCAAGATACACCGGACCTGTCCGAGGACGAGAAAATTCGGGAGTAGGTGGAGGCCATAGAAAAAAGACCGCCGGGGTCGGGTGGCCGAGAAGGAGTACGTCCGTGAAGAGGGCTAGGCCACTTTTTTCATTTTGTTGAGGCCGTCAATAATAAATATGCGCATTAAAACCTGATAGGGAACATTTTTTTTGTCGGCCAATTTTTTGAGTTCCCTAATGGTCTTTTCTTCCAAAGCGACACTTGTCGGTTTTCTGCGACTGTCGGCCTTTTTCATGGCCTTGAGAAGTTTCTCTTCATCAAAATATGATGGTTCCTCATATTCTTTCAAAGATTTTCCGTATGTTTTCTTCATACTGTATTTTCTCCTTTTTATGAGCGGGCCTGGCGCTAATTGGACGCACTCGCCCCTCTCTTATCGTAAAAACGACTTGAAGCATTTTGCCCTCTTTTGTAGGGCCGATAATTCCAAGTCGCTCCTCTTCAACCTTGGGAGAGACTTGCACGCCCAAGGGTATTGCCACTCTTATTTGAAATACCTCCTCAATTTCCCTTGTTTCCACGCTATGCTTTTGTTTGTTCTTCTCTCGATTCCCTTCGTCCCACTCAAAAACGAATGACTCATTTTCAAAAAGCCAGAATAAGAGCCAGTCCACGAATTCAAAATATGCCACGGGTACACTATACCACACTATACAATAGTGTCAATCTCTTTGAGATACGAAGCGTCAACCATTGCCAAACCTACCCGGCCTTCACGTCAGTTTCTTAGAAAACCGAAAGGCTTGTTGGGGCAGGATTCGCTTGCGACGGGGGTCCTTGTCCGCGTCGCGGACCAGCCAGCCTTTGACCGTCATGTGGATGCCGGAGTTGTCGCGGTGGCGGGAGAAGGCGATGGTCAGAAAATGCTCGCGGGTGCGGGTGCCCGGGTAGACCCACTGTCGCCAACTGGTCTTGGAATCGATGTCGTACCTCGAACCGCCTTTTTTCTTGTCCGGGTAATGATTGACGGCCCGGGGCTGCCAGCCCGCCAGCACCTGCTTGCCCTGCGGATGACTGAACGCGCGTGAATCGGGAAACTGCGTCGGGGTCAAGCGGTTTCGGCTGGTGGCGAACCAGGCATTCAGGTACGTCAGGTTGGAGAGCGGCGAGGAGACCACTTCATGCAACGTGGCCCCTTGGGTGCCCAGCTTCACGCTCACGACGCGGCCGTAGTGCACGTCGCCGCTCATCACCACGATATCGTGGCCCGTGCTTCCCAGGGCCGCCAGTAACCGGCAATAGTCTCCGGTATAGTCGAGCAGGTTGGCCTCGTGCGGGTTCGTGGTGACGATCAGGGGTTGCGGACTCACGAGCACCCCTGGAGTCGTGAGCCCGTTTGCCCAAGCCAGCACGCGCTTCAGGGCTTTGGTGTTCATGAGGCCGCCCAAATCCGGTTTGCGGAACGAACGCAGGTCGGCAAAACAGATACTGAGATCGCCGGGGAATTCCATGATCTCCACGACGGGGCACTGTTGGACGTTCTCGATGCCCTGACGCGCCGTCTGTTCCCAGGCCTTGCGCACCTTCACGTCCCGCAAGGCCCACAGGTAGGGATTCCTGGGATCGGGGTCCGGGTAGCCGTTATACCACTCGTGATCGTCGGGCAGCATGTAGGTGGCCCCGCGGGTCAACACGTCGCCGAGGCCTTGCCAGTGATGGGCGTAGTCCCGGGCGATCCGGCGACGGACCTCTTTAGGCACCCCGGAGCGCAGATCGAACCCGACGTCCAGATAGACCTGGTCGCCGGTGAGGAAGGTCAAGTCCGGACTGTCGTGCGGATCTCTCGGGTGGTCGTACAATCCCCGGTAGGCCGTGCCCACGCGTCCCCCGTCCTGGTCCGGCCAATAACAACTGCCCAAAGCGATGGTCAAGGGTTTGGCGCGCGACTGGTGTAGAGGCAACCGTTTCGGCAGCGTGCGGATACTCGCGGAGCGGAGGATTTCCCAATCCTTGACGTCGGCGCGCCATCGCTCGAAATAGACGCGATAAATCCCGGCCGGCCGCAATCCCGTGAACGTGACGCTCTTGTAGAAACGATCTTGTGACGCAGCGGGAAACGGGCGGTCCCAGTCGGCATGCCGGATCTGTTTCGTGGCAACCTCATGGCCGGAGCCGTTACACAAACGCACCCTCGCTGTCCGGGGCTTGTGCATGTCCCGCTCCAGCGTCCCCACCCACAGGCGCATGCTGTCGGTCGTCACCCGCGTGGCATAGCAGTGGAACTCACTGAAGCCCGGATAATGCCGGTTCGCCATGGCGATGCAAAATCAACAATCAAGGGCATTGTGAATTTTGGATTGTGGATTGCTGATTGTGGATTGGAAATTAGAAATCAAAAATCCACAATCAAAAATGCTCTTCCATAGCAAAATCATAGCAGAGCATAGCAAGAAACATAGCAAACATAGCATTAATCATAGCAAGACATAGCAATCATAGCAGAAAACATAGCAGACATAGCAAAAACATAGCACAATTTTTCATGCGGGGTGTCGCCCCCGCACGACGAGGTCCTTTTGTTTCGGCAAAAGGACCCAAAACCAGTGGCGCCCGGGCGTGGCCCTCCGGGTGCCTGTGCCCCGGTCCCGGTGGCGTGGGCTGCGGAACTCGCTTCGCTCAGACAGTCCTCGCCCTCATGTCTTTCTCTTTTCTTTCCCTCTCTCCATCACTCCCTCCTTGAGGGGGAATCGGCAAGCCAAGGGCCTGCCCCCCCGCCGGGACGGCGGGGGAACGACCGGTGCAAATCCTTCACCTGAACCGGCAGGCCGTTGCGATAAGCAAGCCGTGACTAATCATCCTTGTCCGCGACGAAGCCGCCGACCATCCCCACATAGCGGCCGTACAGCCAAGCTTGAGCGGGTACCTCGAAGGTCCCGCCGACCTTGGCCGCGCCCGTGCCGCGGAAGGTGCCCGATACCGTGGCGCCGGTAATACTATTGGTAGCTATGTTGTGGCCGCCAACAATTGTCTGTGAGAAGGATCCGTTCGAGATATTCATGTTGCTCCAACTCACGTCGGGATAGGTGGTCCCGATATTGGCGCCCACGAGATTCGTCAGTTCCACGGTCGCTCGAGGGTTGGGTTGAGCGTGCTTTCTCACAGTGATCGTGGCGGTGCCGCCGATCAGGTCCCCCCGCCTCAGGAAGTTCCCTTTCCCCGAAGTATCAAACTCGCGCGCCGTGTCGAGGCCGACGACCTTGCCGGTCCACGTCAGGGGGGAGCCCTGCACTACCGTCGGCTGCACAGCGCTTCCGGGCGCCTCCAGGTACGCCTCGGCCGTGAAGAAGTCCAAGTCCAGGTGCTCGTAGAAGTAGTCCTTGCTGTGGCCGCGGTCGAAGAATTTATGCAGAGTGATCTTGTCTTTCAACGTCGCCCTTCGAACCTGCAGATGCACCTTCATGTCGTTCGTGCCGGCATCGTGCGGGTAGGTGAACCAGCGCCCGTAGGTGTCGACATCGCCGCTGTCCCACGTGCCGTTCGACTGGACTCCCCCACCGATCCGGCAATTCAAGTTCGTGCCGCTGCTATTTAGATTGATGCACGGAAAATCGATCACGGTAGCGGCGCTGTTGCCCGCTCGCTCCAGCAACTGGATGTTCGGCCGGGTCGCGCCCCCAACGACCGTGCTTGGCATCATGGCGTTCATGTTGACCACCGTCCCGGTCGTGCCGGGAAGTCCGCTCGGTGCCGTGGCGGCCGGGGCATTACTCTCGATGGCCTTGGCCCGCGGCGGATGCAGGTTCAGGCTCTTCAGGGCCGCCAGGGTATAGGGGGTGCCCCCAGTCTCGCCCGGCCCCCAGGCCGGTGAGGTGACGCTCGCGCTCAACGAACCGGAGAGCTGCCGCCCGTCGCTGGCGCAGATCGCCCCAGAAGCCGTGCAGTCCGTGGTCGCGCCGAGCGCCACCGTCACCGGGTCGTGCGACGCCGGACGCACCCGCACCGTCACCCGCCGGTTCTCGCCCCGCACCGTGCGCTTCACGTCGATCACCCGGCCCCCCGTCACCTGCAGTGCCTGCTTGAGCGCCGTCAGCCGCAGCCCCCGGAACTCCTCGCTGAACCGGATCTCGAAGCTGAACAGCTTCTGCCCGTTGTGCTCCTCCGGCAGCCCGTGGAACGTCGCGGTCAGCGGCGCCGGCGTCTCGGCGGCCGGAGGCGGCGTCACCGGGGTGGCCGGCGGGGACGTCACGGGGGTGCCCGGTTCGGTCGGGGCGGCCGCGGGCCCCGCCACGGTCGCCGAGACCGGGTCCCACAGCTTCTTCTTGCCGGGCAGCCGCACCGTCACGGCTCCGGTCGACGACGGCCGCACCCGCACCGTCACGCTCTGGTTCTGGCCCCGCACCGTGCGCTTCACGTCCACCAGCCGGCCGCCCGTCACTTCCAACTCCTGTTTGAGCGTCGTCAGCCGCAGCCCCTGGAATTCCTGACTGAACCGGAGTTCGAAGGTGAACAACTGCTGGCCGTTGTGCGCGGCCGGCAGGCCGTGGAACGCCGCGGTCAGCGCGGGCCCCGTCCCCGGCCCTGGGCCTGTGCCCGGCCGCGGCCCCGGCCGCGACGCCATCAGGTCCGCCGCGCAGCCGGTGATGCTCCCGGGCGCCCACGTCCCGGGCGACCACAACGCCAGGCAGTCCGAGTTCGCGAACGCCGGGCCCGCGCCGATGGTCACCGTGGCGACCATTGCGACAATCAGCAGGGCGGCCCCCGCGGCCGCACGCGCGCCGCTCATCGCGGCCGACTCACTATTGGCAGGCAGGCAGGCAGGCAGGCAGGCAGGCAGGCAGGCAGGCAGGCAGGCCACTTCTTAGAGTATCGAGTCTCATGTACTCCCTCCTTGGTGAATGTGCAACCCGAAACGTCTCCGGTATCTGTATCGACAAGTCAACAACAGGGCGTAGTTCTACAATATTTATATCAGTGAGTCAATAACCGGGGCGCCCGGCTCGGCCGGAGTCGCCCGCTCGTTCGTCGCTGTCGCCCCGGGGGCCTGGTCGCTGAATACGTAGGTCGGATTAGCGTAGCGTAATCCGACAAGCGGCTGCGGTGTCGGGTTACGCCTGCGGCTAACCCGACCTACTGTCTGTACGCCCGTCTCGGACGGACTCGCCCGCTTGCAAGCGCCAGGAGATGGCGCGGCGACAAATGCCTCTACCTCCCCTGGCCCCTCCTTACAAAGGAGGGGAACAGAGGGGAGCGCGCGCATCTTTTTCCTCCCCTTTGTAAGGGGAGGATAGGTGGGGTAGAAAAGGAGGGGAATGGAAGAAAGGGTTTTCAGCGGGCCGTTACGGCACGATGAAGGAGATGATGAGGAGGGAGACGATGTTGATGACTTTGATCATCGGGTTGATCGCGGGGCCCGCGGTGTCTTTGAAGGGGTCGCCGACCGTGTCGCCCGTGACCGCGGCCTTGTGCGTTTCGGTGCCTTTGAGGCCCTGTTCCTCGATGTATTTCTTGGCGTTGTCCCAGGCTCCGCCGCCGCTGGTCATGGTGATGGCCAGGAACAGGCCCGTGACGATGCTGCCGACCAGCACGCCGCCCAAGGCCGCCGGACCCAACAGCACGCCGACGATGATCGGGGAGATCACGGGGATGATGCCGGGCACCAGCATTTTTTGAAGGGCGGACTGGGTCACGATATCCACGCACGTGCCGTATTCCGGTTTTTGCGTACCTTCCATGATGCCGGGGATTTCCCGGAACTGCCGCCGGACTTCTTCCACCACCAAACCGCCGGCCTCGCCCACGGCTTTCATGCACAGCGCCCCGAAGATGAACGGCAGCATCCCGCCGAGGAACAGCCCCACGAGAATGTTGGGATCGGACAGGTCGAAGGTCAGGCTTTGGTCGCCGGCCTGGGCTTCGCGGGCATATTCCGCAAACAACACCAGGGCCGCCAACGCGGCCGAGCCGATGGCGTAGCCCTTGGTCACCGCCTTGGTGGTATTGCCCACGGCATCGAGCGCATCCGTGATTTTCCGCACGTCTTCACCCAGGTGGGACATTTCGGCAATGCCGCCCGCGTTGTCCGTCACCGGCCCGAACGCGTCGATCGCCACCACGATGCCCGCCATCGACAACATGGCGACCGCGGCGATGGCGACCCCGTACAGCCCGCCGCCGTCGGCGCCGCCGCAAATCCCGAAACTCGATAAAATTGCCGCGACGATGACGACCACGGGCCACCCGGTGGACTGCATGCCCACGGCCAACCCGGCGATGATGTTCGTCGCATGTCCGGTTTCACTCGCCTTGGCCACGCTTTGCACCGGGGCATAGCCCGTGGCCGTAAAGTAATCGGTAATGAACACCAGGGCCAGGGTCACCACGAGGCCCAGGAGGGCCGCGATGAAGTAACTGACGCCCGAGACCCCGCCGATGCCGTCCATCATGTGGGTGGTCACGGGAAAGAACGCAACCGCGGCCAGCCCGCCGCTGACGAACAGGCCTTTGTACAGGGCCGACATGATGCTCCCGCCTTCACTCGCCTTCACGAAGAAGATCCCGATAATGGTGGCAAAAACGGTCAACCCGCCGAGGGCCAGGGGATACAGCACGGGAGCCACGTTGCCGGGGAAAAGACTCATGGCCAGGACCATGGCCGCAACAATCGTCACGACGTAGGTCTCGAACAGGTCCGCGGCCATGCCGGCGCAGTCGCCCACGTTGTCGCCCACGTTGTCCGCGATCACCGCGGGGTTGCGGGGGTCGTCTTCGGGAATCCCGGCTTCGACTTTACCGACGAGGTCGGCGCCCACGTCCGCGGCCTTGGTGTAGATGCCTCCGCCCACCCGGGCGAAGACTGAAATCAGGCTGCCGCCGAACCCGAGGCTGATGAGGGCGTGCACGGCTTTTTCCGGCCCCGCGACCGCGGACCCGATGGCGTAAAAACCGGCCAGGGCCACGAGGCCCAGCCCGATGAGCAGCAATCCGGTCACCGCGCCGCCTTTGAAGGCGACCTGCAAGGCCGGGTCCAACCCGTTCGACGCGGCCTGCGCCGTCCGCACGTTCGCCCGCACGGCGATCACCATGCCCACGTACCCGGCGATGGCCGAGGCCGCGGCTCCCACCACGAATCCCATCGCGGTCAGCAACCCGAAATTGTCCGACCAGATCCCGGCCAGCCACAGAATCAGAAACATGACGCCCGCCACGATGCCGACGGTTCGATATTGTCGATTCAAATATGCGCCGGCGCCTTCCTGGATCGCCAACGCAATGGTTTGCATGGTGTCGTTGCCGGCGTCCTGTCGCAGGACCCAGAAGGTGAGATACACCCCATAGGCAATGCCCACGATACCGGACACTAACGCAAAGATAATGACCGAACTCTCAGTACCCACGAAACGCCCCCTTTGGCAGATTAAGGAATTTTAGATTGTGGATTTGGGATTAAGGGATTGTGGATTTGGGATTGTGAATTTGGGATTAAGGGATTGTGGATTTGAAAATCAGCAATCCACAATCTAAAATTCACAATGCTTTTAAATCAGCAATCCACAATTCAAAATCAAAAATTCAAAGGCGAGTTATTCTAGCCCGGCGTTCGTTGAATGTTCAAGGAGAAATTCCCCGGCGCGAAAGACCTATGCCACGTCCGCCTTGGGCTTGGAAGGGGGCTTATCCATTTTAGTTGACGTTCGTCAGCTCATCTTCTGTTTCTCCGAAATATTCTTGCTGGGGCGCATAGGCGTCCAGGATTGTTCTGCCAATCTCAATAACAGACTCGACATTCAACAAAAAGAGTTCCGACGGGTCCAGCCTGCCGTCTGATTCGACTATTTTTTCCCAGATAGACGACGGTACTTTGCCATCATTTGATTCCTCTGAAACAGACTCTATTTGGGGAGGGAATTTTTCCTCTCCTGTTCTTTCCTTTGTGTTTGTATCAACTAAAATGGAGGAGTCCCGAAAGTGATGAGACCTCCCTGTATGGGGACAGGAGTTCCAGCGTGTTCTATTTCGAGGCATGTTCTTGATTTATGAATCTAAATTCGGCTATTTTATAGAATGAACGCCAGAGGGCGTTATCCGAAAAACGCAAGAAAATTGAAAAGGCGAGAAGTAAACCATCACTTTAAAATCAGTAAGTTATGAGAAGCATTGCGTGGAAAACGAAATCCTGCCGACATACAGGGAAAACCATTTCGACGATTTCGAAGCCCAAACGGAACTACTAACCGGGCACGACCAGAAGTGGGTTAAACTATCGCCGGGCCCGTTTCACGGGTCCTTCGCCTCCGCCTTTCCGGGCGGCGGCATCTCCGTACATCGAAAGCACACCAACTGTTCCCTACTCCAACAGGTGGGGTGTCAGCGCGATATGATGAGTCTCGGCGTTGCCCTATCCACGCCGTCCACGTTTACGGCCAATGGCCTGCCCTTCAACCTGGACAGCGTGCTGATTAGCAAGCCGGGGGCCGACCTGAGCCTGCGCACTCCCCGCGAGGGGAGCACCGTCCTGATCCTTTGCATCGAGCGCGCCGCCTTGGAGCGCGCCGGGGCCGCGCAGGACATCCCGTCGGTGCTTGACATGGATAAGGGCCACGTCACCCTGGTCCAGATGCCGACCATAGCGGCGTTGGTCAGAACCGGCGCCATGCACCTGTTGCAAGCCACCCAGTCGGTCACCCAGCCGGTCGCTGCCCTTCCAGGGGAGGCAGACCGGCTGGTCGCCGCCATCGCCTGGGCGTTCGCCTGGCATGAGTCGATAGGCACCATCTCCAAGCGGGAGAAGTGGAGCAACAGCTTCTCCACCTTCGTCGCGGCGCGGGACGCGCTGGCTACGCTGCCGGCGTTCGATCTCACGGCACTGGCCGCGGCGACCGGGCGCAGCCCCCGGGCCATCCAACTCGCCTTCAAGGCGCATGCGCAAATCACGCCGCTCCAGTATTTCCAAACCCAGCAACTCGCCCGCGTGCGCCGGGCACTGCTGACGACCCCCGCCAAGAATGGGCCATCCATCGGCGACCTCTCGGCCATGGCCGGCTTCTGGGACCACAGCCGCTTTACCCGGCTCTATCGGACGCTGTTCGGCGAACTGCCGTCGGAGACGAAGGCCAAAGCCGGCCTTACCGCCCGTGCGCATCAGCGCGATGGTCAGTTCTTGCTAAACCCGGACCAAGGTTGGCCGACGCGATAATTGCGTCGCTTTCCCGGACAGCGCGGAAGAATTGCGGATTTGCGTATAGGCGGGGCATCTGTTAATGTGACAACACGTCACGTATTCACCCATTCGCATTCACCTCTCTAAATACAGTAAGTAAAGTAAGAACATTATGGCGTGGGAACCAAGAGATCCATGGGGTCAACAAGGGGGGGGCGATCCGCTTGATGACGTCCTCAATAAAGCCAAGGAACAGTGGCAACGCATGAAGCCGACGCGTGGGATGAAGTCCATCGTCCTGGTCGTGGCGGCGATCCTGGTCCTCTCACAATCCGTCTTCAAGGTCGAACCCGATGAAGAAGGGCTCGTCAAGCGGTTCGGCGACGTGGTTCGGACCGTCCAACCGGGTCCCCACCTCAAGATCCCCTTTATTGAAAGCGTGGTCACGCCAAAGGTGCAAAAACTCCACCGGATCGAGGTCGGGTTCCGCACCAATGCCCGGGGCCGGGCGCAAATCGTCCCGCAGGAAGCCCTCATGCTGACCGGGGACATGAACATCCTCTCCGTGGAGTTCATCGTCCAATACAAGATCAGCCAGGCCAAGGACTACCTGTTCAACGTGGCGAACATCGAAGAGACCATCCGAAAATCGGCCGAGGCCGCGATGCGGGAAGTCGTCGGCAAGAATAAAATCGACGAGGCGTTGACCGTGGGCAAAGCCGCAATCCAGGTGTCCACGCAGGAACTCCTGCAAAGCATCGTCGATGAGTATGAAGGCGGCGTCCAGATCGCCACCGTGCAATTGCTCGACGTCAATCCGCCGCAGAAAGTGGCCAAGTTCTTTAAAGACGTGGCCAGTGCCAAGGAGGAACGCGAGCAATTGATCAACCAGGCCCACGGGTACCGGAACGACATCATTCCCAAAGCCAAGGGGCAGGCAGCCCAGGACATCAACCAGGCCAAAGGTTACTCCCAGGCCAGAATCGCGCGCGCCGAAGGTGAAGCCAACCACTTCCTGCAAACGTTGGCGGAATACAAAAAAGCCAAAGACGTGATCGGCAAGCGGCTGTATATCGAAACCATGGAAGAAGTGCTCTCGAAGGTGGACAAGATCATTTTGGATTCGAACGCCGCGGGCAACGTGCTGCCGTACCTCCCGTTGGAGCGATTGCGAAGAACGCCCGGCAAAAAAATGGAGGCCGCGCCCTGATGAAACAGAACCTGCTCGTCGGGATCATCGGCATCCTGGTTCTGCTGGTCGTGTTGGGGGCCTCGCCGTTCTTCATTCTCGACCTGACGCAAACGGCCATCGTGGTCCAACTCGGGAAACCCAAGCGGACCGTGACCGAACCCGGGCTCAAGTTCAAACTGCCGTTCGTCCAGGAAGTCCGGTACTTCGACAAACGCCTCCTGGATTACGACGTGCCCGCGCGCGAAGTCATCACCCAGGATAAAAAGACCATCCTGATCGACAACTTCGCCAAGTGGAAAATCGTCGATCCCCTGGAAGTCTACAAGGCGTTCCAGACGCAACGGGGCGCGCTGCAACGGTTGGACGACATCATCTATTCCGAACTGCGCGTGGAACTGGGCCGGCACGAGTTGTCGGAAATCGTCTCCGCGAACCGCTTGCTGATCATGTCCGAGGTGGCCAAACGCGCAAATGAAAAAGCCTCGAAATACGGCCTGGAAGTTTTGGACGTCCGCATCAAACGCGCGGACCTGCCGGAGCAGAACGCCAAGGCCGTGTTTGACCGGATGCAGGCCGAGCGGGAACGGATCGCCAAACAGTACAAAGCCGAAGGCGCGGAAGAAGCGCAAAAAATCCGGTCGGAAGCCGAAAAGGACCGGGAGATTCTCATCGCCGACGCCTACAAAACCGCCCAGGAAATTCGCGGTGAAGGCGACGCCAAAGCCTACAAAATCTACGCCGACGCGTATCAGCAGGACCCGAAATTCTTCGAATTCGTTCGATCCATGGAAGCCTACCGCAAGACGTTCTCCAAAGACACGACCATGGTCCTCAGCCCCGACTCCGAATTCCTGCACTTCCTCAAGCGCCGATAAGGCGCTTATTTTTGATTGCTGATTTTGGATTTTTGATTTAAAAATCAGCAATCCACAATCCAAAATCCAAAATTCCTACAATGCAAGCCCATCTTGATCTGTTGCTTCAAGGCCTGGAAGTCTGGAACAAATTCCGACGGACGCAGCCGGACGTCACGCCTGACCTGCGGGACGCCGACCTGTCGGGTTACGACTTCACGAGAATGGATTTTTCCAGGTGCGACCTGACCGGCGCGGATTTGTCCGACGCCTACTTGCTCCAGGCCAACCTGGAAGAAGCCGATCTGACCGGAGCCAATCTTACGGAGGCGGACGCTATCGAAGCCAACCTGCTCAAGGCCTCCTTGACCAACGCAACGCTCGTGATGGTGGACCTGAGTGGAACCGGCTTGATCCGTGCGAATCTCGCAGGCGCGGACCTCTCCAAGGCCAACCTGACGCGCGCCTCACTGCCGTGGGGAAATTTACAGGGATGCCGGTTGGTGCAGGCCAACCTGAAGATGGCCGACCTGCGGGAAGCCGATCTCACGGGAGCGGACCTGTCCGAAGCCAGCCTGCAAGACGCCTCCCTGACCGGGACTGTGTTTCAAGGCGCCAACCTGGAGGGCGCCAAACATGTCTCCTTGGAGTACCTCGGCAAAGCCAGGACGCTTTTTCAAACCCGCCTTGACCCTCAACTGCACGAAGAAATCGAGAAGAACTACCCGCACCTGCTGAAGCAACCGTAAGGCGGGGGCTACTGCGAGACGCTGCTTCGTCGGATCAGCACCAGCCGGCCAAGCAGGTGCTCCGGCGGCGTCACGGGGGGTTCGACCAAATCGACTCGCGGGCCGACGCCCTGCACGAGTCGAAGGCCTTCGGAAGTCTGCACGAACCCTTTGGCTCGCAGAACCTGGCGCGATTGAATCCTGTGAACCAGCGTCTCGGGGGCGATGCCCTGCTCGATGACGCATTCCTCCGCCTCGAACGCCTCATGGGTATGCGGTTCATGTTCAGGCGGCCTGGCTCGTTTGGAAACACGCCCGGGATCAGGCGGAAACAACACCGGTGTACTCACGCGCGCTTGCACGGCCGGAACGACCGGCGTTCCCGGAGCCAAACCTTGCACCCGTTCCCGGACCCGGTCGCGTTGTTCCGAAGACACGAGATCCAGTTTGTTCAGGATCAATAAATCGGCCGATGACACTTGCTGTTCAAAAGTTCCTTCCAGGTCACGGCCTTCCGCGACCTGTTCGGCGTTTACCACCACCGCCGAGAGACATTCGCCAACCCACTCGGACACCGGCTCGCGCCAGAAATTCAGAAGCGTGTCGAAGGGCAAGGCCACCCCGGACGTTTCCACCACGACCCGGTCAGGGTGGACCTCTTCATAAATCCGTTGCAGCGTGGTGACGAACTCATCGGAGAGTTTGCAACAGACGCACCCGCCTTCCAATTCCACGTACCCCGGGCCGGCCTGATTTCCCAACAGGGCCTGATCGATTCCCAACTCCCCGAATTCGTTCGATACGACCGCGACCCGCACACCCTGCGCCTGTGCCTCTTCAAGCAGGTGCCGCACGAGCGTGGTTTTCCCCACGCCCAGAAATCCGGACACGACCAGCGCCGGTACGAATTTTTGATTGTGGATTGTGGATTGCGGATCTAAGAGCATTGTGGATTTTTGATTGTGGATTAAGGAATTTTTGATTGTGGATTTTGGATTGTGGATTGGAAATCAGAAATCAAAAATCAGCAATCAGAAATCCAATTTGACAACCACGGTCGGGCTTTATGAGAATGCCTGAATGGATACGCCGTTGCCAACGTCATCCGATTTGCCGTCGGAGACCGATCTTCCCGACCGCCAATGCAGGTGGTGCCAAGTGACGATGACGAAACGCCTGGTGGCCGACGGCCGCTTCATCCATTACACCTGCCCATCCTGCCTCTTCCAACATACCGGCAAACACTCCGGTGCGTGACGCATAGCATAGAAGCCCCGCCGTCTGATTGTGGACTAAGAAATTTTTGATTTTGGATTGCTGATTGCTGATTTTTAAATCCACAATCCAAAATCAGAAATCCACAATTCCTTAAGCTAGAACAGATTCGACACGATGCGGGTGCCGCCGACCCACGTGCCGATGACACTGCCGATGGTGGGAAACAAAAAGGCCAGGAACACCCGTAGCAGCCGGCTTTGCCACCAACGCCGGGGGATGACCACGTCCTCGGCTACGGTCTGAAATTCACGCACGATCGGCGGTTGCATATAGGCCTGGACAAACGCCGTGACGTACCCGACGCCGATCACCGGGGTCAGGCTCGTAAACGGAGCCCCGGCCACGGCCACGATAATCGTGAACGGATGCGCCCAGGCCAGCAAGGCCCCCAAGCCGCTGGGTATGCCGTTGGCCACGATCCAAAAAAGGGCGTTGTCGCCGGCGGCCGCGGCTCCTTTTTGATAGCCGATCAAGGCGATGGACCCGATAATAATTGCCGGAATCGCCCACCCGATCCATTTCCACGCCGGCGACACGGGTGGTATCACGTCCAGACTATCCAGGTTGGCTTGCCGCTCGCCCTGAAGGATGGTTTTAATCCCCTCCACGTGTCCGGCGCCGACCACCGAGACGATCGTCTTGCCTTCGGCCTGGAGGGTCTTCTCCGCCAGATAGCGGTCCCGCTCGTCGATCAACACCGTTTTCAGCGTGGGGACTTCCCTGCCCAATTCCTGCATCATCTCCGACAGCACGTCCTGTTTTCTCAATTCCTGCAACGACTCTTCGCTCACGGGCTTGGTGTCGAACACGCCCACGATCAGCGACGACACCAACATGCTTTTCTTGAAGAACGGGGTGGACCGCCAGGCCCGTCGCATGGTCACGCGAACGTCGCGGTCGCAGAGGGCAATGGGAATGTCGAACTTTTTGGCCACGTTGACGGCTTCCAGCATCTCGGTGCCGGGCAGCACGCCAAGCTGATCTCCCAGCCGCTTCTGATAGGAGGCCAGCAGGACGTTGGCCAACATGGTGCTGAGTTGCTTCTTGCGGATGACCTCTTTGAGGTCGAACGCCTCCCATTTCTGCTGCTGGGACAAGGCTTCGTACCGGCGGGAATCCAATTCCACGCAGACCGCATCCGGCCGTTCCTCTTCGATGACGGCACGAACCAAGTCCGCGGACTCACGGGACACGTGCACCGTCCCGACCAGAATAATCGTTTTGTCTTCAACTGTGAGAATGTGGACTTCAGGAGAAGAACGGGCCGTGCCGGCAACAGCCTGCGGCGGCGTGGATTCCTGCCCATTATCGGCTTCCACGATGACTCCGTAACCGGCTGACCTTACAAATCGAACATGTACGCGACATTATCTCCCCCGAACTCTTTGACTTTGCCTTCGATCATCTTTTCGTTTTGACTGTACACTCTCACGGTGACGTCCTGGAGCCCCGTCAGCGACTTCATCTGTTGCATCAACATCAGCACGATCTTTCGGCCGCGGTCCCGGTCCACGGCCAACCGCCGGTAAAACTCCTCGGTCACGTGCAGTTGCAGCAGGTCTCCCTTGACCAACACATCTTCCACGGCCCCGCTCTGTCCCAACTGCGCACGAATGCGCTCGACAACCTGTTCATCCGTCATGGTTTCACTCATTTCGTTGAAAATTTCCCCCTCACCCCAGCCCTCTCCCACAAGGGGAGAGGAGGAATAGAGGGCCTAGACAATTCGTTTCGTCGCCTGCTCCAACCAGGCCGTCGTGGACGAATCAACCAAGGGTCCGATAACCTCACGCACGCGGGCGTGGTAGCTATTGAGCCATTCCCGTTCCGCAGCATTCAACAAGGCTCTGTCGATCAGCGAAGTATCAAACGGCACAAGCGTGATCGTCTCGAACGCGTACCATTCCCGTCCGTCACCGTTATCCGTGGGAGCAGGAGTCACAACCACCAGGTTTTCCAGCCGAATCCCGTATTCTCCGTCCTTGTAATATCCGGGTTCGTTCGACAGGATCATGCCGGGCTGTAACGCGACTGTATGGCCCCCTTTTGCAATGCGTTGCGGGCCTTCGTGGACGCCTAGGTAACTCCCGACCCCGTGCCCGGTCCCATGCGCATAATCCAACTCCACTTCCCAAAGCGGCCGCCGGGCCAAGGCATCGAGTTGCGCGCCGGTCGTTCCTTTCGGAAACGTGGCCTTGGCGAGGGCAATGTGCCCTTTGAGGACCCTGGTATACCGATCCCGGTGTTCCTGCGTGGGAGATCCGACGGCAATCGTTCTGGTGATGTCGGTGGTGCCGTCCAAATACTGCCCGCCTGAATCCACCAGATACAACATGCCGGGCTCAAGTCTGCGACACTGCTCATCGGTGGCCCGGTAATGCACGACGGCCCCATTGGGACCGGCCGCGGAAATCGTGGGAAAACTCATATCCCGCCAAAGCGGTTGGCGGCGGCGACAGGCATCCAGGTACGCCTGCGCGTCGAGTTCGGAGAGCGTTCCCTTCGGCGCTTCATGGCTCAACCAGGCGAGAAATTCACACACCGCGGCCCCGTCCCTCTTCTGCGCTTCCCGCGCTCCCTTGATTTCCACCACGTTTTTGCAGGCCTTGGGCAAGAGACACGGGTCTTCCCCTTCGATCACCCGGGCTCCGGAGCGAGTCAGGCGTTCAGGGATCCAACTCGCCGTGCGCGTCGGATCGCACAACACGCGTTCGCCGGTTTTTCCCAACCGGTCCAAGGCATTCTGAAATTCGGAGACGGGACGAATGCGAACGGCCGGTCCCAAGTGCGAAACCAAGGCATCGGACACCTTGTTCGTTTCCAGAAAAAGCGACGCGGTGGCATCCCGATGCAGCAGGGCAAAGCCAAGGGGTACCGGCGTATGCTCCACGTCATTGCCACGCACGTTCAAGAGCCAGGCGATGGAATCCGGCGCCGTCAACACGGCGACTCCGATTTCGTCGTTCTTCAACGTCATGGAAAGCTTGTGTCGTTTTTCATCCGAAGATTTGCCCGCATAGGCAAGATCGTGCGGCACGACCTTGGCCGAGGGAACAGCGGGACGGTCCTGCCATACCGCATCGACGGGATTCGATTCGCATGACGTCAACGCGGCGCCCGCTTTGGCACAGGCCTCTTTCAATTGTTTGACCTCTTGCGGCGTATGCAGCCACGGATCATAGCCCAAGGTATCGCCGGGGCGGAGCACGGCCGGCAACCACGAATGGACCGGTTCATCCATGAGATGCCGTGGAGTCCATATCTGCAAATCGACTTGCGAGCGGACTTGCAGGGTGTATCGTCCATCCACGAAGATGGCGGCCTGCCCGGCAAGCACCACCGCTGTCCCCGCCGAACCCGTAAACCCCGTCAACCACGCCAACCGCTCGGCGCACGCCGGCACGTACTCATTCTGGTACTCATCGGCATGGGGGACGATGAACCCGGACAATCCTCTCCGCGTGATTTCAGCGCGAAACGCTTGTATCCGTTCTATTGTCAATGGAGGAACCTTTCGTCAGACCGACCGATTTTTCAAAATATCACGTCGGGATTGTTCTGGCAAAAACGGGAAGGTTCTGTTGAACGGCGAGGACCGACGAACGCAGGTCATGGTGGATTTCCTGTTAGCGCAAAGCAGAAATGTCCCCTTGGCCGCAACCTGACTTCCGGCGGTTAAACGTTTATTTTGTAAACCATGTCCGTTCGCAATTGAAAATTTTCACTATCATCCTCCGCTCAGATGGCATTTGCGGTACCATCTATGGTACATATATTCAATGACAGCGCCCGAAAAGGTCATCATTGCTCGATTCTATCAATTGGCAAGTGGCCGAGAGCCGGTGCGCAAATGGCTCGAAGGGCTGCCTCGGGAGGACCGCAGAGTGGTTGGTCGGGACCTCATGAAGGTCGAATTTGGATGGCCATGCGGTCCGCCGCTCTGCACGTCGCTCACGGGCTATCCCGGTCTGTACGAGGTACGCAGCAACGTAACAGTTAGACGCATTGCCAGAGTGTTTTTCACGGTGTCAGGAAGCAACATGGTACTTCTGCACGGCTTCATCAAGAAAACTCAGGCGACACCCACGAAAGAGTTGAAACTCGCGGAGCGTCGAATGAAGGAGCACCGTCGCTATGACTGAGAAAAACCCGCATGTTGGATCAACGCTTGAAAGCTTACTCAGAAAAGATGGCACCTATGAAGATGCGAAGAACCATGCGATCAAATCGGTCCTCGCCTACAAGCTGGAGCAAGCGATGAAGGCACAAAATCTGTCTAAGACGCGCATGGCCGAGCGCATGGCCACCAGTCGTTCGCAACTTGACCGTTTGCTTGATCCAGAAAACGAAGGCGTGACGCTGCATACGTTGAAATGCGCCGCGGCTGCCGTGGGGATGCGCCTTGAACTTGAACTACGGCAACCCTAGCACCTGCCGCCCGGGCGCACACACTGGGCGAGAGCGGCGGCCGACGTCGTCAACCACGTCCAGCGTTCCGTGGGAAGTATGGGTGGGCAAGAGGGAAATACCAAAATTCGCGTCATTTCCGCCCGAGACATGAGCCGCAAGGAGCGAGATCGCTATGAGCAGGAAACGTAAACCCATCCCCGCCTCTTTTCCCCCCACCGCCTCAAGGGGGGAGTGATGGGGAAGGGCAGGCGTATTAACCACCGAGCGCGGCTTGGACCGTCTCCCCGATCTCGGCGGGGTTGCGCACGACTTGCACGCCGGCGGCTTCGAGGGCGGCGATTTTTTCTTTTGCCGTGCCTTTGCCTCCGGTGATAATCGCGCCGGCGTGGCCCATACGACGTCCGGGAGGCGCCGTCATCCCGGCGATAAAACCGACGACGGGCTTCGTCATTTCCCGTTTGATGAACTCGGCGGCTTTTTCCTCGGCGTCCCCGCCGATCTCCCCGATCATGACCACGGCTTTCGTCTCCTCGTCATGCTCGAACATCTGCAACAGGTCGATGTACCCGGTGCCGATGATGGGATCGCCACCGATGCCCACGCAGGTCGTCTCGCCAAGCCCTAAATTCGTCAACTGGTTCACGGCCTCATAGGTCAGGGTCCCGCTGCGGGAAATCACGCCGACCTTGCCTTTTTTATGAATGAACCCCGGCATGATGCCGATCTTGCACTCGTCCGCCGTGATGATCCCCGGACAATTGGGACCGATAAGCCGCGTCTGCGTACTGGACAAAGCGCGTCTCACCCGGACCATATCGTTCACGGGTATCCCTTCCGTAATGCAGATCACCAACCAGATCCCCGCATTGGCTGCTTCGAGGATGGCATCCCCGGCAAACGGAGGCGGCACAAAAATCAGGGACGTGGTGGCCTCGGTTGCTTTCACGGCGTCGCGGACCGTGTCAAAGACCGGAATGCCTTCCACTTCCTGGCCGGCTTTGCCGGGCGTCACTCCTGCGACGACCTGGGTGCCGTACGCTTGGCACTGGGTCGCGTGGAACGACCCTTCCTTGCCCGTAATGCCCTGGACGACCACCCGCGTTGACTTATTGACCAAAATGCTCATGTGCGAATCCTTTCCTCACTGCGTTCCAACGTGACCAAACCCGAACAATAGGACGTTCACCCCTTCTTTCTTTTCTTGCGTTTCATGGCCACGATTTTTTGCGCGGCTTCCCAGAGATCCGTCGCCACGTCCACCTTCAATCCCGACTCCAGAAGGATCTTCCGGCCTTCTTCCGCATTGGTCCCCTGGAGGCGGACCACCACGGGTAACTCGATGCCGACTTCTTTCGAAGCCTCAATCACGCCATTGGCGATCCGTTCACACCGGACGATACCTCCGAAAATATTGATGAAAATACCTTTGACTTTCCTGTCCTTGAGGAGAATACGAAACCCGGCCGCGACGGTCTCCTTGGTGGCGCCCCCGCCCACGTCCAAAAAGTTGGCGGGTTCGGCGCCGGCCAACTTGATCACGTCCATCGTGGCCATGGCCAACCCGGCTCCGTTCACCATACACCCGATGTCCCCGTCCAGTTTCACGTAGTTGAGGTTATTGGCGCCCGCCTCGATTTCAAGTGGTTCTTCCTCGTGCAGGTCGCGAAACGCCTGGACGTCCTGATGCTTGAACAACGCGTTGTCGTCAAAGGTGACCTTGCCGTCAAGCGCGATGAGTTGCTTATCCGTTGTTATCACCAAGGGGTTGATCTCGATCAATGACGCATTCTTTTCCATGAACAGGCGATACAGGTTCCCGAGCATTTTGATGAAGGGCGACACCACGGCTTTTTCCAGGGAGGGCAGGCCCAAGGCAAAGGCCAGGTTCCGGCCGTTGTACGGGTGAAACCCGACGGCCGGATCGATCGTTTCCCTGAACAGTTTTTCCGGGGTCTTCTCCGCCACCTCTTCGATCTCCATACCCCCTTCGGTGCTCGCGAGGAACGTGGGGCACCCGGTGTCCCGGTCCACCAACAGGCTCAGGTACAACTCTTTGTCGATCCCCGCCCCTTCCTCGATCAACAGGCGCCGGACTTTTCTGCCCTTGGGTCCGGTTTGATGCGTGACCAGAGTTTTCCCGATAAGCTCACGGGTCAGGGCCGGGACTTCCTCGCGCTGTTTCGTGATTTTCACGCCGCCGGCTTTCCCCCGCCCCCCGGCGTGGATTTGCGCCTTGACCACGTAGACCGGCGCATCCAGGGCCGCGGCCCATTTTTCAGCGGCCCTCGGCGTCTTGATTTCCTTGCCGCGCGGCACCGGCACCCCGAATTGAGCAAACAACTGTTTCGCTTGAAACTCATGAATATTCATGATTCTCCTCTTTAAGAAAAAAACTCCCTCACCCCAGATCCCCCTCACCCCAGCTCCTTCGACAAGCTCAGGACAGGCTCTCTCCCACGCTGGAGAGAGGGAGTTATGGGGCAGGTCAAACTCTCGAAAAACCAGTTCAAGGCAGGATGTTCAAAAAAGCCGTCCAGCGCGGCCGCAGCAAGCAAGGAGGCGAGGCGTACGTGAAGTACGTTGAGCCTCCGACGCCGCGAGAACAAAGCTGGCGGTTTTTTTCAACATCCTGCTAGGGTTGCTCCGTGTAGGCGGGCAACACGACCGGCGACGTGACCTGGTTCGTGACCCGGTGTTTTTTCGCTTCGGCCCGGAAACGCTGCAAGTGGTTCAACGTCAACCGGCCCTGAGACATGGTTTGCACGCGCTCCGCCACCGCCATGCCCGATCGTTTGCCGAAGACCATCAGGTCCAACAACGAATTGCCCATCAACCGATTGCGTCCGTGCAACCCTCCGGAGGTTTCTCCTGCCACGAAGAGATTCTTCACGGATGTTTCACCGTTGACGTCGATCTTCACGCCCCCGTTCTGATAATGCAGCGTCGGATAAATCAGGACCGGGTCTTTGCGGATATCGACTCCGTACCGGGCGTATTGACGAACCATGGCGGGGAAATGCTTGTCCAGTGTGCCTTCGCCGTGCTCTGCCTCAAGCAACGGGGTATCCAGCCATACGCCGACGCGACCGGTCGGCATGCGAACGCCGCGGCCTTCTTCACATTCACGAATGATGGAGGATGACACGACGTCGCGGGTATCCAACTCGTTCACGAACCGTTCGCCTCTCCCATTGACCAGGTGCCCGCCTTCCGACCGTATGCCTTCGGTCACCAACTGCCCGACGAGTTGTTCCGGGTACACGCCGCCCGACGGATGATATTGAAACGTATCGATCTGGACGAGCGGAGCCCCGATACGATAGGCCAAGGCGAGCCCGTCGCCCGTGGCGCCGTAATGATTGCTCGTGGGAAACCCCTGAATGTGTAACCGCCCGATGCCGCCGGTCGCCAGAATCACGGTCTTGGCAGCCACCACCAGAAATCGTTTGTTGTCCAAATCCTGAAACACGGCTCCGGCGCACGCGCCTTGCTCGTCGCTCAACAGTTCCACGGCCGCGGCGAATTCCAGGAGTTGGATCTTCCGGTTGAGGACCTCGTCCTTGAGCACCCGCATGATCTCGAGGCCGGTGTAGTCCGAGCAGGTGAGCAGCCGCGCCTTGGTGCTGCCGCCGCCCTTCTTGACGTGGAGGTTGCCGTCATCGTCCCGGTCAAAGAGCACCCCCAACTCCAACAACCACTTCGCAATGGACGGCCCTTCCTCGACCATCGTCTTGAGCAACTCATGGTCGTTCTTCATGTGACCGCCCTTGAGCGTATCCAGGAAATGCTGGACCGGGGAATCATTTGGCGCCACGGCAATCTGCATGCCGCCCTGCGCCATCACCGAATTGGAATCCCCCAAGCGCAACTTCGTCGCCAGCATCACCTTCGCGCCCTGCCCATGCGCGTGAAGCGCCGCGGCACAGCCCGCGCCGCCGCCCCCCACAACGAGCACGTCGGCCTCGTAATGAGGCGTCAGGGAGAGATCATCCGGAACCACGCTGTCGCCTTCCAGGACGGCGGCGAGTTCCCGTACCGTCAAGTCGCCTTCATTGGGCCCGAAGGCCACGGGACGGTAGGCGGCTTCCCGGTGATCGGGATGAAATTTTTTGATCAGGGTGTCGCGTTCGGCCGGAGAGAGTTTGGGAAGGGTCTGCTGCCGGCGGGCGTCACGGGAGTTATGGACTACGTCGTGCAGGGCTTGAATATCCACGCGTCAGCCGCACTCCCCTACGACTTGATCGTGGCCGAGGTTTGTTGTAATTCGTCATCGCTCATCTTCAAGATTCGTTCCCAGTCGTCGGCGTACTCTCCATCGGCAATGGCCTGGATTCGGTCGGAGAGGCCGGGCGGCTTTTCCATTTCCCGCACGCCGTAAGCTCGACTGGCATAGACCCCCACCAGGTTCGGCGCAATATCGGCGATGCACACGGGCACGCACATGCCGCACATCACACAATCCATGAACGTCTCCGACACCGCTTTGAAGTCCCCGAACACGGCTTTCCACACGCCTTCCCGCACGTCGATCTGTTGCGGACAGGCTTCGGTACACGCGTTACAGTTCCTGCACAGGGGCGCTTCCGGATACAACTTGAACAGGTCCTGTTTGGGGTTCTCGAGTTCATTCAAATCGTACGTAGCCTTGCGCGCGGGAAACGCCGGGGCGAACGAAAATGACATGCCGTCTTCCACCGCGTGCGAACACCCCAGGCAGGTTTTCACTTTCGGATCGTCCTTGGTGCGATAATAGGTCGCACAGGCTCCGCAGAACCCGCCCAGGCACCCTGCCCCCCGCGTGACTTCATGGCCGGTATACCAGAGGGCCTTCATCAGGGTAATCCCCGCCGGAACCCGGAAGGACTTCCCCGCGATCTCCACCGTGACCATCTGAGGCTGGAGCGCCTCTTCCCGGCTCACGGCTTTTTCCGTATCGAATGAACCCGTCATATCGGTTTGCCGTACTCCTCAGTTCCCCTCACCCTGCCCTCTCCCACAAGGGGAGAGGGTTCTCTTCTCACTCCCTCTCCCTGGACGGGAGAGGGTTGGGGTGAGGGTGAAAACTCTATTCATTCAACGCATTCAAGGCCGAACCCGCTCGGAACCACTTGATCTGCTGTTCGGTCATGCTGTGCTTGGCTTGAATCCTGACCTCTTTCCCATCCTTCTTGTGAATGACCACGGACACCGGCTTGCCCGGAGCCAACCCGTCGAGGCCCGTCACGCTGACGCGGTCCTCCTGGTCGATCTGCTCATAATTCGCGGGGTCCGCAAACGTCATGGGCAGGATGCCCTGCTTCTTCAAATTCGTTTCATGGATGCGGGCAAAGCTTTTGGTGAGCACGGCCTTCACGCCCAGGAAGCGCGGGGACATGGCCGCGTGTTCCCGGCTGCTCCCTTCGCCGTAATTCTCATCCCCGACCACGAACGATCCGATGCCCTTGCCTTTGTAATCGCGCGCGACCTGCGCCAGAGTGAGACCGGATTCGCCGGTCAACACGTTGTTGCCTTTTCCCGCTTCACTCGAAAATGCGTTGTTCGCGCCCAGGAACATATTGTCACTAATCTTGTCCAAATGTCCACGAAACTTGAGCCAGGGACCCGCGGGCGAAATGTGATCGGTCGTGGTTTTTCCCTTGGTCTTGATCAGCAACGGCAACTTGTCGAAATCCTGGCCGTCCCACTTGGGGAAGGGCTGCAACAGTTGCAGCCGCTCACTGTTCGGAGGCAGATCCACGGCCAACCCCTCGCCGTTCTCCGCCGGAGGAATGAATCCTTCTTCACCCTTGGCAAAACCCTGGGCCGGCAACTCATCCCCTTGCGGCGGATCGAGTTTGATTTGCTTGCCGTCCGGGGTGGAAATGGTGTCCTGCATGGGATTGAATCCCAAGTCGCCCGTCAGCGCATATGCGGCCACCAATTCCGGACTGGCCAGGAAGGACAACGTGTCGGGAATCCCGTCGTTGCGACCGGGGAAGTTCCGGTTAAAGGTACTCACGATTGAATCGGATTTACCCTTGACCCCGTCGGCCCGTTTCCACTGCCCGATACACGGACCGCACGCGTTCGCCAACACGGTGGCGCCCAACTCCTCGAACGTCTCCAAAAAGCCGTCCCGTTTCATGGTGTGAAAAATCCGTTCCGAGCCCGGTGACACCAAAAACGCGGTCTTGGCTTTCAAGCCCGCTTTCAACCCTTGTTGGGCGATATGCGCGGCCCGGCTGATATCCTCATACGAGGAATTCGTGCAACTGCCCAGCAAGGTCGCTTTCAACTCCACGGGGTACCCCTTCTCCTTGGCCTCGGCCTCCAACGCGGAGATGGGACGGGCCAGGTCCGGGGAATGCGGTCCCACGACGTGCGGTTCCAGTGTCGAGAGATCGATTTCCAGGATCTCGTCAAAATATTTTTCCGGCGACTCATACACTTCCGGGTCAGCCACCAGCATCGATTGGTTGGCTTCCGCCAGGTCGGCGATTTCCTTGCGCTCCGTGATATTGAGATAGTCCACCATCTTCCGGTCAAAGGGAAAGATCGAGGTGGTCGCCCCGAGTTCCGCACCCATATTGGTGATCGTGCCCTTGCCGGTGGCGCTGATCGTTTCCGCGCCCGGGCCGAAGTACTCGACGATCTTGTTGGTGCCGCCTTTCACCGTCAGCTTGCCGCAAATGTACAGGATCACGTCCTTGGGCGAAGTCCAGCCGTTCAATTTGCCGGTGAGCTTGACCCCGATCAATTTGGGATGCAGCACTTCCCACGGCAACCCGGCCATGACTTCTCCGGCGTCGGCGCCGCCGACCCCGATCGCCAGCATGCCCAACCCGCCGCCGTTCGGCGTATGAGAGTCGGTCCCGATGATCAACCCGCCCGGGAACGCGTAATTCTCCAACACCACTTGGTGAATGATCCCCGCGCCCGGTTTCCAGAACCCGATGCCGTATTTCTTGGCGGCCGATTCCAGAAAGTTGTACACCTCGCGATTTTCATCGCAGGCGCGCAGTAAATCCTTGGACGATCCCATTTCCGCGCGGATCAAGTGATCGCAATGAATGGTGCTGGGCACCGCGGCCTTTTTCTTCCCCGCCTGGATGAACTGCAGCATGGCCATCTGGGCCGTGGCATCCTGCATGGCCACGCGATCGGGACGAAGCGCCAACATGGCTTTCCCCCGATCCCAGACCTGGGTTCCGAGATTATCCGCATGGGACACCAGAATTTTTTCGGCAAGGGTCAACCCGCGACCGAACTGCTTTCTCGCCGCATCCACGGCCCCGGGTATTTTGGCATACAACGTTTTGACAAGCTCTATCGACATAGGACGTTCTCCGCATGGCTTCCGAGCCCCGATCCAATTTGCGAACCGGGACAAAGGAAACCGTCAATATTGTTATTTAAGCGGCGGCACTTCCCGACGCGCGGGCGCCGCGTAGTTCACCAGATAGTTGAACAACCGGATCAACCGGCTACCCTGACGTTTTTGATCGGCCCAATGCCCGATCAACCCGATGGTCCTGGACAGGACGAAGAACCCGTTCAGGCTGTCTACCGGGAACCCGAGATCCACAAGCACGGCCGCCATGGTTCCATCGACGTTCAATATCAGGTTGTCCTTCTTCGCCGCCGTGATCTTTTCGACTTCCAGGGCAAAATCCAGATGCGGGGTGGCCAGGTCCAGACTCTTCACGTATCCCACCAGTTCCTTCACGCGCTTATCCGGATTCCGCAAGCTCTTCACCCGATGCCCGATCCCCGGCACCGGCCCCACGTTTTTCTTCATGTGAGCCAGGAACTCGTCCACGGACATGTTGTTGTCGATGGCATAGCTGAAGTACCGGCCCGCATCGGTCACGGCTCCGCCGAATCGCGGACCGATCATGATCAACCCGGCCGCCACGGCTTGCGACAACCCGATGCCGGCACAGGCCCCGATGATAGTGGTCAACGCTCCGCTGACGCACGGGCCGTGATCGGCCGACAGGATGATGATTCGCCGGATGATTTCGGCCTCCTGTTTGGAAACCAGCCGCTTGTCCCACAGGAGCCCGATGATATGAGGAATGTCATAGCCTTTGTTAATGAGTTCGGACGCCGGATACCCTTCGTACAAGGGCTCGTCGCCCCGGTCATCGCTGATGGTGGACTTGATCAGGGGAGCGACCAGGATATCGCCGTCTTTCATGCCCTGTTCCACGGTCCTGGGAAGCTTGGGCTTCTCCGCTTCGCTGAGTTCGGGAATCGGCTTGACTTCGCCGGACTTCACCAACTCTTCGTACGTCTGCTTGATCGCCGGCCCCAAGGCGCCGAAGGTTTCCGGAACGATAGCCCCGGCCTTCTTCAAGGCTTCCGACTTGGCCCGGGCCGACCCTTCTCCCTGGAGACCTTCCTTGGCTCCGGCGTGCCCGAATTTCATGCCCTTGGGCAGACTTTCCTGGCAAAAACCGGACACCACCGACAAGAGCTTCACCCGGCGTTTCTTCGCGCCGTACCATTCCGCTGCCCGTTCCTCCAGATCGCCGCCCATCTCGCCGACAATGACCACGGCCTTGGTTTGCGGATCGTTTTCGAACATCTCGAGGTACGTCACGTAATCCGTTCCCGGGTAGGCGTCCCCGCCGATGCCGATGGCAGTCGTGACACCGTCGGCGAACTGCGAACAAATCCAGATGATTTCATTCGACAGGCCGCCGGATTTCGTGATCACCCCGAAGGACCCCGGGCGATAGAGTTTGCAGGCCACCAGGTTGTCGAACGCCCCACCGATCACTCCCAACCGGCATTCGCCGGCTGACAGGACGCCGATGGAGGAAGGCCCGTTGAACGTTTTCCCGAGTTTCCGCGCGTGCGCCCCGAGCAATTTGGAATCTTTTTCGGGCAAGCCTTCCGTGATCATGGACACCACTTGAATGCCGGAATCGTCCAAGGCTTCCTTGGCGCCGGCATAGGCGCGGTCCGCACCGACATACACCAGGCTGGTATTGATTTCCGGATGGTTTGCGGTGGCTTCGGCTACGGTTTTGTACACCGGAATCGTGAGGAGCCGGTTCCCGCAGACGACTTCATTGGTTTTCCCGGCATCCGGAGGATACACGAACGCCGAAACGTTGAGGGGTTGTTGAATCATGTGGCGGAACTCGCCCATTCGCCGGGCCGCGTTCACTCCGGCCACCCCGCCCTGGATCACAACATGCGTCTCTTTCGTTGCCAGAATACTCATCGAACTCTCCTGCGTCTCAATATGTTGAAAAAAGTCTCGTTCTAAGATTGTTATTTCTTGGCCAAGGCCATGTCCACGATGTCCGTCAACGGGGTCCGGCGATCAAATACTTCGATCTCGAAGCCTTCGTCCTTCAACGCGTTCATCGCCGCCAGCCCTTGTTTTTCGTTGGGCCCGCCTCGTCGCACCCAAATGCGTACGCCGTCCAGCTTCCCTGCCGCCTTGGCTTTACGGAACGCATTGATGATGCCGCCGAACGTCTTCTTGACGTCGGTGAAATTGGCGATGGCCCCGCCCACGATAATGTTCTTGATGCCGGGAAGCGAACAGACCTTGTCGGTCAGGACTTCGACGGCCCAGTCAGGCGGATCCCCGGAATATTCGGCGTAATTGGCCAACTTGCCGCCGCGGGCCACCACTGCATCGGAGTAGTACACGCTGGCCCCGCCGCCCGCCGGCAGCATCGCCGTGTCGCCGCCCGGAATTTCGATCAGCTTCACGGAACCTTTCACCTTCGAATCCACGGCCATGACCTCTTCTTCATTCTCGGTGTAGGCCCGGCCGAATTCCGCGGCAAACGGAAACGTCCAGTCCGGATGACGGAACTTGGCGTCGCCGTCCAACAGGGTCACGGCATCGAGCGCGACCAACTCGCCGGCGGCGTTGAGTACCACCGGATTGATTTCCAGATACTGCGCGTCCTCATTGTCGAAGCACAGAAACAGCTTCCTGGCGAAGTCGGCCACTTTGGGGATCAAGTCACCGGAGAACCCGGCGTCCTTTGCAAGAGCCTCGAGCGCCCCGTCGGAGGGAGCATCGCCCACGACCACGGAGCAGCGCTTCACGCGATCCCAATTCGACTCGACTTCGACTCCGCCGCAATTGGCGACCATCACGTCCGCGCCGTCACGGGTCGACTTCACGGCAACGTAATATTCCTCGTTGTGGTCCACGGCTTCGGACACGATCACTTCCCGAATGGTCAACGTGCCGACGGTCCGTCCGAGCATTTCTTTCGCCGCGGCCTTGGCACCTTTCAGATCCAAGCCCACCTTCACGAGGCCGAGTTTAAAACGCGACCCCAAGGCCTCATGGGCCTTGACCACCAACGAACTCTTGTTCAACCATTCATTGGCCTGCGCCAACTGTTCCAGCTCTTCGGCAGAACCGACCACGGCATAATTCGGGGTTTGCAAACCCCACTTTCTCAGCAAGCCCATTCCCGGGCCTTCAAGTACTTTTGCCATAACGCAACCTTTGTTAGTCTTGAGGAACCTCTGATTTAATGCACCATCGGGCGCAGGGCTGCGTTGTGTCCTCGCTCACCCCTCACCTATCTCTCTGATAAGCCTCGGGTTTCGCTCCGGGACGCCTTGCCCTGCATCCCGCTATCACAATAAATCAGAGGTGCCTTGAATGATAAGCGGAGATCCGGACATCAAACGGAGCATTGTAAAGAGAATGCAGGCCGGTCGCAATCAACCGAAAGGCCCATACCGGGGAGTCACGAAAGACCCAGTAGGGAACGTCCCCTTTGCCGTCCCGAATTTCAAATGGCTAAGGGGCTCGGACCAAACCATTAGAAAACTTCACGCCACGTCCTGACCCGGGTCGGCACGGCGAGCAGCGCGGCTTGCAGGCGGCAACTGTCATATTGGACGTTCAAGGGCCCCGTCTGGTCGATCCGGCCGGCCCAAACCCCTCCGCGAATCACGATGCCGCTTCCATGGCCGCTGAGAAACAACGTGCCGGTCACCAGGATCATGCCATCCCACTGCACCTCGCCTTCCAAAGTGGCGTTCCCGTCCACCAGGAGAATGCCGAATCCTCTGGTTTGCCGGATGCGGATGCCTTGCGGTTGAGGAAATACCCCACCTTCCGCAAAAAACGTCATGGGTACCAGCGCCGTTCCCAATTGCTGATTGATTTGATCTGCGTTCAATGCCACCGCGTCCGTGTTCAATGCTACGAGGGCTGGGGCAGGATCCGGAACAAGGGAACTGTGCTGCGGACTCTCGGGATTGCCGTTGAATTGAACGGTCGGGGCACTCGTGACGGTTCCGCCATATACGACCGGCGGCAGGCTGCCGACGACTCCACAGGCGTCATGGCCGTTGATTGCGCCGGGCGAGCCCGCGAGGCTGACGTCTCCCGAGGCATGAAGCGCCCCGAGTTGGTTCGGGCCCGGCGGGTGCACCACTTCTTCTGCCAGAACTACGGAGCCGCCCGTAGTGGCCCCGTGAGCAACGAGCTTCTCGATGGGCAGCCACGGCGTAGGCGTATTGGTCGTGAAGGCCACCGGAACAGGGCTCGTCTGCGAGGGATATCCGAAGTAGACGACGTGGCCCCGGTTGCTCTTGCTAGGGCGGGCGGTGCTGCCGTCGAGGTCAACGTAGTGCGGCGTGGCCGCCTTATGTCCGGCCTGCTTTGCATCGTACTCGGTTTTATGCCGGATCTTCACCCAGTACGGCAGGCCGGTCTGCACGCTGTTCGGTTGCACCACCGTATTGGTTGGATTCCCCGGGACGGGAATCACGTTGGTCGCAAGCGGAGCATACTCGGGATCGACGGATGGAGACCAATCTGCAGATTCCACGATGTAGGCTGTCCACAACGGATCGGGAGAAACCGCCGGGTCCCCGATGAAAAACGTCTCGGTTCCCCTCGTCTTCCGCAAACGCAACCGGGCTTCCGCCAAGCCGGCCTCGGCGGCGTAGAATTCCTGAATCGCCTGCTTGTGGTTGCCGCTGATTTGAATTTCGGTTGACGTCGTCTGCAAGACCGTCGCCGTGACGATCCCCACGACGGCCATCAGCAACAGCACCGCCACCAGCGCAAAGCCACGGTTATGGGTCACGTCCGACCTATCGTTTGCTTCCAGTGTCGATATGGAGTTCCATGAAGGGATCGGCTTCCATACGGGTTCGCTCATCCACTGACAGAATACAGGACTAACCACAAGACACCCGAAACCGTGCCTTGTTTCAACTCGAAATAAGTCTTGTCCTCATTTAAACTGAGCGTTATGCTATTCTAGCACAATTGCATTTATGATACATTTATAGTACCGAGGTAATGTAGGGAGACTAAGGCTGATGGCCGTTACGAAAGAGGAGTCGATGACCCAAACACTCAGTTTGCCCGAAGAGCTCATCCTGATGCTCCTCAACGAGGAAAACGGATACTTTCACCAGGTCCCCGGCTGGGATTTGAACTGCGCCGTCGCCGGCGCGGTACTCGCGGAACTCTCCCTCCTGTCGCGCATCGACACGGACATGGAATTCCTGTTCCTCTTAGATCAGACCGAAACGGGCGACCCCGCCCTGGACCCCATTCTGCAAGAGATTGCCAGCGAACCGACGCAACGCAACACCCAGTTCTGGATTGAACGACTCGCCCCCCGTGCGGAGGAGGTCATTGATTTGACTCTGGATCGCCTGGTCGCCCTGAAGATCCTGGAATTCCATGACGGCGAGTTCTGGACGCTGTCTCAAACCGGCTGGCAGACGGAAGTGTACGACCACTCCAAAGACGGCACTGCCGGTCAGTTCATCAAAACGCGGATCAGCCGGGCTATCTTCATGAACGAAATTCCCGATCCGAGAGATATTATCGTCATTTGCCTCGTCAATACGTGCGACGTCTTTCGCTTCATATTCCAACTCGATGAGACGTCGGAAGAGCGCATCCAGCTCATCTGCAAGATGGATTTGATTGGCCGGTCCATCGCCGATGCGGTCGCCCACAACCTCGCCGGCCCCTTGCTTAAATATTCCTCCCTGACCAAGAAGATTCCGGTTGTCCAGTTGCATAAAGTGCTGTTTAATCAACACGCTCGCGTCGGTAACATTCCCGCGCTCTTTGCGGACCTTGCGCAAGATTACGGACCGGTGTTCGAGATCCGCGCGCCGTTTGCGAAGCCCAGGATCTTCCTGGCCGGGCCCCGAACAAATCGCTGGGCGCATAAGCGCGGGCGCATGTACCTGAGAGCCAAGGACTATTTTGCCGACATCGAGAAAATCTACGGCGCGTGTGGGGTCTTGCCCTCCCTGGATGGCGCCGATCATTTCCGACTGCGCAAAGCCATGTCAACGACATATTCACGCAGAAGACTGGAAGGCCAACTGGACCAACTCTATCGTGAGATTCGAAAACATATGGCGACTTGGACGGTTGGCGACGCCTATTCTGCGCAGTCCATGTGCCGGCGAATGATCAACGCACAAATCTCGCAGCTTCACGTCAGCGTCGATACGCAGGACATCATCGACGATCTGATCGCGTACAAGGAACGAGCGCTTACCACCCACGTCGCGAAAATTCTGCCCAAATTCATGCTGCGTACCCCCGGCATGAAGCGCCGGGAGAAAGCCATCCACGAGGTACTTGGGCGGGTTCAGAAAGTCCATACACCCGCTCAGCGGGCCGGATGCCCACGAGACCTTGCGGATGACGTTCTCAGCCTGCACGCGAGCGATCCGCAGTTCGTTCCGGAGTCGAATCTCCGATTCGCTCTTGCAGCAGCACTGCTTGTCAGCATGTATCTTGGCGATATGCTTGGCTTCGCGTTGTACGCCATGGCGTCACAGCCCGAGTTCTATTCCAAAATCCGGAGTGAAGCCGATGCCTTGTTCGACGGCGGCGACCCGCAGGACGCGGCCTTCACCCCGTCCGCCATCGACGTCACGCGCCGCTTCCTCATGGAGTGCCTGCGCATGTATCCGGTCGTCCCGATGTCTATTCGAACCGTGATGAATGCGTGCGTGGTCGAGGACTACGAACTGCCGCTCGGGTCACAGATCTACATTGCCCAGACGGCCGCGCATTACATGAACGACGTCTTTCCCGACCCCTTCTCATTCGATATCGACCGCTATCTGCCTTCGCGCAATGAGCACCTCAGTCCAGGGTACGCCCCGTTCGGGCTGGGCACGCATACGTGTCTCGGCAACCGAATGATGGAACTGCAATTGGCCGTCACCGTGCTGATGATCGCGCATTACTTCACGATTGAAGTGTCCCCCGCGAACTCCACGCTCCGGATCAATCCATTCCCGTCAATGTCCCCGAGCAAAAAGCTGAAATTCCGCATCGCCGAGCAGCGACGCGAACTGCCCGTCTGACGCACCATGGCCGCGTTTATGCCCACGATTTCGATTCCGGCGTCAGCGATCAGTTGCCACTCAAGAGTGTAAAGTTTCAACGAGTCCTGAGGTGTCTGCATTGGTTGGGTTGGCTGAGCCGTTCCCAATCCAAGTTCCTGAACGCCCTCAACCCGTTTTTACCTTTGGATCCAAATCATGCGAATCTGGCACAATAGTCCCATGACCCGTAACGCCAAACGATCGAGTGCTCGTTCCCTCGCGGATCTCTCCCCGGATGAAGTGAAATCCGTAGTCGATCAATACACTGGGCTCTGCGATGCCGACTCGGAGAGTAGAAAAGAGGGGTATCGGTCACTCGCCCATCACTACTACCAACTGGTGACCGATTTCTACGAGTTCGGCTGGGATCCGTCCTTTCACTTTGCCTCCCGACACCGGGGCGAGAGCTTCAAGGCATCGCTGCTCAGGTACCAGCGTTTTCTTGCCGATCGGCTGTCCTTGAAACCGGGGATGCAAGTGCTCGACGTGGGGTGCGGAGTAGGGGGGCCGATGGGCAATCTGGCCCGCTATTCCGGGGCCAGCATTGTCGGTATCAACATAAACGCTTACCAGATCGAACGCGCGAAAGTGCACACCCGGGATGTCCAGTCGTTATGCCGCTTCATCCATGCCGACTACATGCAGATTCCCGAGGGTGACGACTGCTACGATGCCGCCTATGCGACCGGTGCCATGGTCTACGCACCGGACAAAACAGCGGCGTTTCGGGAGATCTTCCGTGTCCTGCGTCCGGGGGCGTGTTTTGCGGGAGCTGATTGGTGTCTCACCGAGGAGTTCAACCCGCATAACCCAGAGCACCTGCGGATCAAGGAAGCAATTATGAGGGGGGATGGGTTGCCGGATATCCCCCTCACGTCGGAGTTTTGCAACGCGTTGCACATGGCCGGGTTCGAACTCTTGGCAGCCCACGACCTCGCCCTCGAATCGCATCCGGAGACGCCTTGGTACCGCGCGTTGCAGGGTCGTGATTTCAGTCTCGCGAGTATTGCGCGCACCCCTTTGGGCCGCGTCTTGACCAACGTGGTATTACGGGTTGGGGAGAGATTGCGGATGGTTCCGGAGGGTACGACCGCGGTCAGCACGTTGTTGAACAGGGCGGCGGATGCGCTGGTCGACGGCGGCAAGTCCGGTGTTTTTACGCCGATATTTTTCTTCCTGGCCCGCAAACCCGGCAATCAGGCGACTGATTGAAGTCCCTCATGGCCTCGAAGAACAGCCTGCTTCAGCCGGTCTTGCCCCAATCTCTTCTCTCGGAAAAATCATGCGAATCTGGCACAATAGTCCCATGACCCGTAACGCCAAACGATCGAGTGCTCGTTCCCTCGCGGATCTCGCCCCGGATGAAGTGAAATCCGTGGCCGATTGGCACACCAGGCTACATGATGCGAGCCTGGAACGTAGAAGAGAGCATTATCGGCAGCTCGTCAATCACTACTACCAACTGGTGACCGATTTCTACGAGTTCGGCTGGGGTCCGTCCTTTCACCTTGCCTCCCGACACCGGGGCGAGAGCTTCAAAGCCTCGCTGTTCAGGCATGAACGTTTTCTTGCCGATCGGCTGTCCTTGAAACCGGGGATGCAGGTGCTCGACGTGGGGTGCGGAATAGGGGGGCCGATGGGCAATTTGGCCCGCTATTCCGGGGCCAGCTTTGTCGGTCTCAACATAAACGCTTACCAGATCGAGCGCGCGAAAGAGCACACCCGGGAGGTCCAGTCGTTATGCCGCTTCATCCATGGCGACTACATGCAGATTCCCGAAGGTGACGACTGCTACGATGCCGCCATCGCCATCGAGTCTCTGCCCCACGCACCGGACAAAACAGCGGCGTTGCGGGAGATCTTCCGTGTCCTGCGTCCGGGGGCGTGTTTTGCGGGTTACGATGTGTGTCTCACCGAAGAGTTCAATCCGCACAACCCAGAGCACCTGCGAATCAAGGAAGACCTTATGATAGGGAATGGGTTGCCGGATATTGTCGCCATGCCGGAGATTCTCAGCGCGTTGCAGATGGCCGGGTTCGAGCTCCTGGAAAGCCACGACCGCGCCCTCGAATCGCATCCGGAGACGCCTTGGTACCGCGCGTTGCAGGGTCGTGATTTCAGTCTCGCGAGTATTGCGCGCACCCCTTTGGGCCGCGTCTTGACCAACGTGGTATTACGGGTTGGGGAGAGATTGCGGATGGTTCCGGAGGGTACGACCGCAGTCAGCACGTTGTTGAACAGGGCGGCGGATGCGCTGGTCGAAGGCGGCAAGTCCGGTGTTTTTACGCCGATGTTTTTCTTCCTGGCCCGTAAACCCCGCCCTCGGGAGACTGAATAAAGCACGTTTTTGACTCCGAGATCCCCCATTCCCATCTTGAGTCCTGCTGGAGAAAACACTCGACATCGTCTCTCAAGGCAAAGAATAGGAGGGAGTTGCTTCAGGCAAGGGTGGGTGCGCGTCGGCGGTCAGCAGGGCGGGGGCGGTCAGAGCCAGCCGGGCCCGGCGTCGTTGCTCGTAGAGACCGAGCGCGTGCAGGGGAAAATACTGTCGATACAGGACGTAATCCAACAGCGCGGTGTGGAAAAAGACCCCGGCCATGTCTTGCCTGGGCCATGTCCCATCCGCGTCCTGGGTGCTGAGCAAGAACCGGGCGCCCCGCGAAATCGCGGTCCAGTTCGAATCGCCTGCCTCGAGGAGCGCAATCAATGCCCACGCGGTCTGGATGACCTGACTTTCCTCATGCGCAACGTATCGGCCGGTCAGGCAACCGCTGTGGTGCTCCCCCCATCCCCCGTCTCTCTGCTGGCGGTCCAGAAGCCACCGGCAGGCCAAACGTAGCGCCGGATCGCCAGGACGGGCTCCGGCGGCAAGCAGGCCCCTGACCCCGAAAAAGGTGCCATAGATGAACTGAACGCCCCAGACGCCGCGCCACGACCCATCGCTGGCCTGGGTCCGGCGAAGCCAGGCGTCGGCCCGTGACATGGCGCTCATCACCGCCTGATCCGTGATGTGCAAGTGCTCACGACAAGCGGCGAGCGCCGCGAGGCAGGATGCGGTGCACTCGACATAGGAATGCTCGGTCATCGAGTCGCCGAACATCTCGGCCGGATTCAGCCACTCGAGGTCAACCACGGAGCGCCGGGCCTCATAGCTGCCAAAACCACCATCGCGGTTCTGACCACGTAACATGAACCCAATCGCTTCGTCGAGTACGGTCGTGCTCGTGCCCTCGCGGTCGGCGGCGAGAATCCCGAGCACCGCTTCCGCGGTGCAGTCAGTCACCGGCCAGCCATGCCAGACCCCGGCAAAACACCAGCCGCCTTTGGGGTCGGTCCGATACGCCTCACGAAACCCGTCGAAGCTGGTGCCGATCTGCTGGCTGCGCAGGAAATCGGCTCCGCGCCGGAGGGCGTTGCGCACCCCGTCGAGTTCGGGCACCGTCGCCAGCGCCTGCAGGGCAAATCCGGTATCCCACGAGGCGCTTCTCGCGCCGGTGACTCGGGTTCCATCTTCCTCGTCTTCCCAGATCCAGCCATCCAGTTGCGCGAGCGCTTGGCGGCAGTCGGGATCGTTGGGATCATGCAGCCATAAGGCAAGGATGTTGAGAAGCCCGCTGACCGGAGAGATGCTCGTATGGTCGGTGGTTTGCAACTCCCATTTGATCCGCCGGATGATCGCTTCCATGCATCGGGCGCGCGCACGTGTGTTGTGGAACCGTTCGAATAACCGTGCGAACCCATATCCAACGCGGAGCCACGCACTGGGTTCCGCATAGAGGTCGGCGCCTCGCAAGCGATTGCGGCTTGCGGAAAAATCGACGTTGGCAAACCCCTGGGGGAACAACTCCTCTCGTAACGACGCGATCACGGACGTGACGGGCGCTCGGAACCGATGCGGGTAAATTGTCGCCATCGCCATGTAGATGAGCCGGGTATGGCAGTACCAATTCGAGGGATGTAACGCGATCCACCGCGGCAGGCTCCACAGCTCCGGGAGCACGGCGTTGACCCCGCGCCAGTCATAGAGATTGAGGAGCGCCAGCCAGAATTTTCCCCAACTCGGGATATTGAGAACCCCCTCCGCCTGCAGAAATCGCCTGGCCGGTTCGACCAACGGATCATCCCGCTCAATACCGAGCAATCTCGCCGCGACGTACACCAGGGTAGTGACAAACAAGTTTGGGGGTGAATGCTCGTGTAAACCCCATGTGCCTCCTTCGAGGCGGGTCCGTTCGAAGGAGCGCAGCACGCGCCGACGCCGGCCCGGCTCAAGCGGCCGGTCCAAAATGTGGTGCAGCAGCACGTATTGCGCCGTGAGCATGGGACACCAAACCATCTCACCTTCCCAGGCGCCGTTCTCACCCTGAAGATGTAACAAGCGCGCGCGCGCGCTTCGCAATGCCGGTTCGGCATCGGGTGACGAAACCTCCTTCGGGCGGGTGGGCTGGTGGTCACTCTCTCTCGATGGTATGGAGACCAGAAGCGCGCGCGCCAAGGTGTCCCGAGTGTGCTCCTCTTTTTCCCCACCCTCGCCTTTCGCCTTGCGCAGATGCATGACGCCACGCAGGAGCCACGTGAGACGAACGGCGAGCGCCTGAACCACGTCGCGGGCCCGGCGCCAGGCGAACTGATCTGAGGATCGCGGAATCTCCCCGGCAACCGCCCGGACCACCATTGCGCAACCCGCGAGAGCCATACGGGATAACGACATGTCTTCACAGGCGAGTAAACGAATGGTCCGGTTGCGGAACGAGGAACTCGTTCGCCAACGCCGGTAAATCGCGTGTCTGACCGCCACCACCTCGGCCCGGTGATCGGCAAAGACCTCGTAGAGTTCCATGGCGAGCAACTCCGGAGTGTGGGTCGCATGGAAACGCTTGGTCGTGAAGTCGTGAAAGTCCTTGCTCTCGGCCAGCGTCAGCGCATCGCCGAAACCGAGGGTCATTCCCACCGCCGTCAAGGGATGGTAGTGCCCGGCCGCGTCGCCGATCAGCACTCGACGCGGGCTCCCGTATGTGACGCGAGGACTCAGTTCATTGGCCGCGGCGTGGAATTGCCCCGCCTTCAGCGCTTCGACAAACGCCGTTCTCAGTGTTTCCGGCAACACACCGGCATACGAGTCCGACAGGAAGCCGACCCGGTCCCCGGGTGTCCAGTCGTCCGATGGGACGTCGACGATGATCCGGACACAATGCTCTCCCAGACGGTACACGAGAATCGGACCCGGCCCGCCACACAACACGTGTCCATAACCCTCCAGCGGTAACGTCGCCCCTTTGACCGTGACCCCCACCATCCGTGAGCAGGTCTTCGGTTTTATCGGTAAGCCCAACGATCGACGCACGATTGAGGCCCGGCCGTCGGCCCCGACAATCCGCGCGGCGGTCACGGATTCAGCGGCGCCGTTACGGCTGAACGTGACCCGCTCGTCTTCGACCAACCGAACCCGAGCGTGGGGAAAAAAGTCGACACCCGGCTCGTTCTCGATCGCTTCACGCAGATTCGAGACGATCGTCGCATGCTCGCACGCCAAACCGTGAAGTCCTTCCGGATAAGGAAGCATGATCGGTTCCGAGCCGTCTTCCGGGAACACCACAAATCCTTTGCCGGTAGTGCTGCGGGGTTGCGTATCGAGTTTGATCCCGACGTCGCGTAACATCCGCACGGCAGGCGGATGCAGCCATTCGCCCGCCATTCGTTTGGAAACGTTGGGATTGGCTTCGAGCAGAGCGACCCGGGCGCCTTTCCGCGCGTGAGCGAGCGCGCACAGGCTGCCGACCGGACCCGCGCCGACAATGGCGACGTCGTAGTGCCCTATGGTGGTACCGTTCATTGGACAATGCTCGCCTGCGAGCGGCGGCGGTAGCGGAGCCGGCATGGTGCCTTGGGACCCGTCACCCAACTCCCGTAATTCGGGGCGGGAAATTCCGTGTCGAGATGAAAATCGAAGCGATCGAGCAGCACGGTCCAGATCGCCTTCAGTTGCAGGTAAGCGAAATGTTTCCCCATGCATACGTGCTTGCCCCCGCCGAAACCGATCAAGGCGTACTGGTGCTGTTTGTCCTCACAGGCTGGGGGATCGAAACGCTCGGGAGAGAACCGTTCCGGATCGGCAAACACGTGGGGCAACCGGTGAGAGACCGCCGGCGACACCATGGCCAAGGTGCCGGCAGGCACGTTATGGTCTCCGTAACGCACGGGTTTGAGCACCTTGCGGATCAGCATGATCAACGGCGGGTGCAGCCGCTCGCACTCACGTACGGCGTGTTCCAGCGCCGCTTGTCGTTTGAGACTCGCGAGGGTCATGGCTCCTCCCTCGCGGTAAACGTCTTGCATCTCGTCTCTGACCCGCGCCAGATATGATGGCGCCCTCACGAGTTCCAGACCGGTCCAGGTGGCGAGCACCGCGCTGGTGTGTTGGCCCGCGAACAACACCGTCAGCAGGAGCCCGGTAATCTCGTCGTCGCTCAACGCGCGGCCATCCTTGTAACGGGCGTGCATGAGCGCCTGCATGAAATCGTCGGGACAAACCCCGGAAAGCCGGCGTTTCGTCATGATCCGGCTGAAGAGTTCGGCCACTCTTCGCCGGGCCCGGTCGCGGCTCCGATGCGCCGTGGTCGGAAGTCTGGGAAGAAAAAATCCCAGGGTATTGATGCCTTTTTGCAGGTCGTGATACGCCTCGGCAAAACCCGCGTCCACCTGATCCCGGACTTCCTGTCCAATGAGGCAACGACTGGCGATCCTGACGGTGAGTTCGTTCATCGTGTGCGGCAGATCGACTTCCCCTTCCTCGCCGAGGGCGTCGGCGAACCGCCTCGTCTCCTCGAACATGATGCGGGCAAACCTGCTCATCGCGGCTTCGCGGAGCGCCGGAAACAGAAACCCCAGTTGCTCGTCCATGAGTTCGGGGGAGGCGTCGTAAGCCACGCCGCGTCCGAAGATGGGTACCGTGAACTGATAGACGGCTTTGGCGTTCAGTTGATCCTCGGGCGCCCTGAAGTAAAAGTCGTGGGCTTCAGGTCCGGTGAAGAGAACAAACTTGCGGGGACCGAGCCGGAACCGGAAGAGTTCGCCCAGCTCGCGCCGGCCGCGGCTCAACATCGAGATCGGATCCTTGAGAAAATCCGGCAGATGACCGATCAACGGCCACCCGCCCGCGAGTTCGGGAACGGCTTTTACCGCCGGCGGAGGGAACGGCGCCGAACTTGGGAGTGTTCCACTGTGAGACTGATGTTCCATTCCTGTCCTCAATAGACGCATGGAAGCATCGAATAACGCACTTGCTGCGTGTAGCGTTCCCACAACTCGCCGTACTTCGCGCGGCAGCGGTGCTCATCACGTCTCGAGCGATGCCACAACAGACCCGCCAGCCACGCGGGCAACAGGTAGGGCGCCCAGGATTCGAACCCGGTGGTCAGGGTGAACGCGAGATAAATGCAGATTTCGCCGGTATAGTTGAGATGCCGTCCGATACCCCAGAATCCGGAAACCAGCAGGCGCCCGTCCAAAGACCGGGCTGGTTGTCCCCAAATCAGGACGTGGGGGTCACGCTTGAAGCGGTGCTTTTGCTCGTTGGCGCCGCGGAAGATCCAGAAGCCGACGGCGAACAACAGGACGAGCGCGGCCGCGGAGACGGGAGACAGCGGTTCCGGTGCGTGGACCAGCCACCAGCCGGCGAGACAATAGAAAAACGGCACCAACACGTAGTCTCCCCAAATCAACATCCATCCGAAGCGCTCACTGACGATGTCCCAGGTGTGGGTCATGCCGTATTCGAACTGAAAGTAGTTGAACACGTACAAGAAGGTGAAGATTTGATAGAGCGCCATCGCCAGGGTCAGCCCGCCGTAGGTTTCGTACTGCACGACGGCGAACGAAGCGTTGAACAGCGCCAAGGCGATGAGGGAAGGGCGGTAGCTGAACAGCTTCAAATCCACCCCGAACCAGGCCGGATTGAGTTCCACACCAAAGAAAAACCCCCGCCACACTCCCGGTGGCGCATCCCGGGTCTTGGCTCCCCGCCAATACAGCCAGCCGGACAGCGCGAATGCGAACCCGTTGGTCACCACGAACAAAGCGGCAAAGTGGGTATGCAGCACGGAAAGAGAAAACCAGCCGGAGATTTGGACGAGACCGGCGACGATCACGGTCATCAGGAACAAGGCAAGGCCGTTGAGCCTGTAGGTGGTTGATTGTCCTTCGACGTCCAGCCCCGTCACCCGCCGTCCGGGCAGAAGCATCGAACCCAGAAACAAGAGGCCGACAAACCCCAACACCATGGCCGTCGCCTCGAGCAAGGTGCCGCCCGACAGGGCGGACCACGGGAAGTCCGGCTCAGGTCCCGGCATCGCCGTTCTCCGTGCCGCGCGTCACGTACTCCCGCCACTTGCGCACGGTCACGTTTTGAAAAGCCCGGACCGCCGGATTGTATTCGATGGGAGGCGCGTCCCAATGTCTCTCGTACCCCTCCTGCTCCGCTTCGACCGCAACGCCATCCTGGGTGAGTAATGGACCGATGAGCACACGGTTCGAGATCTTCAACACCGCGGTCATGGCGAAACGCGGAATGCGTACCGGCAGCAAGGGCACCTTGAGCGACTTGAAGTAGAACAGGAAGAACGCCCTGGTGGTGCGCTCATCGATCGGCAGGACAAAAAGCCAGTGTTTGATCGCGTCGTCGGTGTTCGACCATTGGTAGGGGTATTGATAGCAGAGTTCCATGTAATTGGTGTTGAGCCGGTCGTGATCGACAAACAGTCCGGAGATACGGCCGCGTCCGACCTGCGTATCGTAGGACACGTGCACGTTGTCGCCGACGGTCTCGCAACGGGTGAGGACGGCGCCTTCTTCGAAGGGACGGTATCGACGGTGCAGATGGGCGTGGGTGAAGTCGCTCACGTTGTCGATCACCATCGAGTGGTGAGCCGCCCAGGTGTAGATCAGCGGCTCACAGGCCCACCGATCGGGTCCCTCGAGTTCGGGGATGTCCGGTATCCGGCGTCGTTCCGCTTGTTCGGGATTCCCGGGGAACAACCAGACCAGACCGTAACGGACCTTCACGGGATACGTTCTGAGCGGGAGTTTCGGGAGACCTCGTCCGTAGCGGTCGTGGGGGATCGCGACACACCGCCCGTCTCCATCATACTGCCAGCCGTGGTAGGCGCACACGAGCCGGCAGCCTTGCACCTCGCCCAAGGAGAGTTTGAGTTGGCGATGCGCACAGCGATTGTCGACCGCGTGAAACGAGCCTTCTTTGTCCCGAAACAACGCAATGGAACGTTTCCAGAAAATGACCTCGACCACCGTCCCCGGTTTGACACGGCGCACTTCTTCAACCGCGTACCAATAATCCGGGTCCATGCCCGCGGCGCGGGCTTGCTGACGCAAATTGCCGGCTTCCTTGAAGCCGGGTGGCGCATCCGGCGCCTGAATCACATTGAGTGTCCGTTGGGCGTTATCCATAGGCTTGGCTCGGAGCGAGATTATCCACTTCTTGGCTCGTGGCGGTCACGCACGGACGTTTCGCGAGCGGATTCGTGATCGCGTGGCGGTGGTAGTGAAAGGCGTAGGCTTCACGAACCGCCGCGCGGATACTGGTTGGCTGGTAACCGAGTTCCCGTCTCGCTTTCCCGGTGTCCGCGTGACGGCGTTTTTGCAACAGGCGGATGGCGCCGGGGGTGAACCGCTGGGGAAAGCTTGGGTGAAACCGGCTCAGATAAAAGCTCGCCACTTCCGAAAAGGCGAGCATCAGGCGGATCGGAATCCGCCGGCAGGGTCGCGGGACGCCTGAGACCTCCTCGTACAGGTCCAGTATCTCGGAGATGGTCTTGTACTCGCTGCTGAAGATGTACTTTTCGCCCGAACGTCCTTTGTGCATACACAAGAGATGCCCTTCGACAATGTCCCGTGCCGCGACAAACTCGAAGCCGCCGTCAACGTAGGCATGGATCTTGCGGTTGGCGTAGTCGCACAAGGTCCTTCCCAATCGCGAGGGGAAAAAATCGCTGCCCCCGACCACCGCACAACACGTAGCGACCACGACGTCCTGTCCCTTTGCCGCGGCCTTCCAGCACTCGTGCTCGACGAGCGCCTTGCTGCGCTCGTAGGGCATCGTGCGCTCCATGGGATAGAACAACATCGTCTCGTTGCTGGGAGCCGACGGATCATCCAAATCGTATCCGACCGCACTGAACGAGCCCGTCACCACCACCCGGCCGGCCTCCGTCTCCCGCGCCGCTTGCAGCACGTTCCGGGTGCCGAGCGCGTTGCACTCGAATATTTCCCGGCGATGGGCGCGGTTGCCTTCGATGGTCGAGACCTTGGCCGCGACGTGATAGACGCCGTGACAGCCCGCGAGCGCCTGTCTGGTGGCTTTCAAATCCCGAATGTCGGCGAACGAGCGTTCGACATCGAGACCGTCCAAGGCTTCGTTGTTGTCCTCGTGTCTCAGCAACACCCGGACCCGGACGCCGTCGTCGAGCAATCGGCGAACCAGGTTGGCGCCCACGTGCCCGGCCGAGCCGGTGACGAGAACGGGCGGCGTCAATGAGGGGGGGCTCGATCCTGAGGTCATCTCGTATCCTGATATAAAATCAGTCTCATGACATTTCCTCGCTTTCAACTCGACTGCTATCTTCCCGGACCGTGTCCCAAAGTGTGGGATAAAGAAGGGTTTTGCTCCACACGACTGCCGGTGGGCATAACAGGAAACCCTCGAACTGCCGCCGCAGGAAGCTTGGGGGGTATTATAGTGTACTTGGCCAATGAAGTCTAGTATTATGTATTGCACTCTTTTGATATTTTACTCATCGTTCTGCTAGGCTAGGATGGCGCCGACGATGCTCGTGGTTGCGGCCCTGATGGTACGCGAGGCCGAAGGAACCGGCCTGCCAATGAGTGCAAAACACGATTCTGGAATCTATTGTTTCACTAAGCTATAATGCCCCACGGAATTCCTTCCAGGGCAACCTGAGCGTTCCTTCTCTCCCCTATGGAAGCCGTGTTGGCAATGAGCGAAATGAGCCTCCAGCAAGCAACCGCCTATGAAACCTGCTGGTTCGCCGCGGCTCCGAGCCGCCTGACAGCGAAGCCATGAGCTCCGTATTTCTGGACCGCTACACCGCGTTCATTTTGCGCTATCGATGGCTGGTCCTCGCGTCGGCCATGGCGGTCATGCTGGTTCTGACAGCCGGCCTCCAATTCATCACCATCTCCAACGACTGGCGCGACAATTTAGACGAGAGCAATCCTCAACTCTTGGCGTTCGACGCCTTGGAGAATACCTACACGGCGACCAATGCGGCGGTCATTGCAGTCGCGCCCAAGAGCGGGGCGGCATTCACCCGCGAGGCGCTCGGGGCCATCGAAGAGTTGACCGAGGCCGCGTGGCACGTGCCCTGGGCTAGCCGGGTCGACTCCCTTACCAATTATTACCACAGCGAGGCGATCGAGGACGACTTGAACGTCGAGCGACTCGTGGACGACGCGAGATCGCTGAACGATGACGACCTCGCGCGGCTCAAGAGGATTGCGTTAGGCGAGATCAGTCTCGCGGGTCGTCTCGTCTCCTACGACGGGCGCGTTGCCGGAGTCGTGATCAGTTTCGCGTTACCCGATGAGAACTCAAACGCCGCGGTGATCCAGATTATCGACTATATCCGCACCCTCCTGGACGAGGTCCGGGCGACCCATCCGGAGATCGCCTATCATCTGACCGGCGACGTCTTCGTGAACCACGTCATGACGAAGGCGGCCGAGGACGATATGAGTATTCTCATACCGGCCGCATTCCTCGTCATCGTGTCCGTCGCCGCGATCCTTCTGCGCTCCCTGCTCGCCACGCTGTCCCTCGTCGCTATGCTCATCTTCGTCATCGGTTCGACCATGGGTGTAGTCGGCTGGGCCGGCCTGGTGCTCAACGCCGCCAACTCCGGCGTTCCAATTATCATCATGACGATAGCCATCGCGCACTCGGTCCACGTCGTCGAGAAGGGCTTGTCCGGTATGAACCACGGTCTGGACAGGGACGTGGCGGTCGTCGAATCGCTACGCGACAATGCCTGGCCGGTGTTCCTGACGACGGCCACGACGATGATCGGATTCCTCAGCCTGAATGCCTCGGACTCTCCGCCTTTTCGGGTCCTCGGCAACCTCGTGGCGTTCGGCATGCTCTCCGCCTTCGTGTATTCCATGACGCTTCTGCCGGCGCTGCTGTCGGTCCTGCCGTTGCGCGCGCGTCCCGGGCGCACCGCACGTTCCAATCTTTTCGATCGATTCGGCGCCTTCGTCGTGGCACATCGAACGCTTCTGCTCTGGTCCATGGCCGCCGTGGCGGTCGCCCTGGCAACCGGTATCCCCCGCATCGAGCTGACGGAAAACTGGTTGCAGTATTTGGATGAGCGTTACGAGTTTCGGCGCGACACGGACTTCGTCGTCGAGAACCTGACCGGCATGGAAAACCTGGAATACTCCCTGAACGCCGGACGCGAAGGCGGCATCACCGATCCCGGCTATCTGCGCAAGGTCGAGGCTTTCGCCGAATGGTACCGCGCACAGCCGGAAGTGACGCACGTCCAGGCCTTTTCAGACATTATGAAGCGCCTCAACAAAAACATGCACGGCGACGACCCGGCTTTCTACCGGCTGCCCGAAGACTCCAAACTTGCCGCGCAGTATCTGCTGCTCTACGAGCTTTCGGTTCCCTTCGGCAGCGACCTCAACAACCGCATCGACATCTCTAAATCCGCCACGCGCATGACCGTCACCATGCGCAGGCTGCACTCCGAGGAGCAGCGCAAGCTCGACGTGCGCGGGCAGGAGTGGCTCCGCGCCAATGCGCCCGACCTCGCGACCGAGGCATCGGGGTACAGCCTCATCTTCGCCCACCTGAACATACGGAACACCAAGAGCATGTTGTGGGGCACGGTCACTGCCATGGCCCTCATTTCAATGCTGTTGATCGGGATTTTCAGGAGCGTGCGCCTCGGCCTCGTCAGCCTTGTGCCCAATTTCATCCCCTCGGCCATGGCCTTCGGCGTCTGGGGCTATCTGTACGGCGAGGTGGGGAACGCCGGATCTCTCGTGACCGCGATCGCCTTCGGCACCGTCGTCGATGACACGATTCACTTCATGAGCAAGTATCTGAAGGCGCGTCGCGAGGGCCTTTCCGCGTCCGAGGCGGTGCACGCCGCCTTTCGGTCGGTCGGTCGTGCGCTCTTCACGACAACCATGATCCTGGTGCTGGGCTTCTTGGTGTTCGCTTCGTCGGGATTCGTGATCAGTTGGATGCTCGGCCTCCTGGTTGCACTCACGATCGGCTTCGCGCTGATCTGCGATTTCCTGCTCCTCCCGCCCTTGCTGATAGTCATTGACAGAAAGACTCAATGATACGCCCGCCCGCCTCGCCCCGATCGGTCCATAAGGCTTTCTTTCGCGCCTTGCGCCTAAACCGAAATTACTAGAAAATCCACCAGTCTGTAGGAAGCGTTGAATGAACAAGTCACTATTCCGCATTTACCTGACAATTGTGTGCATGTTCGTGCCGGTGGGGACTACCGGCGCACAGTTGATCGAAGAGGCACGCACCGTCTATTCAGAGGGCCGCTTCACGGAGGCCGCCGATCTGGCCCGGGCGATCGATACCTCCGAAGGCTATGCCTTGGCGGCCAATTCACTGGCGATTTACGGCTACTACCTTGCGCCGGACAGCGAAAAGGAGGGCGTATTCAGGCGGGCAGCGGAACTCGCGCGCAAGGCGATCCGGCTTGACGCGACCAACCCGGAGGCCCATCTCCAACTGGCCCATGCCATTGGCCGCCACGGGCAGGTGATCGGCATATTGGAGGCGTTGAACGAGGGCCACGCCGGTCAAGTGCACGATGCCATTCAAGAGGCGCTTCGGCTGGCCCCGGACAGGGCAACCGCTCATTTGAGCCTCGCCGCCTGGCATGCGGGAGCCGTCAGCATGGGGGGATTCTTCGCCGCTCTGCTCTATGGGGCGAATGAAGAAGACGCTCTCGCCCATTTCAAGCAGGCGCTCGAATTGGCGCCTCAGGACAAAGTGGTGCTTCTCGAGTACGCGCTTGGCCTTCTGGGCCTGGATGCCATTGGCAACCGGGAGAAGGCGCGCGACCTGCTCGAGCGCGCGATAAGCTTACCGTCGAAAGACGCCCATGACCGGATCATTCACCGGAAGGCCGTCGAGCGGCTGGCGGCTCTCGACGGTGACTGACCCGGCGGGGAGCGTGTCCGGCCTGCCTACCTGACCCATTTGGTTCTGGTCCTTTCGCTGGATAGGACTGGGGCTTTCGATTGATTGCGTCAAACGCCGGTTCTCTCTAAAATCTGCAATTTGGTATCTGGAACCAGGCGTTTTTGTCTGTTCTTACACAATTTATTGAAAATAGAGGAGGAACCCATGGCAGCAGAACCGGATATTATCTATACCAAAGTCGACGAAGCTCCGGAACTGGCGAGCGGATCGTTTTTGCCGGTCATCCAAGCCTTTGCCGGCACCGCTGGTGTGAACGTCGGCCGGAAGGATATTTCGCTGGCCGGCCGCATTATCTCGCAATTTCCCGACAGCTTGAAGCCGGAACAACGGCAACCCGATGACCTCGCCCTCCTCGGCGAAATGGTGGAAACGCCGGAAGCCAACGTCATCAAACTCCCGAATATTAGCGCATCGATTCCGCAAATCAAAGGCGCGGTGGCCGAATTGCAATCCCAGGGCTACGCGATTCCCGATTACCCCGAAGACCCCAAGACCGATGAAGAAAAAACCATCAAGGCGAAATTCGACAAGGTGAAAGGCAGCGCGGTCAACCCGGTGTTGCGACAAGGCAATTCAGATCGTCGAGCGTCGACTTCCGTGAAACAATATGCCCAAAAAAATCCGCACAAAATGGGGGCTTGGGCCAAGGATTCGCAAACGCACGTCTCGTCCATGTCGGGTGGAGACTTCTTTGCCAATGAGAAATCAACGACGATTACCGAGCAAACGGCCGGAAAGGGCCGCATCGAGTTCGTCGGCGGGGACGGCAAGACCACCGTATTGAAAGACAGCGTGACCTTCGACAAGGGTGACGTGGTGGACGCCACGAAGATGAGCGCCGCCGCATTACGGCAATTCTTCAAGGAACAGGTCGAGGAGGCCAAGAAAAGCGGCATTCTCCTGTCGCTGCACATGAAGGCCACCATGATGAAGGTCTCGGACCCCATTATTTTCGGCCATTGCGTGTCCGTCTATTTTGAGGACGTCTTCAAGAAACATGAAAAGGTCTTTGCCGATCTCGGCGTCAATCCCAACAACGGGTTGGGCGACGTCTATGCGAAAATCGGCTCCCTGCCCGCCGCGCAGCAGGAAGAAATCAAAGCCGACCTGCAAGCGGCCATGCAAAACGGCCCGGACCTCGCGATGGTGGACTCCGACCGGGGGATCACCAACCTGCACGTACCGAGCGACATCATCATCGATGCGTCGATGGCCGCGGCGCTTCGCGTCGGCGGGAAAATGTGGGGACCGGACGGGAAGGAATACGACACGAAGGCCATGATCCCGGACCGCAGTTACGCGGGGATTTATCAGGCCGTGGCGGACTTCTGCCGTGAGAATGGAGCCTTCAATCCGGCCACCATGGGCAGCGTACCCAACGTGGGGCTCATGGCCCAGAAAGCCGAAGAATACGGGTCGCACGACAAGACCTTCGAGGCGCCCGGAAATGGAACCATCCGCGTGATTGATGGAGCCGGGAACGTCCTGCTCGAACAGGCAGTGGAGCAAGACGACATTTTCCGCGCCTGTACGGTCAAGGACATTCCGATTCAGGACTGGGTGAAGTTGGCCGTAAACCGGTCCAAGGCGTCCGGAATGCCGGTGGTGTTCTGGTTGAACAAGAACCGATCACACGACGCGCAGCTCATCGAAAAACTGAACCGCTATTTGAAAGACCATGACACCACGGGCTTGGACATCCAAATCATGGCCCCGGTGGACGCCATGAAGCATTCACTCAAACGAGCCAAGGACGGGCAAAGCACCATTGCCGCGACAGGCAACGTGCTGCGGGATTATCTCACCGACCTGTTCCCGATCCTGGAACTGGGCACCAGCGCCAAGATGCTTTCCATCGTTCCTCTCATCAACGGGGGGGGCTTATTCGAAACGGGAGCCGGCGGGTCAGCCCCGAAACACGTGCAGCAATTCGTGAAAGAAGGGCATTTGAGATGGGATTCGCTCGGTGAATTTCTCGCCTTGGCGGAATCCTTTGCCCATCTGGCCAGAACCCGCAACAATAAAAAAGCGCAAATCCTGGCGGATACCCTGGACCGGGCTACGGGCAAACTCATGGATAACCGCAAGTCACCCGGCCGGGTACTGGGGGAATTGGACAACATCGGCAGCCACCTGTACGAAGCCCTGTATTGGGCACAGGAACTCGCCGCGCAAACCGACGATGCGGCGTTACAGGAAAAATTTGCGCCCGTGGCAAAAGAACTCGAGGCCAACATGGAGAAAATCCTCGAAGAAGTGAAGGCCGCAAAAGGCAAATCCATGGACGTGGGCGGCTATTATCACCCCGATCCGGCGATGGTCGCAGAGGCCATGCGCCCGAGCGCTACCTTCAACAACATCCTGGCTACCCTGGGATGACCCTCATCATGCAACTCCCTCTCCCCTTTACGGAAGAGGGAGTTGCATGAACATTCGATCAAAGCACGCCAATCAATTCCCTGGCGATTCCTCACTCACGTCCAGTTTCTCGACGTAAAAACTCAGGCAATCTTTGATCTGCGCCACGGCGTCGATAGGGGTTTCGTAGGCCCAGACGGCGTTGTCGGCTGTTTGATCATTGACGCAGACGGAAAAATATGAGGCATCGCCTTTGAATGGACAATGAGTGGAATGGTCCGTCCGCCGGAGATAGGACATCTGCACATCTTCACGAGGAATATACGTGGCCGGCGGCAGCGGTCCTTCCTTCAGGATCAAAGCCCGGGTGGTATCGGCAATGACGGTTCCGTTAAACGCAACCTTGACGCGATTGGGATTTTGCTCAATGGTAATTGCATGGGGATGGCCTGGGCTACTCATACGGTTTTTCCTTTCTTTCTTTCGCGAACGGGCACATAATCGGCAAGGTCCTGACCTTAATTTGCAACGCTTCATCTATATTATGTGACGAGATCGCACCTCGGCAATTGTAGCCGTTCACGATCAAGGGATTTCCCTCCGAAACAGGCTCTGAGAAAATAAGACACACATGACCGTCGGCCCCGATTCCCAAACCACTGCCGATCAATCGGCAGCAAACGACTTCGTCCCCCTTCCCCGAAGACAGCTTCTCCTGGCGTTGACCGGGGTGCTGTCGGCGATGTTCCTGGCCGCGCTGAGCCAGACCATCGTCGCCACTGCGATGCCGCGCATCATCACCGACCTGGGCGGGTTCGATCGCTACACGTGGGCTGTGACCGCGTACCTAGTGGCGTCAGCGGTCGCGGTCCCAATCGTGGGCAGGCTCTCCGACCTGTACGGGCGCAAGGTCTTCTTCCTGCTGGGCATCGCCGTCTTGATGATCGGTTCGGTTCCGGCGGGCCTGAGCCAAACCATGACCCAGCTTATCGCGTTCCGTGCCATCCAGGGCATCGGAGGCGGGATCATCATGACCACGAGCCTCGTGGCCATCGCCGACCTGTTCCCACCCCAAGAACGAGGCAAGTTTCAAGGACTGATCGCCCTCGTGTACGGCATGGCCTCGGTTGTCGGACCAACCTTGGGCGGCTTCATCACCGACAACTTATCCTGGAACTGGGCATTCCTGTTCAACGTGCCGGCCGGGATTCCGGTGCTGTTGCTGATCGCACGAACCTTCCCACAAATCACGCCTGAGGCCTCTCAACGCCACTTGGACTATCCGGGGATGATGACCCTGATATGTGCCCTCGTCCCTATCCTTCTCGCGCTCTCATGGGCCGGAGTCCAGTACGAGTGGAGTTCGCCGCAGACTATCGGCTTCCTGGCGTTCGGATTGGTCATGGCCGCGACTTTCGTGGTCATCGAATCACGGTCGGATTCTCCCATCATGCCCCTGGACATCTACCGACACCGGACGGTGGCCGTCTCGGTGATCGTCATGTTCCTGAGCGGGCTGGCCCTATACGGCAGCGTCATGTTCGTCCCGCTGTTCTTTCAAGGAGTTCTGGGCGCCTCCGCAGCCAGTAGCGGCAGTTTCCTGACGCCCATGATGCTCGCAGTCGTGTTCGGGGCTATTCTGTCCGGAGTCCTGCTCCGCAGGACCGGACGTTACCGGAGACAGGCCCTCTTCAGCACGGGACTCATGACAACGGGCATGTTGCTCCTCTCCGCCATGGACGAACGGACGAGCTTTGCCGGGGCCGTGGGATCCATCGTGGTCATGGGGCTTGGCCTGGGCGGGACGCTGACCGTGTTTGCCGTGGCCGTACAAAACTCGATCTCGAACACATTCAGGGGTTTGGCGACCAGCATGCTTCTGTTCTACAGGTTGGTAGGCGGAATGATGGGGCTCGCCGTACTGGGTACCGTGTTGACGAAGCGGTTCTCCAAGCGGTTGGAAGAGATGCTCTCCGAGAACGTCAGGGCTTCGCTTTCCCCGGACCGGCTCGACGCCATTGAGAAAAATCCGCGGGTACTGTTCGATCCGTCTACCACCGACATGCTCAGAGCCGAATTCGCGGAGGCAGGGGCTGACGGCGCCCGCAAGGCGGACATGCTGCTGGACGCGCTCAACTCCGCGCTGGCCGGAGCCATTGGAGACACGCTCACGGTCGGTGCAGTCGCGGTCTCGCTGGCCGTCGTTGCCGTGCTGTTCCTAGGCACACCGGGCGCTTCGACACCTGAGCCGGGGCGCGGATGACTTACGGCGTCGCGACCAGTCGAAATCCGACGTCGTCGCGCAGGAAGGCGGACAAATTCCAGTAGCGATTCGAGGAACGCAGGTATCTCGGATAGCTGGTCCAGGCACCGCCACGTAACATGTGCCGTGCACAATTCCTGCTCTTCCACGCGCTCCCATCGGCCTGGGGACCCGGAAACTTCTTGTTCCAACAATCCTCCACCCACTCCCAGACGTTCCCGCTCATGTCGTACAGGCCCAACCCGTTGGGTTGTTTTTGTCCGATCCGATGGACTCTGTTCCCGCTATTCTTGTCATACCAGGCAACCGAATCCAGATCGTCGCTCCCGACGTAGAGGTGCGCTTGACTCTTTTCCCCGCCCCTGGCGGCATACTCCCATTCCGCATCAGTCGGCAACCGATAGTGTTCTCCCGTCAGGGCACTCAATTTCTTGAGAAACAACTTGGTGGCATCCCAGCCCACGTTCTCGACGGGACAACGTGGGCAGTTCCGGAACTTGCTCGGATTCTTGCCCATCACCGCCTCCCACAGTTCCTGGGTTACCTCATACTTGCTGATTCTGAAACTCTTCACCTGTACCTGACGGACCGGCATTTCGTCATCGTCGCAACTGCTCTGTTCTTCCGTACAGCCCATCGTGAACGTGCCGCCTTGGACGGTGACCATCTGCTGCTTGAGATTTTCCAATAACGACGGCATCAAGTCCTTGAGCGTGGCGGCGCGTTCCTGCGCCGCTGCTTGGCGTTTTGCTTCTTCCGTTTGCCGTTGCTCGGCTTTTTCGATTGTTTTTCCCGCGACGGAAAGCAGTTCCAGGGTCGGCCTGTAATATTCGGAATTCTTTTCGATATTGACGACAAATTGCTTGAGCGAAGCCTGTCCCTGGCGGACGTCGTCAACTGACGCGCCATGTCGGACCAACAGTTTGCCGAAGAAAAGTAGAACTCCAACGGGGGTTCCGTATCCAGGGCTTCGATTTTCTCAAACGCCCGTCTCGCGGTTTGCGGCTCGCCGCTTTCCAAGGCTTTCCTCGCTTCCAACAGATATTGATCCGCCAGAATATCATCGGGCAGGTCCTGGGACACCGCCATCCCGCCATAGCACAGACTCAGGATGACACAAGCCAGGGTCAACGTTGTTCTCATCTTCGCGCTCCTCCAGCCGTAGGCGAACTGTGAATGTGAAAGACATGATCGACCGAATCGCATTGGCAGCGGATATTAGTAGAGCGCCGTCGAAGCGTCAAGGAAGAGAAACCACCCGGCACATGACATTTCACGGCAGGTTTCTCGGGACAATGCGGGATCGAAGCGTAAACGTCCGATAGCCTTCGTTCTCGGGATATTGGCTGTCGGCGTGGGCGGACCGAGACGTGATCTGCACGTCAACCGCCCGGATACTCGGCGCGTGCGTCGTGGGATGCCCCAGGGCGTCGCGATATGAAAAGGCAAACGCCTCAATATGCTCCGCCACGGGTTGTCGCCCACCCCTTCCGACTTTGCGTCGCAACGTGGAGGTCGAGTCGTCATACAAATAGACAATGGATTCTTTCGAGTCGGTGGGCACGCCGTTTCCATTCAAATCGGCTCGAACGTGCAACTCCGTGGGATGATAACTAAGCCCATGAAAATCATTCGATGAAGCGGAATCCCGATTGACCCCCATGGGATCATAACCGGCCATCCGAATCTCCCTGGCCATCATGTCCATAGCGGCACGAGCAGTTTGTTGCATGGCCAACACGTCCTCTTGAACGATCTGGCGTTTCACCTGATTCAGATGTACCGCATAGACCGCGCTAATGGTGAACAGGCCCAGTGAAATTGTCGGATTACGCTGCGCTAATCCGACCTACGGGGCAAGAATCGTGGATGCGGTCACGGAGTGCCGGTCGTCTGCCCACCACACCGTCACCGTCGCCGTCTGCAATCCCGGAACGGGACGGCCGGTCTCGATCCTGACGACGCGTTGATACAGGGGAAAGTCCGGAATAGCGCCATAGGCTTCCGTGGTTTCAAGGGGAACTCCCGCGTCGTAACCGATGTTTTTCACCTGTTCCAGTTTATCCTGAGCCAGTGTGGCGGCAGTAGTCAGATGCTTGCTCGCTACGACACCTTTACTCGCCGTGACCATCACTCCTGCAAAAGCCAATACAGCGACAAAAAAGAGCGCCATGGCAATGACGGCTTCCAGGAGGGTTAACCCCTTATCGTTTGTCACGAGGTTCATACGGGGCGTATTCTAGGGGGTCGTCACTTTCACGCGACCCGTAATGCTGATCGTGATCCTTTTTTCTCCGGAGGCATTCAAAACCTTTATCGTGCCAAAACTGGATGCCGTGCCCCTCGGATTGAAGATCGGACTCCTGTTGGACTCGATCACGACGCCTGCAAACTCCTCCTGAATCGAGCGGGTTTCGACGGCTTCACCGGGATCGACTCTTCCATTATTGTTGTCGTCATCCAAAATATCATAATGCTGCGGGTCCGTAAAAAAGATGCGGACTTCATTGCCCTGCTTAACGGCTTGTGCCCTGGCTGCCAAAAGGTCCGCGCGTATTTGCCGGACCACTCCATTCAGACGATAGTACGGCAGTTGGGAGGAAAGCCAGATGCCGCTCAACCCCAACACGACCCCCAAAATGCCGAGGACTATCATCAGTTCCGTCAATGTATATCCTGATGATCCATAAAACGGACCTGCACGTGCGTCCAGCGGCTTGGAGGAGAATCTCCCCGGACGGAAACGTCCGCGGTCGCAAACATGGCCGTTCAATGCTTGTTTCCAATTTTCATAACGCAAACATGTTCTCATACATACCCAACAGTTCCTGATAAAAAAATAGCGATGCCACCGCCCCGGCCGCCAGGAACGGGGCAAAAGGAAGGTACTGACCACGCTCCATGTCGCGAAAGGCCATGAGACCGATGCCGACCATGGCCCCCGTACATGACGCGAGAAACAAGGTCATGCACACATGCTGCCAGCCAAGGAACGCACCGATCATCGCCAGGAATTTGATGTCGCCCCCACCCATCCCCTCCTTGCCAAACAGATACGGACTGACGGCCGCGAGCATCCACAGGATCCCTCCTCCCAATGCGATACCCAGCAATGAACCGGTCCAACCCACGGGCAAGATGAATGTCGCGGTAAAAAAGCCGATGGCCAGCCCCGGGAGAGAGATGGAATCCGGGATCACGAAATGATCGAGATCGATCATCGTCACGACCAACAGCAATGAAAGAAACAGCGCATACACGAGGGCGGTGCGGCTCCAGCCGAAGGTGTAGACGATCCCGAGATAGCCCGCTCCATTCAGACATTCCACCAAAGGATAGCGCCATGAAATCTTTCCTCCACACGACCGGCAGCGTGCTCGCAACCGGATAAAACTCAGGAGAGGAACGTTATCGAACCAGCGAATGGACGTCTTGCATTGCGGGCATCGGGACCCGGGCCGAATGACGGATTGACCGTGGGGGATTCTCAGAATACAGACGTTCAGGAAACTCCCTACGACCAAGCCCACCATAAACAACAAAATATAGGAGCCAGGCGCATCCATCATGCTATATGTCGTGACTCTACAAAAACTCCGGTTTTTTGAACTTGGAACGCCTGTTCCACTTTACTTTTTAATGGATACCCTGCTAGTATTACCTACATAATTCATCTTGAGAAAAATTTCTGTTCCCAATGGCCGTCCAGACAAAAATAAGCAAGAAGAGAGAGTTGCTTCCCATGCGACGGAAACGCCCCGAAGCGCTCACTGAACGGGAGCAGGAAATTCTTCAACTGATCTGGTCCGGACTCAAGAATAAAGAGATCGCCGAACGTCTCGCGATCAGCGTCAAAACCGTCGAAGCCCATCGCGCCAATATGATGAAAAAGGTGCGCGTCTCGAATGCCGCCCAACTCTTAAACGCGGCTATTCAAGAAGGATTGATCGCAATCCGGTAAGACATTCGCCTTTTCCCTCCGTTGACAACCCCGTTCGATTGCTTACGAAAAGCGTGAATACCCTTGCGGGAAGACCCGGATGTTACATCCGTTGACGAACCGCTTCATAGGCAACCACAGCAACGCTTGCCGAAACGTTGAGCGAGTTCACCTCCCCGCGCATGGGAATGCGGGCGTGGACATGGCATCGTTCGACAATCCTCGATCTGAGTCCTCGCCCCTCTCCTCCAAACACCAATAAGACAGGTCCCGTGAAATTCAACTCGGTATAGAGTCTCGGAGAGCGAGGCTCCAACGCCACGGTAGTCACCCCGCGATCCTGCAAACGATCGATCAGTTTGGCGATATTCGCGCACCGGGCCACCCGGACGTGCTCGACGGCGCCGGCGGAGGCTTTGGCCACACTCGCCGTCAACCCCACGGACCGGCGGTCGGGAATAAACACTCCATGAATCCCAGCCGTGGCAGCCGTTCTGAGAACCGCCCCGAAATTCTGCGGATCCTCCACCCCGTCGAGAGCCAGGAAAAACCCCGGCTCCTTTTGTTGCACGGCATGCTCCAGGATCTCATCTTCCGAGGCATAGGCTTTGGCCGCGACCAGCGCCACCACGCCCTGATGATTGGCAGAAGGGACCAGCCGATCGAGTCGTTCACGCGGATGAACCTGTAAAGGCACGCCGTGGACTTTGGCGAAACGAATGATCTGGGAAAATTGACGCTGTCGATGCGACAGGAAGATTTTTATGAACGTTCGCGAGCCCGACCGGAGCGCCTCCGTGACCGCCTGAACCCCGAACAGGAAATCGCCGGTCTTATCGCTTCCATCTGGTGCTCCCGTCCGACCGGTCCTCGAGAAGGATGCCTTTGGCCTCCAAGGCTTCTCGAATGTGGTCGGCGGCGGCGAAGTCTTTCCGCGCCCGCGCTTCGGCCCTTTGTCGAATCTGTTCTTGAATCCACTCATCGGTGTACTCCTGCTCGGTGCCCATCCGGCATGACTCCATGCCGAACTCCAAATCGCGAAACACCCACTCTCTTTCATTGAGCTGAAATAAACCCAACGGCGCGCCGTATTGCCGAAAGATTGCGAGAACCTCCTGCCGGTCCTGCTCGGACAGCCCTCCTCGAAGAACTTGATTAGCCTCGGCTCGAAGCTGCTGAAATGCCGCCAACGCCTTGGGGGTATTCAGATCATCGTCCATGGCATCTTCGAATGCCTGACGAAATTGGGGCAAAACGGTTCCTAAAGCCTTCCCAAAGTCCGAACCGGATCCGGGCTTTTCGGAGAGACGGGTGAAGAGGTCATACACGTTATCCAATGCGGATTTGGCTTCCGCCACGGCCAGGTTGGAAAAATTTACGTCTCCACGATAGTGGGTCGAAAGCAGAAAATAGCGTATCGCCTCGGCCGTCACGGGTTCCGGGCAATTCGATTGGTCGAAAATCTCTCTCACGGTAAAAAAATTTCCCAGCGATTTTGACATCTTTTCTTCATCAATGGTGACGAACCCGTTATGCACCCAATATCGGGAAAACCCCTGCTCCGTTGCGGCACGGGATTGCGCAATTTCATTTTCATGGTGAGGAAAGATCAAATCCTTGCCGCCTCCGTGAATATCGAAGGTTTCTCCCAAATGGCGCACGGACATGGCTGAACACTCGATGTGCCAGCCCGGCCGACCGGGTCCCCATGGACTCTCCCAGGCCGGTTCCCCGGGTTTGGCCGCCTTCCACAGGGCGAAGTCCATGGGGTCCTGTTTTCGTTCATCCACTTCGACTCTCGCCCCGGCTTGCATATCGTCAAGGTGCCGTTTACTCAATTGTCCGTACTCCGGAAAAGCCGACACGCGATAATAGACGTCGCCGTCCACCTGATAGGCGAAGCCTTTGTCCAGGATGGTGCCGATCATCTCAAGAATCTCCGGCATGTGTTCCGTGGCCCGCGGTTCAACGTCCGGAGTCACGACGCCCAATCGTTTCATGTCACGGGTATACGCCTGCATATATTTCTCGACGACTCCCTCCCACGGGATGCCTTCCTCCGCGGCCCGGTTGATGATCTTATCATCCACGTCGGTGAAGTTCTTCACGTAGGTCACGTCGTAACCCCGATACGCGAGATACCGACGGAGAACGTCAAAGACGATCGCGCTGCGCGCATGGCCCAAATGACATTCATCGTACACGGTGACGCCGCAGACGTAGATGCCGACGCGGGGAGACGCGATGGGAATGAACGGTTCCTTCTGATTCGTCAGGGTGTTGAAAATCTTCACGAAGCGGTCATTCAGAGGTTGGCGTAGCGGAAGGGCTTAAGGCCTTTTTCGTTTGCCGTTTGACGATCCAATATCCCAGAACGATGCACGCCACTAAGGCGATGGTGAACAGATTGAAGTATTGTTCCAGGACTTCTTTGACCCACGGACCCAACAGTTGCAACGTCCCGGCGACCAGGAAAAACCTGGCGCCCCGGCTGAGCAGCGACGCCAGAACGAAGACGCGAAAATTAACATAAAACGCGCCGGCTCCGATTGTAAACACTTTATACGGAACGGGCGTCAGGCCCGCAATCAGAATCGTCCAGCCTTCATAACGTTCAAACGTGTCATGAACTTTGGAGACGCGATCCTGCCCGATCAGCCGCAGCAGAAGCGGCTTTCCTCCCCACCACCCGATGAGATAGCCGAACATGCCGCCCAGCACGGAGCCGGCGGTCGTTATCGCCGCATAATACAGGCCCCACGAGGGATTCCCCAAGGTCAACGCCATCAATAGCACGTCGGGGGGAATAGGAAAGACGGAGGACTCGGCAAATGCCAACACAAATAACACGGGATCCGCGTACGGTGATTCCGACCATGAGACCATCCACTGATACAGGTCCTGGAACATAAGCGTCCGGTCCCCGTCTCTCAGGATAACCGCGTTCGCTTTGATAACGCGGATTCCCATGCCGTCAATTTTTTCATGGCGGCGTACTGCGTCATGTCAAAATGCAGCGGCGTCAGGGAAACCTTTTTGGCGGCAATGGCATCCACGTCGGAATTCTTTTTTCGGTTCCAAGTCACCTGTTCTCCCGCGATCCAATAATATGCGTTCCCCCGCGGATCAATGTTCTCGACAACGGAATTGCGATATTGCCGCCGGCTTAACGACGTGACTTGGATCCCCGTCATGGCTTCGGCCGGAACGTCGGGCACGTTGACGTTCAATAGCGTATCGGTTGGCAAGCCATCTTTCAGGACCAGGGTAGCCACCTCGACCGCGACCCGTGCCGCCGCAGTGAAGCGAAATCGTTTTAACCCCTCCAGTGAGACGGCCATCGAGGGAATGCCGCGGATTGCGCCTTCGAGCGCCGCGGCCACGGTTCCGGAATTGGTCACGTCGTCGCCCAAATTCAACCCTTTGTTGATTCCCGACACCAGCAAATGGATCGGACGATCGCAGAGAACCCGGCCCGTGGCCACGATGACGCAATCCGACGGCGTCCCGTTCACCGAGAAGACCTGCCGGCCAAGTTGCTTCAATCGGAGGGGCTTATGCAGGGTAATGGCCCGGCCCATAGCGTTCTGCGGGCGTTCGGGAGCAACGACCCAGACGTTGCCGAGCTTCTTCAGGTGTTTCTCCAGAATGCGGATCCCTGAAGATTCGACGCCGTCGTCATTGGTCACTAAGATATTCATCCCGGCTCATAATACGCAGATGTCATAAAAAAGCCTACCTCAACGGAATTGAGGTAGGCTTTTTCGGGAAACTCGCAAATGACGCGTTCAGATATTTTGCATGAAGTGTGCAACCGCTTCCTGATCCACGGCGCCCATGATGGCGGAAGATGGAACCGTCGCTGACTTTTTCCCCGTCAGCCCGCATTCAATCTCGTCAAAAATCATTTCCACCGGCATGGACATGCCGCCGTAGACGTGAGGGCCTGCCACGATTTTCGCTTTCGAGTAGCCATAAATGGCCGTGGCGACGTCTTTGGCCAACCACCCGACGTAATTGAATTCCGGCACCACAATCAGTTTGGCCTTGGCGCACAGTTGCCGCAATTCCCTGGTGGGGAACGGGCGAAGCGACTTCACCTTGATCAAGCCCGCGTGAATGCCTTTGTCTTTGCACATCCGGATGGCTTCGCGTGACTGAGCCGCGGCGCTTCCGGACGCAATCAGCAGCACGTCAGCACCCTCCACGTCCTGCGTCTCGATCAAGCCGTCCATGTACAGGTCGATATATTTTCGTGACCGCTCCACGGCCGCCCAGACCTCTTGTTGCCACACGGCGTGGATATTGTAGGCCATGAAATTCGATTTTTGGACCGGCGCGTCCCTGGACAACCGGGCCGGAGGATTTTCCGCATCCAGGACCGGAACCGCACCTCTCCAGGAATCGCGTGACGGCAACTTGAGCCCTCGGTCCTGCATGGCGCAGTAGCCCCGGGCATGGGTTACGAAAAAGCCGTCGCAGCACACCCCGACCGGCAACGTCACGTCGTTCTTTTCACTGATGATGAAGCCCTTCATAATATAGTCGAACAAATCCTGCTGGTTCTCGGCGTGAAAGACGATCATGCCGCAGTTCAACAAGTACGCGACTTCGATATTGTCCGGCTGAATGGCCAATGGGGCGTTAACCACCCGGCAAGTAAACATGGCCACGGCGGGAAGGCGGTGGCCCGGCCAGGAGGCGATGGGTTCAAGCCCTCGCAACGTACCCGGTCCGGCCGTGGCAGTGAAGCACCGCACACCGGCACGGGAGCCCCCGGCAATCGCCGACATGACGCCGTATTCCTCTTCACCCCGATAATATTCTTTGACGTACCCTTCTCCGTACAACACCCCGATCAACTGCATGGTTTCACTTTGAGGGGTAATCGGATAGGCGATGGAAAGATCGACGTTGGACCGGCGAACGGCTTCCTTGGCGGCTTCGCTCCCCGTAATGAATTCCCGCTCACGCGGCGCTTCTGAAAACATATACTCAGGGGAAACCTCCTGTTGCCGTTTGGCCTCCTCATGAGGATCTTTTCTTCCTCCTTGACTGGAAGGTGCCGGAGCGGCACTCGTAATCGGGTCGCCTTGCGGGTTGGTTTTGACTTCCGTTTCCAATGCTTCACTCATGGCTTCCCCCCTCTAGGGTAGCGACAATCCCAGGCCGAACTTTCTGGGGTCGTGTGATCAACAATAATGGGCCTAGCCTTCACGCTGCATATCTTCGGCTTTATGACCGAAAGCCGCGGCACTTGCCGTCCCTTCTTCTCCCAACGGAATGTCCATGGGGTTCGTATGGGTCTTGCCGTCATGCACCCGGGACTGCAACCCCGTGAAACGGACGCTCTCGCCGCTATCCGGCAATGGAATCCCCAATTCCTCGCGAACGCGTTTGAACACCCGTGCCGCCTTGCGAATCTTGGCGGCGTCGGAATCCCGCACCGTAAACATGGCGTCTTCGTGGCCCTGCTCGGCGCAGATCGCCGAGGTCCAGCAATTCGTGCCGGCTCGGATCATTTTCAGGGTCAGATTGGCGTAATGACAATGTACCCCGATGAAAATGCATGCTTCGATTTTATTGCCCCATATCGTCAGATTGGGATGATTGGGGTTGATGACTTCCTCGGGTTCGATCTTCGGGTATTTCGGACGATAGTCCGGCATCGGGATGATCAGAACTTCCGGAATTTGGGCCGCAAGTTCCAGGACGGCCCGGGCCTTTTCGGCCGCGTGGTCGTTCCAATTCCACAACACCAGGGGACCGGGGAAAATCGTCGCATTTTTTCTCGTGAACATGGCCCTGGCCATCTCTTCCATCGCCTTTTCTTCCGGCACTTCATGACCGAACGTCAGGCCATGTTCCGGCAAAGGTGGAAGAACACCCAATTCGGCCGCGGAGGGCGGATGAAATCCCGCCGGACCCGGTTCAACTATTCTTTCCAACTCTGTTGCTCCCACCTCTATCCTCCACTCTGGATTTATCCGGTTGAGACGAATACCATCCTTGCCGTTCGAACAACGTCCCTCAACCTTGCCCTCGAACGGGATTGGCTAAGACTGCCGAACTGGTTTTTTCACCATAGGTGACGTTTTCCGTCAGAGCCGTGTCACCGATTTGATCAATCATTTCCATTTTAATGGCATTATGCTTGGCCATATTGTCGCACACCCAGACACACTGAGCGCATCCCTTACACCGGTCCACGGCGACGTAGGCGGCTCCATATTTGAACCCCTTATCCTGGCCGGCCTCGTTGTCGTACAGAATGGTATTGGCCTCAGGACAATATTGCGTGCACAACTTGCAACTCGTGGCAGCACATATTTCCGTTTCGATATTCGCAACTAAATACATATAGGCCCCTCTCGTCGGTTAAAGCATTACGCCATGGCTGGCGAGGCGGATGCCCCTTTCGCTTTGGCCCAATTGTTTTCGACGGCAAACTCCCACGCCGATTGAACCACCGCCAGATTTTTCTCGATCAATTCCTGTTTCTTCTTGAATTTTCTCTCAACCACGCTGTCCAAAGCCGCAGTCCCACCGGACACCACAAAGCCTTTGCCCAAGAACCGGTCTTTCACCGCTTGCGCCAGGGCCTCCATGTCCGAGAGACCCGTAATGGCGCCGATGGCGCCTACCATGGCCATATTCGTGGCCAAGTCGATTCCGGCCACCTCAAGCGACAGTTTGGTGGCGGGCAGATAGAACAGTTTGGCGTTTAATTCCTCCAGTTCACGTTCCTGGTCGGGCTCGAGTTTCATGGGACCATCATTGTTGATCAAGGCGACTCCGTCTTTTTTCAACCCGAAATAAAACGGATTCGTGTAGCTTTTCCCATGGGTAATGACCTGGGGGTGAAAGATCATGATAATGTGGGGAAACGTGATTTCGCCGATTTCATAAATCGGCTCATCGGAGACCCTCACGTAACTCTCCACCGGGGCCATTCGCTTTTCGGACCCATAGAACGGCACGATGGTGCTTTCGCCACCGGCATTGATCACCCCCGTGCTGAAGATATGAGAAGCCGTCACGACCCCTTGGCCGCCGACTCCCGCCATACGAATGTTATAACGAATCGCCATGATCTGCGCCCTCCTCTCTCGTCACGTACCCATCAATGCTTCTTCGCTCAATCGACCGCCCTTACTGCTTTTCCACGGCAGCGGCAGGCTTCGGCAGATATTCTTTGTACCCGTACAACTGGGACAAATATTCCTTGGCTTCATCCGTAATATATTCCGTGAATTTGTAGCGGTCGGTTTCCACGGTTTTGGCGTCTTCCATCACCTTGTCCGTCGGGATCGCGTATTCGATATTACAGGACGTGTAGGCTTGAATATAGCTGGGACCGATTTCCCTCGCGACCAACACGGCTTTCTTGATCACGCTTTCCACCCGTCGCGGGTTGTTGGGAACCACCGTCGCCACGTACGCGCAACCGGAAACCTTGGCCATACCCAACATATCCATTTTCTCGAACTTCTTCCCGAGCGGCGCCATTTTCAGCACCTGATTCCGGTTCGTCATGCCGCTTTCCTGGCCGCCGGTGTTTCCATAGACCTCATTGTCCAGCATGATGGTGGTGAACTTTTCTTTTCGGAACCACGAATGTAGGGTTTGAGCGAACCCGATATCAGCCATTCCGCCGTCTCCGGCCATTACGACGACGTCTTTGGGCTTATCCCCAAACCGCAGGCGAAGGCCGCGAGTCAAGCCGCTGGCCACCCCGTTCTGGTCCCCGTAATTGCCGTACACGAATGGGATGGCGGCCTGCGAAATGGCCAACCGGCCGCAACCGGCCGTCCCGACCGTAATGGTATCTTCCGCATTCGGGAATGCCACCATGGCAAGCCGGATGAACAGAGTCATGGCACAGCCTGCGCACATCGGGTGTTCTTCCAAAATCTCCTTGAAGGTTCCCACTTGGGATACCGAGATTTTTTTCCCGAACGGACCATGCTCCACCATATCGCGATATTCTTTCGGCATGAACTTTCCGAATCCTGGTGTAAACTTGACATAATCGAGGCTCATTGCGGATCCCCCTTATATTGAGACGTTTTTATTACGTTAGCCACTCAGCCTATCGGCCGTGTGCAACTTATACGTACTCTCTGCTCCTTTGATCGAAGCACTGCTTGTCTATTTCAGTAACCTTAGCGTAGATGAAGTCTCCTAGTAAAGACCTCTCATGACCCAACCCACGGCATCCTCTCCTGATTTTTGGGGAGAGACAGGCAGCCCTGACGGCTTGGCAAGACCCGCCAAAGCCACCTTGAGCTAAAATCCACGCATCTATCCTAAAACCGAACCACCGAGAAGGCAACATAAAAGAAGACCCACCTCTTTAAAAAGAAGCCCTATGCGGGAATTTTGAGGCTAGGCCTTTGGCCCCATGGTCCGGTTTCAACACAACGCGGGAACAACGCGTCCGGTTGGATGTTTTGTGAGAAGACTGACACGCAAAGACGAATCAGTGCATGACTGCACTAATCCAGAATATACTGGAGAGGATCGACAACTTTGTCGTTGACGGCCACTTGATAATGAAGATGGGGTCCGGTCGAAAACCGCCCCGTACTGCCAACCCGGCCCAACAGATCGCCTCTTTTCACCTCTTGGCCGTACCGAACGAGAATTTTGGACAGATGGCCGTAAGTCGTTTCAATTCCATAACGATGATTGATTCGAACGTAATGTCCCATCCTGGAATCATAGGATGCCACGATCACTTTTCCCTTGGCAGGAGCACGGACTTCTTCCCCTTTCGGAGCAACAATGTCCACGCCTGCATGGAACGCCTTCTTTCCGGTAAATGGCGATATGCGTGGCCCAAACTTTGATGAGACGGGTCCCTTGACGGGCCAGATGGACGGTGTCGCGGCCCAAAGGCCAACACGTTCTCCCGCTGCTTTTTCTAACCGGGCCAATACGCGAAGTTGCCGGACCGTCTGTCGATCAAGCCAGGACAGCCCATTCTTGATATCAGTCGTCATCATGATCCCGGTATCGTCTGCATTCTCGCCCACGCCGATCTCCGCGAGATAGTCGAAATTCAGAATTCCGGTTCTGCCATCAAAGACAGCCTCATACGGAACTTCTTCGCCGCCCTGTCCATTGACGACAGCGGTGCCTCCTTGCTCGGGTTCAAGCCCGAACATGACTTGCAACTTTTCGTTTATCGATTGGATGTTCAGGACACGCTGCCGCATTTTGTCGACGGCTTCAGAAAACTCAACCACTTGTCCTTTGGACTGGCTGAGTTCCTCCTTCAATCCTTCGAGTTCGGCAACTTGGTCGGTGACTTGGCCCGTCTGCACCACGTAATGCGCAAGCACCCCCACCTGCACGACCGACAATAGCGCGGCCGCGAGCAGCACTCGTTTAAACGTTCTCTTGCGCAAAGAGATCCTCAAAGGATCCCGAGCCATGCCCCGAAAAAGCACAACCGTCCATCTGTCATCAGAGAGGTTCACGGGATCAGTTCGGACCTTCGGGTCAGCCTAAGTGACTTTGGGTGAGATGCACTGGTGAATGTGGGCTCTGGAAATCCTACTTTACGGAACAAAATCACGCATGGTCAATTGGGAGTATTACGGTAGGGACAATACGGTTCTTGGTAAATGGCAAGCATCATATCCTAGGCAGAAATGACCGAGGACGGCCTGGCAAGCTAACTAGGCTGGGAGGTCATGGCCTTGACCCATGCCAAATATTCGCTTGCCCCCTTCGCTACCGATAAGGCGAGAATTTCAGGTACCTCATAGCTGTGGAGTGCTTTTACTTCGGATTCCAAGGCATCGTAGGCGTCGGCATGGGATTTCATGACCAGCAGCCATTCACGTTCTTCGCAGACTGTGCCTTCCCATTCAAAAATGGACGTCACATTGGGCACGACCGTGACACACGCCGCCAGTTTTTTTTGCACGACCGAACGCCCGATCAGCAGCGCTTCTTCTTGGCTCGAGGCCGTTACCAGGACAACCCGTGCTCTCTGATCGACACCCACCTGACAGGCCCTCTCGAAACCGCTAGCCGACTCAGGGTTTGAGACGCGTCGGAGCTTTTTCTACCAAATCTTCAATGGCGAGCCGCAGCCCTTCCTGCAGGCCTCTCGGATAATTCGTGACGGAATCCTCCAATCCTCGATAGAGACTATCGGTTTCCTTGGCATCGAATTCCATGGCAAAGCCCCACAACGCGTTGTCCGGCTCCCCAGCCCGGGTTATTTGCGCGAACATTTCCACGTCGGTCTCGGTGGTGCCCAGCGGCAGACCGGCCGCCCACAACACCGTCCCGGCGGGACCTAACAGATACGTGGAAATATTCCGCTCCCATCGCGTCGAATAGAGTCGTCCCTGCATAACAAAATCGCTGGGAGGCAAGGGTTGATCCTTGTCGACAAACGTCACGGACGTAAAAATGTTCGTCTTTCGAATTTCCTCGGCCAAGGCACGCGCAAAATCGCGTGACGGGGAAAAGGATACTTCATCAACGGGACTGGGGGACGATACCGTCTCAGGCCGATCATAGACCGTGGTGGCATAAGGAATAAAGGGAATCGCGGCTGCCCAATATTGTTCACGCATCTCCGTGCCCCGCTTATCATCAAGCGGAACAACCACCAGACTGCCGTCAACTTTCTGGTCAGCCGACACGTCCAGATACGTTTTCTCCGGAGGAGGCGGATAATCCCAATCTCGTGAGCCCAAGCAGCCCGTTATCGTCAATGACACGATCAGAAGAACACCACACGCCTTATGCACGACAGACAGGCGACGCATATCTTGCCTCCTTTGGCAGGCAACAGTTTCCAACCGTTGCAATGATGGGTAATACATGTACGACCACGACTTCGCCTTTCGCCACAACGGTCATGTTGAAGGGCCGGCAATGCTCACTCAGTGACTAAAGCCTCCGGCACTGACGAAACGTTCCATCAACTCGGGGTACGAACGGGTAACCGGAAATTGAGGATATTCGGAACAAATCGAATCCGGCGGGCGGAAGAAAAATCCGGCATCGGCTTCCTGCAACATCGACAGATCATTATAGGAATCTCCCGCTGCCAACACGTGAAAGTTCAGACTCTTGACTGCGGCCACCGCATGCCGTTTCTGGTCTTGTTGCCGGAGCGCATAATTCCGAATGTAGCCTTTATCGTCAATCTCCAAGGTATGGCAAAATATGGAAGGATAGTGAAGTTGCTTCATCAGGGGACTGACCAAATCATAATAACTGTCTGATAAGATAATGACCTGACAACGCTCTCGCAACCACGTCAAAAATTCCACGGCGCCATCCAGGGGTTTCAGCCCCGCCACCACCTCGGTGATGTCCGACAGCTTGAGATCAAATTTAGCCAGAATGTCCAAGCGCAGCTTCATGAGTTCGTCATAGTCGGGAATGTCCCGGGTGGTGACGTTCAAGTCGGCGATTCCTGTTTTCTCGGCCAGTGCCAGCCAGATTTCCGGAGTCAAGACCCCTTCCATATCCAAACACGTCACCACGGGTGATTTCATACGCCCCTCAACAACATGCAAGTTTCAGATGAAAGTAAAAGGACAACACGGCAAGATTGGCAGTAAGGTATTTATTGTATAAAAATCGGAGCGAGACTACAAACCTTTTGTCCGGGATACGGCTCCCGCAACCTTGCACCCACCCCTTATCCAAAGGCGATGAGTAAGCCGAAAGCAAGATAGCACAGGCCGTTGAAAATCAGATGATAGGGCCTCAAGGCATGGGACCGTAAACGAAGTTTCAGGTACCCCGCGGCAAGAAAGGTCAATCCGATGCCCCACAGGGCTTCTTTTCGCGGAACCCATGGCGTCAACAAGATTCCCAGGGCGGGAAGCAGGCTGCCTTGAAACACCATCGCCCCGGTGATGTTGCCGAAAGCCAGGGTATCACGGCCGCGCCGCACCCATATAATACTATTCACTTTTTCCGGCAGTTCGGTCGCCACCGGCACGATCAGCAACGACAGCGCCAAGGTGGAAAGCCCTAGCCAGGCGGCCAAATGCTCCACGCCGTACACAAAGCCCTTGGCCCCTCCGATGATCAACCCAAATCCGATGACCAGTTGCAGGAGGATCGTGGGTAGGTTCTCGGGGATGCGTAACCGGCTCAAAAACAGGGGGTGATCCGCCTCGGTGCCATGGCCCTGCTCAACCAACTTCCCGGATGCGCGAATGGTCAACAGCAAATAGACGAAATAACTCAGGGTCAAGACCAACGCCAACGACACACGCGCCCATTGCCATTCCGAAGGCACGAAGATCGCGAGGGTGGCCAATGCAAAGGCAAAAAGAAACCAATCCAGGTCCCGGTGCACGCCGGTAGGCTCGGGACGAAGGGCTTCCGCCCAACCACGACGCCGCGCGGCAAACGTTCCCATCAAGAAAAACGTAATCGTCGACAGCATGAGCGGCGCGCCCAAAATAGCTCCCACCCCGACGTCCTGCCGAACCGACAGATCCCCGGAGGCGGCCAACACCGCCACCACCGGGATCATCGCCTCGGGCAAAGCCGTGCCCACGGCCGCAAACACCGACCCCGTGACCCCCTCGGAAATGTGTAGCCGTTCTCCGAGATGTTCGAGCGCGTTGGTAAACGTTTCCGCGCCGACCAGGATCACGATCAAAGAAATGAGCAGAATCCACAATTCCATAGAAAGAGGTTTCCCGGGCGAGACGCCCTTTGTCACATGGTCCCGTGAACCTTGCTCACGGCGTGCGGTTACCCTAGACTATCGTCATGAGTGATGAGATGGGAATCGTCGTGGGTTGTCTGGCCGCACTGCTGGCCTCCCGGTTCGGCATCCAATGGTGGCGCCGTCGCAAGGCGGCCAAACAAGCCGATGAACTTCTCTCCAACATCGTGAAAGGCAAAGACGCCTTTCGCCGGTGATATGGGATCTCCGTTCGGGGACAGGGACGGGCTCACGCGCGTAGGTATCAAACCCCGGCATCATTTGGCAACACCGCGAGTTCGACTTGGCTTCGCGTTGTAGTCCCGCCGTTCTCTTCGTGTTCTTTGCCACATCCCGACCATGAGTCAGGCCTCACAACGCGCCCGCATTCATTTGCACCGCGGCAATCTGTCACAAGCGCGCCATTGGTGCGAAGAAGCCGTGAAAGAAGCCCGGAACAGCGACACGGGCCAGGACCTGATTGCCGCGTTAGGCAACCTCGGCAACGTGTGCGCGCAACTGGGAGAATACGCCGAAGCGGAAACCTGTTATCACGAAGTGCTCTCGCTCCAACGCAGCGAACACAATCCATCCACCGTGGGAGAAACCCTGGTGAACCTCGGCAATCTCAAAGCCGACGCGGACCAATTCGACACGGCCAAGGCGTATTACTTAGAGGCCATCGACGTCCTGCAGCCTATCGAACACCATCGCGCCCTGGGCATTCTGTATAACAATCTGGCGTTGATGGAACTCGCCGCCGGCCATCCCGACGATGCCGCGACCCATTTTCAACGCGCACTCGAGTGCCACCGCGTGGTTGGTGATGAATTGGGACTAGCCAACACGTTCAGCCAATTCGGCAAGGCCCTGCTCGCCCAAGGAGATCTGCAGCAAGCAGAACGCTGCCTCAACAACGCCAGCGAACACTTCATCAAACTCGGGCAGGAACCCAGCGAAGCCGCGGTGCTCCGTCTCCTGGCCGATATTTACGAAACCAGAAGCGACCACGTGTCCGCGTTACGCTGCTTCGAGCGGGCCGTCCAAGTGGACGAACGGTATAACCTCCCGGAGACCGAGAACGATCAAAACCGCCTCACTCTGCTCCGGGCACAGGCAAAAGAGAGTCGCATCTCGTCCACGCCACCAACGATCAAAACTGAAAGGCCAGTTGAATAGGGCCGCCGAGATCGCGACTCGCTCTCCCCTTGGGCGAGGGCTGGGGTGAGGGGTGGCCCTCCGTCGTGCGGTCAACAATTTCCTGAAGAGGCCCCCGGCACAACCCGCAGCGGTGCCGTTTCGTTGACAGGGTGTGGCGTTGGCGATGATACGCGTGCCCGCACCAGGCACACCGCCACGTAAACTTCACGGAGACTTGGGCGTCCTCACCGAGTGTATGATAAATCGTGATCCCCAGGCCGTCGTCGTTCATCAGGGCCATGATCCGCCGAAACTCCCGTCCATGCGACGGGCACCATTTCTTCACGTCGAACTGCCATTGATGAATCATCTCATGAGCCAGGGTGCCCCGGATCTCTTCAAAGGGTTGCCCGGATAGAAGCGGCACCGACAAGCGAATCACGCGCCCCTTGCCATGCCGTTCTTCCGGGTCCACCCAGGAAATACGCGGACCCGTCCGGCTGCGGAAGAGACCGGCCGAAGCCGTCAGGCGGTTACTCCATTGAATCTCAATGGCCGGCAGACGGTTCTGGAAATACGAACCATTCAACTCGCGCCAGATCGTCTGCAGATGTTCGACTGAAAGGGGAACGTTGATTGGAGTACGACGAGCCATGTCCCTCAACTGCGATCCTCATGGAGTCTGAGGCCACGCTATGGTACCATGAATACCGCGCAAACCAAAGCCTGCCCTGAGCGTAGCGCCAGCGAAGTCGAAGGGCTCCACGCGCCGCTTCGCGGCTACGCGGCCTCTCCACTTGTAGCTGCGGCATCTTATGCCGCTTGGAGAGGCCGCCAAGAGATGGAAGCGCGATAAGATCGCGCGGCTACACAAACACAAGAAGGATCGTAGGTCGGGTTAGCGTAACGTAACCCGACATTCCCTTTTTACAGGAACAACATGGTCCCTGAAGCAGACGCAAAAAACCAGCTCCCGGCCGACGAAGCCTACATGCACGAAGCCTTGCGGGAAGCGGAGCAAGCCGCCTCCGAAGGCGAGGTCCCCGTAGGGGCAATCCTCGTGCATGAGAATACCATCGTGGCCAGGGGACGAAACACCAGAGAACGCCAACAGGACCCCACGGCCCATGCGGAACTCATCGTGATCCGGGAAGCCGCCGAACAGTTGCAATCCTGGCGATTAACTGGCACAACCCTCTACGTGACGCTGGAACCCTGCCTCATGTGTGCCGGCGCCATGCTGCAAGCGCGGATTCCTCGTTTGGTGTTCAGCACGTGGGACCCCAAAGCCGGGGCCTGCGGGTCCCTGTTTACGCTCCATGAGGACAACCGCTTGAATCACCAAATCGCCGTCACGCACGGCATATTGGAAAATGAGAGTCGCGACCTGCTGCAACGGTTCTTTCAGCAACTCAGGCAGGCCCAACCTCTCACCATGAACTGAAAGAGCTTACCGCTATACGGAGAGGTGCGAGAGTGGCCGAATCGGGCGGTCTCGAAAACCGTTGACCGGCAACGGTCCGTGGGTTCGAATCCCACCCTCTCCGCCATTTACACAGTCTCACGTAGTCCTTCCTGGTCCACGACGGCCCCACCTGTTCTATCCTAACACCTTGATGTCGTTGACTTTTTCTGGTAGTATTCCCATGAATCCCACCAGGGGCCAGGGGGATGGCGTCACCCCCATCACCGGCCAATTCTTGGGAACAAACTTGGGAACACATGCCGAAAGCAAACCTGATGAACGGCCTCACGGACACCAAGATTAAAACCCTGAACGCGCCGGGCCGCTATGGGGATCGCATCCCCACCCTGTATCTGCTCGTCAAGTCCGCCACGCGAAAAACCTGGGTGCAACGCTTGACGATCCAAAAAACTCAACACGATTTAGGCTTGGGGCCCTGGCCGGTGGTCACCATCGAAGAGGCGCGCCGGAAAGCGATGGACAATCGCCGCAAACGGTATCACGGCGAGAAGCTCATTCACGGGCAACGCCAAGCGATCGGTATCACGTTCCAAGAAGCGGCGGACACCGTGATCGCCTTACACGAACCCACATGGAAACATGGCGGAAAGTCCGCGAAGCTCTGGCGGGCGACCCTGCGCAACTATGCCTTCCCGGTCATCGGCCAGAAGCCGGTCGCCGAGATCACCCCGGCGGACGTGATGAGGATTCTCGATCCCATTTGGACGAGCAAACCGGAGACCGCGAAGCGGGTGAAACACCGCATGAGCCGCACGTTCAACTGGGCCAAGGCGCAGGGCCTCCGGGCCGATGACCCGACCGCCGGCATCCGCGCGGCCCTCCCCAACACGGCGACGCTCAAGAAGTCCCATAAAACGATTCCGCATGCCCAGGTCGCCCAGGCCCTGGAGACGATCCAACGGTCCGGGGCCGCGCCGTCAACGATCCGCTGCTTTGAGTTTCAAGTGCTCACCGCGACCCGGTCCGGCGAGGTGCGGCTGGCGGAATGGGCTGAAATTGATGTCACCAAGAAGATGTGGGTGATTCCGGCTACCCGAACGAAAACGGGAAAAGAGCATCGGGTGCCCTTGTCCGCCCGGGCCCTGGCACTCCTGAAAGCCGCCAAGCAAGCCGGTGGCGGCAGTCCCCTCATCTTTCCTTCCGCCCGCGGCAAGCCGCTCTCCGACGCCACCATCAGTAAACTGGTGCGTGAGAACCGGATCCAAGGCGTGCCCCATGCCATTGCCAGGGCATGTTTCCGGTCGTGGTGTGCGGACGTGAACGTGTCACGCGAAGTGGCCGAAGCCTGTCTCGCCCATGTCGTCAAAGGCGTGGAGGGAGCCTATCAACGCTCCGATCTGTTCGAGCGGCGGCGATCAGTGATGCAACAGTGGTCCGACTACGTCACCGGGGCCCTAAGTGCTGACGTTATCCCGTTGCACGGCTGATGGACACGGCCCGGCACCTCGTCCTCCGCAATGAAAATCGCTTCTTTCTGTCAGCCTCGACATTTTTTGATCGAGGATCCAGTGTCTTTTTCTTCTGCCCCCTCACCCCACCCTCTCCTAAGCTATGGGGAGAGGGTGACAGAACTCTAGACTTCCGATTAATGTAGGTTGGATTAATATAGCGTAATCCGCTAGAAGAATGCGTTTAAACAGTTTCTGAAAATCTATTGTGATTACGTTTCACCCTAATTACCAAAATGAATTTGTTGATTGAGTACAAAAAACACTTGCTGAGCAGGTAGAGCCGTGGGGGAAGCAGGCTGTTCTGATATTTCGCGGTCAAAGCGACAAAAGCTCGAAGTTCGACAGTGGCGATGATAGACCCCTCAAAAACGGCTTCGACGGCCGAAAGCTTGCCGTCATTTCGCGGATTTTAGAAGACAGGAGGATAGCATGCTAAGAGCACTCATTCTTTTAATAGTTCTTCTTATCCCATCTATTGGTGAAGCTCAGACAAAGATTGCTGGCGTCTCAGTCAATTGCGTTGACGCTTTGGGTGTTCCCGTCGTTACAATTCCTTTCCCACAATTGGGTGACGTTGGTATGGCTCGGATCGAGCCGAATGGCGCACGTGTCATATATCTAAACCCAATTATTCTTTACCCCTTACCCCGATTTTTCCAGCTATTCTGGTACACACATGAGTGTGCGCATCATTATCTTGGCCACACCTACGGATTTCATCAGTTATCTCGAGAAATACAGGCAGATTGTTGGGCTGTTCGTCTCGGTCGCGATCAGCGTTGGTTAAGCCGAGAAGATATAAAGAAGTTGATCCACTACTTTGAAGCGAGCCCCGGCTCTCCTTGGGGACATTTACCGGGTCAGCAGCGTGTTCAGCTTCTTCTTGAGTGCTATGATTCCTAGTTCATATCCATCATGGATACGCACGAGACAAATAGTCAATCGACCCACAAATCATCTCGCTTTGATAAAACTATAGCGATATCTACGCTGGCATTATTGGTTTCTCTTGCCGTTGGGTTGTTTACAGCTTGGAACGAGCTCAACAAGGAAGCGGCCACGACACGACAAAGCCTGACCAACATTCTGGAACAAATCACGGACATCGACCGGGAAACCATAGAGTTTCAAGCTATGTCGATCCCGGATGAACAAAAAGAATTTGCGTCATTTAGCTTCGTGAATCGCAAAATTTTGCTGCTGCGTCAAGCGGAAGAACTCTACAAAAAACTTGGAGAAAAGACGACTGCAGAAGACGCAGCCGTTATTTCGGTTGCGTATTTTGGGACTGGTGACTTTGAGAAAGCAGAGTCTTATATGAAAGTATGTTTGGGGAAGGCGAAAACGCGCATTCTGCGTGCTTCCGCCCTCAGATCCCTTGCGAATTTGGCTATTGCACGCGGTGATCATTCCCTCGCCACAGAATTGTATGACAAGGCATCGAACGAAATTGGCATACCCAAAAGCGATGTGGAAATCAATTTCATTATGGTGATAAATCTGTTCAAGGTGCAGCACTCGATCACTCGTAATGATTATGACAGTGCTGCAACATCTCTCCAGGAATTGGCAGTCAATGCGCAACATCTCCTCTGCACAACGGCTAGGGGGCAATGGCTTGAAAGAATTTACGGTATTGAACGAATGCTCACCCCACATTTGGGTGGCAATATTTCAGCACTACCAAAAGGTGATGGGAAAGCAAAATGCATCTTCGATCCACCGCGTTCAAATTTCGTTAAGTCTGCCGAGAGTCTTTCTCGGTATGCAGGTGCCTATATTTATCAAAATCATCGTTTGCGTGTCTTTATGTGGGACGATGATACGCTGTCAATCGCCATTCCCGGACAACCTCTTCACATTTTAAGGGCTAAGAAAGACAAAGGGCATTTTGAAATTCTAGGATTATTGGGATATACGGTTATTTTTCATCCAGGATTAGCAGGCGACATTTCGAAGCTTGAGTTTATCCAACCTGACGGCCGTTATTTGTGGAGCCGTTCAATGTAACATGGTCGCCTTGTTTCAGAAGCCGATGGAGAGTAATTTCTCATGGGAGTTAACAGGCGAAAGAAATGATCTCGTGACCTGTAACAGTAAGATTGCTAGGCAGGGTATGGGGACTAGTCCTCATGGTTACATGGTTAACACCAGTCACTTGGTCAATGTCCGGTTGAATTCAGATCTCTCTCCATACCGTGCTTTCTGTGGCACAAATATCTCGCAAGGGAAGAAGAGCGTGCTCGAATGCCTCTTTAGCCTGCAACAGGCCATCAGGTTCTGGGGACCGATGTGCCGTCGTCGACCTTGATCAGGGATTCAGCTGGGATTCCTAGGCCCTTGTGCAGGCGCCAGATCATCTTCAGGCTCAGCGGCCGCTTGCGGTTCAACACTTCGTAGACCCGGTTGCGGCTTCCCAGGTAGGGAATCAGGCCCTTCGGCGCCAAGCCGTTCTGCTCCATGTGGTGGCGGATCGCGGCGACCGGGTCGGGGAAATCCAGCGGATAGTGCTTGGCTTCCCAAGCCTCCACCAACGTCACCAGGACGTCGAGACGGTCACCCTCCGGCGTGTTGCGGCGGGCCGTCATCAGGCCTTCGATTTCCTTGAGCGTGCGGCGGTAGTCCCGTTTGGTCTTGATGGGTGCGATGTCCATGGCTGGTCCCTCAAATTGTCTGTGCATCAATGGCGTCGTACATCCGATGGGTGCCGACGAACCGGATATAGACGACCCGGTAGGGATAGTTAATCCACACCACGATGCGGTACGCGTTGCCCGCGACGTTAAACACCACGCGGCCGTCCTTGAGGATGCTCGCGCTCCGAATGTCCCGTTTGACGTCGGCCGGACTCGCCCAGTCAGCAGCTTTGACCTGTCGATACCACGCCATCATCGGCTCTCGGGCATCTGCGTGAGCGGGCTTGGCGTCAAGAAATGCCTTCAGGGTCGCCAACGCGATGATCCTCATCACCGGAACCCTAGCATAGTCCCATATTGGGATCAAGTTTCTGCATGACGGAAGGGGGATGCTGCAACGACAAAGACTCTGGCTCCCCGATGACGAACGTCGGGGACACGCGTCGAGGTTGACAGCAGGGACAAAACGGGGATGACGGAAAAGGAAAGGGAGGAGCCTCCTCTCCTGCGAGCGAAAAGGGTTGGGGCAAGCATCGGGTTCTTGATGGCAAGATTTTATAAGCTATTAAAAATAAAATGATTATTCCAGTGTACGTACTATAAGTTGGTGAACACAGTTTTACGCGCGGCCGGGTCAGAGAATACTAGGAAGGTAACTCGATGCTTGAACCAAGAGCGTCGGATGGCGCGACCCCCTGTTCTTCATCCAGGCCTGAACTTCATTCTGTTCTGCCACCGACCACGATTGATAGAGCGATTCCCGCATTCCAATTTCATTGAGTTCCCAGATCCTTTGCGAAAGCCCCCGCTTCAAATTCACTTCAGCCGTATAAGGTTCGTTGGGGTTCGCGTGCACCGGTATGTATTTGTGAATTCTCACGATCTCTGGTACGCGGAATCGGTTTGCAGGCTCACAGGCCGTGATGATGGCGTGTCCGTCTTGTTGAGGAATCACAATCATGTAGCCCAACTCGATATGGCGGTTCCAATGTCTTCGCGGGTCATCGGCATGCAAGCCGCTCAAATCGAACTTCATCCTGAGACAACCCCATCCCGCCACCGTGGGTTTGGATGCCACCAAGAGCGCACGGTACTCAAGGGAATTCCAATCTCGTAGCCTCAATCGCCGTTCAAAATCGCGCATCTTGTCCATCACTGCGTGTACGACATCCCTCCATTCGCTTTCCGCGTTAGCCGCTTCATCGTCGCTTATCGCCGTCTCGAAGGCCGTTTCCTTGAAGAGCTCCCATCCTTCCACGGTTCGGGCCGCGGCGACATGGGCGTTCCAGCGGGCTAGCATCAGATGGTTTTGGCGCAGTACGACACGGTAGACCGCCTTAAACAAGTTCTCGGGTTCTGAGAGATCAATCTGTTGTGCGTCGATGCCCTCGAATCTCTCGTCGTGCCTCTGGCAGGACCACCGGCCTGCGCTGAACCGGCTGATCGGCACAAGTTGAAGATCGTCGTACTGCGCCGGCCATATCGCAAATGTTCCAGTCTCCCTATTGGCTCGAATTTGGCTTTTGACGTCCGCAATCAGTTTTACGTGCCTCTTCGCGATCGCGTGACGGTGTCCGATTGGACCTTCGCATGGCTCCGTGAAACTTTCGTCACCAAGCCGGATAGTTGCCATGCAGATGCCGTTGGCCACGGACCGGTAATGTTCCCGAAGATCATTCAGCCACCTCCTCTGTTCGGCACTATAGGGGTTCTTCATCGATCTTGAATCTTGTTGACGCTGGCAAAGAAGTCGGTTTGCTTGCCACGTTCACTCCACCCCGGTGGCAAATCTTGCGAGAACCTCCCCTGACACGCGTTCATCAGATCGGTGCCACACGAAGTTCGGGCAAGTCGATCATGTCGAACCTAAGCCGGAATTGGCAACTGTTTATGTGGTCGCTGTCGAAAACAAATCGTATCGCTAGAAGGAGCAGGCCTCTCGTTGTCGTCGAATTTGAGGGTCTCACCAAAAACTAAGCCACAAAGGAGACGATTTCTGGCAGACTATCCTCCCAAAATTACATTAGCCCGTTAAACTCCTGTATTTATAGGGGTTCGCGTTTGGCTCCACTCGTCAGTTATACTGATCGTCATACAGATTAGAGCGGGTCATTCGCGTCCGGTCCTGTTCCTTCTTCTGTCACTCTTCCTGTTCCCGTTACCAAGGAAACCAGGCACCGGACCGCTCGTCACATCATCGAATTGGCTATTCCTGAAGGATGCTTTGAATGACGCTGGCCTTCTCGCGGCCCGGCAAGCCGACCGATAATGCCTACATTGAATCGTTCAACGGGCGCTTACGGGAAGAGTGTTTGAACGTGCACTGGTTCGAGGATTTGACGGATGCGCGGGCGAAGTTGCAGGTTTGGAAACAGGAATACAATGAGGAGCGGCCTCACCGGTCTCTCAACAACCTGACGCCCTCGCAGTACAGGGCGCAATGGCACCAACAGCGGTCAGAAAATCGCTAATCCCGTGGACCAAAGATCGGGGTCCCTTCAGGATTACAACAGCTTAAAATGGCAGTATTCAGTGCTATGTCGAGTTACCTACGTAAGTCCCCTTCAGGAAGAGTAGCAGCCCTACATCGAATTATGCTACATTAATCGAACCTACGGGATTGTTCTCACCATAGTGGAGCACAAAGAGGCGATGTCATTTAACATTCCCTCTGAAATAATGGCTACCATAGTAGCTACCGCAGCAGTCATTTTTTTCTACTTGTTAGCAGCCAACGCGGCAAAACCCCGATGGGGGCATAAACTAACTGCCAATCCGTTAAAAACAACCGCCGAACCTACCGGTCGGGCTAGTCTGTCGAAAACTCAGGTCTTTTTTTTCACCTTGATCGTGCTTTGGATTTCAATTTATTGGGTCATAAAAGAAGGCAAGCTAGTTCCTATAAACGACTCCATACTCTGGTTGTTGGGTGTTGCGGCTGGCGGTGCCGGCCTGGGTAGGGCAGCCAACATGGTTCGTTCTCGGGTGACTGGAGAGAATTGGGCTTGGGCCAAGAAAAAACGCTGGATCAAAAACGATTTTACGCGAACTTCATCTGAGTATATGCCAAAGTTTAGTGATCTTTTGACTTCTGATCAGGGGTTCGAAGTTGCGAGATTCCAAGCAGTAGCTTTTTCAGTGGTTGTAGGAATTTCACTTTTATACAAAGGTGTTATCGCGGCGGAATCTTTAGGGTCTTTTTCAATTGACAACTCCTATCTGATGCTTATCGGCCTTAGTCAAGGTGTCTATGTCGGTGGAAAATTTGTCGGTAGCAACCCAATCTCGGAGTTAAATGCAAACTTGGATAAAGTGCGCAAATTGGAACTTGCCTTTACAACAGCGGTGGCTAAATCCGCTGCCTGGAATGATGCTGCTGTGCAGAACCGGGTCATGAAGCTGGCTCGCGAATCTGTACCAGACGAATATACGGCGTACATGAGTAGCGCAACAGTGGCAGCCGAAATTGTTGGAAATTTAACGGGAAATGATGTTGACGCTGCTTGCATCCTACCGGAATTACCACCATCCAAGGAGTAATATAGTCATGAACGCTACTTCAGCGGTAAGGGGACCGCTGGGCCATGCTTGAAATCTGATCCCTTACTCTCCAAAACGGCTTGTCCTGCATCGCTTCATTTTTTCCGGAAATTCGGATAAGACGACATGCGCGTAATGCTGAAGCGGCTGCACGATGTGCGGTCTAACCTCAATGTCGGTGGTGAGAGTGAATACGCCTACGCGTTGTATCTTTCCCATACGGCCCCGGTCCGGGCTGAAGAACTGGCCGAATACGACGCTAACGGCGACCACACTCTGAATGCCCTGAAACCACCAAGAGAAACCTGGATCGCAAAAACCATCGAGCCGGTTTTTCGCGAATTGATGTTTGAGGAACTTGAATGATGGTTCACAAAGCTGATGATGCATTCTACAAATTGACGTTCGCTCAACGTGAAGGAAAATCTCCGCTACCAGAATCCATGCAAACAGACAGCATCCCGGACGACTTCAGGCGGAGAGTGTGGCGCTGTATTCAGGAGGCAATAAATTCGACATATGATGAGGATCCTATAGACGGCTATACGGATTGGGATTTAGGCTCCATCCTGTTTTTGTACCAATTTGAGATTCTTGGAAAATGGCATGATGAGATCGAATCCCACACATATCAAGGCGACATAAGATTCTGTCACGAACAAATAAGGAATGGTGAATACCATGAAGTGTTGACCTTTATAGAATTCATCCTGCGACATGATAAGTGCTCAGAGAGATTGGGGCAATATCTGATGGACGCATTTGATAAATCACCAATCGCCTACTTTGTTGCAAACATAGACAACGTTCCAACTATCGTGCCGCGCGCCAGCCAAGAGCAAGGCGAAGCAACGAAGCGGGCCATTGAAACGCTCCGCGAGGGTGGTATGGAAGGCGCAGCAACCCATTTGAGGCAAGCGGCGGTACGCTTCAAAGCGCAGCAATATGCAGATTCGGTTGAGTCCAGCATCGAAGCGGTTGAATCTGTCGCTCGCAAAATCGCTCCAAAATCAAAAACACTTGGTGAGGCACTGAAAAACCTTGAGAACAAGGGGCTACTCACAAATAGGCAGCTCAAGACGGGATTTGAAAAAATTTATGCATATACTAATGCCGAAGAGGGTGTCCGTCATTCGCTGGTATTCAAAGACTCCTCAGATGTCGGCTTGGACGAGGCTGTATTCATGTTCGGTGCCTGCGCCTCGTTCGCTGCTTATCTCGTTAACAAACACCATCAGATGCAGAAAGCCGTAGGGCGGGTTAGCTGAAGGCGTAACCCGACATCACATTATTTTTCAGATACATCTGTCATGGCGATTCTTGAATTTGTTTCTCATCTTCTTATTCTGCTCGGGGCAGCATATAAAATCATTGATTGGGTAAAGAGGAAAAACAAACAACGAAAGACAAGAAACTCTGTACGGCAACTTTTCCAAGAATACCGTAATCGATTACAGGAAATAGCTGTTGCTCAACAAACGACTGATCGACCTGTTACTTATAAAACGAAATATGGAACGTCTATGGGTGGAAGTTCTCATTGGGATGGCAAGCAACATGTTTATAAGAATGCACAATCAGCCGTTTTTGAGACAACAAAAGAGTTTATGAATGATTTAGATTTCGCTGAACGTGAACATATACTATGTCTATCTGAAAATGATCGTACCAAATTCAAACAGGCACTATATGCCATGAAACAATCTCACGGCCATCTCTTTAAGGGCTATGTATTGAACGATGTGTCTCAAGATTGTGCCAAAGAAATTTTAGAAATTTTTCAAAGCCGATTACCTTGGTTGGAAGATGCATGAGAGAGCCGTAGGTCGGGTTAGCCGAAGGCGTACCCCGACACTGCAGCCCCATGTCGGATTATGCTACGCTAATCCGACCTACTGGAGGGATGAACAATGAAATCGATCGATCTGTCTGTCTTGCCGGAAGCGGCGCAACAGGAAGTCTACGATTTTTTTCTGTTTGTCAAACAACGGTTTAAAGATCAAGAGGCAGTATCAAATGCCGGCGAATGCGCTCATCTCAGCGAAAACAGTCTGGCGGCTGACTGGAAAACGGCGGAGGAAGATCGGGCATGGCAAAATTTTCAGTAGGAGACGTTGTGCTTGTCCGTTTCCCGTTCTCTGATTTAAGCCAACAGAAATTGAGACCCGCACTAATACTTGCCGAAGCCGGGCAAGACGACTTTATCTTATGCCAAATTACCAGCCAACCGTACTATGACCAACGCGCCATAAAAATAGAGCAAAGCAGTTTTACTAGCGGCCAGTTGATCAAAACGAGCTACGTCAGGCCCGCCAGATTATTTACGGCGAATGTCGGTATCATGGAGAGATCAGTCGCCCATCTCAAACCAGAGGTCAGAGAGGGTATTGTCCGCGAAATCATGAAACTCATGCTGCCTGAGCCCCGCTGATGCCCCCACGTCGTCGCCTGGTCGCAACCTCTCTTCTCCAAAACCGCCTTGTCCTTCATCGCTTTATTTGCCGGGAGTTTGGTTACGATGACATTCGCATTATGCGCGATGATTGGCGGCCAACTGACTTAACTTTTGGTATGGTCACTTAGGGGCTTTGAGTGCCCTCATCCTTCTGAAGAAAGTAGGACTAGCGGATAGATCAAAGGAAAGGCTCCCCAAACGCAAACTGGATTTTTTCCACTTTATGCAAAAAGCAGTTAATGATTTTAGCAGCATTCATATCGAACAGGGCAACGTTCAAGCCATGTGATAGCGCACTCCTGTAATAGACGCCATCGAACCCATTATTTTTGAACAGCTCAGCCAGTATTTGCGTCGGAACATAGTCCGATAAAGTGTCACTCACAGTAACGGGTCGAGAAAAAGCCCGGTCAATGTCTTCCCAAACCGCCTTCTCCTTTTTCTGTTCGTCTGGCTCTTCAAAATAGATAGTCAATCCATTGGGCGGATGCACTGAACAATTTATCAGCGTTAACTCCTTTACCGTCTGAAACTGACCAACCGAGATATATGACTCAAGCCATGGCCGCACTTCGGACATGGCTGTTTCTTTCTTTGTGGCAAGGTAGAGGCAGGGAATTCCTTTGGGATTGACTCTGCCTTCAAAAGCTCCAAATGAAACCGGCTTCATTCTCTGAGGGGAAAACGGTTCAGGTTCTTCCCCTACTTCTTCACCATCTTGAATTATGGGCCGCCAGTTGCATCCTAGCTGTGCCCTCCAGAAGACACTGCCAGAACCAACGGTCGTCGCCCGAGACTGGCTTGTTTCCAAGACATTCGCCAGAAAGTCCTTCTCATCATCCCTATAGATATAGCGGTTGCTGTGTGTGACTTCCCAAGAAAAATGACTATAGCTATTCCATGACTTAAAGCCCATATTGTCCCAAGCTCCCCATTTTCAAAACTAGATTCTGTGGCATTTTGGTGTCGTCAACGATCATCGATAAGATCGGGGGAAAACAGTTCGAGACGCTGAACTGCTACTCTGAATCCTGGCATGTCGCCAAAGCGCCTGCTGAAGATGATTGTTTTCGCATGCTCAAGTTCCGAACAATCAGAGCCGGTTGGTTGCAGTGGGGGCCTTTGAAGTGGTTCCAGAATTTTTAACTTCGAAAGTTCATCGGAACCAACAAGCTCACTATAATGTCGCAAGAGTTCTGAACTACTCGTTTCCTCTGTCATTTGTTTTCCTTCCAGCTTGGCCGAAATGACCGCAATTTCAAATAGATGCCCGTCCTTCTCGTGTTGTAGAGCTCTTGCCCCAGGTCCGCTGAATAACTTTGCAACAACATTGTGATCCGACACCTCACCTTGGGCGAACTGGTGATACAAATCTTCGTCTATGGTCCTTATGATCAGACATACAGCGGCCATTCTCGCAAAAGTCTGCTGGTCGCTCCGCAACGATGCGAATACCAATCCTAGTCGGTGGATGGCCTGGGCAATGCTTCGCAGACTGAGGTCAGGATCATCAAAAAAGTAAATCAACCATTTTCTGACAAGTTCATAGTCCCTCTCTGCCGCCGAATCTTGTTCCTGCTTAAAGTAGTCGTTGATTTTCGTCGTCATGAGTAAGTGGTTGATGAGGGCAGTCCGACCAGGTGCCGGAAGCCGGAAGTCTAAATCAAAAAACCGGCGCAAGTATCCTTGGGCATCAAAGCTCCCGCCATATAGGGCTTTGATGGAATGCGCGAGTTCAGAACGATTGACCGCCAGCACGAAGACAATATGATCCACAGCGAACAGATGCTTGGCTACTTCAAGGAGCTCGACCGCATAAGACGGGCGGCACCTGTCCAGTTCGTCGATCATCACGACGACCGGCTTGTCACCTTTGGCTTTTGATACCTTTTTTGCCGTTTCCTGTAATGTGTCCCTAAATTTTCGGACAGACTCTTTTGCCCCTACGTATGATGAGACATAGGACTCAATGACCTTACTGACTTCTGGTCCCACCCCTGGAATGACCGCGGTGCCGAGTCGCGTCAGAATTGGCAGGGTCTCTTGCAGCACTTTTTTCGCCCCGTCCTCGATTTGCTGCGTCATCGACCCGTTTGTGTATTCTTGGAGACCACGTGTGAGTTCCTTTGAGAGCGCGACAAAGGGATCGCCCGAGAAGTCTGTTTCCCAAGCATTGAACTTGACAATTGGAAATGCCTGGTTGCGCAGGTACTGAGCCCACATGTTTAGAAATGTGGTTTTGCCGTTCCCCCACGCGGCATCGACAGCCAGAACACATGGTCCTTCCAGGGAACTCACCAAGCGAGTCAGAACCTCTACAGGCTCCTTCCGATCTAGCAGGTCGTTCTTGAAAGGAGCCTCTGCGGGCACATCGATTTCGCATGGTTGGATACGTATTCCCATGTTCTTTCCTTTCAGATTGTCAGCTCTATGCACGGGTCTCATGAATATTGAGTCCTTCACCGGCAGCTTTTCTGGAATAGGATTCGGAGGGCATTGCGCAGAGCCTTTCTCTACAATGTAGTTCCCTTGAGAGCCAAGTCAAGCGTAAGGAGTTAGTGAGATCATGAGGCTTTATAAGAGTAGTGCGGGTCCTTCCGGGGACCCCTCAATTCGACCACTTCCTCACTTTCGACTTGGAGCAAATTTAGGGAAAAGGTCACTCGTTGCCACCTTCCAGTCGTCAAAAATAGACATTCCGGATGTTGGGCTTATATCCTCAGAATGTTATTATGCTTACCGTACCACACTTCAATAGGGCGCTCGTTAGTTCTCAAACCACCATTTTATCGCGATGAGTAAGACGACCGATCAGACTCTATTTCAGAAGAACATGCTCAGTCCTAGCGAGTTCATGCGGGCTCGCCATCCGGATCTTTTCTCAGACACTCAAGTTGATGATGTCCCCCGGATCTCGAAGCAGGTGTTCGAATACTATCTTGAAACACTCACGAGTCGTAAAGGTGAATACGAGTTCGAGCATTTCTGTCGAAAGCTGGCCGAAAAAGAGATATGCCCCAATCTTCGCGTTCAAACAGGCCCCACTGGAGGTGGCGATAGCAAAGTTGATACTGAAACATATCCAGTAGCCGAGGAGATCGCAGAGCGTTGGTGGATAGGCACTCCATCGGCTGGAGCGGAGCGGTGGGCCTTCGCCTTCAGCGCAAAGAAGGAGTGGAAATCTAAGCTTAAAGCCGACGTTCATAGCATATTATCCACTGGCCGCGACTACAAACGTATCTATTTCTTCACCAATCAATTTGTCAGCGACAAGGTACGTGCAACTCAAGAAGATGCGCTCTCCAAGTTGGCAAAGATTCCCGTACATATTATCGACCGCGCCTGGATCGTTGAAAAGGTCTACGACGCCAACCACCTAGAGCTTGCCGCAGCCACCTTGGGTGTTGAAGGCTTCCAAAGCGAAAAGAGAAACCGGCTCGGTCCTCGCGACGCTGAGCGGCTTTTGGAACTGGAAGAACTAGACCAGCAAGTCGCCGACCCATCATGTTACCAAGGTGCGCGCTATCAGTTGGTCGAGGACTGTCTACGCACGGCACTCCTAGCTAGAGGCCTCGAGCGAGCCAGAAATGAGGTAGAAAGCCGTTTTGTACACGCGGAACGACTAGCACGGTCTGTCGACTACAGACCGCAGCAACTACGTATCGCCTACAATCGTGCTTGGACAGCCTACTGGTGGTACGAAGACTATTCCATGTTTAATCAATTCTACGAAGAGGTTGAACAGCGTGTTGAAGGTTCAGTCCAAGCATGCGAAGTTGAATTCCTTCTAAGGCTCTGGCAGCTTCTGACGACATCAGTATTTGCAGGACGGCTTGACCCTCAAGACGCCAAAATTGATTCTCGCAGGCAGCGCTTGGTTGAGATGCTGGAGGCTATAGCTTCCGACCCCCTACGCCTGAACAATGCCCTCCAGGCTCGCACTGGACTCGTGTACATGAGAATTACGCAGTCTGCTCAAGCCCAACTATCCGACCAGTTGGATTCTTGCTGGGCTGATCTAGCTCAGATTGTCAATGAGGCTGCTCCTTTGGGTACTTATCCTATAGAGCAGCTTTTTGACATCGTGACTGAACTCGGGGAACGTATCAGCAGTCCTGCTTTCGACTCTCTTTACGAAAAACTCGTCGACGTAATCCGACAGCGGCGTAGCGACGGTGCAGCAGGCCAAGCATCTTCTCAGCGTGGCTTCCAAAAGCTGAGACAAGAGAAATATTATGAGGCGATCCGATGGTTCGGCCAAGCCGAAGAATTGTTGATCAAAGATGAATATCGCACAAAGCTGATCGCGGTGCTTATTGGAAGCAGTTGCGCTTATGAGAATGTGGGTCTTCTCTGGGCTGCCAGAAACAAAGCATTGGCGGCTGTTGAACGCAACCTAGCTGTATTCAACGAAGAAGGAAAGTTTGTCCCTCAGGCACTGATCGCCACTAAACGCCTCGTCTGGATCGAACTACAGCTTGGCCGTGTCCCTCATGTGCTGAGTGCAATAACCCTTGCAAACGGTATTGCTTCTCAGCTGAAACTGTCAGAGGAGGAACAAAATTCGTATGCCGAAGAACTGTGGCATCAGGAACTTGTGCTAGGCATTCACTTTTTGAACCTTCCATATGAGGCACTTCCATGCGTGGAACGTTTGCCTGATACGCTGGAACAACTAGAGTTGTTTTCAGCCAGGACGGCGGTGCTGTTCGCTCTTGGCCACGAGCAGCATCTGCGTGACGAAGAGTCTATCCCAGCTATTGAAGACTCGAATGCCGTTCAGACCCTTTTTGAGTCGTTGCAAGACCATCCCGTGGCCAAACACATTCCTCCTAAACCGATGTTGGCAGATGGACCGACAAGTCTTCTGAAGTCGAAGATTCTGGGATCTGAACTCGTGGTTGAAACGCCCAATAATACGATTTCTATCAGCATTGCCGAATCTCTCCTTGGTGCCCTGGAGGCCTTTCTAGCAACAAGTGATGAGCGCGACGTGTTGCCCTATCGAGAGTGTCTAACGATTGTTCTAAGTCCATCCCAGCAATCGACGGACGTGCCGACACTCCGTTTCCCCGATAATGACGACAGTGGCCGTGCCGAGATCGTCCATCCAGCTAACCTGAGATTCACGACCGCCGATGAACGGCGGGCCTACATGAATTGGCTCGAAGGTAGCCTTGAGCAAATAGTTGTTCGGATGCTGTTGATACGGGACGCGCATACTTGGATCGAGAAAATGGCCATTCAGGAATGCGGTTTCTCTCGCGCCATAACACTCGGGGACACTCTTACCCTAAACTTTAATGTCTATGGTGAAACGCCTCCGATACGCCTGATCGATTGGCTAGATCCCGCCAATGAGAGCTATGCCGTACTTCGAGATAGACCTTGGCGCACGGTGAAACCTGCAGACCCAGGCAATCCGATGGAATCCCCTAAGTTTGGAACTGCCCCCCCCTCTAAAGAGGCGCTTGACAGGAAACGGTGGAAGCATACAGATCGTCGCGTTCTATCTCCTATAGATATACCTTTATGGGAGCAAGCTAAGTGGCGAGCCACGCTGTACGCCTATGGCCAAGAAGTACCTCCCGTACTTGGTATAGCATTCGAAGATGAAGAGGCTGGCCAAGCCATTTTTCGTGCGTGGAAAAATCGCTGGGGCGATGAAGATAAAGACGAGGCAATCCGAGTCGCAATCATCGCCGGGCTATCTCAGCGTAACCATGCAAAGTATGCGGTAATCATCGGGCCAAACCTTCGACAGTTGGAAAACGAGGGAAAGACCTTTTCAATTGTGTCGAGAGTGATTCGAGTGTCACCAAACTCTTCTAAGGGTGTTGACAATTTCATCACAGCCTATCAGGAGACGGGTTGTTTTTTTCTCGCACCGGCTCAGATGAGTCCAAGCCCTCAGCTAATTTCCCCTGAATTGGCGATTGCCAAAAGGCAACTCGAAACCCGTCAGGCTTGGCAGATTGGTGAAAACGATCCTGATATAATCGCCTTAGACGACGATGATGTGCCCATCATACCCGGAGGCGTGACAGATCCGCCCATCAACAAAGCATTGGCACGCATGCGATCCATCAATAAGATATGAGCCATTGTCCTTGTAGCAACTGCCGCTAAACTACGGACGGCTCCTTCGCGAACTTGCTTCACCGAACTTTCCCCAATTGAGGTTCCTAGCCAGCGTTCAGCCCCACTCACTCGTTGCCACACAAGACCTCCTCCATGCTTTCAACCTTGCGAACTTGGGAATTCTGTCATCCTAGCGAACGTGGGAATCCAGCAATCCATCGTGCCGTGCGTAGACCATAATCCGGGCTAGCGCACACGTCGCGGCCACAGCTATGGCTGGAAAAAGACAACGCAGATACTGACAAGCAGGTAACAAAATTTCAGCTTTCTTCCAAGACGACGAGATCAACCACGCATGAACGAATCATCATTGAGCCGGAGATCCAACACGGCAAACCAGTGATACGCGGCACGCGCATGGCGGTGAACTGATTCCTGGGCGTGCTGGCGGGTAGAATGACCTTCGAGGAGATATGCCAAGAGTACGAGGTGGTAGTTGAAGACGTACGGGTCGCCATCAACTATGCCGAAGTACTGGTTGAACGGGAAACCCACCACCCGCTCCCCCTGGGCTGTCTTCCCGTGTACGCTCTCTGATCGACACCGATCTCCCACTTTCTGCCAAGCTCTTCCTAGAAAGACTTGGCCATGAAGCCATAGACGTTCGAGATGCTGATGTCGGGGGGTTCGTTTTGCCCAAACAGGAAGAGGGTCTGCTTCCGCGACCTGGTACCCGCCGAGGCAAACGGCGTCTCCAAGCCCGCCTAGTTACGCGGCCGAAGCAACTGAAATAAAGCAGCGTCGGAAGGTGTCAAGCTACTGGATAGATTTACGTCTCAGGCTACGACGGCAGGAATTCTGGTGCTAAATAGTGACCCTTGGTGATGAGGTCCCCTCATATTCAACCTGTTTACCCTCGTATGTTTGGAGGGCTATCTAAGTGGGTGAGCGCGTCGAAGCGCCACCTCGGCGATTTCTTGCTTGATGACCTGATCTGGGAAAAAATGTACCATCCAATTGACGAATGCGAGCCACAAATCGTTGGTGGAAAACTCATCACCCCCAACTGTTTCGAGAAAAGAGTGGGAGTCGGCGCGGGTGAGCATCATATCTTCCGTCGCGTCAAGAAGGATTCTCGCAATTGGGATTGCTGCGAGAAGAGAACGAATCAATGTCCGAAATTCTTGCTCTTCAAGACCAGGTGAAACATTACACCTTGCCAGATCAGCCAATAGAATGCGGTCCACGGCTCTTACATGCTTCTTCGGTGGTTGGGTGTAGAACCGATGTGCTTCTTCAGGGCGTCGACTGCGCGGGAACCAAAGTGCATTGCGGTCAATTTCTGATGTCGTCTCGCCAGTAATACTGTCTGCCAAACGCCGAACGTTATCTGCTAAGAGTGTTGTAGCGGGACGTTCCGCTTGCGAGATCTCGTTGAGCGTTGCTGAAATTCCAGGATCAGCAGTGGTTGTTTCAACGAGAACCTCGATGTTATTCCTGTCAACTCCTTCGCCTAGTCCTGCGAGAGTCACATTTGCTGAACCAGCGAGACAGCGTTCACCGACAATGAAGAGCTTAGCGTGTAGCCTGTCAACTAGTGAGAGGTTCGAATTGCCGCGTTCCTCCAGTTCTTCAAAAATTTCTGGATCAGACACCCCAGCGGCGACTTCTTGAGGAAACCAACGCGTAACACAACGAATGTGCGCGTGCGACGGAATTACTTTAAGCAGCGACCGCAACGCATCGACTTTAATGAACGGCGCGATAATTGTGACTCCATCTGTAGCTTTCTCGAAAAGAGCACGAATACGGTCTCCTTGGCTGCCACTTACTTCGTCCACGGCACTCTACACCAAGTCGGTAGGAGGAGGCGAACCATCGTCCTCATCGAAGAATTCCTCTGCGTACTTACCCCATTCCACGCGCGCATCACGCACGCGGCGACGCTCACGGTCGGTTTGTTCTTCCTCATAGCGAGCCCATGAGTAAATAAGTATGCGGAATGCGGCGGCGGCTTTTGCCAGCCGATCCCGAATTTCGTCTTCCGTTAGCTCGTCCACCTCGGGATGCATGATATCGTACAGGTGCGAATGTACAGGATGGTTCGTGTTAAGCGAGACTTGAATGACGTTTGGTAGCGAGTCGATATCGAAGAAGGCGGCGCTGGATTGCGCCGATTGAATCCACCGCACTCGGCTTCCAGCCCGCATCGTTTCGTCGATTCGCCGAAGCGCGTCACCCTGGTCAAGATGATGTTTATCGACGAGAGATTGAATGTGCGCTTCCTTGTGTTCTTGCTCAGTACCAAATTCACCGGCTCGATCAGACTCTCCGCGCTCGCCTTCCTCGATTCGGCGTTTGATGGCGGCCGTTGCCCTTTCGTCAGCTTTCTTGTCTTCGTCTATTTCATGGGGATCATGCCGAGATTTCTTGGTCTCTCTGACTCTGGGTCGCATCAACTCGATAGCCTTTGTAATCTGTCTACGAACATCCAATAGGTAAACCCGATGATCGCCATCCGCCTCCATACGACGGCGGACATCCTGGGGCGACTCTTCACCGGTAAGTGCTTCTCGTCGCCAGTCGTATCGTGCTAGTCGCTGGAAAGTCATCGTGCCCTGCTTGTTGTTGGTGACACCGAACACTTCATCGAGTGCGGTCGGAAAGTCGACTTCGACGGTCCACCACCGCTCTCTCGTATCGTCACCACTTATCCAAGAGTCATCGAGTTGTATTTCGCGGTGCGCGCGAACCAGCGATACCCCCATATTATTGTCGGCATGCTTTCCCCAGGGAGTGTGACCGGCGTCTTTGCCACTCCACTCAGGAGGCCAATTGGCTTCGGGCTCAGAAGAACGGCGCGCGTGAGGCCGGACATAACTCGCACGAACCCGTACATCGCATTTTTGGCCCTTGTACGTTACGGGGACAAAAAAAGGGCTACCTTCGAGTTCCGTGAACATAGGTCCGGGACCAAATTCCCCAGGGCAAGAAGTATCGGTCATAAGATAAAGAGGATCGTTCGGTTTCACTTCGACAAGGTCACTACGTTGTACGCTGATCGTCGAGCCGTCATCCAAAATCGGCACACACAAAATGGTGCGTTGTTGGCCAATTTCATTTCCCCTAGGGTCGTCAGCGTGGAGTCGCTCGGATGGCTTGGCAAGAAAACGCCTGTACAACCGACCTAGTAGCGCCTCTGTATGTCGAAATGTTGTTGAAGCTTGCTTCCATTCGACTCTGTCGAGATTACTCCACACTATGAGAGTGCCGGATTCACCAAACCCGTTGCAGCTCGATTTGAGGTAAATATCTGGGATGGGTTGTAGACTTGGTTCAGGTATTTCTCGGACGCCTCGTTCCACGTCTTCAATGGAAAGTTGAGTGTGAAGAGCGTTTGTCACACCGGATTGCCAGGACCAAACATCTACGTGTCTGGCTTGCGACATCGACGCGTTGGGGAGTCCGAGACCAAAACGACCGATCCCTTTTCGCTCACGGCGGGTTCCGTGACCATATCGAAGACTTCCCCTTAAAGTGTTTGCATCCATCCCGGAGCCGTTGTCCAGGACTGCTAGTTCTGTAAGCCTGAATCTTCGAGGACTGTTCTCCTGCCGGCTCACTCCAAAAATCTCGATTGCTGTTGCCCCGGCCTCAAGTGAGTTGTCGATGAGTTCAGCGAGTGCATGCGTTGTAGATTTATATCCACTGGCGCGCATAGAATCGATTGTCATTTTGGTATCGATAATCGAGAAACTCAGTTGCTCTGGTATCGTTGTCACCGCCATACATCCTCCCAATTTAGAAACGCCGCTGCTACATCGCCGAATCCTGGCAGACTCGGATCAACGACTGTTACTACTTCGCACTTTTCAGTGCCACCAGCCCTGGGCCCACGTATTGCGCGACCAACCATCTGGCTGAATAGAACCAGAGATTGTGTCGGGCGGGCTATGACCACAGCACTTGCCTTGGGGGCATCGAACCCTGCAGTCAATACCCCATAGTTGATGAGAACCATCGACTTCTCATCTTCCGACTTGAAAGTCTTTATAGCGCGATCCCTAACCCGCTCGGGCGTTACGCCCGTCACTAAAAAGCTTCGAATATCGCGAGCAATAAGAATCGCCGTTAGCAATTGGGCATGTTGGACTGTAGCGGCAAAGACGAGTAGGCGCCGATGCCCCGAGTCAAGGAGCTCTTCTATCGCGCCAAGCACAGATGTAACATATTGCTCACTCATCGACAAGGCGGCCACAATATCCTCCGGGATTTCCAACAACCCCGCGATACGCGCGATCTCATTGTCGGAAATGCTCAGACCTGGTTCCGCCAGTAGAGTCCGAAAGAACGGTTTGGCAAGAAAGCCGTTGTCGATTAAGTATGCAATTGGGTCGTCGCCCGGGACATTAAGCGTGACCTTGTTGCCTGAAAAGAACTCGACGAGTTCACCATCCTTGTCGATATCAGCCCAAGTACGACCAGGGGTGGCGGTGAGCCCTAACAACGCGCATCGAAAATCAAGCGTTAGCTCCTCAGTGATCCGCCGGTAGGTCTGGGCGACACTCTGATGCGCCTCATCAAAAACTACGAGCCGAACGCGTGACGCAAGTTTTGCTGCCCAATTTTGATCAGTACGAGACATTACAGCCCAGGCCTTGGCTAGTCCGACAGCTAGAAAACCATCGTTGAAATTGTCAAGATCAGGAACCTTGTCGCCAAACATTGTTCCGATCTTCAGTGGCCTCGTCCCTAAATTGTGCCACGCTTCCCTAAAGGCGAGTACGGCCTGCTCAAGCAGTTCCTTTCCAGATGCAAGCCAGACTACCACCGAGGGATCGTTGACGCGCAGTGAACTCGCCACTATGTGCATCGCGGTGCGCGTCTTGCCAACACCTGTAGGAAGGTGAAGTACAGCCTTTCTCTCATCTTGGTCCAACAGTGGAGCCAATCTGACGACGGTGTCCCTCTGGTGGTCGAACAAGCCGTATGCTGGCCGAATGATGTCTTCAACTTTCGTTGGCGGTTGTATGGCTCGCTCTTCGACCAGACCGAAGAAGTCACGCATCTGTCTGATTTCTGCTTCAGTCCAACTACCTGTGAGAGACGAATCGACGCTTCGTCCGACACGCTTCTCAAATTCAGCGCGCTTCTTTTTTGGAATGTGCTTCAATACAAGATTTCGGCCGTCCTCTTCACCAAGTAGCAGTTCAAAGTCAACGTTAACGAGCATTTGCATAGCTCGCCGCAAATCGTCGCCAGTTGCACGGCCACTAAAGACCGCATTCAATACCGATAGAACACCAGGATCTATAAATTTCCTGAGAACGTTTTCCGGCAGTGACTCAAGAAATTGATTAACGGAAAGCCCTAATCCACCTGACATGACAGTCATCATTCCCTTGTGGAGACCTGAAACAAACAGGTGTCCGAATCGTGCATCTGGTCAATTAAATCAGTTGAGTGGTTACTTATGGCACGCCAGACAAACTTTCGCCTGACCGTAGAGATCATCGATATCCAATGGCTCGCGACCCGGCCTTAGCGGGTTGGGCTGTACCTTCGACTGCATCCGCACAAGCCGTTGTTCGTGGTCCCGTTTGATCTGATCGACCCGTTGCGGCTGCTCTAGCTCTTCCAATGACTCGCCTTCCGTCCATGTAAACGGCGAGCCATGTGTGACAGCATCTTTCTCATAGGCCTTGGCTTCCTCGAATGCCTGGGGGTGCTGCTCCTTGAGCCGCACCCATTCGATTTTCTGTTGGAAAAAACAAAAGGTACACCCACTTCGCGTTCGCCAAGCATAATATTTCGGCAATCCAAGCCCGGCAGCTTCGAGAATTTCCAAGACACCGGCCTTATCGATTCCTGCTTCTTTGAACGGCAGTTTAACAATCAAGTTGCCGTGTTTGGAAGAGTAACCTTCCCGATATTCTTCATCACTGCGGATCGCGACGTAGCTGTAAATCGTCGCACCATCGTTGAGTATCGGTCTGAGCCAACGCTCAAAGGGGCGTATTTTGAGTTGCCTCGTGCACCAACGTGTTTGGGGAGAAGGCAGGAAGTTATTGAATTGCTTGAGCCAAAAATCGAAGTCGCGATCGGGGTTGAGTCGTAAAATGGGCTTGCCGAGAAATCCTTCAAGTTTAACTAGAAACTCATAGACTTCCGGCAGTTCTTTGCCGGTGTCGGTGAAAAAATAGTCGATATCGTACTCCGGGTGGTTCTGTCGCATGTAAACGGCAAGCGCCGCACTGTCGCGCCCCCCGGAAAGACCAAGGACACGCTTCACAGGACCGGTCGTCAAGACGCGACTTTTCCTTTCCCGTTCGGCTGCGTCGGGGTCGGCTTTTGCATGTACCGTGCGCTCATTTCTGCGAGGGCCGCTAGAATGATGCTACGTTGGCCGACACCGGCTTCTTCAAGCGTGGCCCCAATGCGCTCAACGAGTGTGTTGACGGCGGCGCGATCTGAATCGGCAATATGAAATTCCTTTAGGAACGGTGTGGGCCGTCCTTCCATGCCGATGACGACCGCCATAGCATTCCGTTTGTCTGGGCGACCCTTCACGCGCGCGTATGTCTCCGCGCGGAGAAATTTCTGCGCCATGTCGGCAATCTCCATCGCCGCGTTGTCGAGATCCGGATCAACCCAGTCGGACGGCGGTTTGTTCGCAGCTAGACTGGCTATCCCTTCAACACCCTCATCGCTACCGTCGAACTGCGCGAGTCTGCCGATTAAGGCGTCAAGCCTGAAGTCTCCGGTGAGTTGTTTGATATTCTCAGCACGATCGCGCAACTCAGCTAGCGATTGAGGCGAAACATTCGGCACCTGCAACTCCGCAAGCATGATGTCGCGTAAGCGGTAGAGCATTAATGGATAGGCCTGCACCAATTCCTTCAACCCGTCATGAACGTTATCAATGACGCGGCGCAGTTCCTGATCGTTGGCAAGGGAAAGATCTTCACCGAGCGTTCCTGGAATGTCGTCGAACAAGAACTGGTTTGGATCGTGCGCCCGTTTGAATAGATCTCGAATCTTCACCGCATTCGCGGAAAGCTGCCTCGTCCGGGTGGTCCATTTTGGGAGATGATCGTAGATCGCCACAAGGCCACGCCCGACATCGATGGGCTCTAAATGAACAAGGTCATTGGTGCTATCGAGTTGACGAACAACGTCTGCCATGCCTGACAACAGGCGACGCGCGACATCGGTCAGGTCCATCCAGCGCAATTGAATGAAGGCGGCGTCCTTGGCGAGATAGTCGACATCCACGTCGTCAAATCGTGCCCTAAAAATGCCGTTCCGATAGACCGCGAGTTTATCTCGTTGCGACAGCACAAAGGCGACTGCCAAAATCGGCATAAGCCCGTCCTTGACGCCGAAGGGTGCCTTGCGCCACAGATCGAACAGTTCGGCAACAGCAACTGTACGGTTACCGTGCTTCTTCACGAATTCGAAAGCCGCGTCCCACATTGGCGCGAGCCGGTGAGGATCATCGCTATTCGTTGGAGGACGGAAACGCCACCCCTTCCCGTCTTGTGCATACAGTCCCGTTGCTTCCAGTAAAGAGGAGAACAAGCCACCCTCCGCAGGAAACCCCTCAATACTCAGACGTGGTTCGCCTTCGTTCAAGACCATGCGTCGCAACAGGATATTCTGTGCCGCGATGGCGTTGCTTGAAGGTTTCTGACGGTTCAACAACTCATTATGCAGAGCGGGCGATTGCTGGAAGCGGCGATCAGCCAATTCGGACGCGATGCCGTTCAAATCAGCCTGCCGCAAGTGTTTGGGCTGATGGTTTTTTCTAAACCACAGCGCATTGTCAAATGCCGTCTGCAGTTCCGCCTCTAGGAGCGCCTGCAAGGTCGCGAGGCGGGCGGAGACTTCCCGCCGTGCGACGGCATCGCCGGCAAGTTCCGGGTGATCGTTGCTGACGTGATCGAGTGCAAACAACTCACGGGCCAAGGGAACGATGGCCCAGGACCGTCTCGAAATCCCGACCACGATGTCCCATGCTTCGCTGCACCTTGCCGCTTTTCGACACAGATCTTCAGCATAATCTTCGGTTTCCCCCTCAGTCGGGATCGCCAACAGAAACTGACCGACCGTACCGTTCTCTGTCGCGAGGTTGGTCGCGGATTCGACGAGGCCACTCACCGGAACGATGTTTACGTCAAACCACCGTAAGGTGCCTGTCTCGTGATAGTGCCGTTTAGCAAGTATTGGCTGAAGACCGGCGAGGGATTTGAGTTCCTTGAAGCCCACGGCATCAATATCATCGAGGGCCGTGCGGACCGCCTGATCGATGTCGAAATCACTGCCGGCAAAGATGGCGCGGGCGCCAAGAAACTTCTTGAAGATCGTAAATGACCAGTTATCGAGTTGCGTCAACGCTTTCTCTAGCACAGTCCCTACTGTTTCGGGGAAACACGTTTGTAGCAGGTCCGAATTTGCAACAAGGCCCGATCTCTCCTTGAAAAGATCGATAACCGCAACTGTCTTGAGCAGCTTAATGTGCAGCATGTCGCCGCCACTCGCCTCGCAGCGCTCAAGCGCTTCTGCTGCCAAGGCCCACCGGTGGCCGTCGGGCGAAGCTAGAATGGACGGCTCTAGGTTCGCGCGAAGGTAATCCCAAAGGCGGTCTAGGCCATATAACTCGCCGTTCCCGGCGTGTTTGAGAAAATCCTGAAAGCCGTGCGGTTCTGATGAATTCAGGAAACCGAATATACTTCGTTGGTTTTGTCCGAATCGTCGTCGCGATATAGGTCCAAGTAAGCAAGCGACAACGGGATGCAACGGCCAGCATGCCTCCAGCATCACCGCTAGCCGTGCCGCGTCATTAGCCCGTTCGCGGCATGCGAAGGCGGCGACTCTGGATGCTAATGTGCCCGGCTCTTTCGGACGATGATCGCTTTCTATCGCGCGCGAGAGTAAGTCGATTTGCTCTTCACCTGCGGCGTTGACAATGAGATCGATGAAACGCCCCTGAATCTTCGCCCACTCGTCACGCATCTCGTGCGACAGGCGATGGGCGTATTCGTCGAACGCCTGATGCAGCACGCCCACGACAAGAAAACGGCCGTTGCTCCGCGATGCAGCTTCGGCTAGTTGTTGGAGCACGTAGATGTCGGCGCCGTCCTGTGCGGCTGCTTCGAGCAATTTCCCCATCTCGTCGATAAAAAGAATAAGCCCGCCATACATTTTGGGCTTACCTGCTGCAAGGTCTGTCAGTGTGGCAATCAGATTGCTCTCGGTCCATCCACCGCGAGGTACCCGCGAGACTAATCCTACTTTCTGAACGGATTCTCCGATGATCGTGACCGGATTGGTACGTCTCCCAACGACCGGGACCACCCGCCATCCTTTTGTGCCTGTGGGCAACGCAGACCATACGGTTTTTGTCAGCTTCTGCCCGAAAACTTTCGTCGCCTCTTTCTGTAAAGCTGGATTGCCATTCAACAAGGCACTAAGTGCGACCACAAGGCTTGACTTGCCGCTGCCGTATGGCCCGGTCCATGTGAATGCCCCTTGTCCTGTTTCCGAGACGCAACGTGCCATGGTCATGAGCACGTCTGCGGACGACTGCGGACACACGAACCCTTCCAGTGCCATCGTGTTGCCGAGATCGGCATCTATGCGAATCGACCTCAGGAAGCGACGAGCTATACGGACCCGTTCGTTTAATGCCATCAGTTAGCCTCTATTCGGCACGTTTGCCATAATCGCTTGGCACATAGGAAAGTGCGACATCTTCGCTGATATCCATGTTGCGCACCACTTGCTTTAACCCGGCAGTCTCGGACCATCTCAGCGCACCACGGGTTACGTCTTCGAGGGTAGCAAGGCGGTCCACCACATCGTTTTCGTCAAACAAAAACACGCGTCCCGGGCTTCCAGGTGCGTGTGCGACAGCCTCAAACGACAGTGTGGCTACTGAGGAATAGCGCCACCAAAAATCGATCAATGCATAGACGAAAATGCCGTCGCCCAATGTGGTCTTCGGGCCGCGCACAAAACGGAATCCATCTTTCTTGCCGATTGCCTTGATGAGTCCCAACTCCGTCAGGGGCGACTCAAGCGCATCGTCGTGTCCAATTTTCCCTGAAGGCTGCCGCGCCACGTACGTCCGAATGAAGCATGCCACATCGTTTTTAATTGTCGTATTGGCAACTCGCGACCACGCACGTTCCTTCGCGAGCCGCTCGAGTTTCTTCACGAGATTGTCGCGGTCGAACGTAATTGCCGGATAGTGGCTGAAGGCCCAAAACCAGGTCGTTTTTTCAACTCGGGATGCCAATTGCCAATGGATCAACCAGAGTGTAGCGGGATGTTCCATATATGGATCGAGCCCCTTCGGTCCGAATAGCTTATGGCCAAGTTTCGTTGGCAATACCGAATTCGTTCCCGTCTCCTCGATAATTCGGGTCGCTTTTGCCCAATAACGCATGGACGCGACCATGTTTCTGCCGACACCGAATTGGGCAATGGCGTCATCGTCCCAACAAGCCCCTCTGTTATCGGATATGTCTTTGGTTTGGGCGACGCGATCGAACGCCTTCTTCAGCCACCCATAACGAAGCGGGAAGGTTTCATGCCCAGAAAACTGCGGGGTATAGCCATTCTGATATAATGGTCCGCTTGCCATGTTTCATTAGGCTGCTGGAGGATTCCTCCAGGTGGACTGTAGCCCAAGTGCTATGCTATAGTCAACCGTAACTGGATCAATCATCCAGCAAACAACCACATCAGTCTTGAGCCAAGAATTCTGAGTCTTCTTATCTATTACGTTGAAAAATAATGAAAATTCGTAAGACTATTTATCTTGATCATCAGGCAACCACACCGGTTGATGTACGTGTTTTTGAAGAAATGACCCCGTACTTTACCGAGTCGTTTGGCAATCCGCATTCATCGGATCACTGTATTGGGTGGGCATCTGCACAAGCTGTCGAACAAGCAGCCACCCGCTTGGCGCGATTGATCGGTGCTGATCCTGATGAAATTATGTTTACGTCAGGAGCAACAGAGTCGAACAATCTGGCTTTGCTAGGCCTAGCTCGCCACGTGGCTGGCAGCAAACGCCGCCGTATCCTAGTCAGCGCGATTGAACACAAATGTGTCCTCGCTGTCGGTCGCATTCTCCAACAGCAATTCGGCTATACTGTAGAACACATACCTGTTGATAATGAAGGTTTTGTTCAGTTTTCTGCTCTGGAGGACGCTCTCGCTGATGATGTGCTCGCTGTATCGATCATGGCCGTCAATAACGAGATCGGAACAATTCAGAACATAGAGAGAATTTCCGAACTCGTCAGAGGTCATGGCACCGTTGTTCATTGCGATGCTGTGCAAGCACCCACCGCGATGAACATGGATTCTTTTGCGCAATACGCAGATATTATTAGCCTTTCATCGCACAAAATGTATGGGCCTCAAGGCATTGGGGTCATCTATGTCGCGCGCGCGTTTCAGGATCATATCGAGCCGTTGTTTTATGGCGGCGGGCAACAGAATGGCCTGCGATCCGGGACGATCCCCGTTGCGCTTTGTGTGGGAATGGGCACGGCTGCGGACATCCTAAGCACCGTAGAGTCCGAAGGAAACCGCTCGCTTTTACGCAATCGCTGCGATGCCTTCGTTGAAAGACTCAAGGATTTACCGTGGCCGATTAAGTTGAATGGGCCAAAAGGACAAGCTCGGCATCCCGGTAACGCGAACATCCAGTTTGTCGGGTTTTCGGCTCATGACATCCTTAATTCTTTACAACCATATCTGGCGGCATCGACCGGTTCCGCCTGCACATCCCGCATCCCTGAACCGTCGCATGTTCTGAAAGCCATCGGTCTCAATGGTGACGAAGCTGAATCCTCGATTCGCTTTAGCCTTGGCTTCAGTACAACTGACGAAGACGTTGAAAATGCCGTCAGCTATATTGAGAACGCACTGGACAAACTATCAAAGGCTGCATTATTCCATTCGGACTAATCTTTCCTCCCTGAAACGACCATTCAACGTCCGTTATGGGCTGAGGGGACACCAATTTTGGGGGAGAATGTCGAGGGTGTCGTCACCGACATTGCCACCGGCGCAGACTCGATTCCCAAATCGAGTCAGGCGGTCAGGGTAGCCCCAGCGGACCTGCCGCCGATGCGGTTCACGTGGATCCCTCAATCCGACGTGAACGAGCACGGCACCACCGTCCCGAGACGGTGAAACGTGCGACCGGAAGACCAACGCCTCGGCCCCCAGGCGGAGGCGACGTGAGGCCGAGCCCCAGCGACGCCTCACGGGTTGGTCGGCTGCGCTGTCCCGGCTCGCGAACACGCGTCAAAAAAGTGCCGCGACACGCGGCCCTAAAATGCGGGAAACTGGGCGCTACCGTGTGCCGAAGGAGCGAGCCGTGACCAACCCCAAGACTGAGCCGCGTCCAGCGGCGAGAACCCGAGTGAAAATGAGGGTTCCCTTGGGGTTGGTCACGGCTTGCGACCCCTCGCAACAGCCGGGACAGCGCAGCGGGGTGAATGGCCCAGGTCCTCCCGCGTCCAGCGGGGGGCGTGGTGCCAGAGGGGACCCCCCTGGGCGGGGCCGGGCGCTCCCAGGCCCCGCCGGTGAATTTGCGCAAAAGCCGCGTCCAGCGGCGCGTTTCGCAAAGAGGCGGAGCCTCCGCCGGGCGGCGGCGCTCCCGACGCCCGGCCAGGACCGGCCGGGGGCAGCTCATCACACGGGCGGTCGGACCGACCGGCCATGTCACCGGTGAATTCACCCCTGATTCTACCCCGGACACCGGTGCGGGGTAGAATCAGGGGTAGAATGGGGGGTGCCCGGCCCGTCCGGGCGTCCCGCGCGGCGACGGCAGGTTGCCGGAATTTACCAACCGGTTTCCCTGAGAAACTGCGCCGCATGGGGGAGGACAGGGAGAGAGGAGAGCGACACGGAACGGGAGGAACCGGTGCGTGGAGCGTGATGGGCTCACGTGCCGACGGCGGCTCGGCACGTCGTGATCGGAGTGGCGCCTCCCACCGGCCATGGTGACACACGTCCTCCACAAGCGTCGCCTCGCAGCGTAACAGGCCAGCGCCGAGGGGCCGCTCACCACACGGTCGGTCGGATCGACCGGCCATGTCACCGGTGAATTCACCACTGAATCGACCCTGTACGCCCCGGACACGGGGCGAGAAGAAGGACGGGTCAGCGAGCATTTCCGGTGAACCGGCACCAGCAGGGCGTCCCGCGCGGCGACAGGTTGACCGAATTTACGAACCCGTTTCTCTAGAGAAACGGCGCGGGATGGCGGGGACACTCGGAGGGGGCGCGACATGGCATGGGAAGGACAGATGCACGTCGCGTGGAGTGCCCCATCATTGGACGATGGGCCGATACAACGACGGGGCGACCTGGTCAAACGTCATGGGTTTGATGGCGGGCACGCCAACAGATTGCGAGCGACAGACGGTTTTCCGGTAGCCCTTTCGATAGGAATGCTGCTACTATGGGGGACGGCTGGGTGGAGAGAGTAGCACCGATCCCGTATTCGTTTGACCGACGAGCCCCCACGGCCGACGACGCGCTGATCAAAACGATTGCGGACCACGGGTCGTGGCCACGTCAGGACCAGGGACGTGAGGCCCGTCCTCCGCAGTGAAAGCGAGGTCTGGCAGCAAGAGCCTGACAGGAGCCCCGTCGCACGGAGTCCCATCCTGCGGGGGGCACGCCGACGGATGGGGGAACAAACTTGGGAACACACATGACGTGATCTGCGAAACGCTCCTGTTTATGGGGGTTTCGCGTATCGTTTGCAGAACACCCTCTCCGCCACCATAGAAAAAAGCCGAATCATGCACAATGGAGCCCAAACCTCATCCCTAGGCAATAAGAGAGAGGGTGGGATTCGAACGGGGGTTCTGAAGGGGGTATGCCCCCTTCACGGGGTGACCGAAGCGAAGCGGCGGCGCGAGGGGGCCTGGCCCCCTAGCGGGAGCGCGACCCCGCGCGACTTCGAATGTCCCACCCTCTCCGCCATAACGTCAAAAACCATGCTATACAAAGCACTGAGCGGCCGGCTTTCGGGCTTCCATTCCATTCGCATCAACGACCAATGGCGCAACATGTCATGAGAAAGACATATCGAAGCAACGCCCTCGGGGCAATCCATGAGACGGCATCCGATCTTCACGACGCTGGCCTCATGGATAAGCGCACCCTGCGCAAGTTCGATGAACTTTGCCTCACCCCGGTGCGCGCGATGCAAGCGGATGACATTCGGGCGCTCCGTGAACGCGAGCGCGTGAGCCAAGCCGTGTTCGCTCTCTACCTGAACGTTTCGACGGGTCTTATCAGCCAGTGGGAGCGCGGAGAGAAACATCCTGCCGGCGCCTCTCTCAAACTTCTGACGCTGGTTCAGGAGAAGGGCTTGCAGGCAATTGCCTGAACCACCCGTTGACGGCCTTTGGTTTTTCCTTCCTTGAGCACCCGCTACTGTGGCAGCAACTGACCGTTCACCGGCGTCTTCACCGGCCGGCGGTTTCTACCCCCTCGCCACCGAAGCGTGTCGCGCAATAGCCGATGATGAGACCGACAACGGCGCCCTCGGCCACGAACCAGAAGGGCGAGCTGAGGACGCCGTCAAGACCGAATACGGTCTCCATCGCCTGTTTCAACATGTCGTAGGCGAAAAACGTCAAGACGAAATTCATCCAAGCCCCAATAACCGGAGCGCGAACCCACCAAGGCATGGGCAGCTTCAAAACGGGATGCCAGGTGAACACACCGAACATCCCGATGATCGCTCCCAGCGTGGTATACCAAAGCAGGATCCCCCATCGGATCAACCAGCCCGCTTCAGGCAGAAACCAGGGTAGCAAAACAAACCCGGCGAGGCCGATCAAGAAGCCAACGGCCTTTCCGATGGCGATTCGGGTGATCAACGATGGATTCTCAAACATCCTCGCATCTCCTTTTTGCGTCATGGATATGGTATCAACAAACCATACAAGCCTTGGCCCATGCCGGGAGCCTCGTGCTCCCGGCGGACCGGACCTCCGTGAAAAAGTTTTTTCGTGTATGGGACGAAAGACGAGTCACGGCTTAGCCCACGGTCACTTTATTGAACATGAACAACCCAAGCAATAAGTGTGCCAGAGAAAACACCTGGTATGGGGAAGCCAATGGCTGGAAAAATTGACGCCTTCCGCTGTTCGAACCCAAGTGCGGATGGCGGGTGAGGGTCTCTGCCCCACTCCTCAGGTTCTCTCTGTGGCAGAGGGGGACAATGGTACGCAGGTGGGGAAAGAAGGACGCAAGTGTGGAAGCTGGAGCCGGAATCTGGAACGTATGTCGTATCGGGCTCCTCTGTGGAAGGAACGATTTTGTCGGTCTACCTGTGCATTGTTGTCAGCTTGCAGGACGCTTGTAGAACGTCACGAAAAATTTAGCGTCCTCAGACAAACCGACATGGTGAACTTCTTCCGGCAAGATGACGAAAGGCTTTTCCGATGAAATGACCGCAAACGGCGCATCGTCTCCTTGCCGGAAAAAACTCACCGTACCGGCTTCAACCGTTAGAAGACCCCATGTTCCGGCTTGCAAGTCATGATAGGTGAGGAGCTTGTCCGGCACGGTTTCGTTCGTGAACAAAGGTGTTTTGCCATAGGCCTCTACGTCGTCCGGTAAGTAACGTTGTTCAGTCATCATGCAGTCTCCATTTTTAACATGACAGGCGACGATGACGCCTCTCGTTTACTTCGTGCCCTTCGACTGGGCTCAGGGCAGGCATTGAAACCGAATGCCCCACCAGTCTTCGGTCACGATCTCCGAGCCACCCATGCCCTCGACCACCCGTTGCCGGCCTTTGGTTTGCCCTTCCTTGAGCACTTGGTACGGGCCACCGCAAAACTCGTCAATCTTGTCAAACGCCTTTTGGCGCTTGGATGTGTACAGGTGTCCGTCGGTCCCTTTGTACAGATACCGAACGACTCCTGAATCCGGACTCTCCCGAACCACCTCAACGCCGCCGCCACACCCCCCCAGCACGATCATGAGCGCCATACAGGCTCTTGACCAGGCTCCGAAAGTGGGCATAGGATATTTTCTAAGCAGGAGTTGATTTCTGATTGTCCTCCAGACTTTTTCGAGAGGGAGGTTTCGTATGAAGATCCGGACAATACTCAGTGGTTTCATAGTTCTCTCACTGGCGTTGGTTGTACTGGGTGGTTCCGTCTCGGCCCAACAAACGTACGTGCTGACGGTCCAGGAGTTGAACCGGGGACTCGAAAAAGCCCCGAGCCTCCAGCAGAAAGGGTTCATTCTGATTGACGTCCGCACCGGCGACGAACACATGACGGGCTTCATTCCCGGCACCGATTACAATATCGATTTTCGGGAAATTGGCCGTCGCCACACGGAACTCGGTGCAAAACTCGACGATCATATTGTCGTGTACTGTCAATCCGGTCACCGGAGCAACATCGCCGCGGAAACGCTGGCCGGCCTCGGGTACCAACACGTGTATAACGTCGCGGGCAGCATGAACGCCTGGGCCGAAGCCGGATATCCGGTCGATTTCCCGGGACGCTGAATGTTTTGTAGCCGCGCCATCTTATGGCGCTTTCTTCTTGGCCGCATAAGATGCGGCAGCTACAAATCTAATGGCGCAGGCATGTTCTGCGGCTCTACAGCATCGCTTCTTCCTCCCTGATCTGCGAAAAAATCCGGTCGAACTCCAGGTGCTTGTCCCGAAAGGCTTCGAGCAGCGCCGGATCGAAATGCCTGGGCTTGGTTCGCACGTTGCCGTTCAGGATGATGTCGCACGTCTTCTTATGGGAAAAGGCCGGTTTATACGGCCGCACGCTTCGAAGCGCATCATAGGTGTCTCCCAACATGACCATGCGCCCGCCTAGAGGAATAGCCTCGCCTTTCAAGCCTTGCGGGTAGCCGCTGCCGTCCCACCGCTCATGATGCGTGAGAGCGATGTCCCGTGCAGTCTGTAACAACAACGAGGGTGAACCGGCCAACAGATTGGCTCCCAGGATCGGGTGCCGTTTGACGATCTCCCATTCCTCTTCATCCAACGGTCCCTGCTTTTGCATGATCCGGTCGGGAATCCCGACCTTGCCCACGTCATGCATGGGCGCCGCGTCGAAAATCAATTGAGCGTCATCTTCATCGAGTCCGATGACCAGTGCCAGGATTTTGCCGTAGTGACTCAGGCGCCGGATATGCGCGCCGGTTTCTTCGTCCTTGTACCGGGAGGCCAGGGTCAGGCGGACCACGGTATCCGCATAGGCTTTTTCGAGTTCCCGTGTCTTTTGTTGTTGGGTTGCATAGGCCGCCTTCAGGTCATGGGCATAGGCCTGCAACTGCTGATTCGTCGTTTCCAGTTTGTGTGTTTTTTTGCGTTCGCGAGACAACAGGGCTTTCAGATCCTTGGCATAGAGCGCCAGTTGCGACTTGGCCGAACGCAGTTGTTTGTTGAGATCATCATCTGGGACGAAATCCTGAGAGAGTTTCATCGGCACCCGGGACCTAAACCGTGCCCGTGCGGTCGAGCGCCTGCCGGACGGTTTCGAGTAATTGCAAGGGGCTGAAGGGTTTGACGAGATAGGCAAAGACTTCCGGCAGCGGCTCTCCATCAATTGACACGGGCGGATCCAGGGCCGTCAGGAGAATCAGAGGAATATGCCGGATGGCCGGGTCAGCCAGCACGATCCGGGCCACGGCAAGACCGTCGAGTTTGGGCATCATCCGATCCAGGATCACCACGTCCGGTTGTTCCTGCCGGACCAGGTGCAAGGCCGACTTCCCGTCCGAAGCTTCCAGGATGCGATAGGCCGGATCTTCCAACGTGGTTTGCAGCAACAACCGGAGATCGGGGTCATCATCTGCAATGAGAAGTGTTTGCATTGCCTCACAGGACGGGCACCGCCCCTACGACCTGCCCCGGCAGATCCGTATAGGATGGAACGGGTTCAGCCTCCGTCAAACACCGGATCTTCTGTTTCGCCTTCACCTTCGTTATCGGATGCGACAGCGGAGATCGGCCCCGTGTGGGCCTCACCCTTTTCCAGGCGACGGGCCACCGTGATGAATCCCGAGTGGGCGATCATTCGCAAGTCAGGCCGGACGCTACGCCCGTCGATGTTCCAATGGCGCACGAGGGATTCGAAGGTCTCGATCAGGCCGAAGGCCCTAGTCCGTTGCAAGGCCTCCACCGTCTGAACCACTTGGGGCACGGTCGGGACAAAGCTCAGATAAATGCCGCCTGACCTGAGTACTGCCGGTACGTGGGGCACCACGTGCCACGGTTCCGGCAAATCCAGGATCACCCGGTCGAAGACGTGGGGCGTACCGTCCACCTCCCAACAAATACCTTCATGGGCATCGCGCTGCACTAGGTGGAAGTTGGCCACCGGACCCAGGAATCGCTCGATATTTTTCATCGCGGTCCGCGCAAAGTCTTCCCGTCTTTCATAACTGACAACCTGCCCACGGTCGCCGACCGCACGCAGCAGGCCCAGCGTCAACGCCGCGGAACCGACCCCCGCTTCGAACACGGAAGCTCCCGGGTACACGTCGGCCCACATGAGGATCATGGCGATGTCCTTGGGATAGAGAACCTGCGCGCCCCGCGGCATCTTCAGCGTGTACTCCGCCAAAGTGGGGCTCAAGGCCATCATGGTCTTCCCCCCTGAAAGGCGCACCATGATTCCGTCCGGCAGTCCGATGAGGTCGTCATGCGGGATGGTTTCCCCGCTGTGCTGAAACCGATCGCCGGCTTTGAGCGTAAGGGCATACTGCCGCCCTTTTTTATCGACCAGATGGACGCGTTGGCCTGATTGAAAGGTGGACATCGCCCGCATTCTAGGAGCCCGCCCTTGGGCTTGCAACTTCCTTGCGCTACCCACCCTTTCCACAGGGTCACATTCCAACCTCACGCCTTTTAACGGTGCCAGCAATAAAATTATTGACTTTACAATCTAAAATTAGCGACATTACTGGACTGTTTAGTTGCATATGTCTTATTCATCCCATCATCTGAGAAGGACAGGAGGCACAACATGAACGTTTATCGCTTGATCAGCACGTTGGTGATAATTGCCACTCTAGCCTTGGCCGGCTGCGGTGGTGGTGGCAGCAGCAGCCCAATGGCCGGAATGCCGGATAATCAACAGCCGCCCGCTCAGCAACCGGGAAGTGGCGCGACGCCGTCTGTATCGGTATTCGGTGGTTTGAATGTAGACCAGATGGCTGCGGATAACATATTGGCAGCAATGGGAAAAGCTGCCGAGGCTACGCCCCGTGCAGGCAGCGTCACGCAGTCTTCGAATGTAAACAGCAACAACGTCACACTCGACCGGGTGGAAGTGACCGCAGAATACGGAGCCAGCCAACACAGGTTCTCCGTGCGGAACGGAACGGAGTGGTCGATCGGCATGGGTGAGGGGAATCCTCAGAGGATATCGGACGTTAGTCCTCCGTGGAAAGGTTCCGAACTGAGCAAACGCGTCAGCGGCGGCACCGTGTATGTCGATGCCCACTCGGATATTGAGGCACCGAAGACAAGCCAAATATCGACGGGTGGAGGGCAACCCGTGCGGTTGGAGGATATACCCCAGGGTTCCAGAGTAGGTGGGATGACGCAAGCGGAATGGAATGCCCGCATGGGTGATGGAACCCTGAATGGGGTTCCGGGAACTTTCTCCTGCGACAGAGCCGGTGGTGGATCGTGTCCATCATTTGGTGGCACAGCTTTCGATCCAAGCGGCACTGACTGGATATTCACTCCCCAAGGGACCACCACAACGGTATCGGAAGCAGACACCGACTATTTGTCTGGCGGAGTGTGGGTGTTCGTTCCCGACACTGCGACAAGCGTCGACGATTTAGTATTCGGTGCGTTTGCAGACGGCAGCGACCCGTTCGCTCAGGCCAATTTGGTGACTCTTCAAGGCACGGCAACCTATGAAGGGAATGCAGTGGGTGTGTATTCGGAAAAGACAGCCACCGCAACCAACATCGGCGACTTCGCCGGCGTTCTCGAGCTGACGGCGAACTTCGGCGGTGGAAGCGATTTCGGTACGATCAGCGGATCAATCACCGAGTTCTTAGTGGACGGCGCCCCGGCGGATGGGACGTTGAACCTGGGCACGGCCAATATTGGATCACAAAACAGCGGCTTCTTCCATGGTGCCGTGACAGGCTCAAACAATACTCGCAGTTACACGGGCAATTGGGGCGGCCAGTTCTTCGGCAATGGTGAGTCGGACGGCAGACCGGGGTCGGTTGCCGGGACCTTCGGCGGATCTTCTACGGATGATGCCGTGAACTTCGTCGGCGCCTTCGGCGCGTATAAACAGTAACGATCTTATCCATGGCCCGCGTCGCGGACCACAAAAAAGAAGGGCAGCCATAGCTGCCCTTCTTTTTTTTCCTCACACCATGATCCGGCATGTCCCGGCCTCCAAACAGGGATGTCACGGCCACGAATTTAAAGACAAAGACACTGGATCCCCGATCGAGTCGGGGATTGTAAAAGTTCAGTCATTCATTGACAGAATAGTCAGCCTGCGTAGATGCCGACCAGGGGCAGGTCTTCATTGTCTTTGTAGTACCATTTTTGATACATTAGCTTACGGCCTGGGAATTGAAACGTCTGCCCGCATACTTTTACCGCTCTAATAGAGGACGGGAGCCGGTTCGGGAATGGCTGAGGAGCCTCAATCCGGCCGACCGCAAGATCATCGGCGAAGACGTCAAGGACGTGGAATATTCCTGGCCGCTGGGCATGCCGCTGGTGCGTTCACTGGGCCATGACTTGTGGGAGGTACGGAGCAATCTCAGTGAAAATAGGACAGCACGAGTCATATTCTGTGTGGACGAGGGAAGGCTCGTGTTGCTGCACGGGTTCATCAAGAAGAGCCGGAAAACCCCGAATCAGGATATGGAGTTGGCTCGACGGCGCAAGAAGGGAGATAACCGATGAAGAGAAAGCACGTCGGAACGTCGTTCGATAGCTGGCTGGATGAAGAAGGCATCAGGCAGGACGTCACGGCCGGCGCCATCAAACGGGTACTGGCGCGTCAGGTCGTAGCGGCGATGGCACAAGAGGGGCTCACCAAGACGGAAATGGCACGGCGAATGCAGACCAGTCGCAGTGCGCTGAACCGGTTGCTGGACGCCGGGAATGAATCGGTCACGCTGGCGACGTTGCAGAAAGCGGCCACGGCCATGGGGCGCAAAGTGCGCCTGGAATTGGTCTAAGAATACGCATATCCTCCCCGTCCACCCAACGCGTGCGTTTTCTTGACACCCTTGGGAGAGGCTCGTAAGATGGTTTTTGTAGGAGGTTTCCTCCGCATTGACTATCATTCGCACAACGCCTTCCCCGGTTTCGCTCGTTCGTAGCTCCCTGTGGCACAGTCGGAAAGGTCGCGCGGTCGTCGCGCTGATCGTTCTGTTTTTCTTTTGTCACGTCGGCCTCTCCCGGGCCGAGCCTTCCCTGGTGGTCACCGCCGCGTATGAAGGGGTGATCAATCCCGTCGCCGCCGAATATCTCCACGAAGCCATCGCCCATGCGGAACAGGAACGCGCCCAATTCCTGGTGTTTCAGCTCGACACGCCCGGAGGACTGGACACGTCGATGCGTTTGATGATTAAAGACATCACGGGTGCCCAACTTCCCGTTGTCGTGTACGTCGCGCCGACCGGCGGGCGGGCGGCATCGGCCGGGGTCTTCCTCACCCTGGCGGCGCACGTCTCGGCCATGGCGCCGGGCACCAATATCGGCGCGGCTCACCCCGTGGCCATGGGCGGCGGGGAAATGGACGAGGTGATGAAGGCCAAGGTGGAGAATGACGCGGTCGCCTACATCCGGTCCATAGCCGAACGCCGCGGCCGGAACGTCGAATGGGCGGAAAACGCCGTCAAGAAAAGCGTCTCGGCCACCGCCACGCAGGCCCAAGAACTGGGCGTGATCGACCTGATTGCGTCGGATCTCGACGACCTGTTCCGACAACTCGACGGGTGGGAACTCGCCATTGGGGAACAACCCGTGACCCTTCAGACCCAGGACGTGCGCACGAGCGATTTCCCCATGAGTTGGCGACTCGAAACCATGAAAGCCATCAGCGATCCGAATATCGCCTACGTGCTCATGACCATCGGCACCATCGGGTTGATCGCGGAACTCTACAGCCCGGGCGCGATTCTTCCCGGCGTGGTCGGCGCCATCAGCCTGATCCTTGCGTTCTATTCCCTGCAGTCCCTTCCCGTAAACTACGCGGGGGTCCTGCTGTTCATTTTGGGCATCGTCATGCTGATTCTGGAAGTCACCGTCACCAGTTACGGGGTGTTGGCCATCGGCGGGGTCACGGCCATGGTGCTGGGGTCGCTGTTTCTCTTCAACCAGGATTTCCCCTATTATCAGCTCTCCTGGTCTGTTATGCTTCCCGTCATCGCCCTCGCGGTCGGCTTTACCTTGCTTGTGGTGAATTTCGGCGTGCGTGCTTTGCGCCGGCAAACGCCCACCGGCAGCGAAGGCATGATCGGCCGCATCGGATCGGCGAAAACGAACCTGACGCCGAAGGGACAAATTTCTGTTCAGGGCGAAATCTGGGACGCCGTCAGTTCGGCGCCGGTGACCGAAGGGCAACCCATTCAAATCACCCAAATTGAGGGCCTCACGGTCCACGTGAAACCCCTCGAACCGCAAAATGAGGGGCCATAACCAATGGATTTCAGTCCCATGATGCTATTCATCCTGTTGCTTGGGTTCATCATCCTGATCTCGAAAGGGTTCTATATCCTGCGGGAATACGAGCGCGGCGTCATTTTCCGGTTCGGCCGTCTGGCCAAGGGCTTGGTCGGCCAGAATGGACCCGGTGTCGTCATCATCATCCCGTTCATCGACAAAATGGTTCGCGTGAGCCTCCGCACCGTGACCATGGACGTGCCCCCCCAGGACGTCATCACGAAAGACAACGTGTCGGTCAAGGTGAACGCGGTGATTTACTTTCGCGTGGTGGAATCGGAAAAAGCCATTGTCGGGGTGGAAGACTACTATTATGCTACCTCCATGATCGCCCAGACGACCCTGCGGAGCGTCCTGGGCCAAAGCCAGTTGGATGACCTGCTCTCGAAACGGGATGAAATCAACGCGGACTTGCAGCGGATTATCGACCAAGCCACCGAACCCTGGGGCATCAAGGTCTCCGCCGTGGAGGTCAAGAACGTGGACCTTCCGCAGGAAATGCAGCGTGCGATTGCGAGGCAGGCGGAAGCCGAACGGGAACGACGGTCGAAAGTCATCCATGCCGAAGGCGAATTTCAGGCCTCCCAACGCCTCTCCGATGCCGCCAACATCCTCAGCCAAAATCCGGCAGCTATCCAATTACGGTATCTCGAAACTATCATGAACGTAGCCGGAGACAAGAATTCCACGATCCTGTTTCCCGTGCCCATTGACTTGTTGAGCCCGTTCTTGAAACACATGGAACCATCGAATGCGCCGCCACCCAAACAAGTGGAGCCCGAACCATCAGATGAATAACCTCACGTCATGAAACGTCTGTTCGCAGTCATCGGCCTGGGTCGATTCGGATACAGCGTCGCGGAATCGTTGGTTCAAAAGGGATGTGAAGTTCTCGCCATCGACAGCGAAGAGGCCAAAATACAAGCCATCAGTGACAGCGCGACGTTCGCGGTCCAGTGCGACGCGACCGATGAGCGCGCGCTGAAAGCCGTGAGCACCCAAAATGTCGACGTGGCGGTGGTCAGCATCGGTGAGAACATTGAGGCAAGCATCCTCATCGTCCAGACGTTGCACGAAATGGGGATCAAGTCCATCATCGCCAAGGCCGTGACCAACGTTCACGGGAAAATTCTCAGCAACCTCGGGGTGACCGAAGTGATTTACCCCGAACGGGATGCCGCGATCCGGCTCGCGCACCGTCTGGTTTCGCCCGAGGTGTTGGATTACCTGGAATTGGCGCCCGGGTACAGTGTCGAGGAAATCGCCGTGCCGGACCGGTTTTCCGGCATGAGCATCGAAGAAACCAGGATCCGCGAACAGCATAACCTCAACATCATAGGCATCAAGAAGCAGGTCAATCGCATGATCAAGGGAAAACTCAAGAAGGAGGATACCTTCAATTTCACTCCCTCCCCAGGCGATATGATCGAAAAGGGCGACGTCCTGGTCATGATCGGGAAAGAGCATGACTTGGACGGATTCAGCAATTCCGAATAAAGGAACCTCTGATTTATTGCACTATCGGGCGCATGGCGGCGTTGTGTCCTCGCTCAACCCTCACCTATCTCTATGATAAGCCTCGGGTTTCGCTCCAGCACGCCTTGCCCTGCATCCCGCTATCACAATAAACCTGTCCCCCTCCTTTGCCCGCCTCTACATTACCGTCATGGCACTGCAGGATAGCCACCAAGCTCTGCTCAGCGAATTCCGTGAGAACCTGGAAGCATTTTATGCCGAGCTGAAACTGGCTCCGCCTTATGATAGTGTCGAAAAAACCATACGATGTCTCTCCGACCTGTTGAAGACCAAGACAGCCGAGGAGCAGGCGCAAGTGCTCAGCAATAATGCCCTGAAACGGCAACTCCACGTCCAGGCCTTTGTCGACTCCGGCCTACACAAGAAACACCGTGGCATCATTACCGGACTCGCACACACCAATGCTTTTGATCAGTTCCCCGAGTCCTTGCGATATTTATTGGAGCCTTTTCGATCCTGAGCATGGCTCTCCCCCTGTGCTGCCTTTTTGCAACAGTGCTATTGACTTTTTACATCAATATCAATAACGTGCAAAATCCATTTTTCATTTGTCATTAAATTTCAATAAGTTAAAAAACATTCCGCTGAATTTTATTTGGCCCAAAATTTGCATTACATATTAACGTGTTCCATTTATGGAATATTTATTCCAGTTCTTATGGAATCTTTATTCCGATTCAGAGAGAATCCGGCTCCGCTAATCCGGATCAGGCAAAATATGTTCGGACAACGGCAACAGACCATTGAACAAACGATCTCCACGTCCGGAGTCGGGCTTCATTCCGGACGTTCTTCGAAGGTCAGTCTTTCCCCGGCGCCCGTGGACAACGGCATTGTGTTCCGGCGGAAAGTCAACAGTCACGTCGAGACGTGCCAGGCGTCGATTCGCAATCTACGATCGACGGAACTTTGTACCGTGGTCGGGTCTAATGGATTCCAAATTCAAACGACCGAACACGTGCTGTCGGCACTCTGGGGATTGGGAATCGACAATGCCTTCATCGATATCGATTCAGAGGAAGTTCCGGCAATGGACGGCAGTGCGGCCCCCTTTGCCAAACTCATTCGCCTCGCCGGAATTCTCCCACAGGAACGCCCTAAGACCTATCTCAAAATTGTGGAACCCATTCACATCGATGACGGCAATCGAGGGATTTCCATTCTTCCCGCTCCGTTTCCCAAGATCACCTATACGATCGACTACGATCATGAGTTGATCCAACAACAAACGTATGAACATGAGTGGTCGACGGTGGACTTCGAGGCCAATATTGCCCATGCCCGGACTTTTGCGTTTTCGCATGAAGTCGAAGCCTTATGGGCTCGCGGATTGGGACAAGGCGGATCCCTGGACAATACCATCGTGTTTTCGGACACCGGCATTATGAATGAAGAGGCACTTCGTTTCCCGGACGAATGCGTTCGCCACAAAGTGTTGGACCTCATCGGTGATCTGTCTCTGCTCGGCATCCACATCATCGGCCATATTGTCGCCAAATGTTCGGGGCATCAACTCCACACCCAACTCGTCCAGGCGGTCCTGGACAACCCCGAAGCCTGGACGCTGGTTGGACCTTCGGAAAAGCACGTCAGCGACCTGGCCGATTTTATCGGAAAAGATGACATTCATACCGTGCCGCTCCCTGCCAACGCGACATTCTGATTCCCTTCCGTTCCTTGTTTCCAGACAGACATCCTCCTATCATCCTCGACATTTCTTTCCTTCTTTCTTCCTTCTGCCATTCTCGACATTCGTAATCGAGAATCCAGGGTCTTTGCTTTTTCCGTCCTTCGCAAGAACAAAGACACTGGATGCCCGATCGGGGTCGGGCATGACACTGCTATGTTTTTGCGATGCCTGCTATGATATTGCTATGGCCATGCGATGTTTGCTATGAATTTGCTATGAATTTGCTATGATTGCTATGTTTCCTGCTATGTCTTGCTATGGTTTTGCTATGTTCCGCAAAGCGGGGGCTCTTGTTGGCTATTTTCATGCCGGGATGCTAGGGTGGCGCGATGATGCCGCGTCGCGTTCCATTCCTCGTTCCCCTTTTGGTTTTGCTCCTCTGGTCACCCGGGCTTCTTCACGCTGCCAATCCGAATCCCGCGCCGTCACCGGGTTTTCAGGGGATTCCCTGGGGAAGCGCGCTGGCAGAACTTCCGCAACTTGTCCTCGTCGAGCCTGACGGTCGAGTCGACATTTATGGATACAAGGGAGGCCCGCCGCGGTTTGCGAACGGACCGGTGGAGGCCATCAAGCTCTATGCCATCGACTCCCAATTTGCACGGGTGATGATCCGATACCGAACCGAAGAAACGCACAACCGGATCAAGCAGGCGTTGGAATCGGCATACGGGAAACTTCAACACAACCGCGGCTCGATGATCCGGGGGCTGAACCAGGAGTACTCTTGGCGTCTCGAGGAAACCGAGATCAGTCTGAGTTACCGGGAACTGGGAGAACGGGGATTGCTGATGATTCAGAGCCGTATCCTGGCGCCGCGCTTTCTCGACCTGTTGAGCGATCACTAGGCCGCAACGGCAGAGATCTACTCCTCGATCCGGTTCCGGGCTTCCAACACCTTCCGCACGACCACTTCGATCCCTTCTTCATCCACAAACGGGGAAAGGATAAAGGACTTCAAAGCCACGATGGGCTCTCCATAGTCCGAGGTGCGATAGCAATCCGTTAAGGACAACACCGCGCCCCGGCCGTCCATTGCCTCTTGATGGACGTATTGGAACACCTTCCGGTTGTACTCGTTGTGCGATTGCAACGTCTCTCGATAGGCCACGTCCGTGCTTTCCGCCTCTTTGATCCGGAACGTGTCGATCCCGCGCGGGTAGACCCGAAACAGCGTGACCGGGCCGAAATTCTCACGATTCAGGACCGTGGTGCTGTCATTCCCCTCCAAATGTTCACGGAGCAATTGAGACATCTCGACAATGTGGCCAATGATGACTTGCAGGCCCTGCTTCCCGAATAGTTTCATGTTCGCCAGGGCCGCAAGAATCCCCCCGCCCGCCCGGGAAGTCTCGACCGTGTACATCCCCGGCCGATGGGTGCCGAACTGATACAGGTACGGCATTTGCTCTTGAGGCCGGTGAATCAAGGCCAGGTCGTCACGATTCTTGAACAACACCAGGCTCGAGATATACGGGGCAAACCCCGATTTGTGAAAATCGATCCCCACGCTGTCAGCCAAAGACAGACCATGGATGGCAAGACGAGCCCCTGCCAACGCGCGAAGAGTTCGCGGCCGGAATCCTAAAGGGTTGCCCTCAAAATCATAGTCGTTGAACACCGACCATGCCCAGCCGATCACGGCATCGGCATGAACGTGGGGGTGGTACGGAAGTTGAAATTCTTCCACCAATTCATCACGCACGGCCACGATGGCGGCCAGGTCGTCGAGTCCAAAGGCATCGGTGGTCCCCATGGTGACGATAATCGCGGCGATTTTCCCGCCCCGTTGCAGGACTCCCCTGGCCTGCTCCCGAAAAGCCTCGACGTTCATGGCGTTCCGTGAGTCCGTCGAAACCGTGATGACGCTGTTCGCTCCGAGACCCAACCACCCTGCAATGTTGTACCGACAGTAATGACTGGACTCGCTGGCAAAGATGACGGCTTCTTCCCGCACGCCCGATGCCATGGCGCCGGGAATTGCTTTCTCCAACCCGATCTTGGCGCCGTAGAGCGTCGTGCCGGTCCCGCCGAAGGTGAACACCCCCCCTGCCCGTTCAGATTCATACCCCACGAGACGCGCGGTCATCGCCACCATCTCCACTTCCGCCAGGGCCAGGCGATGGCTGTATTCGTCCCACCCGAGATTGGGGTTATATAAGGAAGCCAGGAGCACCCCGATCAGCGAGGAAATGGTCGGCGGAGGGATCACGTTCTGTTGCGTATGGGGATGTCCGGGAATGGTCAAGCCCGAACAATACGACACCAGTTCGGCGGTGACTTCCTCGACACTCATGCCGCTGTCGGAAAGACTCGCTTCCCGGGCCTTGTCGTAATCCAGAGGCATGCGCTGCCCCAGAATGGGCCGCTCGCTTTTCAATGCGTCCACCGCATCCATCGCACGCATGACGCTATGGACAAAATAGCTGTCATGAACACGATTGGAAATCGGCTGCGGAAAACAGACGCGAATCCCGGCCAGCAGGTCGCGGTACGATGCGGTCATACCTTCTTCCTTCCTCGAGGAGATCGTGGATGAGTGACACGCAAAATCGCATGGTATTGTATTGTACCACGGAGGGCCACGCTGATTGATGACTCGACGCCATGAGGTATCAAAATCGATCCCGTTGACGCAAGGGGATCCGATGGCGCACCATGAGAACAGTCACTACCCGGACAGGAAGTCGCTCGTGCCACCCTCCCCTGAAACCTTTGCGATCAATCCCGACTGCCAGGTCTCCGTCGAACACGTCGGCCGGGGTCGGCATAAGGTCGTCATGGTCGACGGGTTCTACCTGTATCCCGATCGGGTCCTGCAACAGGCCCTGGAATTACCGTATACCGATCGCTTCGAGATAGTCGGCAACTTTCCCGGTGTGCGGGCTTCGGTCAACGTCGAAACCGGGGCGATCGTGGATGCGATCAGTGAGTTCTGGGGCATGAAGCTCTGCCCGTTTTTCGACCCCCAGCCGGTCGTGTTTCAGGGCATCACCAACCACCAGTACAGCCTCAACGTCGGGCAGCGTCAACCCCATATCGATCAGGACGTCACCGCCATGGTCTACCTGAACCCCGCCGAATCCTGCATGGGCGGAACCGGCCTGTATCATCACGTGCCCACCGGGTTGGAACGCGTACCCATCGTGCCGGACAGGGAAATCCGCGAACTGGCCGACAGGCTGGAACTCAGCGATGAATTTCTCAACAGTGCGGAGGGGTATGAAAATTTTCAGAACAGCATGATCTTCAACCCGTTATTCGCCAACCGGGACAATGCCTATATCAACGACGGCAACGCCTATTGGGAACTCCTCTTCCTCATCCCCATGAAGCCCAATCGGCTGATCATTTTCGACGGGCGCTGCTTTCATTCACAGCACATCACGACCGACCAGTACACCCAAGCCTTCCGGGTCAACCAGGTCCTGTATCTAAGTCAGAAACCCAAGCCCTGACCGTCCGTCGGTCCGTCGGTCCATCAGGCTTCTTCCCCCTGGAGATAGGTCTGGCCTTTGTAGCGTTTGGCTACTACGATGAAAAGCATCGACACGCCCAGCATGACCGCCGTGAAAAACCAATAATAGTCCGGGCCCTCCAGCCGCACGCTGCCGTCATCATTCTGAATGAAATAATTCACCAGCGAGGTAAAGGCGTTCCCCAGGGACACCGACAGAAGAAAGAGCGCCATGACGAATGATTTCAAGGCCCTGGGCGCCTGGGTGTAGGAAAATTCCAGACACGTGATCGAGACCATGACTTCCGCCGCGGTGATTACCACGAACGCCACGATTTGCCACGAGATATTCGGACGCAGCCCCGAGACGATCTGCATCTCGATCACAGCGGAAATCACGAAGGCGATGACCGTTACGAAAAACCCGATGCTGATCTTCCGTAAGGGCGTCAGGGGAAACACCCTGTCGACGGCGGGATAGACGCCGTAGGCAAACACCGGGATGAGGAGCATGATCAGAAACGGATTGACGAACTGAATTTGCGATGGGAGCCATTCCACTCCCATCCAGTAGAGATCCATGTTTCTGGCTTGGAGGACCCACGCCGACCCGGTTTGATCGAAGAGCGCCCAGAACACGGCCACGAACAGGTAAATCGGCATGAGCCGCCACATGGCCAGCAGGCTCTCACGTGACGACAATTCCTGCAGAAACGCGGTTCCCCTGGCTGGGATATGCGCGTAATCCCGACGTCCCAACCAGAACACCCACGTCGCAAGCAGCATCAACAGCCCGGGTACGCCAAAGGCCAGATGGGGACCGATATGGTTGAGCAGCCACGGGGTCAGGAGTGTGGAAATCCCCGCGCCGAAGTTGATCGCAAAATAAAACCAGTAAAAGGCCTTGCTGAGCAGGTGACTGTTGGTCGAACTGAATTGGTCCCCGAGGTTCGCGGAGACACAGGGCTTGATGCCTCCGGAACCCACGGCAATCAGCGTCAGTCCCACGGCCAGGCCGAGCCTGGTCTGATCCACTGCGAGGGCCAAATGCCCCAGGCAATACACCAGCGATAACGACATGATCGTGCGATACTTTCCGAACCAAACGTCTGCAATCACGGCCCCGATGACCGGGAAAAAATAGACCGCGGACGTAAAAAGATGATAATAGGATCGCGCTTCGGGCTCACTCATCACGTCCAGGGCGCCGTCCGCGTTCAGGAGGTATTGGGTCATGAAGATGATCAGGATCGTACGCATGCCGTAGAAACTGAAGCGCTCGGCGGCTTCGTTCACGATCAGGAACGGAATACAGGACGGCATCCGGCTCGAACGTTCGGGTTCTGTACGGTATGGGATGTTGCTCAAGACGACACCTCGACTACCCCCGGCAGATGGTCTTTCCGATGTGAAAGGGTGGGATTGTTACAGAAGAACGGGTGTGTATAACACAGATCGGCGGTTGATGAGAAGAAAGGAACTTCGTAAGCAATTCTTGTTGACCGGCATCAATGCCTTGTGGTGCCTGCTTGTTCTCTCGCCATCAGCCGGGCTGGCGGAACCCCCGGTTGAAACGCTCGACCCCATCGTGGTCACGGCCACGGCCCTTCCGACGAACCAATCGCAGACGCCCATACAGACGCAAGTATTCAAGCGAATGGATTTCGACCTGCAGCAGCCCAACAGGTTGAGCACCATCCTGCAACAAACACCCGGGATTTTCGTGGATGAAATGGGAGGCCGGAGCGGCCTGAGTTCACTCTACATTCGCGGGAGTGATCCGAACTATACGATGGTGTTGTTGGACGGCGTGCCGTTGAACGATCCGACGAACCAGCGCGGAGGATCCGTGGATTTGTCCTCCCTGACGCCCGAACGCATCGAACGGATCGAAATCGTCAAAGGCCCGGCCTCCGTGTTCTACGGGTCCGACGCCATGGCGGGCGCGGTAAATATCATCACACAAAAAGGGGGCACCAAGAATCGTATGATTGCCCGCACGGAAGGAGGGCAATGGGGCTACACCCGCGGCGTGCTCCAAGCGTCGGGGGCTGCCGGCCAATTCCGATACGCCGGGTCAGCCGCCTTCACGCGGGACGACGGACAAGTCAAAGGGAACCGGTTCGCATCCGGCACCATCGGAGGCCATGTGAACTGGTCGCGACCGGATTCGCTCAAGCTCGAACTGACGGGACAATACACGCACACCGACACCCGTTCATTCCCCGAAGGCAGCGGCGGCCCGCGCCTGGCCATTCTGCGTTCGACGGAGCAGCGACGGACGCACGAAATCGTTTCCGGCTTCAACCTGACGTTTCCGCTTGCACCGAACTGGGAGAATCAACTGACCGCCAACATGCTCCACCGGCAACAGGACGTGGACAACCCCGGCGTGTTGTCCGCACCCGGAATGTTCCGAATCCCTCCGACGGTCTTCCGAACGGACTTTACCAGAATGCGGCTCCATTGGACGCTACGAGGGTCCCTGAACCGCTTTTGGAAAGTGGCCGGCGGGGTTCAACTGGTTCACGAGAACGGGACGCGAACCGGAACTCAGGACTTGACCGTCTTGGGGATTCCGTCACAAGTCGCCACGGATTTCGAGCAATCCCGCGCCACGCCGGCCGGGGTCCTGGAAACGATCGTTTCCCCGAACGAGCAGATCCGGCTCAGTGCGGGTCTTCGAATGGACAGCCCGGAGGATTTGCCGCTCCGGCTGACTCCTCGTCTCGGGGTCAGCGTCCAACCGTTTCCCCTTACGACGATCCACGGCACGTACGGCCAAGGATTCAAATTACCGAGCCTGAATGCCCTGGGCGATCCCATTATCGGTAATCATCGCCTGACTCCCGAGACCAGCACAGCATGGGAAATGGGCATCCTTCAATCAAGCCCCGTCTGGGACAGCGAATTCCGGCTGACCTGGTTCCACAACACCTTTTCCAATCAGATAGACCTGGACCCTGTACTTGCCAAACAACAAACTTTCCTTCTGGTCAATTTGCACAAGGTCAGGACGCAGGGGATCGAATTGAACGTGGCCGCCATTCCGTTGCCGGCCGTATCGGTCCAGGGGTGGTTCACCTACATGGATGCCCGCATCTCGGGGACAAACGCCCCGCTACGGAACCGTCCCAAGGCATCGGGCGGCTTCGCAATCCGGATACGGGCCACACCCGCGTTGACCGTACGCAGCCAACTCCAAGCCGTGGGCACACGCTTCGACCTGCAACTTCCCACGACGCAAACCAGGCTGCCCGGCTATTATCGAATCGACCTCGCCGCCACCTATGCCCTGAACGACGCATGGAACATCTTCGGGGCCGTCGACAACCTGACCAACGTGGGGTACGAGGATTTTCTCGGGTTCAGCGCTCCGGGCACGTGGGTACGCGTCGGAGTGGAGGGCAATTGGGAGTAGGGACCAACGATCGTTGGTCCCTACAAGCGCGGAGGCCAATCCGTTTCGATTTGCCGCCCACAATAATAGCAAGAAATTCGATACCTGGCCTTCCGCCGAGGATTGGGGAGAGAGGTAAAGACTACGGGAGCCTGATCGTACTGGCATACGGGCTGAAGGTGCAGAAGATGCTCATCCATAATCGCCTGCAATTCGGCCTCCTCCCACTCCGTCGCATCGTCCTCATAGCCACCGATGCGATCTTCCCACCCGCATGCATCACACCGGAGTTGGTACGACTTCACTCGATCCTGAGAGTGAGAGACTTCGGTACAGGCCACGTGTCTGGAGCAAGCCTCTTGGGGACAGGTGATGGGCTCATGCTGAAGGGCCTTGATAAACGCATCCGGAGCCGCCATCGTTTTCCTTTCGGGAACAGCCTTGCCTCACTCATTGGGGCAGATCTTCCTGAACCCAACACCTAGATCTTATTAAAGCTGATATGATCCCTGTATTCCTGAATGGCCGCGCGCAACGAGGATTTGCCGAGAGGAATGTTGGCATCGAGCGTATCCTCGATCTCGGGATCGTCGATGACCACTTCGTATTTCTCCTGCACGTTGGTCATGATCAACCCTTTTTCCACCTGCCGCGGCATGAAGATTTCCGTCCACACTTCTTTTTCCACGAGACAGACGTCGCAAAAACGTTCATACAACATTTCCAACCGTTCAGGATCGGTGACTTTCATGTTTCATGACTCCCGTATGTATTCTTTTATTCGTTGACAGAACTCTTCTCTTTCGATTCACCATAGCCGCCACCGCCCGGAGTTTCAATCCGCAACCGATCCCCCTTCTTCGCGACCAGTTCCGTTTTTCCCGGGAGCTTCTTTTCCTTGCCCTTGCGAATCAACACGTTTCGGCCGGATTGCCCGGCTTCACCCCCGGCCAACCCGAACGGTTGCGATTCCCGTCGATCAGAGACGATCGTCACCTGCGCGTCCTGCAGGAATTCAATTTCGCGGATGACCCCGTTACCTCCCGCGTGAACTCCGGCGCCACCCGTCTTGTCCCGAAGGACGTATCGGGCGATCCGAAACGGATACGCATACTCCAGGGCTTCGACCGGCGTATTCATCGTATTGGTCATATGAGAATGAATGCCGCTGGCCCCCGGAGATTCCACTCCGGCGCCCATGCCTCCGCCCAGGGTTTCATAATAGGCAAACGGCCGTTGCTTGTCGCAATCCCATCCCCCGATTGTCACGTTGTTCATGGTCCCCTGGCTCGCGGCCGGCACCCGGTCGGGGCAGGCCTGCGCCAAGGCCCCCAACAGCACGTCCACGATGCGCTGGGCCGTCTCCACGTTGCCCGCGGCCACCGCTGCGGGAAACCGGGCATTGACCACCGACCCTTCGGGCGCCCGGACGTGGATGGGCGCCATGCACCCGCTGTTCCCCGGAATGTCCAGTCCCAGCAGACATCGAAACACGTATGCCGTGGCCGACACCGTAATCGCATAGACCGCGTTGACACTGCCCTCGCACTGGGGCGCACTCCCCTCGAAATCCACCTCCACGTCTTCATCCCGGATCGTCACGGCCACGGCAATCGGGATCGGTTTGTCCTCGAGACCGTCGTCATCAAGCACGTCTTCATACCGATAGGTGCCGTTCGGCAACTGCCTGATACCGTGCCTGGTCAGTTGTTCGCTATAGGCCAACAAATCGGACATGTTGCCCCGCGCGCGCTCCACTCCGTAGCGTGACGCCAATTCCCGAAGTCGTTGCTCCCCGATGCGATTGGCCGCGAGTTGCGCCTGCAAATCGCCCGCTCGTTCCCGCGGGGTCCGCACGTTCGCCAGAAAGAAATCCCACAGGGCCTGGTTAATCTTGCCGGCGTCCATGAGTTTCACCGGCGGAATAATCACGCCTTCCTGATACAGTTCCCGGGACAACGGCATGGACCCCGGCGACATCCCCCCGACGTCCGCGTGGTGCGCGCGATTGGCCACGAATCCCAGGAGCCTGTCGTTCTCGACGAAGACCGGCGAAACGACCGTGATGTCCGGCAGATGCGTACCGCCGTGAAACGGGTCATTCAGGATCGCCACGTCGTCCGGCCCAAAGGTCAGGTGCCGGCGACAGGCTTCGACCGAGAGCGGCATGGCCCCGAGATGGACCGGAATATGCGCGGCCTGCGCCACCAAGCGGCCTTCCTCGTCGAACACCGCGCAGGAGAAGTCGCAACGCTCCTTGATGTTCGGGGAAAATGCCGACCGTTGCAGGCGTACCCCCATTTCCTCGGCCACCGAACTGAACAGATGTTTGAAGACTTCCCGTTCAACGGCTTTCTGCACGATCGTCTCCTATGGTGACCAGCACGTTTTGCCAGGCGTCGACCTGCGCGTGATCGGTTTCCGACAACAGGATGGTGGTATCGTCCTGGAAGATAACGGCAGGCCCGGGCACGTGATGCCCCGGTCGTAAAAGACTGCGATCATAGAACGGGACGCTTCGAGGCCCGGAGGAGAACACGAGGCGGCGTTCATGGCAAACGGCCCCCGACGAATCCGCAGACCCCATGTCCCGCGTCTCGATCTTCGGAGGACTCACGTCTCCGATCGCCCGAACCCGGAGATTGACGATCTCGAGACCCGCAGCTTCGTTTTTATACCCATAGCGCCGGGCGTGTTGTTCATGAAAGGCCGTTTGAAAATCAGAAGAAAACGGCACGGTCAATTCAAAGGATTGGCCTTGATACCGGAGGTCCAATTCACAATGCACATGCCGGGCCGGCACAGGGACCTGTTGGGTCTCAAGGTCTTCCCGCGCCTGCTCTACCATGGGAGCAAACCGGCGTTCCAACTCTTCAAACGGGGTCTCACCGGGACACATCACCGTTTGGACGTAATCCAGGAACACGTTCGCGGTCAACATGCCCAGAGCCGACAACGTCGAAGCCGCCATGGGGATCAGGACGCATCCGACGTTGAGGGACCGCGCCAGTTCGCAGGCATGTACCCCTCCGGCTCCGCCGAACGAAAGCAGCACAAACTCCCGAGGATCGTGCCCGCGCTCGATTGACGTCACACGAATCGCCCGCTCCATCTCGGCATTGACCACCTGGAGAATGCCCAAGGCAATCTCCTCCAGGTCGACGTGAGGACCGGCATCGTACTTTGCCAAATCTCGAGAGAGCGCAGCCAAAACCTCGCGTGTGGCATCCAGATCCAACGGCAACTCACCACCCAACAAGCCCGCAGTGGGCAACCGTCCCAGGAAGGCATTGGCATCCGTGACAGTAGCCACTTGCCCGCCTCGTCCGTAACATGCGGGGCCCGGGTCGGCACCGGCGCTTTCCGGTCCCACGCGCAAGGCCCCTCCGGCATCAACCCGCGCCAGGGACCCGCCGGCGGCGCCGACCGTGTGAATATCCAACACCGGGACACGAATCGGCATGCCGGCGACTTCCGCTTCCGACGTCGTGTGCATCGCGCCATTGACCACGGACACGTCCGTGGACGTTCCGCCCATGTCAAACGTGATGAGCTGCGAAAAACCCGCGAGCCGCGCAAGGTACTCGGCGCCGATCACCCCGCCCGCGGGTCCTGACAGGATCGACCGGACGCCCTCCTGCCGCACCTGTGCCGCTTGGATCCGCCCGCCGTTCGATTGCATGATATGGAAGGTCCCGCCAGGGATCGTTTCTTCAAGGGTCTCCAGATATCGGTTGAGAATCGGAGAGACGTACGCGTTCACCACCGTGGTCGAGGCTCGTTCGAATTCACGGAATTCCGGGATCAGTTCATGCGAGGCGGAGACAAAGAATCCCGCTTCCCTGAGGCGCTGCGCGATATGCCGTTCATGCTCGGGATTCACAAAGGAAAACAGCAAGGAAAGCGCGACGGCTTCGACCCGTTTTTCCCGCAGGGTCTTGATGAGGGACGACAGTGAGCGTTTGGCCAGGGCTTGCAACACGCGACCGCGATGGTCGAGCCGTTCCTGCACTTCCAGGCACCGGTCTTGAGGCACGAGCGCGGGGACTCCGCCACTGAACCAATCATAGAGATTTCGACGGGTTTGCCGGCCGATCTGCAACACGTCCCGAAACCCCTGGGTCGTGACGAACGCGGCACACGCCCCCTTGCGTTCTAGCAACGCGTTGGTCGCCACGGTCGAGCCGTGCACGACGCTCCGGCCGGTGGCCGGGGACAGTCTCCGCAATCCTTCCAGCACCGCTTGCGCAGGATCGGCGGGAGTCGAGAGCACCTTGAAGGTTTGTACGTCACCGGCGTCATGGTCGTACACCACGAAATCGGTGAAGGTGCCGCCGATGTCGATGCCGATTGAAAGAGGGGATCGTTCGTCGTCCGGGCTCATCGCAAATACGGCCTCATGAACGTTGTCCGGAAGCGCAAAATCGAAGCGGGAGAAGACGCGTGGCGTCAGCCTTTGACCGTTCCGCTGAGGGTCACGATTCTGGGCCCGCCCGGCGCATTGTCGAAAATACGCAACAACGCCTGGTGCCGGCCGGGCGCCGTACTCTCGAAATGAATCGGCAACGCACAGAATTTCCCCGTCGTCAGTGTCGCCCCGGCACAGGATTCCCGTTCAATGGAAAAAGCCCGGGATCCTTCCAGTACGATATCGTCTATGCTCAGGGAACCGAGTCCAACATTGGCGACGGTCAATTGATGCGTGCGTCGGGCCGGCACATCCGCATTCGCCGAAAACCGGACAGCCTCGGCACTCAGGCTGATGGAAGGGATGACCGCCTTCCCGCTCAACAGGATCGCCACGTCATCCGAACCGCTGTTGGCCGTCACAATGTCCGGCAGCCCGTCGTTGTCGAAATCCTCAATCCCCATGGCGGTCGGCACGGCGCCTACGGCATAGTGCCCGGCGGGCTGAAAAGACCCGTCTCCCCGTCCTAGGAGGATCGAAGTGCTATTCGAGGCCCGATTGGTGGAAATCAGGTCGCGATAGCCGTCGCCATCCAGATCCTGGTAACGCAACGCTACCGGACTGAACCCCACTTCCATGTTGGCGGGCTTCGTGTACCGGCCGGGGCTGAGTTGCAGCAGCAGCTTGATGCTGTCGGTAAACAAACTGGTGACCATGAGATCCAGATTTCCGTCGGCATCCACGTCCGTTTGGGTCACGGCACTCAGTGTGAACCCGGCTTGAATGATTCTCCAAGCGGAAAACGTGCCCTGGCCCTGGTTCCGCAAGACTGACGCGTATCCGTTCGGCGTCCGCCAACTCGGCTGGCTCCACGTCAACGTAAGGTCCGGCAACCCGTCGTCGTCCAGGTCCGCCAGTGAAGCGCCGGTGGGGAACAAGCCACGCCGGTCAGGCTCTTCGACGTGTTGAGCCAATGCAAACGTTCCTTTCCCATCGTTCAACAGGACCGACCAACTGAATGGTGGATAATGTCCGAATCGCCCGCTGTTGATGACAACCATATCCTGAGCCTCATCGCCGTCCACGTCACCCAACGCGAGAAACGTCGGACCTTTCCCCGTCGGATACGGAACGGGTTCCCGGAAAAACCCGTTCCCCTTGCCCAACAGGACGACAACGCGGTCGGCTCCGGTCTCGGCCACGACCAGATCCAACGTCCCATCCCGGTCCAGGTCCCCCGTGGACAAAAACATCGGACTCTGTCCCACGCCGAAGGAATAGCCCGAGCGAAACGTGCCGTTTCCGTTGCCCAACAACACCGAGACGTCGTCCGACTCACTGTTCGCCGTCGCAATATCCAAATGACCGTCTTCATTGAAATCGCCGACCGTGAGCCCTTCCGGATGCGCCCCGACGGGCGCCGACAAAACCGGAGTAAAGACGAGGTTTTGCGCAAAAACAGGACCGGCGGCAACGAATACCACCGCGATGCATACTGTCCATGCTGTCGAAACGCGTCTGACGCACCCGGGCATGACGTTCGGCTCCCCTCAGCCGATCACTCCGGCAACGACCGTTCGTCCGTTGAAAAGGTTTTTTTCAAGGCGATCTCCACTTCATCCGTCGCCGCCATCCCTCGGTTGCGAACGTGCACGGACCATGAAGGATGGGCTCGCAAGGCAGACACGACAGTCTTGAACAATTCAGGTTTGACCCGGGTCTCCCAATCATGCAGCCAAGCGTACCCGTCGTCGTCGCCCTCATAGTCTTCCGGAAACTCGGCGACGAGATTAAACCGAAGAATAAATGTTTTTTCTTCTTCGAACATTTCCGGTTATCCCTGCCTGCGTTGACTCATCCGTCGCGCATGACTTCCCCTCCTTTGTAAGGAGGGGCGGAGGGGAGGTAGAGGCTTTGACCGGAACGGCCACAGCGGGTGTTTTCTGGACGGTTGGCTCTACCCCACCCGCATTCCCTCTTCGGAAATGCGCCCACTTACAAAGGGGAGGTAACGACGACAACCAAAAGATTACTCCTCGATATCCTTGGCCCGGCGATCAAGATAACTCGACCGGACGGCCCCGTACAGATCGATGGTGGACGCTTCAAGCCCCTCGAACGTCTCGAGGTTGATGGCCCGGTCATTCACACGGTCCCCCGCATTCAGACCCAGGTTCGGGACAAAGGGGATAAAATAGTTGACGGGGTTCATGAAAATATCGCCGGCGTACCCCACCGCATGCCGAACCGTCATGGGAGGCAGCAACGGCAGGACCATATAGGGCCCGGAAGCTACGCCATAGGATGCCAGGGTCTGACCCGTATCTTCCACCGGCGGGGCTTCAATGTCGAACATATACTTGGCAACGTCGAAGAGCCCTCCCACGCCAAGGACCGAATTCAAAAGGAACCGTTGCATTTCCGTACCGGCCCGGTCGAATTTCCCCTGGAAGACGTTGTTAAGAAAGCGTGAAGCAAACCCCAGATTATTAAAGGCATTGGCCAGGGAATCCTGAACGTCGGGTGCCACAACGGCAGAGTACACCCTGGCCGCCGGTTTCAGCGCATAGCGGTCGAAATTGTAGCTGAGTCTAAAGGTCGTTGTATTGAACGGCTCCCAGGGGTCGTGAACCGGCTCGCTTTCGGTCGCAAAGGGATCCTCGAACGTGTCCTCGACGAGCGTTTCTTCCAAGACGGGGATTTTTTCTTCGTCATCTTTACCCAATCCCCCGAGAGGCGCTTGCTCGGCCGGACGGCCCGGCTCACCGGCCGGCTCGGGCGAAAAAAATGGCAGGGCAATGAGAACCTCGGAAGAACGCGGTATGTCAGGTAGAGCCGGTTGGGAGCCCTGAGGGCTCACGGTCTCGGCCGGAACGACCGATGGAAGTCCCAAAATACACAAAAAGAGGGCTGTCAGGGTCAAGTAAGTCCGAGCCGTCATAAGCTTCTTCTCCATCGCGAGAAGGACCGTAAACTCACGCGTCCTACGGATACGACTTTGAGTTGCAAGCCCCGCTCAGGCAGAACGTGCCGGTGGAGGCAAGCTTTAGGAACCTTTACTCGGAACTGCCTAACATGTCATCGACCAACGGACGATTGATATCTTCACAGCCCGGGCATAAGACGTCAAACAGCGCCTCATAATCCTCGACGTAGTTCCGGTCATCGGCCAATTTTTCCTCAAGCACGTCCTGGTAGCAGGCATCACACAACATCATGATCCCACGCATCACCGAGACCATTTTGCGACCATGGCTTCCGGTCATACGACACCCCGTTTCAGAACTCGATGGCATGTCACGATCACATCGACCATAAACATCCGTCTTCCGTAATGCACGAACCCCTAAGCGCAGAGGCCGTTACGACCAGCCTCGTTGTTGGGCCAGAAAAAAATCTTCCGTCTCAAGATCGATGCCGCATTCCGGACATTCATAGGGTTGATCAGGCGGAGGGATCGACAATTCTCTCTCCTGGATACGTCCCTGACAAACGTGATAAAAGTGTCCACCGGCATGCTCTGAATCCAATGGCTCATTTTCAAATTTGAGAATCATGGTCTGCCCGATAAGCGTACCTTATAACAAGGACGGTAAACGGTGTGCAATCCTCAGCGTGCATGGCGTGTGTCTCACGCTCCTCTTCCTGCTGTCGGCGCATGCCGCGTGGGCATTGGCGGAACGGCCTCCATCGCAGGACATCGCCCTGGCTCCCGTCCTCACCCGGGGACTCGTCCAACCCGTCTTTATCGGGCACGCGGGTGACCACAGCGACCGGCTCTTCATCGTGGAACAGCCGGGAAGAGTCCGAATTCTGCAAAACGGCACCTTGCACCCGTCCGCATTTCTGGACATCTCCGACCGGGTCGACTTCGGCGGGGAAATGGGGCTGCTGGGGTTGGCGTTCCACCCCCGCTTTGCGGAAAACGGACGGTTCTTCGTCAATTATACAAGAAAGCCGGACGGGGCAACGGTCGTGGCGGAATTTCAGGTTTCCCAAAATTCCGATCATGCCCTCCGCGATGAAAAAAGCTTGATGGTGATTCCCCAGCCCTATTCGAACCATAACGGCGGGATGGTGGCGTTCGGGCCTGACGGGTATCTCTATATTGCCACGGGAGACGGCGGAGCCGGCGGGGACCCGGGCAATCGAGGGCAAAGCCCGGACACCCTGCTCGGCAAAATGTTGCGCATCGACGTGGACCGGGGCGATCCGTATGGCATTCCGCCCGACAACCCCTTTGCCGGGCAGCAGAGCGGGCAGGAAATCTTTGCCCTGGGCTTCCGAAATCCTTGGAGATTTTCGTTCGACCGGCAGACCGGCCGATTATGGGCCGCGGACGTGGGACAGAATCAATGGGAAGAAATCGACGTGGTGGACGCGGGGAACAACTATGGCTGGCGGATCATGGAAGGAAACCATTGTTTTCTGCCTCCCCGGGGCTGCAGCACGACCGGGCTGACGCTCCCCGTCGCGGAATATCGCAATCAATCACCCTCCTGTGCCGTCACGGGCGGATACGTGTATCGGGGGAAACGCATGGGTTTCCTGAGAGGCACCTACGTGTTCGGCGATTACTGCAGCGGCCGCATCATGGGCCTGCTCGACGGACAACCGCACGTCCTGCTGGCCTCTGGGTTGAGGATTTCGTCCTTCGGAGAGGATGAAACAGGCGAACTGTACGTCGTCGACCACGAAGGAGGCATCTACAGGATAACCCCGGCAAGGACGAAACAGTAAAGTCGCCGCCCCGCCCGGCGAACGCTCGCCGCACCTGCCCATTCTCACCGTTTTGACATCTCCCGGCCCATTTGTTAGAAAGGCTCCCCATGAGACTCGTCACCCTGATGGCCCTCTTTTTGGTTTCGCTGACGGTGGGCTGTGGGAGTACCGGTTCTCTTCCTCCGATCCCCATTCCCGAACTCACGCCCGTCCCTCAACCGTTTCGGACGGGGACGACCTTTGCCGATGGCGTCCTCAGTGTCGACGTGCCCTACCATGACGGCCGTACCCACACCCTCGATACCGTCCGGCATCAGGACGGGTCGTGGGGAATTTACCTCCCACGTCCCTTGCAACCCGGCCATTCCAGCCGCGAATGGTTACTCTCGGAAAACCACTACGACGGGAGGATTCTGCTCTACGCCACCGTCTCGTGGAACGACGCCGACGAGACCGACTACCTCGCGGCCGGATGGTGGCTTGTCTACCCACCGGGTGCGCCCACTCGTGCTTTCGAATCCGCCACGCGCGGCGTCTTTCTCGATGGCCCGGAACTCGACCCCGCCAGACCGCCCGACCTCCCCCTGACCGGCACGGCCACCTACGCCGGTGGAGCCGGCGGCGTGTACACGTACAACTACGGCCGCAACTGGGGCGAGTTGGCCGATTCCTCCGAGTTCACTGAATTCGCGGGGCCTATCTCGTTGACCGCCGACTTCGACCGCAACCGCCTCACCGGTTGCCTCGGGTGTGTCGGACCGATCGAGATCGATCCCGGTCGCCACCTCTATCCGATCGTGACCTGGCGGACTCCCGATCCTGCGGCGTCGCCGGCCGACTACGATGTGCACTTTGAAGCCTCGTTTGGTACAAATGGGGCCTTCGAGGATACCGCCATTACCGTCACGCATCCCGACCGCACCATCACGACCAGTGCGGGAACGTGGCGCGGGCAATTCTCGAACGTGCCGGACGTCGACGGCACCCCCCGCCGTGTGGTCGGTTCGACCGACGTGCACTTCGCCGAAGACGACGGCTCGCAGGGACGCTTTACGGGCATCTTCGATGCGCTGACTCCCGCCACGCTCACGCCTCCTGAAGGCAACGCGGTCAATCCGAACTGAACCAACAAAGTCCCTTCTTTGTTTAGTTGACGGAATCATGGTATCTTGATATTCCGCTTGCATCTTGTTTAGGAACCTCTGCTTTCCCCTTCGACGTATCAGCCATGAATAAGAAAAGCCTCTTCTACGCGATTGCGCTCGCAATTGTGGCCTTCTACCTGGTCATGACGGCCTTTTATCGCTGGGGAGACGGGACACCGCCTCAGATCACGCTGGTTGAGCCCTTCACCCAAGCCGGCCCGACGACCCCCTTGGTCCTTCACGTCGAGGATGCGGGAACGGGACTCCAGGAAGTGACCGTCCGCCTTGTGCAGAATCTCGAGAGTTACACGCTGGCGGAAGAACAGTTTCCCACGCAATCCCCCCTCTCCATCGGCGGCAACGCCGATAACAGTTACGACCTCACGCTCACCCCGTTTGGCGACGATACCATTCCCAAACGCCGAGGGCTGGTCCAATTGGTGATTACAGCGAGGGACTATTCATGGCGAGGCTTTTTCGAGGGAAATTGGGCAAGGATCGAACAAGACGTCGCCGTGAAATTTACGCCCCCGCGGCTGGAAGTCTTGTCGAGCCCCCTACCCGTTTCACAAGGCGGAGCGGGCGTCGTGGCCTACCGCGTCTCCGATGATGCGCAACGATACGGAGTCCGAATCGGCGAAACGTTTTTCCCGGGCTACCCCAACTCCGAGCGAGCTTTCAGCGCGTTCTCCCTCTTTGCCTTTCCTCATGACCTCCCGGCCTCGACCCCGGTACTACTCGTCGCGGACGACGGCTTGGGGAATCACGCGGAACAGCGGCTCGACGTCCCCGTCGTTCCCAAGCAGTGGCGATCCCGGACCATCAAGATTTCCGACCGTTTCATCGAACGGACCGTTCGCCCCATCATTGCGCAAACCCCTGAGATCGAGGATCTGGACGATCCGCTTCGCAACTTCCTGCAGGTCAACAACGTGTTGCGAAAGCGCACAGCCGATCAACTCGCGGCCTTGGCGTCGAACAGCCGACCCAAGTTCCTGTGGAACGGGGCCTTCGTCCAATTATCCAACTCCCAGGTGGAAGCGGCATTTGCCGATCATCGCGAATATCGCTACGGCGGAAAAATCGTGGACAAGCAGTATCATTTGGGATTCGACCTGGCGGTGACCAAACACTACCCCGTGGAAGCCGCCAATGACGGCAGGGTCGTGATGGCGGAGTATTTCGGCATTTACGGCAATACCATGGTGATCGATCACGGCTACGGGCTCCAGTCGTTGTACGCCCATCTCTCCTCGTTCGCCGCGGAAAAAGGAGAGAGGGTTGCCAAAGGACAAATCATCGGCAAATCAGGTATGACGGGGTTGGCCGCGGGCGATCATTTGCATTTCAGCCTGCTGCTTCAGGGAGTCCAGATCAATCCCGTGGAATGGTGGGACCCCAAGTGGGTGGAAACCCGTATCACTGACCCGCTTCGTGATCCAGCTCGCGAGAAACCCGCCCCTGCCCCCAGGCGCGGCCCGCGAAACCGCATCGGTCCCTTGCCCCCGGCCCCCTAGGTCGGCCGTTCTCTCCTCTCCCTTGACGGGAGAGGACAAAGGTGAGGGTGAGTCTCAACGCAACCCGACATGAACCCGGAAGACAATTGATGGCCCGATCAAAAACACGCACGCCCGGCAAGAGCACGCCCCAGGCACCCGTTACCGCGGTGCCGCTGGACCAAACCACGCGCCAGCGGTATCTCAACTACGCATTGTCCGTCATCACCGCGCGCGCACTCCCCGACGTGCGGGACGGCCTGAAACCGGTGCAGCGACGCATCCTGTTTTCCATGTTCCACAACCACCGGCTTTCGCCGGACAAGCCGCCCATCAAAAGCGCGAAAGTCGTCGGATCGGTGATCGGGGAATGGCACCCGCACGGCGACTCCGCGGTTTATGACGCCATGGCCCGCATGGCGCAATGGTGGTCCCTGCGCGCCCCCCTCGTCGACGGCCACGGCAACTTCGGCAGCCTGGACGGCGACCCGCCCGCGGCCTACCGGTACACCGAAGCCAAACTCACCGCGGTTGCCGTCGAACTGCTGAATGAACTCAACAAGGATACCGTCGACTTCCAGCCCAATTACGACGGCAAAGGCGAAGAGCCCCTGGTCCTGCCCGCGCCGTTTCCCAACCTGCTGGTCAACGGGTCAACCGGCATTGCCGTGGGCATGGCCACCAACGTGCCGCCCCACAACCTCGGAGAAGTCGTCAACGGCGCCGTGGCCCTCATCGACAAGCGGGATTCGACGATTGCCGACCTCATGAAATCGGTCAAAGGGCCCGATTTCCCCACCGACGGGGAAATCCTGAACACGAAGACCGAACTTCGAGAAATCTATGAGACCGGCCAGGGCCTGGTGCGCCTGCGCGGGGAATTCACCGTGGTCCCGGGTGCGTACGGCAAATCGCAGATCGTCGTCACCTCGATCCCCTTTGCCGTGGACAAGGCCACGATCGTGGAACGCATCGGCGAACTCATCGCCGCCAAAAAGGTGCCGCAACTAGTCGACGTCCGCGACGAATCCACGACCGACGTCAAAATCGTGTTGGAACTGCAGAAAGACGCCGATGCCGACCTGGCCATGGCCTACCTGTTCAAGAACACCCCGCTCCAGAACAATTTTTCCGTCAACCTGACGTGTCTGATTCCGGCGACCGGCACCGCAACTACACGCCCCCGCTGCCTGAATCTGAAAGACATCCTCGAGCAGTTCATCGACTTTCGCTTCACAACGGTCACGCGCCGATTCTCCTATGACCTGCGAATCCTGGAACAACGCATCCATCTCCTGTCGGGCTTTCAAATCATTTTCGACGCGCTGGACCGGGTGCTGGCCATCATCCGTCAAAGCGACGGCAAGGCGGACTCCGCGGAAAAACTGAAGGCGCGCTTCCGGCTCGACGACGCCCAAACCAACGCGATCCTGGAAACGCCGATCTACAAACTGTCCCGCACCGAAATCAAGAAAATGCTGGACGAACTGGCCGACAAAAAGAAGCAGGCCAAGGACATCAAGGCCCTCCTCGCCTCGAAACCGCGATTATGGAAAGTCGTCAAAGAAGAGCTTGAGAAACTCGCCGGGACGTACGGCGACAGACGGCGGACCAAGGTCGGACGGCGCCAGGCCGACGAAATCGAATTCGACCCCGAGGCCTACATCGTCAAGGAAGACGCCGTGATCACCATTTCAACGGACGGCTGGATTCGCCGCGTGGGGATGGTCAAAGATTTGTCCAAAGCGCGGCTTCGGGAAGGAGACGCCCTGCTGACCGCCCTGATCGGCAGCACCGTGGACACCATCGTGTGCTTCTCGAACTTCGGCAGCGCGTACACCATGCGTATCGGCGACCTGCCGCCGGCCCGGAGCGGCTACGGGGACCCCGCGCAAAAGCTGTTCAAATTCAAGGACGGAGAACGCATCATCGCAGCCCTCAGCACAGATCCCCGGTTGTCCGCCGCAGACGGACAACCCGCGGCGACTGCGTCACCACTCCCGCTCTTCGACGATTCGACAACGGACGGAGCCGGCTCCCTAGGACAAGGGATTGCCGTGTCCTCCGCCGGCATGGGCGTGCGCTTCGACCTGGGTCCGTTCAAGGAACCCTCGACCCGCCTCGGTCGAAAATTCATGAAACTCCGGGACCAGGAAGAAGTCGTCAGCGTCGAAACACTGGACCCGTCCGCTACAACGCCCATCCTCGCGGTCGCCTCTCAACGCGGGCGCGCGCTCCTGTGCAAAGCCGAGGAAGTGGGAATGCTCTCCGGTCCGGGACGAGGCGTGACGGTCATCAAACTCGATAGCGCCGACAGGGTCCTGGCCGTGCGTCTGTTGTCCAAGAAGCAGGACCAGTTGGTCGTCCTGAAACAGGAAGGCGGCCCGATCACCATCACCACACGAAAGTATCAACCCGTGAGCCGCGGAGGAAAAGGGCACGTGCTCTTCAAACGCGGCACCCTCAAAGGCGCCGACCCCTTACCCATCGAACTCCCGGTCCTCGATTCGGAGAATCACAAGAACGGCAATTGAACTCCACTGGCTTGACAACCCTTATAAAGTAGCTACAATAGCTACTATGAGGTTGGATGATGTGCGCGGTTGGCGTTAAAGAATTAAAGAATCGGCTCACGCATTACCTGCACCGAACCAAGCAAGGTGAAGAAGTAATCGTCACGGAACGCGGCAAACCGATTGCGCTCCTCCAACCCATCAAAACCGCCGCCCAAGCCGCCTCGCTCGAAGCTCGCTTGGCTCGACTGGCTTCCCTGGGTCTCCTCACCCTGCCCACTCGACGAACTCGTCAACAACCGAAACCGATAAAGATCTCCGGACCGCCCGTTTCAGAAGCCATTCTCGACGATCGACTGTGATTTATTTCGATACGAGCGCGCTCATCAAGCTATTTGTCCTGGAAAAAGGAAGCGAAGACGCTCAACGCCTATCCCGCGATCATGTTCCCATAGCCACGGCGACAATTGCCTATACTGAAATGTATTCCGGGTTCAATCGAAGAAAGCGGGAGAGGCATCTCTCGGCACGTCAATATACAAGCCTGAGCCGCCGTTTCGAGGAACACTGGACCACGTATATCCGCATCGAGTTTACTCAAGAGGTGCTTGCTTTAGCCAAAGTCCTCCTTGAACGTCACCCGCTCCGAGCCTTCGATGCTGTTCATCTGGCCTCGGCAATCAGTCTCCAAAAAGGCATGCAGGAACCGTTGCAATTTGCCGCTACCGATATCCGCCTACTCGCTACGGCCTCAGCCGAACACCTGACGCCTTGGCGGATAGGAACCACGTGATCGCAATAAACGCCCTTAACAGGAATCCAGAGTTTTTTCCCAAGCGGGGCTGTACGAATAGAGGAACAGAAGAGAAAGACACTGGATTCCCGATTAAAGATGTCGGGGGCTTCGCCTAATTTCAGATGTGGGGAGAGGGAGTTGATGAGTGAACACGTGACAGAAACGAAAGGGCGCACATGACCAAGAAATACGACGCGAGTGAGATTCTGGTTCTGGAGGGCATTGACCCGGTTCGGCGGAGGCCGGCGATGTATATTGGGGGGACGGACAAGACCGGGTTGCATCATCTTGTGTGGGAAATTCTGGATAATACCATCGACGAGGTCATGAACGGGTATGCCACGACGATCACGGTCGAACTCGACAAGAACGGCGGCGGCATCCGCGTCACCGACAACGGACGCGGCATTCCGGTGGATCAGCACAAAAAATATAAAAAGTCGGCGCTGGAAATCATCATGACCACGCTCCACGCCGGGGGCAAATTCGAAACCGGCAGCTACATCCACTCGGGCGGCCTGCACGGGGTCGGCGCTTCGGTGGTCAATGCCTTATCGGATCATCTGGAGGTGACGGTTAAACGGGAGGGGCGCGAGTGGCAGCAGCGGTATAAGGCCGGCAAACCTTTGGGTCCGGTCACCAAGGGCAACGCGGTGCGGGGCACGGGCACGTCCGTGTATTTCCGGCCGGACCCGGCTATTTTCGGCAAGCAGACAACCTTCGATTCCACCCTGTTGCAGCAAACGCTCGAGGCCAAATCCTATCTACACAAAGGGCTCAAGATCACCTTCAAGGACGGCCCTTCGCAGCAAACGCACGACTTCGTGCATGAACAGGGCATCGAGGAATATCTCACCAAGCTCGTCAGAGATCGAGAACACAAACCCACCGCGGACTTCGTGTTCTATGTGGAGCGCCGCTTGGGCGAGAACGGCAAATCCGCGACAACCGACGACGGGTTCGCTATGGAAATCGCCCTGCAATGGACGGACGAGCCTGCGGAATTCGTCAGGAGTTACGTGAACGGCATAGCCACGCCGAACGGCGGCACGCATGAATCAGGCTTGCGAAACGGCATCGTGAAAGCCGTGCGCAATTACATGGAGACGCACAACCTCACGCCCAAAGGACTCAGCATCCAGGCGGAAGATATCCGCGAGGGGATGGCCTGCGTTTTGAGCGTCCTCATCCTGAACCCGCAATTTCAGGGGCAGACCAAGGAACGGCTCAACAATCCCGAGGTGCAGGGGCTCGTGGACAACGCGCTACGCCCGTCTCTGGAAAACTTTCTGCACGAGAATCAGAGCATCGCCGAAACGCTGGTCGGCCGCATGATCCTGGCGGCACGCGCACGGGAAGCCTCCCGCGAGGCGTCGAAAGCCGTCATCCGCAAATCCGCGGTGAGCCATCGGCTGAACCTGCCGGGCAAACTGGCGGACTGCCAAAGCACGGACCCCGAACTCAGCGAGCTGTTCGTGGTGGAGGGTGATTCCGCCGGAGGCACCGCGAAGCAGGGGCGCGATTTGAAGACCCAGGCAATCTTCCCCATCCGGGGCAAGGTGCTGAACACCGAGGAACTCACCCTCGGCAAGGTCGTCGAGAACAAGGAGTTGGCGGATCTCGTCAAAGTGTTGGGTTGCGGGATCGGGCGCGAGTTCGATCTCAAGAAATTGCGCTACCACAAAATCATTTTACTCATGGACGCGGACGTGGACGGCTACCACATCAGCACGTTGCTGCTCACCTTCTTCTTCCGGCACGTCCCGGAACTCATCAAGGAGGGACACGTCTACATTGCGCAGCCCCCGCTCTACCGCATCGACGTAGGCAAAGCCGCACACTGGGCCGGAACGGACGAAGAGAAAGACCGCATCCTGGCCGAAGCCGATGGCAGAACGACGCCGGTCATCAGCCGGTTCAAGGGCCTCGGCGAAATGTTTCCCCAACAACTCAAGGAGACCACGCTCGATCCCGCCACGCGCCGGCTCCTCAAAGTCGAACTGCACAACGAACTCGATACCGACCGCACCTTCAACGAACTCATGGGCAAACGCACCGAAGCCAGGTACGAGTTTCTCATGGCCAACGCAGCCCTCGCCGACAACCTCGACGTGTAACTCCACGGGACGGCACAGGGGCCGTCCCCTACTCTCCTGTCCCCCCCCCCGATCCCCTTTCTGTCATGCCCGACACTTTTAATCGGGCATCCAGCGTCTTTGCTGTTGGTATTTCTCCCCGTAGGTCGGATTAGCGTAGCGTAATCCGATATATTTCTGTCCGCGTTGAACGGCAAAGCTGTCAGGTTACGCTCCGCTAACCTGACCTACGAACTATGAGATCCATCACCCTCACCTTCATCCTCTCTCATCAAGGGAGAGGAAATTCTATTCACGTTCACGTTGCGATTGACTGTCAGAGGCAGTCGCACGATAATGGCGGATTAGTCGCTAGAGAAAGGAATTGCACTATTACCGTCCTGACTAAGAAAGCGTGTCTTGATGACGAAGAAATCTTCCGAACCGACCAAAGGACAACGTAGCGAACCTGAAAGTCGAACACGCAAGGGATTCGACCAGCCGATTGCGATCGTGGGCATGGCGTGCCGGTTTCCCGGCGCGCCGGATGTCCCGGCCTTCTGGCGCCTGCTCGATGCAGGCGTCAACGCCGTAATCGAGGGAGTGCCGGGTTCCGGCGTCGGGCGCGCGGGCCAATTATTCTCCGAGACGGTTCAGAGCAAGGCCTGCCGTTTCGGCGCTTATCTCGACGGGCTCGACCAGTTCGACCCCGGCTTCTTCCGTATCTCGCCGGTCGAGGCGCAACTACTGGACCCGCAGCAGCGATTGATGCTTGAGACGTGCTGGCGGGCTCTCGAAGATGCAGGGATGGACCCGGACCGGCTGAAGGGCAGCCGCACCGGGGTCTATGCGGGTATCAGCAACAACGATTACCGGGGTGTGATCCTTGAGGCCGGCCAAACCGCCGAGCCTGCCGCCAGCCTGTACACCGTCACCGGCACGTCCTTCAACACCGCTATCGGGCGGGTGGCCTTTGCACTGGACCTGGAGGGACCGGCGATGGCGGTGGACACTGCCTGTTCATCCTCGCTGGTGGCGATTCACCAGGCCGTGTCAGGCCTGCAGCGAAGCGAGACGGACCTCGCGCTTGCGGGCGGGGTGCACACAATCCTGTCCGGGCGGCTGATGGAGTTGCGCGCCAATGCGGGGATGCTGTCGCCGGATGGACGGTGCGCGACCTTCGATGCCGGTGCGAACGGGTACGTGCGGGGTGAAGGCTGCGGAATCGTGGTGCTGAAGCGGCTGAGCGAGGCGGAGGCGGACGGCGACCGGATCTGGGGGGTGATCCGGAGCACGGCATTGAACCAGGATGGGGCGAGCCCGGGCCTGACGGTCCCGAACGGAGCGGCACAGGAGCGGTGCATCGAGGCGGCGTTGCGTCGCGCCGGCGTTCTTCCCTCTCAAGTGGACTACGTGGAGGCACACGGTACGGGGACGGAGGTAGGCGACCCGATCGAATTGCAGGCCACGGGAACAGCCTACGGCAAGGGACGCGAAGCGGACCGCCCGCTCCTGATCGGCTCGGTGAAGACCAACTTCGGCCACCTGGAGTCGGCGGCGGGGGTCGCGGGCCTGATCAAGGTGATCCTGGCAATGCAGCAGGGGATGATCCCCAAGCACCTGCATTTCCAAAACCCGACGCCGCAAGTGGATTGGACCCGGCTGCCGTTGCAAGTGACGGCGGAGCCGACGACCTGGCCGCGTCATGCCGATCGCTCCCCGATAGCTGGTGTGAGCGGATTCGGCTGGTCGGGCACGAACGCACACGTAGTGGTGGAAGGGTATGGTGAGCCGGACGACACCGGCCTCGATGCACGGCATGGACCTGCCGGCGCTGCGCAACCCGTGGCCGTTGCCCTGCCGGCGCCGGTGGCAGAACTGTCAGTGCCCCGCGAACAACTCGCCGCCCGCCAGACGCGGTTCCTGCCCCTGTCGGGCAAATCCGACGAAGCTCTGCGGGATCTGGCGAAGCAATACCTGACCTGGCTCGACGAACACGAGCATGCGTCAGAGCACGCCATTGAATCACTGCTTGCCGACATGGCGTGGACCGGCGGCGTCGGACGCAGTCATTTCAGTCATCGCGCGGGCGTGGTCTTCCACGACGCCGCGTCACTGCGGGACCAGTTGAAACAGTTGGCAGAGGCGAACGAAGGACCAGGGCCACGGACGGCGACCAAAGTCGCGTTCGCATACACGGGCCAAGCCAGTCAATGGGCCGGGATGGGAGAAGCGCTCTACACAAGCGAACCGGTGGTGCGGGCAGTGCTGGACCGCTGCGACGCAGTTCTACGGGAAACGCGGGGGACTTCGTTGCTGGACGTGATGTTCGGGCGTGACGGGTCCGCAGAAGACTTACACGATATGGCCTGGACGCAGCCGGCGATCTATGCGCTGGAGTGCGCCCTCACCGCACTGTGGGCGAGCGTGGGGATTCGGCCGGACGTCGTGTTCGGTCACAGCCTGGGTGAACTGGCCGCGGCGCAGGCCGCAGGAGTGTTCAGTCTGGAGGACGGTCTGCGTTTTGCCGCAACGCGAGGTGCGCTCATGGCGTCCTTGCCCGAAGCAGGCGCGATGGCCGCGGTGTTTGCTCCGGCGTCGAGGGTGGCGGCGGCCGTGCATGAGCAGAACGCGGCGGACGAAGGCGCAGGTGTGAGTATTGCCGCGGACAATGGGTCGCATCAGGTGGTCAGTGGCCGGATCAAAGGTGTCGAGGCGCTATCGGAGCGATTTTTGTCCGAAAACGTCATGGTCAACCGCTTGAACACAACGCTAGGGGCACACAGCGCTCTGGTTGAGCCTGCGCTGGACGATCTGGAAGCGGCTCTGGCGCACGTGGTGATCGCGCCTCCTTCCCTGACCCTGGTCAGCAACCTGACCGGCCGTGCGATTGAGCCCGGCGAGGTGCTGGACGGGACCTATTGGAAACGACATGCCCGTGAGCCCGTGGCGTTCGCCAGCGGCGTCAGAACACTGGCGGACCTCGGGGTGGACCTGGTGGTGGAGATCGGCCCCCATTCCGTGCTCGGGCCCATGGTATCCCTGAGTTGGCCGCCATCGACCGAAAGTGCCGGAGACCCGGTCGTGCTGTGGAGTATGCGTCAGCCATCCATTAATGCGCCGGCGGGCCACTCCACGTTCGTGAAGGCGGTCGCCGGAGCGTACGCCGCGGGACTCTCCATTGATTTTACAGGACTGTTCGCGGGAGAGGCGCGGCGCCGGATCTCGCTGCCGGGCTATCCGTTTCAACGCGAATGCCACTGGGTCGAAGCGCCGAGGCAACGGCGCCTGAGCGCAGGCCATCCGTTGCTGGGCGTCCGGCACGAATCCGCCCGCGGCGAGACCACGTTCGAGACGGACATCTTCCCCTCGGATCCGGCGTGGCTGAACGACCACCGGGTATTCGGACGGATCATCGCGCCGGGTGCGCTCTACGGGGCCATGGCTGCATCGGCGTCCCTTGCCGAAGGCAACGGATCGGTGATCCTCGAGGATATGCAGTTGCACACCCCGCTTGTCTTCCCGGAGGAGGATTCCGAAGACAGAACCGGTGAAGAGAGGCGGACCGTGCAGGCGCTACTCGAGGCTTCCGGGGAAGAACCGTCACGCCGTGTCCAGATATTCAGCAAAGGCGAAACCGATGAGGGATGGACGTTGCACGCCGAAGGCCGTGTGCCGTCGGCGCCGGCACCCGGCCCACCGGAAGCGACAGCGCGCGTGGATCTCAAAGACCTGCAAGCCGGCCTGTCGCCGGTGGAACTCACGGCTTACTACCGAGCCAAGGCCGAAGTCGGGATCGATCTCGGCCCCTCCTTCCGAACGCTGGTGGCGCTCTGGTCCCGGCCGGGCGAAGCATTGGGCGAGGTGTCCCTGCCGGACTCCGTCGGCCGTAGCGGGCTGGATATCCATCCGCTCCTGCTCGACGGGTGTTTCCAAGTGATGGCGGCGGCGCGCGCGCCGGCCGGCTCCGACGAGGCGGTCACCTATCTGCCGTTCTGGTGGGAGCGGCTTACGTTGCCCGAGCGGTTGCCGGAGCGACTGCTCTGCCACGTGCGCATGAGGGGGGAACCGGATAGCGCTGACGCCGAATCGCGGGAGGTGATCAGCGCGGACATCGCGCTCTACGACGAGAGCGGTGCCCCGATCGGTATGCTCAGCGGGTACACCGTGAAGCGCGCGACGCGCAGCACGCTGCTCGCCTCGTTGGAGGGGATCGATGAGTTGCTCTACGAGGTCATATGGCGCGACCGCGCCTTGCCGCCCGGCATGCCGGCGGCGGACTTCCTGCCGAGTCCGTCCGCCGCGGCTTCCCGCTCGAAGCCGTTCTCCAGTTATCTGGCAGATGAGGGCGTCGAGGTGGCGGACGAGACCGACCTGCAAGGGGAAATGGAGCGCGTGTCCTGGTGCTACGCGCTCTCGGCGCTCGAAACACTGGGGTGGGAGCGCCGGGCAGGCGCGGTCGTGGTCCTTGAAGAGCTGCGCGAGCGCCTCGAGGTGCGACCCGAGCACGCGAATCTGTTGCGCCGGATGTTCGAGATATTAGCTCGCTCAGGCGTGTTGCAGGCGAAGGATGGGGATTTCGTGGTCACGGTCGGCGCCGGCGAGCCGTTGCCGGATCGAATGCCGCATGATTCCGGGGCGTTTCTGACTGAGGTGACGGAGCGCTTCCCGCACGCGACGAACGAGATCGGGCTGTTTCGGCGTTGCGCCGGAGCCCTGCCCGAGGTGCTCCGCGGCAACGAGGAACCGCTGGCACTGCTGTTCGGCGATGCGAAACCGACCGCCGGCGATCTGTATCGGCTGGCGCCGGTCTGGCGGGCGGCGAACCGGATGATTGGCGAAGTCGTTCGCACGCTCGTGGACGAATTGCCGGACGGGCGGAGGCTGCGCGTGCTCGAGGTGGGTGCCGGAATCGGCTCGGCGACCGAATCCATCCTGCCCGAGCTTCCGGCCGGACGGTTCGATCTCATGTACACCGACATCTCCGCGGGATTCTTCGCGGATGCGGAAGCGCGTTTCAGCGCAGGCGGCGCTTCGATCGACTTCCGGGTGCTGGACATCGAGAAGGATCCGATGGCCCAGGGCTTCGAGCCCCACAGTTACGACTTGATCATCGCGGCCAACGTGTTGCACGCCACGCGCTTTCTGGACGAAACGCTTGCCCACTGCCTGGCGCTGCTTGCGCCGTCAGGGCTGGTGGTGGCGCTGGAGAATCAGCGCGGCAGGGGCTGGATGGATCTGATCTTCGGTCAGTTGGACGGATGGTGGCGTTACTCCGATCGCTACCGCCCGAACCATGCCCTCGCAGGGCCCGACGTATGGCGTCAGGCGCTCGCCGATAGCGGGTTCGCGGAATCCGAAGTTCTTGGCGTGGACCGGTCGGAAGCGGCCGGCCTGCCGGATCGAGGCGTGATCGTGGCGCAGGGTCCGGCGAAGATCGACTTGCCGGAGGGCGTCTGGATTCTGGCTGCCGACCGGGGCGGCATGGCGGCGGTACTCGCAGAGCAACTCGCGGCACGGAATCAGCGGGTGGTGGTGGCGGGCGACGATCCTGAGGGAATAAGCGCAACGACGAAAAGCGAGGCCGAGGTCGTCGCGGCATCGGTCGAGATGGAGCGGCGCGAGTCCTGGCGATCGCTCGTCGAAGGCCTGCCCCCGGATGTGCCCTTCGCGGGCGTCGTGCATCTCGTCGCGCAGGACGGCCGCGGCGCGGACGCGACAACCGCGGAAATGGCGGCAGATGCGAAACGGGCGGCGGCGAGTGCGCTCGCGCTCGTGCAGGGCATCGCGGACGCGGACGCCGTGCCCGAGAAGGGCCTGTGGTTCGTCACCCGGGGGGCGCAGGTGCTGGAACGGGAGCGGACCGGACAATTGGCCGGGGCTCCCCTTTGGGGCCTGGGCAAGGTGGTGGCGAGAGAGGCGCCCCAATTGCAATCACGGATGCTCGATCTCGACCCCGAGGCAGCGGAGCCGCAGGCCGTCCTTGTCAATGAATTGCTGTTTCCCGATTCGGAGAACCACGTCGCGCATCGCCAGGGACGCCGCCAGGCGGCCCGGCTGATTCGGACGGGTCCCGGCATGGGGCGTCTTGCCCTGCCGGAAGATGCGGGCTGGGTGCTGGCCCCGGACGAAGGTGGGGCGATCGAGACACTGCGGGTGCAGCCGGTGGAGGCACGTGCGCTCGCGCCGAACGAGGTGCGCGCCGAGATCGAAGCCTGCGGGCTCAATTTCCTGGACGTGTTCCGTGCCATGGGTCTGGTCGAGGAGGAGGGACTGCTCGGCGAGGAATTCTGTGGCCGGATTGTCGAAACCGGTTCCGGCGTGACCACCGTCGCGGTGGGCGACCGTGTGGCCGGCTTCGCGTTCGGCACGTTCGGGCCGGAGGTGGTGACGCGGGAGGAACTGGTCGCGCCCGCCCCGTCGGACGTATCGGCGACGGCGCTCGCCACGATCCCCTCGGTGTTCGTGACATGCGTGCTGTCCTACGAACTTGCCGGGCTGAAGGCCGGGGACCGGGTGCTGATTCACGCCGGCGCGGGCGGCGTGGGGCTTGCAGCCATCCAGCTTGCCCAAGCGGCGGGTGCGGAGGTGTTTGCCACGGCGAGCGCGCCCAAGCAAGCCTATCTCCGCTCGCTCGGCGTCGAGCACGTATTTGACAGCCGCTCGACCGCGTTCGGCCGGGAGATCCTCGATGCCACGGGCGGAGCCGGGATCGACGTCGTGCTGAACAGCCTGACGGGCGAGGGCTTTATCCAGGCAAGCCTCGCCTGCCTCGCGCAGGGCGGTCGCTTCGTGGAACTCGCCAGGCGGGACATCCTGAGCGAGGACGAGATGACGGCGCTGCGGCCGGATGTCTCCTATTCGATCCTCGATCTCTACACCTTGAAGCAACAGGACCCTGCGCGGCCGGGTGCGGCCCTGAAAGAGGTGCTGGCGCGCATCGCAGCCGGAGAGCTTGCGCCGCTCATGCACACCAGATGGCCGATCGCCGAGACGAGTACTGCGATGGGTTTCATGCGCGGGGCCCGGCACATTGGAAAGATTGTTCTCACCGCGCCGCCGCTCCGTCGAAGCGGGCTGCGGCCGGACAAGGCCTACCTGGTGACCGGCGGCCTGGGCGGGATCGGGTGCGCGATGGCCGCCTGGCTCGCGGAGCAGGGAGCGGAGACGATCGTACTGAACGGCCGGCGGGCGCCGGATGCGGGCGCCGAGGAAACCATCAAGGCGCTCCGCGAACGCGGCGTGACGGTGCGGGTGGAACTGGCGGACGTGACGGACTCCGTCGCGCTGGATGAAATGTTGGCGCGGATGGAACGGGAACTGCCGCCGCTCGGAGGCGTGATCCACAGCGTGGGGGTGCTGTCGGACGCCGCCATTGGAAACCAGAGCTGGGAAAGCTTCGAGACCGTTCTGTGGCCGAAGATGCTCGGTGCCTGGCACCTGCACCGGGCAACTGCAGACCGCGATCTGGACATGTTCGTCCTCTTCTCGAGCGTCGCCGGCCTTCTTGGCAATCCGGGCCAGGCCAACCATGCGGCGGCCAACGCCTTCCTCGATCAGCTTGCCGCCCACCGACGCGCGTTGGGGCTTCCGGGACAGGCCATCGCCTGGGGAGCATGGTCGGAGTTGGGCGAGGCGGAGGAACAGCGGGAACGGATCGCCGGACGACGGGAGGCATCCGGCACCGGCTGGTTCAGCCCGGAACAGGGGCTCAAGGCTCTCAACCGGCTGTTACGCGAGGATCGTGCGACCGCCGTCGTGTTGGAGGCGGATTGGTCGGTGTTCGGAGAGGCTCTCCAAAGCCGTCACCCCCTGTTCGAAGACCTGCTCACCGTCGCCACAACCGACGGCCAAGACTCGTCCTCGTCTGAAGACTTGCTTGTCCAGCTCGGCGCGACGCCGGCGGCGGGGCGTGAGGACCTGCTGATCTCGTTCTTGCAGCGGGAAGTGCAAGCGGTGCTGAGGCTGCCTTCGGCGCCGGCATCCGCGGTAGGGTTCTTCGATCTGGGCATGGACTCGCTGATGGCGGTCGAGCTGCGAAATCGCCTCAATCGCGCCTTTTCCCAAACCTACATGGCGCCGAATACTCTCGTGTTCGACTATCCGACCATCGCCGATCTTGCCCGTCATCTGGTGGACGCGCTCGGTGAGACCGACGCCGCCCCCCTCCCCGGGACAGAACCCGAGCCGCCCCCGGAGCCTTCCGTACGGCGCAAGGACGATGGAATCGCGATCGTGGGCATGGCGTGCCGGTTTCCCGGCGCACCGGACATTGAGACCTTTTGGCGCCGGATCGAGGCCGGCGCGGACGCGGTGACGGACGGCCGCCCCGGGTTCGGCCCATGGAATGGGGTTTCCGGAGACCCCGCCGGCGAGGATGCCGTGTCCCGTCGCGGCGGGTTCGTCGAAGGGATCGACCGATTCGATGCAGGTTTCTTCGGAATGACGCCGATCGCGGCGCGAATGATGGACCCGCAACAGCGACTCCTTCTGGAGACGAGCTGGCGGGCCCTCGAAGATGCGGGGATCGCTCCGGACCAATTGCGGGGCACCAGCACGGGGATTTATGCCGGCGTCGCCGCCAGCGAATACCGTGATCTGATGATGGCGGGCGGCGAGGGCCTCAGCTATCTCGGCACCGCCAGCAGTATGGCGGTCGGTGGCGTCGCGTTCCAGTTGGGCCTCATGGGGCCGGCGATCCCGGTGATGCTCAACTGCGCGGCATCGCTGGTCACGGTGCAGCAGGCGGTCGCGGGCTTGCAGCAGGGAGAGGTGGACCTGGCCCTGGTCGGTGGCGTGAACGCGCTCTTCTCGCCCGGGCTCACCAGGGAGATGGCGGAGTTGGGGATGTTGTCGAAGGAGGGTCGCTGCAAGACCTTCGACGCCTCTGCCGATGGCTTCGTGCGCAGCGAGGGTTGCGGAATGGTGGTGCTGAAGCGGCTGAGCGAGGCGGAGGCGGACGGCGACCGCATCTGGGGCGTGATTCGCGGGGCGGCGGTCAACCAGAATGGCGCGAGCGCCGGACCCACGGTACCGAACGGTCCGGCGCAGGAGCGGGTAATCGAGGAGGCGCTGACGCGCGCGGGGTTTCCGCCGTCGGACGTGGATTACCTGGAGGCGCATGGAGCGGGGTCGGCGCTGGGCGACACGATCGAGGTACAGGCCGCGGCAGCCGTGTACGGCAGGGGACGCGAAAAGGACCGGCCGCTGCTGATCGGCTCCGTCAAGACCAACATCGGCCACCTGGAATCGGCGGCGGGGGTCGCCGGACTGATCAAGGTCGTCCTGGCCATGCGCCACGGCACAATCCCCAGGCACCTGCATTTCCGGGCTCCGAACCCGAACCTGGACTGGGACCGGCTGCCCGTGCGCGTCCCTTCCGATGCGGTGGACTGGCCCGTGCACCCCGATCGGCCTCCGCGGGCGGGGGTGAGCGCTTTCGGGATCTCGGGAACCAACGCGCACATCGTGGTGGAGGGATACGGCATAACGAACGGCGGCGATGGACACGATGCCCGGCGGGCGCCCGCCGGGTCCGCACAGGTTGTGGCCGTTTCCCTGCCGAACTCGGTGACGGACGCGCCGCCGGCCAAGGAAGGGCCGGTAACGCGCGTGCTGCCGCTGTCGGCCAAGTCGGACGAGGCGCTGCGCGAGTTGGCCGGTCGGTATCTGGCATGGCTCGACGAACGCGCCGGAGAGTTTGATTCCGAAGAGACCACGGCGGCCTCAGTGCTTGCGGACATGGCATGGACCGCGGGCGTGGGCCGGAGTCACTTCGCGCACCGTGCGGGAGTGGTATTCCGGGATGTCGCGTCGCTCCGGGAGGGGCTGACGGCACTCGCCGCCACGGGCGGGCGGGCGGAGCCACGGGCTCCGGGCAAGGTGACGTTTGCGGATACGGGCCAAGTCGCCAGTGGCTCCGGGCCGGCACCGGAGGATCGAGGTGAGTTCGTGGAAGCTGTTGCGGGAGCGTATGAGGCGGGGCAGACGGTTTCTTTTGCCGGTCTGTTTGCGGGAGAGACGCGCCGCAGGATTTCACTACCGACCTATCCGTTCCAACGCCGGCGCTACTGGTTCAATGCGCCGCGGCATCCGGTTGATGCGGAGTCCGGTCCATAGCGTCTTTGATTTGTCGGTTACAGCATGAACGCGAAACACGAGGGTTCTTCCCCCGGTGTACGTTACCAGCCTGACGAACGGCCTCCGGCGCCGCTCACCATCGGGCTCGGACTGCAACTCGCGATCCTGAATCTGGCTGCCGTCATACTGATCCCGACAGTCGTGATGCGGGCCGCCGGCGCGACCGAAGCCTCTACGGCATGGGCCGTGTACGCCACGGTCGCGGTGTGCGGAATGACCACGATATTGCAAGCTCTGCGCATCGGCAGGATCGGAGCGGGTCACGTGCTGGTCATGGGGGCATCCGGGGCGTTCATCTCGATCAGTATCACGGCGCTGGCCGAGGGCGGCTCGGCGCTGCTGGCCACCCTGGTAGTCATTTCAGCCCTTGTCCCGCTGGTACTTTCCTGGCGCCTTTCGCTGTTCCAGCGGATACTGACCCCCGCCGTTTCGGGAACCGTACTCATGCTGATTCCGGTCACGGTGTTGCCGGCCGTCGGAGACCTGCTGACGAACGTACCGGCCGAAAGTCCGGCACTTGGCGCGCCGCTCAGCGCCCTGGTGACGGTGCTCCTGATTAGCGGTCTGACGCTGAAGGCGCCGGCGGCATGGCGCCTGTGGGCGCCGGTCGTCGGAGTGGGAGCTGGCGCGGCAATCGGCGCCTGGTTCGGTCTGTACGACGTGGGCCGCGTCGCCGAGGCAACGTGGATCGGCCTGCCGCAAGGCCGGTGGCCGGGCTTCGATCTCGACTTCGGGCCGGCCTTCTGGGCGCTGCTGCCTGCATTTCTGATGGTGGCGGTGATCGCTGCCGTCCGCACGGTGAGCAGCGCCGTCGCCGTTCAGCGCGTATCGTGGCGCGGACACCGGGCGGTGGACTTCCGCGCGGTGCAAGGCGCGGTGACCGTGGACGGCGTGGGTACCCTGCTCTCGGGGCTCGCGGGCACCGTCCCGAACACGACCTATTCGGTCAGCGTACCGCTGATCGAGCTCACCGGTGTCGCCGCCCGCGGCGTCGGGATCGTCGCCGGAGCGGCGTTTATTGTCCTCGTGTTCATGTCCAAGGCACTGGCCGTCGTTCTGGCAATACCGGATCCGGTATTTGCCGGCTACCTCATCGTGCTACTGGCGTTGCTCTTCCTGATCGGCATCAAGATCGTGGCCCAGGACGGCCTCAACCCGCGCAATGGGCTGATCATCGGCCTCTCCCTCCTGATCGGAATCAGCTTCCACTACGGCCTGATATTCCCGGAACTGATCTCGGAGTTCGCCGGCGGCCTGTTGCGCAACGGGATGAACGCCGGCGGGTTTTCGGCGATCCTCTTGACGCTGTTCGTGGAGGTGACCGAGTCACGACGCAGCCGCTTCACGGCAGCGCAGTTTGATCGCTCGGTCCTGCCGGGAATCAGGGAATTTCTCGGGGCGTTCGCGACCCGCCACGGTTGGGGCACCGCGATGGCGGACCGTCTCGACGCCGTCGGCGAGGAGACGGTGATGACGCTGCTCCGGGACAAGGAAGACGGCGCGGCATACGGACGTCGGCGTCTGCTCCTGATCGCATACCGGGAGGAAAGCGGCGCGGTCCTCGAATTCGTCGTCGGCCCCGGCGGGGAGAACCTGCAGGATCGGATCGCTTTGCTGGGCAACCAGACGGACGCAGCCATCGAGCATGAGGTTTCACTGCGGCTGTTGCGGCACCTGGCTTCCTCGGTCCGCCATCAGCAGTATCACGACACCGATATCGTGACCGTCCGCGTCCAACCCCCCGCAACCGATCGCGAAGCAAGCGCATAAGGCTGTCCCGGCGCGTTACATCAGGCCGTTCTGCTGCAGAAATTCCCGGACGACCGCCACGCACTCCTTTGGGTCTTCGAGTTGAAGGTAGTGCGTCGTCTCGGGCAGGAAATCATACTCCACGGCTATCACGTCACTCAGGTCAAGGGTCGGAAGGTAGGCAAAAGGCAGGGTGGGATCGGCTCCCATGACTTTTGTCGGGCATGGAAGAAATCCCAACTCCACCAACGGGGAAAACCCCCTGACGTAGTCCATGATCTGGGCCTCGTATTCACGGGGACACCGGAGTTCATACCCCCCCCCGTTCGCGGACGGTCGGAGCGTCGTCCTGGCAATGAGGTCACAGACGCCGGGCACCACCCGAGTGAAGGCCGGCACGGAACGAAGGAGTTCGACAAAATCCTCTCGCGTCTGAAACCGATCCGCACGCCGCCGGGTCCTGGCGGCGTTGCGTTCGACGGCATCATCAAATTCTATCTGGCTCTTGCCGGGTTTGCACAGGGGAGGATCGAACAGGACCTGCGCCGCCAGGCTGTTGCTTTGGGGGGATAAGAAGAGGGTGACCAAAGCCGAAACGGAATGAAACACCCCGATTTTGGGCTTGTTCCCGTAGTGCCGGTCAATGGCTTCGAGAATACGTTCCTGGTCACGAATCAGGATCGGGATGTTGTGCCTTTGGCGGACTCCAACCGTATTCCATCCGTGGTTTCTGAGGTCATAGACGATGAGGTCGAACTCATCGGTGAGTAATGACCAGAACGGGTAATAGAGATCGATCGCCAGACCGTTCCCGTGGCTCAGCACGAGCCGCGGGCCGTCCGGATTCCCGTGCCGCCTCAGGGTCGTGACGGCGTCCTTGTCGAGGCGCACTTCGCACACCGAGCGTGGCTCGGGGATCTCCCACACGAACTCTGAAGTCATGAAAGGACCGGGGTCACTTCAATGCGAATGACGGCCGTCTTGCCGGTTTTACTGAACGGACGCTGCCAGCAGCCGGCAACAGAAGCAGGCAGTATGTCGGAGTCCTACACCAATACCGCAAAGCAGCGATGGACTTAACGACGTTCAACCGGTCCGGGTATCGATAAACTCGACCAATTGCCGGACACTGCCGATATTTGCACAATCTTCGGGTGTAATCGCCACGTTGAACTCCCGGGCAACCACTTTCCCGAACGCCACGATATCCAAAGAGGACACGCCAAGGTCAGCGAGGGGGGTATTCAGATCCTCAGGCATGTTCAGTGACTGGCCATCTACTTTCAGGTTCTCGTTAATGAGCGTTTTAATGCGTGCTTCTGACGACATAACGTAGCGCCTCCATTAGTAAATAAGTGAATCAGTGAGTAAACAATGCCTATCAAATAGCTTCCATCCGGAAACGGATGACGTATGAATCGGAGGGTGATACTAGCACACTATAAGAACGACAATCCAGAGTCACCCTCGCCCGGTCGTCTCGGACGTGGAATCAGGTGCTTTGTCCTTGGCAGTGCGGGGCGGTAGAATCCATATCCCATGAATCCCCTCGAAATTGTGAAACAGTACCATGAGCAGACCAAGCACGACTTCAACCGGTACGCCCGCGCGTTGGGGTACATGGACTGGGCTAACCAACCCGATCCCTTCCGGCGGTATGAGGGCGCTCCGCTTTACGAACTGCCGCTACTTGCGGCCGGCGACGACCCCGTTTCTCCTGCTTACGAATCGCTCTTTTCCGCACAACCGGTCCCTGTCCAACCCTTGACCCTGAACAGTCTTTCCCGGTTCTTCGAATACGGCCTGTCCATTACGGCGTGGAAAGAATACGGAGGGAACCGCTGGGCGCTACGCAGCAATCCCTCCAGCGGCAACCTCCACCCCACGGAAGGCTATCTGCTGATCGGGGAAATCCCCGATCTTTCGCTGAAGCCGGGGCTCTATCACTATGCCTCCAAGGAACACGGCCTTGAGCACCGATGGCACGGATCGACCGAGGCGATCGAAGCCCTGCTGCAACCCTTTCCCGCGCAGGCCTTTTTCGTCGGACTGAGTTCCATCCATTGGCGGGAAGCGTGGAAGTACGGGGAACGCGCGTTTCGCTACTGCCAGCACGACCTCGGTCACGCGCTGGGCACGCTTCGGATTGCGGGCGCCGTTCTGGGGTGGCGAGTCTTTCTTCTCGCCGGGCTCGATGACCGGACGGTCGGCGCCTTGCTCGGCTTGAACCGCTTACATGAATTCGATCAGGCCGAATCCGAATTTCCCGAACTGCTGTGCGTCGTCTGTCCCTCGCCAATGCCTCTACCCCCCCTATCCCCTCCTCCCGACCCTTCGACTTCGCTCAGGACAGGCAGGGCAGGCAAAGGAGGGGAACAGAGCGCCGCCATTCCGCTCGTCCTCGATCAGGCGATTGTTGAACAGTGGGAACAAGGAGACTGGCGAGGAAAGGCGAACCGGTTGAGCCGGGACAACCCCGTTCCATGGGAAATCATCGATGACGTGACCAAGGCATCCTGGAAAACCTCGATGGAACCGTTGGAGCTTCGGCTCCCCCCTGCACCGTACCCGGAACGAAGCGGAGCGGAACCGGCGTCTTCTCCCGATGCTGTTTCGAATACAGTCACTGCACATCAGATCATTCATCAGCGACGAAGCGCGGTGGCCCTCGACGGAACAACGTCGATATCCGCGCAACAATTTTTCTTAATGCTGGATCGCGTCATGCCGCACGCGGACCGGCCGGTGGCCCAACGGCCCATGCCGTGGGATTCGCTCCCGTGGGCCCCCACCATCCATTTGGCCCTGTTCGTGCATCGCGTCGACGGCCTCCCGCCCGGCATGTACATGCTCCTGCGAACCGACGACCCGGCTCTCAAGGCAACCTTTCAACAAGCCATGCACCGGCAATTCGCCTGGACCGTTCCCCGGGAATGTCCCGCCTCGCTTCCGTTGTACCTGTTGGAGGAAGGGAACGCCCAACGGATCGCCACGCAGGTGAGTTGCCACCAGGAGATCGCCGGCGCCGGTGCGTTTTCATTGGGGATGATCGCGGAATTCGAGGCGTCGTTGGAGAAACATGGACCGTGGTTCTACAAACGCCTGTTTTGGGAGACCGGACTCATCGGGCAGGTGCTGTACCTCGAAGCGGAAGCCGCCGGTGTGCGCGCCACCGGCATCGGGTGTTTTTTCGATGATCCCGTGCATCGCGTGCTGGGCTGGTATCCCGACACGCGATTTCAATCCTTGTATCACTTCACCGTCGGCGGCGCCGTAGACGATCATCGCCTCACCACCCTGCCGCCCTACGGCGCACTGAGCGAGCGCCGGAAGGACGAGGGATGACCTCTACTCCTGTTATGCTCGACATTAGTCATCAGTGCTCCGGTGTCGTTGTCTTTACGGGCGATGAAAAAGCCAAAGACACTGGATGCCCGATCGAGCCGGGCATGACAGAAACTGCAAATGCCATTTCCCGGCGCCTGCGGGCGTGGCTGCGCCCCGGTCCCGCACCTCTTTTGGTGGCGAGGACTGTCTGAGCGAAGCGAGTTCCGCAGCCCACGCAACCGGGACCGGGGCACAGGCACCCGGAGGGCCACGCCCGGGCGCCAATGGTTTTGGGTCCTTTTGCCGAAACAAAAGGACCTCGTCGCGCGGGGGCGACACCCCGCAGGAATGTCCCTCCCTTGAAGTCTGCCCATGGAATAGGATAGGGTAATTGCCAGCCACGGCGGCTTCTTTCATCGATTCCGCGAGAACGAACGGCCGCTCTTCTCCGACACGGTAAGGACACGTGAATCGCCCAATACAAAGGAGGACACCATGAATCCACTCGACTCGATCCCCGGAACGATTACGGCGGGATTCGTGCTGACCGTCGTTCTGTATTTTGTGGTGAAACTGCTCGTCTAATTTTCTACGGACTTTCCACTGACCTGAACTCAACCCGAAGAGGCTATATCATGGAAACCTTATTGGCATGGGGACATTTTCTGGCGGGTATCACCTGGATCGGTATTTTGTATTATTTCAATTTCATTCAAGTTCCCTTTCTGGGAAAAGTCACCCCCGAGACCAAGGCGGAGGCCTTTCAACACCTGGTCCCGAATGCGCTCTGGTGGTTTCGGTGGGGCGCCCTCGCCACGTGGCTGTTCGGCGCCGCGCTCCTGATGAACCAGGGCCGGTTCGGTTCGGCGTTCGCCCTGCAGGGACAGGATGCCGTCATCGGGATGGGGGCGTGGCTGGGCACCATCATGCTCCTCAACGTTTGGGGCATTATCTGGCCCAACCAGAAAAAAGTGCTGGGCCTCAAGGAAGCCTCGGCGGATGAGAAGAAACAGTCCGCACGCATGGCGCTCATGGCTTCACGCACCAACACGATGCTGTCCATTCCCATGTTGTTCTTCATGGCATCGTCCGGGCACGCGTCCGGCCTGTTTTGAGCGGATTGATTTGAGGAAGCAAACGCGAAAAAGGAGCAGACGTGATGCGGTTGTGCAATAAACACAGACTTCTTTTCTTGTTTCTTGCAACGTCGTGGGTTTTCGCGCCGGGTGCGTGGGCGAACGACACGGAAGGCTGGTTTGCCGGGGTCCGGTTCGGCCATGAACTTGCCGAGGCGAATTACGCCAAAAGCGTCCACTACAATGCAGGGGCGCTCCCCCCGCCTCTGGACGGTGGCAGTGTGATCGCGGGCGAGGACAGCGCCAATGACGGGTTCAACGCGTTCTCGGCCAACCTGGGCTATCGCGCGTTCCTGTCCGACCGGGTGTATCTCTCCGGCGAGGTCGAGGGAGCGGTTTACTCCAATGCCGTGCAAGGCTTTTTTGAAGGAACGTACACGGGTGATGAAAGACCCATTCCCCCTCAACACGTCTTCCCCGGGGCATGGAAAGTGGACAAGAACCACAGCCTCGGGTTCAATGCACGCTTGGGGTACGTACCCGAGGGACTTACCTTCCTGGGCGAAGGCCGCTCGGTGTACCTGATTTCCGGAGTGAAGTGGTTGAGCGCGACCTTTGAAGCCTCTTTTGACAACTTCGGGGTTGGTGAGGAAGCCCTTCGCGGCGTGGCCCGCGAAAAACGCAATGCCGTCCCCTGGCTCATCGGAGGCGGCCTGGAGTTCGGCAGCAGCACGAACCGCTTCGATGTACGCATCCACTATTCCAATTGGAGCATTGATTACGCAGGCGGTGACGGGAATACTCCAACCACTGCCTACGTGCCGCAGGATTTCGACGTTGACGAAGTCAGCATCTCCCTGGGATATACCCGATCTTTTAATCTGGGCATGTAAATTCTTATGTAAGCCGGTCAGGCGTTGCCGGCTCCGGGTCACCCTTTCATACCATTTCTTACGAAAGAGGAAATCATGAGCAAGAGTCTCAAGGGCACACAAAGCCATGACAATCTGAAAGCCGCTTTTGCCGGCGAATCCCAGGCGAATCGCCGATATCTTTATTTTGCGCGCCGCGCCGATATCGAAGGATACACGGACATCGGCGGCTTGTTCCGTGACACCTCGGAAGCCGAAACCGGCCATGCCTTCGGCCATTTGGATTTTCTGAAGGAAGTCGGCGACCCTGCCACGGGCGAACCCATCGGGAACACCGAATCGAATCTCAAGGCGGCCATCGAAGGGGAAACCTATGAGTACACGCAGATGTACCCGGGCATGGCCAAGACCGCGCGCGACGAAGGTTTTGAAGAATTGGCCGAATGGTTCGAGACCCTGGCCAAGGCGGAACGCTCCCACGCCAACCGTTTCACCAAAGGGCTGGAATCCTTGAACAACGCGTAATCGCCACCACCATGGAGCGGAGTCGGTTGTGTGTACGACTCCGCCTCACGTGGTCGGAACGTCACGATCTTCGTTGAAACACCTTCATCTCATTTCCGCTGACTGGACGCGCGACGATCTCGTCCGGGAAACGAATCGCATCTTCGACGTGTGCGACGGCTGTCGCCGGTGTTTCAACCTCTGCCCGTCATTCAACACGCTCCTGGACCGGATCGACGAATACGAGAGCGACGTTTCCCGGCTGACCGCCCCGGATTATGAACAGGTTGAGAAGGAATGTTATTACTGCAAGCTCTGCTACAACCACTGCCCGTACACGCCGCCCCATGACTACCAAATCGATTTCCCCCGTCTCATGGCCGCGTGGAAAAAGCAGCGGGTCAAGGAACAGGGCGCGTCCTGGCGCGATCGCCTGCTGATCAAAACGGACCTGATCGGGAAACTGGGCGGCCTGACCGCCTCGCTGACCAACCGGATTCTCGCAACACAATGGATTCGGAACCTGCTGGAACCGATCCTCGGCCTGCACCGCGACCGGCAGATACTGGCCTTTTCCCGGGAAAACTTTCCCGCGTGGTGGCGCAAACGCGGCCCGGCACTGCAACCCGAGATCGCCAAATACAAAGTGGTGCTGTTCCCGAGTTGCATGGTGAACTATCAGGCCACGGATATCGGCAAAGCCACGGTGCAGGTTCTCGCCAAGAATCACGTGGAGGTCGTCGTGCCCGAAGGACAACGCTGTTGCAGCATGCCGTCCTTTGATCTCGGAGATACCGAAACCATGGTCCGGACCGCCACGCACCATTTGCGACTGTTTCTGCCGTATCTCCAACAGGGGTATGACCTGGTCGTCCCAACGCCCAGTTGCAGTCTCATGTTCAAACGGGAATATCCGTATCTGGTATCGACGCGCGACATGACCATGTTGGCCGAACGCACGTTCGACATCTGTGAGTATCTGATGCGGCTCAAGAAAGACGGGGCGTTATCCACGGAGTTCACCCACGCGCCGCGGCGCATCGCGTACCAGGTCCCCTGTCACTTGCGCGACCAGAACATCGGCTTCAAATCCAAAGAACTCATGGAACTCACGGGCGCCACGGTCGAGATGATTGAAAAGTGTTCAGGCCACGACGGATCCTGGGGCGCCAAGGTGGAATTTTTCGATCAGTCCATGAAGATCGCCGGGAAGGCCGTCCGCGCCATTTCCGATTGCGAACCGGACATGGTCGCATCGGATTGTCCTCTGTCGGCTCTGCAACTCGATCAGGCCGGGGCGTCGAAACCGGCCACTTGCACGCAGCATCCCATTCAAATCGTTCGCGACGCCTACAACCTGCCCGCATGAACCCCTTGACGCCATCCGATCTCCTCTCCCACGCGGACTACGAAGCGCAACGCGCAACGTTTCGCCGGGAAATTATCGCCCTCAAAAAACGACGCCGGGTCGAGGTCGGCCCCCTGGTCACGCTGATCTTCGAGAATCGGCGGACCCTGCTGTTTCAAGTGCAGGAAATGGTTCGTGCCGAACGCATTTTCGAGCCGTCGAAAATTCAGGATGAGCTTGACGTGTACAACGCCTTGCTGCCCGCAACTGGTGAACTCAGCGCCACCGTGATGATCGAAATCACGACCCAGGAGCGCATCAAGGAGATCCTCGACTCGTTCCAGCAGTTCGACCGGCCGGACACCCTGGCGCTCAACGTCGGGGATCAAGCCGTGTTCGCCGACTTCGAAGCCGGGCACAGCAAGGAGGACAAAATCAGCGCGGTCCATTTTGTGCGGTTTGCGGTTCCCCAGGATTTTGTGAACGCGCTTGGCGAGGATGGGTCTCATGCCGGCATCCGGATTACCCATGAGCACTACAAGGCGGAGGCGAACGTCCCACCCGCCATGCGGGAAGAGTGGCTGAAAGACCTGCACGGCTGATCGTTTGTCATTTTTTCTTCGACGGAAATTGACAACCGCCGGAGTGGTGGTTATTATTGATCGGTAAGAGGAAACGATTCTGGATTGTCGGGAATCCGGAAAACACGATACCTATTCATTTCATATTTGATCGGAGGGATTCATGGTTACCATCACCCCAATTGCCGAAGAGAAAATCAAAGAATTGATCCACGATGAAGAAGAGGAAGTCATCGGGCTGCGGATCTACGTGAAGGGCGGCGGTTGCAGCGGCTATCAATACGGGATGTCCTTTGAATCCAAAATGGACGACGACGACACGGTGATTGAAAAAGGCGAAGTGAAAGTCATCGTGGATTCACAAAGCGCCCCCATGCTGAGCGGCGCGGAAGTCGATTACGTTGACAGCCTGCAAGGGTCCGGGTTTGCCATCAAGAACCCCCAAGCGAAAAGCACGTGCGGTTGCGGGAGTTCCTTCAGCACCTGATCGCAGCCTCTTCGAGTTCAACAAGGCCAGGACTTCCGCCTCTCGGTGGAACTCCTGGCCTTTTTCTTAGGATCCCGATTCCGTTCATTTGAGCATGACACGATCGACCCTCACGAAACGAATAGAATTTTCCGCTTCCCACCGGTATTTCAACGCCGAGTGGGACGAGGAACGCAATCGGCGGATCTTTGGCCCCTGTTCCCAGGAACACGGGCACAACTATCTGCTTGAAGTGACCCTTGGCGGGCAGGTCGATCCAGTGACCGGCATGATTATCAATCTGTACGACCTGAAAAATATCGTGACGGACGTGCTCGAAGAGTTCGACCACAAACACCTCAACTTCGATATGCCCTACTTTGAACGGCTCGTCCCCACCACTGAAAACCTGGCGCTGGTGTTATGGCGGAAATTTCGTGGGCGCCCCGAGACCCGGGACATCGCATCGATACGGCTTTGCGAAGGAGAAGACTTGTGGGCCGAACTCCATCTGCCGACCGGCCCGGCGTCTCCGGACAATGCGGACCCGGCCGAAGCCCTGCTGACCCGCCGGTATGCCCTGACGGTAAAGCGCAACGCCGATACCTCCCACGTGGAAACGTGGCCCCTGTCCTTGGACGTCACGATGCGAGGCCCGATCGACCCCGTCACGGGTCGCGTCACGGATATCAGGGCGTTGGACGACCGGGTCCGGAAGCAAGTCCTCGCCCACCTGACCGAAACAAATCTGTCGGAACACCAAGAATTTGCCGGCCGGCCCGTGACCCTTTCCACCTTGGCCCAAGTCCTCTGGCCCCGCCTGCTCGACGTTGCCGATGCGCAACTCGAACGCCTACGACTCCAGGATCATCACGACCTGATCCTGGACTATTCGGAATAGGCGCACAGCCTATTCGTCCGTGCTAGCATCTACCACTCTTCATTAATGGGAAAAAGGTTGGAGATTGACCCCGTTTCGGGACAATGACTATCGGGGTCAGGAATCGGGCAGGTGTTGCTTGATGAGGGCGATGAGTTCGTCTTCTTCTATTTTGCCTTCACGGGTCAGCAGGAGAGTCCCGCGTGAATAGAAGTGTGTGGTGGGGTACGTTTCAAACTGATGTTGTTTTTTGATGGCCCGGCACCGGCCCGGTACGTGCATCTTGGCTTTTCCCACGCGAACATCGGGCCGTTTGCGGGCGACTTCTTCCAGGATGGGATCGTAAGCGGCACAGGGTTCGCAGGCCGCAATGCCGTAGGCCACCACGGTCGCCTGGGCCGCTTTTAATTCTTCGTAATTTTCGTCCGTGACATTTTCGACGGTTCCGGCCATCACGTGTTCCTTTCCCGTTCGTCAAAAACAAGGGGGATTCCCTGTTCGTGGAATCCCCCTTTCACCGCGTCTCGACGTTGCCGTCAGTTCAGCGCTTTCAATGCGTCCAGAATTTCCTTGTCGTCCCGAGCGGTCTTGATCTCCTGCACCTTGACGTAGGCCACCTTGCCGTCCTTGCCCACGATCACCGTGGCCCGTTTGGAACAATTGAGATCCGGGAAATACAGGCCGTACGCTTTGCACACGTCACGATGCATATCGGCCAACAGGGTGTGCTTCAGGTCGAGCGAGTCGGCCCAGGCTTTGTGCGAAAAAAAGCTGTCCGTGCTGATACCGAGCAATTCGGCATTGGCATCGGAAAAGCTCGGAAAATCGTCCGTCAAACACTTGTTTTCATTCGTGCAAACCGGACTCCAATCGAGAGGGTAAAAGGCCAGGACCACGTTCTTTTGACCCTTAAAACTGCTTAATGAGACTTCGTTTCCATCCTGATTCTTCAGGGTGAAATCGGGAGCAACGTCCCCCACTTTTATTTCTGGAGCAACATCAGACATGAAACCGCCTCCTTCTTGAATACGTTGAGAATGATGGAAATAGATGGAACGTAAACTCTTCTGTTTGCAGGAATTTTTCGTAGCATGCCCTTTCAAAGTTTGTCAACCGGACAAAAGACCCAGGACCCGGAACAGAAGACCGGCGACCGGATCACGGCAACAACCGCGGCCCGAATGCCGTGAATGGAAAATGGCGGCGGGAGGCTTGTCTTTTGAATCAACCGGGGGTATCGTCTTCATATAAGCCTTATCCACTAGAGAACCGACCCCCTGATCATGAGTTCGCTGCTGCCTCACTATCTCTCCGCTACGGAATCCCGCCGTCTGACTCAACGTCTCCTGTGGCCCGTCCTGATCGCCGGCGGACTGGCCGTCGGAGGGGCGGCGGCGGTGGCCTGGCATATGACGACCGGACTGCCCTCGCTGGGGGGACTCCGGGATTACCAGCCCAGCCTGATTACCAAAATCAAGGCGGATAACCGCCAGGTTATCGGCCAATATTACGTGGAGCGCAGAATATTAACTCCGCTTCGTGACGTGCCCCAGCATTTGATCGACGCCGTGATTGCCGTTGAAGATACCCGCTTTTTCGAACACCCGGGATTGGACGTCTGGGGAATCCTTCGGGCCACCTGGACGAACTTCAAACGCGGTGGAAAAATCCAAGGCGCCAGCACGATCACCCAACAACTTGCCAGATCCCTGTTCTTAACCCCGGAACGGACCTTCCAGCGCAAAATACGGGAACTCTTCCTGGCCCTGAAAATGGAATTTATCCTGACAAAGGAACAAATTCTCGAGATGTACCTCAACCAGATCTACTTCGGCCAAGGGGCCTATGGAGTCGGTACCGCGTCCTTGGCATATTTCGGGAAAACGTTACCCGAATTGCAGCTACCCGAGTCGGCCTTTCTCGCAGGACTGCTGAAAGCCCCCAATACCTATTCCCCCTACAAGAACTACAATCTCGCGAAGAAACGCCAGGAGCACGTGTTGGGACGGATGGTCCAGGCCGGCTTCCTGACGGAGTCCCTTGCCCGGGCGGCGAGCGGGACCCGATTGGACTTTACCCGTCAATCCTATGATCGCGTGGCTCCGTATTTTCTTGAAGACGTCCGCCAACACCTGGTCAAGGAATACGGGGAAGCCATGACGTATAAAGGTGGGCTCCAAATTGCCACCACCCTGAATATTCCGATGCAACGCCTAGCCGAAGAGGCCGTCAGGAAAGGATTGCGCGACCTCGACAAACGGCAGGGATGGCGCGGGCCGCTCCGTCATGAGGAACCGCCGGCCCTGCTTCCCGAAGAATTACCTCCGACCCTTCCAGCATTGGGGGAAATCCTGGAAGGCCACGTCGTGACCGTCTCCGATGAAGAGATGACGGTCCTGGCGCATGACCTGGCCGGCACCATCTCCTTGCCGGATATGCTCTGGGCCGAACGCCGGCTCTCCGAAGGCGAGGCCGTCACCGACGCGGTGGTGACGCCCGTTGTCTCAGCCACACAATTGGTCGAACCGGGAGACGTGATTGAAGTCTCACTGAAATCGACCGCCAACGACACGATCCGGTTCCGGTTGGATCAGACTCCCGTGGTCGAAGGCGCGCTCATCGCGATTGATCCCCGGACCGGCGCGGTGCGCGCGATGGTCGGCGGGTACGAGTTTGAACGGAGTCAATTCAATCGCGCCTTGTTAGCCATCCGGCAGCCCGGGTCTGCGTTCAAGCCGATCATTTATGCCACGGCCATTGATCAAGGGCTGACGCCTGCCACGCTGGTCCTCGATGCGCCCGTGGTCTACGAGGAGGAAGAGCCCGGAAAAACCTGGAAACCGGAAAATTATGAAAAACGCTTTTTCGGCCCGATCACCTTGCGGGAAGCCCTGCGCCACTCCAGAAACGCGGCGACGGTGCGTTTGCTCGAACAGATCGGCGTGTCCCGCGTGATCAATTTTTCACGCGCACTCGGGATTCACAGCCCGTTAAGTCCCGACCTGTCCCTGGCACTCGGCTCTTCGGGCATGACGCTTCAAGAACTCACCGCGAGCTATGGCGTGTTTGCCAATCAGGGACTGGCCCTGGAACCCTATACGATTTCCCTGATCAGAGACCAGCATGACCACATCCTGGAGCAACACATGTTCGAACCCAATCAAGTGGTTTCCAAAGAAACCGCCTATTTGATTACGCACATGATGATGGACGTCATTCAAAGTGGAACGGGCAGGCGCGCCCGGTCGATCGGGCGTCCCCTGGCCGGCAAAACCGGCACGACCAACAGCTACCGGGACGCGTGGTTCATCGGCTATGCGCCGAATCTCGTGACGGGCGTCTGGGTCGGCTTCGACAGCGTGGGCACACTCGGCAAAGTGGAGTCCGGCGCCCATGCCGCTCTCCCCATCTGGACGGACTTCATGCGCAGGAGCCTCAACCTCCTCCCCGTCCAGACCTTCACGGTTCCGGATGGCATCCAGTTCGTCGAGGTCGATCAGACAACCGGCACCCTTGTCGATGAACCCTCACAAGGGACGACGACCGAAGTCTTTGCAGACGGAACGGTTCCCCACCCACCCGTTCGCCAACCAGCCGATCCATTGGATTTTTACGAATTCGATCAACTCGACGAAGCTGTTGAGCCGCGGTAATCGAAAATGGGACGGGATGCCGGCAGGAGGCGAGGGTTTTGCTATTGCGCGTCCTGGTATTCTTCGTGCCAGGCCATTTGAATGGCTTCGAGTTTTTTTTCGTCGGAGCCCTTGGGGTCGTCGGTGAATTCAGGCCAGGCCACGATCCACGCGTGCAGGTCGGTGAAGCGGACCGTGAGCGGGTCGAGGTCCGGGTGTTCTTCGTGTAGCCGAATCGCGATGTCTTCGGCCATAGCCCAGGTCAATTCTTGAGACATGTGGAACTCCTGTGGGGCGGCACGGTCAATCCGTGACTTCGGAGAGTTTTTTGCTTTCGAGGGCTTCCTTGAGCGTGGCGTCCATCAACACTTCGGCCAGGTGATGGGTCACTTTTTCCATGTCGGCTATCCCGGCCCGGATCTGTCGATGGTCCTTTTGGGCTTTCGCGACGCGCAATGCCTCGATCGCGTGATGAATGGACTCGATTTCTTCCGCCGGGATCAGGTCCGTTCCCCGTTGGAGCGCCTTCTCAGTGGCCATGATGATGGCGTCGGCCTCCGTCCTGGCCTCGATCACCTGACGCGCCTGAATGTCCTCCGCCGCGAATTGGAAGGACTCCCGAATCATGGTTTCGACTTCCTCATCCGTGAGCCCGTGGGAGGGTTTGACCTGCACGGACTGCGATTCGCCGGTCCGGATATCCGACGCGGTGACGTTGAGAATGCCGTTGGCATCGATCAGGAACGTCACTTCAATGCGAGGCACGGCCGCGGGTAACGGCGGGACCTTGAGTTGGAACCGGGCCAGGCTTCGATTGTCTTTCACCAGCTCGCGTTCGCCTTGCAATACGTGAATGTCCACGCCGGTTTGGCCGTCCACGTAGGTGGTGAACATTTCCTTGGCGCTGGTCGGGATGGTCGTATTCCGGCGAATCAACGTGCTCATGACGTTGCCCATGGTTTCAATACCCAAGGACAGCGGGGTCACGTCGAGCAGGAGCATGTCCGTATTTTCCCCGGCCAGAATGCCGGCCTGGACCGCGGCCCCGAGCGCGACGACTTCATCGGGATTCAGGTCACAGTGGGGCGTCTGTCCGAACAGGGCCTGCACGCGGGCTCGAATCACCGGCATCCTGGTGCTGCCGCCGACCAAAACCACCTCGTCGATCTGACCCGTCTCCAGACCCGCGTCGCTCAACGCGCGGCGACACGGCGTCATGGTTTGTTCGACCAGGTCCTGAACCAGGGCTTCGAATTCATCCCGCGACCAGGTCCGTTCATAGGTCCCCTTTCCATCGGGCAGGGTGACGGCCATATGCGCCTGCGGTTCGTCCGACAACCGGATCTTGGTTTTTTCGGCTTCAAGCCGCACCGTTTGCATGAGTTCCGGTGAATCTTCGACTTTGACGCTATGCCCGGCGTCGATATCCCGGATGACCGCGTCCACCAGCCGCCTGTCGAAATCGTCCCCGCCGAGATGCGTGTTCCCATTGGTCGCCAGGACTTCGAAGATCCCGTCCTTGAGTTTCAGGATGGAGATATCGAAGGTGCCCCCTCCGAGATCGTAGACGGCGATGTTGCCCTGCGTGTTCTGTTGCAATCCATAGGCCAGCGACGCCGCGGTCGGTTCATTGATGATCCGCAGGACTTCCAGGCCGGCGATGAGACCGGCGTCCTTGGTCGCCTGTCGCTGGCTGTCGTTGAAATAGGCCGGGACCGTAATGACGGCCTTGGTAATTTCCTCGCCCAGGTGCGCTTCGGCGCGGAGCTTGAGTTCTTTCAGGATCATAGCCGAGACTTGCGGGGGGGAATAGGTCTTCTCGCCCACCTGGATGCGGATCACGCCGCCCTTCTCCTGCAAGGTATACGGGAAATATTTCAATTCATCCGCCACGTCGGACACGGCTTTGCCCATGAACCGTTTCACGGAATAGATCGTGCGGGACGGGTCGCGGACGAGATGTTCCTTGGCGGGGTCTCCGACCAGAAGCCCGTTATCCGTGAGGCCCACGATGGACGGGACTCTGGTTTGGCCGCGGGCTCCGGGAATGACCCACGGGCCGTCGCCGGCCATGTGCGCGACCAATGAATTCGTGGTGCCGAGGTCGATGCCGACGATCAGTGCCATATGTTCCTTTCGTCATCCCCCGTGGGACTCGTCGCCGCCACCAGGTCATTCACGATGTTTTTCACGTACGTGCGGTTGGAGAGAATTTCCTGCATGCCCGTGAGCACCGCGTCTTTTTGCGCCTGCACGGTGACATCGTCGTCGGCCGGCAGGGCGTCCCAACGGTTGAATTGCTCACGCAATCGACTTTCCATTTGCGCTTTGCGCCCTTCCAGCGCCTGCCGCTCGGCCTGCAATTTCTCCAGCAATTCCTGCCGGCGTTCGCCGGATTCCCCGGCGGACAGCGACCGGAACTCTTCCAGGTCCTCTTGCAGTTCCAGGATTTCATCGAACAGGTCGGCCGGAGGGGAGGTCCGGATATCCTTGGCCGAGCCCGCTTCCAGACGAATGAGATACTCGGCTCGTTGCACGGGATCTTTCAGCGTCCGGTACGCCGTGTTCAACAACGCGGTGTTGCCGAGACTGATGGCTTTTTCGCCCTCGTCTTTCGTGGCGTAGTAGTCGGGATGAAAGCTCCGGCTCAAGGCATAGAAGGTTTCTTCCAGCACCTGTTCGTCGAGGTTCAATTTGCGTGGCAGGTTGAGGCAGGTGAAATAGTCGAGTTCCTTGGACAGGGGTTGCACCTTGACGCACCGGCCGCAGAAGTACTCGCCGGTCATTTCGGACTGACAATGCCAGCACATGCTGCGGGCCATCGGCAGGTCGCGGCCCCGTCCGGCATCAGGCTGATGTACGTGTTCGCTCATCCTTCCTCTCTCGCACAACGGGCATGGTAGGACTTCACCATGCCCGTTGGTTCGCTTGTCGCGCGACGCCGTTCAACGCGTTACGCTGAAAACGATTCTCCGCACCCGCAGGTCTTCGTCGCGTTGGGATTGATGAATTTGAATCCCCCGCTGACCATATCCTTTTGATAGTCGAGCTGCATGCCTTCCAGGTAAATCGCGCTCTTCACGTCGACGATGACTTTCACCCCGCCCTGCTCGCACACGGTGTCGAACTCGCCGATTTTCTCGTCGAAATTGATCGTGTAGCTCAACCCGGAACACCCGCCGCCTTTAACGCCCAGGCGCAACCCGCCTTCGGTGAGATCCTGCACGTCCATGAGCCGCTTGACTTCGGCCACCGCGGCCTCCGTCAGCGTGACGAGTGGGGTCTGCGTGGCCGGTGAGGTTTCCGTCGTTTGTGTCGTTTCCATCACTGCACTCCTTGCACGTCAGCGGGTCAGGCAGGCGTGGCCGCCTCCGCGGTCTCGCCCTCTGTGTCCGCTTTCTTTTTGTAATCGTTCAACGCGGCTTTGATCGCGTCTTCCGCCAACACAGAACAGTGGATCTTGACCGGGGGCAGGTTCAATTCCTGGACGATTTCGGTATTCTTGATCTCGCCCGCTTGATCCACGGTCTTGCCCTTCAGCCACTCCGTGGCCAAGCTGGAACTGGCAATCGCCGACCCGCAGCCGAAGGTTTTGAACTTCGCGTCCACGATGGTGTCGTTTTCCACTTTGATCTGCAGTTTCATCACGTCGCCGCATTCGGGAGCCCCGACGATGCCGGTCCCCACGCCATCTTCGTCTTTCTTGAACGACCCCATGTTGCGCGGATTATTGTAATGGTCAATTACTTTTTCACTGTACGCCATGACACCATCCTCCTTGTACCCGAAAATTTATGAATACGATTATTGGATGCCTGCTCAATGCACCGCCCATTGCACGGTTTTGAGATCAATGCCTTCCTTCGCCATTTCATAGAGCGGCGACATTTCACGCAGATGATTGACCGCCTTGATCATCCTATCGATAGTATATTCCACTTCTTCCGGCGTCGTAAACCGGCCGACCCCGAACCGGATGGATGAATGCGCCAGATCGGATCCCACGCCCAGGGCCCGCAGGACGTAGGACGGCTCCAAGGTCGCCGAGGTACAAGCCGATCCCGACGATAAGGCGATTTCCTTGACGCCCATCAACAGGGCTTCCCCTTCGACGTACGCGAAACTGATGTTCAGGTTCCCGGGAAGCCGCTCCGTCTCGTGTCCGTTGAGATAGACTTCTTCCAGGGCACCCATGATGCCGTCCTGCAGGCGGTCGCGCAGGGCCATCGTGCGAACGGATTCCTCCGGCATCTCCTGCGCGCACAACTCGATGGCTTTGCCGAACCCGACCACGAGCGGCACCGGCAACGTGCCCGACCGCATGCCCCGCTCGTGCCCGCCGCCGTCGATCATCGGCGCCAACCGAACGCGCGGTGCCTTCCGGCGCACGTACAGCGCCCCGATGCCCTTGGGTCCGTAAATCTTGTGGGCGGTAAAGGCCATCAGGTCCACCCCCAGTTGCTGGACATCCACCGGTATTTTTCCCACGCCTTGCGTGGCGTCGCAATGGAAGAGCACGCCCTTTTCCTTGGCGATCTTGCCGATCTCCGCGATGGGATGGATCGTGCCGATTTCATTGTTCGCCAGCATGATGGAAATCAAAATGGTCTTGTCGGTGATGGCCTTCCGCACGTCGTCCGGATCGACCCGGCCGGCTTTATCGACGGGCAGGTACGTGACCTTGATGCCTTTTTTCTCCAAGGACTTCGCCGCGTCGATCACCGCGCGGTGTTCGGTTGAACTGGTGATGATATGATCACCCTTCTCCTTGTACATTTCGACCACGCCCTTGAGCGCCAGATTATCGGACTCGGTCGCGCCGCTCGTGAACACGATCTCCTTGGCGTCGGCGTTGATGAGGCCGGCAATGTGTTTCCTCGCACGGTCCACGCCTTCTTCGGCTTCCCACCCGAAGGAATGGTTCCGGCTCGCGGAATTGCCGAATTTTTCGGTGAAGTACGGGAGCATCGCATCCACCACGCGCGGGTCACAGGGCGTGGTCGAATGGTTGTCCATATAAATGGGTAACTTCATGATGGCACTCCTTGTGGCTTTAAAGATTCGACGAAAATCATGGGGGTTTCCTCGACCATTAAGTCTTCGATGGACATGCTGTTCAGCAATTGAAAGATACTTTCCTGGATTTTGAACAGCGGGGTGCGGATATTGCAGTTGTTCATTTGCTCGCATTGGGATTCGCCGTTTTTTTCATGGCAACAATCCGTCAAACCCAAAGGACCTTCGATGGCTTCGAGCACTTGCGCCAGGGTAATGTCTTTGGGTTCCCGCCCCAATGCGTAGCCTCCCTTGGGTCCGTTATGATGACTTTCGATCAGTTGATGCCTGGCCAGGGTCTGAAGTACCTTCGCCAACAATTCCACGGGAATATTATGTTCTTCGGCAATTTCCTTCGTATTCACCACGCGCGGGTTGGCCTCGACGCCGCATTGAACTGTGGCCATGTACTGGAGTGCCAGCAGGGCATAATCTGCTTTTTTTGAAAACTTCAGCATGACCCCTCACATAAACGCGGAGCAAATGAATCTCCGACCGAAACCATCGGAGCAAATCCTAGCATTGACATTTCTTTCTAGTCAAGAGTATTTTAGTCGGAGATTGAAATAGTCGGAGATAGAGCCATCCAGCTTTTCGATCGGCTATCTTATTGAAAGTACGTCATAATTTAGTAATTTTTCTTTCCATATCCGAGGGAAAAGGAGACCAAATGGGAGGCAGTAATCCATATATCGAACAAGTCGAAGTCAAAACAGCCACGGAACCCTTCACCGTGACCTTTCGTATGCCGGACGAAACCCTTGAGGTGGCTGTTGATCCAAACAAAATCCCATATGGACCGACCGGCCAGCCCGGCAGCCTGCTGGACATTGCGATGGGCGCGGGACTCGACGTCGAACATGCCTGCGGCGGCGTCTGTGCCTGCTCGACCTGTCACGTCGTTGTGAAAGAGGGACTGGACACGTGCAGCGAGGCCACGGACGACGAACTGGACCAGTTGGATGAAGCCCCCGCGATCACGCTGCAATCCCGCCTGGCCTGCCAATGCGTCCCCGACGGCTCCACCAACCTCGTCGTCGAAATCCCCGAATGGAATAAAAACCTGGTCAAGGAAGGGCACTAAACCACCGGCAACGACCTGCAACACCGGTGGTGAAGGAGACCTGCGTAGACCTTGGCCTGTCGTTTTTTGCTGTCATCAATCAGCCCTCACCAATGCCCGCAAGTCGACCATCGACGCTGCTCGCCACCTCATACCAAGCTATTCGGTTACCCCTGCATCCGCCTCAGAGCCGGCAGCAATGCTGGAATAGCTTCCAGAATGATGCTCCAGATAATATCGTTGTCTATTCCCATGTAGCCATGCGCAAGACGATTGCGCATGGCTATGATCGCGGCCCACGGGACTTCCGGGTTGGCCTTACGGACCGAATCGGGAATATGGGTAGCCGCTTCGCCGATGAGTTCCAGATTCCGCAACGTGGCATCGTAGATAAGTGCGTCCCTGACGAAGGAATCCTGATCCAGTCCGTCGGTAAAGGATTGAACTTTCTCAGCGAATTCGATCATGTCATTCACGTAGAAAAACCATTCCCGCGGCCCTTGGTCGGCATCAGACATGAATGGCCTCCCGCTCGACATACGGACGCAGTTCCGGGCGGAGCGCCTTGTCGGTGATCAGATCGACAGAACGTCCCGTCAGCTCTTCCAGGTAGAACTGCACGCCGAAGTAACGTCGCCAATCGGCCCGTCCATCAAAGCGAACCAGAATATCCAAGTCGCTATCGGGTACCGCCTCACCGCGAGCGGTTGATCCGAAAAGGGCGATATCAACAACACCAAAACGTTGCACCAGGACCGTTTTGTGCGCCCGCAGCAACGTTAATGCCTGCTCTCTATCCATTGCTTCGCCCTTTCCGGTCATCCCTCACAGCCTGTTCCCATTCGGCGAGGTCGACCCCACGCTCGCGTAACGAGGCCTGTAATTGGTCAAGAGCGTCCAACGCGGCTCCGGCTTTCATGGGCGAGCGACTGTTCATCCGTTATATTTCCCTACCGAGGATCTGCAGTGAGTCTTTCCACCTTGTCTCCTTGGTCTACAATCGTGTCTAGGCCTTCCCTTGCCGTTCAAATGGGTTCAACAAGGTCACTCCGAGTTGGTCAAAATCACGCACGTTCCGAGTCACGACCGTGAGTCTGTGGACTATGGCAGTCGCCGCGATCATGGCATCTTCGATCAGGGTGTCCGATTGTCTATGCTTGAGCCGCGCCCATTCCCTGAACGCGGACGCCTCCATCGGCAACACGCTATACGAGGCGAGCACTCTGCCGAGCCAAGCCGCCAACTCGTCCGCTTTTGCGACATCCTGCTCGCGGGCGATCTCGATACCCGCCTGGATCTCTCCGACCGTCACCGCGGATAGAAAAAGCTGATCGGCAGGCACATTCGCAATCCAATTCAGGACACCCTTGTGCGGATTGCGCCGGCGCAATTCCGAAACAACGTTGGTGTCGAGAAGATACACGGATTTACTCGAAAGTCGGTGACGTTCGATGACGATGCTTCTTACGCGGCGGTGTTAGCGCATCCGTGCGTGCTTCCGTCGCAAGTAGCAATTCCTTGAGGTTCGGTCTCGCCATCTTCTCCAATCGCCGCCACTGCTCAATGGGGACGAGCACGGCTGCTTCCACGCCCCGCTTGGTCACAACCTGCGGTCCTTCGGCAAGGCTAGTCTCGAGCAACTCGCTGAAACGCGCCTTGGCGTCCTGCACCTGCCATGTCCTAATCATGCCATCCTCCAGTACGTTCAAAGGCGTTAATATGACTAGACATAAGCCTAGTCTAATATAGACAAATAGTCAATAGAGATGGAATTCGATTCCAGCGAAGAAAATGTTTTGGCGCAGGGTATCACGATAGATGACAGCCGAAACCCGCTGATACTCTTCTCACCTGCCGCTGAAGGGAGAGTCGTCACGTCATGGAATGCAACGCCACGCGGTTCCCTTCGCAGTCCTCGAAGTGGGCGATGTACCCATGTTCACCGATGCCGGTCTTGGGCAACAGCGTCTTTCCGCCGTTGGCATTGACCTTGGCCAGGGTTTCCTCGATGTCGGTCACGGAAAAGTAGACCAAAGTCCCGTCATGGGACGGTGCGTACCCCTCTGATTGCATCAGCGTCCCCGTCGCTCCGCCCCCTCCCTGGGTCATGGGAAACCAAGCCATTTTCATGGGACCCATTTCGTTGAGGCTGAGTTGAAACCCGAACACGATTTCGTAGAATTGTTTGGCTCTCTCCAAATCATTGACCGGAATTTCGAACCAATTCACAGGATTGGTCTGGTTTGTCATGCTTTCCTCCCACTTCTCGTATGAAAAAGGGGAACATACAACATGACGTGACAGAAGTATAGCGACCGCAACGCTGACTCGAAGAGCGGAACGGAAAGTATTGCTTGCGTTATTGGGTAGTCTTGTCAGGTTATGTGACAGGAGCAACCTCAAGATGGTACGCTGTCTTCTCAAGCTGTTTGAACAGTAGCCTTTGCCACCGTGACCGGACTACACGTCAGTCCGGCGAGACCAATCCCTACTGCACGGATCACTCATCCCGGCAAGACGGCCGGGTCGTGTCGTTGACGGCCCTGGTTGAGGGATTCGAATGCTTCGAACAAGGGGGAAATGCCCGCTGGGCGTCTGGATTTCCTTACCATGATGAACCTTCGCAATATCGCCATTGTCGCGCACGTCGACCATGGCAAGACCACACTCGTGGACTCGATGCTGTGGCAGAGCGGAACGTTCCGCGAGAACCAGGACGTCGGCGAACGGGTGCTGGACTCGATGGACCTCGAACGCGAGAAAGGCATCACGATCATGGCGAAGAACACCGCCATTACCTACGGCGACGTGAAGATCAATATCGTCGACACGCCGGGTCACGCCGATTTCGGCGGCGAGGTCGAACGCACCCTGCGGATGGTCGACGGCATCATGTTGCTCGTCGACGCCGCGGAAGGCCCGCTGCCCCAGACGCGCTTCGTGCTGTCCAAGGCGCTTGAACTGGGGCTGCCTCCGATCGTGGTGATCAACAAGATCGACCGACACGACGCGCGCCCGTCGGAAGTCCTGAACGAAGTCTACGACCTGTTTATCGACCTGGACGCCACCGAGGGACAGATCGAGTTCCCGGTCATCTACTCCATCGCCCGCGAAGGCAAATGCGCCGGAGCACCGGACGGAGAGCTGACCAATTTGCAGCCGCTGTTCGAGATGATCGTCGAGCACATTCCGCCACCATCCGGGGATCCGGACCACCCGCTCCAGATTTTGGTCACCAACGTCGAGCCCGACGACTACCTCGGACCGCTCGCGATCGGACGCGTCGTGGCCGGCACGGTGCAGAACCGGCAGCCGGTCACCTTATGCCGGCGTGACGGGACGCAGAGTTCGGCCACCGTCTCGGAGTTGTTCGTCTACAAAGGCCTGGGACGCATCGCCGTGGCCTCGGCGGGTCCCGGAGAGATCGTGGCGCTGGCGGGGATGAGCGGCATCGGGCTGGGAGAAAGCATTGCCGGCGGGGAAACCCCCAAACCCTTGCCCACGCTCAACGTGGACGAACCCACGCTGTCCATGGAATTCTCCGTCAACGATTCCCCGTTCAGCGGAAAGGATGGCCAGTACGTCACCTCACGCCACGTTCGGGAGCGATTGCTCAAAGAAGCCCGGCACAACCTGGCGATGCGGTTGGAACCCACCGACTCCCCGGACCGCTTCCTGGTGTACGGCCGAGGGGAACTACAGATGGCGATTCTCATCGAACAGATGCGGCGGGAAGGCTATGAATTTTCCGTCGGCATGCCGCGGGTGCTGACCCGCTCCGTTCGAGGCGAGACTCACGAACCCTACGAACTGGCGCTCATCGACGCGGCTGAAGAGTACATGGGCATCGTCGTCCAGAAACTCGGCACGCGCCGGGGCGTCATGGTCAAGATGATCAACCACGGCTCGGGACGGGTGCGTCTGGAGTTCGAGGTGCCCAGCCGCGGGTTGATCGGCTACCGTACCGAGTTCCTCACCGATACGAAGGGCACGGGCATCCTCACGCACCTGTTCACGGAATACCGGCCCTGGGCGGGCGACATCGTCCATCGAACGACCGGCGCGCTGGTCGCCGACCGTTACGGCCGCGTCACCGCATACGCGATGATCAACCTGCAGGTCAGGGGGCAACTGTTCGTCGGGCCGGCCGACGTGGTGTACGAAGGCATGCTCATCGGGGAGAACAGTCGAGACACGGATCTGGACGTGAATATCACGAAAGAGAAGAAACAGACGAACATGCGCGCCGCCGGATCCGATTCGTATGAAAAAATCGTCCCCCCGCTACGCATGTCGTTGGAGCAGTCGATCGAGTTCATCCGCCACGATGAACTGATCGAGGTCACGCCGCAACATCTCCGGCTTCGAAAACGCTACCTCGACCAGAACGAACGGAAGCAGCACGCCGCCCGCCAGACCGCAGAATCCGGCACAGCAACCCACCAATAGGCCTCCGACACCGGCTCGACCGGTTCCTTTGGATAGACTCACCCTCTCCGGGCAGATACGTCAACCGATGGCAATCATCGCCGCCGATTCTATCGCCGGTTAAACGATTTCGTCGTCCACCGGCGGCGCGTCCGGCGGGTTCTCCGGAGAGAGGCCGTCGTTGGTTTCCGGTTCAGACGAGTCGGGGTTGGCTTTTTGGGCCTTTTGCTCTGCCTTGGCCTTTAAGCGATCGGCTTTCTTTTTGGCCTTCGCGCGTTCCCGTTCCTGGCGAGCAAATTTGTAATTGGGTTTGCGTGGCAAAACGGATCCTCATCAAGCAACAGAGTGGTCAGAGACCGCTCCACAACCAATTCAGTTAGCGATGGAAAGATTTTCCGCCGACAGTTTTCCGTTCCTGCCGGCAACAAGGTCAAAAGAAATCCGTTGCCCCTCATTGAGACTCGATAACCCAGCCCGTTCGACGGCACTGATGTGCACAAACGCGTCTTTCGAGCCGTCTTCAGGCTCGATAAAGCCGAAGCCTTTGGCTGCATTGAACCATTTGACCGTACCAGTGTTCATGATTATTTCCTTTCACGACAGAGTGAATAAGCGAAACACCGCCTCGTGCGGTGCCTCATACATACGTTCCGTTGGCACGCAGACCGGCCGCGCCAAACGACTATACCATGAGGCGCGAGATCTTACCTCTCTCGATGATGCTCCGGCTGACGAGCGGTGCTCCACGATTTGCGGGCAAACCGGCGACCCAGGCCTCGCTCAATCTCACGCCATTTCCGCTCTTCGTCCGAGGTAATGAACGTGACCGCCTCGCCGGATCGGCCCATGCGACCGGTCCGCCCGACCCGGTGCGTGAAGAGTTGTTCCGAATCCGGCAGGTCATAGTTGATAACCTGGCCGATACCCTCGACGTCCAAGCCGCGAGCGGCCACATTCGTTGCGACTAGAATCGGCGTGGCGCCGGAACGGAAAGCCAGCATCACGCGCTCACGGGCATGTTGGCTTAGATTGCCCTGAAGCGCGCCGACGGGATAGCCCAACGTATCGAGCTTTTGGGCCAGCTTCTTGACGCCGTGTTTGGTCTTGCCGAAAACGATGATCGGAGCGCCATCCCGCTGGTTCAACAATGTCTTCAGGGCTTCGATCTTGTCGCCCTTCTGAATGGTATAGACCACGTGTTCCACCGTGGGGAGCGCCTGCAGGTCCGCATCCACCTCCACCGTGACGGGGTTGCGCAGGTGTTTCCGGGCCGTCTTCGCCACCCATTCCGGCATGGTTGCGGAAAGAAGCGCCGTCTGCCGGCCGGAGGGCGTCCGGCTCAGGATGGCTTCGACATCGCGGGCAAAGCCCTGATCCAGCATTTCGTCCGCTTCGTCCAGCACCAGAAACCGCACGGATCGCAGGTCGAGTGTGCCCTGCCGCAGATGGTCCAGCGTACGGCCCGGCGTGCCAATGACGATTTGGGCTCCGTTTCGCAACGCCGCGTGCTCCGGCCTCAACGACCGGCCGCCGTACAGTAACGTCACACGCAGCCCCTGTGCGGTCGCCAGAGCCTTCATGACTCCGGACACCTGAATGGCCAATTCCCGGGTGGGCACTAACACCAGCGCCTGGACCTGCTTGACCGACGGGTCACACTGCTCGACCAGGGGCACGGCAAACGCCAGCGTCTTTCCGGACCCCGTACGCGCCTGCCCGATCAAGTCCTGCCCTGCCAGGAGATGGGGGATGGACTTCTCTTGAATGGGTGTGGGCGCCGATATGTTCATCCTGGAAATGGCGGCCATGGTGGCGCCGTTCAACGCCATGCCGGAAAACACGACTCCACCGGTGTGGGCGTTATCGGCAGCGGTGGGACTGGCAGGCAATGCCTCACGCACCGGTGCGTCGGCGACGGACGAAAGCCCCTTACGACGGGCGTCGAAGCATGGCGAGCAGTACACCGGCCTGTCCGGGCTTGGTCGAAAAGGGATGGTGGTCGATGTCTCGCAAACAGCGCAAACGGCCTTGTGGCGCCGTGTACGGGTGGACGGACGTGGACGAGTTGAAAAAGACTTAACAGACATACGTAAACAAACTCCTTGTTATTGGTGAGTAGGCATCCTTGAGAACCTCCCCGGCCGTCGCCTCTCGGCAACTCCAAGGCGGATACCTGTACTGGTCTGAGATCAGCAGGTGGTTATAACCGTGCAGGCTTGACGAAACCCGGCATTTCTTAAGACAACGATAAACTGCGTGCCCGCGCTCGTACAGCAGGGCGTCGAGCGGGCGACGGCGGGATGTCGTCGCCGGCGAGGTTTACCTACGAAAACCCCGACGGGAGTCACCCATCGGGTATGTGATCTTACTACTGACAAGCCGCTGAGGTCAACGGCTGAAAAGTTGGCTCCCCGGGCAGGACTCGAACCTGCGACCAATCGGTTAACAGCCGACCGCTCTACCAACTGAGCTACCGAGGAACGTCTATTTTGATTTGATGATTACGCGTTGTATCCAATCAATATGATGCCACCAATCATCGCCATCATATACGGGAGATGTGCGTTGAGCAATAACGGGACCGCACTGATCGAATCCCGGACTCGCCCGAACCCTCAAAACTGAAAATCGTCGGAATCTTCTTCGCCTTCTTCGGCTTCCGCCGCGCCCCCTTCGGACAAGGCCACGTAATGCCGGGCCCATGATAGATAGATGTTGGCGCTGTCTTTCATGGCATCGGCGCCGATGGTCAGCTTTTTGACGACGTCGGGGTCCCCACCCATGAGTTCCATTTCCTGGGCCCGAGTCTCCAACCGGTCATGGAATCGAGTCATACTGTCGTTGATCCCACCCATGAGTTCTCTGAGGTCATCGCTCATGTCCATACCTTCCGTTGCCAGTACATCGCGTGAGTCACCGAGATAAAATAAAGCCCCGCGACAAGCGAAAAAAGGCGTCTGTCGCAGGGCCCTTATCTGCTATCCGAGGTGTGAATTTACCCCTGATAGGCTTGTCCCAACTCCGCGGCTTCGCCGGCCTGTTCCATCAATTTGCCGCTGGCGCTCACCGCCACCATGTCGATGGCTTCATGTTTGGCCGCGTCGCATACGACTTTGCACAACTCACAGCCTTTACACCGGTTGATGTACACTTCCGCGACCAATTTCTCGACGTTCAGGTCCAGGCAGTTGGCCTCGGGGCAGTACATGATGCACAACCGGCACCCCTTCTTGGCGACACACTTTTCGTCGGTCACTTGCGCTACGTTATACACTCTTTCCCCCGTCCTGCGTATTTATGCCGCCGCAACGGCCAGTTCAATGTTGTTCTTTTCCGCCCATTCCGACGCCATTTCGTATGCCTTGACGACCGTCTCCAGGTTTTTCTTCAACAGCATCTCTTTCTTGGCGAACTTCTTCTTGATGGCTTCATCCAGGGTAGCCGTTCCGCCGGAGGCCACGAATTTTTTCCCGAACCGCTCCTGCAGCGCGCCGTCGAGCGCCTCCAGGGAGACACATTTGGTAATGCCGGCCACCGACCCGATCATGGTCATATTCGTGGACAGTTCCGTGCCCGCCACTTCCAATGCCACCTGGGTACCCTTGATGTAAAACACCGCCACGTCCAAATCCTTCAACCGCTTCACGTCCTCGTCCGACAAGAGCGGCACGTCCGAATTGATGATGACGACGCCGTTTTCCTTGATGCCCGAGTAGAACGGCATGGTATAGCTCTTGCCCATCGTCACGACTTGCGGATGAAAGACTTCGATCACGTCGGGAAACACCAACTCTCCCCGATCGTAGATCCGGCTGACCCCGATCCGGCAATAACTCTCGGCCGGCGCCATCCGCTTTTCCGCACCGAAAAAGGGATTCGAGATCGCAAATTTGCCATCACGCGACGCGGCCATGGCCAACACGTGCGCGGCCGTCACCGCGCCTTGTCCCCCAAGACCCGACATACGAATATTCAGTCTCCGCTTGATCATGACGATTTCCCCTTTCCGTCAGGAGGGCTCAGGCCTTTCCCGCCAATTGCTTTTTCGCGGCGGCCTTTCGCTCTTTTTCCTTTGCCGCCAGCTCGGTCAACAACTCCTTGGCTTCATCGCTGACGTATTCTTTATACGCAAACCGTTCGGTCGGCTTCTCCGAGTCCCGCATTTCCTGCAAGCCTTCCATGCTGTTCTTCCCGATCTCCAGGATGCACGGAGTGTAAAGCTGCAAATACGTGGGGCCGATTTCGCGGGCCACGTGGATCGCGTTCTTGATGACCTTTTCCACCAGGTTCGGCTTGCTGACCGTGCAATTCACCACGTAATGGCAACCGGACTCGCGGGCGATTTCCGGCAATTTGACCTTCTCGAAGGTCTTGCCCACGGGCGCCATCTTGGCCACGAACCCTTTTTGCATCAACCCGCTTTCCTGGCCGCCCGTATTGGCGTAGAGCTCGTTGTCGAAACAAATGGTCGTGAATTTTTCCTGGCGGAACCAAGCTTGCAGGGTCATGTCCAGACCGATATCCACCGTGGCTCCGTCTCCGGCCAACACCACCACGTCCTTGACCTGACCGGGGAACCGGACGCTGAGCGCGCGTTTGAGCCCGGAGGCAATGGCGTTCTGGTTGCCGAAGAGCGAGTGAATATTGTGGACGCCCACGTGCGGGAAGACCAGACTGGTGCAGCCGGTGGACCCGACCATCACGGTATCTTCGGGGGCGGGCAACGACGCCAGGATGTACCGGAACGCCATGGACTCCGGACACCCGGCACACAACGAATGCTCTTCAATCAATTCCTTCGAGGTCCCGATATCCTTCCATCCGCGGCCTTCCTTCCCATACGTGGCGCGGTCCACCAAGTCCTGGTACTCCTCGGGCATGATATCGAACATCTCAGGAGCTATCTTAATGCGTTCCTTGCTCATGGTCGCCTCCTAGCGCATATTCAAAATAATCACGTTCATTCCGCATGCCGGGTCGACGGTCGTGACCGCGTCAACTCCCTCGTCCGGCCAGGCTTTCGGCTTTAATGCCCAAATGCTTTTTAATGTCGGCTGCGATGACTTCCGGCGGCATGGTCATGCCTCCGCAGACGTGAGGACCGGCATACACGCGGCCCGCGTCCGGAATCGTGGCACTAATTTCTTTGGCCAACCAGCCCGTCACGTTGAACTCCGGCACGATGATGTGCTTCGCATTCTTGGTGGCTTCCCGAATTTCGTCTCCCGGCCATGGCCGAAGCACTTTAATCTTGACGATTCCCACCTCGATGCCATCCTCTTCCAGGAGGGCCTGGGCTTCACGACCCTGGGAAACCGCGGTGCCGGATGAGACAATCAAAATATCGGCATCGGGCTTGTCCACTTCAATCAGGCCGTCCAACCAGCGGATGGCGTGTTTTCTGGACCGTTCCACCGCGGCCCAGACTTCCTGTTGCCAACTGGCGTGGGTGGCATAACTGATATAGTTGCTCTTCATGACGAACGGGTCGCGCATCATCCGGACCGGCGGACATTCCATGTCCATGCACGGGACCGGCGACCGGTACGGGTCGTAGGGCGGCAGACACATGTCCACGGGCGTCAGGTTCACCACGTCCTTGGTATGGGTCACGAAAAACCCGTCGCAACAGAGCGCCAACGGCAAATGCACGTCCGGCTCTTCCGATACCATGTACCCCTTTAAAATCCAGTCATAAAAGTCCTGCGCCGTCTCCGCGTGCCAGACCAGCATCCCGGTGTTCAACAGATACGAAATTTCCAACGTGTCCGGCTGGATGGAGAGCGGGGAGTTGATGCCCCGGCAGGTCACGATCATTTGAATGGGCAGCCGCGCCCCGGCCCACATCGGGAAGTTCTCCATGGCCCGCATGGTGCCCGGCCCCGCGGTCGTGGTAAACACGCGCGCGCCGCCGAACGCCGCGCCGGCGCACTGGGACATCACCGCGAACTCGCTTTCCCCGCGGAAGTAGTCGCCGATAAATCCTTCGGCAAACAATTCACCGATCAACGCCGCGGCTTCACTCTGCGGGGTAATCGGATAGGCGATCATGACGTCGCAATTGGCCCGCCGGATCGCTTCTTTGATCACTTCACTGCCCGTAAAAAAACAGGGCGTTCGTTCGGCTTCATGCATCATCTTCCAGGCATCCGTCACGACCTGCCCGGCTCTATTTTTTGTCCCGACTAATGATTGCGTTGCCATGATTGCGCCTCCTCCTCGTTCCGGCTTTTAGGGCGTTTCATGTGAACAGTACGTTCTATTGTACCGTCTTAAGCGGGTGAAATAAATAACAAATACCGGACCGCCCGGGCTTCAGTCTTTCGGCGGCTCGACCGACCCTTTTAATTTTTTCACCCAATCGGCCAATCTCATGATCTTGTCGGCCGTCGCATCCCGGAACGACACCATCGCGTCCTCATGACCCGCCTGGGCGCACATGGCGATGGTATAACAATAGGTGCCGCCCCGGATAATCTTGAGGGACAGGTTCGCCTGATGGCAATGCACGCCGACGAACATGCAGGCATCGATCTTGTTATGCCAAATCGTGAGGTTGGGATGGTTGGGATTGATTTCGATTTCAGGGTTGATCTTGGGATATTTGGGCCGGTAATCGGGCATGGGAATGAGCATCGCCTGTTGGGACGGGGTGACGCTTTCCTTGATCGTTTCATAGAGATGCCTGATGGCCGTGGCCTTTTTGGCCGCTTTTTCATTCCAGGCCCACAAGACCAGCGGACCAGGGAAAATCGTCGGCACCTTGGCCGATAAGAACTGGCGGGCCGCGGCTTCCATGGCCTCATCTTCATTGACGATTTTTCCGTGAATATGTGCCTGCCCCGGATCCGGCAAACGAACGCCCATACTGGCTGCCGCCGGGGGCAGAAAGTGCTCCGGACCCGGGAGAACCTCATACATTGTCGACATAAGCTTAATTCCCCAATTCCTGACAGAATATAAATGTGTCCTGATCACGCAATTGTCGGACTACTGTATGCCGGTGCACGGAATTTCGCAACCTGGAAAAAGCCCCAACAGGCCGGATATTTAGGCCATTGTCCGGACCGGCTGCATGAGGCTTTTGACCCAGCATCCCACGGCGCAACGCAAGCGAATCACTATAGGAATTTCCTAAAGATGTTGTCAATTCGCAAAAGGGCGAACGGGCGGCAGGAACCCGACCCGCCTTGAGCGCGGCTGCGCCCCGGTCCCGAATCTTTACGGTTCGGCGAGGACTGTTTGAGCGAAGCGAGTTCCGCAGCCCTGGAATTCGGGGCCGGGGCAAAGGGACCCGTAGGGCCGCGCACGGGCGGAAATGGTTTTGGGTCCTTTTGCCGAAACAAAAGGACCTCGTCGCACGGGGGCGAAACCCCGCAACCGTCAGTACCGGTAGGTTTCCGGTTTGAACGGGCCTTCGACCGACACATTGATGTAGGCGGCCTGCTCCTCGGTGAGTTTGGTCAACGTCCCGCCAAACCCGCGCACCATGTGGGCGGCCACTTCTTCATCCAGCTTCTTCGGCAGCACCTCGACCGTGACCGGCGCGCCGGGCGTATCGGCGAATTTCTTCCCGTACAGGTATATCTGCGCGAGGACCTGGTTGGAAAAGGACCCGTCCATGATCCGGGAAGGATGGCCGGTCGCGTTGCCCAGATTGACCAGACGCCCTTCGGACAGGAGAAGCAGATGGTCGTTGGCGCGCGTACTCCGGTAGACCTTATGGACTTGCGGCTTGACCTCTTCCCACTCCCAATGTTTCCGCATGTAGGCCGTATCGATTTCATTGTCGAAATGGCCGATATTGCAGACCACGGCCCCCGGCTTGAGCGATTGCAACATGGCGGCGTCACAGACGTTGTAATTGCCGGTGGTCGTCACGACCAGGTCCGTATTGCCCAACAGCGCCGTGTTGATATCCTCCACTTTCCCCGTGTTGATTCCGTCATTGTAGGGCGACACGACCTCGAAGCCGTCCATGCAGGCCTGCATCCCGCAAATGGGGTCGATTTCCGACACGCGCACGATCATGCCTTCCTGGCGCAGGGATTGGGCCGACCCTTTCCCCACGTCGCCGTACCCGACCACCAGGGCTTTTTTCCCGGACAGGAGATGGTCCGTGCCGCGCTTGATCGCGTCGTTCAAACTGTGCCGGCACCCGTATTTGTTGTCGTTTTTCGATTTCGTGACCGAATCGTTGACGTTGATGACCGGCACTTTCAGGGTGCCGTTCTCCATCCGCTCCTGCAGGCGGTGCACGCCCGTGGTGGTCTCTTCCGTGATGCCGTGGATCCTGTCCAGCATCGCCGGGTACTTATCGTGGAGCATGAGGGTCAAATCACCCCCGTCATCCAAGACCATGTTCGCATCCCACGGCCGGCCGTCCTTCAGAATAGTCTGCTCGATGCACCAGTCATATTCTTCGAGCGTTTCGCCTTTCCAGGCGTACACCGGAATGCCCCGGGCCGCGATCGCGGCCGCGGCATGATCCTGTGTGGAGAAAATGTTGCAGGAGGACCACCGCACTTCGGCCCCCAACTCCATCAGGGTCTCAATCAGGACGGCCGTCTGGATCGTCATGTGAATGCACCCCAGAATCCTCGCGCCCCTGAGAGGTTGCAGCGCTCGATATTTCTCCCTCAAAGCCATCAGACCCGGCATTTCCGTTTCGGCAATCTGAATCTCTTTCCGGCCCCAATCAGCCAGACTGATATCCGCCACCTTATAATCACACACCGTGTTCTCCAGTTGCGCAGTTGTACTCATGCTTCTCGCTCCCTTCTGCTTGGACTCGATCAACCCTCAACGTCACCGGTACACGTCGACGTCCTTTTTCAAAATCGAGGCCTTATCCGTTTTTTCCCAAGTGAACCCCGGGCCGCTTCGTCCAAAATGCCCATAGGCCGCCGTCTGTTTATAAATGGGGCGTCGCAGTTTCAAATGATCGATGATTCCACGCGGAGTCATCGGAAAATGTTTCCGGATCAATTTGTCGATGACCTCAATCGCGACTTTCTCCGTCCCTTTCGCGTCGACCAGCACGGAGACGGGTTCCGGCACCCCGATCGCATAGGCCAATTGCACTTCGCATTTCTCGGCCAATTTCGCCGCCACGATATTCTTGGCGATATACCGGGCCATATACGACGCCGACCGGTCCACCTTACTGGGATCCTTGCCGGAGAAGGCTCCGCCGCCATGACTCCCCACGCCGCCATAGGTATCGACGATGATCTTGCGACCGGTCAACCCGGTATCGCCCATAGGGCCCCCCGTCACGAACCGGCCCGTCGGATTGATGTGAAACGTGACCCTGTTCGGGTCGAAGATCCCTTTCGGCATCACGGGTTTGATGACCTTTTCCTTGATCTCCTGCTCGATTTTCCTGGACGACACCTTGTCGCTGTGCTGGGTGGAGACCACGATCGTATCGACGCGGACCGGCTTGCCGTTCTTGTACTCGACGGTCACCTGCGCCTTCCCGTCGGGCCGCACCCACGGTAACAGGTTCGTTTTTCTGACATCGGCCAAGCGTTTCGTCAGGCGATGGGCCAACACGATCGGCATGGGCATCAATTCGCTCGTTTCGTTGGTGGCGTAGCCGAACATCAACCCTTGATCACCCGCCCCGCCGGTATCCACGCCCATGGCGATATCACCCGATTGGGCGTCAATCGCCGTCAACACCGAGCAGGTCCGGTAATCGAACCCCCAGGTGGCATCGGTATAGCCCACGTCACGGATGGTTTCTCGAATAATATCGGGGATTTCCACGTAGGCCTTCGTGGAAATCTCTCCCGCCACGAACGCCAAACCGGTCGTCAGAATCGTCTCACACGCCACCCGGCAGTTTTTATCTTTGGCCATGATGGCATCCAGGATGCCATCGGATATCTGGTCGGCGATTTTGTCAGGATGTCCTTCGGTCACGGACTCGGAGGTAAACAAGAAATTCTGTTGACTCATTACGGTTACCTTTCCCTGGCTCAATAAACAAAAAGGCATCCCCTGTCCATCCTGTCGGAGAGGAATGCCTTGTTGAAGTGTTAAAGAATCGGGTTGCCCGGAGCGTCATGAAGGGCACCCCAAAGACCGCCTACCATAAAGAACAACGAGGTAGATTTGTCAAACACAATATGCTCGCATTGAAAAAAATCCATTATTTTCAAAGAGTTGAAAGTATTTCCCACGCAGGCGAAACCGGAACGAACTCGAGAGTCCTCGCAACTCATCTCGATCTAAGGACAAAGAGAACCCCCTCCTTGCACCCCCAGGAGTCTCCCATACCTTTCCCGCCGTGAACGGATGCGGCAGATACTAAACGGATTTCAAAAATTTTTCAATGCCGGCAAGAATCGCATGACTGCAAAGACGACTTGATGCCGAAGACCGGACCCACCCGGCCGGCCAAAAGACCGGCCGCTTACTTGTTCCCCCCTCACCCCAACTCCTTCGACAAGCTTCCTTCGACTGCGCTCAGGACAGGCTCTCTCCCACGAAAAGGGGAGAGGGAGTTCATTTGTCGGATTATGCCGCGCTAATCAGACCTGCGGAACGATCATTCCATACGAAGACGGATCATTCCTTCCCCACATTTTGTTGCATTGCCTGAACGGCAGGTGCTAAGATCCGCATTCAATTTTTTGCGCTTGAGGTGCGACTTCTCGCATTCCGGTGCAGGTGTGGGACTTGAAGAGACTCGTGAAGTTTCGTAAGGAGGCTTCTCATGTATAAAACCATCTACATCCCGGTCGACAATTCCGACCATTCCAATATGGCCGTCGACCTGGGTGTGCGGTTGGCACAGGAATTCGGATCGAAAATCGTCGGCAGCCACGTCTATGCCGCCAAGATGCACGACAAGCGGTTCAAGCAGATGGAAGCGGGCCTGCCCGAGGAATATCACGACGAAAAAGAACTCGACCGCCAACGCAAGATTCACGACTCCCTCATCACCCGCGGGCTCCAGATCATCACCGATTCCTATCTGGACTACGTGGATCAAAGATGTACGGAAACCAATCTCCCCCTGGAACGCCGGTCTCTCGAGGGTCGCAATTGGAAGGTGTTGGCCGAAGACATCAACACCAATGCCTACGACCTGACCATCATGGGCTCGCTCGGGGTGGGCGCCGTGAAAGATTCCGTGATCGGCAGCAATACCGAACGGGTCCTGCGCCGGGTTCGCAATTCGGACATGTTCATCGTGAAAGACCTGAAGCCCATGAACGGGGGGAAAATCGTCGTGGCCGTGGACGGCAGCCCGTACAGCTTCGGCGGCCTGAAAACCGGCCTGGCCCTGGGGAAAGCGCTGAACAAGCCGGTCGAGGCCATTTCCGCCTTCGACCCGTATTTCCACTATGCCGCGTTCCACAGCATTTCCGGGGTCCTGAACGAAGAGGCCGGCAAGGTCTTTCGCTTCAAGGAACAGGAAAAACTCCACGAGGAAGTCATCGACAGCGGCTTGGCCAAAATCTACCAATCGCACCTGGACATTTCCCGGGAAGTGGCCCAGGAAGAGGGGTCGGACATCCGCACCACGCTCCTGGACGGCAAGGTGTTCGAAAAAGTCCTCCAGTACGTGCGCAAGGAACAGCCCTGGCTGCTGATCGTCGGGCGGATCGGCGTGCACAGCGACGACGACATGGACATCGGCAGCAACACCGAGAACCTGCTGCGGGCGGCCTCCTGCAACATCCTGATCTCCAACAAGAAATTCGTGCCGCCGATCGACACCCAGGCGGAATACACCATTGCCTGGACCGAGGAAGCCCTGCTGCGGATGGAAAAGGTGCCGGTGTTCGCGCGCGGCGTCGCCAAGACCGCGATTCACCGCTATGCCATTGAAAAAGGGCATACCATCATCAGCAATTCGGTGGTGGACGACGCGGTGGGCGACATCCTGCCGAAGGGGGCCATGGATGCCATGAAAGCCCTGGGCGGCCAGCTCGACGAGGCCGGCATCGACCGCGACCGGATGCAGGCCGACGACGCCGTGGCCCAGGACCTCATGGGCTCGACCCTCAGCGGCATGGTCAACCAAGTGGTTGAAGAAACGGAGCCCGCGGCGAATCCCGCGGTGAGCCCGTCCACGCAATCCTACCTGGACCGCATGGCTCAGCCGTATTACGTCTGCGACGGATGCGGGTACATCGGGAAAGGCGCCCAGCCCGTCAAATGCCCGATTTGCGGGGGCGCGGGCGACGGATTCAAGACGGTCGACAAGAGCATGTTCGACGCCGCGGCCAAGCAGGAAGGGGTCCTGGAAACGCAAATGGCGTACGACGACGTGCCCATGCAATGGACCAAGGACGCCAAGGAAGCCATCCGGGCGGTCCCCGCGGGGTTCCAACGCCGCCGCGCCAAAGCCAAGATCGAAAAGTCTGCGAGAAAACTCGGCATGACCACCATTACGTTGGAGTATGCCTCACCCATGATTGACGAAGCCGCCAACGAAGACTACACCCCGATTTTCGCCAACAAGGAGGCGGAAGCGGAGCAGCCTGCCCCGCAGTCGAACGGGCCGGCGCCCGACTCGCCCTACGATTGGGAGCCCGAGGCATTGAAACGGTTGGAACGCGCGCCCGAAGGGTTCATGCGCGATTGCACCCGAGCCCTCATCATCAAGCACGCCGAAAAGCTGGGCACCACGCACATCACCATCGACGTGGCCAACGAAGGCATCGAGCAGGCCAAACACACCATGGAAGAAGCCATGAAGTCCGGCAACGTCAAGGACATCATTGCCAAACTGACCGGCGCCGGCGCTCAACAATAGGGAGCCATGGGCAAGTCACTCCCTGTCATCAATGGCCTGCAACAGGAAGGGTTCGACACCCGCGTCACCGGGTTCACCTCTCCCGGGGCCGCTCCCGGCGACGGCCGGACCGTCGATGACTTCAAGCCCTACCTCGTCGCCCTGAACCTCACCAAACGCTGCAACCTGAAATGCGACCACTGTTATCTGGACGCCACCACCAAGGCCGGCGGAGGCTCCGACGAACTTTCGACCGAAGAATGTTTTCGGCTGATCGACCAGATCGCCGAGGTCAATAAAGGCTGCCTCCTGGTCATCACCGGGGGCGAACCCCTGGTCCGGCCTGACATCCTGGACATCGCCCGCCATGCCGTGGGGCAGGGCTTCATGGTCGTCTTCGGCACCAACGGCATGTTGATCAACGATCGCCTCGCCCGCGAACTCGTCGAGATCGGCGTCATGGGCATGGGTATCAGCATCGACTCCCTCGACGCGGGCAAACACGACGCGTTCCGCGGCATTCCCGGGGCCTGGGAGGCGGCGGTCGCGGGCATCGAAGCCTGCAAACGGAACGGCCTGCAATTCCAGGTGCATTTCAGCGCCCAACCCATGAACTACAAGGAACTGCCGGACGTGATCGACTGGGCCCACGGCCTGGGCGCGCGCGTGCTGAACGTCTTCTTCATGGTGTGCACGGGCCGCGGCGAGGAACTGACTGACATCAGCCCCGAACAATATGAGGAGGTGCTGGCCTTCCTGGTGGAATCCCAGGACCGGTACCCGGACATGCTCGTCCGCGCCCGGTGCGCCCCGCACTTCAAACGGCTCGCGTATGAAAAAGATCCCAACTCCCCGATCACCAAGGCCCAGGGGTACATGGGCGGCGGCTGCCTGGCCGGGACGAACTACGCGCGGGTCACCCCCAACGGCGACCTGACCCCCTGTCCCTACATGCCCCTGTCGGCCGGGAACATCCGGACCACCAGCTTCGTGGACCTGTGGGAGAAGTCGGATATCTTCGACTCGTTCCGGTACCCCCACCTGAAGGGCAAATGCGGCGACTGCGAATACAGCGAGATCTGCGGCGGCTGCCGGGCGCGGCCCTACGTGGATCACGGGGACTGGATGGACGAGGACGAGTGGTGCCTGTATACGCCCAAGGGCGGCGAAAAAATCCAGGTCGCATTCAACGTGCCCGAGGAGGTCGAGGTGGAATGGGACGAAGCCGCTGAAACGCGCTTGAGCCGGATCCCCTACTTCCTGCGCGCCATGGTGAAAAAAGGCACCGAACGGCACGCCCGCGAGCACAACATCCCGCGCATCACCGTCGAACTGATGGAGCAGCTTCGCCAAAAACGCTTCGGTAACGAAAAACCGGTGTTCAAATTCTGATGGATGCCCTGCTGGCCACGCTGTCCGATATCAATAACATCATTCCCATTGTCAATCACTGGCTGCACCTGCTCTCGGCCGTCGTATGGATCGGCGGGCTCGCCTTCCTGGTCATGGCGGTGACGCCGGGGCTCCAATCCGCCGTGCCCAAGGAATACATCAAACCCATCTGCGACACCTTCTACAAGCAGTATCGCAAGGTCGTCGGCATGCTGCTGGTGGTCATCCTCTTCACGGGCGGCATCAACCTGCATTACGTGAGCGAAGCCATGGAAATGCAGACCGGCTTCGGCCTGTCCAACAACGCCAAGTACCTGACGGTCTTCTTCATCAAGCTCACCCTGGTGCTCGGCATCCTGACCCTGTTCCTCTATACCGTCATCTTCCGCATCGAACCCACGGGCGACGAAGACGAACAGGAAAAAGAAGAACAAACCGTCGAACCCATCCCCTTCCAAAAAGCCGGCCTCTGGATGGGCATCTTCATCATCCTCTGCGCCGCCGCCATGAAACATTTGCATCTGTAACACCCTTCTTTCATCCTCGACTCCCCTTCCGTCATCCCCGACCTGATCGGGGATCCAGCGTCTTTGTCTTTTCCTTTCCTTTTGTAGCCGCGCGATCTCATCGCGCTTCCTCACTTGCTCCGGAAGTAGCCACCAAACGCACCCTCGGCAAAGTCAGTTGCTGCACGAATACCGCACGCGGTTGATTTTTCCTTCCTTCCTCCGTATATTGATCCATGGAGGATTTATCGATGCCACTGAATATCAAAGACGCCGAGACGCAAGCCTTGACAAAACGGCTCGCAAGCCTGACCGGAGAATCGTTGACCCAAGCCGTCAAACAAGCCGTCCAGGAAAGACTGGCGCAGGTGGAAAAAACCCGTGGCGCCATCCGGCTTGCCGATGAACTGGATCACATTGCGCTGCATTGTGCTAATTTACCTCGCCGCGACGGGCGGAGTGCGGAACAGATCATCGGTTATGACGAACGAGGCCTTCCGGTCTGATGGTGGTCGACACGTCGGCACTCATCGCCATCATGCAGAACGAACCGGAACGCCGCCGTTTCAATGAATTGATCGAAGCGGCGCCGACCACGTATGTCAGTGCCGCCACCCTGCTCGAGACCCGGATGGTTCTGTTTGCCCGGTCCGGCGACAGCGCAGTCTTGGCGTTGGATGCCTTCCTTCTCAAGAGCCGCATGACCGTCATGGAGGTCTCTCCTCGTATCGCCGACGTCGCCTTCGATGCCTACCGGAGGTACGGTACTGTCAGCGGTCATGGAGCGGCCCTGAACTATGGCGACTGCTTTTCTTACGCCTTGGCCAAGCATTTGGCCGTCCCACTTCTGTTCAAGGGCAGTGACTTTTCGAAAACGGACATCCGGTCGGCCGCAGACGAGCACACGGAGCATCATCGACCTGCGGACCCGTAGTGGCGACTCCGAGCCCTTCGGCGACGTGGATATCTGATCCCGACCGAGGCTGGTCGGGCCGCGCTCCGGCGCGTTGCGCTATCCAACTCGTCAAGGATGGAGGATGTATCTGTCACTCCCAGCGCAACGAGGAATCTCGTAGTTTCGACTTCCCTCTTTCTGTCATCCTCGACATCTTTAATCGAGGATCCAGTGTCTTTGCATTTGTAGCCGCGCCATCTCATGACGCTATTCTCCTCCTTTGCAAGCATCGTCTTGGCTGGTCGAATTGCCCACTTGACCACATTGCCTTGACGGTAGGTACGTTTGATCGGTAGCCTCAGAAAAAGCCAACTTTACCGGAGAACAGGCGATGAATTTTTTTGACAGAAAGAAACTCTACCAACAGATCGAACGCGATCGAGACACCAAGGTTCTGGCATTCATAACCAGCAATCGGGCGAACATGGAAACGATGATTGCGCAGGATTGTATAGATCCGTTCGTCGATCTGCTCGAACAAGTGGGGCCGACCAGACAAATTTCTCTGATCCTCCACACCAATGGTGGCCAGACACTCGCTGCATGGCGACTTGTTAACCTGATCCGCATTTTTTGCGATGAGCTTGAAGTGCTGATTCCCTCACATGCCCTAAGTGCTGGCACGCTGATCGCTATTGGCGCTGATCGTGTGGTCATGACAAAACAGGCTGCTCTAGGCCCAATTGATCCTAGCATCAACAACCCGCTCAATCCACAAACGACGATCAGAGGGCAAGCCGTGCAGGTACCTGTTAGCGTTGAAAGCGTGCGCGGCTATCTCAACGCCGCTCGCGAAGAGCTTCAAATCAAGGGCGAACAAGCACTGACATCGGTTCTCCTGAACCTCACGACCCACATTCACCCTCTTGTTCTTGGCGAAATATTTAGATCGCAAGCGCAAATACGGTATTTGGCTAACAAGCTACTTCCTCGCCAAGTGAGCAATCCGGACCAGATCAAGTCTGTTATTGATTTTCTATGTGCAGATTCCGGCAGTCATGATTACACGATTAACCGTCGCGAAGCCTCTGAGCTTGGCCTGAAAGTTGAAAAACCGAATGATGCGCTTTACAAGCTGTTAAGAAAAATCAACTTAAGTTATACGGAGGAGCTTGAACTGCTTAAGCCCTTCTCTGCTCAAGCTGTCCTCCATGACGTTGAAATTCATGAACCTGTATCCTATAGTATTACACGAGGACTAGTAGAAGGAACGGGCGGAGGGTGTTATGGTTTTGTTTCCGAGGGTACGCTAAAGAAGGTTGCAATTCCAACAGGCCAAGGATCACAAGAAGCGGTTAAGGACGACAGAACCTTTGAAGGCTGGAAGAAACTGCATGATAATTCCAACAGATAAGAGTGCCGACGCCAGTTTTTATTACCACGAAAGTGCGGCGGCGGAACTCGCCCGGATGGATTCATCGGCGGTCTATGGTAATCTCGCTGATGCGATGAAGAACGCGACAATTGCAGTCCCAAATATTCAGGTTATTGACACAATCTTCGTCAATGAGCAATTTGAGAGTGAGAAGTAACCTTTGAAAGAATGCCTTAATGCCGCAACCGTTATCTTGCTAGAATCCCCGCGATAAAACTCATTTAGTCAACCGTACCTGCTTCACGGATCGCGAACTGCGGCCGCAAAATCGTCGCACCTCGCAAGGAATTTGCTTCCTCCTTACTGTCAGACTTGACGCTTGTTCCCAACCTAATCGAGGATCCAGTGTTTCTGTCTTTGTAGTTGTACCCGCGCCATCTCATGGCGCGTTTCTCCCTTTCTAACAATTGGCAAAGATCCAGAGTGAGGGAGAAAGTCAGGCATCCCCATAGCGCGCATTGTGCAACTTCAACGCAACATATAAAATTGTGCGCTTATGGATAAGAAAAGCCTGAGCGAGCGCGACATCTGCACTAAGTTCATTACCCCGGCCCTGCGCAAGGCAGGCTGGGACGAGATGACGCAAATCCGCGAGGAGGTCAGCTTCACCAAGGGCCGCATTATCGTACGCGGTAAGCTGGTCAGCAGGGGCAAGGCCAAGCGGGCCGACTACGTCCTCTGTTACAAGCCCAACGTCCCCATTGCGTTGATCGAAGCCAAGGACAATACGCATGCCATAGGCGACGGCATGCAACAGGCCCTCGACTATGCCGAAACGTTGCAGGTTCCCTTCGTGTTTTCCTCCAACGGTGACGGGTTCGTATTCCATGACCGAAGCGGCACCGGCGTTGAAAAAGAAACCACGCTCGATAACGATTCCTTCCCCTCGCCAAAAGACCTGTGGGCACGATATTGCGCGTGGAAAGGCCTGACCTCCGAGGAGGAGGCAATCGTCCTTCAGGATTACTTTGACGATGGTAGCGGTAAAGCCCCGCGCTACTACCAGGTCAATGCCATCAACGCCGCTATCGAAGCCATCGCCAGAGGCCGCAACCGCATCCTGCTCGTCATGGCCACGGGAACCGGCAAAACCTACACCGCCTTTCAGATCATCTGGCGACTGTGGAAGGCGGGACGCAAGAAACGCATCCTGTTCCTGGCCGATCGCAATGTGTTGGTGGACCAAACCATGGTCAACGACTTCCGGCCCTTTGGTCCGGCCATGGCCAAACTCTCGACCAAAGCGCGGACCATCGAACGCGACGACGGCACGTCAGAGGACCTGGCTGCCACCATGGGGCGTATCGATAAAGCATACGAGGTCTATCTCAGCCTGTACCAGGCGATCACCGGACCGGAAGAAAGACAGAAGATATTCCGCGAATTTTCGCCTACCTTCTTCGACCTCATCGTGGTCGACGAGTGCCATCGCGGCAGTGCCGCCGATGATTCGGCTTGGCGGGAAATCCTGGAATACTTCACCAGCGCCACACAGATCGGCCTCACCGCCACACCCAAGGAAACTCGTTACGTTTCCAACATTCATTACTTCGGCGAGCCAGTCTACTCCTACTCCCTGAAACAGGGAATCAAGGACGGGTTCCTCGCCCCCTACAAAGTCATCAAGGTTCATATAGACCGCGACGTAGCAGGCTACCGGCCGGAAAAAGGCCAACGTGACCGAAGCGGCAGAGAGGTCGAAGACCGCATCTACAACACCAAGGACTTCGACCGGAACCTGGTGCTGGACGGCCGGACCAAAGCCGTCGCCCAAAAGGTGACGGAATTCCTGAAGGAAAGCGGCGATCGCTTCAATAAGACAATCATCTTCTGCGTCGACCAAGAGCACGCCACACGCATGCGCCAGGCGCTGATCAACGAGAACGCCGACTTGGTGGATCGAAATCACCGCTACGTCATGCGCATCACCGGCGATGACGCCGAAGGACAGGCGGAATTGGGTAACTTCATCGACCCGGAATCCAAATACCCCGTGCTGGTGACTACCTCGCGGCTGCTATCCACGGGTGTCGATGTGCAAACGTGCAGACTGATTGTGCTCGACCGTGAAGTCGGCTCCATGACCGAGTTCAAGCAGATTGTCGGACGCGGAACCCGCGTACACGACGACACGCACAAGTTCTACTTCACCCTGATGGATTTTCGGGGTGCGACCAACCACTTTGCCGACCCTGATTTCGACGGGGAGCCGGCACAGATCTACGAGCCAGGCGGAGGCGATCCCATCGTGCCGCCTGACGACGTGCCGCCCCCGGACGATGACGACGACCCCATCCCGCCGGAACCCGGGGAGGATGAGATCATTATCTCTGTCCCGCCCACGGCGTATCCTCCCGATAGCCCAAGGAAAGTGTACGTGGACGGTATCGACGCCACAGTTATTGGCGAACGGGTGGAATATCTGGACGAGTACGGCAAGCTGGTCACCGAATCCCTACGCGACTTCACCAAAAAGACTCTGAAGACGCACTTCGCCAGCCTCGACGATTTCCTCCGGCGCTGGAAGGCGGCAGAACGCAAGCAGGCCATTGTCGAAGAATTGGAAGCCGAGGGTCTGCCACTCGACACCATCGCCAAGGAACTTGGCAAAGATCTCGATCCCTTCGATCTCATCTGCCACGTCGCCTTTGACGCCAAGCCGCTAACCCGTCGCGAGCGTGCCGAAAACGTCAAGAAGCGCGACGTGTTCAACAAATACGGGGGACAGGCCCGCGCCGTGCTCGACGCTCTGCTGGTCAAATACGCGGACGAAGGAGTGTTCAACCTGGATGACGTCAGCGTACTGCGCATCCCGCCGTTGACCGATCTCGGCACCCCGGTGCAACTGGTCAACGCCTTCGGCGGCAAGGACAAATTCGTTGCCGCCGTGCACGACCTCCAAGCGGCGCTCTACCAGGAGATCGCGTAGCCCGTGTCCGTGCGCACCCTCGTCAAATCCATTCAGGATATCATGCGTCAGGACTCCGGCGTGGACGGTGACGCCCAGCGCATCAGCCAGTTGTGCTGGATGTTCTTCCTCAAGATCATCGACGATAAGGACCAGGAACTCGAATTGATGCAGGCGGGCTACAAATCCCCGATCCCGAAACGCTTCCGGTGGCGCGCCTGGGCAGCCGACCCCGAGGGTATCACCGGCGAAGCATTACTCACCTTCATTAACAACGACCTGTTCCCGGCCCTGAAGAATCTCCGGCCGTCCGGCCAACAGGGAAACCGCGGCCGCGTGGTGCGCGACGTGTTCGAGGACGCCAACAACTACATGAAGTCGGGCCAATTGATGCGCCAAGTCGTCAACAAGATCAACGGCATCGACTTCAACAACCTCACCGAACGCCAGCACTTCGGCGACATCTACGAACAGATCCTCAACGACCTGCAATCCGCAGGAAACGCAGGCGAGTACTATACGCCGCGAGCCGTCACCGCCTTCATGGCCGACCGCATCGATCCCAAGCCCGGAGAGACCCTGTTCGACCCGGCCTGTGGCACAGGCGGCTTCCTGACTTGCTCGCTACGCCACATGCGCGCCCGCTACGTCAAACAGCCCTCGGACGAACCGAAGATGCAAGCCGCACTGCGCGCCGTAGAGAAGAAGCAACTGCCGCATATGCTGTGCGTCACAAACATGCTGCTGCACGGCATCGAGGATCCGAGCTTCGTCCGCCATGAGAACACCCTCGCGCGGCCCTACATCGGGTGGGAGCGGAAAGACCGGGTGGATGTCGTACTGACCAACCCGCCGTTTGGCGGCAAGGAGGAAGACGGGATCGAGAGCAATTTCCCTCAGCATTTCCGAACCAGGGAAACCGCAGACCTGTTTCTTGCCCTGATCGTCCGGCTGCTAAAGCCGGGCGGACGCGCCGCGGTCGTCCTGCCCGACGGCTCGCTGTTCGGCGAAGGCGTCAAGACACGGCTCAAGGAACATCTCATGGAAGAGTGCAACCTGCACACCATCGTCCGCCTGCCCAACTCCGTGTTCAGGCCCTACGCCTCCATCGGCACCAACCTGCTCTTCTTCGAGAAAGGCGAGCCGACCAAGGAAGTTTGGTTCTATGAACATCGTGTCCCCGAAGGCCAGAAAGCCTATTCCATGACCAAGCCCATCAAACTCGAACACCTGCAACCCTGCATCGACTGGTGGGGAGGCGCGACACGCAAAGGCCGCAAGAAAACGGACCACGCTTGGAAAGTGACCGCTGATGAAATAAAGGCACGCGGATACAACCTCGACATCAAGAACCCTCACACGGCCGAAGACGACCACGGCGATCCCCAGGAACTGCTGGCGAAACTGGCCGCCACTGAGGCCGAAACAGCATCGCTACGCGACCAGTTGAAGAACGTTCTGACCGAAGCCCTGCTGAGATGAACGCCGAACAGTTGCTCGCGCACTTCGACCGTATCGCCGACTCACCCGACGCCATCCCGCGTCTACGTCGCTTCATTCTCGACCTCGCCGTACGCGGCAAACTCGTCCCGCAAGTTCCGAACGACGAACCAACATCCATACCTTTAAAGGAAGGGGAACACGGTAATCTTCGACGAGTGAGACGCGCTGACATATCAGGCTGGTTGGTTGCTTCCGTAGGGTCACTGTTGGAGTTTCAGTACGGCAAAGGAATGAAGGCCAGCGAACGCCTTAATGAAGGTCCGGTACCAGTTTTCGGCTCAAACGGGATCGTAGGATACTGCGAGACGGCGCTAACCGAGATGCCGTCGATTATCATTGGTCGTAAAGGTTCGGCCGGAGCACTTAACCGATGTGACGGCCCATCGTGGACCACTGACGTTGCATATTTCGTGGAAGCCCCCAATTATCTCGACCTTCGGTATTTGTTCATCGGACTCCAGACGCTTGATCTCGAATCGCTTGGTAAGGGCGTTAAACCGGGTCTAAGTCGTTCTGATGTCTATGAATTACCTTTAAATATTCCTCCCCTCGCCGAACAACACCGCATCGTCGCCAAAGTCGATGAACTCATGGCCCTCTGCGACCGCTTAGAGGCGGCGCGAACTGAGCAAGAGGCGGCACGCGACCGGATGGCGACGGCGAGCCTCGCCCGCCTCAACGCGCCAGACCCAGACCCTACGACATTTAAGAATCACGCCACCTTCGCACTCAACAACCTCACCCCCCTCACCACCCGCCCCGACCAGATCAAAGCCCTACGCCAGACCATCCTCAACCTCGCCGTCCGCGGCAAACTCGTCCCGCAAGACCCAAACGACGAACCGGCCTCGGAGTTGTTGAAGCGCATCGCTACCCATCGAGTCAAACTCGAAAAAAGCGGTACAATGAAGAAATTGAAGATCCTGCTACCAATAGATGCTCCCCCATTCTCTATTCCGCAAGCTTGGGAATGGATACCTTTGAGCGAAATCACGCACTTTGAAAACGGAGATAGAAGTAAAAACTATCCCAGTGGGAGCGATATCAAGACAACAGGAGTACCATTTGTAAATACGAAGAATATCTCAAATTACACCGTAAACTTTGATCAAGTGGATCATATTACCGAGGAAAAATTCAAATCACTTCGGAGCGGTAAAATTCAAGACCTAGATATTTTGATTACCTTACGGGGTTCCGTGGGTAAGCTAGGCCTCTTCCAAGCAACTGAACAATTCGTGACGGGATTCATCAACGCGCAGCTTCTCATAGTTAGAAACTTTGAGCGCAGTCTTGTACCTTTTTGCCTCACGTTTATGAAGTCCCAAGTGTTTCTATATCAAATCTTCGCCAAGTCGAGCGGCAGCGCAACCCCGCAGTTGTCGGCAAGTCAACTCGCTGATGTCCTAATCCCTCTTCCTCCCCGTACCGAACAACACCGCATCGTCGCCAAAGTTGATGAACTGATGACGGTGTGTGATCGGTTGGAGGCGATTCTTGCTGCGGGTGAGGAAACGCAGGGGCGGTTGGTAGAGGCGACGCTGCATCAGGCGCTGGAGCCGAATGAGCCTTGCTAGGAATGTAAGCGATCTCTAGGCCAAAGATGTGGAAACGATTGGTTCGTATCGGCTTGCCGGTTCACAAAGGAATATTTTGGATACGCTCTCGCCTAATTCGTCTAGCATGGATTCCGCCGCGCCAGGCAGTTCCGAGGCGGCGCGGGTCCAGTCGTCCAGCTGAATCTGATCTTCGCTTGTAGAGACGCTGGCCCGGATGATTTTGTCCGCGCCGATCAGTAGCCCTGCTTGGCCAAGAGCGTTGAGCGACTGAAGCCGCATCGCTGCATCGATGATATCCCTCCACGCCAAGATTCCTCCGAGCCGGATCTTCGGGTGGTCAACGACATACGGCTCATCCCCACATCCCAGGCTCAGAATTCGCACGCGCTCGCGGGGTACGGAAAAACAGGACAACGCGTCGACCAGGGCTATCATAATTGGATTGTTTGCCCAAACTCCGCCGTCAACGAACGTGTAACCGCCGTCTTGGAGGGGCTGAAAAAACGTCGGAGCCGCCGACGTAGCAGCGGCGACTTTTGTCATCCACTCGCTGGCGTCCTTTTGAAAATCCGGGTGATGAGGGGTCTTGAAGATATAGACCTCACCATAATGACCCTCAAACGCAGGGACACACAGTCGCACTTGCGCCTCACCAAATTTTCGGTCGCCGAGAGTCTCTCGCAGGATCTTCATCAGTGCCTTTCGGTCATAGCGGAATTTGAAATATTGGCAAGCATTCCTCAATCGACGCTCCATCACCCCCACGACCCCGCTTCGAATGGGCGGGAAAATTTCACATCCGCGATCAATGTAGAGGTCGCGCAGATCTGCTGCCTTCAGACCGGTGGCAAGGCCAATGGCAATAACTCCGCCAGTTGAGGTTCCGGCAATGAGATCGAAATATTGCGCCACCGAGGCCCCTCCCAGATAGCGTGCCTCCAAGCCTGCCAGGAACGCCGCCGGGTAGATTCCACGAATACCGCCACCATCAATGGAAAGGATACGAAAGTCCCGATCTTCCGGCCACGGAAGCGGCACGCGGCGCCGCTTGAGTGCCCCGGATGATCGTCTCGGCAGCTGATTTCCCCTACTGCTATGCATCACAATACCTACTTGACTGGTCCATGACGTCCGCCCCCGGTCCATTCACCCGTTGCGAGCCAGCCTTCGTAGCAAGCAAGCCAATCAATCGTCCAGGGAATGATTGTCCGGGCAACCGAACAGCCGGAATGCCACTCTTTGGTTGCCGGGTCGTAAAGGCACAGGATGGGCAATTCTGGATGATTCGGGTTCTGATAATGATGCGGAATAGGTTTGGACGGATCTTCTGATCGGCGACGGAGCAAAGGATCAATTACAGTTACTTCTGGAAGAATCTCCGGGAGACCAGCTTTTTTCCGATTTTGATCACGCTCCAACAACACTTTAACTATGTAGGTCTGGCATAGTGGCCGAAGTGACCCTTCCCAAAGTACCTGTCCACGGGTGCGGTGAAGAACCTTGAACGTCGGCCAGCTCTTTCGCATCACTTCCACTTGCTTCCATGTTGATAAGATCACCGCTTCCTCTGTTCGGTCCCATAGAAGGTATGTTTAGGCGTTGCCCGAGTGCCAGATAGGACCGCTACACTCGCCACCGATGCCGGAATAATCAAACCGCCCTTTTGGGGATCGTACTGGCTACGCCCGCTCCCAATTTCATTTCCGGTCCGTTCGTTGAATGCCTGGACAGCCTCCTTTGCAGGAAATTCGCCGAACAGACTCGCCATAATTTCCTGCATCTTCGCCAGATCGCACCCTGCAACCAGCCGTTCGACCTTTTGCACGAGGTCCTCAAGGTCGTCGATGAATCGAGCCTGATCTTGTAACGACCCAGGCCAGCGGTCGGTCAGCACATCCTCTGGACACACCGGATTGACAATATGAACGAGCCGACCTTGATTGTGGTGTTGGCGGAAGAAGGCGTACATATACTTCGCTTGGAGTAACAATTCTTCGGACAGGCGGTTCGTGTTGTTGGCCGCATCGGCCACAAGTTTCGCGATCATGATCGAAGGTGGACGCCGACCCGATCGTGTGTCATACTGTACGTTGCGCCAACGCTTTAGGAGTTGCAGCACGATGACGGCCTTCGATTTCCTGAACGGCGGCTCCTGCTGCGGTACAGGTTCGCTGTCTGCCTCAGCCAATATGCGCTCTCGCTCATATTCTTCGGCGCGTTTCTCGATGAGGTCAGCAAAGTCATAGTCCAATGGCGTGTTGACCTTAAACCATTCAGCAAAACCATAGGGATTCGCTATAAGCTGATAACTGGGATCCTGCGGCGCTTCCGCTCTATGGTGAAAAATCAAACTTTGACGTTCCGGGGTGCCCCTCATACGTAAACTCGGCGTAACGTCGAGGTGCATGTCATCGCTGTAATCGACGGTAACGCACCGTGTTCGACGCTTTGTTTTCGAATGGTACCGGGACCCAGGCTCACCGCGAATCGCCTCAAACAGTAAATCGAGAGGTTCCCATGGTGATACGTTGGCTGGCAGATCAAGTTGCGCGACTACATCGATATCGAACTCATCGGTTTTCAGTTTTGAGGCGATGGTTGCCCCGATTGCCATTGACCCTTGTGGGTAAAATAACTCGACGCGATCCTTCAATGGACTCTCGTCACGCTCGATCCAAGCATTGATTGTCTGGTAACGTTGCGTGGCTTTGTTGTAGTCCGTTTTGCTAAGTTGAATGCGGATTGCCACGTCGGCCAGCAAGATATCCGCAGGGTCGGTGAGGGGTGGTCGCAATGTATTTTCCGTCATCATCTGAGTCCTCCAAATTTAAATTTTCGGTTTACAAGTAAACTAATAACATATATATTTGTAAACTGTCAATAGAAAGGGAGAAACCATGATAGGAAAAAGGCTTAAGCTCGCACGCTCTGCCGCTGGCCTGTCTTTAAGGGACTTAGAAGTGAAAATTGGAAACCGTGTGACGGCTCAGGCAATCGGGAAGTACGAGCGCAACGAATCCATGCCCGGTTCGGCTGTCTTGATTGCGCTCGCCGGCGCGCTTGATGTCTCGGTGGACTATCTGGTGGGCGACCAGGAAATGGTCCTCGAAGCAGTGGAGTTCAGGAAGAAAAAGCCCACGAGCAGGCGGGAAGAATCCCAGGTCGAGGCCAAGGTCCTGCACCTTCTGGAGCAGTACCTCATGATCGAGGAGTTGCTCCATCTTCCGAGTGTCGAATGGCACAGCCCGCGTGAGGCTCCCTACCCCGTCAAGCGTGACGTTTCTGAGGCCGACCGCGCCGCCCGAAGCCTGCGCGATCATTGGGGCCTTGGCAACGATCCAATCCCGAACCTCGTCGAGTTGCTGGAAGAGCAGGGGATCAAAGTTCTTTCCGTCGATCTGACGTCCATCGACGGTCTGACGGCACATGTTCGCCGCGCAGGGAAAGGTACCGTGCCCGTCATTGTGGTGAACCGCAAGGAATGGGGGGAGCGTCAGCGCTTCACGCTGGCCCATGAACTTGGACACATGGTCATGGACGTGGCGGCCAAGTTGGACGAAGAGAAAGCTGCGCACCGCTTCGCCGGTGCCTTCCTGATGCCTGCCGACGCCCTATGGGCGGAGATCGGGAAGCACCGTAAGGCAATCGGTTGGGGAGAACTGTTCGCGTTGAAGCAACTCTTCGGCGCAAGCGTTCAAGCGATCACGTATCGCTGCAAAGACCTTGGCATTTTCAGTGCGGCTCTGTTCCGGCGGCTGTTCAACGACTTTGATCAGTTCGGGTGGAGAAGCCCACCCTACAAGGAACCACTCGCGCGGGAAAAAGGCGAGGAGCCGAAGCGTTTCGAGCGCCTCACGTTCCGTGCTCTTGCCGAGGGAGCCATTTCCGAAGCCAAGGCGGCGGAGTTGCTCAGCATCTCGGTGCAGAAGCTGAACCTGCAGATGGAGAAGCCGCCGGCTGCTGAACACAAGGAGGCTGAGGCCTGAGCCCCATGCAGCAGGTACTGGTCTCCGACACCTCCGTTCTGATTGATCTCACACGCGGGTCCTTGCTGGAGGCCAGTTTCCGCTTGGCATTCCGGTTCGTAGTGCCCGACCTGCTCTACGAGCGCGAATTGAAGAACTGGGGAGGCGAGGACTTGATACGGCTTGGCCTCGTCATCGAGCAATTAGATGGTGCTGGTGTCAGCCTTGCTTTGGCCTACCGGAAGCGAATGCCCGCCCTTTCGCTTCCTGATTGCTTCGCCCTAGCCCTCGCGCAAATCCGTTCCTGGATCCTGTTGAGCGGTGACGGTGCACTCAGTCAACTTGCCACTAACGAGGCGGTCGAATGCCACGGCGTGCTCTGGCTTCTCGACCAGATGCATGACGCTGACGTGGTGAGTGTCAGAAAACTGCACGACGGTTTGACAGCTATATCGCAGCATCCGCGTTGTCGCCTTCCCAAGGCCGAAATTCGTCGCCGTTTGTCCGATTATGCTGCTCGTCTGCCGCCATGAAGCACCTCCTTACATAACGACTTGTCTTTTCTCCTTACCCGCCCGTAGACTGGATTTTTGTTTTTCCATTCCCTTTGCCTGCTGGCGTACATTCTTTTTCAAATTGTAGAGGCCGCATTTATTCTGCTTGGAAGAAAGCGCCATGAGATGGCGCGGCTACGAATACAAAGGCAAAAGGAAAAGAAAAGACACTGGATCCCCGATCAGGTCGGGGATGACACAACAAGATAACAGACAAAGATAAAGACGCTGGATTTCCGATTAAAGATGTCGGGAATGACAGGAAGAGGAGAGGGAAAAGGATGGGAACTGAAAGACTCTGGATCCTCGCGTTCGCAAGGATGACAGATAAAGACAAAAGAAAGAGAAGATCCTCTTGGCTATGAAACGAAAATCTTCAGCGCGGGCGAGTCGGCAGGCGTTTCTGCCGGGGTTGCGGCCTTCGGGTGTACCGCTGGTTGCGGTGATTGGGCGGCCGAATGTGGGGAAGTCGACGCTGTTCAACCGGATTTTGGGGACCCGGAACGCGATTGTGGATGACCGGCCGGGGGTAACGCGCGACCGGATTTATGCCGAGTGTGCGTATCAGGGGCGTCGCTTTCAGTTGGTGGATACCGGGGGGCTTGATCCTACTTCCGACGACGGCATGCTCGGGCTCATTCGTCAGCAATCGCAGGCCGCCCTCGCTACGGCGGATGTTCTGCTCGTGATCATGGACGGGCGGGCCGGGCTGACGCCGTTGGATCAGGAGATCGTGAACGGGTTGCACGGGGTGGACAAACCCACGTTCTGGGTCGTCAATAAAATCGATACCCCGAAATCGGAACCCCTGCTGGCGGATTTTTATCAGCTCGGGAAGGACATGCTGTTCCCCGTGTCTGCGGAACACGGCAACGGCGTGGATGAATTGCTCGAAACCTTCCTGCATCTCCTTCCGGCGCAGGACGAAGACCTGACGGAGACCGCCACGACCCGGGTGGCCATGGTCGGGCGACCCAACGTGGGCAAATCCACGCTGGTGAACACCATCCTGGGCGAAGAGCGCGTCGTCGTCAGCGACGTGCCCGGTACCACGCGAGACCCCGTGGACACGCAACTGGAACGCGAGGGCCAATCCTTTCTGTTGACGGATACCGCGGGGCTGCGGCGTCGCGGCCGCGTGGAGCCGGGGATCGAGGGCTACAGCGTCGCCAGGACCATGAGAGCGTTGGGGCGATCGGATATCGGTGTGCTGTTAATTGATGGAGTCGAAGGCGTCACGGACCAGGACACCAAGATCGCGGGACTCATCCAACGGCAAGGCCGGGGCTGCGTCATGCTGGTCAACAAATGGGACCTGCGCCGGAAGCAACCCGACGCCAAAAAGCAATTTTCTCTGGAGTTGAAGCGACAGTTTCCCTTTTTCACCTTTGTGCCGGTGCTTTTCGGCTCGGCGCTTTCGCCCAAGACCGTGGATCATGTGTTCAGCGCCGTCACCCGGGTCATGGACGCGTTTTCGTACCGGGTGCCGACCGGTCGCCTCAATCAATTCCTCCAAAAGGCGCTGACGGACAATCCGCTTACCGTGAAAAAAGGCAATCCGCCGAAATCGCTCTATATGACCCAGGTCGCCACCAAACCGCCCACGTTCGCGCTGTTCGCGGGCAAATCGGCCGTGGTCACCCCCGCGTACCTGCGCTACCTGGAAAATCAACTCCGGGCCATGTTCGGGTTCGAAGGCACGCCGTTACGGATTATGATCCGCAAGAAATCATAGATTCCATTTTGCTTCTTTTTTGCTCCTTTTGTAGTACTTTTGGATGCTTTTCTGCATCAATTTGGAACCTTTTAGGCAACTTTTGGAATAATTTAGCTGCGGTGTCTGGTTACGCCTAGTCGGCTAACCCGACCTACAAAAGAGGCTTTTGGGTTTGTAGCCGCGTCATCTTATGACGTGGTTTTTTGCCGGCCTCTCCATGCGCGATTAGATTGCGCAGCTACAACTGCGGAGAGGCCGCATGACCGGGGAAACGTAGGTCGGATTAGCGAAGCGTAATCCGACGAGTGTTACAGAGCCGCAATGCGGGTGAAGTAGTCGACGAAGGTGCGAATGCCGCCTGACGCTTGGCCCCAATCGAAATTTTCATTCGGCGCGTGGTAGCCGTGTTCGGGCAGGCTCAGCCCGCAGAAGAGAATCGGCGCGTTCCATGCCCGTTCCATCAGGGACACCGCGCCGATCGATCCTCCTTCCCGGACCAATGACGGGTTTTTCCCGAATCCCGTGCGCACCGCCTGATGGAGCGCATCGGCGTACGGACCCTGCGTCACGCCGCGAAACGGTTCGAGTTGCCCGTCGGGTTCGACGCGGATGTCGGGATTCAGTTTCTTGAGATGGGCCTTTAACCGGGAGAGGATCGTCGCGGGTTTCTGGTTCGGGACCAGCCGCATGCTCACCTTGAGTTCCCCGAAGGGAGGCACCACGGTTTTCACGCCAAGTCCCATATACCCGCCCACCAACCCATGCACCTCGAACGTGGGAGAAGACCAGATCCGTTGAATCAACTCGGCACGGTTTGTTGTCCGGATCGATCGGAACCCGTAGGCCTTTTTGAAGCGGTCCACTTGGAAGCCGGACGAGAGAAATTGCTTCATTTCCGCGGCCGTGGGAGGCACGACCTCATCGTAAAACCCGGGAATCGTGACGCGGCCGGTGCGCGCGTCCACGCACGACTGCGCGGCTTCGCAGAGTTCGGTCAACGGGTTTCTGGCCCCGCCGCCGGTCAAGCCCGAATGCACGTCGGTCGTTCCGGTGCGCAGGGTCAACCGGGCGCCCAACAACCCGCGCAACCCCGTGGAAATCGCCGGGCGCTGGCGCGACACCCAAATGGTATCCGACACCAGGACCGAATCCGGACACGGGACCGCGGCGCGCTGGTCCAGGGCATCCTGGAAATTCGGGCTGCCGATTTCTTCTTCCAGTTCCCAGAGAAACCGGATATTCAACTGCACGCCCTGCTCCACCGCATACCTCGCGGCCAGGAGCGCGGCCAGCGCCGGCCCTTTGTCATCGGTAGTGCCCCGGCCCCGATAGGTGTCCCCCTGTTTGCGAAAGACGAACGGGTCTTGTAGCCACTCCGGTTCCTGCGCGGGTTGCACGTCCAGATGATTGTAAATCGTCAGCGTGGGATATTGCTTCCCCGCCTGCCAGCCTCCCGACACCACGGGATAACCCTTGGTCTTTACAATCTGCGCCCGGGCTCCGAAACTCCGCAGATACTGCGCCGCCACTGTGGCCATCCTGGCGATAGCCTTCCCGCGTGAGGGATCGGAACTCACCGAAGGGATCTCCACGGCCTCCCCGAGCATCTCCTCAAACTGCGGCCGAACCGACCGGATGTAGGATTCCAAATGCTTCATCGAGGTGCTCTCTTTCTTTGCTCTACCCCACCCCTGCCCTTCCCTTACAAAGGAGAGGGAAAAAACAAAAGGCAAAGACACTGGATCCCCGATCGGGGTCGGGGATGACAGACTTTTTCTTTGTCAGCAATCCTCAGCCGAAATAAAAAGGGACAGGGGAAAAGCTGACGAGAAAAATGGCGAGGGCGCCCCAGCCTACCCAGATCCGGCCGCGCCCCAGTTCCGTTGCCGGATCGATCACCGGCGGATGACTGATGCCGACCAGACCGGCCAGCACCGCCCACAAAATCCACCCGGGCCACCCCCAGATCCCCAACACCAGCAGGATGGGAATCGTCGCGAGCGCCAAGGTGCGTTGACGGCGGCCGAACAGCGCATAGGCCACGTGCCCGCCGTCGAGTTGCCCGATCGGGATCAAGTTCAACGCGGTAATGAAAAAACCGAACCACGCCGCAAAGGCCACGGGGTGCAGCACGATGTGATGCATGTCGGGAATCGGTCCGAACATGAGCCACGCGAAAAATTGCAGCAACAGCGGCTCCCCAAATTGCAATCCATAGAGGCCTATCGTGGGTTCGACTTTGGAATAGGACAGCCCGATGATCCAGGCCGGCACGGCCACGATAAATCCCGCAATCGGGCCGGCCACGCCGATATCGAACAAGGCGCGACGATTCATGATGGGTGAGCGCATGCGAATCACGGCGCCGAACGTCCCGATGAATTGCGGGGGGCCGGGAATGAACAGCGGCAACGACGCCGGGACCCGATGCACGCGCGACAAATGGAAGTGCCCGAATTCGTGCGTGACGAGGATTCCCAACAACGTGCAGGCGAACGGCCACCCGTTCCACAGGCTGCCGGGATAGCGCACAAGAAAATCCCATGCGCCTGACACCGGCTCGATATTGACCTGATAGGCGCCGGCCCAAAACGTGGTGAAGACCGTGACGACAAACAAGCCGAGCGGGAGATACAGGACCGATGCCGCACTTTCAGGCTCGGACTCGGACCGGTCCCAATCCGGCGACCATTCCTCGCGGGCATGCGGCCGGTCCTCCGGGTCATCGGGAAACTTCTTGTTCTGTTCAGGCGGAAATGGCGGTTGATCCATAAACGACGACTTAGTGGCGGAACATCATGATGTAATCATCCAAAGGGGTTCATGACGCGTTCCTCGTTGACCGTGGTCGGCGGCCCATGCCCGGGGAGCAACACCGTGTCCGGGTCCAACTGCAACACGCGCCCGCGTACCGATGTCAGATGCTCCGCATATAACGACAGCGGATTGGACCCGCCCACGGACCCGGCAAACAGCGTATCCCCGACAAAACAGAGCGCCCGGTCTTGAGATTGGACCCTGTAGCAAATCCCGCCGGGCGTATGGCCGGGCGTGGCGAGACACTCCACCTGCAAGTCCCCTGCGGCAATGACCCGGCCATCCTCGGGAACAACGACCGTGTCTTTTGGCGGCTTCCAGGGCAACAACGGAAAATCTCCTTCTCCAAGATACACCGGCACGGGCCACTCGGACAAAATCCGATCCAGGCCTCCGGCATGATCCATATGTCCATGCGTGAGGCACATGCCCGTCAACGTCGCGTGTTGCGCGTCAAGCACGGCCAACATGGCCTCCGCATTGTACGCCGTATCGATAAAGACCGCCTGTTTGGTTTGCGGATCGATCAGGACATACCCCTTGACTTCGTAACCCCCGATGTCACCCAGCACCGTGACCACCAGAGTCGAGACCCATTCCGGAGAAGGCTGCGGCACCCATCCCCCGATGGACACCGCGCTCAACGCCTCGGCCTTGAGGGCCAGAATCCGGGCCATGGCTTGGACTTCGTGTTCCGACGGGGCGCGGATGCCCTGTTCCAGGCACTCCCAATCGTCTTTGCGAAGCTGCGCGGTTTCGGCCGCGCCGGTGATGGATTGCGAGAGCCCTTTCCGGGCCTTTTTCACGATGTCACAGAATTCGTCTTCGAGTACCACGGGCCGCGACAGGACAGCCTGCCAGGCCCGGACCATCACGGGATCAACGTCAACCAACGTGACCGATCGCAGGGATTGAGGCTGAAACTCGCGAATTTCCTCGACCATCCCTTGCGCGGCTTCCTCCGGAGCGACGCTGCCCACCCCCGTGCCCATGCCGGGAATGGCGAGGGAGACAAAGCCCTGCTCATCGGCCAACCGGAGCGCGGCCCGCGTGGCCAATTTCACGTTTTCGACGGGAATGCGCATGGACGGTTCCGGCATGGTCGGCGCGTGAATGATTGCCGCAAAGCTGGTGCGCCCGCCCGATGTCAACACGGCCTGGCCCACGGGTATCGGCGCCTGTCGTCGCGCTTCGTCCTCCACGATTGACCCCGCGGAGCGCCGGATGATCCCGGCCACGCCTCCGCCCATGAGGCCGTGACTGTTTGCCGCATTGACGATAACCTGCGCCTCGACGTCGAGGAGGCTGCCTTGAACACACGTGATGTCTATCAACTATTGCCTCATTTCCCCCGGTCTAGTACTGTTAGGCGAACAATGATCGCATCATTTCACGAAAAGGATGTTGCATGCATATAGCAGAAGTGTTTCGGCAAAGCCACCCTGCAATCAGTTTCGAGTTTTTTCCCCCAAAGAGTGAGGCTGCGTCCGAGTCGCTGTTTCAGACTATTCGGAAGTTGATTCCCCTGAAACCCGCCTACGTCAGCGTCACCTACGGCGCGGGCGGGTCAACGCGTGAGTTGACTCATGACCTGGTCGTCAAGTTGCACAATGAGACGAATCTCACGATCGTGTCGCACCTGACGTGCGTGAAATCGAGCCGGGATGAAATTTTCAAGATTCTCCAACGGTATGACGAGCACGGCGTCCACAACATCATGGCCCTGCGAGGCGACCCCCCCACCCAGGAGCCGTGGAATCCGGCCGAGCAGGACTTTCATCATGCCGTGGAACTGGTGGCCTTCATCAAAAAACATTTTCCCCATATGGGGATTGGCGTAGCGGGATTCCCCGAAGGCCATCCCGACACGCCCAACCGACTCCAGGAAATGGAGCATCTCAAGGCCAAAGTCGACGCCGGCGCCGATTACATCTGCACGCAACTCTTTTTCGACAATCGCGACTTCTACGATTTCTGCGAACGCTGCCGGCTGGCCGGGATCCACGTTCCCATCATCGCGGGCATCATGCCGATTACCTCGCTGAAAGGGATGAAGCGGATGGCCGAACTCGCCCTGGGCGCGCGCTTTCCGGGAAGATTGCTGCGCGCCCTGGCGAGCGCGCAGGATGACGCCCAAGCCGAAAAGATCGGCACCCATTGGGCCACGGAACAGGTCCTGGACCTATTGGATAACAAGGTCCTGGGCGTACATCTCTACACCCTGAACAGATCCAGAGCCTCGTTACAGATCTACGAAACGCTGGGCCTCCAGCGCGTCGATATGCCGATGGAATAGCGGACTGTCGGGTTACGCCTGCGGCTAACCCGACCTACGATTTCTTTTCGAGTTTCGACCAGGAATCGCGGAGGGCGACGGTGCGGTTGAACACGAGCCGTTGAGCGGTCGAATCGGAATCGACGCAAAAGTACCCTTGCCGTTCGAACTGAAACCGCTGACCGGCGGTCGAGTCCCGCAACGCCGGTTCGACCCGGCAGCCCTGCAACCGTTCCACCGAGTTCGGATTGAGCACGGTCCGGTAATCCCGGCCGTCCTGTTCGGGACTGGGATCGGAAAACAGATGATCGAATAACCGCACTTCGGCTTCGAGCGCATGCGGCTCGGATACCCAGTGAATGGTGCCTTTCACCTTTCGACCGGGCTGTCCCGATCCGCTTCTCGTTTCCGGATCATACGTGCACCGGACTTCGACGACCTCTCCCTGCTCATCCTTGACCACGTCCTCGCATCGAATGATGTAGGCGTAGCGCAACCGCACCTCCTGGCCGGGCGCGAGCCGGAAGTATTTTTTCGGAGGATCTTCGCGAAAATCGTCCCGCTCGATATAGAGGACGCGGGAAAACGGGACTGCCCGGCTCCCCATCCCGGGATCCTCGGGGTTGTTCACCGCCTGCATGTCTTCCACCTGATCTTCCGGGTAATTCGTGATGACGACGCGCAGGGGCCGGAGGACGGCCATGACCCGTTGCGCACTGGCATTCAGGTTCTCCCTGACGAAATGCTCCAACAGGTTCACCTCCACCACGCTGTCGCGTTTCGCTACCCCGATGTGCTCGCAAAACCGCCGGATCGCCTCCGGGGGATACCCGCGGCGGCGCAAACCCATCAGCGTGGGGAGGCGCGGGTCATCCCATCCGGACACGTGCGACTCTTCAATGAGTTCCAACAGCTTCCGCTTGCTCATCACCGTGTGCGTCAGGTTCAAGCGCGCAAATTCAATCTGCCGGGAATGGCAGGCCACTTCACATTCGTCCAGCAACCAATCGTACAAGGGGCGGTGATCCTCAAACTCCAGGGTGCACAGGGAATGCGTAATCCCTTCGATGGAGTCGGACAGCGGATGCGCGAAATCATACGTGGGATAGATGTTCCACGCAGTGCCCGTCCGATGATGTGGAACCCGCCGGATCCGGTAAAGCGTGGGGTCGCGCATGTTGATGTTCGGCGAGGCCATATCGATCTTGGCCCTGAGCACGTGCGCCCCTTCTTCGCACTCGCCGGCGCGCATCCGTGCGAACAGGTCGAGGTTCTCCTCCACCGATCGCGTGCGATGCGGGCTCTTCTTGCCCGGTTCCGTCAGGGTCCCCCGGTAGGACCGGATCTCGTCCGCGGTCAGACTGTCCACGTAGGCCTTGTCTTTTTTGATCAGCAACACCGCATACTCGTACAACCGCTCGAAATAATCCGAGGCGAAGAAACACCGGTCCTGCCAGTCGAATCCCAGCCAGCGCACGTCCTCCTGAATGGACTCCACGTATTCCACGTCTTCCTTTGTGGGATTGGTGTCGTCGAACCGCAGATTGCACAGACCCTCGGGCCATTCCTGCGCGATACCGAAATTCAAACAAATCGATTTGGCGTGCCCGATATGCAGATAGCCGTTGGGTTCCGGTGGAAACCGCGTATGCACGACGCCCTCGAATTTCCCGCTCTCCCGGTCCTGAGCCACGATCGCGCGAATGAAGTCTGTAGAAGCCTGCTGAGGATTGGACATATTTGCGAGCCTTTTTCTTGCGTTACCGTGCGCCCGATAGTGCGATAAATCAGGGGGGGCTAATAGGGTTTCTTGCCTTTCAACAACACCCACAAGCCGATCACCCCGACGATCAGCAACAACCCGCCGTAAAAGTATTGGTCATCCATCGTCGTCCTCCCCGGACTTCGTTCTCCTGATGGTTTTGATGGCAGCCTTTGTAACGAGAGGTGGGAAGTTCACGTTACTCGGACACGTGTGGTCCGTATTGTTGGAGCAGGTACTCGAGCACGCGCGGAGCGTTCTTGATCAACGTGTCCCGGGCATCCCGATCATGGCATTGCCCCGCCAGGATCCAGCCGAATGCTTTTTCATGATCGCCTTTTCGATAGGCGTGAATGGCATTGGTCAGGCACGTGCGACCGGAGACGGTCCCCCGCACAATCTTCGGAGGGCCGGCTTTGACCACAAACGTTTTGCACCGCCCCTTGGACGTGGGCTTTGTGTCGTTCCACATCCAGTCCACCTCGCTTTGGTACCCGAAGCCGTGGACCGGGGCCAGCAGCACCGCCAGGGTGAGAAAAAAACAAACAGACGAAGTGAAGCGTTTGATCGCCGTTGCCATCACTTGAAGAAACCTAGAAAAAATGATTGGAGGTGTCAAGGCCCCGGATGGGACATGTCCGATAGGGTGATGGGCGCGGCCGGGGTTCAGGGTCAAAAGGCGTACTTCAGCCCGACACTGAGCGCCCAGTATTGGATGTCGCTGAACGTCAGCTTGCTGTCGAACGGGGTTGTGCCGTCCGCCCGGACCGGCCTGTGACTTCTGATGAGGCTCCACACGGTGTCGCCTTCAAGATCCTGGAAGGAAGCCCAGCGCGCTTTCATCCCGATTGACACCTTTTCCGTCAGCGCGTAATCCAGGCCGCCCAGGAATTGGAAACCGAAGAGCGTGTCGGTGAACCCGGCATCCAGAAGGCTTAGCGTGCCGGCGGCAGCCGGTGGTTGATTGGCCGGATAGCCTTGAGCGATCGTCTTACGCACGAGGCGGGTCTGGTAATCCAGACTGGTGCGCGCCCACCCGATGCCCGCGCCGACGTACGGCGTCCAGCGCGAACTGTTCAGAAAGTCGTAGTAGGCGTTCACGAAGAATTGATGGGCGCTGAAGTCCGACACCCGTTCCGAGGGCGGATCGATTTCGCTCACCTCCGGTAGCTTCCCGCTGATCACGTTCCCGCCGAACCTCCAAGGTACGGAATCGCCACTCTGAGACCGGTTCAGGTATTCGAACTCGACGCGAAACCTGTCCAGCGCATACCCGACGCTGACGCCGCCCAGGAACCCCGTGCCCAGATCAAACGAATTGGCGGTCAGCGTTTCCGGCGTATTATCCGCGCAACCCGGTCCGGTGGGATCACCCCCTACTAATGAGTCGCATCTCGTCGGATGGTTGACCCCGGACAGGACGGACCCCAGGTCCCCGGCATTCGCAAACCCCAACTCGATGCCGGCGTAGAATCCCTGCCGGCTCGTTGCGGCGTCCGCCACGCCCGCCGACGCGAGCAGGCAGAAACCCAGCACGATGGCGAGGTGACTGAACTGAGTAAAATTCTTCATGTTCCTTATAGTCCCTTCTTCCATGTTGTACACGTTGGACCTCCACGCTCCGTTTCCCGTGCGATTATAGATCAAATGATCAGTCAATATTCAATGGGAAAAATTGGCTGGGGGAGAAGGATTCGAACCCTCACGCTCAGATCCAGAATCTGATGTCCTACCCTTAGACGATCCCCCAACCGATTAAAAAGTTTAAATAAAGTCTTTTTGGGGAGTCAAGAACTGATCCGCAATTTGATACCGTCTGTTCCGACGGTTCCTGATCGTTTCCCTCAATCAATATAGGCACAGCGATAGGCCCGGCGACACTCGGGCACCGAAACCGCTGAGACAAAAAACTTACAACCCCAAGACCGCCATTGCCTTTTGAATTAATTTTATGTTATTATTTACTGAACAGTTTAGGCAAAGCATGCTATTAGTTCTTGCCAACTGTTATCATTTTTGTATAGAACTTAGATAATTATAATTATTCTATCTCTGAAGAGAATCATAATGCCTAGAAAGAAAGAATTCGACGTAGACACAGTTCTCGACAAGGCCATGGAAGCCTTTTGGGCTCACGGGTATGAGGCCACCTCCTTGAATGATTTGCTGGACTGCATGCAGATCCAGCGCGCCAGTCTATATAACGCGTTCGGTGACAAGCGCACCCTCTTTCTCGAGACCTTGCGCCGGTATGACACCATCTACCGCCGAGCCGATGTCGAAAGGCGAATGCAAATGCCTTCGCCCCGCCAAGCCATGCTCGGCTTATTTCAGGATACGGTCACCTCGGTGACGGTGCAGAAAGCCCGCAATGGGTGTTTTCTGATCAATACGGCCTTGGAGTTATCGCCACACGACCCGGAAATAGCCGAGTTCATCCGCGCGGCTCTTACCCACATGGAGCAGAAATTCTTCCGCAAAATGATCGAAAAAAGTCGAGCCAGCGGAGAGATTGCCAAGTCGGTCGTGCCGGCCCCGACCGCGCGCGCGCTACTGAGTCTATTCATCGGGTTGCAGGTGCTCTCCCGCAGCCGTCCAGAGAAGCTCCTGCTGGAGTCAATCGCGAAACAGGCGGAGGCCCTCTTACCCACCCCTGGCGATCAGGTCGCCACTCGGACACTTCCTCTTGCCCAATTTCATGCGGTCACCACGGGTTGACGAACGCCCCGGACCGACGCAGGAATTTTTTACTCTTTCGAATCAATCCGGTTCAGGGCCCGTTCAATGCGTTTGAGGGTACGATCCTTCCCCAGTAATTCCATGACTTCATAAATGCCCGGGCTGAAGGTTCTTCCGGTGAGGGCAACACGCAGGGGTTGGGCGAATTTTCCCATCTTCAACTGTTCTTCATCGAGCATGGTCTGCACCACGGGTTCGAGCGTCTCTTTGGAAAAGGGCTCGACCGTCTTCGCCCGTTCGACAAACTTGTGCAGACTGGGTGCAATCGCGGGGGTAAGAAACTTGCCGGCCGCGGCTTCGTCCATGGCCACGGGTTCCACAATATAAGGCATGGTCCAATCCACCATTTCGACCAGCGTTTTGGCACGTTCGCGCAGATGAGGGATCACCGCCTCAAGGCCGCCCTGAGGTTGGATTGATCCGTCCCTGTCGTATCCTTGCTTTTCCAGAAAGGGCCGCAGCAATTCCGCCATATGACGGGGTTCACCTTGTTTGATGTACTCCGCATTGAGCCATTGCAATTTTTCCGGGTTGAACACCGCGGCGGATGATTGCACGTGGTCAAATGAAAATTTTTCAATCATCTCTGGAAGCGAAAAAATTTCCTGGTCGCCGTGCGACCAGCCCAGCCTGACCAGATAGTTCACCAGGGCTTGCGGCAAATATCCCATTTCCTCGTAAGCCAGGACCGACGTGGCGCCGTGCCGTTTGGACAGCCTGGATTTGTCCTCACCCAAAATCATGGGTACGTGGGCAAACTTGGGCACCGGATACTCCAACGCTTCGAAGAGGGGTACCTGGCGTGGCGTGTTGTTGACGTGGTCGTCACCGCGGATCACGTGCGTGATTCCCATAAGCGCATCATCGATCACCACGGACAAATTGTAGGTGGGATAGCCGTTCGACCGCAGGATGATGAGGTCATCCAGCACGGCGTTGTCGAACGTGATAGTGCCCTTGATCAAGTCCTCGACAACGGTTTGCCCTTCTTGCGGAGAGCGAAACCTGAGCGCCGCCGGTTCCGTGGGAGCGGTCAAACCGCGTTCGCGACACCGGCCGTCGTACTTGAGGGATTCCCCTTTGGCTTGGGCTTCCTTTCGCCGCGCTTCAAGTTCCTCCGGCGTACACACGCACCAATAGGCTTGCCCCCGATCTAGCAGTTCCATGGCTTTCTGCCGGTAGAGTTCCAAACGGTCGCTTTGACGATGAGGGCCCTCATCCCAATCCAGCCCGGCCCAGCGCAGACCGTTCAGGATCGCCTCGATTGCGGCATCGGTTGACCGGTCGCGATCCGTGTCTTCAATTCGTAAGATGAATGTGCCGCCATGCCGCCGGGCAAACAACCAGTTGAACAAAGCCGTACGCAGACCTCCAATGTGGAGATACCCCGTGGGACTGGGCGCAAACCGAACTCTGACGTCGCTCATGCTTCTCTTCATATCAAAGTGTGCCCTCGAGTTGCACCTTTATTTTTCGCGCGTCGCCGGACAGCGCATTCAGAGAGCCTGACCACCCGCAACCTTGACCGATCCTACCCTGCATGTTAGATTCCATCGTTGTTGCATGTTTCTGCGAAAACACTTCTGAGTGGGGCTGTGGCGCAGTTGGGAGCGCGCGTGAATGGCATTCACGAGGTCGCCGGTTCAATCCCGGCCAGCTCCACCAACTACTCGTAGTGGTCGGATCCCGCCTCGCTTTTCCTTATTCCTCTCCCGGTTTTGAAGGCTCAAGCCGATGTTCGGAATGCCGGATTGAACGATGATCCACATTGAATCCTTGACCAAACAGTACCCGACGAAAACGCTCTTTTCCGAGGCGTCGGCCCACCTCCGGCCGGAAGCCCGGGTCGGCCTCGTGGGTCGCAACGGAACGGGGAAAACCACCTTGCTCCGGATGGTCATCGGTGAGGATTCGCCTGACGACGGGACCATTCGAAAACGGCCCTGGCTCCGGATCGGGTATCTCCCCCAGGAACTCGACGCCCCCACGGAACTGACCGTGTTGCAGGCGGCTCATCGGGAGCAGTATCCGGAACACGAAGCCAAACGGATTCTATCGGGTCTCGGGTTCGGCGAAGCGGACTGGCATCGACCCCTGCAAACCTATTCGGGCGGCTATCGCATGCGCGTGGCCCTCGGGCATCTTCTGCTGACCAACCCCGACGTGTTGCTGCTGGACGAGCCCACGAACCACCTGGATAAACCCACGCAAGCCTGGTTCGAATCCTTTCTGCTGTCCTCGAAAATGACCATGCTCGTCATCAGCCACGACACGAAATTCCTCGACCGGTTGACCACGCACATCTGGGAAATCCGTCATCGTCAGATCGTGGAATATCGTGGCAATTTCCGGACCTTTCAGTCACAGCGGGCTCAACTCGATACGCAACAGGCCGCGGCCGCACAACGTCAGGCCAAGGAAGTCGCGCGCGTTCAAAAATTCGTGGATCGCTTCCGGTATAAGGCGACGAAAGCCAAACAGGTGCAGTCGCGCATCAAGCAGTTGGAAAAGATCAAACTCCTCGAAACCCAGCGGGATTCCAAACGGCTCCGGTTCAAGTTTCCGCAACCCGCGAAGAGCGGGATCCGGGTCTTGGAACTGGACGACGTCCGCAAACAATACGGCGACCACATCGTGTATGAGGGCCTTCGGTTTTCCGTTGAATGCGGACAACGCGTCGCGCTGGTCGGAGAAAACGGCGCGGGAAAAAGTACCTTATTGAAAATGCTCGCCGGCGTGTTGCCGTTCGAGGCCGGCACGCGACAAGAAGGCCACGGCGTCACGCTGCATTATTTCGCCCAGCACCAGGCCGAGATCCTGAACCCCGAGCATTCGATCCTGGAATCCTTGACTGAAGCCGCGCCCCAGGCCGAGACCAATTATTTGCGGAGCACGGCCGGAGTCTTTTTGTTTTCCGGACAGGATCAGAAAAAACCGGTCAAGGCCCTGAGCGGCGGGGAACGCAACCGGGTGGCCCTCGCTCGCATGCTCGTGGAACCGGCGAACACGCTCTTGTTGGACGAGCCCACGAATCACCTGGATCCTTCCTCCGTGGACGTGCTCACCGATGCGCTCATCGACTTTCAAGGGACGATCGTGTTCATCTCCCATGATCCGGTGTTCCTGAGCCGGGTCGCGACCCGGGTCGTGGAAATCGAAGACGGCCGCGTCAAGGATTACCTGGGAGACTATGAATATTATTTGTGGAAACGTTCGCAGGAGCTCGAGGCCTTAAAAGCGGAGGAGGAAACCCGGAAGCGCGCCGGACAAAAAAACCAAAAGGTCAGCCAAGGCTCGCCCACGGCCGAGGCAATCCCCCCGTCGAAGAAACCCACTCGCCGTGACATGACCAAGACGATCAACCGGCTGGAAAAACAGGTGGCCCGGTCGGAAGAGGAGATTACAGCCCTGGAGGACCGGATCAAAGCCCGCACGGAGGAACTGGCGACGCCGGAACTCTACAGGGATTTTCCCCGGTGGAACGAATTGCACCTGGAACACGAACGCTGGAAAGAGGAACTGGACGTCCTGACCAACCGGTGGTCAACCCTGTCCACCGAACTCGCGGACCTCAAAGACCAACTGGCGAAGGTCGGGTGATGCCCCCCCACCGGCTCGACGGCGGGCTAGGGCCGATAATACTTTTTCTTGTCCAGTTCTTTCGGTAAATGGCTCTGTTCGGTTCGGGCCTTCGGGTCATGATGGACGTAGCGATACCCTTTTCCATATCCCAGATCTTTCATCAATGACGTCACGGCGTTCCGTAAATGCAAGGGCACGGGAAGGTTGCCGAACGCCTTGGCGTCCTTTCGCGCTTCGATCAGTCCGGCGTAGGACGCGTTGCTCTTGGGACAGGACGCCAGATACGTCGTGCCCTGCGCCAGATTGATTTGAGCTTCGGGTAGCCCGATCACTTCCACGGCGTGGAAAATCGACGTGGCCACCACCACGGCCATGGGTTCGGCGTTGCCGACGTCTTCCGAGGCAAAGATGACCATGCGTCGCGCAATGAATTTGGAATCTTCCCCACCTTCCAGCATCCGGGCCAACCAATACAACGCGGCATCGGCATCCGAGTCCCGCATGCTCTTGATGTAGGCGGAGATCAGGTTGTAATGCTCTTCGCCGTCCTTGTCGTACCTCACGCGTTGCTGAAGGATTTCCTCCAGTTGTGAAGCGTCAAGAGTGACCGGCTTCCCGAAAGAGGACGCGGCCTGCCGGACCACGTATTCCAAGGCCGTGAGCATTGACCGCGCGTCTCCGTTCCCGTACCGGATTACATACTGCCTGGCTTCATCCGTGAAAGTCGCCCCGGATTTCCCCAACCCGCGCTCGACGTCGTTCAGGGCCCGGTCCAGGATCATGCCCATCGCCTCATCATCCAACGCATTGAGGGTCACGACCATGGACCGGGACAGGAGTGGGGCAATGACCTCAAAGGAAGGGTTTTGCGTGGTCGCGCCGATGAGGATGATCTCACCCTTCTCGACGTGGGGCAGGAAGGCGTCCTGCTGCGCTTTGTTGAACCGGTGAATTTCATCCACGAAGAGAATCGTGGCCTGGTCATGGATGCGCCGCCGGTGCACGGCTTCCTTGATGATCCCTCGCAGCTCGGGCACGCCGCTGACCACTGCGGAAAAGGCCACGAATGCCGCTTTCGTCTTTTGAGCGATGATGTGAGCCAGGGTCGTTTTTCCCGACCCGGGAGGCCCCCACAGAATCAGCGACGGAACCCGGTCGTGTTCAATGGCCTGCCGGAGTGATTGGTGCCCGGCGAGCACGTGGTCCTGGCCGACGAATTCGTCGAACGTTCGGGGACGAAGCCGCTCGGCCAGCGGCGCGGACGGCATTTGCGCCGGTGTGCGTTTTGACTTAGGATTCGACCGTGGAGCGGTAGAGAACAGGTCGGGTCGAGTCTCGTCAGACATTACGTTTTTCCGGAAGCCCACATTATTGCCATGCTATAACGCCCTGTGAAACCGGTGCAAATGACATGACGGGTCTGCTTTCCGGTTGCGGCCTGATGACCCCATGCCAATCGAGTTATCGCCGATGAAAGTGAAAGATTCCATTGCTGCCGAATTCGATCAGTTCTCGGGCAACTATACGGAGGACATGACCAAGTGCGTCCCGCACTACCCCAAGTTGCTGTCATGTTTTGCCGACTGTCTTCCCGATGAGTTCGCACCGGACACCGTCCTGGACCTGGGATGCGGCAACGGCAACGTGACGGCACTCCTGCTAAATAACTTTCCTCATGCCCACTATACGCTACTCGATGCTTCACCGGAAATGCTGGCCCTTTGCAAGCAACGATTTGCAGGGAAGAACGTGACCTGTATCGAACGGTATTTCCGCGACCATGACTTCCCCCAACGCCGTTTCGATCTCATTACCGCCAGTTTCAGTCTTCATCACCTGGACAGCGGGGAAAAACAATGGATCTTCCCGGTACTGTTCGATGCCCTGAAGCCGGGAGGCATCTTCACCTGCTCGGACCTCATGATCAGCAAGCAACACGATCAATATGAAACGCTCTGTAAAGAGTGGAGGCTCTTTGTCGATTCCCATTATCCCGATGGAGAAAAGTGGAAATGGCTCACGGAGCACCATCGCATTCATGACCACCCTGACGATTATGAAACACAAAAACGCTGGCTGCTTCGTGCCGGATTTCGTGAAGTCAGCATCGGCTGGAATGACGGGTACTGGATGTATTTCATGGCGACCAAATAATATCTTCCTTCAAACCGGTCATCCCTGCCTGTAAACTTCAGAAGCCCCAATGAAGGTTCGCATCAACGACATCAACCTGGCCTATTCGGATGAGGGCCAGGGGCTGCCTGTTATTTTTCTCCACGCGTTTCCACTCAATCGGACGATGTGGGCGCCGCAGGTGGCCGGGCTGGCGGACCGGTATCGCGTCGTCACGATCGACCTGCGCGGGCACGGCGAATCCGATGCGCCGATGTGGCGCTATACCCTGGACCGGTTTGCGGAGGACGTCAACGGCTTGCTGGAACACCTGGGCATTGCCAAGGCAACGTTCGTGGGCCTGTCCATGGGCGGGTATATTCTCTTCGCGCTGTATCGAACGCACCCCGAACTTTTTCACGCTCTCGTGTTGGCCGATACCCGGGCGACGGCCGATACGCCCGACGCCAGGGACGCTCGATTTTCCATGGCCCAGATCGCGTATCGCCGCGGAGCGTCGGCCATCGCCGAACTCATGTTGCCCAAATTGTTGAGTCCGGCCGCATGTGAACACCGCGCAGACCTGCGTGAGCGCGTGCGTACGATCATCACCGGTAACCAGGTGTCCGGAATCGCGGGCGATCTCATGGCCATGGAAGAGCGGCCGGATTCCACTCCGCTGTTGAGCACCATTTCCGTTCCGACGTTGGTGCTGGCCGGTGAAGAGGATCTCGCCTCACCACCCGAGGAAGTGGAAAGCATGGCCGGCCACATCCCCGGATCAACCTTCGTGCGTATCCCCCGGGCCGGGCATCTTTCGAACATGGAAAACCCCGCCGCCTTTAACGAGGCAATCCTGAGTTTTTTGACGTCTTCGGGAAATTCAGATGCGTAGGGAAGATGTCGGGTTACGCCTGCGACTAACCCGACCTACAAGAAAAGAGCGCTGTATTCGTAGGTCGGATTAGCGGAGCGTAATCCGACAAGCGCATCTCATGAGGCTCAGCCTGAGCGGCCGATGAGCTTCAGGAATTCTTCGCGCGTTTGTTGTTGCTTGCGGAACCCGCCGAGCATGTGACTCGTCACGGCGATGGTATTTTGTTTTTCGACGCCGCGCATCATCATGCACAGGTGCTGCGCTTCGATGACGACCCCCACCCCCAAGGGTTTCAGCGCCGTCTTGAGCGTCTCGGCGATCTCCACCGTCAGTCGTTCCTGCACTTGAAGCCGCCGGCTCAGCACTTCGACGATCCTCGGCAGTTTGCTCAGACCGACGACCTGCTTGTTCGGGATGTACCCGATGTGACACTTGCCGAAAAATGGGAGCAGGTGATGTTCACATAAGCTGTAAAAGTCGATGTCCCGCACAATGACCATTTCGTCATATTCGAGCGGGAACAGGGCCCCGTTGATGATCTCATTGATGTCCTGATCGTACCCTTTTGTCAAAAACGCGAGGGCCTTGGCGATACGCTCAGGTGTTTTTTCCAAGCCATTGCGATTGGGATCTTCTCCGAGCGCTTTGAGGAGTTGCGTGATCAGCGGCTGTATCGCTTCGCCGTCGCCGGCTTTTCGGGCGGAGCCCGAAAACGTCTTCGTCGCCCGCGCGCGCGGCTTTGTCGAGGCCTTGGGAGATTGACGTTTGTTCATCGGGTATCGAACGACCTCTTCTCAGGTCGCTTGAAGTTCAGGTTACACGGACTCCTGATATTCGAAATAATTGTCACGCGTTTCAATCAGCCCGACTTTCTCCAACCGTCCCATTGGGATATGGTTCACCAACTCGTCCCAAATGAATTTGACGAGATTTTCGCCGGTGGTCACGAGCTGCTGAAACGCCGGGTCGTGATTCAGATGACGGTGATCGAAGCGTTCCACGATTTTCCGGTTCACCAACCGGTCCAGAGCCTCGACGTCCGTCACCTCGCCGGTCTTGGGATCCAATTCGCCGGTGACGGTGATGAACACGGTGTAGTTGTGGCCATGTCCATTGGGGTTGTTGCACTTGTCGTAAATTTTTCGATTGACGTCATCGGGCAAGGCGTTGGTGTGCAACCGATGCGCCGCGCAGAACCGGTATGGACGGGTCACGCTGATGGTTTCGTTCATCGCCGTTCCGCTCCGGCTCACGGGTCAACTCTCGGTCGCAGTCGTGGAGTCCGGCTGATCGGCAGCCGCGGATGCCCATTTTTCTTCGGGCACCTGCACGACGACGTCTCCCAAGATCAAGGCCTGGCAACTCAGACGGTGATAGGGTTCGGTCAACGCTTCACGATCGAGCAGGTCCTGCTCTTCAAAATCTATTTCGGATAAATGCTCCCCGCCCATGATCACCTCGACGCGGCAGGTCGAGCACGAGGCGCTTCCCCCGCAATCGTGATTGAGCGGAAACCCCAACTGCTCAGCGGCGTCGAGCAAGGAGACGTTCTCCGGAACCTCGCCGCTTGTGCCTTCGGGATGGATGAAGGTGACACGTGGCATCAGACGTCACCCCACGGCAACCGCCGATTCCGTGGCGGCAAGTTTGAACGGACACGCCCGTTTGGCCACGTGTTCCTCATATTCGTGCCGGAACAGGCGAAGACTGTTTTGGACCAGGACGGCGGCGCCCGTCACCAACGTGCAATAGCCCGTGCCTTTGACGAACCCGCAAATCTGCAAGAGTTTGTCCAGATCTTCCCGCGTCCCGTTCCCCTCCTCGATTTTCGCCACCAGTTCTTCCAGATGCTCCGTCCCGATCCGGCAGGGCGGACATTGCCCGCAACTCTCTTCCCGAAAGAACGTCGAGAGCTTGAGCGTCTGTGCCACCATGCAGGTGGCATCATCGACGACAATCACCCCGGCCGATCCCAACCCGGTCCCGGCCTGTTTCAAGGAGTCGAAATCCATGGGCAGATCCAAGGCTTCCGGCCCCATCATGGCAAAAGACGGCCCCCCCGGAAAGATGGCTTTAATCCCCCGGCCATGCGGAATACCTCCTCCGCATTCTTCGATCAAATGACGCAACGGCGTCCCCAACGGCAATTCATACACACCCGGACGATTCACGGCCCCGCTCAACGAAAACAACATCGTGCCCGGACTTTTCTCCGCACCGACTGCCGTAAACCAGTCCGCCCCGTGACGTAGCACATGCGGGATGTGGGACAGGGTTTCAACGTTGTTCACCAGGGTCGGTTTTCCGTGAAGCCCGAACTCGGTGGGGTAAAACGGCGGCTTTTCCTTGGGTTGAGCCGGCCGGCCCTGCATGGACTCCAACATCGCGGTTTCCTCACCGGCGACGTAACTGCCATGCCCATCGAAAATCTCCAATTCCAGGTCAACCCCGGACCCCAGGACGTTTTGGCCGAGGAATCCGCGCGAACGGGCTTGCTCCAGGGCCTTTTCCAGACTCGCCCGGGCTGCCAGAAATTCGGCGTTCAAATAAATGTAGGCCTCTCGCGCGCCGATGGTAAAGGCCCCGATCAGACATCCTTCAATCAACTGATGCGGGTGATGCTCGACCAGGTACCGGTCCTTGAAGGTGCCCGGCTCGTGCTCGCCGGCGTTGCAGACGAAATAGCGTTCCGTCTCCCGATGGTGTACGACCTTATCCCATTTCAAGCCCGTCGGGAATCCGGCTCCGCCCCGGCCCCGCAGACTCGCGCGCTTCAACTCGTCGATCACCCGCTCGGGATCGGCCTCTCGAACCACCCGTTGCCACGCCTCATACCCTCCGGCCTTGACGTAGCCGTCAATATCCCACGGCTCGCCCTCAAGCGGCGCCAGTAATCGAAGTGGAAATTTGTCAGTCATACAAAATGCCCCAATTCAGGAAACGCGACCAAGCTGTCATTGTATGCGTTCATGCATTCGTTGGCCGTTCCCCTCCTTTGTAAGGAGGGGGGGGGAGGTAGAGAGTCCCCGGAGACCCATTCGCATGCGAGTCTACCCCACCTAGCCTCCCCTTACAAAGGGGAGGAAAAAGAACATGGTTTCTCCCCCTGTTCAGGGTGGCCATTCTATCAACGAATGAAGGAACATTTACAGGCTCTAATCGATTCCGTCAAGCCGTTCTCCTGCGCACGGAAACCAAAACCCTTTGCACGTCAATGAGTTAGGCTCCAACGCATAACGCCGATCGGCTTATTTGTTTCCCGTCGCGGAGATCGTTCGTTCTCAACAAACTGCATCCTCAAGTCAGCGCGATTGATGACACTTCACGCTCGATCACGCTATTTTTCCGTTCTATCGGGATATAGGTATTTATATTCAGCTATATTCTGCTATGTCTTGCTATGCTTAATGCTATGCTTTGCTATGCCATGTTATGTTTTTGCTATTGATTGCTATGGATTGCTATACCTTGCTATGTTTCTGCTATACTTTTGCTATGTCATGCTATGTTTCGCTATCTGCTGCTATGTCCCGATTTTCTCGTGTCGCGTCGCCACAGAATGAGATTGTAAATGAAATGACGAGTGAGTACACTTTTGTCCCGTCAAGAAGGAATTCTCGAGAACGCTTCAATTTCAGGATCCCATTTCGGTTAAGGAGGAACGCTTGTGGCTTCAGCAAACGAGACGCCGTTAGTCGGCATTATCATGGGTAGTAAGAGCGATTGGGAGGTCATGCGGCTGGGCAGTGAGATGCTGACTCAACTCGGCATTGCCAATGAATGTCGCGTGATTTCCGCGCATCGGGCCCCCGATGCCTTGTTCGACTACGTGAGCCAGGCCGAGTCACGCGGGCTCCGCGTCATCATCGCGGGCGCCGGCGGTGCAGCACACCTGCCGGGCGTGATCGCAGCGAAGACGACCCTGCCGGTTCTGGGCGTCCCCATGCAATCGAAAGCGCTGCAAGGCCTCGACTCCCTGCTCTCCATCGTTCAAATGCCCAAGGGCATTCCCGTCGCCACCCTGGCCATCGGCGAAGCCGGGTCAGCCAACGCCGCCTTGTTTGCTGCCGCAATCCTGGCCCTGTCGGATTCGGGGATCAAAGAACGACTGGTAGAGTACCGCAGGAAACAAACGGAAAAGGTGCTGGCGGAGAAGCTGCCGTAAAGGATTACAAGCCGAGGATTTTATCGACTTCTTGGCAGAGTTCCCTGACACCTTGGGCCGAGACGTCGAACGCGGCTTTTTCTTCGGGGGTCAGGTCAAATTCGAGAATTTCTTCGATGCCGGTTTTCCCCAACCGGATCGGCACGCCCATATACGTCCCTTTCAGGCCGTACTCGCCGTCGCACAGCGCGGCACAGGGCAGGACCTTGTGTTCATCCCGGATAATTGCCTCAACCATTTCGACTACGGATGCTGCCGGTGCGTAGTACGCGCTCCCCGTCTTGAGGAGACTGACGATTTCCCCGCCGCCGCCGCGCGTGCGTTTGACCAAGGCGTCAAGCCGCTCTTTCGACATCCATTGATCCACGGGGCGGCCGGCCACCGTCGTGTACCGAATCAGCGGCACCATCGCGTCTCCGTGCCCTCCCAGCACCATGGCATGGACGTTGTGGACCGAAACGTTCAACTCCTGGGCGATAAACGTGCAGAACCGGGCGGAGTCCAGAATCCCGGCCATGCCCACCACGCGCTCTTTTGGAAATCCACTCACCCGAAAGGCCACGTACGTCATGGCGTCCAACGGATTGGCCACGATCACCAGGACGGCCTCGGGCGAACGGGTGGCCACTTCCTGGACCACGGATCGCACGATGTTGGTGTTGGTTTCCAGTAATTCGGACCGGCTCATGCCGGGTTTCCGGGCGATCCCGGACGTCACCACCACCACGTCGGAATCCGTGGTATCGTCGTACCGGTTGCTCCCGCGAATCGGCGAGTCATAGCCGCACACCGCGCCGGCTTGCGCCAGGTCCAAGGCCTTGCCCTGGGGCAGACCTTCCACGATGTCCACGAGGACGATGTCGTACCCGCTCTTTTCGGCCAGCCTCTGCGCAACGGATCCTCCGACGTTGCCCGCCCCGACGATCGTGATTTTCTGTCGACTCATGACGCACCTGACGTTAGATTGTTGTGTCGGTTCGGATACGAACCATGAACGTAAAGAAGCCTGGCGCGTAGCCGGCTGACGTGACGGTCCCTAGTCGTCATCATCGTGACTGGCCCACCCTCCGACTTTGAAGTTGATGGTGCAGACGAAATTGTCTCCGTCATAAAAATTCACCTTGATCTTTTTTCTGCCGTATTCCCGGGCCAGGAAGTCTTCCGGCGTATCCACCAATTCCTGGTAGCCGCCGGGCGGATAGGCCCCCAATTCCGTGAAGCTCACGATCATCCCCTGCTTCACTTCCTGCAATATTTTGGCCGAGGATCGAGGATACACTTCCCAGAATTTGGCATCAATCTCTTCGCGTGACGGCTCGGAACTCATTTCGCCGCGCTTCCGGTCCTTTTTCTCGAATTTGGCCAGGCGACGGACGTACGGATACTGGTGCCCGGTAAACAGCTTGTACAGCCAGGGCGGAACCGTTCGTTCTTGGGTTTCACCGCTCATGACGTTGTTTCATCCGTACTCATGTCAACATTTACTCATTCGTTGATCATTCCCCCGCACGTCATGACCTTCCCGTCAACCGTTGATACACGCGCGGCAACCGTTCAGGCAAGGTCAGGATGTCATCCAGAACCAAGTATTGAACGTCGCCGTACATGCGTTTGAGATAGCCGCTTGCCTGTTGGTCGATGGTCAGGCAAAAGGGACTGATCCCCTGCTGCCGCGCCTCCCGAAGCGCCATTCGGGTATCTTCCAAGGCGTATTCTTCTCCGTATTCTCCGTCAAGGGGACGCCCGTCGCTCAACAGGATGAGCAACCGGTGCCGGGCCGGACAGCGCAGCAGCTTTTGGACGGCATGCCGGATCGCGGCCCCGTCACGATTTTGCTGTAACGGCGTCATGGCCGCAATGCGCCGGCCGATCTGATAGCGCCGGGTATCGTTGAAATCCTTCAAGACCATGAAATCCACCTGATGCCGGCCCTGGCCGGAAAATCCGTATAACGCGTATTGGTCCCCGATGGCCTCAAGGGCCTCGGTGAGCAGCACCAGGCCTTCCTTCTCCACGTCGATCACCCGACGCTGTCCCGTTTCCAATTGCCGGCCCGTGGAGCCGCTCATATCCACCAAAAACGCCACGGCAACCTGACGTTCCCGTTTGTCCCGCCGGTCATAGATCCGGTCGGAGGGATCGATGCCCGCCCGCCGTTCCGCCACGTGACGAATCGCGGCATCCAAATCCAGGTGTTCGCCATGATCATAGCCGTGGACCCGCTGCAAGCCCGTGGGCCGCATGGTTTCAAAATAGCGTCGCAGGACGCGGATAGCCGGGGCATGTTGTTCCAGAATCCGTTGTGCAAAATCCTGAGTACCTTCCTCGCCGGGACGCTCGACCACCCGGCACCATTTGAGCCGGTAATCCTGAATCCCGCCGTCCCATTCCGGATACACGTACGCCTGTTCCTGACCGGACGGCACGGGCAACACCCCATCGCCCGCCCCTTTCACGTGGAAATATTCATCCAGGACGGAGCGCTGCGACACCGATTCGCCGGCGTCATCCTGCCGGGCTTCCCGTGTGTCCGGTTCTTCGGTTCGACGTTCTTGAGCGAGAGAAGGCGCGCCCGCATTTTCCAACTCCGGTGCCGGCTGTTCCTCGTCGTCCTCGCCTTCGTCCGATTCCGTGGATTCTCCACGGACGTAATCCGGATTCATTTCCCCCCGATAGGCCCAATTCGTAATGCCTCGATAACCGCCCGCTGTTTCTTCGGCGGCACGAGGTCCCGCGCCCAACTCTTCTTCCTCCTCGGCCGTCGAATCCGCGTCATGCGGGACCGCGGCCTCCAGGTGCCCGATCATTTCATCCAACACCTGATAGATCCCGTCGGCCAACTCGATGGACTGCTCGTTCCTCGCGTCAGGGTCCCGAATCGCCTGCGCCACGTTCCAGCATCGATCCACGACTTGTTGAAGGTTGTCCTGAACCGGCGGGTTGTCCGCTCCCTGGGTAAACCGGAGCAACAACTGGTCCAGGACCATCTCTCTGGCCGTCATGCCATGGAGCAAGGACCTGGTCTGCACGGTGGCTCGTGACACGGCGGCCAAATCATTGCGCAATCCCGGATATTCCTGCTGCAACAAGAATTCCACGCGGGCGTCTTCCAGAATGGTCCACAGGTCACGGATCACCCCTTTTTGCGGATAGAGGTCAAAGAAATCCGTCAAGCTGTCGATAGCCGAAACATCGACATCGAGTTGATCGCGCTCGGCCACCCGTTGCGCCAGGGACCAAAGAAACGGCAGATCGATTCGATACGTTCCGAACTCCACGTGTCCGACTTCATGGGCCAACGTGACCGTATAGCCACGTACGTTCTGATCCTTTGACGAAAACCGGTTCATGATCGACGGCAGATACACCGTGGGACCTTCGGCGTTCATCTCCAGACGCGGCCGCTGCGTCGAGTCGGCCAGGGATTCGATCAGCACGGGTTGGCCGCAGATCATGTGGCCCAGCAGTTTGAGCGAGCGCGCCACCTGTCGAAGCGGCACGTTATTGGTCGCTTGTTCGATCGCGCTCAACGCCTTCGAGGTTTCCAGGGCAAAATACGCGCGCGCACCCTCCGTGCTGTAGGCCAACACTTCCATGCCGCCACGGAACCACGTTTCGAAAGCCTCCTCGCGGCCTTCCGTGCCCTCACACAGACGAATCACCTCCGGCGCCCGGCGAACATACTCCATGGTCACGCCAGCATCCCGTTCAGCCAGCAGCCCTCCGTATTGGAGGACTTTCATGCGCCGTTCCAGCGACGGCAGGAGCGCCATCAGTCCGGGCGCTTCAGCCAAAAAGGTCAGGGCCGTTTCAGGCGACTGGTCCGCCAGGGTCGAACCCACGCTCACGATGTGCGTGTGCAACTCCGCATCGGGGATCTCTCCGAGCAGGCCCGGACTCGTCCGGAAGAATTCCAGAATCCCCACGTAATCGGGTTTTCCCAAACTGTTCTGCGTAATCAGTTTCATACCGAAGGCCACCCAAGGCCGCACGTCTTCCAGCGCCAACACTTCCGCCACCCTCGGACATTCCCGGATGAATTCAATCCCCAACACGTCATTCCAATCCGTAAGTTCCCTGCCGATCTCGGCCCATCGGGTCAGGTCGGTTCGTGAATCCGCGAGCAACAGTTCCGGTGCCTTCCGAAAGAATTCAAACGCGCAGTTGGGTGCAAACTCCGAGTCGTTGTCGGCGAGTTCCAGCGTCGTCTCGAGCATGGCCTGACGTAGCGCGACGGAATCCAGGACCCCTAAAAGACGCGGGCTCTCTTTCAGGTATTTCAAGGTAATCGCCCCGGACAACCCGGCCAAGGTCACGGCCGCGTCCAGCCACGAGACGACCGGCTCGGGACCGCACCGTTCCACCATCTCGGGAAGCGCCTCCACGGCCTGTCCCGCGAGTTTCGCGGAACGCTCCTGGAGTTCGTTCAATAATTCGGAGACGTGGCCGGCTCCGCCCGCCTCAAAAAGCGCCGTGGCGATTTTGAGCGCACTGTCGGGACCCAGCCGGACGGCCAGTTGCGCTTGAAGAGCTTGCGAAAAGGAAGATTGGTCCATTGGTTGCAAGATTATCCCGCAATCTGTCCTTCTGGTTGCCAGCGATGTATTCTGCGAATTGTTGTTCCGAGTGCCGCTTTGGCCTTGTCCAGATCGTAAGCCTTTTGAAGGTTTAACCACAGCTCCGGCCCCGTCCCGAAAAACTGACCAAGGCGCAAAGCGGTGTCGGCTGTGATATCACGCTTGCAACGAACGATCTGCGATATACGATTAGGCGGCACGCCGATCTGGCGGGATAACTCAGTCGCCGTCACTTCAATTTCCTGCAACTCATCTGCCAGAAACTCGCCCGGATGGATTGGCTCTCTAGCCATGGTCGTCACCTCCGTCCTGCACTTCACTCACCTAGTGGTAATCTGTGATTTCCACATTATGGGCACCTTCATCCCACGAAAAACATATGCGCCATTGTCGATTTACACGTATGCTGTATTGTCCCGCTCTATCACCGGATAACGCCTCAAAATGATTGCTCGGCAAGGCTTGTAAGGCTTTCAGCGTTTCAGAGGCATCCAGTATCCTCAGCCGCTTATCAGCTTGCCTGGAAAAACCGGAGAAAGCAGGAACCCGTTCACCCTTGAACAAGCGCTCTGTTTTCTTACATTTAAAACCCTTTATCATCTTCTATTCTGACATATATTGACGTATGACGTCACGAATCAATATCATATCGACGCCCTGCGTTGTCAATTAAAACAAGCCACCAACAAAAAAGCTTGACAACCTGGCGGCGACTCGATTAGAATGCGCGAAGATGATAACGGAAATCAATATCGCATTCGGTGGTTGTCATGTACATCTGTGTTTGTAAAGGCATTAGAGAATCGGACGTCGAGGACCTCGGTCGCGCCGGCGTGACCTGTCCGAAGCAACTGGCCGCCGCTCTGGGAATCGACGACGAAGATGATTGTTGCGGGCGTTGCCTGGACAATATCAGTGACTTGGTCACCATTGCCTCAATCGAACACGCGCGCCACTCCACTCCCGTTCAAGTTTAGCCCTTCACGGCAAGCTTCCCTCTTCCACTTCCTTTTCTTCCCGGTTATTCTGTACGAGTGTACTCGTTTGTAAACAGCTAGGGGTTTCTTATGCCAAATCCGCTCATCGCGCCGTACGGGTCATGGGAATCTCCCCTGACTTCGGACCGGATTGTTTCAGAATCCATCAGGCTCGGACAAATCGCTCTCGATGGAGACCGGGTGTTCTGGGTCGAAAGCCGTCCCAAGGAAGGCGGGAGAAACACAATTGTCCAACGGGACGCTGAAGGGAGCCTGCACGCCCTGACCCCTGCCCCGCTGAACGTTCGCACTCGCGTCCATGAATACGGAGGCGGGGCGTATTGCGTCGCGGACGGCGTCGTGTATTTTTCCAATTTCTCCGATCAGCGGTTGTATCGACAACGCTCCGGTGAAGCGCCCGAGCCCGTCACCGCGGACGCGCCCATGTGCTATGCCGATGGCATCATGGAGCACCGACGCCGGCGGCTCCTGTGTATTCGTGAAGATCACACCAGTTCGGACCAGGAGCCGCAGAACTCTATTGTCGGCATTCCTCTCGACAACGGCTCCGGTCACACGTGCGGCGACATCCTGGTTGCGGGCAATGATTTTTATGCCTCGCCTCGCCTGAGCCCGGATGGACAACGGTTGGCCTGGTTGACCTGGAACCATCCCAACATGCCATGGGACGGCACGGAACTCTGGGTCGCCGATCTCGGGCAGGACGGCTCGATCGAAGCTCCACGATGCGTGGCCGGAGGAACCGGCGTCTCCATCTTTCAACCCGAATGGTCGCCGGAAGGCCGCTTGCACTTCGTGTCGGACCAATCCGGCTGGTGGAACCTGTACCGCCTGGACAACGAACACGTGACCGCGCTCTATCCCATGGAAGCCGAATTCGGCGAGCCGCAATGGGTGTTCGGCCAACGCCTCTATGCGTTCGAATCCCCTGACCACGTGATCTGCGCCTACACGCACAACGGTTTCTGGTATCTCGGTCGTTTGAACACGGCACAACACACCCTGGAACGATTCGATCTTCCGTACACGACCTTCGACGACGTTCACGTGCATCGATCCCGAATCGTGTGTACGGCCAGTTCGCCTTCCGACCCCACGGCCATCATTCAGATCGATACGGGGTCGCACGCCGTCACCGTCCTTCGCCGCTCGGTGGATTTTTCCCCGGATCCCCGTTGTCTGTCCATGCCCTCCGCCGTCACCTATCCGACGGAGGACGGCTCGACCGGGCACGCGTTTTATTACCCCCCGCGCAATGAGGATTTCCAGGCCCCGCCGGAGGAGCGTCCTCCACTCCTGGTCAAGAGCCATGGAGGCCCGACCGGCGCCTCTTCTCCCACGTTCAACCTGATGATTCAATATTGGACGAGCCGGGGTTTTGCCGTACTCGACGTGAACTACGGCGGAAGCACGGGATACGGCCGGGTCTATCGGAAACGGCTCAACGGCCAGTGGGGCCTTGTCGACGTGGATGATTGCGTGAGCGCGGTGATGGCGCTCATTGACCGGGATATCGTGGACCCGAAGCGCGTGACCATCACGGGGGGAAGCGCAGGGGGCTTTACCACGCTCTGCGCCTTGACGTTTCGCGACTGCTTTACGGCGGGGTCCAGTTACTACGGAGTCTCGGATCTCGAAGCGCTCGTTCGGGATACCCACAAGTTCGAGTCACGCTACCTGGACCGGCTCGTCGGCCCCCTGCCCGAACGGAAGGACCTCTATGACCAGCGGTCTCCCATTCATTTCACCGACCGGCTGTCCGCACCCCTCATTCTCTTTCAGGGATTGGAGGACAAAGTCGTCCCCCCGAACCAGGCGGAGAACATGTTCAACGCGGTGAAAGCGAAAGGACTACCCGTGGCCTACATTGCCTTTGAAGGCGAGCAGCACGGGTTTCGGCAAGCCAAGCACATCAAACAAGTCCTGGACAACGAACTGTATTTCTATTCGAAGATTTTCGGGTTCGTCCCCGCCGACCCCGTGGAAGCCTTCCCGATTGCCAATCTGGACGAGTGGAAGAAAGAAACTGGAGAAAACAACAGTCCGTAGCTACATCAGTCCGTGTGGACCCCGGTCTCGTCATCAGGCCCGGCGCGTTCAATTTTCAGGGCTTTGTTGTTCATCAGGACTTTCGCTTTAATCCGGTCCCCGTAGCCGAATTCTTCCGTGATCTCGGTCTTGTGCGTGGCTTCGATTTGAATCTCGCCCCGTTCGCCTCGCACTATGTAGAAGTCCCGGTCCACGTCCAGCAAATCGCCCACAATGGTTTTGGATTCCGGTTGCTTGGGCTGCGCCGCCGGCGCGGGGGCTTCCCCCTTGGCAGCTTGTTGAGGTTCCGGCGCTTGCGCGGCGACCGGCACATTTTCCGTCACGCCTGTCACGTCATCGGGGCCGGCGCGCTCGATCTTCAACGCCTTGTTGTTCATGAGCACCAGGGCCTTGATGCGATCCCCATAGCCGAATTCTTCCGTGATCTCGGTCTTGTGCGTGGCTTCGATTTGAATCTCGCCGTATTCACCCCGCACGATGTAGAAGTCCCGGTCCACGTCCAGCAGGTCGGCCACGATGGTTTTGGATTCCGGTTGCTTGGGCTGCGCCGCCGGCGCAGGGGCTTCCCCCTTGGCAGCTTGTTGAGGTTCCGGCGCTTGCGCCGTGGCCGACGCATTTTCCGTCACCCCCGTCACGTCATCCGGTCCGGCGCGCTCGATCTTCAACGCCTTGTTGTTCATGAGCACTAGGGCCTTGATGCGATCCCCGTAGCCGAATTCTTCCGTGATCTCGGTCTTGTGTGTGGCTTCGATCTGAATCTCGCCCCGCTCGCCCCGCACGATGTAGAAGTCCCGGTCCACGTCCAGCAGGTCGGCCACGATGGTCTTGGTGGGTTGCGTTGAAGCTCCCTCCTGCGCGAGGAGTAATTGCCCCTGGACCACCAGGAGGACACAAACGACAACCAAAAATTTCCCAACAGCCACAAACCCTTTCATCCCGCCACCACCTTTCCTGCTAAACGCCGTCAATTGGACGCGCGAATCCGCTGCACGTCACCGGTTGCGTTCAAATAGTACCATACCCGTTAAACCTCATCCAGACACTTCCCGACACCAGGACGGCAATCACCGCGAGCGCCGCGAAATCGGCCCCGTGCATTCTCGAAACAAACAAGGGACGTTGAACTTGTCCGGCCCCAAAGCCCTTGGATTCCAGGGCCATGGCCAGCAGATTGGTCTGGCGCAGGGTATGACCGATTAACGGCACGATCAACGGCGGGTACCGGCGGATCTTTCCGAACACGCCCTTTGAGTGCACGTCCAACCCTCTCGACCGCTGGGCCTGAATCACGGCCCCGATCGAACCCAGCAACGTAGGCACCCATCGGAAAGCGAGTGACAACGAAAAGCCCAGGGGGCGAGGCACGCCCAATCGATTCGAGGACTCGCCAAGCTCTTCAATGGCCGTAGTCGACAAGAGCACGATTCCGCTGATGAGCATGGCATTCAGCCGCAGACCCATACCCATACCATACAGCACGCCTTCCTGCATGACAGTCAGTTCGCCAATCGTGAACAGCGGGGTGGTCCCCTCCACGAAGAAGGGCCAGAGCACCATGCTATACACAAACAACAACGCCAGCAGGATCCAGATCTTCTTCAGATTGTGAAGACTTTGCGCCCAGAGAACGAGGGCGAAAACACCGGCGCACAGCCCCAACAAGTACGCCGGATCCGAAAAAATCAGGGTCAAGGAAAAGAGCCCGAGCAGGCAGAGAATTTTCGTCCGGCCGTCGAGCCGGTGCAGCCACGTCCGGGTGTCCACGTACAATGACAGGTTCATGACGCGCGCCAAGCTTTCCGCACTTCCTCGATTGTCAGTAGCGTCACGCCCCACCGCTGAGCGAACCGGGTCAGGGCCGGCAACTCCAACGCCGCCGACCGGATGAGTTCGGGGTCCGAGAAAATTTCCCGCGTCGGCCCATCCGCCAATATGGCGCCGTCCCGCATCAGCACGCATCGCGTCGCATAGTTGGCGACGATCCCCATGTCGTGCGTAATCACGATGACGGTATGGCCTTGTTGGTTCAACGTGCGCATCATGTTCATCATGCGAGCCGATTCCTCCGCGTCGAGCCCGGTGGTGGGCTCATCCACAATCAGGACTTGAGGCTTGGCGGCAAGAATGGAAGCGACCGCCACGCGCTGGCGCTCGCCTTTCGTCAGAGAAAACGGATCGCACTCTTCAGCCCCGGTCAACCCGACCGCTTGCAGCGCTTCGGTGACCCGGGCATCGCATTCATCGGGTGAACATCCCGCGTTCTCCGCGCCGAAGGCGACTTCTTTGCGTACGGTTTCCGCAAAAATCTGATGGTCGGGATTTTGAAAGACGTATCCGACGAGGGACGACAAGACGCCGGTTTGTTGCGTGTCGTTCCCGAGTACCCGGACGCGGCCTTCCGCAGGCAACAGGAGCCCGTTGCATAATTTCGCCAGCGTACTCTTTCCCGAACCATTCTGTCCGAGAATCGCCACGAATTCCCCGGCCTGAAACGAGACGGAAACCCGGGAGAGTGCCGGAACGCCCGGCTGATAGTGCGCCGACACGTTGCTGAGTTCCAGCACGGTTGCCGGAGGCTTGGAGCGGGCAAAACCCGGACCCAGCCCGTCAAACTGCGGCGCGACGATGCTCAGGCCGAGGGTATCCGCCAATTGCCAGGCTTCTTCAACCGTCGTTGGTAGAGTGTGAGCGCCCTGACCCTGAAAACATGCTGCCAATGGGTACGGGGCCACGCCGTATCGCTCGGCCAGATCGGGCTGACCGAGCAGTTCACGAGGGGTGCCCTGCCACACCATTTCTCCTGCATCCAGCACGCACACCCGGTCCGCGTTCATCAGGTCTTCGATCCCATGTCCGGCGATGACGATGGTGATCCCCTTGGCTTTCAGTTCATCCAGGAGCCGGAGAAACTGCCGCCTGCCCGCGGGGTCGAGGTCGGTCAGCGGTTGATCCATGACGATCACCTGCGGTTCCCGGACCAGGACCGATGCCACGACCAGGCGTTGCCGTTGCCCGCCCGACAAGGAAAACGGGTCACGCCGTTCCAGACCCGGCAGCCCGACCAAATCGAGGAGGCGCCGCACGTGCTCGCGGAAGGTCACTTCGTCAACGAAGTCGTGCGTTCCTCCCTGCGCTTCCAGGGCGTATCGAAGCTCCGCCTCCACGTTGGTCGAGACCAGTTGCGTTTCGAAATCCTGAAACACCATGCCGACGCGGTTCGCCTGTTGCCACACCGGGGCTTGGGTCGTGGATTGTCCGTGGACCGTCACCGTGCCGGCCCATTCGCCTCGGATAAACTGCGGCACCAGTCCATTCAAGGCATAACATAATGAGGACTTCCCGGACCCGCTCCGCCCCATCAACACGACCAATTCTCCGCGCGGGACGACGAGGGACACGTGTTTGAGCGCGGGCTGCTCCGCATGAGTCGGTCGGAACGTCACGTCCTGAATGGAAACCGCAACGGATTCGGCAACCGCCGATTGTGACGCCGCCGCCGGGCCTGGAAGATCGCCGGAAACGTTTTGCTTCTCTCCGGCCGCACCCGCGAAAGCCAGGTCACGATAATACAGGTTCCATTGCTTGACCCGCGGATAGAGAAACAACAGCAGCGGCGGGCCGAGTAACGTCGCCATCACCAGGTTGTTCAAGAAAATGGCCGGAAACAAGAGCCAAAACGGAAGGAGGCCCAACAGTTCCACGCCCCACCCGATCGTGGCGGCACACACCATGGACGCGCATGCGCAAACGATGACGTATTCCACGCCCTGCCTCCAGGAACGCACCATGGGTTCCCGCCCCGAGGACAACCACCCCAGGTTGCCCCACAACAGATACGGCACGTACCCGTAGAGAAAATTGCCCAGGAACCCGAAGAGACTGGCCGGGCCCAGCGTGCCGAAACAATCCCCGATCACGTTGCCGATCCCCGCCCCCCATGCCGCGGCCGGGCCGAAGAGCAGCGAACCGACGATGGGAATGACGTTGGCCGGTCTCAACTCCACAAAGCCCGGGATGATCGGAATCCCCACCTTGAACGGAATGAGCACGGCCGCGTAAATCGCCGCAATCTGCGCGGATAAAACCAACAGCCGGGTATCCTGCCAGACGTGCCGGAGTTCCGCATACCATCGACGCGGACTCCAGCGTAGGAAGATAGGGGTCATTGAGACGTTATTAACGAGAGGGATTGTCTAGTCCGTGTTTTCAACGTCCGCTCTTGCGAGCAGGGAACGGCAGACTCTTTAGTGGGTTTGGGGTCGGGTTTGTTGTTCACAGATTTTACAAGGGATGCTTTAATTTCAATTACTTATGAAGACATTTTTTTGGCTCTTGGCGCCCAATATCCGGGCTTCCGCTTGAGGTGCATGACTGCGGCAACATAGATGGTGTCATCTTGTACGGCATAAATAAGACCATAGGGAAATCCATGAATGAGGTAGCGTCGAAATTTGCCTTTGATTTTTCGCCATCGTAGCGGATGTCGGACGATCTCTTGAGTTGCCGCTTCCACACTCGCTAAGAACGCTTTACCCAAATCCGGTTGGCTATCTTCATAAAAAGCGGCGGCGTTTCGTATTTCCAGAAAGGCTTCCGGATCAACAATTAATCTCACCAACCAAGTTCCTTGCGAATCCGTTTGAACGCCTGCTCCCGTGGCACTCCGGCACGACTCCCTCTGCGCCATGCTGAAAACCGGCGTTCCGCTTCCTTCACCCAGGCTTCTTCGACCTGAGTTAATGGTTCGTGTTTCAGACTCCGTATCAACCGTTCAGCAAGAACCTCCCGCTCCTTCGCGGGCAGGTGAACCGCATCACGTTCAATTTCCTGTAACGTTCGACTCATCGTCGCTCCTCCATGAGGTTATTCGGGATACTCAATGTCCCGCACTATCCATCACGCAGATCATACTTCTATCTTGCTTTTCTCGAAGTCTTGTTACCGTTCCTCACAACTTGCATAAATACCTAAGCCACCGCATATTCCAATGTCCGAGGATTTTCTATCTGCTTAGAGGCATTCAGGATTTCAAGCCCGATGATTTTACCATCCTTGTCGTAATCGAGAATGACCCCGGGTTTGTCCTGGTCGCTCTCCTCAACAGGGGCCTTACTCAGCCGAATGGTCAGCACATCGACTTCCTGGTCGTATTTCACCTTCATGGTTCCCTCCAATATTTCTTGGCCTTTTGGGTCGTGTAGAAAGTGACGCCGGTTTAGCTATTTCCCCGATCAGAAAAATGAGTCTACGCCGTCCTCGGTGCTCGTTTGCTGGCGTGCAGAACCGTGAAACCGATCACCGTATCCCCTTCATAGCGGACGATCACGTCATCATCGGTCATCTCGCTGTCAGTGGCGCAACTGGGCTTTTTAAAATTTACATAAAGTGCGTCTGCTTCGGCATCAAATGTCAGCCAGACCGCATGTTGTGGCGCACGATTTACAATGGGGATCAGCTTCAAATATTCCTGAAAATCGGCTATGGCCATCAGTGCTCCTCGATAATATGCGCCCAGCGTTCATCGGTGAGCCGAATCACAACACCGTTTTTGGAAACCGCTTCGTCGATCATAACACACTCATGCACAAATCTGCCGTCCTCTGCGATCCAAAACAGCGAGGGTCATTGTCTGTTGCATATCGTGCTTTTTCCAGCCTGACAGGTGGGCATTCACCAGTGCCTCGAATAGATAAGAAGCCGGGATTATCTGGTTATGGTACGCTATGGTACGCTAATCAGACCTGCTATGCATGATGCTATGTTTTTCATAACATTTATAGCAAAAACATAGCAGATTCATAGCAATGCATAGCAAAATATAGCAGGGCCATAGCAAACATAGCAGGAACATAGCATGGATTGTGCGTTGCTATGTTTCCGAGCTACACCAGTTTTTTGGACAGGCACCCATTCGCTTCGCTCAGGGCAGGCTCCGGTCTGTCCCTACAACAGAGGGGAGGGAAAATGCTCCCCTCACCCCAGCCCTCTCCCTCAAGGGGCGAGGGAGTAGTGAACGCATACAAATGACCAATACGGACTGTCGTCGGCTATTTTCGTTCCAATGACCCATGTGAAATTGTTGATTAACCTGGCATTATACGGCAGATTGAATCACTGTTCCATGTACGGCAAAAGAGGCAAGGATTGATTTTATCATCTATCACACAAACGGAAAACAAGGCACCGTGAGCACTCGTTCCAACGCGTATTGGAAGGCTAACCTGCGGCTGATTGCCTGGTGCCTTGCGGTTTGGGGGGCGGTGTCCTACGGCTGCGGCATTCTCTTTGTCGAACAACTCAATTATTTTTCTCTGGGCGGGTACAAACTGGGCTTCTGGTTCGCGCAACAGGGGGCCATGTATGTATTCGTCGCCCTGATCTTCTTCTACAACTGGCGAGTCACCAAGCTGGATCAACGCTACCGGGCCGGGCGTGACGAACGGGACGACGTATGAGTTTGCAGGTTTTGACGACGGTCGTCGTGGGGTTCACGTTTGTGGTGTACATCGGGATTGCGTTTTGGGCCCGGGCCAACAGCACCAGTGAGTTTTACATCGCCGGCAAGCACGTCCCGCCCGTGGCCAACGGCATGGCCACCGCGGCCGACTGGATGTCCGCCGCCTCCTTCATCAGCATGGCGGGCCTGATCGCCTTTCTCGGGTATGAAGGCAGCATGTACCTCATGGGCTGGACCGGCGGGTACGTGTTGCTGGCCATGCTGCTCGCGCCGTACTTGCGCAAGTTCGGCAAATTCACCGTGCCGGAATTTATCGGCGAACGGTATGACTCGGACCTGGCCCGCTTCGTGGCCGCGCTGTGTCTTATCTTCATCTCCTTTACCTACGTGGCCGGACAGATGCGCGGGGTCGGCATCGTGTTTTCCCGCTTCCTCGAGGTGGACATCGACGTGGGCCTGGCCGTCGGGATGGGTATCGTGTTCGTCTACGCCGTGCTCGGCGGGATGAAAGGCATCACCTACACGCAAGTGGCGCAATACTGCGTGTTGATCTTCGCTTATACGGTTCCGGCCGTGTTCATTTCCATGCAATTGACCGGCAACCCGGTTCCGCAGTTGGCCCTGGGGTCCGACATGGCGGACGGGTCCGGGGCTCTGCTGCTGAAGCTGGACCGGGTCCTCATGGACCTGGGGTTCACCGCGTACACACACCCCTTCAACGACAGTTCCATGATCAACGTGCTGGCCATTACGTTTGCGCTGATGGCGGGAACCGCGGGCCTGCCCCACGTGATCGTGCGGTTTTTTACGGTTCCCCACGTGGCGGATGCACGACGGTCCGCGGCCTGGGCGTTGGTCTTTATCGCGCTGCTCTATACCGTGGCCCCGGCCGTCGGCGGGCTGGCGCGTTTGAATCTCATTACGACCGTCAACGGCGTCGAGGGCGCCGGGACCCCCTATGAGACCATGCCGGGGTGGTTTCGCACGTGGGAAAACTCGGGGCTGATCGCCTGGTACGATCACAATCACGACGGCCACGTCCAACACGCGGCCGGCCAAGCCTTCGCCGGCGGGAAACCTGTCTTCGACGGCGATGCCCGTGGCGAATCCGGTCAGCGCCTGGTCACGAATCCCGGTTCCGGGGACGTGGCCGCAGGCGCGCCCTTTGCCAATGAAGTCTACGTGGACCGGGACATCATGGTGTTGGCCAACCCGGAGATCGCCGGCCTGCCCGATTGGGTGATTGCCTTGATTGCCGCGGGCGGCATCGCCGCGGCCCTGTCTACCGCCGCGGGACTGTTATTGGTCATTTCCGTGGCCGTGTCCCACGACATCCTGAAAAGCACCTTCGCCAAAAACCTGTCGGAGAAACAGGAACTAACCGCCGGGCGCATCGCCGCGGCCGTGTCTATTGCCATCGCGGGGTATCTCGGGTCCAATCCCCCTGCGTTCGTGGCCCAGGTGGTGGCGTTCGCTTTCGGGCTGGCGGCCTCGTCCCTGTTCCCGGTCATCCTCCTGGGCATCTTCAGTACGCGCATGAACAAATGGGGCGCCATCGCCGGCATGCTGACGGGGCTCATTTTTACCATCGGCTACATCCTGTATTTCAAAGGCGTGTTCATCGCGCCCATGGCGCAGAACGTCCCGGCTAACTGGTTCCTGGGCATTTCGCCCGAAGGCATCGGCACGGTCGGCATGGTCTTGAACCTGTGCGTCGCGCTGGCAATCTCGCAATGCACCCCGCCGCCGCCCGCAAAAATCAGGGCGTTGGTCGAACGTATCCGTCTGCCGGAGTAAAAATGGCGGCCCCGTACATCCGCTTGACAGACCATCTTGTTAGCTATAGCATTAGCTAATAACTATCAAGGAGGCAGCGATGGTCACAGTGAACGTTCATGAAGCGAAAACCAACCTGTCACGCCTGCTTGCGCAAGTCGAGGGTGGCGAGGAAGTGGTCATTGCGCGCAACGGAAAGCCGGTTGCCCAACTCGTGCAGATCAAAAAACGAGGCAAGCGACAATTCGGCTCTATGAAAGGCCGGATAAAAATCGACGACAGCTTCTTCGACCCGCTACCGGAAGAGGAATTGGCCGCTTGGGAAGGTCGTTGAGCATTGCAACTACTCCTCGACACCCATGCGTTCCTTTGGTGGTTTTCCGGGAGCAACCGCTTATCGTTTCCTGCCCGGGAGCAAATCGAGGACGACAGCAATGACGTTATGATCAGTGCGGCATCGGCCTGGGAGATCGCCACCAAACATCGGCTCGGCAAACTCCCTGAGGCGGAGGCGCTAGCCCTCGACATTTCAGGAGCGATAGCCAGACAGGACTTCGAAGAACTGCCAATCACTGTCAAAGACGCGGCCCACGCCGGCGCGTTGCAGGGTCCCCTTCGCGACCCATTCGACCGATTGCTGATAGCCCAGGCCTTGGGGCGCAACCTCGATCTCATCTCCATTGAGACACTCTTCGATCAATACGGCGTTCGCCGAATCTGGTGAACTCATCAAAGAGACGTTCTCTTTTGGTTCCGTCGAAGGCAAAAAGCGGTCAGGTGTTCTTGACGCACCGGAAGCCGGCGTGGGCGTAGGGATAGTCCTGGCGGAACCAATTGCGGAATGAGCGACGTAACAGGCACGAAGCCGTGGCGGGGGCTCCGCCTTTGACGATGAAATGGTCGTCGTCGAAGAAGCGCGCGGAGTATCCGGGATAGGTGGGATACGGCTCAAAGCCTTCGAAGGGATGAAACCGCGTCGAGGTCCATTCCCATCCGTTTCCGACCAATTGGGACACCCCGAAGGCACTGTCACCTTGCGGATTGGCCGTGACGGGGACCGGATTCCAAAACCGAAAATGAAAATTTCCGTGCGCGCCGTTGGTGATCTCGTCACCCCAGGGATAGGCGCACTCTTCGCCGCTCGGCGTCCCATACGCCGCGCGATGATATTGCGCTTCGGTCGGCAGTGAGAGCCCGGCCCATTGCGCATAGGCTCGCGCGTCTCGCTGGGATACATAGACGGGCCAATGCGGGGGAAGCGGAACGTCTTCGAACATTGTCGACAGGAACCAGCGCTCACCCCGTTTGACCCAAAACGGGGGGACGGGACCGCCCTGTTCGACGAATGCCCGGTATTGTTCGTTGGTGATCTTGTATTTGCTGATCGCAAAGGCCGGTACGTCTTCCCGGTGTTCGCCGAATTCATTGTCCCAGCCGAACCCGTCGGAACGGCCGAGCGTCGCCTTGCCCTGCGGAACGTCGAGCATGACGTTATCGGGCGGCGGACTTGCAGGAGGTGGCGACAATGACGGAGCAGTTTTGCCGTCGTGCGTCACGTGATGCAACAGGTAGGCCGTGGTTTCCGCGTGCATCCACCGGTGCTCGATCGCCATGCGCAGGACTGTTTCCGGAGCGTCTTCCAGCGCTCGATCGACCGATTCCCGCGCTTTGACGTTGTAACGCCGGATTTCTTCGAGCGAAGGCCAGTCCGAAGGCACGTCTGCCTGTGCCGAGCCGACCTCGGGATCAATCCCTGCCTCGAACAGTGAATCGAACGTGGCATGAAAAGAAGACTGCCCCAACGTCCAGCGACAGATCTGGTTCCAATCGAACGCCTCCAGATGGCCGAGGTAAAACACGAGGCGATGGCGTTCCGAGATGGGACGCTCATAAAGCGTCTCCGGTCGGAACAGGGAAAAGATGTGATCGGTGCAGGCCCGCGCCGCGGATAATTCCTTCCGTATTTCAGCCAAACGGGGCATAATTCCTGAGCGATCAGACATTGTACATCTGCGAGGCTACGCTGACTGCGTCGCGGGGGAGCGGATAAGCTCTCTTGCTTTTGTAATATATCCGTCACCGGTCTTGTCAAGAAAAAATACGGGAGAGGGAATTGGAGGGAACGATGAACCCACCTGTCCTGAGTGTCCGCGACGTGAGCAAGGAGTTCGGCCCCGACGTTCGAGTCCTGGAGCACGTGGATCTCGAAGTGGCTGAAGGGGAAACACTCGTCCTGATCGGAGAAAGCGGGTCCGGCAAAACCACCCTGCTCCGGCTGTTCAACGGGTTGACGCATCCCAGTTCGGGAGAGGTGTGCATCCATGATGAACCGGTACGAGTCAAAGACCCCATCGATCTCCGTCGCCATGTCGGGTACGTGCAGCAGGACGCCGGATTGTTGCCGCATTGGACCGTCGAAGAGAACGTCGGCCTGGTGCCGCGTTTACTCGGATGGGAGCCCGCACGACGAACAAGCCGGGTGCATGGACTCCTGAACCTTGTTCAGCTTGAGCCGCAACAGTTTCGAACGCGTTATCCCATTGAATTGTCCGGTGGACAACGACAACGCGTGGCCTTTGCGCGCGCCTTGGCGGCCGATCCCGGGATCGTCCTCCTCGACGAACCCTTCGGCGCCCTCGACGCGATTACCCGTCACGAACTCCAGCGTCAATTTCTGAGTCTGAAACAACGCCTCAACAAAACCATGGTCATGGTCACCCATGACGTGGACGAAGCCTTGCAACTCGGCGACCGTATCGCGGTGCTGAAGGAAGGTCGTCTCTTGCAGACCGGAACCCCGGCCGGCCTGCTCAACGCTCCGGCCCACGACTACGTGGTGCAATTGCTCCGCCATCGATCCCACGGAGCGCACGCATGACCGGACTGCTTCGTTCTCTGTGTTGCGCGGCGCTGGTCTTCTTCGTCTTGCCGCCCATGCCGGCCTTTTCCCAAGGTGACCGCATTGTCGTCGGCTCGAAAAATTTTATGGAGAACAAACTTCTGGCCGAGATTTTCGCGCAACTCATCGAAGCCCGCACGGACCTTGCCGTGGAACGGCGATTGGGACTGGCGGGCACACAGGTTTGCTTTGAAGCGCTTCGTACCGGCGCCATCGACCTCTATCCCGAATATACGGGCACCGGGCTCGTCAGCATTCTCCGGCAACCGCCGACCGGAGACCCACGAACGGCGCTCACCGCCGTGCGCGCGGAATTTCTCAAACGTTGGGACGTATGGTGGCTGAATCCGCTGGGATTCGACAATTCCTATGCGCTTGCCGTGCCACGTTCTCGAACGGCCGGCACTCCCCTGCGAACCATTTCGGATCTCGCCGAAATCGCGTCTTCCCTGACCGCCGGACTCGGGTATGAATTCATCAACCGGCCCGATGGCTTGCCCGGCCTGCAAGCCCGATATGGCCTTTCCTTTCAACGCGTGCAGGCCATGCAACAGTCGCTCAAGTACCAGGCGGCCGCTGCCGGCGAGATCGACGTGCTGGACGTGTATACGACCGACGGACGGCTTGCCGAGTATGACTTCGTGGTGCTCGAAGACGATCTCCACTTTTTCCCGCCCTATGAAGCGTCGGGTTTGATTCGAGGCTCCACCCTTGCGCAACACCCCGAGTTGGGAGGGGTCCTGGCTTTGCTGACCAATGCGTTCGACGACAAGACCATGAGGCAATTGAATTATCGATTGCAGGAAGGAGGGGAGCCGCTGGAGGTGGTGGCCCGCGATGCCTTGTCGGCCCTTCATCTTTTTACGACAGAAGACACCGGGACACAGCCGGTTTCTCACCAGGAAGGACTCTTTGCTTATCTGTGGTCGAAGCGAACGGATCTTGGGGGGCGAACAATCGAACACCTGACCTTGGCCGGGCTGGCTTTGGGACTGGGGATCCTGCTGGCCGTGCCCTTGGGCTTGCTACTCGAACGTCATCAAACCATTGCCGAACCCGTCATTCGAGGCATCGGACTGACGCAAACGATCCCGTCTATCGCGTTGCTCGCCTTCATGATCCCGGTGTTCGGCATCGGTATGCTGCCGGCCGTGATCGCCTTATGGATCTATTCCCTGTTCCCGATCGTCAGGAATACCTATTCGGGCCTTCGCGATGCCGCACCCCAGGCCGTGGACGCGGCTCGCGCCCTCGGCATGACGGAATGGCAAATCCTCCATTGGGTGCGACTGCCGTTGGCCGCGCCCGTGATCATGGCCGGCGTCCGCACAGCGGGGGTCATCACCGTAGGCACGACCACGCTGGCCGCGTTCATCGGCGCGGGCGGCCTGGGCGTGCCGATTGTCGCGGGCCTGCAAATGGCCAACACAACCGTGATCCTTTCAGGAGCCTTGCCCGCGGCCGCCCTGGCATTAGTGATCGACGGGTTTCTCAGCCTGGTGGAAACGTGGGTCAGACCGCGCGGCGTCCAACCCTGAACCTTGCACAAAAAGCGAGCGACCCGCTACAGTACGGCTCCACGATTTCACTCCTCCCAACGACGCTATCCCTCACCCTGTCATCATGATGCGCGTTCATGCTTAAGCAATCCAACATCACGATCGACGTGCACTTGGCCAACCAGGATCCCGATGCCGTCAAGGACGAACTTCGCTCGGGTCTGCTGTCGAAACCTCGGCGATTGCCGACGAAGTATTTTTACGATGATCACGGCTCCGCGCTCTTTGAACGGATCTGCACCGTGCCCGAATATTACCCAACTCGCACGGAACACCAATTGCTCAACACCGTGGCCGATGACGTGATCGCGCGAACCGGTGCCGAGGAATTGGTCGAATTGGGCTCCGGAGCAGCCACCAAAACCCGGGTCCTGTTGGATGCCATGGCCCGGACGAACCGGCTCCGGTTTTACGTGCCCTTTGATTTCAGCGAGGGCATCGTGCGACGAGTGGCGCAAGAACTGGTTGAGGAATACGAAGGGTTACACGTTCACGGGGTGATTGGGGATTTCCTGGCCCATTTGGAACACATTCCGCAGGGCGGACGACGCCTGGTCGTGTTCTTGGGCGGGACCATCGGCAACTTGGGACCTGAAGCCGCTCCGGCCTTTCTGGCATCGGTCGCTCAGGAAATGGATCCCGGTGATTGTTTTCTTCTTGGCGTTCAACTCATCACGGACGTGACTCGCCTGGAAGCCGCGTATAATGATTCGGCCGGACTCTCAGCCGCGTTTAACAAAAACATTCTGTCCGTGTTGAAGGTCGTGATTGGAGCAGAATTTGATCCTGATCACTTCGACCACGTGGCCCGGTACAATCAGGACGAACAGCAAATTGAAATGCGCCTTCGGTCGGTTTGCAGGCAAGTGATTCCCATTCCTGAATTGGAGTTGACCCTTCGGCTCGAAGAGGGAGAAGAAATCCTCACGGAAATCAGCAGGAAATATACGCATCACCACGTGGAATCCCTGTTGACGAGCGCGGGCTTCACCCCCATGGCCTGGTATACCGATCCGGCCGACCTTCACGGTCTTGCCCTGGTCCAAAAGCCGTCAGGCTGACACCCATGATCTACCTGAACTACGCGGCCCTGTGTCCGACTCTTCCAGAAACTGAAGAGGAGGTCGAACGGACGCTGGCCGAGTTCAAACGCTATTTGTATTCGGAAGCGGGCATCGAGTGGTACCTCAAGAAGGTCAGTGATTGCCGGCGAAAAGTCGGCGCATTGTTACAGGTCAACGATTCTTCGAGCATCGCGTTTGCCACCAACGCATCCACGGCACATTATCTCTTGCTTTCTTCTTTGAAGTGGGAACCGGGCGATACCGTTCTCACCACGACGCACGAAAACCCCTCCATCACGAAACAGCTTCGCGCGCTAGAACTCGAGGGAGTCCACGTTCGCGCCGTCAGGCCAACGTCCCTTCACACGTTCCTGGAGACGCTGGAAGAACGATTCGACGAACCCGGCGTCAAAGCCGTCGTGATGAGCCACGTGTCGCACGTTGACGGGCGTGTCTTTCCCATCCATGAAGTGGCCTCATTGGCCAGGGCGCGGCGTTGTCTGGTCATCATCGACGGCGCGCAAGCCGTTGGGCACATTCCCGTCGATCTGAATACGCTGGATTTCGACGCCTACTTTTTTTCCGGACACAAGTGGTGCGAAGGGCCTCTCGGCACGGGAGCGATGGTGATGCGTGAGAGCTTTTTTGCCCATCCCCGCTACCGCGGGATCGAAGCAGAACAACCCGGTGGGTCGCCGGCCGGCTCATTTGAAATCGGGACGCACAACATCGGGCTCATTGCGGGACTCGCCAAGGCCTGCGAACAACGGTGTCACCAAGGCATTGACACGGAACCACAACGGACCTTCCGGGAAACGGCCAAGGAACTGCTGGGCGGGCGCCGGAATTGTCGTTTCCTGGAATGGCAGGGACCCCATGCTCCCGGCATCCTCACGTTCAAAGGCCCGGACTCGCTGGATCATGGCGCATTCGTCAAGCGGCTGGCATCCGAATCGAGAATCGTCGTGAAACCCTTTGTGGACTATCCGGAAGAAGACGCACCTGCCATACGGCTGTCCTGGTCTTCAACCATGGCGACAGGAGATTTTCAGAAGGGCGTCATGACGATTGCGCGGCAGCTCGAGTCATAAGCACGAGGCACGCCGTCAGGATTCACCCTGGCGATCCAGTCGTTCCTCCAAGCGGCGCAAGGCCTTCCGGGTTGAACGAAGATCGCGCAGGATTTCTTCCCGCGAGACGGGTTGTTCCAGTTCCCGCAGGCGCTCGGCCTTGGCTTCTTCCAGATTGTTGAGCACCACCGCGATGAAGAGATTGATCACGACGAACGTGCCGACCACCACGAAACTGACGAAATACAGCCAGGCCATCGGGTGCAATTCCATGGCGGTGTACATGATGTCCGTCCAGTCTTCCAACGTCACGACCCGGAACAACGACAACAGGGAGATACCCAGGTTTCGCCAATGGACAGGATCATGTTCGTGAAACAGTTGGTAGCCCGTAATCGCATAAATATAAAAGATGATGCTCATCAGGAGCATGACGTGGCCCATACTCGGGATCGAGCGCACGAGCGTCGAGACGATCAGACGCAGTTCCTGAATCGTGGATATCAACCGCAGGACCCGCAATAACCGGGCCAGCCGGGCGATCATGGCATACTCGCCGGTCGCGGGAACCAGCGAGAACACAATCACCGAAAAATCGAAGACGTTCCAGCCGTCCCGAAAATACCGGTCAACCTGCGGGGCTACGGCGATCATCTTCACCAGGGCTTCGAGAATGAACACCCCCAACACGAGTTGGTTGCCCAGGTGCATCCATTCTCCGTATTGGCGAACCAACGTGGGAGACGTCTCCATGCCCAGCAACGCCCCATTCCCGAGAATGAGCCCGATAATCACGTATTCAAACGCGGGGGCATTGACCAGCCGTTGCGCGAACTGTTTCATCGTCTGTGACCTTTTCCTGTTTTTGTGCTATGGAGATCAGTAGGGACCGGCGATCGCCGGTCCCTACTGATCTCTCCCCTTTTCCTATCCCTCCCCTTTGTAAGGGGAGGGCAAGGGTGGGGTAGAGGCAAACCTCCATGGAGCACGGGGCCTGCGCATTCCAGCATAGGCTCTACCTCCCCCGGCCCCTCCTTACAAAGGAGGGGAACCAAGAGACTCCCCTTGCCCCCTCACCCTGACCTGCCCTGTTTTGGTTTACCCCAACCCACATTGTCCGAGTTGATGTTCCAGGGTCTGCGTTTGCGTCAAGGCATCGAGTTGAAGATCGTGTCCCTCGGTTTGCGCAAGGGCCTCCTGAGGGATCAGCCCCACCAACTCGCTTTTCACCACGGCGACGCCTTTGAGAGCCGCTGCCCGTTTCACGGCTTCAAACGCCACGTGAACCGGCGTTTGAAGATAGTCGGTGAGATTCATCGACACCTGTACACACCCTTGGCTTTTCAGTTCCAGCCCAATGGCCTTGACCGCCGGCAACCCGCCGTTCGATGCGCGAATGCTCCTGGCGATCTCCCGCGCCAGGGACACATCATGACTCTCCAACCACACGTTGAAGGCGACGAGCGGATTCCTGGCTCCAACCACGATCACGCCGGCCGTCGGGTGCGGCTCGGCCGGACCGAAGTCCTGAGCCCAGTCCCGGTCAATGGCCATCCGTTGCCTCAAGGCTTCCAGTCCGCCTTTCCGGATCTGTTCCAAGCGTTTCCGAAAGGGTCGTTCGCAGGCTTCCTCGTACAGAAATACCGGCATGCGTAACTCCCGCCCGATTCGCTCCCCGACCCGATGCGCGAGACTGACGCATTCCTCCATCGTTGAGCCTGACAACGGAACGAACGGCAATACGTCGCACGCGCCGAGACGGGGGTGCTGGCCCATGTGACGCTTCAGGTCGATCAATTCCGAAGCCCTGGCCACCACCGAAAACGCGGCCTCCTCTATCGACTCGACGGACCCGGCCACGGTCAGGACGCATCGATGGTGGTCCCCATCCCGGTGCTCGTCCAGCAGGGCAACGCCTGGGACCAAAACGAGGGCGTCCTTGAGCTTCTCGATGACGCCAGAATCGCGGCCTTCACTGAAATTGGGAATGCTCTCGACCATGGCGGCCATATCCCTGTTTAGGAACCTCTGATTTAGTGCACTATCGGGCGCATGGCGGCGTTGTGTCCTCGCTCAACCCTCACCTATCTCTCTGATAAGCCTCGGATTTCGCTCCGGGACGCCTTGCCCTCCATCCAGCTATCACAATAAATCAGAGATTCCTTTACTGCAATCGTGCTTTGTTGACAACCTCAAAAAGGTGAGATACAACTTCTGATAGATGTTCTTGCTTGCGAGTATCGAGCCTCTAAACCCTCTAGCCGCACGGAACAGGTGATCCCATGACCATGACCCAAGTCGAACCAACCGCGGCCCTGGCCGAGCTTCAAGAATCGAAACCGGAGCGGGTGACCATTGTGCTCCTGAGCGGAGATATGGATAAAGCCATGGCCGCCTTCATCATTGCCACGGGTGCCGCCGCCATGGGCATGCAAGTGACCATGTTCTTCACCTTCTGGGGGTTGAACGTCATTCGGAAACCCGGGGCGACCAGTGCCGCCAAAGATCTCCTGCGCAAGGCCTTCGGCTGGCTCAACAAAGGAGGCGCCGCAAGCCTGCCCCTTTCAAAGTTCAACTACGGCGGGCTGGGCACCACGATGATGAAGAAGGTCATGCGGGAAAATCACATGCCCGGGGTCCCCGAACTGATCGAAACAGCGCAAGACCTGGACGTCAAAATGATCGCGTGCACCACCACGTTGGGCTTGCTGGGCATTTCAAAGGAAACCCTGATCGACGGCGTGGATCAACTCGCCGGAGTCTCAACCTACCTCGCGGAAGCCAAAGACGGCTCGGTGAATTTGTTCATTTGAGTCGAACACAGGAGTTTTTCCCGATGATCGAATCCGATATCACGCTCGATACGCTGGGGTACTTCTGCCCCATGCCCATCATTCTCACCTCCAAGAAAATCAAGGAACTCACCATGGGCCAGGTCCTCGAAGTCCTCTCCGACGACGAAGGGATCAAAAAAGACATGCCCGCCTGGTGCCAAACCACCGGCCACGAATGGGTCGGCCTCGAAGAAGAAGAGACGAACCCCAAAACGGTGTACAAGGTCTACGTGAAAAAGACCAAATAGCGCCTCCCGAATCACTCCCCCTTGAGGGGAATCCGGTGTAAATAAACTGTTAGAGAAGGTCAGGATTCTTTCCTCAATCGGCTGACGTTGTCATCAATGGCTTGAGTCCATTCGTCACCGTTGACTTCCACGACCGACACGTCACCGACGAAAGCACTGCTCATGACAATGTCGGGATTGATGTCCCGCAACCGCAACAGGCTTTCGACAAGTGACGCCTTGCTGCCACCGGCTCGCGCGAATACCAGCGTCGCCCACTTCGCCCTCAACTGAAAAATCGTATCACCGGTAAAGAGGTAGGATTTCCCGTACAGCGATTTGTAGAAAAAGCAAAGGCTGCCTTCGGTATGACCGGGGGTATGGATGATGTCAATATCGCCCAGGTGATGGTCTTCTACCTGAAAAATTACCTCTACCGGCGCGTCTTTGCCGATAATCGGAGCTTCCAGGGCACTGCAGCACAACTTGGAACCGAACCGGTCCTTGATACGGTTCAACGACGGACCGGATTCATCACGATGGCTCAGAAGCTGGAACTGAACACCTCCCAACCCAGCCATTTCCTCGAAATCGCCCTCGTTTTCGGTATTGTAAAAAAGCACGTTTCCCGCCGATCGCCGGAGAAAGTACGCATGGGTATTCAACGAACCCATGCTATGGATCGTGCTTTGCCACAAATCTTCTTGTAACTGTTTCATGGGCGTTATTCTTGACACCAGGGCTCATTGGCTTTTCTACGCCGATGCCGGGTGTTTCATTTTCATGTAGACGCCGCCTTTTTCGAGTTCCTCAAGCATCTGGCGCAGCCGTTTGTCTTTCGTCTCTTGGCGCTTGGCGCGGTTTATCCAACCGACGTAATCGTTCTGCTGATACGCGGGGCGCTTTCGATAGGCTTTCATCAAACCCCTCTCCTCCAGCGCCTGCCTGACGAAATCCGGCATCGGGTATCGCGGTCGCTTCAGTTTGGAAAAGTCCCGGCCCATCTTTCTGTCTCTCTTTTCTTCTGCTTCAACCGGCCTGAGCTTCCTCCTATACATACTCCACAAATATATTATAAATGTAGAGTGTAGTTAATGAACTGCTCTACAGTTTTCCCGCAACTCATTGAACGATGTTCACATATACGTTAACATAGCTTGAAAGAAAGATTATCTCAACAGGAGACAATCAAAATGAGTGATCTGAAAGCCTATATCCGTAAAAGAAAGAAATCTGACTTTGAGTTCAGGGCTGGCTTTGACGAAGGCTACAAAGCGTTCAAAATAGGGGTGCTGCTCCGGCAGGCTCGTGAAGCTTCAGGCTTAACGCAAGAAAAAATGGCCGAGAAACTCCATACCCGGAAGTCGGCCATTTCCAGAATTGAAAATCATGCCGAAGATATTCGCTTGTCCACTTTGGAAAAATTTGCATCCGCACTCGGACGCAGTCTCGAAATATCAATACGATAAGGGTTGGGAAGGGGGCTGTTTTCCGATCTGGCTACGTTCGTCTGTCTTATCCGCCCATCAGGGACGTCAACACGGCGGGGTCCGACGCCGTGGGCGTACCTAGATTGGAGAACATCAGGGTGGCGGCGACGGCCCAGTCGATGAAGGGTTTGGGGTAAATGCCGAGCAGCAGGGTGCCGGCGATGCCGACGAAGATGACGGTCTTCAGTGGGCCTGACACCGAGAGCGGCGTGGGATCGTGGGGTTCGTTGATGTACATCTTCTTGACCACGACCAGGTAGTAGTACATGGAGATGACGATGTTGATCAGCCCGACGATCAACAGCGTGTAGAGTTCCTGTTCGATGGCCGCGACGAAGATATAGAGTTTGCCGATGAAGCCCGCGAGCGGCGGCACGCCGGCGAGCGACAACAGAAAGAGCAGCATGGCGGCCGCGAGAAACGGCGACCGGCGATTCAACCCGTTGTAATCTTCAATCTCATCGCTCTTGATCAGGTTGCTCACGCCGATGACCACGGCAAACGCGCCCAGGTTGGCGAACAGGTAGGTGAGCAAGTAAAAGAGGATCGCGTCACTCCCCCGTTTGGTGCCGGCCGCCATGCCGATCATGACGTTGCCGATTTGCGCAATGCCGGAATACGCGAGTAGCCGTTTGATGTTTTTCTGGGCGATGGCCACGATATTGCCGTAGGTCATGGACACGATGGAGGCCACCACGAACAGGAGAGCCCACATGGGTTTGAAGGTCGCCAGCGCGATATAGAACATTCTGATGAGAATGGCTAACGCCGCAACTTTCGGCGCGATCGACAGAAAGGCGGTGACGGGCGTGGGAGCTCCCTGATAGGTATCGGGAATCCAGGAATGAAAGGGCACGGCCCCGATTTTGAAGCCCAGGGCGGCGAAGATCATGACGAAACCGATGGCCAGCCCGATGCTGCCGGGCGTCGACGTCATTTCGGAAAACACCAGCGTTCCCGTTTCGCCATAGACGAGACTGATCCCGTACGCCAGCAACCCCGCGGCGAACACACCCAGGATGAAGAACTTCAGCCCGGCCTCGCTGGACTTCTGGTCTTCCCGCAGATACGCCACCAGCACGTAAAAGCCGAAAGTGGAAAATTCCAACGTGACGAAGACGGAAAGGAGATCCTGCGCCGAGGCCATGAACATCATGCCCAAGGCCGACATCATGACCAGGAAGTAGTATTCACCCCGGAAAAACTTGAACGATTTGACGTAATCGATCGAGGCCAACAGGACCAGCGCCGTGGAGATCAACACCAGAATCTTGATGAAAATCGCCATTCCATCCAAGACAAACATGTCCTTGAACAAGGCACCCTGGACTCCGGTGTAATCGAACCAGATCAGGTTGATGAGCGTGGCGATCACGCCACCCACACTCAGGTAGGCCAGATTTTCGTGGTCGATCCGTTTAAAGGTAAAGTCAACGGCCAACACCACGCACAACCAGATGGTGAGGAAAATCTCCGGCGCCAGGAGAAGGAGGTCAGAGCCTGATAGGGTAAGGTCGAACGTCATGATTGGTTACGGTAACAATCCCGTCGTATTCTGGGTGACCAGCGGAGCCACTTGATTGATTCGATCCAACATCGGCACGACCGTGGAGCGCACGACGTTATAAAAATGCATGGGGAAGATGCCGAAGAAGATGCTGCAGCCGATCATCAGGAGCAGCGGAAGGCGGTCCACCCAGTGCGACGTGTCACGGGCATGCGCGTATTCAGGCGACATTTGTCCGTAAAACAGGCCGCGCATCATTTTGAACAGATAGGCCATCGTCAAGACGATCCCCAACACGGCCACCACCACCTGGAACGGATATTTTTCCCATGAGCCGACGATAATCATGATTTCGGCGATAAAGTTCACGGTGCCCGGCATCCCGACCGACGCCATACACGCGATAATAAAGGCCCCGGCCAGGAACGGCATATTCTTGACCAGCCCGCCCAGAGATGGAATATCCCGGGTATGTGTTTGGTCGTACACCCAGCCTGCCATGGCGAAGAGCATGCCCGTGGCCAACGCGTGTGCGAACATGTAAATCACCGCGCCGGTCAGGCTGATGTAATCCAAGGCGGCCATGCCCAGGAACACGTAGCCCATGTGACTCGAACTGGAATAGCCGATGACGTACTTCGTGTCCTTGGCGAAATACGCCACGAACCCGCCGTAGATAATGCTGAACACGCACAACACCGCGGCGATGGGCATAAGTTCCCGCGTGGCATCGGGAAGGATTTCATAGGCCACGCGAATGATAGAAAAGTGCCCGAGTTTCATCAGCACGCCCGCGTGCAACATACTGGTCGCGGCCGGAGCCGCGGCGTGGCCGACGGGCGACCAGGAATGCAACGGCCAGATGGGTGCGATGGACGCAAAACCGAAGAAGACCAACACCCAGATGATCGTCGCCAGCGTGCCGTCGAAATGGGCCACTTCCCGCAGGACCAGGATATCGAACGTCTGGACAGGCGAGAAATGGTAAATCAGCAGGATGCCCATCAATGCAAAGACCGCCCCCGCCGAGAGGAACAGCGTGAGTTTCATCGCGGCGTATTCCTTGCTGTTCGATCCGAAGTTCAGGATGAACCCGACCGAATCCCGGAGCTTGCGGCCTTCGTCATCGGTCATGCTCAAATAGCCTTTGGTATGACTCCCCCACACGCCCAGCAGCACGTACATGGGCAGGACCGACATTTCATAAAAGAAGTAGAGGAAGAACAGGTCCAGCGACATGAACACCCCGATGGTCGCCGCCGCCAGGATCAACAGGAAGATATAAAATTCCTTGGTGCGATCCTTGATGTGCCACGAAATGAAGATGCCCGCGAACAGCAGAATGGCCGAGGCAAAGACCAGAGGTGCCCCGATTCCGTCCACTCCGATGTGAAACCCTATGCCCAGTTCTTCGGACCACGCCCAATTGGTGATGAACTGGAAACCTCCCTGGTCGGGGTCATAGGCCAGAAACACGTAGAGCGAGGCGAGCAGCGACACTCCGGCGGAAGCCACGGCCACGGCACGCACCAGGAACGGCTGGCGATTGGGAATGAACAGCAATACGATCGACCCCAGGAACGGGGCAAACAACGTTGCCAGTAAGGCCAACTGTCCCATCGTTCAGTCCTTCCCTCCTGGGACGGGATTGTGGATTGCGGATTGTGGATTGTGGATTGCCATGGCAACACTCGCGATCGACCCGCGGTCCAACCGGTCAACCACAGCCTGCACAGAGCCGTTGACCATTCGCAAAAACGGTGAGGGGTAGAGCCCGATCCAGAAAATCATGACACACAGGGACACGGCGATGATCGTTTCGCGTTGGGTCAGGTCCTTGAGCACTTGCGGGACGTGCTCGCCGATGGGGCCGAAAATCGCCCGCTCGTAATACCACAAAAAATAGGCCGCGGCGAAGATCACGCCCGAGACGGCCACGGCCCCGTACACCCAATGCGCTTGAAAGGCGCCGAGCAGGATCAAAAATTCCCCGATGAATCCATTCGTCCCAGGTAATCCGATCGAGGCCATTCCGATGATCAGGAAAAAGGTGGCCAGGAGAGGCATCTTCGAAGCGATCCCTCCGCAATTGTCGAGGAGCGTATTGCCGAGCCGGTCATAGAGAAACCCGGCCAGGAAAAAGAGCCCGGCGGTGGTAAATCCCAAATTGATCATTTGCAGCAAGCTGCCTTGCAGACCCTGGAAATTCAAGGCGAAAAGGCCCAACACGACGAACCCCAAGTGGCTGATGCTGCTGAAGACGAGCAGGCGTCGGAAGTCCGCTTGCATGATGGCGATGATGGCCCCCCAGACAATGGCGGCCAGCGCCAGACTCATGACGATCACGACCACCGTGGCATTGGTCGAGGCTTCCGGCAGCAATGGGAAGCTGAATCGCAGAAATCCGTACGTGCCCAATTTGACGCCCGCCAATACCACGGACATCCCGATCGGCCCTTGTACGAGCGCGTCCGGCAACCACGTATGGAATGGAAAGACCGGAGCCTTGAAGGCTAGCCCCATGAAGATGAACCAGAAGATCAAGAGCTGATCCGAGACCGGAACGGGCACCTTCAACAGGTCCAGCAAATCAAAACTATACGTATTCGTGACCTCGTGGTAATTCAAGCTCAGCAGGGCGAAACCGACCAGCATGAACACGCTGCCTAACAGGGTGTACAGCACGTACTTGAGCGCGGCGTAGTGCTTGTCCTCACCCACGCCCCAGAGTTTGATCAGGAAATAGCTGGGCACGAGCATCAGTTCCCAGAACACGAAGAAGAGGATCAGGTCGATGGACACGAAAATCCCCATGATCGTCGTTTCCAAAGCCAGGATGCTCATGAAGTACGCTTTGGCCCTGTCCTGCACGGTATCCCAGGAATAGAGAATAATCAGGACCGTGATGAAGGCCGAGAGGCCGACGAACAGGATGCTGATGCCGTCTACGGCCAGGTGATAGGAAATTCCCAGAGCCGGAATCCAATTCAGCCGTTCACTGAATTGCATGGCCGCGGACTCCGGGATGAACCGGAGTAACACGAGTGCGGCCAGCGCCAACTCGAAGAGCGCGACGCCCAGCGCCGTCTTCTTGATCAGCCCGGTATCCCGTAATGCCCACAACCCGATCGCCCCGAGAAGCGGGAGAAAGAGCAGCATCGACAAAATCGGGAACCCGAATTCCAGTTCTTCAAGCATCGCCAATCACTCAACCCTACAAGAGAGAGGTTCCGGTCAACCACACGAGGATAAAATGCGTGAGCAGAAACAAACCGATCACGATCACGGCGGCGTAATGGTTGACCAAGCCTGTTTGCAATTTCCGCCAGGACCAGGCCGCCAGATGGTTGGCGTACCCGATCACGTTGAGTCCCGCGTAAATCACGTGTTTTTCGGTCCAGGTCACTCCGGCCGCACTCACGTCGGCCCCGCGATCGATCCCTCTGATGAAACGGTCGATCACGTGCTGATCGATCCAATCCCATAGCCGGCCAAGCCGTTTGCAAGGCTCGACGATCACGGCGTCGTACAGTTCATCCACGTAGTATTTGTTCAACAGCGTCCGATAGGCCCCGGCAAACCGTTCCGACCAGGCATCCGCGGTCCCTGGCTTGATCGCGTACAAATAGTGCGCCAATCCCCAACCACCCAACGCGATCCCGATAGCCCCTGCCATCAATCCGATGAGGGTCCCCATGCCGACCTCATGTGTCACCGCGCCCACGGGAGTGGCCACGGATTCCAAAAATCCATGGAACCAGCCATGTTCCGGCGGCACGCCCAGAAACCCGCCCAGCACGGAGAGCCCGGCCAGGATCATGAGCGGCACGGTCATGACCCGAGGCGACTCATGAATATGGTGTTCCACCTTCGGGTCCACCCGGGACTGCCCGTAGAACGTCACGTAGGTGAGACGGAACATGTAAAAGGACGTCAGGAACGCGCCGACCGCGGCAAAGGCATACAACACGTAATGGTGATGGACAAAGGCATGGGCCATGATTTCATCTTTGCTCCAAAACCCCGCCAGAGGAGGAATACCGGCAATCGCCAAGGTGCCGATGAGAAACACGGCATGCGTGATGGGAATTTTCTTGGAAAGCCCGCCCATCTTTCGGATGTCCTGCTCCCCTTCGAGCGAATGGATCACCGCCCCGGCGGACAGGAACAGGAGCGCCTTGAAAAAGGCATGGGTGACGAGATGGAAAATGGCGGCAATGTACGCCCCGACCCCGCAGGCCAGAAACATGTAGCCCAACTGGCTGACGGTCGAATAAGCCAGCACGCGCTTGATGTCGTTTTGCACCAGCCCGATCGTGGCGGCAAACAACGCGGTCAGGCCGCCGATGATCCCCACCGTCGCCATGGACACGGGAGCCATGTCGAATAACACGTGATTGCGCACCACCATGTACACCCCGGCCGTGACCATCGTCGCGGCGTGGATCAACGCGCTCACCGGGGTCGGGCCTTCCATGGCATCGGGCAACCACGTATACAGGGGGATTTGGGCGGACTTCCCGATCGCGCCCACCAACAGACACAGCGTAATGGCCGTGGCCATTTCAACGGAGAGCCGGTTCGCGTTTTCGAAGACCTTCAAGTAATCCAGGGTCTTGAAATTGACGAAAACCAGAAAGATCGCCAGCAGGAACCCGGCGTCGCCGATCCGGTTGACCACGAACGCCTTGGTCGCGGCCTTGGCCGCAGAGACCTTATTGAAGTAGTACCCGATCAGGAGATAGGAGCAGAGGCCGACCCCTTCCCACCCGATGAAGAGCACCAAAAAATTGTTCCCCATGACCAGCAACAACATGGAGACCATGAACAGGTTCATGTACACGAAAAAGCGGGTAAACCCGTCTTCTCCATGCATGTATCCGACGGAATAGACGTGAATCAGAAATCCGACTCCCGTCACCACCATCAACATCACGGCGGTCAGCGGATCGATCAGAAATCCGAAATCGACGTGCAGGTCGCCGCCGAAAATCCACGAATAGGCAATGACTTCACGGGGCGCGGGGTCGGAGAGTACGCCGGCGACCACCGCAACGGCACATAAAAAAGAGAGGCCGATGGAGCCCACTGCAATGCGGCCGGCCAGGCCGGTGGTATACCGATGGCCGAGCAAGCCGTTCACCAGGACTGCAATCAGCGGGAAGACGGGTATGAGAATGACGAGAAGATCGGACACGTTACCACTTCAACAGGTTAATCTGGTCGACATTCGTCGCAATTTTTCCACGGAATACCACGATGATGATCGCCAGACCCACGGCGGCCTCCCCCGCCGCAATCGCGATCACGAACAATGTCGCCATCTGGCCGGCCATCGACGAAAGGTAATGGGAGAACGCGACAAGGTTGATATTCGCCGCATTCAACATGATTTCGACCGACATCAGCACGATAATGAAGTTCCGGCGGATCAGGACACCCAACAACCCCGTCATAAACAGGATGAAACTCAACGCCACGTATGCAGAAAGAGGAATCATGACGAGTTACTCGCGTTGACCTGTCGGCTCCGGAACCGGACCTGTCGGGGTTTTGGCCAGGACGATCGCCCCGATGATGGCGCCCAGGAGAAAGACTCCCACGATCTCGAACAACAACAAGTAGTCGCTGAACATGGTGATGCCCACGGCATGACTCGGCCCGGTCTGCAACACGACGTCCGGGGTCGCAGTCCCTTTGACCCCGCCATAGGGGGTTTGAAACACCAGAATGAGCAATTCCGCGAGGATCGCGACGCCGGCGAACAGGAAAAAGGGATATTTCTTATGCAGATACTGTTCTTCGGTTTTGAGACTGAGCAACATCAGGACGAAGAGATAGAGCACGAGGATCGCCCCGGCGTAGACGATGATCTGCACGGCAAAGAGAAACTCGGCGTTGAGCAACACGAAAAGCCCGGCCACGTGCAAGAGCAACGAGAGCAGGCTCAGGCCGCAATGGACAGGATTCTTCAGAGCGATCGTAAAAATCCCCGACAGGATACTCACGGTCGCAAAGTACCCGAACAATACGTACATCATCATGAAAGACTACAAGTCGGAAGCCTCGGTTTTCCCTATGGGCTGCGGGAAATGATAGCGGTAGGCGCGACTCTCCTCGTCATCTTGTTCCTGGTTATGGGCATAGAGATATTTTTTTGCGTCTTCCAAATGTTGCTCACCGATTTCGTAGAGTCGCTCTTTGTCGAACAGGAGGGTCCGTTTGTCATGAGTCGAATACTCATACATCTTCGTCATGGCCAACGCATTGACCGGACAGGCTTCCACGCAATATCCGCAGAACACGCACTTGGTAATATCGATGTAAAACTCGCTCGCGTACCGTTGCAGCGGCAGGGACTTATCCTCTTCGCTGATGACCTTGATGCACCGTGACGGACAGGCGGCCTCGCAGAGGTCACACCCGACGCATCGCTCCTGCCCGTTGTCGTACCGCAACAAGCCCAAGGCCCCGCGATGCGCGTCGGGGATCGTCCGCTTTTCGCGCGGATACTGGAAGGTCATCGGGCGATGAAACATGTGCTTGAACGTGACCTTCATCGCTTTCCAGATTTCGCGGAACAAAACTGCGTCCAACAATCGTGTCGTTTGCTTTTGCGTATCCAAGAGACGCTCCTAAATTTTTTCGATTGTCACCTGAGCGGATTTGAAATAGGGCACGTGCGTGACGGGATCCACGACGACCCGGACCAAATCCTTGACCGGAGGTTCGTTAAAGTGTTCAGGGAACGCACAGGTGCCCGGCAATACGTTGACGTCGGCTTGCACGCCCAATTCCAGGCTGCCGTGATCCGAGGTCACGCGAACGCGGCCGCCTTCGGCGAGACCCAACCGTTCACATTCCTCCAGGGACATCCGTAACGCTCCGGTATTCGGCGAAATATCCATCAACCCGGACGCCTTCGTGGACAATTTCCCCGAATGATAAATGAGCTGGATCAATTTCAATCCGTACGGCCGGCCGGACTCTTGTGCACGGCCGTTCGCGTACCGGGCACGGACCGAATCCGCATACCCGTTCCGAAGATACGCGGCGGCATCGGCGACAACGGGCCGGGGTTCGCCGAGATTGTAGTAACCGGGAAGCATCTTCCGAATTTCCGCTTGAATGTCCTGCGTGGTTTCATACGGAAGCGCATGCCCCATGCCGTTGGAGAGCCCCACCATGATATGCCAATCCAGCACACTCTCACCCAGCGGATCCAAGGCCGGCCTGACGAATTGCACCATCCCCTCCTGATTCGTGACGGTGCCGTCCTTTTCCGCAAACGTACACGCGGGGAACACGACGTGCGCATAGTGCGCCGTCTCCGTCAGGAAGGGATCCTGACAGATCAACAGTTCCAACTGGCTCAAGGCTTCCTCCACGCCGAATGATTTCGGAAGCGTGCCCAACGGATTTTCTCCCACCAGGTAGAGGGCTTTGATCTTGCCGGCGCGACAATCCTCCAAAATTTCGACAAGGGATTTGCCTGCCTGTGCGTCCGGCAACGTCGAGCCCCACGCTTCGGAAAATTTTTGCCGCGCCGCGGCTTGCGCATAGGGCACCGGGCCAGGAAGAAATTCCGGCGCGACGCCCATATCCACGGCTCCCTGCTCGTTCCCTTCTTCGGTGAACGTATTGATCCCGCACCCGGGTTTATTCAATTTCCCCGTGACCCACGCCAGGTCGACCAAGGACAACGTATGGTTATATCCGTCGGGCTGACGCACGACCCCTTCCCCGCACAGGATGACGGAACGCGGGGCTTCCGCAAATATCCTGGCGACCTCCTGAATCGTCTCGACCGGAATTGCCGTTTCAGCGGCGACGGCGTCGAGCGACACCTCCTGGGCCGCGGATTTCAAGGCGGACAGGGCCTCGGGGGCCTGAGCGGTCGCGTCAGGATCGATGAGGTCCTGCTCCAGGACCGATTTGACCAATCCCTTGACGAACGCGCCCTCCGACCCCGGTTTGACCATCACCGGATGCGACGCCAACTTGGCCAAATTGGTTTGCATGGAATCCACCACGATGACCGACGCCTTGTAGGTGCCGATCGCGGCTTTCACCCGCAGGCTGGCCACGGGATTCGTTTCCGTGACGTTGGCTCCCACCACCAGGATGGCCTTGGCTTTCGTGAGGTCCGCCGAGGTGTTCATCGTCCGATTGATCCCGAGGGCATGATGCACCGCCCGGACGAAATTCATATGACCGTACCGCGCGCTGCTATCGAGATTGTTCGTCCCGAGCACGGTCCGCATGAATCGTTGGAACACGTAGAGTTCTTCATTCGTGCACCGTGCCGTGATCAATCCCGCGATGGCTTCGGACCCGTATCGGCTCTTGATATCCGTCAGCCGCTTGGCGGTCGAGTCCAGGGCTTCGATCCACGGCGTCGGGGCCAGACCCGTTTCGTTCCGAACGAGGGGCTCCTTGAGCCGTTCTTTACTGTCAATGAACTGGAAGCCGAAGCGCCCCCGCACACAGAGCCCTCCGTGCCCGTTGATCGTATCCCCCCGGTCGCCCCATTTGTTTTTCCAGGACAAGGGAGAGGTCACCCGCACGACTTCCGTATCCTTGGTCTCCACGTACAACTGACAACCATCCCCGCAGTAATTGCAGGTGGTCGTGGTTTTTCGGAGTTGCCAGGGCTTGTACACGTATTTTGAAAATTTATTGGTAATCGCTCCCACCGGACACACCGCCAGACAATCACCGCAAAACTCGCAGTCCAAGGCGTGATCTCCCTTGGCCACGACCTGCGTAAACCCGCCCTTCTTCATGAACTGCAGGGCATCGATGCGCTGGACGTCCTTGCAGATGTTGATGCATTCCCCGCAGGCGATGCAGCGGTTCATGTTGAAATCGAGCACCAGGCTGCGCGTGTCTTCCGGAATATTTTTCTGTTTGGCGTTGGCCAGATCGGTGACCTGATGCTGGAAGGCCATGTCTTGCAATTCGCAATGCCCGTCCGCGTCGCAGACCGGACAATCCAGGGGATGCACGGACAGGTGTTTTTCCACGGCTTTCTTTCGCGCCGCAAACAGGTCCTCTCCATCCGTCCGGATCACCATCCCTTCGGTCGCCTTGGCGGTGCAGGACCGCACTGGCGACTTCTTCCCCTCCTGCAGGACCAGACACATGCCGCAGGACCCGAAAGGATCGAACGTATAGTGATAACACATGGCCGGAACGATTTTTCCCATGCTGGAAATCACGTCATACAACGAAACCCCTTCTTTCGCGGTGACGGTTTCGCCGTCGATATTCAGAGAAATCGTCGCGGCTTCAGTATCGGGCGTCGTAACCGGTTTGAGTCCCATTTATCTCTCCTCCATGCGTTCAGGAGTTCTTCAGGATTTGTATCTATTACCTCAACGTTACAGACTGTTCAAAAAGTCCACCGGCAAGGCCGCAGGCAGCGAGAAGGCTGAGGCGTACAAAAAGTACGTTGAAGCCTTCGAGCCACGAGAACGCCGCTGGCGGGCTTTTTCAACAGTCTGTCAGCGGTCGCATTCTCCCATCACAATATCATACGACCCGAAAATCGTGACCGCGTCCGCGATCATGTACCCCTTGGCCATATAATCGAACGCCCCCATGTGGATAAAGGACGGAGAGCGGATCTTGAGGCGGTACGGTTTCCCGCCGCCCGTGCTCACGATATAGAAGCCCAGTTCACCCTTATGCGCTTCGGTTCCGCAATAAATCTCCCCGGGCGGGGCATCGAACCCCTGGGAAAACAGTTTGAACTGCTGGATCATGGATTCGAGATTGGTGAACACCCGGTTCTTGGGAGGCAGGGTGACGCTGGGCACGTCGGCCATTACCGGACCTTCCTCCGGTATCTGGTCCATGCACTGTTGAATGATCTTGATGCTCTCACGCATTTCTTCAATGCGGATCCAATACCGATCATACGTGTCGCCGTTCTTGCCGACCGGGACGCTGAACTCGCACTTGGGATAGGCGCCGTACGACTCGTATTTGCGCAAGTCGTAATCCACGCCCGACCCCCGCAACGTCGGCCCGCTCAACCCATACCCCAACGCATCCTCCGCGGAGATCACCGCCACGCCCACGGTCCGGGCCAGCCAAATCCGATTTTTTTCCAGGAACACCACGTATTCATCGATCTTGGGAGGAAAGTACGCGAGAAAGTCCCGGATCTTGGTTTCCAGGGAATCGGTAAAGTCGCGTTCAACGCCGCCGATCCGATACCAACTGGTCGTGAGCCGCGCCCCGCACAGTTCATCGAACCAATCGAGCAGGATCTCGCGGTCACGGAACGTGTAGAAAAACACGGTCATCGCTCCGATATCGAGCGCCTGCGTCCCCAACCAGAACAGATGTCCGATAATCCGTTGGACTTCCGCCACGATGGTGCGCAGATATTCCGCGCGCTCGGGCACGGTCACGTTCATCAGTTTCTCCACGGCCCGGCAATACGCGAAGTTGTTGTACATCGCGCACACGTAGTCGAGACGGTCCGTATGGGGAATGAACTGGTGGTATGTTCCGTATTCGGCGAGTTTTTCCACGCCCCGATGGAGAAAGCCCATGACGACCGTGGATTTCGTAATCCGCTCGCCTTCGAGGTCGAGGATCACTTTCAGTACCCCATGCGTCGCCGGATGCTGCGGCCCCATGTTCAACAACAGTTCCTCGGTCCGCAGGATCGGAAGATCCTTGGTCTCCGGATTGGCCGGGTCGACTTTATAGATGGTTTCGCGTTGGTCTTCCAAATGCGCCATGGTTGCTTCTCAAAGGGGCCGGCTCGTCAGGAGGCCGCACCCTCATTCAAAAATTCGAACGTATCGCGCCAGCCTTTTCCTTGCAGCGGGAAATCTTTTCGAAGGGGGTAGCCTTCGGGAAAATCGTCGGGCATCAGGATCCGCCGCATGTCCGGGTGGTTGTTGAAACGGATGCCCATCATGTCGAACACTTCCCGTTCCATGAAATCCGCGCCCGGCCAAATATCCGTCAACGAGTCCACGTAGCAGTCGCGTTCCGGAACCCGCGTCTTTACGCGAATGCGATGGCGATGACGGATGGAATAGACTTCATACACGACTTCGAAGCGCTCCTCTTCATCAGGCCAATCCACCGAACTCACGAGCACCATGTAATTGCAAGCCATGGCCGGATCATCCTTCAGGAAACGGCCGATCGCGTGCAGGGCTTCGCGTTTCACCGTGACAGCCAAGTCACCTCTCCATTCATGAGCGCTCACGAACCCATCGGGGAATCGGGCTTGGATGGTTTCGGCAAGAGGGTGCATTATCCGATGGCCTTGCCCCGGGGCCTGACCTCTTCAGGCTGTTTGGTAAAGACCCGCTTCTGCATGATCTGATCCTGCAGCTTCAAAATCCCGTCGAATAAGGCTTCGGGGGTCGGCGGGCAGCCGGGCACGTAAATATCGACCGGCACGAATCGGTCCACGCCCTGTACCACGCTGTAACTATCGTAAATGTTCCCGGACGTGGCGCAGGACCCCATGGAAATGACGTATTTGGGTTCGGGCATCTGGTCGTAGATTTTGCGAATGACCGGAGCCATCCGCCGGCACACCGTGCCCGCCACGATCATCAGGTCGGATTGGCGCGGAGAACCACGGAACACACCGGCCCCATACCGGTCGACGTCATACCGGGAGGAGACTGCGGCGATCATCTCAATCGCGCAGCACGCCAACCCGAACGTCATCGGCCACAGCGACCCTTTGCGCGCCCAATTCGCGGCCTTCTCCAAAGACAGCGTGATGACACCGATATCGCCGTCTTTCTCGTGCTTTTTCCCTATTTGGATCAACCCCATGGATACCTCACTTCACGGCGATAGCCGGAACAAGCCAACGTCCGGGCCTCAATCCCACTCCAACGCGCCTTTTCTCCACGCATACACGTAAGCCACGACAAAGAGTCCGATAAAGATCATCATTTCAATGAGGCCGATCACGCCCAGTTGGTCAAAGGTGACGGCCCAGGGATAGAGAAAAATGACCTCAATGTCGAAGATAACGAACAGCATCGCGATGACGTAATACCGGACGGGAAACGGCATCCGGGAATCGGAAAACGGCTCACTGCCGCATTCATACACGCTCAATTTTTCATCTTCGGGATACTTCGGTTGGACGAAATAGCTCAGGACAAGCGTGACAATGCCAAATCCCGCTGCCAGGATAATAAACACGACTATAGGCGAATACTTCGCGAGATAGTCAAGAAACAGATCCAGGCCACCGACCATAAGGATTTGACCTCTGAGGAAATTGCCCCCGGTATCCGGCAGCGGGGGTCAAAAACTTCAATCTTTTCGCAGAATTCTGGATCGTAGCACCCCATTTTCCAACGAATCAAGAGAACAAAAGACCTACCGTCCCGATAGCAAAAGCCCCAATATCGTAATGCCCTTGGGTCAGGAATCGGCACATCTTCGTGAAACGGGAATATAAAGGGGCGACTTTGTGGAACAACAGAAGGGAGAAGGAGAAGAACGGACTCGCTACGAGTTCCGCATGTCCTGCGGCGGGCGTTTCAAACCTTTGGGAGGCCCCGCTTGTGAATTTTCCCATTCATCCGTCAGGGGAAAGACAGCCTTGGCCTTCTTTCGCCGATGGATCTGCGTGTTAATGCGTTTCGGAGGATTCGGCACCTGCGAATCTTTTTGCTCGTTCACTTTTTTTTTCGACATCACACGTCCTCTCCATACTATGTCCGAAAATGATCCCCGCTTTAGCAGGCAAAACTACGGAGAAGGCGCGGACCACCGCGGAACACGGGAAGGCTCTTTTTCCAGATGACTGGTATCATACGTCCGTTCATTGCCGGTGATGCCGTCCTCGTCCGGGTCCGACCACATTTCGCCTTTCCCCGTGTCGAATTCTCCGTTCCCGTTCAGGTCCAGCCAATAGAACAACGGAGCCCCGACCGTCACGACGACCGGTGTGCCGAATTCATCCAGCCACACCTTGTAGGTCCGCCGGGCGGTCATATAATTCACTACGCCGTCGCCGTTCAAGTCGAATTCCCGGAAGAACAGGTCATTGCGCCAGTCGTAATACGCCTTCACCTCACGGTCATCGAACTCTTCAGGTTCTTCCGGGATTGGCGAGAAATCACGCAAATGCGTTTCCCGGGAAGTCGCAGAATTCGGCGGCAAGGTCGGGGGGTCTTCCTGTCCATATAGCGGTACAGCCGGCAGCCCTGCGATCAAGACAAGAGACCAGAGCCCCACAAACATACCGTTCCGCGTTCTCTTGGCAATCATGACCTGTACCTCAACCCCTATGGGTTCCATAAGGGAAAAGCCAAGAACCGGATTTCCCTTCGTTGTGAGGTCACCATTCCTTTGGCACAATAGCCCGCATGCCGCCATCCTATGCCGACGTCGTCTTTCCCCCCGCAACCTCTCAAGCGTTTACGTATCGCATTCCTGAGTCGTGGCAGTCCAGGCCCCACATAGGACAATGGGTCCTGGCCCCGTTCGGGCCGCGCGTCAAGCCGGGGATTATTGTCTCTCTTGCCGGGAACGCGAAGCAACCCCTGGTTGATCCGGGCCGTATTCGCGAACTGTATCGCATCACCTCGGCGCACTGGGAGCCGGACCCCAAGCTGGTTGCCCTGGCGGAATGGATGGCCGACTATTACCTGGCTCCGGCAGGAACCTGCCTGGCGCTTGTCCAACCACCGGACGTCCCCTTTCGCAGCAGCACACGTTGGACCATCACCCAGCAAGGGCAACAACGCCTGGAAACCGCCAGGACCGGCACCTCCACGCACGCACTCCTCGCTGCGCTCGCCAAACGTCCCAAAGGCCTGGCGCAATCAACCATTGACCGGCTGCTGGATAACCCTTCCACGGTCTTACAAAGGCTCAAGCGAAATAAGTGGATTCAGGCCCGGCAGGACTGGACCGAATTGCCGGTCCCAAGCAGCCCCAAACCGGCAACGCCTCCACAAGACTTTCTCCACGCCCCGGAGGAAAGCCCCGGCTTATTCTCATGGAGGGGCCGTTTTCGGCAACACCTTGCAGCCAAACGATTCGGTGAGATGCTGCTCACCGATTTAGAAGACCCGCAACCGCTGTTGGGCGACGCCATACAAGAAACAATGGCCCAGGGACGGACGGTCCTGATCATTGCCCCGAATATCAACCGGTCGACACGCCTGGTTTCCTATCTTCGACACTCGGTGGGACAACCGATAGGCGAGTTTCACAGCGGCCATTCAGACAAGCAACGTCTTCAACTTTGGGAAGCCATCAAACAAGGGCTCTATTCCGTGGTCGTGGGGACCAGATCCGCTTTGTTCCTTCCTCTCCCTGCCTTGGGCTGCGTGTGGATCGAACGCGAAGGAGACAGCGCGTACAAGGAAGACCCGAGTCCCCACTATCACGCCCGGGAGGTTGCACGAAAAAAAGCCGAGCTGGACGATGCCGTGCTCGCGCTGCACGCGCCTTACCCCACACTCGAGACCGTGCATCGCTTTGCCGAGGACGCCGGGTCTCCACGGGCTTTCGCCGACAAGAGCACACCAAAGCCGGTTCAGATGATCAGCCTTCAGGACATGACGTTCGGCACGGTGTTCTCCGATGCCCTGCAGGACGGCATGGAGCAGGCCCTGGCCCAGGGTGACGGGGTCGTGGTCTATCACAATCGCAAAGGGTTTTCATCGTCCATCACCTGCCGGGATTGCGGGACCGCGCCACAATGCCCGCACTGCCGCATCCCGTTGGGTCTCCGGCAATCACAACTGCGGTGCCCCTATTGCGGCCAGGCCGAACCCATCCCGTCCGCGTGCCCGGCCTGTTCCGGCATTCGTTTGGAACCGGTGGGATTCGGCACGGAACGCCTTGAAGAAGAATTGCACCGGCTGTATCCCAACGCCACCATTGCCCGCTATGACGGCAACACGATACGGAGCGAAGCCGAAGCGAGCCGCATCCGCGAACAATTTTCGCAGGGCCGGATCCACATGGTGGTCGGGACGGAACTGCTCTTCCAGGCTTCACCGTTCACGCCGGTGAGATGCGTCGGCATCCCCTATGCGGACGCCGGCCTGCATGTACCGGATTTTCGATCCTCGGAACGTGTGTTTCACCATCTCCAACAGGCCGTGGATCTGTTGACACCCGGTCTCTTGGGGTCCGCGATCATTCAAACGCACCTCCCCTCGCACCCGGTCATGCATGCCATCGGCCGACAACAGCCCGACCTCTTCTATGACCATGAATTGGCCTTTCGCCGGCTGGTGGGGTATCCGCCCTTCGGGCAACTCATCCAATTACACGTCTCAGGTCAAGATGCAACGGAAACCGAGAACGCCGCAAAAACATGGCGCCGGCATCTCACGGAACAACTTGCCCACATGATCGCGCAAGGCGAAACGCAACAGGACGAACAAACCGCCATCCTGGGTCCCCTAGCCGCGTATGGGGCTCAGCCGCGAAGGCTCTCCCGCTATCAACTCTTGGTCAAAGTCGCGGACGGGACCGCCGGGCGATCCCTCGTTCGACGGACGATCGAGTTGATGACCAAAGGACAAGCCAATCGACGCCTGAAATTCGGGGTGAACGTGGACCCTGTGGAACTGTTATAGAAAATGTCGTGAGCGGAATAGCCGTTACCGTTGCTTCTTTCGCTTGGCTTTGGCTTGGTTCGGCGTTAAGGGGGCAGCCGGCTCCTCGGGTCCGGGTTGGGTCCGGCGGTACAGTCCGTAGGCGAAGGTCAGCCAAAAAATTCCGGAAAATACCCCGAACAAGACCGCGGTAAAGACCTTACTCATCTCTTCGAGAGGCGGCTCGGGACCGAATTGTTGAAGTTCGCCTAACATCAGAAACGGCCACGCGAGGCTTTCCAGTCCCAGCAGCAGGGTGGACCACATCCAGACATGAGCCACGCCGGGGCAGGTTTTTGCCAAGACCACCATGAGCCCCACCACCAAGACAACAGTCGCGCCCATGGAGAGACCCCCTTGAAGAAACCAGAACCCACCCGTGACGGCCATGGCTCCGAGCACCGCGTTGACTAACAGTTTGGCATCGTTCGGCATGGCCGTCACCTTAGCACATTTGTTCGGATGCCCGCACGACACCATGCAGTCGGCATGGAAAATCATGGAAGAACAGGAGAACAGGAAGCCCTACAGGGAATCAATAGGGAAAGACGGGTTGTCTTCCGTCTCGGAAGGAGAAGAAGCCGGGCGCATGAGCGAAGACAATTCGTTGGGATGAATCAAGGTCACACAATCTTCGGCGACCTGATCCTTATGAAACAACGCATAGATGGAAAACACCTGGGGTGGCTCTTCACCTTGCGTTGACGGAAACACGACAGGCACTTCCATCCACGGCCCTGACGTGGCCGAACCGGCCATTTTCAGACGCACCGCCAACAACAGATCGCGGACGCGCAGGTCCCATTCATGCGGGTCGAGATCCAAGGACTTCGTGATATTCCGGTCCCACAAGGATTTCGTGATCCCGACCGCCAAGTGAAAGCCGATACGTTTGGCCTTCTTGGTGACGTCGACGAGCAAGCCGGCCTCAATGGCTTCCTGTCGGGAAGGAGTGTGGCGGGCCGATCCCATCGTTTCCGCAAACACGGTTTCAGCGGATTGGATTTCTTGCACGGCTTCCCGGTTGACGTCACCGGGGGCAAACGCATCCACCGCATATCCTCGGGCCGTTAGAATGCCGTCATACACGGCCCGGGCGGCCTGCGACCACGAGGCATCGAATGGCCGGCCCCGGTAGGCCGCCTCCGCGGCTTTTCTCTCATCATGGGTTAAGGGACGGGAATGCTTCATACTAAAATTGATAACCCGCAATATGGAACAAGTCAAGAGCGCCGAAACTTTCCACTTGACAGAACGAGCCGATAAACCCGCCCCCTGGGCCGTATTGGTCTAAAAACAACACATAGAGGCCGAAGATTTGGGGAACGGGAATAATGAAACGGCCTAAGGTCTGAACAATAACACTGCTGCTCTACCGCAAACGTAAAAAAGTATTTAGTTTCCGCCGATCGACAGGAAGAGCGTCGAGCGTCCTCGTCTGAGGAGCACCAGGACCGCATCGTCTTCGCCGAGTTGACTGGTGATACGATCGAAATCGTCCGCATCCGCGATGGAGATCCGGTTGATTTCCATGATGACGTCGTCTTTCCGTATCCCGGCCCGGGCCGCACGGCTGTCAGGCTGGACCTTCATGACGCGCACCCCTTTGTCACCGGCGGACCGTTCTGATGCCGCTGATTCGACCGTCAATCCCGACAGGGCATGCCGCTCACCGACGGTACCCACCTCGCCGGTTCCGGCCATATCCTTGGGCATCAGTCCGATGACAACGGTCAGACGCTTCTTGTTGCCTTCACGCAGGATCTCCACGTCCACCTTGGTTTCGGGGGGTGTCTCGGCTACGTAGGTGCGTAACTTGGTTGAATTCTCGACCGCGCGGCCATCGTATTCGCGAATGATGTCGCCCCGTTGAAACCGGGCATCTTCGGCGGGACTCTCTTCGACCACGTCCGTCACCAAGGCGCCTTTGGTCTCCGTGGTTTCAAATTGTTTCGCCAGGTCAGGATTCAGATCCTGGATGGACACACCGAGCCAGCCCCGTACCATTTTGCCGTAGACTTTCAAACTCTGCGCCACCCCTTTGGCCATATTGCTCGGGATGGCAAAGCCGATGCCCATATACCCGCCGCTCCGGCTGAAGATGGCCGTATTGATGCCGATGAGTTCCCCGCGGACGTTCACCAGGGCCCCGCCGGAATTTCCCGGGTTGATGGCCGCATCCGTTTGGATAAAATCCTCGTAGTCGGCAATACCCACGTTGGCCCGTCCCACGGCGCTGATAATGCCCATAGTCACGGTCTGGTTCAGGCCGAAGGGGTTCCCTACGGCCACGACCATCTCTCCCACCTCCAACGTGCCGGAATCACCCCAGGAGAGGAACGGCAACCCTGACGCCTCAATTTTCAAGATGGCCAAGTCGGTCTTGGGATCGGTCCCGATCAATTCCGCCTCGAATTTCCTTTGATCCCCCAACACCACATGGATTTCATCGCCCTCTGCCACCACGTGATTGTTCGTGACGATGTAGCCGTCGGGATTGACGATAACCCCGGAGCCCATTCCCTGTTGCCGGCGTCTGGGCTCTTGGCGGCGTTCCTCTCTGAACCGCTCTCCGAAAAATTTCCGGAAGAAGGGGTCGTCGAAAAAGGGATTGTGAGGAAACGGAGAACGTCGCGGGGCGGTCGTCTTCACGATCGAGATATTGACCACCGCGGGCGTGACCTTCTTGGCAATCGCGATAAGGTGCTGATTGAACCGAAGGAGGTCTTCGCTCGTGGCGGGAGGGGAAAAGGCAGCCGGTTGCGCCATGGGGGCTTGCACAAGCAGCTCGGGGGGCGCGACCTGCTCTTCCGAAGCCTGGGTGACCGTGGACGGCTGAAAGAACGTCGCACTCGCACCCAATGCCAGGCACACGCAGAGAAAACTCCCGATCGCCAGGACGACGGGGTTTTTCAAGATAACATTCAAGGACCATTGTTCTCGCATCTTACCTTCCTCATTGTTACTTGGAAATCTTCGTACGGACCGACGACGAGATTATACCATACGACCGGCACTGACAAATGTTCCCTCACGCCGGACTCTCCCGGAGGGTGGGAGTTCCATGTCGCGAATAAGGTGTCTTATCCGACCCGTTCCCAGGCGGCGTCGGGAAGATAGCGATGAAACTTCAAGGTGTAAGGATCGATGGCCACCAGATTGAGCCATTGGTTATGGAAGAGTTGCTGGAGGATCGCGTGCTTTTGAACACGATGCCTCAGTGCGTCGTAAGTCTTTGGATAATATCGGCTCGAAAGAAGTCTTCGTAGGCCTCAAGCCACACCGGACCGTGTTGGTCCGGAGGAAAGGCATCCAGCCATCCCAACACCGTGCGCGCATCGTCCGAAGATAGATCGAGCATCTCGAGCGGCGACATTTCCAACACCTGAGCGAGATGAAACAGCCGCCAGGCATCACGGCAAATGGCCCGTTTTAGGGGGTCCACGGCATGTGCGCCCCCACTCATCCTTTTTGCGTATTCATCCGAACGCTCTTGCCAATAGGCAACCAGCGCCGGCACGGTACCGTGAGTCCTCCATTCCCGCCGGCAGGTCGCCTGCGCCAATTCGGCTTCGTAGAACAACCGCACCGCCAGATACTGGACCGCATCGACCGGATGTTTGCGTTGCGCATGATACGCGGGATTCGTCTCCAGCCAGCGAACGAACCGGGTCCACCCCGGCAATTGGGACAACTGGCGGGCGAGGTAATCTCTCCAATTCGCCTCGGGCACGCCCAGACGATGCAGGCTCGACGCAATCGCATCCTCGGGCTCAGACGGCAGTTCGCTGATTTTTTGTTGGAATTGTCGAATGCCTTCAAACCGGTGGGACTGATCGTGTTGCGCCAAATCCCGCCAGGCTGCATAGAATCCCCCGTATCTACCCGGCATTTCCCAGCCAGCCAAGCCTTCATCGACAAACGCCGCCAACCATTTGATGAGCTGGTTATTGATCTCCTCGACAAGCGTCGTGCCGGCAAGGACATCCACCCAATCGCTGACGGTGCGCTGGGCCGGCAAGGCTACATCGCTAGGGACATGTGATGCGTCCGATGCGCCGGGACCCGCCTGCCTGCCATGCTCGCCGCCGGACAACCCCAAGACAGACAAGATGACCTGCCACAGGTTGGTTACATACGCCGCCTCGGGATGATCCCGGCAATGCTCACATTCCCGGATCGTGCGTTCGATGATCCGTTGTGCTGATTCGTCCGGCAGGTCTTGCCGGAATCGCTTCGTGGCCGACTCGGGACCCAGTTCCCACGCCAACAGGCCTGGCTCCAATGCCTCACAGCCGAACGCGAGGTGCAAGAACCACACGTCCTCGGCCGTGATCTCGCGGCCCCCGACCGTGACTGCCTGGGGTTGCTCCCGCCGAGGACCCACGCGCGCTATCGCCCTTCGGAGTCCATCGCCGGTGATCCGTCCCGCGCGGTAGAACGCACGATATTCCGAATTGGGCAGGTACCCGCGACCGTCGAGCAGGTGTAGGCCTTTCCGTACGGCCTGATCGAAGGGCAGATACTCCAAGCCGTGCATGGGATTTTGGGACACCATGATCTGCATGGGCCAAAACGGGGGGATCGGTTCGCTGGCCTTGGCCACCGTCTCCCGAACCCGATCACGTTCTTCCTGGGAAAGCACCTGTATCGACGTGAGGCTCATGATGCGACGTGTATCGTATGGGGCATAAAAAAGCCAACCCATCAGGTTGGCGTGTACAGTACCCACCCTACACCGTAGAAGGCATGCACCCTACCGGCCACGGCACTGATCTCTCTTCCGTTCAGATCCTTATACCAACGTTCGGCACTCGGGACAACTGCCATCTGTTCGACAGCAAGAAAATTACCTGAAGACTTCTTCTTTCGCGGATTCGGAAATCGCCAAAACGGCCGGATGCTTTATACGGCGTTCAACCGTAATGCCATAGAAGCGTTCCTTGAGCCCCGCAATTCGTCCCACCTTGCGGACTTGACACTGCCGGGCAATTTCCGACTCAACGACCGAAGAGCCGGGAAACAGCCCGTGTCCTTCCTGGGCGAATGCTTGCATCGTGGCCCCGTCTTCAAATTCACCGACAATGAACGGCTCTATTTTGTGTTTTCGAAACCAGTCATCCAAGCCCCGCCTGAGCATGGAATTGGGCGTGGGCAACAGAAACGGCGCCCCATCCAATGACCGTGGAAACTTCCGCCGATAGTGAGAGGCCAAGTCTTCCGGGCCGAAGAGCGTCACGCCTGATTCTCCGAGCAGATGGGTATGAGCCTCGACGCTGACGCTGGGCGGGACGTGAGTGTCCGTCAAGACAATGTCCAGGGTATGGAGAGCGAGTTCGCCCAATAATCGTTCCAACCGACCTTCCCAGCACACGATTTTCATGTGCTCGAACTGTTTGTAGGCAACCTTCAGCAATTTATAGGCCACCATTTTTGGGACGACTTCCGCAATGCCGACCACCAGGCGAATAGGGCGTTGGGTTCCATAACCTTTCAACGTGCTGGTCAATTCTCTGCCGAGCGAAAAAATTTCATCCGCGTAACGGTAGACCATTTTCCCCACGTCCGTCAGAACCAGTTTGCGGCCCACGCGAGAAAACAATTTCTCACCTATCGCGTCTTCAAGCGCGCGCAATTGAGCACTCAGCGCGGGCTGGGACAACGTCAGCACTTGACAGGCCTGCTTGATCGACCCTTCCCTGGCAATCACCCAAAAATAAAGCAAATGATGGTAGTTCAGCCAATCCATGACTCAAAACCTTACATTTAAAAAATAGATGTATCAATACAAAATTATTTATTTGCCTATGAAGGAGATCCTGATTATTACCAGTAACCATTGAGAAACAGGCTCCCACTTGAGCAAAAAAAAGACGAAGCCTATGATCGTACGTCAGCTTTCTCCTTCTTTAGCACGGACTGAAATTTGAAAGGACGTGTGACCGAACTTCGCCGTTTCCGTCGGCAGAAACCGTCATAAGCGACAGCCTCATCCGTTTGCAAGGGAGCACTTGATGACGACCACAGCGATTCTCATTCCCCTTCTTCCGTTTTTGGCCGGATTATTCATCAGTGTGCTCGGGAAACGCTTCGCCCCGTATGTGGCAACCATAGGAATCAGTGCCACAGTGGGAGCCGGCATCCTCTCCATTGTCACGTTGTACTCCGTCAGCTCGGGCGAGCCTTTTCGGGTGACCCTCTGGCCGCTCCAGGGCGATGGTTCCTCGTTTTTCACGTTCGGCATGTTGGTTGACCGGCTCACGGCCGTGATGATGGTCCTGATCACCGGCGTCAGCACCGTGATTCACGTGTTTTCCGTTCGTTATCTCCGAGGTGATTCCGGCTATGCCCGATTCTTCGCGTTACTCGGCTTCATAACCTTTGTCATCCTCGCGCTTGTTTCCAGTCCGAACCTCCTGATGCTGTTTGTCTTCTGGCAGTTGTTGAGTTGGGCCCTGTACCTGATTCTTGCGTTTAATTTTTCACACGTGCCGGCCTATCAGAACGCGTTCAAAACGTTCATTGTGCACCGGGTCGGAGACGTCGCGTTCCTCTGCGGCCTTGTCCTGACGTATCACTATTTCGGCACGCTCGAATTTGCCGAGCTCTTCCGGCGAGCCTCCGAACAAGTCCACGTGATTTCACTGCTGCCCGGACATATGCTCGACGTCACGGCACCGTCCGTCATTGCATTGCTCATTTTCGTCGGAGCCATGGCCAAATCGGCCCAGTTCCCTCTCCACGTCTGGTTGCCGGATACCATGGACTCTCCAACCCCGGTTTCGGCGCTCATGCATGCTGGTATTGTCAACGCGGGAGGATTCCTTCTTAATCGACTCGCACCGTTGTATGCGCTCTCACCCGACGTCCTGCATATCGTGTTCATTGTCGGCGCCGCCACCGTCCTTTTGGGGGCCTCGATGATGCTCGTCCAAAACGACATCAAGAAAACACTGGGATTTTCCACGATGGGACAAATGGGTTATATGATCATGGAATGCGGCCTCGGGGCTTTTGCCCTGGCCATTTTTCATCTGATTGCGCACGGCCTGTTTAAAGCCTCACTCTTCTTAAGCGCCGGGACCGTGATTCACAGTGCCAGACATGAACCGAAATTCCCTTCTTCGTTAACTCACAAACCCGTCAGGCTTCCCACCCAGGCAAGCTGGGTAACGGGATTGACCATTACCTTACTCATGCCACTGTTTATTTTGATGGTCGCACACGGCCTGTTGGAAGTTCCGCTGCAGGACGCACATGGCGCGGTCATTTTCCTCTTTTTCAGTTGGGTCACCGCCTCCCAAGCCATTTTCAGCTTATCTCGACTGCATGACGTAGCTTCCTGGAAGGTGTCCGGCGCCATGGTCGGCACGTTGTTTCTCATTGGGTTCACGTATCTCTGGGCGGGAGAACAATTCACGCACTTTCTGTATCCCGAACCGGGTGCGGCCGAGGCGTTCTTCGTGGCCGCGGCCTTGAATCCTGCGGTATTCGATACGATGATCCTGTTGGCCACCTTCTTGATACTTTTCGGCTGGTTCTACGTCTATACCGATGCGAAAGGACACACGATTATCAACCCGGATAGGATTCTTGCATTGCAACAACGCCTCTATATTCTTCTGATCAACCGGTTGTACGTCGATCTGATCTACGTAAGGTGGAGCAACGCGCTCTTCCACTTGGCGCAAAAATTCGGACACCGGTATTAGAGGAAGGTCGATCCGCAATGGCTTCAGAATTTTCCATTACCTTGCTGGCCGTTCTCATCCCCCTTGTTCTCTGGTTGCTCAACCGCACCGGCCGCATTTCGCATTCGATCTTTCAGGTTTTGGCCATGCTGTGCATCGGGTGGGAAGCCGGAACGATCCTCTACGTGTACGCCGCATTCGAAACCGCTCGAATCGCGACTTATCTGTCAGCGGCCGTCATCTTTTCGACGTTTTGTGTCGTCCTCGGACAATGGGATTCCAAACGTTCTTCAACGCCTCTGGACGAACCCCTGGTGGTGTTGGGACTGTGTCTTGCCGCACTGTGCGGCCCCGCACCCGTCAACCGGTATTTTCTCATCGGCTTGTTCGCTTTTGCAGCCTTTTCTCTCTACCGCTCGAAACTTTCCGCCACGCGCAAAACCATTGGCCTTGCGCAGGCGGCTATTGCCATTGTTCTCAGCAGCGTTTTCTTCTGGGGTGGGGACTCCTTTGACGGATCAGCCGGCCTTTTTCTTGCAGTTACGCTCGTGCCACTGCCGCCATTTCACGTTCTCTTCACCTCCCTGGTCGGCTCCGCTCGAGGAATGCTTTCCGGGGTATGGACGGTGGCGTTCTTAGCCCTCGGATTGGCTGAAATCCACAACCTGCAAACTGTGATTCCCATGGTAACGGAAATACACGTGGCCATCGCATTCCTGGCCTTACTGGGCGGGCTGTACGCGTCTCTGAAGTGTTTGGGGCAAAACCAGATCCATGTTTTGCTCACCTATGCCACCATTGTCCAGGTTACGCTTTTGTGGGGACTGACGAGCGTCTTCTCTTCTTTTGCCGAATGGGGCATCCCGTTCGGAATTACGGTCGGGCTGGTGATGAACGGACTGTTTGTCGCCTATGCCTTTGTCCAACAACGGTATGGGTCGCCCACCATCGGCAATCTCCCCGGGCTGGCGTCTCCCATGCCGCGTCTCGGGACGTTAGTGGGTCTTTTGATCAGCATCGCCGTCCTGCTTCCGATCATTCCAATCTTTGGCGGCATTACGACCATGCCGGCAACGGAAAATCAGGGGGGCTCTTTAGTCATCATTTCGTTGCTGTTTGTCGGTGTCTGGATGTTTGGCAGTTGGCATTTCTCACATGTGCTGCACCACACACTCTTTGGAAAAGCACGATCGGACATCCCCTATACCGATTTGAGGGTTGCCGAAATCTGCTCCCTGGTCCTGATCATTTTCGGCGCAAGTTTTAGCATATTGATAAATTAGAAAGAACGACCATGGCGAACGTCAAAGAATCGGTTGTCCAGCAAGATACCCAGCGCATGGAATTGCGTTCGCTTGTCAAACTGGCGAGCGAGACCATTTCCCATTACTGGCCCATGCAAACTTTTATCCACCACAATCCCCTCCATGGCCTGGAACACTTACCCTTCGAAGAAGCCATCGAGGAGGCCAGAAAATTTATCGGCGGGAACGGCTATCTGCCCAATAGCCAATACCGGAAGTATTTTCAACAAGGGCGCATCTCCTCGAGTGCCATTCATGAAACCTTACAGACCAGAGCGCAAGAGCAGCACGTGGTTATTGGAAATCGAACGGTGACTCATCTGGAGGTTTTGAAAACCGTTTTCATCCATGGGACTGGAACCCTCGAGCCTGACGTGGCCTCGGCCGTTTTAGAACGTTCGCTGAGCGAGACCGACCTGACCGTGCTGCGTGAAAAACTCCAAGTCTTCTCCAGGTCGCAGGAACAACGATTTTCACTCAATCTTCACGCCGACCGTGAACAAAACGAGCTTGGATCGGAGTACACCCTTGCGCACTGGTGCGATGCCACGCTCGGCACGGACATCCAGGACCGGATCAACCAGGAACTCATCAAGTGGTGTGGCGGCTTTCTCGACGAAGGCCATGCGCCGTGGCCGATGCCTCGTCGCAACAAGACGTTTTACGATGGGTGGAAAATGTTGGCCCAAGAGGACTGGACCGGCCCGTTGTTCGGTATTCAGGGTTGGAAATCCAAAATCCGAAACCTTCCGGACCTCCCGTCAGATGCCATTGGGGAGAGCTTAGAGACATTGGCCATTCCTCAGGATCTGTGGATCGACTATTTTACCTTGCATCTGGCTCAGTTGCCGGGTTGGACGGGATTCATCAAATGGCGGTCCGAACAATCGAACCACCAATGGCAACAGGCCTTCCCCATCGATTTGGTGAGGTACATCGCCATTCGTCTCTTCTATGAACGAGAACTCGTCGCTCGTACATGCGAAGCGAAGCTCGGCATCCCGGGCACGTTTACTTCGATCCAATCTTTCTTGCACGACCATCCGAACGGCTACGGGCTCTACAAGGAATGGCGCACGACAGGACTGGCCGAGCAAGTGGTGGCTAACCTTGATCTTTCTCTCTTCATACAGAAACCGCTCCCTATCGATGAGTTGGACCGTCAGGGGGTCGCAACCAGTCACACGTGGCAAACCGTTCGTCAACGGCAGGCAAAAGAGCGCGAAGTCTGTATCCTTGTCCATCTTGCCCGTTGCCTTGATTGCTCGGCGCAGGATCTCATCGAGAGTCCTTCGGAAACCTTGGAAATCCTACTCAATTGGGTTGACCGTTTTCCGGAATCCCATCACGGTCCGTTATGGCTGCACGCGCTTGAACGCAGTTTCGTCACGGACTTTGTTCAGGATTTTTCGCCGAACATTCGACGACTTCGTCAGAGTGATGAGTCGGTGGAACATCCTTCCGAATCACGTCCGTTGACTCAAGCCATCTTCTGTATCGATGTTCGTTCCGAAGGATTTCGAAGGCATTTTGAAGAAGTGGGAGGCAATGAAACATTCGGGTTTGCGGGATTTTTCGGAGTTCCCTTGTGCTTCGAGAAATTCGGAAGCGAACATGAAACCGACCAATGCCCGGTCCTGCTCAAACCGAAACACATCATCAAAGAAGTGCCTCGCGCGTACCAAGCCAACGCTGCGGACAAATTTCTGGAACGACAACAACTTGCCAAAACCGGACACACCCTTCTGCATGATTTGAAGGAAAACGTCATCACGCCATACGTGATGGTTGAAGCCATAGGATGGTTTTTTGGATTCAGGTTATTCGGTCAAACGTTGGCACCGTTGTGGTATCAACGGCTGACGTCCTGGGTGAAGGAGCATTTTGACATTTCCATCGGCACGACTTTGACCGTTGAAAAGCTGCCAAAGGATGAGGCCGAGGAAATGGTCGCCTCCGAACATCGGGCCATTATCTATCGCATGTTAATCGAACGGTTCGGTCGTCTGGGCAACGCGGTCTCCCACGACCAGGTCGAACGTCTTCGCAAGCAAGCGTTGAATGAGGTTTCGATAGACAACACAGAAGATCAGGAACTCCATCGACTGTTACATTGGACTGAAGCAGACCATGAAAAATTTCTTCAACAACTCATGGGGGAGTATGGCGTCCATAAACGAGCGGTGACGAATCGGATGCACCGAATCACGCAAAGGGGATTTACGAAAACCGAACAGGCGCATTATGTCGAAACCGCGCTTCGGATTTTAGGAAACACCAAAACCTTTTCCCGGTTGGTGCTCGCTTGTGGTCATGCCAGCACCTCGGACAACAATCCCTATGAGTCGGCCTTGGACTGTGGGGCCTGCGGGGGAAACCACGGGGTCTCCAACGCCCGGGCCTTTGCCGCCATGGCCAACAAAGGCCAAGTCCGGCAATTGCTGGCCCAAAAAGGAATTGTCATTCCTGCCGATACGCATTTTCTCCCGGGTCAACACGATACCACGACGGACGAGGTGCAACTGTTTGACCTGGAAGACGTTCCCGCGACACACCGGAAAGACTTGAACAGACTGATTCATGACCTCGAAGAAGCCGGCAGGCGCAACAGCCTTGAACGGTTAAGTCGCTTCCCGGAGGAAACCGGTGGACAATCTCTGGATCATGCGACCGCGCGAACGAAATTACGAAGTCTGGATTGGTCACAAGTCCGACCGGAATGGGGACTGTCACGGCACACGGCTTTTATCGTCGGCCGGCGTGCCTTGACACACGGCCTCAATCTTGAAGGGCGAACATTTTTGCACTCGTACGATCACCGGCAGGATCCGACGGGGAAATATCTGGAAATCATCATGACCGCCCCCATGATCGTCGCGAATTGGATCAACATGGAACATTATTTTTCCACGGTGGACCCCGTGGTTTACGGCAGCGGGAGTAAAGTCTATCACAACGTGGTCGGACGAGTGGGAGTCATGTATGGAACCCAAAGCGATCTCTGTATCGGGCTGCCGGTTCAAACGGTTCTGGACGTTGAAACGCCCTATCACGAACCCATGCGGCTCTTTGTGATTATTGAAGCTCCCATGGAACGAATCAGCGCGATCATTTCCAGGCATGATGTTTTAAAACGACTCGTCGGCAATCAATGGATCAATCTTGTGGCATTGGATCCGGTGACAATGGAATTTTTCCACCAGCAATCTTTGAAGGACTGGCAACGCATTCAGTAATCCAACAGGTTGAGGAGGAGTAGACGACCATGAGTAGCATTACGCTTCACCCGATGAAAGAAATCAAGATCATCATCAACGGCGAGCACCTGAGCTTCGTGACGGAAGTGCTCGATCGGATCAAAGCCAGTGGCTACACCATCTTCAGCAGTCTGTCGGGCAAAGGTCACAGCGGCTTTCATGAAGGACACCTCATGTTTAACGACGAAAGCAGCCTGCAAATGGTCCTGACGGTTGTTCCCGAAGACAAGGTAGAACCTATCCTTTCGGGACTCAAGCCGTTCCTGGAACGCCATTCCGGCAGTCTGTTCGTGTCGGACGTCTGTGTCCTCAGAAAAGGTCATTTTGAATCAGCGGAATCCTAAACCCAGGTGAGAATGCCTGGGTGACTTCAGAAATGCCAGCCGCCGACCAATGTGGCGCGACGGTTCGTGTCTCTCTGCTGTGCGGGTGGTTCCGTGCAGAGCCGAATTATTTCTTAAGTGTCCTTCTTACCGAAAGATATCTCTTTCGCGGGAAACCTGTCATTTTCCTACCCTCATTATTGAAAGAGTCGGCTTTTTTCAGGCGCTTCGTTTTCTTCCCTCCCCGCAAAACTATTTCGTCCTGAACAGCGACGTGTAACGCTTCCAATACCCTGAGACTGCTTGCAGTCAGGCCGAAGAAATTCATCTAAAAAATGGATTTATATTCATTATTTTATTTATTTGTTAGATGTGTTTTTGTGGTTATTTAATAAAGTAAGAGTTGATGAACAGAAAACATGAAAGGAGGACGTTATGAAAACCTTAACCTCTGTAATGACAAGTGTCGTGCTTTGTGTGGGACTCGCGCTACCCGGATATGCTGCGAAAGGAACCGTTTCCGGCGAACCCTTCGCAGGAGAAGTTCCGGTAGCATCCATCGCTGCTCACGAGACAGCCATTGAGCAACACCAAGACAAAGCGGCCGTGCTTGAACAAAAAATCCAAAAACTGGAACACCGGTTGGACATGGTCAAGAACTCCTACCGTGATCCCAAAGGTTTTAAACGCCAGAGTTGGACAAGGATCATTGGGAAATGGCGAGGAGAGTTACAGGGCCTTCAGGAACACGTGGCCTGGCATGAAGAACAAATGGCCCAACTGAAAAAATGAAAAAAGCCAGTGGTCAAGGAGAGGCCGGACCGGCCTCTCCTTGACCTCGCCAACGGAATTGCTTATACCATGGCGAGCTTATAGGCCCCCGTATAGAAATTCACAAAATCTTTGCCTCGTGGCGGATTTTTTCTGCCGTGAAAAACGGAATGACCAAAGGCGAGTCTGAGGTATGCGCTAGCCCCATAACCTTGCCTTCTGGCATCCCCGATCGAGTCGGGGATGCCAGTAAGAGAAAAGGAGATTCCTCGCTTTGCTCGGCATGACCAAATCGGTACGTTACTGAGACTACAGAGGAAGAGAGGCGGCATGAGATGCCGCGGCTACAACTAAAAGCTGGATTAGCGGAAAGAAAGATAAAGGCACTGGATCCCCGACCTGGTCGGGGATGACAGCAGGGAAAGAAAAACGACCGGATTAGAAAATTTTGGCGATCAACGCTCGAAAGGGGCTGAAGATCGAGCCGGATTGAGTCTCACTCTTCTCCTGTGAGGAGGTATCGGTCTTTTCGATTTTCTTCGTTCGCTTCTGCTCACAATGTAGGCTTTTGTACAAGATGGAAAATTCACTCATGATATCCCTCCAAAGGTTTAAGCAGGCACTACCTTCTATAAAGCAAAGGATGTGCCAATTTCCCCTGGAAACCGCTTCCCTTGAAACCACTTTAAAATCAATCTTTTAGAAATGGGTGATGCCGGATCGGCTTATCGTGCGGCGGCAATCAGCAAAAACGCACGCGGCCAGGTGAGCGAAATCGCACCAAGCCCACCAAACCGCCTGATAGAGGAATTCTGGGAAGAAGACGACGCCTATGGGCTGCATCAAGCAGTGGTAAGACGATACGACCTATTCCCTGGGCTTGATATGCGCCGCGACTACGGAATCGGACATAGGTCGGTGATGTGCCAGCCCCTTGATGAACAGGTCGCACCCTCTTTCTTCGAATTCACCGACCCATTCGTAGAGTTTCGACATCACGGTATGATCCACGAGTCGTGTCTCGGCCAGGTTCAGGGTGACGGTTTTCCCTTCCTGCAGCAAGCGGTTCAGGTGTTTGCGCAAGGGAATCCAGGTACTGAAGATGGCGGACTCCCGCACCACGATAATCGCCGACGTGTCGTCTTCTTGTGTAATTTCGGCATTCAGTCTGAAAAACGATGGGATCGGGGCGCCATTGATGACGTGAATGACAATCTTCACGGCGATGCCGATCCCGATGCCCATCAGAAGGTCCGTGGCCAAGACGCCGATGACGGTGGACACGAACACGATGAACTGGTCTTTTCCCAAATGATACATATGAACAAATTCGTGCGGAGACGCCAACCGGAACCCCGTAAAAACCAACAACGCGCCCAAGGCCGCCAACGGGATCTGGTTGATGATCCCCGGGATCAAGGCGACGCACACCAACAGGAACGAGCCGTGAAACATGTTCGCGAATCGCGTCCTGGCCCCGTTGTCGATGTTGGCTTTGCTGCGGACGATTTCTGAAATCATCGGGAGCCCGCCCACAAAGGCCGAGACGGTATTGCCGACTCCGACGGCCAGCATGTCCCGGTCCATGTCCGTCTTTCGTTGCCACGGGTCGATCTGGTCGACGGCCTTCGCGCTTAGTAACGATTCCAGGCTCCCGATCAGGGCAAACATGATCACGTACTTGATCCCGATGGACGTCGTCAGTCCGGAGAAATCCGGGAACGTGAGTGCACTGAACATGTTCGCCGGCACGTCCACCAGAAACTTTGCTCCCAAGGCATAGGTCTGGTCGTTAAAGGTGTAAGTGCCTTCCTGACCGACGTTCAGGTACAGACCCATCGGCACCGCAACGATCAACACGATCATCGGAGCCGGAACGAGTTTGAATGCGGGGTTTTTGATGAACGGATACCCGAATACAATGAGGAGACTCACGATCCCGATCAGGCCGATTTTGGGATTCATGTTCATGATAAACGTGGGAATGTTGGCCAACAGGTGCAGGGGGGAGCCTTCGGGGCTAAGCCCCATGACCACCGGGAACTGCTTGGCGATGATGATAACCCCGATCGAGGCCAATAACCCGTGGATCGCCGTCGAGGGAAAAAATTCTCCGAGGATGCCGGCGCGGAAAACCCCGAACAGGATCTGGATGACACCCGCAGCCACCCCGACGCCCAGCGCCAGCCGATAGGCTTGGTAGTCGGCGGCCGGATCCTTCCCGCCGGTAAACCCGAATTCGGTCACGCAGCCGATGGCGATAACGATGAGTCCCGCGGCCGGACCTTTGATGGTGAGTTCGGAATTACTGAAGAACGTGGCCAGGATGCCGCCGATAATGGCGGTGAAGATGCCGGCGATGGCAGGATACCCGCAGGCCAGGGCAATGCCGAGACACAACGGCAGCGCAATCAGAAACACCAGGAACCCGGACAGCAGGTCGGCTTTCCAGTGCTGCCGAAGCCCGGCAAGCGTTCCTCGTGGCAGGTCTGCTTTTTCAGCACTCATGCTCGTCCGAATTGCTTCCTCTTCTTGGTGTTCGTCGAATTGTAGCCCGCGCGGGTCCGGGGAGCAATGAGGTTTCCATCCGCCGACCTGCGAGGCTATTCCTCAAAATTGACTCGAGTTGATCCACATATGGGCCAGGATGCTCGCCGCATACCCGAGCGCAATGGCCGGGGTCCATCTGAGATGACTGAAGAACGTATATTTACCTCGCGCTTGGCCCATGAGCGCCACACCGGCGGCCGATCCGATCGACAACATGCTCCCTCCGACCCCGGCCGTTAAGGTCACCAATAGCCATTGGCCCAGAGACATGTCGGGATTCATCGTCAGGACGGCAAACATCACCGGAATGTTGTCCACGATTGCGGACAAAATCCCGACCATCGTATTCGCGAACGTGGGCCCCCAGTCAATATACATCACCTGCGCCACCACCGCGAGGTAGCCGAGAAAACCCAACCCTCCCACACACAGGACGACGCCGTAGAAAAACAGCAGGGTATCCCATTCCGCCCTCGCCACGTGCTGATAGATTTCGAATGGGATCATGTCGCCAAGCGTTTCCTGAGCTTTCTTCTCACTCCATGTTCCCGGTGCCGCGTATCGACTGTGCGTCCTCTGCAGGTAAAACCCGAAAAATTTCAGGTAGGCCAGGCCGGTCATCATGCCAACCATGGGGGGGAGATGGAGGAAATTGTGAAAACTCACGGCGGTGCAGATCGTGAGAAAGAACAGCAGCATAATCACGTGGGCGCCCCGCTTCATGTGTACGATTTCGTCTGACGGCGCCGGCGAGACCTTCGGTACGGCAAAATGCATGATCGCGGCCGGCACCACGTAGTTGACCACCGAGGGCACGAACAGGAGGAAAAACGTGAAGAAGCCCACGATCCCTTTTTGCCACACCATCAACGTGGTGATGTCGCCAAAGGGGCTGAAGGCCCCGCCCGCGTTGGCCGCCACCACGATATTGATACACGCCAAACTGACGAACCGGGGATTGTCCGCCCCGACCGCCAGCACCACCGCGCACATCAGTAAGGCCGTGGTCAGGTTGTCCGCCACCGGGGAAATAAAAAACGCCAGGATGCCCGTGAGCCAGAACAATTGACGATAGGTAAAGCCCTTGCGAATCAACCAGGACCGCAGACTTTCGAAGACCAGCCGTTCTTCCATGGCGTTGATGTACGTCATGGCGGCCAGCAGAAATAACATCAATTCCGCATATTCAAGAATGTTGTGACGTAGCGCATGCTCAACGGCATGCGGGTCGTCGCCGGGATACGACCACGCCACCATTGCCCAAATGATGCCCGCCGCCAATATGACGGGTTTGGATTTCCTGAGGTGTGTGAACTCCTCGGCCATGACCAGCGCATAGGCCAGGACAAAAATGCCCAGCGCGAAATACCCAACGGCTGACTGGCTCAGATCGACGTGATCAATCGAATCGTCCGTCGCCCAGCCGAGTTCCGGCAAACCGAGCACCCATGCCAGGGCTGTGAAGGACAACATGGTTATTGTGCGGGCATTCATCATGATGAGTTTGCGATCAGCCAATCGGCAACCCTAGCAAAGGCCGTAATATGTCTTCAATCATTTTGGAGGATAGATGGAATGAACCTGGGAGCGCGCGGGAAAAGGTGCCGCCATTTTACACACAATTTACGAATCCAACGGCACTTCGATCACCAGCCCGCCCATCACGTCATTGAGTTTGAAATCGCGCTTCGGAGACTCGGTGTGCGCATTGTGACAGGACACGCAGGCCCGACTCACGGCCCGGTCCGGATAGATCGCCTGAAAGTAGCGTTTGTCATTCGCCGTCACTTCGCCTTCCATGACCTCGCCGAACTCAACGACTTGCTCCAACATTTGCCGTTCGTGATCCGAAGCCGGGGCATTTTGGGGATTCAGCGGCCAGAGGCTGACCAACCGGTAGCGAAACGGCGCATCACGGAGACGCAGGCTGCGCGACGCTTCGCGCAAAAACTGTGCGGGCAGCGGCAAAGTTTTGTCATGGGCCCACTCTTCCGACGCATTCACAATGAGCATGGCTTCCATACGCTCGACGACGTGCTGTGTATAAAACGTTCTGTCGGCCTCAATCACCCCGTGAAGGTAATCGGCCGCGGTCCTGGCGGAAATGCCCTGGACGGGCGGTCGTTCCGTGTTGAGCGTCCACCCTGCTCCAAGCCCGAGCACAAAGAGCACGACGTATAACGCGAAGGTTCGTTTCTTCATGTTTTCACGTCACTGGATTGAATCCGGATTCGGCCAAGCGATGGCTTCATCATACCTGAAACCGGGTTCGACTCACCAGAGGGCTTTTACGGACGCCTCGTCGCCTCTGGGCATCCATCCTGCGGCAATCTTGACATCCGGTTTGACACCCCCACGCCTCACCCCTAAGATGACGCACGGAGTTCCGCCATGCGAATTTTTCGACGATTCAACAATCTCCCCATTGAGAAAAAACTCCTTCTGGTTTCGGTCATTCCGATCCTCACGCTTGCCGTTCTCAGCATCATCACCTTTAACAGCGTGCAGACCTTTTCCCAGGATGAAGACCGCCTCAACCAAGTGTATCACGTGCAAACCACTGCCGCCGACTACCTGCGGCTGATTGTCGATTTAGAAACCGGGTTCCGCGGATTCGTCCTGACCCTCCAACCGAAATTTCTGAATCCCTATCATGCCGCGAAACAACGCGTGTTGGAAGTCGGGCGGACCCTCGCCCAGATGGTCGAACATGATCGGGCGCAACATGCTGAAATCCTGAACGTTCAGGCCCTGGTGTACACGTTGCTGGAAGATAAGGACCGGTTGATCGAACAAGCCAAGCTGGGCCATGCGGAGCAAGCGCTCGAGTACATCGAATCCGGGGCCGGACGGAGACTGATGTTGAGTATCCGAGAAGAAATTTCCCGTTTCGATAAGCAGGAAGGCGAGGTCTTACGGCAAACTTTGGAACGCACATCCAATGATCGGGGCTTTCTGTTGACCGTGATCGTCGGTGGCGGGTCATTGGCACTCATCCCTATGGTGTTCGTGATCCGCCTGTTGGCCCAATCGATTGCCGGTCCCTTGGTGTCACTGGCCAAATCCGTTGAAAACCGACCTGGCGGGACGGTCCCTGAGGTCCAGATCCTGGACCGGGGCGATGAAATCGGCGACTTGACCAGGGTGATGCACGAGATGGGGCAACAGATTCGGGAATTCATCGGCCAAATCCAAACGTCGGAAGCCGCGTTGCGTAACCTGAATATCGATCTGTCGAATTCGGAATCCAAATATCGCGGGATCGTGGACAATGCCCCGTTCGGCATTTTTACGGCCAAAGACGGACGCATAATTTTTTGCAATCGCCAGAATTGGCGGCTGGCCGGCCACGATCCGGATCATGCCCTGGATCCGGAACGGATCTGGGAGGCCATTCACGCCGGTGACCGCAACCAAGTCTCTGACGCATTCTCCAAGGCCACCGCGCAACAGGTTACCTTTGAAAATGTCTTTCGTTTCGTTCATCCTGACGGCACCACGCATAAGGTCCTGAGCCGCGCCGTCCCCATTCAGGATGGACAAGGCGGCGGGTCGCTCTATCAAGGCTTTAACGTTGACATCACCGCGTTTGAACAGATGAAGGAAAAACTCAGCCGGACGGAACGCCTCGCCACCTTGGGACAGGTGGCTGCAGGCATTGCGCATGAAATCCGGAATCCCCTCGTCGGCATCGGCTCCACGACGTCGTTGCTCATGGAGGATTTTCCACCTGAGGACGCCAAACGGCAGGATCTGAAAACGATCCTCCAGGAAACCCGGAGGCTGGACCGGATCGTGACGCAAATTGTTGAATACGCCCGACCGCGCGATATTGTCCCGGGTTCGTTCGAGATGCCCGCGTTGGTGGAAGAAACGCTGGACCTCGTACGTCACTCCGCCGGCCAGAAACGTTTGAACCTGACCGTGTCCTTTCCCCCGGAGCTGCCTGCGGTCGAAGCCGACCGTGACCAGATCAAGCAGGTCGTCCTCAACGCGATTCAAAATTCCATCGAGGCGTTGGGAGAGCACGGAGATATCCGAATCGAAGCCCGCGAGGAATTACGTGACGGACACAGAGGGCTGCTCACGACCATTGAGGATAATGGCAAAGGCATCAACCCGGAGGATCTTCCGAAAATTTTCGATCCCTTTTTCACGATGGGCAAGCGACGCGGCACCGGTCTGGGATTGGCCATTTGCCGGAACATCATTGAAGCGCATGGGGGCAACATCCGGGCCGACTCCGAAGTGGGCGTCGGCACAGTGATCTCCATTTGGCTTCCGTTAACCCTTCAACCTCAACCCGCAATGTTGGTCTGATATGCACGCATCGATTTTTGTCACGGATGATGATGAAGTCGTTCGCTCGTCGATTA